>CAVYWQ010000004.1:0-627926 GCA_963772275.1 uncultured Verrucomicrobiae bacterium | reverse complement strand
GGGTAATGGGCGCGCAACAAACCGGCTGCGAAATAGGTCGGCGCGGGCTGCCGAGCGGGAACCTACGAAGTGGCGTGAGCGGCCACGGCTTCCGCCACCTCGAGCGTGGAATTCCTGCCGCCCATATCGTAGGTGCGCACCTTGCCTTCGGCAATCACCCTGGCGATGGCGTTTTCGAGACGCGTCGCTTTTTCGTCTTCCTTCAGCCAATCGAGCATCAGTTTGCTCGTTAGGAGCATGGCGATCGGATTGACCTTGTATTGACCGGCATATTTCGGCGCGGAACCGTGCGTCGGTTCGAAGACGGCGTATTTGTCGCCAAGATTTGCGCTCGGGGCGAAGCCGAGCCCGCCGACGAGGCCGGCGCAGAGATCGCTCACGATGTCGCCGAACATGTTTTCCGCGACGAGCACCGAGTAATCCTGCGGATTCTTGAACATCCACATGCAGATGGCGTCGATATTCGCGTCGTCGGCCTGGATGCCGGGATACTGCTCGGCCAGTTCGTAGAAACAGCGCATCATCAGGCCGCCGGTTTCGCGAAGCACATTCGGCTTTTCGATCAGCGTGACCCGTTTGCGTCCGGTGCTCTTGGCGTATTCGAAGGCCTGTTTGCAAATGTTGGTGCAGCCCTGCCTGCTCATGATGCGAGTAGAGAGTGCGATGTTCTCCAGGCCGGCTTTGTCCTTCCACTTTTTCATTTTCGGGTTGGCGCAAAGCGCCGTGTAGACCGATTCCGGCAACGGGAAAAATTCGACGCCGCCGTACATACCTTCGGTGTTTTCTCGGAAAACCACCTGATCGATCGGAACATCGTCGCCGCCGGGATTCGTGATTTTGTTCCCGCGGAAGTTGAGCGGATTGCCCGGGTAACTTTTGCACGGCCGCATGTTGGTGTGCAGGTTGAAGAGCTGGCGCAGTCCGACGATGGGCGAGAAATAAACAAGGCCTTTTCCCTGCAGTTCCGGGATCGAGCTCCTTCTTCGCCTTGTCCTGTGGCTTGCTCGTGATGGCGCCGAAGAGCCCGCAGGTCGTTTCCTTGAGCGCGGCGACGGTGCGATCGGGAAGCGCGTTGCCCTCTTTGCACCAAAAGTCCCAGCCGATGTCGCACGGTACATATTCGGCGTCGAGTTGCAGACGGTCGAGGACGAGGCGCGCGGCCTCCATGACATCGTGGCCGACGCCGTCACCGGGCATCCAAGCGATTTTGTATTTGGACATATGGCCGCGACTCTATCGATGAGCTTTGCAGGCTGCAAGTCACGGACGCACAGTCAGCGCGCCGAAGTCGTAGTCGCCTCGTTCCGTCGAGGCGTTGGCGCGAGAACACGGCGACAGAGCGCCGTGGCTACAGTTACTGCTTCGCTTTCAGCCGGCTGGCTACGAGATTTTCGGCGCCCCCGGCCACGATCAATTCCTGCGCGGCGGGACTGAGCGGTGGGAAGGAAAATGATTTGCCGTCGATCGTGAGCACGGACTTGCCGTAATCGATCGTAATCTCGCCCGCGACGGTCGTTGCTTTTCGATCCTTCAGCGTTTCGCGCAGGTAGGATACCAACTCGGGACACTCGAAGACAACGAAGCCATTATTGAAGGCGTTGCGCTTGTAGGTCTCGGAAAAACTGGCGGCGATGACGCACGGAATGCCCTTGAACTTGAGCGCGGTCGCTGCCTGCTCGCGGCTGGAGCCAGTGCCGAAATTTAATCCTCCGACTACGACGTCGCCTTTCTGATAAAGCGAATTGAAGTTTGGATCGTAGTTCTCGAAGGTCACCTCTGCCATCTGCTCCGGCGTCATGTCGTCGCGGTAGGTGTGTTTGCCGGCATAAATGCCGTCGGTGTTCAGGTTGTCCTTATCGACGAACAAAATCCGTCCGCGCACGCTCGGCGGGAACCCATCGATGATTTCGACCGAACCGTCGCTTTTCGGTTTTGCTTCGGCCCGCCGAACCGACATTCCGGCGGGACGCTCGGCAAAGGTCTGGGGCGCGCAGATGAACCCGGCCAGCGCGCTCGCCGCGACTACGGCGGGCGAGCCGAGATACACCTGCGCATCGGGATCGCCCATGCGGCCTTTGAAATTGCGATTGGTCGCGCTGATCGCGATCTCGCCCTTTTGCACGAGGCCTTTTCCGAGTCCGATGCACGTCCCACAACCGGGCGGCAGCGGAATCGCGCCGGCGTCGACGAGCGTCTGCCAATCGCCGGCGGCCTCCGCGCGCGACTGCACCTCGGCGCTGGCGGCGGCGAGATAAAATTCCACACCGTTCGCCACGCGTTCTCTCTTGGCGCGCACGACTTCTGCCGCATCATGCAAATCTTCGAACCGCGCGTTCACGCACGAGAGAAGATACGCTTTCTGGATGACCACGTGTTTGCGCTGCATTTCCGGCAGCGAGACCATCGTCTTGACCTCGTTAGGCCCGGAAACGTGCGGAACGACCGTCGCCATGTCGAGTTCGAGCTCAATCGCATAATGCGCGTCCGCATCGGCGCTGAGATTCGCGCGATCCTTCCACCAGGCGTCGATGGCTTCGTTCGTGTAACCGGAGCGACTCTTCGGGCCCCGCGTGCCGGGACGGTTCGGGTTACTGAATTCCGGCACGCGCGAGCGCAGATATTTCACCGTCGTTTCATCAAACGGAAAAACGCCGGCCAGCGCGCCCCATTCGGTCGTCATGTTGGCAATGGTCATGCGCGCGTCCATGGACAGATTGGCCACGCCGTCGCCGACGAATTCGACCGCGTGATTGAGGACCTCGTCTTTGTTGAAGAGTCCGCACAAAGCGATGATGACGTCCTTGCCTTTCACGCCGGGCGGGAGATTGCCCTTCAGTACGACCTTTGCCACCCGCGGCACCTGCCACCAGGTCACGCCAGTAGCCCAGATGCTCGCTGCGTCCGTCCGCACGACCGGCGTCCCGAGCGCCGCGACCGCGCCGTACAAATTCGAATGCGAATCGCTCGCCACGACCAGTGCACCGGGAACGACATAACCCTGTTCCACCATGACCTGATGCGAAATGCCGGTGCCCGGCGGGTAGAAATCGACGCCTTGCTCGCGCGCGAAGGCTTCGATCTTTGCGTATTTTTCGAGGTTCTTCGGTGTCGTATTTTGAATATCGTGATCGATCGCGAAAACCGGCTGGCCTGGATCAGAGATCGCGGTCGCGCCAATTTGTTTGAATTTCGGCATGACGGCTGCGGTGTTGTCGTGCGTCATGACATGACGCGGCCGAATTGAGACAAAATCTCCGGCATGCACCACCGCGCCGGGCCGGAGTCCATCCGCATGGCGCGCCGCAATTTTTTCCACGAGTGTCACGCCCATATTAGTTTTTCCAATCCAGTTTTGTTTCCATAGGTCCGCCGAAACAATTCTCTGCGACGCTCCGTTTCCGACAAATCGGACGGCAGCGAGGCCGCCATCATTTTACGAGCGCTGTCGAACATTTGCGTTCCGATGACGAAGCGTTCCTCGCCGGTTTTGGCCATTATCCTGTCGCGCACCATTCGTTCGATCTGAGGCGATGTATCCGTCATTTCAGGCACTCCTCCAATAAACTATCCAGACCGAGTTCTCGCGTCCAGCGGCGCAAATAGTCGGTGTCGTACCCGGTAGCGAGCAAATTTCTGACGTCCCCCAGCTGAGTCTCGGAATGCGAATCCTTCGCCCAGAAGAGCTTCGACAGAATCAGGTCCTCTTTGCTCGCGACGAACGTCGTGAAATCCTGAATCGTAATTTTTTCGCGCCGTTCAAACTCCGTTCGCCGGAATTCCGTGTTCTTGCGAACAATACAATCGACCTTAATCACGCTCTCCTCATGAATGAGATTGAAGATCGATTCGTGAGCGAGCGACTCTCGAATGTTTTCTTCGCTCAAATAATAATCGGGCCGAAACAACGCCGCGATTCGATCGATGTCTTTCGGTTCCATTACAACGACGACGTCGATGTCCCGCGTCATACGGGGTTGCGCGTAGTAATTCATCGCAAGTGAACCTGTCAGCATGTAGGAGATTCCCACCTGCTCGAATTTGCGCGAGATGTCGCGCACAATGTCGATCTCGTTCATGGCCGAAGGCCGGACATAACGAAGAGGAAAATTGACTGCGTCTCAGCGTGCCTTACTTCTTCGCGGCACGTTTCCCGAGCCACTTCGCGATGTCAAAATCGACGAAGTCGGCGTGATGAAAAATGATCGACTCGATCGAGCGTTCGACCTTGTCGCCCTCGTGGCTGTGGGTCGCGATGATGTGCATGACCGCACTTGGGATGCCGTGTTTGTAGGCGAGCGCCACACCACTGAATGGGTGCCGCACCTGCTGCCCGAATTTTCCCTGGATCAAGTTGCCCTCCGCATCCTTGTCGTACTCGAGCGGTTTGCCCACATCGGCCAGGAGCGCGCCCGCGATCAGGTAATCCCGCTGAATGGGGATGGAGCAGCGGAAGGATTTCTTGAGCACGTCGGCGATGGCGATGCATTGCCGCGCGCAGGAGTTGAGATGCTCGACGAAAGTCATTCTGATGTCGCCGGCCAGCAGGGTGAACTTGACCGCGCGCAGTTCGGCAAAGGTCCAGCCCTTGCCGCCGCAACCCGTGGTGATCGCCTCATTCCAGACGGCCGCGACCTTTTCGCGTAACGACTTGTTCTTGATTTTTCTGATGCTGGGAAAGAGTTCCGCTATCTTGCTGACGCCGTATGCGGTTGGTTCGTTTGTTTTCATGGTGGTTCGATTGGTTCTGACTTAGTCGGGAATGTTTCTGGAAGCGGGGCCATCGTAGCCGTGCTTTACGGGATCGATGCGTCGCATTGGTTTTTCGCGTGTTTGCTCTTCGGTGACGTGCGCGATGAGGCCGGGAGTGCGCGCGATCATGAAGATGCCGTTGAAGACGGCGGGATTCATTCCGAGATCGGCCAGGATCGCGCCGATCGCGCCATCGACGTTGATCGGCAGCGGCTTCTTCGCCTCGGCGAAAGATTTCTCGACCGCCCGTGCCGCCTGCATGTGCGGTCCGTCGACGCCGGCTTCGCGCGCCAGTTCGAAGAGGCGGGCGGTGCGCGGATCTTTCGTGTGATAACGATGACCGAATCCCGGCATCCGATCGCCCTTTTCCTTCATCTCCGCGAGAGTGCGGTTGGCGGCTTCATCCATCGAAATCGATTCGCTCGTCGCGCGGTCGGCGATTTTTTTCAATTGTCGTGCGCAATCTTCGATCGCGCCGCCGTGATGGCGATTGATCGACATGATGCCGGCCGCGACCGACGCGCTCAGCGATGCGCCGGTCGACGCGACCGTCCGCGCGGACAACGCGCTCGGCGGTGTCGCCCCGTGGTCGATCGACGAAACCAGAATCCCGTCCATCAATTTCCCGATCGCGGGTGAAGGCAGTTCGCCGTTCAAAATCAAATAAACCGCGGCGCCAAACGACGCGCGTCCCATCAGGTCGGCGATATCGTAGCCGCGCACCGCGACGCGGTTCGGTTCGATCCGCGTGACCGCCGTGTTCCAAACGGCGTTTTTGTCCGTCTCGCTCATCAGGCTTTTGCCGTTGATGCCCTTGAGCACGTCCACGACCGCGGCCGGCAATTCGCCAAAGGCATCGACGACCGTCGCGCCCGCTTCGCGTAATTCCTTCACCTTGCCGGCGTGCGTGCCTTTTCCGCCTTCGATGATCGCGCCCGCATGGCTGAAGCGCGTGCCTTCACGCGCTGCCTTGCCGCCGATGTAAGCGATAACTGGCTTCGTGACTTTGCGATCGCGAATCAACTGCGCCAGTTCCTCTTCCTGCGAAGAGCCAATTTCGCCAAAAATGACAACCGCTTCGGTCAGCGGGTCGTCTTGGAACATAAGAGCCGCGTCCGGAATCCGAATGCCAAGAACGGCATCGCCGCCGATGTGCGCGATGGTGGAAATGCGCACGCCGGCCTGGCCCAAATAATAACCGGTGCTCGACGCCATTCCGCCGGAGCGACTGATGACTCCGACTCCCGCCGGAAGACCGGGTTTAAACCATTGCCGCGCGCTCTCCGCGCGACCGCCGATCATGCCAACCACCGCCTTGCCCGGGCTGAGAACGCCGAGCGTGTTCGGTCCAATAAAGCGGGCGCCGTTCGCCTTCGCCGCGGCGGCGATCTCCATTGCGTCCCAGACCGGCACCCGATCGGGCACGAGAACCGCGAGTTTGATCCCGGCATCAATCGCCGAGATAGCGGCCTCCTTCACTCCCACGGCCGGCACAAAGACCACCGAAATATCGATCGCGCCTAACGACTTCACCGCTTGCTGCGGCGTATCGAAGACCGGCACGCCGAAAACGGTTTGGCCGCTTTTTCCCGGCGTCACTCCAGCCACGACATTCGTTCCATATTCGCGCATCAGCCGCGTCCGTGCGCGGCCTTCGCGGCCGGTGATTCCCTGCACCAGGACACGCTTTTTCTCGTCGATTAAAATCGCCATTTAGCGCACGCCTCCAATCAATTCGTCCAGGCCGGGAATCTCGAGTTGCAGGTGGAAGCCTTCGATTCCGGCCAGTCGGCATTCGACGTCGCAGGCGAGCAATTCGGAATCCTTGGTCGCGAACTCTTCGCTCGCCAAGGCCGCGGCCGGCGCGCCGTTGCGATCGACAATCAAGCTGCTGGAATGCATTTCCACCGCCGCGCGGATTTGCGGCCACGCGGTCACGTCGATCCAGACGTTTCCGCCTTTCACGGGGAGTTTCGCGGTGGATGGTTGCCTAACGAATTTCGGAACACGCGGCGCGCGCGGTTTCCATTTCGTGCCACCGGCGGCGGCGACCAGTTCGGCGAAGCGCCCGGCGACCATGGCCGGCGAGTCGGTTTTGCGATAGCCCTCGACGGGCGCGCGCAGTAATTTGGACATGCGCCGCAAAATATCGACCGCGCGATCCTCGGCGTTGCCACCCAGGCGAATGACTGCCGGAATATCGAGATCGAGTTCCCAGAACGCTTTGGCCAGTCCGTAGGCTGACCAAAATTGCTCCTGGCTGGCCACGCCGGAACCGGAACCGAAATAGCCGACAAGATCCGGTTGCGCCAAAATAATGCGGCTGGCGCGATAGACTTTCGAGGCGGACGGATTTCCGCTCGTGTCGGTAAAGTTGGCGATGGTGAACCCGGCATTGACGATCGCGTCCATCGACATCATCGATCCGCCGCCGCCGGCGCCATGGAATCCGGCGAGGCCTTTCGAATCTTTGGGCGCCTCCGCCGCCAATTGCGCAAAATAAAATGTGCCACGGTGATCGTTTTGTTCGACGGCATAGGCGATGCGCTCCAGCTCGGTCGGCGGATGATCGAATTCACGCGCGATTTCGATTTTCAATTCCGGATGCCGCGCAACCGCGTAATCATCAATCGTCACGCGACAATCAGCCGCGACGAACTTTCCATCTTTGCTCAGGACCAGTGGATTAATCTCCAGCGAACGCGCTTCGACACTGCGCGCGGCGGCAAAGAGCTTTTGAATCGATTCGCCCAGCTGCGCGGCCTGTTCGGTGGAAAGCTTGCAGGAACCAACCGCTTCGCTCAGCGCCGAGTCAATCGGCCCGCTTTTCACGTCGCAGGGAATGCGTCGGGTCGATGCGGCACGCTCTTCGATGCCAGTGCCGCCGCCAGCTGCGAAAATAATGACCGGCGCGCGCGCCGCGTCGTCGATGGCGAAGGAAAGAAAGAACTCGCGCTCGATTGCGATCTTTTCCTCCACGAGCACGGCTTCGACCGGAAACTGGTCCACTTTCATGCCGAGCATTCGCGTCGCGTTGGTGCGCACATCATCCGGCCCTTTGGCAAAGGCGACGCCGCCGATGCCGGCCCGCCCGGTTGTCCAGGCTTGAATCTTGATGACAACTTCGGCGCCGTTTTTGCCACCAAGTTCTGTTGCTATCGCGACGGCTTCATCGGCAGTCGATGCGGCGCGCCCGCGCGGGATTTGAAATCCGTTCACGGCAAGAATGGCTTTACCCTGATACTCGTGAAGTCGCGCCATGGCCGGATGCTATTTCCATGATCCCGGCCAATTTTCAAAGCTCTTTCCGGTTTGGCTGCCGGGATGACAGGGAACAATCTCTGGCTTAACTTCCATGGCTATGAGCGAACCAGTTTACATCCTCGGCGGCGGACGGACCGACTTTAAGCGGAACATGAAGAAAGAGGGCAAAACGATCCGTGACCTCATTACCGAGGCGGGTCGCAAAGCCATCAGCGACGCGAAGATTGATCCGGCGGAAATCGAGGCCGCGGCGGTGGGAAATTTCAATGCCGGACAGTTCACGAAACAACTACACCTGGGCGGCTTCATTCCCGAGGTCGATCCGAAATTGCACGGCATTCCGACCATGCACACGGAAGCAGCCTGCGCTTCCGGAGCTCTTTCCGTTCTGCTTGGTGCACAGTGGATCATGGGTGGCTTTCATGACGTCGTGCTCGTGGTGGGCGCGGAGCAACAAAAGACAATGTCGTCGCTCGATGGCTCGGATGTGCTGGGCGCGGCGGCTGATTATCACATCGAGAAACCGGAGTATGGCGATTTCATGTTCCCGAAATTATTCGGACGCATCGCGCAAATTTACATCGAAAAATATGGCGCTACGCCTGACGATTTGGCTGCGGTGGCCTACAAGAATTACGCGCATGCCCGCCTGAATCCAATGGCGCAAATGCGCGAAGCGAATCTCACTTACAGCGACGCATCGCAGGTTTCGGAAAAAAACCCGAGCGTCGCTCCGCCGTTACGCGTCTCCGATTGTTCGCAAATTACCGATGGCTCGGCTTCGCTCGTGTTGGTTTCCGGCAAATACCTCGATCGCATCGGGCGCGACAAATCGAAGCTGCCGCATTTGCTCGGCTTTGGGCACACGACCGATTACCTCGCGCTCGAGAAAAAGGATGCGCCGACCTTCAGCACCGCGCGCAAAGCGGCGCAGAAAGCATTCGGCATGGCCAATCTCAAACCGCGCGACATGAACGGCGCCGAAGTGCACGATTGTTTCTCAATCACGGAGATCGTGGCCTACGAAATTCTGGGCCTGGCCGAGCCGGGCAATGGTGCGGAACTGGCCAAGACCGGTGCGACCGCCCTGCCGCAGGTGCGCGGCGAACATGTCAGCGGCAAGATCGACTTCGAAATTCCGGTCAATGCCGGCGGCGGTCTGATTGGTGACGGTCATCCCGTCGGGGCGACCGGCGTGCGACAGGTCGTTGAAGCCTATCAACATCTGACGGATCAGGCTGGTGCGCGGCAGATCGCCGGCGCGAAAAAGTTCCTCACCTTCAACATGGGCGGCAGCCTAACGACTTCCGTGGCCATGATCTGGGGCACGGACTAACGAAATTTTGCTGTCGCATAACGACCTTCGCGTGCATCCTTTCGGACCATGAGTGCGTCCGATACCGAGGCTACGATGGCGGTTTTTCTCGATCTGGAGAACATCGCCCTCGGTGCGCACGACGCGCAGTTCCCGGCCTTCGATATTCGCAAGGTCATTGAGCGCCTCCTGCTCAAAGGCCACATCGTCGTCAAAAAGGCGTATTGCGATTTCGAGCGCTACAAGGTTTTCAAGCGCGGGCTGCACGAGGCGGCCTTCGAATTGATCGAGATCCCGCACGTTCGGCAATCGGGAAAAAACTCGGCTGATATTCGCATGGTCGTCGATGCTCTCGATCTCTGTTACACGAAGAGTCACGTCGATACTTTCGCTATCATCAGCGGCGATTCGGATTTCTCGCCGCTCGTCAGCAAACTGCGCGAAAACGACAAGACAGTCATCGGCGTTGGGGTGAAGAAATCGACCTCCGACCTCTTCATCAACAACTGCGACGAATTCATCTACTACGATGATCTCGTGCGCACCGAGGCAGCTCGGAAACGCCCGGGAACGACTGCAGCAAAAGTTCCGGCAAGGGCGGCCGCGGAGAAGAATGAGGGGCCGCCGATCGAGGAGGCGTTTGATCTCCTGTCCAACACGCTCGATGCGCTACGGGCGGAGCGCGGAGAAGATTATGCCGTGCACGCGGGACACCTCAAACAGGCGATCAAGCGACAGCATCCCGGGTTCAATGAGCGCGCCTACGGCATTCGCACTTTCAGTGACTTGCTGCTCAAGGCCGAAAAGCGCGGGTGGCTAAAGCTGGAAAGAGACAAGAGCGCCGGCGGCTACGTTATTCATCCGGGGGACTGATGTCGAGGCCGGGCCGGATGATCCGGCTTTAAGCGGCGTGAGCGTGTTCGCTGCGCGCGGCAATGGTGCGCGATAAAGCCGCGAGGCGGCAGGTGACCGCGACACATCGCTGACGCTCGCGCATGGCGATGGCTTCCGGCAGGTACTGCGCCTGGTAGGGACCGCGTGCGGGTTTCACGCAATTTTCGACAAACTCGTTAGCCAGGGTAACACGCTCGATCGCTTTTGGAGTCATGGTGCGCTCGGCTTCTGCGAGGAAGTTGTCACGAATTTGAATGTAAGTCTCAACTTCGTGAACGGCATGCGCCGAGGTGGGGTCAGGGCCGGGGCGAGGAGCTGGTTTGGTTCGATCTGCTTCGCTTTCGAGGAGCGCAAAAATATGGGACGAAGGCGGGATGAGCTGCATGCATTGTTTAGAGCACTTCATGTGCCGAAGTGAGGCCACGAGCGGCCCGGGATTGAGCCAGCTGGACTTGAAGAAAGACACGCCCCCGCGCTATTCCCGAGCAGCAGGGCGGGCCAGGCTAACGACTAGTCGCCGACGCGATGCTTCAGTTCCCAAACGCGGAGCGCCGCGAGTAACAAACTCTTTGTGCGTGTAAGTGTCCCGACTGCGGCGAGTTCGCGTTCGACGGGCTGCCCGGCGCTGGTCGCCGACGAAGGGCGGCCGCGCTTCTTGCGCTGCGTTCGCGACCGGCCCGGGCGGCGAGCCGCGGCTTCGCTTACCGGAAGATGTCCACTGGTATCCATGCTTTCCGTTTTCACAGTTAGCAGCTTCCAAGCCAGCGGGCCTAGGACCCGCCTGAAATTGTGCTTCTCTACGATTTCTATCGGATATCGAAAGCGAAAGGGATGGAGGCGGAAAACGCTTGTGCCCTTTCGCGTTCTCCCGCACTTTCTTGCCGTCATGGCAAATCGGAAACTGGGGTGCCTGAGCATCTTTTTGTTCGTCGCGCTGCTGGCCAGCATTCTCTGCAACTTCTTTCTGGCGGCTACGGCCTTTCATCGGTTGAGCGGACGAGGGCGGGAAGAAGTGCCGATGCCGCAGTTCAAGGAAACCGTCATGCAGCGCGGTGCCCGCCGCAGTGATGAAAAGATCGCACTCATTCGCCTGCGCGGTCTCATTAGTTCGTCAATCGCCGGCAACGTCGGCGAGTCCATGGTCGACGATCTCCGCATCGCGCTGGCCCAGGCCCGCAATGACGATGATGTGCGCGCCGTTGTCCTGGAGATCGATTCGCCCGGCGGCGAAGTGACCGCTTCCGATGTGATCTACAACGCGGTCGTGAAGACGCGGGCGCGCAAGCCGGTGGTCGTTTACATGGATTCGTTAGCGGCATCCGGCGGTTACTATGTTTCGTGCGGCGGAAAATTCCTGATGGCGAGCGATACCACCATCACCGGCAGCATTGGCGTGATTATTCAAACGCTCAATTACGAGCACCTCTTCGACAAGATCGGGCTCTCGTCGGTCGTGTTCAAAAGCGGGAAGTTCAAGGACATGCTGAACGGCGATCGCCCTGTCACGCCGGAGGAGCGTGAACTGGTCCAGAGTTTCGTCATGAAAACTGTACGATAAATTTCTGGGCATCGTGGCGCGCGAGCGACACCTGCCGGCCGACGCCTTGCGCAATGGCCTGGCCGATGGCCGCATTCTTTCGGGGCAGGACGCGTTCGATAATAAGTTGATCGATGGGTTGGGCCAGATTGAGGATGCTTTTGCCAAGGCCCGTGAGCTGGGTCATGCGCCGAATGCCACGGTCGTTAAGTACGGACCGCCCTTCGTCCTGTCCCGCTTCCTGCGCGCCCTGGGGGAAGCGCCCCGGGCGAAGATTGAATTGACGCTGCCCGACCAGATTGCGCCGCATTTGGAATCGGGCCGCGCTTACTTTCTGCCGAGCTTCTACGCGCCCTAGCGGGTCTTTGGGCGCATGCTCCTCGAAAACGTCAATGCGGTTCTGACCGCCATTCTCGGCCCGCTGTTCATCCTCGCGGGTTTCTTTGTCTATCTTTCGCTCGTTAGGCAAATTGCCGCCCGGCCCGCAGATGAAAGTGGCATGGCTGCCGCGCGGCGGTTCGGTTTTCCCGAGGCGATCGTAGGGGCCATTTTGGCCGGATGGTTTCTCCTCAACGTCTGGTTTGCCCTCGTTATGCATCGCGACATCTCCGAGATGCACACCCGCGACCTGATCTTCAACGCGCTCTTCACTGTCGGGCTCGTTTTGGCGCTGTTCCTTTATCTGCGTTTGCGGGGGTTTCGGCTGTCGGCGCTGGCCGGTTTTTCGCGCATGGGCTTCGGTCGTGTTCTGAGCACTGGAATCATATTGCTCTTCGCGGCCTATCCGCTCATTTACCTGGCTGATATCCTGACGCGCCGCGCTCTCGGCACGGGGTTGAGCAAGCAGGAAATCATCGATTTATTCAACGGCTCACAAACGCTCACCCAACGCATAATCATTATTATTATGGCCGTGTTGGTGGCTCCCCTCGCCGAAGAATTCGTCTTTCGTTTTTTCATTTACGGCGTGCTCAAACGCTATCTTGGCGTTTTCATGGGCGTGCTGCTCAATGCGCTGCTTTTCGCCACCGTCCACACGCATCTGCCATCGCTTGTCCCACTTTTCGTCCTCGGCTGCTGTTTCACCATTGCTTACGAATGGAGCGGGTCGATTCTCGTTTCCATGACGATGCATTCGTTGTTTAACGCCCTCACCCTGACGCTGCTCGCTTTCCCGCAACCGCTCTCGCAATGAAGCTGCGGCAGCTTGGTGAAGACCGGCTGATCGAACGGCTGCGACGCGGTCTGCGCAGCGATGAACGAGTGCTGGCCGGACCGGGCGACGACTGCGCCGTGGTCGCCGGGCCGGACAACGATGACTTGCTGCTGCTCAAAACGGATTGCGTTGTGCAGGGCGTTCACTTTTCTAAAAAGGACGATGCGGCCGCGGTCGGCTGGAAAGCGATGATGCGGCCGTTAAGCGATTTCGCGGCCATGGCGGGCGTCCCGCGCTACGCACTCATCACTTTCATTGCGCCGCCTGGCACCGGGATGAAGTGGGCGGCGCAGCTCTATGGCGGATTGGAAAAAGCGGCGCGCCTTTTTGACGTTCGAATCGTTGGCGGTGAGACGAGCCGCACGGACGGGCCGGTTGCGATTTCCGTGAGCGTGACGGGCTTCGTCGAAAAGGGGCGCTGGATTTCACGCCGCGGCGGCAGGGCCGACGATCTGCTTTTTGTGACCGGACGACTGGGCGGATCGGGCAAGGGTAAACACCTCAAATTCCGCCCGCGCATCGCAGAAGCGCGCTGGCTTACCGAACATTTTCAAATCCATGCCATGATGGATTTGAGTGACGGTCTGGGCGTCGATTTGCCGCGGCTGGCCAAAGCAAGCGGGCTCGCCTTTCAAATCGACCAAGCCGCGCTTCCGCGCAATCGCGGCTGTTCCATCAACCAGGCCATCAGCGATGGCGAGGATTTCGAACTCATCTTCGCTCTTGCGCCTGAGGAATCTGCGTCCTTGCAAAGAAAATGGCGGCGCAAGTTTCCCCGCCTTTTGCTCACTCACATCGGTCGTCTCAAGCGAATATCAAAGGTCAGGAATCAGACACTTCCGGGCGGCTATGTTCATTTCCAATAGCGCGGAGGAAACGATCGCAGCTGGTCGGGAACGCGCGCGCGGTTTGCAGGCCGGCAATATTCTGGCGCTTTACGGCGATCTTGGCTCGGGCAAGACGCAGTTCGTCAAAGGCCTTGTCGCAGGCCTGGGCAGCGGCGCCGCCGTAACAAGTCCCACCTTCACATTGATTCATGAATACAGCGGAGGACGGCTGCCGGTTTATCACTTTGATTTTTACCGGCTGGAGGATCGTTCGGCTGCCATCCGTCTCGGACTGGAAGAGTATTTCTTTGGCGACGGCGTTTCAGTCGTGGAATGGGCGGATCGTTTTCCCGATCTGATTCCGGCCGAAGCGGAGTGGCTGCGCTTCACCATGAAATCGGAACAAGCGCGTCTGATCGAGACCGGCCGGCGCCCATGAACATTCTCGCGCTGGAGCTTTCGACGGCACGCGGCAGCGTCGCGTGGCAGGCGCAAGATGGCGATTGCTTCGAGAAGGAATTTGCCAACGATCGCAAGCATTCCGGCGCGTTTTTTCGAGGCGTTGCGCGAATTTGGCGACCGTCTCGCACGGGTCGAACAAATCGTGGTCGGGACTTGGCCCCGGTTCCTATGCCGGTGTGCGTATCGCGATTGCCACCGCCATCGGGCTGCAGGCCACGCACGCGGCCCGGTTGAGCGGGCTTTCATCGGTCTGCGCGCTTTCCACGGAAGTGGACGAATACGCTGCGGTGGGTGACGCGCGGCGGCAGAGCTTTTTTTTCGCGCGGATTCGTCGCCGCGAAATCGTCGAAGGTTTCGATCTTTGCCCGGCAGATGAAATGGCAATTCGTCTGCAGCAGCTCGACCTGGGAATACCGGTTTTTGCTTCCGAACCGCTTCCTCAATTTGCTCGCGCTGAGTTGTGTTATCCTTCCGCCATGTTGCTTCTTAAAGTGGCGGAGGCGCGTCCAGAATTGCTTCGGAACGCCCCCTTGGAACCGATTTATCTGCGCGCTCCACACATCACGACACCGAAGCCTGCATAATAAAAGATGAATCAGAATTACCGTTCCTGGGCTGAGATTGATGGCGAAGCATTGCGGCATAATGCTCGTCAGGCGCGCGATCGCGTCGGGCCCGGCGCCAAACTGCTCGCGGTGGTGAAGGCCAACGCGTACGGTCACGGCATGCCTGGCGTGGCCGAGGCGCTGGCCGGCGAAGCCGAAATGTTCGGCGTCGCCAATCTGGAAGAGGCGGTGCAACTGCGCGCGACCCAGCCGCATCCGATTGTCATCTTTGGTCCGGCTTTGCCTGACGAATGTGCGGCCATTGCCGGGCACGGCTTCGTTCCGTCAATTTCAACGCTGGAGGAAGCGCAGGCTTTTTCCGGCGTTGCGGGGCGGCAAAAGGTCCTGGTAAACTTCGTCGTCGATACCGGGATGGGCCGTATGGGCGTTCTGGAGAAAGATGCCCTCGCGTTGTTCCAAAAAGTTGCGGCGTTGCCCGGGCTGAGCGTGCACAGTGTTTCCACGCATCTGCCGGTCTCGAACGAGGACGCGGAATTTACAAGGCGCGAGCTGGCCTCCTTCGCGCAATTGATTGCGCGGATGCGGCAGGCCGTTCCAGGAGGCTACCGCGTGCATGTGTTGCCGAGCGCCGGAGTGCTCGCTTTTGCCGACAGTGGCTTCGATCTGGTGCGTACGGGTTTGATGCTCTACGGCATTTCACCGTTGCCGGGTCTTCAAGCGGAACTTCGTCCGGTCATGACGTGGAAGACGCGCATCGCGCTCGTCCGCGAAATGCCGGCCGGAAGTTCCATCAGCTACGGCCGTACGTTTATTACACCACGCCGCATGCGAGTGGCCACGGTTTCCGCGGGCTACGCCGACGGATACCCGCGCCATCTTTCGAACTGCGGAGCCTGCATGCTGGTGCGCGGGCGACGCTGCGCATTGCTCGGCCGCGTCACGATGGACCTGATGGTGATCGACGTTTCGCAGGTCGCGGAGGCGACTGCAGGCGACGAGGTCGTTCTGCTTGGGCGTCAGGGTGACGAAGAAATTTCAGCCGAAGAACTGGCGGAACGGGCCGGCACCATCACCTGGGAAATCACGACGCGAGTTGGCAGCCGCGTGCGTCGCGTGCATGTATAGACGGCGCGAATGCCGACCGAATCTCAATTCATGATGTAATGTCTTAAGGATTCGCTGACTCCCATGTTCCAGATCATTTTCAATGAGTTGAGTGCGGCGGAGATGGCGGCTCTGCCCAAAACGCTTCAGCTCGAGTTGCTCGCGGAATTTCAAATCCTGCCCGAAGACCTCGACAATCTGGACGCGCGTCGTTTTGGCGTCATCAAACGCGAAGGTAAGAAACTTCATCGCTATCGGGCCAGGGATTACCGCATTTACTTCGAACGCAGTCCCGAGGGCGTGACGGTGCATCGCGTGCTGCACAAGAACACGCTGCGCGATTTCCTTTTCCGCAGCAAACTGCCGATGGCGGAAGACGATCAGCTCGGCAAAACGCGCGAGTTTTGGAAGCTGATCGAGCAGGGGGAACGGACGCGCAAAGCCTAACGATCCGGAATAGGCTTGACACGTCACTGGTCGCGCCTCTAGGCAGGCAACATGGCAAATCGAAGCCGGCTCGCTTCGAACACAGCTCGCGAGGAGAAATCAGCGTAATTTCCCGCCGAGCTACAACCCAACTTCAAAAGGATACCACTATGAAAAAAGCACTACCTGTTCTACTCGTCAGTCTGCTGGGCGCGGCCTTCGTGTTGCACGCTCAGTCCCCGGCTCCCGGGGGCAAGTCATCGGCCGCCCCAGCGAAGGGCAAGCGAACCGATGTTTATCATGTCTTCGTCGTCAAGGCCGCCCTCGGCAAGGCCAAGGAATTGAGCGACTGGCTAAAACAACCGGACCCGGACCATCCCAATGCCAAAGGAATCGTGCTCCGTCACCAGGACGGCGATTCATGGGATTTCATCGCCATCGAGCATGTCGGGGCCAAGGCGACGGTCGATATGAGCGGAACACCGATGACACCTAACCAGCGTACCCTGACGGAGTGGCATAACGATACTTTCGTCGCCGGCCCGCCGTGGTCGGAGTTTGCGAAAGCGATGGGAATTGACGGTGATGCGGCCAAGACGGCGGGCTCGGCCTATGTCGTTTCAGATTATCGCGCCGCGCCTGGTCATCGCGACGAGCTGGAAAAGATGCTGAGCGCAGGGACTCCGGGCGACACATCGTCGGGCAACGTTCTCCTCGCCCATCTGGAAGGCGCGCCCTGGAATTTCCTCGGCATCGTGCGTTACGATTCCTGGGATAAGTATGCCGCAGGCGAAAAGACCAGCGCCGCGCAAACGAACAAGGGCGAGGGCGGCTGGTACGAATTAAGGGAACACTGCGCCGTGCACCACGACACGTTAACGGATCGCCTGCAGCCGTAACTCCCGAAGTTTACCGCTGCTGAGATTTTCATCGACGGCCGAACCGTACCTGCTGCGGTTCGGCCGTTTCGATGAATCATGTCCGGCACGACCTTGCGCCGCGGCGGACGCGATTCCTTTTTGATGAAAGACACCAGCGTCACCAAGGTCACTTCCCGGTTTTCGCCGCATGGACCGGCCGGCCAGAAGTATCTCGCTTCGGGGCTACACGTCTCGATGCGTTTGTGGGAAAACGAAAAACCGGGGGCGAACAAGTCCGAGGTGAAGCGCCCCTACGAAACGGTCGGCTATGTCATCAAGGGGCGAGCGGAATTGCAAATCGAAGGACAAACGGTGCTTTTGAATACGGGCGATTCGTGGACCGTTCCGAAGAACACAGCACACCGGTACAGGATTCTGGAGAACTTCACGGCGGTGGAGGCGACCAGCCCGCCTGCGCAAGTGCACGACCGAGAAGAATAAGAGTGAGGCGCTTTGATTAGCGCCCGTCGATCACTTCATCAACAGGACCGAGCGGCTGCGCTTGATCTCGCGCGTGATCTTGCGGTGCATGTGCGCCGGCATTCCGGTCACACGACGCGGCAGGATCTTGCCACTTTCGGTGACAAACTTTTTAAGCAGGTCGGGATTCTTGTAATCGATGGCTTCGGCGGCGATGTCGATGCGGCGACGCGGCATCGTCCGGTTGGCACGGCGAAAAGCAGAACGGCGTTTGGCGGTTTTTGGTTGCATGAGTCTAACGAGTCTCGCGGTGCAGGGTGTGCCGTTTCAAGAACGGATTGTATTTCTTTTTCTCGAGCCGGTTTGGCGTGCGCGGGCTTTTCTTGTTGCGCGTGCTCATGTAGCGCGAGGCCGGTTTTCCCTCGGCCTTCGCTTCGGTGCATTCGAGCGTAATGATTTCCTGCGCCATTTCTATTCCTTGTTTGAATCGGTCGGAGCCGTCTCTTCCTCTTCGCCTTCGCTACTGTCGTCATCGGTCAGGCCAAAGAGCGAGGTGACGGACTGGCGCACGCGCGAAGCCTTGTTCTGTTTTTCCAGCTGCGCCTGGCATTGCACGGTAAAGCGGGCAAACGGGATCGCCTGCAGGCGTGCGTGCGGGATCGGTTTGCCGGACATTTCGCAGGTGCCATAAGTGCCGAGCTCGATGCGTTTCAAGGCCTGGTCGATCTCGTAAAGCGCATCCTGTTCCTGCGAAAGGAGACTAAGGGCAAAATCGCGATCGTAGGCGTCGCTCCCGGCATCGGCCTGGTGCATGCCGAAGGCGGAAGCCTCGCTCCCTTCCGCCCGTGAACGCAGAGTATCCTGCGCGACACCGGCCATGGAATCGACCATGGCATCGCGCAACTGCAGCAATTTTTCCTTCTGCGCGCGCGTGAACGGGTCGAGTTTTCGGTTGCGATGATTCGCGCCGAGAAGATCGATGGTCGAGTTTGGTTGGCTATGAGATCCGTTCTTGCGAGTCGTGACTTTCTTGGCGGCCTTCTTTGCCACGGGCCGGGTTGCTTTTTTCGCAGGCTTGGCGGCCTTCTTCGCCGGTTTGGAAGCCTTGTGCCGGGCTGGACTCTTTTTGCGCGCAGCCTTTTTTGCAGACTTGGGCGAAGGCTTCTTTTTGTGTTTTGTGGCCATAAATTTAAGGGGTGCCGCTACGTTCCGGCGGCAAATGGAGGCTTAATTAAGAGCATTTCCCAAGGGGCGCAAGGAGTTTCGGAAGGGGAAAATAAAGGTCAGGATTTCCCCTATTTTTGCGTCAGTTACGAGCTTGCGCTCGAGTAATGCCGAAGGGCAAATCGCCAGAAAATTCGCGACCAGAAAAAGACGATCGTCGCCGCCGCGACCAGCTGGAGCGTGAGCCAGCCAGGCGTTCCTAACGACTTGATGAGGAGCCGTGCCGGAATGTTGGCCACGATGACGACGGGTACGATCCAGCTGAAGATGAAGCGAAAGAGGGGCGGGAAAATGACATCCGGATAACGCGCGATGTTGAGGAAGTTGAAATAACCATACACGAGTCCCTGGGCGCGGACGATCCAGAAACTGACCGCGGCCAGACTGAGCATGATCGAATAATGGATGGCCACGCCGAAGCCGAGCGCCGCGAGATAGAGAAGGATCGCGCCGGGTGCCGGCAGCACATCGAGTTTCGTCAGGGAAAAAATTACCACGACGGCGCCAAGCAACGCGTTGACTATGCTGTCGAGGCCAAATTGCCTGGTCGAAACGGAAAACTGACTGTCGATCGGGAGGAGCAGGAGCGAATCGAGTTTCCCGGTGCGAACCAACTCCGGGATGTTGGCCACGTTGACGAAGAAAAAGGCCTGGAAGAGCTGCGCGATGATCTGATGCGTGCCGATGAGGAGGACGACTTCCCATTTCGTCCAGTCGCCGATGCGATTGACCGCGCCAAAAATGATGCTGAAAAAGAGGATTTGCCCGCAGAACCAAAGGACCTCCACGATCATCCAAAGGATGAAGTTGGCCTTGAAGCTCATTTCGCGAATGAGCGAGTTGCGCAGCATGATCGAGTAGATTTCGATGTAACGACGCACGGCTTTCCCTTGTCATTAATGACATGATGAGTCAATCACGCGCGCCGTTGCATTCGCCGAATGGAAACGGCGCCAGCACCTTGCCGGTTGACGGCCGGTTCGCTTCGGCCGAAGCAACGCGCAATCCTATGAAGCGCTACCTGCTGCTCGCCGCCGGGATCGTTCTCCTGTTGAGCGCATTTTTTCTTTTGCGGCATTGCAGCGCTTCGGCCGGCGACAAATTCCAGACCACCGTCGTGACGAAGGGCCCAATCACGCGTACGGTCACTGCCACGGGCACGCTTAATCCCGTGGTCAACGTGCAGGTGGGCAGCCAGATTTCGGGCAACATTTCGAAGCTTTACGTCGATTACAATTCGAACGTGAAAGCCGGCCAGGTCGTGGCGGAGATCGAGCCCTCTGTTTTCAAGGCCGCTGTCATGCAGGCACAGGGCGATTTGGCCAGCGCGAAAGCCGCCCTCGAGTTGGCGGAGGTGAACGCAAAGCGCACCGAGGATTTGGTGAAAAAGCAAAGCTCGGCGCAATCGGACCTCGACCAGGCCATGGCTGCGCTGCATCAGGCGCGGGCCAGCGTGCAGATCAAGGAGGGAGCGCTGCAGAAGGCGCAGACGGATTTGGATCATTGCACGATCAAGTCGCCGATCGATGGCACGGTCATCTCGCGCAGCGTCGATGTCGGGCAAACGGTCGCCGCCAGCCTGCAGGCGCCGGTTATTTTCACGATCGCGAACGACCTCACTAAAATGCAGATCGATGCCAATGTCGCGGAGGCGGATGTCGGCGTGGTGGAGAAAGGGCAGAACGTCGATTTCACGGTGGACGCGTTTCCGAATCGCACCTTTCATGGCCAGGTTGTGCAGGTGCGCAACGCCCCGATCACCGTGCAGAACGTCGTCACTTACGACGCGGTCATCAGCGTCAGCAATCCGGATTTGAAACTGAAGCCGGGCATGACGGCGAATGTTTCCATCATCATCGCGCAGCGAGACGATGTTTTGAAGGTGGCCAATGCGGCGTTGCGCTATCGGCCGGCGAGTGCGGCGGAACAAACTGCCGGAACGAAATCGCACGGCGCCGGCCGTCGCGGAGGCGGCGCCGAAAAGGAGGCACGCCAGGTCGAGCGCACCGTTTACATTTTGCCGAACGGCGCGGGCGAACCGACACCGGTGCAGATCAAGACCGGCATCAGCGATGGCGTCATGACGGAAGTGATCGAAGGTTTGAAGGAAGGCGACCGCGTCGTGACGGCAGCCTTAAGCGCATCCGGCGGTGCGAGCGGGCGCACGACCAATCCTTTCGTGGGTGGCCGGCGGCATTTCTAGCGCGCGCCATGGAAATAACAGCACTGCCTAACGAATCAGTCGTGCAATTGCGCGACGTGCACAAGGTTTACCAAACGGGCGAAACGCAGGTGCATGCCGTGCGCGGTGTCAGCGCTCGAGATCAGGACGCGGCGAATTTGTCGCGCTAATGGGCTCGAGCGGCTCCGGCAAATCGACGCTCATGAATATCCTGGGTTGCCTCGATCGACCGAGCGCCGGGCAGTATTTTCTCGATGGCGTCGATGTCTCGCGATCTCGAGCGCGATCGTTTGGCCGATATTCGCAACGGCAAGATCGGTTTTGTTTTCCAAAGCTTCAATCTGCTCCCGCGCACTTCCGCGCGGGAAAACGTCGAGTTGCCGCTGCTCTACAGCCCGCATCAGTTGAACAATGACCAGCTGCGCGAACAGACCGATGCGCGTCCTGGCCTCGGTTGGCCTTGCCGGCCGCGAAGATCATCACCCGAGCCAGCTTTCCGGCGGTCAGCAACAGCGCGTCGCCATCGCGCGCGCCCTGGTCAACGATCCGGAAATCCTTCTCGCCGACGAGCCGACTGGCAATCTCGACAGCCGCACCAGCGTCGAGATCATGGGCATTTTTCAGGAGACTGAACGACCGCGGCATCACGGTCATCATGGTCACCCATGAGCCTGACATTGCTGCCTACGCGCAGCGCAATGTCGTTATGCGCGACGGCGTCGTCCTCAGCGACCGGCCGGTCACGGAGCGTTTCGCCGCGGCCGAAGAAATGGCGAAACTGACGACGGTCGACGACCTCGCAGTCGCGGAGATCTGAGTCATGCGCACCACCGCCACTTTCAAGATCGCCTTTCGCGCTCTGCGCCGGAACAAGATGCGCTCCATGCTCACCGCGCTCGGCATCATCATTGGAGTCGGCGCTGTCATTGCCATGGTTGGGATTGGCAATGGCGCGCGGGCACAGGTGGAGGCGCAAATCGCGAGTCTTGGCCAAAATGTGATTCTGGTTTTTTCCGGTAGTACGACTTCGAGCGGAATTCATACCGGATGGGGAAGTGCCGGCACGCTCAAAATCGAGGATGCGGAGGCGATTCGGCGTGAAATTCCCGGAGTCATCGCGGTGAGCGAAGAAGTCGCGTCCACGTCGCAGGTCTCCGCCGGAAATCAGAATTGGTTCACGCGGTTGATGGGCGAGAGCGCCGATTACTTTGAGATTCGGCAATGGCCGCTGGCGGAGGGAGCGCCTTTTACCGACCAGGATGTGCGCAGCGCAAACAAGATTTGCGTCATCGGCAAAACCACGGCGACGCAAATTTTCGGCAATCAAGACCCGGTGGGCCAGACGCTGCGCATCAAAGGCGTGCCGTTTATCGTGAGTGGCGTCCTCACTTCGAAAGGACTCAGCACACAAGGCCCGGATCAGGACGACGTTGTCATCATGCCGTACACGAGCGCGATGAAACGTGTCCTCGGCGGAACGACCCTGCGCGCGATCGATGTGCAGGTGTCTGACGGAAACGAACTGGGCGCCGCGCAGCAGCAAATCACGGCGCTTCTGAGACAGCGGCATCATATCGGCCCGGGCCGCGACGACGATTTTACGGTGCGCAGCCAGGAAGAGATCGCCGAAACGGCCACCGCGACTTCGCGCGTCATGACGATGCTGCTCGGTGCGATCGCCGGCGTTTCACTGCTCGTCGGCGGGATTGGTATCATGAACATCATGCTGGTGAGCGTGACGGAACGGACGCGTGAAATTGGTGTGCGACTCGCCGTTGGCGCGCACGGCCGTGACATTCTGCGGCAATTTTTGATCGAAGCGGTTTCGCTCAGCTCGGCGGGAGGGTCTCATCGGCATCGCCCTCGGCATTGCCGCGTCGCAGTTGCTTTCCGCTTTCGCCCATTGGCCGACCTTGATTTCGACCAGCTCGATTGCGGTGGCGTTTTTCGTCAGTGCGTCAGTCGGCGTCTTCTTCGGATTTTATCCGGCGCGCTCCGCCGCGCAGCTCGATCCGATCGAAGCCTTGCGTTACGAATAGCGTTTCATGGTCGCTGTATTGGGGAGCGCGGGCGCCGCGCCCGCTGTGTCACGCGCCTCGCGGGACAACACCCGCGCTCCCCTGCACAGCGACGCGCGGCTAGAAGCAGTTGCCTGACGAGCTGCACGGCGAAGAAGAGCATGACGGCAGCAGTGAGCGCCTGCGTCATGATTTGCCAAAACGGGCGGGCAAAGATGCGCGCTCCCTGGCGGACAGCCGTGCACAAAACGATTGTCCAGGTGACAGCGCCGAGGACGACAGAGCAGGCCAAAGCGAGTGAACTGGCGAAGCTATGATGCGCCGTCCCGCTTTGCTGGCTGCCGATAACGGCAAACCAAAAGCCGATGTTGAACGGACTGCTCAAGAGCCAGGATCAGGCCGAGCAAATATCCGCCGGAACGAAGCCGGCTGCTGTTTGCGGGACGGGGATTGGTTCGCAACGGCTTTGCGATGTGCCGTGGCATCGCGCCATGCGCCACGCGCGTAGGTAAAGACCAGATACAGAAGCAGGGCCAGACTAAAAATGCCGAGACCGAGGCGCAGAACGTCGTTGTGCACGAGGGCGCCGGCTCCAAGCGTAACGAATAAAGCCCACAAAAAATCGCCCGAGCAGGCGCCCAGTCCGATCTGCCAGGTCCGCCAAAAACCACCCCCTGCATTCACCGGCAGCAATCCGCGCCGGATCATCTCGGCATTGATCGGGCCCGGTGGCCAGGCTACCGACCAGCCGAGCACGAAACCGTTAATGAGTATGGAATTAATGCCGGCCGCCATGAGTGAGAAGTGCAGGCATTGAAGCCTAAAGGGTCACATTCCGCACTTCTCTTTTGCTTCCGCGAAGCTGGAACGTCGCGTGAGCAGGCTGGCCAGGTAGCTGATCAGTTTTTGGAATCGTCGTTAGCCGGGAAAGATTGTCGGGCCGCTCCAGACGCGAAAAAATGGCGTGAACGATTTTGCTCCGCGGCACCGTTCTTTCCCCGTAGCCACTCGGAATATTGCTCGACCAAAAGCGCACGTAATCGAGGCCATAGCGTTTCTCCATTCCCAGGAAAATCACGGAATGGCCATGCTCGAAGCGGCCCACCTCGGGCGACCAGAAAATCTTCATGAAATCACCGGGCTCGGCTTGCGAAAAGTCGTCGAAATTCCGGCCGAGATTGAGCTCGTAGAACAGGCGCGCCGTTCCCGGTCCATTGGCGTTCCATCGACCCCAGACCCCTTCGCCGTCGCGCTGGTCCCGAATCATCAGTCCCTCGAGCGTGGCGTAGTCGAGATGGAGCGAACCAGTGGCACGCGCGGCTTCGATCGTCTTGATGAAAACGAGATAGGTTGCGCCCGAGCAATAGCTGGGTGAGGCGGCCGAAGGGAGGATGAAAAATTTTCCCGACTCAAAATGCGCGGCCGATTTCAAACGAATCGTGGCAAACCGCGAAGCCGAATATCGCCCGCCGCTCGGCATCTCCTTGATCTGGTCGAGAATGATGCGGTTGAACTCGGTCTGCTGGGCGACGACTTCGCATGCCGATGCAATCGCGAGCGCGAGAGCGAGCGGCGTGATCCATTTCCAGCGAGCAGGCACTCGCATTAATAAGAGTCGTTGGCGGAGAGGGCAACCCGCGATTAGCGTTGGCCGTCCCACTGTGCTAACGAATCTCAAAGTGAAGCTGCAATTCACGAAAATGAACGGCGCAGGCAACGATTTCGTTATGCTCGACAATCGTGCCGGCCGCCTGGAGTTGTCCTCTGAACAAATCGCCCGGCTTTGCGATCGCCATCGCGGGGTGGGCGCGGATGGCGTCCTTGTTCTGGAAAAGCCGGCCGATGGGGCCGATTTTCGCATGCGTTACTACAACGCGGACGGGGGCGAAGCAGAAATGTGCGGTAATGGTGCGCGCTGTTTCGCTCGGTATGCGCAACGTGTCGCGGAGGCCTCCGATCGTCTTTCTTTCGAAACGCCCGCCGGCGTAATCGGTGCGCAACTTAAAGGCGGGCTGGTCTCGTTGCAGATGAGTGAGCCTAACGAACTGCGGCTCAATCTTGAATTTCAGGCGGCCGGCGAAACCGTGCGCGGGCACTACCTGAACACAGGCGTCCCACATGTTGTCGTGCCGGTCGAATCGATTGAAAAAGTCGATGTCCGAAAAATGGGTGCGGCTATTCGGCAACACGAATTGTTTTCGCCGAAAGGGGCGAATGCCAACTTCAGCGAAAAACGCGGGTCGCGTCGCATCGCTATCCGTACATACGAACGCGGCGTAGAGAATGAAACGCTGGCCTGCGGCACCGGAGTGGTGGCGAGCGCGCTGATTTTCGCAGCGACTCAAAATGTCGAAGGACCAATCGGCGTGCTGGTGCGCGGTGGAAGCGAGTTGACCGTCGACTTCGCGCGGACCGGCCAATCGTTTTCGAACGTTCGATTGACCGGTCCAGCCGATTTCGTTTTTGAAGGAACGGTCGATTTGGACGGCTAGGCGACGGAGATGTTTCGCGGCACCTATACAGCGCTGGTCACGCCATTTCTCCATGGCGCAATCGATTTTCTTTCTTTCAATCCACTGATCGAAAGTCAGTTGGCCGCTGGCATAACGGGCCTGGTCGCGGTCGGCACAACCGGTGAGTCGCCGACGCTAAGTCACGAAGAACGCGAGCGCGTAATTGGTTTTGCGCTGGGTGCGGCGCGTGGTCGTTGTCAGGTGCTGGCGGGAACCGGTTCGTATTCGACACGGGATGCGATCGAGGCGACGCAGCGCGCGGAGGAAATGGGCGTGACCGGCGCGCTGGTCGTGGCGCCCTATTATAACAAGCCGAGCCAGGAAGGATTGTTCCGCCATTTTCGCGCCATCGCGAACGAGACGTCGCTGCCCATCATGCTTTACAACATCCCGGGACGTTGCTCGGTCGATATCCTGCCAGAAACAGTCGGACGCCTCGCCGCGGATTGTTCGAACATCGTCGCGATCAAGGAGGCGAGCGGCAGCGTCGATCGTGTGAGTGCATTGCGCGCCATGTTGCCGGAAAAGTTTACCATTTTGAGCGGCGACGATTCGCTGACTTTGCCGTTCATGTCGGTCGGCGCAGCCGGTGTGGTCAGCGTCGCTTCCAATCTCGTGCCGGCGGACGTCGTGGCGCTGGTGCGGGCGTGTGAAGCGGGGCAGATGAAGGAAGCGCGTGCGATACATGCGCGGTTGCTGCCGTTGTTTAAGGATCTCTTCATCGAACCAAATCCAGTGCCGATTAAGACCGCGCTTGGCTGGCGGACGGCGATGAAGTCGGAGTGTCGGCTGCCCTTGTGCGAAATGAGCGAAGCCAATCAGGAACGCCTGCGCAAAACGGTCGACGCGCTGGATCAACCGAAGCTGGAGGAATGAAGTCCGCGCGCGTCCTCCTCATCGGCGCGAAGGGGCGCATGGGCCGGGCGATTATGGAGGCTGCTCGCACCGACACGGAGGCCAGAGTCGTGGGGGAGTGCGATCGTGGCGATGACATCGCGGGCGCCATGCGTGACTGCGATGTGGTGGTCGATTTTAGCCAACCGGGAACCGTCGCGGAGATCTGCCGAGGCTGCGTGGAGAGCAGCAAAGCGCTCGTCATGGGCACGACCGGACATTCGCCCGCACAGCTGGAACTGTTGAGGGAAACGGCGCAGAAGATTCCCGTTTTGCATGCGCCAAATTTCAGCATCGGAGTCAATGCCTTGTTTTGGCTGGCCGGCCAGGCGGCTGATTTGTTAGGCAAGGATTTCGACATTGAGATTTCCGAAATGCATCATCGTCACAAAAAGGACGCGCCGAGCGGAACGGCGAAAAAATTAGCGGAAATCCTGGCCGCGGCGCGCAAACTGGATCCGGCAAAGGATCTTCAATACGGAGAAGAGGGGATGATCGGCGATCGCAGCGCGCGCGAGATCGGGATTCATTCCCTTCGCGGAGGCGATGTTGTGGGGGATCACACCGTAATCTTCGCGGGACCGACCGAGCGCCTGGAGTTGACGCATCGGGCTTCGAGTCGCGAGACTTTCGCTCGGGGCGCATTACGTGCGGCCCGATGGATCATGGATAAACCGGCGGGGTTTTACGGGCTGGATGACATGCTCCACGTCTAGGTCCGTTGTTTGCATGAGAGCGGGCATTGCTTTTGGATCGAATGTTGGCGATCGGGAAGGGCATCTGCGCAAGGCGCGCGAGCGCGTCGAACAGTTATCCGGACGTGGGCGACCCGATTCGCTATTCCGCTTTGTATGAAACCGATCCGGTCGGTTGTGAGCCGGGCGCGCAGAAATTTTTGAATGCGGTCATGGAAGTGGAATTCGACGGTGAAGCCGCGGTGCTCCTCGGTGATCTGCGCGGAATTGAAAGCTCGTTGGGTCGAACGCGCACATCGGAGGGTTCGCTTTCCCGCACGATCGACCTCGATCTGCTTTATTGCGGAGGGCTCGTTCTAGAAAGCCCGGATCTGCAACTGCCCCATGCGCGGTTGCACGAACGCCGTTTCGTTCTCGCGCCGCTTGCCGATATTCGACCGGATCTGATTCTGCCGCGACAAAATCAAACCGTGCAGACGTTGTACGAAAATCTTCCGAATAACTCGGCAGTGGTGCGAGTGGCGGACGAATGGTAGCCTCGCCAAGTATGGTCGATTTGCGCCAGAAAAAGCAAGAAGGTGAGCGCATCACGGCGCTGACGGCCTACGACTATCCGACCGCCCGCTTGCTTGATGAAAGCGGGATCGACGTGATTCTTGTTGGCGACTCGTTAGGCATGGTCGTGCTCGGTTATGAGGACACGACGGAAGTCACGCTCGAAGGAAATGCTGCATCACACGCGCGCAGTCGCCCGCGGCGTGAAGCGTGCGTTACTTGTCGCCGATCTACCCATTCACACCTACGATTCGCCCGACGAAGCAGTGGCGACTTCGCGACGTTTGCTCGAGTGCGGCGCGCAGGCCGTAAAATTCGAAGGTGGCGCTTCGCATGCCGAACATATCGCCGCGGTCGTTGCGGCTGGAATTCCGGTTATGGCGCACATCGGCATGTTGCCGCAGCACGTGCGGGAAGAAGGCGGCTACCGGATGAAGGGCCGTACGCCGGAGAGTGCTGAGCTCCTGATGCAGGATGGGTTGGCTGTGGAAGAAGCCGGAGCTTTTGCGGTTGTGCTTGAGATTGTCGCTGCGGAAACGGCGCGAATAATTAGCGAGCGCCTGACGATTCCGACGATTGGCATCGGTTCGGGAAAACACTGCGACGGTCAGATTTTGGTTACGCACGATCTGATTGGTTTGTTCCCGTGGTTCACGCCGAAGTTTGTTTCACCGGAAGCACGCGTCTCCGAGGAAATTCGGAAGGCGACGCGCGCTTTTATCGATCGGACAAGGGCCATGGAGCCGGCGACGATTGATTCGCAGGTTTGACAAGCGCATCGCGCTGCCGGTTGGTTTCAGCACGGAATGAAGGGGAATCAATATCGCAAGACCGTGGACGAGACCGCGCTCTGGGATGTGCAGCGGCAGCGCAGCTGGCTGTTTGTCGGCTTTCTCGCTTCGCTCATGCTGCATCTCCTGCTCTGCGTTTATTTTTACCGGACGCGTTTTCAGCCGATGGACACGCTTTTCGTCGAGAAACAGCCGCCGCCCACTTTCCACGTCAGGACGATCGATCTCGATAACAACGCGCTGGAAAAGCCGAGCCTCGATCAGACGAAACCCGCGGCTAAACCGAATCCCGACAAGACCGACGTGCAGCTGCCCGACGAGAAGAAATCGTTCGATCAATTGCTTCAGGAAGTCAACGCCAGCACGGCCATGCCCGACGACACGAGCAACGTCCTCCCGGAAAATCCGAAGGTGGAGCAAACCGATGTCACGTCTGTGTTGGATGAGATCGAACGTTCGACGGCGCAGACACTGCAGAAAAACGAGAACGGCAAGCAAGATCAATCGATGTTTAACGATTCCGATGTTTCCGGGCGGCCGCAGCCAGCCCTTACCGGGACGGAGCTGGCCAAAAGCACAACGATCAAACGTCCGAACACGTTTTCGAGCAAGATTCCGGGCGACAGCGCCGGACCGAATCGTAAGGCAGCGCCGGGATTCAGCGATCTGGATCAGTTGCTTTCGCAAAAAGGGCCGCTCGGCTCGGGAACAAAAGTTCGCATGCCGGACGATCAGCTTTTCAGTTATGACAGCGCCGACCTGCAACCGAGCGCGATCGAGCAATTGCGAAAACTCGGCATTCTCATCCGGCGCAATCCAAAGGCAACGTTCACGGTGGAGGGTTACACGGATTCATTCGGTACGCCGGAGTACAATCTCGACCTGAGCCAGCGCCGCGCCGAAAGCGTGAAGCAATATCTGGTGCAGGCCATGGGAATCAGTCCGGCGCAGATTGAAGCGCGCGGCTACGGTTCGACCAAGTTTCGTGTTTCGCCTAACGGATCAATCGCCGACCAACAGGAAAATCGCCGCGTCGAGATCGTGGTGCATACGACCGGCGATTAGGTGGAGGGCCTCTCCGAGCGCGTCCCACCGTCACCAGTTCTTCATCCACTGCGATTGGTCCACGGGATTCGTGATGGTCCCGCCAGTGCTCCACAAATCGAAGGTTGGGTTGTAGCCATCGGTTTCGCCGGGCGCCGATGCTTTCACGGTTGAATAGCCGTAGGCGTTTCCGAAAGGATCCTTGATGAATGTATTCGGGCCAGCGGGGTTCGGGTCGAGCATGTTTGGTTTGAAAGGGGAGCCCATGTAGTTCGGTCCCGCGTTCGGCGTGATCGGATTGTCATCGGCGTCGCCAGCGATCCGCATGTAAAGATCCTGACTCGCCGCCTTGTACCTGGGAGGGATTTCCTTCTGTATTCGGTTTCAACGAATTCGTGTTCGCGGTTTCCGGATACGTGCCGTTGTCGGCTTTGTAATTTTCGAGCGCGACGGAGATGGCGGCGATTTCGGCCTCGGTGCGGGAGCGCGCTCCCTTTTTCATAACGTAGCTGCTCGTGGCCAGAATGAGGCCGGCAAGTATGCCGATGATCGAGATGACGACGAATAGCTCGATGATCGTGAACGCGCGACTCGCCCTCATCGTCAGGCCTGTTGTTGCAGGCCGCTGATGATGCTGATGAGCGGCATGAAGAGAGCGATGACAATGGTCCCGACAACGAGCGCGAGAAAAACGATCATGATGGGCTCGAGGAGCGCGGTGAGCCCGGCAACAGAATTGTCCACTTCATCGTCGTAGACCTCCGCAATCTTCAAGAGCATCTCCGGCAATTGCCCTGTTTCCTCGCCCACATCGATCATGCTGATGACCATGGGCGGGAATGCTCCGCTGGCTTCGAGTGGTTGCACGATTGAGTCTCCTTCCTTGACGCGATCGTGCACCCGCCCAATGGCGCCGGCGATTACCGTGTTACCGGCCGTCTCGCGCGTGATATTGAGCGCCTGCAAGATCGGCACGCCACTTGTGACCAGTGTGCCGAGTGTGCGCGAGAAACGGGAGATGGCCGTCTTGCGGATGAGGTCGCCGAATAACGGCAGCTGCAGTTTCAAGCGGTCGATTCTCGACCGGCCGATCGACATACCCGCGATCAGGCGAAACCCGGAGGCAAGCAGAACGATGAGGCCGAAGAGGAGAAGCGCGTGACTCTTGACGAAACTGCTCACAGCGATGACGCCAAGCGTGATGGCCGGAAGCGGCTTGTCGCCCAGCATGTCGTGAAAAATCGCTTCGAATTTCGGCACGATGAGTACGAGCAGAAAGGCCATGATGCCAATGGCCATGATCATGACAATGGCCGGATAGATCATGGCGGCGGCGACCTTGTTTTTGATTTTCTGTGCTTTTTCCTGAAACTCGGCCAGGCGGGTCAGCACGACTTCGAGCACGCCGCCGATTTCGCCCGCCTTCACCATGTTGACGTAGAGGTCGTTGAAGATGCGCGGGTGCTGCGACAGGCCTTCGGAAAAAGTGCTCCCGCTCTGCACGGAATCAACCAGGCGGCCGATCGTCTTCCGGAGAACCTTGTCGCGCTCCTGTTTGACCAGCACATTCAAACCGCGCAGAAGCGGCAGCCCCGAATCGATGAGGGTGGCAAGTTGCCGGGTGAAAATCATGAGCCCCTTGGACCTGATCGTCTGGCGTTCGAAGAGAACGATGTTTTTGCTCGTTAGGCCACGTTTCTTGCGCGACGGTGCAACGGAAGGCAGCCGTCTTTTTTTCTCGCGTTGCGTCGGCTTTTCCTGAGCCTTTTCGGAGACGTCTGTTGGAAAATAGCCGGCCCGTCGCAGTTGCCCGATCGCTTCGTTAGCCGAATCGGCTTCGAGCAGGCCAGTCGATTCCTGCCCACGAGAATCCAGAGCGACGTAGGTGAAACGGGGCATATCCGTCAGGTGTATTTCAAGACTTCCTCGATCGTTGTACTGCCTTCGAAAATGCTGCGGAGACCATCCTGGCGCAGGGTGATCATGCCCAGCGCGATCGCTTTTTGTTTCAGGACGACAGTCGGCGCCCGATCATTGATCAATTCGCGCAGCGGATCGGTGATCCGCATCAGTTCGTAAATTCCCTTGCGTCCCTTGTAGCCGGTCTGGTGACACGCTTCGCAACCCTGCCCATAGAAAAATTCGCGCGGGCCGATGTCCTCGCGTGAAAGCTCAAGGGCGGCCAGCTGCGGAGCGCCCGGCTGATAGGCGGTACGGCAATCAGGGCAAATGCTGCGGAGCAAGCGCTGCCCAAGCACGGCTTCGAGCGTGGAGGAGATGAGAAATGGCGCGACCCCCATGTCTATCAGTCGCGTGATGGCGCCCGGGGCATCGTTCGTATGCAATGTCGTGAAGACGAGATGGCCGGTGAGCGAGGCCTGGATTGAGATTTGGGCCGTCTCGAGGTCGCGCGTTTCGCCGACCATGATGCGATCTGGATCCTGCCGCAGAAATGCGCGCAGGACGCGGGCGAACGTCAGACCGATGCCTTCGTTGACCGGTACTTGCACGATGCCTTCGAGATCGTATTCGACCGGTTCTTCCGCCGTGAGCAGTTTCGAATCGATCGTATTGATCTTGCGCAGGCACGAGTAGAGCGTCGTTGTTTTTCCAGAACCGGTTGGGCCGGTCACGATGAAGATACCATTCGGTCGCTCGATCATTTCGAGGATGAACTGATGGATGTATTCCGGCATCCCGAGCGCCGCGAGGTCGAGGTTTACGGTTGAACGATCAAGTACGCGCAGGACGAGGCTTTCGCCGAATTGCGTGGGCAGGGTGGAGACGCGCAAATCTACCATCCGACCGGCGATATTCTTCTGGATCCTGCCATCTTGCGGCAGGCGGCGTTCGGCAATGTTCATGCTGGCCATGACCTTGACGCGTGAAATCACGGGTAGCGCGAGATGTTGTGGCGGGGGCGCCATTTCGTAGAGCGCGCCATCGACGCGGTAACGAATTTTGAATTCGTTTTCGAATGGCTCGAAATGGATGTCGCTCGCTCGATCCTGCACGGCCTGAAAGAGGATCAGGTCGACGAAGCGGATGATTGGGGTGCTGTTGGCTTCAACCTCGACCGCCCTCTCCTCTTCACATTGACCTGACAAAAGAAGCGGGCCGGCTTCACCCAGATGTTTCAGAACATCTTCCACGCTGGAAGTCTCCGTGCCGTAGCAGCGTCTGAGGTTTTCCTCGATCTGGTGGCAGGGCGCGACGACCACGTGAACCTCTTTTCCGAGCGCGAAGCGCAAATCTTCTGCCGCGCGCAGATCGAGCGGATCGATCAGGGCCACCGTCAGGAGGTTGTCAGTGAAATCGATCGGCAGGGCACCGTGAAGTCGAGCCAGCGCGCCGGGCAGAAGCCGTTGAACCGCAGGAGAAATTTGGCGTTTGGCCAGATCGACGAATTCTGTGCCCAGCGCATTCGCCAGAGTTCGGTAAAAACTGGGCTCATCGACAAATCCAGCCTCCATCATGGCGCGTTCGATCGGTTTGCCATTCATCTCCGATTCCAGCAGAACGTCCTCGACCTGGCTGCGTTGGAGGACCTGTTGCTCAACGAAGAGATCAGCGATCTGGCGCGCGTTCATCAGTTCGCATCTCCCAGCGTGATCGAAATCACTTCCTCTGCCGATGTCAGGCCGCCAAGGACTTTACGGACGCCATCTTCGCGAAGGGTGCGCATGCCGAACTCGCGCGCGTGTTGACGCAGCTGCAGGGTGGCCTGCCGGCGATTGATCAGGTGGCGGACTTGGTCGTCGATGACGAATATCTCAAAGATACCCATGCGGCCTTGGTAGCCGGTGTCTCGGCACTGTTCGCAGCCAACTGGTGTCATCAAGCGCGCGTCGCCCAACTGCGCCGATTCTAGGCCGAGCAGTCGCCGCTCCGACTCACTCAGCTCGCCCGATTTTTTACAGTGTGGGCAAAGTCGCCTGACGAGTCGCTGCGCCATGATCGCGCGGATGGACGAGGCGACCAGAAATGGCTGCACGCCGAGATCGATAAGCCGGGCGACCGCGGAGGGAGCATCGTTTGTGTGCAGCGTACTGAAGACGAGATGGCCGGTGAGGCTGGCGTTTGTGGCGATGGAGGCCGTCTCGAGATCGCGGATTTCGCCGATCATGATGATGTTCGGCGCCTGCCGCAAAATCGAACGAAGCGCGGCCGGAAAGGTCATGCCGATCTCGGCATTTACCTGCACCTGGTTAATGCCATTCATCTGATATTCAACCGGTTCTTCGACGGTAATGATCTTGCGGTCGGGTTGATTGACGTAGTTGAGGCAGGCGTAAAGCGTGCTCGTCTTGCCCGAGCCGGTCGGGCCGGTCACGAGCAGGATGCCATCGGGCAGCCGCAGCAGGCGTTCGAATGTTTCCTGGTCGTCGCTGAAGAATCCGAGTTCGGGCAAACCGAGCAGCAGACTTGATTTGTCGAGCAACCGCATAACGATGCTTTCGCCGTGGTTTGTCGGAATCGTGGAGACGCGCAAATCGATCGGCTTGCTCCCGATCTTAACCTGGATTCGGCCATCCTGCGGCAGGCGTTTTTCGGCAATGCTCATCGAACCGGTCATGATCTTGAGCCGGCTGATAATGGACGCCTGGAGACTTTTGGGCGGCGCCTGCATTTCCTCAAGCACGCCGTCGATGCGAAAGCGGATGCGGAACTTTTTGTCAAGTGGCTCCAGGTGAATGTCGCTCGCGCCGAGGCGATGCGCCTCGATCAAAAGCATGGAGACCATGCGGATAATCGGGGCATCCACCTGGTCGCCTTCGGTGAGAGCAACGCCTTCGGTTATTTCCAGCCCGAGATTCGCTCCCGCGCTGCCGATGTGGCCGAGCAAAACGTCGATCGCGTCAGTCGGCGTGCCGTAGTATTTGATGAGCGCCGCGTGAATTTCCGCAGGGCTTGTGCAGACCGGCTCGAGCTCGCGTTGCAGGAGAAACCTGAGGGCATCGATCGTGTCGATGTCGAGCGGATCGCCGACCGCCACGATGAGACCGTCTTCGCCGAAACCGACCGGAATAGCCTTGAATCGGCGCGCGTCTTCGGCCCGGATTTGTTTGATGACGTCAGGAGGAATAACGAGCTTGGAAATGTCGATCCAATCCATCTTGGCCTGAGCGGCGACGCCGCGCGAAATATCCGCTTCGGAAACGACGCCATCGCGCACGAGTGCGTCAACAACATTGGCAGCGCCGTTCGGGTTCGCTTTAACGCGATCGATCTGATCCGATGTGATCAGACCTGCCTCCTGCAAGAGGTCGAGCGCGTCGTTCGTGTCTGGGGGCACGGTCAAACCATGCCAAAAATCGGCCCGACCGAAAAAGCAAAAAAATTACCTCGCGGCGTCACTCCACCGTGACGCTCTTGGCCAGATTACGTGGTTTATCGACGTCACGACCGAGGGCGACGGCCAGATGGTAGGAGAGCAACTGCAACGGGATGACGCTGAGCACCGGCATCACGTAATCCGGCGCCGTCGGCAGGCTGATAATGTCGTCCGCAATATTGCGGAGCTGATCAGCGCCTTTCCCGGTCGTTAAGGCAATAATTGGTCCTTTGCGTGCCTTGACCTGTTCGATGTTGTTCACGTTTTTGGAAAAGACGGCATCGTCGGGAGCGATGAACACGGAGGGCAAACCTGGCCTGACCAGGGCTATGATACCGTGCTTTAGCTCGGCACTGGGATGGCCTTCGGCGAAGAGATAGGTAATCTCCTTGAGCTTGAGCGCACCTTCGAGCGCGATTGGGAAATTGCATTGCCGGCCGAAGAAGAGCATGCCGCTGGCCTCAACATATTTCTGAGCAATGGCTTTGATTTCGTCGCTCAGCTTGAGCGCCTGTTCGATCTGGTCCGGCAGCGCTTCAAGCGCGTCGATGATCCGACTGCCCTGCGAAGTGGAAAGATGACGCATGCGGCCGAGGAGCAGGCCGATAAGGGTCAGAATGACGACCTGAGAGGTGAACGACTTTGTCGCGGCCACGCCGATCTCGGGGCCGGCGTGCATGTAAACGCCGCCATCGCTTTCCCGCGCGATGGTGCTGGCGACGTTGTTGCAGATGCCAAGTGTGCGATAGCCTTTTCGCCGACTTTCGCGCAACGCGCCGAGCGTGTCGGCCGTCTCGCCACTCTGGCTGATGGCGAAGACGAGCGTGTCGGGCGCCATCGGGGAATTGCGATGTCGATATTCGCTCGCGTATTCCACTTCCACGGGAAGACTGGCCAGCTGCTCGATAACGTATTCGCCGATCATGGCGGCGTGCAATGCGGTGCCGCATCCGGTCAGGACCAAGCGGCCGACTTCCCGCAATTGGGCTGCCGTCATGTTTAGTCCTCCGAGCTTTGCGCTGCATTCCTCCGCACTGAGCCGGCCGCGCATGGCGTCGCGCACCGAGCCGGGCTGCTCAAAGATTTCCTTGAGCATGTAATGTGGATAATCGCCTTTCTTAACATCCTCGGCGCTGAACTCGACCTTGCTGACCTGGCGCGCGCCCGCTTCGCCGGCGAGGGATGAGATTTCGAATTTGTCAGGCTCAACTGCGACGACGTCGAAGTCGTTGAGGTAAATCGCGTCGCGCGTGTAGGCGACGATCGCGCTGACGTCGCTGGCCAGGAAGTTCTCGTTTTTGCCGATACCGAGAACGAGCGGGCTGCCGCGTCGCGCCCCGACGATGAAATTCGGGATGTCGGCATGCACCAGCGCCACGCCATAAGTGCCAATGACCTGCTGCAGAGCTGTCCGCACCGCTCCGACGAGACACGCCTTCTTGTGACGGTCGATGTCGCCGTTTTCGGAATCCTTGGCCGCGATAGCTTCCTCATAGAGTTTCCCGATAAGATGGGCCAGCACTTCGGTATCGGTCTCCGAGCGGAAGGTGCGGTCGCCATCGCGCAAGAGCTGGTCCTTTAGCGTCTGATAGTTTTCGATGACGCCGTTGTGAACGAGGGCGAGTTTCCCGCTGGCGTCGAAATGCGGATGGGCGTTTTGATCGGTCGCCTTGCCGTGCGTGGCCCAGCGGGTGTGGCTGATGCCGGAATTACCGGCCGCCGGATCGTCGGCGATCAGTTGCGAAAGCGCGGCGATACGCCCTGCGCATTTTCGGGTCTGCACATGGCTGCCATTGAGAATAGCGACGCCGGCGGAGTCGTAGCCGCGATATTCCAGCCGGCGCAGCCCGTCCAAGAGAATGGGGGCTGCTTCCGACCGACCGACGTAGCCGACGATTCCGCACATAAAAGCGATCTGAGCGTGACATTAACGCAGGAAATGTGCAAGGAACCTGAGCCTGGACGGTCGAGAGCAAAAAGTTGCCCTAAGCTCCAGGAGACGGAATTAGTGACAAGTGGCATCGAATAGAACCGTGCGGCGCGAAGCATTTCCCATGGACCCGGTTTCAGCGATAGCCACCCCTGCGCTTCCGCCCGGGACGACCCAGCGGACGCTTTCCATCATTATGGGGGGAGGGGCCGGCACTCGTTTGTTTCCGCTGACCAAGGATCGCGCCAAACCAGCCGTTCCGCTCGGCGGCAAATATCGGCTGGTCGATATTCCGATCAGTAATTGCCTGAACTCGGGGCTGCGCTCGATCTATGTGCTGACCCAATTCAACAGCATGTCGCTGCACCGCCACATCCAGGCGGCCTACAAGTTCGACAATTTTTCGCGCAGCTTTGTCGATATTCTGGCAGCGCAACAAACGCCCGAAGGCTCCGAGTGGTATCAGGGAACGGCCGACGCCGTGCGCCAGAACATGCGCTACTTTCTCGAGCAGCCCTACGATTATTATCTCATTCTGAGTGGCGATCAGCTCTATCGGATGGATTTCCGCGCACTGCTCCATCAGCACATTCGCTCCGGTGCCGAAATCACGCTCGCCACAAAGCCGGTTGTGCGCGAACAGGTCGCGGCGTTCGGCATCATGCTGAGCGGCGACGATCGGCGCATCACGCGGTTCGTGGAAAAGCCGAAGGACGAAAGTTTGCTCGGCGAATTGAAAATGAGCCCAGAGCTGCTGACATCGGTAGGCTACGATACCGATGAGGAATTGTTTCAGGCTTCGATGGGCATTTACATTTTCAATCGCGACGTGCTCGTGCAGTGTCTGGAAAACGATCTCGCCGATTTCGGCAAGCACGTCATTCCGCAATCGATTAGCGATCGACACGTCAATGCCTACATTTTCAAAGGCTATTGGGAAGACATCGGCACCATCCGCGCCTTTTACGATGCAAACCTGGATCTGACCAAGACGACGCCTGAATACAGCTTTTTTGAGCCGCAGGCGCCCATCTACACGCACCCACGCTTTCTGCCCGGGAGCAAAATCAACGGCGCCACCCTGCGTCAAGCCATCGTGGCGGATGGTTGCATCATTTCCGATGCGCACATCGAACATAGCGTGATCGGCGTTCGCAGCCTGATTCAGAGCGGCGCTACCATCCGCAACAGCATCATCATGGGGGCGGATTATTTTGAAACGAACGAGGTGGGAGGAAGGGTTCCGCCCATCGGCATCGGACGGAATTGCGTCATCGATCGAGCCATTATCGACAAGAATGCGCGCATCGGTGACGGAGTGGTGATCACGCCGGAAGGCAAAGCGTCCGATCTCGACACGGAGAATTATTTCATCCGCGACGGCATCGTCGTGGTGCCGAAGAATGCGGTGATTCCGGCCGGCTACTGGATCTAGGAACCAGGTGACTCAACGGCCTTCGTTGAAGTAATCCGGGAATCCCTGAGACGCTTCCCATTTCTCCTGCTTATTCCACGGAAGCGTGGATTCAGGCTTTGCATTCGGATCGCTCACGAGTGGTTGCGGTTTTTTTTCCGTAGCGCAGGAAGCGAAGGAAAGCAGGGTCGTTAGAGTAACGGCCGCGAAGGCGAGCCTCGATCGATTAAAAACCAGTGCCAGCATAGATAACGGTATCTCCCGTCTGGACCTGCACGCCGCGCGGCAGGCTGTTGCTGATGATATCGCCGATAGATGTGGCCGGTTCAACTGAAGAGACGCGAATTTTTCCGATGACCGTGCGGTCGCGCAAGACCAGCATCTCGGCATTTGATTCGACGCCCTGCCGTGCGCCCAGATTGAGCACGACGAAATTGTAAGCCTGGTTGACGGCAAGAACACTGCCGTGCAAGCCCGGCGGCACAGATCGGCGGTGAGACCGGCTCTCTTTTGGACTCCGCCGTTTGGCAAAGCTTTGAATTTTTTCCGCCAGCAACGTCTTCTCATGCTCGGCGCTGTCGAGCTGGCGGCGGGTTTCATCGAGTTGCGTCCTCAATTCGGCGACCTTGGAGCTGTTCGCTTCCGTCAGGCTTACAGTCGTCGTCGAACTTCGGTCTTTCAATTGCGCCAGCTCCGTTTCCTTGGCGGCGAGCTGTGTTTTCAGATCCGACTTGTCACTCCTTACTTTGACAATTTCCGCTTCGATCGCGGCTATTTGTGCCTCTTTGTCGGCTGATTTCACGCGGGCTGAGGCTGACTCGTTTCGGCGGCCTTCCATCGCATTGTGCCCAACAAGACCGGCGTGTCCCGCTGTCTGTCTGGCCGCGAGAGCATTAGCCTGTTCGGCCCGCAGATTCTTCATTTTCGCGGCGTTTAGAAGGCCAAGAAGAATCGACAAGACAAGCAGGGTGACGGAGGCGCCAAGAAGCGGCTTGCGCATAAGGGGGGAGTTTGGGGTTTGACGGAGTCGGAATTATGAATGACCGGCGCTCCTTTTGGCAATCCTGTTTTGTGCGATTCTGGCCGCATTCCCCCGAAATTGCATTGCACGGCGGCGGCTTCCGCTCTATAGGAGGCTTCCCATGGGCCAGCAACACCGAGTAAGAGCGAAACGCAAGCGGCGCCACGCCTATCTCGAACGCAAGAAGGCCAAGGCGAAATCCAAAACACGACCGGTGGCGAAAGCGAAAAGCCGGGCCAAGAAAGAAGCCGTTCCGGCGGCCTCGTAGCCGAGGACGTTGCGATCACGCTTGCCGCGTATGATCGCGCCGTATACTGCGGTGTGCGTCCCGATTATCTGCTTGTCGATGGGCACAGCGTCATTTTTGCCTGGCCCGAATTGCGCGCGCTTCATGAGCGGCGAACGTCCCTGGCGCGAGACGCTCTGGTGAAGAAACTGCGCGATTATCAGGATTGGACTGGCGTGCACATCGTCGTGGCTTTTGACGGGCGGGGGACGAAGGTGACCGAATCATCCCAAGCAGGCGAGATTCAGATCTTCTATTCGAGTCGCGGTCAGACGGCTGACTCGGTTATTGAACGTCTCGCCAGCAACTACGGATCGCGGTTCCGGGTCATGGTGGCGACGGATGATTATCGCGAGCAGGAAACAGTCAGCGCTTCCGGCGCCGAGTGTATTTCGGTGAAGGGATTGCGCAATCTTTTGGCGGATTCGGTCCCCAGCCAACCGTTGCGCAAAGGCGGTAAGCCTCGGATTTAAGCAGCGCCTTGGAGGGCCACGTTGGCCTCGGCCATCGCGTCGCGGCGTGCGCGCTGCTGGCATGTCGAGAGGACCCTGGACAGGACGCAATAAAGCTGCTCAACGGGGAGATTCTTGCTTACGTAGCCGTTGGCGCCTGCGCGCAAGGCCGCGTGCATCCGTTCCTCTTCGTAACCAAACCCGGTGAAGACAATAATGGGCAGCTTCGGGTTGATTTCACGAATGAAGGAAATGAGGGAAATGCCATCGATTTTCGGCATTTTGAGGTCGACGATGACGACGTCGCAGTCCTGATGTTCGAGCCAGGCGGCGGTCTGAAAGCCATCCGTCAGCGAATCGCAACTATGACCCTTCTGCCGCAGATAGGTGACGAGGAATTTCGCGATCGACGGATCGTCGTCGATGATGAGGAACTCGGCTCGGGTGCGCGCAGGAACTTTCATGGGTCGGGTGCTTTATAATTTCCATATGGAATATAAGCACTAACCTTGCCAACTTCCCTTCACCCAAGGTCTGAAGTGGATTTTCCCTCGACCGTGACCGGCCATTTTTCAACCGGTCGCCGCCCCCCATCGCAACGGGTCACGTTGGGCTAATCGGGCGGCTGCCCGCGTTCGAGTCTCTTTACACGCTCCTCGAGCCTGCCCAGCCGGCGCACGTGGGCCAAGTGTTCAAGCGCCTCTTTTAAGGGCACGGCGGGCGTTGCCCACCAGGTGCCGCCATCGATGTTTTTGGAAACGCCGGTCTGCGCGCCGATCATCGTCTTATCCCCGATTTCGATATGGCCAATGATACCGACCTGGCCGCCGATCATGACGTAGGAACCGATCCGGACGCTCCCCGCAATTCCGGTCTGGGCCGCCACCACCGAGTGCTTGCCGATCACCACGTTGTGGGCCACTTGGACAAGGTTGTCGATTTTCACACCTTCCTGGATCCAAGTGCGACCGAAGCGGGCCCGATCAATCGTCGTATTGGCGCCGATCTCGACGTTGTCATCAATCTGCACAATGCCGATCTGAGGGACCTTTTCGTGGCGGCCTTCCTTCGGTTCAAATCCAAAGCCATCAGCTCCGATCACGACCCCGCTGTGCAAAATGACGTGAGCACCGATTCGGACACGCTCGCGAATCGTGACATGTGGATAAACCAGACAGTGGCTGCCGACAGTAGCGCCGTGGCCAACGTAACTGCTCGCACCGATAACTGTGTCGTCTCCGATAACAGCATTGGCTTCGACGACGACATGAGGCTGAATGGAGACGCGCTCGCCCAGCCGTGCACTGGGCGCGATCACGGCACTCGAGTGAACCCCGGGGGAGAAGGTTATTGGTTCGGGCGCCAACTTCAGGGCGATTTGTTCAAACGCCTTGGCTGGCTCAGCGACGCGAATCTGCGCGGCTGAGGTTTCTTCGGCGAAATCGCGAGGAACGAAGATCGCAGAAGCGTGAGTTCGTCGCAGTTGCGAGAGATATTTTGGACTGGCGAAGAAAGTGATATCGCCGGCCGTAGCTTCCGCCAAGGGAGCGGCGCCGCTTATCTTTTGTGCGGGGTCGCCGCGCAGCTCACCCCTCGACAGAGTGGCCAATTCGGCTAGCGTGAAGGTCACAGGGTGAGAAAGCACAGCCGGCGTCTCGGCCGCTATTTCTTAACGCTGGCCCGCACGGCGTCGAGCTGTCCGGCCGAGCCGAGCTTCTCGTTCTTATGTGCGATAAAGTTCGCGTACTCCTCAACGAAGATTTTTCCCGGCGGCCGGAAATCAAACTCCGCCGGATGATCCCGGAAGTACTCGCGATGAACCCGGGTCCAGACGAGCCGGCCGTCGGTATCGATGTTGACTTTGGTGACGCCCAGCTTGGCGGCGGGAAGATATTCATTTTCATTTACGCCCCGAGCCGATGGATCGAGTTTGCCGCCCGCGGCATTGATTCGCTTTACCTCCTCGACCGGAACACTGGAGCTGCCATGCATGACGATGGGCGTAGGTGGCAGACCGGCTTGTTTCACCTTGTCGCGAATTCCTTCAATAACTTCAAAGTGCAGTGACTGCTGACCTTTGAATTTGTAAGCGCCGTGGCTGGTCCCGATGGCCGCCGCGAGCGAGTCGCATTTTGTTTGTTTGATGAATTCGACTGCTTCGTCCGGATTGGTCAGGCAGGCGTGCCCTTCATCGACCTTAATGTCTTCCTCCACGCCGCCCAAACGTCCGAGCTCGGCCTCAACGCTGATGCCTTTGGCGTGCGCGCGCTCCACGACTCGCTTGGTAATGGCAACATTCTCGGCGAAGTCTTCGTGGCTGGCGTCGATCATGACCGAGCTGTAAAAACCTGAGTCGATGCAATCGTAACACGCCTCTTCGTCACCATGATCGAGGTGGACGGCGAAGATCGCGTCCGGGAACATGATTTCGGCAGTGCGGATCATCGCTTCGAGCATGCGCTTATCGGCGTATTTGCGGGCGCCCTTGGAAATCTGAATGATGAACGGCGCGCGGCTTTGGATATTGCCGCGAAACAGCCCGAGGAGCTGTTCCATGTTGTTGATGTTGTATGCGCCGACGGCGAACTTCCCGTAGGCGACCTTATAGAGTTGGGCGGTTGTGACGATCATGGTCGATCAAAAGAGTTGAGTGAAGTGACACTTCAACGCTTTACCGCGTTCGGGGTCGAGCGCAAATGCGCTAATTTTTTCGGGGCGTGGCCGGTAACATCACGCTGACCACAGTGCCTTTGGGCGTGGAGTCGATGTGAAGCCGCCCGTGGTGATCGAAAATGGTTCGTTTGACGATCGGCAGTCCCAATCCCATGCCGCGAGCTTTGGTCGTGCAAAAGGGCGAAAAGACCTTGTCGCGCAAGTTCGGCGAAATTCCTCCGCCGTTGTCCTGCACGGTGACCAGCACGGCGTTGCTCTCTTCGCCCTGGCTGATGGGTTTGGCCACAAGAGTGACGCGGCCGCGTTGCGTGCCCGAAGTCGCTTCAGCGGCGTTGGTGACCAGATGAGCCAGGGCATCCGTCAGGGCCGTCTCGTCGCCCCAGACCTTGGGGAGATCGGTCGCTACGGTCGCCTCAATCGCAACGCCGTTGGCGGAGAGCCGGGATTTCGCGAGCTCCACGGCCTGACGAAGGGTGCCGCGAAGGTCGAGCGGTTTCATCACCAGTTCCGGCGGATGCGCGAAGTCGTTGATCTGGGTGATGATCTTGTCGAGGCGATCGATTTCCTGCACGACGATCTTGTTAAATTCACGGCGAAAATCGGCGTCATCGAAGCGCTCGGGCAAAAGCTGCGCGAAAGTTTTGATGGCGACAAGCGGGTTGCGGATCTCGTGGGACATGCTTGCCGCGAGGTCTGTCCAGAAAGCGGAGCGCTCCAGAAGTTCCTGCTGTTGGCGCAGGTTGTTCTCCATGGTCAAATCCTGCACAACCGCGACGGCGCCGAGCGAGGACGATTGGTCGGTTAGCTTGCGCGCCTCGACGGAGAGGGAGCGTTGTGTATGCGGATCGACCCAATGTTTCGCCGGGAGATTTTCTGTCGCATCGAGCGCGTCGCGCATGACCGCCGCGAGATCCTTGCTGGCGTACTCGATCGGACGATTAAGCACTTCCTCCCGTGAAACGCCGAGCACTTGTTCGGCCGTCGGATTAAACCAGCGAATGACCCCCGATTCATCGGTGGCGACAATGCCGGGCGGGATGGACTTGAGAAGTGTTTCGGCCAGCGTTTTCTGCACGGTCACCTCCTCATAAAGAAGGGCATTCTCCAAAACCGTGGAAACGTGCTCGGCCAAGATCATCAGGCTTTCGAGCTCACTATAGGCAAATGCCTGGCCGGTAATGCGGTGGCCGAAGAACAGCCACCCGATAATGCGCGCACGCGTGTGCAGCGGAACAATTACTTCTGCGCCAAAACTGTCGAGCGCACGCCGCAACAGCGTCCGCTGACTTTGGTCGGCGATCTGGCCGATGTAGTCGCGGCAAACAACATGCGCGTGCAGCTCGAACCATCGCACGAGCGGGTCGCGTTCTCCGAACTCCAATTCACTGGTTTCGGGCAGGCAACGCACTCCCGCGCGGAGGCGGTAGCGATCGCCCTGCCGGATGCGGGAGAAAATTCCCACGCGGGTGACCGAAGCGGCATCGACGATGGCTTCGACCACATTGTTGAGCAAAACATCGACATTATCGAAGGAGCGAAAGACACGCGGAAATCGCAGCAAAGGAAGCGTGGCTGGCGGCTGATGGTTGGGAGTTACTTCCAACTGCGATGACAAATCCGGCGTTGATTCGCGGCTCGTTTGATCGCGCAACTCCTGATTTTCCTCCATGACGCGCAGCAAATCGAAGGCGCGCGTGACCAGAGCTTTGAAGTGTGCGCGGTCGAGTTGCAGATCTTCCGCGGCGTAGACGCCGATTTCTTCCGCCTCGCGCATTGGATCTGATTTCGGCGTGCCGAGAGCGATTAGCAGAGTCGTAGGATAAACTTTTCGGACCTGTTCCAGCAGATCGAAACTCTCTTGGGCCCGCAGATCGATCAAGAGGAGCGCTGGCCCGGTCTGTTGCAAGACCGGTTCCAGTCGATTGGGCTCCGAGACGCGACGCACCTGAGCAGTCGCGCGCAGGAAGGCCTTCACGCGTCGCGCGAGATCGGCATCCTGTGTGTAAAGGATGGTGGGGGGTGGAGAGGTCACGCGACCGCCTCCTCGCGTTCAAAGCGGACGAGCGGCAGAAGGATATGGAAGGCGGTTCCTTTGGATAACTCGCTCTCAACTTCGATCTGTCCATCATGTTCCTGAATGATCCCGTGCACGACCGAAAGCCCAAGGCCCGTCCCGTAGTCCTTTGTGGTGAAGAACGGATCGAATACGTGCGCCAAATCGTCGGCACGGATGCCCTCGCCATTATCGCGAATGGTAACCTGCAGGACTTCGCGGGAATGCCCATTTCCGTTAATTGGGGCCCGGGCCATGGTGGCAAGCCATTCGGCATCGCCACGGATGTCCGTGGCAACAGTTAATTCACCTCCCCGTTTCATGGCATCCATGGCATTTATGAAAAAGTTTAGAAAAACCTGTTCCAACTGGTCCGCATCGGCCCGGATGGTATCCACGTCGGCCTGCCAGAGACGAGTTAATTTTATGTCCTTCTGGTAAAGACGATGACCGACCAACTGCAGCGATTTTTCCAGGACCTCGTGGACGTGCATTGGCTTCAGGAGCGGCTTGGCTGGCCGAGCAAAACGCAGCAGCTGATTGACCAGCGAATCGATGCGATCGATTTCGTGCCCGATGAGGTTCGAGAATGTCTCTCGAAAATCGGAATCTTGATAACGTTCCGGCAAGAGTTGAGCGAAGGTTTTGATCGAAACGAGTGGGTTCTTGATTTCGTGGGCCATTCCGGCCGAGAGGGTGCCGAGACTGGCCAGACGATCGCTGCGTCGGATCTGCATTTCCAATCGCTTCAACGCCGTGATGTCGGTCAGGACCATCAGGGCGCCGAGCTTCTCTCCATCCTGCCCGTGAAAAATGGAACTGCTCGCCCGCACAACGACGTGGTTTTCCCCGGCGGTCAACAGGAGTTCGCGATCTTCCTGTCGTTCGCCTGAGCGGAGCGTTTCGCGAAGCAGTTCTGAAAACGCCTCAGGTAATGCGTCAAGGGAGTGATTTAGGACCGCTTCCGGTTTGAGGCCGGTAATTTCCTCGGCCTCGTGATTGAAGACCGTGACCTGTTCATCGATTCCGGCGGCCAGCACGCCAGTGGTGAGATTTTGCAGTAAAGTCTCGTTATAGATCTTGGCATTTTGCACTTCCGTGAATAGCTGCGCATTATCGATCGCGATGGCCAGTTGACCGCACAGCACCTGCAAGGCGCTCTGTTCTACGCTTCCGTAAATTCGACCGGACAGGCGCGGACCGAGGAGCATAACCGCAGCAAGTTGGTGGCGGGAAAAAATTCCCATTACCACCGCCAACTTCAACTCACGCATGTCGGAGATGATTTTCTCCACTTCCGGCGTCGGGCGAATGCGATGCAATTCATCAAGCACGATTGGCTCCCGATGCGTTCGCAAATAGACAATGAGAGGATGATCCGCCGAAAGGGATAATTCGTTCTGCTCTTCGGTCCTGTAATGCTGCGTAAACCCGCCCTTGTCTGGCAGGAGAATCACAGCCCGGTCTGTGCCGACGGCTTCAGCGGTTGTCGCTGCAAATCGCTCCAACAAGTCGCGTAGCGTTGTGATTGACTCCAGGATTCTGGCGGCTTTGCTGACCGTGCCTCTGAAATCGAGGCCCTGGGAATTCACGAACAATTTGTCCGCAAAGTTCTTCGAGACGCCGCGTGCCGGTGTCATCGAGAGTGCCACCGCCAAAGCGCCCAACAAATGAGGCAGGACGCTCTGCGCGGCGAGCCCCTTCAGCAATTGATCCGATGCCCACCAGATCCCCGCATAAATGATCGTGAGGTAGAGCGTGAGTAATCCGTAGGAAACCACCCGCCTAACGAATGTGCCGACGTCCATGATCTTACGGGTCGCTATACCGTAACCGATAATCAGGCTGAAAATGACGACGCGAAACGCGGTCAACCTAACGGCAAAGGTCCGCTGTATCAGCGGCTGGAGAGCGATGCCAGCCAAGAAGAAAGCAACGAGCGCCGCGCAACCGGCCACCACAAATTGCAGTTCAACGCGCTGCACGCCGGAGGAGTGCTTAATGTCGCGGAGATACAAGGCGATCACCCAAAGGACGCTTCCGCCCATAAACGCAAGATAGATGGGCCAAAGCGGGCCGTACACGGCGTGAGGGACAAATTCGTCTGCCGCTTGAAAGCGGCGGATTTCCGCCGAGCGGAGGAATAAATTCGTGCAGCAAATGCCGATAATGGCGAGACTCGGGACAAACAATACGGCAGCACGTTTGCCGACTTCCAGCCGACGCTCACCGCGGCAAAGAATTGCTATTCTGAGCAAGTTAAAACCGTTGAGAATGAGAACTCCAGTGATGGACGCACCTCTAATCCAGAACTGCGCCAGAGCGGCGTCAGTGGAGTTGTAAGCGAGGTGGACCGATAGTAACCATGCCAGGATGAAGAGCGATACGAGTAGAAAGCTCTGATTCGCGTAGTTCTTGGGATTCGCACGAAAGACCGCCAATCCGAGCCCCAGTTGAATCGAAAGGGCCAGCCACAATGGCAGACTTTCAGCATTCATTCCGTCACCCGGCGAATGATTAGAGTGCTGTTTCCCCCGCCCAATCCCCGCACATTGACGAGGATTTTGTTCAAATTGGCGCGACGTGCCTTTCCGCGCACAATGTCCAAAAAGCAGTCGGAATCGAGGTTGTCGCAGTTGGCCGTTGGAGGAATCAGGTTCGTCTTTAGCGCCATGGCCGAGGCGACAAGCTGAAGCGGGCCGGCCGCAGCCAGGGGATTGCCCGTGACGCCCTTGATGGAACTGATCGGAACGCGGCGCGCCTCTTTTCCAAAAACCTGTTCGATCATGGAAAGCTCAACCTTGTCGAAAATCGGATGACCGGGTCCATAAGCGCAGATGTAATCAATGTCCTCAGGGCGTTGATTCGCATTGGCCAAGGCGTCGGTCATCGTGGTACCGAGGCCGGATCCTGGAGCGTTGGGCTCCGAATCGGTTTGGACACCATACCCGATGATTTCAAAGTAGGGACGCGCCCCCCGACCTACCGCCCCATCCAGGGTTTCGAGAATCAAAATGCCCGCGCCCTCGGAAATCACGCCCGAATCCCGATCTCGATCAAAAGGGCGGCTCGCCAACTCCGGGAAATCGTTCCTGGCCGAACTCAAACCAGCCGTTGCAAAACTGGCCATGGCCAGCGGCGTAATGGGGGCATCGGCTCCCCCGGCGATCGCAACCTCCGAATCGCCATGGCGCAGATAATTCGTCGCTGTTGCCACGGCGTCCAAGCCCGATACACAGGTCGAGGAGATGGTGGATGCACGTGTAGATACACCCAGCCTGCGACCGATGAAGCTGGCCGCCGCTTGCGGAGCGCAGGAACCAACGGCGAATGGCTTGATCGAGGCCGGCCCGCGCTCCCGCAAAGCTTCAAAACCGTCTTGCAAAATGTCCATGGCGCTGGTGCCCACGCCGAGAATCACCGGGAGTGGTCCGTCCCCGTCGAACCATTTTTCGCTGAGGTCCAAGCGAGCGTCTCTGAGAGCACATTGGGTTGCAGCAAACGCAAGTTGAGTGCCGCGCGCCAGCCGGCGAGGCTTTTCTTTTGCCGGGATGTAATCCAGAGGGTTGAAATTTTTGACTTCCCCGGCAATCCGGCTCCGAAAGCCGGTTGCGTCGAAAAGCGTGATTGGCCCGATCCCGCTTTTTCCGGTGACGATCGATTCCCAAAAGGCATCTAAACCCGTGCCGTTAGGCGCAAAGGCCCCCATCCCCGTGACAACGACGCGATTCGATTTAGCCATTATGGAAATTCTTCTCCTCCATCGGATGTAGATGTTTCAAGATGGATATGGCAGCTCTCACAAGGCTTTATGGTCTGTGCTTCCCTCCACTTGTTGGAAAGTTATTCCCCGACTTATTCACAAGTTGTTTCTTGCATGCGAGAAAAATCTGTTTCACCATTGGCGCCGATAACACGCGATGACCAGAAGCTTTTTTCAACCTCAAGGCTCGGACGGCACGCGCTTAGCTTACTCAGGGGGAAGAAAAAAACATGACCGTTTCTACGGAACTTCCTCAAATTCTCGTGATCGATGACGAGGTTGGCCCGCGCGAAAGTTTGCGCATGCTGCTCAAGCCTAACTATCAGGTCCACACGGCAGATTGCGTCGAAACCGGCATCCGATTGCTCCAAGACAAGCGTCCGGACGCTATCGTGATGGATATCCGCATGCCCGGAATGACCGGGATCGAAGGTCTCAAGCGGATCCGTGAAATTGATCCTCACCTTTCCGTTATCATGCTGACTGGTTTCGGCGCGCTTGAGACCGCACAGGAAGCTCTGCGGCTCGGCGCGAATGATTACATTAACAAACCTTTCGATGCACGTGAGATGCAGGACGTAATCGGCCGCAATGTCGAGCGAACCCGCGTCTACCGGACCACCGACAACGCAGCAGCTGAAATTCGCGAATTAAATAACCGCCTCCTCAAAGAACTGGCACAAAAGGAACGCCTCGCTTCGCTCGGGCAAGCCTCGGCTGAGTTTGTGCACGATTTGGGCAACCCGCTCACCATCGTGTGGGGCTACGTTCAGCTGCTCGCGAAAAAGCTCGAGCAATCCGACATGGCTAATGGGGCTCCGGCAGGCAACGGCAGTTCGGCGAAGGAACTCGAAATAATTGAGAAAAACGTGCGGCTTTGCCGCGAACTCCTCACCATGTGGCAAAGCTACGGCAGCATGGAGGCTTCGCCACGCCAGGCGATTTCGATTTCCGCGATTGTGCGCGAAGTGATCAAAAGCGTCGGGGCAATGTCGACGCAAAACGGCGTCCACTTAACCTGCGATATTTGCGATGAGCCTTGCGAACTGCTCGGCGATTCCGTGCAAGTCACGCGCGCTATCCAGAATGTCCTGATCAATGCCGTGCAAGCGGCTGCAGAAAAGAACGGCTTTGTTTCGCTCTCCTGCACACGGAAGGATTTTTACGTCGACGTACGGATTGCGGACACGGGTGATGGAATCACGCCCGAACAGATGGGCAAGATTTTCGATCCTTATTTTACGACCAAACAAGGGAAAAGCGGAACTGGCCTGGGCCTCTACATCACTAAGAAAGTGGTCGAAGATCATAACGGGTCCATTAAGGTCGACAGTACTCCGGAGGCGGGCACCACTTTTACGATCCGTCTGCCCTTGATGAACAACTAGTTTCTCGGAACCAGACGACAGCGCGTTTGGTTTAGCTTGCAGAACCGGCAGGTTTCGTTCTTGTGGGCGAGTGTCCAGCCCGTACTCTGTTGCTCCCATCTTTCTCATCCGAATGGCGGGAGTTCCATTCGATACGCTGGAGGGATTGTCGACCTGTGCGACAGCTGGAATCGCTCGTCAGGTTATTGTCGAGCGCCACAACTTTGAAGCGGCGAGGCTACGGGCGGCGCAAATCTTGGCTCAACGCGAAAATGGGCTTTCTGCCGATGAATTTCGAAGCCTACGTGCGGCAATTCGAACAGGCCGGCTGCCGGAGACGGTTTCCGAGAAGCCTTCTCTCGAATTCGTCTCATACGCGCGTGCGGCTAACAGCCTACGCGCAATCGAAGAGCGCCTTTCGGCGCGTATGGAAAAGGAACTTTCGGCTTCCCGTTCTCGCCTTCGTGAGGCTGCTCAATTAACAGTGCCACCGTTTCTTGTTTTTGGAGCAATGGGAGCAAATCAACTCCTAGACGAATTTTTTGGATCTGATGAATCCCCTTCGCCGCGTAACAAGCGCGCAAGAGAGCGGGAACGTCACCTCCTTCTTTATCTGCAACGCATCGCGGCAAAGAACGATACGTTTAGTGAGTTTGGTCCCACGGGATGGGGTCGAATCGTTAGCGGCGTTTCGGGACTGCAGTTGGTTCCGAGTCCGGGAATCGCTCGGCGCGAAACGTACTTTGAGCGCTGGGTGTCGCACGCGATTGCAAATTCGATGAATCAAGATCCGGACGTGCGAGCTGAAATCAGCCCTCGCCTAAACCCGTCGGGATGGATTGACGGTTCGACATTCCGATTTGCAACGACAAATGAGCGGGTCGAACTCAATCCGATATCATTGCGAATTCTTGCGCGCTGTGATGGGCGAACTCCTGCTCACTCCCTGGGGTACTTCGATACACTTCAAATTTTGGCGGCTCAAAATGTCATCTGGTGGAAAGTGGAGGTTCCGGCTTTGGACCCAAAGGCGTTCCGCACCATCGAAGATGATGTGCGGCATTGGCGTAATTGTCCGACCCGGGATCGATGGCTGTCCCTTATCGAGCCGCTGAAAGGTTTGCCGGATAGATTGAAAAATGCCGAATTGACTGCGGCGCGCAAACAGGTGCTGATTACCACCGCCGATCAAGTTCGAGCATTAGGTGAGGTACGCGGTCGCGGCCGCCAGTTTCTTTATTCGGCTCTCAACCCTATCGGAGAAGATTGTTATCGTGACTGCGGCTTTAAGGTCGGTCCGGAGATGATGGACGAAGTCGTGACGGAGGCGGCACCGTGGATCGATCTTTGGCGTGATTGCTATGCTTACGTCGCCAGCCGGGTCGCCGGAGGCTTGAGCGATTTATTGAGGTCTGCACCATCGCAAAATGGCACTGTATTACTGCCGGGATTCCTGGCCCATTGCGAGGCCCAGAAAATGTCGCTAACCGGAAATGGATTAGTGGCGCTGGCCCACATGGCTTTTCGAGAAATTCTGGCGGCGTTTCAAAAGCTTTTTGCGGATCGGCAAGGTGAGATGTCCTTGCAACTGGGCGCTGATGAATGTCATTTCGTCAGGCGCCTTTTCGAATTTCCGAAATTTGACGAGTACACCTATCCATCAGCAGATCTACAGATTGCAGCGAAGTCGATTGATGCAGTCGGACACGGCGAATTCACATGGGTCGTAAGCGAATTGCATCCGCCCATCGCGTTATTGCATCACGGCGGTTATTGGAGCTGTCCAGATTTTCCAGCGTTGGGACAAGCTCTAGCTCGCACCGCGTGTGGTCGGCCGAATTTCTATTACGGCTTTTTTGCGGCGGACTTTACGGCGCATACAACCGTGCGCCAGATGGATGCCATTCCTGAGTTGACGAACTTTGTCGCTCCTCTTCGGGGCAGGCCGGAATGGCGCATGATTCCACCCGCGGAAACAGAAGTTTATATTGATGAAAACAGCGGCGATGTTTGTCTTCGCAGACGCGGGACTAACGAGTATCTGGGATCTTTTGCCCGGTATTGGATCATCCCCCTCGGTTTTCATCCATTCAACTTTTCGTTGGGGAGGCACACTCCGCGTTTGCGCTGCGGAAAAGTAATCGTGCAACGGCGAGCCTGGACGGTGACCTCGGAAGAAATGGGCGCTGGTAATTTCACCGGTGTTTCGCGCGATCTGGTAATCGCGGTGGAACGACTGCGGGCGGCGCGAGATCTGCCACGCTATGTTTATATCCGGCCGACGGAACAGGCGCTGCGACGGAGCGGCGCGGAAGGACGCGACAAGGATACCAAGCCTGTCTTCATCGATCTCGAAAGCTACTTGTTTCTCGAAATTTTTCATCGCTGGCTGACGAAGGCCGGCGAGATCGAAGTGACCGAGATGTTGCCGGACCCCGACCATTTGCCTTGGAAGGAGGCGGATGGCCGTCGCACCTTTGAGCTGCGCACGCTGATTGTGCCTCGCGAATGAAGATTATTGCCGTCGCCAACCAGAAAGGAGGGGTCGGCAAGACCACTACCGCCGTCAACCTGTCGGCGGCGCTCGCGGAACTCGGATCGCGCATTTTGTTGGTCGATCTCGATCCGCAAGGGAATGCCACCAGTTCGATGGGCCTGCAGGGTCTCGTCGGGGAAAGTGTGTATGATCCGCTTCTTGGTTCCGTTTCGCTCGCGGAAAAAGTCGTTCCCACGCGACTGGAGAATTTGTTTGTCGTTCCCTCAGATCTCGATTTGGCCGGCGCCGAAGTGGAGATCGCGCGCATGGACGATCACCTGACACGTCTCGCCCAATCCCTCGTGCCTTTGCGCGCCGATCAACCATTCGATTTTGTTCTGCTCGATTGCCCGCCGTCACTCGGAATTTTGATGACGAACGCGCTGGCTGCGGCGGACGAATTGCTCACGCCAATTCAGTGCGAGTTCTTTGCGCTGGAAGGCTTGGTCAAAATCGTCGGTGTCATCGAGCAAATTCGGAGCACCGGCGTAAACGACGCCTTAAAGTTAGGCGGTATCGTCATGACCATGTTCGACAGTCGCACCAATCTCAGCGCGCAAGTGGTGGCCGATGTGCGCCAGCATTTCAAGGAGCTCGTTTATGAAACCGTTATCCCTCGCACCGTTCGCCTGAGCGAGGCGCCCAGTTTCGGGAAAACGATTCTTGAACACGATCCTCACGGCAATGGAGCCCGCGCTTATCGCGCTCTCGCGGCCGAGTTCATCATTCGCTACCGCACAGTGCCGGCGTCTGACCTCATTCGTTAGTGGTCGCGCCGCGGTAATGAATGGCGCGCACTTTTTCCATGGTAACGAGGCCGCCCGTAATCATGCCGTCGAGGACCGGCAAGAACTCCTGAATCTTCTCTTCGCTGTCAACGATTTCGATGATCATCGGCAGGTCCATGGAAAGGCGCAAGATCTTCGAGGTATGCATGCGACTCGATTTGCCGAAACCAATCGGGCCGCGAAGCGCGGTCGCGCCGGCCAGATGCAGTTCGCGTGCCTTGAGAATAATGGCTTCGTAGAGCGGACGATGTTCGTATCGGTCGCTCTCGCCAATAAAAATGCGCAGCATAATCGCGTTGTGTGGAATCTCCATCAGTGACCGTTTCTGTTTGTCTTTCTAATGGCGTAGACAAGTGTTGGGAAGCCGCGAAAAACTGTTTCCTTTTCCGGCGTCATCCCATTTTTTTCAGCCACGCGGCGCGACGCGGTGTTTTCAGGATGAATAAGAGAAATCATTCGCTCGAGCTGGAGATTGTCGAATCCGTGATCGCGCACGGCGCGTGCCGCCTCTGTCGCCAAACCGCCACCCCAGCAGTGGCGAGCAAGGCGATATCCAATCTCAACTTCATCGATGTCGTCGACGCGCTGGTGGAAAAAACCGCAGTAACCAAGCAATCGGCCATGGCCGGACATGGTGAGCGCGAATTGCGACGGAATGCCAGCCCGGTCCCAGCTCAAGACCTTACCGAGAAATGCCTCGGTTTGATCGCGGGAAAAAATACCCGAAGAAAAGCGCATGAAATCGGGATCCTCCATGAGCAAAGCCAGCGCATCGAGGTCGTTTTCCCGGAAGGGCCGCAGCGTCAGGCGTTGTGTATTGATGATCATCAGAAATCAGCGACTTACACTGGCCGCGCAGATATGCCCAAGCCAGACGGCCACCAAACAAAGCGCGAGCGATAGAACGACATTTGCGCCCGCTCGTAACCATTCGCCTTCCAGACCGAGCGTCAGCGTCTGAAGGCTGAAGGAAGAAAAAGTCGTGTAACCGCCGCACACCCCGGTCATAAAGGCCAGCCGCCATTCCGGCCTAACGAGAAGCCGGCCTTCCGGGCCGGTGAAGGTGGCGAAAAAACCAATAGCTAGGCAACCCGTTACATTGACGACCAGCGTGCCGAACGGAAATGTCTCGCCGTAACGCTGCCCGACCAAACCGGAAAGCCAATAACGCAACACGCTACCGAGAGCGCCGCCGCCGGCCACGAGCAGGTAATCGAGACGAAACATTGCGTCTCTTATAACGAAAGTGTCGAAATTTTGCTACTGCGACATTTCGGGGCGCAACTGGATAATAAGTAGACGCAAGACGGGTCGACCTGCCGAAAGAATTGTGAGCGAATGAAAAAGACCGCACACCCAGGCAATACAACCGGTGCGGGGAGATTTCCGCCGGCGCCCGTCCCCGCAACAACGAGTGTCGTGACTTTAGCCAGGGCCGCAAAGCGATGCCGGGCCTGTCCACTTTATCTTCGTGGGACCCAAACTGTCTTTGGCGAAGGGCCGAAAAAGGCGCGCATGATTTTGTTAGGCGAACAGCCGGGCGATCAGGAGGATTTATCTGGAAAGCCGTTCGTCGGTCCGGCGGGGAGAATGCTCGATCGAGCGCTTGAGGAAGCCGGCATTACCCGCGGCGACGTTTACGTGACGAATACCGTTAAGCATTTCAAGTGGGAAGCGCGTGGCAAACGTCGCATTCACCAGAAACCGAGTTCGCGCGAGATAGCCGCCTGCCGCCCCTGGCTCGAAGCCGAGCTTGGCGTTGTTAGGCCAAAGGTGCTTGTCTGTCTGGGGGCGACTGCAGCGCAGGCTGTTTTTGGTTCCTCGTTTCGCGTGACCCGCCAGCGTGGCCGGATCTTGGAGACGGAATTTGCAGATCGAACCATGGCTACCGTTCATCCATCGTCCCTTTTGCGTCAGCCCGATGAAGATTCGCGCGAGCGCGAATACAAATTTTTCCTGGCCGACCTTCGCGTCGCGCTCAAGGCGGCTGAAGAAAAATAAAGACCTGCGGCAGCTCACGCCGCCGCAGGTCTTTCAGCGTCGACGAACCGTCTAGGGCGTCGCGGAAGGAGAAGCCATGCTTTCGGCCTTCTTCTTTTTCCTGGACGCTTTCCTCATTTCCATTTTCGGGCCGAGCTTTACGGTTTTCGCTTCGAGCGAACCGTCCTCGCCTTTCCAATAAGAGCCACGTACCGGTTCATTCGCTGCGATGTCGGCCATGGTCGCCGGATTTCCATCCTTCGTGATCACGGTACGATCCGAGATCTTGAAGACACGCGAAGTTGCCTTCCCGGCGATGGTGAAGGTTTTCGCGGTTTGGTCGACGGCCGAGATGGTGCCGTGGAACGGCAGCGGCCGCGCTTTCTTTTCCATGGCAGCGGCGGGTGACGCTGCTGCGCTGGGACTCGGCGAGGGTGACGAGGATCTCTTTCCTTTGGCTAAAGCCGGGTGGGGAACGCAAAGGACGAGAGCCGTGAGACAGACGCCGGTTGTTAGATGTAGTTTGTACTTCATATTTTGTTTGGTTTGGGTTTCAAGCCGCCATGGCCCGCGATACTGAACCGGGGGGAGACGGCCATTTGTTATTCGTTAACCGATTTCGGTCGGTGAATGCAATCACTAAAAACAGTCGACTTGACCGACGCCGCCCCAGCCCGGCTCAGGCTGACGACAAAATGGAGGTAAGGGGATTCGAACCCCTGGCCTTCTCATTGCGAACGAGACGCTCTACCAACTGAGCTATACCCCCGAAACTTGCGGCCGGGAAACTATCACGAACGTGAGAAATTTCATCAACGGAAAAGCGGCGTCTAATGCAGAAGTCAGCCTTCCGAGCACGAATGCGGAAAAGTTAGTGCGCTTCAAACTCATCCAGCGCGCTCGTTAGGCGTGCGAGACCGGCGCGCAGTTCGGACGTTTCTCCGCCGATGCCAAGCCGGAAATGTTGCGGCATTTCGAAAAACCTTCCCGGCACGACGGAGGTTTCATATTTGTCGCGCAGAAGTTTAAAAAAACCTTCGGGTTCGCCTTCGCGCAGCCGGGGAAAAACGATCGTGCCGCCGGGCGGGCGAAAGCATTCGAGATCGGCGCGAGAATCGAGAAAGGAATCAAGCAGTGCGCGATTTGTCTCAAGCAAAGTGCGGGCGCGCTCACGGAAACGATTGAGATGATCGAAGGCGACGATCGACATTCGTTCGGCCGGATGAGCCGCGTTCACGCCGAACAAATCATTCAGCAACCAGATTTGCCTAACGAGTGGTGGCTCGGCCAGAATCCAGCCGCAGCGCAACCCGCTCAGGCCAAATGTTTTCGTCAGGCTGTTCGTGATAATAAATGGGTTTTTGCGTTCGCCGAACTGCTGACCGATCGAAAAGGCGCTGGGGACTGGAGTGTCGAAGAGCATTTCGAGGTAGGCCTCGTCGACCAGAACGCGAACGCGTCGCTGCTGCGCAATTTCGCCGATTCGCCGAAGCGTTTCCGCCGGCATGAGAGCGCCGGAGGGATTGTGGAAATTAGTCAGAATGACGAGGCGTGTTGCGCTCGTTAGAGCGTTTTCCAATTCGTCAGGATCGAGGGCGAAACTGTTTTCGGACCGGCGGCGAATCCGGTTTATCTTCACGCGAAAATAATTCGCGAGATCGAACAGCGGTCCGTAAACCGGTTCTTCGATCAACACTTCGTCGCCCGGCTCGAGGAGCGCGGCCAGCACCAAATGATTGGCCAGCGATGTGCCGGCCGCGGTGGCGACGCTCTCAGCCGGGCTGCCAGTGTGCTGCGCGATCCGCTCTTGCAGCGGCGCATAGCCGTAGCTGTCGGTACCCGTAATTTCGATTTCCTCGAGACGCACTGGAAGTTCGGTCAACGGAGCACTCGTTAGGCCACTGGTGGCGAGATTGAATCGAGCGGAGGCACGAGTCTTGGCCCATTCCATATAACGCGAACGTTTTCGTTCCGGTTCAAATTTCATCGCCACAAAAAGTAGACCGGCAATCCGAGAAGAGCGATCCCGAGTCCGATGAGGGCCCGATTCGGGTCGTGGGCGAAGGTGCTGCCTACGATGATCCATTCCGCGGCGATGAAGAGCAACGTCGTGAAGGGGTGACCCGGAACCCGGAAGCAGACTTGTGGGTCCCCTGCGGAAAGTGCTCGTCGTCGCAAAACGAACAGGCAGCTGGCCGTCAAACCGAAGAACAGACAATCCATCGCCACGACATAGCTGACGATTTGCGCGTACGTGCCGGTGAGCGCGATCCCGATGGCGCATGCGCCCTGCAGCATGATTGCGACAATCGGCGCGTGCGTGCGCGGATGAACTTTGGCGACACTGCGGAAGAACAGGCCGTCGGTTGCCATGGCAAAATAAACACGTGGCGCGGTCAGCATCGACTGCGCGAGAAATCCAAAAGCGGAAATGGCAATGCCGGCGGCGATCAATCGCGCACCTCGCGCGCCGAGCAGGTCCCGCATAAGCGAAGAGGCGGGCGTACTGGTCGCGGCCAACCCTTCGGCGCCGAGCCCGCGTAGGTAAAAGAGATTCACGGAGACATAAACGGCGATGACTCCGATCACACCAAGCACGAGAGCGCGCGGCAAGACCTTGCCCGGATCGCGTACTTCGCCGGCGAGAAAGCTCGATGTTTGCCATCCGCCATAGGCGAAAAGCACTGGCGTCATGGCGGCGCCGAACGCGAGCGCCAAATTCAACGAGGGCGATTGATCGAGCAGTGGCTGCCAGGAAATTTTCGAAGGCTCGCCGCGAAAAATGCTGACTGCTTCGAGTAGCACGATGGCGGCGACCGCGGTCAAGGTCATGGCCGATTGCACGCGACTGCCGGTGCGAACGCCGAGGCAATTGATCAAGGTCAGCAGCGCGAGCGCGGCTGTCGCTACGGTTGCGTCGCTGAGGCGCCAGTGACTCAATTCGAGAAAATACCGAGCGAAGGTGACGGCGACGGCCGCCATGCCGCCGGTTTGAATCACAAGCAGCAAAACCCATCCGTAAACGAAAGCGATCGCCGGATGGATTGCTTCGCGCAGGTAGGCGTATTGTCCGCCAACGACGGGAAGACGCGAGGCCAGTTCGGCATAAATGAATCCGCCGGCCAGCGCGATCACGCCGCCGAGCAGCCATGCACCGAGAATAAGCGGCGCGGTATGGACTCGTTGAGCGACCAGGTAGGGGTTGATGAAAATGCCGGCGCCGACGATTCCGCCCATCACCGCCATGGTTGTGCCGAAGAGGCCGAGCTGACGGATCAGCTTCCCGGTCTTACCGGCGGCGTCTGTTGTCGTTGCAAAAGGGGAACGGGGCGTGGACGGTTTCATTGAAGTCGAAAGTGTTTCGCGCGGTCGAATTTTGATCAAGATTATCGCGAGAACGGAACGACGAATTCATGAGTGCAATTATTCCAGACCAACGCGGGCTTCTGGTTGATTGCCCGCATTGTGGGCGCCGCAACCGCCTGATCTATGAGCGGCTCGCACAGACCTTTCGCTGTGCGCAATGTCACAAGGAGTTGTCCGACCCGGCTGAGCCGATTGAAGTTGCTGATGCGCAAAGCTTCGACGCGCTGATCGCCAAATCTTCGTTGCCTGTCCTGGTCGATTTCTGGGCGCCGTGGTGCGGTCCGTGCCGCATGGTGGCGCCAGAGATCGCGAAGGTTGCGCGCGAAGTTTCTGGCAACTGGCTCGTGGCCAAGGTGAACACCGAGCAGGTTCCTGCGCTGGGCCAGCGTTTCCGCGTCACCGCCATTCCCACGATGATAATTTTCAAGGCGGGAAAAGAAATGGCGCGTCAGGCAGGCGCCATGCCGGCTCCAGCCATTCGAGATTTTATTAGTGGGCGCGCATCCTGATCGGCGACCGGCGGTGCACTTCTAGGCTTGCGCCTGTTCGTTCCACCATTTCGACAAGCGCCGCGTCGGCACGGCCGGAACTCTCCGGCCAGCATCCGCATAGTGCGACGTGCTGTTGAAAAGGGTGAGCCGCGCCCGGACCGGATCCTTGAAATCAACGATGTTCAGGGCCGCAGGTTCCTGATCGAGGTTGTCGCGATAGCGACGTGGATCGAAGCCCAGCAATGAGCTGAGCAAAAGCCGAATGGTGGCCTTGTGCGAAACGATGATCACTTTCTCATCCGGGTGCGCGCGCACGATTTCCACCAGGACGGGCAGCGCCCGCGCCGTCACAGCGAGACCGCTCTCGCCACCGACTGGCGCGAAGGTATAGGGATCTTCCTCCCACGCCGCTGCTTCTTCAGGAAATTTTTCTTCCACTTCGTGGCGCGTCATCTGTTCCCAGCGGCCGTGGGAGATTTCGCGAAATCCATCGCGCTTGGTGATCTCGAGCTTGTGCGGTTCTGCGATGATACTCGCGGTTTCCACGGTTCGGCCTAAGGGCGAAGCGTAGACTGCAGCGATTTTTTCGCCGCTCAATCTCTCCGCCAGGCGCCGTGCCTGTTCTCGGCCTTCATCGGAAAGTTCCACGTCGGTCGCTCCGGCGAAACGGTCCTCCGCCGTCAGCACCGTAGCGCCATGTCGAATGAGAAAGATGCGCGTGCTCATCCCCGATCATCGCGGGAGAGCGTTTCATAAATCAAGTCTGCAATCGCCAGAGCGGCACGCGGCCTAACCAATAGCGCCGAAAAGCAGGCCGAGCGTGTAGGTTACGGCCGCGACAATCACGCCGATCCAGGTCATTTCCAGCCCGGAGGCCCACCACGAGCGAACGGTGATGAGGGACTTGAGCGCGCCGACGGCAAAATGCGCGATCAGGCTGATGCCGAACGAAAAGATAACGGCCGCCAGACCGCCCATGAAAAAGAAGGGAATGATCGGAACAAAAGCGCCGATGCCGGTCGATGTCGCCGCGGAGATGGCTGCCGTCCATGGATTCGGAAAGCGATGTTCGGAGAGCCCGAGTTCGCTTTGCGCCATGGCCTGGACGAATTGTTCCGGCTGTTCGGCCAGCCGTTCGGCCATGCGCTGCGATTCCTCCGGACTGAATCCCTGCAGCTGATAGAAGAGCGACATCTCTTCGATTTCTTCCTCGGGATTTTCTTCCACTTCTTCGCGCTCGCGGGAAATCTCCGCTTCGTAAACTTCCGCTTCGCTTTTGGCGGCGAGATACGCTCCTGCGCCCATCGACAATGTTGAAGCCAGCATCCCGGCGAGACCCGAAATCAAAATGAAGTGCTGCTGATTGTCCGTGGCGCCGGCGACCCCTGAAACAATGCCGAAGACAGCGCCGAGTCCGTCGTTGGCGCCGTAAACTGCATCCGCGACCCAGCTTCCGCCACGTCCGTGCCAGCGTTCACGTTTCAGAATTTTGTCGAGCGCGCTCCGTGGATTGACCGACGGCGACATCTGATTCAGAACACGCGCGTGTGCCTTTTCCTCGAGGGCAGTGTGATGGAGAAATTCCTGATCCTCGGCATTCCCTCCCAGCACGCGTTCCTGTTGCGCGCGATAGCGAGCTTCGTCGGCTTTCTCGGCTGCTTCCATGCGGCGGATGGCGACATCGGCGCCGGCCACGCGATTCCACCAGCGGTTCAGCCGGCGACCCAGCGTGTTCTCCAATTGCGGGGGCGCCGCGCCGAGCTCGGCCAGTTTTCCTTCCCAGCGCTGGGCATGACGTTCCTCGGCTTCAGCCATGCGGAGCAGTATGCCTTTGCGCTTTTCATCCGGTTCGCGCGCGGCCAGGTCGCGATAAGTGCGCGCTGTTTCCACCTCGGCGCGCCAGTTGCGCTGCAAAACGTCGATTGCTTCGCGCGTTTCGCCTGACCCGAAATTTGATTCGTTAGGCATCGGAACAATCTGCGGCTGACATCGCTACCGGCACAGGCGGGCTTTGTTTCACTCTCATTTGCTGCGCCATGATTACAATCGCGACCGAGCCGACAATCAAGATGGCACCAAGCAGTGTGCGAACGGTCAGCTCCTCGCCCGCAAAGACGCTGCCCAGCAGCAGAGCGACGATCGGATTGACGTAGGCGTAGGTGGCCACCTTGGAAGGATCGCAATGACGAAGGAGATAAAAGTATGCCGTGTAACCGAGAAGCGCGCCAATCAGGACCAGGTAGATAAAAGCATTCAGGGAAAGCCAGCTGACCTGCTGCAGGGAAAATCCGCGCTCTTCGCCCGCGAGGATTCCCGCCAGGAAAAGCAGCGCGCCGCCCGCAATCATCTGCTGACCGGCCCCGATAAAAAGCGAGATCCGGCTCTTGAGATGACGCGAGTAGAGCGAACCGGCGGACCAGAGCAACGATCCGATCAGCAGAATGGCAACGCCGAGCGCAAAGTAGTTGTGCGTCCCGGCCGGCGGCGCTTTGAAGGCCGGTCCAATCAGGAAACCGACGCCGACGAAGCCGCCGATTAAGCCGATCCAAACAAGCGGCGTTGGGCGGGGAGCCGTTCCAGTGAGCCAGCCGAGCAAGGCGATGTAAATGGGCACCGTGGCCACGAGCAGGGCAGCCAAGCCACTCGGCACCCATCTTTCTGCGATGGTTACGCCGCCATTTCCGCAAAGCAGCAAACAGCCGCCAATCAGCGCGGCGCTTCGCCAAGTCGCGAGCTTCGGTCGCGGGGCACCGGTCAGCCTTGCGGCGCCATACATAATGAGGCCGGCGAGGAGAAAGCGCACGCCGGCCATGAGGAAAGGTGGAATCGTCTCGATGGCGAACCGAATGCCGAGATAGGTTGAGCCCCAAATGAGATAGAGCGCCGCGAAGGAAAAAAGGACGGCGAATCTTTTTGGCATGGCCCGACATTCTGCCATGGAACGTCGCGGGAGCCACTGCTTCCGGGCGCCAATTCCCTCTGATCTTCCGGCTCGACATTTCCGGGCCTAACGTTCATGCTGTGCAACGCCCTCCAGGGAACGGACTTCCCGATGAATCGCGCACGCCAGTTTCCCACGTCCGCCCTCGTGGCCCTTGCCCTGGCTGCATGCACAACGCCCGTTCTGGCCGCGACATCTTCACAAAAGGAAGCTCGGGTCACCCAAATCATTCGTGATGTGAAGTTGCTGCCGGAATCGGACGACGCACGCCCGGCCGAGGTCAACGATCGTGTGCACGAAGACACCGCTGTTCGTACCGGCGATCGTTCCCGTTCCGAGCTGACCTTTCTCGACCTCACCATTGCGCGCCTCGGTGCGGATTCCGTCTTCAGTTTTCGCGAGGGCGGACGCGATGTGGAACTCGGGGCTGGTTCCATGCTTCTGCGGGTCCCGAAGAATTCGAACGGCGGTGCTATTCGTAACCAGGCCGTCACGGTCGGAATTACCGGGACAACCGTGATTTTCGAATCACATCGTACGGGCCGAAGTAAACTGATTGTTCTGGAAGGTCATGCGCGAATCTCCCTCGTCCGGTATCCGCGCCAGAGGGCTTTTCTGCGCGCGGGACAAATGGTCGATGTTCCCGCGGGCGCGACGACCATGCCGGCGCCGGTTAACATCAACCTCCAGCAGGTCATGAATAACTCACCGCTCATTACCGATTTCCCGCCGTTGCCGAGCCGTGACCTCATTGCAGACGCAATTCGGCAGCAACAAAGCGTCCCGTCACCTGAGCCCATTTATCAAGGGAGAGTGGTGGGACGGCCCCCGGGGTTCGGGCCTGTCTATCCCCGCCCGCATCGGGGTGTGGGGGGGATATCGGTCGGAGGCCATCATCATGGCCGGCCCGAACACGGCCGACCCGAACATGGCCGTCCGCATCACGGAAAGGGCGAGCAAGGGAGAGATCATCGGGACGAAAACGCTGGTCAGCGTGGCCACGGCGAACATGCAGAACGGGGCAGTCGGACTGCGCGTCCTAACGCCATTCGCGGGGGAAACAGGCGCGGAGCCCACCCGAGCCCGACACCGCGCAAGCGAAAAGACCGGCGCAAGCCCTCCTAATGCTGCGCCCTGGTTTTCGCCCGCCAATAGATCGCGAGCCCGACGAAGACCAGGAGGAGCGAGCCGCCCAAAAGTTTAATCTCATGCAGCCAGATGTTGGCTGTTTCCGGCGGCGGGATCAGCGCGACCAGCATGGCGAAGAGCGTGATGATCATTCCGGAAGAACCGATGGCAATTGCGCAGGCCGCGCCGCCGGGAACAATCTGCGCGAAATTCGATCGGCGTTTAGAGCAATGCACCATGAAGCAGGCAAAAAGATAAAGATAGGGGATGAAGGAGATGAGCAGCGACATGTCGATCAGGATAAGAAACGCACGCTCGACCGTGGTCCCCTTGCCCAGCACGGAAAGCAAGAGAAAAAAGGCGGCGATCGGAGCCTGCGACGCAATGGCGACATAAGGTGTCTGCCAGCGTGGATGGACCCGGCCAAAGGCAGGCGGAAAATAGCGGTCGAGGCCGACGACAAAGGCAACCCGTGCCGAGCCGGTCAGCCAGGCACCAAGCCCGCCAATTCGCGAAATGGTGAGAAGAAGCGCGCAGCCCGGCACAATCCAGCGCCAGCCAATGTGCGCGTTACCCAATCCGGCCGCTATCCCCTGCAGCGGACCTGTGACGGCGTTGATCCCACTTTGTGGAACAAGCCAAAGCATTGAGCCCGTTCCGCAAATGTAGATGAGCGCAATGAGGGGAGCGGCGATGTAAATGGCGCGCGGAAGATTACGCCGTGGCTCATGGATTTCGTGTCCCATGGTCGAGGCAAGTTCCAGCCCGGCAAAGGCAAACGCGATCGTTGCCCAAAGATTCAACACTGGCAGATCGGTCAGGTCGGGGATGAGCTGTCCCCACGTGAGCTTGTTCGCCGGGCCGTGCCGGAATGCCGCATAAAAGCCGAGCAGAATGAGCAGCATTCCCGGAACGTAAACGGCGAGGCCGCCGAGGTTTTGTAACCACTTGCCGGTCCCTGCGCCGATGACGTTGAGAACGACGGCGATGAGCAGTGCGCAGAGTGTAAAGGGCAGCACGTAGATCCAGCGCGAAGCCCATGCGCTATTTTCGAGACCGAAGATGTACGGCGCCATGACGGACGCAGCCAGGAGCAAGCTCGGGTAATAAAGGACGTTGTTAATCCAGTAGCACCATCCGCAGATGAAGCCGTGGCCTTCGCCGAATTCCTTTTTCGTCCAAGCGTAGATACCGCCTTCAGCGGGATAACTGGAGGAAAGTTGGATCACGGCAAGTCCTTGCGGAACGAAAAAGAGCAGCGCAGCGAGAAGCCACAGTGTGAGCGAACTGAGTCCGGCCTTGGCCGCCGTTGCCACCCAGGTGATGCCGACGATTGCGGCGAAATTAAAGAGGACGAGATCGCGCAGGGTGAGAGCGCGTTTGAGTTGTGGCGTTGTCTCCTCCGGCATGATTGCCTTGGACGCTAGCGGGACTACGGCCACGTTCGCCACAGAAAACTCGCGGTAGAACTTTAGCGATTGCGGCGAAAGTGTGGTCATCCCGAGCGTTCCCTTTTTGCCGTCGTCGGAGAGCGAGATTGTTTCGCCCCGTGCGCTCATGTAGAAAAGCGGCATGCCAAATCTGCATTCTCCGGAGGGCGCCCTCTATTTCCTGCAAATCCTCCCGGCGACCTTTCTCGCCATCCTTTTTCTGCAATCTGGGATCGACAAGGTAATCGATTGGCGTGGCAACCTGGGCTGGCTGAAGGATCATTTTGCCAAGAGCCCGCTCGGAGCTGTCGTGCCGCTGATGCTGGCTGTAATTACCGTTTTGGAATTGGCCGCCGGTTTGCTGAGCGCGATTGGTTGCGTGCGCATTGCCATTTCGCGCGGAACGGAATTCGCATTTTACGGTGCAGTCATCGCCGCCCTCGCGCTTATTGCGCTGTTCTTCGGTCAACGCATTGCCAAGGATTACGCGGGCGCCGCCGTTTTGGTGCCCTATTTCCTGCTGACGCTGGTTGCGATTTACCTGCTGGCGCAGGGTTAAGCCAGGTGGGATCGCAGGAGCCTACGCTGTTCCGTTCGCAGAGGTTGCCGGCGGAATGGGTACCGTCATCGTGAGATAGGTGTATTCCTGCAAGATGCGCTCGTAATCCGACAGCAGCTTCATTCCGTCGTTCGGCTTGAGCCGATCGCCCTTGATCGCGGAATCTACCTGCAGCTTAACCAGGCGCATCAACTCGACCTTGTCCCATTGCGTCATGGAAAGCACTTCGCCGATCGTGCTCCCCTCGATGACTTCCTCGATGTACCAGCCCGATTCCTCGTCGGGATCGAGAAAGACATGCACTTCGGTGACGCGACCGAACAAATTGTGCAGATCGCCCATAATGTCCTGATAGGCGCCGACCATGAAGACACCGAGGTAATACATTTCACCGGGCGTGATGCGATGCAGCGGGATTGTCTCCCGCACGTCCTGCAGATCGATGAACTTCGAAACCTTGCCGTCCGAATCGCACGTAATATCGACAATCATGCCGTTGCGTTCCGGCGCGGTCGTCAGGCGATGGATCGGCATGATGGGAAACAACTGCCCGAGCGCCCAATGATCGAGGAGCGACTGAAAGACGGAGAAGTTGCAGATGTACTGATCGCCTAACGAGGTTTCCACTTCCTTGACTTCATCCGGGACGTGGCGCAGGCCGCGGTGCATATTGACGATCTGCTGCGCGAGCTGCCAGTAAAGGGTGTCGATCTTCGCTTTCGACTCCAGGTCGAGCAGGCCGAGATCGAAGGTTTGTTGTGATTCCTCCTTGATTTGCTGAATGTCGTGCAGGCTCTCACGGCGATTGGTACGCTTGAGTCGCTGCTTCACATCGACGATGTCGTGCACAAGCTTGTGGTCGTCAGGCAAGGCTTCGACCTTGAGCTTCGGCGCCGTCTTTTCGATCGAACTGAACGCTTCGACCACGAGCACGGAATGATGGGCTACGACGGCGCGGCCGCTTTCGCTCACGATGGCGGGATGGGGGACGCTTTCCGAATCGCAGACCTCCATGATGTTCCAAACGACATCGTTGGCGTATTCCTGGAGTGAGTAATTGGTCGAGCTGTCGAACGTGCTGCGCGAGCCGTCGTAATCCACCCCAAGCCCTCCGCCCACGTCGAGGTAGCCAAGTTCATGGCCGAGCTTGGCCAATTTCGCGTAATAGCGGGCGCCTTCGCGCACGGCCCGTTTGATCGTGGAAATATCCGGCACCTGCGAGCCGACGTGGAAATGCAGCAGCTTCAGGCAATGAGCCAGGCCGGCTTCCTTCAACATCTGGCTGGCGGCGACGAGGCTGGTGGTGTCGAGCCCGAACTTCGCGTTTTCGCCGCCGCTCGGCGACCATTTCCCGGCGCCCTTGCTGTATAATCGCACGCGAATACCGATGAACGGCTCAACCCCGACTTCTTTCGCGACGCGGATGCTCTGCTCGAGCTCCTCGAGTTTTTCGACAACGATGATGACGGCTTTGCCCAGCCTGCGGCCAATCAGCGCACTTCGCACAAACGCGCGATCCTTGTAGCCGTTGCAGATGATCAGGCTCTCCGGGTCCTTGTGCATGGCGAGCGCGGCGATCAATTCCGGCTTACTGCCCGCTTCCAGTCCGAAATGAAATTCCTGGCCGGCGTCAACGATTTCCTCGATGACTTCGCGCAGTTGATTGACCTTGATCGGAAAAACGCCGCGATACTCGTTGCGATAGCCGAATTCGGTGATGGCCACGCGGAAAGCGCGGTTCACGGATTGGACTCGGTGGCGCAGCAAATCTTGAAAACGAATGACAAGGGGAAAAGCAAGACCGCGCGCGCGCGCCTCGTTAACCACTTCGAGAAGATCAATCGCGCCGCCGTTTTCCTGGAGTGGGCGCGCCTCGACGTTGCCGGCCGCATTGACCGTGAAATATCCAGTGCCCCAGCCGTCGACGTTGTAGGTGGCGATGGCGGCATCAACGTCCCACTCTGTTTTCATCTTTGTGTGTGTGGCGGCGAGCCGCAGAGCGCATATTCAATCAGAGCCGCGAACATGCAAGGGCGCGCTCGAAATTTGTGCCTGCGCCGATCCGCCTGCGGCATTCCCTTGTCTTTCCGATTCGACCGTATAGCGTTTCTTCGTGGACAAAACGGTCATCGTGGTGCAGGTGCGCGCGGTTTTGCCGACGAGCGGCGGGTGCGCGGTTTTCCTCGGGAATAATGACAAGGTTTTCATCATTTACGTCGATCAGACTGTCGGCAGCGCCATCACCATGTTCATGCGCGATATCGGCAAGGAGCGGCCGCTGACGCACGATCTCATGGCACACCTGATGACCGCGGTCGGCGCGCACGTCGAACGTGTCATCATCAACGATTTGAAAAATGCGACGTATTACGGGCGCATGATCATCGCCGCGGAGAATGAGTTGCAGCAGAAGAAAATCATCGAGCTGGATGCGCGGCCCAGCGATTGCATCGCCATGGCCACGCAACAGAAGGCCCCTATCTACGTCAGCCAGGAAGTGTGGGATGAGGTCGACGACATGAGCGACGTCCTGCGCAAGATGGAAGAGGAGGGACTGCGGCCGGGGTCGGAAGGCGAACCGGAATCGGGCGAGGAAGACTAGGGCGTTCTAGCCCAGTAAATCAGAATAATGCGTCTGCGCGAGCGCCTGACAGCGCTCCAGGATTTCGGCCGGTGATTTTAACTGGAGCGCCTCTTCCACGAGCGCCTTGCATTCGCTGATGCTGAGGCTTTGCACCGCAAGTTTGACGCGCGGGACAAGCGACGCACTGGCGCTCAGTTCGTCCATGCCGAGCCCGAGGAGCAACGGCACCAGCACAATGTCCCCCGCCATTTCGCCACAGACGCCGGCCCAAATCTTTTCGGCATGCGCGGCGTCGGCGATCATCTTGAGCAAGCGCAGTACGGCCGGATGCGTCGGCTGATAAAGATGCGTGATACTGTCGTTCACGCGATCAACGGCGAGCGCGTATTGAATCAAATCGTTCGTGCCGACGCTGAAAAAATCGACTTCCGGCGCGAGCGTCGAAGCGCAGATGGCTGCGCTCGGAATCTCGATCATGGCGCCGACTTCAATGGCTTCGCTGAAGGGAGCCCCTTCGCGCCGCAATTCCCGTTTGCATTCCTCCAGCACGGCCAACGCTTCGAGCAGTTCATCGCGGCCCGAGATCATGGGGAACATGATCTTGACGTTGCCGTTGGTCGCGGCACGCAGGATGGCGCGCAACTGCACCTTGAAGATTTCGGGATGAACGAGACAAAAACGCACGGCGCGGCAGCCGAGAAAAGGATTCAGTTCATCACCCGTGTTCAGGTTTTCAGCCAGCTTGTCGCCGCCAAGGTCGAATGTGCGGATAATGAGCGGGTGCGGCGCGACCGCTTCCGCCACGCTGCGGTAGGTTTGATATTGTTCCTCCTCGCTTGGCAGAGTCGGGCGGTTCAGATAAAGAAATTCCGTCCGATAGAGGCCGACGCCTTCGGCGCCGTTTTGCGCGACAGTCGGGACATCAGCCGGCAGTTCGATGTTGGCCGAGAGCACAATGTGGCGTCCATCGCGCGTTGTGGAAGTTGTTTCGCGTAGTCCAACGAGCGCCTCGGCCACCCGGTTCTTCTTCGCCTCGAGCTCGCGATACTTTTGCAGGGTGGCGGCACTCGGATTCTTGATGAGCAGCCCGTTGTAGCCGTCGAGCAAGACCTCGTCGCCGCTCTCCAGCTTTTCGCTGGCGTTGTGCAGGCTGACCACGGTCGGGATGCCCAGGGAACGCGCCATGATGGCCGTGTGTGAAGTGCGACTGCCGAGATCGGTGCCGATGCCGCGCACGCGCTCGCGATTCATGGTCGCCGTATCCGACGGGGTCAGATTGTGCGCGACGAGAATGTGCGGCTCAGCCATGGCCAGGAACGGCCGGACCGCCTTGCCCTGGAGGTTGCGAATGACGCGGCGTGTCACATCCTGAATGTCGAGCGCCCGCTCGCGCAGGTAAGGATCGTCAATCTGGTTGAGCGTCTCGGCATAATGCTTCGCGACTTCCTGGAAGATGTATTCGACGTTGCAGAGATCGATCTCCAGCTTGCGCAGCACTTCATCGATGAGGGTGCGATCTTCCACCACAAGGAGGTGCGCGTCGAAAATACTCGCGTCCTTGGCTCCGATGGATTCGGCGATTTGTTGCTGCATCTCCAGAATCTGGGCGCGCGTTTGCACGAGGGCGGATTCAAAACGCGCGATTTCATCCGGGATTTGTGACGGTGAGATGCCGTATTGCGGAACATCGTCCACTTCCTCGCGCACGACATGAACGCGGTCCAAAGCGATGCCGGGCGCACCGGCAATCCCCTGAAAACGAATTTCTGCGCTCTCCTCGCTCATTTTGCCGCGAGAGCGTAGCGCGGACTTAATCTTCGTTAAAGCGCGCTTTGATTAAATCCTCGATCTCTTGAAGCAATTGCTCCGCGTCCGCGCCTTCGCAACGAACGCGTAATTTGGAGCCTTGGCCCGCGGCCAGCATCATCAGGCCCATGATGCTCTTGCCGTTGACCTCTTCGCCCTCCTTCGCCACCCAGACGTCGGCCCGATAGCGGCTGGCGATGCGCACAAACATGGCCGCCGGGCGTGCGTGCAGCCCGAGGCGATTCACGATGGCGATCTCCTTCTCGACTTTCTGGGTTGATTCGGCGCTGCCGCCGCCCTTTCGATTGAGGAGTCCCATCAGATCGGTTCCATTTTTTCCAGTAACTTCAGATTGAATTCCGCGGCGCTGTTTTGCCCCAGGGCCTTCAGCTTTTGATCCATCGCCGCGACCTCGATCAAGCGCGCGATATCGCGTCCCGGCCTCACTGGAATTGTCACGTGCGGGATCTGCATTTGCAGGATCTCGTAAAACTCGCGATCGAGTCCGATTCTATCGACTTCCTCCAATTCCTGCCAATCCTTTAGCGTCACCACCAGATCGAGCCGCTTTTCGATGCGAATGGCGCCAATCCCGAAAACCGGCACCACATTAATGATGCCGATGCCGCGGACTTCCATGTGATAGCGGGTCAACTCCGGCGCCGTGGCCATGAGCTCGCGGCCTTCCAGCGACTTCAATCGCGTCACATCGTCGGAGACGAGACTGTAGCCGCGCTCAATGAGACCGAGCACGCATTCGCTTTTACCCACGCCGCTCGAACCACGAATGAGGACACCGACGCCGAGAATATCCACCATGCTGCCGAACTCGGTCACGCTCGGCGAGAAATCCATCTCCAGTGCGATGGTCGCGGCGTTGATGAATTTCATTGTGATCATCGGCGTGCGGAAGACAGCGACGCCGGCTTCCTCCGCTACGGCGGCCAGATCCGGGGCCAGATGGAAACCGCGCGATAGCACGAGACAGGGGATTTTCCGGGCGCACAGGGCGCGAAAACGCACGACGCGTTGCCGCGCGGACAAACTCTTCAAATACGATTGTTCGGCGGCACCGAGGACCTGCACCCGTTTTTCGGCGAAATAATAGTAAAACCCGGACAAGGCGAGGCCGGGGCGATTGATGGTCGGCTCGCGAATCTTACGATGGAAACCGACCCGCTTGCCTTCAAGTTTGAGCTGCAATTTTTCGGCATGCGCCACGTAGAAGCTTTCCACTGTCACCACCGGCACGTTTTTTCGCATGTCGCTGCCGGAGCTGATGGTTTGCGTAGCCGGTTTCATATGCATGGCGCAGCTTCTTTGTATCGCGGAGCTGGATGAAACTCCAGAACGCAATCGAGCGCGCAGCTTGGAATGGCGGTCTGTGCCGCCGCCGCGAAACCAAGGACCAACGGCACACTTGCCGATCGCGCTCCTACCGGCTTTTATCCGGCCACCGGCTCGATCAAACCGAAATCTCCGGCCTTGCGCCGGTAGAGAACATTCATGCGCGAACTTTGCGCATTACGAAAAACCAAAAACTGTCGATGCGACATCTCAAGCTGCAACACAGCTTCGTCGACGAACATCGGTTTCACCGGGTAACGCTCCGTCCGCACGATCGGATGATGCGTCCCATCGCCTTCTTCTTCTTCCACCGGCTCGGGATGGAGGACCTGTTCGTCAAGATGCTCCACCACGTCTTTGCGCGGTCGATGTTTGCGCATGAGGCGTGTTTTATACTTGCGCATCTGGCGCGCTACCTTATCGGTCACGGCGTCGATGGCCGCGTACATGTCGTTGGTTTCTTCGCACGCTTCGATCGTGATGTGGTTTGAGCAAACGAGCACCATCTCGGCCGAATGGCGGTACTTCTCCACTTCCAGAATCACATGCGCCTCGATGATCTTTGGATAATCAAGATGCAGGCTCTCGATCTTTTTCGTTGCGTAATCATTGATCGCCGGCGTGATCTGGAGATGGCGACCGGTCACTTTTACCGGTGGATTGGCGTTGGCGGATAACATGTCTGGTCCTTTCTCTTACATTCGGAATCGTTCGCCGAGATAAAGCTGACGGCTGATGGGATCATTGATCAGAAAATCCTTGGTCCCTTCGCTTTCGACGCGCCCTTCATAAATGAGATAGGCGCGGTCCACAATGGAAAGCGTTTCGCGCACGTTATGATCGGTGATGAGAATGGCGAGCCCCGATTTGCGCAGGTTGATTACGATCTGCTGGACGTCATAAACCGCGATTGGATCGACACCGCTGAACGGTTCGTCGAGCATAAGCAACTTCGGACTGGTCACGAGGGAACGCGCAATGGTAAGGCGGCGCTTTTCGCCACCGCTCAGGGTCAGCGCGGTATTTTTGGCGATGCGTTCGATACCGAACTGATGCAGCAATTCATCGCAGCGATGGCGCCGCTGCTGTTTGCTCAGTGGCAGCGTCTCGAGGATGGCCATGATGTTTTGCTCGACCGTCATCTTGCGAAAGATCGATTCCTCCTGGGGCAGGTAGCCCATGCCAAGCCGGGCGCGTTTGTACATCGGGTATTTTGTCACATCTGTGCCCGAGAAAAGAACGCGCCCGCTGTTTGGCCTGACAAGCCCGACGATCATGTAAAAGCTGGTCGTCTTGCCGGCTCCGTTCGGCCCGAGCAACCCGACAATCTCGCCGCCGCGCACGTTGATATTTATGCCGTTCACCACGGCGCGGCCTCCGTAAATCTTGATGAGCTCATCGGTGACGAGAACATTCTCGTTCTTGACCGGCTTCTCCGGATTCGAGACCGCTGGCAGGGTTCCGCTGGTCATGGTTTGGATGTCTCGGAAGGTGAAGGGGAAGGCGAGGCCGAAGAGGATGGTGAAGGGGAAGTTTCTGTTTTCGGCTCCTGCCGTATTTCCGTGCGGCTGGGGCCGCGCGTTTCGAGTTGTCCGTCCTGATTAAGAATCATGACGGTGTCGGGACTGGTCGCGACATGAAAATTCATACCCTGCTGCACGCGCGGATTACCGGTCAATTCCACAGGTACCGTTTTTGGTCGTGTAAACCGCGTTGTCCGCCAGCCCAATCGAGCGCTGTGGCGGTCCGCCATTTGGATCGGGCCGGTCGCGCACCACCCCCACATTTCCGGAGGCGACGGCCTTTTCCAAACCCTGGTTCTCTTTGCCAATGTAGGCCGTCAGTTTGTCCGACTGCATGTTGAAACGCGGATCGTTCACTTTCACATGTCCGGTGAATTTTCCGATATTTTTTTCCGAATCGAAAAAAGCTTTATCCGCATAAATCTCTGTCGTCACCGGAGTTTGCGGATGGAGCAAATCGGGCGCAGCAGCAGATTTTTTGTCGGCCGCTTTGGACGCAGGCATGGCAACATCCTGCGCCTTGGCTGCGCTCAGCCCAACCGCAAGCGTGATGAGAAAGAGCAATCTTGAAAGCTTCATTTCTGGTTCGGCTTCGGAATCAAGTCGCTTTGGCCGGTAATGACCATTTTCACATTTCCTGCCAGCGTGCCCTGCCGTGTCTTCGTATCAAATTCCATGCTGTCACCTTCGATCCGAAAATCGGCGCGGCGCACGATGGTGCGTTTTTGTGAGACGAGCACGCGAGTCTTGAGGTTCAAAACCGAATCGCTCATCTCGATCTGCAGATCACTTTTCTGCTCGGGAGTAAAGGTAGCCATTTTCAAATCGCGTAGCTGGATGTGATTTTCATCCAGCCTCTTGGCAACCCCGGCCTGGAACCGATCGCGCAGGGCCCCTTTCAGATCGAAGTCGGGAATGACCAATCCCTTGGCTTCCTGCCCGATCGGCAGGGGAATGCCGGTCAACCCCTGCTGACCCGGGCTCGGACTTGGGCTGGCCCGGTTCTTCCTGCGCCTTTTGCCCGCGCCATGGCCTGCGAGCGTCGCGGAGCTCAGGAAGGCGGCGAAGAATAAAAGGATAAGCGCGCGCCCGAAACCCGAGCCGCTACGAAACCGCAGCATGAATAGCCTTTAACATGCGGAGATTCTTCGGCAACTGCGCCAGCGGAATCTGGTTTGGCCCATCGGAGAGCGCGCGGGTTGGATTCTCGTGGACCTCCATGAAAATCCCGTCGCAGCCGGCCGCCATGGCGGCGCGGGCCAGCACCGGCGCCAATTCGCCATCTCCCGAAGTCGAGTCGCCCGCGCCACCGGGTCGCTGGACCGAATGAGTCGCATCAAAAATCACGCGATAGCCAAGCTCGCGCATCCAATAAAGCGAACGCAGATCGGCCACCAGATTGTTGTAGCCGAAGGTCGTGCCGCGCTCGGTGAAGAGGAATTGCCTGCCGCCAAAAGCCATCAATTTTTCGGCGATATTTTTCACATCCCACGGCGCCAGGAATTGACCTTTTTTTACGTTGACCGGGCGACCCGTTTCGGCGGCGGCGCGCAACAGATCGGTCTGCCGGCAGAGAAAGGCCGGGATTTGCAGAACGTCGATGAATTCGCCGGCGATTCTCGCTTCTTCGGGCGAGTGAACATCGGTTGTGACCGGAATCCGGTATTCGCGCCCTATCTCAGCGAGCAGCGCACAGCCTTCGCGCGCTCCGATTCCGCGATACGAACGCACCGAGGTGCGATTCGCCTTGTCGTAGGATGCCTTGAAGATGAACGGCGTCTTTTCTTTCGCGCAGATTTCCGCGATTCGCCGCGCCATGCGTCGCACGAATTTCTCCGATTCGATCACGCACGGTCCCAAAATGAAGGCGGGTTCTTTTCCGCCGATGACGACCGGTCCGACGCGCAACGGTTTCGCTTTCACAGGCCGAACTGTAGCGGCGGTTGTGTCAACCGCCGAACGGAAAAATATGGAATGGCGGTGTGTTAACGGCCGGGCCGACGACGCTTATCATAAGCGCCTACATCTGCTTTCGACTTCGGACGAAATCGAAAATGGCGAATGGTGCATAGAGGAGACAAAAGAAAATCCAGGCCAGCAAGTGGAACTCAATCAGATAAGGCAGGCGCGAGTCTGAGAGATAACTCAAAAGCGAAAAAGCCTCCGGCTTATGCAGCAGAAATCCATAATTCTCGCCGGTCAAAAGATCGGTCGTAAACGCGACCACAAAGTAGAGTTCCGTCCACGCGAACACCCGTAGAACTCCGCCGAGCCGGGGGCGAAAGCCGTAAATCAGCATCAAAAAAACCAGCCCAATGATGATGCCGGAATGGGCGACGAAAAAGCTGATGAAGCGAAGATCGGGAAAACCGAATTGGAGATTTGGTGTGATGATGGCCTGAAGGGTTCCTCCAATTCCCCAGAAATAGGCCACCTCCAGCCAGCGACGATTGCCCGTCCAAAGGGCTCCGATGATCACGAACATGGCCCAATCGCACAACTGCATGGGCAAAACCTTCGTCCAGGTCGTGGCACCGAAGTTTCGGGCCACGATCAGGTAAGCGGCGTAGTTGATGAGCAGGAGAGCGGAGATCGTGAAGCGAACGGATCGTTCGAGACTGGGCGATTTTGTCCGACGCACCAGCCCGGCCAGCAAAAACGGCAGCACGATGGTCAGAAAAATGACCGTGAGATGGCCCGGCCCGAAGGGTGTGAAGAGAGGTCGTCCGTGCACCCGCGCCCTAACGAATCACCCAGAGGTTGCACGGGATGACGTCAGTAATCCACGTCAGTCGCGCCGGCAGCTTCTTTTCCATTCCGCGTGATGGAGCGACCGGCACGGCGAGCAGATCGGCTTCAACCGACTGCACGAAATCGGAAGCGGCGTAGGCCGTGTTGCCCTGGACGACACGCGCCTCAATCGGCACATCAGTGTGTCCGGCCGAAAGGATGAATTCCTCCAGGGCGGCCTCCTCTTCGGCCAGCGTTCGGACGCGCGCGTGGCCATCAGCCGTTTTCCCGCCGCGCGACGCACGAGCCGCGTCGAAGGTCGTGTAGACGCGGATGGCATAGAGGCGTTCCGATTTTTCCTGCCCGGCGAGATGGAGTGTTTGCAGGAAAGCGCGCCGCCCTGCTTCTGAAAATTCCGCTGCGAAAACAATTTTTCGCATCGGTTTTGGCTCTGTTTCCGGATGAATGAAAAGAATGACCGAGCAAGTCGCTTCCCGCACGAGCTGCCGGGCGACATTTCCGAGGAAGGAACGAAGCACGACCTGCTTTTCGAGCGCGCCGGCCACCAGCAGGTCGATCTTATGCGTGATCGTAGCGCGCAGAATGGCGGCCGCCGGTTCGCCCTCTTCGTAATGGATGGCGGCATCAGCGGGCATACGCAGCTGTTGGAGGGCCTCGGCGAATTTGGCGGCCGTGGCGGTATCTTGTTGGCCCACATAGATGAGGCTGAGCTTCGCGGCGAAGCGCTCACGAATGCGATTCGCCTCAGAGAGCACCTGGAGGAAACGCGGCGAAAAGGTGCTCGCGACGGCGATGGAGCGGTAAAATTGATCAGGCATCACGAAGATGGCCCTAACTTCCGTCTTCGACGGCGTTCGGCAAATGCCAGCCGCGACGTTGCCGCCACCTCGGGCTTTTCAAGCATGCTTTCCTCTGCCAGTCTTGGACTGCATGCGGCGGGCGATTTATCCGGGCAGCTTTGATCCCGTGACCAATGGTCATCTGGATATCATCGAGCGCGCCCGGAAACTTTTCGACGAAGTCATCGTCGCCGTCGCCCACAACGAGCAAAAGCAGGGGTTGTTTCCGTTGAAAGAACGGCTTCGTCTTTTGCAGGAGACGATCGGGGGACAGGACCATGTTCGCGTGGCTAGTTTTGACGGCTTGCTCGTGGAATTCGCCGTCGAACAAAAGGCCATCGCGGTGGTACGCGGGCTACGCGCTATTTCCGATTTTGAATTTGAATTCCAAATGGCGCTCATGAATCGGCAGTTGGAAACGCGCGTCGAGACCATCTTCCTCATGCCGAAGGAGGAATACACCTACCTGAGTTCACGCATCGTCAAGGAGATCGCGCGGCTCGGTGGCGACATCAGCAAGTTTGTGCCGGAGACGGTTGCGCGCGCGCTGTCGAAAAAATTTTCGAGCTGATTCGTCCGAGCCGGTGGAAATTTCGTCCGGTCTCGCTGAAATTGGGTGGACCAGACCATGAAGGTTCACTTGAAACAAATTCCCGCGGAAGGTTTGCATCTGGAAGGGGAGGAAAATTGCCCGCTTTCCGACCTGGCGGAGGAAGGAATTCGTTGTGCTGGCCCCCTGCGTTACGCGCTGGACCTGGGTGTCTCAGCCGATGCCCTCTGGGCGAGCGGCAGTCTTGCGCAACCACTGGAACTTCGCTGCGTGGCCTGTCTCGAAAATTTTCCCTACACGGTGAAAGTGCCTGGCTTTGCCATTCACACCGAATTGCCGGGCCCGGAGACAATCGATCTCACGCCGTTCTTGCGTGAAGACATTCTCCTGAACCTGCCGGCCTACCCGCATTGCGATCGGGAAGGCGGCCGGGTTTGCAAGGCACAGCCGGCACAGGCCGAACCAACGGAAAGACGCAAGCCGGATTGGAGTCCGCTCGATAAGCTGAAGTTGAAACGTTAGGGACCGAGCGGAATTATACGCAGGCGAGCGTTGTTTTTTCGGCGAAGCGTGCTTTCATACCCGCCTGTCATGGGAGTCCCAAAACGCAAAACATCCAAGATGCGGCTGCGCACGCGAAAGGCTTCGCATCGCTGGCATGCACCGGAACTGAACAAATGTCCGCAGTGCGGCAGCAGCGTCCCTTCGCATACGGCCTGCCCTTCCTGCGGTTACTATAAAGGTCGCCAGGTGCTCACGGTCGGAGCTTGATTGGCTGGAGGTTGAAGCGATGAAGGGTTGAAGCGGATTTGCTTCTGCTCCGGTAACGCTTCCACCCTTCAACGCTTTAAGGTTTCCGATCCACAGCGTTTTCGTTTTGCATTCCCCGGCCGAAAATCGCAAATTGGCGCCTCGATGAAAATCGCGCTGGATGCCATGGGAGGCGACTTCGGTCCGCCACACCTCGTTGCCGGCGCCGTTCTCGCCATCCAGAGCTATCCGCAAATTTCCAAGTTATACTTGGTCGGCGATACGCCGCAGATCGAGGCGGAACTCAAAAAACTCAACTGCAACGACGGGCGAATCGAGATCACCCACGCGACGCAGGTCGTGGCCATGAGCGATGGCGCGGTCGAATCTGTGCGGCGAAAGAAAGATTCCTCCGTCAGTCGTGCAGTCGATTTGGTCAAGCACGGGGAGGCCGATGCGATTGTGAGCGCGGGGCACACTGGCGCAGCCGTTGCGGCAACGACCATCAAGCTGCGCACTTTACCCGGCGTTGAACGACCCGGCATCGCTTCGTTCATCCCGACCGAGACGAATGTCTTTGTCCTGATCGATGCGGGCGCCAACATCGACGCGCGTCCCATCCATCTTGTGCAGTATGGAATCATGGGCAGCGTTTACTCGCGCCACATCTTCGGTTATCCAAAGCCGACTGTCGGCCTGATGTCGATCGGCGATGAAGATGTAAAAGGGTCCGGCCTGACGAAGGAAGTTTTCAAGCTTCTCAGGGAAAGCCCGCTGAATTTCCGCGGGAACATCGAAGGCCACGATCTCTTTGAGGATCCGGTCGAAGTGGTGCTTTGCGAAGGTTTCGTCGGCAACGTTGTCCTGAAAACGTGCGAGGCAATCGCCCATGCCATCTTTACCTGGTTGAAGCATGAGCTGAAAAAAAATCCGAAGCGCCTCCTCGGTGCGGCCATGGCCAAGGGAGCCTTCAAGACCATTCACAAAAAAACGAATTACGAAGAATATGGCGGCAGTCCGCTCCTCGGCGTGAACGGTATTTGCATCATCGCACACGGTTCGAGCACGCCACTCGCGATCAAAAATGCTCTGCGCGTCGCGGCTGAGTCGATTGAACAACAGGTGAACCCGCATATCGTCGAGGAGATTCGCCGTTATCATGAAACGACAGCCCCGCTCGAAACTGCGCTCCGCTAAACCCAGCCGGACGGTTTCGATCATTGGCACGGGCAGCTACGTGCCGGACAAGATCCTGACGAACGAGGACCTGTCACGCATCGTCGATACGACCGATGAGTGGATCACCACCCGCACAGGCATCAAGGAGCGCCGCATCGCGGGGGAGAATGAATTTACCAGCCAGATGGCGACCAAGGCCTCGCTGAAGGCGATCGAGCAGGCTGGCATCGAGGGGAGCGAGATTGACTTGATTCTCGTCGCCACGACCACGCCAGACATGATCTTCCCCGCGACGGCCTGTTTCGTACAAAAGGAGATCGGCGCGACGAACGCCGCCTGTCTGGACATCTCCGCCGCCTGCGCCGGCTTTTTGTTTGCGCTGGAAATCGCGCAGCAATTCATCACTTCTCATACCTACGAGACGGTGCTTGTTATCGGCGCGGAGAAGCTGACTTCGATTACCAATTGGACCGACCGCAACACCTGCGTGCTGTTTGGCGATGGAGCCGGCGCCGCCATTCTGCGCCATCGCGGCGGCGGAACGCACGGCGTCATCAGCACACACATCGGCAGCGACGGGCAGTTCAGCGATATTCTTTACATGCCGGGGGGCGGTTGCCGCACGCCGATCACCAAAGAGAATGCCGGCGACCATTTGCAGACGATCCACATGCTCGGCAAGGAAGTTTACAAACAGGCCGTCACGGCCATGATCGATTCCTGCAAGAAAGCGCTCGCCAAGGCCGGGCTGACGATTGAGGACATTGCCTGCGTCATTCCGCACCAGGCTAACTACCGAATCATCGAAGCGATTGCCGATCGTTTGAAGATTTCGATTGAGCGCTTTTACGTGAATCTCGATCGCTACGGAAACACCTCGGCCGCGGCCGTGGCCATCGCATTGGACGAAGCCAACCGCAGCGGACGCATCAAAGCCGGCGATTACGTCCTCATGGTCGTCTTCGGTGGCGGGCTGACCTGGGCCAGCACCGTGATCGAGTGGTAATGCCGTAGGAGTGCGTAAGAGTTGATCTCCAATCCAAATGGAACGCCGTCTCACTGCATTCTCGCCGCCACCGTCGTCGCGCGCGCAAGCGATTGAGAGCGAGGACGCCATTTCGCTTTACAATTCGGCCTGCGTTTACAGCCATCCTGGCGAGCCCGACCCCGCTTTGGCATTGCTGGAGCGCGCCATCAGCAACCGCCGGCCCATGCGGAAGGACTGGAACGAGAAGGATTCCGACCTCGACGGCATCCGCCACGGTTCGCGTTTCAAAAAAATTCTCGAACAGATCGGATGAGAAAACGCGCAGAGCGGCTTTAGTCTTTCTATGCTCATCGACACGCACGCGCACCTGGATTACCCCGATTTCGCACCCGACTTCGAAGATGTTTTGCAGCGCGCCACCGATGCCGGCGTTACCCGTATCATCACGATCGGCACTTCGATCGAGAGCAGCCGGCGCGCGATCGCGTTCGCGGAAAAGTTCTCGAATATCTACGCGGTGATTGGCGTGCACCCAAGCTACGCCGAGGAAGCGCAGGAAGATGTGATGACGCCGTTGCGCGAGCTGGCCTCGCATCCGCGGGTTGTGGCTCTGGGCGAAGCGGGGCTCGATTATCATGAATTGCCAAGCGCCAAGGCCGCGAAAGAGAACAAGGTGCAGGTTTTCGCCCGCGCCCTGCAGGGCGAAACGGACGAAGAGATTGAAGCCGGGATTCACGATGGCGCCTGCAAATCGAAGCAGGCCAGTTTGTTTCAACAACAGCTCGATTTGGCTGTCGAACTTGGCCTGAACGTAGTGATTCATCAGCGAGACAGTTGGGACGATACCCTCGAAATCCTGCGCCCCTACGAAGGGAAAGTGCGCGGCGTTTTTCATTGCTTTGGCGGCACGCGCGAGCAGGCCGAGGACGTGATCGCGCTTGATCACCTCGTTTCATTCACCGGAATAGTGACGTTCAAGAATGGAGCGGCCGTGCGCGACGTAGCCGCGCAGGTTCCGCTTTGGAAGTTCATGGTGGAAACGGATTGCCCGTACCTGGCACCTGTCCCGTTCCGCGGAAAGCGATGTGAACCATGGCACACGCGACTCGTCGCGGAAGCGATCGGTGCGGCGCGCGGTTTGCCCTTGCCCGAAATCGCCGAGGCAACTACAGAAACGGCCGAGAAATTTTTCCGATTCGAATGAGTGCGTTGCTGAACAGATGCGGTTTCGTCACCATTGGATTCCTTTTACTGCTCGCGAGCGTTCTGACTTTGTTCTCATCGTGCGCAGCGCCTCGTGACACGGAGCATCGTCTCGTCATCAGTGTTCCGGAGCAGCGTATGGCGATTTTGGATAAGGGGAAGCCGGTCGCGATTTATCCAATCTCGACTTCAAAATTTGGCTTGGGCGATTTGCCGGGCACCTGGGGTACGCCGCTCGGCCGGCTTGAAGTTGCCGCCAAACTCGGCGATGGCGCTCCGCAGGGCGCGGTCTTTAAGGATCGTCATTTCACCGGCGAAGTGATCCCAATCGACGCGCCCGGACGAGATCCCATCGTGACCCGCATTATTTGGTTGCGTGGGCTCGAGCCGCGAAACGCGAATGCTTATCGGCGCTACATTTACATTCACGGCACGCCAGAAGAACGGAATATTGGCCGGCCGGCCAGTTACGGTTGCATCCGCATGAAGTCGCAGGACGTCCTCGAAGTATTCAATTCCATCGGACTTGGCGCCGAGGTCGACATCACAAATGCACGACTGCGGCGCTCCGTGCCTGGATTATCTCGGGATGGCACCCGGGTTGCGGAAACTCCGTCGCCCTTCAGTCAGATCCCCCAAACGCAGGCGAATTGAATCACGGCAGTTTGCCGAGATGCTTTTGAGGCGTCTCCTTCGAAAGTAACTCCATGTCCGCATCTACCATAATGCGCACCAGCTCGGGGAACCGTACTTTCGGCTCCCAGTCCAAAATGCGCTTCGCCTTGGCCGGATTGCCAATCAGGATGTCGACCTCGGCTGGCCGCTCGTAGCGACCGTCGTGCTTCACATATTTCTCCCATTCGAGATCGAGATGCCCAAAGGCCATTTCCACCAGTTCACGAACGGTGTGGGTCTCGTTCGTGGCCAGCACGAAATCATCGCCTTCATCATGTTGCAAAATGCGCCACATGCCTTCGACGTATTCCGGCGCATAGCCCCAATCCCGCTTCGCATCGAGATTGCCGAGAAACAATTCGCTCTGCAGGCCGAGTTTAATGGCCGCGGCGGCACGTGTGACTTTGCGCGTGACGAAGGTCTCGCCGCGACGCGGGCTTTCGTGGTTGAAAAGAATGCCGTTGCTCGCGCACAATCCGTAGCTTTCGCGGTAATTCACGGTGGCCCAATACGAAAATACCTTGGCCACGCCATAGGGACTGCGCGGCCAGAACGGCGTCTTTTCCGTCTGTGGAACCTCCTGCACCTTGCCAAACATCTCGCTGCTCGAGGCCTGATAGAAACGAGGCTCGATACCGGTTTCGCGCATCGCTTCCAGGATGCGAATCGTCCCGACGCCGGTGACGTCAGCCGTGTATTCGGGGATGTCGAAACTCACGCGAACGTGACTCTGCGCGGCCAGATGATAAATCTCGTCCGGTTTGAGATCGTAGAGAAGCTTCACCAGGTTCACCGAATCGGTCAGGTCTCCATAGTGGAGGAACATGCGCACGCCATTGATATGCGGATCGGCATAGAGATGGTCGATGCGCGCCGTGTTGAACGTGCTGGCGCGACGGATGATGCCATGCACCTCATAGCCTTTTTCCAATAAGAGGTCGGCGAGGTAACTTCCGTCCTGGCCGGTAATGCCGGTGATGAGCGCTTTCTTCATGCAGGCGTTTGGCTAGCGCTTGTTCGGTTCACAGGCAAATCCTTTAACTCGAGCTCACCATCAGGCGGGCCAGAACCGCGCGCTGTGCCTCGATCAGCTCGGCAATGCCTTTGCGACCCAGCTCGAGCATGTTGTCGAGTTGCAGACGCGAGAATGTCGCCTCTTCCCCGGATCCCTGCACTTCGACAAAATCACCATCTTCCGTGGCGACAAGATTGAAATCCACCGACACCGCCTTGTCCTCCTCATAATTCAAATCGAGGATCGGTTCGTTCTCCAGCACGCCGGTGCTGATCGCCGCGATCAGCTTTCGAATCGGCGGCGCATCGATCTTTTTCTCCTCTGCCAGCTTCCGGCAGGCGACCGCCACGGCCAGACTCGCACCCGTGATCGCCGCAGTGCGGGTGCCGCCGTCCGCTTGCAATACATCGCAATCGATCCACATGGTGCGCGGCCCGAGCTTTTCCAGATCCACCACCGCACGAAGCGAGCGGCCAATCAGTCGCTGAATCTCAGTGCTGCGCCCATCCGGACGCCCCTTCGCGATATCTCGCGGCTTCCGGGTTTGCGTCGAATAGGGGAGCATCGAATACTCCGCGGTCAGCCATCCTCCGGCGACATTTTGTTCCTTCATCCACCGCGGCACCGATTCTTCGATCATCACGCTGCAAATGACCTGCGTATCTCCCATGGCCACGAGAACGGAGCCGCTGGCATGCGGGGCGATCCCCAGTTCAAAAGAGATCCGCCGCAGTTGATCCGGCCTTCGCCCATCGGTGCGAGTCACGTCTCGAAATTAGGTGCCGCGAGAGATTTGGTCATGCCTAAAATTACCGGTGAATGTCTGGCTTTCTCCGTAGCGAACCAATGTTTCCAGTCCGTTATCAAAAATTTACAAAAATCTTCGGAAATCCGTTTGACGCGAGACGAGACGAGAATATCCTTCTAATCCCGCCGGAAGCGGGGCTCTGGAGGTCGTGAGATCGCGGGGCTGGTTCTCGCAGATTTTGGGACTGCAAATTGGAACTCAATTTTGTCCCGGCATGATGATCGGAAACGAAAATTATCGTCGGCGCCAGAATTGAGTTTTTTGTCGCCCGGAAGCTGCGCGAGCCGCTGGTTCTTTGATATCTACATACAGGGTAGTAAATACAACTTTTTTAGAGCTGAGTCTGAATCTTAAATAGCTCCGGTCTTCGGATCGGAGCGGAGAGTTTCAGTTATCAAAGATCTCTGGTCGAAAGACCGGAACAGATTGATCAAGCTACAAAGAGCGCATCATGGATGCCTTGGTGCCAATAGGCGATGAAGGACGTGGCTAACTGCGATAAGCCTCGGAGAGCGGTAAACACGCTTTGACCCGGGGATTTCCGAATGGGATAACCTGAGTGGGGTAACACCCGCTCGAGTTCCTGTGAATACATAGCAGGAACATCGCGACACCCGGTGAAGTGAAACATCTCAGTAACCGGAGGAAAAGAAAGCGAAAGCGATTCCGTCAGTAGTGGCGAGCGAAAGCGGAAGAGACCAAACCACCAGCTTGCTGGTGGGGTTGTAGGAGCCCGACGTGGCAGTGCGGAGGTTAGATGAAGCGAATGGAAAATCGCTCCAGAGAGGGTGACAGGCCCGTAATCGAAAACCAAAGCACGCCTAGGGATTTCCTGAGTAATACGATGCACGTGAAACTTCGTATGAATCCACGCCGACCACGGCGTAAGTCTAAATACTAATTGGCGACCGATAGTGAACAAGTACCGCGAGGGAAAGGTGAAAAGAACCGCTGTGAGCGGAGTGAAATAGTACCTGAAATGATGTGCTTACAAGGTGTCAAAGCCGGGCAACCGGTGATGGCGTGCCTTTTGCTTAATGAGTCTGCGAGTTACTATCAGTGGCGAGCCTAAGTGCTTCTGGCATGGAGGCGAAGCGAAAGCGAGTCCGAAACGGGCGAAATTAGTCGCTGGTAGTAGACCCGAAGCCGAGGTGATCTACCCATGAGCAGGCTGAAGATTGCTTAACCGCAATTGAAGGGCCGAACCCGTGAAGGTTGAAAACTTCTGGGATGACTTGTGGGTAGGAGCGAAAGACTAATCAAACCCGGTGATAGCTGGTTCTCCCCGAAATAGCTTGAGGGCTAGCCTCGTGTGCTGACCTGCGGAGGTAGAGCACTGGATGAACTAGGGCCCATACCAGGGTACCGAACTCAATCAAACTCCGAATGCCGCAGGGTGTAACACGGGAGTCAGTGCGTGAGGGATAAGCTTCACGCGCGAGAGGCAAACATGCCAGACCAGCAGCTAAGGTGCCCAAATACCGTTCAGTGGAAAGGATGTGAGGTTGCTTAGACAGTGAGGATGTTGGCTTAGAGGCAGCCATCATTTAAACAGTGCGTAATAGCTGACTCATCGAGCGATCTCGCGCCGATAATGATTGGCGATAAGCGGTATACCGAAGCTCTGGAAGACGTTCTGGTTCGCCAGGACGGATTGGTAGGGGAGCGTTGTAGCGACATCGAAGCGGAAGCGGAAGCAACCGTGGAGTTTCTACAAGTGAGAATGCAGACATGAGTAGCGACAAGACAGGTTAAATTCCTGTCCGCCGTAAACCCAAGGTTTCCTGGGGAAGGTTCGTCCTCCCAGGGTTAGTCGGGACCTAAGTCGAGGCCGAGGGGCGTAGACGATGGAAAGCAGGTTCAATATTCCTGCACCGGCTGTGGTTAAGTTTGGTTGTGACATATGAGTGGAGGCAGTCCGTCGATTGAAAGTGACGGTCCCGCAAGGGGACGCTGAGGCTTCGGCCAAGGCGGATCTGCTAAAACTTGTATCGAGAAAAGCGATCAAATGTTCCCACGGTTGCCCGTACCGTAATCCGACACAGGTGGGTGAGTAGAATATACTAAGGCGCGTGAGTGAAACCTCGTTAAGGAACTCGGCAATCTAGCCCCGTAACTTCGGAAGAAGGGGTACCTCCAGCAATGGAGGTCGCAGTGAACTGGGTCAACCGACTGTTTAACAAAAACACAGCACTCTGCCAAGTCGTAAGACGACGTATAGGGTGTGACACGTGACCAATGCGGAAAGATTACGGTAAGTGGTTAGTCGCAAGACGAAGCTACGAGCCCAAGTCCCCGTGAATGTCGGCCGTAACTATAACGGTCCTAAGGTAGCGAAATTCCTTGTCGGGTAAGTTCCGACCTGCACGAATCGTGTAACGAGTTGACCGCTGTCTCAACGAGGAGCTCAGCGAAGTTGTAGTGGCGGTGAAGATGCCGCCTACCCGCAGTAGGACGGAAAGACCCTATGCACCTTTACTACACGCTGTTACTGTTGTTTCGATTTTGATGCTTAGCGTAAGTGGAAGGCTTTGATTCGCACCTTTCGGGGTGCGATGAGCCGCCAATGAAACACCACCCTTCGGGATTGGAACAACTAACCTTGGCCCGTGCAACCGGGAAAGGGACACTGGCAGCCGGCTAGTTTTACTGGGGCGGTATCCTCCCAAAGAGTAACGGAGGAGTACGAAGGTTGGCTCAACCTGGTTGGCAATCAGGTGTCGAGTATATGGATAGAAGCCAGCTTAACTGTGAGACACACACGTCGAGCAGGTACGAAAGTAGGTCCAAGTGATCCGGTGGTTGAATGTGGAATTGCCATCGCTCAACGGACAAAAGGTACGCTAGGGATAACAGGCTGATCCTGCCCAAGAGCTCATATCGACGGCAGGGTTTGGCACCTCGATGTCGGCTCATCACATCCTGGGGCTGGAGAAGGTCCCAAGGGTCCGGCTGTTCGCCGGTTAAAGTGGTACGCGAGCTGGGTTCAGAACGTCGCGAGACAGTTCGGTCCTTATCCACTGTGGGCGCAGGAGAATTGAGGGGTTCAGACCTTAGTACGAGAGGACCGGGTCTGACGAACCGCTGGTGTTCCAGTTGTCGTGTCAACGGCAGTGCTGGGTAGCTATGTTCGGAAAGGATAAGCGCTGAAAGCATCTAAGCGCCAAGCCTATCCCAAGATGAGTTCTCCCTGAAGGGTCGTGGTAGACCACCACGTTGATAGGTCACTGGTGTAAGTGCAGTAATGTATGCAGCTAAGTGATACTAATAACCCGTTCGGCTTGGTCATTTACTTTTCTATTAACCCGCCGCAGCCGTTTCAAACCGGAGGCGGCGGCCAATAGAGAGGAATGACTTCAAAACAAAACGAAGCCTGAAATGTTGGACGAAACTTCCTGTATGTAGATACCAGAGAATCAGTTGTTCTTTGGGAGAGTCGCCGGAGATCGGCGCCGGGCACAGCCGGCCTCGCTCTCTGGTGATATTAGCGCGGTGGACCCACCCGTTCCCATTCCGAACACGGAAGTGAAACGCTGCAGCCCCGATGGTAGTGCGACGACAGGTCGTGCGAGAGTAGGACGTCGCCAGAACCCAGTCCCGAAATTGTTCGGGGCTGGGTTTTTCTTTCGGTGCATTCGGCCGGACTGGGGCTGAAATCGCTGCCTGTGCCTAAGGAAGCGGCTCTCGCGCCAGAAACTTCCCTCGGCCAAACTCTCCGACGAATTGGCCGTCGCGAACGGCCACCTTGCCGCGAACGGTTACCACGTGCGGTCGCCCTTCGATTTCGAAGCCCTCGAATGAGTTGTAATCAACATTCATGAATTGAGACTGTGCGGAAATCTTGCCGCGATAATCGCGATCGTAGACGATCAGATCAGCGTCGCTCCCGACTTGAATCGTTCCCTTGCGCGGAAAAAGCCCGAAGATTTTCGCGGCGGAGGTACTGGCTGTCTCGACGAAGTGTTTCAAATCGATGCGCCCTCGCTTGACCCCATAAGTGAAGTAGAGATTCACACGATCTTGCAGGGCCGGAATCCCATTGGGAATTTTGGTGAAATCATTTTGTCCCATGCGCTTTTGTATTTCGAAATCAAACGGCGCATGATCGGTGGCAAGGGTGGCGATGGTGCCATCGCGCAGGCCATTCCAGAGCACGTTTTGGTTCTTCTTGTCGCGCAACGGCGGCGACATGACGTTCTTGGCTCCCTCGAAGTTCGGCTTCTCCGCGTCGGTGCGATCGAGCAGCAGATATTGAATGAGCGTTTCCACCTGCACGTTCACGCCGCGGGCCGCGCCGCGTTCGGCTTCCCGCAAGCTCTCCTCGCAACTGGTGTGCACAATGTAAACGCGTGCGCCCGTCATCTCGGCGAAGGTCATGAGATGATGAACGCCTTCCGCCTCGACGACCGGAGGCCGGCTCCAGTAATGCCATTCCGGCCCGGTCTTCCCCTCGGCCCGAAATTTGTTCTGCAATTCCAAAACCAGGTCTGCGTTCTCGCAATGTGCCGCAGTGACGACGCCCAGCTCGCGCGCGAGGGAAAGCGTTCGGTACAATTCCTCGTCCGTGATGCCGAATGCTCCCTTATAAGCCAGGAAGACCTTGAAGCTGCTCACACCGCGGTTCACGATTTCGCGTAAATCCCTCTCCGCTTCGTCATCGTAGCGGGTCACGCCCATGTGAAAAGTGAAGTCACAGGCGCTGTTGCCCCGCGCCTTGCTCAGCCAGAGCTCGAAGGCTTCCAGCGGCTGCTCAGTTCGGCCCGGACAGATCATTTCAATGAACGTTGTCGTGCCGCCGACTAGCGCCGCCCGGCTCGCCGTTTCGTGATTATCCTTTGCCGCCGTTCCCATGAACGGCAGATAAATGTGCACGTGCGGATCGATGAATCCCGGAAAAACATATTTGCCGGCGGCATCGATGACTTCGGCATCCGGCGGCGCAGGAATATTCGGCTCGATCCGCGTGATGGTTTCGTGTTCGCAAAAAATATCTCCGATGAATTGCTCGGTAGGCGTGACGATTTCCCCGTTCTTGATCAAAAGTGACATGGTTCTGGCAGGGTCATTTCTTCCAAACGTCCCCAATGTTGTCTCCAAACCAGCGGCTGCTCACCACTTTCTGCTGCGTGTAAAATTGCACGCCTTCCTTTCCCTGGATGTGCAGGTCGCCGTAGAAAGAATCATCCCAGCCGGCGAACGGAAACATAGCCATGGGCGCGGGCACACCGACATTGATCCCGACCATCCCCGCTTTCACGCGATGCTTGAATTCGCGCGCAGCCTTGCCGGAGTTGGTGAAAATGGCGGTGCCGTTGCCGTAGGAAGATTTGTTGGCCAGCGTGATGGCCGCGTCGAGATCGTCCATGCGCATGACGTTAAGCACGGGGCCGAACACTTCCTCGTGGGCCAGCGTCATTTCATTGCGCACGTGATCGACGATCGTCGCGCCAAAAAAGAATCCGTTAGGCGCATCTGCCACTCGCGCGCGGCGGCCGTCGCAGATGACCTTGGCTCCTTCCGTTTCCCCGCTCGCCACCAGCTCGGCCACCCGATCGCGATGCTGCGCTGTAATAACTGGTCCCATGTCCGGTTGCGCAACCTGATCGGTAGGGCCGACTTTGATTGCGCGCGCGGCCTCGACGAGCGAAGGCAGGAGACGGTCGGCGGCCGCGCCAACCGTCAGGGCCGTCGAGCCCGCCATGCAGCGCTCGCCGGCGCAGCCAAAGGCCGCCGTGGAAAGCGCCTCAACCGTGTTACTCACATCAGCGTCGGGCATGATGACGATGTAATTCTTGGCGCCGCCATTGGCTTGCACGCGTTTGCCGTTTCGCGTCCCGGTGTCGTAAATGTATTTGGCCACGGGCGACGAACCGACGAACGAAATCGCCTTCACTTTCGGATGCGTGAGCAAAGCGTGCACGCATTCGCGTCCGCCATGGACGACATTGAGCACGCCCGGCGGCAGCCCGGCCTCTTCCAGGAGTTTAATGATGAGGTTGGCCGTCAGCGGAACCTTTTCGCTCGGCTTCAGGACGAACGTGTTCCCGCAGGCGAGGGCGAGGGGAAACATCCACATCGGCACCATGGCCGGGAAATTGAACGGCGAGATGCCAGCGCACACACCGAGGGGTTGGTGCAACGTTTCGCAATCTACGCCGCGTGCCAGATTTTCAAGCGTATCGCCCATGAGTAGCGTCGGAATGCCGCAGGCGTATTCGATGTTCTCGATCCCGCGATAAACGCTCCCCCGCGCCTCGGCCAGTGTCTTCCCATGCTCGCGCGAAATCGCCTGGCAAATGCCGTCGAAATTTTTCTCGACGAGTTGGCGGTAACGAAAGAACAAACGCGCGCGCTCGACGGGCGGCGTTTCACTCCATGCAGGAAACGCAGTCCGCCGCGGCCTCGATCGCTTCGTTAACCACATCGGCTCCGCACAACGGCACTTGGGCGATCCTTTCGCCGCGCGAGGGATTGAAGACCGGCGAGGTGGCGACGCCGGAAATCTCGCGCCAGCAACCGTCGATCAAAACAGGAACCGATTTCATTTTGCCAAACCAACGATCGACTGTTCGTTAACCGCGAGCCAGCGCATCGGATTGCTTGACGAATTCATCGCCGCTCCATTCGCTGTCGGCTTTCACCATTTTCTTCGCATCGTCGGCCGCCTTTTGCGCTTCCTTGCGTTCGCGTTGCATGCGGACCAATTCGGCATGCGTGGTGAAATAGTCGAGGCTCTTGCCTTTGCAAACGGCCAACGTCTCAAACTTGTGCTTTTCCATGAAGGCCAGCAATTGTTCGCACATCGACTTCACGCAGCCGTAACCGAACTTCATCACGCCGGTGCAAACCTGCACCGTATCGGCTCCGAGGAGGATGAACTGCGCCGCGTCATCGCCGCTCTCGATGCCGCCCAGGCCTGACAGCGAGCGGCCCGGAAATTCGCTGCGGATCATGGTCGCGATCTCCATGACCATGCGCAGCGCGATCGGCTTGACCGCTCTCGACGAATAGCCGCCGGGTGTCGTGTAACCTTCGACCGACGGCTCCGGTCGCAACGTTTCCAGATTCACGCCCGTGACGCTGCGAATCGTGTTGATCGCACTGATGCCCTGACAGCCCGCTTGCAAGGCGGCCCGGCTCGGATCCTGAATATGAGTCACGTTCGGTGTCATCTTCGCCCACACCGGAATCTTGGCCGCCTCCATGACCCAACCGCAGACCTCCTCGAGAATTTCCGGATTCTCACCCATGGCCGCGCCCATCTTGCGCTCGGGCAATCCGTGCGGGCAGGAGAAGTTCAGCTCGAAAGCATCAACGCCGACTTCCTGGCAACGCCCGACAATTTCCGTCCAGGCATCGCGATTGTATTCCTCCATGATCGAGGCGATGAGCACGCCCTCGGGGAACTGGTCCTTGCACTTCTTGAATTCCTCCAGCCAGATCGAGAACTTCCGGTCGCTGATCAGCTCGATGTTTTCCCAGCCGATCACTTCCTTGCGATCGGTCGAATACAGCTTCGCGTAGCGCGGCGTGACGTTTATCACTTTTGCCGCATCCAGGCTGACCGTCTTGGCAATGACCGCGCCCCAGCCTTCGCGAAACGCGCGTGTGATGACATTCAGGTTTGTGCCGGGCGGGCCCGAGGCGATGACGAACGGGTTCGGCAGCTTCAATCCATCGACGGTCGTGGCGAGCGTTGGCATGGCAAAACAAAGGTAAGCCAGGAACTTTATGGGAAAAGCGGGTGTTCGCTTGAAGAAATTTGCCTCCGCGTCAAGGCGAGCTGCCCGATCCCTCCTTTTTCGCTCGACAAATTTGCTTGTTCTCTTTAAACGAAGCTCAGCTTCAGGCGAACCAGACGCCAAGGGCAGGGCGCCGTCTCTTGCGGCGGAATTCCCATTTATGGATCAATACGATCCCTCGCTCGTTGGCAGCCGATGTTTCTGCACCGAGATCTTATCCTTTTCGGTCAGGAGCTTAGGCGAAAAGCCTCGTTGCCCTAACGACTTAATTGTTTATCTATCGGCTTTGCTGAAGCCATTGGATCGTTTTGTCGGCTAATTTATCGAGCGTGCGCACCGCCATTTCGAGATGATCTTCCTTCGTGTCCTCGATTCTGTTGTGGCTGATGCCGTGCAGGCTTTGCACGAACAGCATGACCGCGGGAATGCCGGCACGCGCGACTTCAGCCGCGTCGTGCAATGGTCCGGAGGGCAAACGATGTGGTCTGGCGCCCGTCTCGCGAATCGCTTCATCGCACAAGGCGACCAGATCATCGTTGAATAGAATTGGTTCGATGTTCCAGAGTCGTTCCCAGGAGGCAGTTACGTTGCCTTCTTTAGCGAAACGTTCGCTGGCTTCGTGCGCTTCCTCTAGCATGCGGGCGAGTGCCTGCGCGTCGAGGTGGCGTTGATCGAGCGTGATACGGCACTCCTCGACCACGCTGGTGACGATGCCGGGTTTCGTCACGCAGGAACCGATTGTGCAAACGCCGCCGCCGCTCCGCTCGGCGATGCGGTAGATTTCCGGGCTCATTTTGGCGGCGGCCAGGAAAGCATCGCGCCGGCGATTCATCGGCGTGCTGCCGGAATGTGCGGCCTGACCGCGAAAGGTGAGGGCGTGGCGCTCCACGCCGAATGTTCCGAGAACAGTTCCCAAAGGAAGATCGCGATCGAGCAGCACCGGTCCCTGTTCGATGTGCAGTTCGAGATAAGCCGCCGCGTGATCCCGCTCTCTCCCGCATTCCCTGACCTTCTCGAAATCGATTCCCTGTTCCTTCAGCGCGACCGGCAGAGCGATGCCGTCATTATCCTTGAGCACGCGCGCCTCTGCCATGTCGAGGTTCCCGGAGAAGGCGGATGAGCCAAACAAGCTCTTGCCAAAACGCGCGCCTTCCTCGTCCGCCCAGTCGACCAGTCGAAGCGTGACCGGGGGCCGTCCGTCGTGCTGTTCGTAGACACGCCGCAAGACTTCGACGCCGGCCAGCGTGTTGAGAGAACCGTCGAGCCAGCCGCCGTTCGGGACGGAGTCGATGTGACCGCCGATGAGCAGCGCCTTTTCGGTTTCGCCGGGCAGTGTTGCCCAAAAATTTCCGGCGGCGTCGGTGTGCATTTCGAGGCCGGGCAAATTTTCCAATTTCGAGCGCAACCAGGCGCGTGCTTTCGCCCACGCTTCAGTGAATGCGATCCGCTGCGCCCCGTTCTCATCGCTCGTTAGGGTCCGCAGCTCCTTTAGTTCGGCGATCGTTCGGCTGGGACTCAACATGGAGGATTTGTTGGAAAACAAGCCCACCTGTAAACCGTCATTGTGAACAGGGCGAACGGCCGGGCGACCCGAAGCCAGGAGAAATTGTGAGGTTCATCGCCGCGCGCGAGACGATTCCGGCAAAGGAAACAGCCGCGCCGCGCTAATGTTTCGCCGCGGCGCCATTCTTTGTCTTGGCCCGGGTATGCCCGTTGGCTTTGACGCGTAGCGGTCGTGCCCGTTCTTCCTCGCCTTCGATGAACTGTTCGGTTCGGCGACGTGCCTCGTCATCGGTGAATTGGAGCGGCGGCGACTTCATGAAGTAACTCGATGGCCCGGTGAGGGATCCGTAAATGCCGCGATCGAGCGCCAGTTTTGCGCATCGAATCGCATCAATGACCACGCCGGCGGAGTTGGGCGAGTCCCACACCTCCAGCTTCATTTCGCAGTTAATTGGCACGTTGCCAAAAGTAGTGCCTTCCATGCGGATATAGCACCACTTGCGATCCGTCAACCACGGCACGTAATCGCTCGGTCCGACGTGGACATTGTCGGCCGGCAAAGCATGGCCGAGCTGGCTGGTCACGGCCTGCGTCTTGGAAATCTTTTTCGATTCGAGGCGCTCACGTTCCAGCATATTCAGGAAATCGGTGTTGCCGCCAAAGTTCAACTGATAGGTGCGATCGAGCCGCACTCCGCGTTCGCGAAATAGATTGGTCAGGACTCGATGCGCAATGGTGGCGCCGACCTGCGATTTGATGTCGTCGCCAATGACCGGGAGCTTCCGTTCCTCGAAGCGCTTCTGCCAATAACGCTGCGAAGCGATGAAAACGGGGACGCAATTGATGAAAGCGCAGCCGGCCTCGAGAATCTGTTCGACGTACCATTTAGTCGCCATTTCCGAGCCGACCGGCAGGTAGGAAACGACCACGTCGGTATGCGTCCGTTTCAAAATGCCAATGATGTCGTCGGTCGAGGCGGGCGATTTTTTAATGACGCGCTTCAAATATTTGCCGAGGCCATCGTGGGTCATGCCGCGATGCACTTTCACGCCCAGCTTTGGGACTTCGGCGAAGCGCACAGTGTTGTTAGGCTCGGCGAAGACGGCTTCGCTCAGATCGCGTCCTACCTTGGTCGAGCTGATGTCAAAAGCGGCGCTAAATTCGATGTCGCGCACGTGATAGCCGCCCAATTTTACATGCATCAGACCCGGAACCAGTTCGTGTTCCTTCGCCATGCGATAGAACTCGACGCCCTGCACGAGGGAAGAGGCGCAATTGCCGATGCCAATAATTCCGACGCGAATCTTACTCTTCATATAAATGCTTCAGACGATGTCAGTTCGCAGGGTAAGCCGGGCCGATCCTCGCTCAGGCTGCGCGAATAGCCAAGCGCCGTTTTTTTTTTCGTACGATCTGGACGGCGCGGGCTGCGGCTGATAAAGAGGATTTTGTCGGAGAAAAAGAGCCGTTTTTCTGGCGCGAAAACGGGTTGGTTCCGGGGTATTTTTCGCACCTTGGAAGCTTCTCTCCCACAGGGATTTGTGTGGGGCCGCAAAAACATTGAACAAAAGGCATCCAAACTCTGTCATTAATCCGAATATTTAACCTTGTTAACTACTTTTTTGAATGTTAGAACTCGCCTTCCATAGAGCGTCCAAAAACTTAACCCTTGGGAGCTTATGGTGGCAACCGCCCCATGAAGACTTATATGGCTGCTGAAGATAGCGATACCGGAATAAAAATTTATCTGCGCGAAATCGGGCAGATCCCGCTGCTCACCCCCGAGCAGGAGATCGAGCTCGCCGCCAAGATCAAGAAAGGCGATAAAGAAGCGCGCGCCCTCATGATCCGCTCCAATCTGCGGCTCGTGGTCAAGATCGCGCACGATTACGCCAATCTCGGTCTGCCTCTCCTCGACCTCATCTCCGAAGGCAACATCGGATTGATGAAGGCGGTGGAACGTTTCGATCCCGCCAAGGGCGGCAAGCTGAGCACCTACGCCGCGTGGTGGATCAAGCAATCGATCAAGCGCGCTCTGGCCAACCAGAGCAAGACGATCCGGTTGCCTGTTCATCTCGTCGACAAGATCTCGAAGATGCGCCGCGTTTCCCTGCAAATGAGCGAGGAACTCGGCCGCGAACCAACCGACGAAGAACTGGGCGAAGAAATCGGCATTGCCAGCGGCAAGGTGTCGCAGCTGAAGACGGTGTCGATTCGGCCCGCTTCACTCGATGCGCCGATCAGCGATGACGACTCGACCGAGTTCGGCGAAATCGTGGGAGACGAAGAGGCGCAGACGCCGTTCGAACTGTTGCGCGACAAGAACTTGCGCAACGAAGTCGGCGGTCTGCTCGATGTGCTCGACGATCGTGAGCGCAAGATCATCTTCTCGCGCTTCGGACTCGACGGCGGCAAGCCGAAGACGCTGGAGGAAGTCGGCAAGAAGTTCGGCGTGACGCGCGAGCGAATTCGTCAACTGCAGAACATCGCCCTCTCGAAGTTGCGCCGTGCGCTCAGCAAGAAGGAGCGCCCGGTTGACGTCGAGTTGCCGGTCGAAGCATAGGCTGATTCGATAGCACTTTACGAAGCGCGCGGATGGAAACGTCCGCGCGCTTTTGCTTTCGCGGCAAACGCGGAACCGCCATGCTGCTGACCGATGCAAGGGTGGCGGCGAATCCTCTGGAGTCTTGCGTTGGCGGCGCCCGTCACCGCCGCTTTTTACTTGATGTGCACCCATTGGGTTGCCGTCCCGTGGTGGGACGAGTGGTTGACGCCCGGCGAAACGCTCGCCGCCTGGTACCGCGGTTCGCTTCATTTCGCCGATCTCTGGGGTCAGCATAACGAGTCGAGGAAATTTTTCCCGCGTTTGCTCTACCTTGCGCTCTACGTTCCAGCCGGTTGGGACGTGCGCTTTGGCATGCTGCTGACGTTCGCCTGGGTCTGTGTCGGCGCGTTTGGGCTGTACGTGCTTTTACGAATGACCGTGGCGCCCCCGCACGTCGCGGGCGGGTTTTTTTTCGTGCTCCTTCTGCTTTTCTCGCCGCGCGAATACGAGAACTTTCTCTATGGCATTCAAGGGGAAGCTTTCACGCCGGCCATTGCCTTGATCCTGGCTCTGATCTGCAACCTGCGAGCAAGATCGTTTTGTAGCAAAACGATCGTCAGCGCTTCACTCGCTTTCCTCAGCACATATTCTTTTGCCAATGGAATGCTCGTCTGGATGCTGGCATTTCCAGTGCACTGGCAGGGCATCGCGCCGGAATCGAGCGCCCGTAGGCGAGCCTGCCGAATCGTTTACCTGCTGGTCGCCTTCATTTCAATTGCGGCCTACTTTGTCGGCTATCGCCATCCGGCACGCTCGCCGGCTTTGCTGGCCAAGCTTTCGTTGCCGCCAGACGCGCTGCATTATTTTACCATCTGGCTCGGCGATCTCTTCCTCACTCCTGCACCTGCGCTGGTCGGTTGGGGCGTCCTTATTTTGTTTGCTACGCTGGCCGCTGCCGCTGTTGCAAGAAGAAGCCGCCAGCCCGATTCCTGGCGCGTCCTCTACCCATGGCTAATGCTCGGCATTTATGCCTTGATCTCGGGCGTGATAACGACGGCCGGCCGGCTTGGCCTTGGATTGATCGAAGCTTACGATGTCCGCTACACGGCGTTCACGGTCTTTTTCTACATCGCCCTTGTCGGACTGTTCTGCAGCCTTCGCCGAACGAAAGCAATTACTTTGCCCGCGGCCATTATCGTTCTGGTGGCATGGGTCTTCACCTTTTTCCAGGAGCTGCCGCAGCTGAATGAAACCAAAGCCGAGCGAGAACACCTCCGTCTCGTCACCCGCTGGAGTCTGGCCATTCCTTCTAACCCCGACCTGCAACTCCTGAGTCCCTTTCCTGGAACGTTGCGGACGATTCGCATTCTCGCGAAGCATGACGAACTGCGGCCACGTTTAGTGAGCGAATCGCTGGTCGACGTCGTAGCTCACGCGCCGGCCGCTTCGACCAACGCTGGCTTCCTGGATCAGATCGCATTCATTTCCCGCGATCGTCTTCGCGTTCAGGGCTGGGCGCGCATTCCGAACCGAAACATCCCGGCCAGTTATGTGGTTCTTGGTTATCTGGACGAAACGCGCCGGTGGAAGTTGTTTGGCGTCACCGAAACCGGCGTTCCGCGTCCGGATGTCGCTTCGGCATTAAAAAGTCAGCGTCTCAGAACGGCTGGTTTCGACCGGACTTTTGCAATCGGTGGTTTTTCGGCAGGCAACGTTCGCTTCCGGGCCTGGGCCATCGATGCCAAACGCCGACGCGCTTTCCCCATCTCCGGCACACCTGTGACGGCTCGCCCACAGGAATAGGCCTAACGATGTCGCGCCTGGCGCAGTTGCACGCAATCCACCATCACTTCGCCGCTTCGCATGTCGCTAATGACAACCAGATTGTCGGACTCATCCGAGAGTCGCTGGTCGCGCAGATAATCCTCGGCCGCGACGATCGTCTCATGGGGATCATCCGAAAAAGCGAGCCGCACCGGCACGATGCCCCACAAAAGCGTGAGTTGCCGATAAACTTCTTCACTCGGTGTGAAGGCAAAAATCGGCGCATGCCTTGGCCGCATATTGGAAACATTTCTTGCCATGGTGCCGTGCCGGGTGAAGACAATCAGCTTGGCGTTGCGTAACGAATTAGCCAGCACGACAGCTGAGGCGACCGTCTTCTGCCGCGCATCTTCCAAAATGGCATCCTCGGCGTAGCCCGCGCCGCCGCTCCGTTCGATGCGGCGCGCCACCCGATCGAACACCCGCACGCATTCCACCGGATAATGGCCCATACTGGTCTCGGCGCTCAACATGATGCCATCCGCCTGCTCGAAAACCGCGTTCGCGACGTCGGTGATTTCAGCTCGCGTCGGCACGGGGTTCTCGATCATCGATTCAAGCATATGGGTCGCGACAATGACCGGTTTGCCGAAACGCAGACAGCGTTTCACGATGCGCCGCTGAATAATGGGAAGCTCTTCCATCGGGATTTCAATCCCGAGATCGCCTCGCGCCACCATGATGGCGTCGGCCGCTTCGATCATCTCATCGATCTGCTTGACGGCCGATTGTTCTTCGATCTTGGCCACAATCTTGGCCGGGCTCTTTTTTTCGGTTAAAACCTTGCGCAGGATTCCAAGATCGCCTGCCTGGCGGGCAAAGCTCAGGGCGACGAAATCAACGCCCATTTCCACTCCGAGATCGATATCGCGTAAATCCTTCTCAGTGAGCGCCGGCAGATTCACATGGACACCCGGCAGATTAATATGCCGGCGCGAGCCGAGCGTTCCGGCCGTCAAGACCTTGCAGCGCAGGCGATCCTTTTCTTTCTGGATGATGACCAGTTGCATGACGCCGTTGTCGATTAAAACCTTGTGGCCGGCCGAAACGTCATCGATGAGGCCATCATAGTTCACCGTCACCGAATGGGGCGCTTCCGGTTTCGCGTTACGCGTCCTCAATTCCAGGATATCGCCCGGCTGGAGAGAAATTGGCTGTGCAACCTCCCCGGTCCGAATGGCCGGCCCTTGGGTGTCGAAAAGAATGGCCAGTGGTCGTTGCAGGTTTTGTGACAACTGACGTACCCGCGGCACCAGGTCGCGCACCCAGTCGTGCTGCGCATGGCTCATGTTAATCCGAAAGACGTCTGCGCCCGCTTCCATCATCTGGCGGAGCGTCTCCGTTTTCTCCGATGCGGGACCGAGGGTGCAGATGATTTTTGTTTTGCGCATGTGAATCGGCGGAAACTGCGGCTCGGGCCGCGCAGACTCAGCGTCTCTTGTAATCGCCGTGGCTGAAATATTTCTCCAGCCAGACGTACAAAGAAATGAAAAAGTAGCGGCTGCCCATTTCTTTGATCCGAAACTTGGAAGCGCCGCTGCTGCGATTTCGCCAGGTGGTTGGAATCACCGTCCAGGAGTAGCCGCGCACGATGGCCTTGAGCGGTAATTCAATGGTGATGTTGAAGTGTGGCGAAATGAGTGGCCGACAGCCGTCGATGACGATACGGCGATACGCTTTGAAGGCGTTCGTTGTGTCGTTGAGTTCGATGTTGAAAAGCAGGCGCAGAAATAAATTGGCCAGTCGGTTAAGGAAGAGTTTCAACGGAGGATAATCGATAACCTGTCCGCCCTTGACGAAACGGCTGCCGAAGACGCATTCATGGCCTTCCTGCAACGCCTTCCAGTAACGAACAATGTCGCGGCAATCATCGGAGCCATCCGCCATGGTGATGACCACGGCGTCGCCCTGCATGTGATCCAGGCCACAGACCACTGCCCGACCGAAGCCGCGTGCCCCCGCATTCTGAATCGGCCGCAGGCTGGCCAGCCGGGCGCGCAGCTCGCACAGCAGCGGCCATGTTTGATCGATGCTGTCATCATCGACGACTATGATCTCATGCGGAATCGCCTCGCGCTCCAGCTCGGTCGCGATTTCCGCCAGCGTGGCCCCCACGCAACCCTCTTCATTGCGCGCTGGAATGACGACACTTAGCAGCCGCAACCGTTCTCCCTCAGTCACAGGCATGCGTTTCCCTTCTCTGTTTTCGCTGCACAAAGGCGAGCGCCCCCAGCAATCCCGAGACAACGATGAAAGTCTCGCCCGGGATGCCGTAACGAAAGTCGTAGGAAACCGTGAGCACCGGTACTACGTAGAGGCCGAGCGCGCCCAGGCCGAATAGAAGAATGCCGACGCGCAGAGAACCGGCCGATCGAAACATCCCGAGAGCGGTGAAGACGATCAGTCCGGCCAGGGGAAGACCGTCCAGGCGGAATAAATTTTGATATTCCGCGAGCACCGCCGGCCAGCGCAGGTGAACCTTTGTCCCGCGATACTTCTTCGACATCCAACCGACCACGAACCGTTCCACTTTGCGATCGCGCCAGCCAAAGGAAACAATCTCCCGCGGTTGCCCCGAGTAGCCGCGTCCGTTCGAAATGTGCGGATCGATATACCGCGCCAGATCGGTCAGGACCGCGGAAAGATAGGCCCACGGCTGATGCAGGATCACTTCTCGGGCGAACCGGCCCAGCTTCTGCGAGTCGGCGGCATCAAAAGTGAAGTTTCGACGCGCGACGGAATTGCTGTCCCAGACGTAGCCGAATGGCCCCGGCCGTTGCGCCGGTGGAGTTTCTTCGCACAGCACTGCCGTCCCTGGTGGCGGGGTGAACTGACGGCAATCCGCGAACGGCGCCACGCGCGAATAGAGATTCCAGCCGCGCATATCGGACAAGCCCAGATAGCTGCCGTGACTCAGGAGAAACGAGACGAAGTAACAAAGGAAAGCGCCGGCGCCGGGCAAAAGAGCCGCGCTCGCTGCCTCAAAACGTTGCCTCCATGAATCTCGGGGTACCAGGAGCGCACAGAAGACGAGAATTGGCAGCAAAATAACTCCGACGCTTCGCACCAGCGCGGCAAGCGTCAAGAGGACACTGGCGACGGCGAGAAGGGGCAGGAGTATCCCATCGCTCAACGCCCAGACAGCAGCGCTTAACCCAGCCGCGGTCAGAAAAATCAGGAGATAATCCGCCATCATGGTGTGCTCGAGATAAAGATGATCGCCGGAGAGCAGCGGGACGGCGGCGGCGAGGGCCGCCAGCCAGCGCGGAGCGCGCAGGCGCCGCATGGTCAGGAAGAACAAGGTGCCTACGACCAGTCCCATCAGATGTTGCACCGCGATGGTGAAACGGAGCTGATGCGCTATTCCCCGCAGGATTTTGAGCAGGATCGGGTAACCCGCCGGCATCCAGAAATCGGCGAAGATCTGCGGCGGGTTGACGCGAGCGAAACGAATCGAATCGACCCACAGCATGACCGCCGGGCGATAGGCGACCATTAGGAAAATCCGAACGATGAGGCCCAAGCCGAGCAGAATCAAAAACGGCCGGTACTTCAGCTCGACCCAAATCGTTGACCTGACAGCTGATCGGGCCTGTCCTGGGACATTCTCGGGATCACTCTTCAACAGCGCCATCTTCCAATGGACGCGGGCAGAATGCTCGCCCAATTTTGGCCAGCGTGAAGGACCTTTCGATTCTTATTTGCCCGCATTGCCATGGCGCGCTTGGCAGGAGTGACGCGCAATTGCAATGCTCCGGCTGCCTCAAGGTTTTCGGGCTGCGGAATGGGACGGCTATTTTTCTTGCCGGAGAAGTCGAGATTGTTTCCAGCGCGCACCAAAGCAACCCGCTCGGCCCGGAGTTCGAGGCGATCCTGCAGCGGGGCGACGAATTCGTCCTCAATCTCGGCGCCGGCGCCACCGCCGTAAAATATCCAAGCTGCATTGAAATGGAACATAAGATTTTCCGGCATACCGATGTGGTGGGCGACGCGCATGCTCTGCCTTTTCAAAGCGATTCTTTCGACACCGTCTTTGCCTTCAATCTTTTCGAGCATTTGCGCGAACCAAAGCGTGCCGCCGCCGAAATCCTACGCGTCCTAAAACCCCGCGGCCGCGTCATCATTCACACCGCTTTTCTGCAACCGCTGCACGAGGCCCCGTTTCATTTTTTCAATGCCACCGAGTTTGGTCTGCGCGAATGGTTCGACGCTTTCGCCATCGAGAGCTGCGAGGCGAGCGGAAATTTCTCACCCGCCTACGCGATCGCTTTTCTCATGTCGAAGGTCATGGCCACAGTTGGTGAGAGCGGCGCGTCCGGGACGGAACTGGCGCAGCTCGCTGCAACGTCGTTGGGCGAATGGGCCGCCTTCTGGGAACGCGGGACCGATCCGCCGCCCGGTTTTCCTTTACTCCAAAATCTGCCCCAGGAACTGCAAAAGCGCGCCGCGGCCGGCTTCGAATTGCGCGCGCGCAAACCCGCGTCGTCCCCCGTGCAGAATCGCGCATGACAGACACGAAGACGCCGCTCGCTTCGAAGTTCCATTGCTTCGTCCATCTTTTCGTGGAAGAAGCGGCCGCGACCGGCTGGCTGCGGGCCGAGGGATGGGTCGCCGAAACGAGCGGGAGACCGATTGGCAAGGTTCGCGCCCGACTGCGCCAAAAAACCTGGCAAGCCGATTACGGATTGCCGCGGCCTGATGTGCCGATCGCATACAGCGACATTTTGAATCGCTCGTCCGGTTTTCGGGTCGAAGTGCCGGTTGCGCCCGGTGAGATCTTCCTCCTTTTCCTCGAAGCGGCGGCCGATGACGGGCTCTGGAATTTGTTTTCCTGGCACGATGTCGTAATTCCAGAAGGCGAAACGGGGGCCCCAACGAGGCCAACGCGGCACTTTCTCACGGCTCGACCGGAGCGGCCACATTTCCACGGCCTAACGAATGGTTTTCTTTGCTGGGTCGATGCGCCGACAGACTGGCGTAGCCTGCCGCGCCGATTTCGCATCAGCGGCTGGTGTCTGAGCGAGGCTGAGCAGCCGATCGAAGCGATGCGCGCCCGTTTGGGCGCACGGGAGTTTCCAGCCAACCTGGGCCATTTTCGTCCCGACGTGGCCCAGAGTTATCCGGAACGCTCCGACGCGTTCAAGAGCGGGTTCGAGATTGAAGCGGAGGCGCCGCGCGGTTCGACCGTTCTCCATCTCGAAGCGCGCCTCGGCGGCGAGTGGCGCGAGGTTTTTAGCCGGAAAATTCGCGGCCCGCTCATCGATTTTCCGCACAGGAAAAACGGAGCGATCGCGACAGTGGGCGATTACGACGAATGGATCCGGCGTTACGACACCCTGCGGCTGCACGAGCGGCGCAAGATTCATCAGCACATCCAGCGCCTTGGCTACCGGCCGCTCATTTCGGTGGTTATGCCGGTTTACAATCCGGATCCCGAACATCTTCGCGCGGCCATCAACTCGGTGCGCGCGCAGCTTTATCCGCATTGGGAATTGTGCATCGTGGATGACGCTTCGACGACGCCCGGGGTGCGGACGGTTCTGACTCGGGTCGCCAGAAACGATCGCCGCATCCGCGTTCAATTCCGCACGGAAAACGGCGGTATCGCGGCAGCGTCCAACGAGGCGCTCGGCCTAACGAATGGTGACTTCATTGCGTTGCTCGATCATGATGACGAGCTGGCGCCGGCCGCGCTTTATTTCGTGGCCTGCGAAATTAACCGGCATCCCGACGCACAACTGATCTACAGTGATGAAGACAAGCTCGATCCGACCGGCCGGCGGACGAATCCGCATTTCAAGTCCGACTGGAATTGGACGCTTCTCCTGGCCCAGAATTACTTCTCGCATCTGGGCGTTTACCAGGCCGAACTGATCAGGGAGCTCGGTTTTCGCGCCGGCTTCGAAGGTTCGCAGGATTACGATCTGCTGCTGCGCGCATCCGAGAAAGTCGATTCACGACAGATTCGCCACATCCCGCGCATCTTGTATCACTGGCGCATGTCGGCCGGGAGCGCTGCGCTCAATTTTCACGCCAAGCCAAAAGCGCGCGCCGCCGCCATCAAAGCGGTGCAGGAACATCTCGACCTTCGCCAAATCGCGGCGCGAGTCGAACGCACCGATCTGGAGGACTTCCAGCGCATTCGTTATGAATTACCGGAGGTCAAGCCGGCCGTTTCCATTATCATTCCGACACGCGATTTGCTCGCGCAGCTGCGTTCCTGCCTCGAAAGCATTCTCGGGAAAACGACCTATCCGAATTTCGAAATCATCCTCATCGACAACGGCAGCCGTGAGCCGGCGACGCTCGCCTATATCGAGCAATTAGGCGCCGAACCGCGCGTCCGTATTTTGCGGTGCGATGAAGAATTCAATTACGGCCGGCTCAACAATTTCGGCGTGCACGAAAGCCGCGCCGAATTTGTGGCCTTTCTCAATAACGATCTCACCGTCGTGACGGCCGATTGGCTGGAAGAAATGGTGAGCCGGGCGCTGCAACCGAGCGTCGGAGCGGTCGGCGCGCGTCTTCTTTTTCCCAATGGCCGTATTCAACACGCCGGCGTGATCCTCGGCGCGGGCGGCGGCGAACTGGCCGATCACGCCCATAAATGTCTGCCGCCTGGCGATCACGGCTACTTTGCGCGCGCTTCGTTGGCCCAGGAACTTTCCGCCGTCACGGCGGCCTGCATGCTCGTTAGGCGCAGCGTTTATCTCGAAGTGGGCGGTTTTGAAGAAGAACACCTGAAGGTCGCCTTCAACGACGTCGATTTTTGCCTGCGCCTGCGGGCGGCCGGCTATCGCATCATCTACACGCCGTATGCGGAATTCCAGCATTGGGAGTCGGCCAGCCGCGGCCTCGAAGATACGCTCGACAAACACCAGCGTTTTTCGGCGGAAGTGGATTACGTAAAGAACAAATGGCCGCTACTCCTCGCGGCCGATCCTTTTTACAATCCGAACCTCGATCTCCGCGACCATTTATTTACCCTCGCTTTCCCTCCGCGTCTCAGCCAGCCGTGGGAGGAAAAGTGAGCGACCAGCCCGCAGCTCAGAATTATCTTTTTCGTTTCGATGCGCCGATCGAGAGCCGCATCTTTGGCGACGCCTGCGCCATCAGCGGGTGGCTGCTGGAACGGTCGGGCGAACCGATTTACGGCATTCGGGCCATTGTGCGCTCGACTTTTCGCCGCCGCGAAACTGTGCCGGCGCGGCGCAAACGGGAACGGCGCGATGTGGCCGGGGCTTTTCCCGAGTTGCCGGGCGCGCGGGACAGCGGATTTCTTCTCGAATTGCGGCCGGGACTTGGGCGCAATCGCCTTACTCTGCAGGTGCGCGGGGAGGATCGTGTTTGGCGCACGTTTCACACTGCGGTCATCTGGGTCTGGCCGCTTTCGTTTCTGAAATCGCTCCACTTGGTCCATCTGCATCGCGTTCTCATTTCCTTTTTACAGCAGCTCTTTCCCGGAAAACGGGAAGGGCATGAGACACTCGATGCGCTTCGGCAAAAACGGCCCGTGCCTCGTTCTTCGCCTTCTTCGCAGAAGACAAACCGCATTGATCTCTTCGCCACCTCCCGATCAAACCTCTTCATTCTCGAGATCGGCGAATTGATTGCTGCGGGATTCCGTGAACTCGGCTGCGCGGCGCAGATGCGCCTCGATGAGATTCTGCCGGAAGATCCGCCGCCCGGGACCGTGCCGATGGTGGTGACGCCGCACGAATATTACAATTTGTTTCTGCGCGAAAGAGTGACACAGGAGGCGGCGGAGCGCCTAACGAGCAATGCCGTTCTCCTCTGCACCGAGCAACCGGAGACGGGTTGGTTTTACAGCAACCTGCCGTGGGCCGTGTCGGCCCGCGCCACGGTCGACATCAATCCGCTGGGCGTCGCCGGTTATCGCGCCCACGGCGTGCCGGCCCGCCATTTTCAACTCGGTTATCACTCGATGCTTTCGGCACCCGCTCAGCCGGCCTACGCTGAGCGCAACTTCGACATCACGTTTCTCGGTTCGATGACCCCGCGCCGCGACCGCTTCTTTGCCGAACAGGCGCCATTCTTTGCCCAGCATCACTGTCATCTGCGCTTTGTTCCGCTAGGTTTCGCCAAGACGAGGGCCACGCGCAGCTACCTGAGTGCGGCGCAACGCAACGAACTGCTCAGTCAATCGCGCATTTTTCTCAATCTCCATTACGCGGAGCGAAAATATTGCGAATGGCATCGCATGCTCGTCGGCCTGGCCAACGGCTGCTGCATCATCAGCGAAACCTCCGAAGGTTACGGGCCGCTCGTGCCGGGCCGGCATTTTGTCATGGCGGACGAAGAGGATCTCATCACCTGCTGCGAATATTATCTGAATCGGCCCGGCGAAGCCGAAGCCATCGCGCACGCCGGCCACCAGTTTATCGAGAAACAACTGCGACAATCTTTTGCCTGCCGGAAATTTCTCGAGGAGCTGGACGAGCCCGGCTTTGCCAATGCGGACGGGTTTCTGCCGGCCACCGTGCCCGACGCGACGCCGGAACCGCTGCCGATCGATTTGCGTCGCAAGTTCTCCTCGCGCATTACGCGCCAGTTCAAGCGTGCGCTGCGCGATGATCTTAATGCTCTTTTCGGCCGCGAAACGGTTTCCCTCTCGCCGGAGTCGGAGCCGAAGGAAATGGCGGATGACGCTGCGGACCAGCGTTCCGCGATTGTGCAAAAGCGGGAGGCCTATGAGGCACGCTGGATGGAGCAGGAAGCGAGGCGTGCGGAAGGTAGTGAGATCTGGACCGTACACGACAACGAACCGTATCGCGACTCGCTCACACCGGCCGTTACGGTTCTCATCACGCTCTTCAACTACGGCCATTACCTCGACGAATGCCTGGCCAGTGTGCGACGCGCCGCCGCGCTGATGCGGGAACCGCTCGAGATTGTAATCGTCAACGACGCTTCCACTGATGATTCGTTAGGCGAAGCGCGTCGTTTCCAGGCCGGACTCGATCTGCCGATTCGCATTGTCGACAAACAATTCAACACCGGGCTGGCCGACGCGCGCAATGTCGGCGTGCAACTGGCGCGCGCCCCCTATGTCTTCATCATGGACGCCGACAATCTCATTTTCCCGAACGGCCTTTCTCAACTGCTGGAGGCTATCAAAAGTGAGCATGGAGCCGCTGCTTACAGCTTGCTCTGCCGCTTCCGTGGCGATCCTTCGCATCGCGTCGGCTTGCTTTCCTATTACGACTGGGATCCGCAAATCCTCGTGCAGCATCCTTACATCGACGCCATGGCGCTCTTCCGGCGTGACGCCTTGCTCGAAGACGGCGGCTACGACAACCGGCTGAACCAGGTTGGGTGGTTTGGCTGGGAGGACTACGACATGTGGCTGCGGTTTGCGTCGCGCAAACAGACGGTCGCTTTTGTGCCGAACATTCTTTGTCTCTACCGGCATCACGACACTTCGATGATTAACATCACCAACCTCTTCGAGCGTGATCTCGTCCTGCACCTGCACAAACGCTACGGCGCGCTCGTCGATCAATTCGAGCCGCGCGCGACAATTTTCGGGGTCGCACGGACCAGGCTCAACCTGCCGGAGGTGAGTGAGGTTTCTGGATAAGACCTGCGCCGCACGCATCCTGATAAACTGACGGCGGCGGTTCCATCGCGTGCACGTCAGCGTTGAGCGAAAAGGCTTCCAATTGCGGATGTTTCCCGCGCCATTCGCGCAAGGCCGCGGAGACTCCGCCTTTTTTTGTGACGTCGAAATCGGCCGCAAAACGGCTCGTATCATGCAAAACCATGAGACCGCCGGGCGCGAGTGCCGGATACCAGGCCTCCAATTCACGCATGGTGGCTTCGTACTCGTGCGAGCTGTCGACGAGCACAAGCTGGGGCGCGCGGCCGAGGTAGGCGGTGGCCAGCCCAGTCGATGCAGGATCGAGCGAGCTGCGATGTTCGACCTGGACGAACTCGAGCAGATCGGCCCGATCGAGCCAGCCGCGTGAATAGCCGCAAAGGAACTCATCGATCTCGAGACTAAAGAGTCCGCGGCGCGCTCCCATTTGGCGCAGGAAAAAACCGAGAAGAAGCGCCGAGTACCCGGCAAAAGTTCCGAGTTGCACGATCGACCTGACGACATTTCCCATGACCAGCCCCTGGAGCAGCGACATGAGCGGGACGGCACATTCACCGGCCAGATTCTGCGCGCTGGTCTCGGCGTACCACTTGCGCATCAACTGCCATTCTTCATCGCTCAGGCACGAATAAACGGGCGGCACGTAATCGCTCCCTGTGCGACGATGCCACCAGAGACGCGGCTCGGTTGAGCCGGAAAAAACGCGGGAACGCGGCCCTGTTTCCGGTGGGCGATCGACAGCGGAATCCGACGGTTTGCGTCCCCAGACCGAAATCAGCTCGGGTCCGGCCTGACTTTCGATCCGTTCGAAGCCGGCGCGTTTTAGATATTCCTTCAGCTCCTCTGGAACCGAACAAACTGTGATGTGATCGGGCCGCTGTGCGAGCGGCACTTTCCGGTACGTCTCGAAGATGGCCCATCCGGCGTCGCTGCAAAGATTGGCGTTGTCGACGTAAAGTTTGCCGCCCGGGCGCAGGACGCGGAACGCTTCCTCGACATACGAGTAGCGGTCCCAGCTCTCCAGATGCATGAAGACGACGGTGCAATAGACAAGATCGATCGAATTGTCGGCAACCGATGAGAGGTTGTTTCCCGATAACTCGATGAATTCCACATTCTGGAAATCGCGCAGCCGCTCGGCGGCAAAAGCGAGCATGTTCGGAGAAACGTCGGCGCCGATCCAACGCCGGCAGTGCGGAGCGAGATATTTTCCGACACGTCCGAAGCCGCATCCAATCTCCAGGACGACATCGGACGAATTGATTCCGACGTTCTGCAGGAGAAACTGGCTCGTCCCGATGCCGCTGCTCTCGATGGTGGCTTCATCCTCGGTGCCGCTGACGTGCATCTTGGCACTGGAAAGCGTTTCCGAGAGCGCCGTCCAAACACCCTTGTAATCTGAACGCATGTCTTCGGTTCGCGTAATGATTCCGCCCGTGTCTGTCAAGGTATGGCTCGTGGATATTCAAATCAGGTTGCCGTCACCCGATGTCCCGGACACGTGGCGGGCAGGCGAGAGCGAAGCCGGGCAGCGCGAGTGACAGGTTCGGATTGTAAAAAGGATCGTGCTCAAGTTGCGCGCCCCAACGTTCCCTCATGCAGTCCTCCTCACGCCTGCGCTCCAAGTCCTTCTGCATCTTTGTGCTGGAAAAAGTCAGGTTCGCATACGGCGTCCAAATCACGCGGAAGCCCCGTTGTCGAAGGCGAAGACAGAAATCGATGTCGTAGAAATGCTGCGGAAGATTTTTGTCGTCGAAGCCGTTCAATTCCCGAAAAACCTCCGTGCGCACAGCCAGGCACGCCGCGGAAACAGCGGAGAGATCCTGCTGGAGCCAGGCCCGATTGAAGTAGCCTGGGTGGCCGCGCGGGATGCCGCCAAATAACGGGGCCGCCAATCCGCCCAGACCCAGAATGAAGCCGCCCGCCTCCAGCACTCCCTCCGCCGACCACAAGCGCGCGCCGACCGCGCCGACCTCTGGCCTGACGACATGACTGACGATCTCGCCCAGCCAGCCGGCTTCGGCCGACTGAATCTCGCCGCTCAGGAAAAGGAGGATTTCTCCTTTCGCGCGCTTCGCTCCGGCATTCGCCCCGGCGGCGCCTGCATTCGTATGCACGATTTCGAGCCGTGGGTAATCGGCTTGCTCGAGGAAATGGGTTTCCTCGCCTTCCGCCAGCAAGACGGTGACCGGTTTCGGCTCAGCTGGCTGCGCATAAATGACGCGGTGCGATTCATCATTTTCGGGACAAGCTTCGGCTCGCGCGTCGATCCCGCGCTCGGCGAGAAAACTGTTGAGAGCGCGCCGCGCCGCGTGTCGTGCGTACGGTTTCGCATCGGGCTCGTCCGCAAGGCTGCCCTTGACCATGCGCCAGTGATAAAGAATGCGCGGGATGTGGTGAACTTGCCCGGAACGCAAACGTGCCACGCAACGCAGCGCCAGATCGTAATCCTGCGAGCCTTCGAATCCTTCCCGAAAACCGCCGATTTCGCGCAGAAGCGAAGTGCGATAAACGCCGAGATGATTCAGGTAATTCTGGCCGAGGAAAAGCTCCGGATTCCAATCCGGCTTGAAGAACGGATTCGATCGAACACCGTGCGCATCGAGAAAATCTTCGTCGGAATAAACGATGCCCGCGTCCGGATGGCGGGCGATTTCACACGCCACTTCGGCCAGCGCGTTTTCGGCCAATTCGTCATCCTGATCGAGCAGCGCGCACCATGCGCCCGAGGCGAGCGCCAGCGCCGAATTGGAGCAGGCGGAAATGTGGGCGTTTGTTTCGCGAAAATGGACTTTGAGGCGGGCATCACGGCGCGCCAAATCCTCGAGGAACGGCCTGATTTGCGGATCAGTTGAGGCGTCATCGGCGATGCAGACTTCCCACTGCTCATAAATTTGCCGGCGCACTGATTCGATGGCTCGGCCAAGGAATTCGAGATCGCAGTTGTAGATCGGCAGGATGATCGAAATAAGGGGACGACCTGTCAGGCCGCTCAGAGTCTCGCGGAGCCGTGCGCGATCTTCGTTCATCAGGGTATCGAATCGCTCGAGCCACTCGTGGGAGGTCATGATTCTTTTCTGATTCGCACCCGCTCGATCAGCGCGGTGAAGCACTCACCGAGTCGGTCGAGCGTGAAATTTTCGAGAAAGGTGTGGCGCGCCTCTTTGCCTAACGAGCTCGTAAGCTCCGGCTCTTCGAGGCAACGCCGTAGAGCTTCGGCCAGAGCGGAAGCGTCGTTCGATGGAACAAGTAGCGCGTTCACGCCGTCGACGAGCCACTCGGCCACGCCGCCCACATTCGTACCTGACGATCGGTTTGCCAAGGCTCATCGCTTCCAGAATGGCGATCGGCATGGTTTCGTCGCGCGAGGCGCAAATGAGTACAGTCGGCAGCCGCGATCGCCTCCAGCGCCCGGCTGTGTTCGAGTGCATTCATCAGCTCGACGTTCCGCAAGTCCACACATCGTCGCGAGAGCTTGTCGTAGAATGGCCGGTCCAAAATCCGCCCCGCCATTTGGAAGTGCGCGCCGGATTGAGCTGCGGCGCCGAGCCGCGCGATCGCTTCGAGGCAAAGGTCCTGGCCTTTGCGCGGTTCGTAGGTGCCGAGGAGAAGAAACCGCGTTAGCCTCGTGTCGCGCATCCGTTGCTTTGGCGTTGGTTCCACCGGAGGAATTCCGTACGGAATGATCTCGATCGGTCGCGTGGTGAGGGCTGTATAAAGCCGGGCCGTGCGCCGCGTCGGTACGATCAGAATATCGGCTAACTGCAACGCCGGCCGGATTTCCGGAATCTGTGCGATCAACTGTTCGGCGACGAGGCTTTCATGGATGTAGCAAATGACCGGCACACCTTCTTCGTAAGCGGCACGAACTGCGGCCCACATCACGAGCGTGTTCGCGATGACAATGTCGAATTGCGCGCAAAGCGACCGGAGCGCGGCGAGATCAGGCGAGACTGAGAGGTTGAGAACTGGAAATGTCTCCACTCCGCCTCGCGTCAGTTCCGTGGAGACCGGTCCACTCTCCGGAGTAGCCGGCTCCGGAACGGCGGCCGCCACCTGACAGCCGCGGCCTTTCAGCCACGTGATGAGATGAAGCAGCTGAATCGGCGCGCCACTCCAGGTGGTTTCATGGGCGAAGAAAAGAACGCGCGTCTGAGATCGATCAACCATGCTGAAATATTTCGTGCTTTCGTCTTCGCCTGCCTAACTTGGACGATTGTGTTGAGCGAGCATCTCTTTTTTCCCGCGCATTCGCGCGCCGTTGCCCGACCGCCCGGCTGGCGTTGTCGCGCCCGAGCGACTATTCTGCGCATGTCATGGATTCCGGCGATTTCGCTTTGCCCTCGCAGCGCTTCGAACCGCTTGTTTACGGCGTAGGCGCATGGACGCCGCATCTGCACTTTGCCTGCGATCTCATCGCCCTGACGAGGCCGAGTCTCTTCGTCGAGCTCGGGACGGATCGCGGGGAAAGTTATTTCACTTTTTGTCAGGCGGCTTCTGAAAACGATACCGGCACGCGCTGTTGCGCCGTTGATACCTGGCGCGGCGACAGCCAGGCTGGCCAGTACGACGAAACAACCTTCGCGCAGGTAACTGCCTATAACGAGGCGCATTACAAGGATTTCTCGACTCTGCTGCGTTCAAGCTTCGACGGGGCTCTTGGCAGATTCGAGCCCGGCAGTATCAATCTGCTTCATCTCGATGGTTCGCATGACGAGGAAGCAGTCCGACACGACGTGGAGCAATGGCTGCCCCGGCTGCGCCCGGGTGGCCTGTTGCTGATGCATGATGTGACGGTGCGTCGATCCGGCTTCGGCGTCTGGAAAGTCTGGAGCGAACTCCAGCGACACGGCCGGGCCTTCACGTTTCACGACGGGCCCGGTCTGGGGTTATGGCAAAATCCGCCTAACGAATCATTACCGGTGCCGTTGGAAGTTCTTTTTTCCTGCAGTGATTCGGCGGTTCGGCTGCGTCACGTTGATTACTACCGATCGAGATTCGCCCTGTTACAGCGGCGCATTGCCGAAGACTGGAGGAGCGGTGCGGTGCGGGATCAGCCTTTTCACCAGCAAACCGTCATTCAAGTTTTTCATACGCACGACGGTGTGCATCGCGAGGAGGATTCCGTGAATGCGCGGCTTGGCCATAAAGAGTGGAAAGAGGTAACGATTGCGCTCCCGCCAAACGCCGGGACATCCCCTCTGCGCGTCGACTTCGTCAGCCCGCTGACGGTGATCGAAATCGCGGCGCTCCGTCTGCAGAGTGCGAAGCGCGATTATTTCACCGCGACGAACCCTTCGCAGTTCGATGCCATTATCCTGCGGGGCGATCTGGAACGCTTGCCGGGTTCGGACTCGCTACGGCTCAAGATTATTGGAATCGACCCGCAGTTGTATCTGCCGGCGCTGGTGCCTGATTCCCCCGAGGAAAAGCTTTTCCTGCAAATGCGCCTTCGGGTCCACCCTTCCCGCTAAAAACAAACGGCACGCCTCTTTCGAGACGTGCCGCTGGAGAGAATTCTCCAGATTTATTTCAAATCCTTGCGCGCTTTTCTGGCCATCTCCATATGCTCTTTTACCGTCGGCATATGCTGGGCCGCCCAGGCTTTGATCTCGGGATCTTTTCCGTTTTTCAGCTCCTGATTGAAGTCCTTCAAGTCCACCCGGTGATCGGTTTCGATGGTGTAAAGGTATTGGGCCTCGTAGTTCTTCGTGCCCATGTCCCGCGGGGCGATGTTGCCGGTGGTAATCGCGAGGCCCTTTTTCTTAGCCAAGGCGCGCAGCTCTTTATTCATTTGCTGATGACTGGCCATAATGCGGCTGGCAATTCGTTTCGTCTCGGCGTGCTCGGCTTTCTTCTCCGCCACCATGGCCTCCTGAATGCCCTCCTCGTTGGCGCTCACGATGGAGACGAGGAAATGTTGGTCCTGCTGGCTCAGTTGAGATTCCGTCGTCGATCCGCCCTTACCCGGGGTGGGACTCTGATGGCGCCGCAGGTGTGGGTTGTCCGCCTGGGCCGAAGCCGTGCTGTTGAAGGAAAGGGCGGCGGCGGCGATGATGGCGACAGCTAGCCCGGAAATAATTCTGAATTTTTTCTTCATGAAAGTGGTAACCGGTAATGGATAAGTTGTTGCTCTGCTGCAATTTCATTTCGAAATGCCAGACGAATTTGGACGTGGAAATGTGCTGACGTAAAGGATTTTCTGACGCGATCCCGGAGCCGGCGCCAAGGGCAAATTGACGCTACCGAACCGAGCGATCAGCTGTTAGTTTCCACCCCTTTGTCCGACGGATCACTGCCAAGATTACCATGTACGATTACCTCATAGTTGGTGCGGGCTACGCCGGATCCGTCCTGGCCGAGCGCCTCGCCCGCGACGCGGGCCAGAAGATTTTGCTGATCGATCGCCGGCCGCACATTGCCGGAAATGCCTACGATTATACGGACAATGCCGGGATTCGCGTGCACAGTTACGGGCCGCACATTTTCCATACGAATTCCCGTGAGGTTTCCGATTACCTCTCGCGCTTCACGGAATGGCGACCCTACGAGCATCGGGTGCTGGCTCACGTGGAGGGGAAACTTCTTCCGATTCCGATTAATCTCGACACGGTTAATCGACTTTATGGCTGGAATCTCAGCTCGGAAGAATTAGCTGAATATTTCGCCCGGGTGGCGGAAAAAATTCCGACGGTGCGCAACTCCGAGGAAGTCGTGGTCAGCCGGGTGGGTCGCGATCTTTACGAGAAGTTTTTCCGCGGCTATACGCGCAAGCACTGGGGAATCGAGCCATCGCAGCTTAGTCCGCAGGTTGCGGCGCGCATTCCCGCCCGAACCGATCGCGACGATCGCTATTTTACCGACGGCTTCCAGTTCATGCCGAAAGAGGGTTACACGCACCTCTTCGAAAACATGCTCGATCACGAAAACATCGAGCTTCAATTGGGCGTCGACTTTCGCGATGTTGGCAAGACAGTGGAGTGTCGCGAAATCATCTATACGGGGCCCGTCGACGAGTTTTTCGATTATCGTTTCGGCAAGCTGCCGTATCGCTCGATCGAATTCCGGTTCGAAACGCACGATCGCGCAACATTTCAACCGACCGGACAGGTCAATTACCCTAACGAACACGAATATACCCGCATCACCGAGTTCAAGTACCTGACCGGTCAGCAGCACTCGAAGACTACGGTGGCCTATGATTATCCTCGCGCGGAGGGCGATCCTTATTATCCAATTCCGCGACCGGAAAATGCGGAGCTCAACGCCAAGTACCAGGAATTGGCCAAGGCGACACCCGGCTTGCATTTTGTCGGGCGGCTCGCCACCTATCGCTATTACAACATGGATCAGGTCGTAGCCCAGGCCCTCGCTCTTTATGCAAGGCTGCGCAACACCCTGCCTGCCGGCGCCGCGCGCTCCTGACTCACGCTGGTCAGCCGGAAGACGCCGGCCGATAGGAACTCTCGACCCGTTCGGCCACATCCCTGTAGCCATAGTCCGCTTCGTAGATGTCCTTCATCCGTGCGATCGATTTTTCCGCCTCTCCCATCTGCGCGTAGACGAGGCCAAGATTGTAAACAATTTCCTTTTTCGTCGCGTCCATGCCGGCAATCTCTCCGGCTGCTTCTTCGAGCTGCTTCGCGGCCAAATCCAGCATGCCCAGTTCGCTGAAGGAGCGGCCGAGTAAATTCATGGCCCGCAAGCGCGTATTCGGATTCCGGCGGGCCCGTTGCAATTCCGGCAGCGCTTCCCGGAACCGTCGCGCCTGCACCAGTTCCTTGCCCAGCTCGAAGCGCAAATTCACATCAGCCGGGTTTCGTTCCACGCGCCGTCTGACCTCTTCCACCGCAGTCGAAGAGCGACGGGCTTTTGCCTCGCTCAAGGCCGCTTTTCGTTCCGCGTAGCCCGGTTCATCAGGCCCATGTCGGGTCAGAAATTCTTCAAGTTCGGCGATCTCGCGGTCGGTTGCCCGCTTGTGCAAATCCGAAATCTTCCGCAGGAGCCCGGGATCGCTTTGGTTCGTTAGCTCAACGGCATATTGATACCAGGCGGCCGCATTCTCGAAATCTTCGCATTGCTCGTAGAGTGCACCCAGCCTGCGCGCGTGCGCCACGTTTTTCGGTTCCGCCTGGTGACGCGCATAAGTCTCGGCAATTTGCTGATTGAGCGTTTCGCTACCCATCTTCATGCGGTTCTCTTGCTCGAGCGAAACGGCCAGCTCCTTGTCCTTGATCAAATCGCGATAGCTTGCTGCCTGGTTCCAGCCGCCCGAAGCCATGGACGCGCGCGCCGACGCATCCTTGCCGAGTCGCAACGCCTCCCCGTCGAGCGGATCGATTCCCGTGATTCGGGTGTAAATTTCCACCTCGCGCTCGTCTTGTCCGAGGTCGTGATGCAGGCGGCCCAGCTGATGCAAAATCTCCAGATCGCGCGTGTTGTGTTCGAGCAGGGTTTGCAGAGCGAAAACGCCAATCTCCGGCCATTGCGCCGCCAGCGCCGCATCTTTGAGGGCGAGGTTGGCCTGCCGATGGAACGGTTCTTCTTCGAGCACTTTTTCCAGCATCTCCACCGCACGGCGGGCATCCTTTTTGATTTCCCGCTGCGCCTTCATGACCGCGAGCGGCGCGGAGGAAATATTGAAAAAGCTCTTTTTGACCGTTTTGCTGCGGGCGACCTCCGCCCGCCGCAAGAGCTGGCGACCGGTCAGGAATTCCGGCTCCTGCTTGAGAACTCCCTGCAGCAGGGAGATTGCATAGCTGAAATTGCGCAGCTCGATCGCGGCCACGGCCTTTAGCCAGTGACTGCGCTGTGTTTCGCTTAGCTCTTTTTCCGTTTTGACGGCCATCGTTTCTGCATGGGAAATATAATTTCCACGGGCGCGTCCGTCACCCCTAAATGACGCTGCTCCCAAATCGGAATTCAGAATGAAGCGAGGGTCGTTAAGCTAGAGAAGGTCCAGCTGCGGTTTTTCGGCGGCGGTTTTGGCGCCCGGGCCTTTCTTTCTGCCCTTGGTTTTTGGTGGCGGCCGCGCGCCATTGGGCTCTTCCAGGTGCGAAAGAATGTCCTTCGCGCGCTCGAGGATTTCTCTGGGCAAGCCGGCCAGCCGCGCCACCTGAATGCCGTAACTCTTGTCCGCGCCACCTGGCACGATCTTGCGCAGAAAGATGATCTGCTCGTTCCATTCGCGCACGGCGACGTTGAAATTGGCGACGCCTTTGCGCTCCGCCGCCAGTTTGGTCAGCTCGTGATAATGCGTGGCAAAGAGGGTCCGCGCCTTGATTTTGTCATGCAGGAATTCGGCTACGCTCCAGGCGATGGAAAGGCCGTCGAAAGTCGAAGTGCCGCGGCCGATTTCGTCGAGAATGACGAGACTGCGTTCCGTCGCGTTGTTTACGATATTGGCCGTTTCGTTCATCTCGACCATGAAAGTCGATTGGCCGCGCGAAAGATCGTCGTTCGCGCCCACGCGCGTGAAAATGCGATCGACGAGTCCGAGGCGCGCGCTTGTGGCCGGGACAAAACTCCCGATCTGGGCCATCAGAACAATGAGCGCCACCTGCCGGATGTAGGTTGATTTCCCCGCCATGTTCGGTCCGGTGATGATGGCGAGGCGCGGCGTTTCACCGTTCAACTCCGTGTCGTTAGGGACGAATTTTTCCTCGGCTAGATTTTGATCGAGCACGGGATGGCGTCCATCCTGAATGGATAAGTCTAACGAGTCATCCAACTGCGGTCGGGCATAGTGATAGAGGCGCGCTGTTTCGGCGAGGGAACAAAGGACGTCGAGCGTGGCGAGAGCCGCGGCTGTTTCCTGGATGGGGCCCAGTTCCCGCAGCGTTTCGTCCCGCAACTCCTGGAAGAGCTGATATTCCAACTGCCGAGCCCTCTCGTCGGCGCCCAGGATTTTACCCTCCATTTCCTTGAGCTCCGGCGTGATAAAACGCTCACCGCCCACGGTGGTTTGCTTGCGCGTGTAATGCTCCGGCACATTCGCCAGGTTCGATTTCGTGATCTCGATGAAATATCCGAAGACCGAATTGAATTTTACCTTGAGCGACTTGATGCCGGTGCTGGCGCTTTCGCGTTCCTGCAATTGGCCGATCCAGTTTTTCCCTTCGCGCGACGCGGAGCGCAGCTCGTCCAGTTGTTCATTGAAACCGTTGCGGAAAATGCCGCCATCCTTCAGGGCGAGGGGCGCATCGTCGAGAATCGCCGCCTCCAGTCTGCCCGCCAGTTCGGGCACCTCGTGCAGCTGCGCCAGAAGCGCATCGGGGAGCGCACCTGTGTTCCGCGGTGCGTTTGGCGATTGCGCGCGGCCGAATTGCGTGCGCTCGATGAATGTTTGCAGTTCGGCCTTGAGCTTCGGGATTTCCTCGAGAGAAAGTTTCAGCGCGACCAAATCCCGCGCATTGCCCGATTGCTGACTAAGCCGGCCGATTGCGCGCTCGATGTCGCGCATCCCTTTCAACCGTTCGCGCAAGGCGGCGAGGGCGTCCGCTTCCTGTAGCAACTCCTCCACCATCTGATGACGCCGATTCAGTTCCGCCAGATTGCGCAACGGCTGCAAGATCCAGCTGCGCAATTTCCGTCCGCCCATCGGTGTCACGGTGCGATCGAGAACGGCAAGCAGGCTGGTATCGCGCGCCCCACGCGAAGCGACCAGTTCCAGGTTCTGCTGCGTAGCCGTATCGAGCACGACGTATTCGTTAGGGACGTCGCAGCGCAGGCCGGCCAGATGATCGATCTTGCGTCGCAGCTGATGCTTCAGGTAATGGACGATCGCGCCGGCCGCGCCGATGGCGGCCGGCATTTCGGCGCAGCCAAACCCATCGAGCGATTTCACTTTGAAATGTTCGCAAAGGGTGAAGCGTGCGTGCTCGGGCAGAAAGGCATATTCATCGTAGGCAAGCGCCCCTTCGATCTCGCCGAACTGCGCCTGCTGGGCGTCGCTAATCAGAATTTCGGATGGCGCGATGCGCGCCAGTTCGTCAAGCAGAGCGCTCGGGCTCGCCAGTTCCGCGACGCGAAATTCGCCGGTCGTCAGGTCCGCGTAAGCCAGCCCGCAGACGTCTTCGGCGGCGTGGATCGCGGCCAGGTAATTCGCACGCTTTGTTTCGAGCAGGTCGAGTTCGCTGACCGTGCCCGCACTCACGATCTGCGTAATCTCGCGCGTGACGATCTTTCCGGCCTGCGGCGCGCTGGTCTGATCGCAAATAGCGACGCGGCGGCCGGCCTTGATCAGTTTTGCCAAATAATTCTGGGCCGCGTGGTAGGGCACGCCGCACATCGGAACACCGTTGCGTTTCGTCAGTGCGACATTGAGCAGGCCGGCTGCTTCTTTCGCGTCCTCAAAGAACAGCTCGTAGAAATCGCCCAGCCGAAAGAGCAACAGCGTGTCGGCCGGAATACTCGCCCGCAGCCGTTGATATTGCTGCATCATTGGGGTTAACGCGTCGGCCATAAGTCGGAATTAAAACATGCTTCGCCAGTTCGCAGAAGAGCGATCTGCGCGGCTCGGAACTTCGCTTTGATATTGCTCAATTTTCTCCCTGGCCAATAATCCAGCACGCGTGACGCCGACCGATTCGCCTGCGCCGAAGGAATCGCCCAATTTCCTGATCAACGACGACCTCGCGCCGGTGCCGACTGCGCGCCGGACCTGGTCGATGTGGAGCATCGCCGCGCTCTGGGTCGGCATGGCCATTTGCATCACCACCTACACCCTGGCCGGCAGCCTGATCGAGCAGGGGATGAATTGGAGCCAGGCCATCCTCACCATTTTTCTCGGCAACCTGATCGTGCTGATCCCGATGATACTGAACGCGCATCCCGGCACAGCCTACGGCATTCCGTTTCCGGTGCTGGTGCGCGCTTCGTTTGGCACGCGCGGCTCGAACATCCCGGCGCTCATGCGCGCGCTCGTCGCCTGCGGCTGGTTTGGCATTCAAACATGGATTGGCGGTGCAGCGATCTACGCGATGAGCGCGATCATCTTCGGATTCAATCCGGCGCAGAAAGTGAATCTCCCGATCGTCGGAATTTCCCCGGGCGAGCTTGCCTGTTTTCTCATTTTCTGGGCCGTCAACATTCTGATCATTCTGCGCGGCATGGATTCCATCAGGTGGCTTGAAAATTTTGCCGCGCCGTTTCTGATCCTGACCGGCCTTGGGCTGCTCGCCTGGGCTTACGCTGCGGCCAAAGGGTGGGGGCCGATTCTGAGCACGCCTTCGAAATTCAAGTCGTTAGGCGAATTCTGGCCGGTCTTTGCCGCGGGACTCACCGCCATGGTTGGGTATTGGGCGACGCTTTCGCTCAACATTCCGGATTTTTCCCGCTTCGCGAAATCGCAGCGCGACCAGATCGTTGGCCAGACACTCGGCCTGCCGCTTTCCATGACATTCTACGCCTTCATCGGCGTGGCCGTGACCAGCGCGACGGTCGTCGTTTTCGGCAAGGCCATTTCGGATCCGGTTCAATTAATGGAGCGATTCCACAGCCCGGTGCTTTCCTCTTTTGCGCTCATCACATTGGCGATCGCCACGCTCTCCACCAACCTGGCCGCCAACGTGGTCTCGCCAGCCAACGATTTTTCGAATCTGGCCCCGCGTCTGATCAGCTTCAAAATGGGGGGACTTATCACCGGCCTCGTCGGCATCCTCATGTTTCCCTGGAAACTGTATGCCGATCCGAGCGGCTACATTTTCACCTGGCTCATCGGTTACAGCGCATTGCTCGGGCCGATCGGCGGCATCATGATCGCGGATTACTTTTTCTTCCGGCGCCGACAGCTGGTGGTGGACGATCTTTACCGGAGCGACGGCCGCTATGTTTACCACGGCGGCTTCAGTCTCGTCGCCGTAGTCGTCTTGATTCTGAGCGTGCTGCCGAATCTTCCCGGCTTCCTCGTTACCATCAAGCTATTACCGGCTTCGAGCGTTGGGCCGGTTCTCGTCTCCCTCTATCATTACGCCTGGTTCGTCGGATTTCTGCTCGCCTTCGTTCTCTATCTCGTCGGCCGGAAACTCCGGCCGGCTGCTTGAGCGCAAGGAGGGGCGGTTTCCAAACCGCTCACAGTCGACGCACTGCACCCACGGGCGGTCTGGCAACCGCCCGTCCTTGACGCAACTGCCATTCGTCACCTTATTCGAGGCGCTCATGCAACCACCGCAACTGCCACCCTTCGATCATCAGCCGCAGCCTTATGCCGGACCTTCAGCGGAAGAAGTCCTGCGCCTGCGGAAGCAATTCCTGAATCCGGGAATTTTTCTCTATTACAAAAAGCCCCTCATGATCGTGGAAGGCGGAATGCAATATGTCTTCGACGAAACCGGCCGTCGCTACCTCGACGCGCTTGGTGGCATTGTCACGGTCAGCGTCGGCCATTGTCATCCGCACGTGGTGGAAGCGGCCCGAAAACAAAGCGAAACACTCCAGCATTCCACGACGATCTATTTGCATCCGAACATTGCCCAGTACGCCGAAGCCCTGGCTGCGAAGATGCCGGGGGAGTTGAAGGTTTGTTACTTCGTGAATTCCGGCTCGGAAGCGAACGATCTCGCGCAGCTGATGGCCCGCGCTTATACCGGGAACTACGATCTGATTGCACTGCGCAATGCCTATCACGGCGGCAACGCTTCCGGCATGGGCCTGACGGCGCATCGCACCTGGAAGTTCAACGTGCCGCACAGCTTCGGCGTTCATCACGCCATCGTGCCCGATCCGTATCGCGGACTGTGGGGAAGCGACGACCCCGAAGCGGGCCGCAAGTACGCCGATGACGTGAAGAACCTGATCGACTTCGCCACGCCAGGCCAGATCGCCGGATTCATCGCCGAATCAATCCAAGGCGTGGGCGGCTGCGTCGTTTTTCCCGATGGCTACCTGAAGCATGTTTACGAGAATGTCCGCGCAGCCGGTGGCGTTTGCATCGCCGACGAAGTGCAGACCGGCTTCGGCCGGACGGGGACACATTACTGGGGATTCGAAACCCAGGAGGTCGTGCCCGACATCGTGACGATGGCGAAGGGGATCGGTAATGGTTGTCCGTTAGGCGCGGTCGTCACCACGCCGAAAATCGCGGCCACGCTTTCGCAGCGCACCCATTTCAACACCTTCGGTGGCAACCCGGTAGTCTGCGCACAAGGACGCGCCGTCCTGGAGGTGATCGACCGCGAACAGTTGCAGGCCAATTCGCTCAAGATGGGCCAACGCATTTTTGACGGACTCGTCAGGCTGCAGAAAAAGCACGATGTCATCGGTCACGTGCGCGGGAAAGGGCTGATGCTCGGGATCGAGCTGGTCAAGGATCGCCGGACCAAGGAGCCGGCCAGGGAAGAATGTGCGCAGGTCCTGGAGAAGTGCCGCGAGCTTGGTCTTTTGTTAGGGAAGGGCGGACTGTATGGCCAAACGATCCGCTTCTCGCCGCCAATGTGTATTCACGAAGCTGACGCCGATTTTCTGCTCGCTGCGCTCGATGAGGCTTTTGCGCATTTGTAGGAGCGGCTCACGTCACGAAAAGGCGGAACCGAAGAGATTTGTTATTGATCAGGCGCGCTTTTCCCCCGCATATTCTTTGGTCATCCCCCCATGCTCTCCCAGATCTACTCTGCCGCCGTCTATGGGGTAGACGCCTACGAAGTCGAAATCGAAGTCAACGCCGGTGCCGGCGATCCCGCCATCGTCATTGTCGGTTTGCCCGATACGGCGGTAAAGGAAAGCCGCGATCGCGTGACGACAGCCATCGTCAACAGCGCTTATCGCTGGCCCCGTACGCGCACGGTCATCAATCTCGCCCCGGCCGACATCAAGAAGGAGGGACCGAGTTTCGATCTGCCCATCGCGCTTGGTCTTATCGCCGTGCAACAGCAAATCGAGCCGGCCAGGATCGCGCCTTACAGCTTCGTCGGTGAACTGGCGCTCAACGGCGCGGTCCGTCCGGTCAAAGGCGTGCTGCCGGTCGCGCTCGAAGCACGGCGTCGCGGCCGACGCGGGTTGATCGTACCCGAGGCGAACGCCGCCGAGGCGGCCATGGTGGACGGCATCGCTGTTTATGGGGCGCGCAATTTGCGGGACGCATTTCAATTTCTTACCGGTGAAACGACGCTCTTGCCGGTGCGCGGCGACATGACGCAATTCTTCTCCACGCACCAAAGTTACGAAGTCGATTTCGCCGATGTCAAAGGCCAGGGGCATGTCAAACGCGCCATCGAAGTGGCCGTGGCCGGCGGCCACAATTTGCTCATGATTGGTCCGCCGGGTTCCGGCAAATCGATGCTCTCGAAACGAATCCCCACCATCATTCCGCCGATGGCCCTGGAGGAAGCGATCGAGACAACGAAGATTCACAGCATCGCCGGTTTGCTCGGCGCGGAGAAATCGTTCGTGGCCACGCGACCTTTTCGCTCACCGCATCACACCATTAGCGATGTCGGTTTGCTCGGCGGCTCGGCTGTTCCCACCCCCGGCGAAGTTAGTCTGGCGCACAACGGCGTCCTTTTTCTCGATGAGCTGCCCGAGTTCAAACGCTCGACCCTTGAGGTGATGCGGCAGCCACTGGAGGACGGGCAAGTCACGATTTCCCGCGCCGCCGGCAGCCTGACCTTTCCCTCGGAGTTCATGCTCGTCGCCGCCATGAATCCATGCCCGTGCGGATATTTCGGCGACCTGAAACGCGAATGCCGCTGCAGCCCGACGCAGGTGCAGCGATACCGGCAACGCATTTCCGGACCGTTGCTCGATCGCATCGATCTCCATATCGAAGTGCCCGCGGTCGAGTTCCGCGATCTTTCGAGCGACCGGCCCGAAGAGCCGTCCACGGCGATGCGCGAGCGAGTCATGCGGGCGCGACGGGGCCAGCACCGCCGGTTCCCACGTTCTTCAAAAATCACCTGCAACGCACGTATGGGCACACGTCAGATCAAACAGCACTGCAGGCTGACGGATGAATGCCGGGACTTGGTTCGTCACGCCATGCACGAGCTGAATCTCAGTGCACGGGCTTACGATCGCATTCTGAAAGTCTCCCGCACCATTGCCGATCTGGCCGGTGCAGAAACGATCGGTTCCGAACACGTGAGTGAAGCGATTCAATATCGCACCTTTGATCGAACACTCTGGATCTAGGGTATGGCAGAAATTGTCGGAAATTAGTCATAGAGACGTGCGACCGACGCCTGATATGCTCGGCGCATGAAAGCACTCCGCATCGGCATTGTCGGGTACGAGCAATGCAATGCTCTCGACTTGATCGGGCCGGCGGAAGCCTTCACGATGGCCCTCCTCGGTGGAAAGAACGAGCAACCGAGGAGAGCCTACGAAGTGCTGGTTCTCGGCCTAACGAATCAGCGTTTCGCGACGGAATCAGGCGTGATCTTTCATCCGCACGCAACGCTGCCGGCGGCGCCACCGCTCGACACCATTCTGATTCCCGGCGGCGAGGGATTACGGCGCGAGGAGACGAATCGAGCCATTGGCCAATGGGTCCGGTCACGCGTGGCGCAAACACGCCGCATCGTTTCTGTTTGCACCGGCATCTACGGCCTGGCCCCGTTTGGATTGCTCGATGAGCGCCGCGTCACGACGCACTGGCGTTTCGCGGACGATGTGGCCCGGCGTTTTCCAAAACTGCGCGTCGAGCCGAACGCGCTCTTTTTGAAAGACGGACCTTTCTACACTTCCGCGGGCGTGACGGCCGGGATCGACCTGGCTCTCGCTCTGATCGAGGAAGATTTCGGACGGAAACTGGCATTGACCGTGGCGCGCGAACTGGTCGTTTACCTCAAGCGCTCCGGTGGGCAGCAGCAATATTCGGAGCCGTTACAATTTCAGACGGAGTCGACTGATCGGATGGCTGAACTGGCCGCATGGATCGCCAACAATCCCAACCGCGATTTGTCTGTCGAAGCCCTCGCCCGCCGAGCCTGTATTTCCCCGCGCCATTTTGCGCGCAGGTTCAAGATTGTCTTCGGTCAATCCCCGGCCGCTTTCGTGCAAGACCATCGGCTGGACGAAGCGCGACGACGTTTATCAGAAGGCAATCTGCCAATTGAAGCGGTCGCGACATCGGTCGGCTTCAAGAGCGCGGATGCGTTTCGCAGAGCGTTTCGGCATCGATTCCGCGTCATGCCCAGCAAATATCGACGGAGCTTCGGTCTTCATGCGGCCGACTCCTTCGTCGTCCAACGGGACAAGAAAGAAACAAGATGATGAAAAGAAGACATTTCCTTGGCAGAGCAGCAGGTTTCGCGGCGGCGATGACCGCGTTTCCGGTGGCGCATCGTATATCGGCCGCGGAAAGAGCGACGAAAAATACGGTCAAAGGCCTAACGACTTCGAAGGCAAAATTGAAACCGCCTTCGCACGGGCGCATCCCGGTCGCGGTCGCGATTTCCAACGGGGGGGCGCTGATCGATTTCGCTGGTCCGTGGGAAGTTTTTCAGGACACGATGATCGGCGACGAGATGCCGTTTCAGCTCTTCACCGTCTCGGAGAAAACGGAGACAGTTGAATTCAGCGGCTTGAAGCTCGTTCCCGATTACACCTTCGAAAACGTGCCCGAATGCAAGATCGTCGTCATTCCCGCCCAGAGAGGTTCCGAGGCGTTGCACACATGGTTGCGCAAAGTTTCGGCGACGACCGACGTCACGATGTCGGTCTGCACGGGCGCATTTCAACTCGCGAAGGCCGGCTTGCTCGATGGCAAGTCGGCGACCACGCATCACGAGTTCCTTGATCAATTGCAAAAGAACTTTCCAAAAGTGAAGGTGGAGCGCGGAGTGCGCTTCGTGGAAAACGAGCGGATTTCGACCGCGGGCGGATTATCTTCCGGGATCGATCTGGCGCTGCGCGTCGTCGAGCGCTACTACGGCCGCAAAGTCGCCGAGCGCACGGCGGCTTACATGGAATATCAGGGCAGAGGCTGGATTACGTGAATAGTTGGGCGTGCGCGGATCGTCCAACGGGTGATTGACCGCGGGGCGCGGCGTTTTAGGATGCAGCATGGATCCGATTGTGCTGATCCATGGTTATTCCGCCGAAGGCAAGGGCGACACACTTGCGGCGATTCGACAAATCTACGGCACGCTGCCGCAATCGCTGCGCGAGATTTACGGAAACCGCAAGGTGGTTGAAATCGATCTCGGTCGCTATCTCACCTTGGAGGACGGCCTGACGATCGATGATATCTCACGCGCTTTTGATCGCGTTCTGCGCTCCGAGTTTTCGCAGCTCCTGCAGGGAAAATTTCACGTCGTCATTCACAGCACAGGCGCGCTCGTCGTGCGCAACTGGCTGCGCCTGTTCAGTCCGAAGCCGTCGCCCATTTCGAACCTGGTTTATCTGGCGGGCGCGAATTTCGGAAGCGGCTGGGGGCACATCGGCAAGGGACAACTGGCGAAGTGGGCGCGGCTCGTTTTTGAGGGCGGCGCCGAACGCGGGTTGCAGATTCTCGATGCGCTCGAGCTCGGCTCCGAGCGGACCATCGACCTGCATCTCCATTTTCTAACCCACGGGAATTTCATGCTGGCGGATTATGCAGTGCGAGAAGCAGTCATTGTTGGAACGCAGGCCGACGTGAAATGGTTCGCGGCGCCGATTCGTTACGCCAAGGAGGATGGATCGGACGGCGTTGTGCGAGTTTCGGGTGCGAATGTAAACTTTCATTATGTGCGCGTCGGGCCGACGCCGGACGCGCTGGAGATTTCGTGGCAGGAATTGAATACGCAGACCGATCGGCATCTGGCGCGGGAGGGGAAGCGAAAGCAGGTACTACGAGGCAAAGGAGACCAGTCATCCCGGCACGGCCGATCGGCCGGAGGTGCCGCTCGGGATTCCGTTTCGCTGTGCGCACACGGGCGACAAGATGGGGATTGTGTCGGGATCGATCCCGCGCGCGCAGGTGTTGCGCATGCTGCGTGCGGCTTTGGAGGCCACGCCCGAAACGTGGCCGGATCTGGCGGCGCGCTTTGATGAGGAGACTGCCAGGACATACGATCGCGCGCTCAAGCAGGAAGTGCCGGCCTGGTGGCAAAAATGGCTCAACGATCCGCGCGCGCAATATGATGCCCACGCTCAAGTTATCTTTCGCGTGCGCGACCAGCACGGGATGCCGGTGGAGCATTACGATGTTTTCTTCGATTCGACGCAGGGCACGACACGCGGCCGGCCGGTGCAGACGCTTTTCGAAGACAAGCACGTTAACGACAAGGCGCCGAATGTTATCACGTTTTATCTGCGGACCGATGCCTTTACGAACAAGACAGTAGGCTGGAAATCACACCTGGACGAAGTCGACATTTGCTCATTGGAGGTCAGCGCGGTCGAGCCGCAGACGGGTGAGATTCTCTATCTGCCCTGCCGGATTGAACTCGATAACGCAACTTTGCAAGACTGGGTGCGAGGTCATCACACGACCGTATTCGACATCGAACTACTCCGGCTACCTTCACCCGCTGTCTTCCGCCTGGTCTCGCTGCCGTAACTCGGGAGACATCCTCCCGAACGCAATCCGGCGCCGCTCACGCGAGGGCTTCGCTGCAGAGCGGTGACAAGAAACGTTTGCTTTTTGTCATAACACGGCTTGCCCATCCAGCGCTAGGACTCAGACATGCGCTGCGCAGGTATTCCTTCGCCGTGCCTAACGAAGAATGAACGTAAGATACCACCACGGCAATTCCGTTCAAAGCTTCGGGCTTACTTAACCAAATCAATGGAGAAACAATGATAAGAAATATTCTTAAGAAATGGAGCGTCGTGCGGACAACCGTCGGCCTCTTTGTGATCGCAGCAGCTACCGCGCGGGCGCAGGATGCAACTCCTGCTCCAGCCACGCAGAGTCCGGCCGAACCAATCAGCCAGACGAGCGGTGAACAAAGCATCGGCGCCGCCCAACCCGGCGGCCAGGTCGCCGCCAATCAGCCCGGCCTGCAGCCAACGCAGGAGGCCACAACCGAACGCGTTATCGTCACCGGTTCCAACATCCCGACGGCCGAAGAAGTCGGACCGAACCCGGTCTTGAACATTAATCGCGACCTGATCGACAAGTCGGGTGAGCGCAACGCGGCCGCTCTGATCAAGAACCTGCCGGTAGCCAACGCCAACGGTGTTCCGATTTCCAATAACCAAACCGGCTTTACCCCGGGGGCATCCTCCGTCGCCCTGCGTGGATTTACGCCGGAAGCGACCCTCGTTCTGATCGACGGCCGTCGTATTGCTCCCTATCCGTTAGGCCAGGGCGGCACGACGTCGTTCATCGATCTGAGCTCGATTCCGCGGGCGGCGATCGACAGCATTGAAATTTTGAAGGACGGCGCTTCGACGACCTACGGCGCCGACGCGGTGGCTGGTGTCGTGAACATCAAGCTGCGTCACGACTATCGTGGCGCGGAAGCTTATGTCGAATATGGCAACACACTCGACAAGGATGCCGGTCAGTTCCACAGCAGTGTCGTCTTTGGTGTCGGAGACGAAAAGACGCAGGTAACCGGCGTCATGAACTACGATCATGAAAACTCGACCTTCAACCGCGATCGGGCGTTTTCGGCGCGGCCGCCATTTCTCAGCAGCAACTCAAGCCCGCTCAATCTGAGTTTGAGTACCGCGGTAGTGGCTGCGGCCGGCGGTCCGGATCTGACCGGAACGCGCACGACAATTTTTGCGCACGCTCCTTTCTTTACGAATGGTCTCGCGCCGGCCTCCGCCTACACCTACACGGCGGGCCGTAGCTCGGCTTTCAACTTCAACCAGTTCGCGCAATCTTATCCAGAGTCGGAACGCTGGGGTGGCTTCGCCAACTTCAGCCACAAATGGCTGGGCGATCAGGTGGTCGTTTATGGCGATTTCTTCTATCAGCATTCTCTTTCCCATCAGGAACTGGCGCCCTCGGCTACGGGATCATTCCAGACGGCGGGTTCCACCACGCTGGCGATTCCGCCGGGCATGCCTCTGAATGGGGTCGCGCCTCCGAATACGCCCACCTTTGAGGCGACCGGTGTGCCGGCAAATGCCTTCAACCCTTTCAATCCATTTAACCAGATTATCTCCGGCGGCACCCGTGCGCGCCTCGCCGAATTTGGCAATCGTTTGTTCGATTACACGACCGACGCCTTTTTCGCCACGGCCGGTTTTCGGGGTGACAAGCTATTTGATGGAAACTGGGGCTACGATACGGCCTTCCGTTACAGCCAGATCAAAAACACGTCGCAAGGCACGCTTGTCTCAGCTTCCCGCTTCAATCGCGTCCTGAACGCAGCGGATCCGATTTTTGACCCTACTTCGCCGCAGTTCATCGGTACGACGGTTCCCTACAACCCGTTTACCGATTACCGCGTCGATTTCGCATCGAATCAGGCCACTGTCGCTTTTGCGACGGTTCATCCGAAGGATATCGATATCTCGAGCCTGGCCACAGTCGATTTGAATATCTACAGCACGCAGCTATTCAAGCTGCCGGCCGGAGGGGTGGGCTTTGCGATTGGTGGCCAGTTCCGTCGCGAGCGGCTCGAACAAGACCCGGATCAAATCAACATCGAGGGTGACACGATCGGTAGTTCTCCGACAGCGGCGACAAATGCAGGCCGGAAGGACTACGCTCTCTACGCAGAACTCAGCATTCCGATCTTCAGCCCGCAGAGTGGCATCACTGGCTTCCATTCGCTGGAGTTAAGCGCGTCGACCCGCTTTGAGGCGTTCCTGAACAACGACACCAACGTCGTCGTTCCAAAATTCGGCGTACGGTGGCAACCGTTCGACGAACAGCTGACGGTCAGAGCGACCTGGGGTGAAGGTTTCCGTGAGCCATCGCTCTTCGAGTTATTCTCAAGCCCAACGTCGGCCCTGGCCGGGACGTCGTTCGATCCGGAGACTCCGGTTATCTTCTCGAGCAATCCGAACCTTCAGCCGGAGGATTCGCGTTCCTTCAGCGGCGGCGTGGTCTACACACCGAAGTTCCTGTCCGGTCTGACTTTCTCAGTCGATCTCTGGGATATCGAACGAACCGGCGTCGTCACAACCCCGACGGCCCAGTCTGTCATCAATCGCTTCAACAACAACATGCTGCTGCCGGGCGAGTCCGTCGTCTTCAACGCCGATGGAACGATCAACCGCGTTGCCTTCACCTTCCAAAATTCGGGTCAGCAGCGCGCTCGCGGTATCGATATGGGTGTCCAATACCAGTATCAGAGCCCGTTTGGCACCTTCACGTCGCTGACGCAGGCCACCTATACAGACTCGTTCGTCTTCCAGACGACCGCCTTTGACCGGGCCATGGAAGTCTCGGGGCACAGCGTCGGCGGCATGGGTGACGACGCTTGGTTGAAATGGCGAGGAACATCCCGTCTGGACTGGGCCTGGAACGGGATTGATGTGAACACAACGCTGCGTTACACCAGCGGCTTCCACGAGAAAATATTCGGCCCGGCGGCCGGTGGCTTCCTGAAAGAACATTGGGTCGACGCAACCTGGACTGTAGATGGTCAGGCTTCGTATGACTTCAGCTTCGTCGCGCCGGTCGAGTCGCAGCCGGTGGCTGGCTATTCGAAAGACAGCAAGGAAGTGGTTCGGGGCAAGGATGGCAGCGTGATGGAAACGGCCGCAGGACAGACCACCAGTTATGGCCTGCCGATCTGGAAGCAGGCCTTGAACAACACAACCATCACTGTCGGTTGCAACAACATCTTTGGCCAGGACCCGCCGAAAGCATTCGGCCAACTCTTCGGTAACTCCAACGGTTACCCGGGGTTCATTTACGATACGCTCGGTCGGTTCGTCTATGTGAGTCTGACCAAGAAGTTCTAAACTCTCCGGTTAGTTAGGTTCAGCAGGGGCAGCGATTTCGGTCGCTGCCCCTGCTGCTTGTCAGCTGACGGCGGCGACGATGGATCACTCGAAGACGAGCGGCTTCGCAGCGCGCTTCAACAGCTCGGCGAAACGCGGGTCGTCTCGCAAAGGATCCCAGGTTGGGTTGAGGCTGAGCTCTCCAAAGGTTGCGCCCGTCGGCGTTTGCACGATCCTGGAGAGTTCGTCAATGGCAGCACCGCGCTCTCCCGTCATGGTATAGACTTCGGCCAGATTGAGAATGGCATTTGCTCCGTCGATCGCGTCCTGGGAAAGAGGAAACAAAGCGGCGGCACGCCGCGCGGTGGCGATCGCCTCCTGTTTCTGGTTCAGTCCTGCATAACTAAGAGCCAGAGAGCCGAGGAGAAGGCAATCATCCGGCCTTTTGGCCAGCTCCGCTTTCAACATGTCGCGGGCCTTTTGAAAAGCGTCCACGGCCTTTTCCGACTCACCCAGGCGCCGGTAAAGATCTCCTTCGATAAGGTAATCGCTGTCGTTCTTTGTATCTAACTCCTTCGCTTCGGCGATGCGGGCAGCCTTTGCGAAGTCGCGCTCGTAGAAGGCGATCATGATTAAGGCCGAATCTTTCCACATATTCGGCGATGGCGCTGTGTTTGCGATCTGACGGGCCTTCTCTGTATCTCCGGACTCCAAGGCAGCGATCTCCTTTTCCTGCCAAAGCATGTCGGCCTGCTTCTCGGGCAGACGAGGAATAGACGCATCGGCTACCCTCTGGACTTCATCAAACTTCCGCAGCACATGGTAGCTTTGGATGAGGGTGCTGGCATATACGGCATTGTTAGGATCAAGTGAAAGCGCTTTTTCGCCGTCGCGCACCGCCTGTTTCCAATGCCCCAGGCGGCGTTCCGTAATTTGGGCGAGCGAGAGAAACTCGGCATTACCGCCCATGGTCGGTGCAGCCAGGTCTAGTTCGGCCTGGGCGTGCTTGTAATCGCGAAAGCCATGATAGTAGTAAGTGGCCAGGGCCAGATGCGGTTCGCCGAGACGCGGTGCCTGCTCACGAGCCGTATCAGCCGCCGCTTTCGCCTCCTGCAGCCGCGCCGGCGTCCGATCGAAGTAGCGATAGAGCAAGATATCGGCCTTGCTTTTTAAGCAATAGGCCAGGGTAAAATTCGGATCCCTGGCAATGGCGGAATCGAGCAATTTGTCGGCTGTCCGCCAGTTCTTGCCATTTTCACCTCCAAACTGAGAGATCGCCTGGCGAGCTTCCAGGTAAAGATCGTAGGCTTCCATGTCCTCGGTAGGCTTTTTCTCGAGAGCCGCCCTCTCACTTGGTGAAAGCTTTACCTTGAGCTGTGCGACGATAACCTGGGCCAGTTCGCTTTGCAGACCGAAAAGGTCCTGAACCTTGCGATCGTAGTGGTCTGCCCAGACTTGCGAATTGGTTCCCGTATCGATAAGGCGTGCATTGACTCGCACCCGATCGCCCGATTTCTGCACACTGCCTTCCAACACGTGGGCGACACCCAGCGCGCGTCCAATATCACGGGCATCCTTTTTCGTTCCACGATACGGCGCAACCGCTCCGTGACTCATGACCTTGAGATCGGAAATTCGTGCCAGATCGGTCAGGATGTCATCCTGGACGCCGTCGACGAAATAAGCCGGCGGTGCCGGGCTACCGATGCTCTCGAAAGGGAGAACGGCGATGCTCTTTTTCGAGACGGGCGTCGGCGCAGCGGTTACTGTGGAAGCGATCGTCGTCCTCGAGGGTGCATGGTAATGAAAATACACGGCCGCCGAAATCCCGGCGGCGGTGAAAAGAGCCGCGACGGAAAGGCCGGGAACAAGGGCGGTGCGGTTGCGGGCCAGGAATCGCCGTGCTCGATAAGTCACCGTGTTCGGACGTGCGTCCACTGGTCGGGCCGTCAAATAACGTCGGATGTCTTCGGCGAAGGCGGCCACCGAGGGATAACGTCGCAGGGGCTCGAAGCGCATGGCGCAAAGGACGATGTTATCGAGATCGCCGCGAAGTTGACGCTGATAAGGAACATCGACCGCGACGAGGCTGGGGGCGACAGGCGGTTCGCTTTCGAGTATTCGCGCAACCTGATCGAAGGAAGGCGGCGGGGAAGGAAATTGGTAGGCGGGCCGGGCGGCCAGCATTTCGTAAAGCAACGCGCCTAACGAGTAAATATCCGTCGCGAAACTAACCGGCTCGCCCCGCGCCTGCTCGGGCGATGCATAACTTGGAGTCAGCCGATTTTGTTGCGGCAAGGTCGCGTCGGACGGATGCGCCGCATCGAGCAACTTGGCAATTCCGAAATCGAGCAGCTTGGGCTCGCCTTCCGAGGTAATGAGAATGTTGCTCGGCTTCAGATCGCGATGCACCACGGAATTGCGATGCGCGCACTCGACTGCCGCGCAAATCTTCAGAAAAAGGTCGAGCCGAACGGGCAGGCTGAGATTCTTCTGCTCCACATACCTCGTCACGGGGACACCGGAGATAAATTCCATGACAAAGTAGGGCAGACCATCGTCGCTCGTGCCGGCGTCGAGCAGTCGCGCGATGCTTGGATGATCGAGCCGCGCCAAAATCTGCCGCTCGGCCTGAAAGCGGCGCAGAATTTCATCCGTATCGGTCCCGCGTTTCAGGAGTTTGATCGCCACTTCCTTTTCAAACTGGCCATCGGCCCGTTCCGCCAAAAAGACCGCACCCATGCCGCCCCGGCCGATTTCTCCCATGAGCCGATAGGCACCGAGCCGGCGGCCGATTGGCTGGGACCAAATGCGATTGAGCAGAGCGCGGCGAAGATGCTCGGCGCACTCCTCCATCTTGTCACCAGAGACGCGCAAAAGGGTTTCGACCTCCTGTCGTAACTCCGGCGCATCGGCGCACGTCTCGTCCACGTAGGCCGTGCGTTCCTTTTCGTCCTCTCGTTCGAGGGCCTCGCCGAGAATTGCTTTTACCGCCTGCCAGTGTTGAGGAGCCATTTGATTCCAGAGATTGCGCGAAAGTCAGCTGCCGCTTTGGGACAACCAATGCTGTAACCACAATTTCGCGGTGGACCATTCGCGTTTCACGGTTGCGGGCGAGATGTGCAGCACGGTGGCGATTTCCTCCACGGTCAGTCCACCAAAGAAGCGCAATTCGACGATCTGGCCCTGACGCGGGTCGACCGATTCCAGCTCCTGCAGGGCGTCGTCCACAGCGGCCACGTTCACGTCGTTTTCCTGATAAAATTCGACCGCCTCATCCAAAGTCAGGCGCAGCGGGTCGGGGCCACCTCGCTTGGCCGCACCCCTGGCAGCCGCATGATTCTTAAGAATACGGCGCATCATTTGCGCGGCCACTCCGAGGAGCTGCGCGCGATTACTCCAATCGACTTTGCGTTGCTGCCGCAGGCGCAGATAGGCCTCGTGGACCAGGGCGGTCGGCTGCAGAGTGTGATTGGGTCGCTCGCTCCGGAGGTAACCTTCGGCCAGGCCGCGCAGTTGTTCATACACCTCCGGCAGGATCGCTCCCAGAGCTTCGACATCGCCGGTCGGCGAGAAATCGTCTTTATCCGGAACGTCGTCGGAGAACGACTTCGGCGTTGTCGTTGTCGGCACCATAGTCTGCGGCATTACCCGGAAAAGAGTACGGTTTCAGGCTGCGCAAATCCAGCGACAAAAGTTTTGTTTTCGTGAGCTCCTTTGCCCTCTTTTTCCGGCGTTATTTGTATGACCACGACTCTGCCTTGCCGAAATTCCGGGCAGATTCAAACCGATTCAGTCAGGCGCCGGCGGCGGATTGCCTTTCTGGGATTCGACGGAGTCAAAACCCTCGATTTGACCGCGCCGCTGGAAGCCTTTGCCGCGGCGCGCTCCCGGCTGGCGAGCGAAGCGGCGGCGCGACAATACGAGATCGTGCTGCTCGGCGCGTCCGGCCGAACCTTTGTTTCGCAATCGGGTGTCATCTTTAAGGCGCAGGAGACGCTGCTGAGCGCGCGAGATTTCGATACGATCATCATTCCCGGCGGCAACTGGACGCGCGCGCGTCCGGTGGCGGACGAACTGATGAGATGGCTCGTTAGGCAAGTTCCACGGACCCGGCGGGTGGCGGCGGTTTGCGGAGGAATCTATCCGCTGGCCCAGACCGGCCTGCTCGATGGTCGCCAGGTGACGACGCACTGGCGGATGGTGGCCGACGTGGCGCGGTGTTTTCCACGAGTCCGGGTGCGGACAGACGTTTCATTCCTCGAAGATGGTCCTTTTCACACCTGCGGAGGCGGGACAGCCAGCATGGAAATGACCCTCGCTCTCATTCAGCAGGACGAGGGTGTGCAGCTCGCGCAGGAACTGGCTCGCGAATTGGTCCTGCCATTGCGCCCGCCGGGTGTGGCCGAGGTGGCCCCGGACGCTTCCACGTTCGAAACGGCGCCGACCGATCGCGTAGCCGAACTCTCGGCCTGGATCGCGAACAACCTGCACAGGAAGCTTTCCGTGGAAGCGCTGGCCGAGCGCGCCTGTGTTTGCCCGCGGCACTTCTACCGCCTCTTCAAGCTGGTCTACGGCTGCCCTCCGGCCGAGTACGTGCAGCGACTTCGTTTAAATGAAGCGCGCCGGCGCCTGCAGACTTCGCGAAACAGCGTGCGCAGCATCGCCAACGCCGTCGGCTTCAACAGCGCCGAGGCGTTTCGCCGCGCATTTCAGCAACAGCTGGGTTTGCGCCCGAGCGCCTGTCGTAACGGTCATCTGCGCACCGCCTGACGAATGAACAGCACCGCCGCAAGCGATTGCCTGACGCCGAAGCGTATCGGCCTCGTCGTTTTCGAGAACGTCATTGCTTCACACGTCACAGGCGCAGCCGATGCCTTTGGCGCGGCTTTTCTCGACGATGGCTTCGGCAATCGTTTGCCGTGTTACGAGATCGTGACCATCGGTCTGAGTGGCGAATATTTGCGCAGTGACAGCGGCATGGTCTTTCGCGCCAACAAGACTCTGCGGAACGCGCCGCCTTGCGACACGATCATTGTTCCGGGCAGCGCACGTCTGCCCTCGGCCGAGTGGCGGACGAAACTGGCCGTCTGGCTGCTCAAACAGGCCCGCCGGACACGGCGCCTGGCCTCCATTTGCAGCGGAGTTTATGCCCTCGCCGAAACGGGATTACTGGACGGTCGCAAGGTCGCGACCCACTGGCGTTTTGCCACCGGGCTGGCCGCGCGTTTCCCGGCCTTGAAGGTGAACTATAAAACGCCGGTCCTGCGCGACGGGCGTTTCTACACCGCTGCCGGAGTGATCGGTGGAATGGAGCTGGCGCTCGCCATGATCGAGGAGGATTACGGCCGTTATGTTGCGCTGGCCGTGCGGCGCGAGCTAATGACATTTCTCAACCAGGAAGGTAGCGTGGCGGTCCTGCCTGGCGAATCGGCGGTTGGCAATTCCGAATCGGTGGAACGCTTTGCCGAGGTCGTCGCCTGGGTCATGCGCAACCTGCAGGAAGACCTTTCGGTTGAAGTTTTGGCCCGGCGCGCCTGCATGGCCCCGCGCTATTTCAGCCGCGCGTTCAAGAGCGTGTTTGGCACTTCGCCCGCTGCATTTGTCGAGAACCTGCGTCTGAATGAAGCCCGTCGTCGGCTCGCCCGGCGGCGCCGTTCGCTGCGCAGCGTGGCGGCCTCGGTGGGGTTCGATGATCCCGGTCGCTTTCGCCGCGCGTTTGCTCGTCGTTTTGGCGAGACGCCGAAGCACACGGCGTCCGCCGCAACCGCTAATTCCGAGGCCGGTGTCGGGATTGCTGCGTAAATCTCGGCGCGCGCGCAGAAAGAATCCTTTCTGAAGCGGCCAGGCGGTGCTACTAAATTTCGGCCGATTCGCCGCGCGCGCGGCCTCTCGACACAATCTCAACCATGCAAACATTCATCGATCTTAGCTTTCTTCGGCTTCTCCCAATCCTGATTCCTGTCACCGTGGCCTTCGCCGCTTCGCCAGCCGAAAAATTTCCCGCTTCCATGAAAGACAACCCGCTGCTTACGGAGAGCAACCTGCCGTTGCACTATCCCGCCTTCGACAAGATCAAGAACGACGACTTCGTGCCTGCTTACGAAAAAGGCATGGCCGATGACCTGAAGGAAGCCGAAGCCATTGCGAACAATCCAGCCAAGCCGACTTTCGACAACACGATCGTCGCCCTGGAACGAGCGGGTCAGTTATTGGGCCGGGCCGATCGCATTTTTTCCAATCTCAACGGCTGCCATACCAATCCGGCCATGCAGGAGATCGACAAGGAGATGGCACCGAAGCTGGCCGCGCATCGGGATGAAATCTACCTGAACAAGAACCTCTTCGCCCGGGTCGAAGCGATTTACAACGAGCGCGACAAACTGAATCTCGATCCCGAACAACTGTGGCTGGTCGAGCGTTACTACAAGGATTTCGTCCGGGCGGGCGCGAAGCTCTCCGACACCGACAAGGCGAAGCTCAAGGCCATGAACGCGCAGTTGGCGGAATTGCAAACCGAGTTCAAGCAAAACGTCCTCGAAGAAAAAAATGCTTCCTCGATCGTGGTAGATGATCGCAGACAACTCGACGGTTTTTCTGATAACGAGCTGGCGGCCGCCGAAGCTGCCGCCAAGTCCGAGAAGAAAGATGGGAAGTTCGTCATTCCGCTGCAAAACACGACCGGCCAGCCCGCCCTCTCGTCGCTCAAGAACCGGCCCCTGCGCGAACGCATCATGAAAACATCGTTAGGCCGGAACAGCCACGGCGGCCCTTACGATAATCGTGACGTCGTTCTGCGCATGGTGAAGCTGCGCGCGGAAAAGGCTGCGCTGCTCGGTTATGACAGCTGGGCGGCATACCAGCTCGAAGACCAAACGGCCAAAAACGTCCCGACCGTGAACAAGCTGCTGACCGAGCTGGCCCCGCCAGCCGTGGCCAATGCGCGCAAGGAAGCCGCCGACATGCAGAAAATAATCGACCAGAAAAAGGGTGGCTTCCAGCTGGCCTCGTGGGATTGGGCTTTTTATTCCGAGAAGGTGCGGCAGAAGCGTTACGCTTTTGATGAATCCGAGCTGAAACCCTATTTCGAAATCAATCACGTGCTTCTCGACGGCGTCTTCTATGCCGCGACGAAGCTCTACGGCATCACCTTTAAAGAACGCCACGATCTTCCCGTCTATCAGCCCGACGTGCGCGTCTTCGACGTATTCGACAAGGACGGAAAACAGCTCGCCATTTTCATTGGCGATTACTATGCCCGGGCCTCCAAGCGTGGCGGTGCCTGGATGAACGAATATGTCGAGCAGAGTAAGTTGTTAGGCGGCAAACCGGTTGTCGCGAATCACCTGAACATCCCGAAGCCGCCGGCGGGTGAACCGACGCTGCTCACCTTCGATGAAGTCACGACCATGTTTCACGAGTTTGGTCACGCCCTGCATGGCATGTTTTCAAACGTGAAGTATCCGCGTTTCAGTGGGACCAATGTGCCGCGCGATTTCGTGGAATATCCCTCGCAGGTGAACGAGATGTGGGCCAGCTGGCCGGAAGTGCTGGCTCATTACGCAAAACATTACCAGACCGGCCAGCCAATGCCGAAAGAACTGCTCGATAAGGTGCTCGCCACTCAAAAGTTCAACCAGGGTTTCAAGACGACCGAATATCTGGCGGCCACGATTCTCGATCAGGCCTGGCACCAACTGAAGCCTGCGGAGGTGCCGACCGATTGTCTCGCCTTTGAAGCACACGCCTTGCAGAAGGGAGGCATCGATTTCGCGCCCGTGCCGCCGCGGTATCGGACGACATATTTCTCGCATGTTTTTTCCAGCGGTTATTCAGCCGGCTATTATTCCTACATCTGGGCCGAGGAACTGGACGCCGATAGCGTGGAGTGGTTCAAGCAACACGGCGGACTGAAGCGCGAGAACGGGGATCATTTCCGCGAAACGCTCCTCTCGCGCGGCGGAAGTCAGGATGCGATGAAGCTCTTCCATGACTTCACCGGACGCGAGCCGTATCTTGAACCGTTGCTCAAACGCCGCGGCTTGGATGTGACCATCAAGCCGGTAAACGAAGTGAAGCCGCCATCGACTTCCCCGCACCCATAACTTCCGTTCTTCTTTGAGTCATTGGAGTTTGGCAAAGAGTGCGGCATAAACGTCGATGCCGTCCCATAGATTCTGCAGACGCAAATTTTCATCGGCCGCATGCTGATTATCGTCGTGATTGGCGATGGGCAGACCGATGACCGGCGTATCGTTAGGCTGCTGAAAAAGATACATCGGGATGCTGCCGCCGACGGTTGGTAAAAGGACCGGCTCATGGCCGGACGCCGTCATTATCTGTTCGACTTCACGTGAAAGCGGAAGATTGAGCGGTGTGCGGGCTGGCGGATAACCGGCGCCCCAGTCCAGCTTCACAATCTTCGCGTTCTTCAGACGGATCGCAGCGTCGGGTGTGTCGTGCACGATTGTGTAGCCTCGCGCTTTGATGTGTTGTTCGACCAGCGGCTTGATCGATTCCGGTGTTTCATCCGGAACGAGACGAAAGTCGATCGAGGCCCGCGCCTCGGGCTGAATGGTATTCGATGCTTTTTCGCCGACGTGACCCGCTTCGATTCCGCGAACATTCAAGCCCGGAAGCAGGAGCAATTCGTTCAAGGGCTTACCGTTGCCTTCGGTCGAACCGATCTGAAATTCACGCCGCAAATCGGCTTCCACATCAGGAATTTTCGCAATCGCGGCGCGCTCGGGCTCGGTTGGCGGCTTCACCTTGTCATAAAAGCCTTTGATCAGGATACGGCCGTTTTCATCGCGCATGGACGCGATCAGGTGCACCAGCCTGACGACGGGATTTGGAACCCAGTTACCATAATGGCCGTCGTGCAGCCCCTTGATCGGACCATAAACTGTTAGCTCGAGATCAACCGTCCCGCGCGCACCGAAGAACAACTCCATGCGGCGGCTTTGGTGCACCGGCCCATCGCACAGGATCCATGCGTCCGGACGCAGCTGCTTTGGATATCTCGCGAGATACTGCGCAAGATGGGGCGAACCCGCTTCTTCTTCGCCCTCGAAAACGAAACGCAAATTTACGGAGGGTTGGATTTTCTGCGCCCGCAATGCGTCGAGGGCCCAGAGCATCCCGATAATCGGCGCCTTGTCGTCTCCGGAAGACCGCGCGTAGAGACGCCACTCGTGATCGATCGACTTTTCCTTTTGCCAATCGACCTCGTGCCCGGCGGAATCTCGCATGACCGGTTTCCACGGGGGGCTTTTCCATTTCGCCGGATCGACCGGCTGGCCATCATAATGCGCGTAAAAGGCAATCGTTCGTTGGGCGTCCAGCGTGAGGAGATCAGCGACAATAATTGGAGGAGCGCCCTCCAGAGTGAGCAGTTGCGTCGTCAGACCGCGCTTCTCACACATCCTCCGAATAGTCTCGGCATTGTGCTGAATGTTTGCGTTATCAGAGGCCAGGTTTGGAATGGCGAGGAGTCGCGTGAATTCGCCGATGATTTCGCGTTCGTGTTGCTGTCGCCAGGAATTGGCCTGCCCGGCCACCGCTTCCGGAGCGGCGGTCAGCGAAGTGAAAGCCCACGATGTCGAGATCGTGACGAGCAATGTCCGCAGCTTCATGATCTCGCCTTGGACAGATCGAACGCGGTGCGGCCGACGCCGTAAAGCATGAGCAAGGCGCCGATCGGAACGAGCCAGATGCCGAGACCCGGATCGCCATCGTAGGTCACGAATCCGCCGAGAAGAAAACCGCCCGGCAGGAGAATGGCCGACCAAATGAGCGCGAAGGAGACGGACGGGCGCAGCTTGAAATTTTCAACGCTGCGTCCCGTCAGTCCCGCAGCAATATTGACGAGCGAAAGCATGGTGCCGTGAAAATGGCCGAGAGTAAACATGAGGCGCCGGACCTCATTCCCAACATCAAGATACCAGCCGATTTTGAAACCGTGGAGTGTCTCGAGAACGACGCCAAGGACGACGTAAACAGCGAGCGCCCACCAGCCGAAACGCAGGTTGCGGTCGGCGACGGAGGCGACGTTTGCTTTGCGATCGGAGCGATGGCTCATGGGTGGTTCCGAGAATCGTGAATCGAGAATCGTTACATCGTTAAACTGTCACATCGAGCCGATTCACAAATCTCAATTCACGGTTCGTCACTCGGCCAATATGATTGGCTTATCATCGCGCTCGCGGCGCAAGCGTTGGAAAATATCCTGTTGGAAACGGCCCTCGGCGTCGAGTCCGGTCTCGGAAGGATAAGCGGCCTTCGGATCGCGCACGCTGCGAAACCACTTTTCGTAGGTGTCGGTGGCGGCCTTACCGAGAACGCTGGCATCTGCCGTGTAGCGAAACTTGAAGTCGTCGAACTGCGGCAGCGTCTGCAAAGATTTCCACGCGTCGAAGCGAACGGCGGCGTACGGATCGGTCAGCGCATAGATCAAATAGGGATAAAGCCAGTCGCGCCCGGAAGCTTTTTGCGCAGGCGCCCAGCCCATCCCCCAGGCCAAAAGCGCACGCTGGCCGCCATCACCTTTCACGATCCATTGCACGGCGGCGGCGATGTTTTGATCGTCGAAAGAAAGCTCTGGCACAGGCTCGTTGTACCAATCGTGCAGCTTCTGCGCGGTCCAGGCGAGCGTCTTGTCGAGATGACAAAGATTGCAGGCGTTCGGTCGTCCGTAAGTCACGCTTTCGTTCACATTCGGCGACGAAACCTGGTGGCTGCGTATGGCATGAAGCAGCCCATAGGTCGTGTTCGGCATGTGGCAATTGTAACAACGGCTACCGGGCGAGCCCGCATTGTGATGGCTGTGCGCGGCGATTTTGCCGGCAAAACTCTTGTGACATTGCAGACAGGCCTGGTCGGAATCCATCTGCGGCTTGAGTTGGTCATGCCGCGCCCAACTCGTTAGGCTGACACGCGTCGGTCGCGCCGGATGCATTTCGTGACAGGAGAGGCAGGAAAAATTTCCGCCTTTGAAGCAGGGCGATTCCTGGGTGCCGTTCAGCTCGCGGCCGGTCACGCGAATCATGCCGTCGCCCCAGAAGCGGTTCTGGAAAAAATCTGGCTCGGTTTGGCGAATGAAATCTTTTTGTTCGCTGTGGTCCGGTTCGTTAGGCTGGACGACGAAGCGCTGCACCATGTCGTTTTCGCCCGGTCGGAAGGCGGCCCCGTGCCGGTTGAAATCGATCTTTTTCTCCATGTCCTTGAAAGCCCAGACGCTGTGACACTGGCCGCAGGCCATGCCGGCCGCGGGGCCCTTGAGACGCGAGGGATTTGTCACCGTCGAATCGGTTCGGGCTGTCAGGTGCGTGACGAAACGCGTGATAGGATTGCGATTTCGCTCGATGTGCGCGCCGCCTTCGCTATGACAGGCTTCGCAGGCGATGCCGAACTCGGCGACGCGCGAATCCCATTCGTTTCCTTTGACGAAACGCGACTGCCCTTCCGTAACATGACAATCCATGCAGGCGCCGTTCCAGGCGCCGATCGAGTAGTATTCCTTCAGCCCGGGCGGAATAAGAAACGTCTGGCTGACGGGGGCCCACATTTTTTCGGCCACAATGTAGGCAAATGGAAACTGCTCGAGGGTGCGACCGTCGCGCGTGGCGAGCCATGGAATTTGCAGATTGTGCGAACCGGTCACGAGCACGATCTGCTGAGGGGGCCCGTATTCGCTGTCGTCGCTCGGTTTTTTGCAGACGAAAAACGAATCGCCTTTTCGTTCCACCTTGTAATCGCGGTCATTGAAACTGAGCTGCAGGTTATTGATATCGCCAGGCAAACTGCCCGGCACCGCGACCTGTGTCATGGTGCGATGAAAGGAGGCATGCCAGCTCGCATAATTGCCCGGATGACAGGAGCGGCAGGCATTCGAGGTGACGTAATTGTCGACGTGCGATTGGATGGGCCGATTGCCCGGCGGCCGTGCTTGCTGCTGAAAATCGCGCCACGAAATCAAGGTGAGCACGAAGCCGGCGGCCATCGCCGCGAGCACGATCAACCCCGCCCACCAGGATCGTGAAAATTTCGCCACAGGTTTGTGATGCTAGAAAAGAGTGGAGTGGGAGGCAAATCGCAATCAGCTTCAGGCCCAACGTGAAATTGACTTTGCCTTGGAAACAGCGTTGAGAGTTAGCTCGTGAGCCACCGAATCCTCATCGCGGACGACCAAAAGGACGTGCTGGAAGCGTTGCGCATCCTGCTCAAGGGCGAGGGCTATCAGACCGATGCGGTCACCTCGCTGGCCGGGGTCTTCGCGGCGCTGGAGAAGCGGGATTACGCATTGCTCATGATGGACCTCAACTACACCCGCGATACAACCTCGGGTCAGGAAGGGCTGGAAGTGATCCCGCGCATTCAGGCGATCGACAACACGCTGCCGATCGTGGTCATGACCGCCTGGGCGACAATCGATCTCGCGGTTCAGGCGATGAAGCGCGGCGCGCGCGATTTTGTGCCGAAGCCATGGGACAACGACCGGCTCATCGCGATCGTTCGCACGCAAATCGAACTTTCGAGTGCGCTGCGCAAGGGGCGTCGGCTCGAGGCCGCGAATCAGCTGCTGCGCGGTGGCGCGCCGAATATCATCGCCGAATCACCGAGCATGCGGCCGGTTATCGACATGATTTCGCGGGTCGCCCCGTCGGACGCAAACATCCTCATTACCGGTGAGAACGGCACTGGCAAAGGTTTGATCGCGCAGGCACTGCACACGCTTTCGCCGCGCGGCACGCATGGAATGATCACTGTGAACATGGGCGGGCTTTCGGAAGGAATTTTCGAGAGCGAGCTTTTCGGCCACGTCAAAGGCGCGTTTACCGACGCGAAAGTCGATCGGGCCGGCCGTTTCGAGCTGGCGGACGAGAGCACCCTTTTCATGGACGAGATCGCGAATATCCCCATGAATCAGCAGGCGAAATTGCTGCGCGTGATCGAGACGGGCGAATTCGAGCGGGTCGGTTCTTCGAAGACGTTACACGCCAATGTGCGCATCATTTCCGCGACAAATTCGAATCTGCACGATGAAGTGGCGGCCGGTCGGTTCCGTCAGGATTTGCTCTTTCGCTTGAACACGATCGAGATTCCGCTGCCATCGTTGCGCGATCGGCGCGAAGACATCATGCCGCTGGCCAATCATTTTCTGGCCCAACATGCGGAGCGCTATCGCAAGAAACTGAATGGATTTGATGAAGCGGCCCGCGAGCATCTCATGCGTCACCTTTATCCCGGAAACGTGCGGGAACTGGATCACGTCGTGGAGCGTGCCGTGCTCATGACGCGCGGCTCGCAGATCAAGGCGAGCGATTTAGGCCTGACGGCCGGGCGCGAAGACACGCCGCACCTCGAGGACATGAGCTTGGAAGAAGTGGAGGCATTTCTGATCAAAAAGGCCCTGGCCCGACACGATGGCAACGCGCGCAAGGCGGCGGAAGCGCTTGGCCTGAGCCGGAGCGCGTTTTATCGCCGGCTGCAGCAATATGGATTGTAGCGTCTGGGGGGCGCGGGCGCGTCGCGCGACACTTTTCGCGGGAAGCGGGCTGCTTTTTGCGTTCACTGATCGCCAAGCGTTTGAGGCGAGGCGCCCGCGCTCCCCGATCCAATGAACCTCACGAAAACGCGCGTCTCATGAAGCGCGAGCGCAAACGCCGGCCACCACTTTCACACGAAAACCGGCTGAGCTGGCTGACCTTTGGGGCCGCGGCACCCGCCATCGTGGTGGCGTTGGCCATGCTCTGGTTCGGCGACCACAGCGCCAAGGTGCAATGGACGTTGACGCTCTTCATCGCCGGTTTCGGTCTCGCCTTTCTCGTAAGCGCGCGCGAACACGTAGTGCGGCCGTTGCAGACGATGACCAACCTGCTCGCTGCGCTGCGCGAGGGCGATTACTCGATTCGGGCCCGCGGCGCGCGCATCGACGACGCCCTCGGCGAAGCGCTGCTCGAAGTGAACGCGCTCGGGGAAACTTTACGGGTGCAGCGACTCGGCGCGTTTGAAGCGACAGCGCTCTTGCGCACGATCATGGCGGAAATTGATGTTTCGGTTTTTACCTTTGATCCGGCGCGGCGTCTGCGCCTGGTCAATCGCGCGGGTGAAAACCTGCTGGGCCGGCCAATTGATAAATTACTGGGCCGCAAAGCGGGTGAACTCGGCCTGGCCGTTTGTCTCGATGCCGATCAGGACGCGCCGCTCACGCTCAATTTTCCGGGCGGATCGGGACGCTGGGGCGTGCGGCGGAGCAATTTCCGAGAGCACGGCCTGCCGCATGAACTGCTTGTGCTGACCGATCTGAGCCGGACCCTGCGCGAGGAAGAACGCAACGCGTGGCAGCGTATTGTGCGCGTGCTCGGCCATGAAATGAACAATTCGCTCGCGCCGATCAAGTCGATCGCTGGAAGTTTGGAGAACCTGTTGCGCCGGGACCCGGCGCCGCCTGACTGGCGTGACGACGCCCGCTCCGGTCTCACGGCGATCGGCGCTCGCGCCGATTCACTCAGTCGCTTCATGCAGGCTTACGCACGGCTTGCCCGGCTTCCTCCCCCGCAGCGGGAATGGTTCGATCTCGGTGGACTCGTCAGACGGGTGGCCGCCCTCGAGACCCGGCTCGCTGTTCGTGTGTTGCGAAGTCCGGAAATTTCCATTTCAGCTGACGCGGCGCAGATCGAGCAGTTGCTCATCAACATTCTGCACAACGCCGTGGACGCGACCGTCGAGACCGGCGGCGCCGTCGAGATTGGCTGGCGCGAGGTCGCGGAATGCGTCGAAGTCTTTGTCCGCGACGAAGGCCCGGGCGTCATGAATCCGGCCAATCTTTTCGTTCCGTTCTTTACGACCAAGCCCAATGGCTCGGGGATCGGTCTGGCCCTGAGTCGCCAGATCGCGGAAGCTCATGGCGGTTCGCTTTCGCTGTCGAATCGGGAACACCGGACCGGCGCCGAAGCGCTCCTGCGTTTGCCTCGTTAGGATGCGTCGAGGCCTGCCAGGATCGCTTTTGTCACTTCTTCGGTGGTGACGGCTTTCATGCATCGAAAATCAAGCGGACATTCGCGCAGGAAGCATGGGCTGCATTCGACATGGTGGCGCAGAATCGTGTGGCCGGAGCCGAGCGGGCCGGTCAGTGCGGGTTCGGTTGATCCAAAGATAGCGACAACCGGGATGCCGAGAAGCGCGGCCAGATGCATGCTACCGGTGTCGTTCGTGAGAAGGAGGCGGCATTCCCGCAATTCGTCGATCAGTTGCGCGAGCGATGTCTGACCGATGCGATTGATACAACGGTCGCCGAGCGCGCCGGCAATTGTCTTGCCGACTTCCACGTCGGAGGTCGTGCCGAAAAGAAGCCACTCGACCTGGTGCTCGTCAGAAATGGCCATAGCCGCTTCGGCGAAACGTTCCGGGAGCCAGCGTTTGGCTGGCCCATATTCGGCGCCGGGCGACAGCCCAATGCGGATTTTCCCGTTAGGCGCGACGGGCCATGTGTTCAGGAAGGAGACTTCGCTGCCGGCCGGCATCGCGGCACCGATTTCCTTCGCGATGCGCAGATATCTTTGGGCGTGATGCGCCGGTGGGCCAGGTTTCAGGCGCTGGCCGATGACTTGATTGATCAGCCAACTGCGGCCGTGACCACGGTAGCCGGCTCGTCGCGGGATACGCGCCAGCCACGCTTCGAGCGCAGAGCGCAATGAATTGGGAAAAAGGATGGCGACCTCGAACGAGCGTTCCTTTCGCAGCAACCGAACGGTTGCGAAAAGCGAGCGTTCCGGGATCGCCAGCACTTTGTCCACTTCAGCGACCAATTTCCACATCGGAGCGCTTTTTTCCGGGGCGGCCACCGTGAGGTGCGCATCCGCCCGGCCGGCTTTGATGGCGCGCACGGCTGGCACGCTCATGATGCTGTCGCCTAACCAATTGGGCGCGCGAATGAGGATGCGAAAGGGCTGCAAGCTTTCCGGCGGCATGGCAGGCGGAATAAAATGGCCGCGCTTGTAGCGCGACAACAGAAAATGCGGCAGCGGCGTTTTCCACCGGTTGTGAACCCAGAACCAATCTTCAGGTGCAGCGCGGATTTCCTCCGCGATTGCGTCGTTCGTCCGCGCCGTGAGAACCGCCACCGAATCGCCCGGATGGTCGAGACGCGGGCTAAAGACAAAACGCCAGCGAGCTGGCCCATTCGTGTAAATGGTTGCGGCAATCAGCGCCGCGCCGGCCCGTTTTGCGAGAAGAGCCGGGAGCGGGGAAGTGGAGGCGAGCCGGCTGAAGAAGGGCGTCCAAAGACCGTGGTCCCCGGCGTGCTGATCGCTGAGAATACCGAGCGCGCCGCCTCCGCGCAGCAGTTCGATCGCCCCATGAAAGCCCTCGCTGCGATCGAATAATTCCACGCCGTGGCGTCCGCGCGTGCGCCGGACGTGCGCGTCGATGTAGGGATTACCGAGCTTTTGAAAGACCGTGCCGTTACGAACGCAGCTGATGTAGTGCGGGAAAATTTGGGCGAGCAATTCCCAGTTGCTCAGATGGCTCAGCACGAACACGACCGGCCGGCCTTCGCGCAAAAGGCGCTGCGCTTCCTCCAGATTTTCGATTTCAATTCGGCGAACAACGTCTTTCAGCGGCATCGACCCGAGCTTGACTCCGGCGAGCAGGTTCGCGCTGAGTGTTTGAAAATGATGGCGGACCAGGCGTCTCGCGGCGGCCGCCGATTTTTCGGAACCGAATGCGATGGCAACATTGCGGTGAGCGAGCCGTCGATATCTTCCGAGAACCAGCCAGGCCCCGACACCGAGACATTGACCGAGAGCGAAAACGAACCGCAGTGGCAACAACCGCAGTAAAGCCGATCCTGCGCGATACAGGAGATAGATGCAGAAATCGACCATGCGCGAAAGGGCGTGAGGGGCCCAAAGTGACGAGAGCGTAAATTTGCCTGCACCGCGCTTCAATCAATATAATGTCCTGTGTTGCAAAGCTCGTCCTCGACTTTTCGGGATCATTTTGCCCGCGTGCTCACGCGAAAGTTCGGGCGCGGCCGCGTCCTCATCGTGGGCGGGGAATCGGGCGACCTTGAGCGGCAATGCGCGGCGAGCGATTTGCCGGCCACGTTTTGCCGATCGACGCGGGAGATCGAGGGCGATGTTGGGAAAAACGGGGACGCGCCGTCCTTTGGCCAGGCGGTCTGGTTCTATTCGGCCGCTTCACCTAACGACGATCGTCAGCGTGAAGCACGGGCCCTGGCCGACCAGACCAACGATATTCTCCTCATCCCGATTCCCGGCGTGGAAGTGTTGAAGGCACGCCCGGAGTTGGTCGCGCATTTTGCTGAGTTCGGTTTTTTGCCCGATTATGATTGCGATTTGGCCGAGCTCGGCGCCGGAGCCATTCGGCTGGTGCGACAGAAGGCCGACGGAGCGGAGCGACTCGTGCCGTCGGTGGAGACGGCTTTTGCGCGGCTCAACCTGCACGTCCGGAATCTTGAGAAAACATTGCGCACGCGCATGTCCGAGCTGGAAGCGGCAGATCGCCACATCGCCAAGCTCGAGCACAAGATACTGAGCCTGCGCGAAGCGAAGCGGGAGTTGAAACAGGTGAAGCAGGAAAAGCAGGCCCTGCGCAAATCGCCCGAGCGCAAGATCGGTCAGGTCTTGCTCGCACCTTATCGCCTGCCGCAAAAATTGTATCGCGAAGTGCGCAAGCGCTGGAAACCGGCGATGCGTCCGAAGACACCGCTGGATCTGGCCGGCGAGTATCAGGCCTGGCTGCAGGAGCATCGTGCCACCCCGGACGAGCTCGGTCGTTTTCGTGAGGAAGCCCGCAATTTCGCGCACCAGCCGCTCATCAGCATCCTGACGCCGCTCTTCAATACTCCCGTGGCCTGGCTGGAGGAAGCGGTCGATTCGGTTATCGGGCAGGTTTACGAAAACTGGGAGCTGCTTTTGGTAGACGATGCTTCCACTGACGCGGAGACACGGGCCGCTTTGCCGCAATTGGTGGCGCGCGATTCACGCATTCGTTTCGCCCAGCGTGGAGAAAGCGGAGGCATCTCCGCTGCTTCCAACACCGCGCTGGAAATGGCCCGCGGCGAGTGGGTTGGTTTACTCGATCACGATGACTTTATCGAGCCGGATGCGCTTTACCGGATGGTGAAGGTTTTGCAGGCCAATCCGGAAGCCGATCTCATTTATTCTGATGAAGACAAGCTGACCGAGAACGGCTTCGAGATGCCGTCGCTCAAGCCGGATTGGTCGCCCGATTTCTTTCTTTCCTACAACTACGTCTGCCACTTCACCTGTTTGCGCCGCACGCTCGCGCGGGAGGTTGGTGGGTTCCGGCCTGATTTCGATGGCGCGCAGGATTACGATCTTTTTCTGCGCGTGACGGAGAAGACCTCTCGCATTCATCATGTCCCGCACGTGCTTTATCACTGGCGGCGCAGCGCGACGTCCACTTCCGACAATATCCGGCGCAAGCCGCTTGCCCTCGAAGCGGGCAAACATGCCATCGAACAACATTTGCAACGTCGAGGCGAAGCCGGCCATGTCGTGGTTGATTGGCGGACTCATGCCTACTGGGTCAAACGCGAGATTCGGACCGCCCGCAAAATCTCCATCATTATCCCGGCGCGCGACCGCATCGAATTGCTCTCGCGTTGCCTGGGAAGCCTGACGACGAAAACGCGCTACCACAATTACGAGATCGTGATCGTGGATAATGACAGTCGTTCGGAGGAAGCGCGCGAATACTTTGCGCGCATGCCGCATCGGCTTCTCCATTTCTCCGGGCCATTTAATTTCTCGGCGATCAACAACTTCGCGGTCGAGCAGACGGAAAGTCCCTGGCTGCTTTTTCTGAACAATGACGTGGAAGTGATCGACGGCGACTGGCTCAGCATCATGGCCGAGCACATTCAGCGGCCGGAAGTTGGCGCCGTCGGTGCGCGACTGCTCTACCCCGATAACACCATTCAACACGGCGGTGTCGTCATCGGCGTGGGTGGGATTGCGCAGCATGCCTTTCGCGGATTTCCGGCCGAGGATCCTGGCGTTTGCCGGCAATTGCAGGTCACGCGCAACTACAGTTGCGTGACCGGGGCCTGTCTTCTCACCCGCCGCGATGTCTTTCAGCAAGTGGGCGGTTTTGATGAGGAGCGCCTTCCGGTCACATTCAACGATGTCGATCTCTGCCTGAAGATGCGGCGGGCCGGTTATCTCATCGTTTACACGCCGTTCGCTCGACTGTATCACTCGGAATCGGCCAGCCGCCGTCGCACCGTGGAAGCCCTCGAAACCGATGTGATTCGGGAACGCTGGCCGGAGTTATTGAAACGCGATCCCTATTACCATCCGAACCTTTCTCGCGAACGAGCCGATTTCTCGTTAGGCGATTAACAATTCATCAGCAGCCAAATGAGCAATCGAGAAAAACTCTGGCAGGGTCTCAGGTCCGAAGCGCAGGCTGGCTTAAGCACGCGCGACTACAGTGCCGGCACCTTGGCCGAACAAATGGCCGGGCCGGGCGTGGAAGCGCAACAGCTTTTGGCCGCCGATCGCACGCAGCCGCCGATCGCCCAGGCCTGGATTCCCGGGGTCGAGATGTTTGTGAGAAAAGTCTATCCGCAACGCCATCGCGGATCGTTTGGCGAATTTGCCCGGCGTGAGGAAGGCGTTCTCGCCGAGATTGGGTTTTGGCCGAAGCAATGGGCGGCCGCGCGCATGTTCGCTCAAACCGCCAAAGGCTTTCACATCCATCCGCCGAGTGTGCCAACCGGGACCGACCCTGTCGCCTGGATGAAGCGGCTCTTTGTGGACGAGCCGAGGAATTACTCGCTGCGTCGCTACGACGAAGAGCAATGGGACGTCATGTTCATCGTGCAGGGCGTAGTGGAAATGATCCTGCGCGATCTGCGCGAAGGCATGCCGGTGCGGACGATGCGGTTCCTCATTGAGGGTGATAATCGCCGCAGCCCGAACAATGTCGCAGTCGTGATTCCACCGGGAGTAGCGCACGCCATTCGCACAGAAGGGTCCGAGGATGTGATCATGGTTTACGGCACGAGCACGATATTTCGGCCGGACTTTGAAGGCCGTATCGCGGCTGAGGTGGAGACTGCTCCGCTGCCGGAATCCTGGCAAAAATTCCTCCGTTTTTGAGGCTCATGCAGCGGCAATTCGATCCGGCTATCCCGGAATGGATGGATGAGCCGCAGCCGATTTCGCCCGAACTGGAGAGCGATCTCCACAACCTGCGACAGCTGAATCGATTCTTTGGCGGCCATTCGTTGATCCGGCATTTTCTTCGGCGCTGGATTGAGCCACGCGATAACCTCTGCGTTCTTGACCTGGCCACGGCGTCTGGGGACATCCCACGTTTGATGGTCGACTTTGGCCGCCGGCATGGCGCGCGCCTGACGATTGATGCCGTCGATCAACAAGAATCGACTTTGGAAATTGCGCGTCGGCTGAGCGGCGATTATCCCGAGATCAGCTATCATTGTGCGGACGTGCTCGCCTGGGAATCCGCACATCCTTACGACATCGTGATCTGCTCGCTCGCCCTGCACCATTTCAGCGCGAACGATGCCGTGCGCGTCTTGCAGCGTTGCCGCGAACTTTCGCGGCGTTTCGTGCTCGTGGCCGATTTGCGTCGCGGCTGGGTCGCCTCGGTGGGAGTTTATGCTGTGACGAGCACGATATTTCGCGAACCAATGACAAGGAACGATGCCCGTGTTTCGGCGTGGCGCGCCTTTTCCTTCGGCGAGTTTCGCACCTTGGTTGAGCGGGCTGGGTGGACGAATTTCCAGCATCGACGGTTTCGGTTCGCCCGGCAGGCGGCCTGGCTGGAACTTGGATCTCCCTGAGAAATGCAAATCTTTGAGACCGTTGCCGAGATGCAGGCACACGCGCGAGCGAGCTCAATGCGCCGTGTTTTTGTGCCGACGATGGGGGCATTACACCATGCGCATGGCGAGCTCATGCGCGCAGGCCGTGAGCACGCAGGCGCAGACGGCGAACTGATCGTAAGCATCTTTGTGAATCCGCTCCAATTCGAGCCGGGGAGCGATTACGAACGTTATCCGCGGCCGGAAAAAGAAGACGAAGAATTTTGCCGAACGGCGGGAGTCGATCTTTTGTTTCGACCGCGACCGGAGGAGATGTATTTCGAGAATTGTTCGGTTTTCGTGGATGAAAGCGCGCTTGCGACGAGGCTGGAAGGCCGGTCCCGACCCGGCCATTTTCGCGGCGTCTGCACGGTTGTGGCCAAGCTTTTCAATATTGTTCAGCCGGACGCGGCCGTTTTTGGCGAAAAGGATTTCCAGCAACTGGCCATCATTCGCCGAATGGTGCGCGATCTGAATTTCCCGATCGAAATCATTGGCGTGCCAATCGTGCGGGAAAGGGACGGCCTGGCCTGCAGTTCGCGCAATCAATATCTGAACGCGGAAGAGCGAATTCAGGCACCAGTGCTGCGCCGGGCTCTGCTTGCAGCTCGAAATTCCAGGAAGACTTCGGCGCGAGAAATCACGGATTTGGTCCATGCCGAGATCGGCCAGGCGCCGCTCGCCCGTGTCGATTATGTGGAACTGGTCGATGCCGAAAATCTGCAAACGCTCGACTCGTTAGGCCAGAACGGGCTGCTCGCGCTGGCCGTCTTCTTTGGCAAGACGCGCCTGATCGATAACATCCGGCTCCCATGAGGCAATTCGATTTTGTCGTCATTGGCAGCGGTATCGCCGGGTTGAGCTTCGCCCTCAAGGCGGCCCGCCATGGGTCGGTCGCCGTTGTCACCAAACGCCGGGGTGCGGATTCGAACACGGCCTGGGCGCAGGGCGGGGTGGCTTGCGTGACGAGCGATGAAGATTCTTTCGAACTGCATGTGCGCGACACCCTCGAAGCGGGCGCTGGATTATGTGACGAAGCGGCGGTGCGTACGATTGTCACGGAGGGCCCGGCGCGCATTCACGAGCTGATGGAGCTCGGGCTGCATTTCGACGAACGCGAAGTGTCGGGTCACCGCGAGCTCGATCTTGGGCGCGAAGGCGGACATTCCAAACGCCGCGTGCTGCACGTGCAGGACGTTACCGGTTACGAGATCGAACAAACGCTCCTGCGTGAACTCGACCGCGCCAAGAACGTGCTGCTCTTGGAAAATCACATGGCCGTCGATCTGATCACGGCGGGCAAGCTTGGTTTTTCGGCGGAGGATCGGTGTCTTGGCGTTTACGTGCTCGACGAGAGAACGGGCGAAGTCGAGACCATTCGCTCGGATCGGCTGATCCTGGCGACGGGTGGCTGCGGCAAGGTTTACCTTTATTCAACGAATCCAGACATCGCCACGGGGGACGGAGTGGCCATGGCCTGGCGGGCCGGCGCGGTCATCGCAAACATGGAATTCATCCAATTCCATCCCACCTGCCTTTACCACGCAAAGGCGAAGTCGTTCCTGATTTCGGAAGCAGTGCGGGGCGAGGGTGGGATTTTGCGAAACAGCCCGGGTGAAGATTTCATGGTGCGCTATCATCCGCAGCGTTCGCTCGCTCCGCGCGACATCGTCGCCCGCGCCATCGATGCCGAGATGAAACGGTCCGGTGCGCAATGCGTCTTTCTCGATATCACGCATCAATCGCGGGAGTTTTTGCAGGAACGTTTCCCGCACATTTACGAGACCTGCCTGCGGCTCGGGATCGACATGGCGAAACAGTCCATCCCGGTCGTGCCGGCCGCCCATTACCAATGCGGCGGCATCAAGACCGACGTTAACGGGTCCACCTCGCTCCCCGGCTTATATGCCGTGGGGGAGGTGGGCTGTACTGGTCTGCATGGAGCAAATCGACTGGCCAGCAATTCCCTGCTCGAGGGCGTAGTGGTGGCGCACCGTGCCTGCGAGGCTCTGGCGCGCCAAGGAGCGCCTTCGACAGGCGGCCGGGGTGTTACTCTGCCAGAATGGCGTTCTGGAGACGTCCAAAACGTGGACGAATTGGTGGTCATTTATCACAACTGGGACGAGATCCGGCGCTTGATGTGGGACTACGTCGGCATCGTACGAACGGATAAGCGATTGGAGCGAGCCAGCACCCGTTTGCGCAATCTGCAGCGCGAAATCCGGGAATTTTACTGGAATTTCAAGGTTAGTGTGGACCTTCTGGAACTGCGTAATCTGGCTACGGTGGCGGCCCTGATCGTCGACTCTGCCCTGAGCCGCAAGGAAAGCCGCGGTCTCCATTTTACCCTTGATTACCCTGCCTCCGACGATGGCCATTTCAAGCACGACACCCTGCTGTCCCGGGGGTGAGTGGAACAAATGGTGCTTAAATTAGGGCCAAAACAGGCCTCAGGGCCCGGGGCCGTCAGGGCGGAAACGCCTTGCATACCCGGCGAAGGTCGGATACAAAGGACGCGTTTGGAGAGCATGAGGAGAATTGTCTTTACGGGGTTTCTGGTCTGTTCGGGGGCCATTTTGGCCTTGGCCCAGTCCCCTTATGAGAGCAGCGCGGACTTTGCGCGCTACGCCATGAAGCTGCGCGAGCAGGCCATGCTGAAGGTCGAGCCACAGGTTTTCGTCCCGACAACCTCCCCTAACATCGTTTCCCGTTATCCGTGGAAAACGAATATCGTGACGACCGTTTTCTGGGTCGGCGAACGGGCCGGCGGCAACAATCCCGTCCCCAATATTAAGAGTTCCTGGGACGCCAACTGGACCTACAACTACGGGGGTTTCGATAATCCCGACCCGGGCTCCCGGCGTAATTACATCCCGGTTTCTTTCGTTCCGCGACAGAATCCCTTTTATTGCGCGCTCCCTTACAACGATGTGACGCATGGCCGCACCAAGCCCGAGGCGGCGCTGGTGATTCCCTGGTTCAAGAGGGCGTTTCGCCAGCAGGGGCAATCGGTTTGCAAGGATCATTGGGTAGCCATTCGGAAGGGGAACCGGACCTGTTATGCGCAATGGGAAGATTGCGGGCCGTTTCGGACGGATCATTTCCAATATGTTTTCCAGAATGAACGGCCGAAGCCGAACCTGAACCGTGGCGCCGGACTCGATGTCTCACCGGCGGTGCGCGATTACCTCGGCCTGGCCCCGACTGATGTGACGGACTGGCAATTTGTCGAAGTTCGCGATGTGCCTCCCGGCCCGTGGCGAAACTTTGGCGATAATAACCATTTCGTCATCGCCCGTCGTCTGACCGAAGAACGCCTCGCGCAAAGGGCCAACGCTCACAAAGCCAAGAAATAGGCGCGTCTTGGCTGACTATTCCGCGGCTGGCAGCCGGCGGATAAGGTTGGCGAAGATCTGGTTGAGACGTTCGATGCGTTCCAGAAGCGGCTCGTAATTCCGGCGCTGGGTCGCGCAAAAAACCTCAAGCGGCTGAAACGCGATCACGATTTCACGGTAAAAGAGGTCAATCGCCTGCCGTAGCTTCTCTTCGATGGCGCTGACCAACTCAGCGCGCTTTTTGTCGAGCTGCTCGTGATAGGCATTCAGAATTTGGCGGCGGCGGCCGAAGACGACCAGGCTGCCGAGCACCGCCGCGGAGGCCGCCAGGATACCGGTCACGTCGGCCACAGCTGCGCTCGTCATGGCGGCGATGACCGCGGCGATGCCACCCGCCACTGCCACACCGGCCGGCAGGCGCAGCCAGGTCGCCGTCGCTTCGAGCATCTGGGTAAGTTGCTCGTCTTCGCTCTTGGTTGAGGCGCGGTCCGCCAGGGTGAGCTGAACGGCCTGCAGCAATTCGCGACGTTGCCGCGCAAAATCGGGCACCGTCTTGGCCACCCGTGTTTTGGCATTGCCGGCAAACTGCGCTTCGATCGTATCCTGCAACTGTGGCCACAACCCGCGCAGATCGGTCTCGAGCAATTGCACCGCGTTCTCGACCTTCGGCTGAATCGAATCGCGCAGTTTATTTTCCACTTCGAGCTGAAAATCCTGCTGCCATTGGCCTTTGCTGAAAATTAGCTTCCACGTGCGCCAGAAGGAAAGGCGGCGCTCGAGCAGTTTCATGGCGGCTTCGGCCGATTCCCGGCAGGCGTTCTCCACATCGCGCAGGAATCCGTTGACTTGCCGGAGCGTCTGCTCCTTCCGCGTCTCAAGCGTAGCGTGCAGGCCTTTCAACTGTTCTTCGTCCCGTTTGATGGTCTCGAAGGAACCGCGGACTTGCTCGGCGATTTCGTCGAGGATAATTCGCGCTGAGCGACAGCCCGACCGCAGCTTGAGCATCCTTTCACCCGCCGAAGTCACCGTCATTTCGATTTGCTCTTCGAAAGCTGCGAAGCCGCTCTCTTTCCAGAGCCGTTCCTTATCGAGGCCGGTGGTGCGGGCGAGTAGCGCCTTACGGGCGGAGACGGCGAAAATGGGCGGCACGAAACCGAGCTTCTGGCGCGCCGTGTCTTCGAGATGCCGCTTGATGATAGCAATCTCCTTTTCCTCCCGCAGGTCCGCCTGCTGCAAAACGAAGACGACCGTCTTGAGCCATTTTTTTTGGACGAAGTGGAGCAATTCCCAGGCGGATTGCGTCCAGGGATTGATCACCGAAAAAACAAAAAGGACGAGATCCGCTCGCGGCACAAACTTCTCGGTGATCATCTGATGCTCGGCCACCATGGTGTTGGTGCCGGGCGTGTCGACCACATTGAAATCCTTCAGGAACTCGATCGGTTCATAGCGTTCGAGGAGCCGCGGCGAAACTTCGACCGTGCGGGGCTCGCGGCCATACCTGAAAATGTGCACGCGATCGGTCGCCGGTAATACATCAACCTTGGCAAATTCCTGACCGAAAAGGGCGTTGAGCAGAGAGGATTTGCCCGCCTTGACCTCGCCAACTACAACGAAGAGAAGAGGCTCGCGCACATCGCTGAGCAAACCCTGGATGGTATCGACATTAGCGGCATCGCGGTGAAGGCTCGATTCGAGTTTGAGAAGGTCGGCCAAAGCCGACTCCAGCTCACTGCGCAGCTGTAGGTAATTATCGGCGATCATGCCTCGGGTCTTAACCCTGGGGCGGAACCGGAGGGGGCGTTGGAGATGCCGCCGCTTCTGGCGAATCGGCCGTCGCCGGCGGGCGTGTCGCGTTAACAATCGGCGGAGGCGATTCGGATTTTGGCGCGCTCTCCCGTTCCATGGCGATGAGCTCTGAGACAGTGACAAATTTGAATCCCTTTTCCTGCAGCGCAGTGAAGGTTGCCGGCATGGCCGCGATGGTCCCGGCGTGGATATCGTGGGAAAGCACAATCGCGCCATTGTGCGTTTCTCGAACGATGCGGTTGGTGATGACGCTCGGGCCCGGGCGTTTCCAATCGAGCGGATCGACCTCCCACAGGATGATGCGATAACCGAATTCGTCATGGATCCAGCGTTTTTGCCTCGCCGTGATCGAACCATACGGTGGTCGCATGAGCGTGGGATGAACGCCCGCCCCCGCGAAAATCGCGTCATCTGTCTTGCGCAGCTCGCGTCGCACGGCTTCATCGGACATTTTGGCTAAATTCGGGTGAGACCAGGAGTGATTTCCGATCTCGTGGCCTTCCCGGATCATCCGCGCCAGGATTTGCGGATGGGCGGCGGCGTTTTGGCCGATGACGAAGAAAGTGGCCTTTATGTGGTGAGCGGCCAGGAGATCGAGCAATTTCGGGGTCAATTTCTCGCTTGGCCCGTCATCGAAAGTCATGGCGATGTAGGGCCCATCTACGTGCACGGCGTTGAAAGTGATCTGTGTTCCCGCGGTCTTGACGGGAATGGCGCGGGGCGCAACCGGCTCAGCGCGAGGCGGCGACTGGACGGCGAGCCGGTCGGTTTGCCCGCTCGCGGCGAGCGGAAGGGCGAATAGAAGTGACCAGAAAAAGGAAAAGCGGTGCATGAGGATTCGAGGCCGCAGGACTCTGCAGTATCTAGCAGAGGACGCCCGCAACGCAAACCACCGCGGGCCCCGCCCGGGACTTTGGCAGTTAATCTGCTTCTTATTTATTTTCCGCGGCGCACAAGCGTATCCGGGGCTGTTTTACAACCACGGGGACCCTGAGCCGCGACTTCTCCCAAAATGAAAATATTGATAGTCGAAGACCACCAGAACAGCCGTCGCAACCTGCAGCGGCTGGCGGAAAGCCGTGGTCACGACGTGGTGGGCGTGGGGAGCGCCGAGGAGGCCGAGACCGTCATGGCTTCGCAAAATTTCCCCTTCCTGATTCTCGACTGGATGCTTCCGGGAAAAAGCGGTGTGGAATTTTGCCGCGAATTACGCGAACGCCCCAATGGCGGGGATGACTACATCATGCTCGTGACCGGCCGGGCCGACCCGGACGACCTGCAACTCGCCCTCAGCGCCGGCGCTAACGACTACCTGATCAAGCCGTTCGACATTGGGCTCTTGAATGTGCGGCTGGCGGTGGCCGAACGCCAGATCCGCCAGATCGCCGAGCGCAACGAATCACGCGTCGCCCTCGTCGAATCGCGCCGCGCCGTCGCGAATATTCTGGAGAACACAATCGACGGCTTTTTTGCCCTCGACGCGGGCTGGCAATTTACCTACGTGAACGCGAAGGCTGCTTCCCTCCTGGGGTGCTCGCGTGATTCGCTTGTCGGGCAGAATTTCTGGGAGAAATTCCCCGATCTGTGCGGCTCGCTCTTTGAGAACAACTATCACAAGATCGTCTCCGAGAACCGGGCGCTGCAATTCGAAGCGACCGACCCGAGCGGTGAGACCTGGTACGAGGTCAATGCCTATCCGAGCGGCAAGGGCATCTCCGTTTTTTTCCGCGATATCACCGAACGCAAGCGCACCGAAGCCGAGCGCCTGAAAACGAGCAAGCTGGAATCGCTCGGCACCCTGGCGGGCGGCATCGCGCACGACCTCAACAACATTCTCACGGTTATTTCCGGCAATATCGGCCTGGCCCAGATCGAAGCGGGCGAGCAGGACCGAAACTTTCTTCCTTATCTTTCAAAGGCGGGTGAGGCGGCCCAGCATGCGGCCCACCTCTCCAGCCAGCTTCTCACCTTTGCCAAGGGCGGTGCGCCCGTTAAACAGATCGCTCCGCTCGATACAGTCTTGCGACAGGCATCGGAATTCGCTCTTTATGGTTCCAATCTGCGAGCCGAAATCTCGATACCGCCTGAGCTTTGGAAGGCGGAGATCGATCGCGGTCAAATCGGGCAGGTGATCAATGCCCTGATGTTGAATGCACGCGAGGCCATGCCGGGGGGCGGAACGGTTCGCTTGACCGCGCGCAATATCGAAGTGGGCAGGCGCCTTCAGGCGTTCCTGCCACCGGGCCGTTACATCAAGATCACACTCGCCGACACGGGGGCCGGCATTCCCCCGGAGATCGCGGCCAAGATTTTCGATCCCTATTTTACGACAAAAGAGGCGGGGAGCGGCCTTGGCCTTTCCATCAGTTATTCCATCGTGCGAAAACACGGTGGCGTCCTGCATCTCGAATCCTCCTCGCCTGAAGGCTCGGTTTTTGCCTTCTATTTGCCGGCCGCCACGCGCAAGAAGGCCGACGCTCCCGGAGGGGGCGAACCCACCACGCTGTCCAAATTCAATCCGCAACGCGTCCTGGTCATGGACGATGACGGCGCCGTGCGCGAATTGACGTCGCAATTGCTCAAAACTCTTGGTTACGAGGTGACCGCTGTGCCCGACGGATCGGAAGCGATCGAAGTGTACGCTCAGGCCATGCGGCGTGGAGATCAATTCCAGGCTGTGCTGCTGGATGCAACGGTACGGGGCGGCCTCGGCGGCGTGGCCACCATCGAGCGGCTGCGTCAACTGGATCCGCAGGTCACGGCGATTGTTTGCAGCGGCTACTCCGATGAAGCGGCGCTCTCGCAGTTTCTGGCCTATGGATTCCGCGGCGCATTGCCAAAACCTTTTACCCGCAACGAACTCGGCGACGTCATCCAACGAGCGCTCGCCATGAGAGCGCTCAACTGAGTCTGGGTCGGCTGAAAGCCTAGCCGTTGCGCAATTTCTCGAGGGCGGCGATGAAGGGGCCGGGCCCGCCTGGCTGGTAGCCAAGCGCTCCGACCGGATTCCCATCGGAATTCAGAACCACAATGGTGGGGAATCCCTGAATGCCGTAATGCATGGCCAGTTCCTGGTTTTGGAGCAGCACCGGGGCCGGCAGAGTTTTGCGCCGCGGGAAATCGACTTCCATGAGGACGAGATTGTCCTTGGCGTACTTCTGAAACTCGGCTGTTGAAAAAACCTCCGAGTTCAGCCGAATGCACCAGCCGCACCAGTCGGACCCGGTAAAGTTCACCAGGAGCAATTTGTGCTCGTTCTTGGCCCGCTCGAGGGCGGACTTCATGTTCGTCTCCCAGTTGAGGTCGCTGGCTGCCGCGGCGGCGGAAAAGGTCGCGAGCAGCAGGGCGACGAGAGAGAGTCGGAACGTCTTCACAACGGTTACCTTGCCTTCGTTCGTGTTTCCCTGCAAGCCGCGCCTGCGGAGTACATGGATAGCCCGGCGATTGAGGCGCCGGGCTAACTTTAAAAACGCGAAAAAGAAAAGAGCCTAACGAATGTGGCCGGAGACGAGCTTGGTCATCTCGAACATGCTGACCTGACTCTTGCCGTTGAAGACAGGTCGCATCGCATCGTCCGCATTTATCTGCGTTCTCTTTTTCTTATCCTGAAGGCCGTGCTTCTTGATGTAGTCCCAGAGCTTTTTGGTCAGCTCGGAACGTGGGAGAGGTTTGGAACCGACAATGGCGGCAAGTTTATCGTCGGGCTGGACCGGTCTCATGAAGGCGGCATTTGGCTTGCGTTTGGAAGAACTTTTTTTGGCTGTGGATTTCGGCATAAAGGCTGATTAATCGCTTGGGGCGCCCAGAGCAATACTAAATTTTTGCGATTCGAAAAATTCTTTCATGACAGGAAAGCGGCCAAAAAAAGAGGTGTCGGTTACCCAACGCGGCATTTCGGCCGGCTGCGCGGGTCCTCTCGGAAAATCGTCATGCGGCCGGAAGTCGCCGCACCACTACGACAGCGATGTCATCAGCTCGCGGTTTATCAGCGCCCGGCGGAGCCACCTTTTCGAGCAGACTATCGAGCAGCGATTTCGCGCTGCCCGTCCCCGGCGGCAGCACTCCCACCAGCCGTTCCAGGGTCGGGCCCTGCCGGCGTTCTTCATCGCCTCCGTAAAGTCCATCCGTGTAGAGCAGGAAGAGATCGCCCGGGGCGAGTTGCACGTTTGTTTCAGTAAACTGCGAGCGCTCGACCAGACCGAGCGGCGGCGCGCAAGAAAGAAATGTTTCAATGCCGCCATCCCGCCGTTTCAAAAGCAACGGCGGATGGCCGGCCCCGACGATACTGGCGAGGCCACTGACCGGATCGAGCGCCACGCACATGGCGGTCATGAAAGAACGCGCCCCGAAGATGGAGCGGAAATCGTTGTTCACCGCTTCCATGATCTCGCTGGGCCGGCCGTGTTCGGCCGCGCCGTGATGGAAGAGCAGCGTGGCCAACGTGGTCAGGAGCGCGGCGGACGCACCGTGGCCGGTGGCGTCAGCGATCCAAAAGAGAGTGCGACCATCTTTCAGACGCAGCCATCCGTAAATATCTCCTCCGACCTGAATGACCGGTCGATAAGAAGCCGCGATTTCCCAACCCGACAACGATGGCGGTTTGCGCGGAATTAGCGAGCGCTGCGTCAGGCGTGCCGCGGCCAGATCGCGTTCAAGGTTTTTCCGCCACGCTTCCAGCTCGTCGTTCTGCTGCTCTAACTGGCGACGCATCGAACGCAGACGTAAATGCGTTTCGATACGGGCACGCAAGACTTCGATGTTGATCGGCTTGGTCACGAAATCATCCGCGCCAGCTTCCAGGCAACGCACTTCGCTCTCTTCACCGCCATGACCGGTCAGCATGATGGTCGGGATTTGGGCCACGCCGGAATCGCCTTCCGCGCGCAGCCGGCGCAGAACCTCGGCACCGTTCAGGCCGGGCATGTGATAATCGAGCAGGAGAAGCGCCGGTTTTTCCGCGTGCACCATTTCGAGGGCGGCGGCGCCATTGTCGGCTTCCGCACAGGAATAGCCCGCGTTCTCAAGCGTGTGCAAAAGCAACTTCCTGCTCAAGGGATCGTCATCCACCACCAAAATTTTCGTCCCATCAGTCATCAGGGTTTATTTTGTTATTCGAGAGTGGGACGGCGTGGCATTGTATGCGGAATGAGAAGAATTACCGGGTGGAATGCTTTTTGACGCAAAGGTTGGAGAAGTATTTAGCGATTGTCACGTTGCGCGCCATGAATTAGAACGTGGGAAGACCCGTCCAAATGCGCTCTATGAAATTCCAGTTGTCACTTGCCCTAATTACGGCCCTCGTCCTCGCTTCCTGTGAAACGGAAGAGCCGCCGCCTCGCCGACATCACGCAGCTCGCTATCGTCAATCTACAGAACAATACCCACCCGAACAGCAGCCTTTTAATCAGGAATATCAACCGCCACCACCGCCAAACAACGTCGTTACCGAAACCCCAACTCCGGCCCCGGCAGCCAAAGTTCCACCAACCGTTACCGACATTCCCTACGGCATTCCCGTGCCGAACAAGCCTGGCTTCGTCACCAGTCCCTACGCACCCAACCAGGGCTACGTGGATGTGCGGGGCTTTCCGCCCGGCACACAGGTCAAGGATCCCTATACGAACAAGATCTTTCTTGTGCCCTGAGTCAGGGCCAGCCGGGATCGGCAAATCCCGGCCGCTCCCACGCGAGGACGGCGGTCGTCTGCATTGCCGCCGCTGGACAAGGCTGCACAATATCGGATGCTGATCGGCGCGCGCGCTCGGCCTGCCGCAGGTCTCGCCGTTTCGCAAATCGGAAGACAACTACATTCATGGAATATCGAGTGAAACGGGCGCCGCGCATCGACGCGGAAATCAGGTTGCCCGGGGATAAAAGCATCTCGCATCGGGCCGCCATCATCGCGGCGCTTTCCAACGGCGTCTGCGTCCTGCGCGGATTTTTGCCGAGCGAAGATTGCATGTGGACGGTGGGCGCTTTGCGCGCACTCGGCATTAAGATCGAGCAACCGGAGCCAACCGTGCTCGTCGTGCATGGCAACAAGCGCCTGCTCAAGGCTCCGGTCGGTCCCATTAACTGTGGCAACTCCGCCACCACCATGCGGTTGCTTTCCGGCCTGCTCGCCGGTCAACCGTTCGAATCCCGCCTCGTCGGCGATGCCTCTCTTTCGCGCCGGCCGATGGATCGAGTCATTATTCCGCTGCGCCAGATGGGAGCTAACATCGTGGGCGAAGGGCCTAACGACACGCCGCCGCTTGTCATCAAAGGTGCACCACTCAAGGGCATCCAGTACACCGTCCCGGTTTCCAGCGCGCAGGTCAAAGGCGCAGTTTTGCTGGCGGGGCTTTTCGCCAAGGGCAAAACCACCGTGCATGAGCCGGCCCTGAGCCGGAATCACACTGAGCTCATGCTCAATTATTTTTTGGTGCGCACGGTCAAGGAAGAAGACGGCGCCGTCAGCATTTTCAGCGATCAGATGCCCGAATCGCGCGATTTCGCCATTCCCGGCGATATTTCTTCTGCGGCCTTCTGGCTGGTCGCGGCCGCGGCTCAACCTGGCGGCCATCTCCTCGTGCGCGACATTGGCTTGAACGATACACGGACGGCGCTGCTCGGCGTGCTTATTCGCATGGGAGCGCAGGTGCGCGAAGCGGTTGAGGACGTCGATCAACTGGAGCCACGCGGCGCCGTCGAAATCACGGGCGCCTCCCTCAAAGGAACGGTAATCCAGGGCAAGGAAGTGCCGCAGTTGGTCGACGAAATTCCGGTTCTCGCCGTGGCGGGTGCGCTGGCCAGCGGCACCACCGTCATTCGTCAGGCCGAAGAATTACGCCTGAAAGAAACGGACCGCATCGCGGCGATCGCGCACAATTTGCGGACCATGGGGACACAGGTCGTCGAGCTCAAAGATGGCCTGGAAATTCATGGCCGGCCGTCGTTGCGGGGCGCGCGCGTGGCCAGCTTTGGCGATCATCGGATCGCGATGGCTTTCGCGGTGGCCGGCTTGCACGCGGATGGCGAAACGACCGTGCAGGATGTCGAATGCGTGGCTGAGTCGTATCCGAATTTTGAAGAAGCGCTCGAAGAATTCATGAGCCCGAAACGGGCGCGCGCCAGCACGCCGGTCATTGGTTCGCTTTCGCCCGCGCGTCTGGAAGAAGATTAGCGCCACGCGCTTTCCGATCGCATTCTTCGACCGTCGCGTTTTTATCGCTTCGAGCGCGCGCCTCCATTACGCTTCGGCCTTTGTGAATTCGCCCCACCACGTCATCGCCATCGACGGCCCTGCTGCTTCGGGCAAGAGCAGCGTGGCCCGTCTCCTCGCGCAACGACTCGGCTTTGTCTATGTCAATTCTGGCGCCATGTATCGCGCCGTCACCTGGTATGTCCTGCAAAAGGGCATTTCGCCTAACGATTCAACCGCCGTGGCACAGCTGGTCGAATCGATGCCGTGCGTTTTCGGTCTCGAAAAGGACGAATCGTGCATTCTTATCGGTGGGATCGATCCGACGGAATTTTTGCGGGAAGATCGCGTGAACGAGAGTGTCTCTCTCGTCAGCAGCGTGCCGCGCGTGCGTGAAATTCTGGTCGAGAAAATGCGTCGCTGCACGGACAATCACGATGTCGTCATGGAAGGACGCGATATCGGTTCGGTCGTTTTCCCCGAGACGCCCTACAAGTTTTACATCGATGCTTCGCCGGAAATCCGCCGGCGCCGTCGCGCCGCGCAGGGGCATCGCGATCAGATCGCCGCGCGCGACCACGCCGATTCTTCCCGCCGCGCATCGCCGCTCATCATCGCGGAGGATGCGCATGTTATCGACAGTTCGAATCTGACGATTGAGGGCGTTGTGGGGGAGATTATCGGCCGGTTGAAACTGAAGGGGCTTTCCCCGGCCGCGCTGGAGCCCTGAACGGTTGAAGCGGGAACTGAGTTGAACATTTACTACCGTATCATTTATGTGCTGACGAACGTCCTGGCGCGCGTCTTCTTCCGTTTCCGCGTCGTGCATCGAGAGCGTTTGATTCACCAGGGACCGGTGATTTTGGCCATGAATCATCAGAGCTATCTCGATCCGCCTCTCGCCGGATCGGCATGTCATCGCGACATCTTTTATCTTGCGCGCAAGACGCTGCTCGACCTCCCGTTTTTCGGCTGGATTTTGCCGAAGTTGAACGTGGTGCCCGTCGAACAGGAAGGAAGCGATCGCAGTGCACTGAAGGCACTCATCCGCATCCTCCGCGAAGGCAATTGCGCGCTGGTTTTTCCCGAAGGCAGCCGGACGCCCGATGGAACTCTGCAGCCCGCCCTGCCGGGTCTTGGCCTTGTCATTGCCAAGACGCTCGCCCCGGTCGTTCCAATGCGAATCTTTGGTGCCCGCGACGCCTGGCCACGCCACGGCCGCATCCATCTTTTTCGACCCATTACCATTGTCGTCGGGGAGCCGATTTTTTTCACCGCCGAGGAGGTGAAACAGGGCGGAAAAGAACTTTACGCGCTCCTGAGCGAACGCGTCATGGCGGCAATCAGCGCGCTTCGCCTCGAGTCGTGACATATTGAACGCATGCCGGATCACCTGCCTGCCTCACCCGCACCACGTGGCGGATTGCGCGCCATTGCTATCACCCTCATCGCTTTCGCCTTTCTGGCGATCTATGCCAACGTTCAGAAAGCGCGCAAAGCGAATCTCGAGACGATAACAGTGGAAATGGAAGCGACGCCTTCGCCGACGGCTACGCCGGCGCCCAATCCATAGCAGCGGTTCATGTCCATCGCTCGTTAGGCGGGCGAACTTGTCGGGCCGAACCGGCGCAGACCGCCGCTGCCATGTTGCCATTCGAATAATAAAGAGCCTTTGTGGTCTAACCAATGAAGATGAAAAAACCTACCATTCTTGTGCTCGGCCTCGTCGCGGCCCTGGGTCTTTCCTGCAGCAGGCAGCAGACAGAAGAAGAAAAGAACGCCGAGATCGAGCGTCAGGTGCAGCAACGTCTCGCCGCCGAGCATCAGACCGATCAACAGGCGCAGCTCGACCAGCGCGCCAGGGAATTGGATGCACGTGAAGCGGCCCTGGCCGCGAAGGCAATCAGGGCCTCGACGCCAGAGAGTGCCCCGGAAATGCGCGCCACGCAGGCACAGCGCGATATTGAGGAGAATCAGGAAGGCGAAAACGAAGAGGGTGAAAGCTACAACACTTTTTACACCCGGCTGGAGCCCTACGGAGCCTGGCGTGAGACGGCTGATTACGGTTTCGTATTTCAACCGCAGGCCGCGGAACGGTCGTCGAATTGGCGGCCTTACACGAACGGCCGCTGGGTTTACACGGATGCCGGCTGGACGTGGGATTCGAGCGAGCCTTTTGGCTGGGCCACTTATCACTACGGACGCTGGACTCGATTGCGCGGTGTCGGCTGGATATGGGTTCCGGGGGAACAGTGGGCGCCCGCCTGGGTTTCATGGCGGAAAAGTGACGATTACGTCGGCTGGGCGCCGCTGCCTCCGGAGGCTCGTTTCGAACGGGCGACAGGAATACATCACTGGGCCGACAACTATTACGACATCGGTCCCGAGCAATATGCTTTCGTGCCGACGAACGATTTCGGCGATCGACAATTGGAACGCAACGTGGTGCCACGGTCGCGTAACGTGACCATCATTAATCAAACGACCAACGTGACCAACATCAGCTACAACAACACGACCATCGTCAATCAGGGCCCGGACTACGATGATATGCAGCGACGCAGCCGGCAGCCGATCGAGCGCCTGCGTCTCGAACGGCACGCACGTTTCCAAACGGAAACACCGCGGACGGTGGTGCGCGGTCAAGCCATCGAAATGCCAGCGCCGGTCATTCGTCCGTCTGATCGCCGCGCGCGCCCGGCGAAGGTCCGGGGGAAAATCGAGCAAACAGTGGTCGAGCGCGGGTGGTCCGGCATTGCCGACCCTCAGGCGGCCGCGCGCGCCCGTGCGCACATGGAATCCGAAGCCACTCCGCCGCCCAGCCTGCCGCCGCGCAAGTTCACGAAGGCCGCCGCATCGCCCGCGCCAGCCACACCCGCGCCGACGGAAACGGCTTCTTCCACCCCTGCGCGCTTTTATCCGAAGAGGCCGGGGCATATGCCGGTGATTACTCCGAGCGCGACGGCCACGCCGAGCCCGACGCCAACGCCAAGCGCAACCGTCTCGCCGACGCCGATTCGTCCCGGCACGCCCTTCGGGCGACTCCAGCCTAACAAATTAAAAAACGAGCCGGCCGCCGGGCCGAAGAAAGCTGAAGAAGCGAACGGGCGGAAAGAGCAGCCAGCCAGGGCCAACGCGGCCGAGACGGCGGCCACGCCTTCCAAGGGACCGAGTCTGTCAGGAACACCAGTGCCGAAGCCGGCGCCAGCCGCCCGCGTGGAACGGAAGCCGGAAAAAGGCAAAGGGCAGGGCAAACAAAAGAAACACAAAAGCGAAACGCCCACGCCGACTCCGTCCTCAAAACGCTAGGAGCGTTGTAGCCGGGATCGGTGATCCCGGCCGCGGGGCCGACAGAAGAAGAAACCGCAAAACCAGCCGGGATCACCGATCCCGGCTACAACATCAGCGCCGCTTCCGCGTCTGTGAGTCGTTAGGTGAACTTGCCGTTCGTTGCTCTTCGGCCAGCCGGCGCGCGTAACCTAGCGTATCGATATTCTCGACCGTCTTGTCCCGGCGGATCGCCTTGATGCGCGGAAAACGGAGGGCCAGACCGCTCGCATGTCGCGTGCTCGGCTGAATGGAATTGAAGGCGACTTCCAGGACAATGTCCGGCCGTACCTCACGATAACGGCCGTGATTCACGAGGGTGTTTTGCTCAAAGTGCCCGGTCAATTCCGCAATCTCCACATCCGTCAGGCCGCTGTAGGCTTTTCCAATGGGCAACAGTTCGCCGCTTTTCTCATCGCGGACCGCAAAGGTGTAGTCGCTCAGCACCTGATTGCGTTTGCCGTGGCCACGCTCGGCCGCCACAACCACGACGTCGAGCGTGGCCAGCTCTTTCTTGAGCTTGAACCAAAACAATCCGCGTCGGCCGGGGGAATAACAACTTTCTGGATCCTTGATCATGAGCCCCTCGTTGCCGCGACGGCGTGCCGCGCGAAATACTTCTTCAATCTCTTGAACCGAATGCGCCGGAGTCACTTCCGCAATTTGGAATCCTGACGGAACGGCGACGCTGCGCAATAGCTCGCGTCGCTCCCGCAGCGGAGTTTTCAAAAGGGAACGGCCATTGAGCCAAAGCAGATCGAAGGCGACAAAAACGACCGGCACATCAGCCGAGACCGCCGCAAACAAATCCGCGCTTTCCTGTTTTCGGCCGAGGCGTTTTTGCAGATCGAAAAAAGTGAGCGTGCGACCGTGCGCGAAAGCCATGATCTCGCCATCGAGAATCAGCTCGTCGGAAAATTGCCGCGCCTGCTCCGTGATCTCATGGAATTGATCGGTGATGCGCCGGAGGTCGCGCGAGAAAATTTCCACCCGATCAGCGCTGCGATGCAGTTGCGCGCGGATGCCATCGAATTTGTCTTCCACGTAGATTGTCGTTTCTGCAGAGGTCGCGGCCCGGCCGGCAGGGTCGTCAGGCGGGATGAGATCGCTATTTCCGCCGGGCACGGCAGCCTCTGTAGAAACAAGGCGATCCCAGATCGCTTCCGCGCTGGGTTCGGGCGTAGCGAGCATGCTCTTGATCGGACGAAAGATGGAAAGCTCGGCTCGACGCAATTCGCCCCGCGCGGTCAGACGCGCCGTTTCGCCAATATCGCCAAGCAACATATGCGCTTCCTTCACTTCATCGAGAGGCGTCGCGAAAGCAGTCGCGATGGCCTCCTCCACCAGGCCTTCACGCAGGCCGATGCGCAGGTCGCCGGTCAGGATCTTGACCACGTATTGCCCTTCCCGCGCCGTGAGCTGCGCCAGCCGCGTCTGTAATAGCTCCGTTTTGATCAGCGGGCCGCGCGCCCTGTTCAGCCGCTCGAAGAACTCGCGCGATTGCTGAAGGCTGAACGGTCGGGCAACTGTGCGACCTTCCAAAGCTTCGAAAGCGCTTCGGCCGGCATCGCCGTGCCCGCTCGCAATGCGTCGGAAGTCGGGCTCGCTCAACTTGCTCGCCGCGAGGAGCGCACGAAAAATCACGGCCCAGCCGACCTGCAATGTGCGCAGATCATTTTGCGGAAATGGCTGGCCCGTAAAGTAGACGGCGGCGATCGGTAATTGATCATCAGGTAAACAGCGCAGGTAATCGGCCAGCAATTGCACCTTCTTCAATTTGGCCGGCGTGGCTGCGATGGCTTCGCCGACTTCGGCAAACTTAATGAAGTCCGTCCCGGGCGGGGTCGCCTCCGCAAGTGAATCGTCAGGGGACCCGGGACGAATTTACAGGTTCTGTGTCGCGAGGGACGGCGGCCTTTGCAGACGGCGAACGCTGGAGCTGCAGTTCCATCTGGTTCTCCTCGCTCAAAGCCCACGCTTCCACGCCACGCTCGCGCAAGTCGCGCGCAAACTCCGCGGCAAACCCATGCAGCGTCAGAACGCGTTTCGGCTGCACCACCTCCACGTAGCGCACCAGGTCGTCGTAGTCTGCGTGGTCGGAAAGCGGGAAGGCGGCATCGACCTGGTAGCGATAGACCGCATTCGGCTCAACGGCCCATCCGCTAATCATCGCGACGCGCTTTGCCTTGATCCGCTCGAGCATGCGCGAACGATTTGCGCTCGGCGGGCAGATGAGAACCTTGCCCGCGACGGCGTTTGGTTTGTAACGCTCGTATCGACAGAACGACTGGCCGAACTGCTCGTAAATGCGCGTCATTTCATAAACGGAGCCGTGCAGCATCGGCGTGAGCCCGGCCCCACTCAGCGCGCAGAGAATCTCCTGGGCTTTGCCTAACGAATAACCGAGCAGAATCGGCACAGACCCTTCCTCGATCGCGTCATGGCAGAAAGCGACGATCTGTCCGATCACTTGTGCGGTCGGCGGCAGACGATAACGAGGCAAACCATAGGTTGTTTCCATGATTAACGTTTCGGCCTGTCGCCATTCGGCCGGCTCAGCGGAGCGCCCGGGCCGAAGTTTGAAATCACCTGTGTAGAGAAGCGATCCCGCCTTGGTGTAAAGAAACAGCTGGGCCGACCCAAAAATGTGACCGGCCGGCAACAACGTGACGTCGAGGCCGCGCACACTGCTCCGCTGGCCGAAAGAGAGGACGTGTTCCCGCCGATGGCCCGGGAGCCGCGCCCGCATTAAGCGCGCGGTGCGTTCCGAAACGATGACCTCGGCATGGGCGGCGATGTGATCACTGTGCGCATGTGAGACGAAGGCAAACGGTTTTGCGTCCCACGGGTCGAGCCAAAGATCTTGCTCTGGCAGAAAGACACCGCGCTCATAGGAGACCTGGATCATATCGAACTTTTACCCGGCCTGGCCTTGAAACCAAACGGCCGTGCAGATTGACAGGCTGGGAGAGAACCGGTTTGATGGGGCGATGAAATCGTTTGCCGGCCTCCTCGCCCTTTTCCTTGTTGGGATGGGAACGATCCGCGGCGAGGATCAGGCCAGGCAATTGACCAAAGTTGAGCCTTTGCCCAAGGCTCTGAGCGACGATTTTCAGTTTCGCAAAACCAAGCTATTCTCGTTAGGCGTCCAGACTGCCCCTCACGTGGCCGAGAGGGGTCTGGGTAAGACAAAGAGCGGCACGAGTAGTCGCGCCACGGCCGCCGAGGCCGAGGCCTCCCTTACTTTCGAGCAACGCTACCGTCTCTTCGGTGCGGTCACGCAACTGGATCAGCATCAGCGTTACGGGAATTATTTTGATTTCTTCTGGGTGGCAAAACGCGATGCCGACGTGACCGTGCGCCTGGAATATCGGCAGGAAAAATTGCGCTCTTTTGTTCAGGCGCGGGAAATCCGTTATCCTAATGCGCGCGGCCACCACAAAACGGAGTTTGCCGTCATTGGCGATGACTATCTTGATGACGGCCGTGTCATCGCCTGGCGTTGTTTGCTCATCAGCGACGGTCACATTGTGGCCGAAAACCGATCTTACCTATGGCGGTGAATGCGAGAGCGATAGGCTTCGTACGGTGGGCCGCCGGGCATGGGCGCGTCGGTCGCGCCACCGAGCCGGGAGGTTTGACACGCCGGGGGCGGATTTTATAGTTTTTTAGGTCTCTTGTGCAGGCATCGATTCAAGTAGGGGTAAGTGGCCCGGCCGTTTGGGTAAGAGTGGAAGGTCGGGGCAGCTTCCTTAATAGTGGCAGCTTTAAGGAGTTTGCCCGCGAAATGGTCGACCGCGGCTATCGCGAGTTCATCATCGATCTCGGCAAGTGCGCCATGCTGGATTCCACGTTCATGGGAACCATGGCAGGGCTGGCATTGCGTCTGAAAGAACTGGGTCAGGGACATCTTCGTGTTGTCCATTGCGGAACACGGAGCCGTGATCTTCTTTCCGGGCTCGGGCTTGATCAGCTTTTTTCCATCAGCTCGAACGGCGCCTCCGCCCCTGAATGCAAGTCTCTGCAGGAAAAGGCGACCGTTCCGGCGGATACCGGCGAGGAAAAGCAGGAAAAGAAACAGGAAATGCTGGAGGCGCATGAAGCGCTTTGTGAAGCCGCTCCGGAAAACATTTTGCGATTCAAAGATGTGCTCGATTATCTTAAGCAGGACCTCCATCACGACGTTGCCGCGAAGTAAATCGGTCCTGCTGCCATGTGGCCTTTTCTTCTTTTCGGGCTGCTCTTAATCGCTCTTTTCGGCTGGGGGTTCACAGGCTGGTATCAGGCCCGCCGCATCCAGCAACTGGAACGCTCCAAGGAAGAAATCGAAGTCGAAGAAACGCTTGTCTTCGATTTCCTGCACGGCCTCGGCGAAGCCTTTACCGGGACCATTCGCCCGGCCGATTTGCATCGGCTCATCGTTGAAGGCGCTACCCGCATTCTCGATGCGCACGGCGGCGCGCTTTACATGGTGGATCGCACCGGGGCGCGGCTGGCGCCGGCTTTTGTCTCCAAAGGTTGCCCGCCGATGATCGATGTGCCCCGGCACATTCTGCAGCAAGCCGCCACCACCCCGATCGCTTTGGAAAGCTTCCTGCGCCTGCACACCATCGACGCGGGCGAAGGCGTCATCGGCCGCGTCTGGCAAACACGGCAGCCGGTCTGGCTGAGCGACCTGGCTGATGCTCCGGAGCTGGCCAAACTCCGCGGCACACCGTTCGGTTCCTCCTCGGTCATGGTGACGCCGTTGCTCTACGGCAAGCAAAACATGGGCGTGCTTGCCCTGGGGCAGGGACCAAAAGCGCCTTCTTTCACACAGAGCGAATTCGTCGTCTTCAAATCGATCGCCGAGCAGTCGGCCTTCGCTCTTTACAACGCCATCATTTATTCCGAAGCGAACGAGAAGAAACGCCTCGATCACGATTTGCAGATCGCGCGCGATATTCAGCGCGTGCTGCTGCCCTCGGCGGCCCCGAGCACAGAAGGCTTTGAAATGAGCGGGATTAACATTCCTGCGCGCCAGGTCAGCGGCGATTATTTTGATTACCTGAAAGTGGATGATGAGCGGCTCGGTGTGGCCATCGCCGACGTCTCGGGCAAAGGCGTGCCGGCTTCTCTTATCATGGCGATTTGCCGCAGCGTCCTGCGCAGCCAGGCGCCGCAAAATCCCTCGCCGGCCGATGTGCTGCAAAAAGTCAATCGCGCTCTCTATCCCGATATCAAGGAGGATATGTTTATTAGCATGGCTTACGTGATTCTCGACCACGTCCACAACAAGGTCGTGCTTGCGCGAGCCGGGCACGATGCCCCGCTTCTCTACAAGGGTCGCGACAACACGGTTACGCCGTTGAAGCCTCCCGGAATGGCTGTCGGCATTGACAGTGGAGACGTGTTCGATAGGATTACGCGCGATTTTTCCATCGAGCTCGAGCCGGACGATTGCCTCATCTTTTATACCGATGGCGTCACGGAAGCGCTCAATGCCGAAGGGGACGAATTCGGGCCCGAAAGGATGATCGAGGCGGTGCGGACCAGCGCTCGGCGCGGCGCGCAGGCGATCATCCAGCGCATCGTCGACGAGGTGGGAGACTTCGTCGGATCAACTCCGCAAAATGACGACATTACTTTGATTGCCATACGCAAAACATGAAACCGCAAAGCAAGGAGCAGACAGAGGAAAAGTCCGCGCAACCTTCCGTGGCGTCGGTCGAGGAGAGCGATGACGAGAACAGTCGATTGCAGGCCGATCTCGATCGCTTCCGCGACCTGGCCCTGCGCAGCCAGGCCGACTTCGAGAATTACAAAAAGCGATGCGCCCGCGAAAAAGAAGAAGCGATCAAGTACGCCAATAGCTCACTGCTCGAGCGTCTCGTGGCCATTATTGATAACTTCGAACTCGGCCTTGCCGCTGCGCGCACCGAGGGAGAAGACTCTCCCGTCTTCGCCGGCATGAACATGGTGTTGAAACAACTGAATGATTTTCTCGCCGAGAACGGCCTCACCCCAATCGATGCGGAAGGGCAATCCTTCGACCCGAATCTTCACGAAGCCATCGCCCGCGAGCCGAGCGACGAGGTTCCCGAAGGAACCGTTCTGCGGCAGAATCGTCGCGGTTACCGCCTGAAGGATCGGTTGCTCCGGCCCTCCAGCGTCGTCGTTTCCAGCGGGCCGGCCTAAGTAGCTTTCGGCGGATTTCCTCCGCCTCTTTTGCCATGACGACAAAGCGTGATTACTACGAAGTTTTGGAGATTGGGCGCAGCGCCTCCGGCGAAGAAGTGAAGCGCGCATATCGCAAACTCGCGGTTAAGTTTCATCCCGACAAGAACCCGGGCGATCCGCATGCCGAAGAGCGCTTCAAGGAATTGGGCGAAGCCTACGATGTGCTCATGGATGCGGATAAGCGTGCCGCCTACGATCGCTTCGGTCACGCTGCTTTCGCGCAGGGGACGGCGGCGCGCGGTGGTTTCCACGATCCCTTCGATATTTTTCGTGAAGTCTTCGGCGCCGGCACCGGCGCGGGTGGAATTTTTGAAACGTTCTTCGGCGGCGGTTTCGGAGGCGATCAGGAAGATCGTCATCGCGGATCGGATTTGCGTTACGATATGCAGATCACGCTGGAAGAGGCCGCCTTTGGTGTCGAAAAAGAAGTCGAGCTGCGGAAGCTCGACAGCTGCACGCAATGTGCAGGCTCCGGGGCCGAGCCCGGCTCGCGCACGGTCAGCTGTCCCACCTGCGGCGGGCGTGGTCAGGTCGTCAGCTCCCGCGGTTTTTTCCAGGTTTCGCAAACCTGTCCGCGCTGCCGCGGCACCGGGAAGACGATCGAGAAACCCTGTCGCGTTTGCGGCGGTGAAGGCCGCACCGAACAAACCAGCCGCATCAAATTGAAGATTCCGGCCGGCATCGAGAACGGGTCGCGTTTGCGTTCGACCGGTCACGGCGAAGTGGGCGTGCGCGGCGGACCGTCCGGGGATCTTTACGTCGTCATTCACCTGAAAGAGCACCCGATCTTTCAACGCGAGGAAGACAATCTTTATTGCGAAGTCCCGATTTCCTTCACCCTGGCGGCCCTGGGCGGGGAGACGGCTGTGCCGACCCTCGAAGGCAAGGCCAATCTCAAGGTGCCAGCCGGCACGCAAAGCGGTCAGGTCTTCAAGTTGCGCGGGAAAGGTATCAGCAACGTCAACGGCCGTGGCCGGGGCGATCTTCTTGCGCGCCTCATCGTCGAAGTGCCGTCCCGCCTGAATTCCGAGCAACGCCGCAAACTCGAGGAATTCGCCAGCCTCTGCGGCGAGGAAAATAGTCCGCTGCACAAGAGCTTCTTCGATCGCGCCAAGGAATTCTTCCGCTAGCGGCGAGCGCGCGCTTCGGGCTTCGAGTTTCGGATTTGAGATCATGCATCGCTTCTACGTTTCGCCTAACGAGTGGAATCCGGCCACGCCCCAGCTGACGGGTGGCGAAGCGCATCACGCACGCAACGTCCTGCGCCTGCAGCCGGGGGATAAGGCCGTTCTTTTCAACGGGTGTGGTCGCGAAATGACTGCCGAGATTGTTGCGCTCGATGGTGCGACAATTCAGTTGCGCAAGTTGCACGAGAACGCCACAGCGCCGCTGCGTTGCCGCATTACACTCGGGCAGGCCATTCCCAAGGGCAAAAACATGGACCTCATCGTCCAAAAAGCAGTCGAGATCGGCGCCGCCGAGATCGCGCCGATCCTCTCCGATCGCACCGTCGTTCAACTCGATGAGGAGAGCGCCGCGCAAAAGCAGAACAAATGGCAGGCGATTGCCATCGAAGCCGCCAAGCAATGCGGTCAGAATTGGCTCCCCGAAATTCGTGTCCCGCAAAAACTCTCCGATTTTTTTCGAGAAGCCGCTGCCGCCACGGCGGATCCCGCGGGTTACCTTCGCCTCATCGGCTCGCTCCAGCCCGATGCCCGGCACCTGAAGGAAATTCTGGCCGAGCACGTTGGCGAGCATGGCAGGTTGCCGGCTCAGGTGCTCATGCTCGTTGGTCCGGAGGGTGATTTCACTCCGGCCGAGCTGGCTCTCGCGCGCAGTCACGGCTGCCGGCCGATCACCCTTGGCCCCATTATTTTGCGCGTGGAAACGGCGGCCATCTATTGCCTGAGCGTTCTTTCCTATGAACTCCTGCAGCCGGCGTGAACGCCGGCCGGAAGCACGGCCTTTCCGGCCCGCGGCTGTTTCATTTCTTTTTGAGTGCTTCCGTTGAGTTGGTGGTCAAATGTGTGAAGGTATTAGGAGGAAAGAAGGAATCATATGAAAACAAAGATGTTTGCCTCTGCTCTGGCCTTGCTCGTGGGCGCCGCGCTCACTGTCCAGGCTGATCCAGATGTTCCGGCCAGAAACAGCGCTCCCGCCAAGCATAACGGCCTGCGCGTCCAGCAAAAGGAACGTTTGGTTTTCCTGACCGGCTCGCGCATCCCGAGAAGGGTAAAGGTCAAGTCGATCGGTACCAATACCGTTGGGAATCTGCGCGTAATCGACCGCACCGAGATCGATGCCAGTGCCGGCGGACGTGAAACCGCCAGCATCATTGCGCTCGATCCGGCCGTCTCGATCCGCGGTCACTAAGGCTGTCTGAAGGCCGGTTTGAAAATGACGAAGCGCGCCAACCAGCGCGCTCGTCCGATCCGGCCAAAATTCGCGTTCCCTGGCGCCCTTGGGAAAAGGCTTGCTTTTCTGCCGGCTTATCCGCCATTCTAAGAAGGCAATTGTGGCCTGCGGGCTACCGGCCTCCCCGCTTGGAGCGGCGAACCGTTTTGCGCCGTAAACAAATGAACAGAGCGCACCTTCAAAACGCCATTATCGCTCTTGCCTTCCTTTGCTCGGCTGGTCTGGCCGGCGCTTTCACTCTTCCCGATGATCCTTTCGCCGAGACGCGCGGCCCATCTCTGGCCCTGCCGCCGGACCCGCCTTCCGATCCTCCTGATGCCAGCTTCGCCGCTGTGCCGGCGGCTTTCGAAGGCCATTTTCCCACCACCGCGCCGACTCCTGCGGCCGTTTTCGCGGATCTCTCCATTCCCCTGCGTTCGCGCACATTTCTCGAGAATCGGATGGACGCCATCCAGCTTGAGGCTCTGAATAATCTTCCCGGAGCCGTGCCCCTCAACACGCCCATTCCCGAGCCATCCTCACTTATCACGGGATTGCTTTGCGGCTGCGGCGTTCTGCTCGGCCTCCAACGTCTCCGCCGCCGCAGAATTTAGAGCCCGGCCAAATTCCGTTATCGAAGACAGGACAGAAATGCCTGTCTTCAAACACGGTTTACTGGCGCCGAGGTTTTTGTTATTAGCAGGGTTCCCTGGAACGCGCTGATGACGAAAACCCCCCCGAAGGATGATGCGATCTGGAGCCGACCGGCCTCGGTCTTGTCGAGGTCGCGCAGGCGCAAACGCAAATCCAAAAAGGGGCCGCAAAGTTCGCCCTTTCAGATTCTTTTTCCGGAGGTTCACGCCTGGATAAAGCGCGGCGCTCCCGTTCGCATCGTGGCGGTCTATTTTGCAGTCACGCTGGCGACGCTGGTCGTCTACGCTCCGTTGCTCTGGCACGAGGTCGTCAATTTATCCGGTCGCGAATTTGTGCGCGGCAATTTGCATTTCACGAGCGGTCTGACCTTCGCAAATATTCTCTGGGCCTTTCGCAGCGGCTACAGCGGTGTCTGGCAACCGCTGACATGGCTGTCCTACATGCGCGATTTTCAGTTCGCCGGAGCGGGTGCGGCCGCGATGCATCTGGATAACAGCCTGCTGCACACGGCTAATGCAGTCCTGCTGCTTTTCACCCTTCGCTGGCTCACGGGTTCCCGTTGGCGCAGCGCCTTCGTGGCCGCGATCTTCGCGCTTCACCCACTCAACGTCGAAGCGGTTTCCTTGATCGCCGACCGCAACAATCTGATCGGCACTCTCTTTTTCCTGCTGACCATTCTCGCCTACGGGCAATTTTTGGAAAGAGGCGGCCGCCGCCGATATGTTTTCATGCTGTTGCTTTTCGTGCTCGGCTTGATGGCCAGCCCGGCAATTGTCATCCTGCCGTTTCTCCTTCTGTTGATCGATTACTGGCCGCTCGAACGCCTCGCCTCGTTTGCCGAACTCCGGCATCTCTTTGTCGAGAAGATCCCGCTTTTCGCGCTCTCCGCCGGTTCGGGCCTCGTGACATTTCTCGTGCACAAAAGATCGGTTGATTCATCGGTCTTCGACACTGTTTCGCGCAATGTTCGACTGGACAACTCTGTCCTCTCCTGTGGTCGTTATCTGCGCAGGATTTTTTGGCCGAACGATCTCGTCGCGTTGTACCCCTACCGCCAATCCTTCGAGCCGCGCACAATATTGGCTGTGGGAATCGTGCTCGTCTTTGTCACCATCGGGGTAATTTGGCTTCGGCGCAGGAAACCATACTTGGTCACGGGATGGCTTTGGTTTCTCGGAACATTGCTTCCCGTGATCGGTTTGGTTCAAATCGGCGCCTCTGCAATGGCCGATCGTTATGCCTACCTGCCGGCCATTGGGATCATGATCGGCGTCACCTGGGCCTTAGCCGATCTCTTCGCGAGCTTACGCCTGCCGGGCGTTGTCGTCGCATCAGCTGTCACGACAATCATCTGCGTATGCCTGTTGAAATCCGTGTTTCAGCTTGGCTATTGGAAAGACACGACAACCCTCTTGCAGCATTCGATAAGGATCGATCCTGAGAATTACCTGGCTCTGGAACGACTTGGGGACGAACTGGTGCGACGCAGTCAGCTGGATAAAGCGCTTGTTTGCTTCAATCAAGCCTTGCGTCTTCGCCCCAATCGTCCGTTCACGAGAGCCGAATCGGCAACCATCCTTTATTCTCTCGGACGCACCTCAGAGGCTGCCGCGCAGTACCAGGAAGCGTTGCGTATGATCCTGCCGTTGCGTCACCGCATGACAAGGAGCGATCGAAGCAGAGCCGCATCGGTCATGAATGATCTTGCCTGGATTCGAGCGACGGCTGCCGATCCACAATTGAGAGATCCCGGTGCATCTCTTCAGCTTGCGAATGCGTCAATCGAACTGAGCGGCGATGACACTAAAGCCGCGCAATATGGGACGCTGGCGGCCGCGCAGGCGGAAAACGGACAGTTTAAAACGGCCGCAGCGACGGCCCGGCGAGGGCTGTTACTCGCACAGGCACGCGGCAAGAGAAGTTTGGCGGAAGCGATCAGGCAATGTTTGATTCGTTATGAAAGCCGGCGGCCGGTCCGGCAATTTTCCAAAAGAGCAGTCGATCGACAGAACGCTGTTTCTCAATCAGGGCATTTGGAGTTAGACGGTTCCGTTAGTCCGATATGGTCGGAACAGGATGATCGTTCTCCGCCTCGAGGCGCGTCGCACTCGAAGGGTTGGAATCGCTGACCTAACGATGCTCACTTTGTCGTCAAAAAATTTTGCAAAATTTTATTGATCCGACCATTTAGAATCTTCAAGCTGGTCTCGTAAACCCCCATTACCCCCATGAACAAGATAAACTACCTCCTCGGAATAATTATTGCCGTCGCAACTTCTGCGCAGGCTCAATTAACAACGATTAATTGGGATTTCACAGATGGCGACACGACCTTTGACAACGGTTCGCCCGTCCATTTCACGGTCAGCGATCTGACGGTCGTCAATAGTTCGCTCAGTATTAATAGTACTTCACCCTCTGGCGGATATACCGGCGCCTCAGGAACCAACAATGCCGCAGTGAGCGCCGTTTCAGGCCCATTCGACGTTGCCAACTCGACCTATTACACATTTACCCTGACGCCGAGTCCCGGCTTTGCCATCAATGCGATAAGCTTCTCGTTCGGATCGAGAAGCACATCGAGTGGCCCGGTCTTCCTCAGCTTAAGGTCGAGTGTTGATGGCTACGCCAGCGACCTGGATAGCGCCGTGGCTCCCAACGATTCGAGCTGGAACCTTTACAGTTTCTCGTTCAACACGACCGGAGCTGTTGATACGCCGGTCACGTTTCGCCTCTATGGATCCGACGGTTCTTCTACGGCGAGCAACTGGAGGATTGACGACTTCAATCTCATGACGCAGGCCGTGGTTCCCGAGCCGGCGACCTGGGCCAGCCTGCTCACGGGAGCGAGCTTGCTCGGTGGAGCATATCGGCTCAGACGCAGGCGCGGCTAACGAGTTGCGGAATTCAATTTCGATGCGCCTTTCCGAGATTTTCGGAGAGGCGCTGTTCGGCATGATTGAATTGAACGCCCGGCGGTCTCTCCGCTCGGTCACCGCACATTGGCGACATTTGCGGGGAAGATTCTTCGCCGCATCGCCCAAGACGGGACATCTCCGTCTCGGCGCGCGCGGCGAGAGACTGGCCGCGCGTTTTCTGAGACGGAATCATTACAAGATCCTTTACCGTCATTTCCGTGGACGTCGCGGTGGTGAAATCGATCTGGTTTGCCGCGATGGCGAGACGCTCGTGTTCGTAGAGGTGAAAACGCGGACGAGCGAACAATTTGGCCGCCCCGTGGAGACCATCACTCGGCGCCAGCGGCAACGCATCGTTCTCGGCGGGCTCGCATGGTTACGTCTGCTCGATAATCCCGATATTTCGTTTCGCTTCGATGTCGTCGAAGTCCTCATGGACGAGAAGACTCCGCATCTGGAATTGATCCGCGATGCTTTTCGCCTGCCCGATCGCTACATTTATTAGCAGCATCGACGACGAAGCGTGCCGCAAAAAGTGGCTCGACTGGTTGGGGACGCGCAGTTGTGCGCAACCTGCCTAACCAGCGCGGCTCCCTATTCGCGAACGGCCGTCGCTTCTTTGCCCTTGCGGGTGCGGAGATAATTGAGCTTGGCGCGACGTGCCTTCCCCGTTTTCTCCACTTCCACCTTGGCGATACGCGGGGAATGCAACGGGAAAATACGTTCGACTCCCTCGCCGTAGGAAATTCGGCGCACCGTAAAGGTCTCGTTGAGACCGCGGCCTTTTCGGCCAATGACGATACCGGAGAAAATCTGAATACGCTCCTTATCGCCCTCGACCACGCGCGTATGCACACGCACTCCGTCGCCCACCTTGAAATCGGTCATCTCCTTCTTGAATTGCTCGCGTTCGATCGCGTCGATAATCGTGCTCATAAAATCATCCTTCCGCCGGCCCGGCCTGGGTTTGCCAGGGCGGCTCGCCGGCACCGTAAACCTTGGTCGCGGCCCTGCCACGCCGCGGCCCTGGTGAAGGCGGGCGCTTATCTTCTGCGCTCCGGGCGAAATTGCAACTCGAAGTTCCGGCTCCTTCAGTGTGACGGTTGTCATTCAGGCCAGCGTCGCTATCGTTCCGGGCACTTTGCGCCCGTAGTTCAATTGGATAGAGCGACGGCCTCCGGAGCCGTAGGTTGCGCGTTCGAGCCGCGCCGGGCGCAGTAAAAAATGGCGAGTAACGAGTGATCAGTGACGAAACGGGTCGATGCTTTGCCTCGTCACCGGTCAGTCATCCACCTATTACCGGAAATCTCGTCCTCGACGAGATTTCCTTAGCGGAGCGCTTCGAGCTTGTCGGAAATGCTCTTCTTGCTCGTCATGCCGGTAACCTGATCGCGCACCTGGCCGTTCTTGAAGAGAAGCAGCGTGGGAATCGCGCGAATGTTGTAGCGCATGGAAAGACTCTGATTGTCGTCCACGTTCACCTTCGCCACCTTGACCGCCCCGGCTTTTTCCTTGGCGATCTCATCGAGAATCGGCGCGATCATCTTGCACGGACCACACCATTCGGCCCAGAAATCGACCAGGACCGGTTGGTCGCTCTTGATGACTTCGTTTTCAAAATTCGATTCGTCGATGGTGACAGCAGCAGAGTTTTCCATGGTTACGAAAGATAGATCAAAAGTTGCAGAAAAAACAGTAGCGCGGAAACGCCGAGCACGCTCCAATAAATTGGCAGCGAAATCGCGTCGAGAGTTCTGGTCGCTCCATTTTCTTCTTCCGGCGCCACTTGAATTGAAACGCTCTCTACCTGCTGAATGCGGGCTGTTTCCTTCTGCAGGTCGGGCATGGCGCTGGTAAAGGCGGAGGGAGCAGGCGGGGCGATTGAAACCGGCCCGCCTCGTTGGAGCGGTTCGCGCCTCGGAGATGGCGGATCGGTGCGCGGCTCTATCGCGACGGGTGGGGGTGGCGACAGCAGTTCAACGCGAGTCGGCGGTGATGGCGACGGCGGCTCCATCTCGGCGGGCGGCGGTAGTAATTTCGGTTGGGCGATGGAGAAGGGCGGTTCGCTTGGCCGAACAGGCGGGCATGGGCTCGGCGGCGACACAGCGGGAGGCGGTTTCGTGGTTTCTTTGTGAGGAGGAGGTCGCAGCCCAACTGCTGCGGGACGCGGCGGCAGGCTGATGCGATCCGGGTCATTAACATTAGCCGCCGCGCCCTTCGGAGTTCGTGGCCGAACCCGGATCCGAGGCGCGTCTGTTCTGGGGTTAGTCTTCTTCGACATGGCCGAAGTGGGGGATACGCGATCTTTTTGTACCGAACCCGAAATGTCAAACCAGAAGCGCCGCGCGCGGGCGCCTTTTAGAAAATCAGATCAGGCCAGCAAATCGTAACCGCGTGCAGCTGTGATCTTGCGCCGGACGAACTCGCCGACCGGGGCTGCTTCTGACAAGATGACGCGCGCATCGACATCGGGGGCGTCGGCTTCCGTCCGGGCGATCAATGGCTCGTCAACGAGCAGGCGCAATTCGCGTCCGACGTTTTCGTGCGCGATCTCGCGCGCAATTTTCTGCTGCAGCGTCATGGCCTGCCGGTAACGCCTGTTTTTCACGGTGGCCGAAATCTGCTCGGGCATTTTCGCCGCGCGCGAACCTTCTTCCCGCGAATACCTGAAGATACCGAGACGTTCGAAACGTGTCCGCTCAATGAAGCCGAGCAGTGTTTCGAACTCCGCTTCTGTTTCCCCCGGAAATCCCACGATGAAGGTCGTGCGCAGAGCAATCCCAGGAATGCCGGCGCGAATCTCGGCGATCAGGTTCTCAATATGGGCGCGACCTGTCTCGCGGCGCATGCGGCCGAGCATGGCTTCGTCGATGTGTTGCAGCGGCATGTCGATGTAACGCGCTACTTTGTCGCAAGCGGCCATCGTTTCGATGAGCTCGCTGCTCCAATGCGCCGGATGCGTGTAGAGCAGGCGCACCCAGAATTCACCCTCAATTTCCTGAACCTCGCGCAGCAACGCGCTCAGGGTCGGCCCACGTGTAGAATCGACCGGCTGACGGGGTCCGGCTTTCTCGGTCCACAAATCCATCCCGTAATAGGTTGTGTCCTGGCTGATGAGATTGATTTCCTTAACGCCTTCGGCAATCAGACCGCGAATCTCGCGCAGCACCGACTCGGGCGTGCGACTTCGATGGCGGCCGCGCATTTGCGGAATGACGCAAAAACTGCATGGATGATTGCAGCCTTCCGCGATTTTCAGATAGGCGCTGTGCGCCGGAGTAAGACGAAAGCGCGGCGTGTCGTAATTGGGGATGTAGGTGGGTCGCGGCGTGACGAAGTTGTTATTGTAGCCGGGATCGCTGATCCCGGCTGAGTTAGGGGAAACGTTATTCCTGCCGGGATCAGCGATCCCGGCTACAGCACCCGTCCCTGCGACCACACGCTCGACAATCACGCCCAGTTCCCGCACCTGATCGAGCCCGATGAAAGCATCGACTTCCGGAAGCGCTTCGCGCAATTCCCCGGCAAAACGTTGCGCCATACAGCCGCTGACGATTAATTTCTGATGAGAACGTTTCGTCAGGCCGCGCTGCTCATGCGCTTCCAGAATGGTTTCGATCGACTCTTCCTTGGCCGAATCGATAAATGCGCAGGTGTTAACGACGAGCACGTCGGCTTCTTCGGCCTGTGCCGTGATTTCCATACCACGCTCGAGGACGCTGCCGAGCATGATCTCGGCATCGACCAGATTTTTCGCGCAACCCAGGCTGATCATCCCGACCTTTGTCGGGCGTGCCTTTTTCATTCGACGGTCACGTCGTTATCGCCGGCGGCCAGTGGGTGGCCATTTTTCCGAATCAAAACAGCGTCGCGTTCCAGCACCCGCACGGAAACATGCTGGCCTTCCACGCGGATGGCTCCGTCTCCCGGACTGATCCATCGTTCGACGGCCCTTTGATGGCCATCGTTGCTGGTTACGACGCGAACATAGGTGCGGCGCAGGGGACGGATCTCGACCTCGTTGAGCTGCTGCGCCGGCTGCGGTGTGGTGGCCGGAGCCGGCTTAAGACCGGCGGCGACAAGGTCTTCCGGACGCACCGGAATCGCCCGGCGCACCTCCGGTTCCGTTGGCGTGGGGGTCAGGGTGGGAGCGGGGGTGCTCTGCGCCAGGGGTGTGCCGGTGGGCGAGGGGACGACATTTACCGCTGCAACGACGCGATTTACTGGGGCCGATGGAGCGGGTTGCGCTCGGGGAGCGATCAGCTTGGCCGGAGCCGCGCTCGGCATCGGGGTCATGGGAATGCCGACCTGTTTGTAGTTAGGCGACGATGAGATGCGCGAGATGTTAAGGATCAATTTTACGAGCGATAAGCCGACCACCAGAATGAAGATGCCGACCAGCAGCGGCATCAACGAGCTGCGACTTCTCGTCGTCCGGATAACGGGCGCAGGCGCTTTTGGCGCCGGCGTATCCTGCAAATAGGAGTAACCGTCCACTGTCACGGCATTCGAAGTTTCGAAAGCTTCCAAATAGGAAGAAACATCTACGTGCAGAAATTTCCCGTAGATCAGGAGAAAGCCCTTGGCATAAGCGAGGCTCGGGAAGTTCGAAAAATCATCCGCCTCGATTTCGGCGAGGCGCGAGGGCCGGATCTTGGTCATGCGGGCGGCCTCGTCGAGCGTGAGATTTCGCGCCAGGCGTGCCTCCTTAAATTTTTTGCCCAGACCTTCGATTGTCATTATTGGACAGCGATTAAACCGCGGCGTCGAGATCGACAAGAATCTCGCGCGGCTTGGCGCCTTCGCCGGGCCCCAAAATACCGCGCTGCTCCAGAATATCAACGATGCGGGCGGCGCGCGTATAGCCAAGGCGCAGCCGCCTTTGCAGGAGCGAAGTCGAAGCGCGCTTTTCCTGGCGAATGATCTCGAGACATTTTTCGACCAGTTCCTCGTCCTCGTCCGTCACATCCTCCGCCGGGGGGGCGGTGGCCTGCAGTTTTTCGTGCATGCTCGCGTCGAAAGCGGGCGGGCTTTGCGCCGCAACAAAGTCGACCAGCCGATGAATCTCCTCGTCCGTTACGAGCACGCCCTGAGCCCGGATGAGGCGCGACGTGCTTGGCGGCAGATAAAGCATGTCGCCTTGGCCTAACAAACGATCCGCGCCGTTCTCATCGAGGATAACGCGGCTGTCGATCTTGCTCGCCACTTGAAATGCGATCCGGCTCGGGATGTTCGCCTTGATCACGCCGGTGATGACGTCGGCGCGCGGTGTCTGCGTTGCGACGATGAGGTGAATGCCGGCCGCCCGCGCCATTTGCGTAATGCGGGCGATGGCACTCTCGACATCGGCCGGGGCCGTCTGCATGAGATCGGCCAGCTCGTCGATGATCATGACAATGTAGGGCATTCGCTCCGGAATGACCGGCTCGTCGTCGCGCGGCACTTTGATTCCTGTAGAGGCCGCCGTCTCGGCGGCACCTCCGTTCTTAGCCGTCGGGACGCCGTCCTCTGCATTGTCATCCAAGTCCTTTTGCCTCTTCTTCGGCGGGCGCCCATTGAAACTGGTGATGTTGCGCACCCCGACGCGCGCGAAAATTTTGTAGCGCTTCTCCATTTCATCGATCAACCAGCGCAGGGCCAGCAGCACTTTCTTCGAATCGGTCACCACCGGAAACGCCAGATGCGGCAAACGATTGTAGATCTGCATTTCGACCACTTTCGGATCGATCATGATGAAGCGCAGTTCTTCCGGGGTGAACCGGAAGAGCATGCTGGCGATGAGCGCATTGATACAAACGCTCTTGCCGCTGCCCGTCGTGCCAGCGACAAGCAAGTGCGGCATTTGCGCGAGATCGGCGATGATCGTCTTTCCGTAAACATCCTTGCCGAGGGCGAGCGGCAGCTTCGTGCGCGACTTCGCTTCTTCCCAATCGGACGACTGCAACAGCTCGCGCAGCGTCACTTTCACCTTGCGGCTGTTGGCCAGCTCGATGCCGACCGTGTCCTTGCCGGGAATGGGCGCGAGAATATTGATCCGTTCCGCGCGCGTCGCCCGGGCCAGATCGCGCTCCAGGCTGACGATCTTGTCCACGCGCACGCCTTTGGCCGGATAAACTTCGTAGCGGGTAATGGTCGGTCCTTTCGTGATGTCGCCTGCCGCCACGGCAATGCCGAACTGGCCGAGCGTCTCGATCAGGGTTTGCTGGATACGTTCCAGTTCCGCCGGATCGGAAGTGCCGCGCCCTTCCATATCGTGTTCCTCGAGCAGATCGATTCCCGGCATCTCGTAATGCTCGGCATCAAACCCCTGGCTCGTTAGGCCAATCGGGGCGGCCGCTTTCTTTTCGCCGCCGCGCAATTCGGCCAGCGACGGTTTTTTGCGGGAAAGACGTTCCTCCGGCAGCGCGGTCGTATCGACTACCTTTGGCTTGGGGCGGTTGGCCAGTTCTTCCGGCAAAACGGAGGCCACCGCCGCGTCCGACACCGGCGCGCCCAGCTTCTTCAGCCGTTTTTCCACGACGCGCTGCTGTTTTTCCTTCTCCTTCTTCTCCAGGTCGAGGCGCTCCTTCCAATCAGCGCCGCGCAGCCGCCGTTGACGCTGTTTCTCCGCCAGCCATTCGAGGCCGGCCTGCGCCTGACGCACGGTCTGCCTGACGAGATGAATCGGGCGCAGACCAGTCATTAGAATCAGGCTTGTCACATAAACGCCGATCAGGAGAATGGCCGAACCGATCCGTCCCATCACGCGGAGCAAGAGCTGACGGCCGAGATAGTAACCGGCCCAGCCGCCCGGTCCTTGGATATTAAAGGCCGAGTGCCAGTCCCGCAGAAAATAATGCTGCAATTGCAGGAGGCATGCGCCCGAAAGAACGAAGAGAATGATCCAGGGCAGGCGCGGCGTGACGTGCAGGCGAGGGGCGAACAATTTCGCGCCACCAAATCCCAGCAGGACTGCCGCCAGCAGATAGGCGGCGGCGCCGATCATGAAATAGCAAAAGCCGGCCGCAATGGCGCCGAGCGGTCCAATGAAATTCTGGGCCGGCGAATTGGGAGGCGAAAGATGGCTGAATGGCACCCAGGAAGGCAAATCCTTGGGCACATAGGAAATGAGCGCCAGAAAGAGAAGCGTGCCGACTCCGAGGAGAATGATGGCGAAGACCTCGTTCCAGGCGTTGTTTTTAGTCGATCTGGCCACTTTGGCAGATAGTAATGCCGCGTTTACGAGTTTCAATGATGTAGACACGGCGCTCTGTCGCCGTGCATGACAGCCATGCTGCGGATGTCTCGACACAGCAAAGCGCCTGTAATCCATTGCGCTCTTGCAAGACGAATGCCTCGCCGAGGGTGCCCCTTGCGCGGCTTGGTAGACACCGACCCTCTGTGTTTTTTCATTTGAATCCGTCGCAAAGGTCGCCGCCGGAACAATTTACTTGCCAACGTGGTGTCGAAATGTCCATACTCGCTGCAAATTCGAGCGCATGAAAGCCTTGACACCCGTGGCGCTCCGGGAGCGGATGTGCGCCTGTTCGGCGGCCGATCCCTACTCCGCCGCCTCTCGCTTCTCCCGGGCTCTCCCGTTGCCCAACCGCGCGCGACCCCTTACTGATTACTTCCCCGGCGTGGTCAACAGTAAACGCCCGGTCGTTCCGAGGGCTTTTGCGTTTTTGCTCGTTGCGCTGTTGATCACCCTGGCCCCGTCCGCGCGGGCCACCGACTATCCGTGGCATGGCGGCAATTTCTCCGAATCTGGCATCCCCAATCCCCTGCCTTCGTCGGATTCGGCGAACGTGTTCAGTCCCATCAATAACACTCCTAATTTTGATGTGAACTTTGACAACATGGGCACGTTCACCTACCGCGACAGCGGGCTCGTTTTCGCCGATGCGGTGACCGTGACCAATGACGGAGAATGGGTTTCTTTGGACGACCATGACCTGCTCAGGTTTAACGTGCCGACCCCGCCAATTTTTATCAATCACGGCACCTTTCGTAAGAGCGGCGGCAGCATTACCAACATCGTGCTGCCGCTCATCAACAGCGGCGAAATCCGGGCCGATTCCGGTTTGATTCAACTGAACAGCAGTGTCAGCAACCCCAAGACGTACCTTGCCGGCACGCAGTTCACCGGCACCGGGCAGATCAAAATCGGCGGCGGCACCTTCGTTGGCGACTTCGCGTCATCGAACCTGGAAATGTACCAGGGCACTTACACCGGGAACGATGCGACCGTTCTGAACCAGAGCACGGTCTTATGGACCGGAGGCGGCTTTGCCGGCCAATGGACCAATCAAGGCGTCATTACCGCCCAGGATGGCGGCGGCGGTCTGGAGTGGGGAGCGGGCCTGGCATTCACTAACGACAATGTCATCCAGTGCAATGGCCCACTAACCGGCGGATTTATGGCAGTGGGCGGCGATTCTCAGATCACCAACAACAGCGCGTTCGTGCTTCAAATGTCCAATGGGGGAGTCTTTGGCTGGAACAACCAGGGTTCCCGCCCAACCTTCACCAACAACCTGACTCTCCTGAAAACATCCCAGACGGTTAATTCCGAAGTCGCCTTTGGCACCATCAATTTCGTAAATACTGGGACTGGTGTGATCCAAGTCGCCGAAAGTCCGTCTCTTCACGGAAACACCCTGGTTTTCAACGGCCCTGCCACCTTCCAAGATGGGACCCGGTTTGAGGTGAATGGCTTCTTCTCGTCCGTGAGGGTGAATCACGACGCGACCTTCCAAGGACGATATTTGCTTCAAGGAGGCCTTCTTATCTTCGGAAACGGCATTTTCCAAGGTGCAGATGCCCACATGGCGGCGACTGGAGGCGACGCAGCAACACAATGGGAGGGTGGGACCTTCCGGGGCGAGTGGACTAACGAGGCCGTCTTTGAAATCGCCAAGCTCTCACCGCTCGCCATCGACGGCCATTTCACCAACGATGGCGTCGTCACGTGGTCGCTGGACGGCGACTTAGCTCTGGCTGCCGGCACGGTGTTCGACAACCAAGGCATTTTCAACGTGCTGTTCGACCTGAACATGAATGGGGATCTTCTTGGTGCGACCTTCCACAACTTCGGCCAGGTTAATATGGCAACGGACGTGACGACGATTCGCGCCGATTTCATCAATGACTCCGGCGCAAGGATCAGCGTCGTAAGCGGTAATTGGAAGTTCTCGCGGACTTTGACTCAGCGGGGCATCATTTCCCTTCATAATGCCGTGCTGGAGGTGCCCAATCAGACGGAGAACCGCGGCATTATCGACGGCACGGGCACGCTTGTTGTCACTGGCCACGGTAACATCATCAATCACGGCTTTGTTGCGCCCGGCCTGTTGCCCGAAGGCAATCTCACGCTGGGGATCGAAGGCAGTCTCGGCGCGCTGATGATCGACGGTGGTTACACGCATGCCAGTGACGCCGTTTTGCAGATCGATTTGCAGGACATAGCTAACGTGGATCACCTGATGATCGACGGCGATGTCAGTCTGCTCGGAGGAGAACTGGCCTTGTACCTGCTCTGGCTGCAATTTCCAAGCCGGCCAGACTCTGGATATCCTGGAGACAACCGGGCAACTCACCGGGACATTCGACAGCGTTACCCTGAACGGCTTCCCGAAGGGATGGCAGTTCGATGTCAGCTACGATTACCCAGCCGGTATCGTCCGACTGCTGGTGGAGAGCGCTCCGGAAAACACTGCCTGGGTTGAAATCACTCCGGCTGCTCTGGCGGATTTCTCACAAGGGGTTGATGCGCCTGTGGAGATGCTGACCTACAGCGGACACGCTGCCATCGACACTGCCGGCAACCCCACCATTCCCATCACCGGCCTGGGTGCACCGGTCCACCTGCAACAGGCAGGCCTGTTGCAGTCCGATTTTGTTATCGCCCCTACCTCGACTTTTCCGGGAATCGCAAAGCTTACCCTCCCGTGCGTTTGAACGAGCTGAAGTGGTACAAACAGGGCGGTCCCGCTCCAAATGCCACCGGGCCGGTTATCGGGTCGAATTTGGCTGGCTTTCCCGATAATCAAAACGCCGCAATACCTGCCTTCAGCTTGCCTCCCATCACTGCCGCTCCTCTTTCTCCTCCGCCCCGCGCCGGCAGAGGTCCAGTTGCACCGAAAGGCGCCAGCCTCGGCACGGACAATGTGGTTGTCTGGCCCTATGGCGTTGGCGCGGATCCGCCGAACGCAATCGGCGTCGCCACCGACACTTCCTATTTCACTGCTGCGCAAGTGGGCGACTCTGTGCCACCACGACCGAGCCCGACGCCACCGGGAGTCGGTACGACTTTCACCAGCTTTGGCGCGGTCGCTGCGGCCGGAAATTACGCCGGCTTCATTGGCAATGGCCAGGACTTCAGCGGGATCTATGCGAAAAACTTGTCCGATGGAATCCTCCGGACTGTGGCTGAAGGCTTGGGCCTTGGGAATCCTTACGGCCAGATCTACGAAGTTTTCTTTCACGGAGCGACCGAGGTGATCTTTCGCTGCGACACTGGGATCTATCGCGGGGATGCCGAGGGCGCGACGACCCCCGCTCCTGTTATCACGAACAGTCAGCCATTGATAGGAGTCCTGACTGATCTGGACGGTGACCTCGCCGCGGTGGTCGATACGGATCTCTTGAGGGTCAATCTGGCCGCTGAGACCCAGCAAAGGGTCGTCCGGGTGGGCGACCTCATTCCAGGAAGCGGCAGCGGTGAAACCTTCGGTCTTCTGCAACGGGCCGCGATCTCACCTGCCATGATGGTTTTCGAAGGGTTCAACCAGAACCTTGAGTACGCCGGGTTGTTTGCCTGGGTGAACGGCACCGTGTTGCCCATCGTTCGACCAGGCCAAATGCTTGATGGGCGGACGGTGCAGACCCTCGGCTTTCAAGCGGCTGCCGTCGATGCAAACGCAATGGCTTTTACCGCTTACTTTGATGACGGCACCGCCGCGACTTATCTGGCGCGGATTGGTGCGACCCAGCTCGTCGGCGCCGCCTCTCGAAAAACCCATGGCGTGGCCGGCGCCTTCGACATCGCTCTTCCGCTCGCCGGGATACCGGGCGTGGAATGCCGGACCGGCGGCGCTAATGGCAATCACACCATCATCTTCGGTTTCACGCACAGTGTAGTTGGCGGCGACGCCAGTGTAACTGGGGGCACGGGCACCGTCGTGGCCACGCCCAGCTTTTCGGACAACACCATGACGGTCGAGCTGACCGGCGTCGCGGATGCGCAAGCTGTCACTCTGAGCTTGAAAAATGTGACGGACGGCAATGCCAACGTTCTGCCAACTTTCACTCTGACATTCGACGTTCTTCTGGGCGACACTAACGGCAACGGCACCGTCAGTTCTTCGGATATTTCACAGACCAAGTCCCAGTCCGGAGCGCCGGTCACTGCAGCCAACGCGCGAGAGGACCTGAACGCCAATGGGACAATCAGCAGCTCCGATATCGCGCTCGTGAAATCGCGCTCGGGTTCGAGCGTTTTTCCAAGAGGCGAAGTCAGGTAGCGGTTTTTGAGGAAACCGGCGATGCCAGCACGCTCATCGTCGGCGGAACCGGGCGAGGAGACTCTGTGCTTTAGTGCAGCGCACTTCTGGCCTGAGGCGGGGTCGATCGCGCGCGAACTACAGTGCACGCAAAAGCTGACCTTTCCCCTTGCGTGTCGCGCAACCGGATGATTAGTGTCCCTGCGCCTATGCGATTTTGCTCCCGAAAATGGCTCGCGATCTTCTGCGGCATGGGGATCGCCTTCATCTGCTCCTGTGAACAGCATCATGTCGGCGAATTGCCGCCGGAACGCCATTTCGGTCCCGGCCACGAAGCCGAGCAGCAGGAACAGGCCACCGCTCCGGAGGCGCGGGCGCAGAAGGCGGATGCGGCTTCGTCGTCATCCGTTACGCCGACACCCGCCGAATTCTTCCCCGAACAGAAGAATCCCTAACGAGTAAGAGTCCGTCTCATGGCCAAGCATAAGTACGCTACGCGCCCGCCCGACATCAGCACGATGCCCCCGGGTGTGCCCTACATTATCGGGAACGAAGCGGCCGAGCGTTTCTCCTTCTATGGGATGCGCTCCATCCTCATCATTTTCATGACCCACTACCTCATCACGAGCAGTGGGGCGGCCGATCACATGGGCGAGGCCGAGGCCCGGCAATATTTCGCGCTTTTCGTGGCTGCGGTTTATTTTTTGCCCGTCCTCGGCGCCATTCTGGCCGAGGGATTCATCGGCAAATATCAGACCATTTTCTGGCTATCGATCGTTTACTGCTTCGGCCATTTCGCGCTCGCGCTGAACGATACACGCCTTGGCCTCCTCATCGGTCTTGGCCTGATTTCCTTTGGTTCCGGCGGCATCAAACCGTGCGTCTCGGCCAATGTCGGCGATCAATTCGGCGAGTCGAACAAACACCTGCTCTCGAAAGTTTTCGGCTGGTTTTATTTTTCGATCAACGCCGGTTCCTTCATTTCCACGATCGCCTGTCCGTTTCTCCTGCACGACCCGCGCTTCGGCCCGCGCTGGGCCTTCGGCATTCCCGGCGTCGCCATGGTTTTGGCCACCTTGTTCTTTTGGCTCGGCCGCAAAAAATTCGTCCACATTCCTCCCGCCGGCCTCGGTTTTATCAAGCAAATGTTTGGCAAGGAAGGGCTGCTCGCCCTGCTCCGCCTGGCTATGGTTTATATTTTCGTCGCCGTCTTCTGGTCGCTTTGGGATCAGAGCAGCGGCGGATCATGGACGCTGCAAGCGCAGCATTTGAACCTGCATTGGTTCGGGATGGATCTGCTTCCCTCGCAGGTCCAGACGGCCAATCCGATATTGATTCTCATCTTGATCCCCTTCGTGAACTATCTGCTTTACCCGGTCATGGGTCGCTTTTTCGAAGTGACGCCGCTGCGCAAGATCGGCATCGGTCTTTTCCTCACGGCCGGCAGTTACGTCATCATTTGGTATATTCAGCGCATGATCGACGCCGGCGGCCGGCCGAGCGTGAACTGGCAGTTGCTTGCTTACGTCGTCCTCACCCTGGGCGAAGCGATGGTTTCCATTACCGGTCTTGAATTTTCCTACACGCAGGCACCGAACAAAATGAAAAGCGCGGTCATGGCCCTCTGGCTCTTCACGGTTTCCATGGGCAACCTCTTCACCGCGGGCGTTAATTTCTTCATCCGCAATCCGGACGAAACCGTGAAGATGAATGACCAGCAATATTTCCTCTTTTTCGCCGGTCTCATGTTCGTGGCTGCGGCCATTTTCGTGGTCGTCGCCCTCTTTTACAAAGGGAAGACTTATCTGCAGTCGCAGGAGCTCACAGAGGATGAAATGGCGACCGAGCCCATCCTTTCGAGCGGCGCGCCGACGTAGTGGTAGCCGCCTCCCTCCGGTCGGGGCGCGCCACACGCGTGCCCGGCCTTTTCCTCGCACGGCGACGGAGCGCCGTGGCTACATCACGGCCTGAACCATCCGCTCCCGCATCTTTGCATCGGGTAAGCGTCCGTAGCCGGCCTGCATGTTGTCTTCGAGATGACGCGGATTGCTCGTCGCCGGAATCGCGCAGGTCACGACCGGATTGGCGACGATCCATTTCAGGAAAAATTGCGCCCACGATTTGCAATCGAACTCCGCCGCCCATTCGGGCAACGGCTTGTTCCGCACGGTCGCGAACAGGTTTCCGCCGCCGAACGGGCGATTGATGATCACGGCCACGCCGCGCTCCTTTGCCAGCGGCAGAATGCGCTCCTCGGCTTCGCGTTCGCCTAACGAATAGTTGATCTGCAGGAAATCGAGCTTCTCGGCACGCAGCACTTTCTCCACCTCCTGATAGGCCGACGATGTGTAGTGCGTGATCCCGAGATAACGGATGCGACCCCGTGCTTTCCAATCGCGCAGTGTGGCCAGGTGGGTGTCGACATCGACCAGGTTGTGCACCTGCATGAGATCGATCGTTTTCGCGCGCAGGCGCTGCATCGAACGTTCCATCGATTCGATTCCAGCCTGTTTCCCGGTCGTCCAGACCTTCGTCGCAAGAAAAAACGAATCGCGCAGCGCGAGTTTCGCTGTAAGATCGCCGATCACACTTTCGGCGCGCCCGTACATGGGCGAGGAATCGATCACCTTGCCGCCCAGCTTCGCCAGGCGCTGCAGCACTTCCTCGAGCGGTTCGCGTTCGAAGGTCCCATCGTCAACGTCGAATGCCTGCCAGGTGCCAAGTCCGATGACCGGCAGCTTCTCGCCGGTCGATGGAATCGCTCGCGCTAACATCGCTTTCGTTTCCTTCTCTGCCTCGGCTGCCAAGTTTGGCGCGCACAAGCCGGCGGCGGTCGCCGTCATCCATCGCATCGCCTTTCGCCGCGAAATCGATTTCATCCTGCAACGATAATCGCGTGTTTCGAAAACGGAATCGTTTCGTTCCGGTTTTGGAACCCGCGGGCCCGATTATGCGACTCTTTACCTTGGAAAAACCGATGGCATGTCCGCTGCTAACCGTCAGCGACATGAAAAAACTCACCCTGCTTCGTCTCATCGCCGTCTCTGTTGTCCTCCTTTCGTTCGCCAGTTGTGCGAATGCGCCACAGTCGCAAGCCGGCGCCTCGCCGTCCCCCACGAATCGTAATAACGGGAACGGTCTGGCTTCCTACATGCATTAGCGCGATAGATGTAGCCACGGCGCTCTGTCGCCGTGATATGTTTATTCGAGAATAAAACCTGCGTCGCAGTCCGCCCCGGCAGAGCGGGGCGGCTACATATATGCTCAATATCATTGGTCGATTGTTGCTCGTTAGTCTTGCCTTTACTGGTCTCAATGGTTTCGCTGCCGAAACCAAAGCCGATGCGCCCGAAACGGCCAAAGCGCCCAAACCACTCCGCATCCTGATCCTCGGCGGCACCGGTTTCACCGGACCGTTTCAGGTTCGTTACGCACTAAGCCGCGGACACACGGTGGCCGTGTTCAATCGCGGCAAGACGCACCGCGGCACTTTGCCGGAAGGCGTCGAGCAATTGATCGGCGATCGCAACGGCAAGCTCGATGCGCTGAAGGGCCGCGACTGGGATGTGGTCATCGATAATCCCACCATGCTGCCAAAGTGGGTGCATGATGTCGGCGAGATCCTGAAGGACAACGTCCATCAGTACATCTTCATCTCCACGATTTCCGTTTACGCTGATAACAGCAAGCCCGGCATGAATGAAGATGCGTCGTTGGCGAAGTATGACGGGCATGATCCGATGAAGGAAACACGGGAAAGCGTGATCGCGTCGAAGTTCGCTCTCTACGGCCCCCTCAAGGCGCTGTCGGAAAAGGAGGCGGAGAAATGGTTTCCCGGGAAAACGCTCATCATTCGTCCTGGATTGATCGTGGGTCCCGGTGATGAAACGGATCGCTTCACCTACTGGCCGGTGCGCGTGGCGCGTGGCGGCGAAGTCCTTGCGCCGGGCGAACCGGGCGATCCCGTGCAGTTCATCGATGCGCGTGATCTCGCCGAATGGACCATCCGCATGGCTGAGCGGGGTGCGACCGGTGTTTACAACGCGACCGGCCCGACGGAAAAACTGACCATCGGCCAAATGCTCAAGACGATGAAATCGACGCTGCATTCCGATGCGCGATTTACGTGGGTTAATGCAAACTTTCTCGAGAAACAAAATGTCCAGCCGTGGTCGGACATGCCGGTCTGGGTGCCCCCGGTCGGCGAAGCGGCCGGCATTGGCAGCATTAGCAACAAACGGGCTGTCGCCCAAGGGCTCACCTTTCGTCCGCTTTCCGACACGGTTGAAGCGACTATGAACTGGTTTCGGGCGCAGCCGGCGGCGCGTCAGGCGAAACTGCGGGCCGGTCTCAGTCCTGAACGCGAGGCCGAAGTGCTGGCCGCGTGGCACAAACAGGCGCACTAAAACGCGTGGTCATTCCGAGCGAAGCGAGGAACCTCTCAAATGTGCCGGGTCGATCATTGCAGATGATACGCGAAATGGTTTGAGAGGTTCTTCGCTGCCGCTCAGGATGACCAGTTCTTAGATCATGGCTCTTTCTTTCGCCGAAGTGCGTCAAAAGATCGTCGATGTCCGGCCTGACGAGTTAGGCGCGCTCGGGCTGGCCTTCGTTTTCAACTTTCTCGTTCTCGGCAGCTATTACGTGCTGCGACCGATTCGCGATGATATCGGCGCGGCCGGCGGCGTCGAAAAACTCCCCTGGCTCTACCTGGGCACGCTGACAGGCATGCTCATCGCCAACGCGCTTTTCTCGGCCATCGTCGCGCGCATGTCGCGCCGCCGCTTCATCCCGATTGCCTATCGGTTTTTCATCCTCAATCTCATTCTTTTCTATTTCCTCATGCGAACGGGCTCGGCCGGCGGACAGGTCTGGATCGGTCGCGTTTTCTTCGTCTGGGTCAGCGTTTTCAATCTTTTTGTCGTCACTGTCTTCTGGGCGTTCATGACCGACGTGTTCAACAGCGAACAGGGGAAGCGGCTCTTTGCCTTCATCAGCGTCGGCGGGACGCTCGGCGCCATCATCGGTGCGTCGCTCACCGCTTCGCTCGTGAAATCGATCGGCTCGATCAATCTGCTTTTCATCACGGCGATCATGCTCGAATTGGCCGCGCAATGCGTCCGTTTTTTCCCGGCCCGTCCAGGCGAACACAGCTCACGCGGTCATCCCGAGCAAAGCGAGGGACCTCCCGATCCAGAACAGGCGCGGCGCGATGGGAGATCTCTGGCTTCCGCTCGGGATGACGGCATAAGCGCCGCCGAAAATCCGATTGGCGGCAATCTTTGGGCCGGCATTACGCATGTGGCACGATCGCCTTATTTGTTAGGCATCTGCGGATTCATGCTGCTTTACTCGATCACTTCCACGCTCATTTACTTCCAGCAGGCCGACATCACCGGCAGTTATTTTCACGACCGCGCGGCTCGCACGGCTTTCTTTGCCCGGATCGATCTTGCCGTGAACGCCATCACGATCGTCGTTCAGATTTTCCTGACCGGCCGTTTGCTGAAATGGTTTGGCGTTGCTCTGACGCTGGCCGTTCTGCCGTTGCTGAACATTTTCGGCTTTCTCGCCATGGGCTTCGCCCCTGTGCTGGCGTTGCTCGCGTTGTTTCAAGTCCTGCGCCGCGCCGGCAATTTCGCCGTCACGCGCCCCACGCGCGAAGTGCTCTTCACGGTCTTGCGTCGTGAGGACAAGTACAAGGCCAAGAGCTTCATCGACACCTTTGTTTATCGCGCAGGCGATCAGATCGGGGCCTGGTCCTATCCACTCCTCACCTGGTTTGGTCTGGGCCTGACCGGGATTTCGTTTGTGGCCGCGCCGCTCGCCGCGATATGGTGCGCACTCAGTTTATGGCTCGGTCGAAAACAACAAACCATGGCGCGCCCGCGCGAATCTGAACCACAACTCCAACCTGCATGAATAAAAACTCTTCTTCCGTAGCCGCCTCGCTCCGTCGAGCCGTCGCTCCCCGGTACGCTTTTGTAGTCGCCTCGCTCCGTCGAGGCGCGGATTCCCAGCACGGCCCGGCAGAGCGGGGCGGCTACAAATTTTCCGCCGGTAGATTCCGCGGCTACAAACTTCTGCTGGCGGCCCTTCTTTTCCTGCCTTTCTCCTTTGCCCAGGCCACTCCGCAGGACGATCAGTTTCAGAAAATCGCTTCCGATTACATCAACAAGTATCTCGAAGCGAATCCCGAGCAGGCCACCCAGCTGGGAGACCATCGGTTTGACGATCGCCTGACGAATTATTCGGCTGACGCCATGGCCAAAAAGTTGGCCGAGCAGAAGGAGTTTCGCGGCAGGCTGAAAGCACTCGGCGACGGCGCAAAGCTGACCGGCGCCAATCGCGTCGATTTCGAAATTCTGCGCGACAACATCGACTATGCCATTTTTCAGCTCGAAGAATTGAAGGAGTGGCAGTGGAACCCGCTCGTTTACAATGACAGCCTGGCCGACAGTCTTTATTTGCTCGTGGCCCGCGATTTCGCGCCGGCCGAGAAGCGTATCCCGAATTTGCGCAAACGCATGGAGGCGATCCCGACGGTGATCGCGCAAGCCAGGACGAATCTGCAACATCCGCCGCGCATTCATACCCAGACCGCCATCGAGCAGGTGCAGGGCGCGATTGCGCTCGTCCGGGAAGGCTTTGCCCCTCTGCTGCAACAGGCGCCGCAAATGGGCAGGGAGCTCGCGCCTTTGCAGGAGAAAACGGCGAAGGCGCTCGAGGATTACAAGAAATGGTTACAGGAAAAACTGTTGCCTCGTTCCGATGGCAACTTTCGTATTGGTCCCGAAAAGTTCCGCAAGAAGCTGCACTTCGCGCTCGCCTCTGACCTTTCCACGGAAGAAATCATGAGCCGCGCCGAAGCCGATCTGCAGCGGACGCAGGCCGCCATTTACGAAACGGCTCTGCCGCTTTACAAAAAGTACTTTCCGAAAGCGGATAAGAAGGCGCTGACCGACAAGCGCAAGGTCACATCCGCGGTGCTGGACAAACTGGCGGAGGAGCATCCCAACGACGTCACCGTGGTTGGATACGCGCAGAAAGTTTTGAGCGAGACCACGGATTTCGTGAAGAAGCACGATCTTGTGACCGTTCCGCAAAAGCCGATCGACGTGATCGTGATGCCGGAATTCAAGCGCGGCCCGGCCATTGCCTATTGCGACGCGCCCGGACCGCTGGAAGCGAACGGCAAGACGTTCTTTGCCATCGCGCCCACGCCCAGCGACTGGTCGAAGGAGCGCAAGGAATCGTTTTACCGCGAGTACAATAACTACATGGTCCACGACCTCACCGTGCACGAGGCCATGCCCGGGCACTATCTCCAGCTTGCCCACGCCAACGAATTTCACGCGCCCACTTTGGTGCGGGCGGTCTTTCAGAGCGGCACTTTCATCGAAGGCTGGGCCGTTTACTCGGAGCAAATGATGGCCGAGCAGGGATACGGCGGGCCTCAGGTAAAGATGGAGCAGTTAAAAATGCGGCTGCGCGTCATCTGCAACGCCATCATCGACCAGCGCACTCACATGGGCGACATGAGCGAGAAGGAAGCGATCGATTTCATGGAGAAGGAAGGATTTCAGCAGGAAGGCGAAGCGGTTGCGAAATGGAAGCGCGCACGGCTCACCTCGACGCAGCTCTCGACGTATTTCGTCGGTGTGAGCGAACATCTCGATTTGCGCGAGAACGCCAAAGCCAAAGCGGGCAGCGCATTCAACCTCAAGCAGTATAACGACGCTGTGATCTCGTTCGGCAGCCCGCCGGTCAAGTACGTGCGGCAACTGATGGGGCTGTGAGCCTTGGGTGGGGCGGGCGTCCCGTCCGCCAAACTGAGCGTCTCGCTCAGCTTTCTGCATTGGCGCGGACGAGGATATTCGCGATGACGCGCAAGATGCGCTCCTCCCTCAGAAGCGAGTGGCGCGTTTGCAATTCGCCGCATGGCTCGCAGATTCGGCCATGCCGAAACTGCTGACCTGGATGCGTGACGAAGGACGAAAAATGGTTTGCACCATTTTTCGCGTCTCATCCGGAGGTCGAAGTGGTAAACGCGCGCGATAATCCGGCAGCCGCTTCACTCGAGGCCATGAACGGTCTTCTTCTCACCGGCGGCGCCGATATTGCGGCCGAATTTCTGCACCAGCCCGTCCCTGATCCGGCCGTCATCGAGGAGGACAACGATCCGGTGCGCGATCGGTGGGAGTTCGACGCCGTGAACATCTGCCCTGGCTCGCGGTGTTCCCATTTTTGCCATCTGCAAGGGAATGCAACTGCTCAACGTCGCGCTGGGCGGAACGCTCCGGCTCGACATTGCCGGGCATAACCTTCCCCAAATGAAGGATCACGACATCCAGCCGCTCCGCACGGACGCACATGCCGCGCATCGCCTTGATCGAGTGAACAGCTCGCATCATCAGGCCGTCGATCGTCTTGGCGACGACTGCGTCGTGGAAGCCTGGTGCGCGACGGACGACATCATCGAGCAATTTCGAATGCGCGATCAGCCGTTCGCTCTCGCCGTGCAATATCATCCCGAGCGGGGCGGAGAGCGTTACGTCCCACTCTTCGAAGATTTCTTTTCCCGAATAGGAAATGGACGCTGACCACGGGAGCCTATCTTCCGCCGCGATAGCTGCAGCGCGCGGTCGGCGTTTCGTGCACGACGATCTCGCAAAGACCCGGGCAATGCGGCTCCAGCTTTTCCCAGAACCAGGCGGCCATTTTTTCAATGGTTGGATTCTCCAAACCAGCGACGTCGTTGAGATAGGAATGATCGAGCATTTTGATGAGCGGTTTCATGGCTGCGCCGATCTCGGCATGATCGTAAACCCAGCCGGTTTTCGGATCGACATCGCCTTCGACCGAGACTTCCACCTTGAAACTATGCCCGTGCATACGCCGGCACTTGTGGCCCTCGGGCGCCAGCGGCAGCGTCTGGGCGGCCTCGAAGGTAAAATCTTTCGTTAGGCGAGCACGCATTGCTGCAATGTGCACGCGTTTTTCCATCTGTCATCCCGAGCCCGCGCAGACGACGAGGGACCTCACGATTGCACGAAACCCTAACTTGGGCGGGAAGCCGTTCGCCAGCTCGTGGATCCTTCGCTTCGCTCAGGATGACCGCATGGGAAGGGGCTGACGAGTGACTATTGGAAGTGACAAGGGGCGAAGGGATTTGAGGAGCTCCTGCTCTACGATTTCGATTCGTCACTCGCCCCTCTTCACTTGTCACTCCCCTTCACACGCCGCGCTGGGTCGGCGTCCAGATGAACTTGTGCATCTGCAGTTGGAAGCGGACCGGCAAATTATCGGCCAGCATCCAGTCGACGATTTGGCGCGGATCGATGCGGCCGAAGATGGGGGAGAAAAGGACGGCGCGGCAACGTTCGGCCAGCTTGTGCTCGCGGACCTGCGCGCGCGACCATTCGTAATCCTCGCGCGAACCGATCACGAATTTCACTTCATCGCGCCTGGTCAGATGCGCGATGTTGGAAAAGAGATTGCGCTCGCACTCGCCGCTGCCGGGGGTTTTCAAATCCATGATGCGATGCACGCGCGGATCGACCGACGCAATGTCGTGCGCCCCGCTTGTTTCGAGCAGAACGGTGTGGCCGGCGTCGGCCAGCGCGCTCATGAGCGGGAGCACGTTTTTCTGCAGCAACGGTTCGCCACCCGTGATCTCGACCAACGGGCACTTGAACGCTGCGACCTGCGCGAGGATCTCGGACAATGTCTGTTTTTTGCCTTCGTAGAACGCATATTCGGTGTCGCAGTAGTTGCAGCGCAGATTGCAGAAAGTCAGCCTGACGAAGACGCAGGGGCAGCCTGCCCAGGTGCTCTCACCCTGAATGGAGTGGTAGATTTCGTTGATCGTTAACATGGCTGCCGGCTCGCCCATCGGTCTGAGATTTTTCAGCGACAAACTAACACAAGTTCCCCCGGCCGACTCCCAGTGCGGGCGCCGCTCACAATTCGTGCGCGAACGCGAAAAGCGGCTGCGCCACCGGCTCGAAGGAGCGGCGATGAATCGGGCAGGGTCCGAACTGATGAAGCTTCTCCAAATGCAGCTCGGTGCCGTAACCCTTGTGCTGACTGAAGCAATATTCCGGAAAACGCGCGCAGAGCTCTCGCATCATTTGGTCGCGCGTCACTTTGGCGACGACGCTGGCCGCGGCGATGCTGAGGCTGAGGCAATCGCCATCCACGATGGCCGTTTGCGGGAAGGGAAACGGAACGACCGGCAGGCCGTCGATGAGCACATGCTCGGGCGGCGCGCTTTGCAGCGCGGCCACCGCCATGCGCATCGCCTCGTGGGTCGCGCGCAGAATATTGATACGATCGATCTCGACCGAATCGACGATGCCGACGCCCCAGGCGATTCCGTCGCGACCGATCAACTCGCCATAAATTTCTTCGCGCCGCTCCGGCAGGAGCTGCTTGGAATCCTTCAGTTTTCGGTGCCGGAATTTCTCCGGCAAAATAACCGCCGCCGCCACGACCGGTCCGGCCAGCGCACCGCGCCCCGCTTCGTCGATTCCAGCGATGCGCAGGATGCCGGTCGCGCGCAATTTGTTCTCGTACCGAAATCCGCAGCGCATGGTGCAAAAAGAAAATCAGTGGGCGCCTGGCGCAAGCATTTCTCCAGCGTCAGTGAGGAATCGCATTGAGGATCGGCTGTGGATAAACGCCGAGCCAGATAATGGCGATCATCATAAAGGCCATGGCCGCTTGCGAGAGGCCGCTGATCGGAATCGGTGTCGCGACTTTCGGATCACGCCAATACATCGCGCGCACGACCTTCAGATAATAGTAAAAGCCGCAGGCGACGGTGATAACGCCGACAACGACCAGAGCGGTTTGGTGTTGTTGAATCGCGGCATCGAAAATCCAGAATTTCCCGAGAAATCCGGCCGTGAACGGAATGCCGGCGAGCGAAATCATGGCGATCATCATGGCGAAAGCGAGAAAGGGCGAGCGTCGCCCGAGTCCGTCGAAATCCTTGATGTCGTCGCCGCCGTGATTCGCCACGACGACGAGGACGGCGAAGCTGAGCAGCGTCATGAGCAGATAAGCGACGAGGTAAAAACTGACGGCCGTTCCGGAAAACGAAACAATGCCCATAAGCAAATAACCGGCGTGCGCGATGCTCGAGTAGGCGAGCAGCCGTTTCAGATTTCCCTGCGGGAGCGCGGCCAGATTTCCGTAGATGAGCGTGAGGATGGCAACGAGAACGAGCAGCCGTTGCATTTGCGGCAGGATAAAAAACGGTCGCAACACGCGCAGAAGCACGACGAAGCCGGCTGCTTTTGAGCCGACGGAAAGATAGGCGGTAATCGGCGTGGGCGCGCCCTGGTAAACATCGGGCACCCAGATTTGAAACGGCACGGCGGCGATCTTGAAGCCGAGCGCGACCAGCACGAGCACCATGCCGAAAAGCGCGGGTCCGGTTTCAACATGGCCGGCGGTCAGGACAGCAGCGATGCGGTCGAGATTCGTTTCGCCGGTCACGCCGAAAATCCAGGTGATTCCGTAAACGAGGAAGCCGGTCGAGAGCGCGCTCAGGATCAAATACTTGGTGCCGGCTTCGAGCGTGGCCGGATTGCGCCGCATGAAACTAACGAGGACATAAAACGACACCGTGACCAGCTCGAGCGAGACGAAGATCATGATGAAGTCGTTCGCCGACGCCATCCACATGAGGCCGGCGCAGGTGAAAACGGGCAGCGCGAAAAATTCGCCAAGACCGGCCTGCGAGGTGGCGCCGGGGATGAAGCGGGCGACAATCGGCGCGTAGTCGATCATCATGATGAGAACGAGGATGGTGGTGGCGAGGGCGAAGCGTTTGAAGAAAATGGCGAGCGGATCGAGCGCGTAAAAATTCCAGAGAAGTGTCGGCGCAGCGGCGTGGACCGGCGCGATGAAAAAGCTGGCGACGAAAATCACGCCGAGACCAGTGATGGCGGCCAAAGCCAGCGCGCGTTTGTTGATGTTCGTGGCAAAGGCTTCCAGCAAAAGCAGACCGAAACCGAGCAGAACCACGGCGATTTCGAGAGTCGGCGCGCCGATCATTTTATTTCGCGGTCAGGTGGGTTTGAAAATCGGGCGCGAGCATGCGGACGAACGATTGCGGGAAGAAGCCGACCCAGAGCAGCGCGGCGACGAGCAGCGCGATGGGCAAGCGCAAACTGGAGCGCAAATCGTGGAGCAGGCTCCAACGCTCGGACAGTTCGCCCATGAAAATGCTGCGATAAGCACGCAGCATGTAAACGGCCGAGATGACGACGCCCCAGAGCGCGAGAACGGTGGCGACTTGAAAGATGTGGAAGCCTTCCATGTGAAAACCGCGATGGAATGCGCCGAAGAAAATCAGCACTTCACCGGCGAAATTGGCGAAGCCGGGCAGGCCGATGGCCGCAAAAGCCGCGATGCCGAAAGCGAGGCCGGCGAACGGCATGACTTTGCCGAAACCGCCGAGATCGCTCAGCAGGAGCGTGCCGGTGCGCCGCCGCAGTTCGCCCGCGATCGCGAAGAGCAGTGCGATGGAAAGTCCGTGCGCCAGCATGAGAATGGCCGCGCCGTTGACTCCAAGAACGTTGGCCGTGGCAATGCCGAGAAAAATGTATCCCATGTGCATGACGCTCGAATAACCGAGCATCCAATCGAGCCGCTTTTGCGCAATGGTGACGAGCCCGACGTAGATGATGTTGCCGAGCAAAAGCACGATGAGCAGCGTGTTCCAATGTTGCGCGCCCTGCGGCAGAAGCGGCAGCGCGATGCGCAGCAATCCGTAAAGGCCGAACTTTTTCATGACGCCGGCGTGCAGCATCGCGGCGGGCGCGGGAGCCGAGGCGTAGGCTTCCGGCGCCCAGGTGTGAAACGGGAAGAGTGAAATGAGAATGCCGAAGCCGATGAGCAAAAGCAGATAGATATGATTCTGTGCTGTGGGGCTGATTTGGCCGTTGGCGGCTGCCTCCTGCAAAACCGTGAAATCAAAACTGCGCGAGGCGGGGGGCAGGCTGCGATAGAGCAGGATCAGGCCGAGCAGCAAGATGAAACTGCCGAGCGCGAGGTAGATGGTAACCTTCCAGGCGGCCGCCTGACGATTGCCGCTTCCCCAGATGCCGATGAGCAAAAACGTCGGGATCAGAGCGAGCTCGTGAAACGCGTAGAAGAAAAAGAGATTGGTCGAGGCGAAGGCGCCGAGCGCGCCGCCCGCGATGAAAAGCAGACAGGCGTAGAAGGCATTTTCGTTGCGTTCCACATCATGGGTGAACCAGACGGCGCAGAGCGTGACGATTGCCGTGAGCAGCAGCATGATGAGACTGAGTCCGTCCACCCCTAACGAGAAGTACAGGCCCCACGTCGGACTGAGTTCGATAGAGCTCGCGATTTGAAAACCGGCTCCGGCCGCATCGTAGCCGGTGCAAACCAGCAGGGTCATAAGCAAGGTGACCGCCGCGGCCAGCACCGCAGTCGCCCGCGCCGGCGCTCCGAACAAAATCAGAGCGGCGGCAACGATGGGAGCGAAGACGATAAAAAATAACATCAGTGGAAAACGGTGAAGTAGATGAGCCCGACAATTCCGAGACCGAAGAGAAACGCGTAGGCCTGCAGGTTCCCGACTTGCAGCAGACGCAGGAGTGCGCCCATGCCCCAGGTGGCGCCACTCGATCCGCGCACGGCGCCGGCGTCGATGATCCAGCGGTCGAAAAAGGCGAAGACGCGCGAAAGCAATTCCTGCGTGCCGGCGATGAGCGCAGCGTAAAGCTCATCAAAGTAAAAGCGGTTCCGGAAGAGAGCGATGTTAAGCGGATCGAATTCTTTTTTCCGGTAAAGAAAATAGGCGCCTCCAACGCCGGCGAGCAGCGCGATGGTGGCGAGGATTGGAACGAGAATAACGGTCTCTTTTTCCACCGGCAGAATCACGAATCGGCTCGCGAAAAACCCGAAACCGGCCAGCGCAGCCGGGATGGCCAGCAGAATGAGCGGGACCGTGATGATAGGCGGAGCTTCTTCGCTGCGCTGCGCTGTTTCTGTTCGGCCCTTGCCGAAGAAGACCACGACCATGAGACGCGTCATGTAAAACGCGGTCAGGAACGCCGTGAAAACGCCGAGCGCGAAAATAGCCGTGCTGCGCTGGTAGGCGAGCGCGATGATGGCGTCCTTGCTGAAAAATCCGCTGAACGGCGGACAGCCGATGAGCGCCAGCGTGCCAACTGCGAAGGTGAGAAACGTGGTTGGCAACCGCCGTGCCAGCGTGCCCATCCTCCAGATGTTCTGCTCGTGATGCAGCATCATGATGATGGAACCGGAACCGAGAAAGAGCAGCGCCTTGAAGAAAGCGTGCGTGAACAGGTGAAACATGGCCGCTTCGCCGGAAGCGAGCCCGACGGCCATGACCATGTAGCCGAGTTGCGAAAGCGTGGAGTAGGCGAGGATGCGTTTGATGTCGTCCTGTTGCGTCGCCATCAGCGCAGCCAGCACGGCGGTGATGGTGCCGATCCAGGCGATGACAATGAGCGCAGCCGGCGAGGCCTGCACGAGAAAGCCAACACGCACGAGCATGTAAACGCCGGCCGCCACCATGGTGGCGGCGTGGATCAGCGCCGAGATCGGTGTTGGACCTTCCATGGCATCGGGCAGCCAGACGTGCAGCGGGAATTGCGCCGATTTGCCGACCGCGCCGCAAAAGACGAGCAGAGCGGCCGCCGTCAGATAACCTGGATGACTCGTTAGGGCGGTGATGTTTCCGGCGATCTGGTGGAAAACGATTGTGCCGGTCGCCGTCCAGACCATGAGGATGCCGAGCATGAATCCGAAGTCGCCGAGACGATTGGTGATGAAGGCTTTCTTGGCCGCGTCGGCTGCGGCGTTCCGCTCGAACCAATGACCGATGAGCAGATAGGAGCTGATCCCGACCAGCTCCCAGAAGATGAACATCATGACGAAGTTGTTGGCCAGAACGATGCCGAGCATGGCGAACATGAAGAGAGAGAGGGAGGCGAAATAGCGCGATCTGCCCGAGTCGTCGCGCATGTAGCCCAGCGAATAAACGTGAATGAGGCCGCCGATGCCGCTCACGATCAGGAGCATGGTTTTGCTGAGCGGATCGAGAATAAAACCGAAAGGCACGTCGAAGAGCGGCCGCAGATCAAGCCAGCGAACGTTGCTAATTTCGACGGTTGGCTGCGCAAAGACGAGACAACTGCAGACGAAGCTGACCAGAACGGCGGCGACGGAAATGTAGCTGCTCGCCGCGCGCGACTTGTTTGTCACGACCGTGATGACCATGGCCGCGAGCAGCGGCGTGAAGAGGATGATCCAGGGAAGCGCGGGATTCATCAGAATTTCATACTGCTGATGTCTTCGACGTGCGTGGTTTGGCGGACGCGGAAGAGAGCGACGATGATGGCCAGCCCGAGTGCGACCTCGGCTGCGGCCACGGTGATGATGAAGAAGACAAAAACCTGCGCGTTGTAATCGGGCAGGCCGGCGGCATTGATCCGGAAACGGGAGAAGGCCACGAGCGAAAGATTGGCCGCATTCAGCATCAGTTCGAGCGACATGAAAATGATGATGATGTTGCGCCGCAAGAGCACGCCGGCGAAACCGATGGTGAAAAGCAACCCGCTAACGATGAGATAATCGCCGAGCGTCACCATTGCTAGCGAAGCTCCCGTTTGCTCAAAACAATCACCCCGAGCGTGGCCACGAGAATGAGCACGGCGATGATTTGAAAAGGCAGATTGTAGCGATCGAAAAGAAGCAGCCCGATGTGGTGAACATCCTCGAGGCGCGCGGCGCCGAGGGCCGGGAGCGGCTCATGGGCGGCGCGCAGTTGTCCGACGACGCAGCAGATTTGCACGAAAAACGCGAGCGCGACGAGCGTGCCGCCGGTCACGGCGACGTAGTTGATGCGCCGACGTTCTTCCGCACGCAGGTCGAGCAGCATGATGATGAAAAGGAAAAGGACCATGACCGCGCCGGCGTAAACGAGGACCTGAATGATGGCGATGAAATAGGCGTTCAGGGAAAGGAACAACGCAGCCAAGCCGAGAAAGGAAACGACGAGACTGAGGGCACTCGCCACCGGGTTGCGATTGATGACGACGGCCGCGCCGAAGATCAGCGTCATCAATGCGAAGAACCAGAAAAGCGGAGCGGGCATCGGGTTAATGGAGTGGTGAAGTGATGGAGTGCTGGAGTGATGTCGCTTTCACTTCTTGTCGTTCCATTTCAAGACGACTCCGTGCATGACGCCGCCGATTTCGAGCAGCTTCTCTTTGTCGTGCACCATGTCGGCGCGGGTGAAGCCGGTAATGGCGTAATCTTTGCGCAGGAATATGGCCTGCTCTGGGCAAACTTCCTCGCACATGCCGCAGTAAATGCAGCGGATCATGTCGATATCGAATTCCTCGGGAAATTTTTCGACTTTGGCGAAACGATCGGTCGGTGGAATTTCGCCTGGTATGATCTTGATGGCGCGCGGCGGACAGATGAATTCGCAGAGCTGACAGGCGACACAACGCACGCGGCCGACTTCGTCGCGGACGAGCGCCGGCGCACCGCGATAATGGTCGGGAAGGTTCGCGTCCCATTTTTGCTCGGGATATTGCATGGTCACCTTCGTGCGGCCGAGCAGCATGTTTTTGAAATGACGAATGGTAATGATCATGCCGCTGAGGATTGCCGGGAGATATAGCTTCTCCGACCATTTCAAATTGGGACGCGGAACGGTAATGGCCATGGCTACGGAATGAATGAGGAAAGCAGGAAAGCAGGAACAAATTTGGAAGCCAGGAAGCCAGGAGAAATTGTGGACAAGGTAGTTTCGTTAGCGCGCGGCGAAACGCGACAAACCCGATTCCGGTTTCCTGCGTTTCTGTTTTCTTGATTCAAAATTCCTGGTTTCATGGCTTCCAAATTCATGATTGCGGTAAATAAGCGAGGATGATGGCGGCGAGGAAGATGTTCACGAGGGCGATTTCGAAGAAGAAAACCCAGCCGAGGCGCATCAGTTGATCGTAGCGGAAACGGGGCAGCGTCCAGCGTACCCAGATGAAAATGAAAAGAAGCGCGGCCACCTTGGCGAAGAAAACGCCGATGTTGATCAGGCCGAAGATCCAGCCATGCGAGCCGTCCGGAATGCCGGGAAAACTCCAGCCTCCCAGGAACAGCGTCACGATAATGGCCGAGCCGGTGATCATGGCCGCGTATTCGCCGAGGAAGAAGAGGGCGAATTTCATCGACGAATATTCGGTGTGATAACCGCCGACCAGTTCGGTCTCCGCTTCCGGCAAATCGAAAGGAAGCCGGTTCGTCTCCGCGAAAATAGCAATGGTGAAGACGACGAAGGAAATGAACATCGGAATGGTCAGGAGCCATTTATGGAGGCTGGTCCAATCGCCGAAGAATGGCGCGATCATCCAACCGTGATCGATCTGGTATTGCACGACGCTCGTCAGGCGAAGCTGGCCGACGAGCAGAAAGATGGGAATGACGGCGAGGCCGAGCGAAAGCTCGTAGGAAATCATCTGCGAAGTCGAGCGCACGCCGCCGAGGAATGGATATTTCGAGTTTGAAGCCCAGCCGGCGATGACGATGCCGTAAACGCCTAACGAAGCGATGGCGAAGATGAAAAGGACGCCGACGTTGATATCGGCGATGACCATGGGAACGCCGAAGAGCGTGCTGCCAAACGGAACGACGGCGATGGTGGTGATGGCCGGCACCATGGCGAGGCAGGGCGCGAGCCAATAGTAGAAAGTGTTGACGTGATGCGGGGTGAAATCCTCCTTGAGAATGAATTTCATGGCATCGGCGATGGGCTGGAAAAGACCGGCCGGACCCACGCGATTGGGACCGAGCCGATCCTGAATGAGCGCGCTGACCCGGCGTTCTGCATAGACGCTGTAGGAAACCATCGGCAGGATGATGCCGAAAACGACGACGATGATTTTCAGGAGCGAAGTGACAATGAAAAAAGTCATCGTATCGGCATGGGTAGCGTAGAAATGTGTGCCGCTCTCATTTGGGCGCCTTTTCCTTCTCGCGTTTTTTGACGTTCTCGTCCGACGGTTCGCCGGGCGGCGGCGACTTCGGTTCGACCTGCAGAAGTGGCACGCCGAGATCTCCAATCTTGCTCAAGTTCAATCCCGCGAACTCGGGAATCGCGACGGCCATTTGTTTGAAAACATCTTCAATCGTGTAGACGCCGTTCGGCTCGCCGCAGGCCTGCACGAGATCGCGCAGAATTTCCCAATCGTCGCGCGCGTCGCCCGGCCCGGCCACGGCCCGATTCAAACGTTGCAGGCGTCCCTTGCCGTTGATCATCGAGCCGCGCTTCTCGGCAAAACCGAAAGAAGGAAGGACAACCGTGGCCACGGCGGTCGCTTCGTTAGCCAGCATGTTCATGGCAACGAATGAGGGAAGAGTCATCAGGGTTTCGGCGGCCAATCCGAATTCCACCGGGGTTTCACCGAGGGCGAGCAAAGCCTTGATCTGACCGGAAGAAATACCCTGAGCGATCTGCGGCAGAAGCGCGCCCGGCTCACTCGTTAGGCCGAGAATGAGTCGGGCGCCGTGCGTATTTGGATTGCGATCTTCGCTCAAGAGAATGTCGTCGCCAGCGTCGCGACGGGGAACGATGTCGAGATACCGGGCGTCGAGCAGTTTGGCCAGGCGCGAGGTCAGCCACAGTTCTTCATTGGTCATGCGCCCGGAGGCGACGACGGCGATTTCGTGGCCGGAGAAATGTTTCAGCTGCAGCGCGGCCTGTTGGATGGCGGTTTGCCACGAAGCCGGAACGAGTTTCTCGCCGGAGAAAATGCGCGGCTCAAGCAGGCGTTTCTCCGATTGCAGATAATCGAAATTGAGCCGGCCGTAATCGCACATCCAGCAGGAATTGACGGCATCGTTCTCGCGCGGTGTTTGCCGATAGACGACATCCTGGCGCGTGCCGATGAGGGTGTTGCAACCGGTCGCGCAACTCGTGCAGATACTCTTCGTTTCCTTCAAGAACCAGACGCGCATCTTGAAGCGGAAATCGGAAGAGGTGAGCGCGCCGACCGGGCAGATATCGACGGTGTTGAGCGAGTAGTTGTTTTCCAAACGCTTGCCCGGATGGGCCGTGAGCACGCTGTGACTCCCTCGGTCGACGAAGCCGAGCACGTCGTCGTGCGCGATTTCCTGGCAGAACCGAATGCAGCGCGAGCACAGTATGCAACGCTCGTCATCGAGCGTGACGCGTGGACCGAGCACGATGTTCTTCGGTTTCTTGACCTTATTCTCGAGGAAACGTGAATCGGCGCGCCCGTACTCGACGCTGAATTCCTGGAGCCGGCATTCGCCTGCCTGGTCGCAGATTGGGCAATCGAGCGGATGGTTGATTAGGAGAAATTCCATCACGCCCTTGCGACATTCCTGGGCAAGCGGCGAATCCGTGCGAATACCCATCCCTTCGGCGACGTCCTGCGCGCAGGAAATTTGCGGACGCGGCATCCAGTTGATGACCGGCTTGCCATCCTCGCCGAGTTCCGGTTTGCGGTCGGGACCCATTTTGGGCATGCCCATTTCGATCAGGCACATGCGGCAATTGCCCGGAGACGAGAGTTTCTTGTGGTAGCAATAGCGCGGCACGTAACTGCCGGCCTGCTCGCACGCCTCGATCACGCGCGTACCCTTCGGAAACTGATGCCAGACGCCGTTGATCTGAACGTTCAGCATTAAAACAGAAGGATCGGACATGATGAATCAGGAAAGCAGGAAAACAGGAAATTCAGAAGCTGACATCGAGAGTGGATGAAGCGGTCCGCTCACGACCGAAGCGTTTAATGGTCAGCGGCGCGGTCGCGAAATTCAGCAAAAGACAATCCTGCAAATTCGTCGCTTTTAAGTAGCTCCGGCCGATTGCGAAATGAATATCATCGAGGGCGCGGATCGCTTTCAATTCAACAACGATTAGATTCTCAACGACAAAATCCAGGCGGTGTTCGCCAATTTGATGATCTTTGTAAAATAACGTGATCGGCTTCTGCCTAACGAAAGCAATTTCCTTTAGGGCGAATTCAACTGCCAGAGCCTCCTCGTAAATCGATTCAAGAAAACCAGGTCCAAGATCGCGATGAACGTCAATGGCCGCGCCGATGATCCGTTCGGTAACGTCGCGACTGCGCAAATCTTTTCCTGTTTTCCTGTTTTCCTGATTCATATCGTCCCCGAAGCGCCGGCCTTTTCCCAGCCGGGGTTGTGCGCGAGCGGAACAGTTGGAATTTCCGGTTCGGCGATCAGTTCTTGCGGTGTGTATTCGGGCGGGAGCGGCGGCGGAACCGGCTTCTGGGCCTGCGCGGCGAAATCCTCCGGAAATTTTTCGACGAAACTTTGGGTCGGCCAGGCACAGGCTTCTCCGAACGCACAGATGGTGCGCCCGGCAATGTTATCGGCCACGGTTTTAAGGGTGTTCGGATCCTGCACCACACCACCGCCCCGCAGCATGCGGTCGGTAATTTTCTGCATCCAGAGCGAGCCTTCGCGGCAGGGCGTACATTGGCCGCAGCTCTCGTGCGCGTAAAATTCGTTGATGTTGTTGAGCGTCCAGACCATGTCGCGCGAATCATCCAGCACGATGACGCCGCCCGAGCCGGCCATGGAACCGGCCGCGGCTAACGAATCAAAATCCATCGGGATTTGGTCAATCGTAACGGTGCGATCGACGGTGGAACCATCCGGTTGCTTTTCCTTCAGGGTGAAGGTTTCGTCCGCGCGCAGGACCTTGGCCGAGCTGCCCCCGGGAATGACCGCTTTCAATCGTCGCCCATGACGAATGCCGCCGGCCATGTCGTAGATGAGCTGACCCATGGTGACGGCGCCGACTTCGATCTCGAAATAGCCGGGCTGCTGCACGTCGCCGCTCACACAAACGATCCGCGTGCCGGTGTTGTTAGGCCGCCCCAGGCGAGAGTATTCGGCCCCGCCCATGGCGATGATGTGTTTCACATGACAAAGCGTTTCCACATTGTTGACGATGGTCGGGCACATGTAGAGGCCGAGCACGGCGGGAAAATAGGGCGGTTTGATGCGCGGATAAGCACGTTTGCCTTCGAGCGATTCGATCAGGCCGGTTTCTTCACCGCAAATGTAGGCGCCCGCCCCGCGATGCAGGTAAATCTCGACATCGAATCCCGTGCCGAGCATGTCTTTGCCCACAAGATTTTTGGCGCGCGCTTCCGCGATGGCGCGTTCGAGAATCTTCGCGCCCTCGGGAAATTCACCGCGGATATAGATGTAGGCGACGTGCGCGTTAAGGGCGAAGCAGGAGATGAGAATCCCTTCGAGCAACTGGTGTGGATCCCGATGGATGATGTAGCGATCCTTGAAGGTGCCGGGCTCCGATTCGTCGGCGTTGCAAATGAGATAGACCGGCTTTTTTTCGTCAGGCTTGACGAAGCCCCACTTCACGCCGCAGGGAAAACCGGCGCCGCCCCGGCCGCGCAGGCCGGAAGTTTTCACTTCGTTAACGATCTCGGCGCGCGACATGGTGATTGCTTTCCTGAGCTGTTCGTAACCGCCGTCACGCAGGTAGGTATCGATGTCCGTGTTCCAATCTTCACGGCCGATGTTTTTGAAAACGAGGCGGCGCTCGAGAGGATGGGCCGAGACCGGAGAGCGGAAACCGGAGACCGGAGAGGTGAGAAGGCCGCCGGCGGCATTAGGCCGGACGTTTTCGTGCAGTGTGTCGTCGATCATGCAGACCGGGGCTGTGCCGCAGCTGGCCAGGCACTCGACAAATTCGATGCTGTATTCGCCATCGGGACTCACAGTCACGGGATTGTGCATGCCATGGTCGGCGCTGGGAGCGATGCCGGCAGCTTCGGACAGTTTCATCTTTAGCTCGTAGGCGCCGGCCATGGCGCAGCTGAGCGTGCGACAAACCCGAATGTGTTTCCGGCCGGCGGGCGCCTGACGCAGCATTGGGTAAAAGGTGACCAGCTCGAGAATGTTGATCGGTTGCAGACCGAGCTTGTCGGCAATCCAGCGCACGCCTTCGTCGCTGATGAAACCGAATTGCTCCTGCCACAAATGCAGGAGTGGGAGCGCGGCGCTGCGTTTCCGATCGGGCGGATAATGCCCGATGGCGGCGTCCATTTTCCGCTCCAGCTCGGCGGGAACTTGTGCGCTCGTTGCGTCCACAGAGCCGGTCCGCTAGCGCTTCAACGTGCTCTCTTTGGACTGCACCTTGTCGTCCTGAAAGACGATCGTGACCGTGTCGGATCCCTGCTTGTAGACGTAGGTGGTCTTCTTCATGACAAGTAAATTGGTCGTATCGACTGAAGTGGGCGGCCCGAGAATCGATTCCACCTGCTTCTTGGACATGCCTTCGACGACTTCGTCGACGTTAGCCTGCCGTAGATGCGTATGCGTATTGCAAGCGCCCAGGCAAAGCGCCGCCGCCAGCAGAAACGAATAGAAAATGGGAAGCCGGAAGGATTTCATCGGAGCGCGCAAGCTGCTTACGGTTCGCGGCCGAGATTGCTGTCCTTGCTGTCCACCTGGTCGTTCTTGAACGTGATCATGGCAAACTTCTTGCCGTCCTCGTAGCGATAGGTGGTTTTCTTGAAAATGACCATGTCCTTCATCTCCGAGTTGGTCGGTGGGCCAAGAATGTTTTCCACCTGCGCCTTGCTCATCCCAATGGTGATCTGATCGTAATTGGCCGGGGTCAATTTTGAACCGCTCAGTCCGTTGCGACCGCAACCGACGGCGGCCAGCGTGAGCGCGAGGAGCGCAAGGGCTGCAAAGTGGAGTTTGGGTGTTTTCATGTGAATTCTCATCTGTCGCATTCTCCCATAACGAAGTCCAGACTGCCCAGAATGGCGGGCACGTCGCTCACCATGTGACCGGGCAACAGCTCCGGCAAAATGCTGAGGTTAACGAAGGAAGGCGCGCGAATTTTCAGCCGATGCGGCACGCCGCCTCCTTTGCTGTGGATGTAAAACCCGAGCTCTCCCTTTGGGTTTTCGGCGGCGAAATAAACTTCGCCCGGTGGCGCATCAAGACCTTCCGTCACGACGATGAAGTGATGAATCAACTCTTCCATCTTCGTCATGACGTGCGACTTCGGCGGCGTCATGTTTTTCCAATCGACAATGTTGATCGGCCCGCCCGGCAGCTTGTCGATGACCTGACGCAGGATGAGAACGCTCTGCCGCATTTCCTCGATGCGGACAAGGTAACGATCGTAGGCATCGCCCGCGCTGCCGACCGCGATGTCGAAGTCGTACTTCTCGTAATCGAGGTAGGGATGCTTGCGGCGCAAATCGTGTTCGATGCCGCTGCCCCGCAGGTTCGGGCCGGAAATGGCGTAGGCGATGGCGCGATCTTTCGTGATCACGCCGATGTCGCGGGTGCGCTCGACGAAAATACGGTTGCGCGTAAGTAACCGGTCCACCTCGTCCAGTTGCGGGATGAAATCGTCGAGAAACTTCTGCAGTTGCGGGATGAACGTTTCCGGCAAATCGCGAATCTGGCCGCCGACCCGCGTGTAGGAAGTGGTGAAACGCGCCCCGGTCAGCAACTCGAAGAGATTGTAGAGTTTTTCGCGTTCCGTGAACGTATAAAGGAAAACGGTCATGGCGCCGAGATCGAGTGCCATGGCGCCGAGGCCCAACAAGTGTGATGAGATGCGCGATGTTTCACAGCAGATCGTGCGAATGGCCTGGCCGCGCGGCGGCAGTTCCCAGTCCATCAATTTTTCCACGGCGAGGGCGTAGGCGACATTGTTGGAAAGCGGCGCCAGGTAGTCGAGCCGGTCGGTGTAGGGAACGAATTGATTGTACTGCATGTTCTCGGCAATCTTCTCGTCGCCGCGATGAAGGAAACCGACATCCGGTGTGGCTTTGACGATGATTTCGCCATCGAGCTCGAGAACGAGACGCAGCACGCCATGCGTCGCGGGGTGCGATGGCCCCATGTTGAGCACCATTTTCTCGCCAATGTCGTCGCCGAGATGCTCGTTGCGCATTTCGGCATCGGCCGCGACCACGCGCGTGACAGGATCGGGTGATTCGATTTCGCGCGTCGTGAAAGCCATGAAGATTTATGCTCGCGATGCGTCCGGAGCGCGCAAGCGCAAATTTGGTGCTTGTAGCCGCCCCGCTCCGTCGGGGCGCCGAGGACGTCGAGCTCGAGGCGCGGATCGGCGACCATCTCCGCCCCGACAGAGCAGGGCGGCTACATCGATGTTCGCGTCATCTCCATGATCCAGAGAGTCTTCCATGTCTGCCCTTTGCCGGAGGAGACGGCTAATTCCCAGCGAACGGAGGTTGGCGTGATATCGGAAAAGGTGACGCGCGTGATGGATTCCTTTCCATTTTCGCCTGTGCGCTTCCTGAAAAACTCACCTCGACCATCTTGAAAGTTTCCCACGAAATCAGCAAAGCGCGGATGACGAGTGTCCATCCAGGAGATCGTCCATTGCTTCATTTTCGGATCGTAGGCGCGGACGCTGAAACCTTTCAACGGCTCCGGTTGCTTCATGCCCTCCCAGAAGAAAAGAACATTGCCCTGCCACTCTTCCATGAGCGCGCAGCCGCCGAGGATCGGCGAGACTCGCGTTGTCGCATCCGCTTCGAACCACGTGCTGTCGGCCCTGAGGATTTTCTGCCTGATAGCCCAGTGTCCGATCCAGAAATCGAACTGATGATGTTCGGGCGCGGAACATTGGTCGCCCGGTGCGGCCGGAGTTGAGCCCGCCAGTGCGAGCAGAAGCAGAGCACCAAACTGCAGCTGTATCAGTCGTCTCATACGGCACTTGAGCTCATCGTCGCAACTCAGCCAGTGTAGCGAACTGGAAAACCAGACCAAGCACGAAGCGGCGATGTTTGGCTTGTCATTATGGCGCCCGGTCGTTTTCGATAGCATCATGGCAAAGAAAATCGCGTTGTTGTTTGCCGGGCAGGGTGCGCAAGCAGTCGGCATGGGAAAGGATCTGGCCGAACAATTTTCCTCGTCCGGTGCGCTCTTTTCCGAAGCGAATGAAATTCTGGACCGAAAACTGAGCGACATCGCCTGGAACGGACCGCTCGAGGAACTGACGAAAACGGCGAACTGTCAGCCGGCCCTTTATGTCCATGGCCTGGCCGCCCTATCCGCTCTGCGTGAAGGAGCGGGCGAATTTCCGATCGAGGCGGCGGCCGGTCTTTCGTTAGGCGAATTGACGGCCCACGGAGCGGCCGGCACTTTCACTTTTGCCGATGGCCTGAAGCTGGTGCAGCGCCGCGGCCAATTCATGGATGAGGCCTGCGAGGCGACCTCCGGAGCCATGGCGGCGATGATTGGCGCCGACGAATCGGCCGTGCGCGCTCTCGCCGCCGACGCTGACGTGGATGTGGCGAACATGAATGCGCCGGGACAAATCGTGATCTCGGGCGAGCGGGCCAAAGTGGAAATTGCCGTCGGCATGGCGAAAGAGCACGGCATTCGCCGCGCGACGATGCTAAACGTGGCGGGCGCTTATCATTCGCGCCTGATGGACGGCGCTTATCTTTCGTTAGGCGAAGCGCTCCTCAAGGTGGTGATGCAACCGCCGCGCTTCGCCGTTTACAGCAACGTGACGGGCGAGGAAGTAAAAACGCCGGATGAAATCCGGCAAACCTTGCAGGATCAGGTGACGGCCACCGTGCGTTGGAGCGATTGCATGGAAAGGATGTTGGCGCGCGGTTGCGATTTGTTCCTCGAGCTTGGGCCGGGCAACGTGCTGGCCGGCCTGCTCAAGCGCACGAGCAAGGAAGCGGATGTGATCAGCGTGAGCGACGCAGCCGGCGTGCGCGCCGCTGTCGAGAAGTTGCGCGCCGTCTGACGAACGGGATCTGAAAAACGGGATCCGGGCAGTTTCCGCTGTCCCGGGCGAGCCGGCTCCCGGATTGCTGTTTGTCGCGCGCGGTCAGACCTGTGCTAGGCTGCGGCGCGGAAATTCTCATGAACCCAACATTGGTTCGATCGGATCCGTTGGATCGGCGGGAGGCCGCTTCGTGGCTTGAACGGGCGGCGGGCTTCTTTGAATTGAGCGGAAAATCCGAAGCAATCTTCGCAGCGATCCTGGCCGTCTTCGCCTTGGTGGCGCGGTTCGTCGATGTCTTTCGCCATCGTTTCAACAGCGACGAATCACAGCATCTTCATGCGATCTGGGGATGGACGCATGGTTCCCTGCAATACCGCGACTTTTTCGATAACCACATGCCGCTTTTCCATCTGCTGATGGCGCCGCTCGCGGGCGTGCTCGGCGAGCGAGCGGCCCTGCTTTGGTGGATGCGTCTGCTCATGGTGCCGCTTTTTCTGGCCGCGGCCTGGTGTGTTTATCGGCTGGGCGCGCTCGTTTTTTCGCGGCGCGTCGGAGTGTGGGCGGCGATCTTCCTGGCTCTTTGGAGTCCGTATTTTTTTTGTTCGCTGGAATTTCGGGCCGACATTCCATGGGCTCTGTTCTGGCTGCTCTGCCTTGTCTGTTTGCTGGAAGGAACATGTCATCCGCGACGCTGGCTGGGTGCTGGACTGCTCATGAGCCTGGCCTTCGGCGTTTCCATGAAATCAACGCCATTGGTTTTGGCCCTGGCAATTAGCGGAGGATTGGCGCTCAGCCTGACTCGTCGGCGTCATCCGCAATTTCGACCCGCCGCGGCCGGCAGCGCGGGAGCGTTCCTGATTGCGATGCTTTCCATTCCGGCTCTTATCATGCTGGCCTGCTGGTTGGCCGGTATCTGGCCGCAATTTCGTTACTGCGTTTTCCAACATAACCTTCCGGTCGCAAGGGGTGATTATGCCTGGTGGCGTCCGCTGATCTTTGCCTTGAGCCTGCCGCTCTTGTGCTGGGTCGCGGTCCGTTTGCCGCGCGCCGACACGGCGAAGGTCGAATTTCGTCGCATCTTTTTCCTGCTGCTCACGGGAACCTCCTTCGCCGTGTTCTGGGGTTTCTGGCCAATCGTGAGCCGGCAGGATTATTTGCCGCTCTACCCGCTGGCAGCCGTTTGCGTCTCGGCGCTGATCCTCCATCTCTCGGAACGCTTCCGGCGTCCAGCCGTCTTTACCGGATGGCCGTGGAAATACATTCCCGGCCCGGCCTGGTGTGCGCTGGCCCTGGTCGTGCTGTTGCTCGGGCGGCCTTCTTTTTGGACAAATGGCGCCGGTCGAGAGATCCGGCTTCTGCGCGACGTGCTGGCTTTGACCCAACCCGCGGACAAAGTACTCGACACGAAGGGTGAAACCGTTTTTCGGTCCCGCTGCGTTTATCCCGTGATGGAAACGCTGACCAGGGAACGGCTGCAAGCCGGTCTGATGAGTTGCAATATTGGACTGAGCTGCGTCACGACACGCACCTGTCTGGCCACCATTCGCGATCGTTCTTCCATGCCGATCTGGGGGTTTGTCAGGCAGCATTATTTGCCGGTTGGCGATGAATTGCGAGTCGCCGGCGCCTATCCGCGAGCGCTGCCGGGCCGGCTCAATACCGTGGAGTTTGAGGTCGCCATTCCGGCCCTCTACGAAATCGTGGCCGCGAATGCCAGGATAGCCGGCGATCTCGACGGTGTCGCCTACACCGGCGCGCGCTATCTCTCGGCCGGTTCGCATGTTTTCTACGAGCGTTCCCGACTCGGGCGTTTTTGCCTCATTTGGGCACCCGCGGCGGAGCGGCATTTTTTGCCCTGGTTACGCGGTCGGCGTCACTGACGGAGATCTCGCCTCGGTATCACGATGACTCCCTTATCCTTTAACGCCTCGAGTCGTCTGATCGTTCTGGCGCCGCATCCGGACGATGAAACCCTGGCGACCGGAGTTCTCCTGCAAAAAGCTATCGCGGCAGGCGCGTCGGTGCGCGTTGTTTACGCCACGGATGGTGAAGACAATCCATGGCCGCAGCGCGTTGCAGAACGCAGATGCCGGCTTCGTCCCGCCGATCGCCGACGCTGGGGTCAATGTCGTCGGGCGGAAGTCTGGAATGCGCTCTCCATTCTCACTTCGAACACGGCGGAAACGACCTTCCTGCACTGGCCCGATCAGCAGATCACTCGTCTGCTGCTTCAGGATTGCCGGAAAACCGTGTCGCGACTCGGGGAATTACTAACTCGCTGGGCGCCCACGCATCTTTTCGTTCCCGCAACGAGCGATACCCATCCCGATCACAGCGCGCTCGCCTTGCTTGTGCGCTTCGCGGTTGAAGAATTCCTTGGGCCCGCGACTCCTTTGGAACAATGGAGTTTTCTTGTTCACGGTCGGCGCGTCGAATTTGCGCAGGAGGCGCGTGTGCTGCCGCAGAACGACGAGGAGGTGGCGGTGAAATTGCAGGCCATTGCCTGTCATGCCACGCAGTTAAGACTTTCGCGGCGCCGGTTTCTGGCCTACGCACAACGACCAGAGCTTTTTGTTTCCCAGGATGAGGCGCGCCGTGGCCAGCCGCATCCGCTCCGTTGCCACGTCCGCCAGAACGAAGTGCTGACGCTGCGCCTTCGACTCAGCTTTAAGGGATGGCAAATCGAAGAACCCACATTGCAATTGGTCGGGCGCGATCGTTTAAACCGTTTCGTCTCTTGCGTGCTTCCGCTGACAAGCCTATCCGGTCGAATCCCGGTGCTCGATGGCCGACGCAGGCGGTCTGTCGCAACGGCTGTTCGGCGCGGCAACGCCTTCCATGGCGAACTCTCCATCCCCGTGGCGCATTTTGCTCGAGAGCATCCGATCTTCGTGAAATTGAACCGGCGCGCCTGGTTTTTTGATGAAGCCGGATGGCTGGAGGTTGGCGCGCGAAAAAATCGCATCCGTCGCCATCGAGGCGGAGACTGGACCTGACCTGACGACTGTTTCCGGGTAAGGCTTGCCGCGCTCGCGAAATCCCACTGTTGCGCGAAGAGCGCGGGAAGCTAGCCTCCCGGCATGACGTTGCCGGAGAAAATCGATGCAGACTTAAAGCAGGCGATGCGTGCGAAGGACGCGGCGACGCTGAGCGTGCTGCGCATGCTCAAATCGGCGTTCAAATATGCGGCGATCGAAAAATCGGGCGCGGAAGGTGAATTAGCCGAAGGCGACGCCATCCAGGTGATTCGCAAGCAGGCGAAGCAACGGCAGGATTCGATCGAAAGTTTTGAAAAAGGCGGCCGCGCCGAATTGGCCGAGAAAGAAAAAGCGGAACTCGCCATTTTGCAGAGTTATCTGCCGCAACAACTGAGCGCGGAAGAGCTGGCCAAAATCGTGCGCGAAACGATCGCTGAGACGGGCGCATCTTCGAAAGCGCAAATGGGCGCGGTCATGAAAGCGTTGCAGGCCAAGGTGGCGGGCCGGGCGGACGGCCGTGCTTTGAGCCAGGAAGTGTCGCGGCAACTCGGGGTAAACGGTCGTTAAAGTGTTGAAGCGTCGAAGCGATAAAGCGGCTTACAATTCACCACGCTTTAACCTTTCAACGCTTTAACACTTCATCGCCCTAACCATGCCCGCTACTGCCATCATCGTCGCCGCGGGAAACAGCCGGCGCATGGGCTTCGATAAACTTTTGGCGCCGCTCGGGAAACGGCCCGTTCTCGCTCAAACGCTGGCTGCGTTTGAAAAGAGCGAATGCATTGATGCGATCATTTTGGTCGGGCGCGAAGACCGGTTGCACGAAATCAAGGAAGCGCTGCGCACGGAAAAATTTCCAAAGATCCGGAAGATCGTGGCTGGCGGAGCGGAGCGGCAGGACTCGGTGCGGGCGGGAATGGCCCAGTTGCGGCCCGCCGCCAAACTCATCGCGGTACATGACGCGGCACGTCCTCTCATCACGCCGGAAGAAATTGCGCGCGTTGTTTCTGCCGCGCAGAAGGCCGGAGCGGCCGCTTTGGGCGAACCGGTGAGCGACACGCTGAAACGCGTGGACGATGAGCTGTTGGTCAGCGGTTCGGTGAATCGGGAAAAGCTTTATGCCGTGCAAACGCCGCAGGTTTTCATGCGCGCGTTGCTCGAGGAAGCTTATGCCGCGGTCGTCGAAAAGAACCTGATCGTAACCGATGAAACTTCCGCGGTGGAGCTGCTCGGTAAACCCGTCATGATTGTGCCAAGCGAAGATTTCAATTTCAAGATCACCTGGCCGCGCGATCTGCCGCTGGCAGAATCTGTTCTGGCGCAACGCCGAAATGCTTCCGCGCGTGCTCCACAATCTGGCTGACGTCGGCGGTCTTGAAAGTGCGGCGACCCTTAATCTTGCCCATGACGGCAATCTCGCGCGTGCGATGGAGTTGCCCGGCTTTCCAGACCCACGTGTTTGGGTTGTAGGGGCCGACGCGGCGTGGATCGCTCCAGGTGTGAATGGAAATGAGCCGGTCGGAGATGGCGGAGGCGATGTGCATCGGGCCGCTGTCGACGCTGATGGTGAACTGCGCGACGCGGATAAGACGGATCAATTCCAGCAAAGTGGTATGATTTGTCAGGTAAACACAGTTATCCGGCGGTGAGAATTTGCGGGACGATCTCCCGACAACGACGACGCGCTGCGGAGCGAAGGCGCGGCAGAATTCATGGATGACGGCGACGGAAAGCGATTTGCGCGCGCCGCGGGCAAAGGGATGGAGAAGAACGAAGGGCGGATACTCGTCGAAACGCGAGAGACGATCGCCCGTGGGAAGTTGGAAACGGAGCGGTCGTTGGATCGGCACACCGAAAGCTTCAGCCAGCGTCAGGTAACGATCGACCGCATGAGCGCGCCGATCGACGCGGGCGACTTGATCGTAAAACAGACGCGAGCCTTCGCGGCCATCGCTCATGCCGTAGAAAACGCGTGGCCGACTGGCCCGGCCAATCCACGCGCTGCGGAACAATCCCTGGAAATCGAGGGCCGCATCCGGCCGCAGACGCGCGGTCCGACGCCACCAATCGAGCAGGGTCCGCGAGGCGCCGAGGCCGCGGAATTCGCCGCGGGGAAAAATGTGAACGTGGTTCACGTCATGGTTGCCGCGCAGAAGCGGTGCCCATTCGGGGTTGATAACCCACGTGATTTCGGCGCGCGGATGGGCGGCGCGAATGGCCGCGACCGCCGGCAACGTGTGAACGATATCGCCGAGCGAACTCGGTTTGATGATGAGAATGGATTTAGGTGAAGCGATTGATGATTCGTTAGGCAAGGCGCACCTTCTTTCCGATCAGGCAATCCGGAACGATTCTCACTTGCCGACTTCGAGACGCCTGGCCAGCAGAGTAGGCAGCCCCGCCTTTACAATTTTGGCCTGTGTTTTGGCCAGGTCGTAGCGCACGCGCCGCCGCTCCACCATGTTCGTTTCCAGATCGTAGATGCAGTAAGCGGCGCGCCAGTCGCCGTCGCGCGGTTGCCCGATGCTGCCAACGTTAATGAAGTATTTTTTCGTCGGCTCGATCATCAGTTTATCCTCGTGCAGGCGTTGCACTCCGCCGTCGCGCACGTAGGCGACGGGCACATGGGTGTGGCCGAAGAAGCAGAGGGTCGTGTGCTGATAGGCGAAACTGGCTACGGCATCGAGGCTGTTGAGGACGTAACCCCACTGGCCAGGCGCATCGAGGGTGGCGTGCACAATGGTGAAATCGCGCACCTGCCGGGCGAGCCGGAGTCCACGCAACCATTCCTTGTCTTCGTCGGCGAGATGGTCGCGCGTCCAGTTAATGGCGTGCTCGGCCAGTTCGTTGAAATCGCGCGAGGAAAATTCGAGCGAAGCCTGCTCGTCATGATTGCCTTTGACGGTTGGGCAATTCAATTCCTGCACGATCGCGACGCACTCGTGCGGGTTGGCATTGTATCCGACGACATCGCCGAGACAGACGAATTCCGTGCAACGTTGCGCGCGCGCGTCCTCGAGCACGGCCTCGGTCGCTTCCAGATTTGCGTGCAGATCGCTGAGGATGGCAAAACGCATTGGAGTTCAGCGGCGGGCACCGGTCGTTTCCGGGATTCGTTTCGCCGGAGGAATATTCAGCTCTTCTTCCAGCACCTTCAAGCGCCCGAGGAGAGTGGGAAGCCGCTCAGGCGGGCCGCGGAGATAAAGGTCGTGCAGCCGCTCGTAGGCCTCGCGTTCGCGGCCCTCGCAATACGAAAGTTCATAGGCGGCGAAGCGATGTTCATAAGCCGGTGCGCCCGGCTGTTCCGCCGCTTTCCCGAAATACTCCGAAGCGTGCAAATGATCGTGATACTTGTCGCGATAAAGGCGGGCCAGCGCTTCGTAGAGCTGTGGCGAATCGGGATTGTTGAGAATGCCGCGTTCGAGAAAATCCCTGCCCAGGGCAAGGTACTCGCGTTGCGCTTTGACGCGGAGGGTCAGGCGCGGCTGCGACGTGTCGTGCAGCGCCGCGGCGCTCGCATTCCAGGCCATGTGCCACGCGGCCATTTCCCAAAACAGCACGACGCGCGGCTGCAGGGTGGTGATTTGGCGAAAAAGCAAAAGGATACGGCCCCATTCAGTGCGTTCCCAGGCGAGATGAGCCTGAATGAAGAGCGCGTCCGCGACGATGGCGCGGAAACCGCTGAGAGCCGCGACGAAGCCGGCCTGGCCGAGTTGTTCGCGCAACGCGAGATCGAGAGGAAGCGTGCGAAAATGAAGGCGTCGCGCCGAGTTGGTGAGCGATTGCTCGATCGGCAATTTGGCCGTGCCGAAACCGACCAGAACGAGGAAGGCCAGAAAAATCCGCATCACAATTCCTTACCGTAAAAGACGACGGCGGCGAGGAGCAGATAGATTGCGGTGTAAAAGAGGCCGAGCAATATCGTCTTGTAAAAAAGGATCAACGGAATGGCGGCACCGGCCACGATGTCATCCACGAAATTAAAGGCCTGAAGATCGGGAAAAAGCAGCGCGACAAGGGCCAGAAACAGGCGGACCAGCCAGCCGCCGGCCTCTCCCTGCAGCCAGTAGTTACGGGCGGTGGCCTGAAGATGACCGATGAAATAAATGATGACCATGACGAAGACGGTAAACAGATTGCTCGTCGCGAAGGTGGAGACGAAAAGGGTCAGGGAAGCGAGAAGACAGGCCTTGATATAAATGAGGGCAATGCCGGGGATCAGATTCTCGGTGAAGGCGGCGGCACGGACGCTGCGCAGGGTTTCCTGCAACTGGGCCGCGGGAAGAGCGGCGAGCTGGCGCGCCGTCTCGGCGAGAACGGTTTGTTCGCGCAGGTAAAGGATCGCGCAAAAAAGCGCCGCCATCAGGAGCATGCCGAAGGCGAGCAGTGAGAGAACGCCGCCCAGCTTTCCGCACAAATACTCGAAACGTGAAACCGGTTTGGCCAGGATGGTATAAATGGTGCGATCCTCGATTTCCTGCGGCAGGAGTCGGGCCGTCGCGATCACCGCGAGCAGAGAGCTGAAGAGACTCATCGCGCCTAACGAGATATCCTTCAAAACCTGAAACTCCTGCTGAAAGGTGAGCCGGGCGAGGAAGAGAGAACTGCCGATGACAAGCAAGGCGAAAAGGATGAGAAGGTAGAAGACTTTCTGCCGGGTCAGCTCGGTCAGCGTATTGCGGGCGATCGCGATCACCGTGCCCGGAGAAAATCCGAGAGATCGAGTCATGGCGAGGTCAGTTTCGGCACTTTGGCCTAACGACTTTTTGTCGCCTCCAGAAAACGCCGCTCCAGGGTGGTGCGAGGGGTCTTGCGGGAGACAAGGCGCGCACCGGAGCGCATGGCGGCCCGTTCGATCTCTTCAAGCAAGGCGGGCGAAGCGTTTTCCAAAATCACTTCCGTTTGGTTCTCCACGGCGATGAGCTCGTCGAGCGTTCCCTCGCGCACGAGCTGGCCATTGGCCAGGATGCAGACGCGGTCGCAGATTTCCTGCACCTGGGCGAGCAGGTGCGAGGAAAGCAGCACGGTCACGCCGCGCTCTTTCAGGTCGAGAATGAGGTCGCAGATATCGCGCGAACCGGCCGGGTCGACCCCCGCTGTCGGTTCGTCGAGGACGAGCAATCGCGGGTTATGCACGAGGGCCTGGGCCAGACCGATTCGCTGGAGCATGCCCTTGGAATATGTGCCGAGGCGCCGCTGGCGCACATTCGTCAAGCCAACAAGCTTAAGAAGCTCATCGATGCGATCGCGCAGCGTTGGTTCCGCCGAGTCCGCAGAGGCGGCCATAAAAACGAAGAGTCTCTTCTGCGCTCAGAAATTTGTAGAAGTAGGGACTTTCCGGGAGGAAGCCGACAGCGGTGCGCGCGGCGACTTCGCGACTGTTGCGCCCGAAGATTTCCGTGCGACCGCGCGTGGGAGAGACGAGGCCAAGAATGATTTTTAGGGTCGTGCTCTTGCCGGAGCCGTTGGGACCGAGCAGGCCGTAAACGCTTCCCGCCGCCACCTCCAGCTCGAGATCGCGTACTGCAGTGACAGCCGGACGACCGAATGCGCCCGGGAAAATCTTCGTCAGGCCGCGCACGGCCACGGCCGACTCAGTCATGGCGAATCTGGAAGCCATGCATCGCCAACGGCTCGGCGGCCGGCGTTTCCTCCTGCTTGCGAATGTGGGCGCGGAGCTCGCTTTGGGCGATGGCGTCGAGAAAGGCGCACAGTTCCTCGTCGCTTCCCTGGACCTGCAGTTCGACGCGACCATCCGGCAGATTGCGCACCCAGCCGGTGACATCGAAGCCTTTGGCGATCTGTTTGACCGAATAGCGAAAGCCGACGCCTTGCACACGGCCTTCGTAGAAAATCCGCGTTGCCGCCATGCCCCAAAATGAGGGCAAACGGCGCATCAGCCAAGCGCGGAAGTTTGCCTAACGTGGCTCCGGCGGCGAGGTGCCGGGAAGCGGCGTCGGTTCCGGCGATTCGATCGGCAAATCTTCCGGAGGCGGAATCAATCGCGGATCGCTCGAGTTCAAATTGAATTCCGACCCGGGGCTGGCCGAAGGCGGCGGGCCAATCACAGTCGCGACCAGCTCGGGCGGCGCCGGCCTGATATCGTCGCTGGCCACGTAACCTTCCTCACCGCTCTCGGTCAGGTGGACCTTGCAATAGCCAAAGGAAGGACGAATGAGCGTCATCAGCGTATCGTGAGGCAATTCCTTGTCCGCCCCATTGCCCTGCTGCGGCCCGTACTTGAAGAAGTTCGTCTTCTTGACATCGACGCAATAGAACTTGCCGCCGGCTCCGGCGAGCCGGTTCTTCAACAAGCCGCAGCCGCCTAACAAGAAAGCCACGGTAAGGAAGACAAAAAGATTGGTGCGCATCGTTCGAACTACTCCCGTGAGCAGCAAGTCCCGGGCGCAACCATGGCCGGCCGCGGCCACTTTATTTGTACGAGCAAACCAAACAGACGCTGTCCGGCTGGCCGTCCTGCAGCGAAACGGAGACGTAATATTCGCCGCTGTGGTCGGGTGAAAATCCAGCGGCCGTCTTTTCGTCCTGCTCATAGTTCTGCGTGGCAACGTGGTGTCCCGCTTCGTCGTAGATTTCAACATCGACTTTGCGCGCCGGATCGGCCACCCCGGCGGTGAACCAATATTGATTCCCGGCGTAGAGATTGACGGCGACGATGGTGGGCTGCTGCGGATCGACGGTGCCAACCCAATGGCCGTCGCGCAGTTTGAATCCGTCGTTGGTAAAGGCTCCCGCCAGGTCGAACGCGGTCTTGCGTGCGTTCACCTCGCTGTCCGTCTCCGCGCCCCACGCCACCAGCGCGACCAGAAAAACAAAGCCGAGGAGAGAAAGACGTTTCATCATTCGCCGGTCTTGTTGCGAATCTCGTCCATCAGCTTGCCGACGGCCGCATTCAATTTTTTCACGTCTTCCATGCTCGGCGCCGAATTCTCGGGGAAAGAAACGAGCTTCTGAATGTCGGAAAGCTGTTTTGCCACATCCTTGACCAGCGGCGTGTCGCGCATGGCCGGAGATATGTCGTTCACTTTCTCCTGCATGAAGCGCACGAGGGCGGGCTGCCGCAGCACTTTGGCATTGCTTTCATTGTAATTCTTGAGCACCGCGGCGGTGACGACCTGAGTGCCGCGAATCCAGCCGCCAAGGCTGACCAGAACGACGAGATCCTGATCCTGATGGCTCTGCATCGAAGCTTTCACTTCGTTCTGTGTCGCCTCGAGTTCCTCCTGGAGCGAATCCCAGTCGTTGTTCTCGGCGAATTCGTTGATGCTGCTGCTGCGCCCGAGAATGTTCTGGCTGACACCGAGCGCTTTGGCCAGCTTGATGACGTCCCCCCCGATGTTCTTGACCTGCGCGCTATCCTGCGCCTCCACCGCAATGAAACCATCGGCGATCAGGCCGCCGAGGTTGAGCGCAATTTGGGCGCGGTTGCTGTAGGTCATCGGCAGCGGCTGGCGATACTGGCTCTGCCAGTCGATTTTGCCGGGCTTGGCCAGGGCGGCGAAAAGTTCGCCCGGGGTCGGGATGGTGATGGTGTCGATCCTGATCGCATTCGCCATCTGCTCGGCGGAAAGAGTCTTCTCCGCGGCCGCAGAGAAGCCGGCCAGACCGAGCCAGGAAATAAGCGCGATGGAGATCGCCCGACCAAACATGAGGGCAGATTATCGAACCGGCTTCATTTTACCAGCGGGAAAGTCAGGCTGCCTTCCGCGTTCGCCGCGGCTCGCTGTCGGCGTGTGCGGTCTCATCGCGAAGATCGGGGAAGTTCGTCTTGTTGCGTCGCGGTCATCCCGAGCGGAGCGAGGGACCTCACGAGTCATGTTCGAGATTGTTTGCGATCTTCCTCCCAAGCTACGCCCGGGATTATTTGGGAGGTCTCTCGCTGCGCTCGGGATAGCCGTGTTGGCCAAAGTTGAAGGTGGACACTCCGGCTGAACGGCGCATCGTAGCGGGCGCAGACTTCTCGTTATGGCGGTTACCTCCATTTCCAAAATCATCGGGCGCGAAATTCTCGATTCGCGCGGCAATCCCACCATTGAAGTGGACGTGCACCTGGAAGGCGGCGCCTTCGGTCGCGCCGCTGTGCCGAGCGGAGCGAGCACGGGCGAGCATGAAGCCTGGGAATTGCGCGATGGCGACAAGAAACGTTATGGCGGCAAAGGCGTGACCAGGGCGGTGCGCAACGTCAACGAAACGATCGCCCAGGCTCTGGCCGGTTTCGACGCGCTCGAGCAGGAAGCGCTCGATAAAAAATTGATCGCGCTCGACGGCACGCCTAACAAGAAGAATCTCGGCGCCAATGCGCTGCTCGGCGTTTCCCTCGCCAACGCGCATGCCGCGGCTGCCTCGCAGGAAAAGCCGCTCTATCGCTATCTGGGCGGCCCCAATGCGCGAACGCTCCCCGTGCCGATGATGAACATCCTGAACGGCGGCGCCCATTCCGATGCCCCGATCGATTTTCAGGAATTCATGATCATGCCCAGGGGCGCGCCGAGTTTTCCGGAAGCGCTTCGCTACGGCGCCGAAGTTTTTCATGCGCTCAAGAGTGTTCTGAAGGATCGCGGGCTCTCAACCGCAATTGGCGACGAGGGCGGATTCGCGCCGAAATTGAATTCGGCGGAGGATGCCTTGGAATGCATTGCCACGGCGGTGAAGAAAGCCGGATACAAATTCGGCGAGCAAATCTTCATCGCCCTGGATCCGGCGGCCTCGGAGTTCTACGACGGAAAAACGGGAGGCTATGTTTTCAAAAAATCGGATGGCTCGCGCAAAAGCGCGGCCGAGCTGGTCGATTATTATGCGCAGCTTTGTCAGCGGTTTCCCATCATCTCGATCGAAGATGGTTGCGCGGAAAACGATTGGGATGGCTGGAAGATCCTAACCAAAAAGCTCGGCCAGAATGTGCAGCTGGTGGGCGACGATCTCTTCGTGACGAACGTCCAGTTCCTGCGCAAAGGCATCGAAGAGCACGTCGCCAATTCGATTCTGGTGAAGGTCAATCAGATCGGAACCCTGACTGAAACCTTCGACACGATCCGGTTGGCCACGGAAAACAATTACACCGCCGTGATCAGTCACCGTTCCGGCGAGACGGAAGATACCACCATTGCCGACATCGCCGTCGCGACCAACGCGGGCCAGATCAAGACGGGCTCGCTTTGTCGAACCGATCGCGTGGCCAAATACAATCGGTTGCTGCGAATCGCGGAAGAACTGGGTGACAAGGCGGTTTACGGCGGTAAGATGCGCTAGTGGATTACACCGGCTACGGCGATTTTCGGGAACGTCGCGAAGCCACCGTCTGGCAGCGGCTCAATCGCGTTTTGCGCGTCTTGCTTTTTATTGCCGTCTGGCTCGTCATCATCAGTCTGTTTGTTCCGCCGTATAACAGGATCAAGCAAAGCCGGGCGAATATCGACAAACTGCAGGCCGCGGTCGACGAGCAAAAGGCGTGGCTCGGTCGACAGACGCGCGAAGTGAACCTGCTCAAGACCGACGTTACCTATCTTGAAACGATTGCGCGCGATCGTCTCGATTTAATGAAGGAAGGCGAAACCGTTTTCCGCCTCGAAACGACGCGACGGAAGTAAGCGCCTCCATCGACATCGCTGCCGTTCGCAGTATGTTAAGGCATGGCTAACGAACTCCAGATTGTCGACACGGAACAACTGCGCCATCGCGTGAGCGAATTGCGGAGGTTTCTTTGACCTCCCCAAACTGGAAGAAAATCTAGCCGCTCTCGAAGGGCGCATGGCGGCGCCTGATTTCTGGTCGAACCGCGAACGCGCCCAGGGCGAGGTCGAGGAAGTTTCGCGGCTGCGGTCGCTCATCAATCCGTTTCGCGAATTGGAGCGTGCGGTTCACGATTTCGAAGCCCTGCAGGAGCTGGCCTCGGAGGAAACCGACGCTGCGCAGCGCGCGCATGCGGAGAAAGAAGTGGCTGAGGAATACGAACGTCTCGTTCGACAATTGGAGGAGTTTGAATTGCGGCAGTTTCTTTCCGGCGAAAACGATGGCGCGAACGCCTTCCTCACGATTCACTCGGGCGCGGGTGGCACGGAGTCGTGCGATTGGGCCGACATGCTTCTGCGCATGTATCAGCGCTGGATTGAGCGCAGCGGGTTCAGTTCGCAAATCGTGGATATTCAGACCGGCGAAGAAGTCGGCATCAAATCGGCCACGCTGCTGGTAAGCGGCGACTACGCCTATGGGTATCTGAATACCGAACGCGGAGTGCACCGGCTCGTGCGCATCTCGCCTTTCGATGCAAACAAGCGGCGCCACACTTCCTTCGCCAGCGTCGATGTCGTCCCGGAGATCGCCGATTCGACCCCGATCGAAATCAATCCCGCCGATCTCGAGATCGATACCTACCGGGCGGGGGGCAAGGGCGGCCAGAACGTCAACAAGGTCGAAACCGCCGTGCGCATCGTGCACAAACCAAGCGGCATCGTCGTCGCTTGTCAGGCCGAGCGCAGCCAGGGCCGCAACCGCGAACTGGCCTTGAAGATGCTCAAAGCGAAACTGTACGAAATCGAACAAGACAAGAAGCGGGCCGAGATGGACCGGCAATATGGCGAAAAGGGGGACGTGGCCTGGGGCAGCCAGATTCGTTCCTACGTGTTTCAGCCATACCAAATGGTCAAGGACCATCGCACCGGCGCCGAGACGAGCAACGTGCAGGCCGTCATGGATGGCGACATCGATCTGTTCATCCAGGCGAAGTTGCGCGGCCAAAAAGCGGGTAAAGATGACAATTCCCTGGCGTAAGGTACAATTTCGGCCGTGAGTCCTGCTGTCAGTCAGTCGTTGATCGATTTATTGCTCGCCGCCGGTGTGCCCTCGCGCGACGAAGCGGCGCAGCTGGCCACCAACCTGAACGGTGGTTCCTGGACGACGCAGGTGCTCGATTCCGGAAAGGTCGACGAGCAACGCTTCCTCGAAGCGATCGGGAATTACTTCAACGTTCCGGTCGTCGCGATCGACGCGAAGAAGATCGATCGCCAGACACTCTCGCTTCTGCCCAGTCGCTTTGTTTTTCAGCATCACATCCTGCCGCTGGAAGCGAAGGAGAACTCGGTCGTGCTCGCGACCTTCGATTTGTTCAACACCGTCGGCCGCCAGCTCGCTTCGCAGCTTTTGAAGAAACCGGCCGAATGGGTGCTCGTCCCGCGGCCGCAATTGCTGCGCGCCATGAAAACGCTTTACGGCGTCGGTGCGGAAACGTTCGACGAAATCCTGAAAGCGAATCGTTCCTTCGAATCGCTTCAGGATATCGAGACGAGCACCGACCTGAACGCGGACGATCCGGAAGCGTCGGTCGTGAAGTTCGTGAACCAGATCATTCGCGAAGCAATCATCGAGCGCGCGACCGATATTCACGTGGAGCCGCTCGAGAACGATCTGCGCATTCGTTACCGCATCGACGGCATCCTGCACGAAGTGGCGGTTCCGCCGCAATTGCGCCTGCTGCAATCGGCCATCATCTCGCGCTTGAAAGTGATGGCGCACATGGACATTGCCGAGCGGCGCCTGCCCCAGGACGGCCGTATCAATCTGCAATCGGCCGATCAAAATATCGACGTGCGTGTTTCCACCATCCCGACGGTAAACGGCGAATCGATCAGCCTGCGTTTGCTCAGCCGCGAACAGCAACAGCAGTTCGGTTTCGAGAAACTCGATCTCAGCGCGGAACACACCCGCGTTATCAAGTCGCTCCTCGCCCAGCCTAACGGCATCATCCTTGTGACCGGTCCCACCGGCTCGGGTAAATCGACCTCGCTCTACTGCTTTCTCAGCAGCATCAATTCGGTCCAGCGGCGCATCATCACCATCGAGGAACCGGTCGAGTATCGGCTGCCCGGCGTTTCCCAGATCGACGTCAAACCTGAGATCGATCTTACTTTCGCCAAAGGACTGCGCCACATTCTGCGGCAGGACCCGAATGTCGTGATGGTGGGCGAAATTCGCGACGTCGAGACGGCCGACATTTCGATTCGCGCGGCCATGACCGGCCACCTCGTCTTCAGCACGCTGCACACGAACGACGCCGTCGGCGGTATCACGCGTTTGCTCGACATGGATATCGAGCCGTTCCTGCTCGCGTCGGTCGTGAAAGCTTTTATTGCGCAACGCCTCGTTCGCACCATCTGCCCCGATTGCAAACAGCGTGCGACTTATCCGAAAGAATACCTCAAGGAGATTGGCGCCGATGTTTCGCCCAACTTCATCTATTATCGCGGTGCCGGCTGCGATAATTGCCGGCAGACCGGCTATCGGGGTCGCGTGGCCATTTACGAAATCTGTGTTGTGACCGAACTGTTGCGCCGGCTCATTATCAAGAAGGGGACTGGTTCGGAATTGAAACAACGCGCCATTCAGGATGGCATGAGAACGTTACGGCAGGACGGTTGGCGCCGCGTCGCGCAAGGCATCACCACCGTGGAAGAAGTCCTGCGCGTCACCCAGACCGACGAGCTGATGGCCGAGCTCGAGTTCGAACGCCCGCGCGTGCCCGCGACGAGCGCTCCGCCAATCCTGCTGAGCTAACGGCAATGATGTAAAGGCGCTTGTGCCAAGCGCCGTTTCCATTAACCGATCGGCGCCTGGCATAAGCGCCTCCACAGCGTCATCCCTGTCGCGCCTAACGATATATCAGGGTCCTCCCGAGCGCAGCGAGGGACCTTACGATTGCCGTGAAAAATTTTGCGAATGTAAACGACTGGATGCCCTAGTCGCTACGCGAAAAGCGACCGTCGCTGAATCTCAGCCTAACGATCAATCGATATCACTGAAATCGATGCGTTCCGCCCAAACCGTTTCAGATATTTTCTGAGTTTGCAAAAAAACCGGCTTGTCGGGAAACGGATCGACTGATAATACGGAAGACCGTTCCCTCAGAATTACATCCCCGTGATATCTGCCACTAGACAAGAGCCTGCCCAAATTTTTTTCTAAAACAGCTTTCAAAATCACGAAGCACTGGTCACGCTTTCCTACTCTGCCTTACAGCGAGTTTTCTTTTCAACCTCGCGTTTTTTGTTCCTGCGAATTCGCGCAGGCCCTTGGAAAATGTAAAACGCCTGACTCATGCACTGATTTTTTGCCTAACGATAATTGGGGCGATCTGTTGGAGCACCGTTGCCTGGGCTGGCGATGTGATGTTTATCCCGATTGGTTTCCTGCCCGGTGACGATCATTCCCTGGTCACGGCAGTGAATGATACCGGAACGCTGGCGGCGTGTGGGAGCTTTCATTACGATGAAAACTTCCATCGCATTTTCAGTTACGCAGCCCGATGGACGCCGGGTGATGGCCTGCAGGCTTTACCTCGGCTTCCAAACGTGACTGTGGCGAACGCCAGTTGGTACTCCGCTGTGGGCAGGGATGTCACATCCGACGGAAGCCGAATCGCTTTCGTTGCTCCGACTGAAGATCAAACCAGTGTGGGAGCCGCCATCTCGGATCCCGATGGTGGGAATCTAATCGCCATTACCAGCCTTCCGAACGGCACCCTCATGCCATCGGTGGATCAGTTGAGCGATGATGGCCAGACGGCTTTCGGTTATCGCCTGGTTGATGGCTTTGGACAGGGAGCAATCTGGACGGCCAGCGGCGGTGTGCAGGCGCTCACGCCGATCGGTGATTACACGAATATCGCACCCGCGGGTGGCGCTATTTCAGCCGATGGAACAATTAGCGCGGGCTCCCTGTTTACCCTCGACCCGCTGCACTTGTCCATCGCGACGCAGGAGGCTTATCGCTGGACAACAAGTGGCGGCGTTCAGGGCCTCGGTTTTCTTCCGGGTGAGACGGAGAGCTACACGATCGGCATGTCATCCGATGGGTCGCAGATTTTCGGAAGGAGCAGCGACTCATTCTTCCTTTGGGGGCAGGGACATGGAATGATCGATCTGCGGGCGCCGCAACCGCCAACCGACTTCTACAGTCTTTGGAACGGAGGCGGTCTTAGCGCGGATGGAGCTTTGACCGTTCTCGCTTACAGAGACATTTCCAGCGGTCGTTACCCGCCCGACGTCAGCTACATCCTAAAGACCGATCCCGGCTACTACTTCGACTTCGAAGAAGTCTTGAACGAGGCGGGGGCCGGCTCGCAGATCGATGGTTGGCGTGGCTTTCACTGCGAAGGGATCAGCGATGACGGAAATACGGTCTACGGCTACGCCACCGATCCAGAACTCCACCAGGAGGGTTTCATTGCGAAATTTAGCGATAACTACCTTCGCAATCTGATCGCGCCGCTGCCGGTCATCTCTGCTCCACCCACGGCGCAGGGAGCTTTCGGAGAATATTTCAGCTGTGAATTCGCCGCCAGTGGGATGCCGTATAGCTTCGATGCGACCGGATTACCCTCAGGGCTTGAATTAGGATCGGGCACGGATGTCGATTATCGCCCCGTTAAAGTCATCCACGGCGTCCCGATGGCGGTTGGCACTTTCCAAGTCACGCTCAGCGCCACGAATGTCGTCGGAACGACCACGGCACCGCTCACGTTGACCATAGCCACCTCAGTTGATCCACCGCGTTTGCGCAATATTTCCACGCGCGGCCTGATCCTGACCGGCGACAATGTGCTGATTGGCGGATTCATCATTCCCAGCGGTCAGCCAAAGACAGTAATTCTGCGAGCCATTGGGCCGTCGCTTACCAATTCCGGCGTGTCCAATGCCCTGGCCGATCCCGTCCTCGAATTACATGAACCGGATGGAACCGTTGTGACTAACGACAATTGGATGGATTCACAAGCGGCTGAGATTGAGGCCACTGGAATAGCTCCGCAGGATGCACGCGAATCTGCAATCGTTGAAACCCTGGACCCGGGAGCCTACACTCTGATCGTCAGCGGAAAAAATGACACCACCGGCGTTGGCCTGGTCGAAGCCTACGATCTTGACCAAACCTTCGGGTCGGAGTTAGCCAACATCTCTACGCGCGGTTATGTCGGTAGCAGCAATAACGTGCTGATCGGCGGGTTGATCGTGAGCGATTCCGGAACGTATGTAGTCGTGCGCGCCCTCGGACCCTCGCTGACAAGTGCCGGTGTCTCAGGAGCATTGGCCGACCCGACACTCGATATCTACGATGCCAATGGAACGGTCATCAGATCGAACGATGATTGGCAGGACGATTTTAGCTATCGAGACGTCGAAGAACATGGCCTTGCTCCGACTGACGACCGGGAATCGGCTACCTATATGAATCTGGCTGGAGGCAATTACACTGCAATCGTGCGCGGCAAAAACGGCAATGTCGGTGTCGGTCTGGTCGAGGTTTACAAAATAGAGTGAGCGGCTCCAAATCTTGGTCGACCAGAAGTGTCAAAGAATTTAGACTTGACCCCATTTGGCACCGCCCGAATTTGTTATCGGTTCTCATATCCCGCAAAAGCTGTCGCAGTAGCTACGGGATAGTTCAATAATCATTCTGTAAAATAATGACCTTCAATTACAACAAATGGCTTGTGGTTATCTTGATGGTATATTTGCTGCCCATAACCCTGGACGCTCAGCGATCGACGAAACCGGAACTCCGTGCAACAGAGGCTGAAGTCGTCTGTATCGCGTTGCATCGGTTTCGATCTGAAGGGCCAAAAGTCAGTCTCAAACACTACTCCATCATCGTCCATCACACAGACAAGGAATGGGATATATCCTTTGTACCAGATGCTGGCCCTGGCGAAGAGATGCTGGCTGGGGGAGCTACGGCTTATGGGGCTGAAATTCATTATATATTCTCCCGCGCCGATCTTAAGTTTATTCGAAAAGAATTCGCCCGATAAGCTTAATACGTACGACGAAGTTTGGGGCAGGTATTTAAGGCCAGCAAATGGGGTCAAGTCTAAGGGGCGTGTTGCCCAAACATCGAGTTCGTTAGGCATAAAATTCCTTAAATCAGCAAATGGGGGCAAGTCTAAATTCCTTGACAGAGCGGATATCAACGCGGCATGGCGCGAGGCCGCTGCGGGTTGAATAGGAAAACGGTGCTCGATCATCTGACCGACGCGCCTGGCCGAGATTTAGACCAGACGTCAAAGAATTTAGACTTGACCCCATTCGTTTGACCTTTACAAAATAGAGTGAGCGGCTCCAAATCTTGGTCGACCAGAAGTGTCAAAGAATTTAGACGTGACCCCATTTGGCACCGTGCGGCGACCTCGAAGAACTGGGTCTATGGGCGGGGGATTGATGAATGGAGCGAGCTGGGCAGCCGCGACATGGACGGGTTTGCAGGTATGGGGAACCTGCGAGATGAGCGGGAGCGAATGAGTCAAATTCTGGCGCGCAACAACTACGGGCAGACCCAGTATTTTCTGCAGGACCGGCTGGGGAACACGCGGGCCGTTGTGAGCGGCTCGGATTATGCCGGTGGCACTGGCTCCGTGCTGGAATCGTATCGCTACGACGCGTTCGGTACGCCCACCTTCATCAAGCCCGACGGCACGGCCAGTCCGACCACGCTGATCAACAACCGCTTTCTGTTTACCGGGCGGGAATACCAGGAAAAGTTCGGCTTCTACGAGTTTCGAGCGAGAGCCTACAATCCGACGATTGGTCGCTTCATGAGCGAAGACCCGAAGGGGTACGATGCCGGCGATTACAATCTGTATCGCTACGTCGGAAACGATCCGCTCGATGAGACCGATCCGATGGGGCTGGTCGCAAGCGGACCTTGGGAAAGACTGCACGCTTCGGCGTTTAACTCCCAATTGCTTGAGGGCCCTGGCACGCCTGGGGCGGCTGTGGCAATTAGCATGGCGTTAATTAGCGCCCACGGCGCTAATTCTGGAATTCGAATTCCGCAGGAGCAGTACGCTACCTTTTCTAAGGCCGGCGAGGCTGCTAACGAAAAAGTGTATCCGCAAGCAAAACGTGAGGAATTTGCGAGAGAGCTTAATCATCCAATCGCCCAAGTGAATGGGGCAAGAAGTGGACACTATATTTACGGCGAGTTGGTCCCGGGTTTTGGATTGATCCCAGCAGGCAAAGCTCACGCAGGGGACCAGGGATCTGCGCTGGGAGATTTATCTGCTCATATTCCGTTGGGCACGCATTTAGTGGGATACGCTACCGTACACCGTCATTACGATCCTGGTAAGGTGAAACGGGTCGATGTACCGGCTTTCGAAAAAGGATATGGCATACCAGCGAGGATACAGCTATTGGGTCCATACAACTTTAACGTCGACAAGCCGAGATCTGCTACTATCTCAGGAAACTGTGAATATTGTCAGTGAAGTCGAGAGAGGTATTGATCATCCTTATTGGTGCGATTGGACTCGGTCTTAGATCCTCATCGCCGAGGCTGGCCGACGTAATTGCACATCCACAAGTTTTTGAGCATCAGGGACTGCAGCTCGAAGGCATAGCCCGGGTGCCTGGGGATTTCTATCTTTTCAATGATGTGGAAAGTGCCGCTGCTCTCGATCTGTCGAAGTGCCTTCTGATTCGGCAAAGTAAGAAGCAAGGCGTGGTTTATAGGGCGCTTGATAGGCAATGGGTCCGGGTGACTGGGGTAATGAGCGCGACTCCAAAGCAAGGATGGGATTCAGGAGCAGGGCTTCTGCTTGAAAAAGTCAGTATCATTCCGAATCGGTCGCCCCCTCGGATTAAGGATTCAACCTTGTTTCTGATTTTTCGAAATCAAACAGAGCAAAGAGTCGAGATTGAGATCATTACGCCCTCAGAGGACCAGCGGTTTGAAATCAAACCGCATATGATCGACGAAACGATCACGTTAGAAGAGGGTCACGATCTGTTGGTGAAAGCCTGGCGAAGCCGCCGCGGCCCCCGCCGTGATGTGATGATCTGCCGCATACCCTTTGCACAGCTGCCGGATGACTATGAATATTCCCCGGCGTGGTCTCACAAGCGCAAAGTTTATTTAGAGATCAGGGATGATCGAATTCAGCTCGTTCCGACGGCAGAGGCGGAGAGTTGGAGCAGGGGCAACGAAACGGGGCAAAAAGGGGTCAGGGGCAGCCAGAAAGGGGTCAGAGCTAAGTGAAGGGTCGATGGGGTCAAGTCTAAAGTCCTTGACAGATAGGATGTTGAGTTGAGACGGTGGCTGGCATGGCGCGGCCGCTGCGGATTGAATACGAAGGAGCGCTCTATCATCTGACGGGGCGCGGGAACCGGCGGGAGCCGATTTTCGCCGACGAAAAGGATTGCGCCCGGTTCCTGGCGCTTTTGGAGGAATCGCTGGGGCGTTACCGGGTGCGGCTGCACGGCTACGTGCTGATGGGCAATCATTATCATCTGCTGGCCGAGACGGAGCAGGCCAACCTGGGACGATGGATGCATTGGCTGGTGACGAGCTACACGGTGTGGTTTAACCGGCGGCATGGGCGAGTGGGGCATCTGTTCCAAGGCCGCTACAAAAGCATCGTGCTGGAAGGGAAGGATTATTTGCTGGCATTGAGCCGCTACATTCATCTGAATCCGGTGCGGGGGACGCGCCTCGGTCGTGGGAATGTGAAAGAGCGGCGGGCGCGTTTGCGGGCCTGGAAGTGGAGCAGCTACCGGAGTTATGCCGGCCTGGCCAAGGCGGAGGCGATGGTGGCAGAAGAATTGATACTGGGAGAGATGGGAGGAAGGAAAGGGGAGAGGCGGCTGGCCTATCGGCGTTTTGTGGAGAAAGGGCTGCTGGAGCCGATGCTGAGTCCCTTAGAAGAAGCGAAGTGGCAAGCCGTTTTGGGGAGCGAAAGTTTTCATCGGAAGGTGCGGGATCGGCTGGAGAGATGGAAAGAGGATAAGCGTGAGATCAAGGCGGTGCGGGAGTGGGGCGCGGGGCGCGGCTGGCAGGAGATTGTGCGGGAGGTGGGGCGAGCCTACGGGATGAGCGCGCAGGCGGTGCGGCAACAACGTGGGCGGAATCAAGAGGCCAAGGGAGTGGCGCTGCTATTGATTTGGGAAAGATGCGGGCTGAGCCTGCGCGAGATCGGCGAATTTTTTGGCGGAATGGACTACGCCGCAGTGGCGCAACAGGTGCGACGGACGCGTTTGCGTGAAGAAGAAGGGCGACTGGGGAAACGTTTATTGACCCTGCGACACAAATGTCAAAGAATTTAGACTTGACCCCAATCTTCTTTCCGCATGAATCCCACTTTCATCAATTCCACGATCGGTATCAAGATGACTATAACCGCGGCACTTTCAGCACAGAGGAAGCAGCCGAACGCGAAAAAAATAAAACTGACAATAAGTTGCACAAGGCCTGGCTAAAGACGGAACGGAACGAGGCTGAACATCTTCCTAGAAATCAATGGAGGGATATTTTGAAACGCGAAGGCTACTCCGCGGACGAGATTAGGCTAGGGCGTTTGCGAAAAGTTCTCTTAGTCTATGAACTGCTCCAATATTACATTTCTGTTCTGCTTGATATCAAGCTTGGTTTCGGCCATATCGACCGTATCGGCCGAACCTTCAAGGATCTTGCTAATCCCCGTGAGCTCGTTCATAGAAACAAAGGGCATCACGAAGGTCGATGTCTATTTTGTCAACGAAACTACTGCCAGCGTAAGGTTCCCTCTGAAAAGTCATACACAATATCCTACAAGCTGCAGGATCCATCTGGAAAGCGATTGCCTCGCTCAGGTTCAGACTCGCAATTTAGCACATCGAATATTCCGATCGCTGTTCCACCGCGAGGCATTAAGAAAGAAAGGATCAAGATTTCAATCGATGCAGAACAAGGGGATCTTGTATCTCTATTCATCGAATTCGGCATTTATAACCCGCAGCGAACCAATACTGTGCTTTTGTTTTGTGGAAAAGGCCCCCGATGACTTCGTTACGGCGGGTCGGACGAGAGGAGAGGGTGCCCATCGGCGAAGTGCTGGAATCGTATCAATACGACGCCTTCGGTGCACCCACCTTCATCCAACAGGTGCATCACTTAATAAATGGAGTCGATCACAACCCGCAAATATATCCCGTAACCGACTGACTGTAAGAAGAGTGAGAAATGAGAAAACATTTCGGTGGCACGTGCTGATTATGGTTGCAGCTGTGCTCTGGACAGCGACCGGAAGGATATCGGCTGGCGGGCAAATCTCCTTATCGGGAGCCGGTGCACAGAATGCTGACATCATGTTCGATTATTTGCTCCCGGTCGTGTATGCGTCTGGAAACCCAGTCCGGCTTTACTATCGTGGGGCCTGTCCCTCAACAGGGAGCGGTGATCCCGTTCCGTTTCCGATGCTTAAGTTACAGCCGCCTTCGAAAAGCAAGGTCGGTCTGGATGCGATTCGCCAGATTTTCCAACGCGATAGAAATGTGACTGTAAGGGAAGGTTTGACGGGGATAATCCGGATATGGATCGGAAAAGTACCCGCCGCAATTCTGGAGACGAAAATATCTCGACTTGATCTGAACCGGGACCCAGCAGACCGATACAATCCCGACGGGATTTTACAGGCGATTATGGCCACGAAGGAAATGAACGCTGCTGGGGATACACTTGGGTTCATTAGGCCGACAACGCTCGGATACTCCGGAGTGGTTCCCGACGACAGACTTCCTCACTTTCCTGCGACGCTCAGAAATATGACTGCGGAGCAAATATTGGACAAAATGGCAAAAACCTGGGCCAGGCGAATTGTTGTTATGTATGGAGTCTGCGCGAAACCAGCGGAGCCCGGTGGTGGAAGGCAGTACACTTTGAATTGGTTGGGACAGATTACTTGGCCGGGCGATGTCGAGGGCCGTAATCCGGGGAGCAAGCCTTAACAAGGGGTCGCGGATGGGAAAGAAGGTTGGGCACGGGTCCGTTGGAGCCCAGAGCTACTGACTCTCTGCTCTAGTGATGGACCGCGCCGCGATGGTCCGCGAGCTGAGGCTGGCACCGCGGCTAACGGAATCAGGCAGCCAGAAAGGGGTCAGAGCTAAGTATTGACACAGAATTGCAAGATCATTTCGCTGAGTGATAAAGCCGGTTGGAGACATGTGTCCAAGTTCCCATCTGCAGATGCTCGGCAATCCATTTCAAACTCACCGCCGTCTCCTCGCGCAAACGCCGTGCCATTGCCACTTTGGCCGGATCACCCTTTTTCCGCCGCTTCAATTCCGCCTTCGTCCAACCCACCCGCTTCATTTCCTCCTTCAAGATGCGGGCCGCTTTGCCTTGCTCCGTTTCATCCCGCTCCTGCCTCGGGTGCCCTTCCCCCGGTCGCACTTCCACTCTCTCCAAAATCCAATCCAGAAAATCTTCCCGGCCCAGTTTCCATCCCCGTCGTATTGTCCGCCATTCCTCGGCGTTACCGGATTCCGCGCGCAACGCCTCCATTCTCCGGCTGAATTCTCGCCTCCCCGATGCTCTATCGCTGAGAATCCCATGCTCGCCCAGCAGACGATCAGTCCGCAACCAGATCGGCTGCCGCCGCCGTGGCCCGACATAGTGCGCGCAACTGCTCCAGGGATAGCTCGACACGGTCGCTTCTTTCCCGATCATCCCCGCCCGCACCGGATTGAGATGAACATAATCGCAGACCACGCGCAGATATCCGCCTCCGCGCCCATCCACCAGGAGCGCCTTGTAGCGTCCCCCAAAAAGATGCCCCGAGAGGCCGTGTCGACGATTGAATTGCTGCGTGTAGGAGCCTAGGAACCATTGCATCCCGGCGCTTAGATTGCCCCGCGGCGTCTCCACTACGAGATGGAAATGATTACTCATCAGACAATAGGCATGAATCTCCCATCCCGTCCGCCGGCAGACTCTTTCGAGCAGACTCAGCCACAGCGTCCGATCCGCATCCCCGCGCACAATCGGCTCGCGCCGGTCGCCCCGGCTCAGCACATGATAAATCGCTCCGGGATATTCCACGCGCAGCGGTCTCGCCATCCGCTGCAGATTGCCACTAATCGATCGATTGTGTCAATACTTGGCTCTGACCCCTTTTTGGGGCATGACCCCTTTTTGGGGCAAGCAATCATCTCTGTCGGGGCGCCGCGAGTGACCCAGGAAGAGTCGCGAATATTCATGTGCCGACTAGCTGGGCAAAGGCCAGGCCTTTCATACCATAGACGGAGTCGACTTTGAGTATGGATATGGTCAGCGACAATCGTCGGTCGGCATGCGGTCGAACAAGGCACGCCGCCGGGGCTATGTTGGGATGGCTCCTGAATCCTTGTCGTTTCACAGCCATCGTTAGTGTACTCGCAGAACGATTCGCGGAAGCCATTTCAGGATCACCTTCTCCCGGTTAAAGGCGAAGTCGATGATTCCTACATGGGGACTCTCAAGCGTAAGCTTTTTGTAACACGAGCTGACTTCGGACGCATCACTAGCCTTGGTGGTGATGGCAACTCCGGTGAGTGGTCCCTAGCAATTCACACGGATAAGAATTCCAAGAATTATATCGCGACCTGCACACGAGCTGATTACAACTTGGGAACGGCGACGTGGGCTTGAATCCCAACCGTGTGGACGAGTCGGCCATTAAGATCAACCGAATGGATTCGCCCATCGCACGATCGACAGCCGAAGCTGTATTGCGTGCTTTGCACGTCCTACTGAGGAGTAGAGCAAAACGCGAAGCAACAGGGTGGGCGACAGACATCACTTTTGACGGGCTACGAGTAATCTTCTTCGTTCCTACAGAATTAATCCGTCCCAGGGGCTAATGGGTCACGGAGTCTCGGGGTCCAAGAATTCAGAAGGCGTTGGAACTGGAGGAACTAGCACGTGTGTACTGCGAAGCGCACGGGCGCCAAGAGCGCCAGGCAGCCGCTACCAAAGTGGAACGGTTAGCTCAATTGATAGCGCCCGGTAAGTAATGAAGCCCCATGCAGGGATCCGATGGGTCGGTTTTAGACTTGATCTCATTTGCCACCCGCACGGACGGTGGAGCTTGACGCAAGCGCCGCTATATTAAGGAGAAGCGATCGGGCGTCCCAAAGGAGAAAGTCGTTAGGCGCCGCGGAGGGCGGCGATGGCCGCGGCGTAGTCTTGGGCGTGAAAGATGGAGGTGCCGGCGACGAGAACATTGGCGCCGTTCGTGATGGAGAGGGCGGCCGTTTTGGGATTGATGCCGCCATCGACTTCGATGTCGAGCGGTGTGCCACGGGCGCGCTGCCAGGCGCGAGCGCGTTTCACTTTTTCCATCATCTCGGGCCGAAAGGCCTGGCCGCCAAAACCGGGATGCACCGTCATGATAAGGAGCAGATCGATGCTCGTCAGGTGTGGCTCGAGCATCTCAAAGGGCGTTGCTGGATTCAAGGTGAGACCGACGCGACAGCCAGCCTCGCGGATGGCTTGCAAAGTTTTCGGCACGTCGTGCTGCGATTCGGATTCCACGTGCACGGTGATGGAGTTTGCACCCGCCTCGACGAAGCGCGGCAGATAATGATCGGCATGTTCGATCATCAAATGTACATCGAGCGGGAGCTGCGTTTGCTGGCGCGTCATCGCCACCATGGCGGGCCCGAAGGAAATGTTATCGACGAAATGTCCGTCCATGATGTCGAGATGAATCCAATCGGCGCCGGCAGCTTCAACGCGTTGAATATCGGCGGCGAGATGCGCGAAATCGGCCGCGAGCAGGGAAGGGGCGATGATGATTTTCGGCATGGTGCTGGGAGCGGCAGTATGAGTTGGTCGACTCGGATCGTCGAGGGCGGAATGGCGGCCGGGAAATCGGTAAATGATGAATCGTTACATCATTAGATCGGCCTCCCGGCTATCGATCGCGCTTAACGATTCACGGTTTGCCCCTTGACGCGAGCGGCCTCCGTTTCTACATATCACCGGTTTCAGCCGGTCGAATCGCGGTCGCAGTGCACGAATGCTGCTTGGATCAGGGGCCCGGAGGCGCTTCTAGCGGACTGGAACGCCTGGTCAATTTCAAATCTATTCATGTTCAACGGAATTTTCGGCTGGTTATCGAGCGACATCGGTATTGATCTCGGCACGGCGAACACGCTGGTCTACGTCAAGGATCAGGGGATCGTCCTGCGCGAACCGTCGGTTGTGGCCGTGCAGGCCGGCACCTCGCGCGTGCTGGCCGTGGGCGACGAAGCGAAGCGCATGCTCGGTCGCACTCCGTCCAACATCGTGGCGGTCCGTCCGCTGAAGGATGGCGTCATCGCCGATTTCGAAGTGACCGAGGCGATGCTGCGGCATTTCATTACCAAAGTGCACGGGCGCAGAGTCCGGGCGAGACCACGCGTCGTCATCGCCGTTCCTTCCGGAATTACGGAAGTGGAAAAACGCGCGGTGCGCGAATCGGCCACGCACGCCGGTGCGAGAGAAGTTTATCTGATCGAGGAACCAATGGCCGCGGCGATCGGTGTCGGGCTGCCGGTGCAGGATCCGGCCGGTAACATGATTATCGACATCGGTGGCGGAACCACGGAAGTGGCGTTGATCTCGCTTTCGGGAATTGTCTTCAGCCGCAGCGTGCGCGTGGCCGGCGACGAACTGGACGAAGCGATCGTGCAGTACATGAAGCGCGCCTACAATCTGATGATCGGCGAGCGCACGGCGGAAGAGATCAAGATCAAGATTGGCTCGGCTTATCCGACGGAAAAAGAAACGAGCATGGAAGTGAAAGGGCGGGATCTGGTGGCCGGACTTCCAAAAACTTTGATGGTGACTTCGCAGGAAGTGCGCGAAGCGTTGCTCGAGCCGATCTCGACCATTGTCGATTCGGTTCGCATCACGCTGGAGCGGTGTCCGCCGGAACTGTCGGCCGATCTGGTCGATCGCGGGCTGGTGCTGGCGGGCGGCGGAGCGTTGCTGCGCGGGTTTGACAAACTTTTGAGCGAAGAAACCGGCTTGCCTGTCCATGTGGCGGAAGATCCCCTTAGCGCCGTTGCCGAAGGCACGGGCAAATGCCTTAATGAACTCAAATTTTTACGTCAGGTTGCCGCAGCCGATCGAAACTGGCGGTAACGAGACCGGAGAGCGGAGACCGGATCGCGGAAAGCCTGAAGTCCGCGCGCGCTTTTTCTTTCCGCTCTCCGGTCTCCGCTCTCCGGTCTCGCCAAGGCGGGAAACTGGCGGTTACGAGAGCGGAGAGCGGAAACCGGATCGAGGAGAGCCTGAAATCCGCGCTCTCTTTTTCTTTCCGCTCTCCGGTCTCCGCTCTCCGGTCTCGCCATGAGTCGTTCCAGCATCATCGCGCTCGTCATTTTCGTGCTGGCGGTTGGTTATCTTTTTTCCTTCGGCGCAGAAGGGACGCGCAAACTGCAGGCGGGATTTTATCAGCTTATCTCGCCGTTTCTCCGCACCGGATCGGGGCTGGAAAAACAGATCACTTCGGTACGGAGTGGATTGAAATCGCTCGAGGATTTGGAAAAAGAGAACGCCGCCCTGCGGGTGGAAAACCGTTCGCTGCGCGCGACGAATCAGGCGCTGCGCGACGTCGAGCATGAGGTGAATCGCCTGCGCGAGGCGCTGAATTATCGCCGGCGTTCGCTCTTCAAACTGGTGCCGGCTCAGATCATCACGCGCGATTCGGCGACCTGGTGGCGCACGGTCACGATCAATCGTGGCAAGGACGATGGCGTGGAACCGGAAATGGCGGTGCTGACCGACGAAGGCCTGGTCGGCAAAACGACGACGGTGGGAGACAACATCTCGGTCGTGCTGCTCGTCTCGGACGAAAATTGCAAAGTCGCGGCCGCGATCGAGGGGACGCGCGAGCAGGGAATCGTTGCGGGCGAGCGCGTGGCCGGCGCGTTGAAGCCGGTGCTCGACTTGAATTTCCTCTCCAAGCAGGCGGATCTGAAGCCTGGGCAGAAAGCCTACACCTCGGGGGTGGGCGGCGTTTTCCCTTCAGGCCTGCTCATCGGTACGGTCGAAAGTTTTCGCATCCGCGAGCTGGATGGACAGGCACGCCTGGCCCCGGCGGTCGATTTGTCGCGGCTGGAGGATGTGTTCGTGGTGACGGGAAGGAAATGAAGGGATCCGTTAAATTGTTGAATCGTGACATCGTCAAATCGGCGGCGGCTGGTCTGTCTCGATTCTCGATTCTCGATTCTCGATTCGGTTTTCGACCATGATTTTCTTTTTTCTCCTGCTCGTGCTTGTCCTCGCTGCGCAGGTCACGGAGCTTTTTTTGCCGGCGCTCGACTGGATGTACGGCGCGCATATTTACATCGTGCCGGTGATTGTTTTTTACGGCGCCATGGCGCTGCCGCTGCCGCTGGTGCTGGCACTTTCCTTTTACGCCGGGCTTCTCCTCGATGCGCTCACCGTGCAGGTCATTGGGTCGAAGGTTGAAATTGCCTTCGGATGGTCAATAATCCTCTACGCCGTATTGGCCGGTTTAATGCATGGCCTGAGGCCTTTATTCATTAGGGGACGCTGGGAAATTCACTGCGTTCTCAGCGGCATCGGCACTTCCGTGATCCTCCTCGTGCAATATTTGATGATCAGTTTTCGGCGCGGTTCGATTTTCTTCACGCCGGATGTTTGGTGGCAAATCGGGGGGCCAGGCCTGCTGGCCATGCTCATGGCGCCGCTTTTATTTTGGATTTTGCACTGGCTTGGGCGCGCCACCGGCGCACCGTATCTTCCAGAGGAGCCCGATTACCGATGAACCGCCGCCGCATGAATCCCCGCCTGCGCGTGCAGGCTGTTGCTTTTCTCATGCTCCTGGGACTGGCCGCATTGGTTTTCAAACTTTGGCTCGTGCAAGTGGCGCACGGCCCGGAATGGACGGCAAAAATTCGCGGGAGTTCGGAAGCGACCGTGCGCATTCCTTCCATTCGCGGTGAGATCCGCGATCGCAATGGCGTCGCTCTCGTCCAAAACCGCGCCAGTTACGAAGTTGATTTTTATCTGCCCGAGATGGTGAAGGGTTACCGGCAGCGCGTCGGCGCACCGCCCACCACCGAATATCGGGGCACGATCAGCGGCATGCCAAAAGATCTGCGCGAACCGGACATCGTGAAGATCGTCAATGACGGTATCGTGCCGCGTTTGAACGAGCTCGATCTGGCCCGCGATTACAACGCGGCCAAGCTCCAGCGCCACTACCGCACAAACACCGAAGTCCCGTTTTCCTATCTCAAGGACATCGACTTCGCGACCATGGCGAAATTTTCCGAGCACGACGTTGGGCTGCCGGGTGTCGATGTGGCAATCAAACCTGTGCGCTCCTACGTTTATGGCGCCTTCGCGGCGCACATCCTCGGCTATTGTGGCGCGCCCGACGAGACGGATCGCGAGGAAGCGCGCAAGTACACGTTTTACCAGGCCGACGTTGAGGGGAAATCGAACATCGAGAAATCGATGGACGAATACCTGCGCGGCCAACCCGGGTTGCGAGTCATGCGGCGCAACGCCAAGGGCCAGATCGATGGTGTTTTGCGCGAGGAGCCGCCGACTCCAGGGGACAATATTTATCTGACAATTGACGCGCGCCTTCAATACATCACCGAGGAAGCGCTGCGCGCGGTCGGGCGGGGTGCGGCCGTCATCGTCGATCCGAATAACGGCGACATTTTGGCCATGGCTTCGGTGCCGTCGTTCGATCCAAACACTTTCATCCCAAGCATCAAGGCGAAGGATTGGGAAGCATTGCGCAACGATCCGGCCAAGCCGCTTATCAATCGTGCGGTCAGCGCGTTTCCGCCGGGCTCGACCTTCAAGCTCGTCACGACACTGGCCGGACTGCGCAAAGGTCTGGCCAATGCGAAGTTCGACTGCGGCGGCGGCGTGACCTACGGCGATCACTTTTTCCATTGCTGGATTTCGGAGAAGGGCGGCAGCCACGGCGTGCTCTCGCTGGCCGATGCGATCAAGGTTTCCTGTAACTCCTACTTTTACCAATTCGGCAATGCGGCGGGAATCGATGCGATCGACAAGACGGGCGCAGAGCTCGGGCTCGGCCAGGAGTCAGGCATTCGCATTACCGGCGAACAACCGGGGGTGTTGCCCGGGCCGGAATGGATGGCCATTCACAGCCCGCGTGAGAAGTGGTCGCAGGCCTACACGGCCAACGTTTCCATTGGTCAGGGTTACGATCTGGTCACGCCGCTGCAGCTGGCCATGGTGTATTCGACCGTCGCGAACGGGGGCATTTCCTATTACCCGAGGCTAATCAAGAAGGTTTTGAAACCGGATGGGACACGTGCGCTGGCCGACAATGGGGACCCGGCCGTCCCGGAAATGCCGCGAGTTCACAGCGATCTCCGCAACGATTTCACGCCGCAGCAAATCGATCTCGCGCGCAAAGGTCTGTGGAAAGTTGTCAACGAAGATGGCGGAACTGGCAGCGTCGCCCGGTTGAAGAATGTGGTGGTGGCTGGGAAAACGGGCACGGCCCAGGCGACCGACCGCGGCCGCGAAGGCACGGTGGCGTGGTTCGCTTGCTTTGCGCCCTTCGATAATCCCAAATACGTGGTCGTGGTGGCGGTCCAGGCCGGAGAGCACGGCGGTCACGGCGGTAGCGTCGCCGGACCAATCGCGGCGCGGATTCTCGAACAGGCTTTCGCCATGGACGATGGGAAATATTCGCCCGAGGTCGCCTGGCTCGCACCGGCCCACAAGCCTGATCCGTTTGAAACGGTCAAGGCTGTGGCTTATCGCGACTCAGGATTAAGTGCGGAAGGCGCGGATGAGGAAAACGCGGCCGATTCGCAAAGCGCAACGGTGCAAATGGCAAGGGATAATGCGACTCCCGATGTTGAGCCGGAGGCCGATGCGCAGGGACGTGTGCGCAGGGCCACACCGGTACGCCGGGCGCAGCCGGTGCGAGCTCAACCGGCCCAGCGACCAAATTTCTTCGAACGACTTTTCGGCATTAAGAGACAACAACCGGCGCCTCGCCCAACTCCCGTGCGACGGCGAAGATAATGAGGGTATCCCGCCATGAATGATGCCTTTTCAGCAACTGCGACCTCCTCCCGGAAATGGATTTATGATAGAGAAAGTAAAAAAGATTCTTGGACTTTCCTCACGCAAGACGGGGAACAAACTCGTCGTCAGCGTGGAAAAACTCGAGCGCCGAGTGGCTTTGCTCGAGGGGGGCCGCCTCGAGGAGTATAGCGTCGAGCGCGAAAGTACGCGCAACATCGTCGGGAGCGTTTACAAGGGGAAAGTCAAAAACATTGAAATGGGTTTGAAGGCGATGTTCGTCGACATCGGCTTTGAAAAAAATGCGTTCCTCCATTTCTGGGACGCCATCCCAGCGGCGCTCGATAGCGGCATCGAAGAAGTCGACCGGCCGGAGAAGCGCCGCCCGAAAAAACGGATCACGGCCAAGGACATTCCAAACATCTATCCGGTGGGTTCCGATGTGATCGTGCAGGTGACGAAGGGTCCGATTGGGACGAAAGGACCGCGCGTGACGACGAACCTGAGTTTCGCGGGACGCTATCTCGGTACTGATGCCGTTTAGCGATCGCAGCGGCATTTCGCGCAAAATCGAGGATCCGAAGGAACGCACGCGTTTGCGCAAGATTTTGCAGGGGCTCGACATTCCAGACGGGTTCGGTGTCATCATTCGCACCGTCGGCGAGGGACAACGAGCCCGCTATTTCGTGCGGGACCTGAGCTTCCTGCTCGAACAGTGGGCGAAGGTCGAGGAAGTCATTAAGCGGCAGCCGGCTCCCTATCGTGTCTTTGAAGAACCCGATCTGGTCGACCGGACCGTGCGCGATTTTTTGACCGACGAAATCGACGAAGTGGTCTGCGACGATCACGGAGCAACCGAACGCATGATGGACATGGTTGGACAAATTTCGCGACGAGCGCGTAATCGGATCCATTTTTACGAAGGGACTGCGCCCATCTTTGAGACGTTTGGCGTACAGAAACAAATTGACGACGCCTTTCACCGTCAGGTCTGGCTCAAATGCGGTGGTTACATTGTCATCGACGAAACCGAAGCGCTCGTCGCCGTGGACGTGAACACCGGCCGTAACAAGGGTGGGCGCGACGTCGAGAAAACCATCCTGCAGACGAATCTCGAAGCGGCCGACGAGATTGCGCGGCAGCTGCGCCTGCGCAACATCGGCGGGCTCATCATCGGCGATTTTATCGACATGAAGAGCCGCAAGGATCAGCAGATGGTTTACGGCCTGATGCGCGAACGCCTCAAGCGGGACAAGGCCAAGACGCACGTTTTACCGCTTTCCGCGCTCGGCCTCATGGAAATGACGCGGCAACGCGCGCAGGAAAGTCTGAGCGATTCGATCTATGAGCCCTGCCCGTACTGCCAGGGCCGCGGCCTGATCAAGACGGCGATGACGACGAGCGTGGAGTTGCACCGCACGCTCAACGCCATCATGCGGAAATATCAGGACAGCGTGCACGAAATCCGCGTCATGGTGAATCCGGAGGTCCTCAAGCGCCTGAAGGAGGAGGATGAGGAATTGCTGGTCGAACTGGAGCGGCGTTACGCCGGCCGCCTGCTCTTCCGCGGCGACCCGACCTATCACCAGGAGAAATTTTTCATCACCGACGCGAACACGGGGACCGAGCTGAAAGTTTAGGCGTTCGAGGCGACCGACGGCGCTTGCATTGGATGATGATTATGCAAGAATCGCGGCATCCGAGAGGATAGGGAATTCCGTTTAGTTGGCAGAGACGCGAGGAGTGCGATGCGGGTCAGCGCGAAGCCGGCTGGACGAGGGAGAAACATATGAGAGCGATCATCTTACCTTTTCTCGCCGCGGTCGTTTTGGCTTCGACGGCTTTCGGTGGCGGGGAGGTTTACTCGAGCAAGGAAAGCCGGACCACGCCGCAACCATTTTGCGACTGGTACGCCAATCGCGAATGGAACGCCTCGGTTTGGGGCACCTACGCCTTTACCGGGAACGAATGGCGCGATGATACCTTCCTCAATGTGGATCACGCCTGGGGCGGGGGCGCCGACTTCAAGTATTTCTTCGCCCGCTACTTTGGCCTCGGCCTGGAAGGTTTTCTGCTCGATGGGCGCGACGCCGCGGGGGGCGCGCTCGGCACGCTGACTTTTCGCTACTCGGTCCCTTCCTCGCGCATCGCTCCTTATCTCTATGCCGGCGCGGGGGGCATCTTTGGCAATGACGACTTCTTTGATCACCGGTTCCTCGGTCGGCACGACGATAACTCCAAGGCTGTCGGGCAGTTTGGCGGTGGCGTCGAGTTCCGCATTACGCCGAACATCGGTGTTATTCAGGATTTCAACTGGAACGTCGTGAACGGAAACGACAACAATTTCGGCATGGTCCGTGCCGGGATTAACTTCGCGTTCTAGCGATCCAGGTGGCGCAAGTTTTCAACTTGCGCTCTTCCTACCCGGGCAAGTTGAAAACTTGCCCCCAGTATTATCGGAATGAACTGATTTCCGCGAGCGGTTTGCGGCCGATGTTCGGTATCATCGCCCCTTCCGCGGGATGACCGATCACGAGAAGCAGGAAAGGCTTTTCATGCCCGGGCCGATCCAGAATGCGATTCAGGAAGGCCATCGGACTGGGCGTATGCGTGAGCGAGGCGAGGCCGACGTGATGCAGCGCAGCAATTAGAAATCCGGTCGCGATGCCGACCGATTCGGTGGCGTAGTAATGTTTCATTTTCGTGCCGTCTGGTCGAACGCCGTACGGCTGCGAGAAGATGGCGATCAACCACGGCGCCGTTTCGAGGAACGGTTTGTGCCAGTCCGTTCCGATCGGAGCAAGCGCTTCGAGCCAGGCGGCCGGCGCGCGGTGTTCGTAAAATTCCCGTTCTTCTTCCTCGGCCGCGAGACGGATTTCATGTTTCACGGCGGGCTCGCTGACCGCAACAAAATGCCAGGGCTGAAGATTTGCGCCGCTCGGCGCCGTACCCGCTGCGCGGAGGCAATTCTCGATAATCTCGCGCGGCACCGGTCGATCCGAAAAGTCACGCACGGTGCGGCGGCGCTGCATGATCTCGAAGAAGGCAGCGGCGCGTTTTTTTAGTTCCTCATCCGACAACGGCGTCGTCGCTGGCAGCGGAATAAACGAAGGCTCTTTCACAGCTGCATACTCTTCTGTCATTCGGAGCGCAGTCGAGAATGGAGTTGGCGAGAGCCGAGCGACATGGACCAGAGCCCGAAGGGTGAGCGATTGGGAAATCGCGAATCAAATCTTTGACTCTGGCCGCCCCGCTCTGTCGGGGCGGTGTGGCGACGTAGTCAATTCGCCGACGTTCTTCCTCACGTGGCGCATCGGCAAAACCGCCGCACGGCGACGGAGCGCCGTGGCTACAGGTTGCGTCAACCCCTCATGGGATGGAATTTAACCAAAGCCATGTCTTTTGCCGAAACCCTCGACAGTTTGACCCTGCGCAAAACGCCGCTCATGCAGCGTTTCGCCGAACTGCTCGCGCCGAAATCCGATGCTGCCCTCGAGGTGATGGCGCAACGCGCTCGCGCGCTCACCCTGCAAAATTTCGGACGCACCATGCGGCTCTTTGCCCCGCTCTATCTTTCGAACGAATGCATCAACAACTGCCGCTATTGCGGGTTCTCGCGCGACAATCCCATCCTGCGCGTCACCCTCGATCTCGAACAGGTCGTGGCGGAAGCCCGTTTTCTGGCCCATGAAGGTTTTCGCCAGATCCTGCTCGTCGCCGGCGAACATCCAAAATTCGTTAGTCAAAATTACCTCGCCGATTGTGTCCGCGCTCTCGCGCCTGATTTTTCCTCCATCTCCATCGAAGTCGGGCCCATGGAAACGGCCGATTACAAACCGATTGTCGCGGCCGGCGCGGAAGGTCTCGTCGTTTATCAGGAAACCTACAACCGCGAAGTCTACGCGCAGATGCACACCTCCGGGCCAAAACGCGATTTTAACTGGCGGCTCGATTGTCCCGAACGCGGATATGCCGCAGGCTTTCGTCGCATTGGTGTGGGCGCGTTGTTTGGCCTGACGCCGTGGCTCGACGAAGCGATCGCTCTGGCGGCGCATCTTGATTATCTCCTGCGCCGCTGCTGGCAGGCGCAAATCACGGTCAGCCTGCCACGCCTGCGTCCGGCCGCCGGAGAATTTCAACCGCCTTGTTCCATGACCGATCGGGAACTGGCCCAGCTGGTCTGCGCGTTGCGCATTACGTTCCCGCAGGTCGGCATTGTCCTGAGTACGCGCGAGACCGCGACGCTGCGCGACAATCTTGTCTCGTTAGGCGTAACCACCATGAGCGCGGGCAGCCATACCGAGCCGGGCGGTTACACGCGCCAGGGCAGGGACGATCTTCATCTCACCGTTCGTGGCCGTATCGTCGCTCCCGAGTTTCAAAACGGAATCGATGAAATCGCGGCGGGCCAGTTTGAAATCAGCGACGAGCGGCCGGCTGCGGCCATCGCCGGGATGTTGCGCGAACGCGGCTATGAGCCGGTCTGGAAAGATTGGGAGCAGGCGCTGGTCAAGGCATGATCATTGCGCTCAATGGCGAGGAAACCGACGCGCGCGGCGCCGCGACAATTGACGAACTCGTGCGCAAACTGAATCTGCCCGCCCAGTCGATCCTGATCGAGCACAACGGTCAGGCCTTGCACCGCCACGAATGGCCGTCGCAGACGTTGCGGGCCGGTGATCGGGTGGAATTTCTGCGCGTGGTAGCCGGCGGCTAACGACAGGCGGTCGTCTCGCTAAGGTTTGCGCAGAAGGCAGGTGCGCTGGCCGCAATCGGGCGCAGTGTCCTCGACCATCTCGAGGCCGAGTTTCCCGGCCCAGATTCTCAGAAAATCTGCCGAGAGAAAAATATCCATCGGCTTTTCCTGACGGACGCGGGCCGACTTCACATTGGTTTCGAAAATTTTCCAATGCTCGGGGGCGTTGATGTCGAGATAGGTCGCCACGATCAAACCACCCGGGCGCAAGACGCGGCGCGCCTCGCCCAGATAGAGAAACGATTCTTCCTGCATGAGGTGGGTGAACACCGAAAAGAAACAAACCATGTCCGCTCGGCCATTCTCCTCCGGGATCGTCAGATCGTTGATCAATTCGAAACGCCACGCCGGTTGCCGGCACTTGCCCGCGGCAAACTCCAGCATGGCCGGGACGATATCGAGACCGAGATAACGCAGCGTGTCGCAATATTTCGATTGCGCGAGGGCGAAGGCGAGCCGACCCGAGCCGCAACCGACGTCGATCAGGTAATCGGTTGGCTTTAATCCAAAACGTTCCAGCCGCGCGGCCAGCGCCTTTCCCATCAGATCATAATCGCCGCCCACGGCCAGCGACATGGCCATGGCTTCATCGTTCGCAGCGAGCAGTTGCGTCACGTGCTCGGCATAGGAGCGGCGTGAATTTGGCACGGGACGCCGGCGCTCCTTCCTTTGCCTGCGCTCCAGTTCGCCGGCCGCTCCTGGGTCGGGCAGGAGACGGAGTTTGTGCAGAAGTTTTTTCATGGCGTGCGACCCGTTGATTTTAGCGAAAAACGGGTTGAGGAACAGCGCGTCGCGATTACTGTTGGCCTCCGCTGCGCTGGTCGCGCGGATTTGCTCTGCCCACCTGGCCATTTCATCGCAAGATGCGGCCAGATTCGGCGAATGAGGTCGGGCTGAGCCTAACGAAATAACAATTCGCCGAAAGAGGAGCTCCGAAAAAAATTCGGAGTAAAACAACATGCCAAGAGCCACCAACGCGCCCGCCAGCCGCGAGCGCCGCAAACGCGTCCTGAAACAAGCCAAGGGCTATCGCGGACGCCGATCGAAACTTTTCCGTTACGCGAAAGACGCGACCATGAAGGGCAAATACTGGGCCTATCGCGATCGCAAAACACGCAAACGCACTTTTCGTTATCTCTGGATCCAGCGCCTCAACGCCGCCGTGCGCGCCCAGGGCCTCACCTACAGCCGCTTCGCCGAAGGGCTGAAGGCGGCCGGTATCGGACTCGATCGCAAGATTCTTTCCGATCTTGCCATTACCGACGAAGCCGCCTTCAAGGCGATCGTCGACCGGGTGAAGGCGGCGCTGGCGGAGAAGGGGAAAGCGAAGGCCAGGGCAGCGTAGAGTCGGTTAAAGCGATGAAGTGTTGAAGCGTTGCAGTGCTTTCGCTTCAACGCTTAAACTCTTTAACGCTTCAACGCCAATGCACCCACTCGAAGAACTGCGCGAGAGCGCTCTGCGCGACATCGCGGTTGCGCCTAACGAACAAGAGCTCGAAGCGGTGCGGGTCCGTTATCTCGGCCGCAGCGGCAGGATTTCCGCCTGGAGCGAGCAGATGAAATCGCTCGGCAAGGAGGAGAAACCGGTCGTCGGAAAGTTGCTTAACCAGGCACGCCGTGCCGTTACGGCCGCGCTGGAAGAGACCGGACGGCGATTGCGCGATGCGCGCGAGACGACCGCCCTGGCCAACATCGACATTTCGCTGCCAGGAACGCCGGCTGAAATCGGTGCGCTTCATCCGCTCACGCAAATGCTCGATCGCGCCATTCAAATTTTTCGGCGCATGGGATTCGCCCTGGCCGATGGACCGGATGTGGAAGACGAATGGCATTGCTTCGACGCGCTCAACACCGCGCCCGATCATCCGGCGCGCAACGAGCAGGACACCTTCTATTTGCCCGATGGCCGATTACTGCGGACGCACACGTCCACGGTTCAGATTCGCTCGATGGAAGCGGCACCGCCGCCCATTCGCGTGATCGCGCCGGGCGCGGCCTATCGGCGCGACGAAGTGGATGCGACGCACAGCGCGCAGTTCCATCAGATCGAAGGGCTTTATGTCGATGAAAAGGTGAGCGTGGCCGACTTGAAAGGAACGCTGGAATTTTTCCTGCGCGAACTGTTTGGGCCGGATACGGCGGTGCGATTTCGGCCGCATTATTTCCCGTTCACGGAGCCGAGTTTCGAGATCGACGTGAAATCGAAAGCGCTCAAGAGCGGCGAGAAATGGATCGAGGTGTGCGGCTGCGGCATGGTGCATCCGGCCGTTTACGAAGAAGTGAACCGCAAGCGCGGCGACGCGGCCTACGATCCGCACAAATGGACCGGGTTTGCCTTCGGACTCGGCATGGATCGGCTGGCCATGATCCTGTTCGATATCCCCGATATTCGGTTTTTTGTGCAGAACGATCTGCGTTTTCTGCGGCAGTTCGCATGAGGCTGTCCGAATGAAGTTCTCCGTCAATTGGCTGGGCGAATTCGTCGAACTACCTGCCAGGGTGCAGGAGCTGGCCGACCTGCTGACCATGGCCGGCGTCGAGATCGAAGGAATCGAAAAGCGCGGCGCCAATTTCAAGAATGTCGTGGTCGCGCAGATCACGGAATCGAAACAACATCCGGATGCCGACCGGTTGAGCGTTTGCCAGGTGGACGACGGAAGCGGTCAGCCGCGCCAGATCGTTTGCGGGGCCACGAATTACAAAGTGGGCGACAAGGTGCCGCTGGCCTTGCCGGGCGCAGTTTTGCCTAACGACCTCAAGATTCGCACGAGCAAACTGCGCGGTGTGGAATCGCAGGGCATGCTTTGCAGCGAAAAAGAGCTGGGACTTTCCGAGGAAAGCGCCGGCCTGCTCATCCTTTCGCCGGAAGCGAAAGTGGGCGCGCTAATTGGTTCACTTTTTCCGGAGGACACGATTCTGGACGTGGAGATCACGCCGAATCGCGGGGATCTGCTGAGTCATTTTGGTTTGGCGCGGGAGATCGCGGCGTTAACAGGCCGGAAGCTGGGCGGGCCGACCACGGACGGCGACGCCATCGGCAATCGCGCCCGGCCGGAGATCGCGATCAGCGCCCCTCACGAGTGTCCATTTTATTCGGCGCGCAGAATCGAGAATGTCAAAGTGGGGCCGGCGCCGGACTGGATTCGGGCGCGCATCGAAGCGGTCGGGGTTCGTTCGGTCAACAACATCGTCGATATCACCAACTATGTGATGCTGGAGCTGGGTGAGCCGTTGCATGCCTTCGATGCGGAAAAACTCCAGGGCAACATCAGGGTGCGGCTGGCCGAGCCGGGCGAGAAGTTCCTCGCCCTCGATGGCCGCACTTATTCGTTGGGTGCCAAGGATCTGATGATCGCCGATCAGAAACGCGCCGTGGCCATCGCCGGCGTGATGGGCGGCGAAGACACTGGTGTGACAAATGCCACCCGTCACCTGCTTTTGGAGAGCGCTTATTTTTTGCCGGCCAGTGTTCGACGCACGGCGCGGACCTTGAATTTGCCGAGCGACGCCAGTTATCGTTTCGAGCGCGGCGTCGATCCTGGGACGATCCTGCGCGCCTCGGAACGGGCGAGCGAATTGATTCGCGAATTTGCGGGCGGCAGACCGACGCCGGAAATTTTGACCGGCGGCGCCCTGCCCAAGCCACCAGCGTCCGTTGCACTTGATTACGAACGCTGCCGGGAGCTTCTCGGCGTCGAGATTGAATCCAAAGAGGTCGACAGAATTCTGAGCGGGTTTGGCCTGACGAAGAGTAAAACTGGCGCGTGGGAAATTCCAAGTCATCGTCGCGATCTCCTGCGCGATGTCGATCTGATGGAAGAAGTGGTTCGCGTATCCGGGATCGATCGGATCCCGAGCGAAGATCGCAGCCGCTTCACGCCCCGGAGCGAGGCAGACCGCGCCTATGATTTTGAAGCGCGCATCCGAGCTCGACTGGCGGCCCGCGGAATTTCCGAAGCGCGAACATCGGCGCTCATCCCGCGTGATGCCATAACGGGCGCCGGCGCAGCCGTCGAGTTGCGGAATCCGTTGAGCGAAGATCATGTCGCGCTGCGCCCGAGTCTCGTGCGCGGATTGCTCGAACTGCTGGTGCGAAATGAGAACATGGGCGCGACGAGTGTTCGCCTCTTTGAGCTGGGACGCATCTTTCGGCCTCCTCGAGGTGAGGAGGAGCGAACACTCGGTCTGGTTTTTTCGGGGGAAGCGAAGGGCCGGCCGCATTGGCGCGCAGCTGCGAACCGCCAATTGGATTTCTTCGATCTGAAAGGGGCCATCGAAATCCTCGGTATTCCGGCGCTCGGTTTTCGGCGCGCGGAACAGCCCGAGTATGCGCTCGCGGCTGAGATCCTAACGGATGATCGCGTGATTGGTTTGGCCGGGCAGTTGAGTGCCGCGCATGCCGAAAAGGTTGGTTCGGGCAGCCCGATTTTGGTTGCGGAAATCAGTCTGGAATCGCTGCTACAAAATGAGAAATCGCGCCGGCAATTTTCAGAGATGGAGAAATATCCAAGCGTGACGCGGGATATCGCGATGCTCGTCCCGGAGAACTTCACGCATGCAGAGATTTTGAAAGAGATCGAGCGTGCGCAGGAGCCGCTGCTCGAAGCGGTGGGCCTGTTCGATTTGTTCAGCGGAAAGCAAGCAGAAAATCTCGGCGCGGGGCGCAAATCGCTTGCTTATACGTTGACATATCGGGCCAGGAATCGCACACTGACCACTGAAGAAGTGAGCGCAGCGCACGCGAAAATTCGCGCGCGTTTGCAGCGCGAGCTGGGCGCGGAACTTCGAGAATAGTTCTTTGAGAAAGTGAGAGAGTTGCCCGTTGAGGGTTGAGAGTTTTAAAGACCTACTTGCGTCTTCTTTCAATCCTCTACCGGCAGCTCCTTTCCGAAGACCCCGAACGCGTTCGGGGCGCAAATTTACCCTGCGATGTTCGAGATTACAGGTGTGATTCCCGAACCGATATTTCATGACCAAGGAGGCTTGGTCGCGCTGGGAAATGGCAGGCCTTAATTGGAAGTCAGAACTCACGCGACGGTCGTCCGCCCGTTACCGAAAGGGAACGGGATATCCACCTTAACGGCATCGGCGGGGTAAAATCTTAAGCCCGGATGGCAATCGCCATTCGGGCTTTTTTTCCTGCCGCGAAGAGACGCAGGTCTCTACTGGTCGGAGCCGGGTGGCTGGGCCTGGTCGGGCTTGAGCGTTTTAACGAAATCGTTGCGGGCCTTAATCTCGTCTCGCTCCTGATACGCTTCACGCGTTTGCTTTTCGATGCTCGGGCGTGACGCACATCCCGACAGCACCAGACTAAGGCCGAGAAGAAAGAGGATCGAAAATTTCACGCGCGAAGGTAGACCAAAGAAGTTGGGCTCGCCAGTGCGCTCAGTATGGAGGTGGCCGTTTCACTTTCCGTTTTCATTGCGCGGCGCCGTCGCCTAATTTGCCGCGATGAAGTCAAGAACCGGCGACGCCGTCGATGAGCTGCTGCAAACCTACAGCGAAACCGGCGGTATTAATTACATCGATCTGGCTGCGGCCCTGCCCTCGCGAGAGCCGATCGAGGCGGCCTGCCGTGAACTCATGAGTCTCATGTTCCCCGGTTTCCGAGGTGAACCGCTCATCGATTCGGGCGATCTGCCGGACGTGACACGCAGTCGCGTGAAAAATCTGCACGCCTATTTGAAACCGGAGCTTTGCAAGAGCTTCGGCCGCCTTCCGGCCACGGCCGAGACAGAGAAAAAAGCGGAGGATCTGCTCGCTTTTTTCATCAACGAACTGCCCCGCATTCGGCGGCTGCTTTGGACCGACATCGATGCCGCCTACGAGGGCGACCCGGCGGCTCAGGGCTACGAAGAGGTGATTCTGGCCTATCCCGCCATCGAGGCCATTGCCATTCAGCGCATGGCGCATTTGCTCTACGAAAGAGAAGTGCCGCTCATCCCACGCATGATGACGGAATGGGCGCACAGCCGCACCGGCATCGATATTCATCCCGGCGCCAGGATCGGCCCGTATTTTTTTATCGATCACGGCACCGGCGTCGTCATTGGCGAAACGTGCGAGATCGGCGCGCACGTCAAGTTGTATCATGCCGTCACCCTCGGCGCGCGCAGCTTTGAAAAAGACGATCAGGGTCACATCCGCAAGGGCGGCAAGCGCCATCCGCACGTCGAGGACAACGTGACCATTTATCCGAACTCGACCGTCCTGGGCGGCGGAACGGTCGTGGGCCACAACACCACCATCGGTGGAAATGTTTTCCTGACCCAGAGTGTTCCGCCCAATTCGCTCGTTTTCTACGAAGAAAAACAGGTGCGCATTGTCGAAAAGCGTTCACGCGAAGGAAAACCGGAGCACACACTCTAAGGCCGAAGCGAGACCCCCATGATCTACCTCGATTACAACGCCACGACGCCGCTGTGCGAGCCGGCGCGCGCGGCCATGGATCCGTACCTGACCCGGCATTTCGGGAATCCCTCCAGCATTCACGCCGCCGGACGCGAGGCACGTGCCGCGATCGATGCGGGCCGGGATCAATTGGCCGCCCTCTTGCGGGTCAAGCCTAACGAGCTCATTTTTACCGGCGGCGGAACGGAATCGAACAACCTGGCCGTACTTGGCCTGGCCCGCGCGCAGGCCCGGCGCGGCCGGCATCTGATCTGCAGCCGCATCGAGCATCATGCGGTGCTTCATTCCTTTGCACATCTGCAAAAACGCGAAGGATTTGAGGTGACATGGCTCGAAGTGGACGAAGGCGGCCATGTCGATCCTGAGCAACTGGAAGAGGCGATCCGACCCGAGACGACGCTCGTCTCCATCATGTGGGCCAACAACGAAACCGGTGCCCTGCAGTCGATGCAGGAAATTTCCGCGCGTTGCCGGGCGCGTGGGGTGCTCCTGCACAGCGACCTGGTGCAGGCCTTCGGCAAAGTCGATTGCCCGCTGGCCGGGCTCGATGCGGCCAGCTTCGCCGCGCACAAGTTTTACGGACCCAAGGGAGCGGGCTTTCTTTATCTGCGGGCGGGGTTGCCCATCGAACCGCTCCAGTTCGGCGGTTCTCACGAAAACGAAAGACGGGCTGGAACCGAAAATGTAGCGGCCATCGCCGGCATGGCCGCCGCGGCCGCCCATGTCTTGAGCGATCGCGAGGAGGAGCAGAAGCGCGAAGCGCAACTGCGTGACCGCCTCTGGGAGCAGATCGAAGAGAGCTGGCCGGCCGTGCAGCAAAACGGGGATCCAAGTCAACGGTTGGCCAACACGCTGAACGTTACTTTTCCGGGGCTCTCCTCGGAGACGCTTTTGATGGCACTCGATTTGGAAGGGGTCTGCGCCTCAAGTGGATCGGCCTGCATGGTGGGGTCGGTCGTTGCTTCCCACGTTCTTTTGGCCATGGGGCTGTCGCCGGAGAATGCGGCCGCCGCTGTCCGCTTTTCGTTAGGCAGAGAAACAACCGCCACCGAGATCGACCAGGCCGCCCAAATCCTTACCCGCGTTCTGGCGCGCCTGGCCGGTTCGCGCGAGCCGTTAAGCATTGTCTCTTAGATATGCCGGTGCCCCGCTCTCAGGAACGAAGAGCCGATCAGTGTGGAAGGGAAAGACCGGAGCAGCTCCAGTTGCTTTTGGCGCCGGCGGCTGCGCTCCCGCGGCGCGGCCGCGATGCCATGCTCGAAGCAGTCGCACGCTCTCTCCTTAACTCGTTAGGCCAGCCGAAGCTGGCAGTGGCTGTGCGCGTGGAATGGAACCCCCGGCTGAGCAGCGCGGCCGGGCGAGCCGATTTGCGCCGGGCGCTTGTTTCGCTGAATCCGCTCCTGCGCGATTACGGCGCGGCCGAGATTGACCGCACCCTTCGTCACGAGTTGGCCCATCTTCTCGCCCAGGCGCGGGTTGGGCGCCGCGGGCTCGCGCCGCACGGTCGCGAATGGCGCCTCGCCTGTCATGATCTTGGGCTGGCCGAGGAAGCGCGTTGCCATCAATTACCATTTCCCGTTCGCCGCCGTCTCCGCCGCTTCCTTTACCGATGTCCCGAGTGTGCCCGTGAGTTTCCACGGGTCCGCCGCATCCGTCGCATCCTGGCCTGCCTTTCCTGCTGTCGAAGATTCAGTGGCGGGCGCTTCGACGCGCGTTTTCGCCTCCGACTTGTGCAGAGCAAAGGAATGAGTTAATTTCCGCGTCCAGCCGAAAAAATTGAAGATCAAATCCCTCCTTTTTTGTCTCGCAACCCTCGGGCTGCTCGTCCCTTCCGCCTTCGCTTATGTTTTGGAGGATGCTTCCTGGACGCGCGACCGCACGGTCGTCATGCAGCTGTCCCTGGGCGGACCGACGCCACTCAGCGATGGATTCGGTTCCTTCAACGAATCCGCCCGTGACGCGCTAAACAGCTGGAATACCTATCTTCAGCATCTCACCTTCGCCGCGAACATGAATTCCGTGGTGCCGCCGGCTGAGAACGATGATGAGATGTCGGTCGAGTTTTCGAACACGGTTTTCGGTGACAGCTTCGGTTCCGGAACTCTCGCCATCACGCTCTTGAATTATCGCGGCTCGGTCATGGAGGAAACCGACACGCTTTTCAATACGCATTACGTTTGGGATTCTTATCGCGGCCCGCTCCGCGGAAACATCATCGACTTCCATCGGGTCGCGATTCATGAGTTCGGGCACACCCTTGGCCTCGATCATCCGGACGACGCGCATCAGCACGTCTCCGCGATCATGAACTCGCGGGTCAGCGATATCGACAGTCTGCAACAGGACGATATCAATGGCGCGATGAGCCTCTACAACACGGGGCCCGCCTATCAAAACAGCGGCACCGGCCCGGTCCTGCTCAATCTTTCCACGCGCGGATACGTTGGCACGGGTGAGAACGTCCTCATTGGGGGTTTCATTATTCAGGGATCCCAACCTGCCACGGTCGTTTTGCGCGCCATCGGTTACTCGCTCCGAGCGGCCGGTATCACGGCGCCGCTGAGCGATCCGACGATCACAGTTTACAACTCTCAGCAGCAGGTCGTGGCAACGAACGACGACTGGTTTACGGCCAGCCAGGCGTCGACCATCGCCAGTTACCGCCTTGATCCGCCCAATAGTATCGAGTCGGCATTGTATATGACATTGAATCCCGGCAACTACACCGCCGTGGTGGCAGGTTACTCCGACGCCACGACGCCGCCGGCGACCGGGGTCGGTCTTGTCGAACTTTACGATCTGCACAAGACGCCGAGTCGTGCGGGCAACATCTCCACGCGGGGGCTCGTGCAGAGCGGAGAGAACGTTCTCATCGCCGGTTTCATTGTCGGGAATTCCAGCAAACAGGTGGTTGTGCGGGCGCTCGGACCATCGCTTACGACCGCGGGAATCGCCCATCCCCTGGCTGATCCGAATCTCGAGTTGCACGATGGCAACGGCACGCTTTTGCAATCCAATGACAACTGGGAGCAGGGTCCGGATGCGCAAGCCATCTCCGATCATGGTCTTGCCCCGACCGTTCCGGTGGAAGCGGCCCTCCTGGCCACGCTCACTTCGGGCAGTTACACGGCCATCGTGCGTGGTGCCGGCACCAGCTCCGGCCTCGCGCTGGTCGAAGTCTACGACCTTAGCCCCTCGCCGTAACCGCCCGGAGAGTGCGCGCTAGGGCAGGTGAAGAGCGCGCCGCACCGGGAGCGTGAGTGTGCCGGTCACGCGCATGGAATAATTTTTCTGCATGCGTGCGATCGCGTTGCTCACCTCGGCGGAGAACATTCCGTCGATCGGTCCGCAATAGTAACCACGCCGCCGCAGGGCATCCTGTAAGGCGCCGACATAGGCCGGCCTCGTCACGAGAAATTCGCCTGACTGCAAATAGTAGATGGGCCGCCAGGTGTAGCGCGCTGCGAAATCGGTGGGATTCACTTCGGGAAACTGGTGCAACAGGCCATACTCATCGCGCGCGGCCAGAGAGTCAGTCGATCGCCAGAATGAGCCTGCTACAGCCGCCTGCCCTCCAGTCACCATCATCAATGCGAGCAAGAGCAGGAATAAACAAATACGCCTCATAGGTCAGCGGTTTGGGTTCACCGGGGGCAGATCAGGCGGCGGCAAGTCCTTGCCGCTCATGGTTGTTTCCTTACCCTCAATCTTGGGCGGGCAATCAGGGCAATCGTCCTGATCGATCTCCGGACCGAAATGCGTCTTGTCCTCTGTTTTTCTGCGCAGCCGATATTGATCAAGCCCGGTCAAAGAAACTTCCGGCCGCATGAGGATTATGAGTTCGGTTCGATCCTTTGTTCTGCCTGTATTTCGGAAAAGCGCACCAACCAGGGGCAGTCGGCTGAGAACGGGTATTCCAGACCGATTGTCCTGCTTGCTATCCATGATCAGCCCGCCCAGAACGATGGTGGCGCCATTAGGCGCAGAGACGCTCGTGCGGATATAACGTGTCGCAATATTCGGGATGTCATTGCCGTCAACCCTGGTCGAACCGGCGAGGCTGTCGATTTTCTGCAGAATATCGAGCGAAACTTCCTTCTCCGAATTAATCAGGGGCACCACTTCCAGTTGGAGCGCGACTTTCTTGTATTGGATATTCGACTGTTGCGCGATTCCGCCCACCACGTTTTGGTTCGAGGAAAGCGTACTAACAGGCACCGGAATCTCGCTGCCCGAAGCGATGATCGCCTTCTTGTTGTTGCTCGTGAAAACCATCGGACGCGAGATTACCTTGAAGCGCCCCGTCGAATCGAGCGCATGAACAATCGCCGAGAGGTAGTTACCGGCTGCGATATAAACATTGGTCCCGCTCCCCACGCTTTGCAGAATCTGACTGAAGTTTATCAAGCCGGAGGGATCGAGGATTCCTGGACTCACCGTACCGGAAGGCGAGCCGCTTGTATCAGGGGTGGGGAACGGAAGTGGCGCGCTCGTGTTGCGTGAAATACCGACAACTTTGTTCTTGTACTTCGCGAAATAATCGACGCCGAATTCTTCGTCATTGCTCAGGGTCAACTCGCCGATCACTGTGCTCAGCGCCACCTGCGGCGATTTCACATCCATCTCGTCGAGAATTTTCTGCACTTTGACCACAACCTCGCGATTGCCGAGAACAATGATCGAATTGGAACGCTGATCGGCGATGATCTTGGCGTTGCCGATGGTGACCGCTTTCGGTGTGGTATCGACCGGCTGAGTAGAAAGTTCCTCCGAAATGTTGAGCGTGCCTTCGCCGCCCGTGTTACTGGTGGAACTGGCCGGGTTCGAATTACTCTGCCGCTGTTGTTGCTGTTGCTGCGACGGGGTATTCTGTCCGCCGGCGCCCGCCTGTTGCTCTTCGCCCGGTTCGGCCAGCGCCTGGACCAGCACCGGCAGAACGTCCGCCGCCGAAATGTAACGCAGTGGTCGTGTCACAGGCTTGGCAAATTCGACATTCGCGTCGAACTCGGCAATCAGCCGCTCGATGAATGGAAGATTGGCCGGCCGGGTAATGACGTGGATGCGGTTTGTGCGCACGTCGGCCGTCAGTTTGATCTTCCCGACGATGACCGATTCCTCGGAAAGACCAAGGAGGGCGCCCATCTCACCGGCCTCAATCGGCTGAGGTTGTGTCGGTACGACCGGTCGAACACCGCGCCTGATCCCGGCGGGTGTGTTTTGCGCGTCTTTCTCGAAGATGTCGTGCAGCATGTCCACCACCTTGCTGGCATCGGCTCGTTCCAGTTTGACGAACTTGCTCACCACCTCGGCCGGCGGCACATCGACCTGATTGACGATCTTGGCCAGCTTCCGGATGACATCGGAACTTTCCGTGACGAGCAGGCTGGACGATTTCGGCAGGGCGAGGAATGAAGTGTAGGACTGTGCGGGGGAGAGATACTGCCCGATGACCTGCTGCAATTCCTGCGGGTCGGCGTAGTTCAGCTTGAAAAGATAGCTGATGACGTGATCGCCCTCCGGAATATCCGCTTCATCGGAAATGATGGGAACGCCGGCGCTGCGGGGGTTCTTCCCGCTCCCGATTACTTTCACGATGTCGTTCTCCGCGTTGACCAGCGCGTAACCGTTGAGCAGGAGGTTCATCTCGATAATCTTGATGGCCTCGTCGCGCGTGATCGGCTTGCTGATGAAGATGTTCACCTTCCCGGTGACGTTGTTGTCCATGACCAGCTTCTTGCCGGTCAGTTCCTCATAGAAACGGAGCACGTCGGCGACGTCGCTATTGGGAAACTGCAGTTTGACGTTTTCCTCCTCGGCGGAGGGTGTGGCAACCGTCTCCTGAGGGGGCGAGGGCTGCGGGCGCGGGGTTGCCATCGCGGTGTCCGAGTTCGGCGGGACGTTGTTGTCGGCGACCTGGGCAAAAGCGGGCAGCGCCGTCGCGAGAGCGATCACCGCGATATGGAAGGGGCGAAGCACGGGACGTATGGTAGCAGGTGGGCGAGTGGGCGGCAACCTGAGCTTTACATGCAGAATGCGTGAATCGTGAACTGAAAAGCTTTGCCGACGCGCGACTTACGAGTTCCGCCCCAATCGCTCGAGCAACTTCTCGTGGATCCGGTCGAAACCGCCGTTGCTGAAAACCGCGATCACGTCATTCTTCTTCAGTTGCGGAATGATTCGATCGACGATCGCATCCGCATTCTTTTCGTAAAAGGCGGGACGTCCCGCCGCGGCGATCCGTTCTATCACGGCCGCGGGATCAAGGCGTTCTTCCCTGGCAATTTGCTCGAGACGCGCGACTTCGGAAATGAAAACGCCATCCGCCAGGCCGAGCGCATCGCGTAATTCATTCTGAAAAATGGCGCGCCTCGTCGTGTTCGAGCGCGGCTCAAAAATGGCCCAGAGCCGATGGCCGGGATAGCGGAGCCGGAGCGCCTTGAGCGTTTGCGCAATGGCTGTCGGGTGGTGCGCGAAATCGTCGATCACGGTAACGCCGCCCGCTTTTCCCCGGACCTGCTGACGGCGGGCGATGCCTTCGAATTTCGCCAGGGCCTCACGAATCTTCTCGTTAGGCACACCATAAAATTTGGCCGCTGAGACCGCCATGGCCGCGTTGCGCACGTTAAACTCACCCATCAACGGCACCTCAAACTCATCCTCGCCCAGGGTAAAGCAGGACCCTTTCGGGGAATGGGCGACATCGCGGATGCGCTGTGCGCAATTGGCCGAGAAACCAATTTCGACCATCGGTGCCTGGCATTGGCGCGCCACCTCCACGCAGTTCGGGTCGTCGCCGTTGAGCAAGACCATGCCGTTTCGGGGCACGATGTTGAGCAGGCGGCGGAAGCTTAGCTTGATCGCGTCGAGATCGGGAAAGATGTCGGCGTGATCGAACTCGATGTTGTTCACGATCAGGAGCTCGGGGAGGTAATGAATGAACTTCGAGCGCTTGTCGAAGAAGGCGGTGTCATACTCGTCGCCTTCGATGACGAAGTACTTTGAATCGTTGAAGCAGGCACCCTGTCCAAGATTATTGGGAATCCCGCCGATGACGTAGCTCGGGTCGAGGCCGGCATCTTTCATGATCCAGGCGAGCAGCGCCGTCGTGGTCGTTTTCCCATGCGTGCCGGTAACGACGAGATTGTGACGGCCGCGCAGGAAGAATTCCTTCAGCACCTCCGGAAGCGAGAGGTAGTAGAGCTTACGGTTCAGGACGGCCTCCACTTCGGGATTTCCACGCGTGATGGCGTTGCCGATGACCACGATATCGATGTCGTCCGATAAATTTTCCGCGCGATAGCCTTGATGGAGCGCGACCTTGCGTTTCTCGAGAAAGGTCGACATCGGCGGATAGATGTTTTCATCCGAACCGGTGACGACAAAACCGCGATCGCGCAGGGCGGCGGCGACCGAACCCATGGCGGTTCCGCAGATGCCGAGAAAGTGAAAATGGCGCGGCTCGCCTTTCATGCCGGTTTCTTACGCCGAGTGGCCGCTTTTGGCCAGCGTTCCCTCTGCCTCTTCCGCTTCCTCGAACTCTGCTCACTTCGGACCGGCATCAAGACCTGGACGCAGAGGAATAGGAAGAAAAAGCGTTGTCATCCCGAGCGCAGCGAGGGACCTCACAAACGCCCTCGGCGCCTTTGTGAGATTCTACGCTGCGCTCAGAATGACCGCGCTTTGCTTACGACACAGCGCAGATCACACTCACTTCTTCTTAAATACCTCGACCGCGTTCCAGTCGTCCGGAGGCGGCTCAGCTTCGTAATCGCCGGCGCGATCGAGATAAAGCGTGGCCAGTGAATCGTTTGGATATTTCTCGAGGAATTCGCCGAAGAATTGCTTCGCCTGCGTGAACTCGCGCCCGCGGAACCTGGCGATGCCTTTCTCGTAAATCTCCAGGCATTTCAGCTCCTCAGCCGAGACGCCATCCGTGCGCGCGCCGACCAGCGTATAAACTTCTACCGGCTTGGTTTTCCCTTTCACCTGCGCATGGGCCACGCTGCGCAGATGGAAATCGTCGCGGATCAGATCGCCTGCCGTCGGTCCGACCAGGATGTCGACGCCGTAGATGCGGGTCAGTCCTTCCAGGCGCGAGGCCAGATTGACCGAATCGCCGATCACCGTGGGATCGAGCCGCTCGTTTGGTTCATAGGAACCGATGTTGCCGATGATGACCTCGCCCTGATTGATCCCGACGCCCATGCCAAGGGTGAGGCGGTTTTGGGCGCGCCAGCCGTCGTTCAACTTCTTCAACTCCCGCCGCATGCCGAGCGCGGCCCGCGCGCACGCTTTCGCATCCTCGGCCACGCCGAGGCTTTTGACGTTGCCCCACACGGCCATAATGGCGTCACCGATAAATTTATCGAGGGTGCCGTCGTTGTCGAAAACGACACCGACCATGCGGCTAAGGTACTCGTTTAATTGCCGGACGAGTTCCTCGGGATCGGCCTTCTCGCTCAGGGTGGTGAATCCTATGAGGTCGGAAAAGAGGACCGTGACCGGCCGGCGCGAGCCGCGCATGCTGTTGTAATAGCCGCCCGGATTGTCGAGGATTTCCTTGACCAGGTTGCGCGAAACATAACGCTCGAGCGTGCGCCGGGTGCGCAATTTTTCGATCCGTTCCAGGGCGTACTCGAAGCCCAGCGAGAAAAGTCCGCTGAGCAGAAACGCGCTCAACACCGGCACAGTGAGCAGAATGAAGCCGGTGCGATCGTAGAGCACCCGGCTGGCCAGCAGATACGCGCTGGAGGCCAGCACCAGGGTAACGAGGCAAAGGAGCGGCCGCCGCACGAAAGCGATGAGCAACCAAGCCAGCAGGCCCGCCGCCCCCACCAGTGCGAACATCATGCGCGGTGGCGTCGGCGTGAGAAATTGATGCGCCAGGGCGGCGGCCATCGTTTGCAGGTGCAGCTCCGGCCCGAGCGTGTTTGGACCCAACGGCGTGTCCACCACGTCGTGCGCAATCTGCGAGGTGGCGCCGATCAGAACGATTTTGCCTTTGAAGAACGCGCCGTCGTGATAATTGGCGTGCCACAATTTCGGATCGAACACTTCGTAGAGCGTGCGCGCGGGATAGGCGTTCACCTGGCTGAAGCGGATCATGTGCGAGCGTTGATCGAGCGGGACATCCGCGCCGCGTCCCAACTGCTCGAGACCACGGGCGGCGAACGATTCGAACACCTCCGCGCCCGGATACGGAGCCATGCCGGCGAGCTGCCGTTCCGTCGTCGTGAAATTGGCCGCGCGCACTTTGCCATCAATCGGATCCGGCCAAAAATTGACGTAGCCGACGCGTCGATCTGCGTTGGCCGGCGGCGGGATCAGATCTTCGTTAGGCCAGATGATTTGCCGCATGCCGGCCGTGTCCACATTCGCACCGATAACGACGCGGCCGCGGTACTTGTCGAGCGCCGCCTTGAAAGCCGCGTCTCCCTCGTTAGGCGGGCTGAAAACAAGATCGAACATGACGAGGCGCGCGCCGGAGGCGAAGAGCTTGTCCATGAGCACGGCCCAGACTTCGCGCGACCATGGAAAGGGCTTCTCCGTCATGAGCTGAAAGGCACGGTTATGAGTCACTTCCTCGGGCAAAAGCGGCGGCATCTGCAAGGTGGCCTGATCGATGCCGAGCAGGACGAAATCCTTGCGCGTCGGTGTTTTCTGGCCTTCGCGCCGGAGCAGATCTTCAAAGCCCTGTTCGGTCCGCCAGGGCGCGGAAAGGAACGGCGTGCTGGACAAGAGGCGACCGAGCAGCAGGGCGACCGTCCAGAAAATGCAGATTGCCGCCAGGATGAGCAGGCGATTCCGGCGGAGCCAATGCATGGTTTAGAGCTTAGAAAAAGCGCCGCTTTCGGCCAACAGTCAATTTTCTGATGGAACTCGCACCCATCCGCCGATGGCCGGCAGAGAGTGCCGGTTACGTCGTGGCTTTGACAATGACGCGCATTCCATCAGTCTGCACGACGGTGACGGCCGTCTGCGACGAAATGAATTCACCTTCCGTGACGACGTCGACAATGTGCTCGTCGAAGCGCGCCTTGCCGCTCGGCCGCAAAGTCGTCAGGGCAATTCCGCGCATGCCGGGAGCGAGCGCGAGCGCGTTCGCGAATTGGCGCGGCGTTCCGCTCAGGGAAGGGCCGGGCGGGTTACTGCTCATGAGGGCGAAGCGGCGATAAAGGCTGGTTTGGGGAAGATAACGCGCCAGGAGAAGCATGAGGATCCACGCGCCGATGAGCGCAAGCGAGAGGTTGAGCAGCGGTACGGTCAGCATGTGGCCGGTCGGCAGGAATCGTTGCCCGGGATAACGATCGGTCATGGCCCAAAGGAGCGAACCGAGAACGACAAGCACGCCGACCAGGCCGATGACGATGGTGGCATGGCCGAACAGAAGAATTTCCACGGCGATGAGCAGAATACCGACGACAAACAGGGCGACCACTTCCCACCCGGCCAGCCCCGCCAGGTAATGTCCGAGGAAAAAGAGCGCGAAACAGATGATGGAAAGAATTCCCGGCAGGCCGAATCCCGGCATTTTGAATTCGATGTAGGCGCCGATGATTCCGCCGAGAAGCAACAGCGGCGCGAGTTTCGTGATCCAAAAAGCGAGCTGCTCGAAGCCGGTCGGATCCAGTGAAACAGCGTCGCCTTTCAAGCCGGCCTTGCTCATCACCTCGGCCACGGAATCGGCCATGCCTTCGGCGAGGACCGGCTTGCCGTCGATGCGCTCGGTCGCGTCCTGCGCGTTCAGGGTGAGAAGGGAACCCTTCGCGTGAATGAGGTGTTTGCCGATTTTCACCTCCTTGTCCTTGTTCATGAACGCTTCCGCGATGTCAGGATTGTGACCGTTGCGCAGGGCGGAGCTGCGGATGAGCGCGGACCAGTAGGAAATCGTCTTCTCGCGTTCCGTCTCCGGCAAATCCTGTCCGTTGGAGAGCACCGGGGCGGCCGCCCCGATCGCGCTGACGGGCGCCATGTAAATGCGCCTGGTGGCGAGCGCGATCAGAGCGCCTGCCGAACCGGCGTTCGAATCGATGAACGTGTAGGTGGGAATGGTCGCGTGATTGAGGACGCCGGTGATTTGCTCCGCCGCATCGAGCCGGCCACCGTAGGTGTTCATATCGAAAATGATGGCTGCCGCCCCGGCGCTCTCTGCCGCCTTTTCCGCCCGACGCAGAAAGAGAAAGAGCGCGGGCGAAATTTCGCCGTGGATGGGAATGACCACCGTATCGCCCCTGCGAATCGTGTCGGCCGCGCGCAGTTGCGGCATGTTCGCGGCGAGAAGGCCGAGGAAAAAAATGACGCGCGAGATTTTCATCGAGTTGGAAGCGGGACTGCGCTGCATTACTTTTGCATCGCGCCCGTCAGCAAACGAGCGAAAAATAGTGCATTCATGGGAACAATCCCATCCCAAACCATCGAGCAAATTGCCGCCGCCAACGATATCGTGGAGGTAATCGGCTCGTATTTTCCGCTCAAGCGCGCCGGCACAAACTTCAAGGCGCTCTGTCCGTTTCATCAGGAGAAAACGCCCTCCTTCACGGTGAGCCCAAGCCGGCAGACGTTTCACTGCTTCGGCTGCGGGGCGGGTGGCAGTGTCTTCCGCTTCGTCATGGATTACGAGCATGTCGATTTTCCGGCGGCCGTGCACAAGCTGGCGGCGCGTGCCGGCATCCCGGTGATCGAAGAGCGGAGCAGCGGCGGCGGTGAGGAGGATCGCCAGCACGAAGCGCGTCGCACTTTGCTGAAGCTGCACGCGGAAGCGACCGAGTGGTTCCGGGAGAATTTACTGAAGAAGGAATTCTCGGCGCCGGCGCGCGCCTATCTGAAGGAGCGGGGGATCGATCGCAAGATCGTTGGGAACTGGCAGATTGGTTTCGCGCCGGACAGCTGGGATGCCTGCCTGAAATGGGCGCTCGACCGGGGTTATCGGCGTGGCCAGATTTTGCAGAGCGGTCTGGTTAAATTGCGCGACGAAACCCGCGCCGACGGCGAGGTCTACGATCGTTTCCGCGGGAGGATCATGTTCCCGATCTGCAACGACGTGGGGGAAGTGGTGGCGTTCAGCGGGCGCGTGCTGGAGAAGGATGCGAGTGCGGCCAAGTATTTGAATTCGCCGGAGACGCCGCTTTTCCGCAAAGGCAACATTCTCTTCGGCCTGCACAAGACCAAGCGCGCGTTGATCGAGGCCGATTGCGCGATTGTCTGTGAAGGACAGCTCGATCTGATCACGCTGTTTGAGGCGGGCATCGGCAATGTCGTGGCGCCGCAGGGAACAGCCTTTACGGAACAGCAGGCGCGCATCCTGAAGCGGTTTGTCAACGAAGTGGTGCTTTGCTTCGACGCCGATGCGGCCGGGCAAAAAGCGGCTGAGCGCTCGCTCGATGCCTTATTGCAGAACGATCTCGTTATTCGCGTAGCGGAAATGCCGCCGGGTGAGGATCCGGATTCGCTCGTGCGCGAAAAGGGGCGCGAGGCGTTCGAGAAGCTCATCGCCGGGGCGGAGGATTTTTTCGATTACTGGATCGAACATGAAACGGCCCGTCAACCGCTCGATTCGTTAGGCGCAAAAATGCAGCTGGCCCGCCGCCTGGCCGAAACGATTGGTCGGGTGCACGACTCCTTCATGCGGGGCGAGGTGGTCAGCAAGGCGAGCGCGCGGCTTGGAGTGGGCGCGGCGGAATTTGCCAGTCTTATTCCGAAAGCCGGCCGCGATTTCATCCGACATGACGGTGAGCGCTCCGAGGTGCCGGTGGCGGCCCCGGCGCCGCGGCACGATCTGGCCATGCTTTGTCTGCTGGCCCTGCGGGACGAGGAAGCGCGTAATTTTCTGGAACAACAGAACTGGCGCGAGGTGCTCGCACAAACGCCGGGCGCCGAGCTGCTCGCCCGCATTCTCGAATCCAAAGCGCGCCCGGACGATCCGGCTTCGCTCAACGCCTTCATGTCAACGCTGGTGCCCGGCGAGGAAGCGCTCATTTCCTCCTGGCTGCTGCAGAAAAAGCCGGAGAACGGGCTGGCCGTGGCGCACGATTGGTGGGCTGGCCTGCGGCAGGCCAGTTTGCGCCGCCAATTGGAAGCCGCCCAGAGCCGGATGAAGCTGACCCAGCTTTCGCATGGGGAAATTCTGCATTTGCAAAAAGAAATTGTTGACCTGCAGGAACAGCTCCGCGAGCTTCCCAAGCTTTCGCCCGCCCGGGTGGCTGACGCCTAGGCGTCCTCGTCGCGCGGAGGGCGCAGGGCAGGCACGCGAAAAGCTTTGTTCAACTTAACGGCACAACTGCTTGGTGGCTAAGCACTCAAAAGGTAAGGAAAGCGGCAAAGCGCACCCGAAACGGTCAAAACCCGCGGTGCGCCCGACCCAGAAACGGACCCGCCGCACCAGGCTGATTCCGACGCGGGCCAGAAAAACGCCGAAAAGAACGCGTTTGCGCAAACCCGATATGGCAGCCACGAAGGCGGCGGGAGCCTGGCCTAACGATAAAGAGAACGAGGTGCAGGCGCGCGTCCGGGAATTGATCAAGCTGGCCAAGGAGCAGGGCTATCTCACATTCGACGATCTCAACGAAGCCCTGCCGGAAGCGATTACCGACGCGGACGAGCTCGACGCCATCCTGACGCGACTGCGCCGCCTGGAGATCGACATTATCGAAGCATCCGAGGTCGACCGCTACAAAGACGGTAAAAAAGAGAACGAGGAGGAAGAGGAAGAAAAACCGGAAACCAAGCTCGATATCCTGGACGATCCGGTGCGCATGTATCTCAAGCAGATGGGCCAGGTGCCCTTGCTGACGCGCGAACAGGAGGTGGAAATCTCCAAGCGCATCGAGGAGGCGGAGGTCATGGTCCAGCGGCTCATCCATCGCTTCGGCTTTATCGGCCAGGCGCATCTCGATTTGGCGGAAAAACTGACCGAAGGGCGGGAGCGGTTCGACCGCGTGATCCTGGACAAGAAAATTGAGAGCCGCGAGCGCTACATGAAGATGTTGCCGCGCCTGTGCAAGCAGGTGAAAACGCTCAGCAGTACGCTGACGGTGCAATACGGCCAGCTGCTTAAAACGACTCGCCGCGACGGGCGCAAATTGAAGGCGTTCCAGAAGGGAGTCGCCTCTCTGCAAAGGCTTTATCCGAAGTTCTACTTCAAGCAGAAGGTGACGGAAGAATTCGTGCACCTGGCGGACGAGTACTACCGACTCCTGAGCGTAAGGCGGCTCGAGGCGACCGCGAAGCGCGGCCGCAACGGCGTCAGTAACGCGCTGGCGACGCGCGAACTCGAGCAAATCCTCTGGCTTTCGCTCGATGAATTCATCGAACAGTACCAGGCCTTGAAGGGGTGGCTGCGCAAAGCGCTCCGGGCCAAGACGGAAATGGTGGAAGCCAACCTGCGGCTCGTCATTTCCATCGCCAAGAAATACACCAACCGCGGGCTCTCGTTCCTCGACCTGATCCAGGAAGGCAACATGGGACTGATGAAGGCGGTCGAGAAATTCGAATACCGGCGCGGGTATAAATTTTCGACCTACGCGACGTGGTGGATTCGCCAGGCAATTACACGCTCCATTGCCGATCAGGCCCGCACCATTCGCATTCCGGTGCACATGATCGAGACGATCAACAAATTGATGCGTGTGCAAAAGCAGCTTGTGCAGGAATACGGCCGTGAGCCGACTCCGGAGGAGGTGGCGGAGGAAATTCTGTTGCCGGTCGATCGGGTGCGCGCCGTTTTGAAGATGGCGCAGCAGCCGATCTCACTGCAATCACCAGTGGGCGAAAGCGAAGAGACGAATTTCGGCGATTTCATCGAGGACAAGGGCGCCGAAAATCCGAGCGACATGACGGCGATCGTTCTCCTGAAGGAGAAGATCAAGGATGTCCTCGAAACGCTGACTGAACGCGAGCGCCAGGTGCTCGAACAGCGCTTCGGGCTTGTCGACGGCTATAGCCGCACGCTCGAGGAAGTCGGCCGCCAATTTCGGGTGACGCGTGAGCGCATCCGGCAGATCGAAGCGAAAGCCCTGCGCAAGATGCGCCATCCGACGCGCATCCGGCAGTTAGAGGGATTCCTCGAGGCTGCGGAAGTTTAACGGCAACAAAAAGCGCCGGGCGGATCACGCCGCGGCGCAAGTTTTGTTCGCGGCTAAGTCGGCCTCAGCGGACTCGCACCCCGCGATAGACGTGGCGGCGATGATGCCGGCTGTAGGGATGGCCGTAGTACCAGCGATAGGGATGGGCCCCGTAACGGCTGCGCAGGTAGTAGTGCGGTCCCCAATAACCGGCGTAACCGACATTGTAATAGGCCGGATATCCGTACGGATAATACCCATACGGCGCATAGCCGTAGCCGTAGTAGCCGATCGGAACCCCGATACCGATGCCAATGGAAACGTGGCCGCGCGCTTCCGAACGCGGCGTCGCCACGAATGCGAAGGCGCCGACGATTGCTGCAATCAAGAGAAGTTTCTTCCAGTTCATTGGTTCCACCTTTCGTTTTTGCTTTTCTGCAAGTTGAATAATAACTCAGACGCCCGGGCGCTTCAAATTATTCAGCGCTGTTCGCCTGTACGCGGCGCAGGCAGCAGCGATCAGTTGCCTTTGGAGTCTGGCTCCGGAGGCAAACTGGAGGGTGGGAAGGGGACGAGCACACGCGGGGTGTGGCTGGGGTGAATCGAGATGGTCACGCAGGCGTCGCTCGCTTCGCGTCCACCGAAACGGGCCTGCCATTCCTGCTTGGCCGTCGCAAAGAGCAGGGCATATTTATGCTCGATCTTGCGCAGCATGCTGCTGACGACTTTCGTGCTGAGGTCTGGTTCCCCGATGGGACCATTTTCCAGGTCGGCATTCATCTGCTCCCGAGGGGAGCAGGATTCAGACCGGTGGAAAACCGCCTGCCTTAGCGGTGGCGTCGCGGAGTCGACTCCGGTCGCGCGCGGGCGGCCTTGCGCACGGTGATGGTATCGCCGTGCACTGTGACTTCGCCTGGATATTTCTTGGTGTTCGGCCAGATCAGGCGCCACGGCTGACTTTTCAAAGTCGCCGTCATGTCGGTGATATTACGGCCACTTTCCTTGAGATCGGGCCCGAGTTCGCCCAACGCCGATTTAAGTCTGTCGGAAGAATCGCGGAAGTTTTGCAGGGTGACCTGGATGTTGTCGTTGGCCGTGAGCTGGCTGCTGATTTGCTCCACATTCTTCAGCGAAATGGAGAGAGAACTGTCGCGCGCGGTCAGATTTGTCAGATTCTCGGCAAAGGTCCGGAACTGCGCGATGGCCATGTTCATCTGCGAGTTTTCGTCAGTGATGCGAGCGAGGTTTTGGGCCGTGCTTTGCAGCTGATTCAGGGCGCCCGTCGCTGAAGTCGCGACCGGCTGAATAATGGTGAGCATTTGCGCGACAGCTTCGCCAAAGTCCGGCACGCGATCGCCTGCGAAAATTTCGCCGTCCTGGGCGAGGCCGGCCTTTTCGGTTCCCTGGGTGAAATCGATGGCCGTCTCGCCGAGCAGGCCGAGGCTGATGAGCCGCGCCTTCGCGTTCTTGTAAACGGCAGCGCGCTTGTCCACCTGGACGTCGATGCGGACCTGATATCGGAGTGAGGGTGGCGGAGTGGGGGACGCGCCCGCTTCCGGCGAAGGCCGGGGAGCCGGAGCGTTGGTGGCTTGCGCGGCGCGTTGCGCTTCGGCGTCGCTGACGGGCGAATTCAGTCTTTCCACCTGCCCGATCTTGCGCCCGGCCAGCAGAACCGGCGCGCCCAGCTTGATGCCGGCGGCGTTGTCGAAATAGATCTTGTAGGTGGCGAGCGGCCGGAACAATCCCGGCGCCCCCAGCAGGATGAGGATGAAGGTCAGAATGGCCAGCGTCCCGAGGACGAGCAATCCGGTCAGAATTTCGTTACGTCGCAATTGCATCTTGGGTTCCTTCCAAAATCGGGCCTTCCGTGCTGCCGCTCAAGAATTGTACGACCACTGGGTTGGATGATTGTTTGAAGGTTTCAGGATCGGCTGTCTCGATGATTTTTCCCTGATAAAGCATAGCCATTTTCGTCCCGATGCGAAAAGCGCTGTCCATTTCGTGTGTCACGATCACGGAAGTCACCTTCGATTGTTCGGTCAGGTTGATGATCAATTCGTCGATCACGGAGCTGATGACTGGATCGAGGCCGGCCGACGGTTCGTCAAACAGGATCAGCTCTGGCTCCATGACGAGGGCGCGGGCCAGGCTGACGCGCTTGCGCATGCCGCCGCTCAGCTGTGAAGGCATTTGCAACTTCGCATCCTGCATCCCAACCAGCTCGAGTTTCTGGTCCACGATCTCATCGATTTCCCGGCGCGACTTCTCGGTCAGTTCCTCGAGGGGCAAAGCGATATTGTCGCGCACGTTGCGTGAGCTGAGCAGGGCCGAGTATTGATACACCATCCCGATGTCGGTGCGGACGCGCTGCAGTTTGCGTCGCGAAAGGCGACTGACTTCAAATTGCTTGAAGAAAATGGAGCCGTTCGTCGGCGACAAAAGGCCGAGGATGAGACGCAGAATGGTGCTCTTGCCGCTGCCGCTTTGCCCCATCACGACAAGGCGATCCTGCGGCTCGACTTTGAGGGACACGCCCGCAAGCACACTCTTTTCGCCAAACTGGAGATGCACGTCGCGCAGTTCGGCGACAGGCGGGGTTTGCGTGCTCATGGGAAGAAGGCCACGTAAACGATGTTAAAGAGCGTGTCGAAGCCGATTACGGTGGTGATGGCCGTGACCACGCTGGAGGTCGTGGAGGTGCCCACGCCGGCCGCGCCCCCCTTCACCGTTAATCCGCGGTAGCAGGCGATGGCCCCGATGAGCAGTCCGAAAAGAAAACTTTTGAGCACGCCGGTAATGATGTCTCGCATGAGAAGAGCGTGCATGACCAGGTCGTTAAAATAAACAAACGCAATGCTGAAGTAGGCGCGCGAGATCAGGCTCGTGGCAATGATGGCCGCCAGACTGGAAATAACCGAGAGGCAGGGCATCAGGCAGAAAAGCGCGAGCATGCGCGGCGCGACCAGAAAGCGCAGCGGCCCGATGCCCATGGCTTCAATCGCCTCCACTTCTTCAGAGACCTGCATGGTGCCAAGTTCAGCGGTGAACGCAGCGCCGATACGCGCAGCGAGCATGATTCCGGTAAGCAATGGGCCGAGCTCCCGCGTGAACGCGATCGCGACCAGCCCCGGCACAAGTCGTTCCGTCCCGAAGCGCTGCAGTTGATAGCCGGTCAGCAGCGCCATGGTCAGACCGAGGAAGAACGAGACCATGGCCACGAGCGGCACGGATCCGACGCCGGCCCGTTCCGTGTGCCGAAAAAAACTTGCCGCCCGGAAAGGCACCCGTCCGTGGCGCATGTTATCCAGCGTCTCACTGAACGTCTGGATGATGAACCAGAACATGCTTCCGATCTCGTAGAGCACGTTCTGCCCGGCAGCGCCGATATCCTGGACCACGGCGACCGGATTGGTTTCAAGCGTGGCGTTCTCGCTGTCGCCCTGTTCGTCTTCGGCCATGTTGAGGGAAATTGCCGTACTTCGTTGCGCGCGAAAGGGAAATCGCGCTGACCCGAGCTCGCCTCTTCGGCGGAAGCGCGTTACTAGTCGCATGATGGCCCGGCCGCACGATGACAAATTGCTCATCGATCGCTGGCGCGCCGTCGCCCGGAAAGCGCGGCTGCGCCTGCGGCGCTTTGGCCAATCCAGCGGATTGCCGGTCCATTTTCTGCGCACCGGACGTGCGGGCGATCCGCGCACGATTCATCTTTCCGCCGGAATTCACGGTGATGAGCCGGCTGGGTCGGAAGCGCTCATTGTCTGGGCGGAGAAGAATTGGCGACAGTTGCGGGCCCATCCTTTTCTCATTTTCCCGTGCCTCAATCCCTGGGGCCTGCGTAACAATTCCCGGACCGACAGGTTTGGACGCGACCTCAACCGCGAGTTTGGCAAGGCTCGACCCTGTTCGCCGGTGCGCGAATTGAAACAGGTTCTGCGCGGCGAAGAGTTCGCGCTCTCGCTCACTTTGCACGAAGATTACGACGCGCAGGGACTCTACATTTACGAAGTGCAGCGCGACCGTCCTTTCTGGGGCGAAGAGTTACTCGACATGGCGCGGCCTCTTATCGCCATCGAAACGCGCGAGTGCATCGACGGCCGAAAGGCCAACGCCGGTCTGGTGCGGCGCCACATCGATCTGAAAAGATTCCCGCTTGTGCCGGAGGCCATTTATCTGCATTTAAAACACGCGCGGCGCACGTTTACCATTGAAACGCCTTCGGAATTCGCCTTGCAAACACGAGTCGCGGCGCAGGTCGCCATGGTGGAGGAATGCCTGCGACGAGTGCGGGCCAGGCCGCCGTCTCGTTAGGCAAAACACGATCCTGTTATGAAATTGACTTTCCCAGCCAAATGCATTCTCCATATCGCGCTGCTCGGCGCGGCCCTCCTGCCCGCGGCCCGCGGCCAGGCGGACGCTATGAAAACCGACAAGAAATTTGCCCTGGCCATTCACGGCGGCGCCGGCACCATCGAACGCGGGAGCATGACGCCGGAAAAAGAAGCGGCCTACCGCGCCGCCTTGCAGCGCTCGTTGCAGGCCGGCTATGAAATTTTGAATAAAGGCGGCTCCAGTCTGGACGCCGTCGAAGCCGCTGTCCGCGTCATGGAGGACGATCCTCATTTCAACGCCGGCAAAGGCGCGGTCTTTACCGACGCCGGCACGAACGAGATGGATGCCTCGATCATGGATGGCGCAACGCTCAATGCCGGTGCGGTCGCCAGCGTCAGGCAGGTGCGCAACCCGATTGCTCTCGCCCGGCTCGTCATGGAAAAATCGCCGCATGTCATGATGGCGGGGGCCGGCGCGGAAGCATTCGCCAAACAAATGGGAATGAAATTGGTCGACCAGAAATATTTCTATACGGAGGAACGCTGGCAGGCCTTGCAGCGCGTCAAAGCGCAGAAAAAGGGCGGCGACACCGGCGGGAAGAAATTCATCGCTTCCGCCCAGGATTATCATGGCACGGTCGGCGCCGTGGCACTCGACCAGGCGGGGCATCTCGCCGCCGCCACCTCCACGGGCGGTTTGACCGACAAACATGCCGGGCGCATCGGCGATTCACCGATCATCGGCGCGGGAACGTATGCGAACGACGCCACCTGCGCGGTTTCCGGCACGGGGATGGCGAATATTACATCCGCACCGTGGCCGCGCACAGCGTCTCGGATTTGATGCAATATCGCGGCCTCTCCGTGCAGGATGCTTCTCAGCAGGTGCTCGACACGATCAGGAAACTGGGCGGTACCGGTGGCTTGATTGTCATGGATCGCCAGGGAAACATCGCGCAGCTCTTTAACACGTCGGGAATGTATCGTGGAAGGATTGGCGTCGAGGGCAAACCGGAAATTGCGATTTACAAATGACGTGAGCAATGATGTGAAGGCGTTTGTGCCGAGCGCCTGACCGAATGAACGGTACCTGGCTCAAGCGTCTCTACATTTTCAAATGCCGACGCCCATCTCCATCGTTATCCCGGTCTTCAATGAGGCCGAACGAATCGGTGAAAGCCTGCGAACAACTCTCGACTACATGCGCGGCGCCATGCCGAAGAGTGAGTTGATCGTGGTCAATGACGGTTCGCTGGATCGCTCCGAGGAAGTGATCGCCCGGATTCTTGAAACCGAAAGCGAGGTGCGACACAACCTCATTTCCACGCCGACAAATCATGGCAAAGGTGCGGCCGTCCGCATGGGCATGCTGGCGGCGCGCGAAAAGATCGCCCTTTTCATGGATGCCGATCTCTCCACGCCGCTCGAAGAAATTCCGAAGCTGGTAGAACCGATCGTCGCCGATGAAGTCGACATTGCTTTCGGGTCGCGCGCGCTAAACCGCCGTCTCATCGGCCAGCATCAGCCCTGGCGACGGGAACAATCCGGTCGCGTCTTCAATTTGCTCGTCAGGCTCGCGACAGGTTTGCCCTTCTGGGATACACAGTGCGGTTTCAAGGCCTTCCGCCTCGATGTTTGCCGACCGCTCTTTGAAGCCGCGCGCGTCGAAGGCTTCGGCTTCGATGTGGAACTGCTCTATCTGGCGCAGCGGGCGCATTTGCGCATGCGCGAGATTCCGGTTCACTGGAATCATCGCGACGGGAGCAAGGTGCGTTTTTTCCACGATGCCATGGCCATGCTGCGCGAAGTGCTCCAGCTTCGCCGCGCCGCGTATGGCACCCCGGCGGCGACACAAGCGCAGTCTTCCTGAACCGCTTGGGATGACAGTTGGAGCGATTTTCCCCTGACACAACGGTACGCAAAGCGGCGCGCAATTCCGGTCCGCGACCGACTTTGCGCGCCTGCTTGAAACGACGTCGACCTATTTCTTTACGACCTCGGCGTTCTCCAGCATGCTCACGCCGCCGTTCTCCGCCATCTTGCCCTTGAGCGTCACCGTCTTGCCCGCGAGCGGCGCCAGCTCATCGTTCATCGGCTTGTGATCGCCGACGACGAGGATCGCTTTGCCATCGCTCAAAATGCCGACCGGGCCGCCGCTCTTGATGCACTTCTCCGCGCAACTGGCGTGCTTCGCCCCTTTGGCTCCGTGATCGACATAACACATCATGTCGACGATTTCGCCCGTCACTTCCTTTGTCTCCGACGTGTCTTTGCTCGCTTCGTCCGCCGCCAGGGCCATCGGCGCCACGGCCAGCGCGCTGGTGAAAGCGACGGCCACCGCGGCTTTGACGAAGAGAGAAGGTTTGCTGTTGGAATAGATCATCGCTCAAAATCGGACAATTCCCGATAAGGTCAATCGCCAAGCGATGTCAGCGGTTCTGGCGACCTTCCTCGATCAACTCCGCGAACTGGGCGAAGAAATAGCTGGCGTCGTGCGGGCCGGGCGCGGCCTCGGGATGATATTGCACGCTGAAGATGGGCAATTTGCGATGGCGCATGCCTTCGACAGTACCCGTCGTTCAAATTGATATGCGTCACCTCGATCTCGGCCGGGAGCGACTCGGGATCGACCGCGAATCCGTGGTTTTGCGAAGTGATCGCGACTCGGCCGGTGCGCAGATCTTTCACCGGTTGATTCCCGCCGCGGTGGCCGAATTTCAATTTGAAGGTCCGCCCACCGAAGGCGTAGCCGAGCACCTGATGGCCAAGGCAAATTCCGAAGATCGGCTTTTTCCCCATAAGCCCGCGCACCGATTCATGAATGTAATCGAGCGCGCTCGGATCTCCCGGGCCATTGGAGAGAAAGATGCCATCCGGTTTCAGCTTAAGCACGTCGGCCGCGGTGGTTGAGGCCGGCACGACCGTCACGCGGAAACCATTCTGGCGAAGCTGCCGCAGAATATTTTCCTTCATTCCAAAATCGTAGGCCACGATGTGCGCTCGCACCGGAGGCAGACCCGGCTCCGCGCGACGCGCAGCCTGCTCGCTCTCAAGCGCCCACTTTTGGCTAAGCCGATCTTCCGGATCCCATTCGTAAACTTTAGGCGTCGAAACTTCGCGCACGTAATCCATGCCGACAACCCCTTCGCCTTCGACGGCCCGCCGCACCGCCTGCTCGGCGGGCATCGATTCACTCGTCAGACAGGCTTTCATGGCACCGCGCTCGCGCAGATGCCGTGTGAGCGCGCGGGTATCGACCCCCTGCAGGCCGGGAATTTTCCAGCGGCGCAGATAATCCTCGAGCGATTCTTCCGAGCGCCAGTTACTCGGCACCTCGCTCAATTCTTCGATGACGAATCCGCTGACATGCGGCTCGGCGCTCTCCTGGTCGAGCGCATTGGTGCCGTAATTGCCGATGAGCGGATAGGTCATGGCCACGATTTGGCCGCGATAGGAGGGGTCGGTCAGCACCTCCTGATAGCCGGTCATGGAAGTGTTGAAGCAAATTTCGCCGACGCGCGTCTCCGTTGCACCAAACGATTCGCCCTCGAAAATTCGGCCGTCTTCGAGAGCGAGAAATGCGCGCATCGCCGCGCAGTTTCGGCGCTACGCGCAGATTTTCAAGGAGCGGCGCGATCACGCGCCAGCGCCGGGCACGCTGCTCTCCCGCGCGAACGCAGGAGAGCAGCCGCAAAATTACCGGCCAGGTCGAACGATGCTACTGCTTATCGTAATAGGCCTTGTCGGTATGTTTCTTTCCTTTGGCGTCTGTCGTGGTGCTGGTAACGACGCGCGATTTGCCGTCTTTCGAGACCACGATCTTCACCATCATCGCCACTTTGCCATCTTTCATGATGGTCAACTCGTTCGTGCGATCGTTCACCGGTTTGTAAGCGATGCTATCGGCCATCGCGCTGCCCTTCACCTTGTATTGTTTCCCGTCGAACCTGCCGACCCACGTCCAGTGGACCGCCTTGCCATCCTTATCCACCCCATCCACGGTCACCTTCGTCATGTCGCCTTTGGCGGCCGTGTAGGTGACGGTGTGGTTTTTCGTCGCGCCCGGCGCGAATTTTGACTTTGCCTCGTTAAGCTTCCACGTGCCCATTTGCGGGTTCATGGATGCCGCCAGACTAAATGCCGCTGTGGTAAACCACAGCGCCAGAGTAACTACCATGGCTCTACTTTTCATCGTAGCCGGATTTGCGCAGGAATCCCCGAGACCGTCAATCTAATTAAGGTGGTCACTGGGGGCGCCAACGCTTGTCTCCGGCGGGTCGGAAACAGAGATCGCAATTATTCCCGGGGGGATCGGGCCAGCAGCGAAAGGATTTTCTGGAAGCGGGAAGGGATTCTTCCGCTTCGCTATCCTTTTTTTGGGGTGAGCTGAGCGAGCAGGTCATCCAGCGGCATCGTCGCGATGGTGGCGGCGGTATCACTGATTCCGTAGGGCAAAATGAGGTGCCCGCGGTGGAGCAAGGCCCCGCAGGTGTAAACGACATTGGGGACGTAGCCTTCCCGCTCGTTGTCTTGTGGACCGAGGAGCGGTTGATCGAGGCAGGCGAGAACGTGCGATGGATCATGCAGATCGAGGAGCATGGCGCCGATGCAGTATTTGCGCATGGGCCCGACGCCATGGGTAATGACCAGCCAGCCCGCTTCCGTTTCAATGGGGGAACCGCAGTTGCCAATCTTGACCGCTTCCCACGGCTGGCCCGGGCGGCGGAGCAGCTTTGGATCGCTCCAGAAATGCGGGTTGTCCGAGAACATGAGGAAGAGGTTTTCGTCATCCTGCCGCGAAATCATGGCGTAGCGCCCATCGATGCGGCGCGGGAAGAAGGCCATGCCCTTGTTCTGGACAGCGCGGCCGTTGAGGGTGACGGCGCGGAAGCTCAGGAAATCCGCGGTTTCGAGAAGCTGAGGCAGAATAGCATGACCATTGTAGGCGGTATAAGTGCCGTAGTAGATGACGCTGCCATCGTCCTCGACAAAACGGACGAAGCGGGCGTCTTCCATGCCGTTGCTTTCGTTGGAAGAGACGGGAAAGATGATTCGCTCGGAAACGGCGACGGAGGAATCGAAATGGACTTCGTAGTTGGATTGGGCCAGCCAGCGCACGCATTCCATGGTCCGCTCCACCGCGCGTGACACCGGGCCATTGCCCCTGGCGGCGCGTTGCATCGCCTTTTCCAATTGCTGGAGGGTGAAGGTATCGGCCAGTGTCTCCATGACGAGAGTGGACCACTCGTTTTCGAAACCCATTTCCATGAGCTTGTGGAGAAAGATGCTCTTGCGATAAGTCGGGTTTGGATTGACGACCGGCGCCGCCACAAAACGGGATGGTTGTTCGACGGCAATCGAATGATCGGCGCGGATTACACCGGTGCGAAATTCAATGGATGAAATATGGCCCTCGCCGGTCGCCCGCAAACTGAGGATGAAGCGTAGTTCGCCCTTGGCCAGGCCGGTTTGGTCCGGGTGGGGGACAATCGATGGATTGAAGAGGGCGGCTGATTCCAGGGCGTACTCTCCCGAGAAAAGCGCACCGATGTAAAGCTGACGTGTCTCGGAAAGCGGCTGGCTGCTGAAGAGGTGGGCTTTCACCTTTTCGTAGTGCCGTCGCCAGATGTTGCGAATATTCAGATGCCGCGCTGCGAAGTCGGCCGTGACAGAGGCGAGCTGCGCTTCGGTCTCCGCTTCACTTAGAGCGAGAGCGCGCCCGATGATATTGACGATACGCTTCGGATCAGCGGGAAGGAACGGACGGATGAGCACCCGCGAGCTATCCGGTCGAAAAATGACGCCCGTGGCCTGGACCTTCACGCGGCCCGCGCCTCGACGGCGGACGCCTTCATTCCTTCGGTGCGAGTGAGTTCGGCGAAGGAAAGATAGAAAGCGAGGCTCGATTCCGCGCCCTGGTTTTGATTCAGGTGGTCCTGCAGGAGCGCATCGCGGCAGCCCCCGGTGGTGGAGTCGTAAAGCGGTTGGCCGAGATCATTGCGCCCCAGAAACCATTCAAAGCATCGTCGCGCCGCCTTCCGCCAGAACTCGTCGCGCGTCACAGAAAATGCCTCAAGACAGGCAGAGACCATGGCCTGCGCTTCCAATGGTTGTTGATCGAAGCGGGCGCGCTCGCCGCCGCGCGCCCAAAAGCCGTGGCAACCGATGGGTGTGAAATGGCCGCCTTCCGCCGTCTGCGCCTCGAGCAGCCAGCGCAGTGAAGTAAGGCCCATGTCCAGAATCTCAGGCTGCGAAGTCCAATGGCCGCTCAGAATCATGGCGTGAGAAAGCTTCGCATTGTCGTAGGTGACGATGCGTTCAAACCATTTCCAATCCGGCGTCGAATTTGCGCGGAACAGATCGGCAAGCATGTTCGTCAGGACATCGCGGGTCTGGCTGACGACGCGATCGCCCGCGAAGGCGCGCAGATATTCGTGAATCGCGATGATGGCAAAAGCCCAGGCGCGTGGAGAACTGAAGCGGCCCACCGGCGAGAGCCCGCGCTGGAACAAGAGGCCGCAGAGATTGCGATGCCCTTCGTTACGCGATCGGCCCAGAGCCGTGCCGACAGCCCACAAGGCGCGCGCATGGCTGTCCTCCGAGCCGTGCTGTTCCAGCCATTGCCGTTCGTGATTCATGAAGTTACGAAAGCGGCAGGTGTTGGCATCAAAGGCATACCAGAGAAATGCGAGATAAGTGCTGGCCAGACGATCCAGCTCGGGTTGCTCGACGCCGGCCTCCTGCATGAGCACGGTGAAGATAAAGGCGCGGGCATTATCATCCGTGCAGTAGGCTTCGTAGTAGTTAGGGACGTTATAGATCGCGTGCTGAAAAATGCCGGTGTGGTCGCTCATCTTGAAAAGATGATCCAGTTTCAGCGCCGGCAGCGGGTAGTTGGCATTTTCGGATTTGCGGATCGCCACGGTCGCGACCGAGGGCGCACTCAAGCCGGCGCGGGCGCGCTCAAAGCTCTCCATGTAACGTCGAGCCACAACCGGCCAGATCATCTCGCGGCCCGCCTTCCAGGCGCGCTTTCGCATCGCCGTCATCTGCGTTGGGTTGGAAAGAAAGTAATTCACCCCGTCGGTAATCGCAGCGGGGTCGGCAAAAGGGACGAGAATGCCACGCTGGTCGGCCAGCAGCTCCTGCGCATGCCAGTAGGGGGTCGAGATAACGGCCTTTCCCGAGCCAAAGGTATAGGCCAGAGTGCCCGAAGTGATCTGCGCCTTGTTCAGATAGGGCGTAATGTAAATGTCCGCGCCACCGATAAACTCCTTGAGCCTCTCGAGCGAGACGTAGCGATTGTGAAAAATCACATGTTCGCTTACGCCGCGCTCGATCACGAGCCGTTCCAGCTTCTCTCGATAAGCTTCACCTTCCCGGGCCAGTAAATGCGGATGCGTCGCTCCCAAGACGAGATAGACGATATTCGGATGCCGTTCGAGGATGGCCGGAAGCGCATCGATGACGTGCTCGATGCCTTTGTTAGGCGAAAGGAGGCCGAAGGTGAGCAGGACCGTCTTGCCCTCGACGCCCAGTTCGTCCTTGAAAAAATTCGAGTCGATAAACGGCATGTCGATCACGCCATGCGGAATCAGATCGATTTTCTCCGGCGCCACGCCATAAACCGACTCCAGAAAGCTGCGGCCGCGCTCCGCCATCACGATGAAGCGCTCGGACAGTTTGTCGAGCTCCTGCATGACCGCGCGCTGCTCATCGTTAGGCTCGCGCAAGACGGTGTGCAAAGTCGTCACCACTGGCATGCGCACTTCGCGCAGGAAAGCCAGCAAATGACTGCCGGCCGGGCCGCCATAGATGCCGAATTCATGTTGGACGGAAACGATTTCAACGTTGTTGATATTTAGGAATTCGGCCGCGCGCCGATACGAATCGAGCTCCTGCTCGGCTATTTCAAAGCGCACTTCTTCCGGATAATCGTAGCCCTCCGGCCGGTCGTTGACCGACCCGACGATGCAATGCGTCTGCGGAAACTCCGCTGCAATGGCTTCACAAATGTCCGCCGTAAAAGTCGCAATGCCGCAACGGCGCGGAACGTAGTCGCCGAGGAAGGCGATATGTTTGGTATTGAGCGGATTTTCCATAGAGGCGAGATCGAACGACTTCGAGCGCCTGACGATGGCACCGACCTGTGATTTGCCGACAATGGCGAAAAGTCCCGGACGAACATGGCAACCTTCGCTGCGGAAGGCGTCTGGGTCAACCGACATCGGGTCCCCTCTTCGCGGCTCCCGGGGGCAGGAGAGTCGCTGGCCGCTTCGCGCCGGGTTGTTAGGCCGCCGCGCTGATTTTCGCTCAGGTCGCGGTTGAGGCTGCGAGGATGCGCCCTAAGTTAGCAGAGCGATGAGTTCATTTGCTGTTCTTGGTTTACCAACGGATGAAGTGGAGGTCTTTCTCGGAGGCGCACATGGAGATCCGTTCCGTGTGCTCGGTCCGCATCGGGTCGGAGACGATCTGGCCATTCGCGTCTTCCGGCCGGATGCGCGTGAGGTAACGATTTTGCGCAACGGGGAGTCGACGAACCAGATTGCGGCGGATCGTTTGCATCAGGATGGTTTTTTCCAGGCGCTCATTCCGGGTGCGCGGCGGGATTGCGATTATCGGGTGCGCATTAAACGCTGGGACGGGAGCGAAGAGGTGATGCACGATCCGTACTGCTACGGGACATTCATGGGCGAGGTGGATCTGCATCTCTTCGCCGAAGGTCAGCACTGGGAACTTTACAAGAAATTTGGAGCGCACCTGCGCACGGTGAATGACGAGCAGGGCGTTTATTTTGCCGTCTGGGCCCCCAATGCGCAGCGCGTCAGCGTGGTCGGCGATTTCAATGGCTGGGATGGCCGCGTTAATCCAATGCGCAAGCTGATCGGAAGCGGCGTCTGGGAGTTGTTTGTCCCCGGCGTGAAAGAGGGCACGCATTACAAGTTCGAGATTCGCACGCCGGGCGGCGCGCTTCTTTTGAAGAGCGATCCATTCGGTTTTTTCAGCCAGCACGGCACGCAGACTTCGTCGCTCGTCTTTGATCTGGATCGCTACCGCTGGGCGGACGGAGAATGGATGGAAGCGCGCCAGCGCCGGCAGGCCCATCGCAGCTCGATGAGCATCTATGAAGTGCACCTCGGCTCATGGCGACGGACGGATGACGGCCGGCGTCCGCTCAGCTATCTCGAACTTTCGGAGGCGTTGCTGCCCTACGTGATCGAGATGGGTTATACACATATCGAATTGCTGCCGGTCGCTGAACATCCGTTCGAAGGTTCCTGGGGCTATCAGGTGACGAACTACTACGCCCCGACCAGCCGATTCGGATCGCCCGACGAGTTCCGGCATTTCGTCGACAAATGTCACCAGTGCGGCATCGGCGTGATCATGGACTGGGTGCCGGCCCATTTTCCGAAGGACACGCATGCGCTGGCCGAGTTCGACGGCACCGATCTCTACGAGCACGCCGACCCGCGCCAGGGCGAGCATCAGGATTGGGGCACGCTGATCTTCAATTTCGGCCGCAACGAAGTGCGCAATTTTCTCATCGCTAACGCGCTTTTCTGGCTCGACCAATATCACATCGACGGCCTGCGCGTGGATGCGGTGGCCTCGATGCTCTATCTCGATTACTCGCGCAAGGAAGGCGAATGGATCCCGAACGCCTTTGGCGGGCGCGAAAATCTCGATGCCGTTTATTTCCTGAAGCGGACTAACGAGCTCTGTTACGAGCGGTTTCCCGGCGTCATGACCATCGCCGAGGAATCAACGGCGTGGCCGGGCGTTTCGCGTCCCACTTATCTGGGCGGTCTCGGGTTCGGTTTCAAATGGAACATGGGCTGGATGCACGACTTCCTCGATTACATGTCGCTCGACCCGATCTATCGTCGCTTCCATCACGGCAATATCACGTTCTCGCTCATCTACGCTTTCCAGGAGCAGTTCATTCTCGTGCTCAGCCACGACGAAGTGGTGCACGGAAAGGGTTCGCTCATCGGAAAAATGCCGGGCGACGAATGGCAAAAATTCGCCAACCTGCGCATGTTCTACGCCTGGATGTACGGGCATCCGGGCAAGAAGCTGCTCTTCATGGGCGGCGAGTTCGGGCAGTTGCGCGAATGGAACCACGACCGCGAACTCGACTGGTATCTGCTCGAGCAACCGCGCCACGATGGCCTGCGCCGGCTGGTTCAGCACCTCAATTACATTTACCGCAACGAACCTGCGCTCTGGGATCTGGATGACACCTATGACGGGTTCGAGTGGATTGATTTTCACGATGCCGACAACAGCGTCGTCTCGTTCATGCGCAAATCGCAGGAGGGCGAGCTTCTCGTTTTCATCGTCAACGCCACGCCCTTGGTTCGTTTCGATTATCGCCTGGGCGTGCCGCGGGCGGGTTTCTATCGCGAGATCATCAACACCGACGCCGAGACCTACGGTGGCAGCAACGTCGGCAATCTCGGCGGAGTCGCGAGCGAGCCGCAGCCCTGGATGGCGCGCGAGCATTCCATCCTCATTCAGCTGCCGCCTCTTGCCACCGTCGCCTTCAAATTGGAGGCACCGGCTTCGATTCAGGCTTGATCACGGCGCATACGAGTTCGCAAAATGGCGGACTCGTATGCCATGAAGAAAAAAAATCCCCCCGCTGCGTTCACCCTCATCGAACTGCTCGTTGTCATCACCATCATCGTCGTGCTCGTCAGCATCGCCTTTCCGGTTTTCAACACCGTGACCGAACGGGCCAATCAAACAAAGGATTTATCCAATATCCGGCAGGTCGGCGTGGCCCTGAAACTCTTCGCTTCCGATCATGAAGGAAGTTATCCGGTGACCCGCGACCCGCAGGATTCATCCAGCGGCGAGATCACCACTGCGAACCAGGCATTTCGCGAACTCTTCCCCTCCTATATCACCAATGAGGAAGTCTTTGCCGTCAAAGGTTCCGCCTACACAAGAAGCCTGCCGGATAATCGGATCGATCAAAACCCGAGTGGCGGAAACTACGCGCAGACGCTCAGGGCCGGCGAGAACAGCTATTCCTACATCAGGAATCTCTCCGAAACGTCGAACGCAGCCTTTCCCGTGGTGGCCGACGGTTTCGCCAATCCGATTGGCAACCCGCCTGTTTACTCAACCGACAAGACGCAAAAGGGCGGTGTCTGGTCGGCCAAACGCGCCATCGTCCTGAACTGCGACGGCAGCGTGAGCAACCTGGTTTGCGATCCGGCGAAAAAGGCGCCGGTGCACACATCGGTCAGCGGCCAAAAGGTGAATCTTTTCGACACGAGCGATCCGACGAACTGGCTCGGAGCGTCGAATACCGCGGTGAACCCGGAATGATGTAGAGGCGCCTGTGCCAGTCGCCTTCCCATGAATCGAGATTCGTGAATCGTTACATCGGGCCGCGACACCGCCCGGAGCCCTCAGGGAGCGGCGCCCTCCAGAGCGCCGACCCTTCATTGCCGGCGGTCCGAAGACCGCCGCTCCTTGAAAAAGAGAGAGCCGCTAGCGTGCTTCCGAATCGAATTCGCCGTCGCTGAGTCGCGTGCGAATTTTCATCTTCGGCCTAACGAGTTTCACGCTGCGCAAAACCTGGCCTTCGGCCGTCGTCGTGATGCTGTAGCCGCGGCGCAAGGTTGCCTCCGGGCCGACCGCGCACAGAATGCCTTCGACGCGCTGGAAACGCTGCCGCGCATTTTGCAGGGTTTGCGGCCCAAGAGTTGTCAGGCGTTTGCGCATGTCGCGCACATTCCGGCGCAGCGCGGCGAGTTCGCGCTGCGGATTATGCGCCTTAATCACGCCGGCAAGATTCATGAGGGCGAGGCGCGCGTTGTTCAGGCTTTGCCGCGCGTGGCGCCGCAAAGTTTCGCGCGAAAAATCAAGCTGCTGTTGCGCATCCCGCAGCCGTTTGACCAGTTCGCGCCCGAGCGCCGACTCCGAGCAATGACGCAATCGCGTCCGGGCCTGCACCAGGAAATTGCGCAGACATCGTTGCAGACAATTCACCAGTTCGTCGACGCGCCGCAAAAGCTCGGCCGCGTCCGGGACGATCAACTCCGCGGCGGCGCTCGGTGTCGGCGCGCGCAGGTCCGCCACGAAATCGGCAATCGTGAAATCGATTTCATGACCTACGGCGCTGACCACCGGAATGGACGAATGAAAAATGGCGCGGGCCACGATTTCTTCGTTGAATTCCCAGAGGTCTTCGAAACTCCCGCCGCCGCGCGTCAAAACGACGACGTCGAGCGACGGCCATGCTTCGTTAGGCGCGGAGAATTCATGCAGGGCCGTCGCGATTTCCGCCGCTGCACCCGCGCCCTGCACGCGCACCGGATTGATCAGGATATGCAGACCGGGAGCACGGCGACGCAGGACATTGAGCATGTCGCGCAAAGCGGCGCCGCTCGAGGAAGTGATGATTCCGATGCGCTTCGGAAATTTCGGCAGCGCCCGTTTGCGCGCGGTCTCGAAGAGCCCTTCGGCTTCCAGTTTGCGCTTGAGCGCTTCGAACTTCGCCTGGAGCAAACCGGCGCCGCGCGGCTGCACGAGTTGCACATTGATCTGATACTGGCCTCGCGCTTCGAAGACGGAGAGGCTTCCGAAAACCTGGACCTGCGCGCCGTCGGTGAGGGGCGTGCGAAGCGGCGCCATGGCATTACGAAAGATCACGCACGATATCTGCGCCCGCTGGTCCTTCAGCGTGAAATACTGGTGGCCGCTCGTATGCAGCTTGTAATTGGAAATTTCGCCCTGCACCCAGGTCGCGCCAAAGCGCGTCTCGAGCAGGCCGCGGATGTTGCGGGTCAGTTCGGTAACGGTAAGAACTTTGGCCGCGCTGCCGAAAAGATCGGTGGTCACGATGTAACACCCAATGCCTACAGCAGCTGCTCCTGCGCGCCGGCCGGCGGTTTGAGCCCGAGCTTCCGATAGGCGTGCGGCATGGCCACGCGGCCCTGCGGCGTACGCTTGATGTAACCTTCCATGATCAAATATGGCTCATTCACTTCTTCAAGTGTGCCGGCTTCTTCGCCCACGGCCACGGCGAGAGAATTCAAGCCGACCGGCCCGCCGTTGAATTTGTGGATGAGCGTTTCGATGATGCGCTTGTCCCATTGATCGAAGCCATCGCGATCGATCTCGAGCATGGTCAGCGCGCGATCGGCCAGTTCGGCGGTGATTTTTCCGTCGGCCTTGACCTGCACATAGTCGCGCACCCAGCGCAGAAGATTGTTGGCCGTGCGCGGCGTGCCGCGCGTACGCGTGGCAATTTCGGCCGCGCCGGCCGGATCGATTTCCACCCCTAACAAACCGGCACTGCGCATGATGATCTTCTGCATTTCCTCGGCGTTGTAATAATCGAGGCGCGCGGTCATGCCGAAACGCGAACGCAACGGTGCGCTCACCATGCCCGCACGCGTGGTTGCGCCGATGAGGGTAAATTTCGGCAACTGCAGCCGCAGACTGCGCGCCTGCGGTCCCTGGTCGATGATAATGTCGAGCCGGTAATCCTCCATCGCAGGATAGAGATATTCCTCGATGGTCGGCTGCAGCCGATGGATTTCATCGATGAAGAGCGCATCGCCTTTTTCCAGGCTGGTGAGCAAGCCGGCCAGCTCACCGGCTTTTTCGATGACAGGTCCGCTTGTGTTTTTGATGTTCACGCCCATCGCGTTCGCAATGATGTGAGCGAGCGTTGTTTTGCCCAGGCCGGGCGGCCCGCTCAGCAGAATATGCTCGAGGACGTCGCCGCGTTTCTTGGCCGCCTCGACCAGCAGCTCGAGCCGCTCGCAGACTTTCATCTGCCCGGTGAACTCGCTGAACATCGGCGGCCGGAGCGAGACTTCGAAAGCGGGATCTGGTTCCGGTGGCTTCATTTGCGTTGGGTCGTTTCATAACATCGGAGCCGATGAAGCGCACGGCTCGATTTCTGCGCTGCCGGACTTAGACGGCCAGGTTCTTCGTCAGCACCAGTTCGGTGCCGCGTTTGCGCACGATGTAATCGACTTTATCGAAAGCGCGCCGGATCAGGTGCAACCCGAGGCCGCCGGGGCGGATCAGATCGTGGGCGCGGCCTTTCATGGCATGGGCTGGCGTTTGTTTGCCGTAATCGCGCACCCGCATGCGCACGCACTGTCGCAGGCCTTCCAGCGAGAGAGCGATGAGCTGGTCTTCCTGCAACTCGTAGGCATGGCGGATGATGTTGGTGCAGGCTTCATCCACGCCCAGGACCATGAGCATGCGTTCCTGCTCGGAAAAGGGGTAGGGCTTCAGGAATTCGCGCACGAAATTGCGCATGAGCGCGAGGTTGGCGGTGTGACTGCAGAATTCGATCTTCTGTTTCATCAACCGACCCCCAGGTGAACACGGTGCAACATCGCGCTGCAAGTCTGATCATGGGAACCGGCTGCCCGTTCAAAACTCGTCGCCATTAGCCCTTGCGCGCAGAAGTGTTGGACAGCCGGGGAAAGCATTGTTCTGTTTGTTCATGCGCAAATTCCTGATCACGCTCGCTTTGCTGGCGGCGCCTGCTCTGGCTCACGCGCAGGGCACGGCCTACGACGCGCTGCGCGTCATCGGCACGCAGTTCAACCGCGACGCCGTCAATCATGTCATCTCGCTCACCGGCGTGGACGGAACGCCGCAGCCGGAGACGTGGCGGGTCTTGCTCGATGATCCGAAAGCACGTGGCGGCGTGCGTGAGTTGGAAGTACGGAACGACCGCATCGTTTCGGAGCGGACACCCCTCCGCCAGGTGGTCGGCACGAGCGAAGGCGCCACCATCGATACCGCGCGCCTCAATCTGGATTCGAGCGGCGCCTTCTCCGTGGCCAGTCATACTGCGGAACAATCGCATGTCCCTTTCGCAACCGTTACCTATACCTTGCGCACGGACGACCACGGCGAACCGATCTGGATTGTCACGCTGCAGAACAACGATCGCCGCCCGGTCGGGACGATCCATATCGGAGCGAACCAGGGTGTCGTGACGCGGACCGAAGGGATGTACGCCGGCGCCGGCATGGATCAGGTGGTCAATGCCAACGACCAGGATCAAAATGCCGAAGACGTCGACGGGGACAATCCGGACGACGAGAATTTCGTGAAGCTTGGGATCAAGCGATGGTTTCGTCGCACGGCCGAGGACGCCCGCCACACCTTTCAGAAGGTGCGCCGCTCCTTCGCCGATTTCATCCGCGGCGATGATAGTGATGATTAGCAGCCGGCAATCGTGGCAACGGAAGAATCAAGCGATGTTTGGCCGGCTCTCCCGTGGACGGAGTGGCGTGAAACGGCGGCCACCCTCCATCTTTGGACCCAGATCGTTGGAAAAATCCGGCTCGCCCTCGCCCCCTGGACGAATCATTCCTGGCACGTCACGCTCTACCTGACGGCGCGTGGCCTAACGACTTCGCCCATTCCGCACGGCCGGCAGCTCTTCGAGTTGCGTCTTGATTTTATCGACCACGAGTTGCGCATTTTGAAAACCGATGGTGCCCTGCGCGTGCTCAAGCTGCGGCCGCAGTCAGTGGCAACTTTTTATGGCGAGGTGATGTCGGCCCTGAACGATCTCGATCTGCCTGTGCACATCAATCATTTGCCTAACGAAATCGCGGATCCAATTCCCTTTGAAAAGGACGAGACGCACCGCGCCTATGACGGCGTGATGGCGAACCGTTTCTGGCGTGTGCTGGCGCAGGCCGACCGCGTCTTCAAGGAATTCCGGGCCCGCTTTTGCGGCAAATGCAGCCCGGTTCATTTTTTCTGGGGAAGTTTCGATCTCGCCGTGACGCGGTTCTCCGGACGCGCGGCGCCCCCGCATCCCGGCGGAATTCCACATCTGCCCGACGCCGTGACGCGCGAAGCCTATTCGCAGGAAGTGAGCAGTCTCGGCTTTTGGCCGGGTAACGACGCCATGCCCAATCCAATCTTTTATTCCTACGCTTATCCCGAGCCGGCCGGGTTCGCCCAGGCATCCGTTCGGCCGTCACCGGCGACTTACGACACGCAACTCCATGAATTTATTTTGCCCTACGAGGTCATGCGCACCGCGGAATCGCCTGAGGACGCGCTTCTGCAATTCGCGCAAGGCACCTACGATGCGGCGTCGCTCCTCGGGAAATGGGATCGTGCGGCCTTCGAGGAAAAGAAACCGGCCTTGCTTTCGCACCCGCCACATTCGTAAGTTGAAAGCGATGATCGCAACCGCAATGCCGACGCAGCAAGCCGCCTGGTCCCCCGTGCAAACAGGGTGGCGGCAACTCTACGGCGATTTTGAACAGCTGGGCGTCAGCGTGGAATGGCACGATTTCCACACGGAACGGCCGCTTGATTGGGGCCGCAGTTTCCGCGCGCGCAGCCTTGAGTTTTGCCTCAACATGCAGGGGCGGGGCGCAGTCGCGGCGCATTCCGGGTCGCGCAGCGAGTATTCTCCCGGCAGTTCCGGCTACTATGCCATCGGCGACGAACCGCTCGTCGCCTCCCGCATCGGTGGGGAACGCCATCAGTTTGCCACGCTCGAATTTTCGCGCAGTCATCTGCAGGAACAGTTGCGGGCGTCGGTCGATGATCTCGACCCGCAAATGCGGTCCGCTGTTTTCGAAGACCGGCCGCGCAGCCTGGTGACCTCGCCGCAACCGATGTCGCCTGCGCAGCGCGCCGTCGTCGTGAGCCTGGCTCAGCCGCCCGTGCCGAAAGCGGCCCAGATTCTCTGGTATCAAAGCAAGGCGCTCGAGCTCATGGCGCATTTTCTTTTTCAGCCGAAGGATCCCGAATTTTTCTGCATGCGACAAAAGCAGGTCGCGCGCGATCGTGTCGAGCGCACGAAAGAATTGCTGGCCCGTGATCTGGCTGAGCCGCCCAGCCTGGAGGCGCTCGGCCAGGAAGTCGGCTGCAGCCCGTTCTATCTGAGCCGCAGTTTTTCGCGCGAAGTCGGTCTGACCATTCCGCAATATTTGCGCAAGCTGCGCATGGAACGCGCCGCCGACCTTTTGCGCAGCGGCCGTTACAATGTCACGGAGGCCGCCACCGAAGTCGGTTATTCCAGCCTCAGCCATTTCAGCAAAGCCTTCTGCGAAACGATCGGTTGCTGCCCGGTCCTGTATCCGATGGCCAAGAATGTGGTGGAGCGGTGACGGGCGGCTGGCTTCGCCCCTAGAATCGAGATTCGAGAATCGAGATTCGGTAAATCCGATGTAACGATTTCACGGTTCACCTTCTCCTTCCATGAAAATCGCTCGCGCACTTATTTCCGTCTCCGACAAAACCGGCATCGCCGCCTTCGCGCGTGCTCTTGAACGGCGCGGCATCGACATCATTTCCACCGGCGGCACGGCCGAATTGCTGCGGAACGAGAACGTTCCAGTGCGCGAGATTTCCAACTTCACCGATTTTCCCGAGGTGCTCGATGGGCGCGTCAAAACGCTGCATCCGCGCGTGCATGGCGGCTTGCTTTACAAACGCGGCAATCCGAAACACGAGGAGGAAGCGCGCGAATGCGGTTTCCTTCCCATCGACCTCGTGGTCGTGAATCTTTACCCGTTCGAAGAAACCATCGCCAGACCGAATGTCACGCTGGCGCAGGCCATCGAGCAGATCGACATCGGCGGACCTTCCATGATCCGGAGCGCGGCCAAAAACTACGAGTCGGTTACCGTAGTCGTCGATCCCAACGATTATCGAGGAAGTGCTGGAAACACTCCGCGATAATGACGGCGAGACCACGCTGAAGCTGCGCGAGCGCCTCGCCATCAAGGCGTTCCTCAAAACCTCCGAATACGATCGCGTCATCGGGAATTTCCTGAATCGAGAGCAGACGACCGACGCTTCCTTTTCCATCGCCCTTCCGCTCGTCACGCGACTGCGTTATGGCGAAAACCCGCACCAGAACGCCGCGCTTTACGGGAACTTCGAAGATCGCTTCGAGAAGCTGCACGGCAAGGAACTCTCCTATAACAACATTCTCGATATCAGCGCGGCGACGAATCTGATCGGCGAATTTTCGGCCGCCACAGTCGCGATTTTAAAACACACCAATCCCTGCGGGGTGGGAAGCGACGACGACCTGCGCGCCGCCTGGGAAAAGGCGTTCGCCACGGACAAGCAGGCGCCGTTTGGCGGCGTCATTGTCTGCAATCGCACGATCGATCAGCCCCTGGCCAGGGCGATCAGCGAAATTTTCAGCGAAGTCATTATTGCGCCGGATTTCGATACCAAAGCGCGGGCTCTTTTACAGAAGAAGAAGAACCTGCGCCTCATTCGCATGCTTTCTGGCGGAGACGAAGACACGAGCCGGAGTCCGACATTCGCTCTGTTACGGGCGGTTTGCTTGTGCAGGACCGCGATGCGGTCACCGAGGTGGAGGACTGGGAAAAGAAAGTCGTGACGAAACGTCCGCCTAACGAACGCGAACTGGCCGCCATGTTCTTCGGCTGGCGAGTCGTCAAGCACGTTAAGTCGAACGCGATTGTTTATGCCCTGGCCGACCGCACACTGGGCATCGGTGCCGGACAGATGTCGCGCATCGACGCTTCGCGCATCGCGGCCTGGAAAGCGTCCGAGGCCGGTTTGTCACTCGCCGGCAGCGCTGTGGCCAGCGATGCTTTCTTTCCCTTTCCCGATGGGCTCATCGCCGCGTCGGAAGCGGGCGCCACCTGCGCCATTCAACCCGGCGGCTCGGTGCGCGACGCCGAAGTCATTGCCGCGGCCGACGAGCGTGACATGGCCATGATCTGCACCGGCGTGCGCCATTTCCGGCACTAAAGCGGCTGCGGGCCGGGATTGACCACGAAGGACACGAAGAGCACGAAGATTTTCAGGAATTTCTTCGGGAACCTTCGTGTCCTTCGTGGTCAATTACCCGTCAGGCGCGCTTGCCCTTGCCTAACGAAGCCTGAACCACGATGCCCAGAATAAGGAGGGCGATGAAGAGAATATTCGATCCGCTGGCGGGCAGCTGGATGACGTCGACAATGAGATGCGCGCCGGCCAAAGAGGAAAAGACGATGAGAGCCCAGTCGAAGAGGACGAGAAACAGGATCGCCCCAAGAATTCCGCCAATGATAAAGCTGAGACCGTAGTAGTGCGCGTGCTGCGCGACGAAAGCGGCCACGATCGTCACGGCAACGCGGCCCCCGACCAGAAAACCGACCACGGCGATGGCGATTTTCTGCAGAATGAGAGCAACGATGGCGCCGATAATGCCGAGAAGAATTCCCACTGTCAGGGCGAGCCAGGCTGGCGGGTGCGTCATCAGGTGGGGCGCAATCTCGAGGCCGAAGGCAAATCCAACAGCGGCGACGAAGAGCCAGAAGAGCCGGCGCCCAAAAAGCAAAATGACCGCGCCGAGAAGCGCGCTCAGAATCGGGACCGGCAATTTGCCAGCCGGAAGAAAATGCGACTTCATCTTCGCCTAACGACTACTTATGATCCGCCGCCTTTAGCATCTTTTCGCGTTTGGCCTTGAACTCCGAGCCAGACATCCAGGTCGGATACTGATCGCCCTTCGCCACCTGATAGCCAACCTCGAAAAGCAGCTGATCATCCTGCACGGCGCCCGACAAATTCCAGGCCGGATTCACTTCGTCCGAGACCTGGTGATAATGATGCAGCGTATAGTCGTCGCTCACTTTTTGCCCGTAACCGGCCGGCTTGCCGATGAAATCCTTGGGCTTCGATCCCGGATAAAGAGCCGGGACACCGAGCTTGGAGAGCTCGAAATGGTCGGCCCGGAAGAAGCTGCCTTTTTCGGGTTCGCTGTTGGGTGTGGCGACACGTCCCTGCTGCTGCGCGTCCTTCGCGAACATTTCGTCCAGGGTGGAATTGCCGTAACTGAGATCTTCGATGTCGTGCGTTTTGCCCCACGGATTGACGATGTCGATGTTGATGTCGGCCAGGGTTTTCTCGAGCGGGTAGAGCGGATGCTCGGCATAATATTTTGCTCCTAACAAGCCGGCCTCTTCCGCCGTGGTGGCGAGGAAAAGGATGCTGCGCGGGGGTGGTTGCGGGAGTTCCGTGAAAGCCTGCGCGATCTCGAGAATGCTCGCCACCCCGGAGGCGTTGTCGAGCGCGCCGTTGTAAGTCTGATCGCCTTTCAAATGCGGGTCGCGCCCGAGGTGGTCCCAGTGCGCGCTGTAGATGATATATTCATCCTTCTTCTGTGAATCGCTTCCTTCCAGTTTCCCAATCACGTTGTGCGATTTGAATTCCCGAATCTTGTTCTGGAGAGAAAAATCGGCCTTTCCGCCTAACGAGACGGGTTTGAAATCCCTGCTCAGGGCCGCCTCTTTCATTTGTTCGAAGTTTTTCCCGGCCGCCGCGAACAGTTTCTTCGCTTCATCGAGTGTGATCCAGGACCGGACCGGCACCGTGTCCATGTTCCGGTCGGGCGCATCGATGACGAAGTTTTCCTTCGCGTTGCTGTTCTCGACCACCGACCAGGGATAGGCGGCCGGAATCGTCTCATGCACGATAACGGCGGCCGCGGCCCCTTTCTCGGCCGCGATCTCGTACTTATAGGTCCAGCGACCGTAATAGGTCATGGCCCTGCCCTTGAACATTTTGTCGTCCAGTTTCGACGAATCTTTCGGATCGGGAATCGGTGGATCGTTAACCAGAAAAACAAGCGTCTTGCCTTTGACGTCGACGCCTTTGAAATCGTCCCAGCCGTATTCCGGCGCGATGACGCCATAGCCGACAAAAACGATATCCGAATTTCTCACCTCGACATGCGGGGTAATGCGCTGGGTGAAGGCGACGAAGTCGCTGGGCGACTTCAGCTTCATGGTCTTGCCTCCGACCGTGAATTGCGCGGTCGGCGTTGTCCCAATGCCGGCCAGCGGCACGTCCTGCGTGTAACTGCCGTTTGGGTTGCCCGGCTTCAAACCAAGGGCTTCGAACTGTTCGGTGATATACTGAACGCTCAGGTCCTCGCCTTTCGAGCCGGGAGCGCGGCCCTCAAAGCGATCCGAACCCAGCACCTTGATGTGCTTGAGCAACCCCGCGGGATCAATCGCGTCGAGCGCCTTTTGCGGTGGCAGCGGATCCGGATCAGTAGCGGCGAAAAGTGAAGTCGTTAGGCCAAGAAAGAGACAAGCGAGCAGGAAGCGGATCGAATTCATGATTCGAAAACACCAGTAGCGGTCATCGGCCAGTCTCGCAATCCTCTCGAGCGACCGCGGCGTTTTTTGGGAGGTCCCTCGCTGCGCTCAGGATGACCGCTGGCAGTGAAGCTGATTCGTCAGGATAGGCAGCCGCTTATTTTTTCGATCCGTTTTTGGCTTTGCTGTCCGTGTCGATGCCGAGCGTTTTCAGATACGGTTTGATCGAACGCTTGCGCCCCAGGAATTTCTCAATGGAAACATTGATGTCGCGCGAGCCGCCTGGCGCATAGATGTCGTTACGCAGGCGCAGGCCGGCTTGCTTGTCGAGAAAACCGTTCTTGGCTTTTGCAAAGACGGTCGCCATGTCGGCCGCAATCGCGTCCGCCCAGGCATAGCCGTAATAGCCGGCATCGTATCCGGCCAAATGACCAAAGTAGGCAACGAAGGCCGTATTGGGTTCGATCGGCAGAAACACCCTTTCCAGCACATCGTTCGAAACCTTTACGCAATCGTAGGGCTGATTTTCGGGATGCACGTCGTGAAGCTCCAAATCGAGATCGGCGAACGCGAACTGGCGGCGATAAAAAGTGCCGACCGTGGCCAGCTTCGCTTCCTTCATCTTTGCAATCGTGTCGGCTGGAATTTTCTTCGACGGATCGCGGTAATCGGCCGCGAACGTATCCAGAACCTTCTTGTCCCAAACCCAGTTTTGCAGCATTTGCGACGGCGCCTCGACAAAGTCGCGCGGCACGTTTGTGCCCGAGAAACGGCCGTATTTTGCCGTGGTCACAATCGAGTGCAGCGCGTGTCCAAATTCATGGAAGAGCGTTTCCACGTCGGTGTGGCTGAGGAGTGAAGGCTTGTCCTTGCTCGGCGGCGGAAAATTACAGAGCAACGCCACCGTCGGGCGCTGATATTTTCCGTCCGGCAGCAGCTTGCCGCCGATGATGTCGAACTGCGCGAAGTGATTGAACTTCCCGTCCCGCGGGAACATGTCGAGATAGAACAGGCCGAGCGGTTTGCCGGTGGCCGAGTCGCTCACCATGTAGAGCTGCAGATCGTCGATCCATTTGTAGGGCGCGGTGATCTTTTCGAACTTCAGTCCGAAGATGCTCTGGTAAATGTTGAACATCCCCTCGAGCGTCTGTTGGAAGGGGAAGTAAACGCGGAGCGCTTCGGTATCGACCTGATAGCCCTGCTTCTTCACTTCCTCCGAGTAATAACGCCAGTCCCAGCGCATGATGCGGGCGTTCTGATTCCTGGTGTCGGCGATTTTCATCTTCCGCATCTTGGCGATCTCGGCATCGAACTTCGGTTGCGTGCCGGCGATCAGGTCCTTGATGAACTGCTTGGCCGTCGCGCCCGTCTTGGCCATGCGGATTTCCGTTTGAAAATCATCCCATGATTTGTAACCGAGTTTGAGCGCAATCTCGTTGCGCGTCGCGAGGATGGAGTTGAGAAGCGGCACGTTTTTCTCGCGGGCCAGATTGGTCCGCGTCACGTTGAGGCGCTTGCGCGTTTCTTCGTTCTTCGCCGTCTGCATGACGCCATTGTAGAGAAAGGTGACATTGGTCAGGATCGTGTAGGCGTCGTCGCCGGTCTTGACGCCGGGTGAATTCAAGATGCTGTCCGGAACGCCTTCCAGTTCCGCCCTGGTGAAAACGAGAGGCACCTTGGCCCCGACGATGTTGCTCGCAAAATCGGTTTCCATTTGGGTGAGCTTTTTGCGCAGGCCTTCCACTTCCTTGCGCTTCTCCGGAGGAAGGGCGAGGCCGGCGCGGCGGTAATCGCGCAGCGTGTCGTCGAGCAGCTTCTTGTCCTCGCCGGTCAGCTTCGGTTTCGTATCGGCGAACGCCTTGATCGCCTTGTAGACGTCCTCGCGATAATCGAGGCCGACCGCCCATTCCTGAAACTCCTTGACCGCATTCTCCGCCGCCTCGCGCATGGCGGGCGACGTGTTCGTTTCCTTGATGATTTCCGCCTTGTTGGCCGCAACGGTCGCTTCGTAGGCGAGATCATCGAGCGCGACCAACGTGCTCTTGAAGCTAACCTTACTCAGGTCCTGCTTGCCGATCTGGTCGAGTGCGGCGTTGCCCCTGGCGATCGCAGCCTTGGCCAGGGTGTTGACGGCCTCGGGCGTCTGCGGCCAATCGGGAATGGTCAGGATTTCATTCGCTTTCTCGGCCGCGGGCTGAAAATCGGCGAGCGTTTTTGTGTCGGCCGCGCGGACCGGTGAGAGCAGGAGAAGAAGCGCGAAAAATACGAAGCACGTTTTCATAAGTGGAATGCGTTGAGCGAAGAACATTGTGTTTGCGTCGCGAATCGTAAAGCGGAATCCGTTCGGCCGGCAAGTTTTGCGCAAACGCGTTCTCCATGCGAAAAGCAGCATCGTGCCGCACTATTTGGAGAAATTTTTACTCGCTTTCATTCCGCTTTTCGTCGCCGTCGATCCGATCGGGCTGGTCGCGATTTTTCTCGGGCTGGCCGGGCGTTGCGAAACGGAGCGACGGCAGAAGGAAGGCCGCCTCGCACTCTGGACGGCCCTTGGCGTTTCCATTGGTTTCATCTTCCTCGGCAAAATCATTTTTCAGGCGCTCGGCATTACCGTGGCGGATTTTCAGGTGGCCGGCGGCTTGATCCTGCTCGGCCTCGCCGTCCGCGAATTGCTCGACCTGAATCCGGCCAATCGGTTTGCGGGTGAATCGTTCGGCATCGTGCCGCTGGGCATGCCGCTCATCGCAGGTCCCGCCCTCCTGACCGCCCTGCTCATTCTCATCGACACGGTCGGAATTCTCTTCACCATCCTGGCGCTCCTCGTGAACCTTTTCCTGGTGGGCGTGAGTTTCCGCTATTCCGATTATTTGACCCGCCTCCTCGGCAAACAGGGCATGAACGGTGTTTCGAAGCTCATCTCCCTCCTGCTCGCAGCGATCGCGGTCAGCCTGATCCGGCGGGGCTGGCAATCGGCCTGATCAGGGCCCACGCAACCTTGCTCGATCAAGGACCTTAGGATTTTTCCGACTCCAAAGTGGGTCAATCGATGACGGCTGGATGTGGTGTGTCATACGAACCGTACTTGGAAAGGAATATCTGGAATTCATGAATGCAGAAACAACAGACACTCGCACCGGCGCGGTGTGGGCCAGCACCCTGAATATCGTCGCGGGAGTTTGGCTGATCGTTTCGCCGTTCTTTCTGCTCTATCGCAGCAGCACGGCGCGCATTGATGACATCGTGGTGGGTGCCGTCATTGCCCTTTTTGGGCTGATTCGCGCGCTCGCTCCGGGTTCGCCGACAGCCTGGCTCAGCTGGCTAAATGCTCTCTGGGGCATCTGGCTGATTGTTGCTTCGTTTGTCCTCGGCTACCTGGGTGTGCCTCGGACCAACGAGATCGTGCTCGGAATTATCGTGCTCGTCTTCGGGTTGTGGAGCGCAGCTTCCTCCGAGGAACGTCGACGCAATCCCGTGGTTCGTTAGGCTGAAACAAGGAAATGCCATGGGTTGGCCGGGCGAGGGAATGCCTCGACCCGAGGGGCTTTGTGCCGCGATTGGCCGGATGGTCTCCGCATTCTCCATTGACATGAGGAGAGACGGCTCGCTGATTGATCGGCATGCTTCTCACCCGTCTGCGCTGCACCGCCTGCGGGCTCGAACATGATCCGAGCCGGTTGCAGAATCTTTGTGCCGCCTGCCGAAAACCGCTTTTCGCCGAATACGATCTCGCCCGCGCCGCGCGAATTCTGACGCGAGAATCGCTCCTCGGGCGGGAAAAGTCGCTCTGGCGCTACCGGGAAGTCCTCCCATTGCCGGCCGACGTTGAGCCGGTTTCGTTAGGCGAAGGCGGCACGCCTTTGCTGCGCGCGACCCGTTTCGGCGAGCAGATCGGGTTGGCCGACCTTTGGATCAAGGACGAATCGCTCAATCCGACGCAAAGTTTCAAAGCGCGCGGCATGTCGGTTGCCGTTTCCATGGCCAAATTTCTGGGCGCAACCAAACTGGCGGTGCCTTCGGCCGGCAATGCGGGCGGCGCCCTCGCCGCCTACGCGGCGCGGGCCGGCTTGGAAGCGCACATCTTCATGCCGCGGGACACGCCCCGCGCCAATGTCGTCGAATGCCGCGAAGTCGGCGCGCATGTTGTCCTCATCGACGGACTCATCACCGATTGCGGAACGGAAATTGCGCGCCGCAAAACGAGCGAGGGCTGGTTCGATGTTTCCACACTCAGGGAGCCGTATCGTGTCGAAGGAAAAAAAACACTCGGCTACGAATTGGCGGAACAGTTCGGCTGGCAGCTGCCCGACGTGATTCTTTATCCGACCGGCGGCGGAACCGGTCTCATCGGGATGTGGAAGGCCTTCGACGAAATGGAAACACTCGGCTGGATCGGCCCGAAACGGCCACGGATGTTTTCAGTGCAGGCGGCCGGCTGCCCGCCGATCGTCCGGGCGTTCACGTCGGGCGAAAGCAGCGCGCCTGAATTTCCGAACGCACACACTCTGGCTTCCGGCTTGCGCGTCCCGAAAGCGATCGGCGATTTTCTCATGCTCAGGATTCTGCGCGAATCGGGCGGCGGCGCGGTGGCGATTGCGGATGACGAAATGATTTCTGCCACGCGGGAAGTCGGTTCGCGTGAAGGATTGTTCGTTGCGCCCGAAGGCGCTGCCTGTTTTGCGGCGCTGCCCACGCTGATCCGTTCAGGCCGGATCGCGCCTAACGAACGCGTCGTCGTCTTCAACACCGGCTCGGGGATCAAGTATCTCGAATGCTTCGACCAAGCGTAATAAGACGAGTCTTGACCGGCCGGCCCAATATCTTGTAGCCGGCCGGGTGCCTATCCACCGGTAATTGTATGTTTTTGCTTGTCACGCCGACACTTTAGCCCTTACTTCCTCCCCTAGGGAGCCAATCCCCGGACATGCATCTTCAATCGCTCGAGCTTTTCGGTTTCAAGTCGTTTGCCGACAAGACCATTTTCAACTTCCACGAAGGCGTTACCGCCATTGTCGGGCCGAATGGCTGCGGCAAGTCGAACGTGCTCGACGCCGTGCGCTGGGTCCTTGGCGAGCAGTCGGCCAAGGCTCTCCGCGGCGGCGAAATGGCCGATGTCATTTTCAACGGCAGCGATCAGCGCAAGCCGCTCGGGTTTGCCGAAGTCTCACTGACGTTCAGTAACTGCAGCCAGGAGCTCGGCGTTGACTGGCACGACGTGCGGGTGACGCGCCGCATCTATCGTGACGGAAACTCCGATTACTTTCTCAACAAGACGCTCTGCCGTCTGAAAGACATCCAGAGTCTTTTTGCCGATACCGGCGTCGGCCGCAGCGCCTATTCCATGATGGAACAGGGGAAGATCGACCTGATCCTCAGCTCGCACCCGGAAGATAGGCGCGCCGTTTTCGAAGAAGCCGCCGGCATCACCAAATACCGGACACAGAAACGCGAAGCGCTGCGCAAGCTGGAAGCGACCGAAGCGAATCTGTTGCGCATCGGCGACATCATCAAGGAGGTCAAACGCCAGATTGGTTCGCTGCAACGGCAGGCCGGCAAGGCGCGGCGGTATCAGGCGTTACTGGCCGATTTGCGCGTGCTCGACACGCATCACTCACGTCAGAAAATCGATCAACTGGAGGCTGAGCTCGAGAATTCCCGGGGCGAGAGTGCGCGCCTGGCGAATGTGGAACGGGCCGCGCAGGAAAAGATCGAGTCGCACGAAAACGATCTGGCCGCCGAGCGTCGTCGCCTCGATGAAATCGACGATCAAATCAGCGAGGGTCGCGCGGAAGTGCAGCGCTTGCAGAACGAAGTCGCGAATCACCGGAGCCGGATCGAGTTTAACCGGCAGCGTGCGCAGGAATTCGAGGAACTGATTGCGCGTCACGAAAACGATATTGGCGCGGCGGAGGAAAAGCGGGGGCGCCAGGAAACGGAGATCGCGGAAGCCGACGCGCTCATCGAGAAAACGAATAGCCTGCTGACCGCGAAAGAAGCAGAACTGACCGAGCTAAACGAACGCGTGATGCAGCTGCGCGAGGAGCAGGGGACGCGGGATGTCAACTTACGGGAAGTGGAGCAGGCTGCGTCGAAGCTGGAGAGCCGCATCGTCGCGCTGGAGGAGGAACGCAGCAGTAACGGCGTGCGGCGCGAAACGACGGCCGCGCGCATTGCCGACCTGGAAGCAGCCATCACCGACACCTCACAGCAGCGCGAGAAACTGCAGGCCAACCTGCAGGCCGCCCGCGCCACCACGCAAAGTGAGCAAGCCAACCTTGAGAAACTGATCGAGCAAAAGGAAACGGCTGACGGGCAGCTGAAAAGCTGCGAAGAGACCATGCGTTCGACAGAGGGAAATCTGGCGGCCCTTGAGCGCGAAATGGCGGAAAAGAACTCGCGCCTCGAAATCCTGCGGCAGCTCAACGAGGAAGGCGAAGGCCTCGAACATGGATCGCAGGCCGTGCTCCGCGGGTTGGACGATCCGGAGAAATTGCAGCCGGCACTGGATGGTGCCCTCGTCTCGCATCTCGATGTCGAGCCGGAATTTATCGGGGCGCTGGAAGCCGCCTTTGGTCGCCGGATGAATGCCATTCTGCTGCAGAATGCAGAGCTGGCGCCGCGCATCATGGCGACGTTGCTCGAGAAGAAGCTCGGGCAGGCCGCCCTCGCTCTTCCCGAACTGGCGAAGGCCCCGGCTGCGGAAAGCCCGACTTTGCCCGAGGGTGCGCTGGCCTGGGCCATCGACAAAATGTCAGCGCCCGAGCATCTCAAACCACTCGTCAGGCAGCTGCTTCATGGCGTCGCCGTGGTGCGCGATTTGGAAACCGGTCTCGCTCTCAAAAAGAAGGCTCCGCATTTGCAGATCGCAACCCTGCCCGGGGAATTCATTTCCAGCGAAGGAATCATTTTTGGCGGGCGCGCCGGCGCCGCGGTCGATTCGCTTCTCGAACGAAAGGCCCGCATCAATTTGCTCCTGCAGGAAGTCGCTGCCGCCGGGAATCGGCGCGGCGCGCTGAACGAAGAGCTGGCCTCGGCCCGCGAAAAATTTGCTTCCGCCAAACAGGCGCTGGCCGAAACGCGCGATCGTCATCAGGACGCCCACCTGCATCATTCCGCCGCGGCCGGCGAGATCGTCCTGATCGAGCGCAGTCTGCAGGAGGTGGAGCAGAAACTGGAAACGTTAGGCAAGGAAAAGGCGACGCTCGATCAACAACTGCGCGTGGCCGACGAACGCATCGATGCATTGCGGCACGAGCTGGAGACGCTGCAGGAACGGCTTTCGGAGGAAAAGGGACGGATGGTGGCGTTCGAAAGCGAGAAGGAAAAGGCGGAGCGCGAGCAGGAGGAGGCCGCCGCGCGACTCAATGAAGTGCGGCTGGCCGTCGCGACGGAGCGGCAGCGACATGATCATCTTTTGAGCCAGCGCGAACCGATGGCGGCGCGCGCCGCCGAGCTGGCTGAATTGATCGATGCGCGCCGCGCCGACATTGCGCATTATCGAGAACGCCTGACCCGGCAGGCCGATGAATCGCGCCAGGCCGAAGAGGCCATTGCCCGGCAAACGGCCGAGGGAGCTGCCGCCGAGGAAAAAGTGAGTTCGATCGCGGCCCAGCGTTCCTCCCTGCTAACCAGCGTGAACGCACAGGAAACGCAACTGCGGCAGTTGCGACATTCTCTCAACGATCTGCGGGATCAGCGCGGGAAACAGGAGGTGCGCCAGACGCAGTTGGAGCTCCAGATCGAAAACATCGCCGAGCACGTCACGCGTCGCTATCAGGTCGATGTCCGCAGTTTCGAACGGGACGCTTTTGCTTTCGAGAAAACCTTGCGCGTGCAGGTGCAGCGCCGCGAAAAGGCTGAAGCAGACCTTCCCGAGGCGGCGCCATTGGAGAGCATTATTGCGGAGCTGACCCGGCAGCTCGACAACATGGGACCGGTCAATATCGACGCCGTTCAGGAATACGACGAGCTGGAAGAGCGCCATCGTTTTCTGGAAACGCAGAACAACGATCTCACCTCGGCCCGGCGTGAGCTGCTCGACGTCATCGCGCGCATCAACAGCACCAGCCAGAAACTCTTCACCGAGACGTTCACGCAGGTGCGCGCCAATTTTCGCGAGATGTTTGCCGAGCTTTTCGGCGGAGGCCGGGCCGACCTTGTCCTGCTCGACGAGAACGATCCGCTCAATTGCGGGATCGAAATTTCCGCCAAACCTCCCGGCAAACAATTGCAGAGCGTTTCGCTTCTTTCCGGCGGCGAACGCACCATGACGGCGGTCGCCCTGCTCTTCGCCATTTACATGGTCCGGCCGAGTCCCTTCTGCATCCTGGACGAAATGGACGCGCCGCTGGACGAGAGCAACATCAACCGCTTTATCGGCATGCTGGAGCGATTCGTGGCGCAAAGCCAGTTCGTCATCATCACGCACAACAAGCGCACCATCGCCAAGGCCGACATCCTTTATGGAGTGACCATGGAAGAGCGCGGCATCAGCAAGCTCGTCGGCATGAAAATGGCCGATTCGCCTGCGACGACGAGAGAGGCATCCCGTTCCGCGCCCGAGAGCAAGCCGATGCAGGCGCAATTCCCGCTGGGCGAAGCATCGAATCCCCGGAGCCTGGCTGCGTCGCGCTGAGGCGGGGCGCCGGCGTTGGCGCTGCTGCTTCTCCAAAAAACATTTTGCGCTCCCCTTGCGCCTGCTCTCGTTGCACGGCAAAATCGTCCGATGCTTCAAACGGCTCGGCGCGGTAACAAAGTCAAGGAACCGGGCACAGCTCCACACCCGCGTTATCTGGAGGCGTTTCGACTCATGCTCCAGACACGCATGCTCGAGGACAAAATCGCCAGTCTTTATCGCGGCGGCCTCATTACCGGCGGCGTTTATGTCGGGCGCGGACAGGAGGCCGTCAGCGCCGCCTGCGGGATGTTTTTGCAAAAGGGCGATGTCTTTGCCCCGCTCATTCGGGACCAGGCCGGACGTTCCGCTTTTGGCGAGCCGATCATCGACGTGGTGCGCACGTATCTCGGCTCGCGTCTCGGGCCGATGCGCGGCCGCGACGGCAATATTCACCGGGGTTGCCCGCAGGAAGGCCAGCTTGCCATGATCAGCCATCTCGGCGCCATGGTGCCGGTGGTGGTCGGAAAACTCCTGGCCAAGCGCCTGAAGGGTGAAAGGAATTTTGTTGGTCTGACGACGATTGGCGAAGGCGGCATGTCGACGGGAGCCTTTCACGAAGGACTCAACATCGCCTCGGTCGAAAAGGTGCCGCTCGTCGTCGTGGCCACGAATAATCACTTCGCCTATTCCACGCCTAACGAACGAGAATTCGGCTGTGCGGATCTGGTCGATCGCGCCATCGGTTATGGCTTCGAAGGGCAGAGCCTCGACGGAACGGACCTGGCGGCCTCCCTTGAAGTTATCGAGGCGGCGGTGGCACGCGCCCGGGCCGGCGGTCCGCCGCAGCTGGTCGTGGCCGAGATTTTGCGACTCTCCGGCCATGGCGAGCATGACGACGCCAGTTATGTGAGCGCCGAGATGAAACGCGAACCGTTTGCCCAGGATTGTCTGAAGCGGGCCGAGGCTCAGATTGCCGGGCAAAACCTGGCCGATGCCAGCACGCTGCAATCGTGGCGGGAGGAAATCGCGGCTGAAATCGAGGAAGCCGTCAGTATTGCGCAGAAGGAAGATGTGCCGTTGGCGGAGGAGGAGGATTGGTGCGCGATCTCGACGCGCGAACTGGTGGACGAAATTTCATGAGCATCACCTACCTCGAAGCGATCCGCGAAGCGCAGGCGAAATTGCTCCGCGAAGATGAGCGCGTCTTCATTTACGGACAGGATGTGAGCGGTGCGTTCGGCGGCGCCTTCAAGGCGACCAAAGGTTTGGCCAGGGAATTTCCCGAACGCGTGCGCAACACGCCGATCAGCGAAGACGCCATGGTGGGCACGGCCATCGGGGCGGCCATGGAAGGAATGCGTCCAATCGTCGAGATGCAGTTCGCGGATTTTTCGAGCGTGGCCTTGAACCAGATCCTGAACAATGCCGGGACGACCTATTGGCGGAATCAATTCCCCTGTCCCATCACGGTTCGGTTGCCCTCGGGCGGAACGAAGGGGAGCGGGCCGTTTCACAGTCAAAGCATGGAATCGCTTTATGCGCATTATCCCGGCTTGATCGTCATGACGCCGGCCACGGTCGAGGATGCCTATTCGATGTTACTCGATGCGGTCGCCATCGATGACCCCGTTGTCTTCTGCGAACACAAGTATCTGTATTACCATCTCAAGGCCGACAAGCTGCCGGACGAAAGCGAGCGTCTGCCGACGGGGCGGGCACGCATCATGCGGCCGGGACGCGACCTGACCATCGCGACCTACAGCGCCATGGTCCACGAAGCCCTCTCTGTCGCGCAACAGATGGAAGGTGACGGCTTCGAGATCGAAGTGGTCGATTTGCGCTCGGTCAAACCGCTCGATACCGATACCGTGCTCGCCTCGGTGGCGCGAACCGGGCGGCTGCTTTGCGTGGGCGAATCGTTCCCCTGGGGCGGCGCCACCGCGGAAATCATCGCACGCGTCGCGACGGAAGGATTTCATCTGCTCGATGCCGCACCGGCGCGGATCAACGCGAGGGATACACCCATTCCCTATCATCCGAATTTATGGGAGGCGCATCGCCCGAATGCAAAGGCGATCGCGCAAAAAGCCCGCCAGCTTCTTCGAGAATAAAATCATGCCGCAAGTTCCCATCACCATGCCGCAGCTGGGCGAATCGATCGCCGAGGCTACCGTCGTCGCACTCAAGGTCAAGCCGGGCGACACGGTCGTGGCCGATCAGGAAATCATCGAGGTCGAGACGCAAAAGGCGGTCATGAGCGTGACGACACCGTGTGCGGGCGTGATCAAGGAAATCAGCGCGCAGGAAAAGGAAACCTATCCGATCGGTGCGGTGCTCGGTTACGTGGAAGGGAGCGAAGCGGACGCGGCGAAGTTTGCCAAAAAAGCGCCGCGTGAACCAGCGGCCCAGGATTTGAAACAGGAAACGCCCACGCGTGCAGATGACGCGGAGGCGGTTCCTCATCGAGCCAAAACGAAACGAGATGGCGCGACGACGGCCGGCGGCCTGCCCGTTCCCGCGGGAACCAAAGGCGCGGGATATTTCTCGCCGCGCGTGCGAGCGCGCATGAGCGAGCTTGGCCTAACGAATGCCGATCTGGCCGGAATTCCAGGATCGGGCCGGGGTGGTCGCCTGACGGTGCGCGATTTGGAAAATTTTCTGCAAAACATCGAGGGCCAGCAGCTTTCTGAAGCATCCGCCATTCGGGTCGGTGTGGCGGACGCCATGCGCCGCAGCTGGAGCCGGCCTCTCGCCACCATCGGTTCGTCGGTCAACCTCGATCCGGTTTTGCAGGATCGAAAGAAGCGCGATCCGAAGCCCGGCCCGGCCCTTTACGCGGTGCGTGCCCTCGCCCTTGCCCTGGCCGAAAACCCCGCGGCGGCTGCGAAGCTGGTCGGCGACCGCGTTGCGCAGGTCGAGTCCATCGATGTCGGCGTCGCCGTGGAAGCCGAGGATGGTATCATGGTGCCGATCATTCGCGCGGCCGACAAAAGCTCGTTAGGCGATCTTACCCGGAAGTACGAGGAACTCGTCGGACTGGCCCGGCAGCGCCGCATTTCGCCCGACATGCAGGCTGGTGGCATCGCGGCGGTTTCGAATTTCGGCACCTTCGGGATCGAGTGGGGCACGCCGATTCCGTTACCCGATCAAACCGTTTTGCTTGGTCTCGGTGTCGGCCGAAAAATGCCGGTCTGGGACGAGGCGAAGAACGACTTCGTTCCAGTTACGGAAGCGCAGATCACTTTGAGCTTCGATCATCGCAGTCTGGACGGAGGCGGGGCCGGGCGCCTGCTCAAGCGCGTGATCGAGTTGTTAGGCGAACCGGCCCGGCTGTAGGTGTCCATGTCCGGGGGAGCGCCTGCCTGGCCCGCCTTGCGGATCAAACGAGCGCCTTTACCTTGCCGCTGCATGAGTTCCGTAACCGCGATCAATCCAGCAATCACGATGCGGGAATTGCTTGAGCAGTTTCCCGGGGCGCAACGTGCCCTTTTCCGCAAATATCACATTGGCGGCTGCAGCAGTTGCGGGTTTCGCCCGGAGGAAACGCTGGCCGGAGTTTGCGCGCGCAACGACAACATCAGCGTCGAGGAAGCGATCGATCATATCGTGGCCAGCCATGCGGCCGATCGTGCCTTGCAGATCGAGCCGCGCGAATTATCGCAACTGATGACCCGCGGCGAGACCGTGCGTCTGCTCGATGTGCGGACGCGCGAGGAGTTCGAGGCCGTAAAAATTTCGGGAGCTATTCTCTTCACTCAGGAATTGATGCAGGAAATCCTGGCGAACTGGCCGCGGGAAGAACTGCTGGTTGTTTGCGATCATGATGGGAAGCGTGCCATGGACGCGGCGGCCTTTTTCCAGGGACACGGTTTTACGATGGTAAAAAGCCTGCGCGGCGGGATCGACGCCTGGAGTGCGGAGGTGGATCCCAAATTGCCCCGGTATCATCTGGAACCGACCGAAGCATGAAAGACGACTTGCAAACCCGCATCGAGGAGGCGGTAAAAAATCCGCGCAACCTCGGCGAAATGGAAAACGCCGACGCCATCGGGACGGTGGGCAGTCCGGATTGCGGCGACATGCTGCGCATGTGGATTAAGTTCAAGGAGGAAGGCGGACGCAAGGTGATCGATCGCGCCACCTTCCAGTCCTTCGGCTGTCAGACAGCCATCGCCGTCGCGAGTGTGGCGACGGAACTGCTCGCGGGAAAAACAATCGCCGAAGCCCAGGCCATGTCGGGCGAGGAACTGGCCGCTCCTCTCGGCGCTTTGCCTCCGGTGAAAATTCATTGCGCACAGCTGGTTGAGGGTGCGCTGCGTTCCGCGCTCGGCCGGAATGAGCAGCCCCAGTCGGCGCCGAATTCTCCGACGCTTCTGGAGCAGCTGAACAAAGCGACGCCAGAGGGCGAAGAGAAAGTGAAGATCGTCTTCAACGAGTAGACGCCCCTCCCTGCTCGGGATGACAAGCCGCTTTTTCGTCGGATAGTAACAGCGAAATCGTACGCTCAACTTTCATGCACAAAAATACTGAATTCAGCCTAAGCCGGGATTGTGAAGCGATCCTGATCCCGAGCGGACAAAGAACCGTGCTGGCCGCCGGGACGCAGGGTGTCATTACCCAGGCCCTCGGCAGCAGTTATACGATTGCGACGCACGAAGGCCTGGCGCGCATCGCAGAGAAGGACATGGATGCCCTCGGACTTGAAAAGAGCGCCGACGACGGCGCCGAACAAGCGGCCCCCAAAATCGAAGGCCCGGTCGATGAAAAGAAGGTCTGGGATCAGCTCAAGCAATGCTACGACCCGGAAATCCCCGTCAACATCGTCGATCTGGGACTGGTCTACGATTGCAAGCTGGTCGAAAAACCGGAGGGCGGGACGAAGGTCGAAGTCAAGATGACGCTGACCGCGCCGGGTTGCGGCATGGGCCCGGCCATCGCCCATGACGCGCAAAGCAAGATTCTGACGATCGACGGCGTGGATGAAGCACAGGTCGATCTCGTCTGGGATCCGCCCTGGAACCAGGGCATGATCAGCGAAGCCGGGCGCATGAAGCTGGGCATGGTGTAGAGCTCTCCCGCCGAACAACCCGCCGATGCGTTGACACGCGAAGCAGGTGTCCTATACTCACGTCCCCAGCTTCCCGGTTTCCTCCGAACTCGCTCAAAGTTTTATCCAGTCGTATGCCTTCCACTCAAATCATTCTTACCGAAAACATCCCCGGCCTTGGCGCTGAAGCGGATGTCGTAAAAGTCCGCCGCGGTTATGCGCGTAATTTTCTGCTGCCCCAGGGCAAGGCCTACGAGGTGACGAAAGCGAGCCTGCGCCAGCTCGATAATCTGAAGGCCAAGCGGGCCGAGCGTGAAGCAAAAGAGTTGAATGAGGCGGAAGATCTGGCGCGGCGCATTAATAAATTGCGCGTGACTTTCACGCTCGAAACCGGCGAGACGGGCAAGGCGTTTGGTTCGATCACGGCGCATGATCTGATGGCGCGGATCAAAAATGAACTGGGCAATGAGATTGATCGCCATAAGATCGCGCTGGAGCATCCGATCAAGACAACGGGCGAACACGAGGTCTCGATCAAACTGCATCACGATGTGACGGCGAAATTTGGTTTCACGGTCAAGTCGAGCACGACGGAAGTGCCGGCCGAGGGCGAAATGGCGGGGCCGGCAAAAAAAAGTCCAGTCCGCAAGAAAAGTTAAAGAATTAAATGCCGAGTTCTCCAGCCCCGGAAAGGGAGTCTGAGAAACCTCGGAGGACAGCTCCAAATGGAGCTGGCCGCGGGGCGGCTGCACGGAATGGCGGCAGTCGCAGCGGCGACTCACTCACACGTTCTTCGCAGGATATTCACCGGTACTCCGCCGCATAGTGTCGAAGCGGAGCAGGGTGTGCTCGGTTCGATGCTCATCTCGCCGCGCGACGCCATCGCCGAAAGCGTGGAGCGAATTCGGGAGGAATACTTCTACATCCCGGCGCACCAGACGATTTTCACTCTCCTGGTTGAGCTTTGGAATGCGAATCAGGCGATCGACTTGATCACGTTCACGCAAGTGCTGCGCGACAGGAACCTGCTCGAAACGGTCGGCGGCCCGGCGTTTGTCACGAACCTTTTCACGTTCGTTCCGACGGCCGCGAACATCGGCTATTACCTCGACATCGTGCGGGACAAATACATTCTGCGCGAGATCATCACCGCTTCCACGGAAAGTGTGCGGCGCGCTTACGAAGAGCAGGATGAGGTCAATAATCTGCTCGACGAAGTGGAACAGAAAATCTTCGCCGTGGGCGAGGACCGTTTCAAAGGCCAGATGCTCACCATGAAGGATCAGGTCATGGCGGCGATCGAGGCGATCGAAGGTCTTTACGAGCGCAAGGGCGGTATCACGGGAATCTCAACCGGTTTCGCCGAACTCGACCGCATGACGAGTGGCCTGCACGCGGCTGAGATGATCGTGATTGCCGCGCGCCCCAGCATGGGCAAGACCGCTCTGGCCATGAACATCGCGGAACACGTGGCCATTAATGAAAAACTGCCGGTCGCCGTGTTCAGCCTGGAAATGAGCAGCCAGCAGCTCGTGCAACGCCTGTTGTGCTCACGCGCGCGCGTTAATCTCCAGAAGGTGCGCGATGGATTCCTGGCCGAGCGCGATTTTCCCAGCCTGACGGCGGCGGCGGCCAAGCTGGCCGAAGCGCATATCTACATCGACGACAGCGCCGGCTTGAGCATCCTGGAATTGCGCGCCAAGGCGCGGCGCCTCAAGGCGCAGCACGACGTGCAGTTGATCGTGGTCGATTATCTGCAGCTGCTGCGTTCCACGACAAGGCGTGCCATGGAAAATCGCCAGCTTGAGATCTCGGAAATTTCCGCCGGGATCAAAGGCCTGGCCAAGGAACTGAAGGTTCCGATTCTGGTCCTGGCGCAGTTGAATCGGCAACCGGAAGCGCGTTCAGGCGGAAAACCGCGCCTGAGCGATTTGCGTGAATCGGGTTCCATCGAGCAGGATGCGGATCTGGTCGGCTTGCTCGTTAGGCCGGAGATTTACGAAGAGGACGAGGATGCCCGGGCCGAAAAGGCGGGTGAAGCCGAGTTGATCATTGCCAAACAGCGCAACGGCCCGGTCGGTGAAATTCAGCTTACCTTCCTGAAGGAATTCACGCGCTTCGAAGATCGCGCCCGGAATGTGAGCGAACCCTAGGTGGAACGCGCTTTCCAAGCGCGTTAAAGGGCGAGCAGGTTCGAAAATCATCGCGCTCGGAGAGCGCGATCCACCTGTCTGCAGCTCGCGATGCCAATTACAGGGAACGGGCGGCTTCGATGACGTGCCGGGCATCGATTCCGAGTTCCTTCATGACCTGGTCGCCCGGGCCGCTCAAACCGAAGCGATCCAGGCCGACCACTTTGCCATCGAGGCCGACGTAGCGATACCAGAGACCTCTGACTCCGGCTTCAATCGCGACACGGCGCCGGCATTCGTCAGGCAAGACTTCCTGCCGATAGCCTTCCGGTTGCCGTTCAAAACGCTCGAAGCAGGGCATGGAAACGACGCGCGTGCCCGCGCCCAGTTCTTTGGCCGCGGCGAAGGCATGCTGAAGTTCGCTGCCGCAGGAGAGAAGGATGAGATCGAGTTTGCCGCTCTCGCGTTTGGCGATGTAGCCCCCTTTGATTACGCCCTCGCGCCGGATTTTGACATCGATCTCGTTCAATGTGGGCACAGCTTGTCTCGTTAGGGCAAGAAGAGTGGGGCCGTCGATTCGTTGCGCCGCCGCCACGAAAGCGCCCGCCGTTTCCTCCGGGTCGGCCGGGCGAATGACGTCGAGCTGCGGAATGACACGCAATCCGCTCACCGTTTCGACTGGCTCGTGCGTCGGTCCATCCTCGCCGACGCCGATCGAATCGTGCGTGAAAATGTAAATGTTCGGCAGCTTGGAGAGTGCGGCCAGGCGGATGGAGGGCCGGCAATAGTCGGCAAAAACCAGGAAAGTCGCACCCGAGGCGCGGAAGATTCCGTGATATCCGATGCCATTCATGATGGCGCACATGCCGTGCTCGCGAATGCCGTAGTGAATGTTACGGCCTTTTTGGTTGTCGCGCGTGTAATCTTCGCCTCCCTCGATGTAGTTCAGGGTCGAGCCATGCAGATCGGCGCTCCCGCTCACGAGAAAGGGCATGGCTTTGGCCAGGGGCTGGAGCACTTCGCTGCCGGCTTTGCGGGTGGCGAGTTTCGCGTCGCTCTTGAACGCCGGAATTTTGTCGGATAAATCAGCCGGCACTTTCTTGTCGACGGCGTCGTCGAGCTGCTGCGCCTTTTCCGGATTTTTGGCGCGCCAATCGTTAAACGATTTTTCCCAGCGATCATAGGCTGCGATGAGCTTCTTCTTGTGCCCGGCAAAATAATCGCGCACGTCCTGCGAGACGTAATAATGCTCGTCGGGCAGGCCGAGACCCTTGCGCCCGGCATCGACATATTTCACGCCGGCCTCACCGTGCGCCTTGTTCGTGCCGGCGACTTCGGGGATGCCTTTGCCGATCAAAGTCTGGGCCATGATCATCTGCGGCCTGTTATTGTCGCGCTCCTTGGCCACTTCGAAGGCGTCGAGAAAAGCCTGCATGTCCTGGCCGTCGATCTTTTGCACATCGAAGCCGTAGGCCTCGAAACGTTTTCCGGTGTCTTCGCTTTGCGTCACCTTGGCCATGGCGTCGAGGGTAACGGCGTTGTTGTCGTAAATGAGAATGAGGTTATCGAGTCCGAAATGGCCGGCAAAGGCGCTCGCTTCCGCCGAAACGCCCTCCTGCAAACAGCCGTCGCCGGCGAGACAAATGACATGCTGATCGAAGATTCTGTGCTCATCGCTATTGAAGCGCGCCGCCGCCATTTTCGCCGCCAGGGCGATGCCGACGGCATTGCCGACGCCCTGGCCTAACGGGCCGGTCGTGCATTCAACGCCGGGCGTTTCGAAGAATTCCGGATGCCCGGGAGTTTTGCTGTGCAACTGGCGGAAGCGTTTGATTTCTTCCATGGGCAAATCATAACCGCTCAAGTGCAGCCAGCTGTAGAGGAACATGCTGCCGTGCCCGGCGGAGAGGACGAAATAATCGCGGCCGATCCAGCGCGGTTTGTCCGGATTGTGTTTCAGCGCATAGCCGTAAAGGACCGCGCCGATTTCCGCGCACCCAAGCGGCAGACCGAGATGACCGGATTTTGACGCCTGCACTGCGTCCATGGCCAGGCCGCGCGCCTGATCGGCGGCCCGCGAAAGAATTTCGACATTTAAACTCATAGCGCGGTTATATCGGCCATGCGCAACGAGGTGAAGATTTTTCCTGCCGTGTTCGAGGCCGCGTTCTTGCTTTCCACAGAAAAGACCGGCAGTGATGAGAAGCAATCCGCGCATGAATCAGCCGCTTTTTCTCCACGTCATCGAGAAACTTGAAACCTTTCTCGGCAAGCTGCCCGCTTCGATTCAAAAACCGATTTTGCACGAACTGACTCCGCTGAAGGAACTGTTTCTGCAGCAGCGTCCACCGCGAATTGCTTTCGTCGGCACGAGCAAACGGCCGTTCGCCGAAATCCTTTCCGCCTCGTTTGGTTTTCCCGGCCCCGGGCCATCGCATGATCGGCTGACCGAAATTTTTCGCTGGCAACAGACGGACGCGGGCGGGGCCGGCACACTTTCCATTCTCGATGCGCGCGACGCGGACGATCGCGGCTTTCCCCGCGTCACAGAGGAACTGAAACATACGCCTGCCGATCTTTTTGTTTTGGTGGACGACGGCGACCATGCCCGCGCCCCTCGAAAGCGGGAGACCGAAACGCTCGCGGCCCTGCTCGCCCGCAATGATGAAATCCAGCCGGGCGCGAAGATAGTGGCGCTTTCCCTTTTTCATCCGCCGGACGACGGCGACCGCAAAGCGCGTAAATCAGAATCGGATCGCCGGTCGAAGCTTCAGGATGCGCTGCAGGGTCGTCCTCTCCTTCAGGAACGTCTTTTGCAGATCCTGGAACGCCCATGCGGTTTGCAGGCGTCGGATGAAGATGCTCGCGAGTTCATGTCGCTGCTTGCTCAGAATCTTCCCAACGCGGCGCGCGTGGAAATGATTCGCATTTCGCGCGATCGCCAGGCACAGGCGGAAGTCGCGCAAATATTAGTGAAATCGACCACCGCCATTTGCGCGGCGATCGGCGCACAGCCGATTCCCCTGGCCGATCTGCCAATCCTCACCACGCTGCAACTCGTCATGGTGTCGGGAATCATGTACCTGAGCGGACGCGAGCGGAGCCTGCGGGCGGCCACCGAATTCGTCGCCGCTCTCGGCGCCAACGTCGGTGCCGGAATGCTCCTGCGCGAGGGAACCCGCGCCGTCCTGAAATTTTTTCCGGGCTGGGGCAATGTCGTTTGCGGCATGGTGGCCGGAGCGGGCACTTACGCCATCGGCCGCGCCGCGATCCTTTATTTCATCGAAGGCGTGACCCTGCGAGAGGCGCGTCAGGCCTACCTGAGCAGTCGCAAACGTTCGCAGCCGCGGCGGCTGCGGGGCCGGAAGAAAGCGGAAACCGGAGGCGGCAGATAATACTCCACAGGGCCGCACGAAGTGGCTCTGGAATAACTTGTGAATAAGTTTCGAACAACCGGCCCCCTTGTTCACACCGGGAAACGCTCTCACTGCGGCTGAACTTTCTCTCTGCTGATGCGAGGCGACTGGCGCTCATGAAGCTTTCTGAAATCGACTCCACACTGCGAGAGATCCGGGTAACGCCCGTCAAAACGCTCGGGCAAAATTTTCTGCACGATCAAAACCTGGCGCGCTGGATTGTCGAGAAGGCGAAGATCAAGGCCGAAGATTACGTGCTCGAGATCGGCCCTGGTCTGGGCGCGCTGACGGAATTTCTTCTCGCGACCGGCGCGAACGTTTTGGCAATCGAGAAAGATGCACGCCTCGCAAATTTTTTGCTGCAACATCTGTGCGACTCGCGTCTGCGAATCCTGCACGCCGACGCTCTCGATTTCGATGTCCGCACGCTCTTCGCGCAACGAAACGTAAAATGCGTGGGCAATCTTCCCTATTACGCCGCCAGCCAGCTGCTCTTGAAATTCATCGAATGGCCAAGTCCTATATCACTCTGGATGTTCATGTTACAAAAGGAGTTAGCCGGGCGTCTTTCGGCTCGACCACGCAGCAGCGAGTACGGTGCGCTCACGATTCAGGTGCAGGCGCGTTACCGCGTTGAGTGTTTGCGAACGATCCGGGCGTCGGTTTTTCTTCCGCAACCGGAGGTTGATTCCGCCCTCGTGAGATTAGAGCCACGTTCCTCTGGAGAACTTCCAGCCTTCGATCAAACAATCTTCCGCAACCTTGTGACTGCTGGCTTTTCTCAGCGCCGCAAACAACTCCAGAAATTATTACGCGACTCGGTGCCAGATTGGGGGCAGGCGGCGCAGGTCATCCAGTGCGATCCGCGTGCGCGGGCGGAGGAACTCGCAGTCGAGCAATGGATCGCGCTCGCCAATCTCGTGCGCCCCGTTCAGCCTGCGGCCCGTCCCGTCGGTTCGGCCGAACGCTTTCCGGTCGTGGACGAAAATGACACCGTCATCGGGGACGCCCCTCGCTCCGAAGTGCATGGGAATAACTTGCGCCATCGCGCTGTTCATATCCTCATTTTCAATGGCGCGGGCGAACTCTTTCTGCAGAAGCGCTCACGCTGGAAAGATCGTCACCCGCTGCTCTGGGACTCCAGCGCCGCCGGTCATGTCGAGGCTGGCGAAGAATACGACGAGGCGGCCGTCCGCGAACTCCAGGAGGAGCTCGGTGTGCAGGCAGAGCTGCATCGTCTAACCAGGCTGCCCGCGTCCGGCCGCACGGGACAGGAGTTCATCTGGCTTTACCGGGCCGAACACGAAGGCCCGTTCCAGCTGGCGGCGGATGAAATTGAAGCCGGCCGATTCTTTCCGCCCCGGCTCGTCACGCAATGGATCGAGGCCCGGCCGCAGGAATTCGCTCCCGGTTTCCTGGAATGCTGGAAAGCAGGGCGTTTCGGCGAAACGCCGCCCTGAGGCAGGCGAATGACGCAGTCGCCCCTGTTTTGTTGCGAACGCCTAGTGCCGCTTGCTCTTTTTCCTGGCAGCGGAGCGCCGGGCGGCCGGTCGTCTGGTGGCGGTTCGTTTTTTCCCAGCTGACTTCCGGCCTTTGGCAGAACCGAAACCGCGAACGCTCCGGGCCGGCAGCTCGGCCAAAGCCTGGCGCCGGTATTTGCGCGCTGCTTTGCGGGCCGCTTCCTTGCCGCCATGCACGGCGTCACTGAACATTTTGGTGACGACAGTGTCGCCACGCAGAAAGTGCACTTGGAAGCCGTGCGTCTGTTTCTGGGCGCGGGGCTTCGTGTCGATGCGTTTGATGTTTTCTTCTGAATCGGGATTTGGTCGTTTTCTCATGTGAGTTTGGGCGTGCCTCAGAGGCTACGTCACTCCGCGGGGAGACGCAAACGAGAGATGATGACTTGTTAGCGCGAGGGGAAAAGGCCCGGCGATGGCAAATCCCAGCCTTTCCACTTTTGTCGGTAGGCATCGTTAGGCAAAAGGGCAAAGCAGGGATGCCGATCGGCCCGCAGCCACTCGATGACGCGAAGCAATTCCTCCCGTGCCATCGTCGTACAGCCGGCCGTCGGGTGGTCCTCCCCTCGTCTCGTATGAAAGAAAATCGCGCTTCCTTTCCCGGGGATGGGCGGGTCGGCATTGTGCCGAATCTCGATCAGCCAATGGTAGGCAAAATCACCCGGCCGCATCTTTTCGTGGCTGTAGTTGTCGGGCGGGTGGCTCGGATCGATGACGATGTGCCGATTGTAGTTCGGTGAGCGCGGGTCGTCGCTCCAGACGTCGGCCTCCGTCACCTGATGAAAGGGATAATCCGCGCCGGCCGGCAACTGCGCATCGTAGGTATAGACGTCGCCGATTCGAAAAATTCCGGCCGGAGCGCGGCCGTCCCGTTCGACCTTATGCAGACCTTCTTCCTCCTGGCCGGCCAGACCGATTCCCCAGGCCATGCCGTTTCGTCCGAAGAGAACCGGAAACGGCGCGCCGACAGTGCGCCAGGAGCTGCCCGCCTGGCGTTCGAAAAGTTGCGCGGTGCCTCGATGCGCATTCCAGTCCGGCGCGAGCGCGACGATCAGCTGAGTGCAATCGGCCGGCAGACCGGCGGCACAGGCGTTGCTTGTTACCCAGCCAAGCGCGCACATGGCGAGAAGACGAATGGACATTTGCCAACGTAGACCTGCATTCTGCTGAGATGTCCAATTCCGTTTCGTTCTGGAGAAAACGGTGGCTGCTTCCGCTGCTCGCGTTCGCCGTCTTCGCCAGCTACGCGCCGGCTCTGCGTGACGGTTTTGTCTGGGACGATAACGCCCTCATCCTGCGCGACCCGTTCATTCGCAGCTGGCGACTGATTCCGGAAGGCTTTCAACATTTTCTTTTCACCGATGCCACCGCTTCGGATTTTTATCGACCGGTTCAGCGCCTCAGTTACACGATTGAATACTGGGCCGTCGCTTTTCGCCCGAAACTTTTTCACCTCGACAACATTCTTCTCCATCTCAGTGCAGCCATCGCGCTGTTTCTTTTCGCGAATGAACTGCTGAAGCTCTTCGGTGCGGGCGACCGCTGGCGACGGCCGGCTGTCGCAATAGCGGTTTTCATCTGGGCGCTGCATCCGGTGCAAAGCGCGGCCGTCATTTACGTATCCGGTCGCGCCGATTTGCTGGCTGCTCTTTTTGGTTTCGCTGGATTGTTTTGCGGCCTGCGCAGTCTTCGGGGCGGCAAAAGCGGAGTTTGGCTGTTCACAATCGCGGCCACCGTTGCGTTTCTACTCAGCGCGCTGAGCAAGGAACTCGGTCTGATCTTTCCGCTGCTCTGGATCGCCATTCTGGCGGCGCGCAAGAATTGGATTGGCCTGCGCCACGCGATTGCGATCGTCGTTTCCGTAGCGGTGATTTATCTGAGCCTTCGTCTGCCGGCGGAACATATTCCAGCGCCGCCTCCGCGCTCTCCGGTTCCGCTTTTGGTCCGTCCGCTCATCGTGGCCCGGGCCGCCGCCGAGTACACCGGGCTGCTGCTGTTGCCGTTGAATCTGCACATGGACCGCGACGTGGAAACGCATCCGACCGGCTTCTCTCCGGCGAGTCTTTCCCGCGCCTCGTGGCGCGAACTGCAAAATCTTCTTGGCCTCATTCTGATCGCTGCCGCCCTCGTTTGGCTCTGGCGGGCCCGGCGGTCGCCTCCGATTTTCATCTGCCTGTTGCTCGCCCTTCTTTGCTATTTGCCGGTCAGCTGCATCGTCGGCCTGAACGCCACGGTGGCGGAACATTGGCTTTATTTGCCTTCGGCTTTTCTGTTTCTGGCCGCGTCGCTAAGCCTGGTGGCGTTTGTCCAGCAATCGCGCGATCGAGAGCAGCGAGCGGTACCGTTCGTTCTCAGCGTCGCCTGCCTGCTTTGGGTTCTTTTTCTCGGTGCCCGCACTTTTGTCCGGACGTTCGACTGGAAAGATCAGCGGACATTCCTGACGCGGACAATTGCCGCGGGGGGCGATTCGTCGCGCATGCTGACGAATCTGGGTGGACTCGATTTGGCGGAAGGCAAATTGACTGAAGCACGCAAGAATTTGGAGGCGGCGCTCAAGAAGGATCCGGGCCAGCCCTTCGCCTTGCTGAACCTGGCCGCCGTCGCGGTGAAGGAAAACGATTTCAAGAAGGCGCACGATCTTCTGCAGCAGGCGGCGCAGATTCCCATTGCGGCCGCGACCGCGAACGAACTGCTGGCCGTTCTCGAATACAAGGAAACGGGGCACGTGAATCTCATGCGCATGCGCCTGGCCGCGCGCACCGGCCCGCCCGATTGGCCGGTCGAGCAGCGTTACATCAACACGCTGGATGAGGTCGGATATCCGGATCGGGCCATCGCGGAATTGAAGGCGTGTCTGGCCACGGAGTGGTACCGGGCCGAATCATGGCAAATGCTGAGCGGGCTGCTGGCCAAAGCGGGTAAAACCGAGGAGGCCGCCCGCATCCTCGCCATCGCCCGGCAGTACGACGTGCATCTCCCTCCACACAGGTAGGCTCGATTGAGCTCAAGCGACCGGTCGGTTGCGCTCAGCCGCTCCCATCTGCTTCGATCGCGGCCAGGAAAGCGGGCAAATATTTTTTTGCCTTCAAATCGCCAACTCCGCGAATTTGTCGACCCGCTTCCGGCGAGCGCGGTTTGAGTCGCGCAAAAGCGCGCAGGGTGTCATCCGGGAAAATCATGTAGGCGGGCAGATTTCCATGCTCGCGCGCAAGGGCCATGCGCACGTCCTTCAGTTTCCGGAAGAGATCGTCGTCCACGGGGGCGAGCGCGGCGATATCTTTCGTTTTCGCTCTGCGCTTGCGCGAATCGTCGGTCACGCTGGCCGCCGCGCGACCAGGCCAGCGTAAAACATAATCGAGCGCGCCTTTCATGATGGCATCTCCGCGGGCCGTCAACGTCACCATCGGATATTGGCCGCCGCTCGAAACGAGCATGCCGCGATCCTGCAACTCGCGCAGAAGCTGATTCAAATAGGCGGCCCCTTCGCCTTTGAGCAGCCCGTAGGTGGAAAGCTGATCGAGCCTCGCTTCGAGAATCTCGCGCGACCGGCTTCCCACCAGTGTCTGTACGATCCGGCCGCGGCCGAAGCGCGGCTGCCACCCTTCGCTCGTGCGCGTGGACATGCGCGCGACGCCGCTCAGGGCCTTGCGCACGATGAGCGCCTCGGCCTCGTCCGGCGCGCGCGCTGCTTCGGTGGTTTCCAGGCAGACGTCGCAATTGCCGCAGACCGGAGGATCGCTTTCGCCAAAATAGCGCAGGATGGCCTGTTGCCGGCAGACATGACTGTAGGCGAAATCGACAATCGTTTTCAGCTTCTCTCGGTCGCGGCGCGCTTTTTCCTCCAGTTTCGCGCGATCGAGTTTCAACTGCGCGCCTGCCATTTCCGGTTTGAGCAAACGCGTCCCGCGCACCCGCCGTCCCGGCACGTCGAACCGATCGACATAACCGGCTCGATCGAGAATGTGCAGCGCGGAGCCGACCATCATGTCGTTTTTTTCGCCGAGCAGCTCCGCCATATCGTGCAGCGAAATGTGCAGCTCATGTTGCGCATTGGCCTCGCGCCGCAGCATGTCGTAGGTCTGCGCGATGAAAGTGGGCGGCGGATTGCTGCCTTCGATGAAAAATTCCTGCACACGCGTATCGGCGTGATTGAAAAAGAGCTCGCAGCTCGCCGCTTCGCCATCGCGTCCGGCCCGGCCGGCTTCCTGATAATAGGCTTCGATGCTGCCGGGGATTTCGAAATGGGCGACAAAGCGAATATCGGCGCGATCGATGCCCATGCCGAAAGCGTTCGTCGCCACCACCACATCGCGCTCGCCTTGCATGAACGCGTTCTGAGCCTGTTCGCGTTCGGTTTCGTTCATGCCGCCATGGTAAAGAATGCTCGAGACGCCGGCTTCCCTGAGCGCTTCGGCCACGGCTTCAACTCGCTTGCGCGTCGCGCAGTAAACGATGCCGGTTTTGTGTTCGCGAATGAGGCCATGCAGGCGCTCGTACTTGGCCGTTTCCTTCGCCGTCGGCAAGATGGACAGCTTGAGATTTGGCCGGGCGAACCCGGCCACGAATTCGCGGGGCTCGCGCATGTCGAGATGCGTGAGAATGTCGCGCCGCACTTCCGGTGTCGCCGTCGCGGTGAAAGCCGCCACCTGCGGCCGGCCCAGTTTTTCCAGAACCAGGTTGAGCCGAAAATAATCGGGCCGGAAATCGTGGCCCCACATGGAGAGGCAATGCGCTTCGTCCACCGCGAAGAGGGCAATGGTGGCTTCGCCGAGCGCTTCCAGAAACGAGCGGCTGCGAAAACGTTCCGGCGCGATGTAGACCAGTTTGAACTCGCCGCGGCGCAGCGCGCGAATCCGCTCCTGCTGTTCGGCCGGGGAGAGCGTGCTGTTGATGAAGGTGGCGGGAATCCTGCGCCGGACAAGTGCGTCGACCTGATCTTTCATCAGGGCGATAAGCGGCGACACTACGACGGTTGTTCCCTCGAGCATGAGGGCGGGCAATTGATAGCAGAGCGACTTCCCGCCGCCGGTCGGCATGACGACGAGGGCGTCGGCGCCGTTCACGACGGCGTCGATAATTTCCTCCTGCGCATCCAGGAATTCGCGAAATCCGAAGTACTTTTCGAGAACCTGATGCGATGTCATGGACGAAGAAGGGTGGGGGATGGCGTCGGCCTCGGGGAACAGAAAGACTTACCGCGTAATCCCTTTCCATCCAAGCCATGAAAAAACAAAATATCGTCGGAATTGCCGTCGCGCTGCTCGGTTTGCTGGCGCTCGTGAAATTTGGAGACATCGTCCTCGCTCAAGACGAGGGGATTAGCCCGCTGCCCAGTCCAAGCGTTCCTGCCGGTCCGCGTCCCACCGCGACCGTCACGCCGCTGGAAGCGACGCCGCAGCCCACGGAAACCATCACGCCATTGCCGAGCGCCTCGCCTTCCGGGACGCAGCCACAGACGACCAATACGGTGACGCCAACGCCGACGGCGACGCCGGACAAGTGATGTGTTTGTTGTAGCGGCCGCTGTCATCAGCGGCGAGAGGAAGCGCTTTTTGGAACGAGGCGCGACGCAGGTCATTCTGAGCGCAGCGAAGAACCTCTCAAATGGGCCAGGCGTCCATGGGTAAAGTGGCGCGCAATATGTTTGGGAGGTCCCTCGCTTCGCTCGGGATGACCACGTTCCTGGTATTGTTTCCCGTGTAAGAAGCGAACAGGGGTGACAGCGGCCTCTTCCGCAGGCTCGTTAGGCGACGACCGCTTCTTCGACCGCGGCCGTGTCGCGCGCGAGAAATTTCATGCCGGCCAGCCAGATGACACCAGCGATGAGCATGGTGACCGAGATGAAAAGGAACGCGACGTCGAGATTGCTGCGCCCGGCGATTGCGCCGATGAGCGGTGGAGCCAGGGCATCACCGAGCGCATGAATGACGAGAATGTTGATGGCAAAACCGGTCGCGCGAACGGCGGGCAACGTCACGTTGGCGATGGCGGTATTGGAAGGGCCGGTATTGAAGAAGACGAAGAAAACCGCAAAAAACAACATGATCCAGGCCCAGGGAAACGGAGTGAAGACCATTCCCACGGTAAACGGAAAGGCGAGCAGCATGCCGATGCCGGAAACGAGGAAGTAGGAGCCGGGCACCGACTTGCGCAATCGATCGCCGGCCACGCCGCCGAGGATGGTCGAGATGAGTCCGGCCACTACGGTGATACCGCCAAAGATAATGCGCGTGGAAGCGGGCTGATGGCGGTATTGCAGATAGCCCGGAATCCAGAAGGCGAGACCGCCCAAGGCGAAGGTCATGGCTGTTTGCGCGATCGTATTGATCACGTAGGAGGGCGTGCGGAAAAGCGTGCCGTATTGTTTCCAGTCAACGGATTCGCGCTTTGTCATTTGTCCGTAGCGATAGCGGGGATCGCGCAGGAAGAGACAGGTGGCGCCGAGCAGGATTCCGGGTGGCGCGACGAGATAAAACGCCCAGCGCCAGCTGAGATGCGTTTCGATGAATCCGCCGAGGACGTAACCAAGCGCGCTCCCGACCGGAATGGCCGCGCAGAAATATGCCAGGACGCGGCCGCGAATGGCGATCGGGAAAAAATCTGAGATGATGGTGGGCGCGGCCGGACCGTAGGCGCCTTCGCCGATCCCGACGAAAAGGCGGGTGGCCAGGAGCATGCCAAAGGTGACGGCAAGACCGGTCGCGCCGCTGGCCAGGCTCCAGGCGAGCACGGCCAGTCCGATGAGCAACCAGCGCGACATGCGATCGGCCAGCACTCCGAAAATCGGAGCGGTCAGCATGTAGCTGACGAGAAAAGCCGTGGCCAGCGTGCCGGTCTTGGCCATTGCATTGACATCGTCAGGCGCAAAAAAATGCGCGCGGATCTCCGGCTCGACCGCGGCCAGAATCTGCCGGTCGATGTAATTGAAAAGATTGATGCCGAGAAGAAGGGCCAGCGCCGGATAGGCGCCCGGAAGTGCTTTCGCGCTATTCGCGTTCATTCTTCAAGGAGCGACCACCGCCGGCAGAAAACGAGAGGGGCCCCGAGACGGGTCCTTCTTCATCGATACGCGCCCGCTCATGGAATTGCCGATTGCAGTGCGCGTCGCGCAAATTGTAAATGATAAAGCGATGATGGGTGAAACAAGCGCCGAGCGCGCGTTTTATTTCTGGGGGAGCATGCCGGCGCGTTTCCTTTATCGGGTTCGGACCATGGGCCTGTCGAACGTGCCCGCGACCGGCTGTCTGCTCCTGCCCAACCACATCAGCTTCGTCGATGCCGTCGTGCTTCAGCTCGGTTGTCCACGGCCGGTCCGATTTATTATCGACGAGGAATTTTATCGGAATCGCTATTTGCACCCGTTCCTGCGCACGGCCGGATGCATCCCCATCACGCGCCGGCGGGCCAAGGATGCATTGCGCGAGGCCGCCGAAAAGATTCGCGCCGGGGAGATCGTCTGTCTTTTTCCCGAAGGCCAGTTGAGTCGCTCCGGGGCCCTTCTGCGCCTGCAACGCGGTTACGAAATCATCGCGCGGCAGGCCGGGATGCCGGTCGTGCCGGTCTGGCTCGATCGACTTTGGGGATCGATTTTTTCATTTCAAGGCGGACGATTTTTCCGGAAATGGCCGCGCCGTTTTCCGTATCACGTCACCGTTGCCTTCGGCGCGCCCTTGCCCGCGGACGGCGCCGATATCGCAACGGTGCGCGAGAGTTTGTTGAAGCTGGGCGAACGCTGTTACGAAGAGCGCCCCATTCTGCGCAAACATCTGGCCGAACAATGCCTGCGCGGCTTGAAGCAGCATCCGTTTCGCACCCTCATCATCGACGGAATGGACGGCTCGACCCTGACCCGCGGGAAACTCCTGGCCGCGGCCATCGCGCTGAGCCGTTACCTGCGCAGCAACTTCGCGGAACGCCGTCTCGGCATCGTGCTCCCGCCGGGCAAAGGCGGCATGGTGGCCAACCTGGCTGTCACCCTGGCCGGCAAGATTCCGGTCAATTTGAATTTCGCGAGCGCGCGCGAATCCATTCTTTCGGCCGAAGAACAGGCGGGCGTGCGCACCATCATTTCGGCGCAGGCCATGGCCAAACGGCTCGACGATTTCCCCTGGCCGGCCGATGTCGTGCACCTCGACCAGGCGCTTCCGAAAATGAAACCGGCCATCCTGATGTGGTGGGTGATTGCCCTGGCGTTGCCTTCATGGTTTCTGGCGCGCTGGCTTGGCATTCCGCGCAAGGGCGACCACGCTGAAGCGATTCTGCTTTTCACGAGCGGAAGCGCCGGCAAACCGAAGGGCGTCGTGCTCAGTCATCGCAATATTCTGGGCAACGTTTCGCAGTTCGCCGTCATGCTCGATGCGACGCGCAGGGATTTGATCGTGGCCAAGCTGCCCTTTTTTCACAGCTTCGGCTGCACGGTCACGCTCTGGTATCCGCTGGTCGAAGGGATACGCGTCCTGACCTACCCGAACCCGCTGGAGACGGCCAGGATCGCCGCCCTCGTCGAAAAGCACGAGGCGACATTGATTCTGGCCGCCCCCACCTTTTTGCGCGGTTACCTGCGCAAGGCCGAGCCGGAGCAACTGCGCAGTCTGCGGCTCGTCATTACGGGCGCGGAAAAACTGCCGCTCGATCTGGCGCAATCCTTCGAGGACCGCTTTCACAAGCGCGTCTTCGAAGGCTACGGACTGACCGAGACGTCGCCGGTGGTGAGCGTGAATTTGCCGGAACCGGAAGTGCTCGGTGAAGCCGGCCCGAAAATTCAACCTTCCAGCCGGTCGGGCTCGGTTGGCAAGATGGCGCCGGGCATGGCGGCGGAAATTCGCGATCCGGAGACGAACGAGAAACGTTCGCTGCACGAGAGCGGCATGCTCTGGCTGCGCGGGCCGAATATTTTCGAAGGTTACCTGAACGATCCGGGACGCACGGCCGAGGTTTTGCATGATGGCTGGCTCAAGACCGGCGATCTCGGTCGCTTCGACGAAGATGGTTTTCTCTACATCGAAGGGCGCCTCTCGCGTTTCTCCAAGATCGGAGGCGAAATGGTGCCGCACGAAGCGATCGAGCAGCGTATCGCCGAGTCGTTAGGCATAACCGGCGCCGCCGAAAAGTTGATTGCTCTGGTCGGTGTGCCCGATGAAGCCAAGGGCGAAGCGCTCGTTCTGCTGGCGGCGCTTGAGATCGATCGCGATCGGCTGCGTGCGACTCTGCAGGAGTCGGGCATGCCGAATCTCTGGATTCCCAAAACCGTGCAGCGCGTCGAGGCGATTCCGGTGCTTCCTTCCGGCAAGCTCGACCTGCGTCGCTGCCAGGAACTGGCCCGCGCGGCCCTGGACGCGTAAAAAGCGACTGGCGTCCGATTCTTAACGCATGGTCCACGATCGAAGCGACTCGACCGCAACAGAATCTGCCATCACGGAGAACGGCGAGACGGAGGAATCGCCGAAACCGCTCCGGCTGCGCCTTCCCGAATTGCTGCATGGGCGGCCCTTCAACGTGCGTTCGCTTGCCCTGACCGGGCTTTTTGTTCTGGCGCTTTTCTACACGCTCTACTTTACGCGGGCGATTTTGTTGCCGCTCGTTCTGGCCTGGCTGCTTGGCTATCTGCTCTCGCCGCTCGTTCGCGCGTTGAAGCGGGCTTATATCCCACCCGCCATCGGCGCGGCCTTCATTTTGCTGTCGCTCCTCGGCCTTATTGGCTACGGCGTGGCGTCTTTGTCCGCTCCGGCGGCCGGCTGGCTGGAGAAGGCGCCCTACAGCATCGAGCAACTGCGCGGGAAACTTCTGCCCCTTAAAAAGCCGATCGAAAAAGTGGCGCAAGCCAGCAATCAGATCGCCGACATCACCAGCCCGACGCCGAAGACACCGCAGAAGGAAACGGTTGAAATCAAGCAGTCGCCCATCTACGACCTGCTCTTTGTGCAAACGCCCGAGTTCCTCGTCAGCGCGGCGCTGCTCATCATTCTGCTCTATTTTCTGCTCGCCTCCGACGGTATTTTCCTGACGAAGCTGATCAAGCTCATGCCGACGCTGTCGGACAAGAAACGCGCTGTGACGATCGCGCATGCGATCGAGAGGCACATTTCGCGGTATCTTCTTACCATTACCGCGATCAACATCTGCCTTGGCATGGCCGTGGGAACGGCCGTCTACTTTCTCGGTTTGCCTAACCCGATCCTGTGGGGATCGCTGGCCGCCGTGCTGAATTTCATTCCCTATCTCGGCGCGCTCACCGGAATTATCTGCATGACGCTGGCCGCCATCCTGAGTTTTGACAGTCTCGGCTACGCGCTTGTTTTTCCGGCGACCTATCTGGCCATCGCCACGCTCGAAGGCCAGGTCATCACGCCGATGGTGCTGGGGCGATCGCTGACTTTGAACCCGGTCATTGTGCTGCTTTCGCTCACCTTCTGGGGATGGATGTGGGGAATTGCCGGTGTCATTCTGGCCGTCCCGCTGCTGGCTGCTTTCAAGATTGTCTGCACCCACATCGAGCAAACCGAGCCGGTGGCCGAGTTTTTGAGCTGAAGGCGCGGCAAAGCAGGCGGCATCGTTGACACTTTCCGGAGCGGCATCCAATTTGGTCGGCGCCGCCAGGGTAGCTCAGTGGTAGAGCAGGGGACTCATAAGCCCTTGGTCGGGAGTTCAACTCTCCCCCCTGGCACTCCGTTGCCCGGCGGCCTGCTAGAGTAGCTGTTTGCGCAAATATTCCGTCAGCAGTTTCTTCGGGCCACGCACGGCCGCCATGAAATAGACACCGCTGCGCTGCTGGACCGCGCCGGTCCAGCCTTCCTGTTCCACGAAGCGCCAGTCCTTGAAATCGGCCGGGCCGCTTCCTTTTCCGCTCTTTTCCTTCGGGGCCGGAAACAAGAAGAGCTGCATTCGCTTTTCCGCCACTTCGATCTGGGCGGCGCGGCCGCCCGCCTCGTCATCGACAATGCGATAGCCGAGCACACGAAGCTGTGCGAACGGCGGCGGCACATCGTAATGCTCGAGCCGGTACTTCATGAAAAACAAATCGTTCAGGTCGCCGGCATCCGCTCGCACCGGTTCCAGCTGGGAGAGACGCGTCGACGCCGCCACCGTCAGGAGTTTTCGCGCCGTGTCCGAACCGGGAAAATCGTTCAGGTGCTGGAGGAAAAAATGAACGCAGAGTCCGACCAGGACGATGAAAGCGAGGCCGACCGCCACGACGGCGGGATCGACGGCGATCTTGCGCCAATTGCGTTTCCGTTTTGCCGCGACCAGCTTTTCATTAACGAACCATTCCTGCGCCTCGGCCGGCATCGGAATGCTCTGCGCGAGCGAGGCGACGGCGCGATCGAAGTTTTGCTGCTGCGAAAAACCGGCCGCTGTCTCCTTGTTTTTGCGCGCACGATAGAGGGCCACGCGCATCGAACGGTCCTGCAGGCGCCCTTCCGAAAAGGGCGCGCATTGCAGCAGCGCAGGTTGGCGACGCCAAAAATTCGCTTGCTTCATTGCTTAGAATTCAACCATGGCGTTGAGCCAGGCCTGGAATTGCCGACGTCCCTGGCCCAGAAGTTTGCTCAACTCCGGCACCTTTATCTCGAGCAGAGCGAGCAGCTCGCGGTAATCGAATTCGTCGAGGTAATATAAGGCCAGCGCGCTCCGCTGTGGTTCCGGCGCGCCCGCGATCCAGATGGCGAGCTGCTGCGGTTCGAGCTTTGCAATTTGCGCCGGCGCCTCCGGAGAAATCTCCGCTTCCTCCATGGCCAGCTCCTCCGCCTGCACACCCTGTGCACCGGCGGCCAGACAGCGCCAGCGCGCTTCACGAAAAAACCAGAGCCGGTCTCGCGCCGGCTCGCCTTCGGCCGAGTGCGAAGCGGCCTCGCGAATCGTGTCGTGGAAAGCGGCCTGTGCTTTCGCCTCCTCGCCCGTCATCAGAAAGCAAAAGCGATAAAGTTGGGGCAGATTTTGAGTCGGGACAGGCACGCTTCTTGGCAAAGGTCGAATCTTACTTGGCTGTTGCCGCGGAACAAGCGCCGGCTTGCCGGCACCTCCTCATCGCGCGGCGGCGGCCGCATACGCGCGCTGCCCGGATCGAATCCGAATCATCTTCATGGCATTCACCTGCCAGTCCCGTGATCATTCGAAATCTAGACCTGGCGCGACAGATTCTGCTGCGCGCGGAAAAAAATGACTCCTTTGAAACAGAGGATTCGGAAATCCTGTATCATCTGAAGGCGCTGGGCCAAGCCGGTCTCGTCGAAGGCGAAGAGTCCCCGCCCCGGAGCCGGGAATCCCACGCCCGAATCACCGGCCACCTCACGAGGGCGGGACGCGATTTTCTCCGGCTGGCCCGCGATGAAGAGCTATGGGATTGTGCCAGGGAAAATTTCACCAAGCCGGACATCTTTTTTTCGATCCTCTCGATTCGCGATTTCCTCGAGGCGAAATCGCATGCGACCAATTCGCCGCGGTGAGGAACCTGATTCGTTAGGCGAGCGTTCGCCAGCGGCGCGCCACCTCTTCGGCGTTCTCGCGGCTGTTGAAAGCGGAGACGCGAATGTATCCTTCGCCCTGTGCACCGAAACCGCTCCCGGGGGTGACGACAACGTTGATTTCCCCGAGCAGACGATCGAACATCTCCCAGCTCGTCAAACCAGCCGGCGTCTTGACCCAGATATAGGGAGCGTTGAGGCCGCCGAAAACCTCCAGCCCCATTTCCTGGGCCGCTTCGCGCAGAAGGCGCGCATTGCCCATGTAATGATCGATAAGCGCGCGCACCTGCTGGCGGCCTTCCGCGCTGTAGAGCGCCTCGGCTCCACGCTGCACAGGGTAACTGACGCCGTTGGCCTTGGTGCTCCAGCGTCGATGCCAGAGCGGATGCAGGGGCAGCTTGCGGCCGTCTTTCGTGCGGGCCTGCAGTGTTTTTGTCATGACGGTGAAACCGCAGCGCACGCCGGTGAATCCGCCCGTCTTGGAAAAACTGCGGAACTCGATCGCGCAATCGCGACCGCCCGGGATCTCGAAGACGGAATGGGGGATCTTCGGATCACTGATGTAGCCTTCGTAGGCCGCGTCGAAGAGGAGCAGGGCATCCTCCCTGCGCGCGTACTCGACCCAGCGGGCCAGTTGTTCCCGCGTCGCGGCCGCCCCAGTTGGGTTGTTAGGCGAACAGAGATAGACGAGATCGACATGCTCGTCAGGCGGTTCCGGCACGAATCCGTTTTCGGCCGTGCACGCCAGATACAACAGACCTTCGTAACCGCCACTCTTTCGCGCGGGCCCGGTGTGTCCGGCCATCACGTTCGTATCGACATAAACCGGGTAGACGGGATCGGGAATCGCGATCCGGTTTTGGTCGCCCAGAATATCGAGAATGAAACCGCAATCGCACTTCGAGCCGTCGGACAGGAAAATCTCGTCGACGGCGATGTCGATTCCGCGATCGCGGTAATCATGCTGCGCGATTTTTTCGCGTACGAATTCGTAACCCTGTTCGTGGCCGTAGCCGCGAAACGTTTCGCGACGACCAAGTTCGTCGATGGCCCGGTGCATCGCTTCCCGGGCGGCGGCCGGAAGCGGCTCGGTCACGTCGCCGATTCCGCAGCGAATGAGACGGGCGGCGGCCTCCGGATTTTTCTCGCAGAACTCGCTGACCCGCCGCGCAATCTCGGGGAAGAGATAGCCGGCCTGCAGCTTGAGATAGTTTTCGTTGAGATAGGCCATGACGGTGACGGTGGTCCATGACCACCGTGCGCGAGCAATGACTTCCGGCGGTCCATCGACCGCCGCTGCAGAAATCAATCGTCAGGATGCTTCGTATCGCTTTGCGACCTCGTCCCAGTTCACCGTGTTCCACCAGGCCTTCAGATAATCGGGCCGGCGGTTCTGGTATTTGAGATAGTAGGCGTGCTCCCAGACATCGACGCCGAGAACCGGTTTGTTGCCGTCCATGAGCGGGCTGTCCTGATTAGCCGTCGAGGTGACTTCCAGTTTGCCGCCTTTGTTTTTGATGAGCCAGGCCCAGCCGCTGCCGAAACGCTTTGCACCCGCGTCGGCGAATTTTTCCTTGAAAGCATCGAAGCTGCCGAAGGTGGACTTGATATCGTCGGCCAATTTGCCTTTTGGTTCGCCGCCTTTGCCGGGCCCCATGATCTGCCAGAAGAAACTGTGGTTGGCGTGACCGCCGCCGTTGTTGCGCACGGCCGTGCGAATGTCTTCCGGCACAGCGTTGAGATTACTGATCAATTCTTCGACCGATTTCTTCTCCAGATCGGGTTTTCCCTCGATCGCCTTGTTCACATTGTTGACGTAGGCCTGATGATGTTTGTCGTGATGGATCTCCATCGTTTTGGCGTCGATATGCGGTTCCAGTGCATCGTTAGGGTAAGGAAGTTTGGGTAATTCGTATGCCATAATGAACACTGTCTGGCCCGAAATGCGGCCCGTCAATTGCGTGTGGAAACGCCTGGCAAGATGTAGAGGCGCCTGGCCTAAGCGCCGCTACAACGCGCAGCGGTAAAAGCTCGGGTAATGTTCGCGGCCGCTGCGATAATTGACGTAGGTGGCGAGCGCGAGGAGCGGAAAATTCTGCCGATACATGTCGTACTTCAGATAGAAGACGCGCGGGAATCCGGTGCCGGTGATCTGCGGTTCGTCCCAACTGCCGTCCGGTTTCTGCGTCGAGAGCAGATACCGAATTCCGCGCTGAACGCTGCTCCGCTCCAGGTCGCCGCAGGCGATGATCCCCATGAGGGCCCACGCCGTTTGCGATGCCGTGCTCTCGCCAATGCCCTTGAGCGAGGGGTTCTCGTAGGTGGCGCAGCTTTCGCCCCAGCCACCGTCGCCGTTTTGACAACTCTCCAGCCAGTCGCGTCCCCGCAGGATCCAATCCTGCGCCATGTTTTCCCCGATGGCGCGGAGCCCGCGCAGGACCTGCCATGTCCCGTAAATGTAATTCACACCCCAGCGGCCGTACCAGGAACCGTCGTCATCCTGCGTCCTGACGAGATAACGAAGGGCGTGGCGGACGGAGCGCGCGTCGCGCCGGAAACCGATGTAACCCAGTAACTCGAGCGTGCGCGCCGTCAGATCGCTGCAGGTCGGATCGAGAATGGCGTTGTGATCGGCAAATGGCATGTCCTCGAGCCAGCCCTGCGTCACTTCCTTGTCGAAGGCGGCCCAGCCGCCATCCTTGCATTGAAAACTGAGCTGCCAGTCGAGGGCGCGGCGGAACAGCTTTTCCAGCTCGCTCTGATTATTCGGCCTGACGAGTCGCAGTGCCATCAGGACCATGGCGGTGTCGTCGGTATCCGGGTAATAAACGTTGTTGTACTCGAAGGCCCAGCCGCTCGCTTCGGGATGCGGATTGTTGACCGCCCAGTCGCCGCGCAGTCGCACCTCTTTTTCGCATAACCATTGCGCCGCTTTCTGGAGAGCGGGATGTTCGGGGGACAGACCCGATTCCCCCAGAGCGATGATGTTAATGGCGGTATCCCAAACGGGCGACAGACACGGCTGAATCCGGAAATCTTCGGGATCGTCCACGAAGAGGCCCTCGAAATCCTTCTTCGCCTTGGCCAGGACCGGATGATTGTCGCCGTAACCGAGCGCGCGCAGGGCGATGAGCGAATTCAACATGGCCGGGAAAACCGCGGCCAGGCCGTCGCTCCCTTCGCCGATCCGTTCCATCATCCATTCCGCCGCCACTTCGAGCGCTTTCTTGCGCATCGGTTTGACCGGCACGCGGTGCAGCACCTTGAGCGCATCGTCGATCCGCAGGAAGAGATTGCGCCAGGTCAGCGTGCGATTGTCGCGTTCGAGCCGGAAATCCTTGTTCTCGGTCCCGAGCGGATAGAGCTCGTGCAGCTGCTGCAGGCCGGGCAGCTCCCGTGTCGGTTTGAAATGATTGATGATGGCGAGCGGCACGAGCATGGCCCGGCTCCACGAGGACATCATGTACATGTGGAAAGGCGACCAGACCGGCAGCAGGACCATTTCCACGGGAATGGTCGGCAGATAATGCCAGGGGAACTGACCGAGCAGCGCGAGGTAAAGTTTGCTGAAAGTGTTCATGCGCGGAATACCGCCGAGGCGCATGATGTTGGCGCGCGCCTCTTTCATGAAGGGCAGCTCGGCGGAATGCCCGGCCAGTTTGAGCGCGAAGTAGGCTTTGACCGAGGCGTTGATTTCGCTCGGGCCGCCGTAATAAATATTCCAGCCGCCGTCGTCCAGCTGGCGGGTCAGGATGTGCTGCACGCAGCGCTGCTGCAGTTTTCCGTCCACCTGGCCGGCCCAATGCATGTAGAGGACGTAATCGGAGCAGAGCGTGCTATCGACGAGCAATTCGCCGCACCAATGGCCGTCCGGCTTTTGCTGGCGCAACAGGTTTTGCTGCGCGCGGTCGATTGCTTCCGCAATATCGGTCTCGGCCGCGACAAAAGTCGGGTCGGTTTGAGCGAGCGCGCTCGGCAACGCGATGACGTTCGAGGAAGGGTTGAGAGGTTGGGGGGTTGAGAGGTTGAGTTGATTCACGAAGCTATTTGCGTGTTTCGCAACGCGTTCAACTGACGGGAAACCGATTCGATTTTCAGCCGAAGGGCTGTTTCGGCCTCGACTGAAAGATATTCCAAATCAACCGCGAGAATAAGCAGACAGCCCAGTTCCATCAGCGATCCATAGGCGATTTGCGAAAAGTGCGCCTGATCCTTTCGGCTGGCACGTGCCGAGCCCTCCGCCAGATTTGCGGCAACAGAAACGGCCGCTCGATTTGTCTGCGACGTCGACCCGTAGAGTTCGCTGCGAGGATAAGCTCCCGTTGTGGCATACACGTGCACGACCAGCTGTCGCGCGCTCGCCCACACGCGCAACTTCTCAAATGGGTATCGATGTTTTGTGCCCATGTCGCGGCGATCCTTCCTCTCAACCACTCAACCCATCGACCATCTCAACCTTCAAGCGACGACCGGTTCAGCGTTCGCTTTCTTGCCGGTAAGATGACCGTTCCCGGAGGTGACGCCGTTGAAGGCGGTAACCTCATTGCCGTGGCCGCGGCGATGTGGTTTCCGGCCAAAATTGAATCTCAAAGTTTTCCAGGTGTCGCCGCGCTGCGCATTCAGGCCGAGGCTGGCCGTCGGTTCGTAACCGCAATGGGTCATGCAGTTCTCACAGCGCGGATCCCGCGCCGTCCCGTTGACGACGCCGTATTTTTCCCACGGCACTTTCTCGAGCAGCTCCGCGTAACTTTGATAATGGCCATCGGTCCCGACCGTGTCGGTCATGAAATAACAGGGCGCTTTCCAACCCATCATGTTGCGGGTCGGGATGGCCCAGGCCGAGCAGGTCAGGTCGCGCTTGCCGGCCAGGAATTCGAAATAAACCGGCGTCCCGAAAAGCGTGTAATTCGCCATCCACTTTTCGATGCGACTGAACTTCTCGTTGGTCGCCTTGCGCGTGAGGAAAAAATTCTCCGGCTGCAGATTGAGACGCTTGATCATGTCGCGCTTGGCCGCGTCGTAATCGTAGCCCGGCGTAATGGTGTGGCCGTCCACGCCGAGGTCGGCCAGGAAATCGAACATCTGCTCGATCTCATCGACGTCGGTTTCCTTGTAAACGGTCGTGTTGGTCGCCACCTGATAGCCGAGGCGCTTCGCCATTTTCATGGCGAGGACGCATTCCTGGAAAACGCCCTCGCGTTCCACGATCAAATCGTGCGTCCGCTCCAGCCCGTCGAGATGCACATTCCAGTACATCCATTTGCTTGGCGCGATCGTCGGCTTGAGCGGATCCTTCGGGCCTTTGCGAATTTCGGCCGCCTCTTTTTCGCTCATTAATCCGGCGGCGCTCAGCTCCGCGATCTTGCTTTCGACGAAATCCGGCCGGCTCGCCTTTTCCACCGCCAGCCAGTCGCGCATCTTCCTGCGCATGAACATGGCATTGGTGCAGACATAAACGATGCGCTTCTGCTGCAGGAGACCGTGGACGAGCGCCTCGATGTAGGGATAGATGAGCGGCTCGCCTCCGCAGATCGAGACCATGGGGGCGTTGCATTCGTTGGCCGCGCCCAGGCAATCGTCCAGCGTCATCATGTCCTTGAGCGACGTCGAGTATTCGCGGATGCGCCCGCAGCCGGTGCAGGTGAGATTGCAGGTGTGGAGCGGCTCGAGTTGCAGGACGGTGGCAAACTTCTCCGTGCCGCGCAGCTTGTGTGTGATGATGTAGGCGGCGATTTTAGTCGTTAACGCCAGAGGAAACCTCATAAGTGGCAGGATAGTAACAATGACCTAGGTACTGTCAATAGATCGGCCCTCGCTGGCATGGCCGATGCCTTTCCCGCCTTTTAACGGAAAAAACGCCGAAAGCTGCGAAGCCTTCATCATTCTGCGATCATTCTCTGGAGATGCAAACCACACCCACTGTCGAGACGGTCGCTGTCCTTGGCGCGTCGCGGAAGCCGGAACGTTACGCTTACAGGGCGATGCAACTGCTCAGGGAATACGGCCATCGCGCCGTGCCCGTGAATCCGGCTCTCGACGAAGTGCTCGGTGAACGCTGTTACCCGAATATCGCCGCTGTCCCTTATTCGATCGACACCCTAACGCTCTATCTTGGCCCGGCCCGCTCGGCGCCTTTGATCGAGGAAATCATCGCCGCCGCGCCGCGGCGCATCATCATGAACCCGGGCGCCGAAAACGATGCGCTCAAGGAAAAGGCCGAAGCCAGCGGCATTGAAGTCATTGAAGGCTGCACGCTCGTCATGCTGCGCACGGGGCAGTTCTAACTTCGCCGGCTTCCTGCCGCGCGCGATTTCGTTCTCGCAATTGCACGGCGCCTTATTGTGCGCCAACTGTTAATCCCATGTTGGCGACCGAAAACGGAATGCCGGATGATCCGCTTTGGTACAAGGACGCGATTATCTACGAGCTGCATGTCAAAACGTTTCACGACAGTACCGGAGACGGCATCGGCGATTTTCGCGGCCTGATTGAGAAGCTCGATTATCTCCAGGAACTCGGCATCACCGCCATCTGGCTGCTGCCCTTTTATCCCTCGCCTCTGCGCGACGACGGTTACGACATTGCGGATTACTTCGATGTGAATCCGAATTTCGGAACGCTCGACGATTTTCGCGCGTTCCTGCAGGCGGCGCACGATCGCGGGCTGCGCGTCATTACCGAGCTGGTCATCAACCATACTTCCGATCAGAACCCCTGGTTCCAGAAATCGCGCCGGGCCGAGCCTGGTTCGCCCGAGCGCGAGATGTACGTCTGGAGCGATTCACCGGAGCGCTACAGGGAGGCGCGCATCATCTTCAAGGACTTCGAGACTTCAAACTGGTCGTGGGACCCGGTCGCGAAAGCCTATTACTGGCATCGCTTTTATGCGCACCAGCCCGATTTGAATTTCGACAATCCCGCCGTGCATGAGGCCGTCCAGGAGGTGCTCGATTTCTGGCTGAACATGGGTGTGGACGGTCTCCGGCTCGATGCCGTGCCCTATCTTTACGAACGCGATGGAACCAGCTGCGAGAATCTGCCCGAAACGCACGCCTATTTGAAAGAGCTGCGCCGCCATCTCGACGCCCGCTTCAAGAATCGCATGCTCCTGGCCGAGGCGAACCAGTGGCCGGAGGACGCCGTCGCCTACTTCGGAACGGGCGACGAGTCGCACATGAATTTCCATTTCCCGCTCATGCCGCGGATGTTCATGTCCCTGCAGATGGAGGATCGCTTTCCGATCATCGACATCCTCGAGCAAACCCCGGCCATACCCGACAACTGCCAGTGGGCCATGTTCCTGCGCAACCACGACGAACTCACCCTCGAAATGGTGACCGACGAAGAGCGCGATTACATGTGGCGCGTTTACGCGACCGATCCGACGGCGCGGATCAATCTCGGCATTCGCCGCCGGCTCGGGCCGCTCCTGGCCAACAACCGGCGCAAGATCGAGCTGCTCAATATCCTGCTCTTCTCCATGCCCGGCACGCCGGTCATTTACTACGGCGACGAGATCGGGATGGGCGATAATTTTTATCTCGGCGATCGCAACGGCTGCCGCACCCCGATGCAATGGAGCAGCGATCGCAATGCCGGTTTTTCCAAGGCCAACCCGCAGCAGCTCTATCTGCCGATCACGATCGATCCCGAGTATCACTACGAAGCGGTCAACGTCGAGAATCAGCAGAAGAACCTCTCCTCGCTCCTTTGGTGGATGCGGCGGGTCATCGCCATGCGCAAGAATTTCAAGGCCTTCTCGCGCGGCTCGATTGAATTTCTCCGGCCGGAAAACGCCAAGGTGCTCGCCTTTCTGCGGCAGTACCGAAGACGAGACCATTCTGGCGGTCGTCAATCTTTCGCGCTTCGCGCAGCCGCTCGAGCTCGACCTGGCGCGCTTCGCCGGCTGTTCGCTCATGGAAGTTTTCAGCCAGAATTTCTTTCCCGAGATCAAATCGACGCCCTATCCGATTACGCTCGGGCCGCACGGGCATTACTGGTTCTTGTTGCGCCGCCAGACCGCCGAGGTGCGCGCCTCCGACAAACGCGAAATCCCAACGATAGAGGGCGAAGCGCTCCTCTCCTCGCTTTTGAGCGACGGCCAGCGCGCCGTGTTCGAGCGCGATGTTTTGCCCGCTTACCTTCGCACCTGTCGCTGGTTTGGCGGAAAAGCCCGCACCATTCGGGAGCTGCGCGTGATCGAAGAAGTTCCCATCAACAATGCCCGCGAGGCGGCCCGCTTCTGGTTTCTCGAAGTCAGTTATCTGGAGGGCGCGACCGAGAACTACGTGCTGCCGGTGCGAGTCGCGAGCGGCGCGACCGCGAATCAAATCCTGCGCAACGCCCCCAAGGCGGTCATCGCGCAGTTTGCGGGCGAGGGGAACTCGATTCTACAGGACGCGCTCTGGGACAACACTTTTCGCGAAACGCTTTTCCGCACCATCGTGAGCGGACAACATCTGCGCGGTCGCGCCGGTGAAATGTCCGGCACGGCCTCGGCCTTCCTGAAGAATGACGAAATCGCGCAGCACAAGCGCGTTAAATCGAAAGTGCTGAGCGCGGAGCAGAGCAATTCCTCGCTTCTCTATGCAAACAAGTTCTTTTTGAAACTCTACCGCAAACTGGAGAATGGGGTGAATCCCGACGTGGAGATCACGCGTTTCCTGACCGAGCGGCGCGCTTTCCAACACGTCCCCGAGTTTGCCGGGGCGGTCGAATACCGCCGCGGTCGCACCGAGCCGACGGTGGTCTGCCTGATGCAGGCGGCCGTGCCCAATGACGGTGATGCCTGGGCCCTGACCCTCGATGCGGTCGGCCGCTATTACGACCGCGTGCTCTCGCGCAAGGCCGAGTTACAAAGCGCGGAAACATCGGCCGGCCCGCTCCTCCAGGAATTGATTGGCGGCATTTATCCCGAGAAGGCCATGCTTCTCGGCCAGCGCACGGGCGAACTGCATCGCGCTCTCGCTTCCGAACCGGACGATGCCGCTTTCGCGCCCGAGCCGTTCAACGCCATGGCGCAGCGCTCCGTTTATCAATCGATGCGCGCGTCGCTCCGCCGCGCCTTTGCCCTGCTCCAAAAAAAGTTGCCGCATTTGCCGGAAGCCTTCCGCGATGAAGCAGCCGAAGTCATGGCGGCGGAACAGGAAATTCTGGCGCGCGAACAGCGCATTCTCGAACAGCGCGCCGGCGCGGCCAAGATTCGCATTCACGGCGATTTCCATCTTGGCCAGGCGCTTTACACGGGAAAAGATTTCGTCTTTCTCGATTTCGAAGGAGAACCCGCCCGCGCCTTGAGCGAGCGGAAACTGAAGCGCTCCGTGCTGCGCGACGTGGCCGGCATGATGCGTTCCTTTCAATACGCCGCCTACAGCGCACTTTGGCAGCCGAGCATGCGTCCGGAGGATGCGCCCTTTCTGGAGAAGTGGGCCGATCGCTGGTATCGCGAGATGAGCAGCACCTTTCTGCAAAGTTATCTGGATGCGACGAGCGGCGCTTCCTTCATTCCGCAGCACGAAGCCGAGTTCAATGTTTTGCTCCAGGCCTATCTGCTCGACAAAGCCGTCTATGAAATCGGCTACGAGCTGAACAACCGTCCGGATTGGGTGGTGATCCCGGTGCGCGGCATCAAACACATTTTGCGGGCCGGTTGAACACGGAGGCCTGAACGCCGCGCTCCCCGCATTTCTGCTCGCGTTTTGCGATCGCTTCGAACAAAGTCACGGCGTCGATCGCAGCCATTTTTTCACCGCTATCGACGCATGAAAACGGCGAAGGCACTCTTGCTGAGCGTGTTAATCGCGACGGTCCCGGCTGCCGCGCGGGCGGACTGGCGTCTTGGTGCGGAGACCGGCGTGCTTTACGACAGTAATCTGTCGAATTCGGACCGGAGCTCGGACATCCGGGACGACTGGGCATGGCGAACGGAGGCGCGAATTGGCAATGGCTTTCAGTTGACGCGCGATCTTCGGCTCGATCTGGCGGGCGACCTGCGCAGTGCTCTTTGGGCGCGCTTCGATGGCTTCGACGAAATTGGCCCCGGGGCATCGGTCGGCTTGCGCTATCGGTTTGGTCTTGGCCGGCAGGCCCCGTGGGTCCTGCTCGAGGATCGAATCGGCTACGATCGCTTTCGTGAAACGTTCCGAAGCGTTTGGGACGAATCACTTCATTTGCGGACCGGGGTCGCCATTTCGGAAAGAATTGCTGTCGAAGCCGGCTACACCTTCGAAAACCTGGCCGCTCCCGGGCGGTTCTTCGATCAGCAGGGCAATCGCGCCGATGCCCGGATCATTTTCGACGCGACCACGGCGCTGCAGGTCGGGCTCGGATATTCCTATCGCAACGGCGACATCATTTCCTACGCCGTTCCCTCACGACCGGACATCTTCGAGATTGCATCGGTCCGACCGACCGTAACGACATTTGGAACGAATCCCGCCTATAACGCCTATCGGCTGCAGGGCGTCACCCATGCCGTTTCGTTTTTCGCCGCCTACGCGCTGACAAAATATTTTTCCGTTCAGGCCAGTTACGAGTACGCCGCGACCTCGCACGATCCGTTGCACTACGAGAATCATATCGTGGAAGCGAAAATCGTGTTTGCTTATTGAAGTGAAACTTTCTCTCACCTTTGCCCTGTTCGCCGTCATTGCCGCCTGGAACGGTGTGAAGGCCGGTTCCCTTGACGTCCGGGTCAGGGATGGAAAGGGAACGCCGGTCGCCAACGCCGTCGTCTATGCCATTGGCCATGGCTCCGGTCCCGCGCGGGCGCCGAAACAGGCGATCATCGATCAGCAAAACAAGCAGTTCATGCCTTACGTCACGGCCGTGCAGGTCGGCACCGCGATTCTGTTCCCGAACAAGGACAACATTCGGCATCATGTCTATTCGCTCTCGCCGGCCAAGCGATTCGAACTGCCGCTGTATGCCGGGGTGCCCGCCGCACCGGTCGTTTTCGACAAGGAAGGATTCGTCACGCTGGGCTGCAACATCCACGATTGGATGATTGCCTACGTGGCCGTGCTGGCGACGCCTCACTTTCGCGTCACCGGCCGGGACGGGCATGTGCTGCTCAAGGATCTGCCGCCGGGCAAATACGCGGTCGAGGTCTGGCATCCGCTGCTCAAGGGAAAGCCGGAAGAACGGGCCCGGCATGTCGAGGTGGCCGGCAGCGGCACGACCGACCTCGCGTTCACGCTCGACCTGAAGCCGGACTTTCGTGTCCGGCGCGCGCCCGGTCTATCGAACGGAGGATATCCCTGAAATTTCGATTCCGCAGTTTCAGAAGCCGGCTCCTCTTTTTCGTCGTCGCGCTTCTGACGCTGCTGCAGAGCGCCACCTATCTGGTCGTGCGACAGGCCAATCGGCAACACGCCCTCAGCCAGATCGAATCACGTCTGCGGGCCGGCGCCCGGATCTTTGTCAAACTGATCGAGCAACGTAATCAGCAGATCGCGGATGCGACCACGATTGTCTCACGCGACCACGCTTTCCGGGAAGCATTTGCCGGCGCCACGCAGGATCGGCCGACGACTCTCTCGGCTCTCGAAAGCCTGCAGGGTCGCGTCAAAGCCGACACCATCCTGATCGGCTCGCTCGAGAGAAAACTGCTGTTCGACACGCGCCGCCCGCAGTTGCACGACGTGGCATTTCCATTTCCAAAAATGCTCGCCCGGGCCGAGCGAAATGAATCGGCCGGCGCATTCGTTCTTCTCAATGATGCGCTTTACGCGATGGCGGTCACCCCCTTGCTCGCCCCGGAGCCGATCGCCTGGCTTTGCTCCGGATTTCAAGTCAACGACCCTTTCGCGCGCGAGATTCAATCCTTCACCGATCTCGAAGTGACTTTTGCAAGCGATGCCACCATTTTCGCCAGCACCTTCGATCCCGCGCTACGCAAAAACTTGATCGCGGTCCTGTCGAGGAAGAAGCCGCTGCCGCTGCGGCGCGTCGTTAATGTTCCCATCGCCGGAGAGCGTTTCCTTAGTTACGCTGTCCCGCTCCGCGCCGAAAATGGCGAAGTGATCGCGCTTCTGCAGCGCTCGCTCGACAAGGAACTCGCGCCCTATCTGCGTCTCGAGCACACCTACTTGTTTCTTTCCCTCCTCGGCCTGGCCCTGTCGGCCGCCGTCGCCATCTGGATCGCGCGGGGCGTTTCCCGTCCCGTCCTCGAACTGGCGCACGGAGCCCACCGCATCGCGGAAGGCGATTATCAGCATCGCGTAAACCTGAAACAGGAGGACGAGCTTGGTGAGCTGGCCGCTTCCTTCAATCAGATGAGCGCCGGCCTGGCCGAACGCGACCGTGTGCGCGATTTGTTAGGCAAGGTCGTTTCGCCGGAAATCGCGGCCGAGCTCCTGCGGCGCGGCGTGGCCCTCGGTGGGGAGGAGCGCGAAGTGACCGTCCTTTTTTCCGATCTGCGCGATTTCACCAGCATGTCCGAGGCGCTCCCGCCCCAGGAAATGCTGGCCATTCTGAACGATTACTTCACGCGCATGGCCGCGCTCGTCGAGAAACATGGCGGCGTCGTGGACAAATACATCGGCGACGCGCTCATGGCCGTTTTTGGTGCGCCGCTCGCCCGCGCGGAGAACGCCGATTGCGCGATGCATGCGGCGCTCGAAATGAGCGAGGCTTTGGACGACCTGAACCGGCAATGGCAGGCCCGCGGATTGCAGACGATCGGCGTTGGAATCGGGATTAACACCGACATCGTCGTGGCGGGGAACATGGGATCGAAGACCCGCCTGAATTACACCGTGATCGGGGATGGCGTAAACCTCGCCTCGCGTCTCGAGGGATTGACGAAGAATCCCGAGTACGCGGCGCGTATCATCGTCAGCGGCTCGACTCTGGCCCGGGGGACGGAGCGCTATCGAACGCGCCGCCTGGGCGAGATCGCGGTGCGGGGCAAGCGCGCCACGACGGAGATTTTCGCGCTGCTCGGCCGGGAATAACGCCGCCAAACACATTTTGCGCGCCGGTTGAGCAGGTTGTTAATTGCGTCATGCGCAAGGACGGACGCCTGAGACCAGCGCTGCTCCAGCTGTTGCTGCTTCCTGCAATGGCCGGCAGCGCGGCGGCAAAGGATCTGCATTTTCAAAGCGGCGAAAATCCGGCGCGACTGGTCGAACTTTACACGTCGGAAGGCTGCAGCAGTTGCCCTCCGGCCGAGGCCTGGCTGAGCAGGTTGAAGAATAACGAAGCGCTCTGGAAAGAATTCGTGCCGGTCGCGTATCACGTCGATTACTGGGATCGTCTCGGCTGGCGCGATCGCTTTTCCTCGCCGCAGTTTACCAATCGCCAGCGCAACTACGCCCTCAAGCTGCGCAGCGAATCGGTCTACACGCCGGAAGTGATCTTGCAGGGCCGCGAATGGCGCGATTGGTCCGGCGCCTCTCTGCCCGCTGTCGAGAAAAAGCCGGCCGGTGTTCTTTCCGTCACGGTCACGGACTCGAATCAGGCGATCATCAATTACAAACCGGCTGATTCGCCCAGTGGCAAAAAGTGGCAGGCCCATGTCGCCATTCTTGGATCGGGTATTCGCTCGAACGTGCGCGCGGGCGAAAACAGCGGCCGCCAGCTCGAGCATGACTTCGTCGTCCTGAACGATCGAACCGTTCCGTTGAAAGCGGAAGGCGGAACGGCCCGTGCCGAGGTGAAGCTGGAGCGAAACATTCTCGCAGATGTTCCGAGGGAAGCGCTGGCCGTTTGGGTCAGCGAAGAGAGCACACTCACGCCGGTCCAGGCCACCGGCGGCTGGTTGTCGCTCTAAACGGGAGATTGCCGGTTGTAGCCGGGATCGGTGATCCCGGCTGTTTGGAACGAGGCACATTGACCCTCAGCCGGGATCACCGATCCCGGCTACAATTAGGCATCCAAAAAATTTGGCGCTAACGTATTTGTCCCGATGATCGACCGGCGTTCTCTTTCGTTTTTTCTCGCCGCAGTTTTCCTTCTCGGGGCACTGATCGACGCCGCGGCCGCCGGGAAAAGCAAGATGAAGAAGGTCGCGATTCCCGAGGGCATTCGCCACGAGCAGTGGGAAGCGCTCCTGCGAAAATACGTGAACGAGCGCGGACTCGTCGATTATCAGGCGTGGAAGAACAATGAGGCGGATCGCCGGGCGCTCGACGATTATCTGGCCCAATTTGCGGTCGCAGGAAACGCGGCCGCCGGCGATGAGATGGCGGCTTCCGCCATCAACGCCTATAACGCCACGGCCATTCGTTTGATTCTGGAAAATTATCCGACCGAAAGCATTCAGGAGCTGCCGAATGCGTTTGGTCGCAGGCTTCTCGAGACGGCGGACGGAAAAGTTTCCCTGGACGATCTCGAGAATGGAACGTTGCGACCGAAGATCGGCTGGCGCACGCACGCGGCTCTGGTTTGCTGCGGGCGCAGTTGTCCGCCGTTGCAGCGCTTTGCCTACACGGGAGCGGAACTCAACCGGCAGATCGACGCCGCCTACAGCGCATGGCTGGGGCGCAACGACCTGAACCGGTTCATGCCCGAGAAAAACAAGGTGAAGATATCGAGCATTTTCAAATGGTACCAGGACGACTTCGAAAAGGCGGGCGGCGTGAAAAAAATCCTGGCCCAGTACAGTCCGCAAAAATTTCACGACTTTCTCCAGAACGGCGACTACGAAATCGATTATCTCCCTTACAACTGGGGTTTGAACGACCAGGGCGAGCGCGGAAAAAACTACAGCCGGTTGAATCTCATCTGGGACAAGATCACGGAAACGTTCGTGCCTTCGAAAGAGAAAAAATAGCCAATTGCGAAGGCGGCGCGGAAAGATTGCAAAGCGCTGCGCGACAACCTAGCCTTCGGCGTCATTCACAGCCATGAACACACATCTTGAAGCCATCGATCGTCAGATTGCCGCCAAACATCTTCTCACCCATCCGTTCTATCTTGCCTGGACCCGGGGCGAGCTGAGCCGGGAAGCGCTCCGCGATTATGCGGCCCAGTACTATCAGCACGTCGCCGCTTTCCCGACCTATCTTTCCGCGGTGCACGCGCGCTGCGAAGACCAGCCGACCCGCCGCCAAATTCTCGCGAACCTGATCGACGAAGAAGCCGGTACACCGAATCATCCGGAACTTTGGTTGCAATTCGCCGAAGGGCTTGGCCTTTCCCGCAACGCGGTCCAGAACACGAAGGCCTCGCCGGAAACGGCCAACCTGATCGGGACCTTCCGGTCCGTTTGTTCGAATGGCGAAACGGCTGAAGGAATAGCCGCACTCTACGCCTACGAAAGCCAGATCCCGGCCGTCTCCCAATCGAAGATCGACGGCTTGAAGAAGCATTACGGCATCACCGAAACGAAGGACTACGAATATTTCAGCGTGCACGAGGAAGCGGATCGTGAACATGCCGCAGCCGAGCGCGAAATGCTGGCGTTGCGTCTCACCGAAGAGAACGGTCCCGCTCTGACGCGCGCCGTCGATCGCATCCTTGATGCGCTTTGGGAAATGCTTTCCGGGGTCTGCCGGCGGCACGCCATCGCCTGCTGATGTAGAGGCGCGTGCGCCGAGGGTGGATCGCGCTCTCCGAGCGCGATGATGGTTGCGCATCGATTGCAGCTCTTGGTTCCGCCATCGAGTTCGGAGAACTCGATCCACCTTTGCTGAGATGTAGAGGCGCGTGCGCCGAGGGTGGATCGCGCTCTCCGAGCGCGATAATGGTTGCGCATCGATTGCAGCTCTTGGTTCCGCCATCGAGTTCGGAGAACTCGATCCACCTTTGCTGAGATGTAGAGGCGCGTGCGCCGAGGGTGGATCGCGCTCTCCGAGCGCGATGATGGTTGCGCATCGATTGCAGCTCTTGGTTCCGCCATCGAGTTCGGAGAACTCGATCCACCTTTGCTGAGATGTAGAGGCGCGTGCGCCGAGGGTGGATCGCGCTCTCCGAGCGCGATGATGGTTGCGCGTCCACTGCAGCTCTTGGTTCCGCCATCGAGTTCGGAGAACTCGATCCACCTTTGCTGATGGAGAGGCGCGTGCGCCGAGGGTGGATCGCGCTCTCCGAGCGCGATGATGGTCGCGCGTCCACTGCAGCTCTTGGTCCCGCCATCGAGTTCGGAGAACTCGATCCACCTTTGCTAGATGTAGAGGCGCGTGCGCCGAGGGTGGATCGCGCTCTCCGAGCGCGATAATGGTTGCGCGTCCATTGCAGCTCTTGGTTCCGCCATCGAGTTCGGAGAACTCGATCCACCTTTGCTGAGATGTAGAGGCGCGTGCGCCGAGGGTGGATCGCGCTCTCCGAGCGCGATAATGGTTGCGCGTCCATTGCAGCTCTTGGTTCCGCCATCGAGTTCGGAGAACTCGATCCACCTTCGCCTCTACACTTCGCGGAAACCGCGTTATGGTCCCCGCCATGACTGAGCAAGTTCTCGCAGGAAAAACGGGCGTCGTTTTTGGCGTCGCGAACAAACGCAGCATCGCCTGGGCGATCGCCAAAGCCTGGGCCGCCGCCGGCGCGAAATTGATCTTCAATTACCAGGGCGAGCGGCTGAAGGAAAACGTGGAGGAACTGGTCGGCGAGTTCGGCGAAAACGTTCCGCTGCATCCGTGCGATGTCTCGAAGGACGAGGAGATCGCGGCCTTTTTCGAAAAGGTGCGTGGCGAGACCGACCGGCTCGATCTGCTTCTCCATTCGGTCGCGTTTGCCCCGAAGGAGGCGCTGGAAGGTGATTTCGTCAGCACGACGCGTGAAGCCTTTCGCACGGCGCACGACATCAGCGCTTATTCGTTAGTCGCGCTGGCCCGCGAAGCGGCCCCCATGATGACGAACGGCGGCAGCATTCTGGCCATGACCTATTACGGCGCCGAGAAGGTGGTGCCGCATTACAACGTCATGGGCGTGGCCAAGGCCAGTCTCGAAGCGAGCACGCGTTACCTGGCCTACGATCTCGGGCCGAAGAAAATCCGGGTGAACTGCATTTCGGCCGGCCCGGTCAATACGCTGGCCGCGCGCGGCATCAGCGGGTTTTCGCAGATGCTCAAGCATTATCAGGAACGCGCCCCGCTCAAGCGCAGTTGCGATCCGGCCGAGCTCGGCACCACCGGCGTGTTTCTGGCCAGCGACGGCGGAGCGGCCATTACCGGCCAGGTCATCTACGTCGATGGCGGTTATCAGATCATGGGAATGTAGCTGATTTTCAATTGCCAACTGCCAATTTGAGGAACGAACTCGCACGGCTTCTCGGAGAAGAGGCCGTCAGCGACGATCCGCAGATTCTCGCGGCCAACGCCGGCGACAAATGGTTTGCCGCGCACGACCCGGAGCTGGTCGTCTTTGCGCAAAACGCCGGGCAGGTCAGCCAACTTCTGCGTTTCGCTTCCACCCGAAATATTCCGGTGACGGCGCGTGGTGCGGGGTTTGGTTACGTCGGCAGCTGCGTGCCGGTGAAGGGCGGCATCGTCCTTTCCCTCGCCCGCATGAATCGCATTCGAGAAATCAGTTTCGCCGATGCCATTGCCATCGTGGAACCGGGCGTGATCACGGGCGAGCTGCAGGCGCAGGCGCGTGAGCGAAAGCTGTTTTATCCGCCGGACCCGGCCAGTCTGCACGATTGCACGATTGGCGGAAACATCGCGACGAACGCCGGCGGCCCGCGCTGCCTGAAATATGGCGTGACCCGGCATTATGTGGCGGGCCTCGAAGTGGTGCTGGCCAATGGCGAGATCGTGCGCACGGGCGGACGCGTCCACAAAAACAAAACCGGGTTCGACCTCATCGGTCTCTTCGTCGGCTCGGAAGGCATGCTCGGGGTGGTGACGGAAATTACCCTGCGACTCCTGCCGTTGCCGCCGGCCCGCGCCACCTTGTCGGCCTCCTTTGCCACGATGGCCGAATCAGCCGCGACCGTGCAGCAGATTTTCGCGGCCGGATTTCTGCCCTCCTCGCTCGAGATTGCAGACCACTTCACGCTCGAAGCCGCGCGGCACGACACGAAAGCCTCGCACGTGCCCGGGGGCAACGCGCACATGCTGGTCGATCTCGATGGTCAGGAAGAAACGGTGCGCGTCGAGATGGAGAAACTGCGCGCGCTCGTCGCGGCGCGCAATCCGATCGCGCTGAACATTGCCACGAACGAAGCAGAGTGCGAGCAGCTCTGGGCCTTGCGACGTCAGTTCAGCAATTCGCTGCGCGCCACCGGCCTGACCAAACTCAATCAGGACATTGTCGTGCCGCGCAGTCGGCTTGTCGATCTGGTCGAATTTGCGGAAGGACTTTCGCGACGGTCCGGTTTCCCGATCGCCTGCTTCGGTCATGCCGGCGACGGCAACATTCACGTCAACATCATGGCCGATCGTTACAATCGCGAAGCGGCCGTGCGCGACAAAGTGCAGACCGCGCTCGACGAATTATTCGCGCAGGTCCTGGCCTGGGGCGGAGTCATCACAGGCGAGCACGGGATCGGTCTGGCCAAGAAACGCTGGTGGCCGGAGGCAACCAGCGAAGCGGCGCGCGATGTGCATCGCCGTATCAAATCGGCCCTCGATCCGCAGGGCATCCTGAATCCGGGAAAATTTCTGGATTGATGATGTCGCGGCGGCACTTGCCGTTGTAGCCGCCCCGTTGTAGCCGCCCCGCTCTGCCGGGGCGTCGAGAAGCGTGGCCAACACTCGCACGGCGACAGAGCGCCGTGGCTACAGCATCGGCGGCAAATGATGTGGAGGCGCTCGCCGTTGTAGCCGCCCCGCTCTGCCGGGGCGTCGAGAAGCGTGGCCAACACTCGCACGGCGACAGAGCGCCGTGGCTACAACATCGGCGACGAGAGCGCCGTGGCTACAACACGGCGACAGAGCGCCGTGGCTACAACACGGCGACAGAGCGCCGTGGCTACAACACGACAGAGCGCCGTGGCTACAGCATCACGGCAACTCGAATGTTGCTTCGAGCGCGCGATGATCGCTCGCTTCCATCGAAGTTCTGATCACGCGGGCCCTCCGCAACACCAGGCCGCGATAAAAAATGTGATCGAAGCAGGCGGCCGGGAACCGCCGCGTGGCCGGCAGAGTAATGCGGGAAGCGAACGGAACGCCTCGCCAGATCCAGCCGAACCCGGCCGCTTCGAGCGACGGAACCGTCTGTTCGAGCGCAAACCTTTTGTCCTCGGGCGCGGTGTTGAAATCGCCGCCCACCATCCAGGCAATGGTGCCCAGTTTTTCGTAGGCCGATTGCATCGCGCGCATGTGGGCGAGCAGTTGCCGCAGCGATTCTTCGCGAATGACCATGTTTTCGCGCAACCCGCCGTGATTGCTCTTGAGATGGACGGCGTAGGCAAGGAGAAGGTGCCGAGGTGCAATCTGGTAGGCGGCAAAGGCGAAGCCGCGCGGCGGTGTCACATCGCGACCGGGCTTCCATTGCTCGGCCCAGGCGCTGAGCGGCTGCAGCCGGCTCGCGATCGCAACCTGTTGCCCGACATCCTGCCATTCACGCGGCGGGAAATTCGAGCAAACGTCGACATGGAATCCTCCTAATGGTTGGACGGCCAGCGCGGCCTTGTCGAAATCGCGCACCTCCTCCATTCCGATAAGGTCCGGATGAAGACGCGTCATCTCTCGATGAACAGCCGCGATTTGGCCGGCTTCGGAATTACGGCTGGCCTTCGGGCGGCGCCCCGGGAACCACTGAATGTTCCAAAAAACCGCCGTGATTGAATTGCTGCTCGGCGCCGGCTCGGCCAGGACGATGCCCGGATCGAAAGCGAGAGAGGCGAGGAAAACGAGGGTGAAGAGGGGAACGCGTCGCATGATCTCATCTAAAAGGACGCCTAACGAGAATGCAATACTTTTGGCGCCGGCAGATTTTCTTTCCCGGTCGAAGCGGAAATCTCAGTTCGGGTGCACGATTTTTTCGAGCTGCGCCAGAACGGCCTGTCGGGCGACCTCATCATTCTCGTAGCCCAGACCGATCAATTCGAGCATTTGTGTGCCGATGTCGCGTTTGCCCTTGCGCACGGCCGCGAGCCGGCCGGCCGCGGTCCAGTTTTCCTCGTTCATGTTCTCCGGTTTCGGAATGGTGCCGTCCCAGTAGCAATAATAAACGTGGAGCGGCTCGCCTCCGTTATCGAAAATGTAGGATCGAATCGGCAAAGGCACGCCGTTCACGTGGAAGATGTCGTATTTGACGCCGCCGATCTGGGTCATTCCGCTGGCCGGCAGACAAATGTCCGGCCGATGATTTTTCACGAACAAGCCGGCCGTCTGCCCGGGAAACCATCGGAAAAAATACATGTCCCACTGGTGTCCGTCGTCGCTCATCCAGGCGGCCCCGCCGCCCTCATTGTAACGCAGAAGACTCTGCGCCTGCTCGGCCACGGGAACGGTCTTGAAATTCTCGGCCTGCCGCGGCCAGACGGCATCCCAGGCGCGCACGCGCGATGAAGCCGTCTCGTGCGCGCGATACCAGATTTGCGTGCCCGCCTCGGCCACGATCAGGCAGACGAGAAGAAAGCCGGGCAGAAATCGCGGGATGCGCAGGGTTTGGAAAAGAAAGGGACGCGCCCCCGGCGAGGCCGCCGTTTTTCCGCGCAGAATCATGCTCAGTCCCCAGAGAACGAAGAGACAGACGATGAGGATCGAGAATCCCGCCGGGTCGTGCCATTTCTTGATGTCTTCGACGCCGTTCCGGGCTCCGAGCCAGACGAGCAGAAAAGTGCGCGCGAGATTGCAGAGGAAGGCGAGGATCGCGCCGACGACGACAAGGACGAAGCGGCGCGAAGCCGTGAATTCATAAAGCTCGCCCAGAAAAAGCGAGACCATGAAGGTGGCCTGAAGCGAGCGAATGCCGGTACAGGCTTCATCGATGCCGACATAACCGCGGCCGATTTCGATGACGTTCCCGAGCTGCAGCGCGGGAATGCCGATGATGTTCAATACTTCAACGTTGATGGCGGTATCGGCCCGCATGAGGCCCTGAATGACGGTCTGTTCCAACTGCGTCGGCCACGGAACGGCGACGAGAAAAAACAAAATTGGAAAAGCAAAATGCCGCAGCCAGGGCGGGCCGCCGGCCAGGTAAATGGCGGACGCGGTGATGAGGATGACGGCAGCGGCCATGCCCCACGTCATCAGGCGCCAGTCGGGATTGGCTTCCTCGATCAACCGAATGGGCGGGAGCAAAAGAGCGCCGCCGATGAAGGCGACGATCGGAAGAAACCTCGATCCCGGGTGGGTCGTGATCGGTGCCTTTTGCCAGCGGCGCCAGAAAATGTAAACGGTCAGGAAGGGGACCGTCCAGCCGTAGCTGTATTGCGGGTTGATCGACCACTCGAAATGCAACCGCCAGGCCAATTCGAGCCAGGCCAGCGCGACGATCGCGACGACGAACCATCCGATTCGCGGGGCCACCGCCGGACGAGCGGCGGCGGTGGCGGTCGAAGCGGTCATGAGCGGATCAGTTCAAGCAACTAGCGAGCCGATACTGTAGCGGCGTTCGTGTCAAACGCCGCGTTGTAGCCACGGCGCTCCGTTGTAGCCACGGCGCTCTGTCGCCGTGCGAGTGTTGGCGACGCTTCCCGACGCCCCGGCAGAGCGGGGCGGCTACAGCGCGCTCGGCGCATAACGAATCGCGTTGCCAATGTTGTAGCCACGGCGCTCTGTCGCCGTGCGAGTGTTGGCAACGCTTCTCGGCGCCCCGCAGAGCGGGGCGGCTACAACGGCTGCCGCCTTTACACCTTGAAGCTTAGCCAGCTTATCGAGCAGCGAAGAGTTTTCGCAGGATGCTGCGGGCGAGATGTTCGTTGATCTCGTTGTGCCGAGGCACGGGCTGGCAAATTTTCGTTGTCGTGTTCTGATACCAATCCTGTTTCCACCGTGGCGGATCAAAACGGCGCCCTGCGACTCGATCTTTTTGATCAAGTCGCGTCGCTTCACACCAGCTCCAACTCGGAATGCTGTCGAGCATTCGGGATATTGCCCGAAGAAAGCTCCTTAAAGAGATCAAGCAAATGTGCTTTGAGATCGTCGAGTGAAGTGCCCTGTGTCACATAATCAGGATACTGGTCGAGAAATCCCAGCCACATCTCCTGGTCTTGCCAATAGGTAAACCCCGCCGAGGCCATGAACCGATGTTATTGTGTTGGACCCGCTCGGTCAATAATGGGGTCCGGCAAGAAGCCCACTCGCCCACCAATCTGACCAATGAAAGCTTTTCATATGGAAAGTATCCCGTGTCGCCACGGCGCTCTGTCGCCGTGCGAGTGTTGGCCGACGCTTCTCGACGCCCCGGCAGAGCGGGGGCGGCTACAGGCGCCAATGTTGTAGCCACGGCGCTCTGTCGCCGTGCGAGTGTTGGCAACGCAACCCGACGCCCCGGCAGAGCGGGGCGGCTACAGTAGCGGGGCGGCTACAGCGCCTGCACCTCGACATCGCCAGGGAAAGTGCCCGCGAGCGGTTGCGCTCGCCCCCATCCGGGCTAAACTACCGGAACATCTGGCTGCGGCGAAAGAGAATCATCGCGCCGCTCAATTTTCGTCAGGCGAAAAGGCCAGTCATTTACCGGAAGAAAAAGCGTTCGTGGAGAAAGCACAACGCTCTCCGGCACAGGGTTTGAAGCGCGGCTGTCCGAGACGCCCGTCTCTCCCCCGGAAAACGAATTCAAAGTAACCCCTTTTTCGCGCGCCCGCGTGGCTCGCGAGTTGAATGATTATGAAACCAGGAACAATTACCCACACCGTCGCCGCGTTGCTCTCCTCGGCGGCGTCGATCTTTACGGCCAACGCGGCCTCCACCCCCGCGCCCAAGGGCAAGGTGAAGATCAGCAAGACCTCCAACCGTTTGCACGAAGACGTGCTGCTCAAGGTCGATCCGATCACTTTCGATCCGGCCACCACCGCGCTGGCCCGGCCGCGCCACGGCGACGATTTTCCGTGGAAGAATAATATCGTTACAACCGTTTTTTGGATCGGCGAGCAGGCCGGCGGCAATAATCCCGTGCCTAACGACTCGAGTTCGTGGGACGGCCACTGGGGCCGCAGCTACGGCGGGTTCGACGATCCCAACCCGTCGCATCGCGACGGCTACATTCCGGCGCGATTCACGCCGCGCCAGAATCCGTTCTACTGCGCGCTCCCCTACAACGACAAGGCGCGCACCGGCCATCGGCCGGAAGCGCCGCGCGTCGTCCCGTGGTTCAAGCAGGCGTATCAGGGGCCGGGCGTTTCCGTTTGCAAAGGGCGCTGGGTCGCCATCCGCAAAGGCAACCGTGTCGCCTACGCACAATGGGAGGACGCCGGGCCGTTTCGGACCGACAACTGGCAGTACGTTTTCGGCAACGAACGTCCCAAGCCGAACCTGAACAAGGGAGCCGGGCTCGATGTCTCGCCCGCCGTGCGCGATTATCTCGGGCTCGAGCCGACCGACGTGACCGACTGGAAGTTCGTCGATTTCAGTGAAGTGCCGCACGGACCGTGGGCGCGCTATGGGAACAACAACACCTTCGTCATCAATCAGCGCAAGTCCGAGCGACGCCTGGCCGAGGAAAATCATCGCGCCCACGCGACTGTTCGTTAGGCAATTTGTTGTAGCCCCGCCTGTAGCCGCCCCGCTCTGTCGGGGCGCCGGCCTGTAGCCGGGATCGCTGATCCCGGCCATGGCGCTTCTGCAGGGCGACCGAGCGCCGTGGCTACAACCGATCCGGCCCCCGCCGTTCGTAGTTCCTCTGTCGAGCTCGACTGTAGCCTTGCCTGTTATGCAGAGATCGCCGATCTCGACGTCGGCGATTATCGCGCTGCGGAGAGCGCGTGGCCACAACATCACTTCCAGTATTTCGCGAAGAGCGCCTTGATGGCGGGCGTTTGCAGCCGGTAGTTCTCTTCTTCGCGTTCGGGCAATTCCGGGAACCATTTCCACCAGAACATGCCGGCCAGCACCGGACAGCGCTCGGGCATCTGCAGCGCCACCGTGATGCAGCGCTGCTGCACTTCCTCGGCATGATCGCCGCCCATCTTGAAGGCCCACGGTTCCGCCGCCGCGCGCGCGCTGCAGTTGTAGCCGATCTCGGTGAAGAGAAACTGCTTGTCGCCGTGCGCATGCGAAAAGGCGGTCAGCTCCGTGCATTTTTTCTCCCAGCCGGCCGCGATCTCCGCCTCACTCGGGTCGGCTTCTTTGGTCAGGGGAAAATAGGCGAGCACGCCGATGTAATCGAGCGCATCCCAGAACGTGACCTGCTCGAAGCTGTCCCAATTCCCGCCGTAGGTCAGCTTGCCGTGATAGACCTTGCGCACGGCGGCGATGATCCGGCGCCAGCGCGCGTCGAACTTCTGCGCGTAGCTGAATTCCAGGCCGACACAAAAAATGGCGACCCCATGGTCCTGCGCGATGCGGGCCATCTGCACGATCCAGGTCTCGTAGTCATCGAAGAAGCGGTTCCATTCCTCCGCCTTCTCGAAATTGATTTCGCCGCGCCACAAAAACTTCGTGCCCCAATAGGCGATGTGCGGGATGAGCATGACGGAGAGTCCGCGCTTCCGCGCCCAATCGAGCGGCACCGTGATGTAACGGTCGTTATCGATGACGCGAAAGGTGACATGTCCGTCGTTATGCACCTGGGCGTAGGGATGAATGGCGATGCTGTTCACGCCTAACGACTTGAATTCGTCGAGCGACTGCGCCATTTCCGGCGTTTCCCATTCGATGCCCCAGGTCTGGGCCGAGACGGTCATTCCTTTGAAGAAGGGATGCTCGGCTGCGTTCATCGGGTACACCCTGAGGAACCAGAGGATCGACAGAAGGAGTGACAGTTGGGTTCGCGTCATTTTTGGCGGGCGAAAATGGTGTCTCTGGCCAGATAAAAAAGAAAGAGCGTGTTGTATTTCAGATAACGCCCCAACAGGCGGCGCGGCTCGCTCACGATGCGAAACAGCCAGGTGAGGCCGAGTCGCTGCATCCAGGCGGGCGCGTCCTTTTTTGTGCCGGCATTGACGTCGAAGGCAAAGCCAACCGCGAAGATCACGCCGCGCTGGAGACGTGACTTGTAACGATAAATCCAATCCTGCTGTTTGGGCGTGCCCAGGCCAACCCAGATGAAGTCAGGGTCCAGCCGCTTAATCTCGTCGAGAATGCTCTCTTCCTCCGCCGCGGAAAAATATCCATCGTGGCGCTCCGACAACCTGCAGACGTGGCTCGCGCGTGCGAAGCCGTTCCTGCAAGGCGGCCAACGTGGCGGTGGAGCCGCCAAGAAAATAATGTTTCCACGGGGCGGGGGATCCCAGCACGCAATGCCGCATGAACGCCGGACCGTAAACGCGGTCGCGCAGTTCTGCGCCGCGTGCGTTCATGCACCAGATGAGCGGCATTCCATCGGGAAGGAAATAATCGAACCCGCTCGTGATGCGGTGGAAATCCGGCTCATGCCGGCGCTTCGTCACTACCTGCGTATTGCTCAAATCGATTGCCGTGGCAGCGTCACGTTTCGCCAATTCGTGGCAAAAGCGGGTGAACTCCTCGTAATTGGTCGCGACCAGCGGAGTGCCGAGGACATCAATGGTTTTCATGCGGGTAGGGCGCGCGTCTCGCGCGCCATGCCGAACGTCTCGTTCGGCGCGAAGACGGGCGCAAGCGCGCAGTCTGTAGCCGCCCCGCTCTGTCGGGGCGTGGAGAAGTTGTAGCCGCCCCGCTCTGTCGGGGCGTCGAGCTGTAGCCGGGATCGCTGATCCCGGCCATCCGGCGCTCGCACGGCGGCAGAGCGCCGTGGCTACAACGCGGCGAGCAGAGCGCCGTGGCTACAGAAGACCTCTCTGGAGGCCGCCGCTCCTTGATTTTCCCAGCGCGCCCGGAGGTCACGCTCCACCTCACGCCGCGCCTGAGATCGCGCATTGCACCATCCGGCCCGATGCTCTACACTCGCCAACTCAATGAGTTCTCCTGCGCAGCCGTCGCCGTCGCTCTCGGCCGGAACCCTTTTTGAAGCCACCAAACGCTGGGTGCGCAATCATCCCTTCGGAGCGCTCGCCTCCCTGCTTCTCATCGGCATCTTCGTCTACTTCTTCGGCTTCCTGAAAATCTACCTCAACGGCCAGATTTCGACTTTCACCTGGGCCTGGCAGGCCTGGAACCCCGAGACGAACTACGAGCATGCCAAGCTCATTCCGCTCATCGTCATCTTTCTCGTCTGGACCTCACGCGACAAACTGAAAGCCGCGCCGATCAGCTCCTCGGCCTGGGGCTGGCCGTTCCTGATTATCGGCATTCTTTGCTTCGTGGCCGGGGCGCGCACGCTCCAGGCCCGCATCGCTCTCGTCGGTCTGCCCTTTCTGTTTTTCGGAATTGTTCTCTACCTCTGGGGCCCGCGCGTCGCACGTGTTCTCCTTTTCCCGATTGCCTTTCTCTTCTTCATGGTGCCGCTGAATTTTCTCACCCAGGCCACGGTCAAGCTGCAGTTTATCGAGACCGGCGCCGCGGCCGCGATCTGCAATTTCTTTGGCCTGGCCGTTTACAAGATCGGCACCACCATCAGCGCCGCCAACGAGTCGTTTCACTTCCAGATCGACGAAGGTTGCAGCGGTATCCGCTCCCTCATGGCCATCGCCATGCTTTCGGCCATTTACGGTCATTACACGCAGGACCGGCTTTGGAAAAAACTGGCCCTCTTTGCCGCCTCCATCGTCTTTGCCATCATCGGCAATGCCGGCCGTCTCGTCTCCATCATGGTGGTGGCACGGCTCTTCGGGCAGGATCTGGCCGGCGGAACGTATCACGCCGTCTCCGGTTTTCTTTCCTTTCCCTTCGCGATTGCGGCCATGGTCCTCTTTGGAAAACTGCTGAATCTCAGGCCGGGCAAAGTCAAGACGGCGGAAGCGGCCGGCGAATCGGTTTCCATATGATTACGAGGCGACTTTTCGGGATCGAAATCGCGCTGCTCATCGGCCTGAGCACGGTTTTCCTTCTGCCAAGCGCGCCGAACACCAGCCCGGCCGGCATTGCCATGAAGCTACCGATCTGGGTTGGCAACTGGATTGGCGAAGATGCCGCCGTCACACAGAAAGAACTGGATGTCCTGGCCAAGGACACCAAGTTCGCGCGCAAGCTTTACCGCAGCCCGGAAGGCGATCAGATTTACGTGTCGATTGTCCTCTCCGGTGACGACATGACGACGAGCATTCACCGACCCGAACGTTGTCTGCCGGCGCAGGGCTGGAGCCTCCTCAAATCCACGGAACGCACAGTTCCCATAGCCGGCGCGGCGCCGCTGCGCGTCACACGTCTTTCCAACGCTCGCGAAGTCGTCACGTCGACGGGCACGCACGTCACGATCAACAATCTCACCTACTATTGGTTTGTCGGATACGACGCCGTTACACCTTCGCATTTTCAGCGAACGATGATTGATATGCGCGACCGCCTGCTCGGCGGATTCAATCAGCGCTGGGCCTATGTCACCGTCGCGGCCATTGTCACAGATGGACTCGCCCGACCGTCGCGCACCGAAGCGGAGACTTCGGCCATGATCGAAAATTTCATCGAGAAGCTGGTGCCGAAACTCGAACGGCCCGACAATTCGGACGCGCCGAAATCAGTCGCCGTCTCGCGTCGGAGTGCTTCAATCTCCAACGGATCGAAAGGCTGATTCGGCGATCCGTCAGGTGTCCTTCGGCTGATCGTCACGGCGCAGCCTCGGAAAATCAGGCTCAGCACGTACCGTGAAGCCGATCTCCTGCTTCCAGTAGGTCAGCCGTTTTTGCGGCATGAAGACCGGACGAACCGGCGTTTCCAGGCCGACGACATGAATCTTGCCGCGCCCCGGCAGGAGCAGAGCCCGCCCCAGGGGTTCGCCCGTTTCCGCATCGATGATTTTGGAACCGAACAATCGGGCCAGCTTCAGGCCGATGCTTCGAATGATCATCTTCATAGCGATTTCTCCGCCGCGCCCAGCTCCTTTACCGGATGCAGGGTCCATGCTCCCCGGCGGCGAGCATCCGCGATGAGGTGACTGCGTTCGCCGAGATTGTGCACAAACTGATCCTGCTCGCCATAGCCGCGGGCACGAAAGCCAAGGTGATGCGCCAGGGTCGGCAGGTAAATCTCGAGGTAGATCGGAAACGGTTCCTCACGTTCTGCGACAGCCAGGAACGCTTCCCGCGTCCAGAAAGAGCCGGTCCCGAACATCGAGAGGACCACCCCAGGTTCATCGCGCACAGTCAGCGTCCTCCAAAAATCAGGAAATCGCGAATCGTAGCGGTGATAGAGGAAATGCGGATGACTGGTTCCATCCACCCGCAGAAGGCGGAAGGCCAGAAAATCGGCCTTCTCCGCGGCGAGACGTTCAATTTGTTTCTCGTTGAGGTCCGGCACGAGCGGCAGATGATCGTATTCGCTCAAATAAATGTAGCGAAAATCGTGATCGAGGAGGAACCGGCTCGCCTCGCGAATCAGCCCGGTATAACTCTGCCGCTCCCGTTGATGATCGGAGGTTGCCAGCCGTGGGTCATCGAGCCTGATTTTCCAGGGGTGCGACACGCGTTCAAATTCTCTCTCGCTCCCCGAATGAAGAAGAAGGATGCTCGCCGATGGAATCAGCCGTCGCCACCAGGCGAGAAGTCGCTCAACCTTGTCGGCAGATTGATGCGAAACAATGACGTTCAGAACCTCTCCTGTCATGCTAGTGCGGAGATGAGCTTCTTTGGTTGGGCGACATCATGAAAGTTCTGTTTTATCTGGCAGACCAGAATCCGCAGCGCGATCGGACGCGCGGGATCACGGAGTATACACGGGGCCTCATTTCCAGCCTGCAGGCAAGCGGTGAGATTGAGATTGCCACGGTGGTCTCACGCTCCTCCTTTCGTGCGGAATCTGTTGCAGGTGAAACCGTTATTCCTTTCCGCACTGATCGTATCCCGGGCAGAATCGCAGCAGACACATTGCATCCCTACTGGTTTCCGCGCGCACCCCTCGTTCACTACCCGAAGGGTTTTCTCCCGCCTTTTCCTCCGCGCGGGATTTTGTGCGGGACGGTGCACGATCTCATTCTCCAGTATTATGCCGACAAATATCCAGAGACCCGAAGCCGTCTTGCCTGGGCCTATTGGCTTGGCGTACTGAAACGCTCCATCCCGCAGTTTGATGCGATCCTCACGGTCTCGAATTTTTCGAAGCGTTCGATCGAGGAATTCTGCGCGCGGTATCATCTGCGCTGTCCGCCGATCTTCGTCACGTACGAAGGTTGTCGCTGGGCGCAGCAGCCCGCCATTGCAAGCAAATCCGATTACGTGATTCATCTCGGCTCGCAGCAGCCGCACAAACGCACAGGCGACATGATCAAGTTTTGGAAGCAGCGGAATTTGAAGGAACTCAGGCTAATGGTTATCGGCTCCGTCACGCCGAAAATGACGCGTGAGATCGCGAACGAGGCGAAAATCGAGCTTCGTTCCGCGCTAGCTTCCGATGATCTTAAGAAGTTGATTGCTGGCGCTCGAGCGCTGCTCTTCCCGTCGGAAATTGAGGGCTTTGGTCTTCCCGCGATCGAAGCCTATGCGGTTGGGACGCCGGTTGTCTTTGCGCGAAACACCGCTGTGCACGAAATTCTTGGATCAGGTATTTCCGGCGGATTCGAGGTCGGCGAGTCCGATTCGTTTCGCTCGGCGCTTGATTCCGTCTTGAACCTCACTTCCAGCGAGATCGAGAAAATCGCAGGTCGTTTGCTTGGAGAATACTCGTGGGCTCGTTGCGCAGACAAAACAATCGCCTGCTACCGCCAGATCAGTTCTAAAGGAGAGCCGGAGCCGGGCCTCTCATCGACTGCCTAGCTCGCGACGCACTGGAACCAGATGCCTTGTCCGTAACGGCGGTTGCTGCAACATCGGCGGAGGCGGGGCTTTTCGATGTCGAACCGCCGGCAGTATTCCAGCATCTCGAATAGCAGCCAGGGCGAGCAAGCCGATGAAGATCTCGAAACTTGGATAAGTGCCCGAGGGTACGGCAAAAACAATCCAACTGACAATTGAATAGCACGCCCAGAAGAGCGCAGCCCAGACAACATCACGCATGCCGCGTTTGAAAAGCACTGGAAGCAGCTGCATCAGAAGCCATCCGAGTAACCAAAGGTACAGCCCCAGACCAACCAAACCCGTGACCGCGAGAACCGTCCAAAATCCACTTTCGTATGCTCCCATGTCCGCGGAAACTTGAGCCATGGCATAGATAAAATCGCGGCCATAGAAAATATTCAACTCCAGCGGGTTATAGGGTCGGATCCCGGTACCGAAAGCCATACTTCTGGAACTCTCGGTCCAACGCTTATAGGCTTCCGAGGGCAGCGCCACCCGATGCCATTCATTGCTCGCCTTTACGTCCTCCTGGACGTCCGTTTTTTCGTGGACAAGAAGGATGCTGGCCGCGCGCGCCACTCGATATGGCAGTTTATAGAGGACCCTCGGATTGGCGTTGAGGGAGAGTATTAGAACGAGCGAGCATCCCGCGGCTCCCATCATCAGAAGCCACCGGCGGTTTATCGCAAAAAAGAAAAGTGGGAAAAATAAAAGCTGCGCCATTCCTGTGCGCGATCCTCCCAGCAAAATGGCCAAGGCACTTATGAGAACGATCACCCAATGGAAAATGCGGTAAACAATACGGCCGCGCATCAGGGCGAAGAGCGCTGCAAGGACAATCGTGATGGAGCCGGATGCGCGAAGGTCCTGGGGGTCAATAGAATAGTTGATCCCAGGAATGGTATAAACGTGGCCTGCGAAATAGTTGATCAAGCCAAATCCCATTCGAATGAGGGCCGCAACATAGATCACCCGAAGCGCAGCCCTTAACACCGCGGTCGATCCATAACGCCAGAAGAAGAATCCGAAGATAAATGGCCACGCCGCGTTCATATAACCGCGCGCGATGTTACCGAAGCCGTTTCCTTTATTTTGAAGGAGGCAGAACAAGAACGAAGCGATCACGTATGCTCCGAGGACGTAGAAAGCGATCGGCAGTTTCGGTCGTGGCAATTTTCGGCGCGCCTGGTGGAAGAAAAGTTGCGGGATCAGCGCAATCAACGCGACGCCCAAGGCAAGCTCGTGAGGATAAATCCGGTAAGGGACAGTGAAGAATCCGCCGATGCCGACGCCAAAAGCGAAGGTCAGCCACCAGTATCTTCGTGCCGCCACCAGCCAGGTGAGTGCCCCAATGGCGCCAACGATTTCTGCCAGCGTAACCAACTCCCCGGAGCCGATCGCTTCCCCAAGGAAAAGCGCCGCGATGAGGGCAATCGTGATGACGAGATACAGCGTGAACTGCGGAAACCTGTCGCTGATCGATTCCAAATGATCCCTTCGCTCGAATTAAGAAGCTCGGCCCTCGGCTAAGAGCGAAGCCGATCTTCGCATAACGCTTTTGAACCGCAAACCCTTTTGGTGTGCGGATTGATTGAGGCCCTCAGTTTGCCCGGAGCTGCTTTAATTCAATGAGTTCCTGTCGGATTCGAGCAGCCACAATCTCGGCATGTCGTTTCCATGTGAAAAGCTTAGCCCGTTCGGGACCGGCGAGTTTCAAGCGCGCGCGCGCCTCCTCATCGAAAACTACGGACGCAAGCCCCCGTGCGATGCTTTCGACGCTTGCCGGATCAAAGAGAATGGCGGCTCCGCCTGCTGTCTCCGGCAGGCTGGTGCTGTTCGAGCACGCGACCGGCACGCCGCAGCTCATGGCCTGCACGACGGGCATTCCAAATCCTTCTGCAAACGACGGCTGGATATAGGCATGCGCGTGATGATAAGCCCAGGAAACTTCATCCTCCGTGACGAATCCCGGGAGAACGATTTCATCGCGCCGGGAGACTCGATCCCGGGCTGGCTCAATGACAGTTCGCATGTACTCAGCTGGGCACGGTCCAACCAGGACGAGTGCCGGAAAATCTTCGTGGCGTCGGCGTAAAAGATCCCAAGCCTCAATGAGTCGCCGTTGGTTTTTGTTTTCAGAGAAAGCGCCCGCATACAAAATGAATGGTCGATCACGCAGCGCATGGGCCCAAACTGGCGTGTCGTTGACCTGTGGAGTAGATGGACAGCCACAGGGCGCAACAACCCATTTCGAGGCGCTGGCAGGATCAGCCGCGATCATTCGTGATCGGCCGTAATTTGAGAGGATGAAGAGCGCGCGGGAACGTTTGCGCGAAAAATGAATCAATGTTTGCAGAATGGCGGACTTGAGTGCGTGCCTCGGACCATGATGGTCGCGGACAGGATGATAAGCGTTGGTGTCAAAATAATTTGTGACGACGGGAGGGCCGTTAAGTGGGGCAAAGAAGGCGGGAGCGAGTCCGAGATTGCAGCCGGTTTTCCGCCAAAGTGTTCCGAGGCGGCAGTAAACATGATAAGTAAGCGGACGGTCGGGAACGACAATTGGGTCGAACGACCCGAAAAAAGGAGAATCTGAAAGTGTGCGCGGCGTCGCGACAACGACCCAAGCCCATTCGACTTCCTTGCCCAGGAGCGCTCGTGCCTGATTTTCGACGTGAACCGCAGTGCCCGGCGCACGTGAGCGGAACCCGATCGGGGACAGATCGATTCCCACTTTAACTGCAGTGGTGACCATTTCTGGGATTAGCGATGGTCGAACCTACTCTGCGAAAATGGGAACGAAAAATTCGTTCTGCGAAGCATTTCTGTCTGGAAAGTCAGTTTGAAATTTCAGCGGCCCGTATCCGATGCGCCGCATAAAGGAATGAATCTCCCCTGGACATGTGCCGCAAAAGCCAAGCGTAAACTCGTTGAGCTCGACCATGAGGCCGCTGAAAGCGCGTTCTTCCAACGCGGGACGAAGACCTGAAAGAACCTTCATTTCGAACCCCTCTACGTCGATCTTTGCGATCCACTTGCCCGGCGCTGGCAAAGCGACTCCAGCACGTTCCCGCCAACGTTTCGAAATCAAGAACTTCAACTGAATCGCTCTCGCTCGCGCGCAGCCCGGGATGATCGCCGAAGGTCGAATGTCCGGAATCGATGATTCCGCGATGGAGCTGCAGGCCGCCCGTACGCTGAATCGCTCAACCCGAAGATTCCAGATGGAGAGCCGATTTAGATCATTTTCTTCCTTGATCTCCCTCAGGTGCGCGAAGGTCGCCGAATTCGGCTCAAACGCGTCAGCGTGCAATTCCGGATGGCGTGCGAGAAGGGCAAGTAGCTGAAGAATCCATAGTTGCTTCCGATATCGAAAAACTGGGTTGCTCCGCTGCTGATCCACTCGTTAAGAATTTGGAGCGCGGGATACTCAAATCGCTCGCCCTGCCAGTACGTTGCGCGTTGCACTTCGTCTGAGAGGTCGAGCTCGGCGGAGATTCCCGGCAGCAATTCAGTATGCACGCGCTCGGGTGCGAGCTTTGAACGCGAGACCGTTACCGCTTGCCGTCCAAGGCGCGGAAAGCGATATCCACAGCATCGGCGGACAAACTCCAAAGCCTTACTTCTGATCATTGGTCCTTTTGCGCGGTCGCCCTTGGGATCAAGTCGAGGTAATGTTTGATGCCAAATTCCTCTGTGTATACCTGCGAGAGCTCGGCTTTGAATTGCATCTCGTTCTGTGCAGCCAAAAGCAATTTTGATTCAAGATCGGGAAGCTCGGCGGGGATCGAAGAGACAACTTTGCTTGCGCACGACTTCTGGGAAGACTCGAGCGTATTGGAAACAAGGTCAGGAGTTCCAACAGCCATTGCCTCCGCGGGCGGAAGACCAAATCCCTCCATGAGTGAAGGATAAATGAACAGCGCCGCCGCTCGATACAGCGCCGGCAAATCTTTTGCTTCGATTCGCCCCGGCATAACGACCTGGTCGTTCGTTAGTCCTGTGCGATTCAGTGCGCCCAAAACGTCGCAGTGGGCACGATGTTTTTTAGACGGAATTTTCCCCGCTAGCACAAGGGGCGGTAATTTTCGGGATCGCGCAGCCGCCGCGTATCCGTCGAGGAGAAATTCAACGTTCTTGCGATAATCGTATCCGCCAAGATAAAGCCAGAAACGACTCGGCAGTCCAGCCTCTCGCGCAACTCTGTTACATTGTTCCCTGCAAAGGAATTAGAAATTCGTTGCCGACCCATGGATAAAGAATGGCGATTTTCTCCTCTGGAATTCCTCGCTTCGACAAGATCACGTTTCGAGAACTCCGAGTCGGTCAGTATTAGTGTTGCTGCTGCGGCAAAGCGCTCCGTGAGCTGCAAGAGGAAACGGCGAAAATGGAACCGACCATTGTAGTTGGGAAAATGTCGATAAATACAATCGTGCAACGTTACGACCGTTCGCCGTGGTTTCGTTAGTCCGAAAATCGGGCCGGGCCAATGAAAACAGCGTCGGGAAATTCTCGCGCCGCGAAGCGCAGGATTCGATCCGAAGCAATGGCGTTATAAATGACCTCCTGCCGCGGCGATCGAAATTCGGGTATTATCACGAAGTTCTCCGCCGGAATCTCCCGCGGCCTGTCAATCCTCGGTGGTGCGACGACCACAAAGCTACTGCTCGGTTGCCTCTTTAACCCTTCGATCAACCGAAGCGTATAGACACCTTGGCCGACGTATGGGTGGGCCAGCGGCAGACCACTTAGAACAATGCCGGGACTTTCGCTTTTCATCGCCGCGAATGATCAATCATGTAAGTGACCATCAGGCAGCCCTGAATTCACCTTCTGGGCGGAACCTGAACAAACCAAAGAGGTAATCACGCCACGAGGCTCCGAAAGATCGGAATCCGACAGCAACAGTCCACCAATTATTGAAGCAGATTTGCACGATTCCCGGAGCAACGACTAGGCCCCAGATCCCAATCCATTGCACGAGAACCCAAGCTAAGCAGACAATGAGAATTCCAGATACAACGACCGGCATGGCAAACGGATTTTCGTGAGCTGTCAATGCGACCTCGCGGAAGATCCCGTGATGTCCTTCGAGACCTATGACCACAAACAGTGCGATGAGCACGGGTGTCGGAAGCAGGAACGTTCTGGAATGGAGAAGGTCGTGGAGGATACGTTGACCGAATAACATCGCGACCATGGCCAGGCAGATATAAACGATCCAGAACCATCTCACCCTGGAAAAAACGATTTGGGAAATTTCGATTAGCGGCCGCGTGCATGCAACTGAGCAATGAGCGGAATTTTCACTGTGACAAAGGCCTGCGACCGAGACGGCGGCGAGGGCCAATTGCATGCTGAGCCCGAAAGAGGCGGTAGTTTTCACTCCGAGATAGGCCGTGCAGATCAGCGTGCCGACGATGAGCGTCGCATAGATTCCCAGAGTGACCATGCCGGTGCGCCACGCCGTAGGCCATAAACTGGCCAGAATCTTGGAGGACCAACGCGCAGAATTGTAATCTGCTGGGCGACTCGCACGCGAAAAAGCTCGTTGGGCCAGCGCCCGAGAAATCAGACCCATGGCGAGATATCCGATGACAAGCGCAAACAGCCTATAGCCGAAAAGCAAACCGGCGATAATGATGAGGTAATTGGCCGCTAGGCCACAAACGAAGAACTGCTGATTGAGTCGAACCTGGTTAATCCCAGAGAGAAGCGGATGCCACACCCCGGCGACCGTGTTAACTGAAAAGTCCGACAAGAAACACGAACCATGCGCTCAGAATGATGTGAGAATCGGCAGTTGGCTGGATTTTGCGCCAGCCAAAGTGTCCCAAACACTCCAAGGATCGACGGTAACGAGCAAAGCGAGGACGATGTAATAGATGCGCATCGTTTTCACCAGATCGGCGAGAAGACGATAATTCGGTGTCCGATCACCGCGCGCTGTATCTTCGGTTACCCCAGCGACGCCGAATTTCTGAATTGTTTCTGCCCCCGCCCACAGATACGCCGTCACTCGCGTCATGGTTGGGTAGAATCCCATGTCGATCAAAGAGCCCAGGCCCGACAGGGAGAGAAAGACGTACCAAAAGCCGAGATCCTCCGGCGAAAGCTTTCGCAGCATCAGTGGCAAAACCAGCAGATTCCCACCGGCGCGAAGTGCTGCAAAAACCAGCGACCAGCCAACCGCGGAACGGTAAACGCGGTTAACAGTTGAGCGAATCAAGGCGATCATTAAGAAATGCTGACTCTGGAGTCGGGCAGGCGGAGAGATTCGCGTGTCTAATCGTGCTCTGCAAAGAAAAGCCGAAGTGTTATCTCAGGACAGATTAGGGCGTGTGCGGAAGAATCAGATGAGCAGGAGCGGCGATTTGCTGCCCGCCATGTGAAGAAAGAAAACTTCACTTAGCGCCCGATTCAACAAGCGCTGCTGCGAAGAGAAAAGGGAAGTGAAAAGCGGCGAAGGCAGATGGGGACGTGAAATGCTGCCGACCTTGGCGCGGACAAGAAAGCCTCTCGTCTCGCGGCTGACGTTTTGGCGATACCAATGCCACCAAAGCGTGTTGAATCGCCCGTCCAGTTGCTGCGCCATGGCGTCGTTTTCCAAGGCGAGCGACATATGCGGTTGATCCGCGATCGGCTTGAGATAGTCGACCCGGCTCCCCGGACGCAACTGAGCGACGAACGTTTGCCAGTCCTCGTAGAGCTTTTGAAAATAGCCAGTATGACTACGCGAAAATAGAAACATTCCCATATTGTAAATGCGCGCATTGTTCGGAATCCGTGTTTCGGGAATCTCGTAAAATCGATAATACGCCTTCACTTCGTCATCGGTCAGCGTCTGCTGCGCACGCTCGTCAACCAGACCGATCTTCTCCGGATTCCAACTGTCAAAAGGCGATGGGCTTTCCGAGTTGATGAGAATGTCGTTGTCGAGATGGAGGATCGCATCGAATCCATCGAACTCCGGTAGTTGAAACAGGAAATATTTTCCCCAGAAGACGTGTTCTGGGTAAGGGGGCTTCTCAACCACGACGATCGGAAGATCGAAACGTTCGCTGAACGTTTGCCACGTGGGCCAGACCACATCGAGGAGCTTTCGTTGGCGCCCACCGGGGCAAATTGTGGCAATGGCAGCTTTCACGATACCAAGCCTGTGCGAGCGGCTACGACTCCGGACCGTCGACTCCTCAAACGTTGTCGGATCTTACCGACCAAATTCCGCCGGTCCGGCAGGAGCAGGAGATTTGTCAGGATAAAGGGTGCCCCACGCAGCAAATCCCAAACGGTCCCGTTTTTGACGAACGACAGAATGGCGTTCCGGGTGGTCATTCTCTTCAACTGAAGCGAGCGGAATTTATTTCGAGAAGTGCTCGATTCGAAATGGAAGATCGTGGCATTGGGAAGAAAGACGTGTCGAGCTCCCAGCTGCCGGGCCATGGCCCAGCCCAAATCGATATCTTCAAAGTCCCAATCCATTTCTTCATCGAACTGCACTTTCATGAAGAGGTCGCGCCGGATGCAACAGGCCGCACCCCAAAGGTAAAAGGGGGAGGGCGACGCCGGGTCGTTCGGGCCGCGGAAATGCCGACCGGGCGAAAGTTCCTTGCCGAATCGACGCAACGGTCCGCAGGAACAGGGGAACGGGTCCGCCCGGTTTGGATCGAGGCCTTCGAAGGAAACGGAGGCCACGTCGGGATTCTTTTCGAGGAAAGCGAGCGCATTCGCGATGGCATTGTCGTGAACGACAATGTCGTTGTTGGCCAGAAAAATTATGTCCTCGCCGCGTGCGGCAATGGCGCGATTATAGGCGGTGCCGAAGGGAAGGTTTTGCTCATTGATTAAAATCTCCACATCCGGATATCCCTGGCGAATGATGGAGACGGAATCGTCGGTGCTGGCGTTATCGATCACACAAATGGCCGTCAGCCCGGCCTGAGCTTTGAGAGAATCGAGCAAGCGTGGTAGCAAATCGCGACCGTTATGATTGAGAACAAGAGCGGCGCACGTCAGCACAGCGGAAAATCCCGATTAATGCCCACTGCGCAAATCATCGTGCCGATCACGAGAAATAGATCAACCGGCTGACGAGATGAGCGGAGAAAAATACGCGGACAAGCCGACTGAATATTTTGGTCACGTGAACATGCATGTGGCCTCGCGGATTACAGGGAAGCGGTTGCACATTCTGGATATCGGCTGTGGACGAGGGGCTTTAATGAAAGCGCTCAAACAGGAGAAGGATGTGGCAAATTCCTACGGAGTCGAAATCTTTCCGGGTGCGGCTGCCGATGCGCGGCAGGCCATCGATCAGGTGTGGGAGGGGAGCATTGAGGAGATCGACCTGCCAATTCCCAGGGCGTCCCTTGATTACGTCATCTGCGGCGATGTGCTGGAGCATTTGCGCGAGCCGGAACTTGTTTTGCAGAAGATTCGCCCACTCTTGAAATCGGATGGTCGGATCATCGTCTCGCTGCCGAATGTCTGCAATCGGCGTGTCCTGAGCGACCTGATTTTCCATAACGAATGGCGCTACGCACCATCTGGGATCATGGATGCGACGCATCTGCGTTGGTTTACCCAGAAATCAGCAAAGCGATTTCTGGCCGACGCAGGATTCGAAGTGACCGAGGCGACCTATGTTTGCTGGGGAAACACGGGTCGATTGATTGCGGCAATCTCGGCTAATCTGCTCACGCGATTTGTCGCGGCCCAGCTATTTTTTGTCGCGCGCGTGCGCAACCCCTGATCATCGTGTTGTTCAGAATGCGGTTATTGCCGATCGCGCTCTGCCTGGCTGCGGCGTTTGTGGCGCAAGCCTGTCTTGCGGATGATGTTTGGATCTCGATTCGATCCGATCGAAAAAAGGGTCGCGGCACACAGCTCGATCCATTCGATGGCAGCTCGCCGGAGAGACTTGATTGGTTGCTTGGTGGCATCGCTCCAAAGACGATGATCCATTTTGGAGCGGGCGTTTTCGTGACAGGTGGAATCCAGGCCAGGGAAGGCTGGCGCGTCTATGGGCTTGGCAAAAAGAAAACGATCCTCAAGCTGGCCAACGGTGCGTTGGTCGAGGGAACGCCGGGATCAACACGAGCTGTCATCTTCGAGTACGATTTTCAGGGCTTCCTGCGCTATTTCGAGATGGCGAATCTGACGATCGATTGCAACCGTGCGAATCAGCCGGCCTTCCAAAAGAATCTGCGCGGTTACTCGCTCGATGCATGGGTGATCGCAGCAAAGAGCGCGAAGATCAGCAATGTCCGCGCCGTGGGCACCTGGGCCAATCCCGGTGAAGGATTTCCGTGTCGCGTTTACCATGATGGGAGCAGGGACCCGGGCGATCGGATTGAGATCAATGAATGCGAGAATATCAACCCGATCGGATATCTGACCGCCATCTCCGTGTTCGATCAGGCCGGCGGATTAGTCAGCGGATCCATCCGCGATTGCCGGGTGCTCAATCATCCGGGCGGGGCCGCCTTTGGAGCTGGGGGCTGGCGGAACTTCAAGGTGATTGGCAACTATGCGCGCAACGTCGGGAACGGAATCGTGATCGATACGAACGACTATCATCATGTCGATATTGCTCGGAACCACTTCCATGGGATCAACGGCTGGGCCGTCCTTTATAACGGAAAGGGCGTTTACGACGATATTCGGATTCACGATAACGTTTTCGAAATGTCGCCGGCGGCGCGAGGCGCCGCGTTGAGAACGGGCGATGCGAAAACGACGACGCGAATTTACGACAACACATTTGTTCAGACCGATACGAAAATCCCAATTTTGGCGAAGGGAAAGAACACTGAGAGCGTGTTGAAGAATAATGTCGTGCGCCAAAGGCATCACCGGCATCGAAAGCGTCATCGGAATTGGCGGGCGTGGAAGGCTCGTCATCGTCATCAAAAGTTGTAGCCACGGCGCTCTGCCGCCGTGCGAGTGTTGGCTCAAGGTGGATCGCGCTCTCCGAGCGCGATGATTTCTCCGAGTCGCGCCTTGATTTCGCTATCGAGTTCGGAGAACTCGATCCACCTCAGGGCGCGGTGCGGGTGTTGGCGATGCTTCTCGGCGCCCCGGCAGAGCGGGGCGGCTACAACGCGGGCGGCTAAGGGGCGGCATGTTGTAGCCACGGCGCTCTGCCGCCGTGTGGGTTGGCTCAAGGTGGATCGCGCTCTCCGAGCGCGATGATTTCTCCAGAGTCGCGCCTTGATTTCGCTATCGAGTTCGGAGAACTCGATCCACCTCCGGGCGCGGTGCGGGTGTTGGCGATGCTTCTCGGCGCCCCGGCAGAGCGGGGCGGCTACAGGGGCGGGCGGCTAAGGGGCGGCATGTTGTAGCCACGGCGCTCTGCCGCCGTGCGGGTGTTGGCGCAAGGTGGATCGCGCTCTCCGAGCGCGATGATTTCTCCAGGTCGCGCCTTGATTCCGCTATCGAGTTCGGAGAACTCGATCCACCTCCGGGCGCGGTGCGGGTGTTGGCGATGCTTCTCGGCGCCCCGGCAGAGCGGGGCGGCTACAACGTGGCGATGCCGAAAAAGTATTGCGCCCCGACAGAGCGGGGCGGCTACATTAATTGAATGAACGCCACGGAAGCATGCATCGCCCTCAACATGCTGCCGACCATGGGCCCGGTGCGGTTGCGCAGGTTGCTCGAAGTTTTTGGCGCGCCCGAACGCGTCCTCGCCGCGAAGGGAAGCGAGCTGCGCGCGGTCGAAGGAATCGGCCGCGAAGTGGTCGAGCAAATCACCAACTGGGAAACGCTCGTCGATCTCCCGGCGGAGCTGCGCCGCATCCGGGAATTTGGCGCCAGCGTGATTACGGCGGCTTCGCCCGAATATCCGCGGCAACTGCGCGAGATTCATGCTCCCCCCATTGTCCTTTATGTCTGGGGCGAACTGACGGAACGCGATCAGCATGCCATCGCGGTGATCGGGTCGCGGCGCACCACCCATTACGGAAGTGAATCGGCCAAGAAACTCGCCTATCAGCTCGCTTACGCGGGCCTGACCGTGATCAGCGGCCTGGCGCGCGGAATCGATACGGCGGCGCATCAGGGCGCGCTCGCCGCCAAGGGTCGCACGATCGCGGTGATCGGCTCGGGTTTGTCGAAACTTTATCCGCCGGAGAATGCCGCCCTGGCCGAGAAAATTCGGAACGGCAACGGCGCGATCGTCTCTGAGTTCTCGATGGAGATCGAGCCGGACCGCCAGACCTTCCCGATGCGCAACCGCATCATCAGCGGCTGGAGTCATGGCATTCTGGTGGTGGAAGCGGGAGCGAACAGCGGCGCGCTCATCACGGCGTCGCAGGCCATCGAGCAGGGCCGCTCCGTTTATGCCGTGCCGGGTCACATCAATGCGCCGAGCGCGCACGGCTCGAATCGTCTCATTCAGCAGGGCGCCAAACTGGTCATGGATGCGAGCGATATTCTCGACGATCTCCAGGTTCTGCTGCCCGAGACGAAGCCGTCGCCCGAAGCGGCCGCGCGACCGCTGCCGCCGTTGAGCGACGACGAGCGCGCCGTGCTGGAGGCGATCGAGGCGACCGAGACGGCCATCGACGACATCTCGGCCAGATCTCAGCTGCCGAGCGCAACGGTTTCCGCCACGCTGCTTCGCCTCGAGCTGAAGCATCTGGTCAAGCAGTTGCCCGGAAAGCATTTCGTGAAACTGGCCTGAGCGACGGCGCGGATGAAAGCACTTCGCCTGACAAAACCGCGCAGTCGCCTCGAAGAACAGGAGATTGAAATTCCGGTCATCGGTCCGCGCGATGTCCTGGTGCGGGTGAGGGCGGCCGGCATCTGCCATTCCGACGCGCATTATCGTGGCGGATTTCTCGGCGCAGCGGATCTGCCGGTCACGCTCGGGCATGAAGTCGCCGGCGTGGTCGAAAATATTGGCGATGAGGTGCGCAATTTCGGCAAGGGCGATCGCGTTTGCCTGCATTATCTGGTGACCTGCGGCGAGTGCGCGTATTGCAAGGCGGGAACCGAACAGTTTTGCGTTTCGGCGCAGATGATCGGCAAACATCGCGACGGCGGTTACGCGGAGTTCATCGTCGTGCCGGAGCGAAGCGTCTTCCGATTGCCGGACGAAATTCCGTTCGAGCAGGGAGCGATCATGATGTGTTCCTCGGCCACGTCGCTGCATGCGCTGAACAAGGCGCGGCTGCGCGCGGGCGAAACGGTGGCAATTTTCGGCAGTGGCGGCCTCGGCATCTCGGCGATTCAAATCGCCAAAGCTCTCGGCGCAGTCCGTGTGTTCGCGGTCGATATCAACCCGCGCAAGCTGGAATTGGCCGCGCGCTTCGGCGCCGTCGCGATCGATGCGACGGTGGGAGATGCGGCGGGACAGATTCGCGAACAGACGAACGGCCACGGCGTCGATGTGGCCCTGGAACTGATCGGATTGCCGGAAACGATGCGTCAATCCGTGCAATCGCTCGCGATTTTTGGCCGCGCCGCCCTCGTCGGTTTGACGCGGCAAACGTTCGAGGTCGCGCCCTATGGCGAGCTGATTAACAAAGAAGCGGAAGTGATCGGCGTGTCGGATCATCTGGCCGGCGAAATCCCCGGACTTCTCGACCTGGCGCGGACCGGACAGCTGGATTTTTCGCATGGCATCATCCGGACGATTCCGCTGGAAGCAGCGGTTGTGAACGACGCTTTGGATGGCCTGGAAGCCTTCGGGAATGAAATCCGCACAGTCATAAGCACTTGAAACTGTGCGGCTTGATGAATTCAGTTGCGAGTCACGCGGCTCTCTTCTACGCTCGTGCCCCTTGAACTGACACCCCCAGCCGGCCAGCGACCGGAATTCCGGCTCTGGCTTGTGCGCTACTTGCTGATGGTTTAAGGGCTCCCGTTTATCCCGTATGTCGAAATCCCTTATCATTGCTGAAAAACCGAGCGTGGCCGGCGATATCGCCAAGGCGCTCGGCAAGGTGCCGAAGAAGGGCGATCACTATGAGAATGATCGCTACGTCATCGCTTCGGCTGTCGGCCATGTCGCGGAATTGCTCATGCCGGAGGATATCGACAAGAAGAAATACGGTTTCTGGCGGCTGGAGACGCTGCCCATCATTCCCGAGAAATTCGAGCTCAAACCGAGCGAAACGTCCGGCGCGAGGTTTGCCGAGCTGAAGAAGCTGATCGCGCGCAAGGATATCGGCGAAATCATCAACGCCTGCGACGCGGGCCGCGAAGGTGAGCTGATTTTCACCTATCTGTGTCAGCTCGCCAAAAACAAGCATCCGGTCAAACGGCTTTGGCTGCAATCGATGACGCTGCAGGCGATTCGCCATGGCTTCGAGCATTTGCGCGACGGCGCCGAGATGAAGAATTTCGCCGACGCGGCCCGTTCCCGCAGCGAAAGCGACTGGCTCATCGGGATCAACGGCACGCGGGCCATCACCAAGCGCCTCTTTGGTTCGCGCGCCGGAAACGTCGCCTCGGTCGGCCGTGTGCAGACGCCGACCCTGGCGCTGGTCTATGCGCGCGAACTGGAGATTCGCAATTTCCAGCCGCGCGGTTTCTGGCGGGTGACGGCGAAATTCGAAGTCGCGAAAGGCGTTTACGAAGGAATCTATCAGCGGCCCGATTTCAAACGAGGCGGCGACGAGCACGATCGGATCGATCGTGTCTGGGATCAGTCGGCGGCGGAAGCGGTCGTAGCCGCCTGCCAGGGCCAGCCGGTGGCGGCTGTGTCCGAGGAGAAAAAGGCGAGCACGCAGATCGCGCCGCGTCTTTACGACCTGACGACATTGCAGCGCGAAGCGAATGGACGCTTTGGCTTTTCGGCCAAGCGCACATTGCAAATCGCGCAGGCGCTCTACGAGAAGCACAAAATGCTGACCTATCCGCGAACCGATTCGCGGGCGCTGCCGGAAGATTACGTTTCGGTGGCGCGCCAGACGCTGGGCAATCTTTCCGGGCCGTTGCAGGCGCACGCGCAAAAGGCGCTCGAGCGCGACTGGGTCCGGCCTAACAAACGCATCTTCAACAACGCGCAGATCAGCGATCACTTCGCCATTATCCCGACGACCTCCGAGGCCAAGAATCTCGACGAAGCGGAGGCGAAAATTTTCGACATGGTGGCGCGCCGTTTCGTGGCCGCCTTTTATCCGGCCGCCGAATTCGACGTCACGACGCGCCTGAGCAAAGTCGCGACGCACAAATTCAAGACCGAAGGCAAGGTCATGACGGCGCCGGGCTGGCTCGAGGTCTACGGCAAGAGCACGGTGGACGATGACGCGGCCAAAGCCCTGCCGGCCTTGAGCGCGGAAGACAAGAACGAGGCGAAGACGCGGGAAGCGACTTTGCACAGCGAGACCACAAAACCGCCGCCGCGTTACACGGAAGCGACGCTGCTTTCCGCCATGGAGATGGCGGGGAAATTCGTCGAGGACGAAGAGATCGCGGAAGCGATGAAGGAACGCGGGCTCGGCACCCCGGCGACGCGGGCCGACACGATCGACGGTTTGATTTACCAGAAGTACATGGACCGCGAGCAGCGCGAGCTCGTGCCGACGGCCAAGGCCGAGCAACTGATTCAATTTCTCGAGGCGGTCAAAGCGACCGACATCACGAGTCCGGCCATGACGGGCGAATGGGAACATGAGCTGCGCCTGATGGAGCAGGGGAAATTTCCGCGCGAGAAATTCATGGCCGAGATCGTCGATGAGACGAAGGGGATCGTGGAGCGGGTCAAGAATTTCGAGGAAGACCACTCGGTCGCGCGCGTGACCGATATCATTTCGCCGACCGACCAGAAGCCGCTGCGGGAAACCCTGCGCGGCTACAAATCGCAGGATGGCGAGTTCATGATCTACAAGATCATCGGCGGGCGCAGAATGGAGGAATCGGAAATCCGGGAGCTGGTCGAGAAAGGCAGCGTCGGGCCGCTCGACGGATTTGTTTCGGCGAAAACGCGCTCGCGTTTTGCGGCCAAACTCAGGCTCGGGCGCGACGAGAAGACCGGGAAATGGAAAGCGGAGTACGATTTCGGCGACAAGGTCGATCTCGGCTCGGTCGAGCCGTTCTGGACCGATCCGGCGACCGGCGCGCAATTATGCGAAGTCGGTTCGAACTACGTCCTGCGCGAGCGCGAAGGCGACGAATGGAAGCAGACGTTTCGGGTCGGCCGGCTCATGTGCCAGAAGGAGATCCCGCGCGAAGCGGCCGTGCAGTTGATCGAAAAGGGAAAGACCGACCTGATCAAGGGCTTTACCTCAAAGAAGGGCCGGCCGTTCGATGCGTTTCTCCTGCGGCAGGGGCCGCGCGTCACGTGGGAATTCCCGCCGCGCGCGCCGAAGAACGGCAAGGATGGCAAACCGATCGAGCGCAAGGCGCGGGCGAAAGTGGACCTCTCAAAAGCGAAAGCGATCGGCGAGAGCAAGGTGCACCATGGCGAACTGGTCGAGGTGGATGGCACCTATTACGTGCGCAAGCCCGAGCAGGATAATCGCGCCGTCTTCAAGCTCTCGAAGAAATTGTGCGAACACGAGATCAGCCCGGAAGAAGTGACGGAGCTTCTGAGCGAAGGCAAATCGCAGCTCATCGAGGATTTTATCTCGAAGCGCGGCAATAAATTCTCCGCCTATCTCGTTCTCTCGGCCAAGAAGGACAAAGCCGAGTTCGAATTCCCGCCGCGCTAGTTGTAGCCACGGCGCGTTTGGGTAGCTGCCGCCGTCCCCGGCGGCCGAGGTTTGAGATTTGCCGCCGGGGACGGCGGCCGCTACAGGCGGGGCGGCTACAGACGGCTCGCCGCATAACGAATCGGGCCGCCAATGTTGTTGTAGCCACGGCGCTCTGTCGCCGTGCGAGTTTTAGCGGCGCAGGTGGATCGCGCTCTCCGAGCGCGATGATTTCTCCGAGTCGCGCCTTGATTTCGCTATCGAGTTCGGAGAACTCGATCCACCTCTGTCGCCGTGCGGGTGTTGGCGACGCTTCTCGGCGCCCCGGCAGAGCGGGGCGGCTACAGGCGGCTGGCGCATAACGAATCGGGCCGCCAATGTTGTTGTAGCCACGGCGCTCTGTCGCCGTGCGAGTTTTAGCGGCGCAGGTGGATCGCGCTCTCCGAGCGCGATGATTTCTCCGAGTCGCGCCTTGATTTCGCTATCGAGTTCGGAGAACTCGATCCACCTCTGTCGCCGTGCGGGTGTTGGCGATGCAACTCGGCGCCCCGGCAGAGCGGGGCGGCTACAACGGCTGGCGCATAAGACCGAATGTTGTAGCCACGGCGCTCTGTCGCCGTGCGAGTTTTAGCGGCGCAGGTGGATCGCGCTCTCCGAGCGCGATGATTTCTCCGAGTCGCGCCTTGATTTCGCTATCGAGTTCGGAGAACTCGATCCACCTCTGTCGCCGTGCGGGTGTTGGCGATGCAACTCGGCGCCCCGGCAGAGCGGGGCGGCTACAGACGGGGCGGCTAAGGGGGGCGGCTACAATGGCGCTTCGCCGTGTTCGTCCGGCGAGGGCGGGAGTTTGCCGCCGTGGATGGAGCGCGCCACTTCCACGATGCCTTCGACCATGCGGATTTTTTCCGTGAATGAAATCGCGCGCCATTCGCGAAGCGTGTCGAGATTGTGCTTCTCCCACTGTTTCCGCTCCTCGGCGGAAATCGATTTAACGCGAGGAGGATTCATCGTTTCGAATCTTAAGTAGTTTTTCCAGCTCCCCAAGATCGCCCAAATCTTTCGGGCGCCCAGCTTGTTTTTTCATTTCCATCAACGTTTCCATCTGTAGCACGGGAGAGGGAACTCCGGCCACATTTTCCCACAGGGCAGCGGCGTACTCGCGCTCGAAATCGAAGGGTTCCGTCACAAAGAGATCGAGCCGCGTGCTGTCAGGACGGGGATGGTACATTTGAAAAACAATCATCTGCTTCTCTTCACGCCATTGTCGCCGCTTTCCTTCATCAGCGAATTCGACGCCCTCGACTGGGACAAGCGGTCGATAGCCGATCGTATCGAGAGCGCTCATGGCGCGGAGAACATTCTCGCGCTCCAGCTGGAGCACGATGTCGATGTCGACGGTGGCGCGGACATAACCGTGCGCCACGACGGCAAGGCCGCCGACAATGAGGTAGCGCGCTTCGGCGCCATTCAAGGCGCGCAGAATGGCTTCGACATCGGCAAGTTTCACGGGCGCAGGGTAGCAGGGTGCAGAGCGCTTGGCGAGGTTGTAGCCACGGCGCCGTGCGGGTGTTGGCTCAAGGTGGATCGCGCTCTCCGAGCGCGATGATCTCCCCGAGTTACGCTTTGATTTCGGTATCGAGTTCGGAGAACTCGATCCACCTTTGGCGCCGTGCGAGTGTTGGCAATGCTTCTCGGCGCCCCGACAGAGCGGGGCGGCTACAGGCGCGCCCCAAACATCTCGGAAATGCACTGGCGTGGGCCGCGTTTTGCCGCGATAGAAAAGACCGCACGCCATGAAAATACTCAATCTCGCCACCGCCCTTCTCACCGCCGGTATTGCCATCGTGTCAGCACAAAAACCTAACGAGCCCGATACGCAAAAGCTTCAGCAAATGGCCGCCCGTTTTGTGCCGACGGAAATTACGGCCGATCTCACGAAACTCTCGCCGGCCGAGCGCAAGTCGCTGGCCAAACTGGTGGAAGCATCGCACATCATCGACGGCATTTTTCTGCGCCAGGCCTGGTCGGGCGATCCGACCATGCTGCTCGATCTGGCCGGCGACGACACACCGCAGGGTCGGGCGCGGCTGCATTATTTTCTCATCAACAAAGGACCGTGGTCGCGACTCGATCACAACGAGCCGTTCGTGGCGGGCGCGCCGCCCAAGCCGCCCGGGGCCGGATTTTACCCGCCGGATGCGACCAAGGCGGAGCTGGAGAAATGGATGCAATCCCTGCCCAGGGCCGAACAGGAAAAGGCGCAGGGTTTCTTCACGGTGGTGCGGCGAAAAGCGGATCGCAGTTTCATGCTTGTTCCTTACAACGTCGAATACGAAGGGGAACTGACCCGCGCGGCAGCCCTTCTGCGCGAAGCCGCTGCGGCCGCGACGGAACCGACCTTGAAGACGTTCCTGAACGAGCGCGCGAAGGCGTTCCTGAGCAACGATTATTACAAGAGCGATGTCGCCTGGATGGAATTGAAGGGGAAGGTCGAGCCGACCATCGGACCCTACGAGGTTTACGAGGACGAATGGTTCAACTACAAGGCGGCCTTCGAGTCGTTCATCACCGTGCTCGACGAAGAAGAAAGCGCGAAGCTGCAGAAGTTCGCCGGGCAGTTGCAGGACATCGAGAACCATCTCCCGATCGATCCGAAATATCGCAACCCGAAGCTGGGCGCGCTCGCTCCCATCGTGGTGGTGAACGAAGTTTACTGCTCGGGCGACGCCAATCACGGCGTGCAGACGGCGGCCTTCAATTTGCCTAACGACGAGCGCGTCGTGCGCGAGAAAGGTTCCAAGCGCGTCATGCTCAAGAACGTGCAGGACGCGAAGTTCGCCAAGACCCTCATCCCGATCGCGAAGGTCGTGCTCGGACCGGAGGATCAGCAAAATCTTTCCTTCGATGCATTCTTTACCCACATCGTGGTGCACGAACTGATGCATGGCCTCGGCCCGCACGAGATCACGGTGAACGGGCGCAAATCGACGGCGCGCCAGGAATTAAAGGAAATCTACAGCGCGCTCGAGGAAGCGAAGGCCGATATCTCGTCGCTTTTCGCCATTCAATACATGATCGATAAAGGTGTGCTGCCCAAGTCGCTCGAGAAGCCGCTCTACGTCACGTATCTGGCCTCGTCGTTCCGCAGCATTCGTTTCGGCACGAGCGAGGCGCACGGGCTCGGCATGTCCGTGCAATTCAATTACCTGATGGACCATGGCGCCTTCACGGTCACGCCGGATGGAACGTTTGCGGTCAACGATGCGAAGATCAAGGAAGGCGTGAAAGGCCTGACTCACGAGATCATGACCCTCCAGGCCGAGGGCAATTATGGGAAGGCGAAGGAGATGGTGGCGAAGCTCGGCGTTGTCCGGCCGGAAGTGCAAAAAGCGCTCGACAAGCTGAAGGACGTGCCGGTCGACATCGAGCCGAAGTTCGTTACGGCCGAGCAGCTCCTGAACGAGAATCGTTAGGCGATCGCGTCAGACCTCCGGCGTCGCAGTGGCACCGGGCGTTTCCTTTTTCTTGAAGAGCTTCCGGAACCAGGCCGCCACCGCCGCCACGCCGATGATAATGAACTTCTTGGCGGCGAGGAGCGCGATCCAGATGCCCTTGAAAAATCCAAGCTTGGCCGCGACCCCGCCGGCGACGAGCGCGGCGATCCCATACTCGGCCATCTTGTCGCCGGCCGCCGGGTTGAAATCGGCGTAACGATTGCCCTGAGTGAAATCGAAAGCCTGCAGGATCTCCGGCGTTTTTTTGTCGATCTGGGGAAGCTGCGACATGGTTCCGACGGTGTTGAGGACGAGCACGCCTTTGCGCCCGAGAACGCGGATGTTGTAGTTGAGGGTGTTTTCGCGGGCGTCCCCGAAGTGGATATTTTTCGCCCAATAGAGCTTGTGGGAGGCGCGGTCGTAGCGCGGCGGTTCGGCCCAGCCAACGATGCTGATCGGCGCATAACCCTGTTTGGCGCGTTCCGCATTCGCTTTCCCGGTCGCTTTTTGCATCTCCTTGAGCAGGTCGTCATAGTCGATCTTTTGCGCATCGTCGTCCTTGACGTGACCGCCTTCTTCATAGGTGATGACGACAGCCCAGCATTCCGCCTCGAGGGGCGTGACATTGGCCGGCACAAGCAGGCCGAGCACGTCCTTATCGGGCGGATTTCCCCAGAGACGGGAGAGGACCGTCTGGGCATCGCCTCCGTCGAGGAAGCGCATGTCGGACGGGACGGTCAGCCTGGCCACGTTGTCGTGGAGCAGAATCTCGCCCTGTCGATACTTGAGCGTCGCGGCGATGGCCTGGGCTTCGGCCAGAGTTTTCGGCTGCTCGTTAGGCGGAGCAGCGGAAAGGGAGAGAGGAACAAGGAAAAAGGCGAGCAAGGCGCCGAGCAGGGAACGCAACGGGTTCATGTTTTTCTGCGCCTATCGGATTGCAGCCGGCATGTAAACCATATTCTGCTTCCGTAGTGCCCTGGCTTCGTTCAAATTCCGGGCGTGAAAACCCGCCTCTTTCTCGCGACGCTGCTGCTCCCGCTCGGTTCGCCCCTTTCCGCGCAGGTGACGCCGCCGCCGCGTCAACCGAACGTTTCGAACAAGGCGCTTTTGGTCAAGCCGGGCGGGCGGGCCGAAGCGCTGGCCCTGCACAAGCTGGCTGATGATTACTATGCATGGCGCAATGAGAATTATCCGGTGCGCAGCAGCGACGCGGGCCTGCACACCTGGGACGACAAGCTGACCGACTATTCGCCCAGGGCCATGGCGATGCGGGCCCGGCACGAACGCGAAGTGCTCGAGCAGGTGCGAAAAATGCCGGGCAACGCCTGGCCGAAAGACGAAAAGATCGACTGGATTTTGTTCCGCGCGCAACTCGAGCAGGTCGACTTCGGCAATCGCGTCCTCAAGTTCGAGGAGAACAATCCGCAGGTTTACGTCGGCGAATGCGTTAGCGGGATCTTTTCGCTCCTGAAGAAGGAATACGACACGCCGGAAAAGCGCGCGCTGGCGGCGACGGCGCGGCTGCAGCAAATGCCGGCCATGCTCGAGCAGGGACTGCATAATTTGCGGAAGCCGGTCAAACTTTACTCGCAACTGGCCATCGCTTCGGCGCGCTCGGTCGATTCGCTTTTCCAGCAAAGCCTGATGACGCTGGCCCCGAGACTTTCGGAGACGCAAGGCCGGAAGCTGGTGCAGGCGCGCGACGCCGCCCTGAGCGCGCTGCATCACTTCGCCGATGCGCTCGAGAAAAAGCTGCCCGAGATGGTGCCTTTCGCGCCGATGGGTGAGGCCAATTACAACTATTATCTCAAGCACGTGCTGCTCCTTCCCTTCGATGCGAACGAAGTGGAAATGATCGGGCGCGTCGAGCTGGTGCGTTATCGCGCGCTCGAAGCGCTCCTGCCCGATCCCTCCCTGGCCGATCCGAACCCGGCCCGCAGCAAAAACATTCCGCCCGATCAGGCTTCCTTCCTCAAGGCCTACGAAAGCCGGGAAAAGGAAATGATCGATTTCCTGAAGCAACACCGACTCGTTAGTCTGCCGGATGATCTCGGGCGCTTCGAGATTCGACAATTGCCCGATGCCTTCAAGCCGACCAGCCCGGGCGGCTTCATGAATCCGCCCGGCCTTTACGACAAGGATCCGACCGGCTTTTATTTCATCCCGACCTACGACCCGAAATCGCGGAACTTCTACATTCGCGCCGCCATCGAGGATCCGCGGCCCATTCTCGGGCACGAAGGAATTCCCGGGCATTTCCTGCAGCTCTCCATCGCGAATCATTTGAAGGACGAAATTCGCCGGCAACACCAGGACAATGTTTTCGTCGAAGGCTGGGCCCTTTACGGCGAGGAGATGCTCATGCGGGAAGGGCTTTACCCGGAGAACTCGCCGGCCGAGGGACAGATCCTGCGGCTCTCGCGCTATCGTTCGGCCCGCATCGGCGTGGATGTGAACCTGCACACCGGGCGCTGGAGCTTCGAGCAGGCCGTCAAATATTTCATGGAGGCGGGTGGTCTCGACCGCGAAGCGGCGGAGGGTGAAGCGGCCGGCGCCGCTTCCGATCCGACCCAGAAGATCAGCTACATCATCGGGAAATTCCAAATCATGAATTTGTTAGGCCGCTACAAGGCGCAGCAGGGGGAAAAGTTCCGGCTCGGCCAGTTTCATGACGATTTGATCAAAAACGGCAGCCTGCCGGTTTCGGTCATCGAATGGATTCTGCTCGACGATCCGAGCGCGCTGAACAAGGCGCTGGAAAAGTAGGGCGCGATCGGACGATGTAGAGGCGCTTGTGCCAGGCGCCCGAGGTGGATCGAGTTCTCCGAACTCGATCATTTGCTGAATACAAAGCGCTGACTCGACGCAGAAGATTATCGCGCTCGGAGAGCGCGATCCACCTTCGACGCTTTATTTCCGGGCGATTTCCTGCACGCCTTCGATCAGGCGAGCGATCTCTTGCTCGGTCGTGTAACAGGCGAACCCGACACGAACCAGACCATCCGTCGAATGCCCCAGGCGCTCGACGATGGTCGCAGCGTAGAAATCGCCGTTGGAAGCGAATAGCCCGCGCTGGGACAGGCGTTGGGCGACCTCGGTCGACCTCACGTTTTCGATGATAAACGCAATCGTCGGCGTGCGCGGCTCGTCCGGCGGCGGACCGTAAAGGCGAACGCCTTGGATTTCCGACAAGGCCCGCCAAACGCGCGTGACCAGTTCGTTGCCGCGCGCGTGCAGCCCGGCGAAAGCATTGCGCAACGATTCCCGCCGGCTCGGGCCGGATGCGAGCGAGGCAAGAAAATCGACGGCCGCCGCCGCGCCGGCGATCCCTTCATGATTTTGGGTTCCGGTCTCGGCGCGTTCGGGAGGAGCATCGGGTGCGGGTTCCAGCCTGGGGAAATCGAGCGCCGCGAGCAGATCGCGTTTTCCGTAAAGAATCCCGATGTGCGGTCCGTAGAATTTGTAGGCGGAGCAGGCGAGGAAGTCGCAATCCCACGCGCGCACATCGACCAGTCCGTGCGGGGCGAAGTGGACGGCGTCGACAAAAATTTGTGCGCCTGACGAATGAGCCATCTCGACCGCCTTGCCGATGTCATTGATCGTCCCGAGTGCGTTCGAAGCCGCGCCGAGAGCGACGAGTTTAGTCCGCCTGTTCAGGCAGCGCTCCAAATCTTCCCAATCGAGCTGCCCGGTTTCCGGAATCATTTTCACCATGCGAACGGTCAGGCCGCATTCCTTTTCCAGGGCGCGCCACGGCGCGACGTTGGCGTGATGATCCAACTCGGTCACGATGATTTCATCGCCGCGCTCGCATTGTCGTCCGAAAGCGCGAGCCAGATGAAACGTGAGCGTCGTCATGTTGGCGCCGAATGCTATTTCATCAGGCGCGGCGTTCACGAAATCGGCGAGCGTCTCTCGGGCGCGCTCGATGATGGCGTCGGTTTCCTCGCTTGAGGGATACGCCCAATGCGTGTTGGCGTTGTGCCGAAACAGATAATCGGTCATCGCTTCGACCACCGCACGCGGCACCTGCGTGCCGCCCGGGCCGTCGAAATAGGCGACGGGATGGTCGTTCCAGATGCGGTCGAGGGCCGGGAAATGCTCCCGGATTTCGCCGACGGAAACAAGGCGCTCGCGATTCATGTCAGGACGCGTGGCCGGCGACGCGCGTTTCGATGCGGCGGTCGGGCACGAGCCAGATGATGGCGACGACAACATAGAGGGCGCAGGCCAGGAGGGAATGAACGAAAGCGAGAGGAATGGCGGCCGCGTAGAGGAGAATGGAGATTTTGCCTTTCATATCGCGTCCGATCGCGTGGGCCAGCTCGGCGTTTTTGCCGTGACCTGAGACAAGGCTGGCCTGCAGGATGGTGTAGGCAATGGCGGCGCAGATCAAAATCATGCCGTACAAGGCGACCGGCCCGGCCGCGAAATGGTTTTCGCCCATCCAGCCGGTGACGAACGGAATGAGGGAAAGCCAGAAAAGAAGATGGAGGTTCGCCCAGAGATTACGACCGGTGATGCGCTGCACGGCATGGAGCATGTGGTGATGATTGTTCCAGTAAATGCCGAGGAAGACAAAGCTGAGGATGTAGCTGAGAAAGATCGGCAGTAACGGACGCAGTGCGGAAAATTCGGCGCCATGCGGGACTTTCAGCTCCAGCACCATGATGGTGATAATGATGGCGAAAACGCCGTCGCTGAAGGCCTGGAGCCGTTCCTTGGTCACGCGGCTAGAATGCCGTGATGGCCACGTGGTGTGAACCAGAAATTCCATCAGCGCCGCCGACCTTGCCGGGGCGGGCGAAACGGGCGTAGCCTCCCGCATGGAATATTGGATCGGCACCTCCGGTTTTCAGTACGCGGAATGGAAAGGGACGTTCTATCCGGAGACGATGCCGGCGAGCAAGATGCTGCCGTACTACGCCGAGCGGCTTTCCTCCACGGAAGTGAACTACACTTTTCGGCGCATCCCGAGCGCGACGACGATGACGAATTGGGCGGCGGCCACGCCGGAGCGGTTCAAGTTCAGTCTGAAAGCGCCGCAAAAAGTGACGCATTTTGCGAAGCTGCGCGATTGCGCCGATACCCTGCGCTTTTTTCATCAGGTCGTCTCCGGATTAGGCGCCGAAACTGGGGCCGGTGTTGTTCCAATTGCCGCCTTCCTTCAAGAAGGACGCGGCGTTGCTCGGCTCATTCCTCGATGAACTACCCGACGGGCTGCGCGCGGCATTCGAATTCCGCCACGAATCATGGTGGGATGAGGAAGTTTTCGCGCTGTTGCGGACGCGCAATGCGGCGCTCTGTGTGGCCGAGAGCGAAAAGCTGAGCGCCCCGGTCGTGAGTACAGGCCGACTTCGGCTACCTGCGTTTGCGTCGCGAAGATTACACGAGCGCGGATGTCCAGCGCTGGAGCGAAACGGTGCGTGCCGAGTCGGAAAACTGGCGCGACGCTTTCATCTACTTCAAGCACGAAGAGAGCGGCATCGGTCCGAAGCTGGCCATGGAATTGTGCCAGCTGCTGGGGTAGCGCGATCGCCGATCGCGATGTAGCCGCCCCGCTCTGTCGGGGCGCTGGTCACCGGCATGGTGGCGAGCGCCTTTTCTTGTGCGCAACGGCGCAATCAAGGAATGGCGATCTCCGGAAGGTGGATCGAGTTCTCCGAACTCGATGCGAAATCAAACGGTGGCCTGCCAGGGGAGATTATCGCGCTCGGAGAGCGCGATCCACCTGATTTGGGGTGAACGCCGCCATATCACCTGGCGTCGAAGGTGGATCGAGTTCTCCGAACTCGATGGCGAGATCAAAACGGTGGCCTGCCAGGGGAGATTATCGCGCTCGGAGAGCGCGATCCACCTGATTTGGGGCAAACGCCGCTATATCACCTGGCGTCGAAGGTGGATCGAGTTCTCCGAACTCGATGGCGAGATTAAAACGGTGGCCTGCCAGGGGAGATTATCGCGCTCGGAGAGCGCGATCCACCTGATTTGGGGTGAACGCCGCCATATCACCTGGCGTCGAAGGTGGATCGAGTTCTCCGAACTCGATGGCGAGATCAAAACGGTGGCCTGCCAGGGGAGATTATCGCGCTCGGAGAGCGCGATCCACCTGATTTGGGGCGAACGTCGCCATATCACCTGGCGTCGAAGGTGGATCGAGTTCTCCGAACTCGATGGCGAAATCAAGCGGTGGCCTGCCAGGGGAGATTATCGCGCTCGGAGAGCGCGATCCACCTTCATCAGGCGGCGACGCGCCGCTTTTGTTTGACGAGCGACGAGGTCGAGCGGCCATTGCGTGAGCCGGCGCGCTTCGTCTTGACAGCCTGGCTGCGGTTGAGGCTTTCCTGCAAAACCTTCACCAGATCGACCACCTTGGTGCTGCGCGGTGCCGCGGCCGGTTTCTCCGGCAAGACGCCCTTCTTCGCTTTCTGCTCGATCATTTCCAGAACGGCGTCGCGATATTCGTCACGATACTTTTCCGGTTCCCAAGCCACCGACATGCTCTCGATGAGAGTCTGCGCCATCTTCAATTCCTTGTCGTTGATGGCGGTCTTGGAACCGTTGCCCAATTCTTCCGGGCTCAGGATTTCGCTGGCGAAATGCATCAGCTCCAGGATAAGGAACAGCCCATCCGGCTTGACCGAGGCGAGATGTTCGCGATTGCTGATGACAACCTTGGCGATGCCGATCTTGCCGCTGCCACTGAGCGCCTTGTGCAGAAGGGCATAGGCTTTCTCGCCACCTTTCTGCGGTTCGAGGAAGTAGGGTTTGTAGAAAAACTTCGGATCGACCTGGTCGAGATCGACGAAATCGGTGATGTCGATCGAATGGGTCGACTCGATGCGCACCTTCTCGAAATCCTCGTCCTTGAGCACAACAAAGTGTCCGCGCTCATATTCGAAGCCTTTCACGATCTGATCGGCCGAGACTTCCTTCATGTCGGCCTCGGCGACCTTCTTGTAGCGGATGGGGCTCAGGTCTGCGGCCCGAAGCTGACGAAAACTGAGCTTTTCCTCACGCGTTGCCGGGTAAACGGCGATGGGGATATAAACCAGACCGAAGCTGATACTGCCTTTCCATGTGGGACGCATAGGTGCTTGGGATTGGGTGGGTACTTATTAACAGCCCGCCGATAAAGTCAATGACAAGCGAGCGGCATGCCATGGGGCTCGTTAGTCGAGCGTTGTAGCCACGGCGCTCTGTCGCCGTGCGGGATGTTGTAGCCACGGCGCTCTGTCGCCGTGCGGGGGGCTGGTGTTGGCAATGCTTCTCGGCGCCCCGACAGAGCGGGGCGGCTACAGGGGCGGCTGCATCATTGATAATGCAGGTGGACGAGACGCGGCCGCGACCCCGACATGATGAGAAAGAGATTGTCGTAGTCGTTCTCCGCGATCGTGACGGGGGCGGCGATGCCGAGGCCTTTGATGATTTCGGGAACGGTGTTCGAATGGCCCACGACGAGCACGTTGCCATTTTCCTTCTTCAATTTCGCGATGAGCGCAGAGGTCTGTTTGGCCGGCACAACCGCGATTTGCACATGCAGCCGCTGCGCCAAGGGCTCGGCCGTTTGCCGCGTCCGCCGAAATTCCGTCGCATAAATGGCGCGAATCTTCGCGTCCCTGAGCACTCGCGCCAGCGCCTCGGCGCGGGCAAAACCCACCTTGGAAAGTGAAGGATCCTTGTCGGCCGCGGAAGACATTTGTCCCGAATCCGCCCGCTCGGCGTGACGCACGACGAAGACGACCGGAGGTTCGGCTCGCAGCGTGCTCGTCAGGCAAATGGCGAAGAGGGAAAGAAAAGCCCCGATCTTCATGGCACTACTTTGCCTCGCGACCCGTTCGTGGCTACTGGTTTCCGAATGCAAAAGGTTCGCGGTCTGCATCACGTCACCGCCATCGCCGGTCCGGCCCAGGAGAATCTCGACTTTTATGCCGGCGTGCTCGGGATGCGGCTGGTCAAGAAAAGCGTCAACCAGGACGACACCGGGACGTATCACCTTTTCTACGCCGATGCTGAGGGACATCCCGGAACCGATCTGACATTTTTCCCGTGGGCGGAGATGGCGCCGGGACGCGACGGCTACGGATTGAGCAGCGAAGTGTCACTGGCGGTGCCGCCCGGCAGTCTCAACTTCTGGCAGGAACGCCTCGAGCACTACAAGACTCAGCTTTTCGAAATGGAAACGCGCTTCGGCGCGCGAGTTTTGCCTTTGCGCGACCCGCACGGATTGCGAATTGCTCTGGTTGAAAGTGCGGACTCGTTAGGCAGGCCTTTTGCGCCGTGGGAGGAAAGCCCGGTGCCGGTGGAACGCCAAATTCGCGGACTGGAGAGCGCGCGTCTTGTCGAGCGGGAACTTCTTCCAACGATTGCCTTTATTTCCGATGCGCTCGGTTTTCAGCCGATCGCGTCCGAGAACGGCTGGCGCCGATTCGGCGTGGGCGAGGGGAAATCGGGCGCCTGCATCGATTTGCGTGCTGCTCCGGAAGAGCGGCCGGGAGCGTGGGGAACCGGTCGAGTTCATCATCTTGCCTGGCGCGTGGATGACGCCGCGCATCAACTCGAAGTGCGCGCTCGCGTGATTGAAGTGGGGGCTCGACCCACCCCGGTAATCGATCGTTTTTGGTTCGAGTCGGTTTATTTTCGCGAACCCGGCGGCGTTCTCTTCGAGCTGGCCACGGACGGGCCCGGCTTTGCTGTTGATGAGGAACGCGACAAGCTGGGGCAGGCCCTCGTTCTGCCGCCCTGGCTGGAAGCGAATCGCGTCGCGATTGAAAAAGCATTGCCTCCGCTGCACGAGCCTGTCTTGAGTTAGCACGATGCAAACGGCAACGGTCGAGGAGACCGATAGGAATCTCGTGCGCGGGCTCGGACCGCTCGATGCCACCATGATCGTGGTGGGATCGATGATCGGCTCCGGCATTTTCATTACATCCGCCGAATCGGCCCGGCTGAACGGTGCGCCGGGCTGGCTGTTGCTCGCCTGGCTATTCGCCGGCGTGCTCACCATTACCGGTGCACTTTGTTGCGCGGAACTGGCCGCCATGCTGCCGCGGGCCGGCGGACCCTACGTTTTCCTGCGACAGGCCTACGGACCGGCTATCGGCTTTTTGTACGGCTGGTCCATCTTTCTCGTTATTCAAACCGGCACGATCGCCGCAGTGGCGGTGGCGTTCGCCAAGTTTCTCGGCGTGCTCGCGCCAGCCATCGCTTCCAATCATTACCTGATCGCGCCGGTTCGGATCGGCAGCAGTTACGCGGTCAGTCTCTCGACCGAGCAGCTCGTCGCGGTGCTCCTGATTTTTCTGCTCACCTGGACGAACACGCGCGGACTGGAGCTCGGGAAGTTCGTGCAGAACACATTTACCTTCGCGAAAACGGCCGCGCTCTTCGCCCTTATCGTTATCGGATTGTCGTTAGGATGGAAAGCGACCTCGGCGGCGCGCTCGGCCGATTGGTGGAATTCGTGGGCCAACGGGTGGAGTCCGCAAGTGGCGCAGCCGGGGCTGATGGTGGCCGGCGGTCTTGCTTTGGCGGTGTTGTTTGGAAGGTCGATGGTCGGTCCGCTCTTTGCGCAAACCGCCTGGAACAATGTCACCTTTACCGGGAGCGAAGTGCGCGATCCCGGCCGCAACCTGCCGCGCTCGCTCCTGGCCGGCTGCGGAATCGTGGTCGTGCTTTATCTCCTCGCGAATGTCGCCTACTTGGCGGCGCTCTCGTTTCCGGAAATTCAAAATGCGCCGCAGGGCCGGGTGGCGGTTGCGGCCATGCGGGCGTTGCTCGGGCCGTGGGGCACGATCGGCATGGCGGTGGCCATCATGGTTTCGACCTTCGGCTGCAACAACGGCCTCATCCTGGCGGGTGCTCGCGTCACCTATGCAATGGCGCGGGACAATCTTTTTTTCCAGCGCGCGGGTGTGACAAACAAATTTCATGCGCCGGCCGTTGCGTTGTTTACGCAGGGAATCTGGGCGGCGCTGCTGACCCTGCCGCGCACCGTGCAGACAAATCCAACGACCGGCGCGGTCAGTTTCGGGAACGTCTATACGCAGCTGCTCGAATACATCGTCTCGGCCGATCTGCTTTTTTACATTCTCATGGTGGTGGCGGTGATCGTTCTGCGCCGGAAAATGCCTGACGAACCGCGGCCTTATCGCACATGGGGTTATCCGCTTGTGCCGATCGTTTACCTGGTCCTGGCGGGCCTTCTCGTTGTCGATATCGCCTGGCTGGCGCCGACCACGGCTGGGATCGGCGTCTTGCTCGTGCTGACCGGGATTCCGGTTTATCTGGCCTGGCGCCTGCGCTCGCGGCGCGGGTCGGTTAGGTCTGCCTAACGAATTGTATCTCGCAAGAATCCGCTCCGGGCAGGGCGGACGTCTCGTCCGCCAGACGGAGCGTCCCGCTCCATTTCCAGCGCAGGCTTCGCGAACGAGACGTTCGCGAACACGGGCGAGACGCCCGCGCTACCCGGACCTGGCGGCCGGCTTCCGCCGGGGCGCGAGCAGGACGTCGCGCCCGACGAGATAGAGCAAAACGCAGAGAGCCACGAACGGAATCAGCGCGAGCAGGTCGGCATGAGGTCCGGCAAAGAAGGGATTGTGCGCGGTCGCCCACGCGGTCACTCGATCGCTCGTCGCCGCCAGACTGGGGATGAGGTTCATGAGCGCAATGACAATGCCGGTGATCGCGCTGCCGGCGATGTAACCGGAAGCGAGCAGAACGCCGGAGCTTTTGTCGCCTTCCGCGACCAGCTCGTCATGCGTCAGGTCGTGGTCTTTGAATTTGTGCCGACGGAGCCAGCGATCGACCAGCCAGCGGATCATTCCGCCGGCAAAAATCGGAGTGGAAGAAGAGAGCGGCAGATAAACGCCGACCGCGAAGGCGAGCGAAGGAATGCCGCTCATCTCGAGGACAATCGAGATCATCACGCCCAACAAGACCAGCGCCCAGGGCAGCTTGTGGCCGAGGATGCCCTTGATAATGTAAGACATGAGGGTTGCCTTGGGCGCATCGAACTTGGTCACGGTCGAGCCGTCGGGCCGAACCTTATGCGTCCCGTTGATCCCAGGGTCGACGAGGTAGACCGCTTCGCGCTGGTCGTTGACGAGAAATCGCTGGGCCGCACCACCATTCGGGTCGGAGCGCTGCCAGGAACGGTAAAGTTGCGGATCCATGTTGGCCTGCGCGCCTTTGACGTGTTCCGGCGGCCCCAGCTCGGCATCGTTAGGCGCGCGCAGGTCGGGCGAGAAGTTGTGCTCGAGCTTGTAGACGACTTCACCCTTTTCGTTGACCAGATAATCGCCCGGATTGAGTCCGGGAACGATCGAGTTCACGCCGCCCTTCTCGTTGTGCAGGACGCGATAATGGCCGGTCGTATCCGGCTTAATTTTCTCGTGGAAGGGCGGGAGATTGGCGGCCTGCACGCGCGGCGGAGTCGCGCCGGCTTCGATTTTTTGGAAGGTCGTGGGCGGCACATAGACCGTGTAGGAATTGTTTAGACCGAGCAGAATCGGGCCGAGGGCGAGGGCCGAAGCGAGGGAGCCGGCCAGGATCGCGATCTGCTGCAGTCTTGGCGTCGAGCCGACGAGGAATCCCGTCTTCAGATCCTGCGAGGTCGTTCCGCCGTTTGAGGAAGCGATGCAGACGATGCCGCCGATGGAAAGCGCGGTCACGAAGTAATGCGGTCCGGTCCAGCCGACCATGAGAAAGACCAGGCAAGTGAGCAACAGAGTCGCCACCGTCATTCCGGAGGTGGGACAGGAGGACGAACCGATCTCGCCGGTCAGATGCGAGGAAACCGTCACGAAAAGAAATCCGATGACCACGATGAGGAGCGCGCCTAACAAGTTCCATTGCAGATTCAGTTGCGGCGCAAGGATGATCGCGAGAAGCAGCGCGATGACGCCTCCGATGACGAACTTCATCGACAGATCCTGATCGGTGCGCTCCGTTTTACCGACGGCTTTTCCCTGCATTTTCCGCAGATCGGCGAAACCGCTTTTCATCCCGTGCCAGATGAGCGGCAGCGAGCGCACCATGCTGATGATGCCGCCGGCCGCGACCGCGCCCGCGCCGATGTAGAGAACGTAAGCCTCGCGAATATCATCCGGGCCCATCTGGCTGATCGGCATCGTGCCGGGCGCGAGAATCCCGGCCGCGCCTTCGCCGAAAAACTTGATCGCGGGAATGAGCACGAGGTAGGCGAGAACGCCGCCGCCGCACATGATGGAAGCGATTCGCGGCCCGATGATATAACCCACGCCCAACAATGCCGGGTTGAGCTCGAGCGAGATCGAACCGGATTTGAAAGGCGCGCCGAAAACCTTCTCCGGAACTTCCTTCCACGCCTTGAAGGCCTCCATCGCCGTGTAGTAAATGAACCCAAGCCCGAAGCCGCTGAAGATGGTTTTGCCGCCGCCTGTGTCCTCCTCGGACGCCTCCTTGGTCTCGATCCCTTCGCGCGAAGCCGCCGCTTTCAGCACTTCGGCGCAGGCCGTTCCCTCCGGATATTTCAACAGTCCATGCTGATCGACAATCAACGCCCGCCGCAGCGGGATCATCATAAGAATGCCTAACAATCCCCCGAGAGTAGCCACGAGCATGACGCGGGTAATCTCGAGATCGAACCCGAGGATCATGATGGCCGGCATCGTCACCCCAAGCCCGAAGGCGATCGATTCGCCGGCCGAGCCCGCCGTCTGCACGATGTTGTTCTCGAGAATGGTCGCGTCGCGCAGCCCCATCTTCGAGAAGAGCCGGAAGAGCGTGATCGAAATGACCGCCACCGGAATCGACGCGCTGACCGTGAGACCAACCTTGAGGACAAGATAAAGCGAGGAAGCGCCGAAGATGACGCCGAGCAGAGTCCCCACAATCAGCGGCACCGGGGTCAGCTCGCGCATCCGCGTGGCCGGTGAGATGTAAGGCTTGAAATTGGCCGCGAGCGGATTCTCCGGCTTATACCCGACGATGTCGGGCATTTCGTTAGGCGGATTGCGCGGGTCGATCGTAATCGGCGGTTCGTCCTTCATGGTCTGACCTTCAGCGGATCCCCGATTGGTCTGGTTACGGCGGGGTGGCTCGAGTCGAATCGATCGCGGCCAGTGCCTGTTCGGGCCGCGCGCGCACCGCAATATTCTCGGTCAGGTTCACCCACCGGACGATCCCGTTTCCATCAACATAAAACTCCGCCGGTCGGGCAATGTCTTCGCCTTTCGGTCCGGCATGGGGATGGAGCACATCGTAGCGCCGAATCGTCGCCCCGCCCGCATCGGAGAGGAGCGGAAAGGTGTAGCCCATCCGGTCTGCCTGGCGACGGTTGATCTCGACGGAATCGACACTGATCCCCACCACCTTGACACCGTGTGCGGTGAAATCGTCGAGCCGTTGCTGAAAACCCCGCAACTCGGAGTTACAGAATGGTCACCAGTGTCCACGATAGAAGATGAGGATGGCGCCGTTTGGTGAAACCAGATCGGCGAGCGCGACCTGTTTCCCGTTTTGATCCGGCAGGGTAAAGGCGGGCGCTTTTTCCCCGATCCGTGGCGCCTGATTGGAAGCCGGCACATCGCGATCGAGAAACAAAATCACATAGCTGAAGAAGGCGACCAGCAGGAGGCTGATCGTCGCCATGATCGATCCGGAGATTTTTCCGCGATAAACCTTTGGCTTTCCAAAGGCGCGAAAAAGTCCGGCGAGGAGCAGCGCGAGACCGGCACCGATGAAGAGGAAGTTGAGCCAGGGAAAATCCCGCGTGACCGGGAACTGGATGAAGTATTCGTAGCTGAAAATTCCAGCAAGAACGACGAGGAAGCCGAGCCAGAGTGGAAGATTCCAGCGTCGGCTCATGCGGATCGCGCGCTCGCCATGCGAATGACCCAGCGGTAAAGCAGAAAGGCGATGACGGCGAACGCAATTCCGCCGATGACGATGGATGACGTTTCAAAACCGGGGCCGACGAGGGCGAGCGGGTTCTGGACGCCACTGAAACCGACGACGCCGGCATAGATCACGGCCAGGAGACTCTCCCCTACGATCAGGCCCGAGGCGAGCAGCACACCCAGTTGCTTAATCGCCTCGGCATTCTCGCGGCGCTCTGCGTAGCGGTCGAACCATGCGCCGACCAGCGCTCCCACGACAACCATCAGCGTGGTCGAGGTGGGCAGGTAGATGCCGAGCCCGACCGCCAGCGGCGGCAGGCGCGGACCCTTCTTCGCGAGGCCGAGCAATTCGTCGAGGAAGATGATGGCGACACCGATCACGGCGCCGAGCCCGATCATGTTCCAAGGCACATCGCCGGTGATGACGCCCTTGGCCAGCGCCGAGATCAGGCCCGCCTGGGGTGCTGGAAGGGCCCGCGCGGGATCAGCGCCCGGCGCCCCAATGAACCCGTAAGTATTCTGCAGCAACTGCATGACCGGCGGGATGACGACGGCGCCCGCGAGCACGCCGATGACCAGCGCCCACTGTTGCAGCGCCGGCGTGGCGTCGACCAGTTGGCCGGTTTTGAGATCCTGGAGGTTGTTGTTTGCGATCGACGCCACCGCGAACACGATCGCGGTGATGAACAAGGCAAATCCGACCAGCGCCTTGTCCGCGCCCGGTGGCAGGAATGGCTTCACCGCCAGGACCAGCAACAGGGCCGCCACCACCACGACCAAAATGCCGATCCCGGAGAGCGGGCTGTTGCTGGAGCCGATCAGCCCGGCCATGTAGCCGCACACGGCCGAGACAAGAAAACTCATCAGGACAACGAACGCCACGCCGCCGATCACCAGCGTTAGCGACGGCAGCGCCCAGCCCGTTTTGGATCGCGAAAGCTCCACAGCAACCAGCCGATCGGGATAAAGCAGAGCAGCGAGACCAGTCCGACCATGCCAATCGGTATGTCGTGCTCGGTACGCGGCAGTTGATCGAGCGTGCCGGCCTTGCGCGCGCGCGAAGCGCGGAAAGATCCGGCGAGGCCGTCGGCCAGCGGCTTCACCAGCTTGGCCAGTGTCCAGATTGCGGCCACACCGATGGCGCCCGCGCCCATGAAGCGCACATAGTGGGTCCATCCGGCGCGAGCCGCGTCGGCGGCCGGGCCCGCCGTCCAGTGGAGATGCGTGAAGTAGGGCACGGCCCACGCCCAACCGATCAGCGCACCGACCAGCATCGCGACGCCCACCCACAAGCCGACCAGATGCCCGATGGCCAGCAACGCGAACGACAACCCAAAATCGAACCCCGTCGCTCCGCTCCTCGCGCCACCGACACGAAAGTAACTGGTCACAGCTTCGGCAAACACCTTGGTCTGCACCATCACATAAAAGACAGCCGAGACGATGGCACCCCACACGACGGCCTTAAGGCCGGCGCCGCTCGTTTCCACTCTTTCCGCCTCCGTGCCGCGCGCGTCACCCGATCCGACCTTTAGGACTTCCGCGCAGGCCACGCCTTCCGGGTAGGGAAGATCCGAATCCGTGACCATGGCCCGCCGCAACGGGATCGTGTACATCACGCCGAGGATGCCGCCGGTGGCGCAGATCGCGGCCGATGTCCAGAATGGGAACCCCGACCAGTAGCCCACGATGACGAGACCGGGGAGCACGAAAATGATCGCCGAGAGCGTCCCGGCCGCGGAAGCGATCGTCTGCACGATGTTGTTTTCCTGAATGGTGGCGTCGCGCATCGCCTTCAAGATCGCCATCGAAATGACCGCTGCGGGGATGGAGGTCGAAAAGGTGAGGCCGGCTTTCAGTCCGAAGTAAACATTCGCCGCCGTGAAGACCAGCGTGATGACGATGCCGATGATAATGCCGCGAAAAGTCAGTTCCTTGCCCATATTCGTCAGGGTGTTGGCCGCTCGTCAGGCGGGTTTCCAGATTCGATGGTCGACATGATTCAATTCCTCTGCGAGCTGCCAAGGCCCGAGCCGCGCGTTCGAAGAGAAAAAGCAGTTACGGCGCGGAATGGCAACAGCAAAATCGGCTAGGTCGCGCCGTCGCTTTCGGCGGCGGCTGCCTGGGCGCGCAGCAAATCGTGCAGCGTGACGAGCCCGAGCATGCGCCCCTCTTCGTTTTGCAAGAGCACGACATGGGTGGGCGATTCGATCAGGAGCACCTGCAATTCGCGCACCGATTGGGTGGGCGAACCAAAAACCGCCCGGTCGATCCGAACTTCGCGTGCCTCGGCCAAAGCGCTTGCCGCTTCGGCTCGTCGCAGCATGCCGATCGGTTTCCCGTCGCGCAGCGCCGGGAAAGCGTTGTAGGGATGCGCGCGCAACGACTCCGCGACATTGGCCGGATCATCCGGATTCACGGAGACGGGGTTGAAATTGGCGATGGTCGAGACGGGCAATTGCTGCCAGCTGCGCAGATCGCGCGGCGGAATGACATGCTCGAGCTTGTGCCCGTCCTGCACGAGAATCTCGTCATAGAAACTGTGATGACACATGCGCAGACTGATGGCCTGGCTGATGAGCGCGCCGATCATGAGGGCCGGCACAATACTGAATTCGTGCGTCATTTCGAAGACGATGAGAATGCCGGTGACCGGCGCGCGCACGACCGCGCCCAGACACGAACTCATGCCGACGACGGCGAGCACGATGCGATCGTCGGCATTGAGATGAACGAAATGGGCGCAGCCGCCGGCCAGGCAATAACCGGCCATGCCGCCGAGAAAAAGGAGGGGCGAGAAAATGCCGCCGCATCCGCCGAAACCGTAGCAGGAAACCGTGGCGATCAATTTTGTGAGGACGAAAATGCCGGCCAGTTTCCAGCCGAGATCGTCATTGAGGGCGGCGCTGAGATCGGGATAGCCTAACGAGAAGACGCCGAGCCGGCCGGTCTGCAGAAAAACAGCGGAGCCGAGGACCCAGGTAATGACTCCGCCGATGGCCGGCCGCGTCCAGGCGGGCAGAGGAATTTTGCTGCGGCGAACGCGCAGGAACATCGTCCATTTTTGGAAAGCGACGCCGACAAGGCTGGCGACGACGGCAACGAGTGGCGTGAGCCAGTAGACGTTCAAGGAACTGGCGGAGACGTGGCCAAGTTTGAAGGCCGGTTGGGCGCCGATGGCGCCGTGCACAACGAGCGCACCGATGACGGAAGCGAGCAGGATGCGCCCGAGCAAACGGCTGTTGAGATCGCCGATCACTTCTTCGAGCACAAAAGTCATGGCGGCGAGCGGCGTGTTGAAAGCAGCGGCCAGACCGGCGGCGGCGCCGGCCGCGGCGGCGGTGCGTCGTTTCTGTTTCGCTTCGCCTAACAAGCCGCCGACATTTGAGGCGAGGCCGCCGGCCAGTTGCACGCTCGGGCCTTCCCGGCCGAGGGCGCAACCGCCGCCGACACTGAGCGCGCCGCCCAGAAATTTCACCCAGACGACCCGCCACGAAACGACACCGAAATCTTTCCAGAAAGCGGCCTTGAGTTGCGGAATGCCGCTGCCGGAAGCCTCCGCGCAAAAATAATTGAGGAGGAAACCGACGAGCAGCGAAGTGACGACGATGACGCAAAAGGTGCCGATGAGGAAGCGGGCGTGTGATTGATGAGCGAGCCGGCCGTAGGTGGCCGAAAAGAGGCCGTTCATGGCCAACTGGAAGAGAACGGCCGCGCCGCCGGCGACGAGGCCGTAGATGCAGGTGAGAAGGATCGAGCGGGTCTGGCGCGGGATTTTCTGCAATTGCCGCGCGAGAAGATCTGCCACGGCGAAGAGAGTCGGCAGCGTTTGCCTCCTGCGCAAGCAGATCGCGAAATGCAAATCGCCCGTTTACTCAGTGCACGTCGCGCGTAGAAGAAAGAGCCGAATGAATATTTTCCTGAGCGCCTGGTGGGAGCGGTTGCGAACCAGCTACTGGTTTGTCCCCAGCATTCTGACCGGCGGCGCCATCGCCCTTTCCTTTGTCACTGTGCACTTCGACACGATCATGAAAGCGGAATGGGCGCGCACCACCGGCTGGATTTGGGCGGGGAGTCCCGAAGGCGCGCGCAACGTTCTCGCCACCATCGCCGGTTCCACCATCACGGTGGCGGGCGTCGTTTTTTCCATCACGATCGTTTCCCTGACGCTGGCTTCGTCGCAATTCGGGCCGCGCCTGCTGCGCAATTTCATGGCCGACCGCTCCACGCAGGTCGTGCTCGGAGTTTTTGTTTCAACTTTTCTCTATTGCCTGCTCGTTCTGCGCACGATCCGGGGAACGGACTCAACCACCTTCGTGCCGTTTCTCTCTGTCACGTGCGGCCTTACCTTTGCCGTCGTCAGTGTTGGGTTTCTCATCTTTTTCATCCATCATGTTTCCAGTTCCATCCTGGCCGAAAACCTCATCGGGCGTGTCGCTTCCGAATTACGCGAGGGAATCGACCGGCTGTTCCCGGAGTCGTTAGGCGAGGGAGGGAAGCCGGCCGACGCGCGTGAGGAAATGGGTGAGGAACCCCCGGCCATGCGGGAGGAATCGCATCCTCTTCACGCGCGGCGCAGCGGTTTCATCCAGGCGATCGGGACGGATCGCATTCTCGAACTGGCCGCGGAAAAGGGAATGCTGGTGCGCTTGCACCGGCGTCCGGGCAATTTTGTCGCCGAAGGTGCGCTCCTCGCCGAAATGTGGCCAAAGGAAAAAGCGAGTGAAAGTCTCAGCGCGGAGTTGGGCGGCAGCTTTTACTTCGGCCGGCAACGAACGCCGACCCAGGATGTGGAATATTCCATCGACCAGCTCGTGGAAGTGGCCGTGCGCGCCCTCTCGCCCGGCATCAACGATCCGTTCACCGCCCTGACCTGCATCGAGTGGCTGGGTGTCGCCCTGATTCGGGTGGGCGGCCGCAAAATTCCTTCTCGTTACCGCCGCGATGAGAAAGGTGAACTGCGCGTCATCGTCGATGTAACCGATTTCGCCGGCATTGCCTCGGCGTGCCTCGATCAAATCCGGCAATACGGGTGCAAGAGCGTAGCCGTTGTCATTCGCCTCCTCGATATGCTGGAGCGCGTGGCAGCGGAAATTCGCCCGGCGGAGACGCGCGAAGTCTTGCTCGGCCATGCGCGCAAAATCCGCGATGACGGAATGGCGGCTACGGAGAACGAACAGGATCGCCTGCAAATTGTATCCAGTTTTGCCGCGGCCGAGAAGGAGCTGCGAAAAACAAGGAGGTGAGAGGATGAACCGAAAAATCACAGGGATCGTCGCATTGCTCGCGCTGCTGACGGCGACATTCACTTCCTGCCGGGAGTTGAAATGGGGATTCCTAGACGCAAAAATTCATCATGATTTTCCCAAGGTGCGGCGGATATCGACCGAGGAACTGACGGCCTGGCTGCACAATGCCCAGCGCAAACAGCCGGTTCTCCTGGATGTGCGGACCGAACCGGAATTTGCCGTCAGCCATTTGCGCGGCGCGCGCCGGGTCGATCCGGGATCATCGGTGACCGCGCTCGATCTGACCAGGGATGAACCGATCGTGACCTATTGTTCGGTCGGCTATCGTTCCAGTGCGTATGCGCAAAAACTTGAGCAGGCCGGTTACAGGAATGTGGTCAATCTGGAGGGCTCGATCTTCAAGTGGGCGAACGAAGGGCGGCCGGTTTACCGGGACGGCCGGCCGGTGGAGAAGGTGCATCCGTTCAACAGGAAATGGGAATCGCTCCTTAATGAAAAGCTTCGTGCCGACGTGCCGCCCGCCGGTTAGCCGGAGGTTCATCAAACCGGCGGACCTTCCAGAAACGAAGAGTCAGTATGCCAGCAAAATCGAAGAAACAGCAGATGGCGGCGGGAGCGGCTTTGGCGGCAAAGCGCGGGAAACGGTCGAAGTCGTCCCTGCGCGGGGCTTCCAAACAGATGGCCAAGTCGATGAGCAAGAAGCAACTCAAGGAATTCGCCGGAACCAAGCGCAAAAGTTTGCCGAAGAAAAAATCGAAGAAGAAATAACCGGTGGATCGCGTTCTCCGAACGCGATACGGGTCTCCGGCTGTCGACCGAACAAGTTGCCAACGCGCTCGGAGAGCGCGTTCCACCGATGAGGCGGCGAAGCGTCGCGGGAGAGCGCATTCAGTGCCTCAATGAACGCGGGCCACGCGCGGGCGATTACGTTCTTTACTGGATGCAGCAGGCGCAGCGCGCCAAATACAATCATGCCCTGGAGCATGCGGTGGCGCGCGCGAACGAACTTCGGCTGCCGTTGCTGGTTGGTTTTGGCCTGACGGATGATTATCCGGAAGCGAACCTGCGCCATTACACCTTCATGCTCGAAGGGTTGCGCGAAACGGCGGCGGCACTGAAGAAGCGCGGAATCAAGTTTGTCGTGCAACGGGGCGATCCGGCAAGCGCGGCGCGGCGGCTCGGCCGGCGCGCAGCGCTCATCGTATGCGATCGCGGTTATCTGCGGCTGCAGAAGGGCTGGCGAACGCGCGTCGCGCGCGAGGCAAAATGTGCCGTCGAACAGGTCGAATCGGACGTGATCGTGCCGGTCGATGTGGCTTCGGACAGGCGCGAGTTCGCGGCGCGCACGCTGCGGCCGAAACTGCAACGCTTGCTGCCGAATTATCTCGTGCCGCTGCGGCCGGTTGCCCTCAGGAAAAGCTCGCTGCCGTTGAAAATCTCCGGACTCGACCTCAGCGATCCTGATGCGCTTTGCCGAAGGCTCAAACTCGATCGTTCGGTTCCGCCGGTGACCCAGTTCTTTCGCGGCGGGACTTCCGAGGCAGAGAAAATGTTTCGCAGATTCATGCGCAGGTCGCTGGCCGGTTACGCCGAGAATCGCAACCAGCCGCAAACGGATGATGTCTCGCACATGAGTAAATATCTGCACTTTGGCCAGATTTCGCCGCTCTGGCTCGCGCTCGAGATGCAGAAACGGAAACGAGACAGAAATGTCGCGACCTTTCTCGAAGAATTAATCGTCAGGCGCGAACTGGCCATGAACTACGTCGAATTCACAAAGGATTACGATCGGTTCGAGTCGCTGCCCGGCTGGGCTCGCCAAACGCTGCGCCGTCATCGGCACGACGAGCGGCCGGTGGTCTATTCGGGCCGGCAATTGGAAGAAGCGAAAACGCACGATCCTTACTGGAACGCCGCCATGCAGGAAATGCGGACGACCGGCTACATGCACAACTCGATGCGCATGTATTGGGGAAAGAAAATTCTGGAGTGGAGCCGCACGCCCGAGCACGCCTTCGCCGTGGCGCTTGCGCTCAACAACAAGTGGTTTCTGGACGGGCGCGACGCGAATTCCTTCGCCAATGTCGCCTGGATTTTTGGACAACACGATCGGCCCTGGGGCGAGCGGCCGATTTTCGGCCAGGTGCGCTACATGAATGCGCGTGGTCTCGAGCGAAAATGCGACATTGAGGCGTACGTGGAGAAGGTGCGACGACTGAGCGAAAGGGGCGGCTAACGCGCTCGGAGAGCGCGTTCCACCTATTCCTCACGCAATGCGACGATCGGATCGACGCGGGTGGCGCGATGAGCCGGCAGATAGTTGGCCAGAAAGGCGACGGCCGCGAGGAGAAGCACCACCCACAAAAGGGTGAGCGGATCGCCGGCCCCGACGCCGTAGAGCATCCCGCCTAACAAACGGGCCACGAGCAGGGAGGTGACCAAACCAATGATCACGCCGAGGGCGGTCAGTTTCAGTCCGTTCGAGATGACCATGCGGAAAACGTCAGTGCGTTGTGCGCCGAGCGCGAGGCGGATGCCAATTTCGCGGGTGCGCTGCGTGACGCGCAGCGCCATCATGCCGAACAATCCGACGGCTGCGAGCAACAGGGCAAGCCCGGCGAAAAGGGCGACCAGCATCATCGTCAGGCGACGCGAAGCGAGGCTGCCGGAGATGCTTTGTTTCATGGTGGTGACGTCGGAAACCGGCTGTTCGGGGTCGACTCCCTCGATGATCCGCTTGACCGCCGGGACAAAGGTGAGCGGATCGCCACCGGCCACTTTTACGATCAAAATCTGGGTGGCGTAGGAATTCTGGCCGGTCCAGAAATACATCTGCGGGAGCTTTTGCGTTTCGAGCACGCCGCTCGGATCGTCGCTGCAAACACGTCCGACCACACCCACAATGGTGAGCGGCGGAGGATTCTTCTCCATCGTTTGGTTGTTGTCGATGTGCTGACCGATCGGATTCTGATTCGGGAAAAAGCGGCGGGCGAACGATTCGTCGATGATGACCGACCAGTTCTTGTTTCCGGCAACTTCTTCCGGGCCGAAAGTGCGGCCACGCAATAAAGGAATGCCGAGTGTGCGAAAATAATTTTGCGAAACGAGGGACACCTCGGCCGACGGTTCCTTGCCCGGTGGGCTGGGTGGATGGCCGGTCAGGTGGAAGCTGGAATCCCATTCGTCACCATCGAAGGGAATATTTTCCGCGGCGGCTGCGTTGACGACTCCGGGCAGCCTGCGCACCTGTTCGAGCACACGATCGAAAAATTGATTCATCTTCAAATCGTTGTCATAACGTGCGGGAGGAAGGGCAATGGACATGAGCAAGGTGCGTTCGGTTTCGAAGCCAAAGGGCACATGCTGAATGCGCCAGAAGCTGCGCAAAAGCAGGCCGGCACCGCTCAGGAGAATAAGCGCCAGCGCGACCTGCGCCACGACCAGACTCGAGCGCAGACGCTGGCGGTCCGCACCGTCGCTGCTGCTGCGGCCGCCTTCACGCAAGGCGGCTGAGGGCGTGACGGAGCCGGCAGTACGCCACGCCGGCCAGGCGCCGGCGAGCAAACCGGCGGCACTGGCCACGATGGTGGTGAAGAGCAGGGCGGGAGTATTCAATGTGATGTTTTGAAAACGCGAGACATCGGGTGGGCGCCAGGCTGCGATCAGTTCAAGACCCCAGACAGCCAGCAAAATTCCGGCGGCTCCGCCAATGAAGGCGAGGACCAGGCTTTCCGTGACCATCTGCCGCGTCAATCGCGCCCGACTTGCCCCGAGAGCCGCGCGTACGCCGAGCTCGCGTTGCCGCGCGCTGCCGCGAGCCAGAAGCAAACCGGCCACGTTTGCGCAGGCAATCAAAAGCACGCACGCGACCGCCCCGACCAGAACATACAGACTGCCTCGATAATCGCCCACCGCGCTTTCCAGAAGGGAGCGAACATTGACGCGCCGGCCGGTGTTGTTATCGGGATATTGCCGCTCCAGTCGTCGGGCAATGGTGTCGAAGTCAGCGCGGGCCTGTTCCCAACTCACGCCATCCTTCAAGCGCGCCAAAACTGAGAAGCCGGGATGATTCCCTCGATCGAGGATCTCCGGCTTCGCCCGCAGGTCGGACAGCGGCGTGATCACCTCCGAGCGTCGAATTTCCATCTGCGGCGGAAAGACACCAACGATCTCCGTCGGCACACCATTGAGAACGGGGCGCTGACCGAGCACGCCAGGCTTTCCCCCGAATCGACTTTTCCAGATCTGCTCGGAGATCAGGGCGACGGGCGCCGCGCCCGGTTTGTCGTCGGCTTCGCTCAGGTCGCGACCGATGACCGGCTTGAGGGCAAGAATGGAAAGGAAATTCGAAGTCGCAGTGAGGCCGCGGATCCGTTCCGGTTCGCCCTCGCCCTGGGCGGCGAGATTGACGCCGCGGCCGCGAAAGAGGGCGAGATCGGTAAAGGAATGCTGCTGCGCGCGCCAATCGAGATAATTTGCATAAGCCACCGAACCGCTCTCGAAGAGATTCATTTTTTCCCGGAGAAGGGCGAGCTTGCCGGGCTGCGGATAGGGAAGCGGCTTCATGAGCACCGCATAAATGACGCTGAAGATGGCGGTATTCGCGCCAATCCCGAGAGCGAGAGTGACGACGGCGAGCAGGGAAAAGGCGGGTGCCTTGATCAGCATGCGCAGCGCATAACGCAGATCCTGAAGCAAATTATCCATCAGTTCGATGTGTCGTTAGGCGTCCGTCCGCCCGCGCTAACCTGCGCGGCTCGGGCGGCGGAAAGCGCGTGGCGAACGAACGCAATTGCCTTTAGCAACCAGAGTGCCACCGGAATCGCGATGCGTCCTTCTCCCTCGTAAAATCGGCTCGCCCCGTTGCAGGAGTGGTTTGGCTCTTCGCGCGAATGTTCCGCAAACGGAATGCGGCCATCCCGCTTCTGGGACGCGAGCCACGGTGTCCGGGCTTCGCCATTGTTGACCGCATGCAGGACCGGTCCAGAATTCAGGCATGTGTCGCAATATCAAAACCCTGCACAACTTTCAGCCGCCGGCGACCGAGGAGGAGATTCGGGCCTCGGCTTTGCAGTTCGTGCGCAAACTGAGCGGCTGCGCAAAACCGTCGAAGGCCAACGAAGCGCCTTTCGCCCGCGCGGTCGATCAAGTGGCGCAGGCTGCTGGTGAATTGCTTGATGCGCTCGTCACGAACGCGCCACCGCGCGATCGCGAGCAGGAAGCGGTCAAAGCGCGCAGCCGACGACGGCAGCGTTTTCCACATGCAACTCCCGCGTGGCACACCTGATTCAGTTTGCCTAACGAATGTAAGACGCCGCCCCGGCGTGAAGCGGTGAACTGTCGTAGTTTTGCAAGAGATCGGCCGGGTCGCGATAAATGGCGATGGCGCCGGCGCCACGCAGTTCCTCCGCCGTCTTGCCTCCGCAGAGAACGCCGATTGTTTTCATGCCGGCCTTTGCCGCCGCCTCCACATCGAACCGCGTATCGCCAACCACGATCGCTTCGAGATTGGAGATGCCGCTTATTTTCTTCAGGGCCGCTTCGAAAACATCCGGCTCGGGTTTCGAATGCTTTGTCTCATCGGCCGTCGTCTCACCATCGATGAGGTTTTCGACGTCGAGCAGCCTCTTGTAACGCCGGCTCTCCATTTTCTTGCTCGAGGTGGCGAGGACGATCTTCTTGCCGTCCGATTTTAGTCGCTCGAAAAGCTGGCGCACCTTCGGGAATGGTTGCACGCGTGGTAAATATTCCTTCGCAAAGAGCTCGGAGCGATATTCATCGACTTCCCGGCCGAAACGTTTGATTTCTTCGGCGGACAAAAACTCCGGCAGGTATTGATCGGAACCTTTGCCGACCTGGGCGCGCAGTTGCGCCATGGAAAATCGCCTGCCGTAGCGCCGAAAAGCGCGCTCCCAGGAAGCGACGTGCAATTCGTTCGAGTCGACCAGTGTGCCGTCCAGATCAAAGATGACTGCCTTCAGCATTATGCAGGGAGGGGCCGGCTAGAATCGAAAGGCGAAATAAACTGCGCCGACGATGAGGGTATAGGAGACGGCGTAGTTCCATTTGATGGGCGAACGAAATAGGACAAAGGCAACCATGTAAAGACGTTCATGAAGGTGTTGGAAAGGACAAGAAGCAGGATGGTTCTCATGAGCGGCCTTTCCGTTCGATTCGCTTTTCGCGCCCGCGGCGGCTGCAGATTGCCGCGATCGTTTCAGGCCGGGCGCACCATCTCGAAGCGATCGCGGGTCCGGCAATACCAGTTCGGACTGGCCATGCGACCGATAACCTGAAAACGCTCGCTACGAATGCGGAGCGTTTCCGGGTCGATCAGTTCGTCGCGCACATGCACGCGCCTGACCAGCCCAATGACAAGCCGATTGCCGCCAATCTGCAACGTTCCCCATTCCGCGCATTCGAAACTGGCGGGCGCTTCGCCGATGCGCGGTGGCCGGACGGAGGAAGAGGGCGCCGTCGTCAGGCCGGCGGCTTCCAGCTCATTCGCGCCGTAGGGGAGCGTGGCCGCCGTCATATTCATCTTTTCCGCGAGTGCTTCATCGACAAGGTTGACGACGAACTCGTGCACCTGCCGAACATTGCGGGCCGTGTCCTTTGGTTCGCCGTCGTCGCGATCGCCCGGACAAAAACCGACGATGGGCGGATCGCCCCCGAGCGCATTGAAAAAGCTGAAGGGCGCGGCGTTCAGTTTTCCGGCGCCACTCAGCGTCGTCACCCAGGCAATGGGGCGCGGCGTGATGAGCGAAGCCAGCATGGCATAGCCGCGGCTGGCGTGTTTGCCTTCCAGATCGAGTTCCATGCCGCATCCATACGCCAGGGCGTGCGTTTGCGCAGGGAGGAATCGGAGCGCTAAAACGGGATCTCGTCGTCGTCTGGTTCGGAGGGAGGCGCTTTCGGCGGAGCCGCGCTGCCGCCCTTTGAACGAGACGCGGCGCTGCTTTCCTCAAAATCGCCACCACCGCCACCGCCCGGTCTGCTCCCGAGCATCTGCATCATCTCGCCGATGACTTTGAGCTTGCTCCGCTTCTGTCCCGATTGTTTGTCGTCCCAGGTGTCGAGCTGCAGGCGGCCTTCGATGAAGACCTGTCGCCCTTTTTTCAGATATTCGCCGGCCACTTCCGCAGTGCGGCCCCAGAAAGTGACGTCGACGAAGGTGACTTCCTCACGCTTCTCGCCGTTGTCGAGCGTGTATTGACGATTAACCGCGATGCCGAGATCGGCGACAGCGCTGCCCTTGGGCGTGTAACGCACCTCGGGGTCGCGCGTGAGATTTCCGAGCAGGAGAACTTTATTGAAACTGGCCATGCGCCGTTTTTAGCGCAGTTACTCAGCGGCGGCCAACTTTTTCGCGGCGCCTCTCGGCTTGTCGGCCCGCTCTGTTTTCGGGCGCAGCCGCTGGAAATGCTGGCGGTAAATTTCCGGATCGAGTTTGAACTTCGAGCGCAGTTTGGCGATGAGTTGCGGATCGGCGTGGAAAACAAAATTCACGTAATAGCCGGCATCGAGCTCGCCCGCCACGTAGGAAAACTGGCGCTTGTCCATCTTTTGCACCTGTTCGATCTCGGCGCCTTCCTTTTGCAACTCCGATTCGAGGCGGTCGACGATTTCCTTGACGGTGTCTTCTTTGCCCTGGGTATTCAAAACGAGCAGGGCTTCGTAACGATTCTTCATGTTTCTTGAGCTTGGTTGAAAGTGTTCATCGCGGAAACGACGCCTTTGTCAATCGCGCAGTTCACGGCTTCGGCCGCGCGCGCGATCGTTTTCTCCACGATCGGCTGTTCCTCCTCGAAAAAGCGGCCCAGGACATGGTCGACGGAGCCTTCGCGCGGCGCCGACCCGATGCCGACGCGGAGCCGTGGGATGGCGTCGATCCCGAATTGGACAAAGATGGATTCGAGGCCGTTGTGCCCGCCGGAACCGCCGTCGGGCCGCAGGCGCAGGCGACCGAGCGGCAGGGCGAAATCGTCGAGCACAACCAGCATTTCTTCGGGCGCGATCTTGTAGAATTGCGCGATGGCCAGAAGCGGAAACCCGCTGTGATTCATGAAGGCGAGCGGCTTGACGAGAATGCCGCGATCGCCTTTGGCATACTGAGTTTCCCACTTGGCAGAGTGTTGCCATGGCAGGCCCCAGTCGTGCGCCAGGCGATCGAGTACGGCAAAGCCGATGTTGTGGCGCGTCTGCGCATACTCCGGGCCGGGATTTCCCAGACCGGCCACCAGCCGAATCGATGAGGAGTCCTCCGGCAGGTCGGCCATCGTCGACAATCGCGTTCTCCGAACGCGATCCACCAATTATTTCTTCGGCTCTTTCTCTTTGGCGGCGGGAGCCGCCGCCGTCGTTCCGGCGGTCTCGCCTTCCGCCTTCTTCTCGGTGATGACTTCGGGACCGGCCGCGGCCGCTTCCGCAGCCACCGGCTCTTCTTCGACGGTCGGAGCCAGGACCGAGATGACCGTAAGATCAGGGTGCACGCGAGTTTTCACGCCTGAGGGCAGGGGAAGATCGTGTACGTGAATCGAATCGCCGATATTCAGCGCGGAGACATCGACCGTGATCTTGTCGGGCAAATCGCCCGGCAAACACTCGATCTCAAGCGAACGCAGGTTTTGTTCGAGCAGACCGCCATAGGTCTTGACGCCTTCCGCGGTGCCGATTGATTCCACCGGAACTTCCGCCTCGATGACTTCATCCATGGTCACGGAATGAAAATCGATATGCAGGATGTCGCCGCCGACGGGGGAGTGCTGTACCTCCTGGACAAGAGCGAGCCGGTTTTTGCCATCGCCCTCGATCTCGAGCTCGACGAGAATGTTTTCGCCCGAGGCGTGGCTGAGGAGCGCGGTCATGTCGCGGCGCGTGACCTGAAGCGGCTCCGGTTTTTCCTTGCCACCGTAAATGACGGCCGGGACGAGGCCGCGGGCCTTGAGTTTGCGCACGGCCGAGCGGCCCGTGCCCTCGCGTCGTTCTGCCGAAAGTTTTACTTGTTTAGCCATGTCGAAAAATTACTTGCTGCCGTTATCGATCCTGAACAGCGAGGAAACCGATTCGTCGTTGTGAATCCGCTTCATGCCTTCCCCGAGAAGCTCGGAGATGCAGAGCACGGTGATTTTAAAATTCTCCACCGTGCGCACGGGCGTGCTGTTGGTCGTCACTAATTCCTCGATTTCGGATTTTTGCAACCGCGGAATAGCCGCATCGACCAGGACCGCGTGCGAGACGCCGGCGTAGATTTTTAGGGCGCCGCGCTTCTTCAGGAGGGTCGTCGCCGAGGTCAGCGTGCCCGCGGTTTCCGTGAGGTCGTCCACCAGAAGCACGTCGCAATTCTCGACCTCGCCGATCAGGTAGAGCGCCTCCGTTTCCGTGGCACTTTTGCGCTGCTTCGCCACGATGGCCAGATTGGCCCCGAGCGCGTGGGCGTAGGCGGAGGCCATTTTCAGGCCGCCAACATCCGGTGAGACGACCACCGTCTTGCCGGTCAATCGCGTGCGCAAATACTTGATGAGGACCGGCATGGAGTAGAGGTGATCGACCGGGATGTCGAAAAACCCCTGCACCTGCTGGGCATGCAAATCCATCGTCAACACCCGGCTGACGCCCGCGGCGTGCAAAAGATTCGCAACCAGTTTGGCCGTGATCGGCACCCGCGGCTGGTCCTTGCGATCCTGGCGCGCGTAGCCAAAGAAGGGAATCACCGCGGTAATGCGATCCGCGCTGGCTCGCCGCGCCGCGTCCACCATGATAAGCAGCTCCATCAGATGCTGGTTGGTCGGCGGGCAGGTCGGCTGAATGATAAAGACGTCGCGGCCGCGAATGTTCTCCTCGATTTTCACATAGGTCTCGCCGTCGGGAAACGAGCTGATGATGGCCTGGCCAAGCGGTTCGCTGATCGAGTCGCAGATGCGCTGGGCCAGATCGCGGTTCGCGGAACCGCTAAAAATCTTCATCTCTGGCTGGCGCGCAAACATCGGGTGAAGGGGCGCTACCTTGGCGCCCGAATCCGCGCTTGGCAATCCCGATTTCCGGACCTGCTTTAGCGTCCGTTCAGAGCCACTGCAGAGAACAGAGGCTGGCCCGAAAGAGCATGTGAATTTTCGCGAAATCCTTCTTCTTGGCGATAACCTGACAGCGAAGGCGGACTTGGGCCAGGTCCGCAAAAAGCATGCTCATCTCATACTGCTCGCCGTAGAACTGGTATTGCAAGGTGACTTCGTAGGTGGGCTGACCATTGATCGCGATGGGATTCCTTTCGTCGCCGACGAAGGCAACGCCCTGGGCGTTAGGCGGGACGAAAGTGAGCGCCCGGCCCTGCAGTAATTTGATGGTGGCTTCATCAAACGTTTCCGGCTGCGGCAAGGGCGTCTGATCGATTCGTGCCTGCGCCTGGGTCACATCGGGGGGCGTGAACCGAATGCTGGCTCCACTTCCGACGAAGTTCCACCCCCGCGGCTGTTCGTAGGCGACCTTGCGCTGGCCGTCATGGAAGATGAGTTGCTGGAAGACCGCCCCTTCCAGGGTCCTTTGGGTAACCGTGGGGGTGAAGTCGATGGCGGCAGCCGCCGAAGTGACCAGGCCCGGACAAAGCGCCGGAAGGAGAAGGCCGAGGATGGTTCGAAGGTGCAGCGTTATTCTCATGAGATGGGCGGTCGTTTCCGAATGATTCCCATGAGCAGAAACGGTTCCGTTATTCGATGTACCACCGGCCGCGGCGATAATCGACGTCGTAAGGAACGCCGGGAGGGGGGTGCGAAAGGAAAAGGGTATCGAAGTACCAGGCTCGATTCGGCGGGCTGTAGACGTTGCCTGCACCCCAGTGTCCGATGCCCTGCTTGCTGTTATACAGCTCGATCATGGAACCGTAGTAGGTGAGCGTCTTGCCACCCCAATTTTCGAGAAAGCGGGGGAAATTTTCGGCGCCGCCGCTGTAGTAGCCCCCCCCAGAGGGCACGATGCCCGCAATGATGGCGGTATTCACGGTTGTGTTGCTGGCCGTGCTATATGGAGCCATTAGAATCGCTCCATGAGTTAGAGAGAACAGTGACCGCATCGGCGATGACCGCCGCCGGCACGCGAGTGTATCCTGGGACCGTCGGACTGGCCGGATTCGCCGAAGGTTCGTTCGTCGGGTCGGGAGTAATATCCGACTGCGGCTGCTGCGTGGATGTCATTCCCGTGTTGTAGTCCCCCTGGATGTAAACCGGGTTGCTGCTGGCAATTGTCAGGCCGCTAGGCGGAAGCGACGCACCGTTCTTGAGACGGATGGCGCGCTTGTTCGTCATGCCGGTCGGATCGGCACTCAAGTCGGTGATGTAGATGACCGGACTGGAAAAATCGATCTTGTTACCGGCGCTATTAGCCTGCGCCGTGATGGCGCCGACATCCAGGGTGACGACACGAATTTTGCTCGTACCGGTGGTGGCACCTTCTCGATTATCCGCGATCGAATCATTCGTGGTGACAGCGCTGTTGAAAAGCGCGGCGGCCTGCCCGTTGGCGTTGTTGCCGGTTATGCCCGTGATATTAACGCCCTTCGAGTTGTAAATGGTGACAACGTTATTGGCATCGATCGTCACTTTGAAGGTGTAGTTCGCATTATTGGAATAGCTGTAGGGATAGAGCGGATCGGTGTCGCTCACGTTGTCGATCAGGCTGTGGTAATCGGCAATATCGATGCCGAATGGGACCTCGGCCTGCTCTTGCGCCGGTGGCTGACCGGCCCCCCAGGAGGGCATGGCCGGAACTTCTCCATTGTGCTGACCGTCTCCGGGCATGAATCCCACCGTCCATTGGCCGGAGTACGTCGTGGTTCCACTCAGGGTGAGCGTACTATGGGCCGTGTAAAGATTACCGTTCGTGTGCACATCGCCATTGACGACGAAAGTCGGCCCGGGATGGATCTCCAGGTCATCTTTATAATCGATGGCTTTGTCGGTCTTGTTATGCCGGTATTTTTCCAGGACCCTTCTGACTTTTGCGACCACATTCCCCGGATCGGTCAAACTCTTGGGGTTTTTCGAAGTCATCGTCGGAATAACGACATCGGCCGTGGCGAGATAATAATAGCTGTAATCCTGGGGATTGGGGCCCATGGTTTTGTCCGGCGTGGTCGAATTGCTGACGGGCGTCCATGTCGAATCGAGCCCGACGACGTCGAAGTTCGTCAGGTCGTAGTTGATCCCGGGGAAATTGCCCGGGCTTGGGCTGGGCAGAGCCGCATTGTTGAAGGTTTTGCCTTTGGGGGCGGGGACCGCGTAGTTCTGGATACAGGCTGCCCGCCAGTCGGCGAATGCCATTTCCGTGGCCGCGTCACCAATATTGATGGCCTGCCGCAGCAGCAGACTGCGCTTCACGTTCCGGCTGACGCTTCCGGTCAAATCGATCGACAAGGCGATGAATCCGGCGACAAGAGCGATGGTCACCATGGTGACCACCAGGGCATTCCCTTCGAGCGCGCGATGTAGTTTTTTCATAAGGAATTTACTGGTAGACGGTCAGCTTGGAACGGAACGGGATGTAGGAATTGATAAACAGGTTCACTGCCGCGTAGCCGCGATTTGAGTAAAGCATTTCCGCGGAAGAGAGGCCGACTGCCGCGACCGACCGGAGATCGGTCCCGCCGTTTTGATTGAACAGGATCTGGAACGGCGTCGTCGCGGTCATGTTGCGGGCGATCACCTTGTAATTCTGGAGGTTGTTCGTCGGATAATAACGCAGTTCGTTGCCCGCAACGAGGTAGCTGACGCGGCGGGTCGTAAAGCCAATGATGTTGCTGGTCCCATCGCCGTTGCCGTTTCCATTGCCGCTGCCATCCGCCATGGTCACGATGCTGGCTCCAACCGGATTGTTAAAATAGATGGTCCGGTAATCGCCTGAGGCCGTGATCCGGGCAATATCCTGTTCGACTCGGTGTGATGGAATGTTGAAGCGCAGGCCGGTCAAATTTTGGTTGGGATCAAGGGTGGGAGCGAGAATGGTCACCGAGGTCTGCGTTGGCAAAACGTTGGCCGTGGTCGAGAGCAGAAACGGCCCGCTGTCGAACTTCTGAAAATTCACTCCGGCAGCTGGTCCGGTGCCGGGCGGGGGCAAAGGAGTCAGGTTCGCGTCAACCAGCTGGGGAATGGAAACGGAAGCGTGGATGTTCGATAGCATTTGATCCACGGCCGAGCGCGCCTGCTGATGCGCCGCATTAACGGACGTGTTCCTGGCGTAGAGGACCATTCCCGAATTCAGGAGGATGAAGACGAGGATGCCGGCCAGGGCAAAGATCGCCGTGGCCACAAGTGTCTCAATGAGCGTAAACGCGCGGGTGCAGTTTGCCTTTGTTTGGAATGGGTGGGTCATTTTTGATCTCCGATCAGGAATCGCCGTCCACATCGGCGGCGCGGATGGCATTCAACTGGACCTGATGCGTCTTTCCGCGATAAGTGAAGGAGACCGTGACGGTTGCGGAATACATATTCAGGGTGCGTCCGCTCGCGGGCTGGTTCATGTCGGTAACGACGGTGACTCGCTGCCCGTTGATGCTCCTGGGATTGGTCGGCGAAGGGTCGCTGTAAATCGGAATGTTGTTTTCCGTGATGGTGGTGACCCCGCCGGTTGGCAAAGGCTTTGGTCCACCCAGGACCGTTGGAACCTGGTTCAATTGCGGATTGAACGGTCCCTTCGACATTATAAGATCGATCTGATTTTGGGCGGCAACCTGCGCCCCGGTGTAGAGTCGGGAGAGGGCGGCGTAACTGTTAGCCTGCGTCAACGTCCAGAGAGCGCCGCCGGCGAACATGACAAGCAGGGCGATCGAGACAACCACTTCCACGAAGGTAAAGCCCTCGATGCACCGACGGCGAATAAGCGGCGTGGTCGACTGGAAGTTCATGGTCTTTCGCTTGAAGCACGCGCTGTACCGAGATTATGGTAATTACTATTTCGCTACTGTTTGAGGCCCTTTTTGGAAGTTCTTAGCCCCGGCTTGAGACTTGTTGCGTCTCGCGCGTAAATTGGCCGTTGCAAAATGGCGGCAATGGTCGCCAGAAAGCGTTATAAATTCGCGGGTTTGAAGACCGAATTCAGGCAAGCCCGGCGCCTGAGAGACTCTCTGGCTCTCTATTTCATCCCGGGGGAAGCCCGCCAATGTCGGCCGCGGCCGAGCAAAAGGTGATAGTTGGCATGAAAATTATATTGATAATGCGAGGCAATTATGAGAATTATTAGAAATCGCTGTAATTTATGGACAAAGTAAGCCGAGCTTCACGTAGCAATTATCCGTCAATGAATACGCCAATCCTTCCGTCCCGCTTTCGTTCCACATATCTTCTGAGTGCCCTCTGCGCGCTCGCCATGACCGCCAGCTCGGCCTCGGCCGCCATCAGTTCTCTCACCTGGCAACCTTCTCCGGTCGATCTGAACGACCTGGACCATCACGACGTTTACACCTGGCGGATCGACAATATTAATGTCGTTCCCTCCACGATCACCAGCGCGACCATCACCTTCAACAACATCGCCAACTGGGACAACAGCGCCAACGTCCTCCACATTCACCTCCTCGATACCGCGCGATGGTCGGGCGTCCGATCCTTCGTCGATGACCCGAACGAAACCGTCACGGACCTGACCGACGACTTCGTGAATGCTCGGTTCCATAACCAATCGGGTTGGCTGGTGGCCAATGGCACGTCGGACACGTTTCTGAAGGACAAGAGCTTCACGACCACCCCGACGACCTACACCTATACGTTGACCGGCTCGCAGCTGATTGCCTTGCAGCAGTATATTGAAAACGGCAACGACATCGCCCTCGGCTTCGATCCGGATTGCCACTACTTCAACGACGGAATTTCCTTCACTATGAATTTCACCCCGGTGCCGGAGGTGGCGGGCCTGATCCCGATCAGCGTCTTGATTGCGGTGAGCGTTGCTCTCGAGATCGGCCGCCGCCGCCGTGTGCGTGTCCAGGCTCCGGTCAGGTTTCGGTAGTCTTCAGTCTGCTTCGTTTTGTTTGATTAGGGTCCGGCCGCTCTCGCAAGGGAGCGGCCGTTTTCTTTTCCGGCGTGACCGATTTCCGGATTTCCGCGTGGTCCCTTCGCCTGGCCCGTGATCGGCGCGATAAACGCCGGACAAAACTTGCGCAAACAGCTCGATTAGCGCTTAATTCGAAAGCACCGTCAGAAGCTTTTTCCGGCCAACGAATGAATCCCGATCCCATCCGCGTCGATCGTGTCACGACGAACTCGAAGCTCTTCGCCCACACCCGCTGGGACGCGCTTCCCGTCTTGGCTGGGCTTTTTCATCTCAGTTACTTCCTGGCCCTCTTTTTCCTTTTCCCGCATACGCCGCTTTGGATCATGCTGATTCTTGGGTTCGTCTATGCCCTCATGGTCAACGCCAACATCAACGGCGTTTCGCACAACTTCATCCACAATCCCTTCTTCCGCTCCGGTCTGCTCAACCGGCTCTTCGGTGTCACGGAATCGATCGCCTGCTGTTTTTCCCAGACCTATTACGACGTGGTGCACATGCAGCATCACAAGGGGAACAGCGACCGCCAGGATGAAGCCGGCGAAACGATCGACTGGCTTTCCATTTATCGGCACGGGCATGATGGCGAAGCCGAAAATCCCTGGAGCTATGTCTTCCTCAGTATTTTCCGCGACAACCCGGCTCGCATTCGCGTGGAATTGCGGAAGCGTGGTGGATCCGAGCTCATCTGGGGGAACATCGAGCTGGTCGCCTTTGTCACCACCCTTCTCGTGATGGGCATTCTAAACTGGCGCTTCCTCGTTTATTTTTTGCCCTTCTTTTATCTCGGACATTGCTTCAGCTATCTGAACGGATACTTCCGTCATTATGGTGCTGATCCCGACAAACCGATTGCCTGGGGTGTAAGCAGTTACGGCAAAATTTATAACTGGCTCTTTTTCTACAATGGTTATCACGCCGAGCATCATTTCCGTCCAAAGGTGCACTGGACGAAAATGGAGCAATTCCACCAGCAAGTTGCCGCTTTGCAAAAGGAGGCAGGCACGCGCGTAATCAGGCGCGCTCATATGCTGGGATTTCTCGATCCCGATTTGCCGGCTCGCGGCAAGCCGACCGGGCGGGCCGCGGAGGTCGTCTCCTAAAACGCCGCGCGGGGCGCTATTGTCCGAAGGAGGCGCGCAGCTTTTCCTTCTTCGTCTCGCAATCTTCCTGGAGACGCCTCATTTCCGAAGCAAGCTGCTGCTGCAGCTGCTCGGCTTCCTCGAATTTGCCGCTCATCTGTGCCTTCAAAATCTGGTCGTTCAGGAACACATCCTTTTCCGCCATGCGCGCCTTGAAGGTGGAGTCAATCTCGGCGATCTGCGCCTTCTGCTCGTCGGTCAGCGTCACACTCGGCGCGCTCTTTTGCAGCCGTTCCATGGCCAGTTCGTAAGCTGATTTCATCCTCGACTTCATCTTAACGCGCCTTTTCCGCTAAGCAATGCGGCGCCGATTGCCGGCGCGAAATCCATCTCTAATGTTAACGGCGATGGCCAAGATTCGACTGCTCAGCACCGACTTCGACGGCACGCTCGTGTCGCACACATCCGAACCCGTCCTCGACGGGCGCTGCATGCAATTAATCGGCGAGTTGCAAAGGGATGGCGCCGTCTGGGCCATCAACACCGGCCGTTCCGTCGATTTGCTCGACAGCGGCCTGATGGATTTTTCCTTCCCCGTGCATCCCGATTTTATCCTAACGAGCGAACGGGATGTCTTTCGCCCGTCCCAAAACGGTGGCCGCTGGGAGGCTTACGGAGATTGGAATGAGCGTTGCGCCCGCGATCACGCCGACCTTTTCCGCTCCGCCACCTCGGTCCTGGCCGAGGTTCTGGATTTCGTCGAACAGAAGACGCAAGCGCGTGTCATCTATGAACCGCACGGACCGGCCGGCGTCGTTGCGCAGAGTGAAGAAGAGATGGATCGCGTGACCGAGTTCATCGACCAGCTGCGCGAGCGTCAGCCGAAATTCAACTACCAGCGCAACACAATTTACCTCCGCTTCTGTCATGCCGATTACCACAAGGGCGCGGCCCTGGCCGAGCTGGCGCGGCTGATCGAGATTTCCCGTGAAGAGATCTTTGCGGCCGGCGATCATCATAACGACATCTCGATGCTCGACGGGCGTTATGCGAAGTTTCCAGCCTGTCCGGCCAATGCCATCGATGCCGTGAAGGTCGCCGTGCGCGAAGCCGGTGGCTACGTTGCCGAACAGGAATGCGGCGCGGGCGTCTACGAAGCGCTGCGTTATTTCACGAGCTAGATCTCGGAGGTTGCTCAAGCGCCAGTCTCGCGTCTTGGCGCAGGATTTCCCCGAGCGGCGCCCATTGCTCGTTTCCTTCCATGCCCTGGAAAGCGTGCAGGTAGACAGCCACATGGACGGCTGCATGCCTGGCCAGTAGTTGCTCCACCGCTCCGGCAATCTTCTCCTTTGGTGGCGCAGGCGGAATCGTCTCGGCCGTTCCATCCTCATCATGTGGAATCGCGAACGCGTCCAGAAAATCGCAGAGCATTTGTCTGTGTGCGCCGACCAGCCACGCCTGCAACAAATGTTCGGCCAGCGTTTCACTGATTTTCCGGCTGAGCGCCTCCTTCATCCAGGCGTGTCGCTCGGCCGGTGGTTTTCGTTCCACGAAAACCGCACGCAGTTTGCGCTGGTTGGCCAGTCCCTGAATGGCTGCCTTGTAAACCGGTTTGTTCTCATTCTGCAGGAAAGTGAAGATTTTTGCCGCGAGTGGTGGATCGACACGTTGGAAAATTTCATGTGCTCTCATAAGATCGATTTTGCTTCGGCCGTTGCGGCCACGGCCAGGGCGGGCGGGGCGTCCGCGGGAATCCTGCCCGCAAACTTGTTTGTCATGTAGGTGAGCAAAAGCACCCAGAAAGTGAGGGCCAGACTAAAGAGCGGAAATTGGAGCGCAAGCGGCAGCGAATAGATGATGGCCATAAGCGGGATCCAGACGGCCCATGTCGCCAGCAACGTCGGCACGATCTGATCGCGGTAATGCGACCAGGTGAAAGTCCGCCGCAGCGCCGCCCAGGAGATTCGCGTATTTTTCCATTCGTAGACGAGGACTTCGCCAGGCGCGGCGATGAATGGATTGTATCCGAACTGATCGACAAAAATCTTGGCCAGCACGACCGGCAGTGTGACGACGTCGCCCCACCAGCCGGCCATCAGCCGATACATTCCGTCGACGAGCAACCCATCGACCGCCCACGTCGGAATGGTAAAGGCGAGGTTGCGCAAATTTTGCCGGCATGGACGGCCCTTTTGAAAAAAGAAGATGACGAACAGCTCGGGCAGGAGCGCGCCGGCCGCCACCGCCGCGAGTACGACAAAAGGAAAATGATGCGCCTGTTTGTAGAGAGCGATCCGGTTGAAGAGGGTGGCAACTTGCGGGCTGCCGTAATAGCCAACCAGCAGGAGCAGCATGACTCCCTGCAGGATGAATCCCGGGATGGCGTTGGCCCGCGCCGCTTCCCAGCCGAGCGCGAGCGCAGTTCGCTTTCTTCCGTTCTCGGCGCCAGCCGTCATCGTTGCGCGGGCAATCAGGGTCGCGGCTCGAATTTCAAAGCCACGCCGTTGATGCAGTAGCGCAGGCCGGTCGGCTTCGGGCCATCATCAAAGCGATGCCCAAGATGCGAACCGCACCGGGCACAGAGCACTTCGTCGCGTTCCATGCCATTGCTCGTGTCTTCTGCCGTGTGGACATTCGCCGCGACAAATGGTTTCCAGAAGCTTGGCCAGCCCGTGCCGGAATTGAATTTTGCGTCGCTCGCGAAAACCGGAAGACCGCACGCGGCGCAGCGATAAACGCCTTTCGCTTTCTCTTCGTTCAACGGGCTGGAGAAAGCCGGCTCCGTCCCTTTCTCGCGCATGACATCGAACTGTTCCGGCGTGAGCTGTTCTTTCCATTCGGCCTCGGTTTTGTGAATTGTTGTGATCGGGGCGCGGTCCGCCTCGGTGACGGTAACCGGTGCGGGATTTTCCGGCTGGCCGATTTGAGTGGCCCCTCCATTGGTCAGGGCGAGAGCAGCCGCACCGAGGGCGACGAGCAAAATCAGAAAGCGGAAAGTTTTTTTCATCCTGCAATTTACCAGCATTCTGAAAAACGAAATGCTCAATGCGCTGCCGGTCGCAACGGCCACATGATCGGAATGAACACGCTGGCCACGATCCAGAGCAGAAGATTCAGCAAGAGCCCGACGCGCGGAAAATCCGAGAAGCGATAGCCGCCCGCACCGTAAACGTAGGTGTTCGTCTGGTACCCGATCGGTGTCGCGAAACAGGCGCTCGATCCGAACATGACGGCGACGACGAAGGGCCGGCCATCGAGTCCCATCCCGGCAGCCAGCGCGATAACCAGAGGGGTGAGCAGAATAGCAGTGGCGGTGTTGCTGATGAGTTCGGTAATGCAAACGGCCAGCGCGTAGGTGATCGAAATCATGACGAGCGGACCGAAGCGGCCAAAGATATCGATGGCGCCCTGTGCAATAAGGGCGGCACCGCCGGTTTTCTCAACGGAAAGTCCCACGGCCAGCATGCCGAGGATGAGGAAGATGACTTTCCATTCGATGGCTTCGTAGGCTTCGCCGGGATCGACGCAGCGGAATAGCACCACCGCGACCGCCGCGATGAGCGCCAGCGCGGCGATGGGCAACACGCCGAAGGCCGCCAGAACCACAACCGCGGTAATAACAGCGATGGCCAGCGGGGCTTTCGCGCGCCGGTAGGGCCGTTGCTTTGGTTCCGTCAGGCTCAGAAAATCGCGTTCTTCCATGAGCCGGTGAATTCCGTCGACCGGTCCTTCCACCAGCAGCGTGTCGCCGAAATCGAGTTGCACGTTCTCGAATTTCTCGCGCAGATTTTTGCCCTGACGGTGCACGGCCAGAATGAGAGCGCCGTACTTCTGGCGAAAGTTGAGTTGGCGCAGCGTCTTTCCGACCATGGTCGATTGCGGGCCGATGATTCCTTCCATGAGAATGGCGGAGCGAGTCTCGACGTTTTGCAGACCAAGCTGTTCCTTGGCCGAAAGGGCGAGGCCGGCTGTTTCCTGAATGTCTTTCACCCCGGCGACTGCGCTCTTGAGCAGAAGTTGATCGCCGGCCTGGAAGACGACCTCGTTCAACGGCGTGGTCAGCCGCTCGCCGCCCCGGGTGATCTCGATAATGCGAATGCCTTTCATTTTGGCGAGGGGCGTATCGGCGATTTTTTTGCCCAACAGGGGCGAGTCCCTGCTGATCACCGCCTGGGTGAGGAACTCACGCCGATCATTCGGAATCAGAAGCGTGGAAAGCGTTTCGCGCCGGGGCAGCAGAAAGCGGCCGACCGTCAGCAGATAAGCAATACCGACGACGGCGTAGATGATGCCGAGCTTCGTGAATTCGAACATGCCGAACGGCGCCATGCCGTGGGTGCGGGCCACACCATCGACAACGAGATTGGTCGATGTGCCGATGAGTGTGCAGGTGCCGCCTAGCATTGAGGCAAAGGAAAGGGGAATGAGCAGCCGCGAAGCTTTCAAACCCGTCTGGCGAGCGAGGGCGAGCACGATCGGCATAAAGACGACGACCACCGGGGTGTTGTTGACGAAGGCAGAGACGGTCGCTGTCATCACCATGAGGACGAAGAGCGCGCGCAGTTCACCCTTCCCGGCGAGCCGGGCAAAGACCAGCCCGAGGGCTTCAATTGTTCCGGTGCGATCGAGCGCGGCGCTGAGCACAAACATGGCCGCGATGGTGATCGGCGCCGGATTGCTAAAGACGGCCAGAATTTCCTGCGTGTTGAGAATGCCGGTAACGAGAATGACGCAGAACGCCGTCATGGCGATGATGTCGGGCGAGGCCCATTCGCGCACGAAGGCGACGAAAACCATGACGACGATCAAGCCGACGAGCAGGAGTTGAAAGGTCGCGGTGTTCATGGCGGCGCGAAAAAATTCGCACCATCAAAGGCGAAAGCCGCTTGAAATGCCACCCACAAAGTTCGGCTTTGGGATGGCCTATCCCAGCCAAGCCGGCCAGCCCGCTGGCCCTCAGCTCAATCGGCCCAATACAGAATCCGGCCGCACTGTTCGCAACTGACGATTTCCTTGCCGCCCTTCACCCGATGCGCCGTCTGCGCCGTCAATTTCATATGGCAACCCGTGCAGACTTCATGCTCGAGAGCGACCACGGCGGCGTCGCCTTTGCTTGCGAAAAGCCGCCGGAACACACTGAGTAAATCCTCGTCGATCCGGCTGGCGATTTCCTCGCTTTCCTTCGTCAATTCCTGCAGACGGCTGTCGAGCGTTTTCTCCTTTGTTTCCAGATCGGCCGTTTGTCGCACGATGGAAGCCCTGGCCGTGGCGGCCTGTTTTTCCTCGGCCGCGAGCTGCGCCTTGAGCTTGTCAGCCTCCACCATCACTTCGAGTTCGCGGTCTTCGATGGCGCTGATTTCCTTTTGATAACGCTCGATCTCGTGGCCGATGGCGGCGAACTCGTCGTTCTTGCGTGTCTCGTACTGCTGCGTGCGCAGCCGGGCGATGCTCTCATTTCTGGTCCCGACATCCAGCTCCATCCTTTTGCGATCTACTTCGAGCTGTCGTCCCTTTTGCTTTAACGCCTCCACTCCGGCCGCAATGGATTGAGCCTGCTCTTCCAACTGCTTGCGCTGCAGCGGAATCGTTTTCGTTTCGTTCTGGATCTGCCGGATTTTCTGCTGCCGATCCTGCAGCACGAGCAGTTGCTCCAGTTCCGATTGCACGCGGCGATGTTAGGTTGGCCCTTCCGCCCCGTCAATTCGCGCGATGCGATCGCCCACCGCGATTTCGCCCTCCGATAAAATGGCCGCATAGAGTCCGCCACGATGCACCAGCCCCTTGAGCGTGGCGGGATGAGTAAGGCGCTGCAGATGAGTGCACGGTTCGCACAGGCGCAGACCACGCACGCGCACCGCACCAACCATGAATTCGCGATCGACCAGATCGTTCAAACGAATGCCGCGCGTAAGGATGTTGCGGCGGCTTTCCGCTGCCGAAAGGGCCACGCCACTCTCGCGCCCAAACGCGTCGAGCGCTTCCTCTTCGATGAGCGAAAGGTCGCGTCGCCCCGAACGATCGGAGAATGTTCCCTGGCCTCGCGCATAACGATCGCCTTCCAGGCCGTGGCCCGGCAGGACGCGCACGCTCGCGACGGCGTGCGGCAATTCCGCCGCAATCGATGCAACATGAATGGCGATGACTTCGCCTGCTTCGTCCATCGCCGGACGCTACGCCTTCTCGCCGTCACCTCAAGGAACGCCTTCTTCCGCAATCAATACGTCTCGACGGGCGAGCGTTTGCCATCCTCGGGGCTGCGCTTGCTCGCTTCCGCTTCGCCCAGAACATCCACGCGAAGGCGCCAGATCTCGTCGTTCAACCCGGCAAATGTTTTCTCCGAAAACGGAGCCGGCTTCGCCATCTTCTCCTTGAACTGCCGGACCTTTGCCAAGGCGCGTTCGATTTGCGTGGCGGGCAATTTCTGCAGAACCGTGTGCACGGTTTCGATCTGCGGCACGCGGTGACAGATCATGACGAGATCGTTCCCGGCCGCCACCGCGAGCCGGATCGTTTCCTCAAGACCGTATTCATTCAGGATCGCGCCCATGTCGAGATCGTCCGTCATGATCAAACCCTGGAAGCCGAGCTCTTCACGCAGCAGTTGGGTGATGATGCGATAAGAAAGCGAAGCCGGCCGTTTCTCCGGCTCGAAACAGGGATACCAGCCATGACAGATCATCATGCTGTCGACGGCGTGGATTGGGTGGCTTGGCGAGCCCTCTTCAGCGCAGAAAGCGCGGAAGACGGCAAGCTCTTCGGCATCCAGTTGCTCCCGAGTGCGCTCGATTTTCGGAAGATCGTGATGGGCATCGATGGTCGCGGCGGAATAGCCGGGGAAATGTTTGCCGCAGCTCAAAATCCCTTCGCTCCGCATCGCGTCGTTGAAGGCGCTGGCATTGCACACGACTTCCTCGACGTCCCGGCCATAACAGCGACCGCGCAGCGAATTGTCGGCTTCGTCATCAAAGGAAATGTCGAGGACGGGACAAAGGTCGAGGTTGAAGCCAAACAAACGCAGCAGCCGGCCCGTGATCTCGCCATGTTTCCTAACCAGCGAGACATCGCCTTTGTCGCACAACTGCTGCGCGTTGGGCGGCTCCTGGCCGATCAGCCGCAGCCGCGAGACGCGACCGCCTTCCTGGTCGATCGTGATGATCGGCTCGATCTTGCTGAGAGCGCGCAGGTCGTCGATGAGGCCTCGCAGTTGCGCGGCGCTCTCGATATTGCGTCCGAAAAGAATGTAGCCGCCCGGTTGGATACGGTAAAAAAACTTCTTCGTCTCCTCGTCGAGCTTCGTTCCGGGCACACCGGTCAGGATCAGTTGACCGCGAGAAGTGGCGTCCATAGTTTCAAGACTTATTCATGGAAGCGGGGAAAAGGAAAATTGGTTTTGTCATCGGATGGTTTTTCCTGGGTGTCGTCGCCACGAGCCGCGCCACCGTGCAACTCGGCATCGATGTGCTGGCGGCGGATAATTATCGCCTCCTCCAGGGCAAGCGCGTCGGGCTCATCACGAATCAAACCGGCGTCGATTCGCATGGCGTGCGCACGCGCGTCCTGCTGCGGCGTCATTGCAATCTCGTTTCGCTTTTCACTCCGGAGCACGGACTCGACGGCACGGAAAAAGCCGGCCGCTATGTGCCGACGCGACGCGACCGCGTGACCGGCCGCATCGCTTATTCGCTCTACGGGCCGACGCGCAAGCCGACGGCGAAAATGCTCGACGGCGTCGATGTGCTCGTCTTCGACATGCAGGACATCGGGTGCCGCGGCTACACCTACATCAGCACGATGGGGCGCTGCATGGAAGCGGCGGGGGAGGCGAATATTCCATTCGTCGTTCTCGACCGGCCCAATCCGCTGGGCGGCATTCGCATTGAAGGACCTTCCGTTGAGTCCCGCTGGATTTCCTTCGTGGGGCAATTCCCGGTGCCCTACGTCCACGGGATGACCGTCGGCGAGCTGGCCAAAATGGTGAATGCTCGCGGCTGGATGGCGGCCAAATGCAATCTGACGGTCGTGCCAATGCGCGGCTGGTCACGTCGCGACACGTGGGGCGACACCGGTCTGACGTGGATTCCGACATCGCCGAATATTCCCTATGGCCGCTCGTCCTTTTATTACGTTGCCACCGGCATCGTCGGCGAACTGCATGGACCCGAGACGGGCGTAGGCGGCCGGGCGCCCTTCGAAAGCGTGGCCGCGCGCTGGACGAGCGGGGCTCGCCTAACGAGTTACATGCGTTCGCTTGACACACCCGGCGTGAGCTTCACGCCCTACGACAGCGGAAGCTATGGCGGGACGCGGCTCCATATTTCGCCCGATGCGCGCACCAACCTGACCGGGCTGAACGTTTACTTCATGTCGGCGCTAAACTCCCGCGCGCGACCCGACATCTTTCGCCGCACCAGCCGGAGCAAGCTCGACATTTTTTTCAAAGTCTACGGCAGCGCCTCGATCCGCTCGGAAATTCAGGATGACAATTCTCCCGCACGCATCATTGGGTCCTGGCGCCGCAACGAAGAAGGCTTTCGCCGCGCCCGCGAACCATTCCTGCTCTATAACTAGCGGCTCTTGAAAAAAATCGGCATCATTGGCGGGACGTTCGATCCGATTCATCACGGCCATCTCATCCTGGCACGGGAAGCGGTGGAGCAACTGGGTCTTGAGCGGATGCTCTTCGTTCCGGCCGCCGTCTCGCCCCACAAGCTGAACTGGCGGCTGAGCGAGGCCGAAACACGATTCGCCATGGTGCGCGCCGCCATCGAAGGCGAGCCGGGATTCGTTCTCGAAGACTGCGAGCTGCGTCGACCCCCGCCTTCCTACACGATCGATACGATGGAGGACCTGCGCCGCCGCCACGCGCAGGCGGAGCTCTTTTATTTTATCGGGACCGACAACGTGGGCTCGCTCTCGAAGTGGCATCGCTTCGCGGAGCTGGAAAAGCTGGTCACGTTCGTTGTGCTGGAACGCAGTGCGGTGCACGCAGAGCATTCCTTTCGCGCGATTCAACGCCGGATCGACATCTCCTCAACCGATATCAGAAACAGGGTTGCGGAGGGTCGTTCCATTCGTTATCTCGTACCGCGAGCGGTCGAGGAAATCATTCGACAGCAAAAACTTTATCGGGAGCCGAGCACATCACCGCCGAACACCTAGCGAGACTCTGCGCGGAATTGGCCGCCAGCAAGAAAGCGGAAGACATCATGGTGCTCGATTTGCGCGGCATCTCCACTTTCACGGATTTCTTTGTCCTCTGTTCCGGAACCTCAGAGCCGCACCTCAAGGCGATCGCCGGGGAAGTGGAAGCACGCCTGAAGGAAGACCATGGCATTCGTCCGGCGGCGGTCGATGGTTTTCCGGCCAGCCAATGGATCGTGCTCGATTACCTGCAGGTCATCGTGCACGTCTTTCACCGGGAAAAGCGCGAGTTTTACAGCCTGGAAGACCTCTGGGGCGATGCCCCGCGACTCGAACTGGCCGAATTGTAGCGGCCGTTGTCTCAGCGGCAGTTACAATTTGTCGCTACAGAGAGGCGATTGCCGCCGGCGACGGCGGCCTCTACAGGACGCGATATATATGCCCGTGCGCGGCGATCAGAGATGGTTTCGGCCGTCGCGTCGGCAGGCACTTTGGGAAGTGCCTTCCTTGAAAATCCGTCGCTATTTCTTCCCTGCGGGCGAGGCGCTCGGCGATGGCGACGATGCCTGGCCCGGCGCCTTCTTGATATCCTTCAGCTCCACCTCAAAGACCAATGTCTCGTTAGGCCCGATCTCCTGGCCGGCGCCATGTTCGCCATAGGCGAGATCGGCTGGAACGAAGAATTCGTACTTCGAGCCGACGCGCATTAGCTGCAGCCCTTCCGTCCATCCCTTGATCACGCGATCGACCGGGAATTCCGCCGGCTCGCCGCGCTTGTAGGAGCTGTCGAACTCCGTGCCGTTGATCAGGGTTCCGCGATAATTGGTTACGACCGTATCGGTTTCCGAGGGTTTTGGGCCGGTCCCTTCCTTCAACACCTTGTATTGCAGGCCGCTGGCGGTCGTTTTCACACCCGGCTTCGTCTTGTTTTCGGCCAAAAATTTTTCACCCGCCGCCTTGTTCTTTTGGGCCGCTTCTTGCGCGGCGGTCTCCTGTTTTTTCATGAGCTCCTGCGAGAACGTTTTCATCGTCTCCTTCATTTCGTCCTCGCTCAGGGCAGTCTTGTTGCCGGCTATCGCGTCCTGAATGCCCTGCATGAGCGTTTCTGTGTTTACTTCGATGTTCTGCTTTTTGAAGGTAGTTCCAATATCGACACCGATGCTGTAACTAACCTTGTCTTTCATGTCCGTTAACGGTTTCTTTTCTGCCGCCACGGCGGTGGTGGCGAGAGCGAGCGCGGCAAAAACGATGAGCGATTTTTTCATGGCGATGAATGACGATAAGACTGGAAAGCTCGAAGCCGGAGCCACGAGCGCCAGCACGCTAGTAGATAAGTGCAAGGCGTCAAGGCGACAGGCGCTTTTCTTCGGGTTCGCCCTCGCGTTTTCGCTCTTTCGGCCGGGCCCGGCCTTCGCCCTCACCCTTTCTGCGCGCGACGCCGCCCGCATCGGCCAGAAGATCTGGCAAAATGAATGCGCCGGTTCCGTCGCCGGGCTCACTTCCTGGAATGAGGGGGAATATTTTGCTTCGCTTGGAATCGGTCACTTCATCTGGTATCCCAGGGGCGTGCCCGTCGTTTTTGAGGAAAGTTTTCCCAGGCTGGTCAGCTTTATCGCCGGACACGGCGCCAAACTGCCCGACCTGCTTCTCGCTCCGCGTCCGCTCGATTGTCCGTGGCGCACGCGCGCGCAATTCATGGCCGCGCAAGGAAGCAGGGATATGAAACAACTGCGTCGCTTTCTCGCCGACACCGTTGATCTGCAGGCGCAGTTCATGGTCGCACGCCTCGAAGAGGCACTGCCGAAAATGCTGGCCGCGGCGCCGCCGGACGAGCGGGCCCGGATTGCCCGCCAATTTTCCCGCGTTGCCGCAACGGCTCAAGGTTGTTACGCTCTGGTCGATTACGTGAACTTTAAAGGAGAAGGCGTGCTCGAAACCGAACGATATCAGGGCCGGGGATGGGGGTTACTCCAAGTGCTGGCCGGAATGCCCGCCCCGGCCGATGACCGCGCCGCCGTGACGGCTTTCGCCGAATCCGCCGCTCGGGTGCTGCGGCAGCGAGTTCGCAATTCTCCGCCCGCTCGCCACGAGTCGCGCTGGCTCGCCGGATGGTTGAATCGTGTCCACACTTACGCGAAAGAGTGACGCCGTGAACGCCCGCCATTTTCGTTTCCTTGCTTTGTTTCTTTTGTTCGCCGCCGCGGCGCAAATTTCCTTTGGACAATATCTGAATCGTCACCCTGTTCCGCGGCGGAACCGCACGACGGTCTCCCAACCGGTGCGCCGTGTGGCCCCGCAGCGAATGCGCAGTGCGAACGAGCTGATTCATCGGCAGGCACCGGTCAGCATCAATGAGCAATTGCTGGCGCAGCTTTCGCCCGACGAATCGCACATCATCGTCTCCCTCCCCAAACAGCGCGCTTATCTCATGAAGGGCGATCAGGTGGTCATCGACAGCCCGATTTCTTCGGGCAAACGGGGACACACGTCGCCCAGCGGAAGGTTCACTGTCTTGGAGAAGGACAAGAACCACCGCTCGAGCATCTATGGCGACTTCGTCGATTCGGCCGGCCGCGTCGTGCGCCGCGGCGTCAGCAGCCGCAGCGATTCCGCGCCGAGCGGCACTCATTACGTTGGCGCCGACATGAAATGGTTCATGCGCCTGACGGGCGATGGGGTGGGGATGCATGTCGGGTTCCTGCCCGGCTACGCCGCCTCGCACGGATGCATTCGCATGCCTTCACAGGCGGCCGAACTTTTTTACAAGCACGTCAAAGTCGGCACTCCCGTCGAAGTGCAGCCCTAACTCGCGCTCTTCGCGAAAAATCCACCTTCTCGCCGCCGAGAGGGCGGCCTCGACAGCGATCCAATAATTGCAGCCGACCCCCCGCTCTGTCGGGGTGCTCAGCTGTTGCCGGATCACTGATCTTTTCGAACACGGCACGGCGACAGAGCGCCGTGGCTACAGAAATCCGAGCAGGCGTTGGCGGAGGAGATCGAAGGCAGCCTGCGCCGTCTGCTGCTTGAAGGTCTCGCGATCGTTCGGAAAAAAGAATCGCCTGACGAGCGTCTCCTTTTCGGCCGAGGCCAGGGCAACGAAGACGGTTCCGACAGGTTTCCTTTCCGAACCGCCGCCGGGGCCGGCAATGCCGGTCGTGGCCAGCGCATGCGTCGCGGCCATGCGTTCCCGAACGCCTTCCGCCATGGCCCGCCCCACCGGTTTGCTGACCGCGCCGTGCCGAGCAATCAGCTCCGCTTTCACTCCCAGCGCAGATTCCTTCACTTCATTGGCGTAAGTGACGAAGCCGCCTAGAAATGCCGCCGACGAGCCCGGCACATTGGTCAGGCGATGAGCCAGCAGACCGCCCGTGCACGATTCCGCCGTGGCCAGCGTTTCCTTTCGCTCGCTCAAGAGTCGAATCAAAACCTGTTCAAGCTCCTCGCGGCTTGCCGAAAAGATCGCGCGATCAAAGGTTTGCTGAATGATCGCTTCGGCCTGAAATAGGGCCGCCGGTGCGCCGATAATGCGCAGCTCGACTTCGCCCGGCCGTGCGCAATAACCGACTTCGAGGCCGGGCAGGGCGAGCAGTTGCTCGCCAATCGCTTCCTCGACGAGCGACTCGCCGGTGCCTGTCAGTCGATAAACGCGACATTCCAATTTGCCGCCGCTGGTTATTTGTTTCCGCAGGAGCGGCAGAACCGAGGCGAGAAACATCGGCCGCAATTCGCGGGGCGGACCCGGCAAAAGGAACAGGTGAGGCGAAGGGACAGCCGGGTTCACATTCGGAGCCAGATACAACCCGGGAGCCGTTCCGTGCTCGTTAGGCAAGACAAGGCCGCCACGCGGGACGAGCGCCTGTCGCGCGATGCGTTCCGTTACGCGCAGCCCGCGCTCCATCAACCGTCGCGAAATGGCTTCCCCCGCGATTGGATCGGTTTCCAACTCGAGCCCAAGGAGCTCGGCTGTCGCTTCGCGCGTGAGATCATCCGTCGTCGGGCCGAGGCCGCCGGTCACGAAAATCAGATCGGCATCGGCAAAGGCAGAAAGCAGGGCATCGCGAATGGCCGGTCCGTCCGGGACGGCCATCTGCCGGTCGATGCGCAGTCCGAGCGGAAAAATTTCCCGGGCGATGAAGGCGAGATGCGTGTTGATAACATCGCCGAGCAAAATTTCCGTCCCGGTGTTGATGACGATGGCTCTCACATTGATACAGCCTTGCTGTTGACTCTTTCGCACACCATCAACCGCCGTGTCGAGCGCCGCCGTGACGAGTGACGCTTTCCAAAGCGACCCCTTCTTATTAATTTCGGCGCCTCGGCAGTGGCCGCTGTCCAATGAATCTTTTCATTCTCAAACTTGTCCTGACGCCGCTCTTCATCGCGGCGCTTACCCTGGCGGGGCGACGCTGGGGCCCGGCGATCAGCGGAGCGCTCGCCGGATTACCTCTCACTTCCGGGCCGGTTTCTGTTTTTCTCGCGCTTGAACAAGGCAAAGCATTCGCCGCGCAGGCCGCTGTCGGCACACTCGCGGGACTCATTGCGGTGGGAGCATTTTGTATCGCGTTTTTTGTGACGGCCCCGAATCCTCATTGGTTAGGCGCCGTTTTTGCGGGTGTTTTAGCATTCTTTCTCTGCACAGTCGGTCTCGATTTTCTTGCCCTCCCGCTCTGGCCAACATTTGCCGCCGTGCTCGCCTTTCTGCTCGTGGCGCTGTTCGCCACCGGTGGATCGCGTTCTCCGGACGCGATGTCGAAGGCCGTTGCTCCAACCGTTTCGCCAACACGCTCGGAGAGCGCGTTCCATCAGATTGCGATGCGGGCGATTATTGCCACGGCGCTGGTGCTGCTGCTTACCGGCGTCGCACCGGCACTCGGGTCGCATCTCACCGGCTTGCTTTCGCCCTTTCCGGTTTTCGGCGCGGTGCTGACGATTTTCGCCCATCGCCAGAATGGGCCGACAGCCGCTCGCCGCGTGTTGCGTGGTTTGCTCGTCGGATCGATCGCCTTCGCGGCTTTCTTTCTGGTGGTCGGCGCAATGATCGAGCGCAGTTTGCTTCTCCTCACCTACGTGGTGGCGAGTGCGTGCGCACTCCTGATCAACGCCGCAATCTTTGCGCTGTTGCGAAAGCGGCTTTGAGGTAGCCAGAGCGCAGGCCGTCAGGCCGCGTCTTTGTCCTGCTTCTTGCGAATGAGCGGCAGCTTTTTGCCTTCCACCACCGCGCGATTGATCGTGACCTCCGCGATGTCTTCGCGGCTCGGCACGTCATACATGATGTCGAGCATGATCCGCTCGAGCATCGAGCGCAACGCGCGCGCCCCAGTCCCTTTCGTGACGGCCTGCGCCGCCAGGGCGCGCAAGGCATCCTTGGTCAAGGTCAACCGCACACCCTCCATTGAAAAAAGCTTGGTGTATTGCTTCACCATCGCGTTCTTCGTTTCGGTCAGAATCAGGACCATTTCCTCTTCGGTCAGCGCATCCAGACCGGTCACGACCGGCAGACGTCCGATGAATTCAGGGATCATGCCGAAGCTGAGCAAGTCTTCCGGCTCGACGTGTCGCACCGCTTCCTTGGCCAGCGCCTGTTCCACCTCGAGCGATGGCGAGCTGAAGCCCATCGTTTTTTGGCCGATGCGCTTCTGCACAATTCTGTCGAGGCCGACAAACGCGCCGCCGCAGATAAAGAGAATCTTCTCCGTGTTGACCTGAATGTATTCCTGATGCGGATGTTTGCGCCCGCCCTGCGGCGGGACGTTGCAGGTGCTGCCTTCGAGAATTTTCAATAACGCCTGCTGCACGCCTTCGCCGGAGACGTCGCGCGTAATGCTCACGTTGTCCGTCTTGCGTCCGATCTTGTCGATTTCATCGATGTAAACGATGCCGATCTCGGCGCGTTTCACGTCGTAATCGGCATTTTGCAGCAGTCGCAAAATGATGTTCTCGACATCTTCGCCGACATAACCGGCTTCGGTCAGCGTCGTTGCGTCGGCAATGCAGAACGGCACGTCCAGAATCTTGGCCAGCGTCTTGGCGAGTAACGTCTTGCCCGAACCGGTCGGCCCGATGAGGAGAATGTTGCTCTTCTCGATCTCGACCTCGGCCAATGGATCGGGTTGAAAAGCCGCCGAAGAATCAGCCGGAACACCGCCCGTCTGAAGCACGCGCTTGAAATGATTATGCACCGCCACCGAAAGCGTCTTCTTGGCCACTTCCTGGCCGATGACGTACTGATCGAGCGCTCGTCGAATCTCGACCGGTTTCGGTACGCGAATGGTCGACGATTGCCGCCGCGCGTCTTCGTTCAGCTCCTTATCGAGGATGCTTTTGCAGACGTTGATGCAACTGTCGCAAATATAGACGCCCGGCCCGGCGATAAGCTTGCGCACCTCCGCGTGGCTCTTGCCGCAGAAGGAACACATCGTGAGATTCGAGGCTCGGGCCATAAAATCCGGTTTTTAAAAGCAGGTCTTATTCCTCTACCTTGCGCGGCAAGGCCGCCTCGGCCACGGCCGTGGACCGATCGGGTGTCGCGCCGTCGATCAATTTGACCTCCTTGCGTGATTTGATGACTTCATCGACCAGGCCGTAGGCCTTCGCCTCGCTGGCCGACATGTAGTAATCGCGGTCCGAATCGAGCCGCACCTGATCCTCCGGTTTGCCCGTGTGCCGGGAGATGATCTTAATGAGGCGTTTCTTCAGCTTGAACATGTAATCGACCTGCCGCTCCACATCGCTCGCCTGGCCCTGGGCGCCGCCCGAGACCTGATGAATCATGATGTCGGAATTGGGCAACGCAAAGCGCTTGCCTTTCGTTCCCGCGCAAAGGAGGACCGCGCCCATGCTCGCCGCCATGCCGAGGCAATAGGTCGTTACGTCGCAGGTCAAAAACTGCATCGTATCGTAAATGGCCAGTCCTGCCGTAACCGAGCCGCCCGGCGAGTTGATGTAAATGTTGATGTCTTTTTTACTGTCCTCCATTTGCAGGAAAAGCAGTTGTGCAATGACAAGATTGGCGATGTGATCGTCGATCGGCGTCCCGATGAAAACGATGCGGTCCTTGAGCAACCGCGAATAAATATCGTAACTGCGTTCCCCGCGCCCGGTCTGCTCGACAACCATCGGAATAAGCACCGATTGCGAGCGATTTTGGTTCGATGTGGTCATGATTTTTGTTCTGGAGAACCCGCTTCCGGCTTCGTCGCCGGGGCCGATTCGATGCTAACATTCGACTTAAGGAAATCAAGGGTCTTACCCAGCAGGATCTCTTCCGCGAGGCCGTTTAAAGCCTCATTTTCTTCCAATTGTTTGCGCATTTTATCGACCGAAACATTGTAGTGCGCCGCCTGCTCGCGGATGCGCTGATCGATTTCTTCGCGTGTAATCTCGATCTTCTCGCGCTCGGCGATGCGGTGCAGAATGAAATTGGTTTTTAGCCGGTGCAGGGCCAGGCCACCGGCGCCTTCGACAAGTTCCTTTTCTTTCGTCTTGAGCACTTCGTCCGGCACGCCGCGGGCGCGGTTGCGCTGGACGAGCTCGCCGAGGGCGCGCCGTGTCTCCTGCGTGAGCAGGGTCGGCGGCACCTCAAATTGCGTGTGCTCGTGCAGAAATTTCACGATCTGCCCTTCCTTCGCATGCTCCACCTCATGCTCCTTCTCATGCTCGAGATTGTGCTCTACGGAATGACGCAGCTCCTCCAGGTTCTTTCCGGGAAGCAGCTTCTCCGCGAGGGCATCGTCCAGCGGCGGGAGGACGCGATCTTTCACCTCGTTGATCGTGACCGCGTAATCCGCTTTCTTGCCGGCCAGCTCCTTGACCGGAAAATCGTCCGGGAACGGCACCTGAATGAGCAGCGTCTCGCCTTTCTTTCGGCCGACCATCGCTTCGCAAAAGCCGGTCATGAAATTGTTCGGCGCCAAACGCAGCCAGAATTTCTTGCCACCTTGCAGGTTCTTGCTCGCTTCCGGCGCCAGTTGACTGATCGGCGTTCCCTCGACCGAGCCCTCGAAGTCGATGACCACGAAGTCGTCCATCTGCAGAGGACGGTCCGGCGCATCGACGAAATCAGCCGATTGCTCGCGCAAACGCTCGAGAGCCGAGTCCAGTTCTGCGGCCGTCACTTCGTCGGAGGGCAGTTGCACGGGAATGTTCTTGTAGTCCGGCAGGTCGAACTCCGGCGCTGTCACCACGGTGGCGCGGAATTTCATCGAGCGATCCTGTGCAAACTCGACGTCCTCCACATTCGTTAGGGAAACGACCCGCAACTGCTTTTCGGCAACGGCGTCGTGATAGCCCTTCGAGACCATCTTCTTCGTCAGTTCCTCCTGGATTTCCTTGCGAAACTTCGCCTCGATGACCGGCCGCGGCGCCTTCCCCGGCCGATAACCGGGAATGCGCGCATAGCGCGCGTAATTGCCGGCAATCGCGTCCCATTCCTTCGATACCTCCGTCGCCGGCAGCTCGATCCGCAGGGTCGTCACCGAGTTTGGTTGCTGTTCAATTTCCACCTTCATTTGGAGCACCGACGGTAACGGTGCCGCCTCTGATTCGCAAATGATGGAGCCTGCGGAGGCGGCGCTTCGTTACGGGCGGCGTTCCGTGATCGACGTCAGAATGTCGGCGATCACATCCTGTCTGGGCTTCGCGCCGAGGTTCCCCTGGCCGTGCACGCGGACGCTGACCGCGCCCGCTTCCAGGTCGCGCTTGCCGATCACCAACATGGTGTGCACTTTCATCTGCTCGGCCCGCTGGATTTTGCCGTTGATCTTGTCGGTCGATTCGTCGATTTCTGCGCGCACTTCCTTCGCGCGCAGTTGGGTCCTAATCCCGCGCGCATAGTCGAGCAACGCCGCGTCGTCGCCGATCGGCAATATGCGCACCTGCTCCGGTGCGAGCCAGAGCGGGAAATTCCCGGCGTAATGCTCGATGAGGAACCCGATGAAACGCTCGTGCGTGCCGAGCGGCGCGCGGTGGATGCAGAGCGGGGTTTTGTCGGTGTTGTCGCTGTCCCGGTAAGTCAGCTCGAATCGTTTTGGCTGCGCGAAATCGACCTGATTGGTGGCGATGGTGAACTCGCGGCCAATCGCGCTCCAGACCTGCACGTCGATCTTCGGACCGTAGAACGCGGCCTCGTTAGGGACTTCGACATAGTTGATGCCGCTGCGCTGCAGAACGCCGCGCACCATTTCTTCCGTCTGCTTCCAAAGCTCCGGTTCATCGACAAATTTCTGCCCGAGTCGCGCCGGATCGTGCGTCGAGAAGCGCATTACATATTTCTCGATGCCGAACAGTTTGAAATAGCGGAGATACATCTGATTGACCGCATTGAACTCGCTCTCGAACTGGTCGGGCGTGCAGTAGATATGGGCGTCGTTCATTTGCAGCGAGCGCACGCGCATAAGGCCAAAAAGTTCGCCGGACTGCTCGTAGCGATGGCAGTAGCCGTACTCGGCGAGGCGCAAAGGCAGATCGCGATAACTGCGCGGCAATGCGGCGTACAGTTTGTGATGGTGCGGGCAGTTCATCGCCTTGAGGTAGTAGCGATCCGGCATCTGGCGACAGCTTGCAGTCATCATCAAATTCGGAACCAAACTTCGATTGCAGCTCCAGTCGACATCGTATTAGAGCCTCTTCGACCCATGGTGGAAATCACTGCTCTCGAAGCGCTTCACTCCGTCCGGATCCATTCGTGCGAGCCGCTCACGCATGCCCGGATCATTCAAATCACGGCATGGAGCTCTTCGAGCAATTCCGGTGAACTTCTGTATTCAGCCCTTCTCCGCACTCGTCGAAATAAATCGCGTCTTCTTCGTTCTTCATTGAATTGCCATCGGCGGGAACATCGACTCTTTGTAATAGGGCAGGTGTCCGCTCTTTATGTACAAGCTCTCGCGCGCCAGGTTGGTGGTGCGAACCCGCTGATATCCGGCGGCAAACTCCGTTTCCTTGGCCAGCTTCTCGAGCTCTTCGATGATGGCGGCGCCGCGCGGGAGCCAGAGCGGCAGGCCGGGGCCCGACGTCGTCGTCGAAGGTGAAAAGTTCGAGTTCTTTCCCGAGCTTGCGATGGTCGCGCTTCTTCGCTTCCTCGAGCATGGCGAAGTATTCGTCGAGCTGCGTCTTGTTCTTGAAGGCGGTGCCGTAAATGCGCTGGAGCTGCGGGTTGTTTTCGTCGCCCTTGTAATAGGCGCTGGCCACGTTCGTTAGGCGGAACGCACCGATGTTTCCGGTGCGCATGACGTGCGGTCCGGCGCAGAGATCGAGTAAACTCGCCGTTGCGGTAAAGCGAGATTTCTTCATCCGGCGGAATGTTCTCGATGATGTCGAGTTTGAACTTTGACGGCTGGCTGCGCGCGCCTAACGAAGCCAGTTCGCCGCGCTTCGCGAGGTCGAGCGCGTCGTCGCGACTCACGACGCTGCGCTCGAAGCGGTGGTTCGCCTTGATCTCCCTGCGCATCTCGGCCTCGATTTTCTCGAAATCCTCGGGCGAAATGCGGTGCGGCAGTTCGACATCGTAATAGAAGCCGTTCTCGACGGGCGGCCCGGCGGCGAACTGCGCTTCCGGCCAGAGACGCAGAATGGCGGTGGCGAGGACGTGGGCGCAGGAATGGCGGATGCGTTCCAGCTCGGTCATGGGCGGGCCCTCATGGGCATGCGGCACGTCGGCGGCGGCAATGTCTTCGGCAGCACTCAGTTCATCGGACATAACGGTAAGAGATTCCTCGACTTCGCTCGGAATGACAGAGGAAATTTAGCGATTTAGAGGCGCTTGGGCGAGGCGCCGAGCGAAAAGAGGAACAGCGCTTGATACAGCGCCCTCTACATCGATTGCTGTTTGCCGCCGTAGGGGCAGATGCCGCGCTTCTTGGCGGCGGCGATGAAATCGAAGAATTCGGTGGCGACCGCATTCCAATCCTGCTCTTCGGCGAGGGCGAGGGCCTGGCTGACATTATGTCCGCTCAGGTAAACCAATTTGAAGGCCGCTTTGATTTGCTCGCGCTCCTCCGGCTTCAATCCGGCGCGGCGCAGGCCGATGACATTCAAACCCATCACGTAGTTGCGCTCGGCCGCGAGAGTGAATGGCGGAATGTCCATGCTGAAGGCCGACAGCCCCTGTGCGATGGCGAGCCGGCCGATGCGGATGAATTGATGGAAAACGCAGCCACCGCCGAGAAAGGCACCGTCCGCCACCTGCACGTATCCGCCTAACAAACAATTGTTGGCGACGATGACATTGTTGCCGACCGCGCAGTTGTGTCCAAGATGCGCGCCGGCCATGAGAAAATTCTTGTTGCCTATTGAGGTCGCGCTGTCTTCGGCTGTGCCGCGATGAATCGTGGCCAGCTCGCGAATAACGTTGTCGTCGCCCATGCGCACGCTGCTGCGCGTGCCGGCGGCGAAGGAAAGATCCTGCGGCGGCGTCCCGATGATGACGCCGTGACCGATGGAATTGCGCGCCCCGATTTGCACTTCGCCCTCGAGGACGACATGCGAGCCAACGGTCGTTCGCTCGCCGATAACAACCTGTGGCCCAACGATACTGTACGGCCCAATCTCAACATCGGCGCCCACTTGCGCGCCGGGATCGACGACGGCGGTCGGATGAACCTTGTTCACAGAATGCCGGCCTCCTTGAAACTGAAATGCGCGGGCCGCCCTTCGGCCGGCATGCCGATAATGACGTGGTCGAGCAGGCGGATTTGCAAAAGCTCGGCCGCTTCGCGCAGGCGGCGGGTGAGGGTGTGATCGGCCTGGCTGGGCGAGGGGTCGCCGGAGGGATGATTGTGCACGGCGATGACCGCGTAGGCGGAATAGATGAGGGCCGGCCGGAAGACATCGCGCGGATGGGCGATGCTCTCGTTGACGCTGCCTAACGATACTTCCTCGACGCGCATGAGGTGGTAACGCGTATCGAGCAGCACGACGCGCAACGATTCCTTGTGCAGCATGCGCATTTCGGCGGCGAGCAGTTCGCAGACGAGCTCGGGCGAATCGATTTTCCGGCAAGTGAGCGATTCGTGCGCGAGGCGCTGTCCGAGCCCAAATGCGGCCACAAGCTGCACGGCTTTCGTTGGTCCAATTCCACGAATGGCGGCGAGTTCCCGGACCGTGCAACGGCTCAGGCCGGAGAGCGATCCGTAACGGCTGAGAAGTTCGCGTGCCACCTCGACCGCATTGGCCCCACGGACGCCAGTGCGCAAGAGAATCGCGATCAGTTCCGGGTCGCTCAACGCCGCCGGTCCGTGCGCGGCCAGTTTTTCGCGCGGTCTTTCCGCTTCCGGCAATTCGCGAATTTTTAGCTGCGCCATCGTTCGGGGGGATAAAAGTGGGGGCCTGGGCTCGCTGGCGACGGCCACGGCCTCAGTGACGAAATTGATCCAGCAAATCACGCACGGCATCGCCCAATTGGAGCAGCGCCTCGACATGCGGATTGGACGGCAGGCGATCGAGTTCGCCCTGCGCCTGACGAATCAATTCGTCGCCCAGATCAAGCGAGGAGGTGAGGGCGCCGTTGCTCGTGGCCGCTTTCAGCAACTGCGCGATCTGCTCTGATTTTTCATCGAGGATGAGCGCGCAAAAACGTTCGCGTTCAATGACAGGCGACGACTGCAAAAGCATGAGGACGGGCAGGGTGAGCTTGCCCTTGCGCAGGTCGGTGCCGAGCGTTTTGCCGGTTTCTTTTTCGCTCCCCGCAATGTCGAGGCAGTCGTCGTAAATTTGGTAGGCGGCGCCGACGTTCATCCCGTACTCGCGCAAGGCCGCGACGGCGGCCGGCTCCGCCCCGCTGATCACGCCGCCCAGTTCCGCCGCGACGGCGAAGAGCGAGCCGGTTTTCATTTTCACGATGCGCAGGTAATCCTCTGCTCCGAGATGCAGATCGAACCGGTGTTGAGTTTGAATAATTTCGCCCGAACAGACTTCGCGCGCGGCCTGCGCGATGGCGCGGCTGATTGCGGTATTGTCGAAGTCGGTCGCAAGGTTCAGGGCGTGCGCGAAAAGACAATCGCCGAGAAGGACGCTGAGCGAATTTCCCCAGCGCGCGTTGACCGTCGGCTGGGCCCGGCGCCGTTCGGCTTCGTCCATGATGTCGTCGTGCACGAGAGTAGCGAGATGGATGAGTTCGACGATCACGGCGAGATCGACGTGGCCACTGCCGACGGCACCGGTCGCCCCGCCGCTCAGAAGTGCGACGAGCGGGCGCAGGCGTTTTCCGCGACTGCCGACGGCGTAGGAAACGTAGCCTTCAATGGCGGGGTCGAAAGCGGCAGCCTGCCGGGCGATGCGTGTCTCCACTTCGCCAAGCTGCGGTTGAACGAGCTGGGCTACCCGAGCCAGCGATCCCTTCGGACGGGCCGAAGCCGCCGCCGAGTGTGTGAAAACTTCCACGCAGGCAGGATACGAGGGAACTCATGGGGATGTCAAAGCTACAAGCTAACGATTGCGTCCCGGTGAAACGCGCTCTCCGGGCGGGTTCCAGCCGTGCGGTTGCGATCTTGAAGAAATCGCGCGCGGAGAGCGCGATCCGCCTAACGCCGCTCCAGCCACGCGCGTGTGCCGTACTTTTCTGTCGCGAGGGATTCTGCGCGTCGCAGAATCCCGGCATCAAGAGAACAAAATTGCAAATCGGACGAAAGCGCGGAGGCAAATCGTTTCGCGAAATCGGGCGGCAGACCGTCAAATTGAATGCTGCCCTGCTGCAAAAGGCCGGCCCGGGTGCGGCGTTGTGCCGCGCCCGCGATCTTGCCACCGCCGATCATCAGATCGGCGAAGACCGGGTTGGCAAAGCAGGCATCGGAGATCTTCGGAGGCGACGCCTGCAGCAAATCGGCAATGACGCCGATTTGCCTGAAGGCGTCGCGTAATGCCGCGTGCACCGCGCTGTAGATCTTCCGCGCCGTCGGCGCGGAAGATCTGTCGGTGGCGGGCAGACTGAGCGAATAAGTGAGATCGCCGCCGTGCAAAACGATGCCGCCGCCCGTCCAGCGTCGGACAAGCTCGCGGTCCGGACCGGCCGCCCTGGCCTCGGCTAGTTTCCCAAAATAGCCAAAGGAAAGGGCGGGCCGCGTCCAGCCATAGAAGCGAATGGTCGGGGCGCTCGCTTTTTCGAAAAGCGCCTCGTCTACCGCCATATTTAAAGGCGCGGAGAGAGCTTGCTCGTCCGTGTAAACTTCAAGCTGCTCAAGCATGTGGCGCGCGCAGGCCATTGTAGCCACGGCGCTCGGTTGCCGTGGACGCAGCGCGGGCGCCCCGGCGGAGCGGGGCGGCTACAACACAAGCGCCAGCATGGCGGATTTGAGCTCTTCTCATCGAGGTTGCGCCATCTCTCCCAGAATGCGCTGCGTCGCCTCAACGGGATCAACATTCCCGGTGATCGGCCGCCCGATCACCAGATAGTCAGCGCCGTTCTGAATTGCCTCGCGCGGCGTCAGGAATCGCTTCTGATCTCCAGCCTCCGCCCAGGATGGGCGCACGCCCGGCGTCACAATCTTGACCGATTGGCCAAGGCGCTCGCGCAGAAGGCGCACTTCGTGCGGGCTTGCCACGAGACCATCGAGGCCGGCGCGCGCGCCAAGTTCCGCCAGCCTGACGACCTGCTCGCTGACATTCGATTTGACGCCGATTTCTCGGAGCGTTTCATTATCGGCGCTGGTCAGAACCGTCACGCCCAGAAGCATCATCCCAGATTTTTTCGCAGCCACTGCCCCCTCGATCATGGCGCGGCCCCCACTGAGATGAAGCGTGAGCATGTTCACGCCAAGCGCCTCGGCCGCGCGCACCGCACCGGCCACCGTGTTCGGAATATCGTGCAGCTTGAGATCGAGAAAAATCTTCGCGCCGGTCGCGGCCACAGCGCGCACGATTTCCGGACCTGCCGCGGTGTAGAGTTGCAGGCCGATTTTGAAAAGGCTGACTTCTTTCGCCAGCTTTCTTGCCATCGACAAAGCCTCCGCCGCGCTCGGAAAATCAAGCGCTACGATCAGGCGCTCGCGGAGATCTGCGGCTGTCGACTTCATCCTGTAAATTCCGCGCATTCGCGGACAAGATGCAGTCTATGCAGTTCCGAGCGCCCGCGAAGATCAATCTTTTTTTCCGGATTGTGCGCCGGCGCGAAGATGGTTTTCATGAAATTGAGACGCTCATGACGCCGATTTCGTTAGGCGACGAGCTGGACATCGAGCGCTGCGACGATCGCCCGGGCATTCATTTTTCCTGCGACGATTCTTCCCTTTCCCGCGGCGACGACAATCTTGTCGTCAAAGCCGCAAAATTGTTTTTTCAGAGCGCGGAGCTTAAACCGGCAACGAAAATTCATCTGGTCAAAAAGATTCCGCATGGCGCCGGTCTCGGCGGCGGCAGTAGCGATGCGGCCACGACTTTGCTCGCGCTCAATCAGATCTTTCAGGCGAATCTTTCGAGGGAAAAGCTGGCGGCGCTGGCCGTTCAAATCGGATCGGACGTTCCGTTCTTCCTCGCCGAAAGCGCGGCGATCTGTCGTGGACGAGGGGAGATTGTCGAACGGGCGCGGCTGCCCGCGCCGATGCCACTGCTTCTCTTGAAACCGGAGTTCGGCATTCCGACGCGGTGGGCCTATTCGCGGTGGAAACAGGCGAAGGAGTTGCCCGGTATTTCCTACGCCGCGCAGAATACCGGCGAGCGGGAATTCATCAACGATCTCGAACGTCCGGTCTTCGAGAAGTTCGTTTTTCTGGCGCAGCTAAAGATGTGGCTACTGAACCAGCCCGAGGTCTCGGCAGCGTTGTTGTCCGGTTCGGGCTCGACAGTTTTTGCGGTGATGCACGAGGAGGCGGAATCTGGCGCCCTGGCCGACCGAGCGTGCGCCGAGCTTGATCCTCGACTTTGGAGCTGCGCCTGCCAAACGCTCTGAGCGGTTCTTTCCTGATCTGGGGACGCAGGCTACCAGCCTGTCGTGTCCGGCAACTTGCCGGACACAATCTCGCGCGGAGAAAAAAATTCGCATGATACCGCAGCTTCGCTCGTATTTTCCTCGGGCGCTGAGCACAGGACCTAACCACCTCGGTTCTTGATGGAGGCTTCCACAGAAGTTCGCGGTAAGTTGCCGCGAACGGCAGGCTGGTAGCCTGCGCTCCCCGGAGCAGACCGGGCCAGACTAGTCGCCGGCGCTGCGTGAGATGGTGGCACGCGCGTATTCGCGATTCAGTTTGGCGATGAAACTGGCGCTGACTTCCGCCGGACAAACCGCTTCACATTCATACGTATTCGTGCAGTTCCCAAATCCTTCCGCATCCATCGCCCGGACCATTTTCAAAACACGACTCACGCGTTCCGGGTGTCCCTGCGGCAGAAAGGCGAGATGTGAAACTTTGGCCGAGGTGAAGAGCATGGCCGATGCGTTCGGGCAGGCCGCGGCACAGGCCCCGCAGCCAATACAGGCGGCTGCTTCCATGGCGATATCAGCATCGTGTTTCGGGACCGGAATCGAATTCGCCTCCGGCGCCGACCCGGTGCGAGCCGAAATAAATCCACCGGCCTGCACGATGCGATCGAGCGCGCTGCGATCGACCACCAGATCTTTCAGAAGCGGAAACGGTTTGGCGCGGAACGGCTCGATTGTGATCGTCTGGCCATCCTTAAACTCGCGCATGTAAAGCTGGCAGGCCGCTGCCGGATGGCTCGGGCCGTGCGCTTCGCCGTTGATCGTCAGGCTGCAGGTGCCGCAGATTCCCTCCCGGCAATCGGAATCGAAGGCGATCGGCTCCTCGCCCCGTTCGAGAAGTTGCTCGTTCACGATATCGAGCATTTCCAGAAACGACGTGGCCGGCGAAATATCGTCAATTTTGTATTCGACGAGTTTCCCTTTCGAATTTCGATTCTTCTGCCGCCAAACTCTCAAACGAAAGTTCATAGTTGAGAGTTGATAGTTGAGAGCCGCGCAGATTCCATGGAATGACTATTTTGCATGAAGCGATTTGCGCAGTCCGCTAAGCATCCGGCTCTGTTCTTCGGCTGCCTGATAGATTGTCTGGAAGGTATCGTCGTCGCAGAATTCTTGTCGCCGCGCGACGAAGGCCTGGGACGTGACTTCAAAGACCGAACCGGTGGCGATTTCCAGAAAACGGGCGAAATCGGCTTTTGAAACCCGAGAGCAACCTTCGGCGATGTTCGAAGAAATCGACACAGCCGCACGCCTCATTTGGTTCGTTAGTCCAAAACGCTCGTCTGCGGGGAACTGACGAGTCTGCAGATAGACCAGATCGGCAAAATCGATTGCCTTTTGCCACACCTCTAATTTTTCAAAGTTAAACATCTTCCGAACTTCCGTAACGTGGCTCTCAACTCTCAACTAAGAACTCTCAACTAAGAACTCTCAACTTCACTTGTAGCTCCTCTGCGCCAGTTCGACGGCTTCGAAGTGGAGCGGCTCGCGATGCAGCTTGGGCGATGCGATCTGTCCATTCTGGCCCTGATATTCCCAGGCGAAAACGGCGGCGAAATCTTCATCGTTGCGGAGCGCTTCACCGTCGGGTGTCTGATGTTCCTCGCGAAAATGGCCGCCGCACGATTCGTCGCGGGTCAGTGCATCCACGCACATGAGCTCGGCGAATTCCAGGAAATCGGCGACGCGGCCGGCGCGTTCGAGCGACTGATTGAATTCCTCGCCCGAACCGGGGACATTCACGTTCTGCCAGAATTCCTCGCGCAATGGCGGGATGCGTTCGAGTGCTTCGTGCAGGCCGGCGGCGTTGCGCGCCATGCCGCATTTTTCCCAGAGCAACAGGCCAAGTTCGCGATGAATCGAATCGACCGAGCGTTTTCCACTGCCGCTGAGCAGGTGCTTGATGCGGGTGCGCACATCGTCTTCGGCCTGGCGAAATTCCGGCCGGTCGATGGCCGGACGTTTGCCGACCTGGCCGGCGAGGTAATTCGGAAGCGTCGATGGCAGCACGAAATAACCGTCCGCCAGGCCCTGCATTAGCGCGCTCGCCCCGAGACGATTGGCGCCGTGATCGGAGAAGTTCGCTTCGCCGATGACGTGGAGGCCGGGGATGTTGCTCATCAAATTATAATCCACCCAGAGGCCGCCCATCGTATAATGCACGGCCGGATAAATGCGCATTGGCGTCTCATAGGCATTCTCGCCCGTGATCTTTTCATAAATGTCGAAAAGATTCCCGTAACGCTCGCGGATCGTCTCTTCGCCGAGGCGGGCAATGGCGTCCTTGAAATCGAGATAGACGCCGCGTCCACCGGGGCCGACCCCGCGTCCTTCATCGCAAACCTCCTTGGCCGCCCGCGAAGCAATGTCGCGTGGCGCGAGATTGCCGAAGCTGGGATACTTGCGTTCCAGATAATAATCGCGATCGGCTTCCGGAATGTCGTTAGGCGCTTTGGGGCAATCCTCCTTCCGCTTTGGCACCCAGACGCGTCCGTCGTTGCGCAGCGATTCGGACATGAGCGTGAGCTTCGATTGATACTCGCCGCTCACCGGGATGCATGTCGGATGGATTTGCGTGAAACAGGGATTGGCGAAAAGCGCCCCCTTCTTGTAGGCACGGTAAGTGGCGGTGACGTTGCAGCCGCGCGCGTTCGTCGAGAGGTAGAAAACATTTCCGTAACCGCCGGTGGCCAGCACGACGGCATCGGCGGAATGGGCCTCGATTTTTCCGGTGACGAGACTGCGCGTGATGATGCCTTTGGCGTGGCCGTCGACCAAAACGAGATCGAGCATCTCCGTTTGCGGAAACATCTTCACCGTGCCGGCAGCGATTTGGCGACAAAGCGCCTGGTAGCAGCCAAGCAGCAGTTGCTGCCCGGTCTGGCCGCGCGCGTAAAAAGTGCGCGAAACCTGGGCGCCGCCGAACGAGCGATTGGCGAGCAGGCCGCCGTATTCGCGCGCGAATGGCACGCCCTGCTCGACGCATTGGTCGATGATCAGATTGCTGACCTGGGCGAGGCGATAAACGTTCGCTTCGCGCGAGCGGAAATCGCCTCCCTTGATTGTGTCGTAAAAAAGCCGGTAGACGCTGTCGCCGTCGTTTGGGTAATTCTTGGCCGCATTGATGCCGCCCTGCGCGGCGATGCTGTGAGCGCGGCGCGGGCTGTCCTGGTAGCAGAACGATTTTACATTGAAGCCGAGCTCGCCCAGCGTGGCCGCCGCGGAGCCTCCGGCCAACCCGGTGCCGACGACGATGATCTCGAACTTGCGCCGGTTGTTAGGCGCAACAAGGCGCGCATGATTCTTGTGATTGCGCCACTTGTCGGACAATGGCCCGGCCGGAACGCGCGACTCGAGCTCGCCGATCATAAGGGCTGGGCGGGTTGTATCCATCCCAGCAAACAAGCGACCGGGATGGAGGTGTAACCGATAAAAATGAGCCAGGCGAAGACACGGCCGCCACGCGCTAACCGCGGCGCCATTTTCTGATCATTGAAACCGAGCGATTGAAAGAAACTCGAAGAACCATGACTCAGATGCAGAGCGAGCAGGAACATTCCGAGAACATAAAAGGCCGAGACATAGATGTTCTGAAATCCGTAAACCATCATGGAGAAGACGTCGTAGTGGTTGAGGGGATCCTTCCTGAGCAGGGCGAAGCGCGGATCGGTCACGCGCACCGTGAAATGCGCGATGTGGTAGATGAGAAAGACGAGGATGACGAGGCCGCTCAGCACCATGTAACGGGAGGCCACCGTCGCCTTTACATAGTCGCGTTTCACATACCGGTTGGGGCGCGCGCGGCGGTTCTCAATGGCCAGTCGAATCGTCGCGTAAATGTGAATCGTCACCGTGACGATGAGAAACACGCGAATGGCCCAAAGCAGCGGCCCAAGCTCGCGCAGATGCTCGGCATAACTGTTGATCCAGTCGGGCCCGAGAAAGATCTGCAAATTCCCGAGCAGATGTCCGATGATGAAAAGAATGAGAACGATGCCCGTGAGCGCGACGATGATTTTTCGGCCAACAGAAGAGCGATGGAAGGCGGAAAGAGCGGTCACGGCAGATATTCCGCGGCCGGTTGGCGCGCTGAACGCTTTGAAACTATTAGTCGCGATTGGAGTGTCAAGATGCTGGTCCGGGAGCGCGAGGGCGCATGAGATATTGGCCGCCAACAGGCTTCAGAATGCCTTCCGTCACGCAAAGGTGATCGAGTAACATCAGGACTTCAAATAATGCTTTCGTGTCCTCATTTTCCATATACGTCGCGCGCGTTCCCGGCGGCACAACCAAATGAAAAAAGGCGTCGAATTCTTTGCGCCATTCGATTGTGAACCAGCGTTCGAAAATGGGAACAATTTCTTCCGAGCGAATTTTTTCAAAGGGCGAACCAAGCTTACCGGGCTCTGGCCGCTCAATCCGTTTTGTAACGTGGCCGTTGATTTTGTTCGCGCGAAATTTTTCGGGAAGAATGGCGAGCAGCCGGTTAACAACCTCGAGTCTCTTGGCATCGTATTGGCCCTGTGTTTCGCCGATAAAGTCATGGATCCAGAGATATCCCTCCGGCTTGAGCGTTGTCGATATCTGGGTTGCGACATGTTCGAGAAACAAAACATGATGCAGGGCCGTCTGCGTGACCACGAGATCGAATTCACTTTTTGGTAGCTCGACGAAATTGAGATCACCGACTTCATAGGTCAACGGCAGGCCGTCGCGTTTCGCTCGCCCCTGTGCGTTAGCAACGGCTTGTTCCGAGATGTCGATGCCGTGAAAAGATTGGCAGATTCCATGGTCGAGCAACAGTCTCTCCAGACGGCCCGCACCGCACCCCAGGGTCAACCCGCGATGAAAACGCAGGCCTTTCTCTTTTGCGACCTGAATGAGGGAGCTCGCGTAACGACTCACTCTCAACTTTCCGCTCGCCTCGACATCTGCGTCTCGTGGCTCCGACTCCTCCAGCGCGGGAAGAATCTTCCCCCACACCTCGCTTTCTTTGGCAGCCATTGCATCGTAAACGGCCCGGTCAGTCATTGCCCGTTCGATAATTTCCCGAGCTTTCGGGTTGCGCGCATTCTCCATGTCTCAGTAATAGATCATGCACGATGATCGTGTTGCGTTACAATTGATCTTTGGGATATAACCGCCGCTAAATCTCGGTTTGGATGGCGCTGCCAGTATGGGAAAAAATCATTTAACATTGCAAACCTCGCTCCGCGCCGAGGAACTGCGAGAACAATTGAAGAAATGGGAACCATGGAGCATCCGGGTCGATTTCAACAACGGAGTTTCAACCAATGAATTTCAGCGCAGAATCCCGTTTACTGAACATCCCTTGATCAAGTTCAGATTTGTCGAAGAAGCCATTCCTTTTGCGGAGCTTTCAGGTGGAACTTTGCTCGATATCGGATGTAACGCGGGCTACAATTCAATCAATGCCGCGACCCAGTACCGGCTTTTCCTGTACCTGGAATCGATGTTGTCCCGCGGCATGTCGACGTCTCGCGCTTCTTCGCAGAACTTGCCGGGGCTACCGCGCAATTCCAGATCGGAAGTGCGGAGACTTTCAGCCGGCCACGGGAATTCGATGTCGTCTTGCACTTTGGAACCCTGTATCACCTGCCCAATCCGTATCTGTCTCTTCAGACAACGTTCGATAACCTGCGACCCGGTGGTTATCTCGGTCTCGAAACGCAAGTCTACGATCACCCTCACGATCCGAATATTTGTTATTTCATGCACATGCAGAACAACGATCGGACCAATTTTTGGGCGTTGAGCACATCTGTTTTAAAGAAATGCCTCGAACTCATTGGCTTCCGTGAAATCGTTGAGCTGCGCAAAGTTGTACCCGCGCATGGGCTGGCCGAATACATGGCGCGAATTGTTCTCGCGGCGCGCAAACCAAAGTAATTCAGGAGGCGATTTTCAGTCTACCTCGGAATGGAACTCGACCGCCGCCCCCAGACCTTTTCTTAGACGGGCGATTTGTTCTGGGATGATTGCCTCCGCATTGAGCGAACGCACGGCACAAAACCAGGAAATTCCGCACGCAACGGCATAGCTAAGGTCGCCCCGTGCCACGGGCCGGCTCTCTTCCGGCCGCAAGTTTTCACAAAATGCCGCCAGAGTTGCTGCATCAGCTCCGCGCCATATCAATCCAGTTAAACCATCCGAGTAAATTGTTCCGACACTTATCGTGTCGAGATCGATCACGCAGGCGCCCCCTTTTTCGTTGAAAACGAAATTACCGGTTTGCAGATCACCGTGGCACAAAGCATCCAAATTGTGCCCGCTCGGACTGCGCAATTCCGCGAGAATCAGGAGCAGCTTTTCCCTGATCTCTGCCAGCTCGCCCGGTTCAAGCGCCCACGTGGCATCAGGCGCCGCAATCGCGCGGAAATCGCGCACCAGATCTTGGTCGCGCAAGTTCTTCAATAAATCAGCTGAAAGTGGACGAAAATCCCGTCGCACCGCGATGAAAAGAGCGATCAACTGAGAAAAATCGGTCGGAAAAGGCTTTGCCTTGCCCACCGAGGGAAGCCTGCCAACGAAGGGAAAAATCATCCAATATCTTTTTGCAGAGGCCGGAAGAAGATATTTCCCCGCGTGTTTTTCCGGTGCGATTACGGTTGTCGGTCGCGCTGCGACGATTTCGTCGAACATCCGCGTGCAGAGGGCTTCTGGGAGTCGGCTAAGCGAACTTTCTGGCGCGAGAAGCTTCGCGACAAGGGGACCGCGCGTGCTGTTGAGAAGATAACTCTCATTCCGTCCGCGCGAAAGCGGAACGTCCAGACTGTAAGTCTCGGGCAGCTGCCCCAGGATGCTCGCCTCCGGTCTTTTCATGCGCGCCTCGACGAGAATGCGTTTCGAGCCGGAATGGAATCCGAAATAGTGCATGAACCTGACGACACGCACGCTGACGAAATACTTGGTTAGTTCATCAAGGACCGCGTCCGTTGAATATGTCTCTTCGGTCAGCTGTGTCTGTTTCTGAATTGAAGGCTCCTGAACCGACCAGGGAAATTCCAAATAAAGAATGTGCTCGGAAAGCTGGGAGAGTTTTTGAATGACGCTCCTAAGCTCAAGCCCCTGCGAAACGAGCCAATGAAGAACTTCCATGAAGAGAACGACATCGGCTTTGTCTTTCGAGGGTTCCAATTTGTCGAAAGCGATCTTTTTAACTGTAACGGGAAGGCGCCGTGCCTCGACTACGCGTGCAACGAAATCCACCAAAGGCGCCTGAACATCGCAGGCCTGCACCCTTGCTGCCCCGAGCCGGAGTGCATGGACGGTGAGCAGGCCTGAGTTACAACCAATGTCGAGAACTGTTCGTCCCTTAAAGTCTTGTGCATCCCACCCCAGTTCCTGCAATCGGATGCAGGTTTCTTTGTTTACAGGTTCCAGGGTCTGAGGATCGTAGCGTTCGTAGACGCAAGTATTGGTTGGCAACTCCAAAGAAGTTTTCACATTCATATAAGCAACGTAACGACTATCCGTTCGGGCTCGTCCGCCGTCGCATCCAAAAACTGCCTCCCCCCCACCAGGGCGACTTTGGGAAAGTGGCCTTGACATCTTCCAGGTAACGATCGGCAAGATAACTGTTACAAAAAAGGACGTCGAATTCAGAATTGAATGTGACAAATGCCTGAAGAAGGTACTGTTCGTTCCAAAAACGAAGCTCGTCCATTACCCAATCGCGCCGGTAATCGTACGGAAAAAGAATGTCGTGAATGTGGACGATGACACCGGGGTTTAGCCGCGGCAGCACTTCGAGAAAGAGGTAGTTAACGTCCCCTCCGACCTTCACCGTGTGAGAGCTATCGATAAAAAGAATGTCGCCAGATTGAAGCTGAGAAAAGAAATCCAGATCGACGTCCTGAACTCTTTTTTCAATCAAAGAACGCAAACCGGGAAAACCATTCGCAAAGAAATCGAGAGGGAAGGGCTCGATGCAAATGAGAGGAGTATTTCCGTTCTTTGCTGCAGCCTGACCGGAGACTAACGAGGAATAACCGCTCCCGACTTCAATAATTAGATTGGGTTTGTAGTGACGAACCATGCAATACGTCGCAAGCGCGTCCGTCCCACCGAAGCGGCCGTTGTCGAAATGGAATTGGGCGGGGTCGCTCGTCGGGGCATGGGGGAATTGGTCGTACTCCTCGCGAAATTTTGGAAAGCAATTCCGCAGCAGATCCAGCTGCTTGGCTTCGTTCATGTCGATTCCGCACAGCTCGCTTCGCTTTTCCCAGAGCAATTCGGGCAGCAGGCGGGTGTCGGGAATTGGTTGGTAAAAGTGGACTGGGGTGAGATGCACACCGCGCTCTTCCCAGAGCCGAAAAAATTCCGGATAGCGCGCGCTGTTGACGCACCGGGGAGCTACCTGAGCGACAAAGCGTGCGATTTCTTCGAGATCGATATTTCCTTTGGCGGCTTCGGCCGCGATTTTGTTCAAGACAGCAGTCGGTGAGACATCGCTCAGCTGGACCGCGACGCGATCAAGGCATCTATCGGGATCGCTCACTCCAAAAAGCTCGAACTCGTACGGGGCCAGGCCCACGATCCAATCCACCTCAACAAAACCGCTGGGGCCGCGGCTTACTAACTTATCGCCGTCTTTCGCGGTGATGACGCGAACTTCCGCCCCCAAAGGATCGTTCGTTTCCCAGATTATTTTTGTCTTTGAACCGGACAGCGGTGGATTGGGCCTGGCGGTGATTCTTCCAGTAATGCCGACTTGCGTGGTGACCTTACTCACCTCGCGGTCCCCGGCTGAATTTCGCTTGCGACCTGACCTGCTGGTTTGATCCCGTCATTTCGCAACGGCGAGGAGACCGCAGCGTGAATATGCTCATCGCTCAAAAGGTGCGCCAACTGTTTGGTTGCGACCTCGACGGAATACATTGATTGGGTTTTCTCGATCCCATGGCTCGATATGCGCTCCCAGAGTTCCTTGGAATGGTAAAGTTCGATTAGCGCCTCGGCAAAATCTCCCGGCGTATCTGCGATTAGAATGTCCTCGCGGTTCGTCAAAAACATTCCTTCCGCTGCGATTGACGTCGCCACAACCGGAACGCCCAGCCCCATGCTTTGATTAATCTTTCCTTTTACTCCCGCGCCGTATCGAAGCGGAGCGATGGATAACCTTACGCTATCGAAATACGGCCGCACATCCGGCTGCAAGCCAGTGATAATGATGTTCTCGTCAGCGAGGGCAATTACCTCCGGAGGAGCCTTGTCGCCTATGATGTAAAACTTCGCGTCCGGGAGCTGTCCTCGCACCTTTGGATAGATGTCGCGGATGAAGAAAAGGACCGCATCGATATTGGGCGTGTGTTGAAAGCTGCCGATAAACAAAAAATTCTGCGTCGTAATGAAAACGGCGTGGCGGACCCCGGGCTCTCCACGATATTGGAGACGACTTCGATTGATTTGGCCGGCTCGCTCCTGGCGCAGCAGTTCGGCTTCATAAGCGCTCACCACCCATGTTTCATCCGCTCTGATCGATCAGGTCGTATTCCTGTTCCCGCTTGTCCGGGCGCTCAATCGCATGCCCGTGTCCTGAGTTAGGTTCGCCTCTCGGTCTTCGCGGAGAAAATGGAAATCCACAGTGTCGAAGATGACGCGGCTCTGCGGCGCGTGCGCGCGGACGCGCCGATATGTTTGCGGGCAAAATCGCAGCGGCTGAAAAGCACGACATCAAAGATCGCGCCATTTTGAGCCAGATATTCGCGCACGCTCTTAGGTAGGGGATAATAGACCACTTCGATCCCGCGTTTCTGCAATTCCGCAGCGTAAGGCGGAATATCGGCGAGGTTATCCGGGATAAAAGTCACACGGTGGCCGAGCCGGCGCAGAATGTTAATATTTGAAACATGCGGAGCGAACCAGAATCGCGATCAGGCATGGGCAGATGGTGGTCGATGACAAGAATGCGTTTCTTACCTGGACCGGACGCTTGTCTAGCTCGCCATGTCACCATTCATCGGTTTCTCTGCCAGCACATCTGCGCCCAAGTTGCGGCAAAGGTGGCGCGATTGGTTTCCTGATGTTGTTTATCGCCCGCGTCAAATCGGTGCCGCCGGTGGCTCCTTCATAATGAATGACCTTGCTAGCGGCTGATAAAGCACTTTCATAGCCGTGACGCGGAAACTTTAAACGCGAGGTCGGTATCCTCGTAGTAAGCGGGTGCATACTTGGAATCAAAGCCGCCCAAGCTTTCAAACATCGATTTCGGAATCATTACGCAGGCGGCCGAGCAATAGTCAACCTCGGCAAAAAGTTGTACTCTGGCTTTTCCGGGTCATCAAACTTCCCTCGATTCCAGCCGGCGCATCGCGCCAGATGATTCCGCCCGCTTCCTGGAGACGGCCATCGGGAAAGACCAGCTTGGCCCCGACCAGGCCGGCCCGCGGTTCGAATTCGAATGTCTCGCGCAAAGCCGCCAGCCATCCATTCGTTACTTCCGTGTCGTTATTCAGAAAGACGAGATAATTGCCGCGAGCCTGGGCGGCTCCTCGATTGCACGAGCCGATAAAGCCAATGTTGCTGTCGTTGCGCAAATAAACGACCCCAGGAATCTTCGCGATCACCGCCTCTGTCGCATCGGTCGATCCATCATCCACCACGATGACCTCGAAACGCTCCGAACCAGCATGGCGTTGGAGCGAAGCAAGGCAGGCGCAGGTAAAGGCGAATTGATTGAAAACAGGTATAACGATGGAAGTCTCGACTGTCTTGTGGGTCGCAAATTCGACAGGCTCGGCCGGCGGTTGGGGTTGCTCGGGCGTCAGGCGCGGGGCAGCGGCGATGGGCGAACGCGGCCCCCCGGTCTTTAATTCATGGAGTGTTTGGTCGATCCTCTCGACGTCGGGATGAGCCTTGCGCCATTCCGAATACGCTTTCACCACCTTCTCGAGGTGCCCGTATCCGCCGAATGGGCGTCCAAAAAATAGAGCCGACAAAGCGGCCAGCGGATTGGCGAATTTCCAGCGCCTCGAAGTCCTCAGCCGGGAATCCGCCAACCCGGCGTCGTCCAAGAGGTGCGACAGGCGGCGTGTGGCATGCAGTTGCTTGCGCAAGCTGGCGGTCAGTTCGATGATGCTCTTTTCTTTTTCGACCAGCTCGATACTTCTCGTGTGTAGCAGCTGATTCACCTGCGCGAATCTTTCCCGGCTGGTGTCGATATCAGCGGTCGCCTTGCGCAGTTCATTCTCCAGGCGCGAGCGCATCTCTTCGAGCCGTTGCACATGGCTGGAGAGTTCGATTAGCCGCCCGTCGCGTCGGGCCAGCTCTTCGGCGTTTTTGCGAAGCTCATCAGCGCTTTTGCGAAGCTCATGTTCCAATCTTTTCGCGCTCCTTCTGCAGAGTGATGCAATCCCCTCTGAGTTTCGCCAGTTCCTGGCGGACGGGTTCGCCTTCCGGAATGGAAAGATTCAGCCGGTTGGAAGAGCCGGGGAGGAGGTCCGGCCGAGCCGTTTGTTTCCTGTCTCGCGCATGCGAGTCTCCGCGTATCAATTGCTCATAAAGCTCGATAACTTCCCGGGAAACCCCAGCCTCAATCATCTGGCGAGTGGTGAAACGGGTGTGGCGTTTTTCTGAAAGAACAAGCCGGGCCGCAGATTCGACCGTCCCTTCGGGCAGTCCGACAAAATGAACGATCTGCCGCAGAACGTCGGCGGCCTTTTCAAAGAAAGAATCGTAATGCACGATAAGTCGCGCACTCTCTCCCGAGATCTCGAGCAGCCGACGGTTGTAGATTTCCCAAAGACGGAGACCGAAGCTGTAGGAAAATCCATTGCGCCTTTGCAATGAGTAAGCCACTTCGAGCGGATTGCGCACCACCACGACCAGCTTGAGTTCTGGCAGAAGCTCACGCCAAAAAGGAAAGGTGATGCTGTTACGCGGGTCTTTCCAACCCCAGGGCTTGTCTGGTTCGAAGCTCTCGATCAGCCAGCGCGCTTTCTGCCGCAAAGGTTCGAGCCGGTCGCTGCTGAATTTCTCCGTGGCGGCCGGCGGCAAATCCCAGGCGCCGCCCAGTTCATTGAGGATTTCGTCGTTGATGGCAACGAAACGCAAATTTTCCCAGAAACCTTCCGGATTGTCGGCTCGCGCCGGCATCATGTCTTCCGGAGGTCCCAGATCGAGGCCAACCTCGTGAAGAAGTCGCGTCAACATCGATGTGCCGGAACGATGGGCGCCGGCGATGCAAACGACTGAGGCTTTGGGGTGGGCGGTTTTCAAGATGGCGGAAGCCTAACGACTGCCTGGCTTGATCGCGGGAATAGCGGCGAGGTCAGCCGGCAGCTGATCTGCTTCGAAGGTTTCGACGTTCATTTGCATCAAGCTGACGAAGGGACAACCGAAATTCGGCTTTTGCACGCCACTCCGATCGACGATGACTCCGGCTGCGACAACCTGGCCACCGTGTGCTTTGACAATGTCAATGGTCTGCTGGACGCGACCTCCGCGCGTAACGACGTCTTCCGCGACGAGGAAACGTTCGTTAGGCGCAATGGTGAAGCCGCGGCGCAGGACGAGACCACCTTCTTCTTTCTCGGCAAAAATGTGACGTTTACCTAACGATCGGGCAACTTCCTGGCCGACGATAATGCCACCGAGGGCGGGAGAGATGACGCTCTCGCAGTCGAATTGACGAAGGCGGTCGGCAAGCAAGCCGCAGACATGCGCCGCCACGTCCGAATATTGCAGGAGCAGCGCGCATTGGAAAAACTGGCGGCTGTGCCGGCCGGAGCGGAGGATGAAATGACCGTCGAGCAGAGCGCCGGTTTTGCGAAAGAGAGCCAGCAGATCGTCGCTCATTTTTGGGAAAACCTGCTACCCGGAAGTATCGCCGACCGTTTTACCCTGGCTCGCGATCGCGATGGCTTCGATTTCCACGCGTGCGCCTTTCGGGAGCGCCGCCACCTGGACGGTCGAGCGCGCCGGCGGCTCTTCTCTGAAATAGGTGGCGTAAATTTCATTCACAGTCTGGAAGTCGGCGAGGTCGGTCAGGAAAACAGTGGTCTTCACCACATGTTGAAAACCTAATCCTTCGGCTTTGAGGACAGCCTGAAGATTATCAAGAACTCGCCGCGCCTGTTCGCCGATATCCTGTGAAGCCATCTGTCCGCTTTTCGGGTCGAGCGGGATCTGGCCGGAGCAAAAGAGAAGGGAACCGACCCGCACCGCCTGGGAGTAGGGACCGATGGCGGAGGGCGCTTCGTTCGTGGAAACAATCTTCTTCATGGCGCGATCTTAGCTGGAAACTCTCGCCGCACAATGGTAGGAGCGCGCTCGCTCACGCCGCACGAGGCCGACGCCGCCGGGGCATTGCAAATTGATACTGGCCGATTCTCATCGATATTGAACGACCCATGGTTGGCTGGATTTTAAAGAAAATACTTGGCTCGAAGAATCAGCGCGAAATCAAGCGCCTGATGCCGATGGTCCGTCGCATCAACGAGCTCGATGAGCAGTTCAAGGCGCTCTCGGACGACGATTTGCGCGCCAAGACAACCGAGTGGAAAGCGCAGCTCGCTGCGATCCCCGAGCTTCCGGATCAATGGACGAAGCTCGACGAAATTTTGCCGGAAGCATTCGCCGTCGTGAAAAATGCGGCGCGCCGTCTGACCGAGCGACAGCAGACCTTCGACGTGTGCGACCAGCCGATGACCTGGAACATGGTGCACTTCGATGTGCAATTGGTCGGCGGCATTGTGTTGCATCGCGGCCGCATCGCGGAAATGGCGACGGGCGAGGGCAAGACGCTGGTCGCGACATTACCTTTGTACCTTAATGCGCTGACCAGCCGCGGGGCGCATCTGGTGACCGTGAATGATTACCTGGCCCGGCGCGACGCCGAGTGGATGGGCGAGCTTTACAGATTCCTCGGTCTGACGGTCGGTTGCATTCAGCACGATCAACCGCCTGAAGAACGTCGCGAACAGTATGCCTGCGACATTACCTACGGGACGAACTCGGAATTCGGCTTCGATTATTTGCGCGATAACGGCATGGCCACGACGCGCGAGCAACAGGTCCAGCGTGGCTACAATTACGCGATCGTCGATGAGGTCGATTCCATTCTGATCGACGAAGCGCGAACGCCGTTGATCATCAGCGGACCGGCCACCGTCTCGACCCATCAGTACGACAAATGGAAGCCGCTCGTCGAGCAGCTGGTGCGCAAGCAAAACATGCTTTGCAACCGCCTGGCCAGCGAAGCAAAGGAAGCATTCGACGCCGGCAAAATCGAAGAGGGCGGGCTGTTCATGTTCAAGGTCAAGCTCGGACAACCGCGCAACAAGCAGCTCCTCCGCATGATGGAAGATCCGGAGAAGCGCAAGGCCGTCGATAAGGCGGAGCTTTCCTTCTATGCCGATTCGCAAAAAGAAGCGCTCTTTGCGCTTAAGGAAGAGCTCTTTTTCACGATCGATGAAAAATCGAACGAAGCCGATCTTTCCGAACAGGGTCGCAGTTTCCTCAACCCCGACGATCCTGAGGCCTTCGTCCTGCCCGATTTGATCAGCGAATTTACCGAGATTGACCTGAATACGGAGCTCTCCGACGAAGCGAAAGAAAGTGCGAAAACGGAGCGCCAGCAGGTGTGCGACGCGCAGGCCGAGCGCATCCACAATATCTCACAATTGCTGCGCGCCTACTGCCTCTTCGAGAAAGACGTGCAGTATGTGGTTGAGGAAAACAAAGTCGTTATTGTCGATGAATACACGGGCCGCAAAATGCCCGGCCGGCGCTGGAGCGACGGATTGCATCAGGCCGTCGAGGCGAAGGAAGGCGTGCAGATCGATCGCGAGACGCAGACGCTCGCCACGATCACGATTCAAAATTACTTCCGGCTTTATCAAAAACTCGCAGGCATGACCGGCACGGCGGAGACGGAAGCGGCCGAGTTCCAGGACATTTACAAACTCGACGTGAACGTGATCCCGACGAATCGGCCCGTCGCGCGCAAGGACGGGAATGACCGCATCTACAAAACGCGGCGCGAGAAATACAACGCCGTCATTAACGAGATCAAGGAATGTCACGCGAAAGAGCAGCCGGTGCTCGTCGGCACAGTGAGCGTGGAAGCGTCGGAACTACTGAGCCGCATGCTCAAGCGCGAGAAAATTCCGCACAATGTCCTGAACGCCAAATATCACGCGCAGGAAGCCGAGATCGTGCAGCGCGCCGGCCAGCCGGGCACGGTGACGATTTCGACGAACATGGCTGGTCGTGGCACCGACATTAAGCTCGGCCCGGGTGTGCCGGGAAAAGGCGGTCTCTTCGTTGTCGGCACCGAGCGACACGAGTCGCGCCGGATCGATCGGCAGTTGCGCGGCCGGTGCGCACGCCAGGGCGATCCGGGTGCGTCGCGCTTTTTCGTCAGCTTCGAGGACGACCTTATGCGCAACTTCGGCGCGGCCGATCGCATGACGAAAATCATGGAGCGCTTTGGTCTCGAGGAAGGCCAGGAACTCGAGCATCCATGGTTGAACAAATCAGTCGAGACGGCGCAGAAACGGGTCGAGCAGCGCAATTATCTGGCCCGCAAACGCACGCTCGATTTCGACGACGTGATGAACAATCAGCGCGAAGTCGTCTACACGTATCGCAACGACACGATCGATTCGGAGGAACCGCGCAAACTCATTTACGAAGTGATCGATGAAGCCGTCCCGGGCAAGGTGCGCGAATATCTGGGCACGGGCGTCGCGGGTGAGGAAGTAAATTATGGCGGCCTGCTGCACTGGGTGAACACAACGTTCCCGCTCGGCCTGACAAAAGAAAAAGCGCAGTTTGAGACGCGCAGCGTCGAAGAAAATACGCAGTTTCTCATCGAGAAGATCAAGGACGCCTACGAGCGCAAATCGTCGCCATGAAGAGCCGGCCGCGGTGAAAAGCCTCGAGCGTTACATCATTCTCAACGCAATCGATCGCCTCTGGCAGGAGCACCTTTATGCGATGGATTCACTGCGCGAAGGCGTATATCTGCGCAGCTACGCGCAGAAGGATCCGCTTATCGAATACAAGACGGAAGCCTACGAGATGTTCGTTGAACTGATGGCGAACATTAAGAACGAGGTGCTCCATAATCTTTTCCGCAGCACGTCGAATCTGCAGGCTTTCGAGAATTTCCTGGCCACGCTTCCGCAATTTCTCATGCGCGAACACGCGCCCACCGCGCCCGGTGCCAACGCGCCCGCGCCCGATCGCCAGCCGGCCCACGCCCTCGCCGGAGTCGCCCTGGAAGGGAATGGCGACGGAGCGGGCGAGGTGAAGCTCGACCTTCCGGTGCGTCGCGCCATGCCGAAGGTTGGCCGCAACGAACCGTGTCCATGCGGCAGCGGCAAGAAATACAAGAACTGCTGCGGCCGCGTCGCTTGAGTCTTCTTCGCTTTGGGCGCGCCTTCCGACAACGAAAAGGTCGTTAGGCAAGGCGCCGACGAAGTCTGGGGAGCATCGCGCCAGCACCGATCCCACGCAGGACACAAACTTCAACGCTCCGCACGGCCATTTTCGCCCGGCCAGCGTTTCTTAAATAGGTTGCACAATGGCCGCGCGATCTGACCACGATTCGGATTCTTCCACGCAAACGGAGGAGAAACGACACAATCGCAGCGATTCTGGCGAACCGGAAAATCACGAGAGCCCAGACGGAGAGGGCTCGGAAGAGGAAAAAGACGAAGGTTCGAAGGAAGACAAAAAGCCGAAGGCGCCTTCCAAGAAAACGCTGATCATCGGCGGCATCGTGCTCGGCATCCTGCTGCTGGGTGGACTACTCTATTATCTCCATTCGCGGCATTTTGAATCGACGGACGATGCTTACACCGCCGGGCACGTGCATCAAATCGGCGCGCGCGTGGCCGGGACCGTGGAGAAAGTTCTGGTAGATGACAATGCGCGCGTAAAAGCCGGACAGACACTCGTCGTTCTCGATCCGCGGGTTTACGAAGTCGCCCTGGCCAAAGCGCGCGCCCAATCAGGGCAGGCACGAGCCTGGGTTCGGTCTTCGCGTGCCGACGTCCTGCAAAAGAAAGCGGCGAGCGAACAAGCGAAAGCGAACCTGGACAAGGCGCAGATCGACTATGATCGAGCCAGCGCGCTTTACGGAAAAGACATTCGCGCGGTTTCGAAAGCCGAGGTCGATACGGCGACCGCTGCTTTGAAAGGTGCGCAGGGCGCCTACGCGGCCGCCAAAGCCAACACAGCAGCGGCCGAGGCTCAGCTCGGCGTCAACATGGCCGGCATCACCACGGCGGAAAGCGAAGTCCGCGACGCCGAACTGCAGCTCTCTTACACGAAGGTTATCGCACCGGTGAATGGAATGGTGAGCAAAAAAACGGTCGAGGCCGGCCAGCGAATTCAGCCGGGTCAAGCCTTGATGGCAGTGGTGGAGGACGGCATCTGGGTCGTGGCAAATTTGAAGGAGACGCAACTGGCCAGGGTGCGCGTGGGCCAAAAAGTGGACATCTCGATCGATGCGGTGCCGGACAAAACTTTCATCGGGCACGTCGATAGTTTTCAAGCTGGGACCGGAGCCGAGTTCGCGCTACTCCCGCCGGATAATGCCACCGGCAATTTTACGAAGATCGTGCAGCGTGTGCCGGTCAAGATTGTTTTCGAACCGGACAGTATTCGCGGATATCGCGATCGGATCGTGCCGGGTCTGTCGGCTGAGCCGAAGATCGATTTGCGAACCGAATAGGCGCCCGGAAGATGCGGCGATCGATTCTGAACTGGGCCGGCGCGAAATCTTGGCTGGGGAGCGCAGGCTGCCAGCCTGCGGGTGGCGGCAACCTGCCGCCACGCACTTTGGGCGAGACGCGGGGAATTGCGGGCCGGTTTCATTTGTTCGGACGCCTGGCCGCGAAAAGTTCGCGATGGCAGGGTTGCCATCGCCGGCAGGCTGGCAGCCTGCGCTCCCCGGAATTAACGGTGCGAGGTTTTCTGTTAGGATGCGCACTTCTTTTCTCAGGTTGCATTCTCGGTCCGCATTATACCGGCCCGCCTAACGACCCTGTGCCGGTCGCGTTCAAAAATAGCCGCCATTGGAAAACTGCCGAACCGGCCGACACGGAACCGCGCGGGGTGTGGTGGAAAGTCTTTCGCGATCCGGTGCTCGATCAGCTTGAGGAACAGGCAGTGAGCGCGAATCAGGATTTACGGCTGGCCGCTGCGCGCATCGCGGAAGGGCGCGCCTTGTCGCGCGTGGCCGCGGCGGATTTTTTCCCGCAAATCAACATCGATACGCAGGGTGAACGGAGGCGCACTTCGAACACGCTGCCGTATCAAAAAGGCGAGTTGATCGGGAGTAATCCTTTCGGCGGCGGCGGAAGTTCTGGCGGGGCCGCGCCGGTCATTTCGACGCAACCGCTCACCACGACGCAAAATGATTTCCGTGTGCCGGCGAATCTGAATTGGGAAATCGATTTGTTCGGTCGCGTGCGGAATCAATATGCCGCGGCCCGGGCCGAGGCGCAGGCGGCGAAGGCGGATTTTTTCGCCATGCAGTTGAGCGTGGCCGCGAATGTGGCCAGCCAGTATTTTCTGCTCCGGTCGCTCGATGCCGAGATGGATGTGTTCGACCGCACGATCAAGACCCGGCGCGATTCCTTGAACATTGCGCAGGAACGGCTGCAGGCTGGCTTAACGAGTGAATTGGATGTGACCCGCGCCACGGCCGAGGTGGCCGGCAATGAAGCGGCGCGGGCCGCGGTCGAGCGGATGCGCGCCCAGATTGAAAATGCGCTGGCCACGCTGCTGGGCCGGCCAGCGAGCGATTTTCGCATGGGGCGGCGGCCCATCGATGGTCGCGCGCCGAACATCCCGGCCGGATTGCCGAGCGGGTTGCTCGAACGCCGGCCTGACGTCGCTGCGGCGGAACGACAATTGGCGGCTGCCAATGCGCGCATTGGTGTTGCGCGGGCGGCGTTTTTCCCACGCATTCGCCTGACGGGCGCGGGTGGATTCGAAAGCGCGGATCTCGGCTTGCTGTTCGATGCCCAAAGCCGTTTCTGGGAAATCGGGCCGAGCATCACGTTGCCGATTTTCGAGGGCGGCCGAAACGTGGCGAATCTGCGCGCGGCGCAAGCGCGGTTTGAGCAGGCAGAGGCGCGTTATCGGCAACAGGTGCTGATGGCGTTTCAGGATGTGGAGACGGCCCTTTCGGATTTGCGGACATTGAGTGTGCAGGCGGAGGCGCAGCAGCGCGCCGTCCGGGCGGAACAGCGGACGCTCGAGCTCGGACAGAAACAATATGAGCATGGCGCGGTGAATTTTCTCGATGTGCTCGATGCGGAGCGCGCCTTGCTGGCCGATCAGCGCACGGCCGCGCAACTGCTCGGCCAGCAAATGCAGAGCACGGTGCAGTTGATCAAGGCGCTGGGAGGCGATTGGAATGAGTGAGCAGAATTTTCCGGGGAGCAGGCAGCAAAAGCGCGTAATTGTTAACTCGTTAGGCTAATGGCACAGGATGGCGAAAAGGTGGATGTGCGGTGCTGGATCGGCGTCATCGGCACGATGCTCGGCGCGTTCATGGCGGTGCTCGATATTCAGATCACCAATTCGTCGTTGCGCGACATCACCGGCGGCATCGGCGCGACCATCGATGAAGGGTCGTGGATTTCGACCGCTTACCTGATCGGTGAAATTGTCACCATTCCGCTGACGGCCTGGCTCTCCCGCGTTTTCAGCGTGCGCTGGTATCTGCTCGGCAACGTGGTTCTCTTCCTCGGTTTTTCCATGCTCTGCGGCATCTCATCGTCGTTAGGCGCGATGATCATCTTTCGCGCCATGCAGGGTTTCACGGGCGGCGTTATGATTCCGATGAGTTTCACGGTGTTGCTGCAGTATTTGCCCAAGAGCAAACAAGCCGTGGGCTTTGCCCTTTTCGGGATGACGGCGACGCTCGCCCCTGCGATCGGTCCGACCATTGGCGGTTATCTGACCGACAGCTTCGGCTGGCCCATGGTTTTTTACGTCAATCTGATTCCGGGGGCGCTCATGCTCGCCGCGGTCGCCTACGCGATCGATCCGGAACCGATACAACTCGGTCTTCTCCGCAAGGGTGATTGGTGGGGCATCGGCGCGATGGCCATTGGCCTCGGCTCTCTCATTACCATGCTGGAAGAAGGCCAGCGCAAGGATTGGTTCGGTAACGATCTCATCCGCACGACGGCGGCTCTGGCGGCGGTTTTTATCCCGATCTTCGTTCTCATCGAAATCTATCGCGACGAGCCATTCGTCAATTTGCGCCTGCTGCGCGATCGCAATTTGTGGGCCGGCTCGGTCGTGATTTTTGGGATGGGCTTCGCCCTCTACGGGAGCGTTTACCTGCTGCCGCTCTACCTCCAATCGGTGCAGGGCTACGACGCGTTGCAGACCGGAAAGGTCATGCTTTGGATCGGTCTGCCCCAGCTGCTTATTTTTCCGATCATCCCGCAGCTTATGAAACGGTTTGATCTGCGACTGCTCGTCTGCTTTGGCGTGGCCATTTTTGCGGCGAGCTGTTTCATGAACGTCAACATGTCGCCCGGCTATGCGGGGCCGCAGTTCTTCTGGCCGAACGTCGTGCGTTCGTTAGGCCAGCCCTTCACCATCGTGCCGCTTTCCGCTTTGGCCACGGCCAATCTCTCGCATCGCCAATCGGCCGACGGCTCCGCCATTTTTAACATCGCGCGCAATATCGGCGGCTCGGTCGGTATTGCGCTCATCTCAACCGTTATCACGCGCCGCGAGCAATTTCACGACCTGCGCATTGGGGAGTCGGTGAACATCTACAGCCTCGCCACGCAGAACCGGCTCGACACGATCAGCGCGCGGTTCGTCGCGAAAGGTTACGATCCGGTCACGGCCATGCAGCAGGCGTATGCTTCCATCAAGAGCGTCGTCCGGCGGGATGCCTACGTCATGGCCACGAACGATACCTTTCTCATGGTCGCGGTCTGCCTCGTCATCGGGGCGGTTTTCGTCTGGCTCTGCCGAAAAACGCAGGCCGAAGCAGGCGCGGCGGGCCATTGAAGTTCGACGTGCTGCCGACCGCTTTTTTCCAGACCGATCCGCTCGAATGCGCGGCCGCTTTGATCGGCACGACGCTCATTTGGGGGCGCTGCCGCGGCATTATCGTCGAGACGGAAGCGTATCTGGTCGATGGCGACGAAGCCTCTCACACCTTCAGCCGGCCGAGTGCGCGCGAGTTCGTTAGGCGGCACAAGGCGGGAACATGCTACATTTATTTCAACTACGGCGTGCACTGGATGCTGAACGTCCTCGTGAAAGGTGGCCCGCGCGACGGCCTGATTTTGATTCGCGCTCTCGAGCCGACCGGCGGGATCAACCTGATGAAGAAACGCCGCGGGACCGACGATCTGCGCCGCCTTTGTTCCGGACCGGGAAAACTGACACAGGCGCTCGACATCACGAAACGGCATCACGAGATCGATCTTTGTTCCGATCCGCGGCATTGTTTTGTTGGCCGAAGCGCGAAGGAAATCGCGGTCACAAGCGATCTGCGCGTTGGCATCAGTCGCTCGAAGGAATTGCCGTGGCGCTTCACCTTGCGCGGCAGTCCATTTGTCAGTGTGCGGGTGAGACCGATGTAGAGGCGCTTGGGCCAGGCGCCGCGTCGATGAGGACGGCGCTTGGCACAAGCGCCTCTACAGTTACTGTATCGCGCAATGAAAAAGCGGGTGCTTCTCGGGATGAGCGGTGGAGTCGATTCCAGCGTAGCCGGGTATCTTTTGCGCGAGCAGGGCTACGACGTCGTCGGTGTGACCATGAAGGTCTGGCCGCAGGATTGTATCTCGCGTGCCGAGGACAAATGCTGCGGCCCGCAGGCCGTGGCCGATGCGCGCGGGGTGGCACACTCATTGGGCTTTCCGCACTACGTGGTCGATGAAGCGGATCAATTCGAGCGCCTCGTGATCGATTATTTCTCGAGTGAATATCGCGCGGGACGAACCCCGAATCCGTGCGTCATGTGCAACGAGAAGCTGAAATTCGGCAAGCTTTGGGACAAGGCCGAGGCGCTGGGCTGCGATTACATCGCGACCGGACATTATGCGATTATCGAGCACCCGGGCGTTGTCCGTTCCGCTGCAGCCGGGATCGGTGATCCCGGCGGGGGTGGCGCCAATCCCGGCTACAGCAGAGCCATTTTGCGCAAAGGCGTCGACCCGCGAAAAGATCAGTCGTATTTCCTGTTTAGTTTGCGGCAGGAACAGCTGCGTCGCGCGCTTACACCGCTCGGCGGAATGGCGAAAACGGAGATTCGAGAAATCGCGCGCTCGTTAGGCCTGAAGGTTGCCGACAAGGTCGACAGCCAGGAGATTTGTTTCGTGCCGGGCAACGATTACAAGGCGTTTCTGCGCTCGCATCTCGGCGAGGAGCAATTTCATCCGGGCGGGATTTACGATCTGGAAGGGAATTTCATCGCGCCGCACGAAGGGATCGAGATGTTCACGATCGGGCAGCGAAAGGGTTTGCCGGGCGGTTCGGCGCAGCCGCGCTACGTCGTCGATATCGACGCAGAGACGAATCGCGTGATTGTGGGCAGCGCGGAGGATTTGGTGACGGAAGAGTTTGAGATCGAGCGGGTGAACTGGATTCCGGGGAGCGCACGCGGCTCGCGTGCGGCGGACGGCGGCTCGCCGTCCGCCTCTGGAGAGGAAGCGAACTACGGGGCGCCATCCGACTACGCAGATCGGCGAGCCGCCGATCTGGGCACGCGGGCCGCGTGCGCTCCCCAGAGGCTGGAATGCCAGGTCAAAATTCGCTATTCGCATCCAGGGACCTTGGCGACGGTGACGCCGCTGGCCGCGGGCCGCGCGCGCGTGCGCTTGCACGAACCGCAGAAGGCGGTCACGCCGGGACAGGCGGCCGTGCTCTACGATGGCGATGTCGTTCTGGGCGGCGGCTGGATTTGCCGGCAGGCGGCGCTCGTTCCTGCCTAACGAATGACAGATGACGTTCTGCTCGTCTTGAGCACTTTCCCTGATCGCGGCAAGGCGCAGCGCATCGCGGAAGAACTGGTGCACAGTCGTTTTGCGGCCTGCGCGAATGTGGCCAGCGCGGTGGATTCGTTTTATTGGTGGAAGGGCGAAGTCGAGGCAGCCACGGAAGTGCTGGTCTATTTCAAGACGACGGTCGCGCGGTTTGCCGAATTTCGGGAAAAATTGGGCGAGCTGCACCCGTACGATGTGCCGGAGATCCTGGCCTTTCGCGTGCACGACGGTTCGCCCGACTACCTGCGCTGGGTGGCGGAGAATTGCGGGCCGCAGGCATAATGCCGGGGTAGAAAAGGAGCTCACGAATGTCCTTTGTGCGTACGCATCAGCGTGAACGTTTGTGAGGTCCCTCGCTCCGTTTGGGATGACACGGCATGTTCTTTTCCTCAAGTTCGCTTGCTTTCGGAACAGCGGGTTTCTATACCCGCAGGATGATTCTCTTTCGTCTCTTGCGAATTCAAATTGCCATCCTGCTTCTTTTTGCCGCCGTTTCGTTTGCCGCGGACTCGCCCGATAAGATCATTGCCCTGAAAGCGGCGCGTTTGTTCGATGGCAAGTCGAAGGCGCTGGTGCAAAACGGCGTGGTGCTTGTGCAGGGCAACAAGATTCTCGATGCCGGAAGCAATGTACAGATTCCGGCGGATGCGCAGGTGATCGACCTCGGTGACGCAACGCTCTCGCCGGGATTCATCGACGCGCATACGCATCTGACGCTCGATTATTCCGGCAACTACAACGCACGGCGTTTGAAGGAGTTGGACCTGAACGTTTCCGAGATGGCTTACGAATGCATTCCGTACGCGAAAGCGACGCTCGAGGCCGGATTCACCACGGTGCGCGACGTCGGCAGTCGCATCACGAACACGCACGATTTTCCCGATGTCTCGCTCCGCAACGCCATCAATCGCGGATTGGTGGAAGGGCCGCGCATGCTCGTGGCTACGCATGGGATCGGCGCGACCGGCGGGCATTTCGACCCTTTCAACGGTTTTCGCGACATGCTCTTTGGACGCGAACCGGATTGGACGGACGGGATCGTGGATGGAGCGGAAGAGATCCGGAAAGCGGTCCGCTACGAAGTGAAGAATGGCGCGGACGTAATCAAGGCGGCCGTTTCGGGCGGCGTGCTTTCGCTCAAGGACGAAGTGGATGTGCCCCAGTTTTCTCCAGCGGAAATGGCGGTGCTGGTCGAGGAAGCGCATCGCTTGCGCAAGAAAGTGGCGGTCCATTGCCACGGCGACAAGGCCGGTCACGACGCGATCGTGGCCGGTGTCGATTCGATCGAGCATGGCTCGTTTTTGAAACCGGAAACCCTTCAGCTGATGAAAAGCAAGGGGACTTACCTGACGCCGACCCTGCTCGCGTCGGAGTACATCATGCCGCGGCTGAAGGCCTATCCGGCCGCCATTCAGGCAAAAGCGCGGGCGGCAACTGATGCGCGGTCCGAAATGTTTCGAAACGCGGTAAAGATGGGTGTGAAGATATCGTTTGGAACGGACGCAGCCGTCTTTCCGCATGGCCAAAATGCAAAGGAATTTGCGCTTATGATCAGCTTCGGAATGAAACCGATCGACGCCCTGCTCAGCGCAACCTCGGTCGACGCTGACTTGTTAGGCGTGCGCGCGGATCGGGGCACGCTCGAGAAAGGCAAACTGGCTGACATCATCGCCATGCCGGGCGATCCGACGAAGGACATCACGGCGACAGAGCGTATTTCCTTTGTCATGAAGGACGGCAAAGTGGTGCGGAACGGGGCGGCTCCAGCCGCGGCACCGGCGGCAGCCAATTCCAGCGTGGAATCCTCCAGCGCGGCCGCCCTGGATTTGTAGGTTGGCGCTTTGACAATACCGAAAACGCCGCTAGTGTGCCCGCCCCGACCTGACAGGGTCGATTAATCAGGAGAGCTCGTGCTCGTTGGAACTGAACAAAGTCATGCAAAGAAATCGCAGCAAACGCTATCGCGCGTCCGCCGAGCAGGTGGATCGCAAGAAGACCTACAACATTAACGAAGCGGTCGCGACGCTGAAGAAATTTCAGCCGACAAAGTTCGACCAGACCGTCACCGTCTCGTTCCGGCTCGGGGTTGATCCGAAGCAATCCGACCAGATGGTGCGCGGCACCTGCCCACTCCCGCATGGCAGCGGCAAAAAAGTGCGCGTCCTCGTGTTCGCCGAAGGCCAGGCCGCCAAGGAGGCGCTGAATGCCGGAGCGGAGTTCGTCGGTTTCAAGGACATGATCCAGAAATGCCAGGAAGGTTTCCAGGATTTCGATGTGGCGATCGCGACGCCGGCCGCCATGGCCGAAGTGCGCAAGCTCGGCAAGGTCCTTGGCCCGCGCGGCCTCATGCCGAATCCAAAAACCGGCACGGTCACGGACGACACGGCCAAGGCGGTCGCGGAAGTGAAGGCCGGCCGCGTCGAGTTCAAGCTCGACAAGAACGGCAACGTCGCGGTGCCGATGGGAAAATTTTCATTCGCGGAGAATCAATTGGTGGAGAATGGCAATGCGGTGATTGAAGCGGTCGTGCGCGCGCGTCCGGCTACGGCAAAAGGCCGCTACGTTGAAGCGATTACGGTCAGCGCGACAATGTCGCCCGGCATTCATCTGGATCCGTCGCCTTATCTGAGCGTCTAATTTTTATGAGACCTGAAAAAGCCAACATTGTCTCCGATCTTTCCACGAAGCTGAAGGATGCGCCGTTCATTCTGGTCGCGGATTACCAGCGCATGAAGGTCGAACATTTTAGCGAATTGCGGACGCGGCTCGCGCCGACCGGTGCAGAGATTCACGTGGTCAAGAACAGCTTTTTGAAGCGCGCCATGTCCGAATCGGGCATGCCGGACGTCGGCGACAAGCTGATTGGCCAAACGGCGATCGTAACCGGCGACCAGGATGTCGCGGCGGTGGCGAAAATCTTGAAGACATTCGCAAGCGAGTTCGAGATTCCGGCGTTGCGCGTAGGCGTGGTTGATCGCGAAATCATGTCGAAGAGCGACATGGAAGCGATGGCGGACCTTCCGTCGCGCGGGGCCTTGCAGGCGCAACTGCTCGGATTGCTGCTGGCGCCGGCTACCCGGCTGGTGCGGGTCTTGAACGAGCCCGGGTCGGCCCTGGCACGTTTGCTCAAAGCCAAGGCGGAAAAAGCGGAGGGCGGAGGATAAAGATTTTGTAGGGCAGGCGCATCGCCTGCCGGGGTAAGGAAAAGAAGGCAAGCGGAGCGCTTGCCCTACAAAGCAGGAACCAAACAACCAAACAACCAGCCGGGCTGATGGCGATCGGCCTCAATTTCTCGAAAAGCCTTCGAGAGCGGCGAACTGAGGAAAATAAAATGGCAGATACAAAAGCGATAGTGGACCAGCTGAGCGGACTGACCGTCCTTGAGATTGCTGGTTTGGTGAAAGAACTCGAGGAAAAGTGGGGGGTTAGCGCGGCGGCACCTGTGGCCGTGGCGGCTCCGGCTGCCGGCGCGGCCGGCGCGGCGGCTCCTGCCGCCGAGGAGAAAACCACCTTTGAAGTGATCCTGAAGGAAATGGGCTCGAACAAGATCGGTGTGATCAAGGAAGTGCGCGGAGCGGTTCCGGGTCTCGGTCTGGCTGAGGCCAAGGCGCTCGTCGAAGGCGCACCCAAAACGATCAAGGAAGGTGTCACCAAGGAGGAAGCTGAGGAGATCAAGAAAAAGATCGAAGCGGCTGGCGCCAAGGTCGAAATCAAGTAGTACGAACAATTTTAGGGACGGCGGACGCGCAAAAAAATCTTGCGCGTCCGCTTCGTCTATGCAAAGGATCCTTTTCGTTAAAAGAAAGTTTCGACTTTATTTTTAACCCGCAACTGACGGAACAGAAAGAGACAGGCAACAAAACGGAGGTTGGTCAATTTGACAGGCCGCCGATTTGCTGCCATTTTTGCGTTCCTCGCCTTCGGCTAATGCCGTAGTCCCATCGCCACAGCTTTTGCGGTTTCGTCGCCCCCTGACGCCGCGAAGGCCCATCGTTAGAAGATTGATATTTTAATTATGTCGGAACGCATCCACTTCGGTACCATCAAGGAAGGAATCGAGCCGCCCAATCTGATCGAGGTCCAACTCAATTCCTACGTCGATTTTCTCCAGAAAAATGTGCCCTTCAACAAGCGCAAGAATTACGGCCTGCAGGCCGTTTTTAAGGAAGTTTTCCCGATTGAGAGCTACGACGAAAAGGCGGTCCTCGATTTCAGCCATTACGAAATCGGCGAACCGAAATTAACCGCGCTCGAGGCGCAACGCGAAGGCCAGACCTACAGCGCGCCGTTGCACGTCACTTTCCAGCTCAAGGAGGAGCGGGGGACGAAGGAAGAGAAAGTTTACATGGGCGAAATCCCGCTCATGACCCCGCAGGGGACGTTTGTCATCAACGGCGCAGAGCGCGTCGTGGTTTCGCAACTGCATCGCTCGCCCGGCATCGCCTTTGAATCGAGCGTGCACCTGAACGGCAAGGTCCTTTACAGCTTCCGCATCATTCCGGATCGCGGCTCCTGGATCGAAGTGCAGTTCGATACGAGCGACCTCCTTTACATTTATCTCGACCGCCGCAAGCGCCGGCGAAAATTCCTCGCCACGACCTTCCTGCGCGCGCTCGGCTACGGGCCCGACGAGGAAGTGATCAAGCTCTTTTACAACATCGAGGACCTGAAGCTGAGTGAAAAGCTCGACGAAGAGAGTCTCGCCACCAAAGTGCTCACGGCCGACGTTCTCGACGGCGAAGTGACGGTGGCTCGTGCCTTCGAACCGCTCACGCTCGCGACCGTGCGTCAGATCATGGCCCTCGGCGTGAAGCAGGCCAAAGTGATCGACATTTCCGCCGACGACACCGTCGTGAAGGCGTTAAAGAAAGATCCGGCGCACGACCAGGAGGAAGCGCTCAAGGACATCTATCGCAAGCTGCGTCCCGGCGATCCGCCGACGGTCGCGAACGCCCGCGCCCTGCTCAAGAGGCTCTTCTTCGACCCGAAAAAGTACGATCTCGGCCGCGTCGGACGCTACAAGCTGAACCAGAAGCTCGGCATCGACGTCGATCTCGGCGAGCGCATTTTGACCGACAAGGATTTTATCGCCGCAATCAAATACCTGATCAATCTGCGCCGTGGCGAAGGAACGCTCGATGACATCGATCATCTCGGTAGCCGCCGCGTCCGAACGGTCGGCGAACTGCTGGCCAATCAATGCCGCGTCGGCCTGGCCCGCACAGAACGGCTGGTCAAGGAACGCATGACGCTGTTCGACATCAATGTCGACGGCATGACCCCGCAGAAGCTGATCAATCCGAAGGCGCTCAGCGCAGTCATTCGCGATTTCTTTGGCCGCTCGCAGCTTTCGCAGTTCATGGATCAGACCAATCCGCTGGCCGAACTGACGCACAAGCGCCGTCTCTCCGCCCTCGGGCCGGGAGGTCTGAGCCGCGATCGTGCCGGATTCGAAGTGCGCGACGTGCATCCGTCGCACTACGGCCGCATTTGTCCGATCGAGACGCCGGAAGGTCCAAACATCGGCCTTATCAGCTCGATGAGCACCTTTGCCCGCATCAATGAATTTGGTTTCATCGAAACGCCCTACCGCAGAGTCGAAAAAGGTCGGGTTACCGATCAGATCGATTACCTGACAGGCGATCGCGAAGAAAATTTCCTTGTCGCGCAGGCCAACGCGCCGGTCGACGGCCACGGCAAGTTTACGGGCGAAAAGGTTTCGGTCCGTTATCGGGGCGACTTTCTGGAAGTCGAACCGTCAAAGGTCCATTACATGGACGTTTCGCCGAAACAGCTCGTTTCGGTGGCGGCCGGCCTGATTCCATTTTTGGAACATGATGACGCCAACCGCGCCCTGATGGGGTCGAACATGCAACGCCAGGGCGTGCCACTAATCGTTTCCGAATCGCCGCTCGTCGGCACCGGTCTCGAAGGCAAAGTGGCGCGCGATTCCTATGCCGTCGTGCTCGCGGCGGAAAGCGGCAAAGTCGCTTCCGTTTCCGCGGATCAGATCGTTGTCACGAAGGATGGGCACATGCCGGAAAGCCGCAAAAAGCTCAAGACCGATGAGGACGCGGGAATCCACGTCTACGAACTGCGCAAGTTCATGCGCTCGAACGCCGGCACCTGTGTGAACCAGAAGCCGATCGTAAAGAAGGGCCAGCACGTGAAGAAGGGCCAGGTCATTGCCGACGGTCCGAATACGGATGCCGGTGAACTCGCGCTCGGCCGCAATGTCCTCGTCGCCTTCATGCCGTGGCACGGCTACAACTTCGAAGACGCCATCATGATTTCGGAGAAGGTGGTCAAGGAAGACATCTACACTTCCATTCACATCGACGAATTCGAGATCGGCGCGCGCGACACGAAACTCGGCCCTGAGGAAATCACACGCGACATTCCGAACGTGAGCGAGGAAGCCCTGCGCAACCTCGGACCGGACGGCGTGGTCCGCGTCGGCGCGGAAGTGAAACCGGGCGACATTCTGGTCGGCAAGATTACGCCGAAGAGCGAGACCGAACTCGCTCCGGAAGAGCGGCTCCTGCGCGCCATTTTTGGTGAAAAGGCGGCCGACGTGAAAGACACGTCGCTGACCGTTCCGTCGGGCACCTACGGGATCGTCATGGATGTGAAGGTTTCGTCGCGACGCGAAGTGGCGCGCGAGAAACTGACGCCCACAGAAACGAAGCGGCAACTCAAGCAAATCAACGAAGAGAACAAGAAGAAAAAGGAAGAGCTGACCGAACAGCTGACCGATTCACTTTCGAACATTTTGTTAGGCGAGAAGATCCCGCTCGACGTGGTCAATGCCGAGACGGGTGAAATCATCATCCCGGCCAATCGCAAGATCACCAAGACGCTGCTGCGCAAGCTGGCCATGGTTTACGATCACATTGAGATCGACCCGAGCCCGATCCGCAACAAGATCCGCGAGATCATCGCTTCCTATGAACACAAGTTCGCCGAGCTTGAGCTCGAGCGGGAGCGCTCCATGGATCGCGTGGAAAGCGGCGACGATATCGATCCCGGCATGATCAAGCAGGTGAAGGTCTACATCGCCTCGAAGCGCAAGCTTTCCGTCGGCGACAAGATGGCCGGCCGCCATGGCAACAAGGGTGTGGTCGCGCGCATCGTGCCGGAAGAAGACATGCCGTTTTTGGCGGATGGAACACCGGTTGAAATCGTCCTTAATCCGTTAGGCGTGCCGAGCCGTATGAACGTTGGGCAGGTGCTCGAAACGCACCTTGGCGTGGCGGCACGGGCGCTCGGTTTCAAGGTGGCAACGCCCGTCTTCGACGGAATTTCGGAAGCGAAGATTCGGGAATACCTCAAGGATGCAAAGAAGATAGAGGGATTTACCTGGGTGCAGGAGAACGGCAAGTCGCGCCTCTTCGATGGACGCACTGGCGATGCCTTCGATCAGGAAGTGGTGGTTGGCTACATCTACATGATGAAGCTGGGTCACCTGGTGGCGGACAAGATTCACGCGCGCGCCGTTGGTCCTTACTCGTTAGTCACGCAGCAGCCCCTCGGCGGCAAGGCCCAATATGGCGGCCAGCGTTTCGGTGAGATGGAGGTGTGGGCGCTCGAAGCCTACGGCGCAGCTTACACGCTGCAGGAATTGCTCACCGTCAAATCGGACGACGTGCAGGGGCGCACCCGCATCTACGAATCGATCGTCAAAGGCGACAACTCGCTCGAAGCGGGGACGCCGGAATCTTTCAACGTTCTGATCAAGGAAATGCAGTCGTTAGGCCTCGACGTCAAAGTCGGCGGCCAGGCGCCAAGCAATTTCCTGGAGAACGTGGCCTAATTTCAACTTTGGAAAAATTACAGAATAAATGAACGAACATTCCTGGCGTGAGTTAGTGGGCGAAGAACGGCCCGTCGGTTTCGATCAAGTGGCAATTGGTGTCGCCTCCTCCGATACGATGCGGTCCTGGAGCAAGGGCGAAGTCAAAAATCCGGAGACGATCAATTACCGGACATTCAAGCCGGAAAAAGGCGGCCTTTTCTGCGAACGCATTTTTGGTCCGACGCGGGACTGGGAATGTTCCTGCGGTAAATACAAGCGCATCAAGCACAAGGGCGTTATCTGCGACCGTTGCGGCGTGGAAGTGACGCTGGCCCGCGTGCGCCGCGAGCGCATGGGCCACATCGAACTGGCCGTGCCGGTCTCGCACATCTGGTTTTACAAGTGCATGCCATCGCGCCTCGGCCTCATGCTCGACATGAGCGCCCGCCAACTCGAGCGCGTCATCTATTACGAGGATTACATCGTGATCGACCCGGGCAAGACGCCCCTGCAAAAAACGCAGTTGCTCAACGAAGTCGAATATCGCGAGGCGCAGGAGCAATACGGCGAAGATTTCGTCGCCGGCATGGGCGCGGAGGCAATTAAGAAACTGCTTGCCGAGATCGATCTGCACAAGCTCAACAAGGAGCTGGAAGAGGCGATGGGGAATACGAAGAGCAAGCAGATTCGCAAGAAACTCGCGAAGCGTCTCAAGCTCGTGCAGGGATTCCAGAATTCGCACGCCCGTCCTGATTGGATGGTGCTGGAAGTGTTGCCGGTCATCCCGCCGGATTTGCGTCCACTCGTGCCATTGGAGGGCGGACGGTTCGCCACTTCGGATCTGAACGATCTGTATCGTCGCGTTATTAACCGCAACAATCGTCTCAAGAATTTGCTGCAATTGAAAACGCCGGACGTGATCATCCGGAACGAAAAGCGCATGCTGCAGGAAGCGGTCGATGCGCTCTTCGACAACGGCCGGCATGGTCGCGCCGTGACAGGCGCGGGAAATCGTCCGCTCAAATCGCTCAGCGACATGCTCAAGGGCAAGGGTGGCCGTTTCCGTCAAAACTTGCTGGGCAAGCGGGTCGATTACTCGGGTCGTTCCGTCATCGTCATCGGGCCGGAATTGAAACTGCACCAGTGCGGTCTGCCCAAGAAGATGGCGCTCGTTTTGTTCGAGCCGTTCATCATTCGCCGCCTGAAGGACATGGGTTACGTGCACACCGTGCGCAGTGCCAAGAAAATGATCGAGCGCCAGACGCCGGAAGTCTGGGATATCCTCGAAGAGGTGACAAAGGGTCATCCGGTGCTGCTCAACCGCGCGCCCACTCTGCACCGTTTGTCGATCCAGGCTTTTGAGCCGCAGTTGATCGAAGGTGAAGCGATTCGTATTCATCCGCTCGTCTGCACGGCTTACAACGCGGACTTCGACGGCGACCAGATGGCGGTGCATGTGCCGCTTTCGGTCGAGGCGCAAATGGAAGCGCGCATGCTCATGCTTGCGCCGAACAACATCTTTTCGCCCTCCAGCGGCAAGCCCATCACGATTCCTTCACAGGACATCACGCTCGGCTGTTATTACCTCACGCAAAATCCGCGACGCGTCGCCGGCGCGGCGGCGGACGAACGTTTGCCGCTCTTTGCCGATGCTACGGAAGTCGAATTCGCCATGGCCGAAGGCAGCGTGAAGACGCACGATCGGATTCGCTTCAAGAATCCGGATGTCGGCAAGGAAACAATTTACGGCAACTCCGAGGCGCGCGTCATCGAGACGACCGCCGGACGGGTCATCTTCAATCAGATTTGGCCGGAGAAGCTCGGCTTTTTCAACAAAGCCTGCGGCAAGAAACAAATCTCGGACATCATCTGGCGCTGCTACCAGGTTTCCGGTCAGCAGGGCACGGTCGAAACGCTCGATCGGCTCAAGGAGCTCGGCTTTGCCGAAGCGACGAAGGCCGGCATTTCCATCGGTATTTCGGACATGATTATTCCGAAAGAAAAGGAAACGGAACTCGACAACGCCTACAAGCAGATCAAGCAGGTCGAGCAGCAGTATCGCAAGGGCATCATTACGGATGGCGAGCGCTACAATAAGATCATCGACATCTGGACACACGCGGGCGACGAAATCTCCAGCGTCATGTTCCGGACCCTCGAGCATAACGAGGGACGGAAGGAACTGAACCCGGTTTACCTGATGGTGGACTCGGGCGCGCGGGGCAATCGCCAGCAGGTGCGTCAGCTCGCCGGCATGCGCGGTTTGATGGCGAAACCGTCCGGTGAAATCATCGAGCGTCCGATCACTTCGAACTTCCGTGAAGGTTTGAGCGTGCTCGAGTACTTCATCTCCACCCACGGCGCGCGCAAGGGGCTGGCCGACACCGCTTTGAAGACGGCGGACTCCGGTTATCTCACGCGCAAGCTCGTCGATGCTTCACAGGATGTGATCATCAACGAACCGGATTGCGGTACGGTGAACGGCATCGTTGTTCGCTCGATCTACGAAGGCGACGAAGAAGTCGTCGATCTGGCCACACGTATCATCGGTCGTGTCAGCTGCGAGACGGTTGCCGATCCGGTCGAGAAGCGGAAGAAGATCGTTAAAGCGAACCAGCTTATCGACGAGAAGGTGGCGGCAGATTTGCAGCGCATCGGAGTCGAACAATTGAAGATCCGCTCGGTCCTGACATGCGAATGTGGACGCGGTGTTTGCGCGATGTGTTACGGGCGCAACCTGGCGACCGGACAGTTCGTGAAACTGGGCGAAGCGGTCGGCATTATTGCCGCGCAATCGATCGGCGAACCGGGCACGCAGTTGACCATGCGCACGTTCCACATCGGTGGAACTGCCTCACAAACCTTCAAGCAACCGATCATCAAGGCGAAGAACGACGGCACCCTGCGCTTCAACGATCTGCGCACGGTGCAGGCACTCGACGGGAGCTGGATTGTCCTGAACAAGAACGGCTCCGTCAGCGTGCACAACGAAGATGGGCGCGAACTCGATCGCTACAATGTCGTGATCGGTTCCGTTATTTCGAAAGCAGACGGTGCGGAAGTGAAGAAGGGCGAGACCTTCGTGCAATGGGATCCCTACAACGTGCCGATTCTGACCGACAAGAGCGGCAAGATCGAATTCCGCGACATGATCGCCGGCGTCACGATCAAACGCGACGTCGACGAAGCGACCGGACTCATGGGCACCGTCATTATCGAACACAAGGAGGATTTGCATCCGCAGATCGTCATCGTGGACGAGAAATCGAAAGAGGTGCTGGCGAACTATTCGATTCCGGCCGGGGCGCACGTCATTGTCGAACCCGGGCAAAAGGTGCGAGGCGGTGCCTTGCTCGCGAAGACGCCGCGAAAAGTGGCCAAGACGAAGGACATCACGGGCGGTCTGCCGCGTGTAGCCGAACTCTTCGAAGCGCGCCGTCCGAAAGACGCGGCCGAGATTGCCAAGATCGACGGCATTGTCGAAATGGGCGGAACGGTACGCGGCAAGCGCAAGTTGATCCTGAAAGATCCCGACACCGGTTCGGAAGAGGAGCATCTCATTCCGCTGACCAAACACATCATCGCTTTCAAGGGCGACTTCGTGAAGAAAGGTCAGCAGCTCACGGAAGGTCCGGTCGTGCCGCACGAAATCCTCGAGGTCTGCGGACCGCAGGATTTACAGGAACACCTCGTCAACGAAGTGCAGGAAGTTTATCGGCTCCAGGGTGTCGAGATTAACGACAAGCACATCGAGATCATCGTCAGGCAAATGCTGCGCAAGGTGAAGATCACCGACCCAGGCGACACTTCGCTGCTCTGGGGCGATCAGGTCGACAAGCTCGATTTCGAAGCGGAGAACAAGAAGGTGGTCGAGCAGGGCGGCAAGCCGGCGGAAGCGGTGCCGGTCTTACTCGGAATCACGAAGGCTTCGCTCGAAACCGACAGCTTCATCTCGGCGGCGTCGTTCCAGGACACGACCCGCGTGCTCACGGAAGCGGCGACGCTCGGCAAGGTCGATCGTCTGCGCGGCTTCAAGGAAAACGTGATCATGGGGCATTTGATTCCGGCGGGCTCGGGCTTCCCCGAACACCGCGAGATCAAACTGGTCGAGCTGGGCGAGCAGGTCGGGACTCCGCTCGTGGAGGAACCGGAAGCACAGCCGGCGATTGGTTGATGGAGGATTGGAGTGGTGGAGTAACGAAAACCCATTACTCCCCGACTCCCTCGCTCCACTACTCCGCCCACTGTTGCTGATGTCCATCGCGACGAAAACAGGCGACACCGGAGAAACCTCGCTCATGTACGGCCGGCGTGTGCCGAAGACGGACTCGCGCGTGGAGGCTTGCGGCTGCATTGACGAGTTCAATGCCGCGCTCGGTCTGGCCCGGGTCAGCGCCAGCGACGAATTCGTGCGCGAACAAATTCACGCTGTGCAAAAAGAATTGATCGTGGTCATGGGCGAACTGGCGACGGCGCAGGAAGATCGCGAGCGTTACGTGAAGGATGGCTTTGAGCTGACGACCGCGGCCATGGTCGATCGCGTGACCGGCGTGATTGATGAATTGGAAAAAGACAAGCTGCTGCACTTCAAGGATTGGGCGATTCCCGGGAGCACGCTTTCCTCCGCCACGCTTGACGTTGCGCGTACAACCTGCCGACGGGCGGAACGGCGTGTCGCGCAGCTGGCCGAAGAGAATGCGAAATTCAACGCCGAGATTTTGCGGTACCTGAACCGGCTCTCCGATCTCTGCTGGCTGCTCGGTCGTTTCGTGGAGAAGGAAAGCGCCGAAAGAAAGCGCGCCTGATTATCCGTGGCAGATTTTCTTGCACGAAAGTTTCCGCTGGCGAAGCTTGGCAGCCGGCGTGGCCCATGCGTGCGCGCCGACCGTGTTTTTTAACATGAAGCGCTATTTGCCGTTTATCATTATTGCTCTCGTCCTGATCGGAGCCATCCTTGGTGGCTACGGCTTTTATCGAAGCAGGGTTCAAGAGCTGACGCGACAAACCAGCGTGGAGCCAGCCGAGCCGGGCGGCTTGGAACCGCACGCACGTGGGGACGCGAATGCGCCCGTGACCGTGGAAGAGTTTGGCGATTTTCAATGCCCGTCATGCGGCCTGGTTTTCACGACACTGCACGCGCTGGAACAAGAGTATGGAAAGGAGAAGCTGCGCGTGATCTTCCACGAATATCCGCTGGCCATGCATCGTTACGGCATGTTGGCGGCACGAGCGGCGGAGGCCGCCGGTTTGCAGGGGCATTTCTGGGAAATGCACGACATGCTTTACAAAAACCAGCACTCCTGGGCGGATGAGAAGCCCTTGCCGACGCCTCCTCCGCCGGGCGCCAGCGTGGCCCCGGACGATTTGGCCGATGCCCCGGAAATGTTCCGTGAGTATGCCAAACGGATCGGACTCGACATGTCAAAGTTTGAACGGGACATGACGAGCGAGGAAGTGAAGATGCGGATCGATGCCGATCGCAATCGCGCCGAGAGCATGAATGTGAACAGCACCCCGACCCTCTTCGTCAATGGCCGGCGCCTGCTCAACAACTCGATGAATCCGGAAGGTCTGCGCCAAACCATCGACGCGGAGCTGGCTAAGAAAGCGGGCAAATCCGCGAGCCCGTCCCCTAAACGCAGCGGCGTTGCCGGAGCGAAATAGCAGTTGCCTTCCCCCGGCGTCTATAGCATCTTCCCCGTCCGCTCCGCGCAGCTGCGGAGCGGCCAATTTTTCCTATGGCGACAACGACAGAATTAGTTCCCGAACTGCTTGAGGCGGGCGTCCATTTTGGTCATCAGACCAAACGGTGGAACCCGAAGATGAAGCCGTTCATTTTCGAGCAGCGCAACGCGATTTACATCATCAATCTCGATGAGACGGTAAAGCAGTTGCATCGCGCGACCGATTTTCTGCAGGAAGTGGCGCGGCGCGGCGGCAAGATTCTGTTTGTCGGCTGCAAAAAACAGGCGCAGGAAGCAATCAAGGAAGCGGCCCAGACCTGCGGGCAATTTTACGTGAACCAGCGCTGGCTGGGCGGCACGCTGACCAATCTGACCACCATTCGCAAAAGCATCGGTCGCCTCAAATACATCGAGGAAATCGAACAATCGCCCGAGTACAAAAAGATGGGCAAACAGGAACTGGCCGCCCTGAGCCGCGAAGGGGCCAAGCTGCGCCGCAATCTCGACGGCATCATTGAAATGTCGCAGCTGCCGGATGCCATGGTTGTCATCGATACGACGCGCGAACAGAACGCCGTGAACGAAGCGCGGCGCCTCGCCATTCCCACCGTGGCCATTGTCGACACCAACGCCGACCCGGAGCTCATCGATTATCCCATCGCCGGCAACGACGATGCCATTCGAGCCATCCGCGTGATTTTGCAGAAACTGGTCGACGCCATCGTTTCCGGCTCGGGCGAAGCGCGGGTGCGGGAACAGGTTGAAATGGCCGGCGTGTCGGCCTAGCGGGAAAGTTGAGAGTTTGTTGGTTGAGAGTTGAGAGCTCCGACGAACGACTCTTATCTGGAACTCGCTTCGCTTCTTCTCTCAACTATTTACTCTCAACTTCTCATGGACCCACAACTTGTTAAGCAGCTGCGCGAAAAGACCAACGCCGGCATGATGGATTGCAAACGCGCCCTCACCGAAGCGGGTGGCGATTTGGACAAGGCCGAAACCATTTTGCGCACCAAGGGTATTGCTGGCGCGAGCAAGAAGGCGTCGCGCGCGACCAAGGAAGGCATTGTTGCCGCCTACATTCATTTGCAGGGAAAGGTTGGCGTCCTCGTGGAAGTGAATTGCGAGACGGATTTCGTGGCCAAGAACGAAAACTTTCGCGAGTTCGTCAAGGACATCACGCTGCATATTGCAGCCGCGCATCCGCTTTATGTGAACCGTGAAGAAGTGCCGGCGGCGACGATTGAAGCGGAACGCGCCATCTACGAAGGCCAGGTCAAAGGCAAGCCCGAGAACGTGACGAAGAAGATCGTCGAAGGAAAGCTCGACAAGTTTTACAGCACGGTCTGTCTCCTTGAGCAGGGCTTCATCAAGAATCCCGACCAGACAATCAACGAACTCGTTGCCACGAAGATTGCCGAGCTGGGCGAAAACATCGTCATCCGGCGCTTCACCCGATACCTGGTGGGCGAGCCGCTCGACGAAGCCTCTGCTTCGTAACCGGGAATCGACGACCGCTGGCGCGCTCTCCGATCGCGCCGTTGCCCTGCGGCCAGCGTCGCGTCTCGCTATCGCAAAATCTCCGTTTCACCGCGCGAGCTACTCCTTGCCGCCGCATGCTGAAAAGGATTATCGTCGGAGGTGCTGCACCCGGTCATCGGGCAAACCGTTCGTTTGTACGAATCAGTCGGTTGGGATTTTCCCTGGGTCGGCTACCTCGCCTTTGAGGAGAACGTCTGCGTCGGGACCTGCGCTTTCAAAGGCGCGTCCAGCAACGGGATGGTTGAGATTGCATATCACACCTTCCCCGACCCCGAAGGCCGCGGAATCGCGACGCGAATGGCGCAGCAGCTTTACGCGATCGCGAAAGCGGCTTCAAAAGGATGTTCGCATCACTGCGCAGACGCTGCCCGAGGAGAACGGTTCAACCCACATTTAGCGCAAGCTCGGTTTTGTCCTGCAGGGATCAGCGATCGGTCCGGCGAGAAGATGGACCGAGACTCCTGAGGTGCAGCGTTAAGGCTGATTTCGTGGCCGGAAATCGATACGCGCAGGCCATCGACCTTATCCGTTTCTAAGGCGAACGCTGATTTAATCCAACGGAAACTCAACGTTCGAAAGTGTCCGACAATAAAGGGGTCGGCGCGGAGTTAAACTCAACATGGGAGAATATTTATGAGCATGAATTCATTGGAAGATCTGTTTTTGGATGAGCTGAGGGACCTCTACAATGCCGAGAACCAGCTGGTGAAGGCGTTGCCGAAGATGGCGAAGAAGGCTTCGGCCGCGAAGTTGAAAAAGGCCTTCGAAGATCATCTCCGGCAGACGGAGGGCCACGTCTCGCGACTTGAAAAGATCTTCAGGGGACTCGGGGAAAAACCGACCGGCAAGACGTGCAAGGCCATGAAGGGGCTGGTCGAGGAAGGCAAGGAAGTTATCGACGAAAATGGCAATGAATCGGTTCTCGATGCGGCCCTCATTGGCGCAGCGCAACGAGTCGAGCATTACGAAATGGCCGGCTATGGGACGGCGCGCACTTTCGCCAATTTGTTAGGTGAAGAAGATGCGGCTGACCTGCTCCAGGAAACGCTGGACGAGGAGGGTGAGACGAACAAGAAACTGACCGCTCTCGCTCAGAGCGTCGTCAATCCGGAGGCGACCAGCGCCAATGGAAAGACGGGGAAGGGCGGCGCGAAAAAGAAAACTCATTAAAGCAGGGAGCAAAACGATATCGCCGCCACTTCGGTCCGGATGACGGGAGTGGCGGTTTCGTTTTCTTCGGTAGCGGCGATCTGCGAGCGTCGCTAGATTCCGACACGGATGAGCCTGCGCGAATACAAGAAAAAGCGAAATTTTTCCAAAACGGCCGAACCGGAGGGAGGCAAGCCGTTACCGAAAAAGGTGCGCGGTGCTTCGCGTTTCGTGATTCAGAAGCATGACGCACGTCGTTTGCATTACGACTTTCGACTCGAAATGGACGGCGTGCTCAAGTCGTGGGCTGTGCCGAAAGGTTTGCCGTGGAAACAGGGCGAAAAACATCTCGCTGTGGAGGTGGAGGATCACCCCCTCGAGTACGAGACTTTTGAGGGGGTAATTCCGGAGGGGAATTACGGCGGTGGGACCGTCATGGTTTGGGATCGTGGCACCTATTACGTTTATGGCGAAGATCCAGCAGGCGCGCTCAAGAAAGGCCGGCTGCATCTGGTGCTCGATGGCGAAAAGGCGAAAGGTGAATGGGCTCTCATTCGCATCCGCTCGAACGAAGAGAAGAATCAATGGCTCCTGCTAAAAGCGACGAAGAGTCTGAAGCCGATTTCGAAGAAGCGGGAAGATCAATCGGTCAAAAGCGGCCGCACCATGAAGCAGATCGCGTCCGATCACGATGCCGAATGGGAATCGAATCGCGACGGCGCGGAAGAGAAAAGCGCCGTCTCGAATCTTAAGAGTCGCATTCGCAAGGCGCTTAAAAAAAAAGAGTCGCGCGCAAAAGAGCCAGGACGCGATAAGGCCAGGCCGGCTCTGATGCGGTCGCGCCGAGCGGAGAAAAATGAAATTACGGGAGAGCTCGGCGAGCGGTCCCTTCCCGCAAGCAAACCGCGTTTTGTAGAGCCGATGAAACCGCGGCTGCTCGAGTCGCCGCCGACGACAGGCGATTGGGCCTACGAACTGAAATTCGATGGCATTCGGCTCATTGCCGTTCGCGATGGGAAATCGATCAGGCTGATTTCGCGGAACCAGAACGATCTGACCAAACGCTTCGAGGAGCTGATCGCTGCTCTGCGGGAATTGCCCGCGCGAGAATTTGTCATTGATGGCGAAGTTGTCGCGCTCGATGACAAAGGGCGCTCGTCGTTTCAACTGCTGCAATCGCGCGAGATGGAGAAGCGTAAACGTCCGGTTTACTTTTACGTCTTCGATCTGCTGCAGCTCGACGGAAAGGACTCAAAGAAGCTCCCGCTTCAACAACGCAAAGCCACGCTCAAAGCGCTTTTTGAAAGGGCGCGCGATCCGCTTCGTTATTCCGGTGAACTGGGCGGGGACGCGAAAAAGTTGCTTGATGAGGTGCGCCGCCTCGGACTGGAAGGAATCATCGGCAAACAGCGCGATTCGGCTTACGAACCCGGTCGCCGGAGCGGCGTCTGGATCAAATTGAAATGCCTGAACGAACAGGAGTTTGTCATTGGCGGTTACACACCGCCGCAGGGAGCGAGGAAACATTTCGGCGCGCTGCTCGTTGGATATTTCGAGAAAAACAAGCTGCTCTTCGCCGGGAAGGTCGGGACCGGTTTCAATGCGAAATCGCTCGCGTCGCTGCACAAGAAATTCAGGGCGGAGGAACGGGATAATTGCCCGTTTGTCGATCTTCCTTCAAAGCAAGGTGGCCAGTGGGTGCAGGGCATCACTCCGTCAATGATGCGGAAGATGCAGTGGCTCAATCCTGTTTTCGTTTGTCAGATAAAGTTTGCAGAGTGGACGCGGGAAGGGAAACTGCGGCAGCCAGTCTTTCTCGGAATGCGGGAGGATAAGAATCCCAAAGAGGTCGGCCGCGAGGGCTAGGCACGATTCCGTCGCGGAAGACTAACGATTCATGAATGCCGAGGTTTCCAGCAAATTTCCCGAAGGGGTCGAGGTCCGTGCGAACATCACTCCGGCCTTTGCCGAAATTCTGACGCATGATGCGCTGGCTTTCGTCGCGAAATTACAGCGTAACTTTTGGAAGCGGCGGAAGGAAGCGCTGGAACGCCGGCAAATGCGTCAGGCGGCGCTTGATGCGGGCGAGTCGCTCGATTTTCTGCCGGAGACAAAGGAAATCCGAGAGAGCGGGTGGGCCTGTGCAACAATCCCAAACGATATTCGCGATCGCCGTGTCGAGATTACCGGCCCGACCGACCGCAAGATGATGATCAATGCGCTGAACTCAGGCGCGAAGATTTTCATGGCCGACTTCGAGGACGCGAATGCGCCGACCTGGTCGAACATGGTGGAGGGCCAGATCAATCTGCGCGACGCGATCCGGCGCACGATCGAGTTCACGAATCCGGAGGGCAAGGAATACCGGCTGAAGGAAAAAGTGGCCGTGCTCATGCCGAGACCACGCGGCTGGCACTTGCCGGAAAAACATGTGCTCGTGGATGGAGAGCCTGTTTCCGGCAGCCTTTTTGATTTCGGCCTCTTCTTTTTTCACAACGCCAGGGAGCTGATCGCGCGTGGCAGCGGCCCGTATTTTTATCTGCCCAAAATGGAGAGCCATCTCGAGGCGCGCATCTGGAACGATGTGTTCAAGATGGCTCAGGCCGAACTCGGTCTGGAGCAGGGAACAATCCGCGCCACCGTTCTAATCGAAACGATTCCAGCGACGTTCGAGATGGACGAAATTCTTTACGAACTGCGCGAGCATTCCGCCGGGCTCAATTGCGGACGGTGGGATTACATTTTTTCGTGCATCAAACGCTTCCGCAACAAGCGCGACTTCCTCCTGGCCGATCGCGCGCTGATCACGATGACCACGCACTTCATGCATTCGTATTCGCTGCTTTGCATTCAGACATGCCATCGACGGAATACATTCGCGATGGGCGGAATGGCGGCGCAGATCCCGGTCAAGGACGATCCCGCCGCTAACGAAGAAGCGTTTGCCAAAGTGCGGGCCGACAAGGAGCGCGAGGCGGGCGACGGGCACGATGGCACCTGGGTGGCGCATCCCGGCATGGTGCAGCTCGCGCTCGACGCCTTCGATCGCGTCATGCCGACGCCGAACCAAATCGACAGAAAGCGGGAGGATGTGAAAGTGAGCGCTCGGGATCTGCTCGACTTTGGGCCGCGCGGACCGATCACAGAAGCGGGACTGCGCATCAATGTCAGCGTCGGATTGCAGTATCTCGAAGCCTGGCTGGGCGGTCAGGGCGCGGTTCCCATCTTCAACCTCATGGAAGATGCGGCCACCGCGGAAATTTCGCGTGCGCAGGTCTGGCAGTGGATTCGGCACCCGGAAGGGAAACTGAATGACGGTCGCAAAGTAACGAAGGATTTGTTTCGCACCGTGCTGGGCGAGGAACTGGAGAAGATCAAAGCGGAGGTTGGCCAAGAGCGATTCAGAGGAGGGAAATTCAAACAGGCGCGAGATTTATTTGACGAGATCACGACCGATGAAGATTTCGTCGAGTTCCTGACCTTGCCCGGTTATGAGCAATTGCCCTGAGCTGCGCCTAACCAGTAAGGGACCTGTGCGCTTCGGAAGCTCTTTCCTCCGTCGGCGGTCTGGAAATCGCTCTTTGAACAAGGGGATTCCATGATGACAACCAGAGATTGGTCGGACCATCCGCGCTGGAGAGGGGTCGAGCGTCGGTACGGGGCCCGGGATGTGAAGCGGCTGCAGGGCAGCGTCGTGATCGAGCACACGCTGGCGCGCCGCGGCGCCGAAAAACTCTGGGCGCTTTTGCAAACGGAGCCATTCATTAGCGCGCTCGGCGCGCTGACTGGCAACCAGGCCGTGCAACAGGTGCGCGCCGGATTGAAGGCGATTTATCTGAGCGGCTGGCAGGTCGCGGCGGACGCAAATCTGGCCGGTCAAATGTATCCCGACCAGAGTCTTTATCCGGCTAACAGCGTACCGACCGTGGTGGATCGAATTAATCGGGCGCTGCAACGTGCCGACCAGATCGATCATGCCGAAGGAAAAAATGACATCGACTGGTTCGTGCCGATCGTGGCTGACGCGGAAGCTGGTTTCGGCGGTCCGCTCAATGTTTTCGAATTAATCAAGGCGATGATCGAAGCCGGCGCGGCCGGCGTTCATTTGGAAGATCAGCTGGCCAGCGAAAAAAAATGCGGACACATGGGCGGCAAGGTGCTCATTCCGACGCGCGCCGCCATCGCGAATTTGATCGCCGCGCGGCTGGCCGCCGATGTCAGCGATGTGCCGACCGTCATTATTGCCCGCACCGATGCGAATGCGGCCGCCCTTTTGACTAACGACGTCGATGAACGCGACCATCCTTTCCTGACGGGCGAACGTTCGCCGGAGGGGTTTTACCACGTGCGCGCCGGAGTCGACCAGGCGATTGCACGCGGTCTGAGTTATGCGCCAATCGCCGATATGGTCTGGTGTGAAACGGCCGAGCCGAATCTGGAGGAAGCGAAGAAGTTCGCCGAAGCCATTCAGGCAAGGTTTTCCGGCAAGCTGCTGGCTTACAATTGTTCGCCATCTTTCAATTGGAAGAAGAAGCTCGACACGGGCAGCATCGCGAAATTTCAACGCGAGCTCGGGGCCATGGGATACAAATTCCAATTCGTGACCCTGGCCGGTTTTCATGCGCTTAATTACAGCATGTTTCATCTGGCCGATGGCTATCGCGATCGCGGTATGGCGGCCTATTCCGAATTGCAGGAAGCGGAGTTTGCCGCCGAAAGGCGCGGCTACCGTGCGACCAGGCATCAGCACGAAGTTGGGACCGGCTACTTCGACGATGTGGCGCAAGTGATCGCCGGAGGCCAATCCTCCACCACAGGGCTGCACGGTTCGACCGAGGAAGAGCAGTTCCAGTGAGCGTGGAGTAGAATCTCGGGATGAGCGAACCCTCCGCGTCAGCTTCCGGCACCATCACCGACAGCCGGCTGGCGGCGCTTTGCGCACAGCGAATCCAGGAAGCCTTTCTCGATTACGAGGAACGTTTTCATGAGATTACCGGACGCGCGCGCGCGCGATTCCTGCAACGCGACTGGAAGGGAACGTATGCGGACGCCGCCGAACGCCTGCATCTCTATGGGAAAGAGCTCGGTGAGCTGACCGCGGAAATTAAGGGTCTCATGGGGGTGCGTTTCCGCGAACGCAGCGTCTGGATGGCGAGCAAGGCGGTCTACTCGTCGCGCATTGCCCAAAACCCGGAATGGGAAATTGCGGAAAGCTTTTTCAATTCGCTCACGCGGCGTGTTTTTGCGACGGAGGGCGTTGATCAGGCAATCGAATTCGTTGATACGGATTTCGATGCGCCACCGACGGCACCGGCGAGCGATCTTCTCCGTATCCATTCGGGTGCGGCCCTGCCGAAGCTAATTGAGGCCGCTTTGACAGATCTCGACGCAGGTGGCTTTGCGAAGGAATGCTGGAAAGACTTTCCGCGGCAGACGGAACTGGCCGCGGAACGGATCGCGGCCGAGCTGTCTAACGACGATATTTCGCGTGGTTACGAACTCGAGATAATCGGTACGGTTTTCTATCGCGGCTCGGGCGCTTATCTCGTCGGGCGCGTCATGTCTCCTCAGCATCAGACGAGCGCGCTACCCATTGCTTTCTGCCTGCGACATGAAGACGAGGAAGGGATAACGCTCGATGCGCTCCTTCACGGCGAAGTCGATCTTTCGATCTTGTTTTCCTACACGCGCGCCTACTTCCGGGCGGCGGCGGCGCGGCCCTACGAGCTGGTGCGGCGTTTGCGCGCGCTCATGCCGCGCAAGCGTCTGGTCGATCTCTACAACGCGATCGGATATCACCGGCATGGCAAGACCGAGCTTTATCGCGATTTCGTCGCGCATTTGCGCAAGTCGAACGATTGTTTCAAGGCGGCGGAAGGCGCACGCGGCATGGTCATGCTGGTTTTCACTCTCCCGAGTTACGATCTTGTTTTTAAACTGATCAAGGACCGGTTCGATTTTCCGAAGGAGATTAATCGACGGGAAGTAAAACGGCGTTATCGGCTCGTCTTCGAACATGATCGCGCGGGACGACTGGTCGAAGCGCACGAGTTCGAACATTTGCGTATCGCGCGAAATCGCTTCGAGGCGGCGTTGCTCGACGACTTGCGCCGGGACGCGGCTGGGACGGTGCGTTTTGACGGCGATGATGTGGTGATCGCCCATGCCTATGTGGAGCGCCGCGTCTGGCCGTTAAATCTTTTTCTCAAGGAAGTCGATGCTGACAAATCCATGGCGGCGGCCTGCGATTACGGACAGGCAATTAAGGACCTGGCGGCCTCCAATATTTTTACAGGCGACATCTTCACGAAGAATTTCGGGGTGACGCGAAGCGGCCGTGTCGTTTTCTACGATTACGACGAGCTTTGCTTTATCACCGACTGTCATTTCCGCGATCTGCCTCAGGCCAGGACTCCGGAAGAAGAGATGGCGGCCGAGCCTTGGTTTTCCGTGCACGAGAACGACATCTTTCCGGAGGAATTCCCAAACTTTCTCTTTTTTCCGGAACCGGCACGATCGGCTCTCTTCGAAAAACACGGCGATCTTTTTCACGCCGATTTTTGGCGAGGCGTTCAGGAAAAATTGCAAGCGGGCGAAGTCCTGGAGGTTTTTCCTTATGAACCGGATCGGCGTCTTGCGGCACGGCCGGCGGCGGCTCTGGCGCGATAATCAACCGATGGAAACGTTTCGTTAGGCTATCAGCGTGCGTAATCTAAAGTGGGTTCCCGTGCCGAAGATGAATCCATGGCAAATCCCGCTTGTCGCCCTGCCAGCCTGATCAATATTGCAGCATGAAAGTCAAAGTAGTCGTCACGCCGAAAGCGACGGTGCTCGATCCGCAGGGAGCGGCAGTTCGCGAAGCGATGCAGCATCTTGGCATGCCGGAAGTACGCGACGTGCGCATCGGAAAGTATCTCGAGATCGAGGTCGATGGCGAAAAGACGCAGATCGAGCCGCGTCTGCGCGACCTCTGCCGCGATCTGCTTTCCAACCCGGTCATTGAAGATTACGAATTGCAATTGGCGGATGGAGGAACGGGTTCGCCCAGCCAGTCATGAAGGCATTACGCTATTTTTTCTGCATTGTCCTGCCGCCGCTCGCGGTCCTGCTGACCGGACGGCTGGGAAGTTTTCTCCTTAGCTTGATTTTGACTTTGCTCGGCTGGATTCCGGGGATCATTCATGCCTGCCTGGTGGTGAACGATTATCATGAAGACCGGCGCGCAGCGCGTTACGCCTACGGGCGATGAGGTCGATATGAAATTCGCCGTCATTCAATTTCCCGGTTCCAATTGCGACCAGGATTGCTTCGCTGCGGTAAACGGCATCGAAGGATTGAGTGCCGAATACGTCTGGCACAAGAAGACGTCGGTGGGCGGCTACGATGCGATTGTCATTCCGGGCGGTTTTTCCTACGGCGATTATTTGCGATGCGGAGCGATTGCGCGCTTTTCGCCGATCATGGCGGCGGTGAACGACGCGGCCCGGCATGGTTGTCTGACCATCGGAATTTGCAACGGTTTCCAGATTTTGTGCGAAGCGGGGCTTTTGCCGGGGGCGCTCGTGCGCAACCGCGGGCTCCATTTCATTTGCGAGATGCTGCATCTGCGCGTGGAGGTGGCCGATACGCCGTTCACCCGCGGAATGCCGGCCGGAACATTGCTGCGCATGCCGATCGGGCACGGCGAAGGCTGTTACTTTGCCGATGAAGCGACCCTGCGGGAACTGAATGAAAATCGCCAGGTCCTGCTTCGGTATGCGGATGCAGGCGGCCGTGTCGTGTCGGACGCAAATCCAAACGGTTCGGTTGAAAATATTGCCGGCATCTGCAATCGCGCCGGCAATGTTTTTGGCCTCATGCCGCATCCGGATCGGGCCTCGGATGAGCGTCTCGGCAGTGCCGATGGGGCGAAGATTTTTCGTTCGATGATGCAATCGATCAACGACAGAACAGTGCGGGCGGCCTGATCGTTCGGCGACCGATGCGCCGCACGGGAGTCACAAAGTTAACGCGACTGTCAGCGATTCCTGTTCGATCGCTCAACACAAATGTATCGGATCATGACATCAATGGTGAGTCAGAACTGCCCAACTCCTTAGGGGAAAGGCCATTGGCACCTCCATTGCTAGAAAGAGCCGGAAAACAACCTAAGACTATGCTGCTTCAAAAAACGTTTCACATGAACCAATCGCTGGACGAGTGCAAACATCGTCTCGCGAGCATTCAATCATATCGTCGGCAGTTTTTGATGGTGACGAAGGCTACCGTCACCTCGTCCAAAACAGTCGACTTTAGTTTTCGCGGACCGTTGGGCTTCGAAGCACAAACGGTGTTGCTGGCCATCGATGACGACGCGCCGGATCAATTCGCTTTTGAATCGGTCGGTGGGAACATCGATGTGATGGGCTTGATCGATTTCAGCGAAGTGCGCTGGAACTGCACGGAGGTTTCGCTCGCCGTGCATTATGAGATCAAGAATAAATTTTTCGCCTGGCTCGATCGCCGGCTCCATTTTGTCGACGCGTTTCTTACTTCGGAGTTGCGCAGCATTCGCGCGCACTTCGAAGGAATTGCGACACCTCTGGTGGAGCGACATCACGGATTACCAATGTTGGAAGCTGCCACTGCCTAGCAGACAGGCTTGTTTGACCGCCAAAAGCGCGAAGCCAAAAGCTTCGCGCTTTTGTTTTAGGTAATGCGGACGGCGTGCGTCTTGTCCAGGCGAAGAATCTGGCCTTTGCGAATGGAAATTTGCGCCTTTGCATCGCGAATCTTCTCGCCATCCAGTTGTACACTCCCCTGTTCGAGAAGGCGTCGAATGTCGCTGCGCGACTTCGTCAGGCCAAAAGCCCGCGCGTAGGCATCAGCCACCAGAGTCAAGGCATCTTTCTCCGCAGGCTCGCTCGAAAATTCAGGCAACTCGGCATCGCTCAGCCGCTTTTCGCTGAAGCGATGGTTCCAGTCATCGAGCGTTTTTTGTGCGACCTCGTGCCCGTGATAGGTGGCCGTAATTTCGAAGGCGAGCTGCTTTTTTTCCTCCATCGGATGCGCCTCCTTCGCCAGCGCCCGGCTCAGAAGCAGGGGATAATAACGCGCCATGAGCTCGTCGCTGATGCTCATCAGTTTGCCAAACATCTCGGAAGCCGGCTCGTTCACGCCCACGTAATTGCCGAGGCTTTTGCTCATCTTTTTCACGCCATCGAGTCCCTCGAGCATGGGGAGCAACAACACGACCTGCTGCTCCATCCCTTCTCCTTTCTGCAGATCGCGCCCGACCAGAATGTTGAAAAGCTGGTCCGTCCCACCGAGTTCGACGTCGGCCTGCATCATGACCGAATCCCAACCCTGCATGATCGGGTACTGGATCTCGTGCGCATGAATCGGTTCCTGTTTGTCGATGCGGCTGCGAAAATCTTCACGCTGCAACAGCTGCTGCAGCGTGATCATGCTGTTGAGCCGAATCACTTCTTCGAACTGCATTTTCTGCAGCCATTCGCCGTTGAAAAGAATGCGGGTGCGCGATTCGTCCAGCACCTTCATGGCCTGCTCGCGATAGGTTTTGGCGTGCGCCATGACCTGATCGTGTGTGAGCTGCGGACGCGTCGCCGAACGTCCGCTCGGATCGCCGATCATGGCTGTGAAATCGCCGATGATAAGCACGGCCTGATGCCCAAGGTCCTGAAATTGCCGCAGTTTTCTGAGAGCGAGCGTATGCCCGAGATGAATGTCGGGGCTGGTCGGATCGACTCCGAGCTTTATACGCAGCGGTCGATTGAAACGCAGCTTTTGGAGGAGTTCAGCCTCGCTGATGATCTGGGCCGCGCCCAGTTTAAGAGCGGCGAGAGCTTCCTCCGCTTCCATGGGCTTTGGCCCGGGCGGTCCGGCCATTACTTGTTCTTGTTTAGCAACTCGCGCACTTGCTCGATCGTCAATGGCGTGTCGTGCTGACGGAGCGCTTTTTGACTTTTCCCTTGGCCGAGGAAGGGCCGGTTTCCTTTATAGGCAAAACCGGCAATGCTTTTTTCGCCATCGACCGCCGCCTGAATTTTGAGCGTGCCCGTTTCCGGATCAATCTCAGCTCGCTTGGCCAGGACAATGTCGCTCCGGATTGGCGCCATCCTGCCGGCCCCGTGAAAGCGACGAGCGAAAAATTGCATAACGGAGAATCGGTGTGCCGCCAAGGCTTGTCTGCTCGACACGTTACCCTCAATGTAAAACGATTTTACCAGCGCTTTCTTTTTCACAACCGCTCTGCCGGCGACGAAATACTTATCCTGAGCTGCGTTCTTCATTTCCATGTCCGGCCGAAGGAGACGATCGGCCAGTCCTTTTTCCTGCACCTGAGCCTGCAGCGTGGAAATCACCGTCATCGACAGCAAAAGCAAGAGCGCATTGCGCATGCGCCGACCCTGCCGAAAGCATGCTGGCCCGTAAAGGGAAATTGTGCGCGTGGGCCCGGCGTGCTTAGCGATTCAGGATGTCAAGCAACCGCCCCGCGCCGCGTGGCGGAGTGACGCGACCGGTCAGAATCGAACGCGCACTAACCGGCCGGCCATAGTAGCGACTGTTCGCGGTTTTCTGCGTGGCGATGACCGCCCCTTCGAGCGATACGCCGGCGAACAAACCCTTGCTGCGGCTGTACGTGTAAATTGCCGCAACCGGAGTGACGCCTGCCTGGGCGGTGCGGCCCACTGGTCCGGCCGCAGCGCTGACGTCGGCGCCAATCGTGACGTTGCCGTCGTGTGAAAAGGCGCGCACGGCGTCACGGGTATTGAGCACGAAGACGAAATCGGTTACTTCGGCGCCAATTTGAAAACCGAAGCCGGCTCCGCCCGTTCCGATGAAGGATGGTCCGGACCAGCCGCGGCCCGTACGGGCCACAACGACGCCCTGACCTCCCTTTCCGCTAAAGCCAAAACCGATCTTCAAGACACGGATGATGGCGAGGCCGCGCGCCTCACTCAGAACGGTGGCCGGGATACTTTGCTCGGGCATGTGCCGGAAATCCCGGATGATCCCGACGGATTGGTTCACCACTTCCTGCGGCGTCATGGCCGGCAGCGTGGTGAAGGCGAGGCTGCAGAGAGCCAGTAGCAAAAGCAGTCGTTTCATATTAATAGATCGCTGACTTCCGCCAGTCCGGATGTATCTGGCGGGGACGGATTTGCAACGAAAGATAAACGAGTTGGTGCATGGAGCCGGTGATCGATCTGCAGAGTGATGCCTATTTTATGGGTGAGGCGCTGAAGCTGGCACGCAAAGCATTCACCGCCGAAGAGGTGCCGGTGGGCGCGGTCGTGGTGCGCGAAGGGAGAATCATCGCCCGCGCTTTTAATCAGGTCGAAATGTTAAAAGACGCCACCGCGCATGCCGAGATGCTGGCCGTGACGCAAGCCGAAGAAGCGATGCAGGATTGGCGGCTAAACGAATGCGACCTCTACGTGACGAAGGAACCATGTCCCATGTGCGCCGGTGCTCTTGTGCACGTGCGCATGCGACGGGTGATCTTCGGTTGTCGCGACGCGCGGGGTGGGGCGGCAGGCAGTGCCATGAATCTTCTGCAAATGGAAGGCCTGAATCATCGCTGCGAAATTACGGAGGGAGTTCTGGCGGAGGAATGTGCCGGCATTCTGCAGTCGTTCTTTCGCGAACAGCGAATGCGAAATGCTCGCCAGGGTTAGGGTTTCGCGTGGCGCTGGAGCGACCGGCAAAATGACTGCGGCGCTGGCTGCCTCGCAAGGATTCGAACCTTGACAAAGAGATCCAGAATCTCTCGTGCTACCGTTACACCACGAGGCAAAACAAGGGCGGACGAGAGCTAAGACCGCATTGACGCCTTGCGCAAGCGAGAGCAACAGCAGTCTGCGCGCACCTTTTCAGGCCGCCGCCGCTGCTACTCCGAGTGCGATCTCCATGCCTTCGCGTGCGGCGCAGACCTCCATCGTCTTGCCGCTCGCTGCGACCTGGGCTCGAGCTCGCGCCTGCATCTCATCGATCATGACATCGTCGTGGTTTGGATCGTGATGAAAGAGAACGAGCGTCCTGACCTTTGCGTCGAGCGCCAGCGAAACGACGCTGCTCAATGAACCGTGGCCCCAGCCGACGTGCTGCGGATATTCCTCGTCGGTATACTGCGCGTCGAGCAAGGCGATATCGCAGTCCTCCAGAAACTCGACGACTTTTTGCCGTTCGGCCGCGGCAAACGTCAGCGCCTCTTCTTCGCTAACTCCATCACGCGCGGCCAGCTCGAGCTTGAGCGAATCATACGGTTCGTTGTCCGGAAGGAAGGCAATCGATCCTGACTTGGTGAACAATCGATAACCGGCACAGATGCCGGGATGATTGGCGAACTTCGCCCGGACCCGAACGCTGCCGATGTGAAATTCCATGTCCTGGAGTTCCTCGATGGCAATATGACTCGGCAAATCGCGCAGCCCAACGGGAAAGAATTGTGTCTCCATTTGACCTGCCAGGATCGTGCTCAATCCGGCGCGCGCGCCCTCATAACCGAGAACGCGTATCAGGTTCTTACTATCATAAGCCGGTGCGAAAAAGGGCAGGCCCTGGATGTGATCCCAATGCGTGTGCGTGATGAGCAGGGTTAGTCGAATGGGCCGTCTTCCGAATTCCTTGTCGAGGGCGAGGCCCAGCGGGCGAATACCGGAACCGGCGTCGAGAATAATGATCTCGCCTTCGGCTCGCACCTCGACGCAGCTCGTGTTTCCTCCATAGAGAATCGTCGTCGGACCCGGAACCGGGATCGAACCGCGCACGCCCCACAGTTTCAGATAACCCGGGCCCGCGCCATCGGCCGAGGCAACCGCCGCATGCCGTCGCGGAGTCAGCGCGAGCAGCCGGTCAATCGCACCCAGAAGGGCGGCGGAATTGATCGGCTTGAGCAAATATTCGTCGGCACCCGCTTCAAGGGCCGTTTGTCGGTCGACAGGATAATCGCGACCGGTCACGACGATAATCTTAGCCGGATGCATCTGCTGCCGGAGCGTGCGGCAAACCTGAAATCCATTTAGTTTTGGCAAGAGCAAGTCGCAGATGATGACATCTGGCCGCTCACGCACGGCCAGTTCCACCCCGGATCCGCCTTCGGCGGCTTCGAGCACGTTCCAATTATTCCCGCCGAAAAGCTCGGCGATGGCGCGACGACTATCGGCATCGTCCTCGATAATCAGGATGGTGCGCATGATTTCGCGGGGCCGCAGTCTGGCACAGGCCATTAATAGAAACCAAGCGTTTTTCGACGACGAGCAGCACGAGGTTTCATCTTGCAGGGCCGGTGCCATTGAGCCTTTGCGCAGCTTGTGGAAGCTGGTGCGGCAAAAGAATCCGATTCTCGCCGGGGGAGGGTGGGCGGCTGCTAACAGAAAACCCCTACAACAAGCTCGAGCCAAACGCGCCGGGGCCTCGCTTCCAGCGCAGATCGGGCGTGAGATTAATTTCTTCTGGCGGCACCTGGAAGCCGGCCGCCTGAAGCAAATAGGCAACGCCTTCCCGGCTCGCCATCGTCTCCTTCAGGCTTCGCGCAAAGAGCTCGATGTATTCCTTGTAGGATTCCAGATCGAGTTTTCCCTGGGCGAAATGTTCGGCCAGCGATTCGTCGTGATAATCAATCAAATCGACGAGCGCTCGCTTCAGCTTCAGCCGCATCTCCGGATCGACGACGACCTTGAAGGGGGTCGCCGAAACATCGGGCTGGGAAATGCTCTCCTTCGTCGCGACGGCCGATTCCGCGGCGACCAGTTCATAGTCGCGCTTTCGTATCGGCTTTTCGTCAGGCTGGAGGTTCATGGCGGAGATGCTGCTCCGTCAAAAGAAAATCGGAATGATCAGGATGGCAACGATATTCACCACCTTGATCATCGGATTGATGGCCGGTCCTGCGGTGTCCTTGTAGGGATCGCCCACCGTATCGCCCGTGACCGAAGCCTGATGGGCAAAGGAACCTTTTCCACCGAAATTGCCTTCCTCGATAAATTTCTTCGCATTGTCCCAGGCGCCACCACTTGAGGTCATGGCGATGGCCACGAACAAGCCGGTCACGATCGTCCCCACCAGCATTCCGCCCAGAACGACCGGGCCGAGCGGCTTGATCACCGCCACCAGAATAACGAAAAGCACTGGCAGCAAGGCCGGGATAATCATCTCGCGCAAAGCTGCTTTCGTCACAATGTCGACACAAGTGCCGTACTCCGGGGTGTCTTCGCCGCGCAAGATGCCGGGCTTGGCCTGCAATTGCCGCCGAACTTCGCGCACGACCGCGCCCGCTGCTTTGCCCACCGCGTCCATGCTGAAAGCGGTAAAGACAAATGGCAGCAGGCCGCCGATGAACAGTCCGATGATGACTTTCGGTTCGGTCAGCGAAAATTGGAATCCGAAATGGCGCCCGCTCGCGAGGAAGTGTGCCCGTAATTCTTCGACATAGGAACCAAACAGGACGAGCGCGGCCAAACCGGCCGAAGCGATGGCGTAGCCCTTGGTCACCGCTTTCATGGTGTTGCCGACGGCATCGAGCTCGTCCGTCACGCCGCGCACTTCCTTTGGCAGATTGCTCATCACGGCAATGCCGCCGGCATTGTCGGTAATCGGTCCGAACGCGTCGAGCGAGATGATGATTCCAGCCATGGAAAGCATGCTCATGACGGCAATGGCAATGCCGTAGAGACCGGCAAAGTGGAAGCTGAAGAGAATGGCGAGTCCGATAAAACCAACCGGCAGCGCAGTAGCATGCTGACCGATGGCGAGGCCTGCAATGATGTTGGTGGCGTGGCCGGTCTCGGAAGCCTTCGCGATTTTTCGCACCGGCCGGAAGCTGGTCGAAGTGTAGTAATTCGTAATGACCACAACGATGCCCGTCATGAGCAACCCGACGAGCGAGGCGAAGTAAAGATCGTTGGCCGAACGGGCCACGCCGGCAATGGTTGCACCGCCTGGAAAGAGGAGGTGTGTCGCCGGCCAGAAGAGAATGGCCGAGACCACCGCGCTCGCGCCCACGCCGCCCATCAAGACCGTCCCCGGTTTTCCACCGCTCACGTTTACGAACAAAATTCCGCAAATGGCACCGAGCACCGAGATTCCGCCGAGCACGAACGGATACACGATAGCAGCGGGATTCCCGGCCAACGTCAGCGCGCCGACCAGAATCGCGCCGATCAAGCTGACCGCGTACGTTTCGAAAACATCCGCCGCCATGCCCGCGCAATCACCCACGTTATCGCCGACGTTGTCCGCGATCGTCGCCGGATTGCGGGGATCGTCTTCCTCGAGATTGCTCTCGATCTTACCGACCAGATCCGCGCCCACGTCAGCCGCTTTCGTATAAATGCCGCCGCCCAACCGCGCGAAGACGCTGATCAGGCTCGCGCCCAGGGCCAGACCGATGAGACTACGTACGGCGAGGTCGGAGCCGATCATGTGCGTGGCGACAGTGTAGAAAGTTCCGACCGAAAGCAGAGCGAGCCCGACGACGAGCAGGCCGGTGACCGCTCCGCCATTAAATCCGGCGCGCAACGCAGTCGCTCGCGACTTGCTGGCCGCCTGCGCGGTCCTCACATTGGCCAGGACGGCGATCCTCATGCCGATGTAGCCGGCCGCCAGCGAGCAAAACGCCCCGACCAAAAAGCCGATCGCAGTTGCGTGATCCTTGAAGAAAAAGAGGAGAATAAAAATGACGGCGGCAATGGCGCTGATCGTCATGACCTGACGATTGAGATAGGCCTTGGCCCCTTCCTGGACGGCGCTCGCGATCTGGCGCATCCGCTCGTTTCCGGCGGGAGCGCGAAGGATGGCGCCGATGAGAAAAAAAGCGAAGATCAGTCCCGCTCCGGCGCAAATCATGGAAAGCATCACGCCGGAGTTGAGGATTGTTAGGGCAAAAAACGTCATAAAGGGTGGTCCGGATGAAGTGGCGAACTTTAGGTGGTTTTGCCCGGCTGGCAAAGGGCAATTTGGGAGCCGCGCCGCGCCATTCCATCCTCAAATCGTTGCCTTCCCGGCATCGAAAAAATCGGCCGCACCTTCGAGAAGCTGACTCGGGCAAGAAAGGCATCCATCGGGATCTGCGATCGACAGATTCGATCCGGCCACAAAACACGCGCTCCCGGCGTTGCGTGGCCACACTCGCGGTTGCCGGCAAAGTTTCGTGTTTATTCCACCTCGATGACGACTTTTCCGCGGGCGTGGCCCTTTTCCAAATACCGAATCGCCTCAGGCACCTGGCTCAGTTTGTAAGTCCGGTCGATAACCGAAGTCACTTTGCCGGACTGCATGAGATCTCGCAGGATGGTCAGGTCTTTTTGGTTCAGGTCCGCCAGAAACATGAGAAACTTCTCGCTCACGAACGGAGACAGCAGCATCGCCTTGATCGGCCGGGCCATCGGGCCGATCCATCGGCCTTCGTCCGGGCCGCCGCCCCCGATCAGGACGCAGATGCCTTTTGGCTTCAAGACCCGCTTGAAGCCCAGGAGCGGCTGGGTGCCGACATTGTCGAGGATAACATCGTAAAGCTGTCCGCTTTTCGTGAAATCCTCCCTCGTGTAATCGATGACGTGATCGGCGCCGAGCGACCGGACCAGGTCCAGATTTCGCGTGCTGCATACGCCGGTCACTTGCGCGCCTAACGACTTCGCGATCTGCACGGCAAACGTCCCGACACCGCCCGACGCGCCATTGATCAAAACTTCCTGGCCTGGGCCGACATGCCCTTTGTCGCGCAAACCCTGCAATGCCGTGACGCCGGCGATCGGAACGCAGGCCGCCTGCTCGAGGGTCATGTTGGCTGGTTTCAGCGCCATGGCTCGATCGGGGCGAGCACACACATATTGGGCGAAGGCTCCGTTTCTTCCGCCAAAGACGGCGTCGCCCGCTTTGAATTGCGTCACGTTTTTGCCGACCGCTTCAATCGTCCCCGCATAGTCGACGCCGAGCCGCATGTCTTTTGGTTTGCGCAAGCCGATCCCCAACCGCATCACGTACGGCGTGCCTCTCATGTAGTGCCAGTCCAGCGGATTAATCGAGACCGCGCGCACTCGGACCAAAACCTGATCGTCATTCGGGACAGGCTTTTCGATCTTCTTGAGTTCCAGCACATCGGCATCGCCATAGTCGCAGTAAACAATCGCCTTCATCAGGTTGCCCTGTGCCGTGCCGAGGCGACCGCAGTCGTTGGTCGATCGCCAGTAACCGATAAAGATGGCCAGGAAGATCAGGCACAGCACCAGCAGAATTGCGCCGGCGCCCCACTTCATGATGCGTTTTAGTTTCATGCCCTAACGAAACACGAAGTCAGCCGCTGCTAGCGAGAACAAACTATCTCGCCACTTTTCTACCGTCGTGTTTTCACTTGGGCCGGTTTGGTGGCACGTCCCAACAACCCTCTTGCTCGACGGCACAGAGTCAAGGCGACGAGACCAATGCTTAGCAAGACCCAGCCATGGGGCTCGGGCACAACGGCCGTCAGCTCCACATCGTTGCCATCGCCGCCCTGATAGGAGATCTGGAAAGTCTGCCCGTCCACGGTGAAGGAAGAGCCTTCGGGCAGTTGATCGAAGAAGCCGCCGATCGAATCGGTCGAGTCGTTGTCGATGATGATGAAGTGGGTGCCGATTTGAGCGAGATAACCGAGCTGAAGAGTCAGGGTCGCTCCGCCCATCATGACGCTTCCGTCCACCTGCGTCTGGTCGTATTCGACTCCGACGGCGGCTCCGTTGATGTCGACCAGATAAACCGCGCCGAGATTGAGCTGGAGATTGCCTGCAACGTGCAGAATGCCCGGACTCGCTCCGGGAGAAAGCGTGCCGCCCTGTTCCACGGTAGCATCACCGACCGTTCCCGTGCCGCCGAGTGTGCCGCCTTTAACGGTCACGGCGCTTTTGATCGAGCCATTTACGAGCAGCGTCCCGTTTTCCACGCTGGTCGGACCGGAATAGGTATGAGTGTTGGTTAGGGTGATCGATCCGGTGCCGATTTTGCGCAGGCCGCCCGAGCTGCTGAAGCTGCCGTTCAAAATCGAATTGAATCCGTTCGAATCGACAGTGACGCCCTGAGCGCCAAGCGTGGCGTTGTTGGCGAAAGTCGCATCACCGCTGAAGCGCAGTGTACCGCCTTCGAAGGTTAACGGACCACTCAGCGTGGCGGCGGTGCCATCAAGACCAATATCAAGCGTTCCGGTCTGCCAAACAACCATGTTTGACGTCTGCACGGTGCCTCCAAAGTAGATTCGCAGCAGGCCAGTGCCGCCTGCGCCACTGGCATTTCCTCCGATGTAAATGTTGCCAACGTTCCAATGAGCGCCAGGCACAGTCACTGTTCCACTGGAGCCGGCAAACTCTCCGATAATAGCATTGGCCGCACTCGCGTTCGTAAAGCCATCACTTCCTAGAAGGAACGTTCCAGTTCCGTGCTGACCCACGACGAGGTCCTTGTCTACTGTAAAACTAGAGAAACCGAGGCGTAGATAGCCGACGCTCCCGGCCTCGGCTCCGATTGCGCAGCTGGCCGTGGATATGATGGCTTCATCAAGACTCACGTTTCCCGTGCCGCGCAGGCCGATGATCAAATCGCCGGTATTCTGCCATTGCGCGTGCGGGCCTGTCACCGCTCCATGGGAACCGGCAAATTCGCCGACGATCGCGTTGTCGGTGTACAAATAGGGGGCCGCATCAAACTGCAGGGAGCCCGTGCCGGACCTGCCGACTGTGATTCTTCCGCAGTGCAACGGGCCATCCGAATGGTAAAGAGTTCCGGAATCCATCGAATCGTAGCCCAGGGTGATGCTGGCCGCGAATGCCTCGTTTCCCCCGTGGATAAGCGCCAGCCCGCCATTATTGATCTGCACATCGGTGAGGGAATCCGGGACGCCCTTAGACCAGTTGAAGTCGTCAAACCAGCTTCCAGTCTGTCCGATCCACGATGTGAAAGCGAAGGACGGCGAAGAAAGCAGCAAATAAAAGGCAACGGCGGCGAGAGAGAATCTGGAAGGTTTCACAGGATGTTGTTCCATTAATGCGCGAGGCGCCAACAACTCCTGCTCAGCCGCGCCCTGGCGTGAGTGGCTATCAAACTCGACCTTTGTATTCAAGTAAATAATCGGGATTGGTCGTTAACCAGCACAGGGAGAGAACTGTAGAAGCACAAATCTTCTTCGATGGTCGCGCGCCGCAGATCGCTGGCGTGCCTTCGAACGAACGACGCGTTTAACTACGTGCCGGCATTACCCGCAACGAAAAATATCACGCCCCTCCAGGGCGCCCGCCTCTTCCACGATGCTCATCGCCTGCAGGGCGCGCGTTTCGGGCGCCTCGGTTAGAATCGCCCAGAAAGAACGCTTGACCTTTCCACGCCGGACCACTAAGAGGCCACGCCAATTGCACCGACCGGCGATTCCTGGATTTGTGCTCGGCGCTCAACTCTAACTGCCTTCGGCGCCCACATCTGCATGAAATCGTTCTTACATCCATTCCGAAAAACATTCGTGTTCGCCCTGGCGACGTCCTTGCTTATTCTGGCGACCGCCGTCTTCGCCCAGAATGCAAGACGGCCTAACGATCGGATGTGGCAGAGTATCGATGAGCGCCTGCTCGATCGGACGGCAAAACGGGTACTTGTCCCGACGGCCTATCGAACCGTTCGACTGGATAAGGGCGCGCTGGTGCAGGCCCTCGCGGCCGCGCCGATGGAATTCACGGGCGATCGCTCGCGAAACCCGATCATTTATCTGCCCATGCCCGACGGGACGCCGGCTCGGTTTCGTTTCGAAGAATCGCCGGTGATTGAGCCGGGATTGGCGGCAAAATATCCGGGGCTTAAGACTTACCGGGCGCAGGGGATCGACGATCCTTCCGCTACCTGCCGCTTTGACTGGTTACCGACCGGCTTTCACGCCATCATCCTGAGCGCTGCCGGCACCGTCCTGATCGATCCCTATGCCCAGGGCGACACGTCCAACTACATCACCTATTTGAAACGGGACGCTGCCAACACGGCCGAGCCGTTCGAATGCAATTTTGTCGATCCGGGATTGCCGCCCCTCCCGCCGAAGGGAGTGACGGCGCCAGCCGTGACCTCTGGCACGCAATTACGAACCTATCGACTCGCGCTGGCTTCGACAAACGAATACACGGTGGCCGTCGGTAACAACACCATCGCCGGTGCGTTGGCCGCGGAGGTCTTGATCATGAACCGCGTCAACGGTGTGTATGAGCGCGATCTCGCGATTCACATGAACATGATCGCGAACAACGATCTCATCACTTACGCCGGCGATAATACGAGTTGCGGCGGAGCGTGCACGTCGGCAAACGATCCTTACACGAACAACAATGGCTCGACGATGCTCGGTCAAAATCAGACGACCCTGAACAATGTCATCGGCTCGGCCAATTACGACATCGGTCATGTTTTCAGCACAGGTGGCGGCGGCGTTGCGCAGCTCGGTGTTTCCTGCGGTTCGAGCAAGGCCCAGGGCGTGACCGGTCTCTCAAATCCTGTCGGCGATGCGTTCGCGATCGATTATGTCGCCCATGAGATGGGGCATCAATGGGGCGCGTTGCATACCTTCAACGGCACGGTCAGTAACTGCGGCGGCGGCAATCGCTCCGCTTCGGCGGCGTATGAACCCGGCAGTGGAATTACCATCATGGCCTATGCCGGGATCTGCGGTAACCAGAACCTTTCCGACCACAGCATCGACACTTTCCACGTCAAGAGCCTCGAGCAGATCGTTGCTTACAGTCAGACCGGCAATGGCAATTCCTGCGCGACCATCACGGCGACGGGCAACACCGCGCCGACCGTGACCGGTCCGGGCAATTTCACAATTCCGAAAGGAACGCCGTTTTCGTTAACGGCATCAGCGAGCGATCCGAACAACGATTCGATTACTTATGATTGGGAGGAATACGATCTTGGTGCCTCGACAACGGCGGTTCCGAACACGGACGCCGATGGCCAGGCGCGGCCGATTTTGAGGCCCTATCTGCCGGCAACCAGTGGAACGCGATCGTTTCCCTCTCTCCAATACATTTTGAACAATGCCAACGTTCCGCCGCCGACAACGAATGGATTTTTGACGGGCGAACTTCTCCCGGCCATTTCGCGCAACATGACCTTTCAGATCGTGGCTCGGGACAACCGCGCCGGCGGCGGAGGCATTAGCACCGCGACTTCGGTCGTGACGATTGATGGGACGGCCACGCCCTTCGCGGTCACCGCACCGAACACCGCTGTGAGTATTCCCGCCGCCAGTAACTATAACGTGACTTGGAATGCGAGCGGCCCGGCGGCCAGCGTTAAGATTTCCCTGTCCACGGATGGCGGCAATACGTTTCCGACGGTGCTGGCGGCAAGTACGCCTAACGATGGCTCTGAATTGGTCTTCATTCCAAACGGGCCGACAACGACGGCGCGCATCAAGATCGAAGCGGTCAACAACATCTATTTTGATATTTCGGATACTGATTTCAGCATTACCGGCGCCGCGCCGCTTGCGCTCCTCAGCGCGGTCTCGCGCAAGACCCATGGCGTAGCCGGAGACTTCGATGTTCCTCTTCCTCTTTCCGGAACGCCGGGGGTGGAATGCCGGACCGGTGGCGGGAGTGGCGATTACACGCTCGTTATCACGTTCAGTAACTCAGTCGTCAGTGGAAATGCGGTGGTCACAGCCGGGAGCGGCAATGTTGCGGGAAGTCCTGTCTTTAGCGGTAACACCATGACCGTAAACCTGACCGGCGTGACGAACGCCCAAACCGTGACGGTGACCTTGAGCAACGTCACCGATGTTTCTGCGCAGACACTGCCCGACACGGCACTCAGTGCGAGTTTCCTGCTCGGCGATACGAATGGGAATGGAACGGTCGCCGCTTCCGATATCAGCCAGACCAAAGCCGAGTCGGGTCAGTCCGTAACCGCGGCGAATTTCCGCGAAGACGTCAATGCCAACGGCGCGATGAGCTCGAGCGATATCTCACTGGTGAAGGCGCAGTCCGGGACCGGCTTGCCTTGAGTTCCAGCGGCCAGGACGGCAGCCTCTAAAAAACGAACGGTTGCTTACAGTTCGAAGAACGTTCGCAGGCGACTGAGGAAGGTCGCGCGGTATTCGTTTTCCTTGCTGGCATTGCTTCCACCGGAAAGGGCGTTGCTCACGATCCCTTCGGTTTCCATCTTGCGTTCGGCCAGGAGCACGCTGAGCTGCTCAAGGCATCGCGGCGAGTTGCGGAGAATCTCGGCCATAACCGGCTTGGCAATTTCGAGCACTTCGCAGTCGTGCTCGGCCCGAACAGTGGCCGTCCGGGGTTCGCCCGTCAGCAACGACATTTCGCCGAAGCAATCGCCCGGGCGCAACGAACCGACGCGTAAGGAGGACCCGTTGCGCGCAACCGTGACATGCGCCGTGCCGCGCAGAAGGACGAACATGGAATCTCCTTCTGCTCCTTCGTTGATGAGGCGTTCGCCGCGGCCGAAATGGTTCACCGTCGATTCGGTGAGCAGTTGGTTGAGTTCGTCTTCGGTGAGGCATTGGAAGAGCGGTTCGCGTTCCATGATGCTCCGGGCTTGTTCGGCCATCTGCTGCTCGGTCTCCTTCGGTTTGCGCTCCAGAGTGAGAGTGCGAATCGGGAACGGAATGGTGATGCGCTGGCGCTTGAATTCGTACCAAATGTTGGTGCGGATGGCATCGGAGACATCGTTGTAACCGGCGTGATTGCCCATGAAGAACTTGATTTCGTAAAGGATGGCGGAGTCGCCGAAATCGATCAGGAAAATCTTGGGCGGAGGTTCTTGCATGACGCCTTCCGCCGAGATGGTCGCGCGGTAAAGTGCGTCCTTTACCTTGTTAGGCGGGGTCCGGTATTCAACGCCGACCCGGATGCGCATGGCGTGGCGGTGCGTCGGATAATGCAGGTTAACGATCGTCTGGCGGACAATTTCGTTATTCGGGATGTCGAGATAAATGCGGTCGTTGGTTCGGAAACGAGTGGAGCGCCAGTTGATCTCCATCACTTCGGCAAAGCGATTGTCGATCTCGAGCCAGTCGCCTACCTTGTAGGGACGGCTGATCTGCAGGGAGATACCGGCAATGATTCCGCCAAAAAGGTTCTGGCTGGCAAAGCCGAGAATAATGGCGGCCACGCCCGAGCCGGCCAGCAGGCCCTTCAACTCCCCTTCCGCGTGATAACCAACGCTCAGGATAAGCAGAAGAACGATGAGAAAGACGAGCATCGCGACCATCTCGCGCAGGAAATGCGGGATGGGGGTGTGGCGTTTCTTTTCGAAATAGAAATCCCAGAGATAGCGATTAATGAGCGCGACGATGATGCCGGTGCTGAGGAGCAGCACGATGGCGCCGGCGTGATTTCGGAAACGGAGGGGGACGCCATAGGCGGCCATGGCGGTGTAAAAGGCGAGGGCGAGGCAAAAAAGCTGAAAGCTAACGCCGAGACGGACGCCGGCCCGGCGTTTCAAAAACCGGCCGATGGCCAGGGAGATAAAAAAGACGGCAAAAAAAACGACCACCGTTACGCCGGCTCTTTCGGTGTCTTCGAGCGCGTGAAACATGCCTCGATAGAATAGCAGCATCAGCCTTCCGACGACAAGTGTCTCGGCGGCTTGTCATGGCGCTTGTGCCGGCCGGCGCTTCTCTGTTAAGGAGAACGCCGGAAACCATTTACGAAATGGAGATTGAATTTCTGGTCGGTCTCGTCCTGTTGGGGGTGTTGCTGCTCGTCTTGCGCCAGGCGCAGGCCTTGAGCGCGATGAAGCAATCGATTCGCGCCTTGCAGGCGCGAATTGCTGCCTTGGAAGCTTCGACCAAGCCAGCATCGGAGCCAGCCGGAGCGTCGGCCGCTGCTTCGCCTCCGACCGGTCCCGCACCGAGGACGACTGTTCCGCCGCCCTTGCCGGTGATGCCTCCTCCTCTCCTCCTAACGACTCCGCCGCCACCACCACCCGTTCCGCCGGCGCCGCCTCGCCCATCGTTCGACTGGGAAGCCTTTACCGGGGTGAAACTCTTCGCCTGGCTCGGCGCCTTCATTCTTTTCCTCGGCGTCGTGTTTTTCGTGAAATATTCTTTCGAGAATAATCTGATTACTCCGCGCATGCGCATCGGGATCGGCATCGCGATGGGCCTGGGCCTGATGGCGTCAGGCTGGCGAGCCACCCGCAGGGCCTATCGGATACCAGGCCAAAGTCTGTGCGCGGCCGGCGTTCTCGTGCTCTATGCCGCGATTTTCGCCGCGCACGGATTTTACCACTTATTTTCGTTCTCGCTCGCCTTCGCGCTCATGTCCCTTGTCACGGTTGGCGCGTTCCTGATGGCCGTAATGCTAAATGCGCAGGTCATCGTCATTCTCGGATTGCTGGGCGGATTTTTAACCCCGATTTTGCTCGAACGTCAGCTATGACCAGCCGGCTCTGCTCTTCGGCTATGTCGCTTTGCTCAACGGGGGTGTGGCCGCGGTAGCCTTGCGGCGCGGCTGGAATTATCTCGTCCTGCTGGCCGCCATCGGCACCATCATCATCGTCTGGGCCTGGGTCGGATTTACTTCCGACCTAACTAGAATTACCCTGGGCGGCGCCGTCATTCTTGGGTTTGAGCTGCAGTTTCTGCTCGTGTTCCTTGTCCGGCGCAAAGAAGGCGGCCCGGAGCGATGGACCATGCTGGCGGCGGGTTTAAGCGGGCTGGCGGCACTCGGCTTTTCGTTTTTCATGCTTGCCGACCACGGCATGGTCACGCAGCGAGTGTTGCTCTTTGGCTTCGTCGCGCTGGCTGATATCGGTGTGCTCGCACTGGCGCTGGGCTGCGCTCGACGCGAACCATGGCCCAGCATTGCCGGCCTTATCGTCTTTCTCTTTCTGACCTGCTGGACCGAGTTCTATTTGAAGGTGCCGCTTCTTTGGTGGGCGCTGGGCAGTTACTTCGGCTTCGCTCTCTTGCACGCGGGATTCGCGGCGGCTTCGAGCACGAAACGCCATTTCGCGCCGGCTCTTTGCGCGGCGGCGCCGTTCTTCCTGCTCGGCATGGCGATCGACCAACTTCCGCTCGTTAGTCCGACACCCATCTTCGTCCTCGCCTTTTTGCTCGCCTTTATTCTGCTCGGGCAGGGGATCGTCTGGCGCGCCAACTGGATCGCCGCCGTCGCACTAGCCGGTCTCTGGGGCAACGAACGTACCTGGCAATCGCTCCATTTTGCGGTCGGGCACGCCGCCATCACGCTCGCCTGGTATGTCGTCTTCGCGCTGCTCTTTCTCGCCTTTCCTTTTTTCGTCCACGACAAAAAGCAGCAAACGCCGTGGGCCGTCTCGGCCGTTTCCGGTCTGCTCCATTTTTGGCTGATCTACGAAGTGGTGCAGGCCGCCTACCCGGTCATGCACAATGGCCTGCTGCCCGCTTTCTTCATCGCGCCGTACGCGCTGGGCATTTTTTATCTCGTTGGTCGAATTGGAATCAAACCGGTCACGGGCGACGCCAAGCTCGCCTGGCAGGGGGCTGCTGTGCTCATGTTCGTTAGCCTGATTTTCCCCATTCAACTCGAACGGGAATGGATTACGCTCGGCTGGGCCCTCGAAGGCCTCGCGCTCATTCTGCTCTTCCGCGCGCTGCCGCATCGCGGGTTGCGCCTGGCCGGAACGCTGCTGCTGGCAATTGCCTTCGTGCGGCTCGCTCTGAATCCGACCGTGCTCGAGTATCACAAACGGAGCGGGATCCGAATCTGGAACTGGTATCTCTATACCTACGGAATTACGAGCGCCTGTTTGCTGCTGGCGGCCCGCCATTTCGGTGAGCGCACCGGTCGCTGGGAACGGGCTGTTCCGCCGCTGTTGTATTCGTTAAGCGCGATCCTGCTTTTCCTTCTCCTCAACATCGAGATCGCCGACTATTTTTCCATCGGGCCAACCCTGACCTTTTCCTTTTCGGGCGATTTCGCGCGCGACATGACCTATTCAATCGCTTGGGCTGTTTTCGCATTCGTTCTCCTTATTATCGGGATGCGGCGAAAAACGGCGGCGGCGCGTTACGCGGCGCTGGCCCTGCTGCTGGTCACGCTCGTGAAGCTTTTCCTGCACGATCTGGGCAACCTGAGTCAGCTTTATCGCATTGGCGCCTTTTTCGGCGTGGCTCTCGTGCTGATCATCGCGTCGTTCGTCTATCAGCGATTCGTTAAGCCCGGTGGATCGCGCTCTCCGAGCGCGATGGGATAAAGTCGTTCGTCCGCAACGCGCTCGGAGACCGCGTTCCACCTTCGGCAGGCATCCGGAAACAAAATTTTCCTTTCGCCGTCTGTTAGTCGGCTGTTCCTTCTCGGCCAATGTCTGAGAACCGCCGAGTGAGCACGCGCGCCACGGGTGTGGTCGGCATCGCCATTTTGTGCAGCCGTGTGCTCGGGCTTTTGCGCGAGGTCGTCTTTGCTTCTCTTTTCGGTGCGAGCCGAAACATGGACGCATTCCTGACCGCATTCCGGGCGCCCAACATGCTGCGCGATCTCTTTGCCGAAGGCGCCCTTTCCACGGCGTTCGTCACCACCTTCTCGCGTCGCATCGCCACCGAAGGCGACGCGTCGGCATGGCGTCTGGCCAGCAAGGTCGCCACCCTCACCGTCATTTTCATGAGCGCGATCACGCTGCTCGGCATCATCTTCGCGCCGGCTGTCATCACCGTGCTCGCGCCGGGTTTCCCCGCTGCCAAGGCCGAACTGACCGTGCTGCTCACGCGCATCATGTTCCCGTTCATCCTGCTCGTGTCGCTGGCTGCGCTGGTCATGGGAATGCTGAACGCGAAGCATGTGTTCGGGATGCCCGCGATGGCGTCGAGTTTTTTCAATCTCGGCTCGATCCTGGGTGGTGTCGGCTTCGGCTACCTGATCGATCCGCATTTTGGAACCCGCGCGCTCGTCGGCCTGGCCTGCGGCACTCTGTTGGGCGGCGCCTTGCAACTGCTCGTGCAGGTGCCTTCCTTGTCGAAAGTCGGTTTCCGATTCCGGCCCGACTTCAAATGGCGCGACCCCGGCGTGCGCACCATCCTCACTCTCATGGGACCGGCTACCATCGCGGCCAGCGCCGTGCAGGTGAACGTGGCCGTGAACAGCGGTTTTGCTTCCTCGTTAGGCGACGGTCCCATGACGTGGCTCAACATCGCGTTTCGCCTGATGCAACTGCCGCTCGGCCTCTTCGGCGTGGCCATTTCCACCGTAACCCTGCCGCTTGTTTCGCGCAGTGCCGCCCTCGGCAACACGGCGGAATTTCGTGGCGCGCTTGCGCACTCGCTGCGGCTCGTCATGCTGCTGACGATTCCGTCGGCCATCGGCCTCATCATTCTGGCCGAGCCGATCATCAGCCTCATTTATCAGCACGGACGCTTCACGGCCTTCGCCATGCGGCAGACGGCCGGAGCGCTGCAATTCTACGCCATCGGCCTGGCCGGTTATGCGGGCGTGAAGGTGCTCGCGCCCGCCTTTTACGCCATGGAAAAAAAGAATCTGCCCATGTTCGTTAGTCTGTTTTCCATCGGGGTGAACTTCGGACTGAACTGGTTTTTCCGTTATCAGCTCGGCTGGGGCCATCGCGGCCTCGCCTTTTCCACCAGCATCGTTGCCATCACCAATTTTTTGCTCCTCTACGGCATGATGCGGCATTACACGACCACGCTGGAAACCCGCACGCTGCTGATCACGCTCGGCAAACTGTTGATCGCGGGAGCGGCGCTGGCGATTGTTTGTTTCGCGGCGCACTGGGAATTTTTCCGCGCGCTCTCGGCCCTTCGCATCTGGCAAAAGGCCATTGAAGTTGGGTTGACGGTCATGATTGCGGCCGGGGTCTTTTTCGGCACCGCTTACTTGTTAGGCGTGGCCGAAGTGCATGACGTCGTGGCGCTGGTCAGGCGGCGCTTCGGGAAATTGATGTAGAGGCGTTTGTGCCAGGCGCCGCGCAACAGTGCCGCCGGTGACGGCGGCCTCTACAGGCCGACTGCCGCACGCACCCGCTTCATCACGATGTCGGCGATCTCGTTGGCTCGCCTGGCGCCTCGCGCCAGCACCTCGTCAATATAGAGCGGGTCCGCCAAGATTTCGGAGCGTCGTTGGCGCATGGGCGCAAAAAATTCCCAAAGGCGCTCGAACAACTGCTTCTTAAATTCGCCATAGCCCGTCCCGCCGCGGGCAAAGGCCTCGCGCATGGCCGCCACATCCGACTCGGGTGCGACCAGCGCGTAAAGCTGAATAATGGTGGAACCTTCCGCCTTTTTCGGTGCTTCCACCGAAGTGGAATCGGTTACGATGCTCATGACCCGTTTCCGCATCTCCTTTTCCTCACCGAAAATATCGATCGTGTTGCCGTAGCTCTTGCTCATCTTCTGCCCGTCAATTCCCGGCACCACTTCCGTCGTCGCCTGGATGCGCGGCTCGGGCAGCTTGAAAATCTCGCCATACGCTTCGTTCATGCGCGTGGCCAGATCCCGCGTGATTTCGATATGCTGCTTCTGATCCTTGCCCACCGGCACAACGTCGCTGTCGTAAATCAAAATATCCGCCGCCATGAGCACCGGGTAGTTGAACAATCCGGCCGAAGCCGCCATGCCGCGTGCGAGTTTGTCCTTGTAGGAGTGCGCCAGCTCGAGCCGGGAAACCGGCGTGACCGTGGAAAGAATCCAGGCCAACTCGGTCACCTGTGGAACCTGCGATTGCAGGAAGAGTGCGCAACGCTCCGGGTCGAGTCCGCACGCTAAAAAATCGAGCGCCACCCTCCGGCTGTTTTCGCGCAGGGCGGTCGGGTCGTGCAGACTGGTCAGCGCATGATAATCGGCGATGAAGTAAAGAGTATCGCCCTCTTTCTGGAGGGCGATGCCGGGTCGCATCATGCCGAAATAATTTCCGATATGCAGGATACCGCTCGGTTGGATGCCGGAAAGAATGCGCATGTGCTGGTGCTGTCACTCTGGGCGAAAGCGCGCTTCGAGCAAGCAGCAAGGGGCGGATATTCCATTGTCACTTTTCCGTAACATGTCCGTGACCAAGGTCCGCCGGCGGGAGGTCGCCGTCGACACGGCGGCTCCGCCTCGATTTGGAAACGAACCGCCGGCAGTTGATGTTGCTCGATGCCGGAGGCGAAAGAGCAACGCGCGATCATCCATCTCGACATGGATTGCTTTTATGCCGCCATCGAAGTGCGCGATCAGCCGCGCTTGCGCGGCAAACCCGTGGGCGTAGGTGGCGCACGCGATCGGCGCGGCGTTCTCACCACCTGCAATTACGCGGCGCGCAAGTTTGGCGTGCGCTCGGCCATGCCGACTTTCATGGCCCTGCAACGTTGCCCTCAGCTCATCGTCCTGCCGACGCGCTTCGATGTTTACCGGCGCGAAGCCGCGGTTATTCGTGGAATTTTGCAACGGTTCACCGCGCTCGTGGAACCGCTCTCCCTGGATGAGGCGTATCTCGACGTGAGCGCACATCCCGGTGCGCCAGGCCCGCTCGCGCAGGTCATTCGTGAGATGATTTTTCGCAAGACCAAGCTGACGGCCTCGGCCGGCATTGGGCCTAACAAATTGATCGCCAAGATCGCGAGCGACATCAACAAACCCAACGGACAATGCGAAGTCCGGGCGGAGGAGGTGACGGAGTTCATGCGGGAATTGCCCGTGCGAAAAATCTGGGGCATCGGCGCGGTCACGGAAGAGAAGCTCGAGAAACGAGGCATCCGGAGATGCGGGCAACTGCAGCGTTTTTCGCGCGCGGAGTTGCACGAGCAGTTTGGGAAGTTCGGTCTCGAACTCTACGAACTTTGCCGCGGCATCGACGACCGGCCGGTTGTGCCGGATCGCGAACGGAAATCGCTCAGCACGGAGGAAACCTTTGCCACCGATCTCGAGACGCTTGGCCAATGCGAAGAGAAGCTGGCCGATCTTTTCGAAGAGTTGATGGCCGATCTCGCGCAGAAGGAAGCGACGCGCGCCGTGACCAGGATTTTCGTGAAGCTGAAGTTCGCCGATTTCACCCGCACGACGGTGGAGCGCGCCGGTTTGCCGCCGGCGCTCGACAATTTTCGCGCTCTCCTCGCAGAAGGGTTTGCGCGCACGGAAAAAATGGTGCGCCTGATGGGAGTGGGAGTCCGCTTCGCCGAACTCGTTCCACCTGACGAGCGACAGATCGAGCTGCTCTGAATGAAACGCTATGGTGTGATGGGAGGTCTGATCGTCAGGCTGACCGTCTCGACCAGCGCGTCGTTAACGTAAAACTCAACGCGATATTTCCCGGGCGCCCAGCCTTCGTCCGGTCGCGACAAGGTAAAGAGCCCATGCGCGTCGGGCGCAGAAGCAACCGTTGTCGCCTGGTCGACATGATAATTTTTCGGCGCGATGTCGCCGACATCCTCGGCGATCCAGAGCGCGCGCACGCGGGCGTTCCTGGGCAGGTGGTTTCCCTGCCAGCGCGCGTAAATGTTCGGAACGCTCGCCGAAAAGTTCTTCTCGGGCGGGCCAATGGCGCTGCTCGAGACGCTGGCCGTGATGGGCGTTTCTTCAGGTCCACCCGGTCGAGGCGCGATGCGCAGTCCGCTCTTCAATTCGAGAGTCTTCCGACCAAGCAGCTCGCCGGTGGGTGAGCGCATGACGGTCAGCTCTTTGACGAAGCCGGTGCCGGGAACAAACCAACGATCGAACGTGATGGAGGCGGGCGAAGATTGCTCGTAATGCAGATGGACCGCGTGGAAACGTCCGGCCGGAACGGTGATATTCTCGGTGCCGGCCACGCTCCATTCCTCTTGCATGGGGACATCGGCGACCATGCCGCCCGATTTCCATTTCGTGCCTCTCTTCAACCTGGCCGGCAGAATCAGTTCCGGTGGATCAAGCGGAACCAGCTCCCCGTTCTCGTCGCTGCGCGCGACGCAACGCAGGCCCACTTTGTCCAAGCTGAGCAGTTCCGTCTTCAAACGAACATTTCCTGAAAAGGTTTCGAGCTTGAGCACTGAATCGCCGTTGAAGGTCTCACGACCCGCCAGGCGCTGCACGATGGTCGCGGGTGGCGGAGGAGCCGCACCGCCGGTCGCTCCTTCATCGCTGGCAGAATATTCCCATGTGGTGCCGGGCGCGGTCGGCAGCGACGTCCTGATGGAGGCATCACTGGCGACGAGCGCGCTCGCCAGCCAGAGAGAAAAGGTCTGCAACAAGATGAAGTGAAGCCGAGGCGCCATGAAATCTTTTGAACCTACACGCTCCCGTATCTTTTCTTCGACGCAATCGCCGCCGCATGTTTCGCTCCATTGCTTTGCCGGAATGCCGGTCGCAAGATGGGAGCGATCATGGACAACGAAACGATCGTTCGCCTGCTCACGACGGGCTCCCTCGCCGGGCTGTTGCTCGCGGTTGGAATGAGGCTGACGATCGAGCAGGTCGTCCGATCGTTGCGCGAGCAACGGCTCATTTTTATTCTCATTGCCAATTTCGCTATCGTCCCGGCCCTCGTCCTGGTGGCGGCGAAGTTATGCCGTATCCCAACGGAGATCACCGTCGGCATGATGCTGCTGGGAGCGGCGCCTTTCGCGCCGGTGGTGCCGGTTTTTGCGCGCATGGCCAATGCAAATCTCGCCCTGGCCGCCGGTCTGACCGCCTTGTTTCCATTTCTCTCGGCTTTTCTGACTCCATTCGTGTGCGAGCTAACCTTGAAAGGTGTCGGTCATTTCGGCGCGATCCGTTTCAACGCCCTCGAAGCTTTGCTGATCCTGGTGGCGACAATTGTGGTGCCGCTGGGCGTCGGCATGCTGGCCCGACGGGTGGCCCTTCCCGTGGTGCGCACCGCCTTGCGGCCCATGGAGGTCGTGTCGGAAGGCCTCGGAGCCACTTCGCTCGCCTTTGTTACGATTACCGAGTGGCCATCCATCCGCGGCATCGGTTGGCGGCCTCTGCTGGCCATGGCGGTTGTCAGTGAACTTTGCCTGCTCCTTGGTTACTTGTTAGGCAAACCGGATCGGGGTTCACGACAGGTGATCGCGCTGGGCACGAGCAACCGCAATATCGCGCTCGCTTTGCTCCTCGCGCTGCAGGCCTTTGGCAAAACCGAAGTCGTGGCGGCCGTGGTGGGCAACGGATTGCTCCTGATTCTCCTCGGCCTGCTCCACGTCGCCTACTGGCGGTGGAGGCATCAGCGGGCGAGCGAATAATGGTCGAGCAATGGTCCCAGCTCGGCCTGGATCCATTCCTTGGAGAGACCGAATTCCTCGAGCGTGTAGTGGTGCTGGCTTTGATATTGACTCTGGCCATTGGTCGCTGCCTTGAGGCGCTCGCGGTACGCCTCGCTCATCGTCCATCCGAAATGATCGTAGATTTTTTCCACGGTCGCTTTCGGATGTTTGGTCAGGTTTTCGTAGTCGAGGCAGAGATACTGTTCGGGAAGGACCTTGGAACGGAACTCGAAAAGGTGGCGGTACCACCTGACGGCCAGACTGGCGTAAGAGCGGGAGACGGGACCGTTCTTCGCAATCTCAGGCGAGTGGGCGCGCCACACCGGATAAAAGACACTCACGTGTGAGGGGACCGATTGATAGGGATGGCGAATGATCGTAATGAACCTGGCGTCGGGAAAAGATTCGAGCAACGATTCGACCAGGCCGGAAGACTGCGTTGCCTTTGAAAGAACAGTTTTGCCCGGCCCATTGGCGTAGAGTTGACGTTGCAGACAGCTTTTGTAAAAACGCATCAATTTCCTGCGTTCCCTGGGCCCGAGCGCATCAGCAAAGCCGGCTTCCCAAAGTTCTTCAATATGGGGAAAGAGAAGATAGATGGCCTCGGTGACAAAGCTCCAAACAAAGAATCCGTCGTCTTCTTCCGGCTGATTAAAGCGCAGCCGGTGCATGTGGTCCCAGCCACCAAAAAATCGCTTCTCGCACCACCCGATCAATTTCGTCAAAATCCGGCCGGTTCGTCGGTCGAGGCGGATGACACCGTCGAAGAGTCGCTGGTAGGAAATCGCCGGGAAAATCGTCTGGTAAAGCTTCGCGTGCACAAAGCGCTCTTCATCCAGGGCCATCAACTTCTGCAGGAAAGTGGTGCCGCTGCGAGGCGGAGCGACAATGAAGACCGGCTCGCGAATCTCCTCCCGACGAAACCGCCAGAAGAAGATGTGATCGAGCAATCGGCCAAAGGCAACGATCAGCCACATCGACCAGTAGAGAACCGTAAAGAAAATGACGTAGGCCCAGCGGCGCAGGCTGAACTTCGTCTTGCAGAAGGCCAGGTACTCGGCGCGGACGAAAAGTCTTAGATTGGTATACATCCGTTCAATTCGAGGTCATCAATTAATCGCACCGCGTTCAGGTTTCCCGCTTCTTCATCGCAAAAACGTGGTAATGCCATGGCGGCAAATCGAGGTAAAGTCCGCGCGCCTGCAGCTCGTTGCCGTCTCGATCATAACGCGCCTCACTCATCAAATCGTCCAGCCGCCACGATCCATCGGCCAGGCCCGCGAAGGGTAGCCGGAGATAGCACTGGCCCGGGTGCGCGGCGTAGTTCACGCAGACGACCAGAAGCTCGCCGCCGGAGTCCTCCCAGCCACAGGCGATGAAGTTGTCCCACGAACCGCTGCCCTTCCACGCCGGCACGCAATCCAGCGATTGCCACCTTCCATGCCGCAGGACCGGCTCCCGCAATGTGGTCAGGAGACGGCTGTAAAATTGTTGCAGCGTTGTATTCGCCGGTTCCAGAGGACCGCGCACGAGATGCGGGGAAATGCGCTTGAGACATCCTTCGAATTGCCCCTGATGGAAGAAACGCAGGCCTGGCGAACAAAAGGTGATGACGGCTGCCGCTTTGTGCATATCGCCTGGGAAAACGGCCGCCGCACGAGCCTCATCGTGATTTTCCAAAAACCGGGCCAGTTTGCTCTGGTAATCGAGTCCGGCCACAAAATGCTCGCGAACTGGCCGCGCCTGGCCTTCGCGGAGACGATCGTAGAGGCGCTTGTCGTAGGCATAATCGAATCCCTGCTGCTGCATCGTCCATTCGAGGTCCCAATAGACTTCGGCCATGAAGCAAAATTCCGGCGTCCGTTCCCGCACTCCCTGAATGGCGCGCGGCCAGAATGGTGCGGGCTTGCGGCCCCACGTTCGCTCGAAAACATCGGGAAGGACCAGCATCGCCATGTCGCAACGCAGGCCGTCGCATTGGCGCGCGATCTTCTCGAGCTCCGCGATCATCGCGTCCTGCGTAGCCGGATTGCCGTAGTCGAGCTGCAGTGTATCGGGCCAGCCGGGAAAATAGGGATCGCGACCGTGAGCCAGAATGAGATGGTTCACGCGCAGATAGTTCTGCGGCTCGCGAGCCAGTTGTTCCTCGGTCCCGTGCACGAAATAATCCGGATGATTTTGCACCCAGGGATGATCGATCCCGACATGGTTTGGCACGAAATCGAGCATCAACTTCACGTTTCGCTGGGCCAGCCGTTGGCGCAGACGGGCCAGCGCCGCATCGCCGCCTAACGAATCAGCGACGGCATAAGCGGTGATGGCAAAACCGGAGCCGCCGATGTCTTCGTCGCACAAATCCGGCAGCGTTTCCCGGAATTCATTTTGCCAGTGAGGATGTTCGCGCGAAATGCGGCGGCCCTGCGAACCGGTTTGCCAGACGCTCAGAAACCAAACCCAGTCGAAGCCGATTTCGGCAAGGCGATCCAGCGCGGTGTCGGGAATATCGTCCAGCGTGACGGGCCGGCCGAAGCTCTGGCCCAATTCGGTGAGCCCGACGCGCGTGTTGACCTGGTAAAGCGATGGATAAGAGATGTTGTTCATCGCCGCCTTCGCGGAGCCTACGGGGCTCGAACCCGCAACCTCTGCCGTGACAGGGCAGCGCTCTAACCAATTGAGCTAAGGCTCCTCGAAAAAAGCTCAGCAGGTTAGGGCGCAGGCTTGGACGCTTCAACCTCTTTTTCCCGCCATCGCTTTTACGTTTTTTTCGAACATCCGCGCCGGGCCTGCGTCACATGTTTGGTGCACAATTTGCGCGCGGGAACCGTAAAAGTTATAATCTCCCGGGCGCGGAACTTGCGCGGGGACGAATAGATGAGCGACGAACACGGCGACGACTTCGGCACATCTCCAGAAGGATGCAGCAAATGATCAGCTGACGTTGCTCGAAGCTTTCGATCGCATCCTCGCTTCCATTCCGATCGGCGATCCGGTGCGACAGGAACTCTTTTCCCTTCGCGACGAGATCGTCGTGCGCGAGGAAACCATCGGCGAAGCGCGCCAAATGATTGAGAAACTGGAGCAGGTCATCAAGAAAGTGACTTCGCCCGCCAACCGGATCGGGACATATCTCGGCAGCCCGGCCCCGGAGACGGCGCACATCGTGGTGGGCGGTTCCGACTATTATTGCAATGCCGATCCGCGCATTCCTCTGGCGAGGTTGAAAAAGGGGACGCGCGTGCTGGTCAATGAAGCCTATGTCATCGTGGGTGATCTCGGCTATGAACTGGCCGGGCCGGTCACGAAAATCACCGAAGTGCTGGGGAGCGATCGTTTGCGTGTCGGGACCGAGCACGGCACGCAGTCCATCGTGCTGCAGCGCTCCGCCGAGCTGGCCCATTCCCCCCTCAAGACGGGGGATGAAGTGCGCGTCGATTCGAGTTATCGCATGGCGCTCGAAGTACTGGCCCGGCCGCAATCGCGCGAACATTATCTCGATGACGTGCCGGAACTGCCCTGGGAAAAAGTGGGTGGGCAGGAAGAAGCGTTGCAGGCGATCAAGGACGCAATCGAGCTGCCGCTCCTCCACGCGGAACTCTTCCAAAAATTTCAGCATGCCACGCCGAAGGGATTTCTCCTGCACGGGCCGCCTGGCTGTGGCAAGACGCTCATCGGCAAGGCGACGGCCTATAACCTGACACGCAAGCTGCGCGAACAATCGGGCGTCGACATGCAGGAATACTTCATGCACGTGAAAGGCCCGGAGATTCTCAACATGTGGGTGGGGGAATCGGAACGAATGGTGCGCGATATTTTTGCGACCGCGCGCGAAAAACGACGCGAAGGCTTTCTCCCGTTCCTTTTCATCGACGAAGCGGAAAGCATTCTCGGGACGCGGCGCGCCTCGCGTTATTCGAACATTCTCTCCACGCTCGTCCCGATGTTCTGTTCGGAAATGGACGGCATCGATTCGTTGCACGATGTCGTCATCATTCTGGCTTCGAATCGCGCCGACCTGATCGATCCCGCCATTCTGCGCCCGGGCCGCATCGACCGGAAAATCAAGGTCAAGCGGCCGAATCGCGAAGGTGCGCGAGAAATTTACCGGATTTACCTAACGAACGACCTCCCTTACGATCCGGCACTGTTGCGCGAGACGGAGAGCCGCGACGCCGCCATCAGCGGATTGATCGAACGGCTCCTGGAATGGCAGTTTGCGCGGCGCGACGAGAATCGCTTTCTCGAAGTGCTTTTGCGGAGCGGGCGAAGGGAGACGCTTTATCGGAGCAATCTCCTGAGTGGCGCGATCATCGCTTCGATTGTAGAACGGGCGAAGGGCATCGCCATCAAACGCGCCATCGCCACGCAGCAGGAGGAGGGGATCAGCGAAAGCGATCTGCGCGTTTCGTTCATCGCCGAATTTACGGAGAACGACATTTTCCCGCCGACCGATATCACGGAAGACTGGCTCAAACTGATCGACTACGATCCGGAGAACGTCGTCAAGATTTCTCCGGTGCGCGGATCGACTGATGCGAAGGCGCGCGCCGCCAGCGGCGTGATTTGACCGAACGGCATCCCCGGCGTGGTCATCCTGAGCGCAAGCGAAGGACCTCACGAGTTCAATGGGCGGGTCTTCAATCAGGTGAGAAACGCTGTCCGAAATCGCGAGGTCCCTCGCTGCCGCTCGGGATGACGCGAATTGCTCCCCGAATTCTGGAGGAATCTTCACGCCACATGCCGGCACGGCTTGGCGTTGTTATTTGATCGAACGGCATTGACTCCACAATTTATAGTGTGTTACTAAGGGCTCCGACACTATGCGTTGTCCGAAGTGCGGATATCGTGATGACAAAGTCATTGATTCCCGCCAGTCGCGAGATGGGTCGACAATCCGGCGGCGCCGTGTCTGTTTGCAATGTTCCTTTCGCTTTACCACCTACGAGCAGATCGACCGCTCGGATGTGCGCGTCATCAAACGGGATCGCACCCATGAGCCGTTTGATCGCCAGAAGCTTGTCAACAGTTTGGCCAAAGCCTGCGAAAAACGCACCATCAGTCTCGTCGCGCTCGAGCAGGCCGTGGACGAGATCATTCACAGTCTTGAAACGAGTGGGCGCGAAGTGACCACGGCGCAGATCGGAACCAAGGTGCTGGAGAAGTTGCGCGAGATCGATGAGGTGGCCTACCTCCGTTACGCCTCCGTCCACCGGCAGTTCAAGGAAGTGGATGAATTCATGGAAGCCATCCAGGCGCTCGGGCGCCGGGTAAAAAAGAATGCGCTGCAGCGGGAGTTGTTCCCGGCGGAGCCGGCAAATCATGGTCGCGTTTAAGGAAGAATTCCCCTATCTGCGCTGCGATTCGGGTCAGCTCTTCGAGTTCAATCGCAACTGGCTCCATGCCGCCATCAAGCGCGCGGCCGACCAGGCCGGTTACCCGAGCTGGTGGCTGACTGATCATGTCACGGAAAGTATTGCCTTTTATCTGCGACTGCGGAATGACGAGCCGGCCGTCGCTTTCAGCCAGCTTTCGCAGACGGTCCGCTACGTTTTGAAAGTAATCGGCTACAACGAAATCGTCCCGTATTTCGAGCCGGCTCCGCCGCCCATTTCCATTTCTCTGGTCGAGATTGCGTGGGAAGCGGGCGCCGGATACGAGTTGGCTTTCTTCGATGCGCTGGAAAAACGGATCAATACGCTCGTTGGCATGGGGGCCGATCACATTGAGCTCTGCGGGTTAATTCCGTGTGTGAAACATTTGCAGGGAGCCAAGGCATGGTCGCGCGGCTGCGATCACCTGCGCGAAGAAGTGGTTTGTTTCGTACGTGAAAAATTACTGCTCCGGCCGGAGCTGGGCGATTTGAACTGCTCCATTCGTTAAGGCACATGCCATGACCGTTTTCGAGAAGATCATTCAGCGCGAAATTCCGGCCCGGATTGTCCATGAGGACGACGATCTGATCGCGTTTCACGACGTGAATCCGCAGGCGCCGGTCCATGTCCTTGTCGTGCCAAAGCGCGTGATTCCGCGTCTGGGCGAAGCGAAAGGCGAAGATGCGGAATTGCTCGGGAAACTCCTGCTCGCCTCGGGAAATCTGGCGGAGAAACTTGGCCTAACGAATGGTTATCGCGTGGTCATCAACAGCGGGCCGGATGCCGGTGAGAGTGTCCCGCACCTGCATCTCCATCTGCTTGGCAAACGCCAGCTGACCTGGCCGCCGGGTTAACCCCGGCCGGCGGTTCGCCGTGGCCTGAATTCACCTCTTCACGATGACCGGCGTGCCGACGCGCGCGGCTTCGAAAAAGTGGCGCGCCATTCTCTTCGGCATGCGGATACACCCATGCGAAGCGCGAAAGCGCGGGACAAAGCCCGCATGCATCCCGTAACCGCCCGTGAAGCGTAGAAAATACGGCATGGGCGCGCCATCCAGATGCGTGCCAGGCGGACGCCTGTTGCGGTTGACGTCCACATTCTTCATGACGACGCGCCCCTCGGCATCGACGTAATCGCCGTAGAGATTCGAATAATGATCGGCATCCTTTTGCATGACGCGATATCTCCCCGGCGGCGTTTCGAATCCCCGGCGGCCGGTCGAAATGTTGGTTTCGCCAATACGATGTTTGCCTTTGTAGAAAAAGGCTCGCTGCTCGCTCAGGTCGACCACGATCTTGGGTGAACCGCGATAGTGTCCCGGACGCCAGTAGGCCTGAGTCGGATAGGGCGCGGCCAGAAACGTGCGCATGGCATCGGAAAGCACACGTTGCTTTGCGGTAAACTCCGTTTGCAGTTCCGCGCAACCGCTGCACCAGAGCAGGGCGATGAGGATTGGAAAACGATACGGAAGTTGAGTTTTCAAAAGTTGCTCATCCTAGGTTGACCCGGCTCTCTGTTCAAACGGTTGAACAACGAGCATTAAAACCCTTGACCGATGCCCGCCGAAATCGCTAGAAGAGGTGCGAACCACAGACCTAACGAAATAACCAACACGGGGTGCCCCATGAAACTCAGCCTCAATCTTGCTTTAAAGCGCGTCAGCTCGCGCTGCGGATTGGTCCCAAAACTCGCCAGGCTTTTCGCTCTTGGAATTATTCCATTTTTGGCGATTGCCTCGGCCAGCGCGGACCAACTCTCGACATTCTACGGCTCGGATAATAACGGTTCGCCGGGCGGCGCCGTTTATTTCGACGCCATGATCGGGGCCAATTCGCTCTCCATCACGGGATTCGACACCAACACAGCGGACACGCTTTCTTTCAGCAATTTTCAAGTGTGGTTGCTGGTCGGTTTGACATCGCAAGGCAATGAAACCAGTTCGGCCTGGATGCAAATTGCCACCGGCAGTGGCACGGGTGCCGGGCTTGATCAACCTACCGCGGTGACGCTGTCGAACTCGTTCGTTCTGAACGCGAACACGCTGTACGGAATCGCGTTGGTCATGGCCCCTGGCCTGGGCCACTATTACACGAACGGTAACGGCTCCAACCAAAGCTTTTCGAATTCGGATCTGGGCCTTTCGCTTGGTTCCGCCACCAACGTTCCGTTTACGGGGCCGGTCTTTTCGCCGCGGGTTTGGAATGGGACGATGTATTACGACGTCGTTCCGGAACCTTCGACGATGGCCCTGCTCGGGATGGGCGTGGTCGGCTTGATCGGAATTCGCCGCCGCAGAGAGCGATAGCTCAGCCGTGCACGCGCGCGCACTTACTCCGTGCGCAACGCTGTCATCGGACTGACGCGCATGGCGCGCCGCGCGGGCAGAAAGCAGGCCAGCAGTGCGGCTGTTGCCAGGAGCAAACAAGAAACCGCGAGCGCAATTGGATCAGCCGGGCTGACCCGATAGAGCATTTGCGCGAGAACCCGTCCGATGCCGAGGGCGAGAAGCACTCCGATGCCGATCGCGAATGCGGTTTGCAGAACGCCTTGTCTCATAATCAGCCCGAAGACATCCCGGCGATCGGCACCCAGGGCCATGCGAATACCGATCTCGCGCGTGCGGCGGGCAACGGTATACGCCTTGACTCCGTAAACGCCAACCACCGCGAGCAGGAGAGCGATTCCGCCGAAAATACCGAACATGACAGCGGCGAAGCGTACGGCCCAAAGACCCACGTTTTTCTCAACGATGTTTGCGAATGGTTCGAGGCGCAGAATCGGCAGATCGGGATCGAGCTGATGAAGACTTTGCCGCAGCGTTCCCACCATGGTCGCAACACCGGCGCGATCATCGCGAGCGAGACGCACGTCGAGATAAACGGCGCCGTTATAGGCCTGGGCCAGCGGCACAAAAAGACGGCGCTGCAATTCAGGACCGAGGACGTCGTGCCGATGTGCGCTCACGATTCCGACAATCTGCATCTCGGCGGGAGAACCATCGCTGGGCGGCTGGGTGTAACGAATTTGCTGCCCGAGCGCATCGCCCTTCGGAAAAAGTTTTTGCGCCATCGATTCGTCGATAACAGCGACGCGGGGTGCATCCTTGTTTTCAGCTTCCGCCTGCGTGAAATCGCGGCCGCCCAGCAATCGGACGCCGATGGCGTCGAAATAACCGGGCGTGACGGCGGTGAACAGCGCGCCCGAGCTGGAATCGGGACCGCCTTTCACGGCCGGCGGCGCGTTGACCGGAATGATGCGGCGCGCATTCGTCAGGTTCCCATAGGGGAGCATGGTGCAGAGACCGGCGGCGCGCACGCCGGGCAGCTCGCGGGTGCGTTGCAGGGCCGCAAACATGCGGCGCTTGGAGGCGGCCTCATCCTGTTGGCCAAGCGTGAAGTCCATTTCCGTGATGATGCTGCCGCGCGCGTCGAATCCCGGATTCATGCCGCCGGCCTTGAGGGCGCCACGGAAAAAGAGTCCGGCGCTAAAAAGGAGCATGAGCGAGAGGGCAATCTGCGTCATGACGAGCAGATGGCGCGGCGCAAAGAAGCGATTGAGCTTTCCGACCTGGGCGGGCTCGCCGACCTGCTGCTTGAGATCGTTGACGAGATCGGCGCGTGTGGCCTTGAGTGCGGGCCCGAGGCTGAAGAGCAGGGTGGCGACAAGACAAATGACAAAGGTCACGGCGAGCACCGTCGCGTCCGGCCGCAATTGCACGACGAGAGAGAAATTCATCGAACCGAAGAGCGAGCCAAGCGAGCCGACCAGCAGTTTGTTACCCCACAGACTAACGAGTAAGCCGCAGGCGCCGCCGGCGAGCGCGAGAAGAAGACCTTCCGACAACAGTTGGCGGACGATGCGCCAGCGGCTTGCGCCGAGGGCGAGTCGCAATGCGATTTCCTTTGAGCGCGCCGTGCCGCGCGCCAGCAGCATGTTGGCGAGATTAAGACTGGCGATGAGCAGGACGGCGCCGGCCATGCTGAGCAGCAGAACGCCGATCAAACCAATCGGCCCGTCGTCCTCGGGCGTCGTGCTGATGCTGAAGCGGGACGGCGGCTGGATCTGAATTTCGCGCGCGCCGGTAATGTCCACCGGCTGCAGGGCCGTTAGGCGCTGAGCGAGACCGGCCAGACGGAGCTTGGCCGCTTCAATTGTCAGGCCGGGTTGCAATCGGCCGACGACATTGAGGGTGTAGTTCTTTGCCTGCTCGAGATTATTGAAAACTGTTGAGTCACTGAAGGCCGAGCCGAGCTGGGAGTAAACGCCGAGTGGCAGCCAGATGTCGGGCGCGATCAGCGCGTTCAAGCCGGCGAAGCCATCCGGCGTTACGCCAATGAGTGTGTAATTGTGGCCGTTGATGCGGAGCGTGCTGCCGATGAGATTGGCGCGTCCGCCGAGCCGTTTCCAAAAAGGATAACTGGCAACCACCACCGGTACGTTGGCATTGGCCCGGGCTTCGGCGGCCGTGTAGAAGCGGCCCAGGGCGGGTTTGACTCCGACGAGCGAGAAGAAATTCTCCGAAGTCAAAAATGCGAAACTGCGCCGCATGTTGCCGTCATCTCCGATTCCGGCGAGTGCGAACTGCACGGCCGCAACGTCGGCGAAAACATCGTTCTTTTCGCGAATCGACTGAAATTCTGCGTAAGAAAATTGCCGATAGTCGCGACTGGCATCCTTCTTCGCGGTGAAAATGTTAACGACCTCGGCCGGCCGCACCGGAACGATCGGGCGGAGAAGCACGCTGTTAACGAGAGCGAAAACCGCGGAATTGACGCCGATGGCGAGGGCGAGAGTGAGCACGGCCACGGCGGTGAACCCGGGAGATTTGAGAAGCTGGCGCAGAGCGAATCTGAAGTCTTGAAGCATAAGGTCGCCTCCGAATGTTTCTTCTGAGATGCCGCCGGCGCGCGGTTTGGATTCAGAAAAGCGGTTTACTCCGTCCGTAGCGCGCGCATTGGATTGACGCGGGTAGCACGCCGCGCCGGCAACCATGTCGCGACGAGGGCGGCCGCCGCCAGAACGAGCGGGGCAACGGTGAACGCAATCGGATCGAGCGCCCCCACCTGGTAAAGAATTCCGCTCAGGATTTTTCCGGTCGCCACCGCGAGGAGGAGGCCAAGTGCCACGCCGCACAAAAGCATGATCGAGCCTTCGCGGAGGATCATGCGCAGAATGGCGCCGCGCTGTGCGCCGAGGGCCATGCGAATGCCAATCTCGCGTGTCCGTCGCGCGACGGAGTAAGCCTTGACGCCATAAAGCCCGACCACGGCGAGCCCGAGCGCGAGCGCGCCAAAGATGGAAAACATCGCTGCGCCGGTGCGCACAATCCAAAGTTCGAAGTTGGAGTCGAGATGCTGCGAAAAGGTTTTTAGCGAAATGATGGGAATGGAGGGATCGACTTCGCGTATGACGCGCCGGAGCTGGTCGGCGGTGGCGGCTTCTCGACCGGCGGCCAGAGCGTGAAAGCGAACGAAGAAGAAGACATTGCTTTGGAAAGCCTGCGCGAACGGCATGTAGATCGCGCCTGGCGGATCCTTTTCGAAAAGTGCGTGCCGTGTGGCCGGAACGATGCCAACGATCTCGATGGCCTCGTCAGGCTTGATTGCGTCGCTCAAATCCTCGGTCATGCCCACGCTTTTGCCGCCGCTGCCTTTTCCCAACGGCGCCTTGTCGCTGGCGAACTGGATTCGCCGCCCGAGCGCGTCGCCTTCCGGCCAAAGCCTTTTCGCGAGCACTTCGTCGATAATGGCGACTTTGGCGCCGTCCGCCTGCGTTGCTTCGGCTTCGCTAAAGGCGCGGCCGCGCATGATCGGCAGACCGACCGTCCTGAAATAGTTAGCGCTTACGCTGTCCCAGATCGCATTGAAGGCGAGCCCTTCCGCCGCCGTGGCAGGCTTTTCATCCGGCCCCGGTCGAACCCCGGCACGCTGGACATTCTTGCTCAGCGAAATCATTCCGAAGGGGACCGTTGCGCTGATGCCGGTCTGTTCGACGCCGGGCAGCGCGGCAAGACGTTCGCGTAAATTGCGATACACTGATTCCGCGCGTTTCGGTGCGTAACCGGCCAGGCTCGCATCGGTTTCGACAAGAAAACTTCCGCCCGGTTTCAATCCGGTATCGACCGAGGCGGCTTTGTTGGCACCGCGAATAAAGAGGGCGGCAGCGGTCAGAAGTGCGAGCGAAAAGGCAATTTGGAGGACGACAAGCGGATGACGCGGCAGGAATCTCCAACGACGCACCACGACATCCTCGCCGGCCTGTTGCTTTAGATCGCCAATCACGGCGCGACGCGAGATTTTCAAGGCTGGACCGAGAGCGAAGGCAAGTGTGCCGAGCAGGCAGAAACCGAATGTTGCCGCCAGGATCGCGGGGTTGGGTCCACTCAGCCAGACGATGTCGAGTGGAAGCAAATGCCGGAGCGAGGCCACGAGCAGATCTGAAGACCACAATCCGAGCATCAGGCCGCCGGCACCGCCCAGCAGCGCGAGGACAAAGCCTTCAGTGAGAAGCTGGCGCACGATGCGGAATCGGCTTCCGCCAAGGGCGAGACGAATGGCGATCTCTTTCCGTCGCGCCGTGCCGCGGGCGAGCAACATGTTGGCGAGATTGAGACAGGCCACCAGCAGCACCACCACCGCCATGCCCAGCAAAAGCGGCATGATCTGGGTCAATTCTCCATCGCTCGGCGGAGTCGTGCTAACCGATGAGCGGGAAACGGCCGCGATCTGAAATGTTTGATCCTTTTGTTCAACTGGAAATGCCTTCTCCAAGTTGGCGGCCAATCCCTTGAGCGAGGCGATGGCCGCGGTGGGGGCCATTCCCGGTTTCAACCGGCCCACCACGAGCAATTGCTGGCCGGCGCGATCGCCCAGCGGCGCCTTGTTGGCCGACGTTTGGAAATCATTCTGGACCTGATCGTGAACGCTGAGCGGCAACCAGACTTCCGGAGAAAAAATCTGGAGCGTGCCGGTGAAAGCTGCGCGGAGTGACGCCGATGACAGTGAAAGGGTGGCCGTTAATGAAAATCTGGGAGCCGAGAATAGCGGGATCGGCATTGTGTTTCTGCCAATAGCCGTAACTGACGATGGCCACCGGGGCTGGCCGGCCCGGCTTTTCTTCCTCGGGAAGGAAGGAACGACCACGCGCGACGGTCACGCCCAGCACTGAAAAATAATTGGAGCTGACAATGGCGGCGAAAGCGCGGTGGGTATCACCTTTTTGCCCGAGTCCAACGAGCGCCAGGTTGTAGGCCATGGCATCGGTGAAAACACTGTTCTGCTCGCAAATGTCGCGATAAGTCGGATAGGAAAAGGCGCGATAGACTTTCGGGTTTTTTTTGTCCTGCGAAAAAACCTGTACCAATTCGTGAGGCCGGGCGTAACCGGGAGGCGCCAGAAACAGTGTATGGACCAGGCTGAAGACGGCCGTGTTGGCGCCAATTCCGAGCGCCAGGACCAGGACCGCTGCAATCGTGAACCCCGGCGCTTTCAATAACTGGCGCACGGCAAACCTGAAGTCGTGAATCATAAAGCCTCCGCGAAGTGCCATTGGGATGCGCCAACCGGAGCAATCGGATTCAAATTTCTTTCCCCTGATCGCTTCTGTGGCCGCTCGCATCCAATTGAAGCCTCGCCACAGATTTACGCTTGCCTTTCTCATGTGAGACAGTAGGTTGTCTCATCTGAGAATATGACGACAACGGTACATGCAGAGATTGGTCGCATCCAGGCGGGCTTGAGTTTTCGGGCGGTGAAAAGTCTGCAAAAGGCGCTCGACATCCCGATGGAAACATTGGCCGCGGTTTTGGGGATGTCGCGGGCGACGCTGCACCGGCGGAAGGCGCAGGGGAAAATCGATCAGGGCGAGTCGGAGCGCCTCGTGCGTTATCAGCGTTTGCTGAAGAAGGCGGAAGATGTTTTGGGCGACGCCAGGAACGCGCGGGAGTGGCTGACTCATCCGCAGCCCGGACTGGGCAATGCTGTTCCGCTCGATTTTGCCAAAACGGAAATCGGCGCGCGCGAAGTCGAAAATTTGTTAGGCCGGATCGAGTACGGCGTCTACTCCTGATGGCCGAAGTTGTCGGCTGGCGCATCGTCAAGGAAAAGCACGCGAAGTCAGCATTTACCGGCGAAGGGGCGCGCATTTACGAAGGACGCTGGAATTCGGCCGGCGCACGCGTCGTCTATTGCAGCGAACATCTCTCGCTCGCCGCGCTCGAGATTCTGGCGCATGTGCAACCCGTCGCGATACGTGACCGGTTCCGTGCCTTTCGCGTTTCGTGGGACGAACGCCTGATGACAACGCTGGACCTGAAGAAATTACCGAAAGGCTGGAATGCTCAACCCCCGGGCGCCATTTCGAAAGGCATTGGCGACGAATGGGTCCAGGCCGGTCTCTCGGCTGTGCTCGCCCTGCCCAGCGCCCTGGTTCCGCTCGAGCGTACTTTTTTGCTTAATCCGACGCATTCGGATTTCGCAAGGATCAAAATCAGTGATGTCGGAAATTTTGTCCTCGATCCGCGGCTCGGGCGGTAGAGGCATGAGTTGCGAATCCCGTGGAATTGCGAACGGTTGCGCCATGAAGGTCGCCAATGTGCGGGAGACTGATGGGTGGTTCGAGGTTTTGCAGACTGGCGAAAAGAGTCAGATCGCGGTCATGATTCTGGACCCGGGGAAATCGTCCGGAGAAAAACAGGCGCACGCGGGAAGCGAGCAGGTGTTGCTCGTCTTGGAAGGGGAATTGTTTGGCGAAGTGGGCGGAGAGGAAACAACGCTGCGCAGCGGCGACGTGTTGCTCATCCCGGCAGGCGTGCCGCACCGCTTTACGAATCGCAGCCGAGTGCCGGCTGTAACGTTCAATGTTTACGGACCGCCTGAGTATCCCGCGGAGCCGCGAGGTTAAACGAGGTTAGGGATATCCCTTTGAAACTCCGCGCCATTTTCGTCGCCGCTGCCGCCTGTGCCTTTGGCCCACTTCTCGGAGCTGACATGGACTCAGTCACCACCATGGGTGAGCAAAAGAACGGAAGCGTGCTCGTGCCGACCAATCAGTCGATCACGCCGATTGGTCAGGTGGAGCGAATCGAAGGCGAACGGGTGAAAGACATCGAGCTTTCGCCCGACGGTCAGACTCTCGCAGTTGTCGCGCAGACGCGCCTCATCCTTTATTCCGCCCAAGGCAAGCGCATTACGTATTTGCCTATCCACGCCGGATCGCTTGGACTCGCCTGGACGCCGGACAGCGAGACGCTTTTCGTTTCCGGCGGTAACGGTCAAGTCTACCACGTCGGCAAGGCATCACATCATGCCTGGCATATTCTTACGTCATTCCTGGTTGCGAAGCTGGTTGAAAAACAACCGGGCGAGCCGCCGCCGGCTGGGGAAGCGCCCAACGTGGAATGGCGACCCGACGCCACCATCGGTCATCATCTGAAACCTGTGCCGAAGCCGTCGCGCTTTGTCGGCAATCCGGACGTGACCGGACTGGCTGTCTCGCCTGACGGTAGCCGGCTTTACATCGCCTTGAGCAAGCGTAACGCGATCACCGTTGTCGATATCGCGAGCGAAACGATCATCGCGACGGTGCCGGTAGGTGTTGCACCGTTTCGGATCGTCGTCTCTTCGGACGGCCGCACGGTGCTGGTCGCTAACCGCGGAGGACGTCATGCCAAAAAAGGAGAGCTCAGTGCGATATCAGGCGGCACGGCGGTTCGAATCGATCGCACAACCGACGCGGCCCTGCGCGGCAGCATCTCCTTCATCGACACAAAAACTTTTGCCCGCAGGGAGTTGGAAGCGGGCCGGCAGCCGGCCGGGCTTTGTCTCACCCACGATGGGAAAACGCTCTATGTCGCAAATTCCGATGAAGATACGGTCTCCGCAATTGATGTCGTGGAGCGACGCGTTCGGCGGACTGTTTCGCTCGAACCGGCGCTTGATACCGGCTTTGGGCAAATGCCGAACGACCTCGTGATCAGCAGCGACCAGAAACTTCTTTACGTGACGTGTGGCGGAGCCAATGCCGTGGCCGTTCTGACCCTGCCGGATCTCGCGGTCAAAGGCTACTTTTCCACCGGGTGGTTTCCGCTCGCCCTGACCGAGCGCGGAGGGAGGTTGTTTGTCGGAAGCAGCAAGGGTATCGGCGCTCGTCTAAAAGGAGGGAAGGGCTATCATTCAGCGGGCACTATCAGCACCGTTCAGTTTATCGCCCAATCGGATCGGCTCGATCTTCCGGCGCTGACCAGGCAGGTCGCCTCAAATAATCACTGGGCTACGCCGGAACTGGCGCCGCGGCCGGATCGAAAGCCGGTTCCGATCCCCGAGCGAGTCGGAGAACCGTCGCTCTTTCACCACGTCGTTTACATCATCAAGGAGAATCACTCCTACGACCTGGATATGGGGGACGTGGGCGAGGGCAACAGCGACCAGTCCCTCTGTTTGTTCGGCGAAGAGATCACGCCTAACGAGCACGCGCTGGCCCGGGACTTCGTCCTTCTGGACAATACCTACGCAAGTGGAACGAACTCGGCCGACGGCCATCAATGGACCGATTCGGCCATCGCCAATGCATACGTGGAGCAGAACTATGAGTCGTATGCGCGCAGCTATCCCTTTAACGGCACCGATCCGCTGGCCTATTCACCGGCCGGCTTCATTTGGACCTCGGCCATGCGTGCGGGAAAAAGTGTTCGTGTCTATGGCGAGTTCGTCGATCGGCCCCGCACCTACGATCCCACTGCCCCGAAGCGGCGGCTCATCTGGTCCGATTTCTGGGAGGATTACAAATCTGGAGCGCACAAATATGTCATCAAAGCCGAGACCGACAATGTATCGCTAAGACGCTGCTTGAATCCGAACTACATCGGCTTTCCCCTGACCGTTTCCGATCAGTGGCGGGCCGATCAATATCTTGCCGAACTCAAAAAGTTCGAAGCCGAGGAAATCGCTGCCGGCCTTGTCCATCCTGCTCTTGCCGGCCAACCACACCGCCGGGACGACCCCGGAGATGCCGACGCCAGATTCTTACGTGGCCGACAATGATCTGGCGCTGGGTCGGATCGTCGATGCATTAACGCACTCCAGTTTCTGGCCTGATACCTTGATTTTGGTCATCGAGGATGATTCTCATTTCGGAATCGACCACGTGGATGGACATCGCACAGTGGCCTTCTGCATTTCCCCTTACACCCGACGGCATAGCATCGTCAGCGAACCGTACAACCACACCTCTTTCGTTCGGACGATCGGGCTTGTCCTCGGTTTGCCGGCCCTGAATCGCTTCGATCGCACGGCGTTGCCCCTGACGTCTTGTTTCGAGAGCAAGGCTGATTTGCATCCCTACACTCATCTTGCGAATCGCGTGCCGCTCGACGAACTAAATCCTCCGCTCATTTCCCTTTCCGGCGAAAAGCGCCGGTTGGCCCGGGCTTGCAGCAAGCTCGATTGGTCGGCCGTGGACCGGGCTGATCCGACCATAACGGCGCGGGCTGCCTGGAACGCGCGACGGCCCAACGACCCTTTTCCGTGGCGCCACTTTCATCCGGGCGCGGGGGACGACGATTGACCGGCGAATCAGACGGTCTGGACCGCCTTCACCATTTCGTGGAAGGGAAGATACGTTTCGCGAAACTGAGCGATCCCGCGGCGCAAAACCGGTTTCAGATTTTGCAGATCGGCGATGTTGACGATCTGGTCGATGCTGTTCACGAACGCGTTCACGGCGTCGTTAGTGGCGAAACGCTGGCTGAGCAGAACGACAAAGCTCTCGCGGCGCGCGTGACTGGGTTGACGGATCAATTCGCGCAGGATGGGGTTGGTGTGCAGGGTCGAGCCTTTGAACGATTCGTGAATGATGATGACGTCGTAGGAGTAGGTCTTCAACTTCAGCACCACATCTTCCTCGAAGAGCCCGAGATGAACCTTGTAGTTCATGTCGATTAACTGCGGCACGACCAGCTTTTGATACTGCTGATGCGGAACACAAACGAGGGCTGTGTTATCGCCGGCATCGAAAAATTGCGTCTCTTCCTGGTCCATGGCTTAGCTGAAGGCGTTGGTTGGAACGTCGAGGCGCAGCCCGGAGGAGAGGTCGCTGTCGATGCCGCGCGCCTTTTGAATGAGATCGATGCCGCGCGTGATACGGCCTTTGCGAGAAGCGAAGAGCCGGGCCGTTTCCTCGGTGATGAGATCGTTTTCGTAGGCTTCGAGCAGGCATTGATCGAAGGTCATCCAGCCGAAGGTGCTGCTGTCTTCGATGATTTCGTAGAAGCTGCGATGTTCGTCTTCGCCGAGGGCGATCGTTTCCCGCGTGCGCAAATTGTGGCCCATGATCTCGGTGACCAACTGCCGCCCGCCGCCCACTTTTGGCGCGAGCCGCTGGCTGATGATGTAGCGCAGACTGTCGGCCAGGCGCAGCCGCAACTGCTGTTCTTCGCCTAACGAGAAGAGGCCGAGTATACGGTTGATCGACTGACCCGCGTCCACCGTATGAAGGGTACTGAGAACGAGATGGCCGGTTTCCGCCGCCATGAGGGCGACTTCCACGGTGGCCCGATCGCGCATTTCACCCACTAGAATAACCTTGGGCGCCTGGCGCAAGGCGGCACGCAGACCATTCGGATAGTTGTTAAAATCGTGGCCGAGTTCGCGTTGGTTGAAAGTCGCCTTACGCGCCGGATGAACGAATTCGATCGGGTCTTCCAGCGTCACCACATGCACCGGCATGGTTTCGTTAATCTCGTTAAGGATGGCGGCCAGCGTGGTCGTCTTGCCCGAACCGGTCGCACCGGTCACGAGGACCAGACCGGTTCGCTCCTTGGCGACTTCCTGCAGAATGGTCGGAAACCCCATGCCCGTGATGGTCGGGATCTCGCTCTGCAGTTTGCGCAGAACAATCGAAAAGTGGCCCTGTTGCCGGAAGATGTTGACGCGAAATCTCGCTTCTTCGTTGAGTGAATAACTGCAGTCGCACGAGCCGCCCGTCAGGAAATCGTAAATGAGCCGACGATTTCCCTGCATGAGGGCGAGCGCAATCTGCTCGGTTTGGTAGGGCGTCAGCGCTTCGATGCTCGGCTCGACAAAAACCGGCTTCAGTTCGCCGAAGTCTTCCACCTGCAGCGGATGACCAACGGAAAAGTTCAAATCAGAGATGCCGTCATAGGTTTTCAGCATCGCTGACAAAATGCGGTCTAAATCGGGGATGCGCATGAGAGTTCTACTCCTCGGAAAGATCGGCTGGTGGTTCCTTCAAAAACTGGCGAAACTTCTTTCGATCGTGCGCTTTGTCGTAAGCTTCCTCCGGCGCAATGCGGGTGTGACGCAGGTGCTCCATGATGGCGTCGTCGAGAGGCTGGTTGCCCTTCTTCTTGCCGACCTGAAGCATGCCGGGGATCTGGTGGGTTTTGCCTTCGCGCACCAGATTGGCGATGGCGTTATCGACGACCAGGATTTCCAAAGCGGAAACACGCCCCGGTTTGTCGATGCGTTTGAAAAGGTTTTGCGCGATGACACCCTTGAGCGATTCCGCCAGGGTAGCGCGGATTTGGTTTTGCTGGTTGGTCGGAAAGACGTCGATGACACGGTCGACCGCTTTCGAAGCACTGGAGGTATGGAGCGTTCCAAATACCAGGTGCCCGGTCGCGGCCGCGGTCAGGGCCAGTTCGATCGTCTCGAGGTCGCGCATTTCGCCGACGAGCAGAACATCGGGATCTTCACGGAGAGCGCCGCGGAGAGCGGCGGCAAAGGAACGGGTATGGACTCCGACTTCGCGATGTTGGACGAGGCAGTTTTGGCTGCGATGCACAAATTCGATCGGGTCCTCCACCGTGATGATGTGGTCGTGCCGCTGCAGATTCGCGTAGTCGACCATGGCGGCCAGCGTGGTCGATTTGCCCGAACCGGTCGGGCCGGTCACGAGGATCAACCCTTTTTTCAAGAGCGGAAATTTCTTCAGGACAGCCGGGAGACCAAGCTCTTCGATGGTGAGCACCTTGGAGGGGATCAAACGGAAAACTGCGGAGATACCGGCTTTCTGCTGGAAGAAGTTGGCGCGGTACCGGGCCACCCCGGGGACCTCGTAACCGAAATCGACATCGAGCGTCTCCTCGAATGTCTTGATTTTGCCTTCCGGGGCAATCTCGTAAACCATCGCCTTCAATTCATCGTTTTCGAGCGGCGGATAATCGACGCGAACGAGCTCGCCGTTGATACGAAGCATCGGCGGATTTCCGGAGGAAAGATGCAGATCCGAGGCCTTCTGCTCGTGCATCAGTTTAAAAAAGGCATCAATGCGAGCCATGACAGTACCTCTGAGTTAGAGCTAAATTGATGCCACAGTGCGTGCTTTCCCCGATAACCTGCGCCCCGGGGCGATTCAGACCGTCGGTTGATGCGCCGAATCCAGGATCGAGCGCACCTGAGCGAGCAGTTTTTCGCGCGTGTAGGGCTTTGGGATAAAGCCGCGCAAGCCCTGGTCGAGCATCGTGCTCAGCTTCGCCTGTTCGCCAAAACCGCTGCTTACCACGACGTTGGCTTCGCTGTTGATGGCTCGCAGTTCGTCGAAAACCGCATCGCCATCGATGACAGGCAGGAAGAAATCGAGGATGACGAGGCCGATCTCCGAACTCATGTCCTGATAAATTTTGAGGGCCTCGAAGCCATCATGCGCGATGATAACCTTGTAGCCTTCCTCGGCCAGCATCTCGGCGGCGAGCTCGGCGACCTCCTTCTCATCTTCCACGATGAGGAGCAGCTCTCGAGGGCCGTTCGGGTTTTTGACGACACCGCTCGTCCCGTTGCCGTTGCCATTCGCATGGGTCTCCGCTTCCGGATTCAGATTGAAAGGAACTTCTTCCGCCGAGCCGGGCGTGATGGATCGTACCGCTTCGGGCGTGACCATCCGGGATGGCACTGATCCGGCGCGGCTTCGCAGGCCGCCGGGCGAAATGGCCCCAATGCTGCCGGCCAAAATCTTCGAAGTCACGCGATCGAAAATCGATTGCGCATTTTTGGAGGCGACCTCGACGCGCTCGCCCAGCACGTCAATGTAGTTGTATTGCCCTTTGTGCTGCTTCGCGAGCTCGCAGTAACGCGAGATCTGCTGAAGCATGGCGTTCAAATCGGTCGAGGTTTGGGCGATCCACTTTAGGTCTTCGTTATCCAGCATAGTCATGGGCCGTGGTGTTGTGTGATTTCCGCGGCAGGTCACCGGCAAAAATCAGCGCGCACAGTTCCCTTAGTCGAAGCATGCTCCGTGCCTCTGGGCTTCATCTCTCGGAGGGACGCCTCTCGGTGGAGGTCAGTTTGATGCCGAAGAAATCGCGAAAGAGCCGCCGATAGGCGGGACGTTTCATGGGCGGAAGCCATTCGAGTTGAAATTCGCGCGGATGAATCCAGCGCACGTGCTGAAACTCTGGATGCGCCACGGCCACATCAACGCGGCTCTTCGGAACGGTCAGCCGCAACAGGAAATAGTGATGCGATTGCCCACGAAAGCCACGCTTAATGCGGCCTTCTGGGAATCGGTATCGGTAAGGGCCTTTGACTGCGACGATTTCGTAGTGATCAGGTTCGAGGGAAATCTCTTCCCGCATCTCGCGCTGAAGCGCCTGCTCGCGCGTTTCGCCGGGATCGATGCCGCCCTGGGGGAATTGCCAGGAGCCGGGAAAATCGGTGCGCTCGCCGATCAGAATTCGTCCGGTCGCATCCTGCACGATGCCGGCAACGGAAGGGCGGTGAACCATCCGCGAATTTACACGAAGTGGCGCAAAGGATGCGTAGATTTGTCTCGTGCCGATCACTTTCAGGAATGGCTTGATCGCCGGCGCCATCGTGGCGGCGATTGTCGGAACGTATCTTTTCCAACTCTGGCAACCGGAGCGGCAGATCCAATTGCACACAACGCACCTCCTGCGCCAGATCGAGAAGAACCACTGGGGCCGTCTGGACGATTTCCTGGCGGCCGATTATCGCGATGATTGGAATGCCGACCGCGAGCAGCTGCTTCAACGGCTGCGCATGATTCTGAATCTGACGCGCGACCTCCGGATCACGGCCCTCAATCCGAGGGTTGAAACAGCGACCGGCACTGGCCGGTGGAGCGGGCGGATCGAAGTGCACGGTTCGGGCGAAATGGCCTCGCTCGTAGAAGAGCGCGTCAATTCGCTCGATGCTCCCTTTGTCCTGGAATGGCGGCAGGAATCGTGGCGACCATGGGACTGGCGCCTCCTCCGTGCCGGCAACCAAGCTCTGAAAGCCGGCGGCTGGTGAGTTGAGACGGTCAGCCTAACGAGTCATTCGCCGCACCTACTTGCCGAGGCTGCTGCGCAATTCGGCCCTGGCCGAATCGACCGCGCCGGTGGCGGCATTAGCGAGCAAGACGGCCCGCAGCCGGTCTCCCAGATAGTAACGGGCCGTGAATTTCTTCTTCGCGTAGGAGCCGTCCAACTGGAGCCGGGTTGGCGGGATCGAAAAATCGCCCACGAAATGCAGCTTGAGATCGAACGCTTCCGTCCAGAAATAGGGCATTTGCTCGTAGCGGATGCGTTTTTTTCCGGTCATGTTCGCGCCCGCCACGAGGCCCTGTTCCCGGGCGTTATCCCAGTGCGTCTGGCGCCGCATTCCTCCCATGAGCCGGTCTGGATAAAAAGCCAGGTCGCCGATGGCATAAATGCCCTTCTCTTCCGTTTCGAGATAATCGGTCACCGGTGAACCGTGCGGTCCGGACAACGGGGTGTTGCGCACGAGTTCGAGATTGGGTTCCGCGCCACAAGCCACCACCGCCACCCCGGCCGCTACACGGTTGCCGCTTTTCGTCTGAATATTGCGCAGCACGGTCTTACCCTCGAACCCATTGAGGCTCTCGCCCATGAGCAAAGTGACGCCATGCTTGGCGTAATAGCTGGTGAACCAGTTGCCGGTCTCTTCGTCGAGGTAGCGGTTCAAAAGCCGTTGGTGGCGATGCATGACGCTCACCTTCACTTTCATCTGCCGCAGGCTGGCCGCCACTTCGCAGGCCAAAAGCCCGCCACCGACCACGACAACATTTTTGTCGAGCGCGGCGACTTCGCGCAAAGCCAGCGCGTCCCGAATGGTACGCAGATAAATGACGTTGCCGAGGCCGACGCCGGCCACCATCGGGCGCGCGGCCCGGCTGCCCATGGCGAGGCAGGCCTTGTTGAATTCGATCGTCTCGCCATTGCCAAGAACGGCCAGCCGCCGGTCGATGTTGAACTGCGTCACGACCGTGCCGGAGCGCATCTCGACTTTATGCGAGGCGTACCATTTCTCGTCCAAGCACGGGAGTTTCTTGAGCGGCGGTTGTTTTTCGCGCAGGAACGTCTTCGAGAGCATCCAGCGTTTGTACGGAGGATAAATCTCCGCGCTCACCAGAGTAATGGAACCGCGTTTGTCGTAGCGCCGAATGCCTTCGCAAGCGCTCCCGCCTCCGATGCCGGCGCCCACAATCAGATAGTCACGTTGAATCATGTGGGCAAAGCCGGACGATAGGAGAACAAGTTGCCTGCTGGCTAGGGAAAAATTTCAGCCGTTGCAGCCGTTAGGCTTAGCCGCCTCACAAGACCGCGCGACAGATGATGACCGAGGCAATCACGCCGGTCAGATCAGCCAGCAGACCCGCCGGAATGGCATGGCGCGTTTGACGAATTCCGACCGATCCGAAGTAAACCGCCGCCACATAAAAGGTGGTCTCGGTGCTCCCGTAGAGCGTGCCCGCCATCAGGCTGACGATGTTGTCAGGCCCGAGCCGGTGCACGACGTCGGTGAAAAGCGCAAGCGTGGCGCCACCGCTGAGTGGACGCATCAAGGCGAGCGGCAGCAAATCCGGCGGGAAATGCAAAGGTCCGAGCACGGGCGCGAGTAATCGCGTCAACAAATCAATTCCGCCGGCTCCTTTGAACATGCCGATCGCTACCAGCATGGTCACGAGGAAGGGAATGATTTTCAAAATCACGGTGAATCCCTCCTTCGCGCCTTCGACAAACTCGTCATAGACCTTGACGCGGCGAACGGCGGCGTAGAGCGGAAAAAAGCTCAGAAAAAACGGAATGGCCAGAAGCGAGAGTGCGTTCACGCTTCTCACAAAAATGCTGGAGGACCCTGAAGCGATCGGAAAATGGAACGTCGCCGGGAAAACCATGGCCACGAAAAGACAGAGGAAAAAGACAGCCAGCACAGTCGGAAGAAAAGCGACCCCGCGCGAAACGGGTGCGCTGTAGCCGGGATCGCTGATCCCGGCCGGGCTTTCGGCCTCCGCCCCAACGACGTCGCGCTCGCCGGGATCAGCGATCCCGGCGGCAGGCCGCACACGAAACCATGGCAGCTTCTCCAGCAACTTCACCGAAATGATCGCAACCGACGCGGCGCACAACGTCGCGAGCAGGGCCGTTCCCACGATTGCCGTCGGTCGATGCGAACCGGCCGCGACCAGAATCGCGATCGCGGTCGTCGGAATCAATTGCACCGAAGCCGTGTTGATGGCGAGAAACGTGCACATCGCGTTGGTGGCGGAGCCGGGATGCGGGTTCAATTTCTCCAGATCCCGCATGGCCCGCAGGCCCAGCGGCGTGGCCGCGTTGCCGAGGCCAAGCATGTTGGCCGACATGTTCATGACCATCGAGCCCATGGCCGGATGCTCCGCCGGGACATCCGGAAACAAACGCCGCAGCAACGGCCGCAAACCGCGCGCGATTTTCTGGACAAGCCCCGCCCGTTCCGCCAGTCGCATCACGCCCAGCCAGAGCGCCATGATGCCGATCAGGCCGAGGGCGATGGTCACGGCCGTCTTGGCTCCGTCGAAAGCGCCATCGGTCACCTCTTTCATGTGACCGGTCGCGCCGCCGATGGCTACGGCGAGCAAAACGAGCGCGAGCCAGATATAGTTCAGCACGCGACTTTATAAAATGCCGGGAAGCTTGTGCCAAGCGCCTACCCGTCTTTCACGCGCAAATCGAGCAACGCGTTGGCAGCCAAACTGCTGCCTGAAAAACAGCTTTCCCTGCCTCCTTTATGCAAGCGAATCCCAGCGTTGAACGTCCTCCAAAGCTCGCTGCGGTGCTGGCGGCCCTTCCTTTGATCGCCAGCGGTGTTTCTGTCGCGGTCGGAGCAGTCGTTCTCGTTGGCTGGACCCTCAATCTCGAGTTTTTGAAACGCGTTGTTCCTGGGTTTGTCGCCATGAATCCCGCGACGGCGACTCTGTTTATCCTGAGCGGGATCTCCCTGTTTTTCTTGCGTCCATCGGTCTCTTCTTCTTTCCCGCGTGCTCTCGGGAAATTTTTCGCTGCCATCGTCCTGGTGGCCGCTCTCGCCGAACTCCTGGAGTTGGCCGGTGTCTGGCATTCCCTGGTCGACGAATTCCTCTTCGCATCCAGGCTGACCAGTGTTCACGACGACCTGCCGAACCGAATGGCTCCCAATACGACCCTGAATTTCTTTCTCGTCGGTGTGTCGCTTCTCACTCTCAATTGTTTCGGAAAAGAATCGCTTCTCAGTCAATCGCTCGCCATCATCGTCGGCTTTGGTGCGCTTCTTCCCATTACCGGTTACGCCTATGGGGTGCATTCGTTTAGCGGGCTGGCTTCCTTTATTCCGATGGCCCTGCATACGGCCACCACATTTCTGATTCTCGCCGCCGGACTGTTCTTCGCCATCCCCGACACCCCGCTCACACAGGTTTTCGCCGCGCATGATTCCCGCGGCGTTCTGGCCCGCCGCCTTTTTCCAATGGCGGTGCTGGTCACGCTTTTTCTGGGCTGGCTCTGCATCTGGGGCGAAGGCCAGGAACTTTACGAAGGCGCTTTCGGCACCGCTCTCTTCTCCATCATGCTCGTCGTCATCCTCGCCATTCTTGTGCGTTGGAGCGTCAGGACGATGGCGGAGCTCGAGGCGGAACGCGCCGCGGTCATGACGCGTCTTCACGAAGCGAACCGCCGCAAGGACGAAATGATCGCGGTCGTGTCGCACGATCTTTGTTCGCCACTGACCGGCTTTCGCATGGTCATCGATCTGCTGCGTCGGGACGACGGCTCCAATGATCCCGACGAACTGCTCGATCTGATGGATCATTCGACCCGCCGCATGGTCTCCATGGTGCGCGGTCTTCTCGATGCCGCGAAACTTCAAGCCGAGACCGTGGAATTGGAAAACGACGACGTGCTCGTGAGCGACGTCATCCAGTTGTCGCTCGAGCCGCTCGTTGTCTCAGCCAACGCCAAGCAGATAACGCTCGAATTCCACCCCTCGGAAAATGAGCCCATTATCTACGCCGATCGACTGCGCCTCTCGCAAATCTTCAACAATCTCCTGAGCAATGCCGTGAAGTTCACTGCCCCCGGAGGTCGTGTCGATGTAACCCTCGAAACCGCGCGCGACGGTATCCGCGCCACGGTCAGCGACACTGGTCTTGGCATTCCGAAAGACGATCTGCCGCACATTTTTGAGAAATATTATCAGGCCGCCACCAAATCCACCGCCGGCGAAAAGGGGGCCGGGCTCGGATTGGCCATCGTACGCGAAGCGGTCTTGTCGCATGGCGGGCGGATCGATGTCACCAGCGAAGTCAACCGCGGTACGACCTTCACCATTTACCTCCCCGGCCGCGCAGCGCGGAAAACCGGTCCCGCGACGTCATCGGCGGGAATTCTGCCCTTTATTCCGCAATCGGTAACCGAGTTCGATCCCGTCGTTGCGCAACGCCAGTCGTAGCGGCATCGCCGATCCTGCTGCCGAAAGAGGCGGCCGCAAAGAGACCAGCACCTTATTTCTACATCTTCAGCAACGACGCAGCATGCTTCAGCGCAGATTCCGTTTTGCCGCCGAGCATGCGCGCAATTTCTTCCTGACGCGCCTTGCCTTTCACTTCGTGCAAACCGGAAAAGGTACGGCCACCGGCCACTTCTTTCGTGACGACGAAGTGCGATGTGGCAACCGCCGCCACCTGGGGCAGATGCGTGATGCAGAGCACCTGATGATCGGCGGCCAGCCCTCGCATCTTTGCGCCGACCGCGTTGGCAATTTCGCCGCCGACATTCGCATCGATCTCATCGAAGACCAAAAGTGGAATCGCATCCTGGGCGGCGAGGGCGGATTTAATCGCCAGCATGAGGCGCGAAATTTCGCCACTCGACGCGATGGAACGCAATCGTTTCAACGGCTCACCGGGATTGGGCGAGAAAAGGAGCTCGACCTCGTCGAACCCGCTGGCACGTGGTTCGTCCAGGGCCGATAATTTCGCTTCGAATTCCGATTGTCGAAACCCGAGGTCGCGCAAATTGCGGCGGATGTTTTCGGAAAGTTTGGGGGCGGCCTTTGCGCGCAGCTTGCGCAAGGCATCGCCGCTCTTTTTTAGCAGTGCGTTGGCCGCGGCGATTTCCGCCGTTAGCCGCTCCAGTTCCGCATCGCGTCCCTCGATCTTGCGCAACCGCTCTTCCGCGCGTTCTCCGAACGCGATCACTTCCGCGATGGAGCCGCCATATTTGCGCTTCAATGTCTCGAATAACGAAACGCGTTGCTCGAGCGCGGCGAGCTGCTCTGGATCGAGATCGAGCTTTTCGGCGTAATTCGAGAGTGAGCGCGCAATTTCCGAAAGCTCGACCACGGCCGTTTCGTGTCCGGCAACGAATTGCGAAATGGCCGGATCGATCTTCTCCAGGTCGCGCAGTTGTTTTTGCGTTTCGGCAAGCTGCCCCAGAATGGAATCGTCCGCTTCGGCCAGGCGCCGCGAAATGCCGGCGGCCAGTTCGATAAGTCGCCTGCTGTTGCTGGCCAGCCTGTAGCGATTTTCGATTTCGGATTCTTCGTCAGGCGTCAACTGCGCCGCCTTGATCTCGCCGATCTGATGACGGAGCAAGTCGATTTCCTGTTCGCGCGCCGTCTCGGCCGTATTGAGCGTTTCATACTCCGCACGCAATTGCTCCCAGCGCGCGTAATGTTTTCGAAAATCACCGAGCGCCTGGCCCGCGTGTGCGAAGGCATCGAGCAGTTCGAGCTGTTTCTCGGGTGAGAGAAGCGACTGGTGATCGTGCGGGCCATGCAGATCGACCAGTTCATCGCCGAGCATTTTCAAGACAGCGAGAGTAGTGGGCGAACCGTTGATGAATTGCCGGTTCCCGCCACTCGCCGCGAAATTGCGCTTTACGATCAACTCGCCATCGCACGATTCCACGCCCGCATCTTCCAGTCGTCCGGTTCAGTTTCGGTAAGTCCGGCCCCGAAAAAATGGCCTCGACCGTGCACTGCTCCGCGCCCGTGCGAATGAGCGATTTGTCGGCACGCTCGCCGAGCAACAACTGGAGCGCGCCGATGATGATCGATTTGCCGGCGCCGGTCTCGCCGGTGACGGCGACGAAGCCCGGCGCCAGTTCCCATTCCAGATCCTCGACGAGGGCGAGATTCCGGATGCGCAGCAACGTGAGAACAGCGGGCATTCGGGAAAGAAAGTTGAGAGTTGAGGGTTGAGAGTTGAGAGCGGAAGCTGACGCCTTTGAACGCTGCAGACTCTCAACTCTCAACTAAAAACTCTCAACTCTCCCTCTCCGTCACCTTTCTCGGCACCGGCACTTCCGTGGGCGTGCCGATGATCGGATGCGATTGTGCGGTCTGCCGTTCGCCCGATCCGCGCGACAACCGCACGCGCTCTTCCATTTTCGTGCAAACGCCGGAATGCGCTTTCGTTGTCGATACCGGCACCGATTTTCGCACCCAGGCGTTGCGCGAAAATATCCGGCATCTCGATGCCGTCATTTTCACGCATTCGCACACCGATCATGTCATGGGGTTCGACGATCTGCGGCGGCATGCCTGGATCCGTGGCGGAAGCATGCCGGTTTACGCCTCGGCCGAGACGATGGCCGATCTCGAGCGCGTTTTTGCGTTCGCCTTTCAGGGCACCAATCCATTTCCCGGTTATTTGAAACCGGAGCCCCACATCATTTCCGGGCCGTTTCAGCTTGGACAGACCGTCATCACGCCGCTGCCTGTCCCGCACGGCGACTTTACGGTGAACGGCTATCTTTTTTCCCGGGCCGGACGAAAACTCGCCGCCTATCTGAGCGATTGCAGCGGTGTTCCGGAAGATGTCGCGCGCCAAATAGAAGGTGTCGAAGCATTGATCATCGATGCCCTCCGCCACAAGCCGCACCCGACGCATTTGAGCGTCGAGCAGGCGCTGGCCGTCGCGGCTCGCGTCCGGGCGGGGCAAACCTACTTCACACATATCGCGCACGAACTGTCGCAGGCGGCCGAAGCCGACCTGCCGGCCAGCACGCACATCGCGTATGACGGCTTGAAAATTCAATTCCCATGATGTCGCGGCGCCCCTTTGGAGTCCCGGCCGGCAGCCGCCTTGCGCCTGCCATCATCAGCGCGATCGCATGGCTCTGCCTGTTGATCTTCTGCCCGGTAACCTCGGCCGCGGATGACGAGCATCTCGCCGCCGCCACCGTCGTCGTTTACAACAAGAACATCTCCGAATCGGGTGCCCTGGCTCGGTTCTATGCGCAAAAACGCAACATCCCGCGCGACCACCTCATCGGCCTTGATTGCCCGATCGAGGAAGAAATCGCACGGGAACAGTACAATCGCACCATTGCGGCGCCGCTGCGGACGCAATTTCTAAAACGGCATTGGTGGGTCCCGCGTTACGAAGACGAGCCGGAGCGCGGTTTCACTTCCACTTCGATTCATTTTCTCGTGCTCATGAAAGGGATGCCGCTCAAGATCAAACCGGCGCCCACCGATCCCGGCGACACGGCTTCTTCCGGCCAAACGGGCGGTCGCAACGAGGCCTCCGTCGATTCCGAGCTGGCGGCGCTCGGCCGCTACCTGAAGGAGATCTCCGGGCCGCAACGCAATCCGTATTACCAAAGTTTTCTTTCGGTCGGCGATTTGAGCGAACCGGAACTCTTGCTCGTCGGCCGGCTCGACGCGCCGAGCAGCGCCACCGTGCGCCGCATGATTACCGACGCGATCGCGACGGAGCAAAGCGGCTTGTGGGGCCGCGCCTATATCGACGAAGCGCACAATACGACTCCCGGTTTTGAGATTGGCGACAAATGGATGAGGGAAATCCGGGGGCAGCTGCGTAGCATCGGCGTGCCTGTCGTAACGGAGGATACACCGGCTGTTTTTCCGAAAGGTTACCCGATGAGCGATTGCGCTCTCTATTATGGATGGTACGCCGGCGGAGTGACCGGCCCATTCGCGCAGCCCGATTTCGAGTTCGTGCCCGGCGCCATCGCCGTCCATATCCATTCCTTTAGCGCTTCGACTTTGCGCGATGCTAATGCCAACTGGGTCGGGCCGCTTTTAACCCGGGGCGCGGCCGCTTCACTCGGCAATGTTTACGAGCCGTATCTGCAGCTCACCGCGAATCTTAATATTTTCAACGATCGTCTGCTGCACGGCTTCACCCTGGCGGAGAGCGCCTACATGTCGATGCAGGCTCTCTCCTGGATGTCGGTCGTGGTCGGGGATCCGCTCTATCGGCCTTACCGTTCCTGGACGCAGTTTGAACTGAGCCGGGAAAAGCCGAAGAAGACGTCCGTCTGGCAGGCTTATCATGAGTTTGCCTCCACCCACCACGATAAGACGTCTGCCGAATATCGGAAACTTGCGCGCGAGTTTGCCTCGCGCACCGACAACGGTCCCATGATCGAGGATCTTGGCCTCATGGAGATGGAGGAAAGCGATTACGCGGCGGCCACCAGTTATTTTCAACAGGCGCGCAGCCTTTACTCGAAGCGAGACGATCTTTTGCGGACGGTCCTGGAAGAGGCCAATGCGTTCATCAAGCAGGATAATCCCATGCGCGCCCTCGCCTTGCTGCGCAGCGTCCTGCACGTGCTCCCCGACTCCGACGGAACGCTCCTTTTGCGCCAACTCGAGCAAAAGCTCGCCCCGCCGCCGCCCGCTCCAGTTGCCACACCCACGCCATAGGTTGCAGTCGTCGATGCGGTCATCCTGAGCGTCAGCGAAGGATCTCCCGAGCGTCCGATCCTTTAAGTTCGCGTAACAGTGATTCGGGAGGTCCCTCGCCTGCGCTCGGGATGACCCGCGTGGTGATTTGTGCCGCGTGGCAGGAATGTGCCTAACGAATAATGCCGCGCTCGCTTGTTTCAATGAATTCGATCAGCTGCGTGATCTCTTCGTTAGGCGGCAGGTCGCGTCGAATGGCTTCCAGCGCCTGCTTTGTGTTCAACTTCGAGCGATAGATCAGGCGAAAGGCTTCCTTGATCGGACGCAGGTGCTCCGCCGGGAAACCTTTCCGCTCCAGTCCAATCAGGTTAATACCGCGAACCCTGGCCGGATTGCCATCGGCGATCATGAATGGCGGCACGTCCTGCACGATTTTCGAGCAGCCGCCGGTGATGGCGAATTTCCCGATGCGGCAAAACTGGTGCACGGCGGTCAGACCGCCCATGACGGCGTGATCGCCCACCTGCACGTGCCCGGCCAGCGTGCCGTTATTCGAAAAAATCACTCCATCGCCCACCGTGCAATCGTGGCCGACATGGCTGTAGGCCAGAAAATTCCCGCCGCTGCCGATGCATGTCTTCCCGCTGCTCCCCGTGCTGCGGTTAATCGTAACAAATTCCCGAAATGTATTGTCGTCGCCGACTTCGAGGTAGGTCGGCTCGCCCACATATTTCAAATCCTGTGTCTGCTGCCCGATCGAGCAGAAGGCATAAAATTTATTCCGCGCGCCCGCCCGCATCGGTCCCTGCACGGTGACATGATGCTGCAACCAGCAATCCGGCCCAAGCACGACGTTTGGACCAACGAGGCAATACGGCCCGATTTTCGTCCCGACGCCGATTTGCGCATTCTCGTCGATGATCGCGGTCGGATGAATCTCCACGTTGCTCATCGCGCGGAATGACGAATTCCGAAATCGGAAATCCGAAATAATGTCCAAATGACGATTGACGACTGATGCATGGCCGCCGCGTGGCGATTTTGGATCTTGGGCTTCGTCATTGTTTCGGATTTCCGGCTTCTGAATTCGTCATTTCCTCACTTATCCAAAAACGTGAACATCAATTCGCCTTCCGAAACAACCGCCTCATTCACCATGCAACAGCAGCTGGCCTTGGCGATGCGGCCGCTCCGCGCCTTGGTCAGTTCGGCTTGAATGAAAAGCGTGTCGCCCGGGAAAACCGGTTTGCGAAACTTCACTTTGTCGGCGCTCATGAAATAACCGATGCGACTCGAACTTTGCGCGAGACGCATGAGAAGCACGCTCGCGACCTGCGCCATCGCTTCGACCTGCAGGACGCCCGGCATGACTGGGTGACCGGGAAAATGACCCTGGAAATAGGGTTCGTTCACGGTGACCGACTTGACCCCGGTACATTTCGTGTCGCCTTCAAACGCCAGAATGCGATCGACCATCAGGAACGGATAACGATGCGGCAGGATCTCCATGACGTCGTTGATGTCGAGGCCGCCTTCGCCCGGCGGAAATTTTCGCGGCACCGACATGGCGATGATTTTGGCCTGCGCTTTGGTGATGGCCCGCGCCAGTTCGGCGTTGATGCCGTGGCCCGGCTTTACCGCGATGACATGACCGCGCACGCGCTGACCGACCAGAGCAAGGTCACCCACGATATCGAGAATCTTGTGCCTGACGAATTCATCAGCAAAACGGAGCGGCTCCTTGCTCAGCACGGCGTCCCCGCGCACGACCACGGCGTTTTCGAGACTGCCGCCCTTGATCAGATTCTTGTCCATGAGCGGCTGAACGTCCTCGTAGTAAACAAAGGTGCGGGCCGGCGCGAGTTCGCGCTCGAAAATGGCCGGCGTGATCTCCGTCGAGAAAAACTGTGTGAACCGTCCGTTAGGTCCTGCCTGCGTGCAGGAGATGCGAAATTTCTCGTCCGGCAGCAGGACAAGCATGGAGCCGGTTTTTGTCTCGACATAAATTGGCTCGCGTACGTCGAAGAATTTCCGCGGCGCTTCCTGCGGCGTGACGCCGGCCTTCTTGATCAATTCGACAAAGGGCAGCGCACTGCCGTCGCCAATCGGTGGTTCGTTCGCGTCCATCTCGATGACGGCGTTATCCACGCCCATGGCGTAGATCGCCGACAGCATGTGCTCAACCGTATGCACACGCACGGAGCCTTCGCCGATGGTCGTGGAGCGCTCGACCGTTTTCAGGTTCTCAATCCGCGCATCGATGGTTGGTTCGTCCTGCAGATCCTTGCGCTTGAACTTGATGCCGCTATCGATCGGGGCGGGCTGCACCTTGAGGGTGACCTTTTCGCCCGTGTGCAGGGAGGTGCCGCTGAGGGCGGCTGATTTGGCAAAGGTATGCTGCAGCTCGGGCGTGGATGGCATGATGGCGTAAGTAACAAAGAATTACCGCGCTGACTAGGCGGCGCTTCAAAAACATGCGTTGACCTCGCCGAGGGCGCGTGGCTTCGTGGAGAGCACCGCTGCATTTGAACAGAGGAGGGGCGTATGAAGTCAACGGGTTCTGTTTTTCGAAACGCTTTTATTTCGCTCCTGGCAATGGTCGGCACGGCCGTAGCGGAGGGTCCGGCCCGCGTTTCCTCCGGATTCATCAATGTCGAATTACAAACGATCGCCAGCGGCCTCACCTCCCCGGTTGATCTCGTTAGTCCGCATGACGGCACCAATCGGCTCTTCATCGTCGAGCAGAGTGGCCAGATTCGGCTGGTCGAGAATGGCTCGCTCGTCGCAACGCCATTTCTGGACGTCAGCGGCAGTATCATTGCGAGCGGCGAACGCGGTCTGCTCGGGCTCGCCTTTCATCCCGGCTTCGGCGATTCGTCCAGTCCCGGTTATCGCAAGCTTTACACTTACACGAGCGAACCGGTTTTCGGACCGGCCGATTTTACGGTGCCGTTTACCGGCTCTTTCGATCACCAGGCGATTATCACGGAATGGCAGGTCTCGGCGGGCAATCCCGATGTCGTCGATGTTTCAACCCGACGCGAAGTCATGCGGGTCGACGAACCGCAGTCGAATCATAACGGCGGCAAAATTGCCTTCCGCCCGTCCGACGGCTTTCTCTACATCGGTTTTGGCGATGGCGGCAACGCCAACGATGTCGGTAATGGCCATACGCCGAACCTCGGCAATGGACAGGACATCACCAATGTTCTCGGCGCGATCCTGCGCATCGCTCCGCTCGATCCGTCGCTCACTCCGCCGAGCGTCGGCGCTGTCAGCGCCAACGGCATGTACCGCATCCCCGCGACGAATCCATTCGTCGGTCACCCAGGTGTCGACGAAATTTTTGCCTACGGTTTTCGCAATCCGTTTCGGTTCAGCTTCGACGCAGCCACCAATCGGTTTGTGGTCGGCGATGTCGGGCAGGCTTCCGTCGAAGAAGTCGATCTGGTGGAGTCCGGCCGCAACTACGGCTGGAACAGGAAAGAAGGGAGCTTTCTCTTCGACCCATCCGACGCATCCATCTCGGTCGATCCGAATCCCGACCCGGCGTTGATCAATCCGGTCGCCGAGTACGGTCACGCCGACGGCATTTCGGTCATCGGCGGTTTTGTTTATCACGGCTCGGCCGTTCCTGCATTGAGCGGGCAGTACGTCTTCGGGGATTACCAGAATCCGGCTACGCACAACGGCCGTCTCTTTGACAACGATCTGGCTTCCGGTGTTATCCACACTCTCGGGATCGGGAGCGATAACCAAACGATTGGCGGAACCATCAAGGGCTTCGGCGAGGACGCCGCCGGAGAAGTTTACGTCCTCGCCGATGCCGGTGGCAGTACGGGTGGAAAAGCATTGAAGCTGATTTCGATTCCTCCTGCACCGGCGCTCCTGAATCTCTCGACCCGCGAACGCGTGCAGACAGCCGACAACGTTTTGATTGGCGGTTTTATCCTGACGGGCAGCACTTCCAAAACCGTCGTCGTGCGCGCCATCGGACCATCGCTCAGCGTCAATGGCCAGCCGGTCGCCGGCCGCCTGATGAATCCGACGCTCGAACTGCATAATGGCGACGGAAGCTTGCTGGCCGTCAACGACGACTGGATGAACGGCGCACAGGCTCAGCAAATCATGAATCTCGGGCTCGCACCTAACGACTCGCACGAATCCGCTCTGCTCGCTTCGCTTCTTCCCGGGCCCTACACAGCGATTGTTCGAGGGACCGGAAGCACGACCGGAATCGGACTGGTGGAGGTCTACGATGTAGCCCCAAATGCAGCGGCCAATCCGGGAAATCTTTCCGCGCGCGGGCTCGTGCAAACGGGTGATAATGTCATGATCGGGGGCTTTATCATCGGCGGCACGCAAACGCAGCGGGTCTTGATTCGCGCGCTCGGTCCTTCGCTTGCCGGGCAGAATATTTCCGGCGTGCTGGCCGATCCGACTCTGGAATTGCATGATGGCTCCGGCGCGATCATCAGCACGAATGACAACTGGCGTTCAACGCAGGAAACGGAGATCGATGCGACCGGCATTGCGCCGACTAACGACAATGAGTCGGCCATTCTGGCGACGCTGGCGCCGGGAAATTACACCGCCATCGTGAGCGGAAAGAATGGAACCACCGGTGTCGCGCTCGTCGAAGTCTATCGCCTGGCGCCGTAGAAAATTGGGGCGCTTGTGCCAGGCGTCGAATCGTCCTGGACGGCGCTCGGCCCAAGCGCCTCTACATTGAATCTTCCAGATGAGCCCAGTCGATCTCGAGCCGCTGCCGTTGCGCGAAGCGATCGTGGAAAAAGAGTTCCTTGTGTCGGCAACCATGCTCGTGCACGAGCCGTGTCACCTTCACGTCGAAGCAGCAATATTCGGCAATTTCGAAGAGGCGCCCTTCGCGCCACCAGCGGATGGCGTCGAGCCCACCGGCTGTTTTCTGCACGCCCAGCGTCGCCTGCGCAATGCTGTCGAGACCGAGCCGATGGCCCAGGCGCGTTTCGAGGTCGAGCATCAGATCAACGGTCGGGAGTTGCGTGCGCAGATCGAGAATCGTGTAACCCATGAGCACGTGGTAATCGAAGTTCAGCACATTGAAGCCGATCACCAGATCGGCCTGGCGCAGCCGCTCGATTAATTGGTCGACCCGCGCCTCGCTGAAGATTTCGTAGCCCTGTGTAGCTGTGCTGAAAATCGCGCCGACCGACATGCGCATGTCGCCCTTGCGATTCCAGCCGCCGGCGTCGTTGGCCGTGCGCTGCGTTTCCAGATCGAAGTAAACGATGTCGCGCGGCATCATCTTCGATTCCGCAAATCGGCCGCGTTTTCAATTCAAAACTTCACCGCTCCCGAGCTGGGCGGGATTACTTCGGCGCAGAGTTGCCGGGCACCGGCTTGAAGCGGTTCGATTTTGAAAATGCCTTGCCAGCCTGCGTCTTCGCTGCGATCCACGCGCGATGTGATAATTGAGATGGCGTTCTGAAGGATCCAAAGAGGAGGAAAAAATGAATACCGAAGAAGTGGCAAAGAAAGTCGTGGAATTGGTCCGCAAGCAAGCCTGGTACGAGGCGCTGGACACGCTTTACGACGACAACGTGGTCAGTGTTGAGGCTTATCCAGGCGCCGGCGGTTCACCGGAGACACGTGGGAAGGAAGGCGTGCGCGGCAAGATCGATTGGTGGGTCAATGGGATGAAAGTCCATAGCTTCACCTCGAGCGACCCATTCGTCGGGCATGATCGTTTCGTCGTACAATACGATGCCGATGTGATCGAAACAAAATCGAATGAGCGAAGGAAACTGTCCGAAGTCGGTGTTTACACGGTCAAGGACGGCAAAATTGTGCGCGAGGAATTCCTGCCGCGCGTATCGAGCTGACGGCGCGCACGATTGGCTCGTCAGGGAGAGCGGCGCCTAACTGCGGCGAGCGCTCTTATTCGCTGCGGTCACCTGTTCTCTCATGCTCGCGCCGCGGATGAGCCAGGCGCCGGCCACGCAAACCACGCCGCCGACGATTGAGAGAAGGGCGACCCGCTCGCCGCGCACCAGCATGCCGAGCACAAGGGCGACGGCCGGAATGAGAAAGGTGGTGGCGGAGGCGCGGGTCGAGCCAAGGCGACCGGCCGCCACCGCGATGAGCACGTAGGCGACGCCGGTGCCGAGCGCTCCGAGCGCGATGACGGCCAGGAACGGGGTCGGCGTCCAGTGTGCAGCGAGCAAGGTGGGCAGTCCAAGCGGCGCGGTCAAAACGAGAGCCACGGCCTGTGCACGCCAGATCACGGGCAGGGCGCCATAACGCTGTTGCAGCGGCCGCGCGAGGTTGAGCGCAAAGCCGTACGATGCGACTGCGGCCAAAATCAGCACGACTCCTTCGGCGCTGCTTTGTCCCTCATGGAGCGACGGCCAGGCAACAAGGATCGTTCCGAACAATCCGATCATGAGCCCTGCGGCGACGGCTCGCGATGGGAGGCTTCGAGCGAGGAAGGCGGCGACGATCGCGGTGAAGATGGGATTTGCTCCGTTGAGCACCCCGGTGAGCGCGGAGGAGACTCGTTGTTCGGCAAACGGAAACATGCTCAGCGGAAAAGCGAGCCACACCACTCCGAGGAGCGCGATGCCGGGCCAGGCCGACAGCGGAACACGGCCCCGCGCCGAGGGGAAAACGGCGAGCGTGGCAAAACCCACCAGAATGCGCGCGAAAGTCAATCCGTTAGGCCCGACTGCTTCCAGACCTTCCGCGATGAAAAGAAACGAAGCTCCCCAGATCAGCCCGGGAATGAGAAGGAGAAGCCAGTCGATTGTTTGATTGTGAGGAACGGGCGCGTGCGCCGTCGTTCGTTGGCGCGTCGTCGGGCTGGATTTCACGACAGCTGGCGGTCTCATGGTTTGTCGTCCTCTTGAGGGACTTCTTGCAGAGCCAACAGGAGCGCACCAGCTGACGCGGAAAAGACAGAGTAGTCGAGAGGCGATTTGGGACCCTGCGAAATCGCCATGGCGGTTCCGAACAGGGCGAGCAGTACGGCGCTTCCCAAAGCCACCCAGCGCAGACGAAAGCCGGCGATGAGCGCGAGACCGAGGCAACTTTCCGCGACTGTGGCCGCCCAGGCCAGAAACGGGATCATCGGCGCCGGCATGAACGAATTCACCTCCGCCGTGTAGGCGATGAACTCGGGAAACTTCGACATACCGGGGTGACCGGTCCAAAGGCCGAAGCGACTTGCCACTGCCGAGAGAAATGCGGCGCCGAGCGCGAAACGAGCATACAGGATCGCAGACCGTTCCATTCGAAGAACCGACATGATCAATCTCCTTTCGCCGTTTGGCGGGCCGCCGCCTCTTCACGAGACGGTCCCTTGTCATCACAAACAAAGCAGGCCAGAAAACGCGCCGGTTTGGTGGCGCTGCTGTTTGCCGAAACAAGGTGAAGTTCGTTAGGCTGCTCGTAGAAACTCTCGCCTGCTCGATAAACGGTTTCTGCCTTCCCCTCCATCTTCATCCGCATGGCGCCTTCCAGCACATACCCGATCACGGCGCATGGATGACGATGCGGCTTCGAGTGCTGGCCGGGTCGATAGGTGACTTCGATGAGCTGCATTTCGAGGTGATTTCCGTCCAATCGCGGCAACCTCTGCTTTGCCACAATGCGTCTGCCTACCGGGACGTTTTCTTGTTCGTCGGCAACTGCTGAAGCCACGCTCCAGAAAAACAGGATGACCGCCAGGAGGAGGCTCATTGGTTGTGTTTGCATGAGCCGGAGCTAATCAGTTATTGGTCTGGTAGAACAGGTCCATATAGCCAATTTCTATTAGACCAATTTTTCATGACCAAACAGAGCAGCACTTTCCCTTTGATGCTCCCTCCGCGGCGGCGCGGCTGGCTGGCCGGGCGATGGCTTTATTCCGCCTTGCGCGACGAAATTCTGCATGGTCGTCTTGCGCCCGGCGCGCGCCTGCCGGCCACGCGCGATCTTGCCAAACAATATGCGCTGTCCCGCGGGACCGTTGTGCATGCCTTCGAGCAGTTGAAAGCAGAAGGATATTTGGAAGGCATCGTCGGCTCGGGTTCGTACGTGAGCCAGGTGCTGCCGGACGATCTCTTCCAAATCGCGCGGCCATCGGACTTGCCCCAGACCAAGGCGGCGACACCCCGGCGCCTTTTTTCGAACTACGCGACCCGCGTGAGACTTTTCCCCGGATACGAAAATCGTCGGACACGAGCTTTTCGCGCGAATGTGCCGGCCGTTGATTTGTTTCCGACCGCGCTTTGGGCGACGATCAGCGCGCGCCGGGCCCGGCTCGCCTCGGCCAATCAGTTGCTCGGTTCCAACCCGACCGGTTTCGAGCCATTGCAAAAGGCCGTCGCCGAATATGTCGCCACATCGCGCGGTGTGAAGTGTGATCCGGCACAAGTTCTGATCGTGGCTGGAATTCAGGAAGCTCTCGATCTGGCCGCCCGATTGTTTTTGAATCCGGGAGATCGCGTTGGCCTCGAGGATCCGGGATATCCCGGCGCGGCCTGTGCCTTTGCCGCGTTCGGCGCCAGAATCACCGCACTTCCTTTGGACGAGGAGGGCGTTCAACTCCAATCGGCGAAGTTGCGGGATGCGCGCCTCGTTTACGTCACACCGGCGCATCAGTTTCCCCTCGGCCTCAGCATGAGTCTGGGGCGGCGGCTCGCTTTACTGGAATGGGCCCGCCGCTCTGGTGCTCTCATTTTCGAGGACGATTACGACAGCGAATATCGTTACGGCGTTCGGCCGCTTCCCGCGCTGCAAGGACTGGATCGGCACGGCGTTGTTCTGTTTGCCGGAAGCTTCAGCAAGGTGCTCTTTCCGTCGCTGCGGCTCGGCTATCTGATTGTGCCTCCCGATCTGGTGGATCGCTTCGCCGCGGTCGAATCCATCACCACCAGGCACGCACCGCTTCTCGATCAGGCCGTCCTTTGCGACTTTATGACGGAGGGACACTTCGGGCGTCATATCCGGCGGATGCGCAGTGTCTATGCCGAGCGCCTGACGGTGCTCCACGAGAGTGCGCGCCAACAGCTGGGAGGACTGCTCGAGATTTCCGACATCGAAGCCGGCTTGCAAACCGTCGGCTGGCTGCGGAACGGAATTGACGGCGAATGGGCTGCACAAGCCGCGGCCGCGCGCGAGGTGGAAGTGGTGCCAATCAGCCGCTTCTGCCGCCGCCCACTGCCGCGTGAGGGTATCCAGCTCGGGTTCGCGGGCATTCCCCCGCGCGAAATTCGCCGCGGCGTGCGCGAGCTGGCCCTGGCTCTGGGCGGAAAATGAGAGCGGCGCGCGGCGTCAGCTCGCCTGATTGCGGTCGTAGGGAACAATGCCGTCCCACTCATCCGCCGAGGAGCGGGCGACGAATGCAACCACCGGCTCCGTCTCGCTCATATTGAAGACCTCGTGCGGCACGCCCGGCTTGATGTAAATGAAATCGCCCGCTTCGTTTTCCAGCACCTGCTTGAGTCCCGGCCCAAATTCGTGCCGCACTTTTCCTTCGAGAATGTAAAGGATGAGCTCGAAGCCGACGTGAATATGCGCGTAGGCCACGCCGCCCGGCGGAATTGTCGCGATGTTGGCCGAGAGTTTGGTCGTGCCGACGTTCTTGGCCGACATGCCCTGCTTGTATTGGATGTTATTCCAGTCGCGTCGCGCGCCGCCGCCACGAATGGTCAGGATTCCATCGTGATCCTCCACCGCGCTCAGCTGGATGTTGTCCTTGTCGTTCTTCATGGCTCGTTCCAATCTGGGCTGGCGACGCGACTTGTCGAATGCCAAAGGTGGAACGCGCTCTCCGAGCGCGTTTCTTAACTATGCAGTTTGCGGCGCACTAAGCAACATCGAGCTCGGAGAGCTCGATCCACCAAACCAGGCACGTGGCTTTATTTTTTCGGCGTCTGATACAAACGCCGCTACACTTCTTCGTATGAAAACACCGCGCAGCGATTACGACACAACCCAGGGCGTGCTCTTCTTTCCCCGCATGCTCGATAAGCTGCGTTTGAGAGAGCAAGGTCTCCTGCCGGCCGATTACAACTACGCCGACTGCCCTGTTCACGATTGCTTCGATGGTTACTTCTGTCGCTTCTTCGGAATCGATGTGCCGCAACTCGTCGCCCGCGTGCGCGCCGGCGGCAACGATGATGAAATTCTCGACTGGTGCTTCGCTACTTTCGGCCGGCCCGATGAAGAGAAGATCAAGTTCTGGAATAACTTTATCGTCAAACGCGGCTGGCGCGACGATAGCACCAAAGAGCTGGAAGAAACAAAAAGAGCCAATGGCCTCGCCGATCGTGCCGACATCCAAACCTGGGTCGATTTTCACGATGTCGATGAAGGCCGCCTCCAGCGTACAAATGAAAGCTTCGCCTCTTAGTTGTAGAAGCGCTTGTGCCAAGCGCCTGATTCAGCTCAGTTACGATGATTTTATCAGACGGTCCCCAAATCGATCTTCTGGATAAGTGGCATGAGAATTAGAACGCCCTGATGCCGCAGATAAAGCGTCTGCGGCTCCATCGTCCAACAAATCAAACTGCATCGCTCTCGTGGAAGGTGCCGGCGCCATCCAACATTTGACAACGCAGTTTATCGCATTTTCGCGGCCGTCCAATGCAGGGCCAGAGCCGGTGCGAGAAAGAGGAAGAGCACGATCAGGCGCACGTTGGTGAAGAATTGCAGGACGATGGCGCCGAGCGTTTTTTCGTCTACGTGGAAAAGATGAAACATCCAGCCGACCGCCGTGTTCCAAAAGCCGAGCGTCGCGCCGAAAAGCACCAGCGCGAAGAGCACTCCGATGAGACACGAGCGCAGCAGGATGTTTCGCCAGAGAATGATGGTTTCGCGGTTCATGCGAAACGCTACTCCATTTTTAAAATCGGGACGACCGCGGTTTGTATCGGCTGACCGGTCACGTCGATGTCGTTTTCGCGCACGTAAACATCCACCTCGGAGCGGACGCCGAATTTCCCCTTTTGGTAAATGCCCGGTTCGATCGAAAAGCAGACACCCGGTATGATGCGGCGCGAATCGCGCGTCTCGAAATTGTCGATGTTGACGCCGTTACCGTGCACTTCTTCGCCGATGGAATGACCGGTGCGATGCGTGAAATACTCGCCGTAACCGGCGCGGGCGATGACATCGCGCGCGACGTCATCGACGTCGGCGCCACGAATCGATTTCCCGGCGCGTACATTCCGGCGCACGAAATCAACCGCCGCATCGCGCGCTTCGCGCACGATGTTGAAGATGTGCGCGTATTCTTCCGGCACTTCCTCGCCGACGTAGCCGGTCCAGGTTTGATCGGTGAAAACGGCGTCCTGCGGTTGGCGTAATTTCGCGGCCAGATCGAGCAGAACGAAATCGCCGCGTTTGATGGGAAGCGCACTGTCCCGCGTGGGCATGTAATGGGGGTTGGCCGTGTTGGCATTTACCGCCACAATCGCGTCGTCGTGCGCGCCGACCATTCCTTCCTCGTGCCAGCGGCGCAGGATAAACTGGTCGATGTCGTATTCCGTCGTCAGTTCGTTCGCGCGGATGCGCCGTGCGATCTCGCGAAAAGCGTCAAAGAAAACGCGATGCATCTTTTCCGAGGCGTCGAGGTGCGATTGCAACTGCCCGGGCGACCAGACGGCTTCGAACTGCTGCACCAGTTCGGCCGCGGAAACGACGTCCGTGCCTAACGATCGAATCAGCTCGATGGTGCCGGCATCGACGCGGGAAACGTAGGGCACGTCGTTCATCGGTGAATATTCCATGGCGATGCGCGACTTCTTCTCGTTAGGCAAGGCTTCGCTCAGCGCCGCCTGCAGTTCCTTCCAGCTGCTGTATTCGGTCGATCGACCGGGCAAAGAAGCGAGCTTGGCCGGCTCGATCCGGTGCACGATTTTGTGGCATTCGCCCTCGGCGGGAATGTAGTAGAACCAGCGGCGCGAACCGATTGCGTGTTCGTCCAACAGCAGAATTCGCAGAGCGAGCGGATCACTCCCGCGAAAATCGTAGAAGAGCCAGCCGTCGAGTTTTTCCGCGCGCAGCGCGCGCTGGATGTTAGCGATCCGTTCTGCTGGTTTTGGTGCTGCCTGCATTATTGCTTGCTGATAGAAACGCGTTATGGCGCAGAAAGAGCAGGGCTCGGCCTGCGGCGCAGAAATAATCCCATGAGGCTATTCGTCGCCTTTTCCAAAAGCATTCCCCACAAACTCAACACAGTCAGCGTCGCCACGACGGTCAGCATGAACATCCAGATCGGTTGTTCGCGAATGCGCAGGCCAAGCCAGATGACATACGGCTGGTGCACAAGGTAGATGCCGTAGGAGAAAGTCCCAACCAGGCCGAGAAGGCGGGCGGGGTAGGGGAAACGCGCGATAATTCCGGCGATCCCGACAAGGACCAGAAAACAGCACCCGCCGGTCGCGAAGTCGGCGAAAGTGTATGCGGTCAGACCGTGATAAAACTGGAGTGCTGCAGGATATAGCAGGACTCCGGCGAGCAGGCCAAGGCCGCCGAGAAGGAATTCCTGCACGCGCTGCGGCGACCGGCTGTCCCACATGCCCAGCGCCATGCCGAGGGCGAACTCCGGCAGTCGGCAGATGGCGCAGCCGCCCTGGAGCCACATGCCGTTCTGTGGATAAACGACGAGCAAAAGGTAACGAACAAAAAACCCGAGCGCGCACGCGCCGAACAGGAATTTCCAAGGGCCGATTTTTTTCGCCGTCCAAAAAAGCAGCGGGAAAATCAGGTAAAGCTGGATCAGCATCGTGAAATACCACCAGGCGGCATTCAGGTAGTAAAAGTTCATGCTGATGTTGACGAAGCGGAGTCCGAGGAGGCTCCAGACAATCCGGCCATCGATTTTCTCGAACCGCGCCACGAATGGCGAAACCAGATATACGATGTGCGCCACCCAGTACATCGGATAAAGACGCAGGAGTCGCGCGCGATACCAGCCGCTCCACGGGACGTGACCCTTCTCGGCCCGTCGCGCCGTCGATTGCATCAGGACCCAGCCGCTCATGATAATGAAAGCGCCGACCGCATGAAAACCGAGCCCCGAGATTTTCAGCCAGGCGAAGCCCAGAAATGTCGTCAGGCCAGCTGCGAAACTGCTCCAATCCGGCGGCGGCAGCGCGCCGTGCTCGAAGTAGGTGCGGAAAAAATGAAAGTAAACGACGACGAGAATGGCGAGCCCTTTGGAAATATCGAGCCAGAGAAGCCGTTTCATCGTTCCGGGCCTTTAGCAGCGCGATCGCGAATTAGAAAGAAATAAGGAGCTCTCCTGCTCAAGGCGGAACGCGCGGTTCTCGCGCCATTGATGCAATCAAAGGTGGAACGCGCCGTCCCGGCGCGTTGTGGCGCAGTAATGTCATCGCCCGCGGAGCGGTCGATCCACCCATCCTGTTTGCTACGCTTTTCCGCCGAAGGTGACGTGATCGTCCAGGTCGAGCAGATCGAACCAGGTCTTCACGTCCTCGCGATTCCTGTTAAATTTGCCCATGCGCTCGGCGAACATTTCGAGCGTCTCGACGTCGCTGTCGGGGCCGCGTTCGGCGAAATAGGCGCTCCACTGCTGGATTTCCCACGGCGTTCGTTTGTTAGGCGCATTTTCCTGGATCCAGTTCAGGATTTCGCCGTCGCCCTTGCCCGTGGCCAGCTCGGCTTTAAGCGCTTCCGGCGTGATACCGGTGAAGCGGAACCAATGGTAATCGCCCGGATTGTTGTATTTGTATTCGCCCGCCCTTCCGGCCAGCTCGGCCCGGCCTTTATCGAGAATGCGGGCGAGCACGACGTAACCGCCCAGCCGCACCCGCGGGCTGCGCGGCGGACGCTGCGTGAGATTTGGTGCGTGATCCAGTTTTTCGCTCATGCGATCAAACTAGCCACCGGCGGTTGCCCGACAAACGGGTTTGAAAAATTGGATCGATGTGCCTAACGACATGTCGCTATTAGGTCAATGGACCGAAGGGGCGGACGAGACTCTCCTTCCAGCGTTGCCAGTGCGACCGTTTGGCAAATTCTTCGAGAAGAATTTCGCGCGACGTCGCCATATCCCTGGCCAAAACCTGCTCGAGCGTAGCCGCCGTCGCCGGATCGCGCACGAGTGCATTCAATTCGAAGTTCAAGCGCATGGAGCGCACATCGAGATTGGCCGAACCGACCATGAGCCACTGCTCGTCGACGAGGGCGACCTTGGCGTGATTGATGCCGGCTTCGTATTCGTAGATTTTGACGCCGAAGCGGAGCAATTGCTCGTAATAGGAACGCCCGATATTGACCAGCATCGGGTGATCGGACGTGCCAGCCACGAGCATGCGCACATCGGTGCCGCGGGCGGCGGCCAGTTGCAGCGCGGTCAGGAGTGGTTCGTTAGGGCCAAAATAACCGGCCGTCAGCCAGACGCGATGACGCGCCGTGTTCAGCATCCAGACGAGCGACATCTCGATCGGATCGTCGGGACCATCCGGCCCGTCCGTCATCGGTTGCACGATGAGATTCTGCGCGCATCCCGGCGAAGAGTAATAAACCGGAGCCAGCAGTTTTTCCTGCGTGGCGAAGAACCAGTCGTCGGCGAAGACCATTTGGAATTTTCGCACCGCGCCGCCGCTGATTTCAATTTGCACGTCATGCCAGGGCCCAACAGCCGGATCTTCGCCGGCGTACTCGCGGCCCATGTTCATCCCGCCGATGAAACAGCGGCGACCATCGATAATCTGCAGCTTGCGGTGGTTACGCAGGGTGAAGGTCCATCGATTGCGCAGAGGATGCGCCGTGCGGAACCAGCCGAACTTTCCGCCTGCTTCCATCAGGCGCGCGAAGTGCGAGCGGCGCAGACCAAAGGAGCCGACCGGATCGAGCAACAACCGCACTTCCACTCCGCGTCGCGCCGCGGCGACGAGCTGGTCGAGCATGGCGTTCCCGCGTGCGTCATCGCGCCAGATGTAAAACTCGATGTGCACATGGTGTCTTGCTTCGTCGATCCGCTGGGCGAGCGCGGCAAAGAAAGCGGCACCATCGACGAGCAGCCGTGTTTCGTCGGCGCAGGAGACGGCGTATTCGTTGACCCGCGAGAGAAGATCGACACCGGCTCGTTCGCCTGGCGGCAAATTCTCGAGCAGGGCCCGCGTGTCGGAGTTTAAACGCCGCTCGCCCCGTCCGCCCGAAGCGTCCATTTCGCGCGTCGCGCGGAGTTTTTGCCTAACGAGTCGGTCGGTGCCAAAGATGAAATAGAAGAGCGCACCGAGATAGGGGAAAAGGATGACGGCCCAGATCCAGGCCAGGGTGGAGGCCGGCGGCTTGTTGCGGGTGAGAATATGCGGAATGGCACCCCAGGTCAGGATGTATCCCAGAGCAATGAGCCACCAGTGCATCGCCGCGGAGCATCGCCCAGCGCGCGGATGTCAGCCAGTTGGAAGTCAGGGTAGCGCGGGCGTCTCGCCCGTGTTGGCGAGCGTCTCGCTCGCAAGGGTGCAAGGGGTTGAACGAAGCGAGACGCTTCGTTCGGCGCGTGAGACACGTGCCCTACCCCGATCAGGGAGCGAGTGTCGTTTTGTAGAAACGCCTTGGCTGATTTCCCGCGTCCGGATCGAAGAATTCCCAAATCGTCCCGTCGAAGGTATGAGTCTCCAGCGGCATCCATTTCACCAAATCCGTCGATGCCACGACCGTAACTTCCTGCCCGGGAAATCCGTGCACCTCGAAGCTCAATACTCCGCTCTCGAGCGTGAGCGACACCGCATCGATGGTCGGCGGTTGCAGACTCGGCGTCACGACCAGCAGTTGCGGCGCGTAGAGGTAACGCGTGTCGGCGCCGTCGTTCAAACGCGCGCAGACAGCATAACTTCCCGGAGGCACCAAGGCGGCATCGACCGTCGCACTCAGCGGATCCAGGAAAACCGCGCTCGTTCCCGTTCTCGGCAGGCTCTCATCATCGACGACGATCTCATTGCCGTTGTAAGGATTGAAATCGACATCCAGAAAAATATCGAGACCGACATTGCCGCTGGCGTTTGGTCCAGCCTGATAATATAGCGTCGCGTCGAACGACTGGCCGGCGGGAGTTGGACTGGAATTCACCAGCGCGAAAAGAATTGGATTCGGCCACAGGCCGGCATCAGCCGGCAGGGCCGTGCGATTGGGCGCCAGGCCCCCGCCCAGGTCCCAATTCTTGTTGAAACCGTCGCTGATTCTTCCATTGCCGGTTCCGCCCGGTTCGACATTGCTGAGCCGATCGCCTCCGCCGATCAGGCTGTAGAGGAACCCGGCCGCGCCGCCTGCCATTTCGGTCGATGTCCACCAGGTGCTGCGCTCGGCTGCCGTGATATTCGCCTGCGTATCGCTCGTCGGCGTCGCGAGGTCGATTGTGCCGTGGTACCAAAGATGAACGTCGCTATGGCTCGATGAGTAGCCGCCGTCCAGGTTGAGCAACTTCCGATTATAAGCGCCGAAAACCGATTGTCCGTTAGGCACGAAGAGGCCATCGCCCAGCGTCTGCCAGAAATTGTCGGCATAGAGCACATTCGTCCAGGTCGTCACGCCCGCGTCGCCCAATGCCGAAACCGGATGCGGATCGAGCGTCGTGACCTGATCGACCCAGATGCCCTGAGCGCCGAGGAAGCGTGCCATTTCCGTCACAACCGAACCGCCGCGACTGTGACCGATGAGATGCAGCGGCAGTTCTGCGAGTGGGCGGCCGCCCATTTCCGGGATGAGCGTTGTCGAAAGCAGGGCGTTCACCGCTGTCTGCGCGACGGTTGTCGAAGAAGCGCCGCCCAGACCTGACAGCGTCGACCAATCGAGCTTGACGACAATTTCTCCCGAGTCAGTCAGAAGCGGCGGCAATCCGCCGATGAGGCTGGCGGAGGCGACGTATTGCCCCGATCCGTTTCGCGTAATGGAAATCTCGTAGCAACTGTAGGTTGTCCCCGGAAATGTAGGATAGGCGCCAATCTTGCCGGCCATCGGAATAATCCAGCTGGTCACCTCCGAGTTGAATCCGTGGGTGATGACGGTCACGCCGCCGGCCAAAAGCGCGCGCGTCGAAAAAATAGCGACCAAAACTACAGCGAAAATGCAGCCCAACTTTCTTTGACATGATGTCAGGTTCGGGCAAGCGGTGCGACGCACGATTCACGAGCTTGTAGTGAATCTGCAAGCTGAGATCGAGGCAAAATATGCACAGCTAAAAGCCACCCCAGGGCGCGACTCCGGTCGCGCCCAGCCCAGAGATAAGAAGGCGCCCGCCTCTACGGTAGCCCGGTTCCTGTGCTGGCTTTCACCATCGAAACATCGCTGGAGCTGATCGCGCCATTGGTGCTGACGTCGGCGCGACAATTGGCGGGGCCAAGCGGCTGCCCGAGCAAAGCCTTGGTCTCGGCAATATCCGACGAGCTGACTATTCCGTTTTCGTTGATGTCCCCCACCAGGATGCTCATGCTGATGGTGACGTCGCCGAGGTGGGTTCCGTCATTTACCCTTCGGAGCGCTACGCTGATTGTCTGTGCGTTGCTCACATTCGTTAACGGCACAGTCACGGTCGCGCCGTCGACAGAAACGGTGCCGCCGTTGTCGATTCCTCCGGTGCCAATTGTAGCGGTGCCAGAGGTGACCTCGGCCTGCGGGGTGTTTGCCAGAGTCACGGGGTTGGCAAAAGTGACGACGAGGCTGTAGTCGCCCGTGGCGCCGCCGCTGCGACATTCAATTCCCGCCGGCCCGGTGAGAGGCAGATTGATGTCGAAATCACCGACGGCGCCATGGCTTTTGCGAGAAGCTGCTGCCGATGGCGTTGGCGCGAGCACCGTGGTCACAAGTAGATTGTCGGCCATGAAGATCGGCCCATAGTCCCCTCCGGTCGGGGGCGGTTGGTCGTAATGGATGACCAAGTGATCGAACGGTTGCATTGAGCTAAACGACAAGGTTCCAGTCGGCCAGGTACCCGGTTGCTGGATTTGATACGTGTTCGTACCGACAAACGTGCTACCGAGATAGGCGGTCATCCGCATCGTGCACGACGAATCGGTCGCATATTCTTCCGGAGCGTACAAGATCGAGGCTGCATTCAAGGGATGGTCGAAAGAGACTAGCAGGTCGCACGCGTAAACCGTGTTCGGATAGATGCAGTAGCCGGCGAACCCAGCCGGAGTGAAACCAAGAACATCGGCCCGTTGAATTGAATAGTTGTAATAGGCTGGACTGGCGCTGAAATGAGCGGTGACTCCACCTGAAGTCAGATCAAGCGGCAACGACCCATGCAACGGGGCATTGTCGAAATCAAAGTGCACGCTTTGCCCTCTGGCGGCTCCGAGCGCCAAAGCAGCCATGCAGGTTCCCAGACAGAAGTTGAAGAAAAGACGCGTTTTCATAAGGCATCGTCCGGCCTGCTTCGGCAGAAGGGCTTTCCGCAGGTTGCGAAAAACCACGCGTTTCTTGTTCCCGGAAGATCACTTGTTGTTGCACTTCGCGTGTTTCCCTCGGCTTTGACGCCCGCCTGAAATGTGCGAACTGCTGCTGAACAATGATGAGATCATTCGCAGCTGATCCGCTGGCTGCCTGCTACGCCATCTGCATCGCGTGGGCCATTTCGTGGTTTCTGGCTGCGAGTTGGTCGAGCCGTCCGGCTTCCCGGGTCGGCGCCGCCCGGGAGTTGCCCTATCGCCTCGTCATCATCGCCGCGTACATTCTTCTCTTCGGCTTTAACGACCGGCCGTATCGCAGCACCTACCATCTCTGGACCCTGCCCACGACCGTGGCCTGGATGATGCCGGCATTGTGCGTGGTCGGTTTTGGCTTTGCCTGGTGGGCGCGGATTCATCTCGGCCAGCTCTGGTCGGCGTTCGTGACGAAAAAAAGCGATCACCGCATCATCGATACCGGTCCCTATGGGATTGTGCGGCACCCGATCTATACCGGCATCATCCTCGCGACGATCGCGGTGGCGGTGGTTAAAGGGACGATGTTTGCCGTGGCGGGCTCGATGCTGGCTGTGTTTGGGTATTGGCTAAAGGCGCGACTCGAAGAAGGCTTCCTGCGCGAACAACTCGGTCCCGGTGCCTACGATGCCTATCGCCGGCGAGTTCCCATGCTGATCCCGTTCGCGCCGGTGTGATGAGAGAATGCCGCCGAGACGGCGGTCTCCCTGTATCGGGGATCGATGATTCCGACTGCCGATAGGAGGAGAAAAACACCTCAGAAGTGCCACACTTGTGGCACCTTGCATCGACCTCCCCTTCTCGGCAAAAAGCCAAGTAACGACGGAATTCTTTACAATTTTCTCGATTCGCGCATTCTCCATTAATTTCAGAGTATATTTTTAAGCCGCTCATTATGTGATGCTTAGCCTTGATACAAACGATAAAATGTGAGGCGCGGCCCCATTATTGCTATCTCCGTTGGCATCTCTATGAAAACTCAAATGATGCGAGCAAAACTGATTCTGTTGGCAGTCGTCCTGAGCTTGGCGGCTGGATCGGGTGCGATGGCCAGCGTGCTTTATAGCCAAGGGACCGATTTGATGGGTGCCTTTTCCAGCCAGAATGACACCGGCGGTTTCGGTAACTTCGCCACCGTCTACGACAATTTCACCTTGGGCGGCAATAGCTCCGTTACTAACGTGACGTTTACGGGCTCATATTTTAACCCACCAAGCCAAGGCTCAATCGGCGCATTCACGATTAATTTCTATTCCGATTCTGGGGGCATGCCGGGAGGTTTGCTGCAGTCCTTCAACATGTCCGGCGCCGCGGGTGAGACATCTATTGGGCCGGACTACGCGGGCTATCCAACCTTCACCTACTCGTTCAATTTGAGCTCGGCTTTCAACGCCCTCGGGGGAACCCAATACTGGATTTCCATTGTCCCTGACCTCGGCGTTTCCGCCGCAATGGGGCTGGTCAGACCGCCACCGGCGGCGACGGCGTCTCGTATCAGGACTTCTTCGGTAGCCGAGGCATGCTAACAAGCGATCTGGCTTTCACCTTGAACGGCAACGCGTCGACCGGTGTTCCGGACTCCGGCACGACGGTCTTGCTGCTCGGCTGCGCGTTGATCGTGCTCGGCCTGGTCAGCCGTGGCCGTGTTGCGGCGACGGTCAAGCGGTAAGCTGGCAAACAGTTTTCATCACTGAGACGCGTCGGGCGAAAGCCCGGCGCGTCTTTTTTTTGTCTCAAGATTCCGGCGCTTGCCAAGGGAAGTGACGTTGCCACACTCTGCCGCCATGCATGACCCTGAGGATCGGAAGTTCTTTGGCCACATCTCGGCCAGCTCTGGTCGGCGTTCGTGACGAAAAAAAGCGATCACCGCATCATCGACACCGGTCCCTATGGGATTGTGCGGCACCCGATCTATACCGGCATCATCCTCGCGACGATCGCGGTGGCGGTGGTTAAAGGGACGACGCTTGCCGTGGCGGGCTCGATGCTGGGTGTGCTTGGGTATTGGTGGCTAAAGGCGCGACTCGAAGAAGGCTTCCTGCGCGAACAACTCGGTCCCGGTGCCTACGATGCCTATCGCCGGCGAGTTCCCATGCTGATCCCGTTCGCGCGAGTGTGATGGCGAAAGGCCGCCGAGGCCAGGGCCTCCGTAGGACCTTCTTCCGTCGCGGGCCATCGATCCCAGCTACAACGGGAAATGCGGGTTCTTCAGCGCGGTTTGCATCGTGTCGAGTGAAGTCGAGATATCTCCAGCCGTATCCCCCATGGCAGTTTCCCCATGGCAGCCCACTTGAGATTTGTTCTCGATTTTCCAATCGCTCCCCGTCGGGCGCTCCGTCCATTGCTAGATTCTGCCGACTCCGTCCTCCACTCCACGCGGAACGACAGGGAGGAAGAGAACCAACCTCAGAAATGCCACGCTCGCCGTATCTTGCACCAACGTCGCAATCCAGAGAGAAGTTGAAAAGCGACGGAATTCTTTACAATTTTCGCAGCAGGCCGATGTTCTTTGGTTTCTGGGCAGAAAACTTTAAGTTCTTTGTAATGTGTAGCTTATAACTTATCTTGCGAATTGGCAGCTGAGCACGGTGCCGTTCTTGCTGCACGTTTTTGGCAGAACAACAAAACTGATAATTTTCTATGAAATCAAAATTCGTAACCTCTCTTGCCGTCGGAATCGCTCTCGTTCTGATAATGGCTGTTCCTCGTACGGCCCGCGCCGTTTCCTACGCCATCGACGATGGCACGGCGGAGGACTCTATCGGTCTAAATGCCGGAGGCACCTTCATGGCGCTTAACTCATTTGCCGTTACCGGCGGCAATAATATCATCAATTCGATCTCAATCGCCTGGGGTACGCCTGTCATTCCCTGATCCCAGTCTGAATGGGCTGTCGTACACAGCGGTCTTGTGGAGCGATCCCAATGGAGATGGCTCACCCACGGATGCGATGGTCTTGGCGACAGGGGCTGGTGTGATCTCAATGGCGGGCACGGATACCTTCCTCACCACCATGATTACTCCCACGATGGTGACAACGTCGAACTTCTTTGTCGGCTTCATTATCACTCACGTCGCGGGGCAGTACCCGGCTGCGTTTGATGAAACGAGTCCTCTGTCTAACCGCTCCTTTATCGTCGCGGGTGCAAATATCAACGACCTGAGTGGCGCCATCCCGATCGAACAAGCCGGGCTTTTCGGAAATTGGCTCATTCGTGCCGATGCGACAAGTGGATCTGGCGTTCCCGATTCGGGCACAACGGTCTTACTGCTCGGCTGTGCGTTGATCGTGCTCGGCCTGGTCAGCCGTGGCCGTGTTGCCGCAACCGTCAAGCGGTAAGCTGGCAAACAGTTTTCATCACAGAGACGCGCCGGGCGAAAGCCCGGCGCGTTCTTTTTTTTGCCGCAAAATTCCGGCGCTTGCCAAGGGAAGTGACGTTGCCACACTCTGCCGCCATGCATCATCCTGAGGATCGGCAGTTCTTTGGCCACCCGCGTGGGCTTGGCTATCTCGCGTTCACGGAGGCGTGGGAACGTTTCTCCTACTACGGCATGCAATCGCTGCTCGTTCTCTACATGGTGAACCGGTTGCTTTATCCCGGGCACATCGAACGCATCGCCGGGTTCGGGCCGTTTCGCCATCTGCTCGAGAACGTCTACGGCGGTCCACTCTCGGTCCAGGCGCTTGCCTCAGCCATCTTCGGTCTTTATACCGGCCTGGTTTATCTCACGCCGATCGGCGGCGGATTGATCGCCGACCGCGTGCTGGGCCGCACCCGCACCGTCACACTCGGCGCCTTACTCATGGCGGCCGGGCATTTTCTTATGGCGTTCGACGTGACGTTCCTTGCGGCGCTGACCTGCCTGCTCATCGGCGTCGGTTGTTTCAAGGGAAATCTGGCCAGCCAGATCGGTGCACTCTACGACACGGGCGATAACCGGCGCGCCGATGCGTTTCAGATTTACTATTTGTTCATCAATGGCGGCGTGATCGCTGCGCCGCTCATCGCCGGGACGCTCGGCGAAGAATATGGCTGGCATTATGGTTTCGGCGCCGCCGGCGTGGGGATGTTGATCGGCCTGACCATTTATCTCTCGGGTCGACGATGGCTGCCGCCGGACGAGCCGGGCACCACGAAAGGCACGCCGACGCCCCGCGCCCCGCTGACCCATTCGGAGAAAATGGGCATCATTGCGCTGCTTGTCTTGTTGCCGGTGCTGACAATCGCCGTGATCGGCAATCAGCAAATCTTCAACGCCTATCTCGTCTGGGCGGAGAAGCATGCCGATCTCGTATTCTTCGGCCGCAAGATGCCGACAACGTGGCTCATCACGCTCGACTCGATCGTGTCGGTCAGTTTTCTCGCGGGTGCCGTAGTCTTCTGGCGGCTTTGGTCGAAGAAATTTCCAGAACCGGCCGAGATCACGAAAATGGGACTCGGCAGTCTCGTGGCCGTGACTGGCTTCCTCTCGCTCGCCCTGGGCGCGGCCTTCGCGGCCAGCTCCGGAGGCAAGGTGACGATCGGCTGGCTCATTGCCTTCCACGTGCTGAACAGCATCGGCTTTGCGAATGTCTTTCCGGTTTCGCTGGCCCTTTACGCGCGCGTCGCGCCGGCCGCCCTATCGGCCACAATCATCGGCATCTATTATCTGCATCTCTTTGCCGCGAACAATCTGGTCGGCTGGATTGGCGGACTGCTCGAGAAAATGCCGGCGACACGCTTTTGGCTGCTGCACGCGGGACTGTGCGGCGCAGCCGGCTTTATCTTTCTGGTGGCCGGCCGTTTATTCGGCCATCTTCTCGCGCCGGGCGAAAACGAAGATGCCCCATCGGAAGCTGGATGAAGGCCATTCGGTTTTAATCGGCGAGTGCGTGAGTTGCGTGGGTCACGGCCCCGCCCGCGCGAAGCGCAGCGGCTACCATGGTGGCCTCGGCCAGCTCAGCTTCGGTCGCCCCGGCTTTGCGCGCGTTGTCCGCATGAATGTCGATGCAGTAGGGACACTGCGTCGTCACGGCCACGGCGACTGCGATTAATTCCTTGTACTTGACGGGAATCGCGCCGGCCGCGACCGAAGCCTTGTCGAAGGCCCAGAAGGCTTTCATGACGTCGGGCGCCAGGCTGTCCATCTTCTTCAGTTTGCCAAGGTTCTTCTTGTTGTACATGCGGTAGTAATAAGTGAGGTTCGTCCCGCTGGAAACAACGCAGTCAGGATGTTGTTCAGGCCGCGTCTTTGAACGGCAGGGACGCCGGCGAAACGGTCTGGCAGTTCGATTGCAATTTCAGGGTTCGTTTTGGCCTGTAAACAGCGGAAGAACCGAAGAAATTTTGCTTCCCTCGCAGCCGCTTCCGAGAATAGCATCATGCCCGCATGAAGGTCTCTCGATTTACCGCCGCCGCCCTCTCCGTTCTTGGAATATTTTTTCTGGCCAGTTCGGCTAAAGCCATTGTGGTCGGGCAGCTGGACGATTTTCAGGACGGGATGTTGGCAAACTGGGAGAATGGCGGAGCTGGTGCGCCGCCGGTCCAGAACATCGCGACGGGCGGTCCCGGCGGTGCCGGCGATCACTATATGCAAATTGCTTCGACCGGGCCGGGCGGGCCGGGGCAATTTCTCACCGTCTTTAACCGCAACCAGTGGATCGGCGATTATATCACGCCGGGTGTCACCGCCATCGAGATGGATCTCCTGAATCTCAGCAGCGTGACGCTGACGATTCGACTGGGTTTCAAGGAAACGGCCGGCTTTGGCGGAAACGGCTACCTGACGAGCGGCTTCACCCTGGCCCCGGGAAGCGGTTGGCAACATGTCGTCTTTACGATCAACGCCGGGAGCGTCATTGCCGTCGGCACTCCGAATCCATTCGATGATTTTTTCCATACGGGCCCTGACGAAATGCGAATCATCAATGAAGCCGGAACCGATAATTTGGTCGGCGATGCGGTCACCGCTCAACTGGGAATCGACAACGTCCACGCCGTGCCGGAACCGGGCACCGGCTTGCTTGCCGTGACCGGTCTGCTTGCATTGGGTGCGGTTCTCCGACGGAAGCGAAGCTAAGCCGTCGGACGTCAGCAGAGCGCGAGCGCCGGCGCTCTGGTGGAAGCCATGAGCGTCGCCGCCATCTACGACATTCACGGTAACCTGCCGGCGCTGGAGGCAGTTCTCGAAGAGGTTCGCAGTGCCGATGTTGAGCAGATCGTGGTGGGCGGCGACGTCCTTCCCGGTCCCATGCCCCGGGAAACGCTGGCCTGTCTGCGAACGCTTGGCATTCCTGTGCAATTCATTTTCGGCAACGGCGACCGTGCCGTGCTTGCGCGGTTGAGAGGGCAGGAGTCGAGTGACGTCCCGGCGAGCATCCGAGATGTGATTCGTTGGAATGCGGAGCAGCTCGGCCGCGACGACGAACAATTTCTGGCCGGCTGGCCGGCCACCCTTCGCCTTGAAATTGCCGGATTGGGTCGGGTGTTATTCTGCCACGCCACGCCGGGCAGCGATAGCGACATCTTCACGCGCCTGACGCCAGTGGAGCGACTCGCCCCTTTCTTTACCGGACTCGATGTCGCGATGGTCGTGTGCGGGCATACGCACATGCAATTCGAGCGAACGGTGGGAAACGTGCGGATCCTGAATGCCGGCAGCGTTGGGATGCCGTTCGGGGAACCTGGTGCCTATTGGCTGCGCCTGGGGGCCGAGGTGGAATTTCGGCGAACGCCCTACGACCTTGCCGCAGCAGCTGAGAGGGTTCGAGCGACGCTCTATCCGCAGGCGGCCGATTTTGCCACTCGCGGCATCTGGCAGCCGCCTTCCGAAGAGGAGGCAATCAATTCCTTCGCGGCGGCGGAATTGAAATCTGGCTAAAGCCGGGCCGTCGAGGCGATTTCGATCTGAACCGGCGGATGATTGGAGTTGCTCCGCCGGTTTTTCGGATGGTATAACAGAACCTGGTCCGGCGTTTTTCTGCATGCCGGCCTAAACCCAAACAGCTCTAATTTATGGATGCCACACCTTCTCAGGAGCAAACGCAGGCGGAGGAACGCAACGGGACCATCGAGGAAGCAGGCAAGGTCGATCGCATTCGCGATATTCTTTTCGGATCGCAGATGCGCGATTACGATACCCGTTTTCAGCGGCTGGATGAAAGGCTGACGCGGGAGGCCAGTGAAGCGCGCGCCGATGTGCAACGGCGTCTCGAGTCGCTGGAGAATTTCCTCAAGCAGGAGGTCAGCACGCTCTCGCATCGGCTCAACACCGAGCAATCAGAACGCGGCGGCGCCGTCGAAAAGCTGACCCGCGATCTCCTGGAGACGGCCACGGCCCTGGAGCAGCGCATCAAGACGGTGGACGAACAGGCGGCGCGAGAATTTCATGATTTGCGCACCCAACTGCTGGAACAAGCCAAGGCCCTGGGCGCCGAAATCAAGGAGCGGCACGAAAAAATGCAGGCCGGCCTCGAGCACGAGGCCTCGCAAATCCGCGCCGCCATGACCGGACGGGAAGCGCTTGCCGAGATGCTGAGCGAAGTGGCCATGCGTTTGAAAAATGAGTTCCACATTCCGGGTGCCTGAGCGGTGCCTAACGACTTTTTCGAATGCGCCGGGTGCCTGGTGATGCGGTGAAGGAGTTCGAGGAGCTGCGACGACTCCTCCTGAGCAAAGAGCGCAAGCAACTGCAGGACCTGCACGATCGCCTGTCCAGCAGGGAACAGCGCTCCCGCGACGTGGCCGCGGTTCTGCCCGAGGCCGTCAAGTTGAGCGGCGAACGCGGCGAAGACCTGACCCGCGCGCTGCGCCCGGCGGTGGAGAGTTCGGTCAGGGATTCGATCGAACAACATCCCGAAACTTTCGTCGATGCGCTGCATCCGATCATCGGCCCCATCGTCCGGCGCTCCATCGCGGAAAGCCTGCGCCGCTTGCTCCAGTCGCTCAACCAGACGCTCGAACACACCTTTTCCTGGCGCGGCCTGAAATGGCGCTTCGAGGCATTGCGCACCGGCCGCAGTTTTGCCGAGGTGGTGATGCTGCGCAGTCTGGTCTACCGCGTCGAGGAGGTCTTTCTCATTCATCGCCAAACGAGCATGACCCTGCTGCATGTGACAGCCGATGGCGCCGTGGCCAAGGACGCCGACATGGTCGGCGGAATGTTGAGCGCGATTCAGGATTTTGCGCGCGATTCATTCGCCACGGGCAAGAATTCGGCCCTCGAGGAATTTCGCGTAGGCGAGTTGCAGGTTTGGATCGCGCCCGGGCCCCAGGCTTACCTGGCTGCCGTCATTCGCGGGACCCCGCCGCGCGAATTGCGCGACACGCTCGAGGAGACGATCGACAGCATCCACATTTTGAAGGGACCGGTCCTTGCCAAATTCAAAGGCGACCCGGCGCCTCTCGAGTCGCTGCGGCCGGAACTCGAAGCCTGTTTGCGTTCGCAATACAGCGCCGAGCACAAACCGGAGCGCACGGGACACGCGGGATTTTTGCTGACGGTGATCGCTGCGCTCATCATGGCCGCAATCATTCTGGCCGTGCGCCGCGATATGCGCTGGAACCATTTTCTGACGCGCCTCGGGAACGAGCCGGGCATCGTGGTGACGAGTGCGAAAAAAGGCTGGCTTTCGCCGTCGCGCGTGAGCGGTTTGCGTGACCCCGGCTCAAAGGATCCGGCGGCGGTCGCGCGCGCCGCCGGGATCGATCCAACGCTCATTCATTTCAACTGGAAGGATTACCTCGCTCTGGACGACGCCAGCGTGCAGCGGCGTTTTGCGCAACGCTTCGAGGTGCCGCCAGGGGTGGAAATCTTCGTCAGTCGTGGCGTGCTCAACGTCGCGGGAACGGTTCCCTACGAATGGCTCGACCGCGTTCGGCAGCAGGCTCCGACCCTGCCGGGGATTTCGCGGGTGGAGGATACGCACGCGCAAATCACCTACGATCATGATCATTCCCTGGACCGGTTCGAGCAGAAGTTCGGTCTGCCCAGTTCGGTGAGCGCCCGCCTAACGAACAATAGGCTGACCCTGGCAGGTGAAGCTTCGCATGCCTGGCTGACGCGGGTGCGGGCCGCTGCCACGAAGGTGCCGGGTATCAAGGCGCTCGATGCGCGCGGCGTGATCGATGCCGACGAGCGTGAATTCGAACAATCGAAGGCTGTCATCGAACGCGCCTACGTCTATTTCCTGCTCAACAAAGACAACATCGCGACGGAGGGATTTGCGGCTCTGTCGCGCCTGCCCGACGAGCTGCGTCGCTGCGATGCGGCGGCGAAACGCCTCGGGATCATGATTAAGCTGGAGATCAACGGATTCGCCGATGCCGTTGGCAGTGAAGCAAAAAATGCCGATCTCAGCCTGCGGCGGGCGGAACGAGTGCGCGATTTTATCGTTTCTTGCGGATTCGACCCCGGCATGCTGAAGGTCGTCGGCATGGGAGAGCCGGCCAATCCGCCGCCGGGAGCGAAGCCGCTGCCGGACGAAGCGGAGCGCCGGGTCGCATTTAAAGTCGTTAGTCAACCGATCGCCGCCCCGTGATTCAAAAGAAAGTTTGCATGATTGGGACGTCCGGCGTGGGCAAGACGAGCCTCGTGGCAAAGTTTGTCCACAGCATGTTCTCCGAAAAATACCTGACGACTGTCGGCGTGAAGATCGACAAAAAGAATGTCTCGCTCGATGGTCAAGAGGTCATGCTGATGATCTGGGACCTGGCCGGAGACGATGATTATCAGCGACTGCAAATGTCGTATCTGCGTGGCACGAGCGGCTATTTGCTGGTGGCGGATGGGACGCGGCGCGTGACGCTCGACCAGGCAATCGAAATTCAGGGGCGCGTGGCCGAAGCGCTTGGTTCGTTGCCATTTCTTCTGGCCTTGAACAAAGCCGATCTCGCCGCGCAATGGGAGATTGACGAAGCGCGGACGGCCGATTTGGAGGCGCGCGGCTGGAAGTTTTTCAAAACCAGCGCGAAGGAGGGAGCGGGCGTCGAGGAAGCGTTCGTGGAATTGGGCCGCCTCATGGTCAAACCGGATTAGTTTGCCATGGCCGATCCCGATGCTCCGGCAAATGCAGTTCTGGAAGCGCTTGGTTTCGCGCTTTTTGTCAGGAAAAACGGCGCGCTTTGCCTGGCCGGAAATTCACCGGGATGGTTACTTGCTCTCTGGCCCGGACTGGAGGCGGCGGGAGCGCAGTTGCCGGTGGAAAAAGCATCGCCCTTTCTCGAAAATTTTCTCGTCGATGCGGAGGCACATTGGAAGCGCGGCGGTCACGAAAGCCTTCGCTCCGGCCCCTGGATCGAACAAACGCCGGATGGAGAAGAACGGACCCTGGAAGCGACCGCGCTTTCGGCCGGCGGGCAGTCACTTCTCCTGCTCGAATCCATGGGACGCGCCTTCGAAGAGAAGAAATCGATGCTGCAAAAAGCGCGCGACACGGTGATCGCCTACCAGCGCCTCGAGTCGGAGATGCAGAAAAAAGAGATTCTGCTGAGCACGATTGCAGAGGGAATGAACGCGACCCTGGCCAACATCATCACCTCGCTGCGCCTCCTCGAACTGGAGAGCAATACCTCGCGCACGCGCCAGCTGCTGAGTCTCGCGACTCGCGCCACGACTGAACAGCAGACGTTGATTCACAAAATCCTGAATCTTTTCGCCGCGGAATTGGAGGCGCTCTACGGGCGCAACGGCGACGGCCTGGCGGAGGCAAAAATCGAGAGCATCCTGCGGGCGGTCGAGGCCGAACTGGCAACGCCTTTCGCCGAAAAGCAGATCCGCCTGACGAGGACCGGGCAACTCGCGCCGGATACGGCCGTGGCGATGGATCCGGCCCATCTGCAACGAGTCTTTGCCACCGCGCTGGAGAACGCGCTGCAACGCGCGCCGGCCGGCAGCGAAGTGCAGCTCGAAATTGTGGACGAGCCGGAATCCGTTCTTGCCCGCGTTACCGATCCGGGCCCGCTGCAAGCGGCCGAGCTTCCGGAAACGGATCTCGGTACGCAGCCCATTTCCGAGCCGGAGTTGCGCCTGCAATTCTGTCGTGTGGCGGTGGAGAATTGTCACGGCGAGACCGGCTGCGAAGAAGCGAGCACGGGTGGGAGCTGCTTCTGGTTGCGTCTTCCCAAGATGAGGGCGTCGTCGTGAAGACGCTTGTCCTCATCGACGGCGATGCCTTGACGCGCATGGTCATCTCGCACTGCCTGACCGGGAAGGACTGGCGTGTCCTGGAAGCCGAGGATGGACAGGCCGGCATCGATCTCGTCTTGAAGACGAAACCGGCGGCCGTCCTTTGCGATCTCCGCACGCCCAAGCGCAACGGTTTTCAGGTCTGCCGTCTCATTCGTGAGCAGGAGGGACTCAAATCCACACGCGTGATCCTGACGACGGTGAGCCGTTTCGCCAACGACCGGGAAACCGCTTTCTCCAGCGGGGCGGATGACTACCTGGTCAAGCCGATTATTCCGGCGGATTTGATCCGATCGCTCGAAGCCGGCAGCGAAAATGGCGAAACCCCGGCAGAGGAAGAGGCGGTGGAAACGGTTATTTCAGGGCCGACGATCGTGCGTTTCTGGGGCGTACGTGGCTCGATTCCTTCGCCCGGCCACGAAACGTCCACCTATGGCGGAAACACCTCCTGCGTGGAAGTGCGCGTGGGAAACAAGATCATCATCCTCGATGCCGGCTCGGGCATTCGCCGCCTCGGCCAATCGCTCATCAAGGAGGTAAACGAAAAAGGACTCGACGTAACAATGTTGATCACACACACGCATTGGGATCACATCCAGGGTTTTCCATTTTTCGTTCCCGCCTATCATCCGCGGGTTCACATCCGCATTCTTGGGTACGAAGGAGCGGTCCACGGGTTGCGCGGCGCCCTTTTCGAGCAGATGCAGACCGCTTTCTTCCCGATTGGACTGAATCAAATGGCTACCCATCTCACCTTCGAGGAAATGGATGACATGCAGTTCAATCTCGGCGGCATCACGGTGCGGACAATGTTTGCCAATCATCCCGGCATCTGTCTCGGCTACCGGCTTTGCACGCCGAACGGCGACGTCGTTTACCTTCCCGACCATGAGGCCTACGAGCGAGCCGAGACCGAGCGGCAAAAGGCGGAGCAGGAGAATTCCGCGCACGGAATCGAGTACGCGCGCATCCAGGATGAAAAGGTGATCGAGTTCATGCGCAACGCCGAGGTCGTCATCGCCGATTCGCAATACGACGCGATCGAATATCCTTCGCGCCGCGGCTGGGGTCACACCTGTGCCGATGATACGGTTCAACTCGCCGTGCGAGCCGGGGCAAAGCGCCTCTATCTTTTTCATCACGATCCCGATCACACCGATGCGAAAATGGACGAGATGGTGACGCGGGCGCGCGAGCAGTTGGGCCGGCAAAAGGAGAAACTGATCGTGGCGGCGGCCCGCGAAGGAGAGGAAATTGTCCTCAGCGAAGCGGCCGTTCCGGCCTGACGAATCTTTACTTGGCCACTCGAGGCGCTGCGATCGCCCATGGCCGCGTGTCGTTCAGTGGCGCGCTGAATCGTCCTCTTCCTGGAAAAGTGGGTTTTTGAGAGCGTCTTCGATGGCATCGAGCCGTCGCATCACCTCGGAGAGCAGCAGTTCGTTCTTCAAATTCACCTTGTAGTCGAGATCGGCCCGCAGCCGGTCTTTCTGTCCCTGGCGATTCTGCGACATCATGATGATGGGCGCCTGCAGGCCGGCGATCATGCCGAGGACGAGGTTAAGAAGCACGTAGGGGAAGGGGTCGAAAGCGCGGCTGAAGAGCAGCAAAGAGTTGAGCACGATCCAGAAGATGGTGAATGCGATTGACGCGCCGATGAATTTCCAGCTGCCGCCAAACTCGGCGATCAGATCGGCGGCTCGGTCGGCCGTCGTAAGGCGGGCGGCTTCTTCTTCATTGAGATTGCGGGCCACGCGGTGGCGGAGCAATTCGTCCGTCCGCCGCAACCGTTCCGTGAACGAAGTGAGCAGAGCGAGTGCGATGTCGGGATGGTTGCGCAGGTAGGAAAGAAAATTTTCCCGCGAAAGAACGGCCAGGCGCGAGTCTTCCGTGACAATGGCATCGGCCGAGCGCGATTTGCCATCGAGTAACGCCATTTCGCCGAAGAACTCGCCGCTGCGCAAATGGGCCAGGGCCATGTCATGTCCATCCGCGTCCTGCAGGCTGATCCGAACCCGCCCGGCTTCGATCAAATACAAGGAGTCGCCCTGGTCGCCCTGGCGAAAGAGGACGGTCGATGTGGGAACATCGCGCATTTGCAACAGGGTGCACAGATCGAGGGCTGCTCGATCGTCTAACCCAGTGAAGAGCGGGACCAGTCGCAAAGTTTCCGGTTTCATGGCGGGGACTCGACCCTTTACCAAGTCGCGGGCCATCCGGCAAGACTGGCGAGTGGCGAAGGCATCGCAGGGCGGCCGCCCGAAGCCTGCCGTATCGGGCAAAGTCTTTTAGTTGCCCTGCGCCCATGGGCGGTTAGCCTCGCGCGAGTCAATGCGCATTTTCATCCCGCGAGAAATTCAGCCTGGAGAGCATCGAGCGGCCCTTGTTCCCGATGGCGCGAAGAAGCTCGTTGGTCTGGGCGGAGAAGTTTCGATCGAGGCGGGCCTCGGCGCGTCCATTTCCATATCGGACGAGGCCTATCAAAAAGCCGGCGCCGAAATCAGCCGCGACCGCGCGGGGGCGTTACAGTCGGCCGACGCGATTTTGCGGGTCAACAGGCCACCGCAGAATGAAATCAGCTCGCTCAAAAGCGGTTGTCTGCACGTCAGTCTGCTGGACGCGTTCAACCAGCGCGAACTGGTGCACGCTTTGGCGGCGGCCGGAGTCACCGCCATCAGTCTCGACATGCTTCCGCGCGTGACGCTTGCCCAAAAAATGGATGTGCTCAGCTCGCAGGCCAGCCTCGCCGGCTATGTTGCCGTGGTCATGGCGGCGGATCATATCGATCGCGTGTTTCCGATGATGATGACCCCGGCCGGCACGATCAAACCGCTGCGTGTTTTTATCATCGGCGTCGGTGTCGCCGGTTTGCAGGCCATCGCCACGGCGCGGCGCCTCGGTGCGCGCGTGGAAGCGTTCGATACGCGTCCCGCCGTCGAAGAGCAGGTGCAATCGCTCGGCGCGAAGTTTGTCAAAATCGATCTCGGCGAGACCGGCCAGACCGCACAGGGCTACGCACGCGAGCTAACACCTGAGCAGCTTGCGAAGCAGCGCGAATTGATGGCCGACCATTGCGCCAGGGCGGACGTCGTCATCACCACCGCGCAGGTTTTCGGGAAAAAAGCGCCGCTCATCGTGACAAACGCCATGGTCGAGCAGATGCAGCCGGGGAGTGTCATCGTGGACATGGCGGTGGAGAGCGGAGGCAATGTCGAATGTTCCAGGCCGGGCGAGATTGTCGAGTTGAACGGTGTGCGCGTTCTCGGCCTAACGAATCTTCCCGGTCGCGTCGCCCGGAATGCCAGTGAGATGTATTCCAACAACGTGACGAGCCTGTTCGAACATTTCTGGGACAAGGAAACCAAAACGTTTCGCCTCGATCTCACGGATGAAATTTCCAAACAGTGCGTCATCACCCATGGCGGCAAAATTGTGCATGAAAGAATCGATCAACTTTATGGCAGCTAAACGCCCATGAGTCTTTTGCTCTTCATTTTCATTCTCGCCGCCTTCCTCGGCTTTGAGCTGATCTCGAAAGTCCCTTCGCAATTGCACACCCCGCTCATGTCCGGCTCCAACGCGATCTCAGGCATTACCATCGTCGGCGCGCTCATCGCGGCGGGTACGGAAGGCGGTGTCATCGCCACAACTCTGGGCACGCTGGCCGTCATTTTCGCCACCGTCAATGTGGTGGGCGGTTATCTCGTGACTGATCGCATGCTCGCCATGTTCAGGAAAAAGCAGCCGCCGAAGAAATAATCTGCCGCATGCAACTTCTCACCGACTGGGCCTACATCGTGGCCGCGATTCTCTTCGTGGTCGGCCTGAAAATGCTCGGGAAACAGGCGACGGCACGGCGCGGCAATCTGGTCTCCGCGTTCGGCATGCTGCTCGCCATCGTGGCCACGCTCCTGGTCAGCGGCCTGCATTATCAATGGATCATTGTTGGCGTGGTGATCGGCTCGGCCATCGGTGCGGTCGCCGCGCAACGCGTGCAGATGACGGCCATGCCGGAAATGGTCGCCCTCTTTAATGGCGCGGGCGGTCTGGGAAGTCTGCTCGTCGGCTGGGTCGAATATCACAACCATCGGGCCCAGCCTCTTTCCACCGCCCTGCCCATCTTCCTCGCTGTGCTCATCGGGGGCGTGACCCTCACCGGCAGTGTGATCGCCTATGCAAAGCTGGCCGAAAAAATGGAGTCGCGCCCAATCCTTTTCCGCTTTCAGCAATGGATCAACGGTGGATTGCTTCTGCTCACTTTATCGTTAGGCGCGATCTTTTCGGAAGAGGCGGCCGGTCATTACCCGATCTTTCTCGTCGTCATTTTCCTTTCGCTCGTGCTCGGTGTCCTCACGGTCATTCCGATCGGCGGCGCCGACATGCCGGTCGTGATCGCCCTGCTCAACAGCTATTCCGGTCTCGCCGCGGCGGCGGCTGGTTTCATCATTCAAAACACCGTGCTCATCGTGGCGGGCTGCCTCGTTGGCGCGAGCGGCGTCATTCTTACCCAGATCATGTGCAAGGCGATGAACCGCTCGATCGTCAATGTTTTGCTCGGCGGCTTCGGTGCTGGCCCCACGGCAGGCGGTGAAGCGGTCACCGGCGAAGTGCAACCGATCACGGCGGAGAATGCCTATTACGTTTTGGAAGCGGCCACGCAGGTCGTTTTTGTCCCCGGCTACGGGATGGCCGTGGCCCAGGCGCAGCATGTTTTGCGTGAGCTGGCCGACCTGCTCGAGGCCAACGGCGCGGAGGTTCGTTATGCCATCCATCCTGTCGCTGGACGCATGCCGGGACACATGAACGTGCTGCTCGCTGAAGCCGATGTGCCTTACGAACAGCTCGTTGAAATGGACGCGATCAATCCGCTCATGCCGACGATGGACGTAGCCATCGTCATCGGCGCCAACGATGTGGTCAATCCCGCCGCGCGCGAAGATCGGTCCAGTCCGATCTACGGCATGCCGATCATTAACGTTGACGAAGCCCACACCGTTTTTGTGCTGAAGCGTTCCATGGCGGCCGGATTCGCCGGCATCCAAAACCCGCTTTTTTTCAAGCCGAATACGCGCATGCTTTTTGGCGACGCCAAGGCGAGCCTGCAGGCGCTGATCAGCGAATTCAAAGCGAGCTAATCGAGCGTCGATGGAGCCGCCCCGCTCTGTCGGGGCTCCGGGAGAAAGGTGGCCGATCCTGGCACGGCGGCAGAGTGAGGTGGCTACACCTTTTCGGCGACGCGCCGCGATGCTAACTTGCTCGATGCCGTTTCAGCTCGAATCGAATTACAAACCGCGGGGCGACCAGGGCCAGGCCATCGCCAAGCTGCTCAAATCGATCGAAGCCGGCAATCGCCACCAGACCCTGCTCGGCGTCACCGGCTCGGGAAAGACTTTCACTATTGCCAATGTTCTTCGCGAGCTCGATCGCCCCGCTCTCATCATTTCGCATAATAAAACGCTGGCCGCGCAGCTTTACTCCGAGTTCAAGCAATTCTTCCCGCGCAACGCCGTCGAATATTTCGTCAGCTATTTCGATTACTACCAGCCCGAAGCCTACATTCCGCGCTCCGACACCTACATCGAGAAGGATTCCTCGATTAACGAAGAAATCGAACGTCTGCGCCTGAGTGCGACCAGCGCGTTACTCTCGCGTCGCGACACCATTGTCGTGGCCAGCGTCTCCTGCATCTATGGCGTGACCTCACCCGAGGACTACGAGCGGATGCTGCTCACCGTGAAACGCGGCCAGCAAATCTCGCGCGAAGCCGTCCTCGGTCGGCTGGTCGACATGCTTTACGAGCGCAACGACATGAATTTCAGCCGCGGCCGTTTTCGTGTGCGCGGCGACGTGGTCGAAGTGTATCCGGCTACTTCCGATGAAGAAGCGGTGCGTCTGGAATTTTTCGGCGACGAACTGGATGCCATCACGCGTATCGATCCACTCACCGGTCATGCGCACGAGTCGTTAGGCCTGATCACTTTTTATCCGGCCAAGCAATTCGTCACTCCGGCCGACAAGTTGAACCGCGCCCTGACCACCATTCGCGCCGAGTTGGACGACCGCATCCGGGTGCTGGAAGGGCAGGGGAAACTGCTCGAGGCGCAGCGCCTGAAGATGCGCACCGAATATGACCTCGAAATGCTGCAGGAGATGGGTTTTTGCAACGGCATCGAAAATTATTCGCGCCATCTTTCCGGACGCCCGCCCGGGTCGAAGCCGTTTACCCTTCTCGATTTCTTCCCGAAAGATTTCCTGCTCGTGGTGGATGAATCGCACGCCACCATCCCGCAAATCGGCGGCATGTACGAGGGCGACAAATCGCGCAAGACGGTGCTGGTCGAGTACCGGCTTTCGCCTGCCGAGCGCACTCGACAATCGCCCGCTCAATTTCCCTGAGTTCATGAAGATGACGAACCAGATCGTCTATGTCAGCGCGACGCCGGCTGAGTTTGAAATCCAGAACAGCATCGCCGGCAACACCGGTTATTTCCCGCATAAACGTCAGCGCATCGGCGAGGAGGAGCTGGTGCCGTTCGAAGTCGCCGGCCGGGCCCGATCGCCGGGCCCTTCCAAGGCAGGCCATGTTAATCGCGACGTGGCAATCTCGCGTACCGATCAGTCGCCTGATGAATTCGATGTCTGCACGCCGGGCGCGCCGCTCGTCGTCGAGCAGATTATTCGCCCAACCGGTTTGCTCGATCCCAGGATCACGCTCAAGCCGCTCAAGAATCAGATCGACGACACGATCGAGCTTTGCCGGCAGCGCGTCGAAAAATCCGAACGCGTTCTCGTGACCACGCTGACCAAGCGCACGGCCGAAGATCTTGCCGATTACCTGCGCGATGTCGGGCTCAAGGTGCGCTACCTGCACAGCGATATCGACACAATCGAACGCGTTGAAATTCTGCGCGGCCTGCGCGCGGCCGATTTCGATATTCTCGTCGGCATCAACCTGCTGCGCGAAGGGCTGGATCTTCCTGAGGTCTCGTTAGTCTGCATTCTCGACGCCGACAAGGAAGGTTTTCTGCGAAGCCAGACCTCGCTCATTCAAACCGCCGGCCGGGCCGCGCGTCACATTAACGGCGAAGTGGTTCTCTTTGCCGACATCGTCACGCAAAGCATGGAAGCGCTCATTTCCATCTCCGATTATCGCCGGACCAGGCAGATGGAATACAACGAAGCGCATGGCATCACGCCGCAAACCGTACGCCGCGCCGTGCAGGAAAGTTTGCATACCATTTTGCGCGGCCGCGAAATCGCCGCCTCCGTCATCCAGGAAGCGGGCGGCGATTTCAATCTCACCGAACTGCTGCGCGAACTGGAAGAAGAGATGCAGCAGGCCTCCGCCAATCTCGAGTTCGAGCGCGCTGCGCTCCTGCGCGATCAGATCATGGAAGTAAAAAGCGGCACCGGCCTGACCAAGATCGAACCGAAACGTCGCCCCGTGAAATACACCCGCAACGCCGGACGGCGGCGGTCGAGAGTATAGGTGGAACGCGCTCTCCGAGCGCGTTAATGGATTCGCCTCAGATCTCCCATTTACCATCGAAGCTCGGAGAGCTCGATCCACCTGCCGTAAAGGCGCCTGTTCCAAAATCCCGGCGCTTGGCACAAGCGTCGCTTCAAAAATTGGCATGCGTCTGCGCGAAGCCCTGCTCCTGCTCCTCGTGGGGACGGCATCGCTCAATGCGCAATCGGGCCTGAACGCGCTGCCTGAGGTCGAATTTTCCCAGCTCAGCCAGCACGATCCGAATCCGCTTGGGCGAGAAAGCGCTCGCCATTCATCCCGAGCAATGGAAGCACGCCGAGACCGAGCATTTCATCTATCACTTCGTGCACAGCTACGTCGCAACGCCGGTTTCGGTGGAAGCGGAGTTCCATTATCGCGTGGTGGTGAAAGAAATGGAACGTGAACCGCCGGCCGGCGATACCAAGTCGAACATTTATATTTTCGAGCGGCCGGAAGATTGGCGGGCGTTTCAGGGGCTGGGCGAACTGGAACCCTGGACGGGCGGGATCCATTCGCAGGGCAGCCTCTTTATCGTGCGTAATCCGGCCTACAAATTCACCGACAACAGTCTCGGGCACGAGATTGTGCACCTGGTCTTGCATCGGTTTTATCCGGAGGGAATGCCCTGCTGGCTCAACGAAGGTTTCGCTCAATACATTTCCAAAGCCGCGCACGCCAGCTATCAGCGGGCGCGTGGTTACATCGCGCGGCCGCATTCGGAATCGATCGCATCGGCTGAATTGATTTCGCTAAAAGCACTGCTGGAGATGACGCATCCGCCTTCCGATCGGGTCGAGACCTTCTACGATGAATCGGAACGTTTGGTGCGTTTTCTGGCCGCCACCGACAAGCCGAGTTTTCTCGCCTTGCTCGATGCCCTTGGGCATCATCAACCGTTCGAACGCGCATTCCTGCACGTTTACGCGGGAAAATTTTCGAATCTTGCTTCTTTTGAGGAGCGTTTTCGCGCCTACGCCTCCCAGGACTTTGCATCGATGAATCGCGCGTTCTAAGCGCGTCGGCTCTTATCGAGCTCGGAGAGCTCGATCCACCGGGGATTTTTTGACAGCCGGGATGGTCGATCCCGGTTACAGTGCGTTCATGCCGAAAGCGAAAGCCAAATCCAAAACGACGACGGCGAACATGCACGCCGTCGTCGGTTCGGATGAGAGCGAAGTAAAACGCGTGGCGCAGGAGCTGGCCGCGCAATTGACGCCGCCAGAGGCGGGCGATTTCGGCGTGGAAGTGATCGATGCCTGTGCCGACAACGCCGAGCAGGCCGCCGCGCGCGTGCGGGCGACCATCGAAGCACTTCAGACGCTTCCCTTCTTCGGCGGCGAGAAGCTCGTCTGGATGAAAAACGCGAATTGTCTGGGTGACAGCGTCATTGGACGCGCGGGCGGTGTGCAGGAAGCGCTCCAACAACTGAGCGAGGTTCTGGAAGCCGGGGTCGGTTCAGGCGTCACCTTCCTGCTCAGCGCGACGGAAGTGGACAAACGGCGTTCCTTTTACAAGTCGTTAGGCAAACGGGCCGAGCTGCAGGTCATCGATCGGCTCGACTCCAATCGCGCCGGCTGGGAAGAAGAGGCCGGCGAAATGGTGCGAGCACGCGCCAAAAAGCGGAAGCTGCAGTTTGACGACGACGCCCTCGATCTTTTCGTGCTGCTGACCGGTGGCGATACGCGCCAGATTGAGAACGAACTCGAGAAAGTCGATCTGTACCTCGGGAAGGATCGGCAGATCGCGGTCGAGACGGTGCGGGAGCTGGTTCCGATTTCACGGGGCGGAGTTATTTTTGAATTGTCGAACGCGCTGGCCGCGCGCGATCTGGAGCGGGCTTTGCGACTCGTCAGGCGCTTGCTCGATCAGGGCGAAAGCGCGATTGGCATTCTGCTCGTCGCCATCGTCCCGACCATTCGCAATCTGCTTCTCGCGCGCGACCTGATGGAGCGGAATCGGATGGCGCGGCCGCATGCGCCGTTTCACTTCATCTCCGCGCTCAATCGGTTGCCGGCCAGCGCGACCGAACACCTGCCGCGCAAGAAGGATGGAACGGTCAATGCCTATGCGCTCGGCATCGCCGCTCAGCATGCGCATCGTTTTGAGACGCCGCGGTTAATTGCCGGATTGGAAGCGGCGCTCGCGGCCAATCTCCAAATCGTCAGTAGCCAGCTCGATCACGAGCTGATCCTGACCGAAGTCGTGGTCAAGCTGCTCGAGCTGTAGCCGGGATCGCTGATCCCGGCTGGTTCGTAGCCCGTTCGACTTCGCTCAGGGCAGAGTTGTGCGCTCCCCCGACTCGACTCGAGAAACGGCGCTCGGATCGTTAGGGGGCTTCGCCGACTTGCCGGCGCGCGACCGGGCCAATGTAGGGAATGTCCCAGCGGACGCCACTGAACGCCTTCACAATGGCAACGATCATCACCACAATGAAGGCTAGTTGGACAAGCGCCTGGATGACGGCCCAGAAGAAAACCAGAATTCCGCCGATCGCTGGAATCGAAGAGAAGATGCTCCAGACGAGTTTCGAAATGATGTTGAAGAGGAACCAGGCCGCGCCGTAAAGGATCGACTGCATGGCGTAGAAGCGAACGAAGTTGTCGCGCTTTTCCAGGATATAGAAAATGAGCCCGCCGATGAGCGGGAAGCAGGCGAGGGCGGCCGCCACGTTTGAAGGCAGCCCGGTCGTTCCCGATTTTGCCTCTTCCGGCGCGGGCATGGCCGGCGGTGGCGGAGGCGGCGGCGTCGAATCAGCGGGATCGGGCATGAAGTAATTTACAGGAAGAGGGTGGCGGAATGTCAAGCGTCGCTTCGCACGGACTTCGGCGTTCGTGAAGCAGCCGAATCACGAATCTCGCGACGGCCTTTTCGCTTCCTTGAGCAAAGGGGCGCCGTTAGGTTCGGACGCATGAGCGCGGTGAGTTCCGTATCGATCAGTGCCGGAGATCATTCCTATAAGGCGCTCATCGGCGAAGGACTGTTAGAGCGAAGCGGTGAGCTCGTTAGGCAAGTGCTGGCCGGGGGGCGTTGCGCGGTCATTTGCGATCGCAATGTGGCGCCGCATTTTGGCGATCGCGTCACGCAGAGTCTGCGCGCGGCTGGATTCGAGCCGTTGCTCATCCCGATTTCTCCTGGCGAAGAAGCGAAATCGCTCGAACAGGCCGGCGCGCTTTGCGAACAGCTGGCCGAAAATGGTTTTGATCGGTCGTCGTCCGTTGTCGCGCTCGGCGGTGGAGTCACCGGCGACCTGGCCGGCTTCGTGGCGGCGGTTTTTCATCGCGGAATTCCCGTGGTTCAGATGCCGACGACGCTGCTCGCCCAGGTGGATAGTTCGATCGGTGGCAAGACGGCCGTCAACCTGGCGGCCGGTAAGAACCTGATCGGCGCGCTTCATCAACCTGCGCTCGTCCTCGCGGACGTGGCCACGCTGCGCACCGTGCCGGAGGACGAACTGCGGCAGGGTTTCGCCGAGATCGTCAAGCATGCCGTCATCCGCGACGCGTCGCTTTTCGATCTGCTCGATCGTTTCTCGCCGGATCACGATTTTATCGAACTCGTTAGGCGAAACGTGGCCGTCAAGGCCGAATTTGTGGCCGCCGACGCGCGGGACGAAGAGGGACGACGCGCCCTGCTCAACTTCGGGCATACGGTCGGACACGCCATCGAACGCGCCGGCGATTATCGAAAACTGCGGCATGGCGAGGCGGTGAGTCTCGGTATGGTGGCGGCGTGCGAGATTTCCGTGCGGAAAGCCGGCTTGTCCGAGGCGGGGCAGAGGAGGGTCGTTGAGGTGCTGCAAAAGTTTTCGCTGCCGACGCAATTGTCCGCCGATATTTCACGCAACCAAATCATGGAAGCGTTGCCGCGAGACAAGAAATTCGAGCGCGGTCAGGTCAGGTTCGTGGTGACGGCGCAGCTCGGCTCGGCCCGCCTAACGAGCGACGTGACGATGGAGGATATCGCGGCGGCCGTGGCGAAGCTGTAGTCACGGCGCTCCGTCGCCGTGGGGGGGCGGCGCCCCGACAGAGCGGGGCGGCTACATGCGCCGTGATTGCTACAGGCGGGGTGATCTGTAGTAATCGATCAGGCCTTCGACAACACTCTCGGCATATTCGCGGAAAATGCTCGGCTGTTGCTTTCCGTTGATCTCGCGCCGGCCGTCATAATCGCCGGCTTGAATGCGGGCGAAGGCTTCCCGGCCGTTCATGACGTAAGGCTCGAGGTAAACCGTCGGACATTGGTAAAGGCGCGTCGCCTCAAGGTTGCGCGCGTAAACGTAGCCGCTCGTGCCGATGGGAATGGCATTGGGCGTCGTGTATTCATAGGCGGGCAACCCGGTTTTGCGGATGAAACTTGCGGCCAGCCTCTCGGCGAGGGGCGCTTCCTCGAGATAGGCGCGACTCAACAACCGGCGCATCATCTCGAAACGTTCGTCATCGAACTCCAGCTCGTCCGGGAGATAACAGCCGTTCACGAGAAGGTGCAGATGATCCTTGTCGACGAGCACGGGCCTGGCTGGATCGCCCCAGGCCTCGGCGTTGAAGTGAAGACAGAGCACGAGGTCCGGATGCAGCCGCTCATTCACCAATTTGGCGCGCTCCCGGATTTCGCTGTTTCGATAAAAGAGCTTCTCGCTTTGCCAGTCGATCGTTTGCTCTTTCGCCGGATCGGCCGGGCCATCGAACTTTTCACGCGGCTCGGTCACGCCCTGTTTCCGCAAGAGCGCGCGCGCCAGGCTTTTGAAATCATCGGGGCGTTTTGGCGTGACCGGTTCGAGCTTGTCGCGCACGAAGGAGACTTTGGCGCCGAGCTGTTGCAGGCGCGGGGCGATCAGTTGCGCGACCCGCAATGTCATGTCCCCTTCCTGGACCGGGGCAGCGCCGGCGACCTCGAACCAGCGCTCCTCCATCTTTGCCCATGCTCCACCGAGGTGGCCGGGATCGAGCGCGATGTGCAAACCGGCGAGCGGCTCCGCGGCCTTGGCAGAGGACAGGGTTTTCAAGGTAGCCCAGGCCGGCGTGACTTTCCGGCGGGCGGACTCATTGCCGGCGAAGTGCAGGACGAAATAATCGTCGCTCGTTTTGCTCTCCAGAATTCGGGCACTTTTGCGCCGGATCCTGATCAAACCGGCCGCGGCATCATTCGGCCAATAGATGGCGAGAAGTCGAACGAAAGTGTCCCGGGTAATCGTCTTCTGATAACGCTGGAGGGCGCTCCAGTGGGGCGCCTCACCCAGCGGACTCAGATCCTTCGCATGGACCTGAAAAGCAACACTGCCGGAGAGGCTGAGGACGACAGCCCCGGCGGCGAGGCGTTTCAGAAAAGAATGCAACATCGTGCTTTGTCTTTTCGCTTCTTCTAATACGCTGCTCTCGGCATGCTCACGATCCTTTTCCTCGGCGATGTCGTCGGCGAACCGGGCCGCTCTGCCGTCATCGCGCGCTTGCCGGGATTGAAAGAAAAATACGGAGCGGATTTCGTGGTCGTGAACGGTGAAAACGCGGCCGGCGGGCGAGGTATCACGCCGAAGATTACCATCGATCTGCTGCGGGCGGGCGTTTCTGTTATCACGACAGGCGATCACATCTGGGACCAGAAGGAGGTCGTTCCCTACATCGACACGGAGCCGCGTCTCCTCCGCCCGATCAATTACCCGCCGCAAGCCCCGGGCGCGGGTGCGATCGTCCTGGAGACCGTGAAGGGGAAGATTGGCGTCATTAACGTGCAGGCTCGCACCTTCATGCTGCCGATTCTCGACAACCCTTTCCCGGCAATTGAAGCCGCTGTGGCAAGAATGCGGGGGGAGACGCATAACATCCTCATTGATGTGCACGGAGAAACGACAAGCGAGAAGATTGCCCTGGCCCGTTTTCTCGACGGCAAAGTTTCGGCCGTCATCGGCACGCATACGCATGTGCAGACGGCCGACGAGCAGATTTTCCCGGGTGGCACGGCTTTCATCTGTGATGCCGGCATGTGCGGTCCCGTCCAATCGATTTTGGGACGGGCGATCGAACCGATTGTCCGCCGTTTTACCACGAACATGCCTTCGCAATTTCCGGTCGCGACCGGCGAGGTGCGTTTGCGCGGGGTCCTTGTCGAGGTCGAGGAATCGACCGGGAAGGCGCTGCGTATCGCGCGTCTGAATGAATCGGGCACTGCTTCGTCCACTAATGCAGGCAGCATGCAACCACCAGGCAATGCGGACGCGTAAATGTTGTAGAGAAATGACTCGGGAACTCCTACTTGCAGTTGCCTGACGAGCAGCCCATTTTACGCCTCGTTTTGCCGATTATGAACAAACACCAGTTTATGAAATTGTCTTACTTCACCGCTCTCTTCTGCGTTCTTCTGGCCCTTGGCGTGATGCGTGCGCAGGCCCGTTCCAACGAGGCTTCCAAATACAACCACGAAGGCGTGGACGCGGCCAAGAAGGGGGAATGGGACAAGGCGATCGAGAATTTCAAGAAAGCAGTCGATGCTTCCCATGGCGATAAGGAACTCGATGACAATCTCGGCCTGGCTTACCGCCAGCGCGGCATGGCCGAGATCAAGAAACAGAAATGGGATGACGCCATTTCCGATCTGAGTGAGTCGCTCAAGCACCGCGAACACGACACGGAGGCGCATCGTTTTCGCGCCTTTGCCTACATGCGAAAGGAAAGTTGGAAAAAGGCCATGGAGGATTACGACGCGGTCCTCAAGGAGAAGAAGCAGGATCTGGAGGCGCTGACGCGGCGCGCCTTCGCCGAGCTGCAGTTAAAGGACTACGACAAGGCGGTGGCGGACTACACTTCGATCCTGAAACAGAAGCCCAAGGATGTCGATGTGCTCCTCGCCCGCAGTTACGTCTATGAGGTCACGGGAAAAATCGACGAGGGTTTGGCCGACGTGAGCGCGATCCTGAAAATTCAACCGAAAAATTCGGATGCCCTGACGCGCAAGGACCGTCTCGAAACGGAGAAGAAGCGCAAGGAGTTGGCCGAGCGAACGCCGCCTCCGGGTCCGATCAAGCGCCTGCCCGTTCCACCCAAGCCACCCAAGGCGAAGCCGTCGCCTCGCTAGCTCGTTAGGCGCTTTTAAAGAAAATATCCGCGCTGTTTTTCTGAGATCGGGCGGCCAAGCCGCTCGAGCACCTGCAGCATGTCTTCCCAGACCTTGCGCTTTTCCGTCGGGGATTGATTCCGCAACAGATAGGAAGGGTGATATGTGATCATGAGAGGCGTTTCCCTGTAGGAGTGCCAGCGGCCCCGAAGGGCGCGCATTGGCCCGCTTTCCCCGAGCAAACCAGCCACGGCCGTCCCTCCCAGCGCCACGAGCACGCGCGGCTGCACGATTTCGATTTGCTCATGCAGGTAGGGGAGGCAGGTCGCCATTTCCTCCGGGGTAGGGGGCCGATTCCCGGAGCTGCCCCGCGGCATGTCCGGCCGGCATTTCAGAATGTTCGCGATGTAGACCTGGTCGCGCGCGAATCCCATGGTCTGAATGATTCTGGTGAGCAATTGACCGGCGCGACCAACGAACGGTTCGCCCTGGCGATCTTCATCGGCGCCTGGAGCTTCGCCGATGAACATGAGTTCGGCATCGGGATTGCCCACGCCGAAAACCGTCTGGGTCCGGCTGCTCGCCAGGTGTGGGCATTGCAGGCAAAGCGCCACCCGCTCACCAATCCGACCGAGGCCGGCCGCCTTGTCGTCGCTCGTTGACTCGTTAGGCACGGGCTCTGCCCCGCGCAGTCGTCTCAGCATGGCGCGGCTCGCCCGCGGTGGATGATTGCTCGCGCAGCGGAGGCTCTCAAGACCGCTCAGCGTCGCCTCCACTGCTTCCGTGAACTCGCTCATGTCCGGCCAGTTTGATGAATTTGGTTTCCGGACGCAATTTTTTTGGCGGTCCGAATGTTGATCTCAACCCGAAAGTGCAGTCGACGCGGAACCGACCAGCCGTTCCAGAGCGGCAATGTGCGCCCGCAGCGCTTTCGTGCCCGTGCCTGTCATCCGATACCAGCTGACGGGTTTACGATCGGCAAATTCCTTGCGGACCTCGATGTATTTCGCCTCCTCCAATTTGCGCAGGTGAGCTCCCAGGTTGCCGTCCGTTTCGCCGAGCAACTCGCGCAGCCGCGTGAAGTTCATTGCCTCCGTTTGCGCGAGGAGCAGGCAGGCCCCGAGCCGGCTGCGGTGTTCGAGAAGCCGATCCATCGCACGGGTGCCCGCCGTCACCTGGGCTGTAGCCGTGCTACCTGTTTTGGGCACGATGTTCCACCAGGCTGCCACCGATGAGGCCGATACAGAAGAAGGCGCCGAACACGAGCCAGCCGGATTGCGGCCAAAGCAACCGCGTTACGAGGGCTGTCCCGAGGGCCAGACCGACGCCAAGCAGAGTGGGAAATCCATGCAGCCCAACCACAAACGCCGTCAGGCCAACAAGCAGAATGAGCAACGGCGAGATCGCTTCGGCCGGCAGGGCGAGGCGATCGGCAATCTGAAAAAGGAGGATCATGCCGAAGCCCAGGCCAGCCCAGGGGAGAAGGAGCCGCACCGCATCGCCCGGCGCACAACGAACAACCTCGCCACGTCGGCGCGCGTCAAGCCAGGGGTAGAGGGCCAGAGTCGCGAGTACAGCATAGCCGGCGAAGTCGACGACCGGGCTCTGCCAGCCGGGGGCGAAGTCTCGGCGCGCGCAAAGCAAGAGAACGTAAAGAGCCAGAACGATCGCGGCCGGGAGCGGAAGCAGGCGGCGATGGAGATATTGTTGGCGCTCGATCGCACCGCGGAGGAAGCGGAGATCGTCGCGCAATTGTTCGGACGAAGGCAGTGGCGTTGTCATGTTGAAGCGATTGACTCTATATTGCAGAGAACTCTGCGATATGGCAAGAGTTTTTTTCGCGCCTTGTTCAGTCCGTCGTTCGCCTTACCTCTTACAACATGAGCACGCAGCGGCCCGGCGATTATGACTACGTGCTGCCGCCGGAGTTGATCGCCCTGCGCCCGCTCCCCCGACGCGAGGATGCGCGCATGATGGTCCTCGATCGAGCGCGGCAGACAATCGAGAATCGCTTCTTCGTTGATCTCCCTCAGTTTGTCGGACCCGGCGATCTTTTGGTCTTGAACGATACCAAAGTCCTGCCCGCCCGACGGCTGTCCGATGACGGTACGATCGAATTTCTCTTTCTCGAGCAATGCGGAGCGCAGCGCTGGCGTTGCCTGGTTAAACCGGGCCGGAAAATGCGCATCGGCGCCACCACCATGCTCGATGGCGTCGGCTTGACGGTGGAGGGAATTGGCAGCGAGGGCGAACGAATCGTCAGGACGGAACGGGTGATCGATCCCTATCGCGAAGGCCGGATGCCGCTGCCGCCCTACATTGGGCGCGAGGCGGACGTGGAAGATGGTGCGCGTTATCAGACGGTTTTTGCAAAGGAGCCCGGCGCGGTTGCTGCTCCGACGGCCGGCCTTCATTTCACTCCCGAGATCCTGGCGCAATTGCCGCATGTGTTCGTTACCCTGCACGTCGGGATTGGCACGTTCCGGCCTGTGCAGGTGGAAAACCTGATGGACCACAAGATGCATGCCGAACAGTTCTCCATCTCCCCGGCGGCGGCCGCGGCCATCAATCATGCCAGACGCATCGTTGCCATCGGCACCACGACGGTGCGCGTCCTCGAAGCAGCTGCGCGCGAGGATGGGAAGCTGATTCCGCAAACAGGCGCCACCGATATCTTCATCCATCCGCCTTATCCATTTCGCGCCGTCGACCTGCTCCTCACTAATTTTCATCTGCCCCGCTCGACCCTGCTCATGCTGGTGAGCGCATTTGCCGGCCGGGAATTCGTTTTACGCGCCTATGCTGAAGCCATTCGCGAACGCTACCGTTTCTTCAGCTACGGCGATTGCATGTTGATTCGGTAACGAATGTTCCAGGTCGAATTTCCGGGATCGACTCGTCAGGTGGCAGACACAGGCGCGGCGCGCTGGCCCATCTTCTGCTCACTTTTCGGCATGCGCTTCTTTTTGCCTGCTCTCTTTTTCGTGGCGAGCGCCAGCTTCGTTTGCGCGAGTCCGAAGCCGCTCACCGCGAGCGATATCAGCCTGATGCTTCGCTCCGGATATTCGGACAGCGATGTCGCGAACGAATTGCAAACGCGGCATTTTGTCGGCACGTTCGATGAGGCGGCGAAAAAATCCCTGATTTTGGCGGGTGCATCCAGGGCTTTGGTGGAGATGCTGGCGGCCGGAAAGTATAGCCTTTCACCGGAAGAGGCCGCCGGCGCTCAGGCCGCCATCGTACAGGAACAGGCCGAGCAGGCCAAGCGTCGCGCGGCCATGGAGGAGGAATCCCGCAGGTTCAACTCGCTCTATCAGGATCGAATCGCCCGCGAGCGTGCCGCGGCCCACGCCCTGATGCCATCGGCGCATGCCCTTTATCCGGCGCTGAAAGGCGATCTGGTCGGGTGCAAGGATGGAAGCATCGTCCGCTTCGACGATGCGGCCCTGGAGAAGAAAAAGCTGATTGCCATTTACTTCTCGGCTCATTGGTGTGGACCTTGTCGAAAGTTCACGCCGTCGCTGGTCGAATATTACAACCGCGTCGCTCCGCAACATCCCGAGTTCGAGATTCTCTTCGTCAGCCGCGATCGTTCCCCCTACAGCTTCGAAGTTTACATGCAAGAAACACATATGCCGTGGCCGGCCATTGCCTTTGACAAGGTGAAGACGAAGAGCGGGATCCTGAATTATGCCGGGCCGGGCATTCCGGATTTGGTGCTGGTCGATGCGAGCGGGAAGATCATTTCCAATAGCTACGAGGGCACGAAATACCTCGGGCCGCAAAAAGTGCTGGCCGATCTCAATGCGATTTTCGCCCGCGACCAGGTCGCGCAGAATCGGTGAGTTGTCGCCGGGATCGCTCATTCCGGCCCAGGCTCGGCCTCAAGAGAGCAGCGCGGGCGGATCTCCGCCGATCCCGGCTACAACTCTTCCAAAATTTTACACGGCGAGCACCGATGTTAAGTTCTTTCATCGCCGTCCCGCATTCCCGGGCGGCCGGTCTTGCTTATCATGGAACAAAACCCACCGTTTCCTTCACCTGAAGAATTGCGATCGAAGCTCTCCGAATTCATGAAATCGAATTTCGGCGACCGCGTTTCGTTCGCCACCGTCACGCAACCGGACGCGGCGGAAGCAGGCGAGGAGGAGCGCCCCGCCACCTCGGACGATGAGTTCGTTTTCAATTTTCTGCCGCGCGACATCAAGGCGCATCTCGACCGCTTCGTCATCAAACAGGACGAAGCCAAGAAGGTCCTCGCCATTGCGGTTTGCGATCATTACAACCACGTCAATTTCTTGCGCCGCCTCGAGAAAGAGGACGCCCGCCGCGCCGAGGAGACCGAATACGCCAAGCAGAATGTGATTCTGGTCGGACCGACCGGCGTTGGAAAAACCTACCTCATCAAGCACATCGCCGAGTTGCTCAAAGTGCCGTTCGTCAAGGCCGACGCGACCAAGTTCAGCGAGACCGGCTACGTTGGCGGCGACGTCGAAGATCTCGTGCGCGAGCTGGTGCAAAAGGCCGATGGCGATGTCAACCTCGCCCAGTTCGGCATCATCTACATCGATGAGATCGACAAGATCGCGTCCTCCAGCAACATGATCGGTCGCGACGTCAGCGGGCGTGGCGTGCAAACGACGTTGCTCAAGCTCATGGAGGAGACCGATGTGCCGTTGCGCAGCGCCAACGATCTGCAGGCCCAACTGCAGGCCGCCTTCGAATTCCAGCGCCGCGGCGGCAAGCCGAAACGCGAGACGATCAGCACCCGCCATATCCTGTTTGTCGTGAGCGGCGCGTTTGAAAGACTCAAGGAGCAGGTTTCGCGTCGTCTGACCAAGGGGGCGATCGGCTTCAGCGCGCAGCCCGTTCCGACGATGGATAACGAATTGTTCCAGCGGGTGACGACGAAGGACTTTATCGAATACGGGTTCGAACCGGAATTCATTGGCCGCCTCCCCGTGCGAGTGGTCTGCGAGGAACTTGGCGCGCCGGATCTTTACAAGATCATGAAGTTTTCCGAGGGAAGCATCCTGCGCCAATACGAGCGTGCTTTTCGCTCCTACGGCATCGAAATCAGTTTCGAAGATGAAGCCCTGCAGCTCATCGCGGAGGCGGCGTCGCAGGAAAAGACCGGTGCGCGCGGTTTGCTCACCGTGTTTGAAAAACTCTTTCGCGACTACAAATACCATCTCGCCGGCTCCGGCCTGAGCCAGTTGCGCGTGACCGGCCAGCTTGTGCGCGAACCGCAGCGCGTGCTCGATCGGCTCATGGCCGAGGGACATCGGCAGGAGGAAGCGGCCTTGCGCGAAGAAGCGGTGCGTTTTACCGATCGTTTCAAACGCATGCACGGCCTCGAAATTGTTTTCGACGAATCAGCCGTGAACCTGCTGGTGGAACGCGCGCAGGCCGAGCGCATGACCATGGCCGAACTCTGCTCGCATCTTTTCAAGGATTACCAATTCGGGCTGGATCTGCTGAAGAAAAATACCGGCGAAACCTGCTTCCTTCTCAACGCCGATGCCGTGCGGGCGCCCGATAAATTCCTGAGTGACCTGGTCGTGCGTTCCTATTATCCTCACGCCTCAGCCGATCGCAAAAGCGACTGAGCGCGAGCTACATGAAACGTCTTCTCATTCCAGCCCTGATCATCGGCGTCGTCGCCGCGGCCATTGTCAGCCTGCTGCAGTTTTACGGGATTTTGTTTCGTCCGGAATTTGCCTTTCTCGAATTACTTTCGCGGCACGGCAGCGTCACCCATCTCATGCCGGGTCGCTGGCATTATCCCATTATTGTCGCACTGGCCCTCGCTGTTTCGTGGATCGCGCTGGTCGGGGCGCGGCGCGGCTGGGCCTGGTGGGTGGTCGCACTTCTTCTCGTTGAATTGCTGGCCGTCTCCGCGATCTGCGCGCTTTATCATGTTTTGTTTCAACCACTGCCCGCCATCCTGACGGTGCTCTTGAGTCTCGCACTCGGCTACGGGTATCACTTCGTCACGCGCGGCACTCGCGCGCGGCACGCGGTTCGTATTTTCTCCGATCACCTTTCCTCGGAACAGCTCGAGCGGCTCATTGCGGGAAAATTCAGCTTCGACGCCGTCGCGACCAATCACGAAGCCACCGTCATGCTCTGCGACCTCGCTAATAAACATGATCTCGCCGAAGACCTGCCGCCCGAAACCCTGGCCGGCATGATGGATCGCTTCGTCCGTTTCGCCACCCGCAGCCTGATGCAGGCCGGCGCCTACATTCAGGTGGCTGACGGTGAAGGAGTGATGGCCGCATTCGGGTTTCCGCTGGGCGAAGAAGATCATGCCGACCGCGCGGCCGCGGCTGCCCTTCACGTCCAGGCCGAGTTCAGGGAATTGCAAAAGTCGCAGCCCGATTTTCTGGCCAAGGCCGAGCTGCATCTCGGCTTGAGCTCCGGCACGGTCGTGGCGGCGCGCATGCAGCACGACGATCAGCTGGAGATCGTGCCAATTGGCGAACCGTTCGAGCTGGCTCGCCGTTTTTGTCACGCCAACCGCATTTACGGTTCGCACATTCTGCTTGGGCCAAGAACATTCGAGCTGGCCGCCGGCAGCACCATCGCGCGCCCCATTGATTTTCTGGGCGGCTCGACTTTGCGCGAGCGATTTGAAATTTACGAACTTCTTTCCCTGACCGCGGGGGCGGATCCGGAGGCACTCGCACGACGCGACAGTTTCTGGAACGGTGTTGTTCTTTTCCGCGAACGGCGCTGGGAGGAAGCGTATGGCGAATTCCAGAAAGCCTGGGGCAGCAACGGCAATGACGATGCGCCTCTGCAACTTTACCTGCGTCGACTCGAGCCGCTCGTGCTGCAGCTGACCAGCACGCCGCCGCCGAGCGAACTGCTGCACACCGCTTGAGGAGGACCGAATACCCCGCTGCCATCCGGGACCTGATCGCGCAGTTGCGACATCTGCCGGGGGTCGGGCCGCGTTCGGCTGAGCGCATCGCACTCTGGATCGTGCAGACCCGCGGCGAGCAACCCGAGCAGATCGCACGCAGCCTGACCAACACGCGCCAGACCGTGCACCCATGCAAGCTGTGCGGCTTCTTCGCCACCGAGGAACTTTGCGAGATTTGCGCCGACTCCTCGCGCGCGATGGATCTGCTTTGTGTCGTCGAACAGCCGACCGACATTCTTCCACTCGAAAAGACGAGCGCATTTCGCGGCCGCTATCATTCGTTAGGCGGCCGCATCTCACCCCTCGATCATGTTGGCCCGGAAGATTTGCGCATTGAGCAGCTGCTGCAACGCGTCGAGGCCGGGAAGTTTTCCGAAATCATTCTCGCTTTGGCCGCCGACGTGGAAGGAGAAGCGACCACCAATTATCTGGTCGAGCTGCTGAAAGAAAAGCCGGTCACGCTCACGCGCATCGCGCATGGCCTGCCCGCGGGTGGGGGACTCGAATCGGCCGATGAGCTGACCCTGTATCAGGCGCTCTCCGGGCGGACCAGGCTTTAGAGGCGGGCCTGAAGCCCGCAGGTCGGGGCTGTCATCGCAGGTTGTAACCTTCAAATAAGCCGACGCCGGAGGTGTTATTGCGCCCGCGCACGATGGCCGTGAAATGACCGGGTCCGAGCGTTGCAATAATTGCGGCTTCCTCAGTGTAAGTCGGTGCGATCCCCGTATTTTCGATGTCAGCGGCGTCGGTATCTTCCCAGTCGTTGTTAAATGCGACCACATCGCCGTTGCCGTCGTGAAGCTCCAGGGTCGGATCGGCCAGGGCGTTGCTCACGCCAGCCGGGGTTAACGACGGTCCGAGCGCGCGCAGCAGCACGCGCGTATCCTGATTCTCGACGATAAAACCGCCAATCATCACATTATCTCCAGTCGCTACGACGCCCCGTGTCGAGATGTTTCCGAGCTGCGCGTCGACTTCCGGCGCCAGATCGTAAACTTCGACAATGCCGATGCCGGTGGTGTCGCCGACACCGCGCATGATGGCGGTATAGTTGCCGGGAGCCAGCGTTTCCACGATGGCTGCTTCGTGCGTGTCGCCCGGCGGGATTCCGCTGTCGATGATGGCCTGCCGCTGCGAGCTGTTCATCCAATTGTCATTCGAGAAAATTAGCGCTCCGGTATTGTCGCGCAGTTCGAGGGTGGGATCGGCGAGGCGGCCTGGTAAGGGCGTTCCGCCCACGGCCAGCGACGGGCCGAGCCCGCGAATGATCACTTTTTTGGATACAGCGCCCGTGACGATAAAACCTCCGATGAGCGCGTTATCACCGGCGCCGACCTGTCCGCGCGTCGAGATATTCGAGAGGCCGACCGCCGGCGCGCCGTCGCTCAATGCCGTAATGCGGTAAACGCCGTTGGCAAAGGCGGCGCTGAATTGAAATCCGGAACGGAGGTCGGGAAAGATTATTTGCTCGAAAGAGCCGGTCACTGCGCCCGAGACGTCGATCACTTCGAAGACCTGGCCGTGAACGGGAAGAAAACCATTGACAAAGCGAACCTCCAAAGCGCCACCCAACGTCGCGTCGCCGGTGATATTTAAGTAATCATGCGCATTGCCTGGAACGCCGCCAATCTCGACCGTGAGCGTTCCCGTTGAAAGTTGGGTGTAATTTCCCGCGATCGTGAATACGCCAATCGGATCACCGGGCTGAACGTGACCGGCATTGGTCACATCTCCCGCAACATTCCCATTTCCCTCGAGCGAACCTCCGGGCACGATACTGACGAGCGGACTCATTAAGGCGGCATCATCGACGAGCGTTCCCCGGCCGAAAATGGTTACGCTCGTCGCGCTGATTTCAGCATCGCTCGTGATTTGCACATGACCCATCCCGCCTGCTTCAACGTCGTTTCCGACGTCACCGCCCCCAACGTAAAGATTCGTACGAACATGAAATGCCGAACCAGTGCCATCGACCATCACATGCCCATTTCCATCAGGGCCAATTCCAGCGCCAAAGGTGGAAACCACGCCGCCGTTCGTGATATTGAGGGTTCCAGGACCAGTATATCCGACGTTCAGCTGGACTTGATCGAAGTCGTTAGTCCACCTGGAACCGGCGCCGTCGACGTCGACACGCCCGTAGCCGTGAGCTGAATTTCCAACAACCGCAAAATCGTCGCTCGAAAGCACGCCTCCGTTGTGGATGGTCAAAGTCCCGGAAAGGGTTGAAGCAATTAGCACGACACCCGTCGTCCACATCGAGCCCGCGCCGTCGATCATCCCTGCGCCGTCAACATATGCGCTATCGCTCACCACCGCACCGCCGTTCCGCGTGGTCAGCGAGCCGTTGACGTATAAACCTTGACTGTTATTCCAGAGTGAGCCGGGTCCGTCCACCAGCACCGTGCCGATTCCGCCTCCGAAATGGGTAGGCGTCGCGATGGAGCCCGTTCGACTCGTGACATTGCCGCCGTTTAAGATCGTCAATGTCCCGTTTCCAAACCCACCGATACCGAGCGCGGCAGTATTTATCCAGGCGGATCCGACGCCGTCCACCGTAACAATTCCTTCGCTGTTGATGTACGCGCCGAGATGACCATCGGTACCGGAGACGGTTGCTCCGTTCTGAATGCTCAGGGAGCCACGCCCAGCATTGCCGACGGTCAGACCGTCACTGTTTGTCCACGCTGAGCCCTGGCCGGTAACCAGTACGGTGCCATTGCTGCCTTCCAGATCACCAATGTTTGCGAGGACGTCGGAGATGCTTCCGCCATTATTCAGAGTCAGGATGGCCGTTCCAGAATGACCGACCGACAAAAGGTTGCTGCTCTGCAGCGTTCCTGAGCCCGAGACCAGCAAGTTGCCGGAATCAGGCGCATTGAAACCCAGATAGAGATTGTTTGCGTTTGCCCCCGCGGCGGCGATTTGAGGCGTGCCGCTGTTGTTAACTTGTGCGTCCGTCGACGAAGATGGCACGCTGGCAGACCAGTTCATGTTGTCAAACCAATCTCCAGATTGGGCGGTCCAGATCGTTTGAGCGCACGTCATGCGAGTCAGCAAGAAAAGCAATACTCCGCTCAGAAAGATCGACGTTCGACGTTCTTGCTGCCGACCCAGGCCGGTCGAGGTTTGAGCGAAAGATAAGCGAGCCGGCTTTGCCGTTTCGAGTCCCGCTGATCTTCCCGTGTCCTTCATGGGGGCGTCTAAACGAGAGCGTAACGGCGTTCGATCGCTTTTGAAACAAAATATGACGGACGGTGACAGGTCGAAGATCTCGGATGCTTTGCCTTTTCAACGCCGCTGCGCTGCACTAGTTTTCGCCGACAATGTCCTGCGCGAAAATCGATCCCAGCCTGCACCAGGCGGTCAAGCCGCCCTGGATCAGGGTGCGCCTGCCGTCGAATCCCGTTTTCTTTTCCACCAAGGCGCTCATTTCGGATCTGCGGCTTCATACCGTTTGCGAAAGCGCGCAGTGTCCCAACCGCTGGGAATGCTGGAGTCAGGGAACGGCCACATTGATGATCGCGGGCGAACGCTGCACGCGCGCCTGCGGATTTTGCGCGGTGAACACGGCGAAACCGCTGCCGCTCGAGAAAGACGAACCGCAGCGCGTGGCCGAAGCCGTGCGCCGCATGGGACTGAAACATGTCGTCATCACCGCGGTGGCGCGCGACGATCTGAAGGACGGCGGAGCCGATCATTTCGCTCGCACCATTCGCGCCGTCCGCGCCATGGATCCTTCCATCATCATCGAGGTGCTTGTGCCTGATTTTCACGCGCAGGACTGGTGCATCGAGCTCGTGCTCGCGGCCGAGCCGGAAATTTTCAATCACAACATGGAGACGGTCGAACGCCTCACGCCGGCCGTGCGTTCACGCGCGAAATATCGCACTTCGCTCCAGGTGCTGCGGCGCGCCAAAGAATTGTCGCCCAAAGTGGTGACCAAGAGCGGCGTCATGCTCGGCCTCGGCGAAACCGAGCCGGAGCTTTTTCAAACCATGGACGATCTGCGTGAGGTCGGCTGTCAGGTGCTCACTCTCGGGCAATATCTGCGTCCGTCGCCGAAACATCTGCCGGTCGTCGCGTTTATTTCCCCGGAGCGTTTCGATGCCTACGGTGAAATGGCCCGGGCCAAGGGCTTCGAGCATGTCGCTTCCGGGCCGCTCGTCCGCAGTTCGTATCACGCGGCCGATTTTCATCCGGTCGTGCGCTAACGAATGGAATCCGGCGCCGGCGGCGACAACCTTATCGACCGCGGGCGCGTCGCCGCCATCATCCCGGCTTATTGCGAGGAAAAACATGTTGGCGACGTGGCGCGCCGCACCCGCGCGCAGCTTGAACATGTGCTCGTGGTCGACGATGGCTCGACCGACGGAACGGCCGCCCGGGCGCGCGAGGCCGGTGCGGAAGTTATCAAACATCCGCAGAACCGCGGCAAAGGCGGCTCCATCCAGACCGGCCTGCGGCATTGGTTGGACCACCAGATCGATTACGTCATCATCCTCGATGCCGATGGTCAGCACCGCCCGGAGGAGATCGGGCGTTTTCTCTCCGCGGCGGCTGCTTCTCCCGCGCGCATGTTCGTCGGCACGCGCATGAGCGATGTCCGGAGCATGCCGCTGGTCCGGCGCCTCGTGAATCGCTATATGAGCAACCGGATCAGCCGTGTTTGTGGACAGCAGATTCCCGACACGCAGTGCGGCTTCCGCATGCTGCAGCGCCAGCTCATTCCTGACTTGTTAGGCGGGGCCAGCCGGTTCGACTACGAAACAGAAATGTTGATCGTGGCCAGCCGCAAAGGCTGCCGCATCGATGCTGTTCCCATCAGCACCGTTTATTCCGACGAAGTCAGCAGCATTCATCCCGTACGCGACAGCATTCGCTTTTTCAAGCTGATGCGGCGCTATAAGAAATAAGGCTCGGAAGCGGTCGACCCGCTCCAGGCGTCCGCCGGATTTCCCCTAACGACTAATAGTTACCGGCTGCCGTGTGAGATTACCGTCGGAATCGTACGCCCGATACAATGGTGTATCCCGGCGTCTGGTTCCAGGTCGCCTGTTCGCTCGGCGCGAAAGGCTCGAATTCCGTCTGCGCGTTGACGCCGGTCCGCCAGTCGTTCTGGGCGGTTAAACCATATTTCCAGCGGGCCTGGTAAGAAGGAGTGGGCGCCACCACAATGGCTTCCGCTGGTGCAGTCGCCACCCGGCTCGCCGGGGTCGAATCAACCGGCGGCCGCTCCGGTGGTGGCGTGAAGGGAGCCTGGTTGAAGTAGACGTAGGTGAGAACTGCCAGGATAAGGAGAAGACACGCTTTTTTCATGGTGGGATGGGTGGGGTTGAGAAATGAGAAACGCCATATTGCTCATAATTGTTTCATTTCGTCAATTGGTGTTTTGCCTGCCCGTTCGTTTCCGCTAACGAATCCGGCCTGACGTTGCCACGACCGCCCAACGGAAGTCAGGGACGATCGCGGCCCGGGGCGCTGGTGTTCAAGATCACGCTGCAGCAGGTCACGCCGGCTTCGGCCTTTTGTAATTCCGAAACGTCGAGAGCCCGCACCTGAAATCCTCGTTCCTCCAGCAAAGCGCGCGTTTTCGGAAAGGAATCCGGCATGATGATCGTATCGTTGAGAAGAAGCGCGTTCGCCGCGGCCGGCTCTTCCTCAGCGACCTCAACCAGCTCGAAATCCCGCAATCCGTCCGCGTCGATCCATGCGCGATTCAGCAGAACCGTGTTGCGGCCAATATGGGAACAGGCGCTCTTGAGATGCAGGCAACCGTGCACCGGGACCGGCTGCACGTCGTAGCCATGGTCTCTCAGAAAATCGCGCAGTTGTTCCACTCCTGCGCGATTGGTGCGGCGCGATTGCCCGACAAAGATCGACTTCCCGATCCGCAGGACATCGCCACCATCCATTGTTCCCGGCTCGCGCAGAAATTTGAGGGGCCGAAAGCGGGCCAGCGCGTCGCCGAGGCTCTTCGCCTCCGGTCTTCGACTGGCGGCTCCCATGTTCAGGAGCACCGCGACTTCATCCACCACCACGACCGGGTCTTCGACGAAGACCGCATCCGGCAATTTTGCTTCCGCCGGGAGCATGACAACGTGAGCTCCGAGGTGCGCGAGGCAATCGCAATACGACCGGTGTTGCGCGACGGCCTTGGCAAGGTTGATCGGCTCCCTCGCGTGATAGGAGAGCTCGCAGTCATTGATGCTCGGGCTAATCTCCCGCGTAATCGCCGTGACTTGCATTCTGGAACAATGGCGCAAGCGCGTCTCAAGCCCAAGCAAACTCGATGGCGCGGGCGCATATCCGCGATTTTCGGGCAACAGTGCGACGGCCTGCCCACAATGCGCTCACAGCAGGCGAAAAGCTGCAGAGACTGGATGCGGCCCCATTGGGCAGTGAAGTCTGTTCGATCTTTCGTTTTGCGGTTTGCGATCGGATCTTCAACCCAACGGTTGAATTGTTCCGCTGGGCTTCGTTTCGGATCAAGAATTACTGTTTTTCCGCATTGACGAATGGGCTTGGATCTGAGCAAAAGGATTCGATCTGATCCAGGGAGGACGCCCTCCCGATGGTTTTTTCTCCTTCTTCAGATCGCAGGGCAGCCAAAACCTTTATCGGGAAGAGGGAAAAATATGTATCAATCGATTCAGATCAAAGCGATCATGCAAGAGTCGGCGAGTGGTTTATCAGTGAGGCGCGGTTTGCTCGTCGTTTCGGCGGTGTTCCTTTGTCTTGGCCTTTGCCCCGCCGTGCATGCGGTCAGTCCGCCGCCGGACGGAGGATATTCCGGGGCCAACACGGCGGAGGGGACCGAAGCCCTCCAGAACCTGACCAGCGGACTCGACAACACGGCTGTCGGTTACCAGTCGCTCTTTACGTACCACGACCGGGGGATTCAACACCGCCCAGGGGTATCGCGCCATGCGCAGCAACACGACCGGCACCCGGAACACGGCCATCGGTTATCAGGCCCTCTCTACCAACACGACCGGCAGCTTCAGTGTGGCTATCGGTTTGAATACGCTCTTTCACAACACGACGGGGAGCTTCAACTCGGCCAATGGCTACTATGCGCTCTTTAATAACACCGAAGGCAGTTACAATGTGGCGCTCGGCTTGAACTCCCTCTATGCCAACACCATCGGCAACTACAACACGGCCACCGGATTCAAGGCGCTCTTTAGCAACACCGGCGACAGCAACACGGCCACCGGTTTTCAGTCGCTCCTTGGCAATACATCCGGCACTGGGAACACGGCCGTCGGCTTCGAAGCGCTGAAACAGAACACCAATGGCAGCTCCAACACGGCTATCGGGTTTGAAGCGCTCCAAAACAACACCAGTGCAGCCAACAATGCCGTCGGCAACTCCGCGCTCCAAAGCAACACCACAGGTACTTTCAACAACGCCATGGGCCGAGGTGCGCTCGATAGCAACACCACCGGCTTTGGGAACAATGCCTTCGGCGATGCCGCGCTCCATAACAACATAACGGGCAGCTCCAACACCGCCATTGGTGATCTCGCTGGCATCTCCATCACGGGTAGCAGCAATATCGCTCTGGGCGCTTCGGCCGGTAATGCTTCAAACATCGGCAACAACAACATCTACATAGGCGACACTGGCTTTCCAGGCGATAACAATGTCATTTCCATAGGCGGAATCGCAGCCAGCGGAACTGCCTATCAAGACACCTATATCGGCAGGTATTTACAACCGGGTGATATCCGATCGAGCCGTCTACGTTGGGTCGGATGGCCACCTTGGAACGCTCGCCTCCTCGCGCCGCTACAAAGAGCAGATCAAGCCGATGGGCAAGGCCAGCGACGCCCTGTTCAATCTCAAACCGGTCACCTTCCGCTACAAGCCACAGATCGAGCCCTCGCACAGGCTATCCTTTGGCTTGATTGCCGAGGAAGTCGCGGAGATCAACCCCGACTTGGTTGGACGTGATGAGCAGGGAAAACCACAAACCGTCCGCTACGAAGCCGTGAACGCGATGTTGCTCAACGAGTTCCTCAAAGAGCACAAGAAAGTCGAGGAACAACAGGCAAGCATTGTGGAATTGAAGTCGACTGTCGGCCAGCAGAGAAAAGCCATGGACCTTTTGGCCGCCCAGCTCAAAGAGCAGGCTGCGCAGATCCAGAAGGTCAGCGCGCAGTTCGAGGCGGCGAGACCCGCGCTCAAAGTGGCGGCCAACCAGTAACTCCTCGACATTCGAAGAGTGCTGCTTCTCGACAAGCCGCCGCGCGCAGGCGTGGCGGCTTTGCAGGATTGGAGAATCGATGATCGCCGAACCAGGGCGCTGGTCGAGTAGCGCCTCGCGGAAACGATTGCGCAAAGTCACCGCGCAAACTACATGGCGTCAAGCTTCCTCTTGCATTTTCGTATTGACGAATCGTTTTGGATCTGACCAAAAAGGGGGCGTACACTCGATCTGATCCAGGGGAGGAGCCCCCTCCCGATGGCTTTTTCCTTCTTCAGATCGCCGGACAGCCAAAACCTTATCGGGAGGAGGGAAAAGAATATGTATCAATCGATTCAGATCAAAACGACCACGCAAGAGTGGGCTGGTCGTTTGTCAGTGACCCGCGGTTTACTTCTCATTTCGCTGGTGCTTGTTTGTCTTGGGCTTTCGCCTGCCGTGCATGCGGTTAATCCGCCACCGGACGGAGGATATCCCGGAGCCAACACGGCGGAGGGAACTCAAGCCCTCCAGAACCTGACCAGCGGACTCGATAACACGGCCGTCGGTTATCAGTCGCTCTTTAGTACTACGACCGGGGGCTTCAACACCGCCCAGGGGTATCTCTCGATGCGCAGCAACACCACCGGCACCCGCAACACGGCCATCGGTTATCAAACCCTCTATACCAACACCACCGGCAGCTACAGCGTGGCCATCGGTCTGAACACGCTCTATCACAACACCACCGGCAGTTTCAACTCGGCCAACGGCTACTATGCGCTCTATAATAACACCACTGGGAGCGAGGATGTGGCCAACGGTCTGAATGCGCTTTACGGCAACACCAGCGGCAGCCAAAACACGGCCATTGGGTTCAAAGCGCTCTTCTCCAACACCACCGCTGACATGAACACAGCCGTCGGCGATCGAGCCCTGTCTAGCAACACCACCGCCGAGGACAACACGGCGGTCGGCTTTGAAGCGCTGCAGTCCAACGTCACAGCCTTCACAAACGCCGCCCTGGGTACTTTCGCGCTTCAGCACAATGACTCGAGCGGAACCGGCGCGGCCGTCTTCAACACGGCGGTCGGCGGCTTTGCGCTCCAAGCCAACGTTAATGGCACCAGAAACACCGCCGTTGGTGCCGGCGCGATGGAATCAGGAAACGGCGGAAGTGATAATACCGCGATCGGAGAGCTGGCCGGCAGTGGCATCAGTGGAAACTCGAATACCTGTCTGGGGCATTCGACCGGGAGTAACTTGACAACTGGCGAAGGTAACATCTATATCGGCGCACAAGTGCAGCCCGCTGGTTCGGGTGAATTTGAATTTATCCGCATTGGCAGCGACACGGCTTTTACTTTTCCGTATGACACCTATATTGCCGGCATTCAGAACCGTCCCGTTTCTGCCAGCGCCCACCCCCATGTCGTGATGGTTGATGACAACGGGAAATTGGGGACCGTCTCCGTCGCGGTCATTGGAAACAAGATTGGCTATCCCCAGGCCGTGCCCCAAGGGGTCCAGCCCAATAGCCCAGACCCCCGGCAAGCCATCCTCAACCGCAAAGTCGAGACATTGCAAACAGCAGTGGCGCAGCAACAGAAAGAAATAGCGACTCTCACGGCCCAGCTGAGAGAGCAGGCCGCGCAAATCCAGAAAGTCAGTGCGCAGTTTGAGGCGGCCAGACCGGCGCTCAAAGTAGCGGTCAATCAGTAGCTCCTCGAGATTCGAACAACGCTGCTTCTCGACAAGCCGCCACGCGCGAGCGTGGCGGCTTGGTCGCACTGAAGTTCAAACTGCGCTTCACATCACCGCCAGTGTGCGTCCTTCGTCACCACTCATTCCTTGGTCAGCCGCCGTTTGTCATTCGTTCGTCATCTGAAATCGAGAGCCGGCGAATGACGGCGGCCTCTTTGGTCTAGCGTTTGTTCCCTCCGAACTTGCTGGCCTCCGCAATATCCGCTTCGAGTCGTCGCTGGCCTTCTTTCGCCTGCTCATCGAGCTGACGAAAGACCGCCTCCTGCGCCGGGGTCGGCCGCGCGTAAGCCAGGTCGATGTCGGAAGCCAGGTAGGCGAGATGACTTCGCAGCCTGGGCGTGTGAAGCAGATCGCCCTCGCTCGCTCTCATCGCCATCTGGACTACGCTGTCGATGTCGGCAGTAAGCGCGGTGATCGCCTTGGTCACATCTGCAGTGTTCGACGCGGGGGTGGCGGGGGTTTTCTGAAGCTTATCGCGCAACGCCATCGCCTGATTGATGTTTTTGTCCAGCGCGTCGAGATCGGCATGGATCTTCAACTGCAAATCGAGCCGCGCCTGAAGGTCTTGCCGGCTGGCTTTGAGTCTCGGATCGAGCGTCACCTTGAAGCTCTGCTGCGTTTTCTTTCCGCCGTAATCGAGCACGACGGAATAGGTGCCGGGCGCAACGACCGGTCCCTCGACCGAATCCTCGAGGCCGCCTGCCGCGATCGGAGCATGGAAACCGGTGACCTCCGTCGCATAGGGATAACGCAGATTCCATTGGAGCCGGTTCATTCCCGGCTCGACCGCTCCAAGTTTGGCTTCCTTTTCTTGAATCTTTTTATCGGTGCTTTTCTCGCTGTTCTTCTCTTCGGCGGCGGGATTTTCCAGATGCTCCGTTGCCCCTGCCACATCGGCGTAGGCCGCGGCTTCGGCTTTCTCCTTCTCCTTTCTTTCCTTCTCGGTCGCGAGATGCAGCGAGATGCTCCGAATCACCTTCCCGCTTTCGTCGGTGAACTGAAGCGTGGCCGGCGTTTTGCCGTCGTAATTGTCAGGCAGATGAAAGAAAACCGTCGCGCCGAAGGGCGGATTGTAGCCGGCATCGGGCGGACGTTTCCGATCGGGATCGGGAAGTCCGTAACAGTGCGTCAACCACGCCTGCTCTGGCGCGAAGACGTAATTGTCCGCCGATTGTACCTGTGAATTCTTCGTTAGTTGTTCGAGAAACGTCAGGTTATCCAGCACCCAGAACGAGCGGCCGTGCGTGGCCGCCACGACCTGACCCTGGCGCGTGTTGATGGCGATATCGCGCACCTGCGCCACCGGCAGATTCAAAGTGAGCGGCTGCCAATGTGCCCCGGCATCGAGGCTGAAGTAAACCGTGCTGCGCGTTCCGACGAAAAGCAGGTTCGGATCGTTCGGGTCTTCGCGGAGATCGAAGACAAATTCATCCTGCGGCAAACCTTGCGTGATCGCAGTCCAATGCCTGCCCATGTCGGTCGTCTTGAAAATGTAAGGCTTGAAATCGTCCAGCATGTAGCGGCGGGCCGTGAGATACGCCGTCTGCTTGTTCGTATGCGACGGCTCGATGCAACTGATCCAGGACGACTCGGGCAGTTCCGGCGGAGTGATCTTTTCCCAATGTTTCCCGCCGTCCGTTGAAATATGAGCGAGCCCGTCATCCGATCCCGCCCAGAGCAGATTGCCGTCGTGCGGTGAAACGGCGAGCGCCGAGACCAACGGATAAATCTCCGCGCCGGACTGGTCGAGATCGATCGGACCGCCGCTCGGCACCTGCTTCTCCTTTTCGTTGCGCGTCAGATCGGGCGAAATTTTCGTCCAGGTCAACCCGTAGTCATCGCTCCGGAAGATCACTTCGGCGGCGGTGAAGAGCTGCTTCGGGTTGGCCGGTGAAAAGAGAATCGGATGCGTCCAGCCCCAGCGATACTTCAGCTCGCCGGACGACGCGCCTTCCTGATAATGCGGCCACGGACTGACACTGCGATATTCGTCGGTGCGCCGGTCGTGTTTGACGAAGATACTGTAGTAACCGCTGCCGTAGGTGATGTTCGGATCGCCTGGTTGCGGCACGGTGTAGGTGCTCTCGCCATAGGCGACCTCGTGCCAGGCCGCGAGCGGAATCATTCCGCCGTCGTGCGCGCTCGGTCCTTCGAAGGAACCTTCGTCCTGCTGGGCACCGTAGATGTGATAGGGAAACTGATCGTCAATATTAACGTGGTAGAACTGGGCCGTCGGTTGGTTGTGCTCGGTGCTCCAGGTTTTGCCGCCATCGATCGAGACCGTTGCGCCCCCGTCATTGCCCTCGAGCAAAATCCGCGTGTCGTTAGGATTGATCCAGACGACATGATTATCGCCGTGGGGCGTTTTCAGTTTCGTGAACGTCTTCGCGCCATCGCGCGACACCCACAAGGCATCGACTTCGGGCACATAAACCGTGTTCGCATCCTTCGGGTCGGCATAAATTGTCATGTAATAAAACGCGCGTTGCCGCAGCTTCATTTCGTCGTTCACCCGCTTCCATGTCGCGCCGGCATCATCCGAGCGAAACACGCCGCCTTCTTTTGCCTGAATGATCGCGTAAACCGTGTCCGGTTTGCTCGCCGCGACCGTCAATCCCATGCGTCCGAGCACTCCCTGGGGCAGCCCGGTATTGTGCGAGATATTGCTCCAATGCGCGCCGCCGTCAGTCGTCTTGTAAAGGCCGCTGCCCGGGCCGCCACTCGTCAGGCCCCACGGCATGCGCGCAGCCTGCCACATCGAGGCATACATGACATTCGGATGAGCCGGATCCATCACCAGGCAGATCGCCCCGGTCTTGTCGTCCACGAACAAAATCTTCTTCCATGTCCTGCCGCCGTCAGTCGATTTGAAAATGCCGCGATTCGGATCGGGCGCGAAGACATGCCCCATCGAAGCCACGTAAACGACGTTCGGATCTTTCGGATCGGCAACAATGCCGCTGATCGAGTGCGCGTCGCGCAGACCTGCGAACTGCCATGTTTTGCCGGCATCGGTCGATTTGTAAACGCCGTCGCCGGGGATCATGTCGCCACGAATATCGGCTTCGCCCGTCCCGACGTAGATTGTATTGGCGTCGGAGGGCGCCACCGCGACTGCGCCGATGCTCGAGCTCGGCCCCGGCAGTTTGCCATCCGTGATGTTTTCCCATTGGATGCCCTGGTCCGTGCTTTTCCAAACGCCGCCGCCGACCGTTCCAGCATAGAAGAGATTGTTGTTTCCCGGAACGCCGGTCACGGTGACGACGCGCCCACCGATGTAGGGACCGACGCAACGCCACTTGAGTTTGCTCATGAGCGCTTGCGGCGAAAGCGGTTTGGACTCTTGCGATCTGGCCAGCGCCGGAATGAAGGCGGCAATCGCGAAAACAAGGAGCGCGGTGATATGCACGAAACCAAGGAGACGTCTCATGCCATTTTCCCTCTGGCCGATTTCTGCGGGTGTCAATGCCTGCATAAGATTCGCACCCTGACCTCGGCGCGTGGATTCACGGTGATTCAACTCGCCCGTCGGTGAAGCGGTGGCTTAGTGTCATGATTTTCACCGACCCGATTACCGATGCCCAAATTCCGGCCCGCGATTTTCTCCGCTTTCCATAACTATGGTCGGGCCGATTTCTTCGCCGACTTATCGGCCGGTCTGACCGTAGGAATTATTGCTCTGCCGCTGGCGATCGGTTTTGGGATTGCCTCTGGCGCAACGCCGCAGCAGGGTCTTTGGACCGGGATCGTCGCGGGATTAGCCGTGGCCATCCTGGGCGGATCGCGGTTTCAGATCGCCGGGCCGACCGGGGCCTTTGTGCCCGTGCTCTTCACGATCGTGGCGCAATACGGGTATGGCGGGCTCGCGCTCGCAGCGATGATGGCGGGGGTGATGCTCATACTCGTCGGCGCGCTCAAGATGGGGCGGCTGCTCAAATTCTTTCCCTATCCCGTGGTGGCCGGATTCACGAGCGGAATTGCCGTCATTATTTTCTGCGGGCAATTGAATGAGTTCCTCGGTCTTGGTCTCAAGATGCCGGCGCATGTTCCGCGGCAACTGAGTGTTTTGGCGGCCCACCTGCGCGATGTAAACCCGTATGCGCTGGCCACGGGAGTCATTTCGCTTGCCGTCCTCTTTCTCTGGCCGCGGGTCACGCGGCGCGTCCCCGCCAGTATCATCGCGGTCATCCTGACGGCGCTTGTTGCCTTGCTCGGACACTGGCCGGTGGCGACGATTGGCACGGCCTTTGGCGGTATCCCGAGCGGCTGGCCCGGCTGGCACTTCCCGACGGTATCGCTGGAAGCGATGCGGCAGTTGATGGGCCCGGCGTTCACCATCGCCGCGCTCGGCGCGATCGAGTCACTTCTCTCCGCGATGGTGGCGGACGGGATGGCGGAGACACGACACGATCCGAACCAGGAACTCATTGGACAGGGCATCGCCAACCTGCTTTCGCCGCTCCTCGGCGGGATTGCCGCGACTGGTGCGATTGCGCGCACCGCTGCCAACATTCGGAACGGCGCGCGCACGCCGCTCGCCGGCATCGTTCATTCGTTAGTCCTGCTCATGGTGGCGCTGGTGGCCGCGCCGCTCGCGTCGTATATCCCGCTCGCCGCGCTCAGTGCCATTCTGCTCACGGTCGCGGTGCGAATGGCTGAAGCACATACCTTTGTCGAACTCTGGCGCGGGCCGCGCAGCGACTTTGCCGTGATGGCCACGGCCTTTGTCCTCACGACGGTTTTCGACCTGACGATCGGCGTGGGCGCCGGAATGATCATGGCGATCGTGCTCTTTCTGCGTCAGATGGAATCGGTCTCGCACATTCGCATCGTCACGCCGGGGAGTGAGCCGGAAATCGAGGGTACCCACAGCATGCGCGGAAAGGATATTCCTGCGGGGGTGGTGCTTTACCGGATCGAAGGGCCTTTCTTTTTCGCGGCGGCCGAGAACCTCGACCAGGCTTTGCGCGGGTCAGGCGGGAAACCCAGGATCGTCATTTTCCGTATGCGCAACGTTCCGGCGATGGACGCCAGCGGTTTGCACGCTTTTCGGGTCGCGGTCGAGAAGTTGCATCGCGATCGGGTGAAAGTCCTCCTCACCGCCGTTCAACCGCAGCCGATGAAAGTGATGTTCGAGTCAGGATTTGTGAGTTGGCTGGGCGAACGCAAATTCTGCGCCGATCTCGATCAGGCTCTGGAGTTGGCCAAAGAACTCCTGCGTACAACGTAGGATCTTCCAATAACCAATTAACCAATTAACCAATAACCAATAACCCAATAACCGCGATCGCCGCCTCCGATCGCTTTCTTGAATCCAAACGGCCGCCCCGCTGCATCCATTCATTAGAAACCATGGAAACGACCTATCCAACGCCACCGCCGCCTCCCATCGATCCCGCCCTCACCAACGTGCGCACCTGGGCCGCGTTCTGTCACGCCAGCGCCCTGCTCGGGGTCTTCGTGCATTTCCCCGGTCACCTGCTCGGTCCGCTCATCATCTGGCTGGTCAAGCGCGGCGACTCGCCCGAAATCGACGCCCACGGCAAGGAAGCGCTCAACTTCCAAATCTCGATGCTGATCTACAACATCGTGGCCGCCGTTTTTTGCCTCATCCTGATCGGCTTCGTCTTTCTCGCCATTCTCTGGGTTCTGAACGCCGTCTTCGTCATCATCGCCGCGATCCAGGCGAGCGACGGAAAATTCTACCGCTACCCGATGACCATCCGGTTCATTCAATGATCGACTGACTCGAGCTGCGCAAGGATTCCGCTTTGTCACAAATCTCCGCGATTTCTGAGTCCGCCGTTTGCTCTCGGCGCGAATGAAATTAGGGAGGCGACAATGGCACGAATCTCCGGTCTCGAGAAAAAGCAGGCTCCCTGGCACCTGCGCTGGTTCTATGGAACCATGCGCAAAATGTTCGGCCGCGATCTGACTCCGGCGAAAATCCAGATGCGCGTGCCGGGTCTCATCTGGGGCAGCATAGCGATGGAAGCCGCCCTGGGCCGCAAACGCCGCGTCTCCCTGCGCTTCACTGGGGAAAGTGCGCACGGCCGACCGGATCGGATGTCCTTTCTGAATAGACATCAATTCTGCCGTGGGCAGAAAAGCGGGCTTGAGCGATGAGAAACTGCACGCCGTCCTGGGCGACGATCTCTCGGTCTTCAACGAAGTCGAGCGGTTGGTGATCGAACTGGCTGACGCCATGGCCGCCACGCCATCCAATATCTCGGAAGACCTCTACGCGCGTTTGCGGCAAAAATTTTCGGAAGAGCAGCTCCTGCAGCTAAGCGGCCAGATTGCCTTCGAGAATTATCGCGCGCGTTTGAACCGCGTCTTCGATGTGGAGAGCGACCACATCTATTCGCCATGATTTTATTTCCAAGTCTGAGTCGTTGACGTAACACGATTGTAACTTTGTTCCATGCAACTTGAAGCGACGTTTTCGCGGAGAGGCCCTGTTTGGGCCCTCGCCTTTGCGTGGGAAGCCATGGTTAGTGGTGATACCATCCGAGGGAATAAGCGTTGGGGAAATCAGTGAAGGAACAATTGAGGAACCACGCTCTGATGAAAACAAAGATGAAAGCGGCGCAGATTGGCAACCCCGGCGGAGATTTTGAATTGGTGGATCGCGACATCCCGGAACCGGGTCCGAAGCAGGTGCGCGTGAAAGTGGAAGCCTGTGGCATCTGCCACAGCGATGTCATGATCAAAGACGGTCTCTGGCCGGGACTTCAATACCCTCGCGTGCCGGGCCATGAAATTGGCGGCCGAATCGATGCACTGGGAAGCGGTGTTACGCACTGGGAGAAAGGCCAGCGCGTCGGCGTCGGCTGGCATGGCGGACATTGTTTTGTTTGCGATCCCTGCCGTCGCGGCGATTTCGCCATGTGCGTCAGGCGCAAGGTCACCGGGTTCGACTTCGACGGCGGCTATTCCGATTACATGGTGGTCGGCGCGGAAGCGGTCGCGGCGGTTCCAAACGACTTAAAGGCGGAGGAGGTCGGTCCGTTCATGTGCGCCGGGGTGACGGTCTACAACGCGCTTCGCAATTCGGGAGCGCGCGGCGGCGATGTCGTCGCGGTGCACGGGATCGGCGGCCTGGGTCATCTCGGCGTGCAGTACGCGCGACGGATGGGATTCGTGACCGTTGCGCTGAACCGCGGGACAGACAAACAGGAGCTGGCCGAAAAGCTGGGCGCTCATCATTACTTCGACACCAACTCCGGCGACGCCGTCGCGCAGTTGCAGAAACTCGGTGGCGCGCGCGTCATTCTGGCCACCGCCCCTAACGCAAAGGCCATTTCCGCATTGGTCGACGGATTGTCGCCGGACGGAAACCTTCTCATCCCCGCCGCGCTTAACGACCCGCTCAGCCTGTCGGTCATGCCGCTTATCCTGGGACGCCGATCCGTCGCCGGCTGGTATTCCGGGACGGCGAGGGATTCGCAGGACACCCTGGAATTCAGCGCGCTAAGCGACGTGCATCCGATGATTGAGAAATTTCCGCTCAGCCGTGTCGCGGAAGCCTACGAGCAAATGCACAGCGGCAGGGTGCGGTTCCGCGTTGTCCTGACCATGGGGGAATGACACCGTCAACTTTCTGGCTTCGGCACGAAGCTGCCTCGAAACAATTGAGATCGCTGCTTTAGTCTTATGGAAAGAAACCGAAAGACAGTGATCGTGACGGGAGCCTCGCAAGGCATCGGTGCGGGGGTCGTCCAGGCGTTCCTCGCTCGGAACTACCATGTTGTCGGGACCGCGCGAAACGCGACGAAATCGAAACAACTTTCAGCTTCCGACCACCTCGCCCTGATCGACGGCGACATCGGTCAATTTGAGACAGCGCAAAGAGTCGCCGAGCTCGCGCTCGACAAGTTCGGCACGATCGATGCCGTCGTTGCGAACGCCGGCATCTTCATCGTGAAGCCGTTCACGGAATATACGGTTGATGACTTTCGCGCTCTCGTCTCGACCAACCTGGCAGGCTTCATTTACATTGCGCAGCTTGCCGTCAAACAGATGCAGGCGCAGAAGACCGGCGGCAGCATCGTGAGCATCTCTGCGGCATTGGTCGACAATCCGATTGCCGGCGAGCCCGCTTCCCTTTCCATGATCACAAAAGGAGGCCTGAACGCGGTAGTGAGAAGTTTGGCCGTGGAATATGCGAAAGAGCGTATTCGATTCAATGCCGTCGCTCCGGGGATCGTCGCCACATCCCTCAACAGGGATAACTCAAGAGAGTTCCTGGAAACGCGTTCGCCCATGGGCTCTATCTCGACCGTCGAAGAGATTGCTGGCGCGGTCGTTTATTTGACGGAAGCTCGTCAAATCACGGGGGAGGTGTTGCACGTGGACGGCGGTGCACACGTTGGCAAATGGTGACACTTGGAAATTCCAATCCGACCGGCGCCGAGAAGCGTTTGCAGGAACTCGACCTTAAACTCCCGTCCCCGCCGAAACCGTTTGGCACCTATGCCGAAGCGGTCCAGACAGGTAATCTGCTTTTCCTGACCGGCATGCTTCCCACGGAAGGTCGCACGGCGAAATTCGTCGGTCGCATCGGTGCCGAGCTCGATGTCGAAGCCGGACGCAAAGCCGCTCGTCTCGCCACGCTCAATCTGCTCGCGGTCGCGCGCGAATACCTCGGATCACTCGACAGGGTGACGCGAATCGTCCGGCTCGGCGTGTCCGTGGCGACTGAAGGCGATGTTCGCGATCAGCCGAAAGTCGCAGACGGCGCGTCGGAGCTGCTTCAGGAGGTGTTCGGAAAAAACAAGAACCCTTGCCGCTCGGTCTATGGCGTGGCCAGTCTTCCGCTCGGCACACCGGTGGAACTGGACGTGATTTTCGAAGTGTCCAACTAGCGAGGCCCGATCATGCAACGAACTGTGATAAGACAAATTTTGACGCTCGCGTGTTTATTCGAATTGCTGGCGCTCGCCCAGATTGATGGAAAGGAACCCGCCATGAAATACTCGACGGTCTATCGCACGAAACAGATTGATGGATTGTCGATCTTTTACCGGGAAGCCGGCCCGAAAGAGGCGCCGACCATTCTCCTGCTGCACGGACTTCCAACTTCTTCGCGGCAATTCGAGCCGCTCTTCGCGCGCCTTTCCGATCGGTTTCACCTCGTCGCGCCCGATTACCCGGGTTTTGGACACAGCGATTGGCCGGACCCAAAAAAATTTGCCTACACCTTCGATCACATCGCCGAGATCATGAATCACTTTACCGAAGCGCTCGGGCTCGCGCGTTACACGCTTTACATGCACGATTACGGCGGCCCGGTTGGGTTCCGCATGGCGCTGGCACACCCGGAACGCGTCGAGGCGCTCATTGTGCAGGACGCGGCCGGGCATAACGAAGGGCTTGGTGCGAATTGGAAAACGCGGCGCGAGTTCTGGAAAGATCGCGTCGCCCACGAAAGTGCGCTTCGCACCAATCTTCTTTCGCTCCAGACGACGCGAACCAGGCACGTCGGCAACGATCCAAACGTGGACCGCTATGACCCGGATCTTTGGACCGACGAATATTATTTTCTCAATCGGCCGGGTCAGGCGCAGATCCAAAGCGATCTCTTTTACGACTATCGGACGAACGTTGACGCTTATCCAAAATGGCAGGCCTGGATGCGCGAGAAGCATCCGCGCCTGTTGGTCGTTTGGGGTAAGTATGATTTATCGTTCGATTCGGGAGAGCCGGAACGCTACCGCCAGGACGTGCCGAATGCGGACGTCCACGTTCTCGACGCCGGTCATTTCGGATTGGACACAGCGGCTGATGAGATCGCGGCGTTGGTCCGAAACTTCATGGATTCCAAATCCTCACATTGAAGGTGACATTCCTGCCGCCGCGCTCGTCCGCTACGGTTTGCGGCAGATGATCTGGATCGGATGAGTTCGTCCTTCTTCGATGTTGCGCGCAGCATTGCGCATCTTCTCCAGTGCGTTTTCCCTCATCAGGAGGTGGACCCCCAGCGGTGGCAAAGCACCTTTCTCCGCTTTTTCGATTATCCCCTTATACCCGGCGAGATATTTCGCTCCGGTGTCCTCGACCTGGAGGTCCTCGAATCCGGCGCTTCTCAGCAGCGCCTGAGTTTCGGCGGGTGCAACCAGACAGGCGCCGCGGCCATCTTCAGACCATGGAACCGGGTGATGGGGATTCCCGCCCGACCCCAGTCCGTGCTCGGTTAGCGCAAAGAAGGCACCCGGCCTGAGCACACGCCAGGCTTCCGCGAAAAATCCGGACCGATCGGCAACGTTCATCGTGACATGCTGCGTGTAGGCGCCGTCGAAGGACGCATCGCGATAGGGGAGGTGGAGACCGTCGCCGTGTTCGATCCTGACCTCTCCTTCCATTCGAAGCAGTCGCGTTAACCCTCTGGCCGCCTCGACAAAAGGCTCGGTAATGTCAATCCCGCTGACATTGCAATGGAACCGCTGCGCGATGTAGCGGGCGGGACCGCCCAGCCCGCAGCCGATGTCGAGGATCTGTTGACCGGGTTGGATCGGGAGTTTGTCGGCGAGTTCAACCGTAGCGGGAAAGCCGCGCGCGTGAAAGTGGTCGACCGGGGCGAGGTCTTCGACGGTCAAGTTGTCGAGAGGCTTCGACATCTTGTTCAACGCCGAGATGATCAGGCCATAGACGTCATTTGTCGCCCAATGGTCTGCAATTGTCTTTGCATCCGCCATATCACTCCCTGGCATTCAGGAATTGGAACCGAGCGAGATTTCACATTCCGGCACTACGGCGCTGGGCGCAAGCCGACCATGTTGGCGCGCGCTCCGACTCCGGCGGATAGAGCAGGAGGGATGAAACGAGGAACACGGTGAGAGTGTTCCGCATCCCATAAACGCTGAACCGTTCGCGTCCCTCGTTCCCGATGATGTAACGGATCTGTTTCGGGATGGGCGCGCGCGGATCGGAGAGAGCAGGCGTAGTCTGTGCAATTTCCGGCTCGGCGATCTCCTTCACACCCGCGAAGGTGGCAGATGCGGAGGCGAGCGCGCAACCGTGATCGAGCCCTTCTGAACTTGACTGCTTTAAGCAGTCAAGTTTCCAAGCCTGTCGGAAGAAGCGAAACCCGATGTTGGTAAACCCCAATGGCGATCCGCCGTAATTCGACTAACGACTTAGCGCGCCAGCGGCGCCGACTGGCCTTCAGCCTGCCTGTTTGGATTCGGAATCGATCCGGAAGCGCTGATCGATCTTGGTCGCAAGCCGGCTCTCGGGCCGATCATGCTCGTGCATGTAACGGCGCCAATACCCATCGATCTCGCGCATGAACTCAGCCCAGGTCGTCGATTGGCGGAGGTGCCCGGCTTGGAGCGGCGCGTCCGGATGCGGGAGATCGATCTCCCAGACATCAGTCTCGCGGCTCATCGCCCTTCATCCTCCATCCGCCGCAGCGCTTCTTCCCCCCCGTAGCGCAGCACCAGCTTACGAAACTCTGGATCGGCCACATCGATCTTGCACGTCCGGAGCAGATCGAAAATATCGCTCCAGTCCACCGCGCCCGTTCGACGCACGGGAGATTTCGCCGCGACAAGCTTCATTGCGATAAGATGCCATGGATGCGGCACCTGCAACTGCATTCCGTCGCCCGCGTCCCGCTCCTGCGCCTGGGCGGTGAGTTTCGTCCATGTTCCTTCATCCACCAGCATCAGGTCAACCGGCGGCAGTTCCCCCGGTTTATCGGGTTCGAGTTGAATGAAAACACCCGTTTGATGATAAACGCGGTAGTGAAACCGGCGCAGGAAATCGAGCCATCGCTCCACGGCCTCATCCGGCACGACGAAGTCGATATCGCGCGTAAAGCGGGGGACCTGATAGAGAATGATCGCGTGGCCGCCAACGAGAAGGTGAGGCAGCTTTTCCTGCTGCGCTCGCTTCAGAATCTCGACAACGGCATTCAAAATCAGAGTTCAGCGGAAAAGGATTCCACCCGCTCGCACGAATAGCAGATCAGGAGCTGACCCTGGCCGCAAGTCCTGCGTTCGCCTGCGAGACACGATATGTTTTCGTTTCCCGCAACGCCCAGCACCCGAGGCGTGGTCACATTTCACATTCCAAAATTCCGCATTTCCGGTCACCGACCACCGACTACCGCCCTCTGCGAGCGGCTAACAGCATTGACCGCGAAGACTTCGCTGGACCTTCAGCGCTTCGTTGACAAAGCTGGAGACACTTTGAGTGCTTTCCGGCAGACTAACGAACATCAGCAGTCGCAGCAAACTCCGCCGCAAAACGTGCGCAAGGTATTCGACCTTCCTGAATGAAACGGGACTATCGCCTGCTCTTCGGACCCGCGGCTGGCATTCTCTTCGCCGTCGGCACGGTAGCACTTGCCACGCTGGTGCCCGGATACAGTCATGTGCGCCAGACGGTGAGCGAGATCGGTGAGATGACTTCGCCGGCTCGGATTCCTTTCGCTGTTCTGTTGTGTGCCATTGCCACGTGCATCGTACTGTTTGCCCTCGCCCTGCGTGATCGCTCGCTCGCACTCGATCACTCTTCCATCGCGGCTTATTTTACCGGATGCATGGCCGTGTCGGTCGTCGGGGTGGGGATCTTCGCCTACCCGCATCCGCTTCATAATCTCTTTGGACTCTCCGAGCTGATTGGTTATCAGGCGCCGCTTTTGCTCGCGGTGACCTGGAGAAATGACGCGCGCGTGAAATCTTCCGTTCGTCTTTCCTGGCTATTCTATTTCCTGGTCTGCATCGCGATCGCCCTAAACCTGAGTCCGCTGTTTGGAGAAAGTATCGTCTGGGAATACTTGCGGCCAATTCACGGACTCGTTCAGCGTGCACTCTTCGCCGCATGGTTTGGCTGGTGCTTCGCCTTGGGTCTGGTTCTGTTTTGGTCTGAACCTGCGGAAAAATAGGAACTGGGGTTCCCTGTGCAGCCTCCTTGTCCCAGGAACAGAATTGGCCACAAAGACTCCTACGACTGATATCGACGATGGCGTTCTGGTGACGGAGACGCCGCGTTGCTCGCGCGCTCGTGCAAGGCTTGAGCGAAGCGCTCCGGCGCTTCGGAATCCATGCGCAGGTAAAGCGAAGGTTCGATGAGCTCCAGCTCGATCAGCCAAAAGCCACGGCCATCATTCGCCCGGACGAAATCAGCCCGGGCGTAGAGTGGAACGGAGTCGAGCACGCGGAGAGCGGTCTCGCCGGCTTCGCGCAGTTCGCGCTCCGGCTGGACCGCGCGAATGACGCCGCCGTGTTCCTCCTGCACGCGAAAATCGTCCGCCTTTGGCGTCTTCAAGATGGTGTGACTCAGCCGACCGTTGAAGTAGATCAACGAAAACTCGCCTTCGCTGATCACATGGGAAAGAAACGGCTGCGCCATGAATGCGCGCTCCGCGTAGTGCGCGCTCAATTCGGCGGCTGGCTGCCGGGCGCTCCGGCCATTCACTCGAAAAACTCCGTGCGCGTTCAGCCCGACGACCGGCTTGATCACAATTTCGTTGGCTCCGACTTCTTCGACTAACGCCAGCAGCTCATCGGGAGCGAGCCGCTCACGCCAGATCGTCGGGACGACTGGAACGCCGCGCTCGGCCAGATCACGCAGGTAAGTCTTGCGAATATTCCAGCGAACGAGATCGAGTGCATTGAAGAGCGGAATTCCGGCGCGCTCGATTTCGGTGAGAACAGCGAGAAACGCATCGGGATCGGCGATGTAATCCCAGGTCGAGCGGATGACGACCGCATTGTAGGCGCGCCAATTGCATGACGGCGTGCGCCAGGAGATCGCTTCGACGCGCCAGCCGAGATCAGCCAGCGCCCGGTAAGCCAATTCATCGTCGATGACAAAGTCCCTGGCATCATCGAGCGTGAGGAAAGCGCAGCGAAGCATGTCTTCTGGAAAGCGGATATAGCGGAGAAAAGATGCCAGGCAACGCTGGCAATCTTCAATTGAAAAGCCGCGCTCTCGCCTCCGGCTACATTACTCTAGCGTTTCAGCTTTTGGTCCGCTTTTTCTAAGATGTGGAATGTTTTAGCCAATCTTTGAAGTGCGTTGGACTGAGGCGAGGGTTATCTCCCGGGACGAGGCTTTGATCGTTCACCTTTATGCCGAAGTACCCCGCATTGTCGTCAGTGATCACTTTCCGCGTGTCGCCCGTCGCGCTTAAAAACTGCCGGACAAGCTCGTCCTGCCGTATCCGATCGGGCCCGGCCACCTCAATCATGCCATTGACCGGGTTGCCGAGGGCGACCTCGGCGATCGCCGCAGCGACATCATCCGAAAGGATCGGCTGCATCATGACCGATGATAACCGAACGTTTGAACCGTCGGTCGCCGATTGGGCAATGCTCTTCACAAACTCGAAGAACTGCGTTGCGTGAACGATCGTAAACGGAATGCCGGAAGCCCTGATCAGATTTTCCTGGGCCATCTTCGCGCGGAAGTAACCACTCAAAGAACCGGCGCCACTTCCCGTCAGGCGATCGGTGCCGACGACCGACAGCGCCACGTGATGTTTCACGCCGGCAGCCTTTGCCGCGGCAAGAAGATTGCGGCCGGATGTTTCGAAGAATTCCAAAGCAGGCTTGTCTTCGAAGGAAGGTGAGTTTGCCACATCAACGACGACCTGAGCGCCATTAAGGGCTTCGGCCAGTCCTTCGCCAGTGAGCGTGTTGACGCCTGTCGAAGGCGACGCCGCCACGACCTCATGGCCACGCTGGCGAAGATTGCTTACCACCTTTGCTCCGATGAGTCCGCTGCCGCCAATAACCACGATCTTCATTTTGTTATTCATATGCGTGTGTTTCTCGAAGGATTGTTTTTGGTTTTTGATTCTGGGTTCGGCTTAACCTTTGAAGAACGCGAGCAGGTCGGCGTTGATGACGTCGGCTTGCGTCGTGATCATGCCGTGAGGCAGGTCTTTGTATGTCTTCAGCGTGCCGTTCTTCAGCAGCCTGGCGGAGAGCGGACCAGCCGCCTGATAGGGCACAATCTGATCGTCCTCGCTATGCATGACGAGAACCGGCACCGAGATCTTCTTTAGATCCTCCGTGAAGTCGGTCTGTGAAAATGCGACGATGCCGTCATAGCCCGCCTTGGCGCCGCCCATCATGCCTTGTCGCCACCAGTTCCAAATAAGAGGCTCAATCGTTTTCACGCCCGGACGATTGAAGCCGTAGAACGGGCCGGCCGGCAGATCGTAGTAAAACTTCGCCCGGTTGGCGGCGAGCTGGGATTGAAGATCGTCGAACACCGATTTGGGCAGACCTAACGGATTGTCCGGAGTCTTCACCATCAGCGGCGGCACCGCGCTGATGATCGCCGCCTTCGCTACATCCTTGTCGCCATGACGGGCAAGATAACGCACCACCTGGCCACCGCCGGTCGAATGGCCCACGTGAATCGCATCTTTGAGGTCGAGATGATCGGTCACCGCCTTCAGATCGTCGGCATAATGATCCATGTCGTGTCCGCCGTCGGTTTGAGTCGAGCGACCATGTCCGCGCCGATCGGTCGCAATGACGCGGAAACCTTTGTTGAGGAAAAAAAGCATCTGCGGATCCCAATCATCCGCCGAGAGAGGCCAGCCGTGACTGAACACAATCGGCTGCCCGCGGCCCCAGTCTTTATAATAGATGTCGATGTCAGCCCCGTTTTCGTTTCCAACTGTGACGTATGGCATACTGAGTTTCCTTTTCGTTGAGTTGCACTTCGAAAGTGTGCCGCCCCGTGGCATGACCGCCCGGCTGATTGTGCGAGCTTTGGCGTCCAGTTGTCACGTTACAATTATGTGACAACCACGAGAGCCGGATGCGCCTGGAGGCGACGACGAGGCCACGGCCGCAATCCACCATCTCGTGAAACGCACAGCCCGACTCTCCCATCTTCAGCGTTTCAGTTTTTCAGCTTTTTCCTGTCTCTTCCCGCGCAGGAACCAAATGGTGTAAATAAAGGTCGCGATCACTGCCGCACCATGACGCTCGCTCCCTTCAGATGTCAGGTTTCTTGCCGAGTCGTAGCGTTCGGGAGGGCCAGCCAGAACCATTCCGCAATCCGAATTCCGAAGTCCGCATTTCCGTCACCGACCACCGACTACTGACCAATCTCAGCTTTTCAGAATTTCAGTTTTTCAGCTTTTTCCCTGTCTCTTCCCTCGCGCAGGAACCAAATGACGTAGATCAAGGTCGCGACCGCTGCCGGCACCATAAAGACGCTGGCTTCGGTCCCGAGCTCGCCGCCATTGAGCAGGGCAGGTCCGTTAAATGTCACATCCAGAAGATGCCCAACCGGCTCCTGTCCTCCGTTATGGGTGCCGATGAGAAAGAATTGTCCGAAATCAAAAGCAGCATGCCAGCCCACCGCCCACCAGAGTGTCCCGGTACGCTGCACGCTCAGGCAAATCGCCAGACCGAGAATAAAGATCATCCCGATATCCATCGCGTTCTCATGCGGCTTGCTCATGTGCAACCCGGCGAAGATTGCAGTCGTGACGACGGCCGCCGGCCAGAACCCGGCTCCGCGCCAGAGCACGCGGAGGGCGTAACCGCGAAAGAGATATTCCTCATTCAAGCCCACGAACAGATTCGCGCCCAGCCAGAGAAGGGCGAACCAGAGTAGCGCGGTTCCGGTCAGAGCCAGCCCGTGAACCTGCATCGCGCCGGTCGCGATCATTGCGCCCGCGACGAAGAACACGACGAGCAGACCGGCCAGCATTCCTTTCCAGAACAACCAGCCAAAAGCCTGCGAGACCGGCAACCCATAATCATCCACCCGCCGGCGCTCGAAGAACGCTGCGATCCCGGTCACGAGCAGGACGCTGAAAAGCCCGACCAGTTCCTCGAGGAAAAGGCCCGGCGCAGAGAGCTCATCAAGACGAATCCCGAGGTGGCGGGCGAGGAAGAAGATGAGCGGCTCGCGCAGGTAGAACTCGGCCAGCTCAATGCCGAGCACGAAAAGGAGAAAGCGCCAACCCGCGCGCAGACCATCCGGTCCGACGAAGATTGAAGCAATGACCTGTCGCGCCGTTAAACGCATCGTGTTATGTCAGCGTTTCTGAGTTTCAGGTTTTTGGCTTTTTGCCACATCTTCCACGCCATCGAGCCGATGCAACCGCTGACGCCCGGCGCAGTCAATCGGAAATGGAACGCAACGCGACGCAGCCGCGCACCTGCTGCGCCGGAGCGAGCGAAGGCGGTTCGGCGTAATTTCAGCTTTTGCCGTGTCCTGCCGCGCGGAAACGCATTTTGCAGAGGATGAGTTTGGCCGAGGACTAATTCAAGAGAAGCGTCGCGAGGGTATCCAAAAGAGAAAGCCTGCTTGGCAAGCTGCCGTTCTCGTCTAGACTCCGCCGCAATTAATGAACATCGGCCGCCTCATTTCCCTTTTTCTTTTCGCAGCCAGTTCCGCCCTGCTTGATGCGGCACCGCGCGATTTGCATGGCAAGGATCTCAGTCACAAAGAACTCAAGGATGAAGCGCTGGACCGCGCCGATCTTTCGGGAGCGAATCTGCAATCATCCAACCTAACCAACGCGACGATGAAAGGCGCGACGCTGCGCGATGCGGATTTGGAAAGCGCAAATCTCACGACCGCAGATCTGAGCGGGGCCGACCTCCGCGGAGCGAACCTGAAGCAGGCGAAACTGCAGGACGTCAAATTTGTGAAAGCGAATCTGGAGGGCGATGACGTCTACCTCGCCAACGGTTTCAAGCAGGATGAAGAGACCATCCGCAAGCAGCAACGCGCGCTGGAGAACGCGGGCGCGGACATCAGCGTCCTCGCCCAGCACAACGGCTACATTACTTTCAAGGAAGCGAACCTGCGCGGGGCGACGATTCACGGCAGCCTGGACGACGTCGATTTTCGGCGGGCCGATTTGCGCGGCGCCAATCTGAGCGATGCCACCGAGCCGGACAAGGCGAAATGGCGCGGCGCGATTTACAATTCGACGACGCGCTGGCCTAACGGATTTGATTTCGCGCAAGCCGGCGCGGTTGCAGGCGAGGAAACAGTGGGCGGCGCGAGCCTGCCGAACGGGTCCGCATTCCATCCGGTCGGAAGCTGGATGATCAAGACGGAATCGAATGGAGCGACCGAGGAAGGCCTCCTCACCATTTCGAGCGACAACACTTTCAAGTGGGATTACTCCGTCAAAGCCGAGCCGGTCACAGGACATTGGAAAAGCGCGCCCGATAACTCCGGCGCGATTGTTTTGTCGAAAGGCGAAGCCGCTGCGGACTGGATCATGCAAGCGGCGACGGCGCATCCCGACCGGCCCGATAGCGCGGAGCTGAAACAGCTGAACGGAAGCGGCCAGCGCTGGGCCGTTCCGGTGACCTCGCCGAAAAACTAGATAATGCTCGTTAGGCGGACTTGGGCTGGCTTCACTTTCCTCAACCTGTTAGACACATTCTTATGAAATCCATTTTCGCGACCCTTCTGACCCTTATTTTTTGTCTTCTCGCCTTTTCGTTGGGGCAGGCTGACAGCGCGACCGATCTGCGCGCGCGTCTGGCCGAGCTGGACAAGCTTCATCAGGACAAAGTCGTTACCGACGCGGAATACGAAACGATGCGGAAAGAGGCCCTGCAGAAGTTTAGCAACTCCGGCACGTCTGTGGCTGCCGGGGAAAGCGCGAAAACCAGCGCGCCCGATCTCAGCACGCCTGTGAAAGCGGTGGAAGCTTTCCAGCGCGCCTGGAACGCCAAGGATCACGCCGCCCTGGTGCGCACGCTGACGGGCGATTTGAAAAAGCAGATCGCCGGCGCGTCACCCGAAGCGATCGAGCACAATTTCTCCCACCCGATGCACGGCACGATTGGTGAAGCGGAGGAAATGACGACGAAGGAGGGCAAGGAGCAATGCACCGTCCCATTCACTTCCGAAGTTTTCGGCAAGCCCTATACGCAGCACCTCGAGCTGGTAAAAGAAGGCGACGACTGGCTCATCGCAGGCGGCTTGCGATAAAGACCGGCGCCTGCCCGCCTGACGAGTCAAGGATTCTTGCGGCGCTCTTCGGCCTGCTCGGCCGCTTTGCGTTCGGCGTCGCGGCGTTCCTGTAAACGCTGTGCGGCCAGGTTGTCCGCCTTGCGCTGCTCCTCGCGCCGTTCCTCCGCCATCCGGTCCGTGCTGCGTTGCGCCTGGAGGTTCTCCGCCTTGCGTCGTTCTTCGGCCTGCGCGGACGCGCGATTTTCTTCGGCGTGTCGATCGGCCAATCGCTGTGCCTGCAAAGCTTCAGCCTTGCGATTTTCCTGCAAGCGCTCTTCCGTCGCCGCGTCGGTTTTGCGCGCGGCGAGACGATTTTCTTCCGTGCGTCGCTCGGTCGTCTGCTGTTCTTTCAGATTGTCGAGCCGGCGTTGTTCCGCCATTTGTTCTTCGCGATGCTGCTCCGCGCGGCGCTCTTCCTTGCGGCGTTCCTCCTGCCGCTCAGCCTCTCGGCGTTCGTCGATAATGCGCTGTTGGCGGCGTTCCTCCTCTCGGCGGGCGTCGGCCCGCGCGGCCTGGTAATCCTGGATTTCACGCGTGTTCGCATGCTCGGGCATCGGGGCGGAGGCGCCCTGGGCGGCGGCTCGGGCCGCCTTCGCCGCTTCCGCTTTGCGTTCCGCGTCACGCGATTCGGCGAGACGATTCGCGACCAGATTGTCGGCCTTGCGTTGATCCTCGATGCGCTGTTCGCGCATTCGTTCTTCGCGACGGTTATCCTCCTGGCGCGCGGCAGTGGCCCCATCGGCTTTGCGCTGCGCGTCGAGCGATTCCTGTTTGCGGCGCTCGGCCGTCGCTTCTTCCTGGTGCCTCGCGGCCTTCATCTCTTCCTGGTGACGTTCCTCTTTGCGCTGTTCTTCTCGGCGTTCTTCCGCTCGCCGTTCTTCCGCGCGCTCCTCGGCTTTGCGTTCTTCGAGGCGACGCTCGGCGGCGCGCTCTTCGTCCGTGTCGGCCCGAAGCCGGCACCCGGCGCAGACGATCAACGCAATGGAGAGACCGAGCAAAAGACGGCGGGCCATAAATTCAGCCTGACGATAAATAGCGCCTACTTCTCCGCTTCTGGTTTCGTTTCTGCCTGCTGCAAAATCGCCCCGACCGCTTTCGGATCGAACCCATCCGGCCAGGTCGTGTCGTCATCGTAAATGGCGCCTCGGAAGCGCGGCTTCGACTCCTCCTGATAAAACTTCATTCCGCGAAAGTTCGCCCCGCGCAGATCGGCTTTGCTGAAATCGTTCGCATCCGAGAGCAGCCCCCAGCCCTTGGTGCCTTTGAGGTTGGTCCCCCGAAACTTCGCCCAGTAATATCCGGCGTTGGTCATGTCCATCCCCTCCAGGTTCGCCCCGGACAGATTGGCGTAGTTGAAATTAACCGGCCGGCCCGTGCTGGCGGTTGCTTCCGTAAAAATTGCGCCAGTGAGATCGGCGTGGTCGAAATTCGCGTTGCTCAAATCCGCGCCTTTAAAGATGGCGCCCTTCAGCGTTGCGCCGGTAAAATCCGTCCCGCGCAAAGTCGCATCCGTAAAATTCGCGCCGGAGAGCGCCGCCTGCTTGAAAGTTTTCCCATTAAGATCCTGCTCGTGAAAATCCTTTCCCTGGGCCTGGATAAGGGAGCTGGAAAGAGCGAAACCGCCGAAGAGAGCAATCGTTAGGGCAAGTGTTTTCATCATAAGATATATTGGAGAATTCGGTTTAGAAACTTCGGCGCGGCCAAAATCAGGGCTCGGTCGGCGACGGTTTCGCGGCATCGTCGTCGCTCTTCTTCTCTGCCGCTCTCAAAATCGCACCCGCCGCCTTCGGATCGAAACCTTCCGGCCAGGTCGTATCCTCGTCATAGATCGCGCCCCGGAAGCGCGGGACGGCGTCGCTATTCATCCAGTTCATCCCGCGCAGATTCGCCCCGCGCAGATCGGCTCCGGAAAAATCGCAGCTCGAGGCCTGGCCCCAGCCCTTGGTCTTCTTCAGGTTCGCCCCCCGAAATTTATTCGTGAGCAAGCTGATCTTGCTCATATCAACTCCTTCGAAGTTCGCCTTGCTGAAATCGGCCTGGAAGGCAAACAGGCTGAGCTTCGCCTCGCGGAAATCGCACCCCTGCGCATTGGCGCCGGCGAACTGCGCGTTCACATCCGCGCCTTTGAAATTAGCGCCCGGCAGATTGCCGTGATAGAAATTGCAATCCTTCAGAACCGCATCGGAGAAATCTGCGCCCTTGAGATCGTCCTTCGTGAAGTCTCTCCCCTTCAGATCCTGATCGTGAAAATCTTTTCCGTCGGCGCGCGCGAAGCTGAGTGAGACGGTGACGAGGCCGCAGATGAGAATCAGTGTCGTGAGGCGTGGGTTCATACTGGCGGCGGGAATAACAGACTCCCCCTGCAAAGCAAGTTAATTCGCACCGCGCCATCGCACCGATCCAACCGCCGACGCCGGGCGCGGGGGCAGTGGCCTGAGACGCGCGTCTTTTGCGCGATCAGCTTTCGGTTTTCAGCTTTCCAACAGCCAAGGCAACGAGCCGGCCGAGCAAAGCACCGGCGAAGGCAGGCCCGAAACCGAGAAAGAGAGCGATCACCAGCTCAAAAGGCCAGAGATTGTGCAGAGTACCGTCCTGCGCGCACTCTGCGATCACGCGAGTCATGACGACCGCGGGCACACTCGCCCCGACGATGATGGTGGCCAGGCCGGTGCGCGCGAAACCGAACGAACGGAGGAGCAGAGCGGCCAATGGGACGACCATCAAGCCGTAGGTAAGGAGAGCGTTTGGCAGGTTGACCCCGTGGTAAGGAAGAGACCAGTAAGGCAGCCCAATCATCAGAAAGCACAAAACGAAAGCGAGCAACCGGGCGATCCGTTGCGTTGCGCCGTTCATGATCGCGTCACCTTCCAGTGCGAGATTTTCCATCCCGCGATCATCCCGATGATCAACCCAAGGGGACCGGTGATCAAGGCGCCATAAATTCCGCAGAGATTACTCGTCGGCATCAGCCAATCGCAGCCCAGCGTAACTCCGCACTAATAGCCGCCAATGAACCCGAGAAACCCGCCGAGCAAAATGCCGATAAAGGTTCGCATCTCCCGGCTATAAGGCAGTTTTCATTCCATGCGGCCGATGCAGGCGATGATTTGCTACCACGTACTCTATCGGGCAAATCCCCGCCTCGTCCTCGGCAACGTTACGGTAGCGTTTCAGCTTTCAGGTCTCAGCTCGTGGGAACATTCCGCAGTCCGCATTCCCGATTCCGCATTTCCGGCACGCCCTCCGTATTTTCACCCGTTGATACAAACGTACATGTTAAGGAATAGACTTGACCCCATTCTGACGCGCTCGGCCTTGGCCCTGCGCGGAATCTTCGGACCGATGAAATCGTCGATTGCCACCATGCCGACCGGCATGATTTCGACTGCTTCCGGACGATTCGTTAGGCGCGTCGCGCCAAAAATGACGACCGCCACCAGAATCAGCGCCGGCAATCCCTAAGCGAGCATCGGCCGGGTTTGTGGCCTGGTTCGGTAAAGGGCGAGCGCAAGCATGGACGCAGACAGGCGGCCGATCCACCTTCCTCTGGCAGGTGTCCTTAAGCGGGATCCTGCGATTCCAGATTTGTCCGCCACCCGGATGGACTTGCTGTGGCGAGCTCGGTCGGCACCAGTTAGTGATACAAAGTCAATGGCTTCCCCTCTCAAACGAAATCTCGTTAGACCGGTCCCATCTTGACGGCTAGCCATGGGGTATCGCGGTAAGAATCCGCTACCACCCAGGCGGCACTCGTCAGCGCGCAGGTGACCACGGCCTCACCCCACTGAAACGCGGTCATTGAACCTTCAGCCATCTTCGGTATCCACACCAGCAGCAGGAACAATCCCATTTGCAAGGTCGACAGTGCTGCCGCGAGTCGCGCCCATATCCCGATGATCACCGCGATACCGGCCGCGATGAAGGTCGCACCGGTTAGATACGCCCACCCCACATGCCATGGCAGCCATCCGGGCACCAGCACAGCCGTCTGCTTTAGGTAGGTGAAATGAGCGAGGCCAAACGGGATCAAGGCGATGCCATAGAGTACCCTCGCGATGCGCAGACCATTCGCGCCCGCGGCGAAACCGAGCCGTTGCTTGTCCCAATCAGTCGCAAACCAGGTGTAGAGCACCCATGCCGCTGCCAGCATCACCGCGGTCTTACACGCGGCCCAGTAAACGTCGACAGTAAATCCGTGGGAGAAACCGGGCAGTCGCAAGAGCAGCAACCAAAGTAGAAACCAAATAAGCAACACGCGGGCGGCGATCGCGGCGGCGCGTTGCCAGAGCAACCCGATCCCGGACGCCAGAGATATGAAGGCGCAGAGGTAAACCAACGTCTCCCTGGCTGGCACACCCTTCGGCACTGGCTGCCATATCACGCTGAAATCGCCTTTGCTCAGACCCACGATTCCAAGCGCCATCATGGTTGTCGCAAAAACCACCTGACCTACGCTCGCGATCCGCATTGGGCCTATCGTGCGAAAAATTGAATGGTTATACAATCACCTTGTGCACCAACCGGAGACGCGCGCGCCGGATAAAAGATGCCTGCTCGGTCAATGTGGCCGCTCGACAAATACGAGTAAACGAGCGAATTTCAGGCCGTTATCAAATCGGGTCATTCTGTCAGGAAGTAATCGGGTATCTGAAACGCTGAAACGCTGAAATTGGGCTCGCCTCTGCTTCGCAGATTCCTCCTTCATAAAACACACGCACTCACGTGTTGCGACTGACGGTGCTGATCCACTTCACCATCTCCGGATCGCGATGATCGAAGAACGCGCTCTGCTTCATGTCCAGCGAGGCGATCGCCGTCATGTCCTCGTGACTCAATTGGAAATCGAAGATCGCGAAGTTCTCAGCCATCCGTTCCTTTCGCACTGACTTTGGGATCGCGACCACGCCGCGCTGCGTGAGCCAGCGAATGATGACCTGGGCGATGCTCTTGTTGTATTTGCCGGCCATGCCGCGCAGCAGCTCGTTCCATTTCCAGCTGTTCAGTTCACCTTCTGCATGGATTTTCCTATCACCTTCCCGTCATCGCCTCCAGCTTTTCCGGATAACGCGCCCTTGCACGTCGATCGCCGACGCCGCTTCATCGATTTCGCGCAGATCTTCCGGCGTCAATTCGACCGCCGCGGCGTCGATGAAAGAAAGAAATGGGGTCAAGTCTAACTTCATTAACAATTCACTTGAGGGCATCGCTCGTTAGGCGCGTGTCAAAGAATTTAGATTTGACCCCGTTCCATGATTCC
>CAVYWQ010000003.1:0-484502 GCA_963772275.1 uncultured Verrucomicrobiae bacterium | reverse complement strand
CGAAGGTTTCCTGCGTCAGTTCCACGGCCGCGGCGCCGATGTTCCGGCGATGGAACTCTACCGTTACGCGAGTATTCTTCGCTCGCTCACTGGCGGGCGCGGCCTTCTTGGCCAATAGATGCAGGGCTATCTCGCTTTGAAATCCCGGCAGCAGCTACTGCAGTACATAAACTTCGACCAGGGCATTGCCGGTCGAGTTGTTCGTGCCGCGTACGATCGCGGTGTAGTTGCCCGGGTTTAATGTGGAAAGGATCGCCGATTCGCGATCGTCCGTCGGTGCCAACCCGGTGGCTTCGATGGCCTGCTCTTGATTATTCCTCCAATTGTCGTTGGAGGCGATCAACGCGCCATTGATGTTGTGCAATTCGAGCGTGGGATCCTGGAGAGCATTCGGGACGTGGTGTTGAGTGAGCTCCGGTCCGATTGCACGAGTAAGCACGGTGGCATTGCCGCTTTGATTCAAGATGAATCCGCCGATCATTACGTTATCTCCGGTCTGCACGAAGCCGCGGGCGCTGATGTTTGCGAGCCTGGAATCCGCGCCCGCGTCCAGGTCGTACACTTCCACCAGCCCGTTGCCGATGGTACTGTTCACGCCGCGCATAATGGCGGTATAGTCGCCAGGATCCAGCGTGGCCACGATGGTTGATTCCCGGTTATCGCTCGGAGCCAGGTTCGTCGCCTGAATCGCGGCCACTTGATCACTCGTAATCACGCCGCCTAATATGGTCGTGTGCCAATTATCATTCTGACCGATAAGCGCGCCGGAGCTATCATGAAGCTCTAAGGTGGGGTCCTGCAACGCGCCAGGCACACCATGTGAGGTCAGTTCGGGACCGATCGCCCGGATGATCACCCTCTTGCCCACACTTCCTTGAATGATGATGCCGCCAATGAGCACGTTGTTCCCAGTGCCGACGGCAACACGGGCGGAAATGTTGGCCGCGCCTGGGGCCGTAACGGCCGGTCCGAAGCGGGAGAGAACGACGTCATTAGCGCCACTGTAGGTGACCTCGAACGAACCGATCCCGTCCGCCGTGTTGAGACGTGCGCCGCTATTAACATTCGTGAAATTGCCGGCCAGAGGCGCTAGTGTCGTGATGATCGTGAAGGTGTCTGATTCCTGAGGTGTAAAGCCGTTGATTATGCGCACGGTGAGCATGCCGTGAAGCATAAGCGCATCGCTGTTGATTTTGTTAAGCACGTCGTAGTCTGTGCCGGCGGCAGTCCCGCCAATTTCAAAGGAAAGATTCGACGAGGCGCCGAGCTGGAGATTACCATCAATGGTGAACTGCCCGGCCGACTCACCGGGCGCGATGGTGCCGTTGTTAGTCAGTAACGCACCGGCGGCGAGCTGGATCGTGCCGTTCCCGCCGAGAATGGCTCCCCGATCGACTATCACGGAGCCACTGCTGGTGATCCCGGAATTGACTAAGAGCGTGCCGGCATTGACCCTGGTGTCGCCGACGGTTGCTTCGGAGAAGATTAGCGTGCCCGTGCCGATCTTGGTGAACGAGCCACCGTATATCGTACCAGAAAAGCTTGTGCTGAGATTGCTGGCGCCAACACTGAGATTATTCGCTCCGCAGGAAACATCTCCGTCCCCCTCGAGCGAGCCGATAGTTACGCCAGGCGGGTTGTGGCCACCGATATTAAGGAGGCCATTCTGCGGGAAAAGGTAACCGTGCGAGGCAAGAACCGTGATGCGTGCCGTCCCGCCCGTGGAGTCGTCCAAAAAGGAAGTCGTCGCTCCGCCGGCGTGCTCACCGCCGGCGTTGACCGTAATGGTGCTATTACCCGCGCTGGACGTGCCGTGGAAGGTAGTAGTGCCGGCTCCCCCCGCGATGAAGTCCCCGCCTGAATTTTCAATGGTTGCAGTGCCAGCAGTTGAGGAATCAAAAAAGTCGGTACCGGTTGAAGGGTATCCGTTCCCAATGTGGGCACTGCCTGCGGTTGAGTTGTCGAAGAATCGAGTCCGAGCGCCGGACATGACTGACGGGTACCCGCCGTTGAAAAACGTGCCATCATCTGCCGTCGAGCTGTCGTAGAACTCTGTGAAGCCCAGACAACACCCATCAGGGGAATTAGCAAACTGCGCATTGCCCGCAGTCGCGCTGTTGGTGAACCTTATAATTGATCCCGCGAAGGTGTAGAACTTCTGGGTGGACCCGGAATCATTCGCGATACCCGTGCCGCTCATGGTGAGGGTCGCGCCGGCGGTTATGTTGTAGGCGCTCGCGCCTGCGTTGAACGAGATACCATTCACCTCCGTAGTCGCCGAGACGGAAACGTCTGCCGTATTGGTTAGGCCGAAGGTAGCCGTGTCTGCCGGTCCGTTCGGCACAGTCATCGGGGTCCAATTAAGAGCCGTATTCCAATCGCCGCTGGCGGGATTGAGGTTCCATTGCGCACTCCCGGCTGCGCTGGTTGCAGCACCGAGGAGGAATGGCATGGCGGACAAAAAGAGAGCGCCGATCACAGTTATCCTGTTTTTCTTGTTTCCATTCATGTGGTTGACTCCATTTCGTGGCGTTCGTATGGCCGGCGAACGTGTCCGTCCGACGCCGGCGTGACCTCGGAAGCTCTCATCTTCGATTGTTGACTGCATTAGTTACACACCAGCGCCGAGAGAAAGCTTGCTATTACGAATTAAACAATGATCTGAAGAAACGAACTTCTCCCTGCGCGCCTTGCTAAAGGACAGGCGTTTCTTGGCATCCGCGCCGATCTTTCTCGGGTCGCGCTCGAATTCCAAAACGCTCTTCACTTCGGCCGATTCCGGTCCTTTGGCGCCGTGCCAGGCCTGATGACACAGTTGAAAATCAAACTTTGTTAGAACAGAGACAGACCGATAAGACGCGCCCGGGCCCTTCCGTATAGGAGGGCCGTGCACCGGATGGGTCCGGTCGAACATTCACTCGTTAGGCTTCGTGCGCTGCGAAGAAATGCCGCGGGAGAAGCGCCCTGCACCTCGATCTCCGAGGCCGCTTCATCGATCTCGAAAAGCAGGATCAAATTTGGAAGCCAAGAAACCAGGAAGGGGCCAGGAGGCGAAGTGTCTTCATATTCAGGCTGGCAGTTTGGGCTAACGCGCTCAACGGCCGACCAGTTTCTGCAGATGCGCCGCATAGCGCTCGCCCTGGAGCGTGATCTTCGAAGCGGATTCGTCAATTTCGCGAAGGTCTTCCGGCGTCAATTCGACCGCCGCGGCGTCGATGTTCTCGTTGAGCCGATGCAGCTTCGTCGTGCCCGGGATTGGCACGATCCATGGCTTCTGCGCCAGCAACCACGCGAGCGCGATCTGCGCCGGCGTCGCTTTCTTCGCCGCCGCGATTTTGCCTAGCAAATCCACCATCGGCTGATTCACCTTCAACGCGATCCAAAGGGCGCCTTGCGCGCTTTGGCATAGACCGCGTCGAATACCTTGAGCGGTTTCAAATTTGCAACCGGACCGGTATGAGTCGGATCGTTTAGGTACAGGACAAGCCCGTCATTGGCCGCGAATTCCGGCCAGTGGGGGAGCTGCGTGCCGTTAGGGTTTCCAGACTTGGCGAAGTTTGTCCAATAGTTCGACATCTCCTCCGCCAGTTCCTTGTCGGAGGCGGTCCAAGACCAGGATTCCTGATTAAGATGATCGAACATATACCAAAGTTCAGCGTAATGGCTCGCTTCCCAACCGTCGTAGGGCGATCCTTTAGGGAAGGGTGGCTTGTGCGCGAAGTGATAGTAATAGACAGCGTGCTTGCCTTTCATCGCCTCCAGCCGGGCCCACGCCCACATATCCCATCCAAAGCGAAGATCACGTTCAAATCCCAATCGCGCTCTGACTGCCTCCTGGTCCGTGGCATGCGGATAGGCATCGAGGAGTTTGGGCGGAAGCGAACCCCAGTGCTTTTTTATTTCGGCGCTATAGGTTGAGGCCTTTACCTTGTCCAAGTCTTGAACAAGCGACCGGGCTTCATCGGCGTTTGATCCGATGAGAATCGGCACATCGTTCTGCCGGCTTTCGACAAATGCTTCATAAGGTGATTCTGGCATCAGATAGGGTTCGATCACAGGATGCGAGATCTTGCCGGCTCCTTCCTTGAGAAGCTCTTCGGCCGGCAGCGCGCGCATTTCGGCGATAGATTTCTTCCCCAGCGATGCGACATAGGCCTCTCCTTCGTGTTCGGCATTCGCGAGCAGATAATCCGGCGCCAACTGGATCGGCTCGAACAATCCACCACTTTGCCCGATCGCCCGTTGAAACAATCCCTTGGCCAACGGAGAAGACATCAGGATGCTAACCGATGTCGCCCCGGCGGATTGTCCGGCGATCGTCACCCGCCCGGGATCGCCACCAAACGCTTTGATATTTCGCTGCACCCATTGGAGCGCTGCGACTTGGTCCAGCAGGCCGTAGTTACCGGAGGTGTGATGCGACGATTCTCGCGCTAGCTCAGGATGAGCGAGAAACCCAAACGGCCCGAGCCGATAGCCAAACGTGACCGCGATAACGCCCTTGTGGGCCAGGCGGTCGCCCCAATAGAGCGGCATCGCGCCGGAGCCATTGCTAAAGCCGCCGCCATAGATCCAGACCATCACTGGCAGGTTGGCGTCGGCCTTCTGGGCGGGTGTCCAGATATTCACGTAAAGGCAATCTTCGCTGACCGCGGGCGGCGTTTCGCCGGGCATCGAGACGCCAGTCTGCATACAGGCCGGGGCGAACTTCTCCGCCTTGCGCACCTCTTTCCATGGCTTGACGGGCTGAGGCTCGCGCCAGCGCAGCGGGCCAACTGGCGGAGCCGCGAAGGGGATACCTTTGTAAACCGTCAGGCCATCCGCCCGCACCCCCTGCACCGGCCCGGCATCGGTCAGCACTACGCTTGCAGGCGCAACGAGCGGAGTGAGGAGAAGCGAAACTGCCAGATCAATAGCCGGTCTCACCAAATCCATTCACCGTTCATATCCGACAACGCGGAGAAACAGCAAGGCCTCAACACGCGGGGCCTATTTCTTCCTAGCGCCCGGTCATCGCTAGGTGAAAAAACCGACACGCCGAATCATGGCGCGGGCGAAGCGCTCACGGGTGACGAATTGCAGCGGGGGAAGGCCGACCTCTGGGATACGCTGCCGTAACGGATCGCGAACCGAACGGCCGGGCTTTCAAAATCTGAACGCTGAAATAAACTCCCGCAGGTGATGCGCAGGCGGGTCGCTGAAAGGTCTTTCCCCTTCCTCTTTTTCACTTTTTGCGCTTCTCTCGGGCGTGGACCGATGCGTCAGTTGTGGAGCGCCGCTCTCCGGTGCCTATTGCGCGCAATGCGGGGAACGCCGGCCGGACCGTTCCCAGCTGAAGATCTCCAGCTTCCTCCACCGCACCTTCGAGGAGGTCGCCGACTTCGAACACTCGAAGCTGATCAGGACTCTGCGCCTCCTCTTCCTGCGGCCCGGCTTTCTCACCACGGAATTTGTCCGTGGTGCGGTTAAGCCTTACCTCGGGCCGGTAAAACTCTACGTCACGGCTTTCGCGTTAAGTATATTCCTCTATTCGATTTACCGGCCGGCCGCGCTCTACGATGTCCGTTCCTTTATGGCGCGGGACCCGGGCTGGCATAAAAGAATCACGGCGATCGCGCAGACGCGGCACGCCACCGAAGAGCAGATGCTCTTCGAAGTGAATGCGCGCTGGCAAAAGTATCTTTATTTCAGCGAAATCGTTTACCCAGTCGCCCTCGCAACCGGACTGGCCCTCCTCTATGTGAGACCCCGGCGGTTTTACGTAGAGCATCTCATTTTCGCGCTGCACATTTTGGCGTTCACTTATCTGATGGGAGTTATCTTCTGGCCGATCTACGCGATTTTCGGGATGCAAGTTGCACGCGTCTTCACGATCGTCTCCCTGCTCATTCTGATTTGGTCGCTCACCTACATATTCCTGGCGGTCCGCCGTGTTTATGAACAAAGGTGGGCGAAGAGCGCAGGGAAGGCGCTCGCCGTCTGTATCCTTTACATCGCGGTCAAGAGCATGGGGATAATTGCCAGCCTCCTGCTAGCTCTTTGGGTGACGGGGCGCGCAGCATAGCTGAAGTCCTGGCCAGGTGCGATCCTGGAGGTTACGGCAAGACGGTGGTCGGAGTCAGTAGTCAGTAGTCGGTGGTCGGTGGTCTGTCGTCAGTGGGACGGATTGCGGAATCTTTGAAAGGCTGAAATCTGCGGGGATGTGGGCGAAGCCCAGGGGGGAAGGTCGATGATTACTGGGAAAAGGTGACCCCAAAAGGGTTCGGGGCAGGCCCGGCGACTGTGGCCGGGCTGAAAGGCAAATCGGGTGCGTCGTCAGAGTTGCGTGGTCCGCAACGGTTTGGATAAGATCCGCGCATCACAGCCGCCGCCCAGCCAAAGCTAGGGAATGCGATTCCGCGATTATTGAGCGCGGAATTTCCGTTGTTGATCGCACTGGCGAGCGCCGGTTTTTTCCTTTGGCTCGGAAACGAGGCGTTGGATCACCTTGCCGGATCTCTGGCCCTCGGAGGCATTTTCGTGTGGTTGTTCGTCGGTGTCCTGTGGTCGGCGATTTGCGTCGTGCGGCATGCGGATTGTCTCGCCGTGAAGCTGGGCGAGCCCTACGGCACCCTCATTCTCACCCTTTCGGCGATCGCGATCGAAGTGATCATGATCTCGGCGGCGGTGTTGCACGGAGCAAACAATCCCACTTTCGCGCGCGACATGATGTTTGCCGTGGTGATGATCGCGTTGAATGGCCTGATCGGCCTGTCATTACTCCTCGGCGGATGGCGCCACCGCGAGCAGCATTACAATCTCCAGGGTACCAGCGCTTATCTGAACACGATCATGGCGCTCTCGGTCCTCGGGCTCGTTTTGCCAAATTACACAACGTCACTCTCGGGGCCGCGGTTTTCGCTGATCCAGGAGGATTTTCTCATTGTTACCTCACTCATTCTTTATGGGATCTTTCTCGGGGTGCAGACCAGCCGGCATCGTCATTATTTTACGGAAGGGGGCGCCGGGGAAGGCGCCGAACATCACGGCCATGATCTCGTTGTTCGCTCGATCGGTTTTCACAGTGCGATGCTGTTGCTCTATCTCGGCGGTGTGATTGTGTTGGCGGAAAAACTCGCAATTCCGCTGGACAACTGCGTGGAGCAATTCGGAATGCCGCAAGCTTTCGGCGGCGCGATTGTCGCCGGTTTGGTTCTGGCTCCGGAAGGACTGGCCGCGATCAAGGCGGCGGCGCGCAATCAGCTGCAGCGTTCAGTCAATATCCTTCATGGCTCGGTCCTGGCCACCATTGGTCTGACGATTCCCGCCGTGCTGACGATCGGACTTATCACGGATCGGAAGATGACTCTCGGCATCGAGGGCGGCAATTTGCCGCTGCTGGTCCTTACACTCGGCTCGAGCATCGTGACCTTTGGGAGCGGACGCACGAGTGTGTTGCAGGGTTGTATTCATCTGTTGCTTTTCGGCGTGTTTATTCTGCTGATCTTCTGTCCCTAACAGCGGAAAGGCTGAAGTGAAACGCTGAAACGCTGAAATTTGTGGTGATGGGCGAAGCCCAGGCGGAGGTATTACCGGACACGCAAGGGCCGCGGGACTGAAAGCCCCCGGCACAATTGCCATTTGCCTGCGAGCCAGTTTGCCCTAACCGTGAGCCGGCACTGAAAGAAAGGAAATCTCATGGCATTTGGTCTCATCCTTCTCGTCGTCATTATTCTGATCGGCGTTTTTGCGCTGTTTTTTGTGATCGGCGGTTACAACACGCTCGTCACCCTGCGCAATCGGTACAAGAACGCTTTCTCGCAGATCGATGTGCAATTGAAGCGGCGCTACGACCTCATCCCGAATCTGGTCGAGACCGCCAAGGGCTATCTGAAACATGAGCGCGGCACGCTCGAAGCGGTGATCGCGGCGCGCAACAGCGCCGTCACAGCCAATACGCGTGCGGCGGCAAATCCGGGCGACGCTTCCGCGATGAAGGATCTCTCTTCCGCCGAGACCGCGCTCTCCGGCGTGATGAGCCGCTTGTTTGCCTTGTCGGAGGCGTATCCCGATCTGAAAGCGAATACGACCATGATGACCCTGATGGAAGAGCTTTCCTCCACGGAAAACAAAGTCTCCTTTGCGCGACAGGCCTACAACGATTCGGTCATGGCCTACAACACGCGGCGCGAAGTGTTTCCCAGCAACATCATCGCGGGAATGTTCAACTTTGGGCCGGCTGAACTTTTCGTCGTCGATAAGCCGGAAGAAAAGGAAGCTCCCAAAGTCGCCTTTTAAGTCAAAGCCTTGGACTTCTTCGCGCGCCAGGACAAGGCCCGCCGAAATACCAAGCTCCTGGTATTCTATTTCGCACTCGCAGTCATCTTCCTGATCCTGGCGGTCTACGCGGCCGTCGCTCTCATTTTCACCGGCATCGGAGTCAAAAACGGCGAAAGCAATGCCGTCTCCGGTTTATCGCAGCTCACGGTCTTTTTCTGGGCGACGCTCGCCACGCTGGCCACCATCTCGTTCGGTAGCCTTTTCAAAACGTTGCAATTGGCGCGCGGCGGGAGCGCCGTGGCCGAGTTGCTCGATGGCCGTCTCGTCAATTCGGGCGGGCGCGAGGCCAACGAGCGCAAGCTGTTGAACGTGGTCGAGGAAATGGCGATCGCTTCCGGCGTGCCCGTGCCGCAGGTCTACGTCATGGATAACGAACCCGGGATCAATGCCTTCGCCGCCGGCCATTCGTCCGGCGACGCCGCCATCAGCGTGACTCGCGGCTGCATGACTCTGCTTTCGCGCGACGAGCTGCAGGGCGTGGTCGGGCATGAGTTCAGTCACATTCTCAATGGCGATATGCGGCTCAATCTTCGCCTCATCGGACTCATCTTTGGCATCCTCTGCCTGACGATTATCGGTCGTATCCTGATCCGGACGCGCGGACGCAAGAATCCTCTCCCCTTGCTCGGAATCGCGCTGATTGTCATCGGCTGGGCCGGAGTGTTCTTCGGACGTTTGATCCAGGCGGCGGTCAGCCGGCAGCGCGAAACGTTGGCTGACGCTTCCTCCGTGCAATTCACCCGTAATCCGGCCGGCCTGGCCGGTGCGCTCAAGAAAATCGGCGGTCTCGCGGAAGGGTCACGTCTCAACTCGCCGCACGCCGAGGAAGCGAGTCATCTCTTTTTTGCCAACGGCATGAGCGATTCGGTTTTCAGTTTTGCGACCCACCCGCCGCTGGTCGAACGGATCCGGGCTTTGGATCCAAGTTTCGACGGCAAATTTCCCACCGTTGTCCTACCGAATGTCACGGCCGAGGCGCCAACGGAATCGCAAGCGCCGCCTCTGCCGCCAACATCACTGCCGATTCCCGGGTTTCCGAAAATGCCTGGAATTGTTCCGGCGGTTATCGCCCAGGCTGACATGGTGGCAAATATCGGGCAGCCGACGCCGGAGCATCTTCGTTATGCAGTGGAATTCGCGCGAGCGATGCCGCCGAATCTCGAAGCGGCGACGCGCGATCCGCTCGGAGCCTGCGCACTGCTCTGCGCGTTTCTGCTCGACGCCGACGCCTCAGCCCGAGACCGGCAGCTCGAGGAGCTGGCCCGCGTTGCACCGGAGAGCATGCGTGCGGAAATCATCCGCCTCTGGCCTGCCGTGGAAAACATTCCGCCGCACGCCAGAATTCCGCTAATCGATCTGGCTTTGCCCTCACTGCGCCGCCTTTCGCCTCCGCAATTCGAGCAGTTTTGCCGTGTCAAAGACACCTTGATGGCGAGCGACTGCAAAACGGATTTGTTCGAATACATGCTGCAAAAGATCGTAACCCGTCATCTCGAGACGTATTTTTCTCCGGCGCAAAGGAGTGTCACTCAGTTCTACGCCCTGTCCCCCCTGGTGGCGGATTGCGGAGTGCTGTTATCGGCCACGGCCTATGCCGGCCACGAGGATACCACCCAGGCGCACGCCGCCTTCACCCGGGGAGCCGAGTGGTTAGGCCGCGTCGCCCGCAATCCCATCCCGTGGATGCCGCCAGAGCAATGCGAATTTTCCCACCTCGACGCCGCCCTCGCGCGCCTCAGCCAGGCAGTGCCGCAAATCAAAAAGAACGTCCTCAACGCCTGCGCGCAAACGGTCGTGGCCGACGGCGTCATCCAGGAACGGGAAGCGGAGTTACTGCGCGCGGTTGCCGATGCGCTCGATTGCCCGGTGCCGCCCTTTCTTCATCCGGATGAGCCTGCGGTTTCCGGTTGAGCGGCAAGCGGGTCTGTCCGGAAAAAGCCTCGTTGGGCCAAAGCGCCGAATTGTATTGACGCTTATCGGGGTTTCTGCCGCAATCCGCCCCACGATGAAAACTCAGATTGCAGCAGTGGCGACGGCACTTTCGGTCATGGCGACCGCGGTATGTTTTGGGGCCAGCCCCCAGATGGGCACATGGAAGCTCAACGAGGCGAAGTCGAAGCTCGTGCCCGGAATGGGCAAGAACACGACGGTCGTTTACGCCGAGAAAGGGGACAAAATCAAGATAACGGTCGAGGGCGTGGACAAGGATGGGAAACCGACCAAAGGCGTTTGGATCGGCAAATGGGATGGAAAAGCCTACCCGTCGAAGGGCAATATGTCCTGGGATTCCGCCGCCTACAAAGTGGTAAACGACTACACCAACGACATCACTACGATGAAGAATGGCAAGGTCGTCTGGAGCGGAAAAATCACGGTCGCGAAGGATGGAAAATCGCGCACCGTCACGATCAATGGCACGGACGCGAACGGGAAGAAGTTCCACGCCAAGGCTGTCTACGATAAAGCGTAGGGGGTTTTGAAAAGCTGAAAAGCTGAAATTGGTCGGTGGTCGGTCAGTGGACAAAGGCACTGACGTGACGGCGCACGGTTCCTGAAGAGCACGACGGCTCCAAACGCGGTCGATTGGCGGGAAAGGCGCGATCGTTATGCGAGTGCGTAGTGTCGAGCTCCCCGTGTCTGCGCCTGGCATCATGACGATGGAAGAGTGGCGGTAAAGATCGGCATTAAGTCGTGCCACATTGACGGGAAGAGTGAAGAGTAGTGATCGAGTCACGATAGCTCGAAGCGTGTCGGCTTAACCGCTCGACGGGCTGATCGGATTGAATTTCATCAAGGCTTTGAAACCCACGATCACTCTCCGCTCTCTCCTGGTCATTCTCGTTGTTTGTCTGTGCGCGACCCGCGCGCATTCAGAGGCGAGCGGTCGACACGAGGCCGCTTTCTGGAAAGGCATCAAGGAAAACAACTTTGCCGTACCGGCAGATGAGTCGGCTGGTCAGCTGGCTCTTGAACTGCCCGCTCTGGCTACATCGACCGATCCGGTGCTACGCGATGGATGCGGCTACGAGATTTTGGCAGCCTGGGTTTATCGCGACAACCTGCTTTCCGCGAAACAACTCGAAGCGCTGCGTCTCAAGTTGTTGCCGGGAATGACGGCACACCTTGGCGAGACGGAAAACGACACGATCTTTGGCCGTTCGTTTTCGGCACTCTACCTGTCGATCCTGGCGGCGCAGGATCTCCGCCATCCTTTTCTCTCTGCGGCTGCTTTCAGGCAAATGCTCGATGTGGCGCTGCAGTGTTACGCCAAAGAAAAGGATCTCCGGGGCTATGTCCCGGGGAAAGGTTGGGCCCACGCCACGGCGCATGTGGCCGATTTGCTAAAATTCATGGGGCGCAGTCCGCATCTTTCAAGGGAAGACCAGAAGCTTGTTGTCAGCGCCATCGCGCAACGCTGCCGCAGCGCCGGTTCGACCTTCGCCTGGGGCGAAGATGCGCGGATGGCGGCCGCCTTGCTTTCGATCGCCGAGCGCAAGGATTGTGACGTGGACGTTTTTCGGAACTGGTGCGAAGAGCTGACTGCGGAATTCAAGCAACTTTGGAGCTCGGCCGACGTCGATAAACAGGCCTACGTCAGTGTCCGGTTGCAGACGAATGTTCTTGTTCATCTGATGTCGAAAATTGCGGCAAAGGACGATGCCACCGTTTCGAAGGACCTTGCCGCAGTCATGGCAACGACGTTGAACAAAGTGGATTGATTCCGTCACATTGGCCGTACCCGAAATCCAGGAACGATGAACCGCAGGCGGGCGATTAATGGGCCTGGGGAAAGATTTGCCGGAGCGCCGTTGACGCGGGTAGCAGCGATCCGGTAGCGGCTCTCCTTGCCGCTCATCGTGAAAAGAAATGTAATCGTGAGATGATCGGCGTCGCCCAAACGGTGGTCAGCGACATCGCGGTCGGTCTTGGTTGCCATCCACGAACGCGGGCGCAAGTTGATCGTTATGAGTGAGAAGGAAACTGACAGTGGCAATCGGGAACTGAGCCGGCGCAGGTTTGTGGGTCTGGCGGTCGGGGGCGGAGCGGCGGTCCTGAGCGGAGGTTCGACAATTTTGCGAGCGGCCATGGCTGCGGGCGCGGAGAATAGCTCGATGTTCAAAATCGGCGGCGATCTTCCAGTCAATCGACTTGGGTTTGGAGCGATGCGGATCACCGGTCCCGGTATCTGGGGTTGGCCAAAGGATCGGGAGGAGGCGAAAAAGGTGCTCAGGCGCGCGGTCGCGCTGGGCGTGAATTTGATCGACACCGCCGACGCCTATGGCCCGGACACGAGTGAGTTGCTGATCGCGGAGGCGCTCCATCCCTACCCGAAAGAGCTCGTCATCGCGACGAAGGGCGGGAACACGCGGCCGGGTCCCGGACAATGGGTGCCGGACGGGCGGCCGCAGTATTTGAAGAAGTGCGTCGATGGCAGTCTGAAGCGACTCCGGCTGGAACGAATCGATCTTTACCAGTTGCACCGGATCGATCCGAAGGTGCCGATGGAGGATTCGTTAGGCGCACTCAAGGAGATGAAGGAGGCGGGAAAAATCCGCCATCTGGGATTGTCGGAGGTGGACATCGAGGAGATTACGCGGGCCCGCAAGATCGTGCCGATCGCGACCGTGCAGAACCGCTACAATATCGCGGATCGCAAATGGGAGAACGTGCTCCGTTATTGCGAGAAGGAAGGGCTCGGGTTCATGCCGTGGCGACCCATCGGCGGGGGCGGCTCGCTCAAGGACGACGCCCTGGCAACGGTCGCGCAGGAGCAGAAGGCGACCGTGTATCAAGTGGCGATCGCCTGGCTCCTGCAGCACTCGCCCGTCATGCTGCCCATTCCGGGAACCTCGTCGGTCGCGCATCTCGAAGAAAATGAAGCGGCCCGGAACCTGAAGCTGACAGGCGCACAGATGACGGCGCTCAGCGCGACCTAGCGCCGCAGTCGCCCTTCCGGGGCAACTGAAGGCGGATTTCGCATCGTGGCTTGAGGAAGATCGGGTGAAGCCTGGCGCCACGGCAGAACGCGGCACCTTCGAGGTTCAGCGTTTCCGGCGAATCACTGCCGGGCGAAGAGACAGACGGCCGACCACGGGCGCCGCGGCTGGAAGTGCGGCGAGGAGATTTTGGCGATGAGACGCAGGAAGAACGAGAGCCGTCCCAGATCGGCGGCGGCATGGATCGTGGAGTGAATTTCTTCCGGCTTCCACCCGCAGCGCACGAAGAAATCGGGTCCTTGCTGCGGCGCGAACTTCAGCGGAGCGCCGGCCTTGTCGAGCGGCGCGCCCATTTTCTTGGCCAGCATTTTTAGAAGCGCTGGTGAACCCAGATCGATGATCCAATGCCGGAAGGTCGGTGGCGCGGCAAGATCCCGGGCGAGCGTCGCGACTTCTTCGGCGGTGAGGTAAATGAGGAGTCCTTCGGCCACGACCAACACGCGGCTGGCTCGACGGCCCAGCTTCACAAACAATTCGCGGCGCGCATTTGTATCGGAAAGGTCCAGCCGCACTCGCTCCAACCGACAGACCGGTTTCTCATCGCGCAGCAGCTCCTCCTTGTGGGCGAGAATTTCGGGCAGATCGACTTCAATCCATTGCAGGGAGGGCGGCAAATCCATCCGGTAAGGGCGCGTGTCGAGACCGGCGGCCAGGTTGACCACCATATCGGCGCCTCGCCGCAGCTGTTCGTCGATCAGCTTATCAAACAGCCAGGTGCGGGCGACGAACGGCCACGGGTGTTTTTCCCCGAATGCCATGGAGGCGGCGATTTGCTCTCCGCGCTGGCCGGCCAGGCGCCGCGCAAAGGGATCGCGAAACACCGCATCCGGCCGCTCGGTTTCGCGCGCCCGAAAAACAGCCACCCAGCGCGCGGTGTCGGAGATATTGCGAATATGCGATGCGGGCTGCCTCATCTGGCCCTTAGATATGCCGCCTAACGGGCAACGTCGAACCGGCCAACCTTCCCTGCGCTCGCACCGGCGTTCTAAATCATCCCGCGCCTGCGGAAGTCGCCCATGTTTTCGCCGCTGGAACGTTCGATCATGTCGATGGTGAACTTGAGCAGGCAAACTTCCCAGGCGTCGTCAACGCCCTGGATGACGGCGCTGAGAGGTTCCTGAGATTGTTCGACGCGCGACTTCGTTCGGTCAATGACCGAGGCAATGGAATCGCGCGTGGTGCTTTCGGTCACGTCGGTCTTGCGGAATTGAAAGCCGTAACGAAGCACAGCCATTTTTTTGGTGCGTTCGCGTAATTGCTCGACGTAACGCTCGGCTTTGTCACCGAAGCCTTCGAGCAAGAGCCGGCAGTAATGTTCGGGGGTGAGAATCTGGGGACGCTCGGCGTGAATGCGACCGTCGCGCACCCGCACTTCGTTGACGCGATCCATCAGCTCGGAGATGAGATAGAAGCGAAAACTGGTGCTGCCGAAGGTCGCGATCTGGCGCTCAGGAGCGAGAATCACCTGCGTGTTTTCGATTGCATATTGAAAATCGTCGTCGCTCCACATGAGAAGAAAAGATAAGGCAACCGTTCGTTACCGCAATCGGCGTGCCTGTTCTCAGGCTTCCGGCTGAATGGTGGAATCGGCGAGTGTTTCCGGGGCGGCGCCGCGTTCCCGGGTATTGCGCCAGCGCAGCATCGCTTCGGCGGTAAAGAGAGCGAGCCCGACCCAGATGAGAATGAAGGTGATGAGGTGCCGCCAGGTGAAAGGCTCGTGATAGAGAAAAACGCCGAGGAAAAAGGTGCAGGTGGGCGAGAGGTACTGGAGGAAACCGACGGTAACGAGTCGGAGATGTCGTGCAGCGTGTCCGAACCAGACGAGCGGCAGGCCGGTCACGACGCCGGTCGTGGCGAGGAGCAGCGAGAGAGACACATGCGATGGTCCGAAGAGAAGCACGCCTTTGTTTTCAAGGAAAAGCAGATAGGCCATCGCGACCGGTGTGAGCAGAATGGTTTCGAGAAAGAGGCCGGGGATGGGCGCGGTACCGGATTTCTTGCGCAGGAATCCATAAAGACCAAAGGTGCCGCATAGAACGAGCGCGACCCAGGGGAAACTTCCATAAGCAAAGGTGAGAAAGAGGACGGCGGCCGCGGCGAGGAGGACGGCGATGAGCTGGATGCGCGAGAGGCGTTCGCGCAACAGCAGTGCGCCGAGCAGGACGTTTACGAGCGGCGTCATGAAATAGCCGAGACTCGTCTCGATGATGCGGCCCGCGTTGACCGCCCAGATGAAAACGAGCCAGTTGACCGCGATCATGGCGCCGCTCGTCAGGCAAAAACGAAGGGCGCGCCGCGTGCGGATGTTTTGCGCGACTTCGGGCCAGCGGTGTTGCCAGGTGAGGAGGGAAACGAGAAAGAGGGTGGTCCAGACAAAACGATGCGCCAGAATCTCGGTGGCCGGCACGCTCTTGAGCAGCTTCCAATAAACCGGCACCAATCCCCAGGTTAAAAAAGCGGCGAGGCCGGCGAGGAGCGCAGAACTGCTGTCGCGCGGCGCGGGAGAAGGCTCGGGGAGTGCAGGCATGGGCTCCTCTATTTCATCGATTGCAAAGCCGGGCAAACAAACAGGCGCGGAGAAATGACGAAATTCGAAATCCGAAGCCCGAAACAATGAGGAATTCCAAGTGACGAAAAGCCGCTCTCGGAATGAGGGTTGGCGGAAGCTTGCCGGTTTCGCAAACTCGCGGCATATGCAGATGTGGCTCTTGAAAACCGGAACGCTGGCGACCAGCCGGAGACGCGATCCCGGGGCGAGGCGCTGCGGAAATTTCTGGCCGAACTGAGACGGCGCAAAGTCTACCGCGTCGCTGTGGCTTACGTGGTGGTGAGCTGGGTGCTGATCCAGGTGGCGACGCAGGTCTTTCCTTTCTTCGACATTCCGAATTGGGTGGTGCGGCTCGTCGTCGTTGGTCTTGGACTCGGCTTTCCACTGGCGCTCATTCTTTCGTGGGCCTTCGACATCACGCCGCAGGGTATCAAGCGCACGGAGGACGTGCCGGCGGAATCGAAACGCCTCGCACCCACGCCGGTCGAGACGATTCCCGAGAAAAGCATTGCCGTCCTGCCATTTGAAAACCTGAGCGACGACCAGCAGAATGCTTTTCTGGCCGACGGCATCCAGGACGACATTCTTTCGAGTCTCTCGAAGGTGGCGGACTTGAAAGTGATCAGCCGCACATCGGTCAGGCAGTTTCGCGGAAGCGACCGCAACCTGCGCGAGATCGGGCTCACGCTCGGCGTCGCGCACATTCTCGAAGGGACGGTGCGCCGCTCCGGGAATCGCGTTCGCCTGAGCGCGCAGCTCATCAACGCGCGCACCGATGCGCACGTGTGGGCCGATACCTTCGATCGCGAGCTAACCGATTTGTTCGAGTTGCAGAGCGAACTGGCGGAACGAATCGCGTCCGCCTTGCGGGTCAATCTTTCGCCAAGCGAAAAAGCCAGCCTGCAGGTGCATCCGACCGCGCATCTCGACGCTTACGATCTTTATTTGCGCGCGCGAGATTTGTTTCGCTGGAGCGGCGCGGGCGATCCGCGCGTGAACGGCGAGAAAGCCGTTGAGCTGCTCGATCAGGCGCTGGCGCGCGACCCAGAGTTTGCCCTGGCCCATTCGCTGGCCTCGCGTTTCCACGGCGAGCTCTACTGGTTTGGTTTCGACAAATGCCCGGAACGACTGGCCCACTCAAAAGCGGAGGCGGAGAGAGCGCTGCAGTTGCGGCCGGAACTGGGCGATGCGCACCTCGCGCTGGCCTATTATTATTACTACGGACATCGCGAGTACGAGCTGGCGCGGCACGAGCTGGCCATTGCCCAGCGCGCCACGCCTAACGACGCGGAAGTGTGGGACGGGATGGGCGCGCTCGATCGGCGCCAGGGCCGCTGGTCGGAAGCGGTGGCTAACTTCAAGCGCGCGCGCCAGCTTGATCCACGCAATGTCGCGGTTATTTGGAACCTGGCCGAGACGTGTCTTTGCCTTTGTCGCTATGACGAAGCGGCCGAAGCCTTCGCCGTCGGCCTAACGATCAATCCGCGAGCCGGACTTTTCGAATTGGCGCGCGCCAGCATCGATTTGAAGGAGCGGTCGGATGCCTCCGCGCTACGGAGTGCTTTGGAGAAAATACCGCCGGAATTCGATCCGGGCGGCGCGGTCACGACGGTGGCGTTGCGGCTTAGCTTGATGGAACGGGATTACGACGCCGCGGCACGGCGGCTGGCAGAACTCTTCGCTCGACCGTTTCAATGATGCCGGTATCGGCGGACTGGCGTTGTCGATCGACAGCTACAGCTTCCCGCGCAGTTGGTATGAAGGCCTGATCGCGCGCGGACGAGGGGACGAGGTGGAAGCCATGCGCGCGTTCGGCGAGACGGAAAAGATCGTGCGCGCGGAGGTGGAGAGCTGGCCGGATGACGGAGAGACTCAGGTCATGATGGGGCTGGTGGAGGCCGCGCTGGGCCGGAAGAAGGAGGCAATGGCGTGTGGGCGGCGCGCTATCGAGTCGCTGCCGATCTCGAAAGATGCCTACGACGGGCCGGCGCTGGCGACGAATCTGGCCGCGATTTACGCCCAGGTAGGCGAGCAGGATCTGGCCATCGAGCTGCTGGCCTCGCTCGTCTCCGTGCCTAACGGACCAACGCCCGGGCTGCTTCGGGTTGAGCCCGAATGGGATTCGTTACGCGGCGACGCCGCGATTCCAGAAAATGGCGACGGACTAGCGGGCCATTGGTGGATCGGGCTCTCCGAGCGCGATGAGCGACGTCGGCCACGCGCTTCTCCGGGCCGCAGTCACACAACTATGGCGCGACCGCCGAAGGATCTGGAGTCGGCGTTGGCGTTGGCGTATTTGGAAAGAGCGAGAGGTACTCGACCATAGCCCTCCTCCTGCATCTTTTCGTAGGGAATGAAGCGCAACGCGGCGGAGTTGATCGAGTAACGAAGACCGGTTGGCGGCGGGCCATCCTTAAAGACATGCCCAAGATGGGCGTCACTGTGAGCGGAGCGCACCTCGATCCTGTGCATGCCGTGGGAATTATCCGGGCGCTCGGTGATGTGCTCGGGTGAAATCGGTTTGGTGAAAGCCGGCGTACCCAGGCCGCTGTCATACTTGTCGACCGAGCTGAAAAGCGGCTCGCCCGAAATGATGTCGACGTAAATTCCGGCGTGGTCATTTTCCCAATACTCGTTGCTGAACGGTGTTTCCGCGTCGTTTTCGCGCACGACCGCGTACTGCTTCGGAGTCAGGCGCGCGCGCAAAGCCGAATCGCTTGGGACCGGCTTCTTCCAGTCGAACCTGCTGTTCTTCTTTTTCACTTCGTGGAAGTGTCCGTAATAGACAAAGCCGGCGATGACGAGAAGCGCGCCGAGCAATCCGAGGAGAAGACTAAGACGGGCGCCATGGGAAGGTGGGTGATGAATTCTAGGCATGGGAAGTTTGGTCTATTCGGATTGAGCGGCCGGGCCTCGGGCGATGAGGGACAGTGGTGGTGGGAGGGTTATTTCTTTTCCTCAAAAAGAGCGGCGTACTCGCCGTAACCTTCTTCCCGCAATTTGTCGGCTGGCACAAAACGAAGTGCGGCCGAGTTAATACAGTAGCGCAATCCAGTCGGGGCCGGTCCATCGTCGAAAACATGACCGAGATGAGAATCGCTCTTGCTCGAACGCACCTCGGTCCCAAAGAAGTCGATGCTGCGCGATTTCGTCGGCACGACATGGTGGCCGGGGAGCGGCTGGGTGAAGCTGGGCCAGCCCGTTCCGCTCTCGAATTTGTCCTTCGAACTGAAGAGCGGCTCGCCGCTGATGATGTCGACGTAGAGGCCGGCGCGATGATTGTTCCAATATTCGTTTTGAAAAGCCCGCTCGGTGCCGTTCTCGCGCGTGACGCGATACTGCAGCGGGGTCAGTTTCTGGCGCAGCTCGGCGTCGGTCGGGTGCTCGCTCCTGGAAATACTCATGGTCTCGGAAGGGGACTGGGTCTGAGCATCACTCGGCTCGTCTCTTTGCGCCAATGCCCTGTGCAGAAAAAACACGGCTGTGGCAATGAGCAGAATAAGAGCCAGGCCGAACCAAACCGAAGCGCGTGATGGCTGATAGGAAATCATTTTGGGCGAGTGATGTCAGACAAATTATCTGCTCTCTTAGACAGTGCCGGTGAGGGCGTTGTTCATCGGCCGTGCTGAACTTTCGCACCACGGCCGGCAATTGGAGGAACAGGGCCGGGCGGTTAGGCCAGTTCCGAGCGGCCCGCTTCCGGGACGCGGATGTAGCGGCGAAAGACGATTAAACCAATCGGTGCGATCGAGGCGGCCAGAGCAAAAATCAGCCACATGATGCCGGGATGGCGCGGCCCTGTCGCCGGACAAAAAGCGGCGAGCAGCCAGCCGCCCGTTCCGACAAGCAATTTGCCAAGCAAAAAGGGAATATAAGAGAGCGCGCCGTAGGACGCCTCCTGCCCTTTCGGGGCAATGGCGGCGGCATATTCGTAGACGCGCGGAGAATAGAATGCTTCGCCGATGGAAAAGATAGCGATGTAGATCGCAGTCATGACGTAGTAGGGATGAATGCCATTTTTCACGCCGAGGTAGGTGTGCCCGAGCCACTGGCCGATCGCGCCGTTGGCCGCACCTTGAAACCACGCCGTCGGCATGGCCATGACAAAGACCGAGGCCGCGCAGATGATCCCGCCGACGATCACCATGCGGTAGGCGGAGAAGCGCTGCGTCAACGCGCCAATCGCCGGCACGAGCACGATGATGAGCAGATAATTGATGGCGGAGAGCTGGCCGATTGGAGCGCCATTGCCGAGAACGCGAATGCCGAACTTCGGAAAGACGTAATCCATTTGCAAAAAGATCAGCTTCAAAAATCCGATCAAAAGAAGAAAGACAAGGAGCCGGTAAAAGCCGGATTGCCCGAGCAACCGTCGGAAGAGGCGGACCGTCTCGATGGCGCTGTTGCGGACGGTCAGCCAGACGCGCTCGACGAATGGACTGCCCGCATGGGTCTGTGGCTCGCCGCTGATTTTGACGCCCTCGTCCGTCGCTTCGGCTCCGCGGCGCAAGAAATAGATGGCCGGAAAAAGCAACACCTCAAAACCGAGGCTGACCAGGAAGAGCGTTCGATAGGTCGTAATGTGCACACCAAAAAGATCCAGATGTCCGTGTTCGCCTAACGACTTCGCACCCAGTCGAAAATCCAGGCGGCGAACAGATAGCCGACGTTCATGACCATGTAGATGATCGAAAAGGCGATGGAGCGCTGGCGTGTCGTCGAATAGCGGCGGGTCGCGGCGATGAGGACCGGCGTGCCAAGCGCTTCGCCGATGACGAGCGGGAACAGGCCGCCGGCCAGGGCCAGCCAGGGACTGCTGGCAAATACCATGACGGCCCGCGCGACGAGGCAGACGGTCACGCCAAAGAAAAACGTTCGGCGCAGGCCCAGCGCGTCGGTGACCGAACCGGAGAGCAGCGTAAACATCGTCATCAACGGCGCCCAGACCCAGCCGACCAATGCTCCGGCCGACTGGTCGTTGAACCCAAGATCGTAGGAGAGCCACAGGATCAGCGTTTTGTTGGTGATCGAGTAGGCCGAGATGATCAGCAGCTTGATCAGGAAGGTGAGCCACAATTCCCGCTGTGCGTTCCTCAGGACAGTGAACTTGGCGAAGAAGCCGAAGAGACCGCCCGGGGCGATCGGCCCTGCATTCTCCTCCGGCGGGATTTCTTCTTTGATTGCTCGGGCCACAGGCGTTGAACTTCGATTAAGTCATTAAGGCGGAATCGTGAAACGCGGCGTTGGCGGCCACGCAAGCCGACTCACGATGTAGCGGAGTTTCTGGCCGGGAGCAATCCGGACAAAGGAAAAGCGCGCTCTTCCGGAAAAGGGAGAGCGCGCTGCGCGATCGGGGTTCGCGAAGGGATCGGCTTTAGAACGCGCGGTAACGCAAGGCGGAGCGGGGCTCTTCCAGCCTGATCCGAGTGCCGCCGTTTCTCCAGACCGCCGTATAGATCGAAGTGCGGCCCGGGGTCAGCCGGATGACCTGTTGCGAGAACGGATACGCATCATTCAAATGCGGCATCTGCTTCATCGTGATCAGATGCTCACCGGCCGGCACGATGCCGTGATAGGTTTCGCCGTATCCAAGATTGGCCACGCGCGTCCCATCGATGTAGATATTGAAATGCGCCAGGTTCCCAAAATTGGGGGACCGCTTGATGATCAGATGCGACTGCGGCTCCCGAATAATACGGCGCCTCGCTGCCGGCCCAGAGCCGAGCCCGCCGTCAAACCGCAGACGATCGCCACGATCAGTAATAGATGTGATAGTTTCATGCTCCAATATGCCACAGAAGCAGGCACGTTGGTAGGGACCGCGCCCGTCAGGTCTAAGCGCTTCAGCGCGAACGACGCAGCGATTCTGCGAACAAATCAGACCATCTGCTCGACGAATTCCCGGCCGTCGAAGAGGGCAAAATCCTCCAGCTTTTCTCCCGTGCCGACGAAGCGTGTCGGGATTCCGAGCTCGTCCTGAATGGCGATGACAATGCCGCCTTTGCCGCTGCCATCGAGTTTCGTCACGATAAGGCCGGTCAGGCCGATGGCCTGATGAAACTCGCGCGCCTGGGAGAGCGCATTGCTCCCGGTCGTCGCGTCGACTACGAGCAGGATTTCGTGCGGCGCTTTTTCGTCATGCTTGGCCAGGCTGCGTTTCACTTTTTGCAGCTCCGACATGAGGTTGATTTTTGTATGTAAACGGCCGGCCGTGTCGCAGAGCAGAAACTCGGCGTTGCCACGATCGGCGGCCTGGTAGGCTTCGTAACAAAGGGCGGCCGGGTCCGCGTTATATGGGCCGCGGATCATTTCCACGCCGATGCGTTCGGCCCAAATCCCAAGTTGCTCGATGGCGGCTGCGCGGAAAGTGTCGGCCGCCGCGAGCAGAACGCCGTGGCGATTCGCTTTGAAATAATGTGCCAGCTTGGCAACCGAGGTTGTCTTGCCCGTTCCGTTCACGCCGACGATCAGGATCACCTTCGGTTTGGCTGCGAATGGCTGGATGGGGGCGGGCGCGATCGGCAGCACACGCAAGATTTCCGCCCGCGCCACTTCAATGATGTCGCGCGAGGTGATCGAAGTCGTGACGGCGCGCGCCTGCAAAGCCTCGACGATGCGGAGCGTCATTGGCACGCCGATATCGGAGCGAATCAGATTTTCCTCCAGCTCATCCCAGTCAACCGGCCGGCCGGCAAAACGTTCAACGATGTTCTGAAAAAATTTCATTCTTCGAGGTTCAGGATGGACAGAAGCAACAGGCGGAGGGCCTGAAATTCGTTGCGGAGCATCACCTTCCTGTCATTCGGAGCGAAGTCGAGAAATCTCTAATCTGCCGGGCCTCGACGAAGAAAAGAGGCGAGCGCCTTGGGCGTGACAAATCTTGAACGCTCCAAAAATCAATGCTCGCCTTTCGTCCGAGCGACTGATCTTCTTCACGCGGATTCATCCAATCCGTCTACTTATCTATGAAAAAGATCGCTCTTATTCTCGTTGCTTCATTCTGCTTTGCCTCCGGCTCGAATCTGATCGCCGGCGTCGCCGATACGCCGGAGAACCGGCGCCATGAAGCGGAACGTTATCTGCAGGCCACCCCGCCCAAGGCGATGTTTGCCGATATTGCCAACAATGCCGCGGCCACTCTTCCCGCTGAGCAGCGCGATCATTTCGTGCAAATGATGACCTCCGCCATCGACATCGATGCGCTGACCAAAGCCATGATCGATGCCATGGTGAAACATTTTACGGCGGACGAGCTTCACGCCCTGGCCGACTTCTATGGTTCGCCCGTGGGCAAATCGGCCATGAGCAAGTTCGGCGCCTACATGGCAGACGTGATGCCGGCGATTCAGACCGAGATGGTCAAGGCCCAGTCCAAGATGAGCGAGCCTCCGCCTAACAAATAAGTCTCCCGCTATTCCGGCTCCTTTTTCGCGCTGAGGGCTTCGCGGAGCGGCCTCGTCAGATCGTCCTTTACGCGATCGAGAATGCCGTTCACGAAACGGCCGGACTCGGTCCCGCCAAACATCTTGGCTAGTTCGATCGCTTCATTGATCGAGACGACCGGCGGGATGTCGTTGCGGTGCAGCATTTCGTAAATGGCGAGTCGCAGAATGTTGCGGTCGACCGCGGAGATGCGGCGGAAATCGTAATTCTCGGCGTATCGCTGGATCCGTTCGTCGATCTCCGGCAGGTGCGCGATCATCCCTTCAATGAGGGGCTGCGCAAATTCGCGCACCCGCGAGGGTGCCGGGCAAAATTCCCAAAAGTCGTCCATCCGCTCCGGGGCTTCGCCGCTCTGCAGGTCGCGCCAGAAATGGAATTGAACGGCAGCTTGCCGGGCGAGTCGACGTTTACCCATGGGGTTGTTTCTCACGCATGCCGTAGAGGACGTCGGCAATTTCGATGGCGGCGCGGCCGGCTTCCGTGCCGCGGTTGATCTTATCCTCGAGACAACGCTCGCGCGCCTGCAATTCGTTTTCCATGCTCAGCACCACGTTGACGACGGGCACGCCCTGTTCCACGGCGATGCGCTGCAGGGCGTCGGTCACGCTGCGGGCGAGGTGTTCCGCGTGCGCGGTGCGTCCTTTCAGGATGACGCCGACAGCGATAATGGCGTCGGATTTTTTCTGGAGGGCCACTTCGCGCACGACGATCGGAATTTCGAATGCTCCCGGCACCTGATGCAGCATGATGGCGGCGGAAGGCGCGTCGGTGCGCACGACGTCCGAGATGTGATTGACCAGGCCCTGCACGTAGGGCGCGTTGAAGCGGCTCGCCACGATGGTAAAGAGCCGTTTGCCCGTGACGAGGCGCGGTCGCGGCGGAACCGCGGATATTTTTTGCTCTTCGGTCACGCTCAAAGCAGATGCCCCATCTTGACCTTTTTGGTCTCGAGATATTTGGCGTTATCGGGATTCGCTTTCGTGCGAATCGGCACCTGTTCGACCATCTGAATTCCGTAACCCTCGAGCCCGACAACTTTTTTGGGATTGTTCGTTAGGAAACGAAACTTGCGCACTCCCAAATCGAACAAGATCTGCGCGCCCAGACCGTAATCGCGCAGGTCCATCGGGAAACCCAGCTTGGCATTGGCCTCGACCGTATCGAGGCCTTCCTCCTGCAGTTTGTAGGCGTGGATCTTGGCCGCCAACCCGATGCCGCGCCCTTCCTGGCGCATGTAAACGAGCACGCCCCGGCCTTCTTCCGAAATCTGGCGCAGCGCCGCATGCAGCTGATTTCCGCAATCGCACCGCCGCGAGCCGAAGACGTCGCCGGTCAGGCATTCGCTGTGCACGCGCACGAGCGTGATGTCCGCTTCGGAAATCTTTCCCTTCACGAGCGCGAGATGATGCGCCCCGTCCAGCTTCGAGCGGTAAAGGTGCAAATCGAATTCGCCGTAATCGGTCGGCAGTCTGACGACCTGTTCGCGTTCGATCAGTTTTTCGCGCACGCGCCGATGCGCAATCAGGCTCTGAATCGTGCAGATGCGCAGCCCGTGCTTTTTCCTGAATTCCATCAGCTCGGGCAGGCGCGCCATGGTGCCGTCATCATGCAAAATTTCGCAAAGCACGCCGGCCGCTTGCAGGCCGGCCATGCGGGCCAGATCGACCGCCGCTTCGGTATGCCCGGCTCGCCGCAGGACGCCGCCATCTTTGGCCCGCAAGGGGAAGACATGGCCCGGTTGGACGAGATCGTCCGGTTTCGATTTCGGATTGGCGATGGTTTGGATGGTGGCCGCGCGATCGTGCGCGCTGATGCCGGTGGTGACGCCATTGGCCGCGTCGACCGAGACGGTGAAGTCGGTGCGATACATTTCGCGGTTTTGCGCCACCATGCGCTGGAGGCCGAGTTGTTCGGCGCGTTCGCTCGTGATTGGCACGCAGATCAAGCCGCGCCCGTGCATGGTCATGAAATTGATGGCCTGGGGCGTGGCTTTTTCCGCGGCCATGATGAGGTCGCCCTCATTCTCGCGATCGGCGTCATCGGTCACAATGACCATGCGTCCGGCGGCGATGTCGCTCAGCACATCGTCAACCGTATCGAACTGCAGGACTTCGGACGCCTCGGCAATCATTGAACGACTAACATCACTGCGCGGGTCATTTTCGGCAACCGCGTTGTGACGCCCGGCTATAACTTTAGCTTCAGAATGAGCGCCGCGAAGGATCTCACAAATCCGTCTTTAAGGGACAAGTTGGCTGTGGGTGGAATCGGGAGGTCCCTCGCTGTGCCCGGGATGGCCACATGAGAAATGGAACGACGTGCCTGACTTCATTGCGCGCTCGTCGCTACGATGGCTTCAGGTCGATACATGTCGCGATTATTCCCCTGGAACTCGGCCTTCAGTTTCACTTGAAAACGGGAAAGATCGACCAAATCCCAGCGAGTGAATTTCCAGCCTTGAGCCGAGCGTTTGGCATGCTCGAAGCCGACCACGAAATGGACGGCGTCGTCGCGCACCTTGTTGGTCGCCTTCTTCGGTTCGAAATAGAATGTGCGGAAGCTGCTCGCGCGACTGCCGGCCGCGTAAAGCTTCGGGTCGAGATAATAAACGCGGCCGCTTTGTTCATCGACGAGGCGAAGATCCGGATACCCGGAGCGTTGCACGAGGTTGCCTTCCGTATGTGGGAAATCGCAGCTCAGGCCGGGCGCGGTATCGAGAAGCTCCCGCAACGCATCTTCGAAATGGCCGCTCACTTCGTTGATGCGGCCCGCCTTTTGGGCCGGGCTGTCCGGCGCGTTCATCCGCCTGACGACCTCATCCAGGACAACGCTGATCGCCCCGATGACGCGCCGATCTGCCGGGTTTTGCCTATCCACGGTCAGAACCTTTTTTCCCGTCGTATCGAAGATCACCCTGCTGAACGGAATGGAGCGCAGCTCTCCGCCTTCCTGCAGGAGCCACGGGATCAGTGCGTCAACCGCCGATTTGCTCGAGGAAGATTTCTGGGGAGGAGGCGACGGCGACGGATCGGCGAGGAGGACGGGACCGATGGCCAGCGAAAGCAAGAATGCCAGAACGCGCCGCATAACAGGCGGATTGAAAAATGGCGCGTGTTATTTGGACAAGAGCAAACTGTCGCGCCGCGACGGAGTTACTCGATCTCGATCGCTTTTTCCAGGAGCGGCAGAACCGAAGTGAGACCGGGATCGGTGCGAGCGTGGACAAACATGAGCGGTTCGTGCGCTTCGACGCGTTCCCCGATCTTCTTGAGGCCCGACAAACCGACGGCGAAATCGATGGCATCGTCCGCGCGTTTGCGGCCTCCGCCCAGAAATACCGAGGCCCGACCGAGCAACTCGGCGTCCATCTTCCGGACCGTGCCGGCGGTGGAAGCGGGCAGGGGATAAACGAGCGGGGTGCGGTGCAGTTTCTTGATCCGCTCGAGAGTCGAAGCATCGCCATCCTGCGCGTAGACCAGGGCCACAAATTTTCGCCACGCCGTTCCATCGGCCAGCCAGCCGGCGAGTTTCGAGCGAGGCGCCTTTGATATTTTCGCGGCCAGGTCGAGCACGAGATCGATCACATCCTGTGGACCGCCGCCCTGCAGAATCTCAATGCACTCGGCCACTTCGAGCGCGTTGCCGACGGTGCGGCCAAGCGGTTCGTTCATGGGGCTGAGAACATGTTTCACTTTCACCCCCATGGCGGCGCCGACCTGTTTCAGGGAAGCGGCCAGCTTCTTCGCTTCCGCCTCGTTTTTCATGAAGGCGCCCCGGCCGAACTTCACGTCAAGGACGAGGCGGTCGAGATTCTCGGCCAGTTTCTTGCTCATGATGCTGGCGACGATCAACGGCTGAGATGGCACCGTGCCGCTGACGTCGCGCAAGGCATAAAGCTTTTTGTCGGCCGGGCAAATGTCGGTTGATTGACCAATGATAAAGACGCCGATGCTCTCCAATTGCGCGAGAGCACGGCGCTCGCCGAGGTTCACATTGAAGCCCGGGATGCTCTCGAGTTTGTCGAGCGTTCCGCCGGTAATGCCGAGCCCGCGTCCGGAAATCATCGGCACCCAAACCTGATCGCAGGCGAGCAGGGGAGCGAGCACGAGCGAGATCTTATCGCCCACGCCACCCGTGGAATGTTTGTCTACTTTTGGCGGAGAATCTTTCGGATATTGCAGGACGCTGCCGCTTTGCATCATCGCCGTCGTCAGGTATTGCGTTTCGGCGGCGGTCATCCCGCGAAAGTAGGTGGCCATGGCCCACGCGCTGATTTGGTAGTCGGGAATTTCGTCGTGGGTGAACCCGGAGATGAGGAAATCGATCTCGGCCGAGGTCAGCTCTTCGCCGTCGCGTTTCTTTTCGATGAGTGTTGGCACGTGCATTTAGTCGGTTAAAACTGAGCAGCCCACGGGCCATGAATTGCGATTGGCGGGAAGGAGGCGGCGATCGTGAATTCTTCAACCTCGAACCCGCGCTCGCACGACTGCCCCCCGCAATTCACCGCACCCCATCTCCAGCATTTCCGCGGCCCGGGACCGCGATATTGTGCAGGCGTTTTGCCATCTCTGTCCCATACCAGAGGGACGCTCCCCCTTCTGCCCGGACAAGCTTCGCATCGTTAAAAAGCTTGTCGGTTTTTTGAAGAGGGAGGCGCGCTTTTAGCTTGGGCACGAAACGGACGATTGCGTAACGATGGAAAAAAGAAAATGCTAATCGCTCCGGCAGGGGCTGCTTCCCGGCGGCGGGACCAGAATGAAACAATCCGAAAAAATCTTTGTCTCCGGCCACCGTGGCCTCGTCGGAAGCGCCCTCGTGCGGAAACTTCAGGCGAAAGGTTTCACAAACCTCCTCCTGCGCGGACGCAGCGACCTGGACTTGCGCGACCCGGGTGCCGTGGCCGAATTCTTTGCCGCGGAAAAACCCGACGTTGTGTTCATGGCTGCCGCCAAGGTCGGCGGGATCAAGGCGAATAACGATCGCCCCGTCGAATTTCTTCTCGAGAATCTGCAGGTGCAAAACAACGTCATTCGTGCCGCCTACGAGACTGGCACGCGCAAACTGCTTTTTCTCGGCAGCTCCTGCATTTACCCGAAGCTCGCTCCGCAACCGATTCCCGAATCGGCGCTCCTGAGCGGTCCGCTCGAGCCGACCAATCGGGCCTACGCCCTGGCCAAGATCGCCGGCATCGAGCTCTGCCAGTCCTATGCGCGTGAATACGGGGCCAACTTCATCTCGGTCATGCCGACGAATCTTTACGGGCCTAACGACAATTTTGATCTGGAGACATCGCATGTCCTGGCCGCGCTTTTGCGCAAGGCGCATGAAGCGAAAGAAAGCGGCCACGGCCAGATGACGGTATGGGGTTCGGGCGCGCCGCGCCGCGAATTTCTGCATGTGGACGATCTCGCCGCGGCCTGCCTCTTTCTGCTCGCGCAATACGATTCGCCCGAAATCATCAATGTCGGTTGTGGCGAAGACATTTCCATTCGGGAACTGGCCGAACTGATTTGCGACGTGGTCGGCTTCGAAGGCGAACTGACCTGGGACAAGACCAAGCCGGACGGTACGCCGCGCAAACTGCTCGACATCTCCAAGATTCGTTCGTTAGGCTGGTCGCCCACCATTTCGCTGCGGGACGGAATCGCGCAAACCTACGATTGGTTCAAGTCGCATGTCGCTCTGGCGAAAAGTTGAGCACGCGCAGTAATTCGCGCTGTTCCCGGCCGGGAAAAGTGCGCGCCGGAATCCATTCCTCTTCCAGCGCGAATTCGGTTCCGAAGAGGGCCGCCAATTCCTGGCGGCCTGTCCCGTAGGGTGGCCCCGGCTCGTTGTGATCCGGATTCATGAAGAAAATCGCGATCAATTTTCCGCCGGGCTTAAGGATCCTCCCGACAACGCTGACATAATCGCGTCGTTTGGACGGTTCGATCGCACAAAAAAAGGTATGCTCAAAGACGACATCGAAGCGTGCAGGGAAAGTGCTCGTTAGGCTGAAAATATCGCCGAGCAGATATTCCTCGCGCGCGACCTTTGGGAATGCCTCCGCCCGGGTGATGGCAAACGGCGCGATGTCCACGCCGAGCACGTGATTTTCCGGCATGCTCAGGGCGCGCACGTCGAATCCATAGCCGCATCCCGGGACCAGGATTTCACCGGCCGGCGCTCCACGCGCAGCCACGAAATCGACCAGGGCGGGATGCGCGGCGCCCTTATCCCATGGCGTTTCGCCCAGTCGATAAGCGGATTCCCAATGAGTTTGCGCTTGCTCCATGCCTGCCATTCACTTCACCGTTCGGGTCATGCTATCATCCACGGTCAACCCATTCCACCGATGAACAAGCTCCGGATTGGGGTCGTGGGCGTCGGTCATATCGGCAAAAACCACGCCCGTCTTTATGCCGACCTTTCTCCGGCCCAATTTACCGCCGTTTACGACATCGATGCCGGGCGGGCGCAGCAGATCGCCCGGGAGTTTGGCGTGCAGGCGGCGAAGTCGCTGGACCACTTCGCCGAACAGATCGACGCCGCCTCCGTCTCCACGCCGACCAATGCGCACTTCGCGGTCGCCCGCGAACTGCTCGAAAAGGGCAAGCATCTGCTCGTGGAAAAACCGATTGCCGATAACACGGCGCAGGCCAGCGAACTGGCGGCGCTGGCCGCCCGGCATCAGCTCGTTCTGCAGGTCGGCCACGTCGAGCGTTTCAATCCCGTGCTGAGCGCACTGGAGGCGCGACTGACCCATCCGCGTTTCATCGAAGCGCACCGTCTTTCGCCGTTCCCAAATCGCAGCATGGATATCGGCGTTGTGCTCGACCTCATGATTCATGATCTCGAAATCATCCTCCATCTGGTCCGGGCGCAGGTCCAGACGATCGATGCGGTAGGCGTTCCCGTGCTGAGCAAACGTGAGGACATCGCCAACGCCCGGCTCCGTTTCGAGAATGGCTGTGTCGCCAACGTCACATCCAGCCGCATCAGTCCCGAGCGAATGCGCAAGATTCGCGTCTTTCAGGAGGACGCCTATCTCTCGCTCGATTATCAAAATCAAAGCGGTGAAATTTATCGACGCGAAGGCGGCGGAATCGTGCGCGATGCGGTGGAGATCGAACGGGAGGAACCGCTCCGCCGGCAACTGGCCGAATTCATCGAATGCGCTCGGACCGGTCGCGCGCCCAAAGTCAGCGGCCTGCAGGCGACGGCGGCACTCGAGTTGGCCGTGGAAATTACGAAACGGATCGAGGCGACATGGTAAGATTTGGGCTCGTGCATCGTGATTCGTGAATCGGACAGATGAAGATCTATTTCGTGGCAGGGGAGGCCAGCGGGGACAACCATGGCGCGGCCCTCATGGAGGCGCTGCGGCGCGAGCAGCCCGATCTTGATTTGTTAGGCCGGGGCGGGCCGCAGATGAAACGGATCGCCGGCACCGGTTTCAACGACTGGAGCCACGAGGCCGGCGTCGTCGGGCTTTGGGAAGTGCTGAAACATTACGGCTATTTCCGGCGCGAATTTCAGAAGGCCTTGCGGGAAATCGCGGAGGCCAAACCGGATGCGGTCGTCCTGATCGATTATCCGGGGTTCAATCTGCGGCTGGCGCGGGCCCTGCGAGAAAAGTCGTTAGGCGGGAAGATCATCTACTACATCAGCCCGCAGGTCTGGGCCTGGAACCGGGCGCGCATTCCCAAAATGGCGGAGTGGCTCGATTTGATGCTCTGCATTTTCCCCTTCGAAGCCGATCTCTACGAACGCTCGGGATTGCGCACGATCTTTGTCGGCCATCCCATGATCGAGAGCCTGGAAGCCAGACGTCTTGGTCTTTCCCGCGATCCCAATTTAATCGGGCTTTTTCCGGGCAGTCGCGTGCGCGAGGTTCGGAAATTGATGCCGATCCTACTGGAAGCGATGCGCGATCTCCACGTCGGCCGGCCGAACCTGCGCTTCGAAATTGCCGCCGCGTCGGAGGCACTGGCCAACGCGATTCAGCAGGAAATGGCGGCCTTCGGCGGTGTCCTGCCGGCCGCGCAGATTGTCATCGGCCGAACCGCCGAGACCATGCAGCGAAGCGCGGCCGGCGTGGTTGCGTCCGGCACCGCCACCTTGGAGGCGGCCTTTTTTCGGATGCCGTTCGTCCTCATCTACAAGGTGTCCGGCATGACTTACCTGGCCGGCCGAATGTTGATTCGGGTCAGGCATCTCGGCATGCCGAACGTGCTGGCCGGCCGCGAAATCGTTCCCGAGTTCATCCAGGCCAGGGCGCGGCCCAAAGCGATCATACGCGAGCTGATTCGCCTTCTCGAAGACGAGCGCCGTCGGGTGCAAATGCTGGCCGACTTCGATGAGGTCATCGGCAAACTCGGCCCGGGCGGCGCCAATGAGGCGGCCGCGCGCGCGATTCTTGGAGCGCTGTAGAGGGGCGCCTCTACCGCAAGAATCTTTACACCCCCTCTCGGATGCGGCGGGAGAAATCGTCATCCCGGTCCGCAGCGCGTGCGCGGGCATTGATGTGGGCGGCGGCTTTCGTGTCGGCAAACGAATGCGTGGAACGAATGAGATCGCGTTCGTAGAGTAGCTCGTCGATATGGCCATTGATCAGAATGCGCCAGTCCCACGCGCTGGCCAGACCGCTGGCCTGCGCGATCAAATGGATGTTGGTCGTGCAGTTGTTGAGCGCCGCATGATACCAGCGCGGATGTTCGCGGAGATGATTGGCGGCGTGCGCATAAGCGAGAAATAGCGCGCGATATCGTCGCGGATTCGCCTCGATCAGCGGGTAAAGATAAACGTCCTCATGCGGCCGGTAGTTCGTGCGGACGCGAATGAGGTCGCGTTCGTCGCCGAAGAGATAGCAAAGTTCATATTGTCGAAAAAAACCGCGCACGGCAGAATAGCCTTCGCCACGTTCGCGACGGGTTTCAATGGAAGTGCAGACATAGCCTTCGTCGCCGAAATCGAAGCTAAGCAGCGTGTGCGCGATATGCCGCGATCCCCAATAATCCATGAACAAATCGAGGCCGCGCAGGCTCGAGAGATGCACCACTTTGGTTTCCCAGCGCGGCGTGAAGTCAGTCACTGTTCGATATTCACAATTGCGGAAGTTGTGAATAGTCACTTCGTCGCCGTTGATCTCGAGCCGCGGGATTTCGGCGTACTCGGGCGACCAGTCGCGCTCATTTGAAGGACGGAGGGTCCACCACCAGAGCAGGAGACCGATGAGGGCGAGCGCCGCAATTCCCAATGCCACCGTCATCGGTCGAATGACGAAATCCGAAAACCGAAATCCGAGACAATGACGAAGAACGAATGACGAAAAATCACAAAGTTCACTTTCATCTCTTGGGCTTGGCCATTCGTCATTGCTTTAGACTTCAGATTTCGGGTTTCGTCATTCTCGTCCCGTAGCTACAATCCTAAGCCGTGCACGCCAAAGAAGGCCAGATTCAAAACTTTATCGGTGGACAATGTGTTGCCCCGGCCGGCGGCAAATATCTCGATAACATCGAACCGGCCACCGGCCATGCGTATTCGCAGGTGCCGGACAGCAACAGTCGCGATGTCGATCGTGCGGTGGCCGCGGCGGAGAAAGCGTTCCCGGCGTGGTCGCGTACGACCGCCGCCGAGCGTTCGCGCATTCTTCTGCGCATCGCCGATTTGATCGAGCGCGACCTCGAGAAGCTCGCCCGCGCGGAATCGGTCGATACGGGCAAGCCGCTTGCGCTGGCCCGCAGTCTCGATATTCCAAGAGCGGCCAGCAATTTTCGCTTCTTCGCCACGGCGATTTTGCACACCGAAAACGAAGCGCACGTGACCGATGGCGTGGCCTTCAATTACACGCTGCGTCAGCCGCGCGGCGTCGTCGGACTGATCTCGCCATGGAATCTGCCGCTCTACCTGTTGAGCTGGAAAATTGCGCCGGCCATCGCGGTTGGAAATACAGCCATCGCCAAACCGAGCGAGCTGACACCGATGACGGCATATCTCCTTTGCGAAATTTGTCAGGAAGCCGGTCTGCCAGCCGGCGTGCTTAATATCGTGCACGGCACCGGCGCGAACGTCGGTTCGGCCATCACGGCGCATCCGAAAATTGGCACCATTTCATTTACCGGCGGTACCGTGACCGGACGCAAGGTCGCCGAAGCCGGCGCGCCGCTTTTCAAAAAGATTTCGCTCGAACTGGGCGGCAAGAACCCGAACATTATTTTTGCCGACGCCGATTTGGATGCGGCCATTGCCGGGAGCGTCCGTTCCTCCTTTGCCAACCAGGGGCAGGTTTGCCTGTGCGGTTCGCGCGTCTTCGTGGAGCGTGCGGTCTACGATGACTTTGTCAGGCGTTTCGTGGAAAAGGTTTCGCAGCTGAAGATCGGCGATCCGCTCGAAGAAAAAACGGATCAGGGCGCCATCGTTTCGAAGATGCAACTCGACAAGGTCGCGTTCTATGTCGATCTCGCGCAGAAAGAGGGCGGCAAGATCGCGGTCGGCGGAAGCGCTCCCCAGCCGCCTAACGAGCGTTGTCGCGAAGGTTATTTCTTCCGGCCCACCGTCATTACCGATTTGCCCGTCGCCTGTCGCACCAATCGCGAGGAAATCTTCGGTCCGGTTGTCTCGATTACGCCGTTCGACAAGGAAGAGGAGGTCATCCGTTATGCCAATGATGTCGACTACGGCCTTTCCTCCAGTGTCTGGACACAGAACCTGAGCCGGGCTCATCGCGTGGCCGAGCAAATCCACGCCGGTACGGTCTGGATTAATTGCTGGCTCGTGCGCGATTTGCGCGTGCCCTTTGGGGGCATGAAACAGAGCGGAGTGGGCCGCGAAGGCGGCGAGGAAGCGCTCCGCTTTTTCACCGAACCGAAGAACGTCTGCATCGCAAAGTAGTCGGCTGCATTTCGGAAAGAGATCGGCATCAATGTAAGTGGTGTCTTCTCTTGACGCTAGCATCTGATGCTCTAGCATCAGATGCATGAGGACGACGCTTGAGATTGATGATGATGTGCTCGGCGCCGCCAAAGAACTGGCCGCGCGCGAAAAGAAAACAGCCGGTCAGGTGATTTCTGAGCTGGCTCGCAAGGGCATTCAGCGTCACCGGGGGAAAAATGCCAGCAAAGTCCGGAATGGATTTGAAATCTTGCCAGCCGACAATCGGGTTGTGACGCCGGAACTTGTGCAAAAGATTCTTGAGGAATCGAGCGAGGCGTGATCGGGCTGCCAGATATCAACATGCTCATCGCGCTCTTTGACGCTGCGCATGTGCATCATGGAGCGGCGCACGCCTGGATGAGCCGAAACCGATCGCTCGGTTGGGCGACGTGCCCGATTACTCAAAATGGGTGCATTCGTGTGATGTCGCAGCTTCACTATCCGGGACGTCTTCCCGTCGTGGAGAACATGCGCCGGCTGACCGCCGCGCTGGCCTCGGCTGAACATGTCTTTTGGCCGGACAGCATCTCGTTGTGCGATGTCAGCCTCTTTGAAGCGGGCCGAATTCTGACACCAAAACATCTCACGGATATCTACTTGCTGGGTCTGGCCGCGGACAAGGATGGTCGACTCGTAACGTTTGATCGAGGGATACCAGCCGGTGCCGTTCCGAAGGCAAAAACACGTCATCTTCTGGTGCTCTAGACCCGCCGTCCTGCGAAGGACGCGAAATAGAGACGATCATCCGGTACGGTCAGACTTTTCACAGAATCGAAGAACACCTGCCTCGCGAAGTAATCGCCACGTTCAGGACTGTCTTGCCCAAATCGGAGACTTCGAAGTATTCGACCCCTGGCCGAAAACAAATCCGTTTTCATCCGCATGATCCGCGGTTACAAATCAGGCCATGAGCGGAGTACCGAGTATTGGTTGGCACCCGGAAAGGTGCGTTCGTCCTGACGGCGGATGGGAAACGCAAGGATTGGAAAGTGGACGGCCCGCATTTCGCGGGTTGGGAAATTTATCACATGAAGGGATCGTCGGTCGACCCGAACCGGATCTACGCTTCGCAGTCGAGCGGATGGTTCGGGCAAGTCATGCAACGTTCGAGCGACGGCGGGAAAACGTGGGAAACGCCGGGCGGCGGGATGGAAAAAACCCCGGAAGGAATGCCAAAGGGCGAGAGCAACAAGTTCGTTTATGACGGCGTGCCCGGCACACACATGTGGTACGACGGGACGCAGCATCCGTGGGAGTTCAAGCGCGTCTGGCATCTCGAGCCCTCGTTAGGCGATCCCGATCACGTTTACGCAGGAGTCGAGGATGCGGGTCTATTCGAATCGAAAGATGGCGGCACCTCGTGGCATGAGTTATCGGGTCTGCGCAAACACGATACCGGCCCGAAGTGGCAACCGGGCGCGGGCGGGATGTGTCTGCACACCATTCTGATCGATCCGAAAAATCCGAAGCGCATCTTCATCGCCATTTCGGCGGCGGGCGCTTTTCGAACGGACGACGGCGGCCAGACCTGGAAGCCGATCAACCGCGGTTTGCGTTCGGATTTCATGCCGGATCCGATGGCGGAAGTCGGCCACTGCGTCCATCGCATCGCCATGCATCCGTCGAAACCAGACACGCTCTTCATGCAAAAACATTGGGACGTGATGCGCAGCGACAACGCGGGCGATCAATGGAATGAAGTGAGCGACAATTTGCCGAGCGATTTTGGTTTTCCGATCGACGTGCACGCGCACGAGCCGGAGACGATCTACGTCGTGCCGATCAAGAGCGATTCGGAGCATTTTCCGCCCGATGGGAAACTGCGCGTCTATCGCAGCCGCACGGGCGGTAACGATTGGGAAGCCCTGACGAACGGTCTGCCGCAGCAGGATTGCTACGTGAACGTGCTGCGCGATGCCATGGCTGTCGATGCCCTCGATCGATGCGGCATTTATTTCGGCACGACCGGCGGGCAGGTTTATGCTTCGCCCGATGCGGGTGCGAGCTGGAATCCGATCGTGCGCGATCTGCCGGCGGTCCTGTCGGTTGAAGTGCAAACGCTCCCATGATTCGCGTCGTGCTGCCGCATCATTTGCGCACGCTGGCCCGGGTGGGGGACGAAGTGCAATTGCAGCTCGACGGTGCCGTCACGCCGGCGCGAATTATTGATGCGCTCGAGTCGAAGTATCCGGTCCTGCACGGCGCAATCCGGGACCATGTGACGCACGCGCGCCGGCCGCTCGTCCGGTTTTTCGCCTGCGGCGAAGACGTGTCGCATGAACCGGCCGACGCGTCGCTGCCCGATCCGATCGCGCAGGGGGCCGAGCCTTTCTTCATCATGGGCGCGATCGCAGGAGGCTAGCGGGATGGACAGAACCTTCGAAAGTTCGCGCGCGGCCGAGCCGGTCGGCGCATTTCCGCATGCGAAACGGGTCGGTAATTTATTGTTTCTTTCCGGAATTGGGCCGCGCGTCCGCGGGAGCAGGCAAATTCCCGGGGTCACACTTGATGAAAAAGGCAATGTTTCGAGGTACGACATTGAGAAGCAATGCCATGCCGTTTTTGAGAATGTGCGGCTCGTGCTCGAAGACGCCGGCGCGAGTTGGAATGACATTGTCGATGTCACCGTTTTCCTGACGGACATGAAAAGGGATTTTCCGATCTTCAACCGCATCTATCCCGATTATTTCGCGGGCGAAGGCAAACCGAATCCGACACGGACGACCGTCGAAGTAGGCGCATTGCCGACGCCAATCGCGATTGAGCTGAAAGTAATCGCGGCAGTTGGGAAGGGCCAGGATTAGCGGGACTTCGGATTGGGCGCGGCCGCGTGGCGGTTTGCATTCGTGAGGACAAAGGATTTTCAAATCATCGCAGCCGATCACACCGGAATCACGGTGACAAATCTCGAGCGGTCGCTCGCCTTCTGGCGCGATGTACTCGGGTTTGAGCTGTCGCATCGACCGCATCAGACGGGAAAGCTGGCCAGCGAGATCACGGGCGTGCCGGGAGCGGAGATTTCGATCGCCGTGCTCAAAGGTTACGGACACAAGATTGAGCTGCTCGAATATCAGGCCCCGGCCGATCGAAAGCGTGTCAGCTTGCGGCCGTGCGACGTGGGTTTCGTCCACGTCGCATTGGTGGTCGATAATCTCGATGCCGTTCTGGCGACGATCGCGAAATCGGGCTGGCAGGCGGCGGGGCAACCGCAAACGCTGACGGCCGGGCCGAACGCCGGGAAACGCGTCGTCTATGTGCGCGATCCAGATGGCACGACCATCGAGTTCATGCAGTCGCCGCCTGACAAAATGTGATGACTTCCGCGTCTCCAACTCCCTTTTCAGTGGACGAAGATTTTGCCCGGCAACTCGATGCCGACGATCCGTTGAGCCATTTTCGGGAGCGCTTTTGCCTGCCGGTCGACGCGCAGGGTCTGCCGTTCATCTATTTTGTCGGCAATTCGCTGGGCCTGATGCCGAAGGCCACCCGCCAGATCGTCGAGCAGGAGCTGGACGACTGGGCCAAGCGGGCGGTCGACGCGCACTTCGACGCGGCCACGCCCTGGTATTCCTATCACGAAACGGTGCGCGAACCGGCCGCGCGTCTGGTCGGCGCCCAGCCGGACGAAGTCGTCTGCATGAACAGCCTGACGGTGAACCTGCACCTGCTCATGGCGACGTTTTATCGACCGACGAAGTCACGATTCAAGATTCTCATGGAAGAGCCGGCCTTTCCGTCGGACACCTACGCGATCAAGTCGCAGATCGGGCATCACGGCTTCGAGCCTGACGAGGCTCTTTTGCTGGCCCGGCCGCGAGAAGGCGAGTTCGCCATCCGGGATGAGGATATCGAAGCGTTACTCGAAGAGCGGGGCAACGAAATCGCGGTGGTTCTCCTGGCTGGGGTAAATTTTTTTACCGGTCAATTTTTCGACATCGCGAGAATTACGAGGTCGGCGCAGGCGCGCGGCTGTCTGGTCGGCATCGATCTCGCGCATGCGGTCGGCAATGTCCCTCTCGCCTTGCATGACTGGAACGTCGATTTTGCGGTCTGGTGTTCCTACAAATATCTGAACGCCGGTCCCGGCGCCGTAGCGGGCGCGTTTGTGCACGAGCGGCACGCGACCAACCGCAGCCTGCCGCGCCTGGCCGGCTGGTGGGGGAACGATCCGGCCACCCGTTTTCGCATGCAGCTTGAACCAGAGTTCGTTCCCGTGCCCTCGGCTGATGCCTGGCAGATCAGCAATCCGCCCATCTTGGCGATGGCGCCGTTGCGCACCTCGCTGGCCATTTTCGACGAAGCCGGCGACATGCAGCCCCTGCGCGAGAAATCGCTCAAGCTGACGGGCTACCTGGAGTTTCTGCTGAAGGGCGCGCCCTCCCGGCGGTTTACCATCATCACCCCAGCCGAGCCTAACGAGCGTGGTTGTCAGCTTTCGATTCTGGCCCACGAAGAGCCGCGGGAGCTTTTTAGCAAACTGGAGGCCGCCGGAGTGAAGTGCGATTTCCGGGAGCCGAACGTCATCCGCGTCGCGCCCACGCCGCTCTACAACACCTTTCACGAAGTCTGGCGGTTCGCGCAGATTCTGACCGCTCCCTGACGTTCCGGGAGAATCAGCCGCCTAACAAGCTCAGGCCAGTAGTTCCCGCACGCAGTTGATCAGCCCGGGGATGGGGAAGGGTTTGACCAGGAATTTGACTTCCTGCTCGATGAGGAAATGGCGAATGGCCGGGTCGGTCGCGTAGCCGGTGATGAAGATGAACCGGTCCGACAGGGAGGGCCGCATTTGTCTGGCCGTCAGGTAAAACTGGTCGCCCTGCAGGTGCGGCATTTTCAAGTCGCAGATGATCGCGTCGTAATCGTGGGCCTTGACCTTGACGATGGCTTCTTCGCCGTCGAAGGCGACGTCGACGAGAAAGTTTTCGTCCGCCAGAATCCATTGCAACGCCGAGGCGAGCTGTTGATCGTCGTCGACCACCAGGATCGCCTTCAGCTCGTAGCAATGGGAATGAGGCTCTTTCCCATCGGGTTCGGGCGCGGATTTCATCGGAACAAATGCATTCGTTTAGCAGCCATGATGCCAATTGGCCCCTCGGCGAGCCCTTGGCGGAACGCTTTTCCTATTTTCGATTCGGCCTCGCTCGCTTAGATTCCACGAGTGAGCTATCAAGTCTTTGCCCGCAAATATCGACCGCAGACTTTCGATGATCTCGTTGGGCAGACGCACGTCACCCGGACCCTCAAGAACGCCGTCGAGCAGAACCGGCTGGCGCACGCCTATCTTTTTGTCGGGCCGCGCGGGATCGGCAAGACCTCTACCGCTCGGATTCTGGCCAAGGCGCTCAATTGCGTGAAGGGCCCAACGGTTACGCCCTGTGGGGCTTGCGACAGTTGCCGTGAAATTGCTGCGGGTAACAGCCTCGATGTGCTCGAAATCGACGGCGCGAGCAACAACGGCGTCGAACAGGTGCGCGAGCTGCGCGACAACGTCCGCTACGCGCCGGCCAAGGGTCGGTTCAAAATTTACATCATCGACGAAGTGCACATGCTGACTTCGGCCGCCTTCAACGCGCTGCTCAAGACGCTGGAAGAGCCGCCGCCGCACGTGAAGTTCATCTTCGCCACGACCGAGCCGCAGAAGGTTTTGCCGACAATCCTGAGCCGCTGCCAGCGCTTCGATCTGCATCGCATCCCGGCAAATCTGATCGCGCAGCATCTGCAATACATCGCCGGTCAGGAGAAGATGACGCTCGAGCCGGCGGCCGCTCATGCCATCGCGCGCGGCGCCGATGGGGGATTGCGCGATGCGGAATCGATGCTCGATCAGCTTGTGGCTTTTTGCGGTGATCCGATTGCGGAAGAGGATGTGCTGAAAGTTTTCGGATTCACGAGCGAACAAGTGGTGGCCGATTTCACCGAGCAGATCCTGAATGGCGCGACGCCCGAGGCTCTCGCCGTCCTGGAAGAGCAGGCTGAGAACGGCAAGGACATGATGAAACTCATGTCCGATCTGATCGCTTATCTGCGCGACCTGCTCGTCTGCAAGGTAAAGCCGGAAGCAGTGGCGGATGAAAATAATCCGGAACTCCAGCAACGATTACAGGCGCAGGCGGACCTGATCGAAACCGATCGGCTGCTGGAGTTGATCGATCAGTTTGCCGGGGCGGAAGGCCGCATGAAATGGGCGCCTAACAAGAAATTGCATTTCGAGGTCGCGGTCATCAAGGCGATTCAAACCCTGGGCCAGGTCACCCTCGATGAGGTGATCGAAAATCTTTCGGCCTTGCGCGATGGAAAACCAGCGCCCAAGACGGCGGCCGAATCTTCACCGGGTAAGGCCCGCGTCTCGCGCGTCCCCGGGAGCGGCGCGTCCGCGGCACCGAGGGCAAAGGAGGCCCCGCAAGGCGAGGTGCCGCGCGGACGGAACGCCCGCGCAACCGAGGGCGATGCCAGTCCGACCGAGCTTTGGGAAAAACTGCAGACGAAAATTCCGGCGCAAAAACGTTTTTTGAAAAACCTGGTCGAATCGACCCAACCGCTTGGAATGGAAGGGCGGAACTTTCTCATCGGTTATGCGCCTGTCCAAAAATCGACCATCGAAACGCTGGCCACGGAAAATAACCGGCGATTACTCGAGACGCTGCTTGAGGAAGTCAGCGGGCGCGAGCTGACCGTGAAGTTTACGATGAAGGAAGGATTGGAGCTTCCGCTGCCGAAGGAAACGGAGGCCTCCCGGGCCGTTACGCCAAAAAAAGCGACGGCCGAGTCGTTCAAGGACGATCCGCTCATTCGTGAGGCCCTTGAAATTTTCAAAGGCGAAATCAAACCGGCAAACGATTAGAAGTCCCGACGTATGAACCTGAACAAATTGATGAAGCAAGCTCAGAAGATGCAGGAGCAGATGGCGAAGACGCAGGCTGAGCTGGAAGAAAAGACGGTCGAGGTGAGCTCGGCCGGCGGGAAGGTGACGGTGGTGGCGAATGGAGCCGGTGACGTGATATCCATCAAGATCGCGAAAGAGATTGTCGACCCGGAGGACGTGGAGGTTTTGGAAGACCTCGTCTTGAGCAGTGTGAAACAGGCGATCGAGCAGGGAAAAGCGCTGGCCCAATCGGAGATGACGAAAATCACCGGCGGTCTCGGTGCGGCGGGGCTGGGGTTGTGATGTAGAGGGCGCCTGGGCCAAGCGCCTCGACATCGGTGGGCGCCCGAGGCGGCGGTCGGTTTTCATCCTTAAGCCCGTTCGGTCATCCTGAGCGTACGCAAAGGATCTCCCGAGTGCAGCAGATGCGGAGGCAAGGCTTATCGGATCCGATAACTGTATTCGTGAGGTCCCTCGCCCGTCTTTGCGGACTCGGGATGACCCGCGTCAGATAACTACGACCCGCTGCTGTTTATGGGCCTCGTAAAGACAAATCTCGCGCACGCCTAACGACCGCATTTTCCCGGCGAGACGTTGGTAGTTTTCGCCGGGCTGCACATGCGAATGGGCATCCGAAGCGATGGTGAACGGAATTCCCTTTCCCATGGCCAGCCGAATAATGTCGTCGCTCGGATAAAGCTCGTTGACCGGTTTGCGCCAGCCGGCCGTGGACAGCTCCAGAGCCAGTCCACGTTCGCGGATGAGATCGAGAGTTTCATTGGCCAGCTCGACGACAGGCATGCGGGGACGATGACCGTGGATCTTGATCAAATCGAAATGGGCGAGGCAATCGACCAGCCCGCTTGCTGCCATTTCGCCGACCCGCCGGAAATAATTGCGATAAAGCGCATCGATCTCCTTTCCATCAAACTGAGCCGCTCCCAGCGGCACGCTGTCAAACATCTCGTTAGGCGAATCCAGAAAGTGGACGGAACCGAGCACGAAATCGAGATGGCCCCAGTTTTTTTCGACCCACTTCCGTCCCGCCGCGGAATGGACGGGATCGTTATCCAGCTCGATCCCGGCGCGGAACCTTATGCCGGGATTCTTCTCTCGCAGGCGTTCGATTTCGTCGAAATCGACGCCCTCATGATAGCGATCGTGATCGGTAAAGGCGATCTCGCGCAAACCGATGTGCCGGGCATGATCGGCCCAGGGCTGCAGCAGTTCCTGCGTGTAAGACTGCACGCGGTGTCCCTGCGGATGCGTGTGATAATCGGCGGGCAAGCGAGTGATGGAGTGGTGGAGTGGTGGAGTGGTGGGTTCAGTGGCCATCCATTACTCCATTACTCCACCGCTCCACTATCGACTACGGAGCGGTGCGGAATTTCTTTTTCACGTCAAGCTCCGGATAACGGGGGAAGAATGCTTCCGCGACATAGACAGTGTTCGGCGTCAGATCGCGGGTGGAAATCAATTCATCGTATTCGATGTGTTCCTGCGGGTTGATCAAAACGTTGGCCGGATCATTGGCGAAAGCGCGATTGTCGGACCACTTGGTCAGGACGCGTCCGGTCGAATTGAGCAGATAAATTTCGATGCGTTGCTCCGTCGGAAATTGCAGATTGACCGTCCGCTTGGAAAGATTTTTCAGCGTGATCTTCACCTGTAGATGGCGAGTCTCCGAGAGCCTGACCGGTTCCGGGCTGACGTCGACGTGAAGGGCGAGGCCGCGAAGCCGCTGGTCGTTATATTCCGGGATGGGCGAGGAAGCGAACGGATGCAGAAGGCGGCCGAACCAGCTGCGTTTGGGTGACGGCGTTTGGGCCGGGGCGAGGCTTGCCAGGGTAAGGCTCAGAAACAACCACATCGCCATCTGTTTCATGCGCGGTTAATCAGCAAACGTTGCAAATGGTGTCAAACCCTTTATCAATCGCCCATGCCTGCCTTGTCGATCGCCTTCCTTCTTTCAACGGGGCTTGCCGCCGCGACGTCAGCGGGGAGAAAAGCCGGCCCTTGTCTTGGTGAATCGAGAACGCGTGCACTGGCTTTTGCCTTTTTTTGCAGCCTGGCGGTTCCAATAGTGGGGCAGGCTTCGGATTCACTCGATCTCGCCTTGCCCACCGGAAACGATGCTCTGTTCCGCGGCGACGGCCCGGCTTTTTATCAGGTGATTGAGCGCAATTTTCACGGCGAAGAATCGACTCCATGGCAGGGCGGGCGATACGGATTTGTGCGCGATCCTGTTGAAACCGCGGGTGGGCTCGTTTACTCGCGCTTTCATGAAGGAATCGATATCCGGCCCATGCAGCGCGATGCGGAGGGAGAACCGCTCGATGCCGTCTGCGCCATCGCGCCGGGCAGAGTCGTCCACGCCAACGAGCAGGCTGGCTATTCCAACTACGGCCGCTACGTGGTGGTGGAGCATCGCTGGGATGGCTGCAGTTACTACAGTCTTTATGCGCACCTCAACAGGATCATGGTGGAGCCGGGCCAGAAAGTGGAACGCGGCACGCAACTCGGCGTGATGGGGCATACCGGCACCGGGATCAACCGCGAGCGTGCCCACGTGCATCTGGAGTTGAACATGATGCTGAACCGGCAGTTTCAAGGCTGGTACGACATCTATTTTCGGAACGACCCGAACCGGCACGGCATTTACAACGGGATGAATCTGGTCGGGCTCGACATCGCGCGACTCTATCTCGAGCTGCGCAAACGTCCGTCACTCACAATTCCGGAATTCGTCGCGCAGGAGTCGACCTTCTACAAAGTGGCGCTGCCCAAGTCCGGTCACCTCGATCTGCCGAAACTTTACCCGTGGCTTCTCACGGGAGCGGCTTCGTGGAGTGCGAAATCGTGGGAGGTGTCGTTCTCGCAATCGGGTGTACCGCTCAAGATCGAACCAGGCAGGAATGAGGTTCGCGAAGCGCAGTTGACCTATTGCCGGGAAAGCCGGGCGCCCTATGCTGATCTGACCCGCGAAGTGGTGGGTGGCCGAGGCGAGCATGCGCGTCTGACTGAATCGGGGCGGCGGCTCATGCGCCTGTTGATCTTTCCCGATTAACGAGCGGGCGGTTTGGAAACCGCGGCTCTCGTGCGAATCGGAATGTCGTATGCTCTGAGGTAACGGGCGCGAGATGAAGAAAATCAGCCGGCGAAAATTTCTTGGGCTTACCGCTGCGTGCGCATTACCCGCCGTGCTCGGGGCCGATGCCTGGATGGAGCCGCAGTTGCTTCGCATTACGAATCTGAAACTCCCCGCGGCGCTCGGTGTGCGTTTTGTTCACTTCTCCGATTTCCATTACAAGGGCGACGCGCGATTCGCCGGGCAGATGGTGACGGCGATCAACGAACTTGCCCCGCATTTCGTCTGCTTCACAGGCGATCTGGTCGAAGATCGGATTTTTGTCGACGAGGCGCTCAATTTCATCAGGCAAATCAAGGCGCCCGTTTACGGCGTGCCGGGCAATCACGATTATTCGAGCCACGCTCCGTTTCCCGAGTACGAGAAGGCATTCAGGGCGACGGGCGGCGGGTGGTTGCCCGCGCGCAATGCGCTCATTCCGCAGCACGATGTGGAGTTGGTTGGCATGGGAATCACCGGCCTGGATTTGCGGCCGGCGCAGGCCAGCCGGCGCATCCTGCTCATGCATTATCCGGCCATGGCGGATCGCATGGGGAAACAGCACTACGATTTGATTTTGGCCGGCCATTCCCATGGCGGGCAGGTGCGATTGCCGGGAATTGGCGCGCTTATCTTGCCGCCGGCGGTCGGCCCTTATCAATGGGGACAATACAAAACGCCGGCCGGTCCGATGTATGTCAGTGCGGGCGTTGGCACTTACATTCTGCCAGTCCGATTCAATTGCCGCCCGGAGTTAACGGTTGTTGCCTCGTAGAGGACGGTGGCAATCAAGGAGGGGCGCTTTCCAGAGCCCCCATCGCGAACATTCCGCTGTCAGTGGGCGGTCGGGAAACCGCCCCTCCTTAGCCTGAAGATTCAGCACGATGTCGGGATGCGCTGGGCCAGGGCGACGGCATGCGGAATCGCGCCCCGCACAAAGCCGAGGCATTCCACCGCGCCGCTCGGTTTGCCGGGCAGGGCGATGACTAACGAGCGATCGACAATCGCGGCCAGACTGCGCGACAAGATCGCGTTCGGCGTAATTTTCATCGATTCGCTGCGCATCGCTTCACCAAAGCCCGGTATTTCGACACGCATGATTTCGCGAATGGCTTCCGGCGAGACATCGCGCTCGGCCACACCGGTGCCGCCGGTTGTCAGGATCAATCCGCAATCCTGTGCAGAGAAAGAGCGGATTGTTTCCTGGATGCGCGATTTTTCATCGGGCACGATCGCTTCAGCCCGCACTGACCAGCCGGCGTTCTCCGCGGCCTCCTTCAAAGCCGGGCCGCCAAGGTCGGCGTAATCGCCTGCGCTGGCCCGGTCCGAGATGGTGATGATGCCAACGGTGACAGGGGGATTGGAGCGATGGAGTGCTGGAGTGCTGGAGTGTTGTTCTTCCATTACCTCACTACTCCACTACTCCATCACCCCGGTTGCGCGTTTCGTTTTCTCGAGCAACCGAATATCCGAAATCTCCATCTCCTTGTCCACGGCCTTGCACATATCGTAGATCGTGAGCAAGGCGAGCGCGGTGCCGGTGAGAGCTTCCATTTCCACGCCGGTCTGCGCCGTGGTGCGCGCGGTGCACTTCACTGCAACGCCATCCGCCTGCGCGTCGATCGCCACCTCGACATGACTGAGATTCAGATTGTGGCAAAGCGGAATGAGCTGCGATGTCTGCTTGGCCGCCTGAATTCCCGCCAGCCGCGCCGTCGCGAACACATTTCCTTTCGCGATCTGATCGTTCGCGATGAGCGCGAGTGTCTCTGGCCGGAGCCGGATTCGTCCAGCAGCCGTGGCGACGCGCAGACTTTGCGGTTTGGCCGAAACATCGACCATCTGAGCATGGCCTTCGTCCGTGATGTGCGAAAGTCGCCCCATGCTCAACCGCCGATTGCCACCATTTTCCGCCCGGGCTGATAATTATTGCGGAAATCATGCTGCTGCGGTTTGCGATCGACCACGTCGAGAAAGAACTGCCGCAGCTCTTCATCGCTCGCGCCCGCGCGCAACGGCTGCATGATATCGAACTCGAGATAGCTGCCGAGGCAGGGCCGCAGTTTTCCGTCACAGGTCAGACGCAGTTTGTTGCAGCTCTCGCAAAAATGCAGATTCGTCATTGCGCCGATGAAGCCGACACGCTGGCTGCGGCCGGGAATCTGATAATAGGTGGCGGGTCCGTTCGTGCGAAATTGCGGGGCCGGCAACAGTTCGCCGTAACGCGCTTCCAACATCCGTTTCGCTTCCATGATGGGAAGGAAATTTTCTTCACTCAAAACTTCGGTTGTGCTCACCGGCATCAGCTCGATGAAGCGAAGCAAAAGACCGTGCTCGGCGGCGAACTCGGTCAATGGAATGAGCTGATCGTCGTTGCGACCGCGCATGAGGACGGCATTGAGTTTGACCCGCTCGAAGCCGGCCGCGACCGCCGCCGAAATTCCGGCCAGGGCCTGATCAAAGAAATCTCGGCCGGTAATCGCCGCATAGACTTCCCGATCGAGCGTATCGAGTGAAATATTAACCGAGCGCACTCCCGCGCTACGCAAAGCCTGCGCAATCGTGTGCCCGCCGCCGGTGTCGTGGGTGAGCAGGGTGGCGTTGGTCGAGAGGCCGATATCGCGCAGGCCGGCGATACGGGGAAGCTCGCGCATGAAATCGAGCACGCCGCGCCTGGTGAGCGGCTCACCGCCGGTCACGCGCAACTTGGTGACACCGAGATCGGTGGCGATCCGCACGATGCGCAACGTCTCCTCGAAAGTCAGAACATCGGCGCGCGGCAGCCATTCCTGCAATTCGCGCGGCATGCAGTAGGCGCAGCGCTCGTTGCAACGGTCGGTGATTGAGACACGCAGGTAGGAAATGCGGTGGCCGAAGCGATCTTCCATCCGGCGTCAAGTTACGAGGGAGCGCGCTGCGAATCAAGATACACGATGCTTCGATGAAGGGTTGGGTTTCTTGACGGCCCTTGGGCCGGTCGTATGCTTTCGCATGAAGCGTCAATACTTTTCGTGGGCGCTATTGCTGGTCACAGCGTGCAGTGCGTTGGTTCTTTCGGGCTGTGCCACCATTTCGACCCGCATTTCCGCACATCCGGAGATTTATCAGAACCTGTCGCCACGCGATCAGGCGCTCGTCAATGAAGGCCGTATTCGCGAAGGCATGTCGCAGGGGGCCGTTTTTCTGGCGTGGGGGTCGCCCGAGCAAAAAGGTTTTGGGCGCACGCGCGGACATCACACGGAAACCTGGATTTATCATGCGACGACTTACGCCTATGCGCCTTATCCTTATTTCGGCGCGAGTTACTTTGCCGGCGTCGGATACTATCGCGTCGGGCGGCGGGGACGCATTCGGGCCTATTACGATCCGTTCTACGATCCGTTCTTTTACCCGCGTTTTCAGCCGGTCAATTATCCATATAAGACGGTCACTTTTGAAAACGGTCGCGTGATCGCTTTTTCGAGGGTCACTCCGCCGGGCGCATATTGAGCGGGGCCGCTCAGGCGAGGCCGCGAAATCTTAGATGGGTTACAACTCGTTCTCAGAATTCGTCAGAGCGCTCGAGCAGGCGGGTGAACTGACGCGCGTTTCCGTCCCGGTCGATACCGATCTGCTCATTGCCGAATGGGCCAATCGAGAGATGAAATCGCCCGGCGGCGGCAAAGCCCTGCTCTTTGAGCAGCCGGTCATCGACGGCAAGGTCTCGAAGTTCCCCGTTGCCATCAACACCATGGGGTCGCAGCGGCGCATGGCACTGGCGTTGCAACGGGGGAGCGTGGGCGATCTGGCGCAGGAAATCGCACTCATTCTCAAAGCCAAACCGCCGACCGACCTGCGCCAAGGCTGGAGCCTGCTGAAGCAGGGAATCAGTCTGCTCCACGCCCGTCCGAAGCAGGTGAGATCGGCCGCCTGCCAGGAGGTGGTGCACCTTTTGGAAAGCGGAGACCGGAGACCGGAGACCCGAGAGCTCTCGTTAGGCGACCTTCCCATCCTGAAATGCTGGCCGAAGGATGGGGGACGTTTCATTACCCTGCCGAACGTGCATACGCGCGATCCGGAAAGCGGTGCACGCAATGTCGGGATGTATCGCATGCAGGTTTACGACGAGCGCACCACCGGCATGCACTGGCAGATTCACAAGGTCGGGGCGCGTCATGGGAAGCGCTATTACGAACGCGGCGAACGCATGCCGGTGGCCGTGACTGTGGGAGGCGATCCAGCCTACACGTTTGCGGCGACGGCGCCGCTCCCCGACGGGCTGGACGAAATTCTTTTCGCCGGGTTTCTGCGCCGGAAATCGGTGGAGCTGGTTCGATGCAAAACGATCGATCTGGAAGTGCCGGCCGATGTTGACTTCGTCCTGGAAGGTTACGTTCAGCCTAACGAATCGCGGCCGGAAGGCCCCTTCGGGGATCACACCGGGTATTATACAGCGGTTGAGGATTATCCGGTCTTTCATCTAACCGCCATCACGCATCGCCGCGATCCGGTTTATCCCACGACGATCGTCGGGGTGCCGCCGATGGAGGATTATTATCTCGGCTCGGCCAGCGTGCGCATTTTCCTGCCTGTCTTCAAAATGAACTTTCCGGAGATCGTCGACATGGCGCTGCCCGCGGAAGGCGTTTTTCATAATCTCGTCTTTGTCAGCATCCGGAAGCAATATCCGTATCAGGCCTTCAAGATCATGCATGGCCTCTGGGGCATGGGGCAGATGATGTTTAGCAAATACATCGTGGTACTCGATGAAGACTGCGACGTGCATAACACGAGCGAGGTGCTCTTTCGCCTTTGTGCCAATACCGATCCGCAGCGCGACAGCACCATTATCCGCAATCCGAGCGATTCACTCGATCACGCGCCGAGCGTCCAGAATATCGGGTCGCACATGGGATTCGACGCCACGCGTAAACTGGCCGGCGAAGGTTATCCCCGCGAATGGCCGGAGCTGGTTCGCATGGACGAAGAGGCGCAACGCCTGGTCGATGCGTTGCAAAAGAAAACGGGCTGATCTTTTCAGACCAGCCCGTTTCCCCTCAATCAAACAACAACCAACAAGCCAGCTCAGGGCCGGCGAAAAACGCCTCCCGTGGAAGGATCGCGCACGAGCGCGCCGTGCGGAATGCCTCGCACATCGATGATGTTGTGCGGCGGATATGGGCTGTAAACGAACCCGCGACGGTCGGTCGGCCGACCATAGCGGTAATAGCCAACCGGATGACCATTGTAATATCCGTTCTGGGCGTCGATCGATGCGCCGATCAGTGCGCCGCTTGCCGCACCAATGCCCGCGCCGATGGCCGCGCCGCGCGCGGTCCCGGTAGCCGCTGCGCCGATAATGGCGCCGGTGGCCGCGCCGAAGCCGGCCCCCTGGCCGGTCGCCGTATCGCAGGAGCTAAGCCCAAACGAGAGCAGGAGCGCGGCCGAGACCGCGAAAAGGAAATAGGTTTTCATATTCAGATTCATAGATGGAATTGGGACGGATGTCTATCTCCTCGCATTCAACGGTTCCTAACCAGTTGCCAAGCAACATGGCCCAGTTTGGCCAGGCCGCCCAGCTTGTAATCATGTTCGAAAACACGAAACTCGTCGGACTTCATTTTTTTTAGAAGCGCAAAGTAAACGGCCGACATGATCTCGGCCGCCACCATCGAGCGACGATCCTCGCGCGGCAGGAGTGCCCGCGCACGGGCGAAAAATTTTTCCGCGCGCGCCGCTTCGAACTGCATCAGTTGTTGAAAGCGATCGTCACGCACCTGCGCGCGCAGATCGTCGGCGGAATAGCGGAAGCGAGCCATGTCTTCTTCCGGCAGATAGATGCGCCCGTTGCGCAAATCCCGCGCGACATCGCGCAGGATGTTGGTCATTTGCAGAGCGAGGCCGAGTTCGACCGCGTAATTACGGCAGGCGGGATTGCCATAGCCGAAAATCTCGATGCTGACGAGTCCGACCGCGCTGGCCACGCGGTAGCAGTAAAGGCGCAGTTCCTCGAACGTGGCATAACGAGTGATGCTCAGGTCCATCTCGACGCCGGCGATAATTTCCTCCAGCATTTCCGCCGGCAGTCGGTACTTCTCCATGACTGCACGAATGTCAGGAGCCAGCGCTGGTTCGTCCGGCAATTCGTTTCGCAGACTGTCGCGCCACGCCTGCAGTTGTTCCTTCTTCTCCTTTGGCGAAAGCGTCGTGCTGTCGGCGATATCGTCGATAACGCGGCAGAACGCGTAGAAGGTGGTGATATGGCGCCGTCGTTCGGGTGCGAGGGCGACAAAGGCGAGCGCCAGATTCGATTTGCTCTGCCGGGTAATTTTCTCCGCGTTCAATATTGGATCAGGGTTTCCTGGGCGACACGGCCGGTTTCGCATTGCCGGAAAAGGCAAACCCAGGCGGCGAGCAGCCAGCCGATGACGAACCCGCGCACGATGACGTAGATCAATTTCCAGAGAATTAGCGCCATACTCCGATCCGCGATGCCGCCGCGGACGATTACGTCGCTGAGGCTGAGCAGAAAAAAGTGCAGAGCGCAGATGAGAAGGTACCAGCCAAAGCGGACGGCATTTCGTTTCAGAAACAAAAAGTGCGCGCCAATGGCTTCACGCAATTTCTCATTATGCAAAACGAGCGAAATTTGCACTGTGCTGAAGGCGATGATGAGCAGAGCCATGACGAAACGCTCGGCCGGAAGATAATCGAGCACCCCCGGTAGATTCATGAAATAGGCAAGCACGAGGGGCAATCGCACGATGAGGAGCCCGATCACCAGAATGATCCCGGACCACTTCAAGACATAGGTGAACCGGCGCATGGCAAAACGAAACAGCTCACCCTCGCGGAAGCTCAGTCCCTTGATCCAAACCAGGCAGACCGTGATCAGATAAACCTGAATGTAAATGCCGAAGAGGTATTCGAAGATAAAGGCGATCGAATCGATAAGGGCCGAGACTTGCAGCAGCCAGGCCGGCGCCGCGGCGCTCAGGCTGGGCAGGCGCCAGAAGACAAGGGGCTTGAGGAGCGAGGCCAGCACGGCCAGCAGCAGGATAACGTAAATGAGAAGACTCCAGAATCCGTACCGTTTCAGGAGCGCACGCAGGAGCGCGAGATGGAGACCGCGCCAGTTGCAGAGCAGCATGACGGCGGCGACCACGGAGAGCGGATAGGTGGTGATGGCGTTGTCAAAAATTCCGGCCACGCCTTCAAGGGTTGGCAACGGAAGATCGCGCCAGACTTCGGCCAGGTGCGGCCAGGGCCATCCGCCCAGCGAAGTCAACTGCCGGAAGTCGAGATCGGCCTCGCCCTGGAAGGGCGTGAAAGTAGCGAATTGAAAAATGGAATAGGCCAGCCCGAGAACGACGAACGTCAGCCAGACACGCTTGAAGCGCGAAATACAACGAAATCCGTCGCGCAGGGAAAGGCGAATGGGATTCCCCAGCATGACGAGGACATAGCCGACGAGGAGGCCGATCCAGGGGTAGGCGACGGAGAGGTGGAGTAGTGGAGTAGTGGAGTGTTGGAGTATTGGAGGCAATCCGCTGATTCCCATCACTCCGTTACTCCATCACTCCATCACCGCGGCGTCCGGCTAATGAATCACTCCCCAATGCGAGGTGAAAGGCCAATAAACAAACAGCCCTCGCCCGACCAGGTTTTTTTCCGGCACCGGTCCCCAGTAGCGGCTGTCGTAGCTGTTGTAACTGTTGTCGCCCATGGCGAAATAGGCGTGCGTCGGAATGGTGTAAGTGTCGATCGGTCTGGCCAGGTAATCATGCCCCGGGGCGTAGCCATGATAAGGGGATTTGGCCGACATGACCCGGCGGAAGCCAATGCCCTGGGCCAGTTTGCCGTTGATGTAGAGAAGCGGCGGATCGAGCCGCAGGGTGTCGCCCGGCGTGCCGACGAGACGCTTGATGTAAAAGGGAGCACCTGTTTCGGGGTCGCCCGGAATGCCGAAGATATGATCGGTGCGAAAAACAAAAACGTTCCCGTCCCGCGGCTTGACAAAGTTATAGCTGAATTTATCGACGAAAACCTGGTCGCCGGTATCGACAGCGCCGCGGGCAATGATCTGACCTTTGCGATACGTGTTGCCCGGCATGACACGAAAATCCTGCCTTAAAATCTCGGGCGGCGCGTAAACGAGATAGGTCTGATTCTGGCAAATGATGCGGGAAAAGGTGAAGAAGAATCCGAATTTCCTCGGCACGATTTGCCGGACCTCATCATCTTCCTTCGCGACCACGTCGATGTAGTTGCGGCCGAAGGCGAGATACTCTGCCGCTTGCCGCAGGAAATTCGGGGCCGGCTTGTCGCTCGGGTGCCCGATAATGCCGTTTAAGGTCGGCTGCATGGAGCCGGTCGGAATCTTGAACGGTTGCAGGAAATAGGAGCGAATCCCAACCGCCACGACGATGGCGACCAGAATCACTTCGCAGTTCTCCCGCCAGTGGGTTTCGGCCGTGACAGGGGTGATCTGGGCCAGCTTCGCATCGAGGGCTTCTGCGGCCGGTTCGATCCGGCTGCGGTCGCGCGTGCGCAGGGCTTCGCGCAGGGCCGTCATCTGCGCCGTAATGGTGGCGCGTTCTTCCTCGCTCAGGACGTCAGCCTTGTAGTGCAGATATTTCCGGGCGTGGCGGAGCAGAAGTTTGCTGTGCTTGATATAACGCGGTGTGAACATTTGGCGTGGTTAATGGGTTAAAAGGTTAAATCGTTGAAGCGTTAGACTCATTCCTCGTCACTTGTCACTGCTCTTCATTGAGTCTTCAACACCTCGATGAATGCTTCCTGCGGAATGTTAATCTTGCCAATGCTCTTCATCCGCTTTTTTCCTTCTTTTTGTTTCTCGAGCAATTTGCGCTTTCGGGTAATGTCGCCGCCATAACATTTTGCGGTCACATTCTTGCGCAGGGCGGAGACATTTTCCCGCGCAACGATTTTGCCGCCAATGGCGGCCTGGATGACCACCTGATAAAGTTGCCGCGGGATCACCTCCTTTAACTTGGCGGCCAGCTGCCGGCCGCGCGATTCGGCCCGGTCGCGATGGACGATGGTGGAAAACGCATCAACCGGTTCCCCGTTCACGAGCAAGTCGAGCTTGACCAGCTTGGCCGGGCGATAACCGGCATGCTCGTAGTCCATGGAGCCGTAGCCGCGCGTGACGCTCTTAATCTTGTCGTTGAAATCGACCAGAATTTCGTTGAGCGGGAGTTCGCAGTGCAGCATGACGCGGCGTGTGTCGAGCGATTCGGTGTGATCCATGAGGCCGCGTTTTTCCAGAATGAGCTGCAGAATGTCGCCAATGTTTTCGTTAGGGCAAAGGACGTAGGCCTTGACGATGGGCTCGCGGATTTCCTCGATGAGACTGGGGTCGGGCAAATGCGCAGGATTATCGATGAGCAGGGTTTCGCCGCGTGTCGTTACCACCTCGTAGACCACGCTGGGCGAGGTGGCGATGATGTCCATGTTGTACTCGCGGCGGAGCCGTTCCTGAATGATCTCCATGTGCAGCAGGCCGAGAAAACCGCAGCGAAACCCGAAGCCGAGGGCGACGGAACTTTCCGGCAAATAAACGAATGCAGGATCGTTCAGCCGCAATTTTCCGATGGCCGTCTTGAGGTGCTCGAAATCGGCCGTGTTGATCGGATAAATCCCGCTGAAAACCATCGGATGAATTTCCTGAAAGCCGGGCAGCGGTTCGCGCGCGGGATTGCGCTGGTCGGTAATGGTGTCGCCGATTTTGATGTCGGCCGTGCTCTTGATGTTGGCGATGAAATAACCGACATCGCCGGCTTTCAGCTTCGGTCGTGCGAGCATTTTCGGAGTGAAAACGCCTACTTCCTTGATTTCATGTCGCGCGTCGTTGTTCATCAAACGCACCTGCCGGTCCGGCTCGATGTTGCCCGAAAAGACCCGGACGTAGGCGACCACGCCGCGATAGACATCGAAGACCGAATCGAAGACGAGGCCGCGCAATGTCTCGTCGGCCGGTTTCTCGGGTGGCGGGATGCGATGGACAATCGCTTCCAGAATTTCCTCGATGCCGATACCCATCTTTGCGCTCGCTTCGATTGCTTCCTCGGCCGGAATGGCGAGAATTTCTTCCAACTGTCTGTGCACGGCCGGCAGATCGGCGTTAGGCAAATCGATCTTGTTGATCACCGGAACGATGGTGAGACCCTGCTTGTGCGCGAGGTGAATGTTGGCCACGGTTTGCGCCTCCACGCCCTGGGCCGCATCGACCACGAGCAGCGCACCTTCGCAGGCCGCGAGCGAGCGCGAGACTTCGTAGGCGAAATCGACATGCCCCGGTGTGTCGAGAAGATTGAGCCGATATTTCTCTCCCGATTTCGCCGTGTAACTCATCGTCACCGGGTGCGCTTTAATCGTGATGCCGCGCTCCCGCTCCAAATCCATGGAGTCGAGCAGTTGATCCTGCTTGTCGCGATCGTGAATCGTGCCGGTGCGTTCGAGCAATCGATCGGAAAGCGTGGTCTTGCCGTGATCGATGTGCGCGATGATGCAAAAATTACGAGTCAGCTCGATGGCCATGAGCGCTGCACTATGGGGGCGCGTGAATGCATGGTCAATCGAGGCAAACCCTCGCTTGATTTGTCGGCGCGCCAAGGCGCACTCTCGGTCTGTCATGGATCGCTCTGGAAAGTCGCGCCGCCTTTGGACCGTTCTCGGGGTTTCGGCATTTTTCCTTCTCCTGCTCCTTCTGCTCGTGGCGCGGGCCATGTCGCGCGATCTGAACCGTGACGAAGAGCAATTTGTTTCGGCCGGTACACTTCTGTTGCGGCACGGGTTTCTTCCCTATCAGGATTATCCCTATTTTCACACGCCCAATCTGGCCTTCGTTTTCGCCACGCTATTTGCCTGGAGCGATCGGCTTTTGCTTAGCGCGCGGGCGTTCAACATCGCCTGTGCCTGGTTCACGCTGCTCTTGATCTTTGTCATTGCGGCGCGCGCTTTTCGCGAATGGCCGCGCTTTCGCTGGTCCCTCGCTGCTCTGGCGGCTCTCGTTCTGTTCGGGAGCGAACTTTTCCAATTCACGGCCGGGCGCGGCTGGAACCACGATCTTTCCGTTCTGGCCAGTCTCGGCGCGCTCGTTTCGCTTTTTTGTTCGAAACAGCGCCGTCTCTGGATTTGCGTGAGCGGAATTCTGCTCGGCCTTGCCATCGGCACGCGGCTTTCCTTCCTCCCGCTCGTGGCGCCGTTTGGCTTCTTCGCGGCGGCTCACGAGTCAACCGCGTCGCGTCGGGCGCAGGCGGTTTTGCTTTTTCTTCTGGCCCTCGCTCTGTCGCTCATGCCGACCTGGTGGCTCTGGGCGCAGGCGCCGCGTGCCTTTTTCTTCGATAACGTCGTCTATAACTCCGTCCTCAACCGGGCCTATGCCGCCAGCCTGGGTAAGAGCGGTGTCTCGTTAGGCCGCCGCTTGTTTTTCCCGATCGAGCTGCTGAAGTTCCCGCAAAATTTCTTTCTCGTGGCCACCTTCGCCTGCGTGGCGGTCTGGCAGCCGCTGCGGACTGGTTGGAAGGCTTTTTGGGCCGAACGCGAACTGGCCATGACCGTCTGTTCGGTTCCATTTCTCCTGCTTGGTGCTTTTGCGCCGTCACCAGCCTACAAGCAATATTACTATGCGCTCGTCCCGTTTCTGATTGTCGGCGTTGTCTTTGGATTGGCGCGCGGCGCCGCAGCTCTCTCACAAAGACGAGCCTTTGTTTTGGGCGCGCTCACGGCGGCCAGCTGTCTGGTCGTTTTGCTGCTCGATCTCCCGATGTTGCGGCTCGTCGGTTCCCCGCAACGATGGACTGCGATGCGTGTTCACGAGATCGGCAAAAATCTGCGCACCTTTACCAAAGGCAAAGTGCTCACGCTCTCGCCTATTTTCCCGCTCGAGGGCGGACTCGACATTTACCGGGAGCTGGCGACCGGACCGTTCGCGTGGCGAGTCGCGCCTCTCGTGCCGGAAAAAGTGAGAGCCTCCGTCGGAATGGTGGCGGCTGCCGACCTTGCGGAATTTCTGACGGATGCGCCACCTTCCGCGGTCCTCACAGGATTTGCCACTTATCAGGTGGAGCGACCGCTTGATCTTTACGCGCGCGGCCACGGTTATCGCCTGCGGCATATTCCTGACGGACTGAATCTCTGGCTTCCTCGCAAAGATAAGGCAAAATGACCGGTCGGTGGCCGCTCAGGAACGCAGAGTCTCCGGACTGGCGCCGGAAGTCCGGAGCGCACGGAGGCTCAGGCTGGCCTGACGTTTGGCGAGACGCCGGCCTGACGAGTCCCGGACAAGTGGCGCGTGATAAAACTGCGGCGCCTTGAAGCCGAGCGCGTCGTAGAGCAGAAGCTGTCGAAATGTCGACGTGAGCAGGTCGGCTCCGCGCACCACTTCGGTGATCTGCATGGCCGCATCGTCACACACGACGGCGAGTTGATAGGCGGGAGTGTCATCTTTGCGCCAGACGACGAAGTCGCCGAAATCGATACCGCCTGTCGCACTTTGCCGGCCAAGATTGGCATCGACGAATTCAAGTTCCAAACTCCCAGGCACCCGAAATCGCCAATGTAGGCCCGCAGGTGCATCCATGGCTGCCATGCTCCCGGCGGCCGGCCGGCAGGTTCCGGGATAAATCGGTTCGTCATTTTCGTGGTGCGGCGCGCCGGCGGCTTCGAGAACATCACGCCGTGAGCAGGTGCACGGGTAGATGAATCCGCCGGCTCGCAGTTTTTCCCACGCCGTCAGGTAGAGGGCGTGTCGCTCGCTTTGCCGGTACGGGACATACGGCCCGCCCACATCCGGGCCCTCATCCCAGCGCAGGCCAAACCACCACAGATCCTCGACGATGGCATCGAAAAATGCAGTGCGGCAGCGTTCCCGATCGAGATCTTCGATTCGAAGAACGAGCGTGCCACCATGAGCGCGCGCCCGTTCCTGTGCGCACCAGAAGGTCTTGGCGTGGCCGAGATGGAGAAACCCGGTGGGCGAGGGGGCGAGCCGGCCGCGATAGGATTTGATCATGCCGTGCCAAGCGAAGCGCAATCGAGTCATCTCTCAACCGCAAAGCGCGAGATGAATTTTCGAAGGCGCGCGGGTGACAATCGCCTGAATCGTGAGAGATGTCTCGACTTCGCGTATGATGGACAAGTCTCATGATCGGAACGGCGACAACGCCCGCCTCGTCCTGTGGGATATCGACGGGACGCTGATTGATTCGGGTCACGCCGGCATTTATGCGCTGCGACAGGCAAGCGCCGAATTGCTCGGCGCGGGTGCAGGCGATCTCGGAGGCATCGAAATTGCCGGGCGGACGGATCCGGGAATCGCGAGGCAAATTCTGCAGAAACACGATGTAGCAATCACTCCGGAGGGAATCGCTGCCTTGCTAAACCGCTACGTCGAGTTGCTGCCGATGGAACTGGAGCGGCGCGAAGGGCACGTGTTGCCGGGCGTGCGGAAGTTGCTCGAATACCTGGCCGAACGTTCTGAGATAAGCCTCGGCCTGCTCACCGGAAACATTGCCCGCGGCGCGCAGTTGAAACTCGAATACTACGGGCTCTGGAAATTCTTCAGCTTCGGCGCCTTTTCCGATAATCATCATGATCGCAACCAGCTCGGCGCAGTTGCCTGCGCGAAGGCGCGCGAGAAGACCGGGCGAACATTTGTCGCGGAGCGGATCGATATTATCGGCGACACCGGCCACGACATCGCCTGCGGTCAGGCGATTGGCGCGCGAACCATCGCGGTGGCCACCGGTTCATGGTCGCGACCGAGACTCGCCGATGCGCGTCCCGATTTTTTGTTCGATGATTTTTCGGATAGCGAAACGGTCAGGACCCGGCTGAACTGGTAGCGATTGACGAATCTCATGGGGATGACATCTTCCACGAGCCGCCCGCCAACCATGCCCGCTGATAACCGCGAAAAAGTTCTCCCGCTTGAAGGGGAAATCGATCTGCATGTCTCCCCGCGCATAGCCAGTTCGCTGCGCAATCTGATCAAGAACAAGCCGAAGCAGGTCGTGGTCGACCTGTCCAAGGTCACCTACATTGACAGTTCCGGCCTGGCCGTCCTGATCGAAGGCATGCAGAATGTCGAAGGCTACGGCGGGAAGTTTGCGCTCGCCGGTCTGCAGGAAAAAGTGCGGCCCATTTTCGAAATCGCGCGACTCGATCAGGTCTTCCGCATTTTCCCGGACGCAGCGGCGGCTTTGGCCGCGGCCTGAAAGAGCAGAGCGAGCGTGCGCTCGACATTTTTGGAAATGTCGAAACCGGCGGCGCGCTCGAGGATACGCGGGCGCGCTTCGCTTCGGCGTGCGGCATCGGCCCAAAACTGAATGGCCCGCACGATTTCCGGCACATCGGCCGGCTGCCCGATAATGCTGCCATGCACGCCGTCTTGCATGATTTCGCTAAATCCATTTCCGCGCGTCGTGATAACGGGCAGTCCGGCGGCCATTGCTTCGAGACAGGCATTGGAGAACGGATCGTAAAGGGTCGGCAGAATGAAAATATCGGCGGCGTGAAGAAGGGAGATGGGATCGCGCACCACGCCGAGAAATTTTACTTTGGCGGAACGATATTTTCGTTCCTCGCCGCGGCCGGCCACGAGCAGAACGGCATTCGCCAGGCTGGATTGTTCGACCGCCTGCACGGCATAACGCAAACCTTTGCGTGCCCAGCCCGAACCGAGAAAGACCAGGGCGAGATCGCCGGCCGCAAGTCGGTACTTATCACGCATCGCTTCGCGCGTCTTGCCGTCACGCGCGAAATCCTCCAGCGGCACCCCGTTGTGAATGAGCTCAATACGTTCCGCCGGGTATTTGTAGGTCCGCACGATCTGGTCTTTCACCATTTTGGAGTTGGCGATCACGGTGAGAGCGTTGCGTTCGCCCAGGAGCGCGGTTTCCAGTCGAAGAATTTCGGCGTGCTTGCGATTAAAGCCGGCGAGCAATCGCTGCCATTTCGACGACTGCCGGTCGCGTTCCTCCAGCCAGACGCGATGCACGCCGTCCCCGGCCCGGAAAACATCGGCGCTCCAGACGCGTTCCAGGCTCATGAGCACATCACAACCAACGCGCGGCCTGACCCGTTCGAGGCGATCGGCGAAGGCAACCGGACTATCGGCGCCGAGGCGAGTAATCGGACCAAACGGCCATTCGTTTACGGGCCACTGGCTCGTGGTAAACAATTCGACATCATGTCCGGCGGCAATGACGCCCTGGGCGAGCCGTTTCAAATACGCCTCGGCGCCCCCGCTTCGCGCGTAGCCGCGCCGGACAAAGCCGATTTTTAAGCTCCTTTTCTCCATGTCCTTGGCGACGGGCTTCCCTCTTTACTTGCCGACATTCGGCCACAATAGTTTTAGCGCATGCCCGGGGAAACCTTAAACGCTCCTGCGCAAGCGCGCACCGTCGCGTCAAAATCGCGAGTTCTACCCAGGAGCCTTCTCTATTCCATATTCGCCCGCATTGGCGGTTCCGGACTGGACACGGACGCGTTCGAGGCGTTGCGCGCCTCCTACCGCGGCGGGTTTCTGGGTAAGGCGGTCGCCTATGATAACCGGCAGGAGGAAATCCCAGCCTCTCTCGTTCATTCCCTGCGCTGGCATCCGGTGCGGCTGCTTTCGTTCTTGGAAAGTCCGTATTATTACGGCGCGAAAAAGCGTTATCTCGACTGGATGGCCGCGCGCCAGTTGAGCAGCGGGCGCTACGATCTTTTCCACAGCTGGTCGGGCGATTGTCTGCAATCGTTGCGCGTTGCGCGCAAACTGGGAATTCCTTCGCTGGTCGAAATTCCCACCTGGCACCGGGATCGCGGCAAGCTCTATCGCCAGCCGCAGCCGGAGCCGACCGGTCTTTCCGCCTACCAGCGATGGAAGGAGGGTTTGCTCATCAGACGGGAGCGTTTCCTCGAAGAGTACGATCTGGCTGATCTTCTCGTCGTCCTTTCGGAAAAAGCAGCCAACACATTTCGGGTGCAGGGTTTTCCCGAGGAGAAACTTTTCTATCTTCCCCGCGGGGTCGATGTGGAGCGCTTTCAGCCAGGCGAAAAGCCGCCGCATTTTCGGGCTGTTTTTTCGGGGGCGCTTATCGAGCGCAAAGGCGTCCATCACTTACTCGAAGCGTGGCACCGGCTCGATCTGAAGGAAGCGGAGCTTTGGCTGGTCGGCGCTGTGCATCAGGAAGCGCGGCCCTACCTGAAAAGGCTCTGGCGCGACAACATCCGCGTGGTTGGGTTCACACCGAATCCCGAGAATTACCTGAGCCAAAGCACCGTCCACGTTTTTCCCTCACAATGCGAAGGCAGCGCCAAGGTGACATACGAAGCGGCCGCCTGTGGCCTGCCGCAGATCACCACGCGCGAGGCCGGTGACGTGGTGACGGACGGTGTCGAGGGTATCATCATTCAGCCGGGCGACGTTGACGCGCTCGCCGCGGCCATTCAACATTTGTATGATCATCCCGAAATCGTGGAACGGATGGGAGAAGCAGCGCGGCGGCGCGTGGTGGAAAATTTCACGTGGGATCATTTCCGTGAGCGTTTGCTCGGGGCCTACGAGACGGCTATCTCCCTCGCTCGGTAGGCGAATCGCGGTGTTTCAGGAGCGAAACGAATCCCTCCCATGAAATTTCTCATTCTCCAACTCAAGCGCATCGGCGACCTGATTCTGACCGCGCCGCTTGTCGCCGCGCTGCGCGAGCATTTTCCCGACGCCGTCATTCACCTGGCCATTGCCCGATCCGGGCGTGTTGTGGCCGAGGCGATACCGGGCGTCGACCGGATACTGGAAACAAAAGGCAACTGGCGGGAGACGGGCGACTGGCTTGCCCTCATGACGACCGGCTACGATTACTGCTTCGATCTGACCCGCACGGATCGCTCGGCGCTGCTCACTCTTCTCTCGCGCGCGACAAACCGGACCACGTACCGAGCGGACCAAGTTTCCATCGAAATGGCGGCCGATTCTCTACAATCAGTTTACGGGATCGTCGGTACGCTATTCGCACACGGTCGATCATCACCTTGCCTTTCTGCGGCCGCTCGGGATCGATCATGCTTCGATTGACATCAAACTCAATCTGCCGCCCGAAGCCGGTGAACGGGCCGAGGCTTTGCTGCAGGCCGCCGGGGCCGGGGACGCCTTTGTTATTTTTCATCCCGGCACGGCCCGCCGGGAGAAATTCTGGGTGCCACAGCGCTGGGCGGAAGTCATTGACCATTGCGCAAGCCGGAACGGTTTGACCTGCGTCCTGACGAGTGGTCGCGCCGGACCCGAGCAAACGCATCTTGGCAAAATCAAGAAACGGCTTCGGCATCGCGCCATCGACCTCTCTGGCAAGACCGATATCATGACGCTGGCCGCCCTCATCGGTAAGGCGCGGCTGCTCGTGGCGGTCGATTCGGCGCCAACCCATCTGGCGGCCGCGAGTCGCACGCCGCAGGTGGTTCTCTATGGCCCGACTAATCCCTTTCATTGGCGCCCGCGCTACGATTCTGCCCTTATCCTTCAAGGCGGCGCCGATGGGCCGCTGACCGAGTTTTCCCCTAATCAGAGGCCGCACGCCATGAAGGAGATCTCGACGGAACAGGTGATCGATGCTATGGAATTGCTGCTGTCGGCTCGGGCAGCTTCCGTTTCATGAGCGACACTCCTGCCGCAAAACCCAAGCTTTCCCTTTGGATGACGATCCGCGTTGGCTGGCGTCCGTACCGGCGTCTCTTCAGCTACGTCAAACCATACAAATTCCGCTTCCTGCTCGGGCTCGGCTTCGGTTTCGGCTACGGGATTATCAATTCCTTCCTGCCCCTGGTCATCGCGCACGTAACCTCTTTCGTCTTTCATGGAAAATCCGTAAGTGCCCAGGCTCTCATGCACAATCCCGCCGCCCTCAATCGCGGGCCCGAGATCAACTCCATTATCCTCTTCTGCCTCGCCATCCCAGCCGTCATGACGGCGCGCAGCTTCTGTTCCTATTTCAATTCCATCTGCATGGCCTGGGTCACGAGCAAGGTCCTGACCGACATTCGTACCCAGCTCTTCGGCAAGATGCTGAGTCAATCGATGGATTTCTTTAACAAAATGCACGCCGGCGTTCTCATGTCGCGCATCACGAACGATACCCGTCTGATGCAAAGCGCGCTTTCCACCGTGAGCAGCGACGTTTTCAAGCAGCCGATCACGCTCGTCAGCGTCATCGCCGTCCTGCTCTACATGGATTGGAAGTTCACCGTCGTGACCCTCATTCTCTTTCCCACCTGCCTCATACCTCTCAGCATTTACGGGAAACGCTCGCGCAAGGCCGTGCGCAAGGAACAGGAGGACATGGGCCTGATGGTCGTGACCATGCAGGAGACGTTCGCCGGCATTCGCGTGGTCAAATCTTTCGCGCGCGAGGAACACCAGGAGGACTCCTTCCGGCGCAGCAACTGGCGCCAGTTCCAAAACATGATGCGCATGATCCGCTCCATGGAAGCGGTCGGGCCGCTCGTCGAAACCATCGCCGCCCTCGGTGTCGGACTGGCGCTGCTTTATGTTTATGTCGCGCATCTGAGCGCCGCTCGTTTCATCGCGCTCAATGCCGGTATCTTTCTTCTTTACGAGCCGATCAAGGTGATGAGCCGCATCCACATCGTGCTACAGCGATCCATCGCCGCGACCAAGGGGATCTTCGGCATCCTCGATTCCAAGCCGTCCGTGCGCGACGCCCACGGCGTGCCCGACCTCCCGCTTTCCAAAGGCCTGATCGAATTCGAGAACGTCACCTTTCGTTACGCCGGCGGGGTTAGCGATGCGCTCAAGGGATTTAGCCTGCGCATGGATCCCGGCAAAAGCTATGCGCTCGTCGGAGCGAGCGGCGCTGGCAAATCGACCATTCTCTCCCTCATTCTGCGTCTCTACGATCCGACTTCCGGCTCGGTCAATATCGACGGGCACGATCTGCGCAAAGTCACGCAGCGTTCCGTGCGCGAACAGATCGGCCTTGTCACGCAGGAGACCTTCCTTTTTCACGACACCATTTTTAAGAACATCCAGTTCGGCCGGCTCGACGCCACGGAGGAGGAAGTTTACGCTGCCGCCCGCACCGCTTTTGCCCACGATTTCATTCTCGAACAACCCAAAGGTTATCAGACCATCATCGGCGACAAGGGCTGTCTCCTCTCCGGTGGGCAACAGCAACGGCTGGCCATCGCCCGCGCCCTCCTCAAGAATGCGCCCATCCTCCTCCTCGATGAAGCCACCTCCTCGCTCGACTCCGAGTCGGAAAAGCAAATTCAGATGGCTTTGGAAAAATTGACCGCTGGACGCACCGTCATCGCCATCGCCCATCGGCTTTCCACCATTCTTTCGGCCGACCAAATCGTGGTCATGGATCACGGGCGCATCAAGGAGATTGGCACGCACGCGCAGTTGCTCGAAAAATCCGGTGCCTACCGCCGGCTCTACGACATGCAGTTTCAGGAACCTGGAACGATGCATCGCCCCCTGGCGGAGCCGGCTCCCTTCATGGTCGAGGCGTTGAGCTAGAAGAACGGCCGCGAATTCAATCGTTTTTCCCGCCTAACGATTCATCATTCGCGTCAATCTTCAGCCGCAGTTTGTCTGCGGCGCGGGTCACCAAATCCCGGGCCCGTTCGCTCGGGCCGCTCGTCTCCTTGTGCACCTGATCGAAGACGCGGTCCATGGCTGTCTTGATGCTCGCGGCCGTGCCGCCCTTTTCACATTCCCGCACGAGCACACCTTCCAGCCGCGCGATCACACCATCAACCGTGTAGTTCGGATTCACTTTGAAATCCGCCGGCCTCTCGTGCTTGATCGCGCTGTAGACATCGATCACTTCTTCGCTGTGCGCGCCCCAGCGCAGGATTCGGTAAAACAATCCCCCGTGGCGTTCGCCCTTAAAAACAAGATCGATGACGGCCGCGACTAACGACACCGGCATGAGCGCAAAATCGCGCACGTTATCGAGAAAAAGCTTCAACTGAAAGACGATCACGTCGCGCAGGAACTTCCAGCGTTCGGCGCTGTCAGAACGGGTTGTGGGTTCAGTCATAACATGATTCCCCCGGCTATCCTCTCATCGGGGGAGCGCTGGCGGAATCGGAAAATTTTCTTCCTCCGCTTCGCCTCTTTCGCAATTACCATTCTAATTCCTCATGGTCCACGTTCTTGATACGCGTCAGCTCGGTCGACCCGGCATCATCGCCGCCACCGTGCTCGAAACTTCCGACGGTCTCGCCTTCTTTGATGTCGGCGCCGAATCCACCTTTAAAAATCTTGCCGCCGCGGTCGGCCAGCTCGGTTTCGGGCCCGACGACGTTCGCCATGTTTTTCTGAGCCACATTCACCTCGATCATGCCGGGGCCGCCTGGCGTTTTGCGGAGCTTGGCGCGACGGTCTACGTGCATCCCCGCGGCGCGCCGCATCTGCTCGATCCGAGCCGGCTGATCGATTCCGCCACACGCATCTTCGGGGCCGACATGGAAAAGCTGTGGGGCAAAATCGCGCCAGTTCCAAAGGAGCGGCTGCGCGTCGTCGAAGATAACGACGTGGTCGACGTCGGCGCGACCGCCGTTCGCGCCATCGCGACCCCGGGCCACGCCAGCCATCATCATGTTTATCACTGGAACGATCACCTCTTCGGGGGCGATGTGGCCGGTGTGCGGCTGGGCCATGGTCCACCGATTCCACCATTCGTTCCGCCCGAATTGCAGGTCGAATCTTGGCTCGCGTCGATCGACAAAATGCGCGCTCTCGAAGCGGCCACGCTTTATCTCCCGCATTTCGGATTGGCGCCGGGTCCGGTTACGACGCATCTCGACGCGCTCGAAGAACGTGTCCGCCGCTGGTCGGAATGGTTTCGGGACCGCCTCCGCGCCGGTTCTTCCGAAAACGAACTGGTCCCACTTTTTGCCGAATACGAGATGAACGACCTGCGCGCGGCGAATGGCGCCGACCAGCTCGAAAACTACGAGCTGGCCGATCCCAGTTACATGGCTGTGCCGGCGGCCCTGCGCTATTGGCAAAAGTACCATCCCGAAGCCATCGAAGGCGAGGCAGGAAGCCGGAAAACTTAGCGATCTATCCGTCGCGGCGAACGTCCGGAAAACCTTTGCCAGTTTCTCCGACCGTCGGATGGTTCTGAAAGAAACAACATTGCAACCAAGGAAGGCCAATCGATGAGAGCGAATACAAAGCAAGACGCGAGCGGAAGTCCGTCCCGTCCCATCCCGCCAGGAATGCATACTGTGACGCCGCACTTGATTTGTGCAGACGCGGCTGAAGCGATCGAGTTTTACGAAAAGGCGCTGGGCGCTGCCGAGCTGTCGCGCGTGCCGGGATCGGATGGAAGGTTAATGCATGCCACGATTCGCGTTGGAGATTCCGTGATCATGCTGATGGACGAAATGCCGGAATGGGGCGCGCTCGGCCCGAAGGCGCTGAAAGGATCCCCGGTGACCATTCATCTCTATGTCGATGATGCGGATGCGTTCTTCGAACGAGCCGTGCGCGCCGGCGCAAAAGTGACCATGCCGCTCGATGACATGTTCTGGGGCGATCGCTACGGGAAGTTCGAAGATCCTTTCGGACATCAATGGTCTGTCGCGACGCATATTCGCGATGTCAGTTCCGAAGAGATGCAAAAAGCGATGCAAGAGATGGGTTCCTGATTCTCGAGCGCGACCGACCGGCGCGCCGCCTCCTTCCTGGCCAGCCAATGAAAACACTCGGAATCATCGGTGGGACGGGGCCGGAAACGACGATTGAGTATTACCGTCGATTAATCCCAGCCTACCGGGAACGAAGCGCGGATGGCCGGCCGCCTTCGCTCATCATCAACAGCATCGACAGCAAGAAGCTGGTCGATCTCGTGACAGGTAACAAGCTGGCGCAGCTGGCTGATTTCCTGGCGGACGAAGTGGGACGGCTGGCTCGCGCGGGCGCCGGGCTCGCTCTCATCGCAGCCAATACGCCGCATCTGGTTTTCGATGAAGTGCAGAGGCGGTCGCCCATTCCAATGCTGAGCATCGTGAGAGCGGCGCGCGACGCGGCGGAGGCGGCAGGCTTGGGCCGGCTCGCCCTTTTCGGAACAGGCTTCACGATGCAGGCCGCGTTTTTCCCAGCCATCTTCAAAGAACGCCGGATTGAGATCGTCGTGCCGAATGAGGCGGAACAAGCCTACATCCACGATAAATACATGAACGAACTCTTCGTCAACGTCATCCTGCCGGAAACGCGGGAGCGACTGCTCGAGATCGTGCAGGCGATGAAGACGCGCGAAGAAGTGGATGGATTGATTCTGGGCGGCACGGAGTTATCACTGATTCTGCGCGAGCCGACGGCCGCTAATTTACCCGTGCTGGACACGACGCAAATCCATGTCGAAGCGGCGGTTGAGTGGCTATTGCAGGAGAAAGGCGAGTAGGTTCAGCTCAACGCATGACGCCAAGGTAAAAATCATCCCACGCCGCGGGGATACTCTCGCGCGGCGAAAACGGACCCGGCCGATACGCGCGCGAGGCGATGCCTTGCTGGCTCAGCTCACACACATGCCAGTCCTGCCGGTTGGTCATGTCCCAAAACGCGACCGCATCTTCCGGGTTGTATTCCGCATCAGTCGCCTGTGCGGCGTCCGGATGGAAAAACCAATCGCATTGAATAAGTGTTCGCTCCTGGGATTGCGGCCGGAGTTGATGCACCATCACATAATCGGGATGCATGCTGAGGAGCATGTTCGGGAAAATCGAATAGTAGAAAACGCGGTGATGATCTTCGCTTTTGATGTCGCCCACCGGACGTGCGCAGGCGTTGCCGCTCATGGTCAGGCTATTGCCTTTGGCGATCGTCATAAAACCGCCGAGGAACGGTCCTTCGCACAGATCGTTCTCGGTCGAGTCGTAAGGTGATATCTTGGAAAGCGCCGGGTGTACGCCGGGGCAATGGTAACACTCGGAGTAATTCTCGAAAATCAATTTCCAGTTGGCCCGTACGTCGTAATCGATCCGTTTCGCCGGGCGCAGCTGCGGCAGATTCCAATGCGCGAATTTCCCGGTCAGCGGCGCGATCCAATCCCCGAAGGCAATCGGTGCCTCCGCCAGGTTCAGAAAAATGAATCCTTCCCAGAGACCAATCTGCACCACGCCTAACGAATAGTCGCCCTTATCGAACCCGGGCACATCGTCCATGTGGGGCGCGCCGAGCAAACGGCCGTCAAGCCCGTAGGTCCAGGCATGATACGGACATTGAATGGCACGCAGGTGTCCGGTCGCCGCTTGGCAGAGCCGCGTCCCGCGGTGCCGGCAGACATTGTAAAAGGCGCGGATGCCCGCGTTCTGATCGCGCACCACGATCACACTTTCGCCCGCCACCTGCGCGACAAAGTAGTCGCCGGCCTTGGCGATTTGATTCTGATGTCCGGCCAGCAGCCATTGCCGGGAGAAAATCTTCGCCTGTTCCTCGGCGAAAATATCCGGAGAAACGAAATAGCGCTGCGGCAGAGTCTGCGCGCCCGGCGCGAAGGCCTCGGTTGTCTTGCGAAATGCTGGTGCTGTTTTTGTCTCCATTCGATCGTCGCAAAGCGAAGACTAGTCTCAATCAGCAAAACAGGAAACCGCTTTGAGCAGAAGCGGGGATTCATGCGATGCCGGCTTGCCGCAGCGGGTCGGGGCGGTAGTATTGCGCCGCACCAAATGATCGTGCCGGGCGGTTAGCTCAGTGGTAGAGCGGCTGGTTTACACCCAGTAGGTCGGGGGTTCGAAACCCTCACCGCCCAGGCTCGAGCGCGCTGCGCTCGTTAGCGCATTTTAATGTCGGCGGTGGCCATTCGTTAGGCGGCGATTCGCAAAAGCCACAACGCTTTCCGGCCAGAGACGCGATTAATCAGGGAGATGCAAAGCAAATCGAAAATGCAGGAGGCCTGGCAACTGCTCAGGAACACCGCGCTCGAGTGGTGGAATGACAACACTTTTCGTCTGGCTGCGTCGCTCGCTTTCTACACCATTTTCTCGCTCGCGCCCGTCCTCCTCATTGCCGTAGGCGTGGCCAGTCTCTTTCTCGCGCGCGACACCGCTGTGAACCAACTCGTGCAGGAGGCACAGCGGCTTGTCGGCGACCAGGGTGCTCACGCGATTCGGCAGGTGCTGCAATCAACCGGCGGCCTCGGGAACGGGGCCTGGGCGATCATGATCGGGCTGGTCACGCTCTTTCTGGGCGCCTCGGTTGTCTTTGCGGAATTGCAATCGGCTCTGAATCACGTTTGGGACGTCGAGGTGCGGGTGCGCCGCGGCTTCATTCTCGACTATCTGCTCGATCGCGTCCGTTCCTTCTCGATCGCGCTGGCTGTCGGATTTCTGCTCCTTGTTTCCCTCGTGCTCAGCGCGGGCTTGAGCGGTTTACAGGATTACATGACCCACTGGATGCCGCGCGTGCCCTGGCTTTGGCAGGCAGCCAACATCGGAACGTCCTTTGTCGTCGTCGCAGTCCTTTTCGCGATGATTTACAAGTATCTGCCCGATGTGCAGATCGAATGGCGCGATGTCTGGATCGGCGCGGCGGTTACTTCCATTCTCTTCACGGGAGGGAAATATCTCATCGGCCTCTATCTGGGGCGCACCGCTGTGGCGAGCACGTTCGGCGCTGCCGGGTCCTTCGCCGTCCTCCTTGTCTGGATTTATTACTCCGCTCTCATCAGTTTTTTCGGCGCGGAATTTACGCAGGTCTATGCCCGCCGGCATGGACGGGGGATTCATGCGGAAGCGCATGCCCGCCGCGCCGGCCAAAAAAACGATTCCGGCCAATCCCATGCCTAACGACTCCGACAAGCAGGATAAAGGCGAGGCGGTTTTTCGAACTGAGGGAACGCTGCGGCGTATCATCGTCGCGCTGGCCGTGGCCGCGCTTCTTTTCGGGCTTTTTCATTTCTTGCGCAACTTCGCCGACGCCCTGCTCTTGCTCTTCGCCGGGGTGCTTTTCGGAATTCTTCTTCGGGGCCTGTCCCGGATCGCGCTACGCTGGTTGCGGCTCCCGGTTGGTTGGGCGCTCGCTCTGGTGGTTGCCATAATCGTCGCCGCAGTCGGTGGCTTTCTCTGGCTGGCCGGCCCTCGGATGGCGCATGAGTTGAGGCAACTGAGTGCACAACTGCCGCAGGCCATCGATTCGCTTCAGCATCAAATACGGCATTCAGACTGGGGAGGGGCTGTGCTCGACGGCCTCCCATCCCTGAGCAAAGTTCATCTTTCCCCGTCGCTCCTTCTCGGCCCCGTTTCGGAGGCGTTCACCATCACGCTCGAAATCATCGGCGGACTGGTTTTCGTGTTTTTCCTCGGCCTTTACATGGCGGCAACGCCGAAAGTTTACCTGGATGGGATTTTGCTTCTCATCTCGCCGGTTCATCGGACGCGCGGCCGGGAAGTGTTGATGGCACTCGATACGGCTCTCAGTTGGTGGCTTCTCGGCCGCGTCGTCACGATGACCGTAATGGGTATTCTGACAACGCTCGTTCTTTGGCTGGCCAACATTCCTCTTGCTCTCGTTCTGGGCGTCATCGCGGGGCTGCTTCTTTTTGTGCCGTACGTTGGCGCCGTCCTGGCGGCCGTTCCGGCGATGCTGATCGCACTCATGCAGAGTCCGGCAAAAGCGCTCTGGGTGGCGGCTATCTACACAGGTGTGCATGTCTTCGAGGGCTACTGCATCACGCCATTCGTGCAGAAACGGGCGGTCACGCTCCCGCCGGCCCTCCTTCTTTCGGTCCAAATTTTGTCCGGGGCCTTCTTCGGGTTCATGGGCATCGTTTTCTCGACGCCCCTCACGGTGGTTGTGATTGTCCTGGTCCAGACGCTTTATGTTCAGGACATCCTCGGCGAAGAAGTCGTCGTCCTTGGGGAGAACGAAAAAGGCGGAGTGAGACAAGCGGTTGGAAGGTCCTGACGCGCCCTGTTTTTTGCGGTCCGCGGAAGAATTCCGCCTATTCCCTGTGCGAGATCCAATAATTGCCGGAGGAACAATAAAATGCTTGACCAGCCGATACCCAATCTTCAGCATCCGAGTCAAACGGCGACCAGCCGAAACCTTTCTCAGACCCACTTATGAAAAAACATATCGTGTTGCTGTGCACGGTGGCAGCCGGAGTTCTCCTCGCATTTTCCAATCAGGCGGCCGCTGGAACCATTACGGTCACTGATGGCCCCAGCTTCATGCCCCCGGGCGCGGTAACGAACAACACCGTCACGTTGCAACAGCCGAACGCCTCCCTTATCCAGCTTTTCGGCAACGCCACCATTCAGGTCACACCGGACAGCGTGGTTTATCTCGCCATTGGTGGGACGTTCACGGCCGACATGGGTGACATCGCGTCCCTTTTTTACAACTTTACGGTCGATCTTAACAGCGCGATTCCCGTGACCTTCACGCTCGCGTTGACCGCTACTCCGACCAGCCCGCCCCTCCCGCCCATCGAGCTGATGGAGGAAGGTGACATTTTGCAGGGCAGCCATCAGTACACCGGCATGGATCAATCGGCGCCGGCCCCTTTCGCCTTGTCCGGAACGTTTAGTGGAATGTTAATCTTCAAGTTCGGTGCGGCACCGCCGAATCCGGATGGCACGACCGACACATTGTTTCTCCAGATTCCGAGTGATTCGATCGACTTCCAAATTGCCCCGACGGCCATTCCGGAACCCTCCAGTTACGCGCTGCTTGGTCTGGGTATCCTGGGCCTGAGTTTCGTTGCTCGTCGCCGCAAAGCGGCGCTGGTTTAAGGCTATTTGGTTGCTCCCTGAGACGGCGGCCTCCAAGCCGCCGTTTTCGTTGTCCGGAAGTTGCGGCCCAACCCCGACGCCGGGTGCTTAGCGCTTCAGTGGTAGAGGAAATCCTGGGCCGGGTTTTGTTCGCAGGCCGCGGCCAGGGATGGATACTTCTTGGCCGCCTCAAAGAAGAGCATGTCGGCTGCGCAGGATGAGAACAATCCGTGTTCGTTGGCCGCACGGGCCTTGTTAATGATTTGGACAGCCTGATCGATCCTGCCCTGGCGCAGCTCCAGAGCAGCCTCCGTCATTTGCCAATCGACCGGGAGCGGCCCTTCCGTTTTCTTCTTTTCAACCTCGTCGCTGACCTGGGGAGCCTGGGCGGCCTCCATGCGAGCCATGCGGATCTTGAATTTCGCTACCGTCTTGTCCTGCTCGCTGCGGGCGCGCAAAAGAGCCTCTTCGTAGCGGGAGATGGCTTCGTTAGGCTGGTGATTCATGCGCAACGCTTCGCCCCAGTAGTAATAATAGTCGGCCGTAAACGGCGAAGCATTGGCGGCTGCTTCGAAAAACCGCAGGGCGGCCGCCAAGTCGCGATGGCGCACCGCAATCAGACCACGAAAATAATTGGCCAGATCGACATCCTCACCGAAAGCGATGGCCCGTTCGAAGGATTTATCGGCCGAATCGAAGTCGCCATGATCATAGGCCAGCTTGCCGACATGAAAGAGAATGCCCCGGTAGCGCAGGTCCTTGTGTTTGGCGGCAATCAACTTCCTGGCGGCTTCCTGCCAGAAGCCACGATTCTCCGCCACCAGCGCCTCATGGATCAGATCGGCCGCCGGCACACCGGGATAAAGATTGGCATTCGTTTTTTCCGGCAGCGTTGCCTTCGTGTGCGTGTCCCAAAGATAACGCCAGTAGTCAAATTTCCGGCCGACGTAGAAGGTCAGGCCGATAACGACAAGCAGGCCGATGATGAGCGCGGCGTGCTGCGTCTCCAGCTTGCGCGCTGTTTTGTTGCCGGGAACGCGGGCCGTAAGATGGCCTCCTTTTTCTCGCACCGTCGCGTTTTCCGGGACGGTTGATTTTCCTCGTTCGCGCGCCAATGGCGGAGCCGCTTCTTCGAGCGTCGCTCTCGCAAAATCCCTCTCTTTTTCTCCTTTCTCGTCCGGAGGCTGAACGTTTTCCGCGTTTTCGGGCGGCGAGGCGGGTGTCTCGGGTCGAGCGCGGGGCGTGGAAAAAAAACGGCGCTGTTCCGGTGTAAGAGTTCCCATGCGCTGGCGTAGCCGCCGGCGCTCCTTCGCTGTTTCGTCGCTCTCAGGCGTGGGCTCGGGCATCGGCGAATCGTCCGTCGGGAAAGAAGAGGAAGGAAGTCAGAACCCTGCAACTATGGGGTGGGCGCAATGCTTTGGCCCTCCACTTTGCAGAGCTCCGCGATTTCGCTGTTCTGCTTTCCGGCCTGCACAAAAAAATTATCGGAGGCACATGAAGCAAAGATGTTGGCATGGGAATCGGCATGCGCTTCTCGAAGAAGGTTGATCGCCGCCTCCGTCCGTCCGTCACGAATCGCCAGGGCCGCCTTCGTCATCAACCAATCCACTTGCAGCGGTCCGCTTTCGCCGGCGTTTTGTACTTCGGCCTGGACTTGCTGTGCCTGGCCGGCTTCCAGCCGAGCCATGCGAATCTTGAAATCGTAAACGGCGTGCTCCGCTGGCGAATCCGAAACTTCTCTCGCAATTTCATAGTGCGCGATTGCCTCCTTCGGATGACGCTCCATGCGCAGCGCTTCACCCCAGTAAAACTGGTAATAGGGAATAAATGGTTCGGTGCCGGCGGCAGCTTCGAAGAAACGTTCGGCTGAGGCGAAGTCTTCCCGCCGGATTGCGATGAGACCGCGAAAATAATTGGCCGCATCGACGTTTTCTCCGAATTGGATCGACCGCTCGAACCACTTGTCCGCGGCCACGGCGTCGCCCGCGTTGAGGGCGAGCCGGCCGAGTCGAAACAGAATTCCCCGATAGCGCAGATCCTTTTCTTTCGCCGCCACGAAACGATCCACCGCGTCTTTCCAGCGGTGTTCTCGCTCGGCGGTCAACGCCTGCTCGACCAGTTGTTGGGCCGACAGATTGGCATACTTGCCGGAGACGGCCTCTTCCAATTTCGGTTTATTGCGCGCGGTCGTGAGCAAGTACTTCCAATACTCGAACTTCTTGCCGACATAGAATGTGAGGGCCACGAGAATCAGGCCGCCGATAATCAAGGCTGCTCTTTGCATTTCCACGGCTCGACCTGATTTCTTATCAGGCACCAAACTCCCGGCCGGCCGACCGCCCTTTTTCTCCTCCTCGCTTGTCTCTGTCTCTGCGGGCGCGGGGGCTGCCTCGGCTGAGGGCTGCGATCTTTCGCGGCGCGGCGAAATTCGCGGAGTAATCGCGATCGGCGATTTTGCCTTGGAGGGCGCCGCAGTTTCCGGTTTGGTCTCCGCGACCGGCTTACTCTCAGCGGCAGTCGCCGCTGCTGCTGTCTCGGCGACTTGGGGTTGAGGTGCCGAGGCGGGCTCGTCTGCCTTGTGACGCAAGCGTCCGCGCAACGAGCGAGGACCTCCCAGCAAACGCCGTTGCTCGGTTGTCAGTGCCGCGGAACGTATCTCTTCTTCCCGCGCTGCTGCGGCTTCGTTAGCCGCCTCATCTTGTTCGGGGTTCAGATTATTTGGGTCGTCTGCAGGCATAAGGAAGGGCGATTGGTTTTCAAGGCAGAGGGGGTGGAGAAGAAACGCAGGCCACACACTATGGCAAACCGTTACTGGGCAAGTCGATGGTATTTTTTTAGCAATTCACGTAAACGATCGTGCGGCAGCGCGTCCACTTCATGATCGTCGCGTCCGGTCATGCTGCGATTATTCACCAGTGCATTCACGATCGCTTCCTCGGTCGCCTGCACTACAGCGGAGAAGATCGGATCGAGCCGGTCGTTAGGAATGGTTTTCACGGTGTGAATCGGTGCATCAGGGTTGCCCGCCCCGGCATTGGCCGTGGAAAACGCCAGCAGCAGATCACCCGAACCATTTCCTGAAGTGGCGCCGGTCCGCGCCAGACCGAGCGCGCCGCGCCGGGCCAACCGCTCCAATTGAAAGGGCAGGAGCGGTGCGTCCGTGGCGATAATGATGATGATCGATCCCGCTTCTTTCGGATAAACCGATCCCGGGATTTCCTTCCCCACCGGCACTCCCGCGATCATGAGCTGCGGGCGCCGCCCACAGTTGGCCTGCACCAGAACACCGACGGTGTAGCCGCCCTCCTTCTTCTCGAGCACACGCGAGGCCGTTCCCGTTCCGCCCTTGAATTCATAGCAAATCATCCCCGTGCCGCCGCCCACGCTGCCTTCCTCGAGGGTTCCGCCGTGCGCGGCATCGAGCGCGTGGAAAACGTCGTCCGGCTTTACATGAAAGCCGTTGATGTCGTTAAGCCACCCATCCCACGTCTCGGCCACCACCGGCAGGCTCCACCAATAGCCGGTCTTGTCGGCGCTTCCGTGTTTGACGCGCCAGGCGATGACGGCATCGCGCGCGACCCCCACGCTATGTGTATTTGTAATCACCACCGGTCCTTCCAAAAATCCCCCTTCCTTCACCCAGGCCGTGCCGGTCATCTCGCCGTTGCCGTTCAGTGAAAAATAGCCCGCGTAGACGGGATCATCGAGAGAGGCGTGGCCGCGCGGCAGGATTGCCGTTACTCCGGTGCGTACCGGACCTTTGCCGACTTCGAGTTTTCCTGCGCCGCTGATCAACGTCGTGTACCCGACTTCTACGCCGGTGACATCGGTGATGGCATTGAATTTTCCCGGCGTCCCGTCGAAGGGAACTCCGAGCGCGCGCGCGCGCACTGCTGGTTTGGGTGGCGCGGAGGTTTGCGGCTCGCGCGCCCAAAGCGCCGCAGGCCAGAAGAGCAACCCGAAACAGGCGAAGCGTAAGTAGGATTTTGCTGCGGTCACATCGAAAAGCGCGCCTCTGTAATTACTCCTCTGCCGCCGGAACGCAAAATCTCGCCCGCCGCGCGCACTTCTCAAACCGGTCATCTTCATTTTCCTGCTTTCCTCATCTCGCGATTGATTGAATTCTGTCGCCGTGACGAAATTCATTCTCATCGGCAGCGGACTTGCCGGTGGCCTGCTCGCGGCCTATCTCGGCCGCCGCGGATATGAAGTCGACCTTTACGAGCGTCGGGCAGATCCGCGCGAAGGCAACGTCGTCGGCGGGCGCTCGATCAACCTGGCGCTTTCCACGCGCGGCATTCACGCCCTTCAGCAGCTCGGTATCGCCGATCAGGTCTTGCAGCACGCCATCCCGATGCGCGGTCGCATGATCCACGACAGGTCGGGCGCGCTCCATTTTTCGCCCTACGATCGCGACCCGGATAAATGGATTAATTCCATTGGTCGCGGCGCGCTGAATACCGCCGTTATCGAAGCAGCCCAGCAGCACCCGAATGTGCGCGTGCAATTCAATCATCGCTGCACCGATGTGAACCTTTATGCGCCGGGCGCGTATCTCGTTCATACGGAGACAAACGAGATCACCGAATCGCGGGCCGATGCTGTCATTGGCGTTGACGGCGCGTTCTCCGCGGTGCGCGGTTCCCTGCAGCGGCTCAACCGTTTCGAGTACAGCCAGAGTTATCTCGCCCACGGCTACAAGGAACTCACCATCCCGCCGGCCGACGACGGTTCCTGGCGCATGGAAAAACAGGCGCTGCATATCTGGCCGCGCAAAAGTTTCATGATGATCGCGCTGCCCAATCCCGATGGTTCGTTTACCTGCACGCTCTTCTGGGAGTTCGAAGGCCCGCGCAGTTTCGCCACCACCAACACGACTGACGAAATCCGCCGCTTCTTCGACGAAGAATTCCCCGACGCCGTTCCGCTCATGCCGACTCTGCTGCAGGATTTTCAGGAAAACCCGACCGGCTCGCTCGTCACGATCCGCTGCGCTCCGTGGCACTACGAAGACAAGGTCGCACTCGTCGGGGACGCCGCCCATGCCGTCGTCCCCTTTTACGGTCAGGGGATGAACGCGGCTTTCGAAGATTGCGTTGTTTTCGACGAATGCCTGGCTGAATTCCCGCACGATCGCCGCCGCGCCTTCGCCGAATATTTCGTCCGCCGAAAAGAGAACGCCGACGCGCTCGCCGACCTGGCCGTGCAAAACTTTATCGAAATGCGCGACAAGACCGCTTCGCCCATTTTCCGCGCGCGCAAAAAACTCGATCACGCACTCGAAGCGATCCTGCCCGGCATTTACCTGCCGCTCTACACCATGGTCAGTTTCACCCGTATTCCCTACGCCGAAGCCGCGCGTCGCGCCCATCGGCAGAATGTTGCCATCGTGGTGATCTTGATCTTCCTCCTGCTCGCCATCGCCGCGACGCTGTGCCTGACTATTCGTTAGGCAAGTAATTTCAGTAAACAGCGCCGCTGGAAAGCGTATAAGTAATCGGACAGCGAACGAGCGAAACGGTGCCGGGCTGAAAACGCCAGCGATGCAGGCCAGAAATCGTGGCTTGATCGAGGAGAGCGCTGCCGGTGCTTTCGGACATTCTTACCGAGACGACGCGGCCGCTGAGACGATCGACGGTCATGATGGCAACGCCGGTGCCGGTAATTTTTTGCCGGCGCGCTTCGTACGGATACGAGGGCCGCGGCGCGTTGATTGCAACAGCCGCGAGCGAGCGAAACGATTGCATGCCATTCATTGGAGATGACACGCGCCTGATCGGTTTCGGTCTGGCTGGCTTGAGAACCGGCGCCGGTGTTGACACCTCGGTGAACTCTGGCGCTTCCGATGGAACCGGCGGTGGTGGAAGGTCGCTTACTTCGGGCGGATCCGGCGTTTCCAGCGGCGGTTCTTCGGGATCGACTCCGATAATCATGTCACTCGGCGGCGCCAGGTCCGGAACCGGCGCAGGTGAGTGAAGGCCGGCCAGGGCCACGGCCCCAAACGGAATCGCCAACGCCAGAGCCAGAGAAACCAAAATCCGCCGATGTCCTTTCGGTCGATAAACTTGCGCTCCATTCACGGCGTTTGCTTTGCTCCCCTCAAGAGCAAGACACGCCGGCGCACGAAAAATTAGCACCCAACCTGAAACTCGGGAGAAGATGTCGCGCCTAGCCGCGCACCAAATCCCATTTGATGCCCACGACGCGCTTGTCGATGTGGCGCTCCACGGACTTCGGGAAGACGAGATAACGCGCGGCCTTGCCTTCGCGAAAGCCGACCATGCCGAAATCGGTCCCGCTGTCCGTCTGCAAAATCGTCATGACGCGATTGTTCCTGAGCAGCGATTGAAGAGGGCGATCGGCCCTCGGTTTCATCCAGAGTGTGTAAACCTCCGGTTTTCCGCATTGCTCGACGATGTCCGTGAAGCGTTCCTGTTTCGTTTTCAACAGCTTCATGGCGGCCGGCGCGTGGGTTCGTTAGGCAAAAAGTCCGCCAGAGAACTACGGCAAAGAGGATCAGACTACCGTTGCTGCATTCCTGCCCTGGCGGGGTTCGTAAGTCCTCAGTCCATAGCCCCTGACGGAACGAAACTCTTCGCGCAAGAGTCCGCCAGCGCAAGGCTTGTTGTAGCCACGTCGCTTTGTCACCGTGGGAGAAAAAGTTGCCCAACTCCCGGAGCGCGCCCCGGCAGAGCGGGGCGGCTACACGACTTGCGTTGGCGAAAGAATGGCGTCGCGCATGCCGTGCAGCAGTTTTTTGTCCGCGGGGCAAACCGTGGCCAGCGCACCCTGAAGACGCACCTTATTTTCCTCGACGAAATAATAAGGGCAAAGCCGGATCCGGCCGCGCATCGTTTTCAGTTCGCCCGTTTCGTTTTCCCAATAACGCTGTTCGACCAGCCGGCCTTTGTGAAAACGCTGCATGATCGTCGGCGCCTCGTCGAATGTTTGCAGCGCCTGCTCGATTCGGCTCTGCCATTCGGCGTGGGGCAAATCCTGGCCGAGCGCTACCCCACGGCTGCCCCAGGCCAGCGGAGAGAAGCCGCTCGTCTTGAGCAACAGATCGCGCTCTTTTTGGCTGAACTTTTCCGCTTCGCGCCAATCGTGAATCTCGAGGCGCGGAATGACGGCATGCTGCGGCAATGGCGTCGGATCGAGCAACCACGAATAGGGGATCACCTGCTGCAGTTTCTGGAAATATTTCTCGCCCAGCTCGCGCCGCCAGAAGTCGCGCAACGGCTGCATCCAAAAAAGCGCGAACCACATCTTCTCCTCCAGATACGGCTTGAACGGCGGCGTCACGGACACGACGCCCTCCGCCGCGGCCTTCATCAGTTCGCCGATGCCGGGCAAATTTGGCAGATCGAACAATTCGAAGAAGCGATAAGCGCTGCGCCCGTGTTGCGGTTCAAAATTTTCCGCCGCACAAACGCGCCACCTGTAGCCGGGATCGGTGGTCCCGGCCGACCCATCGCCTGCCACCTCGCCGGGATCACCGATCCCGGCGACAGCGCGCGCATTGAGCTGCGCGGCCAGCCATTCCATTTCCGGCCGATAGGTCGCGGATTCCTGCGAAATCACGATATCGCCGCCTTTTGGCAGCACGCTGCGAAAACCATCGAGCATTCCCTCCGCGCCGCCGAGCACATCGCTGCCCAGCTTCGCATAAGTCTGGTTCAACCAGCCGGTCAGCCCGATCCCGCCCGGCACCGAATCGATCTCGGCGATGGTGTAGCCTTCGTCCGTCAAAATAATATCGGGACGGATGACGCGTGGCAGGTCATCGCGAAATTCCTTCCGTCGTGAAAACTCAATCAGCTCCGGCGGTTTCCCCGCATCGAGATAACGTGCCACCCAGGCCGGCTGTTTTCCCTTGATGCTCTGCTGATAAAGTTGATTGCAGGCGCGCTGAAAAACGAAAAGCCGATGCCCGAGTTGCTCGACCTCTTTGGCAAACTTCGCGTCAATCGCGAATGGTTCCGGTGAGAAAAAGAAATCTTTCTCGGCGAACAAACCTTCGGCCGGAAAGGCTTCCCGAATGGCGGCCAGTTTGTCGGCTTGGACGAGCATCGGCGTCAAAGTTGAACGTTCGCCTGCAAAGGTCCAACACAGAGTTGCGCCGAGGCAGGCTGGGGGCGGCACTGTGTAGCCACGGCGCTCTGTCGCCGTGCGAGGGGAAGCTGTGTCACTCACCAATCGCGCCCCGGCAGAGCGGGGGTGCCTACAGCGATTTCCCCGACGCCATGCGCTTCAAAGCGAGCTTCACCAAATCCTCGGCCGATTTGATGTCACGCTCTCGCTCCTGCAAATCGCGCACCGTCTTGTGCGCATCGACCTGCTTGTAACCGAGCGCAATCAACGCCAGCACCGCTTCGTTGGCCTGTCCCTCCTCGGGGGTCGGCGCATGCGTCGCGCTGGCCGCTTCCCAAGCCGCCGCCACGCCGACCTTGTCCTTCAATTCGAGCACGATTCGCTCCGCCGTTTTCTTGCCGAGACCGCTGATTTTTGAAAGCGACACGACGTCGGAATTCACGACCGCGTTTTTGAAATTGCTCACACTCATTCCGCTCAGGACGGCGAGGGCCAGCTTCGGGCCAATGCCGCTTACATGGTTAACGAGCAATCGAAAGAGATCGCGCTCGGCGCTGCTCATAAACCCGTAAAGAATCTGCGCGTCTTCCCGCACGTGCAGATGCGTGAGAATGCGCACCGCTTGTCCGGCCGGCGGCAGTTTGTCGTAGCTTGAAAGCGGGATGAAAAGTTCGTAGCCAACACCGTTTACATCCACGGTGGCCTGCGTCGGCAGGGCGCTCTCCAGTTTGCCGTCGAGATGGGTGATCATCAGTCGTTGAAGCGTTGAAGCGTTGAAGAGTTAAAGCGTTAAAGCGACGACACGTCAAAGCCGTTCAATAATTGGGTCGCTGCACTCTTTGCCTGTTTAACGCTTCAACGATCTCCCTCCTTCAAGACCAGCGCGAGATCGACTCGTTTCCCCTTGGCGATATTGATCCCCTGCGCGCGGAAGATTTTCCATCGCTCAGGCACAGTCGGATAAATCTCTGCCACCATCGCGCTGGGCAGGATGAGAAAACGTCCGCCCTTTTCATCCATGAAACGGCGGGCTCTTTTCGCATTGAGGGCGGGATGGAGAAATCCCTGCACGCGTTTGCGAAAGTACCAGACCAGACTCGGCTCGTTGTAGCCGATCGCGCCGAATTGCATGGCGGGGCGGAGATCGCTTTTCGCCGCGACGTATAACTCGCGAGCAGGTGAAAACCGGCCACAGAAGGGAAAGACGAAGAGCGCCAGCGCGAGGTAGACGCTCGCGGTGATGACGGCCGTGCGCGCGAAGAACGGCGCTTTGGAAGGCGCCGTTCCTTGAGCAAGCCAATGGCGAGCGAGGAGAAGCGAAAGCAGTGGAAACGCCGGCAGCGTGTAATGCGGCAGCTTCGTCTTCACCAAGCTGAAGATCAGAAAAATAACCAGCACGCCGACGATCAAATATCTGTCGGCTGAACCGAGCGAACCGCTGTTGTAGCCGGGATCACTGATCCCGGCTCGCTTCCGCCAAAGCCTCCGCGTCAGCCACGGCAACTTGATCGACCACGGGAAAAAGCTGACGAAAACCGTGACAAAATAAAAGGGCAGCGTCAGCAAATAGACGCCTAACGAGTTAGCGCCATGTCCCTCCATCGTGGCCACCGACCGCTCGACGACATGCCGCCCGATCCCGACCCGAAAAAATTCTCCGTTCGTCCGAACCAGCGCCGGGATTCCCCAGAGCGCCACCAGGGCCAGCATCAACAGCAAACCGAGGTAGAAGGAGAACCGTTTCGCAATTTGCGGCCTGACGATTGCCACCGTGAGGATCGGCACCCAGCCAATCGGTCCCTTGGTCAAAAAGGCCAGAGCCAGCGCGACGGAGAAGAGAATTTGATATTTGAGTTTCGATGTTTGAGAGGTGCCGGTTTTTGGAGACAGCATCTCGTATCCCGCCCAATGCGCGGCGGTCACAAAAAGTACCAGCCACATGTCGGCCACCGCCGCCTTGGCGTGCATGAATGTTTGCAGACAGAGCGTGAATATGATCGCCGCCCACCAGCCGGCGCGCGCATTAACAAGGCGCGTACCCCAGATCAAAAGCAGCACCGCGACGAGCGCGGCGGCCACCGCCGAAGGAAAACGGGCGGCAAAGTCGTTCTGGCCGAACACGCGATAACTCAGCACCTGACACCAGTAGGTGAACGGTGGTTTGTCGAATCGGTAGTCGTTGTTGAAATACGGAACGACATAATCGCCGCGCTGCTGCATCTCACGCGCCGCTTCGGCAAAGCGCGGCTCGTCACGGTCGATTAACGGCAGACTCCAGGTGCCGGCCAGGTGAAAAAGCAGGCAGCCGAGGAAGAGGATGGCGAATTTGTGGATTGCAGGTTGCAAAGCGCGATTCAAGAATGGCGGGGCTTGAAAGACAAACGGGAAATTGCGCCGCGCCCATGAAGAAACCCGGCTGGCTGCTTCTTTTCTTCTTCCTCGGCGGACTCGCGCTCTTTGCAGCCTTTCATTTGGATCCGGTCGTGCAGGATTGGATCGCCCGGCATCAGGTTCGGAGTGTCCGTGTTTTTATGCGCAACGTCAGCCGCATTGGCGACTGGCCGGGTCATGTGGCGCTCGGTCTCGTCATACTGGGCGTGGCCTGGTCGCGAGGCAGCAAAAAATGGATGCGTGTCGCCCTGGCCATGCTGCTGGCGTGCGCGCTGGCCGGCATTTCCGCGCGTGCGGTCAAGATCGCGACGGGACGCTCCCGGCCCTCCGTTCATGCGGAGGCAGGCTGGAATGGCCCGCGCCTGAGTTCGAAATACAACGCCTTTCCCTCGGGCCACACGGCGGCCTCGACCGCCTTCTTTGGAACCCTGCTGTTCGTTTGCTGGCCCCTCGGCCTTGCCTGCATGCCGATTCCATCGCTCATCGCTCTCTCACGCATGTACGGGGCGGCCCATTATCTTTCCGACGTGGTGGTCGCCGCATTGCTTGGTTTGCTCTGCGCTTTTTTGGTCGCGCGGTGGTTATTGCCGACAATCGACCATTGACTGGCGGAGGGGGTGGGATTCGAACCCACGAGGGCTTGCGCCCTGCCGGTTTTCAAGACCGGAGCCATCAACCACTCGACCACCCCTCCGGGAAAGTGGCGGTTGCGACATAGTCTTAAACTCTGCCCGCCCACCGAGCAAGATCGTTAGGGTGACTTGCAGAAAGCTCTGCAAATTCAGGTCGAGCGACCTGGCGTTCCCCTCGGAGCCGGCACAGCCAGCCGCAGAAAAAGCCCGCCCGCCACCGCGGCGACGAACGACGTGGCCAGAATGCCGATCTTCGCTTCGGCGGCGAGCTGTGCATCGCGAAAGGCCAGGTCGCCGATAAAAATGGACACGGTGAATCCAATGCCGCCAAGCAATGCCGTGCCCAGAATATGACGCCACGTCGTTCCATCCGGCAACGCCGCAGCGCGGAGGCGGACGGCGAGCCAGGCAAACCCGCTCAGGCCCAGAAATTTTCCGGCCAGCAAACCGCCGGCGACGCCGAGTGTTACCGGACTCGTTAGGGCTCCGTTCACCAGTTTGGGAGATAAAGCAATGCCGGCGTTGGCCAGCGCGAAAAGAGGGAGAATAAGAAAGCTGACCCAGGGATGCACCTGGCGTTCGATGCGCTCGAGAGGCGCTTCACTATGCCGGGAAAGCATGTCGATTTCCCCGAGGATGGCTTCGGCATGCTCGCGTTGACCTTCCTTCAGAGCGTTGCGCAAATGCGGCAATGATTTTTGCAACTCGTCGGCCGTCTCGTTTCCGCCGATCCATGCGTGGGCCGGCGCAAGCAGGCCGAGGATGACGCCGGCAATGGTGGCGTGGATGCCCGATTCGAAAACGGCCGCCCAAAAAATGACGCCGAGAATGACATAAACGGGAAGGTTCCGAACGCCGGCGTACCGGAAACCGAGAATAACGAGAAGGACGGCCGCGGCCCAGATGACAGCCTGGAATGCGAGCGGGCCACTGTAGAAAATTGCGATGACAAGGATGGCACCGATGTCGTCAACGATGGCATAGGCAAGCAAGAAGATGCGAACGGCGAAAGGGATGCGTTTGCCTAACAAAGCCAGCGTGCCAAGAGCGAAGGCGATATCGGTGGCCATCGGAATTCCCCAGCCGTGGCGGCCACGTCCATCCCAGTTGAAGGCGAGAAAGATGGCGACCGGCAGAATCATTCCGCCGATCGCCCCGGCCACGGGCAAGGCGGCTTTCTTGAAGGCGGATAGTTCGCCGTGGACCAGCTCGCGTTTGATCTCGAGGGCCACCACGAAAAAGAAAATCGTCATGAGCCCGTCGTTGATCCAATGCAGCACATCTTCGGTGATGGCGAACGGGCCGATCTTGATGGTGATCATGAGCTCGCGCAGATGGAAGTAACCCGCGCTCCAAGGCGAGTTCGCCCAGAGCAGCGCAATCACGGCGGCGATCAGCAGGAAGAGCGCGCCAGCCGATTCGCTGTGGATGAAATTCTCGGCCGGAAGAACGACCTGACGCGTAAAAGGGGAGCGCCGGGCCATGAAATGCAGAATCCCGCGGCTGCGAGCGGGAACAGTTTTGTTGGCCATGCGGATGCGGATGGAAATAGGGGTTCTGGCGTGCTTCGCTCACGAGTGGGTGGTCCGCAAAGAGAAATCGGATCGCGCTTCGAAAATGCGGTTTGACAGGGATTATGTTCACGCGAACATGATTAGGAAGCGGCGCTTTCCAAAGCCCCCGGGGCCGGCGGTCTGGAGGCCGCTGCTCCTTGAGTCAGAAAGCGGCGGGACAAAAAATGGAATCTCAGGACCAGGATGCTTCGAAGGTGACAACGGCGCCCCCGCCCGTCCATGGCCGCGGCGCCGCCGAAAATCCGGCTAATCGTTTCGAGGCCCTGCACATCGAGCCAGATGCCGAGGACGAGGCGGACGGAGGAGATCGACCGCCGCGCCGCACCAGTTATTACCGCGATTTTTCGCGTTCGATCATCGCGCGCAACGAGAGTCCCGATGTTGGCTTCGAGACGAGCATCAATCCTTATCGGGGCTGCGAGCACGGCTGCATCTATTGTTACGCGCGGCCGACACACGAATACCTGGGATTCTCCGCCGGGCTCGATTTCGAGTCGAAGATCATGGTCAAAACTGACGCGCCGGAATTGCTCGAAGCCGAGCTTTCTTCCCCGCGCTGGCAGCCGCAGGTCATCGTCATGAGCGGCGTGACCGATCCGTACCAGCCGGTCGAACGGCGTCTCGAGATTACGCGCGGCTGTCTGCAGGTCCTGGCGAAGTTTCGCAACCCGGTCGCGATTATCACAAAGAATCGCTTGGTCACGCGCGACATCGATTTGTTAGGCGAACTCGCCCGGGACAAGGCGGCGGCCGTGAATATTTCGGTGACTTCGCTGCAAACGGAGCTGCAACGGGTGCTCGAGCCGCGCACCTCCTCCCCGCAGGCGCGGCTGGAAGCGGTCGCACAATTGCGGGCGGCTGGCGTGCCCGTAGGCGTGATGGTCGCGCCGATCATTCCCGGGCTGACCGATCATGAAGTCCCGGCGATTTTGGAAGCGTGTGCAAAAGCCGGCGCGCAATTTGCCGGTTACACGGTGGTGCGGCTGCCCTATGGCGTGGCGTCGTTGTTCGAACATTGGCTCGAACAGCATTTCCCCGATCGGAAGGAAAAGGTGCTGGGGCGAATCCGCCATCTGCGCGGCGGCGAACGCTTGAACAATTCACGCTGGCACAGTCGCATGACCGGCGATGGCGTTTTTGCGGAGCAAATCGCGTCGCTCTTCGAGGTCGGTTGCCGTCGCGCCGGGATCGGCGAGCGTCCGCAGTTATCGACCGAGGCCTTTCGTCCGCCTAACGAGCAACTCCGTTTGTTCGGCTAGGCGTTGCGCTCCGCAAAGCGGTTGCGCCAAGCCTTGCCATTCCGGGCGCATCCCGCACGTTGCTTTTATTATGCCACTCACCATCGACAGACTGCGGATCGGAATGAAAGTGCGCCATCCCAGCCACGGGCTCGGCGTTGTCAAGGCACTGACCGAGTACACGGCCGACATTTCCTTCGAAGACGCGCCCCGGACCGTCGCACCGGCTTCAAGCGACCTCGAGCTGGCCGAGCCGGCGGCCACAATCACCGAGTTGCACGTTCCGCTGGCGAACCTGATCAGCGAAACAGCGGAGGCAGTCGTCGCGGCGCTCGGCCTGGAAAAAGAGGATGAGATCGTCGAGCAAATAGGAACGCGCTGGCAGGGCGGCCAGCTCGTTTTGACCCCGGCCGAAGCCTCCCTGCAGAGCAAGGAAGTGCCGATCGAGACTTTCTTTCACAAGATCGTAATGATTCGAAACAACCTGCGCGTGCTCGAACAAAAGGTGAACGCGAACGAAAAACTGAGCGCCGCCGAGAAGTTCGATTTGCAGCAGTACATCACGCGCTGCTACGGATCGCTCACCACCTTCAACCTGCTTTTCAAAAACAAGGAAGATCAATTTAAGACCAGCGGCTAGCAGGTTGTAGCCGGGATCGCTGATCCCGGCCATCGCTTGAGCAGGCGGCGGTTGGAAACAAACGCGTTTCGGCCGGGATCGACGATCCGGCTACAGCAGTTAAGCGATGACAACCGTCTTGATGTTCACGAATTCGCGAATCCCGTCTTCGCCCAGCTCGCGACCGAAGCCCGATCGCTTGATCCCGCCGAAAGGGAGCCGCGGATCGGACGCCACCATGCCGTTGATGAAGACCATGCCCGCCTGCAGCTCGGAAATAAAGAACTGCTGTTCGTCCGGCTCATTCGTCCACGCGCTCGCGCCCAGCCCAAACGACGTATCGTTGGCCAGCTCAAGGGCGGCCGCGCTGTCGTGAGCGCGAAAGAAAAGCGCGACCGGCCCGAAAACCTCTTCGCGGCAGGCGGGCGCGTCGCGCGGAATGTCAGCCAGCACAGTTGGCTCGTAGAAAAATCCTTGCCCGGCGATGCGATTGCCGCCGGTCAGCAATTTGGCGCCGGCCGCGATCGATTTTTGCACCTGCTCGTCGACACCGCGCAGGATGCTTTCGGTGGCCAGCGGGCCGATCTCGGTTTCTTCGTCGAGCGGATCGCCTACTTTGAGCATGCGCATTCTCTCGACGAATCGATCGAGGAAATCATTGTAGATTTTTTCGGCGACGATGAACCGCTTGGCCGCGATGCACGATTGGCCCGAATTGATCGTGCGTGCTTTTACACCCACTTCGAGCGCACCATCGAGATCCGCACTCGGCATGACGATGAAAGGATCGCTGCCGCCAAGTTCGAGAACGCTCTTCTTTAACTGGCGCGCCGCGTTGCTCGCCACGGCGATACCGGCGTTCTCGCTCCCGGTCAGCGTTACCGCCCTGACCCGCGGGTCTGCGATGATCTTTTCAGTCTGTCCCGCTTCGATAAGCAGCGTCTGGAAAACGCCTTCCTCGAAGCCAGCTCGCCGAAAAATATCTTCAATGGCGAGCGCACACTGCGGGACGTTGGCGGCGTGCTTGAGCAGCCCGACGTTGCCCGCCATGAGCGCCGGCGCCGCGAAACGGAAGACCTGCCAGAAGGGAAAATTCCATGGCATGATGGCGAGAATGGCGCCGAGCGGCTGATGGGAGACGTAACTGCGCGCGGCGTCGGTTTGCGCTGGCCGGTCCTCCAGGAAGCGCGCGGCGTTCTCCGCATAATAACGGCAGGCCCGTGCACATTTGCGCACTTCGTCGATGGCAGCACGAAGCAGTTTGCCCATTTCCGCAGTGATGATTTGGCCGAGCTTCTCGCTCTCGTCTTCGAGCAGGGTGGCGGCCGCGACCATCGCCTGGGCCCGCGCCGGAAAAGGGGTGCGTCGATGATCGTCGAACGCAGAGGCTGCCGCGCTGAGCTTATTCTCGATTTCGGTATCGTTGAGCGGCTGGAATTTTTGCAGCGTCTGACCGGTCGCGGGATTGATCGAAGCGATCGCCATTCCAGTTTCATAAACCCGAAAATCGATTCTGGCGAACAGCGCCTCGACATCGGAATTACAGCCGCAGTCCTTTCGGAATCAGGGCGCGATCGAGGAGATCGAAGAACCATTGCACGAACAAAGCAAGGAGTGCAGCCGGGATCGCGCCTTCCAGAATTGTAGCATGATCGTTGAGATTGAGTCCGCTCAGAATCGGTTCACCAAGACCGCCGGCGCCGATGAGCGCCGCCAGCGTCGCCGTGCCGATGTTGATGACGGCGCTGGTCTTAATGCCGGCCAGAATGGTCGGGGAGGCGATGGGGAGATAGATTTGTCGGAGGCGCGTACCGGGTTCCAGGCCAAGTGCCTCGGCTGATTCACGCAGGGAGGGCGCAATGTTCTGCAAACCGGTCGCGGTGTTGCGGACAATCGGAAGCAATCCATAGAGAAAGAGCGCGGCGATGGCCGTGCGCGGGCTGATGCCGAAGAAAGGTACCGGCACGAGCAAAGCGAGAAGCGCGAGCGACGGGATCGTTTGCACAATACCGACGCCGGCCAAAATTCCATGACCAAGCGGTCCGCCGCGACTGGCCACGATGCCGAGCGGAATGCCGACAACGATGGCAAGGAGAAGCGAAATACCGGCCAGTTCGAGATGGCGCAGAGTCCAGCGCATAAGCTTGTGCGGAAGCGTTTCAAATGTTTCCGTTTCTCCGGAGGTATCGTCAGGCGAAAAATAAAGCGCAGCCGCGCGGGCGTAATTCTTGGTGCGTTCCGCTTCGGCGTTCAAACGAGTCATGCGTTTTTCGTCGAGCCTCCCCGCTATTTTCCCGAGGACGGCGACGGTCGATGGGGCCAGCGAAAGGCGGTAGAGATAAACGGCCTTGTACCTGGGGAAAGAAATGCAGGTCATCGACGAGGGAGAGCAAATCGTTCTCTGCGATTTTGGCATCGGTCGAGTAGGCGTCTTTTACATCGATCGAACCGTTCTCCAAGGCGGCATAGCCGAGGGCATGATCGATCCCGATAATCTGTTGCGGATGCAGTTGATAGCGGACGGCCAGCGGACGCCAGCCATCACGGCGATCGAGAAATTCGTGCGTAAGACCGAACTTGAGCTCGGGATGGATGCGCAAATCGCTGATTGTTCGCAAGTGCAGCCGCTCCGCCTCGCTGCGTCGCATGACCAAAGCGTAGGTGTTGTTGAATCCAAGGTCGTTCGTTAGGCCGACGCCGAATTGTTTGAGCGCGTTCCGGATGCCTTCGTCCCCGGTAACGCTCGGGTTCTTGAGAATCTCTTCCGCGATCGTGCCGGTGTATTCCGGATAGACATCGATCTGTCCGGTGCGCAGCGCTTCCCAAAGAATGATGCTCCCGCCCATGCCCGGCCGATGTTCGGCGGCAATATTGTTGTTTTGCAGGGCCCGCTTTGCGATTTCCGCGAGCACGTACGACTCCGTGAATTTCTTGGAACCGATGAGAACGGGATCGGCGAAAGCAGACGAAGAGAAAAGAAGCAGGAGACCAGGAATCCAGGAAAACGATTTGAGTCTGCGACGAAAACGAAATTGGAGACTCTCCTCGTGGTTTCCTGGCTTCCAAATTCTCTTCATAGGGAGAGAAGGCTGCGCTGCGCGCTGATGAACTCCCTGACAAACTGGTTGGCCGGTTGTTGACGCAGATCGTCGATCGAGCCCTGCTGCACGACGCGGCCTTCATTCATGAGGACAATGCGATCGGCGAGATAGGCGGCCTCGGCCAGATCGTGCGTGACGAGAACAGTCGTTTGCTCCAGATGAGTGAATATTTCCTTCAAATCCTTTTGCAGCGAAGCGCGGACGAGCGGATCGAGCGCGCCGAGCGGTTCGTCGAGCAGGAGCAATTCCGGCGAGAGAAAGAGGGCGCGCATCAGGCTGACCCGCTGACGCTGGCCGCCCGAAAGCTCGAGGGGATAGCGATCAAGGGCCTCGACCGGAAAACGCGTAAGGGCGCAGAGCTCATCCAGTCGTCGCTCCATTTCGTCCGCGCTTTTGTTCAGGTGACGAGCCATGAGGAGCACATTGCCGCGGGCGGTCAGGTGTGGGAAAAGGCCGCCGTCCTGAATGACGTAGCCTGTGCGATGTCGCACCTCCGCGAGTCGAGGCGGAGAAACCAGTTGCTCGTCGAAACGGACGGTGCCGTCGTCCGGATCGAGGAGACCGATGATCAGGCGCAGTAGTGTAGATTTCCCGCAGCCGCTCGGACCGATCAGCGCAGTCGTCAGGCCGCGGTGGAATTGCAGGTCGATCGGCTGCAGTGCGGGCGTGCCGTTGAAGCGTTTGGTGAGACCGGCGAGTTCGACCAGAGCTTTCATCTCGTCGCCAGATTACATTGCTCGGCGGCCGAAGCCACGCCCGATGGCCGTTTATTCGTTAACCTGGAAAAGAAAAACGCCGAAGAGTCGATCGTCGTCAGTCCATAATTTCCGGAAATCGAAACCAATTTCGGCGGCGAGAGCATTAAACCCATCGCGCGAATGCTTGTAGGAAAACTCGGTTATGATCGTCTCGCCCGCGGCAAAGCGGAACTCGCCTCCGCCCAGATGCACGGTTTGAGCGATGTCGCTGACGAGGTGCATTTCGATGCGACTCTCCTTTTCATTGAAGACAGCACGATGGTGCCATTGAGGAACGTCGAAATCGGCGCCCAGTTCGCGATTTGCCCTAACGAGCAGGTTGAGATTGAATGCAGCCGTGACGCCGGCTGCGTCGTTGTAGGCCCGTTCGAGAATCTGCCGGTCCTTTTTCAGATCGACCCCCACGAGAAATCCGTCGCCCGGCGCGCAGATGCGTTGCACGCGCTGCAGAAAGGCCCGCGCTTCCATGGGCTCGAAATTTCCGATGGTCGAGCCGGGGAAGTAGGTTACGCGATGGGCCGGCGACCGGCTCGGAATGGGCAGCGTGACGGGCTGCAGATAGTCGGCGCAGACCGGCAACACTTCGAGATTCGGGAAGAGTTTGCGGAACAGAAGAGACGATTGCTCGAGCTGCTCCTTGGAGATGTCGACCGGTACGTAGGCGACCGGGTCTCGCAATTTTTCGAGGAGCAGGCGCGTCTTGGTGCCGGCGCCGGTCCCGAGTCCGATTAGTTCCAGGCCCGGCCCGAGTTCCTCGGCGATTTCCGCTCCATTCCTCTCCAGGATCTGCAATTCGGTGCGGGTAACATAATATTCGGGCAAGTCGCAGATTTGCTGGAAAAGATCGGAGCCGCGTTCGTCGTAGAAAAATTTGCAGGGCATCGTGCGCGGCGAGCGAGAAAGGCCGGCCAGAGCTTCGGACAGAAAATCGGCATCGGCCGGTTCCAGAACAGAAACGGAATGTTGGGCGGTCTCCATATCGGTTACTTCAATTTGAGCGAAGCGGCGTGATCGGCGATCACACCCTGTCAGTTTGTCAGGCGATATCCTGGGCGAGACGGATGCCGGTGAACTGCCAACGTTTCTCGGGTTGAAAAAAATTGCGATAGGTCAGGCGCATGTGATCGCGTGAGGTCGCGCAGGAGCCGCCGCGCAGAACGTATTGATTGCACATGAATTTCCCATTGTATTCGCCGAGGGCTCCCGGCACGGCCCGATAACCCGGGTAGGGTGCGTAGGAACTGCGCGTCCATTCCCAGACGTCCCCGAACATCCTGGCGAGGCCGATGTGATTGTTCGTTAACGGAATCGGATGGAAGTTTTGCGTATCGACGAAATTCCCCTCGATCGGCAGGTCCGCCGCGGCTCGTTCCCATTCGAATTCAGTCGGCAAACGGGCACCGCCCCAGTTGGCGTAGGCGTCGGCCTCGAAATAACTGATGTGTGTAACCGGTTCGGTTTCATCGACGGGACGAAAACCGGAAAGCGTGAAATTCCACCAGGCACCGTCCTTTTGCTCCCAATAGAGAGGAGCCTGCCAGCGTTGCTCATTGACGGTCGTCCAGCCTAACGAAAGCCAGAATTCGGGACGGTCATAGCCGCCGGCCTCCATGAACCTGAGATATTCGCCGTTTGTCACCGGGCGGCTGGCCAGGCGAAACGCCGGCACGAGCGCGCGATGCCGCGGCCCTTCGTTATCGTAGGAAAAAGCGGCGCCGGCATGACCGATCGAAACAACCGTTTCTTCGGAATCACAGAATTTCAGGGATGGAACGGTGCCGACGCTGGCGGCGTTCTTCCGCTCAGCAAAAACGGGATGCAGTGGGTTTTGCGCGAAGACATGCTTGATGTCGGTGACGAGCAGTTCCTGATGCTGCTGTTCGTGATGGAAGCCGAGCACGAGCACCGGCTCCATTTCCTCGAGCAGAGTCTCATCCGCCCTTTCAATCAGCGCGGCCACGGAATCGTCGACCGATGCGCGATACCGGTAGGTCTCGGCAAGCGTCGGTCGCGAGATCAGACCGCGCAGATCGCGCCGATGCATGTCCCCGGCCGCGTTGTAGTAGGAATTAAAAAGGTAGGCGTATTCCGGGACGACCGTCTGATAGCCGGTCTTCCATTTCTTCAGGACGAAGGTTTCGAAAAACCAGGTCGTATGCGCGAGATGCCATTTCGTCGGACTGACATCGGGCATCGATTGCACGACACAATCTTCCGGGGCCAGCCCCTGGCAGAGCCGGGTGGTGAAATTCCGGATCTGCCGATAACGCGCAAGTAACCGCTCTGCCCGGTCGGTCGGCGGCGTGCGGTTGACGCTCTTTTCGCCGTGGCGAATTTCATCGGCCACGGCCAGTGCGGAAGCGGATTTCACCCTTCGCGCTCCTCTTCGAGTTCTTCCCGGCGCGCTTCGAGCATCTGATCGTGCGCCGCCTCGTCATTGCCGTCGCTGACCAAGAGCTCTCCGACCGGCTCATCTTCGTCGGAACCGGCGCGGGGAACGCGATGGCCGTTATCGCCTGCAACCATGTCCCATTCCTCAACCACCTCCGCATTTTGCGGCGTCTCTTCCGGCGCGTTGGAGTTCACCTCGCCCGTCAGCTCGCGGTGGGCCTGCTCCCAGTCGCTCTCCGTAAACTCATCCGGATTCCGTTCATCGATCATGGCAATTTCGCGCGCCCGTTTTTCCACCATGTCCGGGGAGGGGACGCCCATGCCGTTGCCGTGGACGGAAATTCTGCCAGCTGCCGGATGTGGGTTTTCGTTCATATGATTGAATACGTGCTCGAAAGGCTGTTTGTCCGCATTCCTCTGGCCATTTCTTCGTTCCGGAGCGAACGAGATGCGAAAAATCGTAAGCTCAGTTAATCATAAGCGTGCAGAGCAAAGTGCTTCAACTGGAAAAGGGTACGCATGTGGCCGTGAACGAGTACGGCGATCCGGCAGGGGCGCCGGTCTTTTTCTGTCACGGCTGGCCGAGCTCGCGCACGATGGCGGAGCTGACCGATGACGCCGGACGCGAACTCGGGCTGCGGATTCTTTCGCCTGATCGGCCGGGGATTAACGAATCGGCCTTGCAACCCGGGCGCACTTTGCTCGACTGGCCGCCGCTTCTCGGCGCACTGGCCGATCAATTGGGGATCGGCGAATTTCGCATCCTCGGCATTTCCGGCGGCGCGCCCTACGCCTTGGTGAGTGCTTGGGCCATGCCGGCGCGGGTTCGTGCGGTTGCCGTGGTCAGCGGCGCGCCACCGATCAGCGAACTGAAGGAACACGATGGTCTGCTGCCGTTATACCGCTGGCTGCTTGCCGTATATCGGCGTCGGCCGGAACTGCTCAGATTTCTTGCCAAAGTAGCACGGCCTTTTGCGGTGCGGCGCATGCCGCCACGCATCCGGCCGATGTTTCTCAAGTTGCTGCAACCATGCGATGCCTCGGTGCTGCGAGATGCGCGGGCTTTCGAGGCGTGCTTCGAAAGTGCGCGTCGCGCCTGGTTGCCAACCGCCGAGGGTCTGATGATCGATGGCGAAATTTACGCGCGGCCGTGGGGCTTTGCCCTGGAGGAAGTCGCCGTGCCGGTGCGGGTGTGGCATGGAAAAAAGGACCGCAGTTTTTCCTTCCATCTGGCCGAGCAGGTGGCGGCGCGTTTGCCGGAGGCGAAGTTGCGTCTTGTCGAGAACGCCGGGCATTATTCGCTGCCCATCCGTTATATGCAGGAGATTCTGAGCGATCTGAAGTCGGTATAGAGCCTGTAGAGTCCGCCGTTTCGGCGGAATGAGACTGACTCCGCCGAGACGGACGCTACAGCATCGAGTTCGGAGAACTCGATCCACCTTGTCGTCTGATCATTCCGCGCTGGCCAATCCTGCTGCTCTCGGAATAATCACGGAATGGCACAGGATGACGATCACGGCGGCGCGGATCGGTTTGAACGCGAAACCACGACTGATCTCGACGACGCGACGCCTGATCGGCCGAGAGGACTGCCGCTTCATTCGCGGATTCTCATTGGACTCGGCACCGGCATCGCGGCGGGGTTGATTGCGAACATGTCGTTAGGCGGCGACAATCCGGGCGTCCGCTGGGTGATTTCGAATCTGACGGAGCCGATCGGCCAGCTCTTCCTCCGCAGTCTGCTCATGATCGTTGTGCCGCTCATTCTTTCGTCGCTCGTTGTCGGCATCGCCGGGGCGGGGGATCTGCGCAAAATCGGGCGCATCGGTTTGCGTTCGTTCCTTTATTGCCTCGTCATTTCCGCCATCTCCGTCGTCATCGGCTTGACCCTGGCCAACGTGATTCGACCCGGGGAACGCGTCGATGCGGCGAGCCGCGCCAAGCTCGAGCAACGTTACGCGCTCGACGCGAGCCGACAGGTCGAAGCCGCCGGCAAGGCTGCCGCCGGCAAGGAATCCCTCCTGATGCAGGTGGTGAAATCGATCGTCCCCGCGAATCCGATTACCGCGATGGCGAGCGATCCGCCGAACATATTGCATCTCATGTTCTTCGCCCTGGTTCTTGGCATCGCCACCGCGCTCGTGCCGGAGGCGGTCTCGGCACCTTTCCTGCGCGGCTTGCAGGCACTCTACGAGATCACGGCCAAGATCATCGATCTGGTCATGAAATTCGCGCCCTATGCGGTGGCCTGCCTGCTCTTCAATAATACCGCGCGTTTCGGTCTCGATCTGCTCAGCGCGCTCGCCTGGTTCATGGCCACCGTTCTGATCGGATTGAGCCTGCACATGTTCGGAGTCTATTCCATTTCCGTTTATCTGCTCTCGCGCATGTCGCCGCTCGATTTTTTCCGGCGAATCAAAACGGTCATCCTGACCGCGTTTTCAACCTCCTCGTCGAACGCCACGCTGCCCACCGCCTTGCGCGTCAGCGAAGAAAACCTGGGAGTGCCCCGCGAAATCAACAGCTTCGTTCTCACGGTTGGCGCCACCGCCAACCAGAACGGCTCCGCCCTCTACGAAGGCGTGACCGTTCTCTTCCTCGCGCAACTGGCCGGCGTCGATCTCTCGTTAGGGCAACAACTTGGCGTTGTTTATCTCGCCATCCTCGGCAGCATTGGAACGGCCGGAGTTCCTTCCGGCTCCATACCTTTCATTATTGCCGTGCTCGCGACGGTGAATGTTAACCCCGCGCTTATCGCCATCGTCATCGGCGTTGATCGCATTCTCGACATGTGCCGCACCACCGTGAACGTGGCCGGCGATATCACTGCCGCCACCTATGTCGCCCGCGCTGAAGGGTATTCGTTGCTCAGTGATCGTGCCTGACCGGCGTTGGCCGACCCAAACACCTGTCGGCGCAGCCGGCTGCACATGGTCAGGTCGAGCGGATTCTCCAGGCAGCCTTGCGTCATGGGGTTTGTCGAATAGGAGCCCACGTCTGACCTTACAAGAGAAAAATCGTAAATTGGCCGGCCAAATGGTTGTACCGTTTCTCAATCCGGCGTAGCCAAGTTCGCCCTGGTACACGCGCTGCTTTGCCAAGATTCACCTTGCCAGTTGACGATTCTTGTCTACAACTTGCACTCGATTCGCCAAGAAGCGGATCAGTCGGCGTCGTCTTTCGCAGCTGCGCCGAGTCCAGAGTGTCGGAGAGCCGGCTTGGCCGGTCCGGAATGCGAAAGAATAAAAACGGCGGCACGGCCCACTCTCCGCGCCTTCGGCTTGGAGCTTGATTTAATCTGCAACCACAAATTCGTGTAAACGGTCGGATTCGCGCCCGCGAGATCCGGGTCATCATGGGATCCACGGGCGAGCAGCTCGGCGTCATGAAATTATCTGACGCGCTGCGCAAAGCTCAAAGCCTCGATCTGGATTTGGTGGAAATCGCCCCCACGGCGAATCCGCCGGTCTGCAAGATTGTCGATTTCGGAAAGTTTCGTTACGACATCTCGAAGCAGGACAAGGACAAGAAAGCGTCCGGAACCAAGCTCAAGGAAATCAAGTTTCGCGTTAACATCGACGCGCACGATTACCTGACCAAGATTCGCCACGGCGAGGAGTTTTTGGACAAGGGCAACAAGGTGCGCGTGCAGTTGCAATTTCGCGGCCGCGAAATGGCCCACCAAGAATTCGGCATGCAGTTAATGCAGAAAGTGCGCAACGATCTTTCCGGCATGTCGCAGGTGGAAATGGAGCCGAAGATCGCGGGTCGTAACGTCACCATGACGCTCTCTCCGCTCCCGGCCAATCGACGCAAACGAAGGTTCGCGATCGTCGAGGCACCTGAAGAAACGGCGCCGGTCAACGGCACCGGCGGGGCTGTCGCAAACACCTGAGCAGGAGCGCGCGACCCCAGGATTAGATCTTGTGTCGCAACGGCCGGATGCCGTTGGTCAGCTTGCGCAGGCCCAGCTCAAGGCGCGTCTTTACGGTGCCCAGTGGTGTGCGAGTACAGGCGGCGATTTCGCGATGACTCATCCCCTGAAAGAAGGAGAGCTCGAGCGCTTCGCGCTGGTGATCCGGCAGATGACTCATGTGGCGCTCGAGAAAACGGCGGATATCGGCGCGCGAGATTTCCTGCTCGACGCGGCGGTGTTTCCAGCCGGCCGGTTGTTTCTCGATCTGCTCTTCGAAGCGATCCTTGGCCCGGCCATAGGCCTGGCGCCGGCGCAGACGATCGATCGCGCGCCGCCGCGCCAATGTGACGACCCAGCCAAGCGGCCGTCCCGCGTGGGGAGAGTAGTTGCCGGCTTCGCGCCAGATCTGCAGCAGGATTTCCTGCAACACGTCGTCGGCTTCGGTTTGTTCGTGCACCACCGCGGTGATGACAGCTTTCAAGGTCTTCCCGTAGCGCCCGTAGAGTTCCTTGAGGGCGCTTGGTCGGTGTTTGCTAATCGCCTTCATGAGCGCTTCGTCAGTAGCGGCGGCGAATCCGTCGGTATCGAGCATCGGCCGAATCATGCGGGAATAAACGGGAGCCGATTCGCGTAGACAATCGGCGACCGACCTAGTTGCCACCTAGGTCAAATCCTTATGCGCAGGAGTCGCGGCGGAGAAAATTTTTTCCCGCCAGCCTGCGGCCTGGAGACGATATAATGGCGATGAGGCGTGAACCTGATGACAGAGCGCCGGGCGACCACAATCCGCAGAATCAAAATGAAATCGATGCGCTTCTCACCTTTGGTCAGCGCGAAACGCGCCGACGATTTCTTAAACAGGTGGCGGGTACGAGCGCAGCAATCACTTTCGGGCCGCGTCTCATGAGCCTATCGGCTGCTGCTGCTGCCACTCCCTCAGACGCCGCCGCGCCGCCGAGTGCCGTTGATGTTCGTCTAAGGATTAACGGTAAGAATTACGGGTTAAGACTCGATCCACGCGCGAGCCTGCTGGATACTTTGCGTGAACATTTGCAGTTAACGGGCTCGAAGAAAGGCTGCGATCACGGCCAATGCGGAGCGTGCACGGTGCTGGTCAATGGGCGCCGCATCAATTCCTGTCTCAGCCTCGCGGTTGTGCACGAGGGCGACGAGATCACGACGATCGAAGGTCTGGCCGACGGCCGGCAATTGCATCCGATGCAGGCCGCCTTTGTTGAGCACGATGGTTTTCAATGCGGCTACTGCACGCCCGGACAGATTTGTTCCGCGGTGGCCTGCGTGCATGAAGGCCACGCAAAAGACGACGCGCAAATTCGCGAATGGATGAGCGGCAATCTTTGCCGCTGTGGCGCGTATCCGAACATCGTCGACGCGATCAGGGAAGCGCGCGCCAAAATGGGGGCAGTGTCAAAATCATGACCCCGTTTACCTATGCACGCGCCGGTGACCCGGAGGCAGCCATTCACGGCGTCAGCGCCAATGCCGAACGCGAAATTCCTCGGTGGCGGAACCAACCTGATCGATCTGATGAAGATGGGCGTCGAACGGCCCGCGCAATTGGTCGACATCAACCGTTTGCCCCTCGCGAAAGTTGAAGAGTTGCCGAACGATGGCGGCGTTCGCATTGGCGCCCTCGTGCGCAATTCGGACCTGGCCGAGCATCCCTTGATCATTTCGCGTTATCCCGTTCTGAGCGAAGCGCTCCTTTCCGGGGCGAGTCCGCAGTTACGCAATCTCGCCACCACTGGAGGCAACCTTTTGCAGCGGACGCGGTGTTACTATTTTTACGACCCGGCATTTCCGATGTGCAACAAACGTCAGCCCGGGAGCGGTTGCGGCGCGCTCGAAGGTTACAACCGCATTCACGCCATCCTTGGGCAAAGCGACCAATGCATCGCCACGCATCCGAGCGACATGTGTGTTGCCATGGCTGCCCTCGAGGCGGTCGTGCGCGTGCAGGGGCCGAAGGGCGCGCGCACGATCTCCTTCGAAGATTTCCATCGTCTCCCGGGCGACACGCCAAACATCGAAACGAATCTTCAGCCTGACGAATTAATCACCGCTGTCGATCTGCCGGCCCTTCCTTTCGCGAAGCATTCGCATTATTTGAAGGTGCGCGATCGCGCCAGCTATGCCTTTGCCCTGGTCAGCGTGGCTGCCGCGCTCGATGTGCAGGATGGGAAAATCAAATCCGTTCGGCTCGCCCTTGGCGGAGTCGCGCTCAAACCGTGGCGCGCACACAAAGCCGAGCAGGCCCTGACCGGACAGACGCCTGACGAACAAAATTTCCGCACTGCGGCGGAGGCCGAACTGGCGGCGGCCAAAGGCTACAAATACAATTCTTTCAAGATCGAACTGGCCCGGCGCGCCATCACCCAGGCCCTCGGCACGGTCGCAAAAATGTCCTGATATGGCGAAGACCAACATTCTCGGCCCGGCGCGCAATCGCGTGGATGGTCCGGCCAAAGTGACCGGGCATGCCAAATATGCGGTCGAGTTTGAAGTCCCGCAGGTCGTTCACGCCTGGCCGGTGGTCAGCAATATCGCGAAAGGAACGATCACGTCCATCGACACGAAGGCGGCCGAAGCGATTCCCGGCGTGCTCAAGGTTTTGACTCATCAAAACGCGCCCCAGCCGAAAGCAGCGGAAGGCGGCGGAGGCGAAGCGCGCACGAACGGCATTCGCATCGAGGAACGCAATCCTTTAAGCGACGACAAGGTTCACTACGCAGGCCAGTACGTCGCGCTCGTCGTCGCCCAAACTCTCGAACAGGCGCAGTACGCGGCCTCCTTAGTTCGGGTCAATTACGCGCCGGAGAAGGCGTCTTCTTCATGGAAGAGGCAAAAAATAAAGGCAAAGGGAAGACGCCGAAACAAAACATGGGCGAAAGCGTTCAGCCGGGGAAAGGCGACGTCGACGCTGCCCTCAAGAATGGTGATCTGGTCCGGATCGAAGAGACCTACGTCACGCCGACGGAGACGCATAACCCGATCGAGATGTCGGGGACGATTGCTGCCTGGGAGGGCGACCGGAAATTGACGGTCTGGAATGCGACCCAGTTCGTCAAAGGCGTCCAGAGTATTCTCGCGCGCACCTATGGGCTCGATTTGAAAAATGTACACGTGATCGATCCTTTCGTGGGCGGGGCTTTCGGTTGCAAAGGCGCGATCTGGCCGCACGAACTGCTCACGACCATGGCCGCTAAAGTGGTCGGTCGGCCGGTCAAGTTTCATGTCCCGCGCAAGGAGATGTTTACCTGCGCCGGTCATCGCACGCCGACACGGCAAACCATGACGCTCGCCGCGACGAAAGACGGAAAATTGCAGGCCATGCGTCACGTTAGCGAGACGGTCACCTCGCCGGTGGCGGATTGGACGGAGTCGTGCGGGGCGCGCTCGACCGCCGTCATGTACGCCAGTCCGAACATCGACATTCAGGAATACGTCTACCCGGTCAACATCGGGTCGCCGACCTTCATGCGTGCGCCGGGGGAATGCCCCGGAACCTATGCGCTCGAGTGTGCGCTGGACGAACTGGCCATCGCCTTGAAGATGGATCCCGTGCAGTTGCGCCTGGCGAATTACGCGGAGCAGCACCCGATCAAGGGAAAACCCTTCAGCGCGAAATATCTCAAGGAAGCGTATCGGCTGGGCGCGGAAAAATTCGGCTGGGCCAGGCGCAACCCGCGGCCCGGTTCGATGCGCGACGGCCATCTGATGGTCGGCTGGGGCATGGCGACGGCCACGTATCCTGCCCACAAAATGGAAGCGGCTGCCAAAGCGATCCTGCACGCTGATGGCAGCGCCACGGTGCAATGTGCGACGCATGATCTTGGAACCGGGGCCTACACCGCCTTCACACAAATTTCGTCAGAGCAACTCGGCGTGCCGTTTGAGAAAATAACGTTCGAGCTTGGCAAATCCGATTATCCCTTCGGCCCGGTGGCGGGAGGTTCGAACTCGACCGGAACAGTCGGCACGGCCATTCATCAGGTCGCCGGACTGCTGCACCGTGCGCTTGCCGATCTGGCCGTCAAAGACGTGAAGTCGCCGCTGCACGGGCTTTCTCCTGACGACATCACCATGGTTGCACCGGGACGGATCGGTTTAAAAAACGATCACTCGAAATCGGATGGGTATGCAGACATTCTGACGCGCGCGGGAAAGCAATCCCTCTCTGTGGAAAGCGGCATGCCTGAATCGGAGGAGGACGAGAAACAGGTGTTTCAGTCGTGGGGCGCGCATTTTTGTGAAGTGAAAATCGATCCGCTTATCCCGCGGGTTCAGGTGACGCGCGTCGTCACGGCGATTAATTGCGGCCGCGTTGTCACTTACAAACAGGCCCGCAGCCAGATTATCGGCGGCGCCGTCATGGGCATCGGCATGGCGTTGCACGAGGCGACCGAATACGATTCGAAGACCGGGCTGCCCGTGAATCCGAATCTGGCGGAATACCATGTCCCGACCAATGCCGACATTCCGCATATTGAAGTCCATTTCGTGGGCGAACCGGATTTTGATTTCAATCCGATTGGTGCGCGCGGCATTGGCGAAATCGGAATCACCGGCATGGCCGCCGCCGTCGCGAACGCCGTCTATCATGCGACCGGGAAACGCGTGCGCGACCTGCCGATCACACCGGACAAGTTAATTTAGGTCGAAGCAAGAATGACGGAAATTCGAGAGATCATTTCCGCCTTCGAGAGAAATGGCGACGAACCACTGAGTTTGGCCACCCTTGTCAGGGCGCGCGGCTCCAGTTATCGGCGCCCCGGAGCGCGCATGCTTGTTGGTCTTTGGGGAACGCGAGTGGGGTCACTGAGCGGCGGGTGTCTGGAGGACGAAGTCGTAGATTTCGCGCGCGAGGTCATGCGGACCAAGGTGCCGAGATTGGTCGCGTTCGACACGCGCCGGCGTTTCGGTTGTCATGGCGCGATCGAGATTCTTATCGAGCCACTGCCGAGGACGTTCCTGGCCACCCTGGCGAAACATCAGCGCGCGCGGCGCCTTTGTTTCGCGGTCACCAAATTTGGCGGGACGGAACGCGGCAGCTGGATTCGAGATCGGAATTTCAGCGATATCGGACGACCGAAGGAAGAATTTGTGCAACGAATCGAACCGCCGATTCGGCTCATCGCTTTGGGGCGGGGGCCGGACAGCGCGGCATTGCGTGGGTTCAGCGAACTGCTTGGCTGGGATTTTCTCGAAATCGAAGGCGTTAACGAGTTGCCGGCAAATCTCGATCAGCGCACCGCCGCCGTGATCAAGACACACAATTACGGGCGCGATTTCGCCGCCCTGCAGAAACTGTTGCCCGGGAATCTTCCCTATGTCGCCTTGATCGGGCCGCGTAAGCGGCGCGATCAACTGCTGGCCGATCTCTTTGAACGATTCGGTCCGCTCAACGCCGAGCTTTTTGCTCCGGCCGGTCTCAATCTCGGTTCGGAAACACCCGAAGAAATCGCCCTGGCCATTGTCGCTGAAATTCAAAGCGTGCTGGCCGGCGCTTCCCCCGCATCGCTGCGGCAGCGGAAGGCGGCCATTCATGGTGTTAATTCCTGGCTTGCCCCTGAGTTCGTCCTGGCCGATACTCGTTAGGCATATGAAAAACACCGGCGCCATTATTTTGGCGGCGGGCCCCTCCAAACGTTTGGGTCGGCTGAAGCAGCTTCTGCCCTTTCGCGGCCAGACACTGGTGCGTCGCGCTGTCGCCAGCGCGCACGAGGCGGGATGCGCGCCGATCATTGTAGTCATTGGGGCGGAGGCGGAGCAACTGCGGCGCGAACTCGCCGACTGGTCGCGTTCTCTCGTCCACAATCCGCGCTGGAGCGACGGGATGGGATCGTCCATCCGCATGGGTGTCGCCGCCGCCCAACAACACAATCATCTCCTCGCTCTTCTTGTCATTCTCACTTGCGACCAGCCATTTCTGAATGCCGGCGTGATTCGCGCGTTGCTCGAGCTGCGGGCCTGGGAAAACAAGGCGATGGCGGCCTGTGCCTACGCGGATACGGTGGGCATCCCGGCCGTTTTCGATCGGGCGCATTTCGCAGCTCTTCTTCATTTGCACGACGAAGACGGAGCCAGGTCTGTTCTGTTTTCTGCCTCCGAAGCAGTCGCGCAATTTCCGTGGCCTGAAGGCGCAATCGATATCGATACGCCGGAGGATTACGAAAAGCTGATCGCTGGCGAAAGCGGGCAGGAACCTTGACCTCGGTTCGCGAGATCAGTTTTTCCCGCCGCCGAAAAAGCGCCGAAACGATTCGATGATGCTGCGAGGCGCCTGCTGAACCTTGCGACCAATTTGCTGGATTTGCTGACCAATGAGCATCTCGCCGCCGCCGTGAACCTTGCAGGCCGCGCTTGGCACTTTGTCGGCCGGCAGGGTGACTTCGTAGGCGGTGCCGGCTGCTTCGCAACCGCTCGTGGCCAGGGCGTTCGAGATCGAGCAAACCACGGCTCGCGCCATTGGCATGGTCGGTTCCAGCTCCTGAGCCGGGTATCGCTTGGCCGCTTTGTTCATGACCTGGGTCCAGACCGGCAGTGCCAGGGCGGAGCCGTAGCCGTGTGGGATGATCGTAGTCGGTCGATCGAATCCAACCCAGACTCCGCAGGTCAGTGACGAAGTGTAACCGAGGAACCACGCGTCCTTGTAATCGTTGGTCGTTCCGGTTTTGCCGGCCGCCGGCAGATCGAAGCCTAACGAACGAGAGCTGGCCGCCGTTCCCTGCGTCAGCACTTTCTCCATCAGCTCCGTCGTCATCCAGCAGGCGCTCGGATCGAGCGTCGGGAGAGCGATGTGGGCCGCGCGGTAAATTGGCCGATGATCGGGATCGTCGATTCGCTCGATGATGTAGGCCTGCTTGCGCACACCGGCATTGGGAAAAACCGTGTAGGCCGCGGTGAGATCTTTCAGATCGCTTTCGAACGATCCGATATAAATGGCGGCACCGCCCGGAGCGTTCGCGCCGAGGCCGAGTGTCTTGATCATTCGTTGCGTATCGCCGAGCCCGGCGAATTCGCCAACGCGCACGCTCATCGTGTTCCGGGAATGGATGAGGCCATAGGAGACACGCTGAATGCCCCGGTAGGTTCCGTCCGAATTGCCCGGCGACCAATTGCCCGCGCCGGCCACTTCGCCCGGTTGAATGGGCCCGTCGCTCATGGCCGCGCCGGGCAAAAGCCCGTGCATGAAAGCAAGCGTGTAAACAAACGGCTTGAAGGCGGAACCGACCTGGCGATTGGCCGGCGCGAGCGCGCGATTAAATTTGCTCTGCGCATAATCGCGCCCGCCAACGAGCGCGCGAATGCCGCCGCTCGCGTTGTCGATGGCGACGACCGCCCCTTCCAGATACGGCATGGCCGCCTCCGGATTCTCATCCCTGGCCGGATGGTAATCGGTTTTTTTCGGATGATGGAAATTCGATTGTTTCTCGATCTTGGAGAGCTGCGACTCAAGTGTCTGGCGCGCCAGGTTCTGCATGTTGGCGTCGAGCGTCGTGTAAATGTAGAGGCCGCCATTATCGATCTGGTCCTGCGTCAGGAGCAGGTTCAAATCGCGCTGCACCGCATCCATGGCGTAGTTTTCCTGGATTAAGGTCTGCCGTTTTGGATGCGACGTGATCCTGGCCAGCTTGGCCTGGGCCGCCTGCGCTTTGGTGATCTTCTTCAATTCCACCATGCGATCGAGCACGGTGTTGCGTTGGATCCGGGCGCCTTCCGGATTTTTCAAAGGGGAGAAACGATTTGGGCTGCGAATCAGCCCGGCGAGCAGCGCAGCCTCGGAGAGATTGAGTTTCGAGGCTTCCTTGCCGAAGTAAGCCTGCGAGGCCGTTTCGATGCCATAGCAACCGGACCCGAAATAAATTCGGTTCACATAAAGCTCGAGAATCTGGTCCTTCGTGAATTCGTGCTCGATGCGCAGGGCGACCATGGCCTCGAGCAGCTTGCGGCTGATGGTGCGGCCGCCGAGGGGAAGGCTGTTCCGGGCCAGCTGCTGCGTAATGCTGCTGGCGCCTTCCTTGGCCGAGCCGCTCAGGATGTCGCGTACGAGTGCTCGCATGACCCCGCGCCAGTCGATCCCGCCATGTTCGTAAAAGCGCGAGTCTTCCCGGGTGAGCAACGCGTCGATGAAATAGGGCGAGACTTTCTTGAGCGGAACTTTGAGGCGGTTCGCGCCGGCCAGGCGGCTGTAAATTTTCCCATCGACGTCGAAGACGGTGTTGCGCTCCGGCATGCGGCCGAGCTGCTTCATGTCGAAGGTCTGCGCCCACGTGCCGTAAACCAGCAGCACGCCGAAAACGGCCAGCACCGGGATGAGAAGCAGGGAAAGCTTCCAGCCGAATCGGCGTTTCTTGCGGGATTTCGAGCCGGCTTTCCTGCGGGCTTTGCCTTTCATCGTTGAAGAGTTGCAGCGTTGAAGCGTTCGAGCGCTCCCATTATGGCTTCGCTTTGACGCTTTAACCTCTTAACACTTCAACGCTGCGACGATTTTCAAAATCGCATGCGCACGGCGGCTTCGTGCTGCTCGGGAGGGCAGGGGGCATTTGTCGGCACCTCGGTCTGCGTATCGCTCGGCGCAACCATCTTGTTTTCCACGAGGTAATGCTCGACTTCTTCGCCGCTCACGTCCGCCAGCATGTGGCCATTCACTTCCACGCACGGGGAAAGCGGCTGGCCGCTTTTCGTTTCCATTTCCCAACGAAACGCCGGGTTCTGAATGATATCTTTTTCAGTGTAGGGCAGATTGTATTTGGCGAGGACGGCGCGGACACCCGCGCTCCAGCCGCAATGGGTTTTTAAATAGGCGATAATTTGTGGCGTCTCCATGGCGCATAAAGTAGCACGCGCTCTCCCACGGCCAACCGATTTCCTGAGCCAGACCCCCAAAATGCTCGCGTCCGCCGCTACAATTGATCGACGCGATAACCGCGCCGCTTCAGCAACTCGACCACCCCGTTCGGGCCGCCCATGTGGGCCGCCCCGGCCACGACGAAACACGTGTCATGGCCGCGCAACAAATGTTCGATCTTCGGAATCCAGTTGCGGTTTCGATCTTCGATGAGGCGCACGCGAAAGGAGGGCAGATTCTTGAATGATTGACGTTCGAATCGCTCAATCTCGTTCGCGTCGCCCCGGCGCCATGCATTCATGAGGGTCTCGCGCGAACCGCCGCCCGTTTGCGAGATAAAGGTATCGAGCAGCACCAACTCGGCCTGATGATCGCTCATCCCCGAGATGATCTCGGCATGTTCCTGAAACGTCTCGAGTCCACTCACCGGCATGCTGATGGCGTGCGCGCGGCGCAGGAGAAAAGCCTCCACCCCGAGCGTGTTGGTGCTCGGCGACCAGAGCATCATGATGAGCATCCAGGGTCGGCATTTTGCGAGCCGGGATTCGGGGACGTGGAGAAGGCCGAAAAAGCGGCGCAGATAATCGTAGGTGCGGGGATCGACGTGGTTCTTCAGGTTGTCCTTCCCGGAATAGAATCCCGATTTGTAGAGATGCTTTTCCGCATTGAGCGAAACCTTCGGATCTTCTTCGAGGACGAGGCGCGAGGACGCTTCGAAGGCGCGATTGAACGCCGGCGGCAATGGATAATCCATGCTTTCCAACCCATGGACCGAGCCGCCCAGAAAGAGCGTATGCCCGTTTGGACCGGATACTTTCCAAACGCATGAAGCCGCGCGCGCTTCTGGAAGGGAACAAGCGAGGAGAGGCAGAACGAAGAGGAGGAGCAGCCGACCACGAACGGCGGAGAACATCGTGTCCCTCTACCAGCCGGCCTCGCGCGCGACAAGCACGCAATTCTTTCGGCTTGGCAGCGCCAAATCTGCTCCGTACATGGTGACAATGAGATTGCCGCTATCTCGTTTTCGCTGCGGTTGTCTCGCGATCGTTGTTCTCGCGGGCGTTCTTCCGTTACTTCGCGCGCAGGACGATTCACTCGATAAACTGCTCAAAAAACTCCCGCCTCCGGAAAAGCTCATCAAACCGCGTGCCCAGGGTGGGCTCTCGAAACCCGATCCGGCAATACAGGATCCGCTCCTCCCGCAAATCGTCGCCGAGATGCGGGCCAAACACCTGCCGCGCGCGCTCGATCTCTCGCGCCAGCTCAGCGCGCGATATCCGAAGAGCATCGGCGCGCTTTGTCTGCACGGTCAGCTGGCCTTTGCCACGCACCAGCTCGGAGAAGCGGCCGTCGTATTTCATCGAGCGATAGCAGTCGAGCCAAAGGCTTCAATGCCCTATCTCGGTCTCGGCAACATCAACGCGGCGGAAGGTCACCTTGCCGTGGCACTGTCGCAGTTCCAAAAAGTTACGACACTGGAGCCCAGGTCGCCGATCGGCTGGATCATGTCGGGGGCCTGTGCGGAGCGGATGGGGCACAAAGAAGAAGCCGCGAAATACGCCAGGCGTGCCACCGAAGTTTCGCCTGCTTTCGTTGCCGGCTGGGTTCAACTCGCGCGGGCCGAGAAAGCGCGGGGCCATGATAGCGATGCTTTGGCTGCGCTTGAAAAAGCAGCTGCTTTGGCGCCCGATAACGCTTCCATCCTTAGCAGCGTCGGCGGCGGTTACCTGGCCCTGCATCGTGTACCCGAAGCCATGCCGCCGCTGCAGCGCGCCGCCCGGCTTGCGCCTGACGATCCAAATGCACAAACGCAGCTCGGTTACTGCCTTTATCTCGCAGGCCAGACTGATTCGGCCATCGATCATTTGCGTAAAGCGACAAAGCTTGCGCCGCGCTCCGGCGGAGCCTGGGAAAATCTCGGCCTCGCTTATCAGAAAGCCGGTCAGCATCGCGATGCGGCCAAGGCATTTGAAAAGGCCACCCAATTAATGCCTCGTGCGCGTCAGGCGTGGCAGCATTTGAGCGACGAATACCGCGCCCTCGGTGAAAGCGCGCAGGCGGACCGCGCCGCCGCTCGTGCACGCCAGGAGCATGGAAAATAGTCATCCCAGCGGCCTCCGGCCGAGAGCCTGAACTGGTTGCCGTTTTTCCTTGGCAGCACGAAATGTCGTTCGGTAAATGGCTGCGGTGAAATTCGGGTTCCTCCTGCAACGCGGCGGCGTTGCCGCATTTCTTCTCTTTGCGTTCTTGTCGTCGGTGTTCGCGCAGGACGCCACGGTCGACGAGTTGCTCAAAAAGCTGCCGCCGCCCGAGAAACTCGTGAAGCCGACCGTGAAGCGTGTGCTTGAAAAGCCCGATCCCGCTTTTAAGGATTCGCTTGTCAGCCAGATTGCCTATGCGCTGGCCTACCGGAATGTGGGAGCAGCACTCAATTTTTCTCGAAAACTAACCGCAAAATATCCCGGCAGCGGCGGCGCCCTTTGCCTGCGCGGCGTCCTTTCCGGAGAACTCCATCAGTTTCAGGAATCGGAATCGTCCTATCAACAGGCGCTCCGGGTCGATCCCAGGGCCGACTTCGCCTATTTCGGGCTGGGCGCCGATGAGTTATTTCAAAGGCATTACGCGGGAGCCTTTCCACATTTCAAGAGATTGTCCGAGCGGCAGCCAAAATCGGACATCGGCTGGCTGTTCATGAGCGTCTGCGCCGAGTATATGCGGCACAAACAGGATAGCGTGGAATACGCAAAACACGCGACGAAACTCGACCCGGCATCCTCGGTGAATTGGGTGCAGTTGGCGCGTGCCGAAAAAGTATCGGGCCACCCGCACGAAACCCTTGCCGCCATCGCCAAAGCCGTCGAGTTGTCGCCCGATAACGCCTATCTCCTGGCCACCGTCGGCTACGGTTATATCAATTTGAATCGCATCCCCGAGGCCATTCGTCCGTTGGAGCGGGCGGCCCATATTTCTCCGAAGGACTTTCTCGTGCAGGCGCAACTTGGATATTGCCTGACCACCACCGGGCACCTCGCGGCCGGGCTCGATCATCTGCGCAGAGCCGCGCAGCTTAACTCCAATTACGGCCCGGCGTGGGAACATCTCGGGCTGGCCTATCGACAACAAGGGCAGCATCGCGAGGCCGCGAAGGCGTTCGAACGAGCCACGCAGATTTTGCCAAACTATCGGCTGGCCTGGGAACATCTCGCGACTGAGTACCGGGCCCTCGGTCGCACGGCCGACGCGCAAAAGGCGGCCGCCCACGCCGCCCGTCTCAAAACGGCCGCACCAGTCTCGGCGAAAAAGAGCCGCTGAAGCGCCGTCCATCGGCCTCTGCGGCGAGCCGGTCGAACAGCGTGTCCGTGGCCAAGCGCTACATGAAATTAGAAGCGACAAACCACGATTGGTACCTGCTCGGGAGTTCCTCTCACCTCCCACCGTTGGGCACACATTTCAGCTTCGACATTGATCTCCCAGAGCCGGCGCTGGCCTGCTGGATCGGCCGAGAAAATGGCGAAGCGCGCCGGAACCGACGCGCGCGCCTTGTCGCTCAGCGCGCGCGTTTCCGCACGATCCAAAAACGCCCGGGATATGGGAATCAACTTCAGATTCGGAAAGCGCTCCTTGTAAACTTCGAGCGCGGTGCGCGGGTTGCCCCACTGCGCGTCTGCGAAAATGATTCCGGGTCGCTTTTCCTGCTCGAGCATCGCGACTACTTCTTTGACACCAAACCCGGCCGGCCAGCCGTGGAGATAATTTTTGATCGCCCAGGGAGTGCTTCGCTCGATGTAGCCGGCCGGCGAGACTTCCATGAGCACGATCTGATAGCTCCAAAAAGCGAGCAGAATTCCCGCTCCGCCAAGAAGTCCGCCTCGCAGAACACGAATGGGCCGGCGCCGCGGGAGGTCCCAGAGAAGGATGCCCATGCGGGCCAGCAAGGGAAGAAGGGCGACGATGATCGCCGTGTTGAAAATGTATTCGTTAAAACCGTGGAGCAAAAAGATGACAGCAACCGCGCCAGTCAGACACATGACCGGCAGAGTCAGTTCGGGCGGGCTTTTTCGACGCCACACGAGCCAGAGAAAAACGCCGACAAAGACCGGCACGAGCCACGAGTAATAGGCGCCGATGTAATCGCCGGCGAGATGGAGATTCGCTGCCCAGACTTTGGTCGGGAATGCCAGTAGCTCGTTTGCTCCCATGACCCACTGGCTGTTGAAACGATCGCGTGTGGCATTGAACGTCGCCGGCAAAAAGGCGTCCGCCGCAAACTTCGCGCCAATGATGACAGCCACGACGAGCACGAAGTTGAGGCACGTTCCCTTGACGCGGTCGCGTTGGAATCGGGCGCAGGGGAGGAAAATCGCGACGGCCAGGAGCAAGAACCCCGATTGCTTGAAAAGAAGCAAGGCCGTAGCCAGGGCAGCGGCTCCGAGCAGCCAGGCCCACCAAGATTTGCCCAGCCGCATCGCTTTCAGAAAACACCAGTAAACGAACGGCGCCGTCGAAAAGAGAAAGGTCTCGGCGATGAATTCATCGTTATGGAACAGAACCGTCGGACAGAAAACGTAGAGCGCTGCCGCCAGCACACCCTCGCGCGGACCGAAAAGTTCTTTCGTGAAAAGATAGAACCCGAAAAACCCGGCCAGCGACACGAGCAACGCGACGGAGCGACCGGCCAGCAGCGGGTCGTTAGCCCAGCGAATAACGGGCGCAGCCATCCAATATTGCAGCGGCGGTTTCCAATCCCCGTAGTGATTATCGAGCGAGACGAATTTATTCTGCGCCCAATCGGCATGGATACGTTGCGCGTATTGCAGATAAATCGCCTCGTCATTGAAAATCGGGAACGCGGTCAGCATGACCACGCGGGTGAGAAGAAACAGAACGAGCGCGCCGGCCAGTCCCAAACGCCAGGATTGTGCCGTTGGCAAAGCCGGCATCGGTTACCGGCTCTTCGGTTTAAGGAGCGGGAAAAGGATCACATCGCGGATCGATTCCGCGCCGGTCAGCAGCATGGTCAGGCGATCGATGCCGAGGCCGAACCCACCGGCCGGCGGCATGCCGTGTTCGAGCGCGAGCAAAAACTCTTCGTCGAGTTTTTGTGTCTCTTCGCCGGCCTGCTCGAGCAAGCGCTGGCGCTGCACGAGCGGATCGTTCAACTCGGTGTAGCCGGGAGAAATTTCCTGGCCGTTGATGATCAGTTCGTAAACATCGACTAACGAATCATCCTCCGCGTTTTGCCGGGCCAGCGGCACCAGTTCCTTCGGGCAATGCGTCACGAAAAGGGGATCGAACGTCTTCTCCTCGATCAGTTTTTCGAAAACCTGCTGCGTGACTTCGTAGTCCGCCATGCGCGGATTGATCTCGACGCCCAGCTCGGCGCAGCGTTCCCGGCGCCTCTCGTCAGTATAATCGAACCACTGGGGATCGATTTCGCGAATCAGATCGCGATAACGCGCCCGTCGCCACGGCCGCGTCAGATCAAGGGTGCGCGTGAGGGTTCCTTCCGCATCCCGATGGTCGATCAAAATCCTCTCTCCGGTTTCTCGTCTCCGGTCTCCGGTCTCGACGCCGTTTCCGATCTCGGCCAGCCGGCAAATCATTTCCTCCACCAGATTCGCGATTTTCTCGAAATTCGCATACGCCCAGTACGCTTCCAGCATCGTGAATTCCGGGTTATGCCGGCGCGAAATTCCCTCATTCCGAAAATTGCGATTGAGTTCGAATACCTTGTTAAACCCGCCGACGAGCAGTCGCTTGAGATAAAGCTCCGGCGCGATGCGCAGATAAAGATCAAGCCCGAGCGCCTTGTGATGTGTCTTGAACGGCTCGGCCGCCGCGCCGCCCGCCACCGTTTGCAGCATCGGCGTTTCCACTTCGAGAAAACCGCGCGCCTCCATGAAGTGCCGAATTTCTTGCACAATACCAATTCGCTTCTCGAAAACTTCGCGTGAACGCTCGTTCGTGACGAGATCGAGATAACGCTGCCTGTAACGCGCTTCGATGTCCGTGAGGCCGTGCCATTTTTCCGGTAGCGGCCGCAGCGCTTTGGCGAGGACCTGCAGCGAATGAACCTTGAGCGTCGGCTCGCCCGTTTTCGTCAGAAAACAAGTACCTTCTACGCCGATGAAATCGCCCAAGTCGAGCAAGCCAAAAACCTCCATCGTTTCGGGGCCGAGTTCCTTCGTCTGGACGTAAATCTGCATCCGTCCGGTCGCGTCGCGCAGATCGACAAAATGACTCTTCCCCATGTTGCGATGCGCCGTGATGCGCCCAGCCAAACGAAACTTCTCGCCTTCCTTGAATTTCTCGCGCACCTCGCCGATCGAGCCGCTCGTTTCGAACGCCTGTCCGAACGGCGCTACACCGCGCTCGCGCAACGCCTCCATCTTCTGGCGCCGCAGCGCGATCAATTCGTTTTCTTCGTCCATACTCTTGAGGCGGCCAATTCGCTTCGAAAAGAGAACCGAATGTAGCCGGAATCCTTCCGCTGCACAGATATTCCCTTTCCTGGTTTGGTATGAAGTCGAAAAATTTGGCTCTCTCGCAACCATGGAAAATGTTGGTTTGCCCGTTGAGCCACGCAGGAGAGCGGTTATCGTCGCAAACCCTGCCAATGGAATTGATCACTTCTTCTAAAGCGCAGCGATGGTTCAGTCCGTGCCTCGTTCTGTTCATCGCGCTTTTCCTCTGCGCGCGAACCGTCTCGGCGACCGATGCCAAGTCGATCGAAGGTTTTCGCAAAGCGTTGATCGCGCTTTCCCCAGAGGTCGATCCGGCAGAGGCGGCGCTGGTTTCGGAAACAGCGCATCACACGGCGCGCCGCTTGCAAAAAGAATGGCGGGTTTTCCCGTTTGCCCTCGTCCAGAATTTCCTCATTCACATCGGCGCGCGGGACCGCGGTTATTGTTTTCATTGGGCGCATGGCATCGGTGCGGAATTGAGAAAACTGCCGCTCAAGACCCTGACCTTGCACTGGGCCGAGGCGTATCCAAATACGCATCTCGAACATAACGTCGTGGTGGTGACCGCGCGCGGCCAGCCGATGCGGACGGGCTATCTCGTGGATGGCTGGCGTTCAGCCGGGCGGTTGCTCTGGTGGCCGGTGCTCAAGGATGAATATCCGTGGAAGGAAAACATGGCGGAAACGGCCTGGATTCAAAATCGCGGCCCGGATCCGTTGAAGGCGCTCGATGAACCGACGCAGCGGGCCACCGTTCGTCAGGAGACGGCGCGCAAGGAAAACGCCAGTTCGCTTTGATCTCAGCCGGGACCGGCCTTTATGTGCCGCGAGCAACCGTGCCATTAATCGGTTGCAAAGAATGACGGCCGCCGTGAGATAATCCCTTCCTGCGGCGACCGAGCCGAAGCAGTCCGCGCCGTTTCCTGTAGCCATGGCAGTCAATCTATCGCAAACCACATCGAAAACGGGCGGGCCGCTCGTCCGGCAGTTCTCCATCTTTCTCACGAACAAAGTGGGCGCCATGCTCGACATCGTGAAGATGCTCAATACGCATCACACCGATGTCCTGGCCCTCAGCATCACCGAATCGACCGATTCGGCCATCGCGCGGATCATTGTGAGCGATCCCGATCGTGTCGAGCAGTTGTTCCGCGAAAACGCCATTCCTTTCGGCACGTGCGAGATGGTGGTGGTGGAGTTGAGCGAGGTCGCCACCCAGCTTTCCAAATTGCTGGCCGCGCTGCTCATGGCGGAGGTGAACGTGCATTTCACATTTCCGCTGCTGACGCGGCCGCGGGGTCTGGCCGCGCTCGCTCTGCACGTGGACGACACCGAGTGCGCATCGTCGGTGCTGCTCGGTGAAGGATTCAAGCTTTTGGGACAGAGCGACATTTCGCGCTGAAAATTTTGAGCGAGAGTAGCGATTGATGGTCTAAAAATTCGCGTCACAATCCTGGCCTAACGAGCAAAATCATGCGAGCCATTCCATTTTCTTCCGCCATGCGCGCGGACAAAACCTTTGCCGTGGCCCTGGCCGTGATCGCTTTGTTCGGTGTGACGGAACTCGGCGCGCTCGTTGTGCATTATGCGACACGGTCCCATTCGGCCTATCAGCCGGCGCCGCCGCCCTCGGTCGCAGCTTCGCCCGGCGCTGCGAATAGCAAAACAGCGGAGAAAACCGCCCAGGGCGCCGGGACCGGCTCGCCCCCCACAGCTTCCAATCGTGCCAGTTCTTCGTCGACAGATCGATTGCTGCAGCAGGCCCGCAAATTCCGCGCACGCGGCGACACGGCCAATGCGCTGGCCCGTTTGCAGGAAGCGGCCCAGCTCGAGCCGAGGAATGCCGAAGTCCTCGCGGAGATGGCCATGATTTACGAATCGATCCAGCTTTTCGATCGTTCCAACGAGACCTGGCAGCGCATCCAGGCGCTCGGTTCCTCCATCGGTCCGCTCTACGAACTGGCCGACATGAAACTGAAAATGGGCGTTCCGGCCGCGACACCGGCGGCGACGCCGAGCAACTCCATCTTTGGGGCAGGCGGAATTCCCGATGGCTCCACTTTTGGTATCACGGATGTGACGGCCACGCAGACGCCCGATCCGGAAGCCGATACACACATGACTTTGCGAGTGGCGGTAAAGGCGCGCCCGAATACGCCGGTCGACTACACGAAGGTGAAAATTCAGGTCTTTTTCTACGACATCGTGGACAACGATCGCGTGGTGCTGACCGATGCCGATGTGAGCTACGAATGGCTAACGCCCCATCATAATTGGAAGGATGCGAATCCGGAAGTGCTCGCCGTGACTTATTTGCGTTCGAAACATGATGCGCTGTCCTCCGATGCGGCTCTGACGGCGGCTGCCTCGAAAGTGACGCCGCCCGCCCCGGGCAAACATGTTCGCACGCCGAAGCAGCCGCTTTCTTCCCTGGATGCGAGCGAGGGCGGACAACGCAAATATCTCGGTTACATCGTGCGCGTTTATTACAAGGACCAGCTGCAGGCGGTGCGGGCCGAACCGAATCGCCTGCTCAATCTCTTCCCGCCGCCTTTCACTGCGCCAACCGAATAGCGGTCGCCCGGATCGCTGATCCCGACTGCGCCGCAAAAACGAGCAACCATCTCGCACTTTCCCGGATCGCGCCGGCTACAGACTTTCATCTCACACGACTTGCGTTATTTTAGCGCGCCATGCCTCGGAAACTTCTCTTTTTGTTCCTCTTTTTCGCGGCGGGAACTCTGCATGCGCAGATCCGGGTCGACTTGAAATTGAAGAGACTGCAATACATCGCCTACGAGCCAATCATGGCCACACTGCAAATTACAAACCTGGCCGGCCGCGATGTGGAATTGCGCAACGCGCGTGGGCAGCATTGGTTCGGTTTTGAGATAACCGGAGCGGAAAATCAGCCGATCCCGCCGGCTGCACCCGAATCGTCTGAGCCGGTCTTGAAAATCGCCTCCGGCGAAACCGTAACGCGAAACTTTAACCTCACGCCCGCTTATCCAATTCATGACCTCGGCACTTATCACGTGCGCGCCAATGTTTATTTCGCCGATTTCGACAAATATTTTTATTCGCGGCCGCGGGTATTTCAGGTCACGGAAGCGCGGCCGATCTGGCAGCGCACCGTGGGCGTTCCCGCCGGGACAACGGGGCGCGGCCGGGTCCGCACCTACTCGCTCCTGACGAATCGATTTCCCAATTACACGGCCCTTTACGTGCGCGTCGAAGACAAGGAGAGCGGCATTGTTTACGCTACCTATTCGCTCGGCCGGCTCATGAACTTCGGCGAGCCGCAGCCGGAAATCGATCGCATGAATCAACTGCATGTTTTGCATTGTGCCGCGCCCCGGACCTGGACCTATTCGCGGGTCGGGCTCGATGGCCGGCTGCTGCGCCACGAGACCATTCGGGAAACGAAATCGCCTCCCCATTTGCGCCGCATGAGTGATGGCGCGATCGCCGTGAACGCCGGGAAGCCCGACCTGCCGGCCACGGCAGCGGCACGCGATGACACGCCGAAACTTTCAAGCCGCCGCGCGGATTTGCCCGGAGACGAGCAGGAATGATCCGCGATTATCCAACCCAGCGACGCCTTTTCGTCGCTCTCTGTAGCCTCCTGTGCATCGCTTCCTTGATTGCGACCCCGGAGGTTCTGCTGGCCGCGCGTTCGCGTTCCACGGGGCATCGTCCCACCGTCATCGTTGATGCCGGCCACGGCGGCTTCGATCGCGGGGGAATTCCCGGCCAGCGGGTGCCGGAAAAAACGATGGCGCTCGACGTCTCGCAGCGACTCGCCCGCAAGCTTCGCGATGCGGGTTATCGCGTGATCATGACGCGCGACAGCGATGTCTTCGTGCCGTTGCCGACGCGTGTGGCCATCGCCAATTCGCACCGCGACGCCATCTTCGTTTGCATCCATTTCAATTCGGCCACGCGCTCGGGCGCCAACGGGATCGAGACCTATTATTATGGAAACGGCAGCGCACGTCTGGCTGCCAACATTCACCGGCACGTAATCGGCATTGCTCCCACGGCGAACCGCGGCATTCGTCGCCGCGGTTACTACGTGCTGCGTCGCACCGATATCCCCGCCGTGCTTGTGGAATGCGGATTCCTGACCAATCCCTACGAAGCGCGGCTTGCCCTGCAAAGCAGCTATCGCGATCGACTCGCTCAAAGCATTGCTGATGGCGTCATGGGCAGACCGACACCGCCCAATCGCCCGGTTGAATCCGGGCTGGTGCATGTGCGCTCGCCTCTGAACGATCGCTACAACGACTTCGTCAGCGCGGGACGTGAGCGCTCCCATACGCGACATCATCGTTCGCGGCGTTCGCACAGAAGCCGCCACCATCATCACAGCAGCAAATCTTCGAGCAGAAAGAAGAGCTCAAGCAAACACAGAAAGCATAAGAAAAAGTCGGAGGACTAGTGGACTCGCCTGTCATGAGCGCCGCCCAGATGCGGGCGGCGGAAGAAGCAGCCTTTGCCCGGGGCTGTACGGCCGAGAGTCTCATGGATCAGGCCGGCGCAGGTATCGCCAAAGTCGTCCGACAATTTTGCCGGCGTCCAGGCCGCTGCCTCGTTTTTGCCGGGAAGGGAAATAACGCCGGCGATGCGCTCGTCGCGGGCGAACATCTTCTGCGGGACGGCTGGCAAATTGAGCTGCGGCTCGTCTTTCCCGAGCAGGATTGCGGTGAGCTTATGCGCAAGAAACTGGCGAGCTTTCGCGCATCCGCTCGGGGGGATGTGCTTCCGCACTTCCCAGGCCACGCAGAGGCATCTCCTTCCGGAACGATCATTCTTGACGGAATCCTTGGCCTGGGCGCGAAGCCTCCGCTGCGCGGACCCGTTCGCGATGCCTGTCGCGGGATGAATCAACTGCGCCGCGATTGCGGCGCGAAGCTGTTCGCCATTGATCTTCCCACGGGATTGGAGGGCGATTCCGGGAAAGCCGATCGCGACTGCGTCGTCGCCGATGTCACCATTACGATCGGTTTCGCCAAAAAAGGGCTCGTCGCCGACGGCGCATTGAATCTTGTCGGCCGGCTCGCCGTGGTTGATCTGCCTGATCTCCGTGGACGTGCCGAAGCGCGTCCCTCCGAAATGGCTGCCACGGCTGCGTCCCTTCGCGGTGTGTTGCCACGTCGAAGTTACGATGCCTACAAGAACCAGTTCGGCCGCGCCGGCATCGTGGCCGGCTCGAAAGGTTTCACAGGTGCGGCACTCATGTGCACCCTCGGCGCCTTACGTGCCGGAGCCGGGCTGGTGGAGGTTTTTGTTCCCGAAGAGGTTTATGAGATTGTCGCCGCGGCTGCGCCACCGGAGTCGATGGTCAGGCCGGTTCGTTCCTACGAAGAGTTGTTAGGCGAAAAAATTGATGTTTGGGGAATTGGTCCCGGGCTCGGGCAGAAACGTGCTGCCGAAATTTCGAAGCTCGTCGAAGCTGTCAGGCAGCCGATGGTGGTGGATGCCGATGCGCTCAATGTTGTCTCGAAGCAGATGAAGCTTCTTTCGCGTTGCCGCGGCCCGCGGCTGCTCACGCCGCATCCCGGTGAAATGAAGCGGCTTTTCGGGAGCAGGAAGGAAACGCGCGCACAGACGGCGAAACGATTCTGTGCCAAGTATCCGGTCGCGCTTCTCTTCAAGGGCAGCCGCACAATTGTAGCCGAACAGTCGCGTCCACTTAGCTACAACACGACCGGTAATCCGGGCATGGCAACCGGCGGGATGGGGGATATTCTCACCGGCGTCTGCACCGCTTTAATCGGGCAGAAGCTGAAGCCGTATGATGCCGGCCGGCTCGGCGCGTGGCTCTGCGGGCGCGCCGCCGAGCTGGCCATTTCGCACGGAGGCGCGAGCGAACAATCGCTGCTCCCGCGCGACGTGCTCGATCATCTCGGGTCGGCGTTCCGAGAACTGCAGGAGGTTGCGCAGGCTGTTGCTTGAGAGCAGTGAACTTGAATCGAGGGCGCAGCGAGGGACCTCACAAGCGTTTGGACGATTTCGAGTGAAACACTTCCGAACCATCGCGAGGTCCTTCGCGTTCGCTCAGGATGACCAGCGTGGCCGCGGTTATCGGATTTCATCGGGAGCCGATGACACCCACTTCGCCTGCCGTTACGAAAAAACGAGGGCCGCGATCGGGCCGCGCGCCTCGGCTAAACCTTCTCGGTCTGCGAGCCGGGATTGATCTGCTGATCCGGATCAGGATGCGTCGTGGCGGCTGGAGTCCCGGGGGCCGCATTTTCGATGCGCGGCACGGTGGCCTGCGGCGCACGCGGCTCCGCCTTGGCCGTCTCGCTCTTACCCGCGTTGTTTATCTCATCGCTAAACTCGTCCTTGGCTTTCTGAAATTCCTTTACGGCCTGACCCATGCCGCGGGCCAGCTCCGGGAGTTTCTTCGCGCCGAAAAGCACGAGAACGATCAGCAGGATAACGATCAGGTCGGGCCCGCCGAGATTCATTAAGCTGGCCAGCAAGTCCATAGCTGATTCCAATCATCTGCCCATTAGGGGAAGTTGCAAGGCTTTTCCCTTAGGGCAGCGGCGCCGGAAGGGTGGGGGCGTTGTATTCCCACGACCATGGCAGATTTGTCGGGCCCCAGAGGAACCTGACCAGGGCCGGGTAAATCGTCTCCGCCAGGACGCTGTTCGACAGAAGAAGAAGCCCGCGATGCTGCCCCGGAATTCCGATGGCGAGGTTATCGGTCCATTCGTCATGACCGCCCTTGTAAAAAGCGGGACCTTTTGGGCTGCGGAAAAGAAGGCAACCGAGGCCGGCGGACAAAGCGATGTCGCGATTGGCCGGGTTTTGCTTCTCTTCCAGGGTGGGGAATTGGTGCGCGGAGGTAATGGCAATTTGCGGCCGCAGCATCTCCGCCCGTCCCGCGGTCGAAAGCCCTTCGCCGCGCAAAAATCCGGCCAGAAATTTCGCGTAATCGGCGATGGTCGTATCCATCGAACCGGCGGCCCGCACGTGCTCGCGGTGGTCGTGCGGCTCGCACTTGCCGTGTTCGTCGTAACCATCGGCGTAGTTGGGCACAAAATCCTTCCGCCAAAGCATGCTCGTCCGCGACATGCCAAACCGATCGAAGACGCGCTTTTGCATCTCGCGGCCGACATCGAGACCGAGCCCCGTTTCGAGGACAAATTGCAGCAGATTATAGCCTTCGCCGGAATAGGCGTAGCGCGTACCGGGCTCGAACTTGAAGTCGAGTTTTCCGCCCGAATTGAGGAAGCGGAAATTTGGGAACCCGGTCGTGTGGTCGAGCAACATGCGCGGCGTCAGACGTTTCCAGCGCGAATCGCCCGCCAGGTCCGCATACTTCCTGTATTCGGGCAGCGGCTTGGGCAGATAATCCGCGATCGGGCGATCGAGCGCGATTTTCTTTTCGTCGACCAACTGCATCACCATGAAGGTAAAAGCCAGTTTGGTGAGCGAAGCGCCGTAGAGAATGGTTTGCTTGCCGAGCGGTCGTTGATTTTCGACATTGGCCAGGCCGTAGGCTTGCACAAAAACCGGCTGCCCATTTTCGATCAGGGCGACAGCCAGACCCGGCACCTGCCGGGCCTTCATCAGTTCCGCGACCTTGGCCCCGATCTCTGCCGGCGTCAGGCTCCTGCCATCGAGCCGATGTATCTTCGGCGCCGCCGCGACTGGGCTCGTTAGGGCAAAGGTGGCCAGAACGAGGAGCGTGCCGATTCGAACAGCCGCTCGTTCGGTTCTAGACATCGTAATACATGGCAAACTCGTAAGGATGCGGGCGCAGGCGAAGCGCGTCGTATTCCTTCTGTTTCATCTCCACCCAGTTGTCGATGAAGTCCTGGGTGAAGACGTCGCCCTTGAGCAGGAAGCCATGATCCGCCTTCAGCGCGGCAATAGCGCCGCTCAGCGAATCGGGCACGCTTGGCACATTGGCCAGTTCTTCCGGCGGCAATTCGTAGAGGTTCTTGTCGAGCGGATCACCCGGATCGATGCGGTTTTGGATTCCATCGAGACCGGCCAGGAGCAGGGCCGAGAAGGCGACGTAAGGATTGGCCGCCGCGTCCGGTGTGCGGAACTCGATGCGCTTGGCTTTCGGATTTGCCGAATAAGTCGGGATGCGAATGGCGGCGGAACGGTTGCGCGCCGAATAGGCGAGATTGACGGGCGCCTCAAATCCGGGGACGAGACGCTTGAAGCTGTTCGTCGTCGGATTCGTCAGGCAGGTGAGGGCCGGCGCATGTTTCAAAACGCCGCCAATGAAGAAGAGCGCCATTTCGCTGAGCCCGGCGTAACCGTTGCCGGCGAAGAGCGGTTTGCCCCCTTTCCAAAGCGACATGTGCGTATGCATGCCCGAGCCGTTGTCGCCGAAGAGCGGTTTCGGCATGAAGGTGACGGTCTTGCCGTGTTTTTTGGCGACGTTGCGCACGATATATTTGTAGTACTGCATCGAATCGCCCATGACCTTGAGCGGGGCGAACCGAATATCGATCTCAGCCTGGCCGGCGGTGGCGACTTCGTGATGTTGCCGTTCGATCTCGATCCCGGCTTTCTCCAGCTCAAGACACATCTCGTTGCGGATGTCCTGCAAACTGTCGGCCGGCGAGACCGGGAAGTAGCCTTCCTTGGCCCGGATTTTGTAGCCGAGATTTGGGAATTCTTCGCGTGCGCTGTTCCAGTGCGCTTCCACGCTGTCCACCATGTAGAAGGAAGAATTTCCGGTATTGCTGAAGCGCACTTCGTCGAAGATGAAAAACTCCGCTTCCGGTCCGAAGAAGGCGGTATCGGCGATTCCGGTGCTGTTGAGATAGGCTTCCGCTTTCTCGGCGAGACCGCGCGGGTCGCGATTGTAGGGCTCGCGTGTGATCGGATCGACGATCGTGCAGATCAAACTCAGGGTCGATTCGGCATTGAAAACATCGATCCAGGCGCTGGCCGGGTCGGGAATCACGAGCATGTCGCTCGCATTGATGACGCGCCAGCCGCGGATGCTCGAGCCGTCGAATCCGAGGCCCTCCGTAAAAATGTCCTCGTTATATTCGGTCAGCGTGGTCGTGAAATGCTGCCAGGACCCCGGCAGATCGGTGAATTTGAAATCCACGAGTTTGACCTCGTGGTCTTTGATCATCTTGCTAACGTCGGCGGCGGTTTTCTCTTTGGCCATGGATGGGATTGTGCAGGTTGGGTTTAACTAATACGGTTGCGCCAGGCGGCGCGGGAAACGTCGGGGAGACTCCACCGCTTCAGCGTGGTGGAGAGAAAAGCGAAGCGCAAATTCTAGACGGCTTTTTCGCCGATTTCCTCGGTGCGAATGCGCACCGCATGTTCCACTGGAAGCACGAAAACCTTGCCGTCGCCGATCTTGCCGGTCTTGGCCGCGGCCACCACGACGCTGACCGCCTTCTCAACCATGTCGTCGGCCATGACCACCTCGACTTTGACCTTCGGGAGAAAATCGACCGTGTATTCGCTGCCGCGATAAATCTCGGTGTGGCCTTTCTGCCGGCCGAAGCCCTTGACTTCGGTGACGGTCATTCCTTCGATACCCAGCTCGGCGAGGGCTTCCTTTACCTCTTCGAGCTTGAACGGCTTGATAACGGCTTCCAATTTTTTCATGAGAATAAAATCTTCGGCCGCACCCTGTTTTTTGAACGGGAGGTTAACCGCGGCACGCGCTTCCTTAGCAACACCGCGGCGTGGATGCAATCCCCAATTTTTCTCTTTCGCGGCGCGGAAAAATTTGCCATTCGCCCGGTCCGTTTATAATGAAAACGATGCCGGTCGATTCTTTTGTTCACCTCCACCTGCACACCGAATATTCGCTCCTCGACGGCGCCGTGCGGATGAAGGAATTGATGCGCAAGGCGGCCGAATTCGAAATGCCGGCCGTCGCCATCACCGATCACGGGAATCTCTTCGGTGCGATCGAATTTTACCAGGAAGCGCAAAGCGCCGGCATCAAGCCGATCATTGGCTGCGAGGCCTACATGGCGCCCGGCTCGATCAAGGATCGGCCGACGACCATGCGCGACGCGGCCTATCACTTCACGCTGCTGGCGAAGGATGCGACCGGTTATCGCAACCTGGTCAAGCTCATTTCCACGGCGCATCTCGACGGCTTTCATTACCGGCCGCGCATTGATAAGGAACTGCTCGCCGCGCACGCCGAGGGGCTCATTGGGATGAGCGCATGCCTTAAGGGTGAGATCAACATGGCCATCCAGGCCAACGATCTGGCCCGGGCGCGTGAGAGCACAGCAAAATTTCGCGAGATCCTGGGTGCGGAAAATTTTTTCCTCGAGCTGCACGATCACGGCATCGAAGCGCAGCAAAAATGCAACGCGGTCCTGCCGCAGCTGGCCAAGGAATTCGGGCTCGGTCTCGTCGCCGCCAACGATGTCCATTTCCTGGAACGATCCCATCACGAAGCCCACGACGTCATGATCTGCATCGGCACCGGCAAAATGGTGCACGACGAACGGCGCATGCGTTATGTGCCGGAATTGTATTTCAAATCGCCCGCGGAAATGCGCGCCCTTTTCTCGAAATTCCCGGGTGCGATCGAGAACACCCTGGCCATCGCCGAGCGTTGCAATCTCGAGCTGGAATTCGGCTCGTCGAAATATCCCGATTACTCGGTGCCGGAGGGAAAAACACGCGAAAGTTATCTGCGCGAACTTTGCTACAAAGGGCTCTACGAGCGATTCGGTGAACGCGCCGGCACCGACAAGGAACTGATCAAGCGCCTCGACTACGAAGTCGATATTCTGGAGCGCACCGGTTTTGTCAGCTACTTCCTCATCGTCTGGGATTTCATTCATTTCGCCAAGGAACGCGGCATTCCGGTCGGCCCGGGGCGCGGTTCGGCCGCCGGCTCGCTCGTCGCCTACGTCCTCGGCATTACCGACATCGATCCGTTGCAATACAACCTGCTCTTCGAGCGCTTTCTCAATCCGGAGCGCATCTCACCGCCCGACATCGACGTCGATTTTTGCGAATCGCGTCGCGGGGAAGTGCTCGAATACGTGCGTCAAAAATATGGCGAACGGCGCGTCTCGCAGATCATTACTTTCGGTAAATTGAAAGCGAAGAGCGTGGTGCGCGACGTGGGGCGTGTCATCGGCCTGAGCTACGGCGAAGCGGATCGCATCGCCCGGATGATCCCTAACGAGTTAAATATCACGCTGGCTTCGGCCGCGGATAAGACGCCGGAGTTGAAAAGGGCGATCGAAACGGAGCCTTCCACGCAGCAGCTCTGGAGTTACGCCACCGTTCTCGAAGGTCTTTCGCGCAATGCCGGCGTCCACGCGGCCGGTGTGGTTATCGGCGATCGCGATCTTTCCGAATACGTCCCGCTCTGCCGCGACACGAAAGGGAGCGACGTCATCAGCCAGTTCGCCATGGGGCCGCTAAACGATCTCGGCCTGCTCAAGATGGACTTTCTCGGCCTCAAGACGCTCACCGTCATCGAGGACACGGTGAAGTTGATTCGGGAACGCGTGCCCGATTTCTCGATTAAAAGCATTCCGCTCGATGATGCGAAGGCGTTCGCTCTCTACAACCGCGGGGAAACGGTCGGCCTTTTCCAGATGGAATCCGGCGGCATGACCAGCACGGCGAAGCAGTTCGACGTGCAGAAAATCGACGACGTCATCGCGCTAATCGCGCTTTACCGGCCCGGACCGATGGATCTGATCGGCGATTACATCAGGCGCAAGAAAGGACTCACGCCAATTCGTTTCGAACATCCACTGCTCGAAGACGTCTGCGCCGACACCTACGGCGTCATGATCTACCAGGAACAGGTCATGGCCGCGGCCAGTCTGCTCGCCGGGTATTCGTTAGGCCAGGCCGATTTGCTGCGCCGCGCCATGGGCAAGAAGGACAAGGAAAAGATGGCGAAGGAACGAAAGAACTTCATCGCCGGTTGCGCGAGCACGAACGGAATCGCCCGCAAGGAGGCGAGCGCCATTTTCGATCTGCTCGAGAAATTTGCCGGCTACGGCTTCAACAAAAGCCACAGTGCCGCCTACGGTCTGATCAGCTATCAAACCGCCTATTTGAAGGCGAATTACCCGGTTGAGTTCATGTCGGGCCTGCTCAGCAACGAAATCAACAATACCGACAAGATCGCCGTTTTCGTTGGGGAATGTAAGCGGATGGGTATTCCCATTCTGCCACCGGATGTGAACCGGAGCGATTTGAAGTTTGCGCCGGAGATGGACGAAGAGAAGCCAGCCATCCGCTATGGTCTGGCTGCGATCAAGAATGTGGGTGCGGGCGCGATGGAGGCGGCGATTCGGGAGCGCGAGTCGGACGGGCCATTCGCTTCGCTCGAGGATTTTTGTCGCCGGCTCGATTCGCGGGTGGCCAATCGCAAGATGCTGGAGAGTCTGGTCAAATGCGGGGCCTTCGATTTTCTGGAACGCGAACGGGCGGAGCTTTTCGCCTGCGTCGAGGAAGCGCTTGCCGCTGCGTCCGCCTCGCATCGCGATCGCGCCAGCGGACAGGCTTCGCTCTTCGACGATCTGCCTGCCCCGGTAACCATCACGCGCAAAGGGGTGGCGCCCTGGAGCGAGCGTGAAAAAATCACTTACGAAAAAGAACTGCTCGGTTTTTATGTAACGGGCCATCCGCTCGACGATTACGCGCAAACGCTGATCGCCGGGGGTTACGATTCTATTGCTTCGTTAGGCGAAATGGAGGATCGAGCGAACTTTTGCATCGCCGGCGCCATCGCGCAGGTGGACCGGAAGTTTACGAAACGAGAAGGCAAACCGTTCGCCGTCGTCTGGCTCGAAGACATGTCCGGCACGGTGGAAGTGGTTTTGTGGAATGAGGTTTATGTCAAAGTGACGGAGGCGCTTCAGCCGGGACGTGTCATTGCCATAAAAGGCAGCCTCGATCGGCGGGACGACGGCGTCCGCGCGACGGCCCAGAAGGTCAAGGTTCTGGTGCCGGACAGGGCGCATGGCCTTTCGCCTGACGATTCTTCGGTCTCGGCCGTAATCCTGAAATTTGCCGTTGGCACCACGGCCACCGAATTGCGCGAAGTCAGGGAAATGCTGGCGGCGCATCCGGGTCAGCAAAGTGTGCAGTTGCTTTTCGAACGCCTGGCCGGGCCGCCTGCCTTGCTTGATCTGGGCGACGAACTGCGTGTTGATCTCACGCCCGAACTGCAGGCGAGGCTTGCTCCCTGGCTGAGGCGAGAAATTCGCGAGCCGGCCTCGGCAAACTAAGCTACCGCGAAGGCGGCCTGCGACCTTCGAAGATAAGCGTCGCCTCGTTGGCCGCCCCGGGCCCAACTCCGACTTGAAGCATGGTGCCGTCGCGGCAGAGGGGAAACGTCTCGCCCTGGTCCGCCGCGCCGTATCTCCAGATGGTGCTCGCACTTTCGCGCAGCGCGATCTTCCAATCATCGCCATTCCAGGCGCCTTGCAGGCCCGCATCCAGAATCTCGGGGAAAAGATTCTGATGCCGCGCCGAACCAGCTTTCACCTGAAAAAGGTTCAGACCGCTGATGCAGTGAACGCCTGCGCGCCCCTGAAGCGCAAAGAGTCGTGCCTCCGGCACCAGTTGTACGGCAATCTTCATCGGATTCGTGAAGTCGATCGCGCCATGCAATGGAAGTGTCCCATCGGCGAACTCGATCGTGGCGAATTCGAGCGCGGCCTGCGATCCATTCGCGACAAGCCGACCAGCCAATCCGGTCATGGCGCCGGGCTGTTTCCTGAGCCGGCCATTCATTAGCTGAATTTCGCCGTTCACTTCCGGACGGGCGAGCGTTTTCGATGCCGTGAGCTGGGCGCTCAAGATTCCGTCCCTGAAAACCCCGTGTGTCAGGTATCTGGGCAGACGCGCGAGCAGGAGGGCCGGGGCATCGAGCGAGATTGAAAACGGTCGATTCAAATCCCACAACCTAACGATCGGCCCGGTCGGCATCTCGATGGGGAGACTGGCCGTGACGTTGAAGTAGCGGCCGGTCGAGGGCACAGCGGTGATGTTTGCCGTCAGGGCATTCGCGGCGGTGTGCGCCTCGATGTCTGCGGAAAGACTGGCCGGCTCATCGTTGGCCAAATCGCGCAGATGGAGTTGCAGATTCGAGTTCAAAGTCTGCAACGGCCCAAAGCTCTGCAGTCGACCATCTGCGCGGCCGGACCATTTCTTTTGCCCGCGCAACGCAAAATCGAGTTCGGCCAGATCGATCGGCTCAAGCGTGAGGTTAATATCGAATCGTCCCTTCTCGGCGAGGCCCGTGATGAACGAACCTGTGCTGCGCCATTTGGCGACCGAGACCGGTACGAAAAGGCGGCCCTGCAGTTTCGGCTGGCCGTTCAGGTCAAAGCGAAGCGTTTGCAGTTGCACGTAATCCGAGGCCACCGTGGCCGAGGCCGTCAGAGTGGCGTGTTCCTGCTGCAAGGTACATTCGCGGAGCGAGATAATCTGCGGCGTGTAATTGCCGGCAATCTTCGCTTCGAAAGGGAGGAGACCAGCGCCCGGGGCCCAATGCAGCTCGCGCCCCGTCACGGTAAAGTCGCCGAATTGGGAATTGGCGTCGCCATGACCCTTCCATTCCGCCTGCAGACTGCCGTCCAGGCCTAACGACTTCCACCAGGTGGGAAGAACGCCGCTGTATCCGGAAGTTTGGGCGACGGAACTGCGTGCCTCGCCGGAGTAGGGGTGTTCGTGGGCCAGATCGATCTCGCCTTTCGCGGTCAGAAAATCGGCATCGCGCCGCGCTTCGAACGCATCGACGAGCAGATGCGTTTCCTGCATGCGCAGATTGGCGTGCAGATGATCGACGGCGCTGTCGAAAATCTGGAGCGACCTGCCGTCGATGGTGATCGCGCCGCCGAAATTCTTTTTCCTCCCGTTGAGCGTGCCGGCAATCTGCAAGGCCCCCGAAAATCGATCCGGCGCGGCGCCGAAGAGATGCGCGAATTCGCCCAGATCGTTGATGGTGGCGGAAATGTCGGCGCGAAACTCAGGATTGACCCAGTCGCTCGTTTTGAAAGGCAACGCATACTGTCCTGTCAGGGTGAGCTGATTATCACGCTGTTTCACGTAAAGCTGCTCGATTTCCACCTGGCGGTTGTAGAGGGAGGCCCCGATCATCACGGTGTCGGCGGTGCGATCGCGCCAGGTAAAATCGGTCACCTCCATCCAGACGGAAGCGGTATCGCGGGCGAGATGCTCGGTGTCGCCGCGAAAGGTAAACTTGGAGGCATGAACGGAGCCGCGCACCGGCACGGTGAAGCCGAGGGCACTCGACATTTGCTCGAGGGATATGTTGGCGGCGGTGCCGGCGATGTTCCAAAGAATATTCCGGTCGCGATCTTCACTCGCGACATTGGCGCGCAGGTTACCGCCGAAGGCCTGCAGGTTGATGTCGAAACTGATGCGTTCCTCGGGGAGATGGGCGAAGTCAGCCGCGATCGTTTCAATGTCGAGGCCCCGGGCGAGGGAGAGCGCGCCGACGGTGAGGCGGTCGTTTTCCCACTGGGTCGCGCCGCGCAGGTTAAGGAAACGCTGTTTAAAAAAAGGGCCGGTCACGCGAATCTCGCGGGCATAGAACTGGCCGGATTCGATCTCGCTCGCCGAAAGGCTGAGCCCGTGCAGGTCAACCCGGGTCGCGCCATTGTCGATGTGCAGATCGATATTGCTCAAGCGCATTCGGTCGGCCAGGAGTTGATGGAGAAACCGCCAGTCGAAATGGCAGGAGGAATTGTCGTTAGGCAAAAGCCGTCGGACCTCGGCCTGCGCATTTTCGATGGAGAGGGCGCGGAGGACGCGCCCGCTCGCGCGCGAAAAAAGCGCGCGCAGATTCAGTTCCAGTTCCATTCTCGGAATGATCACATCCGTTTGAAAAGCGCAGGGCGGCGCGCTGTGAATCTGAATACGATGAATGACGACTGGGCCGAGCAGGGGCGATTCGATCGGGCCGAGCTGAATCTTGATTCCCTGCTGATTCCCCTCCCAAACCGCAAAGAGACGAATGCCGTCCGCCACGATGACCGGCATAAGCAAGAGGACGGCGGTGCTGACGAGGGCCAGAACGAGCAACAGAAGCAGCAGTCGTTTCGTCAGCGGCATCGGAGTGTTCCTCTTTAGCCGCAAAGCGGCCTGCGGAAAAGGGCCATCTCGATTATCCCTGGCCTAACGAGAGAACGTTATGATGAGCCGTCGCGGGAAGGCGACCTCCGTTCACTGCTTCTCCGGAAGCACCTGGGGCGGAGCCGGCGTTGGGGTGGCGAAAATGACATGCAACGATTGCCGGACCTGGATGCGAGCTTCCAATCGTTCCTGCAGGGTGCGCTCGGCCTCGCGTTCGAGGCCGCTCTGGACGGCTTTGGCCCGGGCCAGCTCCGGCAGTTTTTGCAATTCCTGCTCAATGTCGGTCGGGGAAATCCGATTCCAAAAGCCGTTTTCGAAGGTCAGCACTTCCACCTGTTTTTCTTCCACACCGAGGATCTGCGCCCGTGGCAATCGCACATCAATCTCGTCGTCGCGCACCTGGACCGAGAAATTCTTGCGCAAATCGAAGCCGGCTTTTACCACATAAACGCCGCGCAGACGGATCCGTTTTGTGCTGCCGGCCCAGGTGTGGGTAAATTCATGCTCCACCTGCAGCTGGCGAGTGACCGTCGCCAGTTCTGCCGTCTGTGTCGTTTGCTCAAAGTAGACGCGATTCCTGATCGTGATCTTGGGCTGCAAATGAGCCACATCAACAAATGCGGCGCGCAGATCGCGGCCCAGGCGTTCCATTTGTTTTGCGCCTTGGGCGGCCGTGCGCGCCGGCCAGCTTTCGAGCCGGAGAAAGATCAGCACCACCACCGCCGCGATGAGCAGCGCGATGAGCAGGAAAACAACCGGCCAGAGGGAGCGGCGCCGCTGCGGCTGGCGGGAATCAGACACGACCCGAGAATTCTCTTTTCATGATTAGAAAAAAATACCGCCCCCCACGCCCGAAAGGCATGAAGGGCGGCTGTTCCCCCCAGAACATTTTTTAAAGCTGATCAGCTAGTAATTGATGAGCAGAACGAAGGCAACTAAAATTTTTTAAGAAAGTTCTGGGGGGCCGGGTGGAATCAATCAAATTGGCAAAATGAAGCTCGGTATTCGCTATCAAACGGCTTACACCTACGATTCGACGGTCGGCTTTTCTCCCCACGAAATTCGACTTTTCCCGAGGGCGGGCCGTTTCCACCGTGTGCAGCGGCTCGATTTTGAAAGCGCCCCACATGCCAGAGTCAGGTTTTTTCAAGACGTTTACGATAATACCGTGGCCGCCTGTAATTTTCCCGGGAAACAGTCACGGAAGCTGCAGTTCAAACTGACCATCGATTTGGAATTGGAGGAGCGGGATCCGTTTAATTTTCTGTTGCGCGATGACGCGGTCGATTTGCCTTTCGCCTACGACACCTCCTTGCGTGACGTTCTGCGCCCTTATCTTAAACGCAGTTCGCGCGGGAACTTGAAACTGCCGAACTGGCGTCCGCCGACAACTGCGCGGCGCCGCTCGACGGTTTCCGCTTTGGTCGAACTGAATAATACACTGCACGAGGGCATCGAGTATGAACGGCGTGAGGAAGGGGCGGCCCGCACACCGGTTGAGACGTTGCGCCAGAAGCGTGGTGCCTGCCGCGACGTGGCCGTGTTACTTGCCGAAATTTGCCGGGAGATGGGATTGGCCGCACGCCTGGCCAGCGGTTATCTGCGCGAAACCGGAAACAAGAGGCGTCGGGCAGAAGGCTCGCTCCATGCCTGGACGGATGTTTTTCTTCCGGGGGCGGGCTGGGTCGGCCTCGATGCGACCAATGGAATTTTTTGCAATCATAACTTCATCACAGCCGCTGTCGGATTGACGCCGGCGGATATCACGCCGATCAGCGGGAGCTATTATCACAAGGGACCGGTGCCGGCCGAAATGACGAGCCGGCTCGAGCTTGTCGATCTCTGAGCGGCGGCCGCCGTTGCCGCTCGATTCCTCATTATGCTGACCGAATTGCAGTTGCGGAATTTTCGCTGTTTCGATGCGCTGGCGCTTCATTTCGAGGCCGGTTTCAATTTTTTTATCGGTGCAAACGGCGAGGGGAAAACATCGCTTCTGGAAGCAGCCTGTGTACTGCTGCGGCTCCAATCACCGCGCAGCACCTCCCTTGCTCCACTCGTTAGGCGCGGCGAAAAATCGTTTCGCCTGCGCGGCTGCTGCGACGGGCACGATCTGAAATTTCAATACGGTGGACTCCGACGCCGGCTTCTTTTTGACGAAGTGGAACAGCGCAACGCGACGGAATATCTGCGCGTGGGCCGGGTCGTTTCGCTGGCCAACACCGATATTGAGATGGCCCGGGGCGGAGCGGAAACGCGGCGGCGTTACCTTGATTTCCTCGGCGCCCAAATCGACTCGCGCCACCGCCCGGCCTTGCGTGCCTACGAGCGTGCTTTGCGCGCGCGCAATGCCCTGTTGAAATCGCCTCATCCGCGTCCGCGGGAAATTGCCGCCTACGATGCCCCGCTCGTTGCCCACGGAGAATTGCTCCTTTCCTTTCGCGCGGCTCTGGCCCGGCGTCTCGCGCCGCTCGCGGCTAAAGCGCATGCGGCCATCAGCGGAAATGACGAAGCGCTGGCGGTGAAATTTGCGCCCGGCGCGGGCCAAAACTTTGCCGAGGAACTGGCCCATTCCCGTGCGGAAGAGAGGCGACTGCGCCAGACAATCGTCGGACCGCACCGGGACGATCTTGAAATTTCGGTGCAGGAGATGCCAGCCGCGCAGTTCGCCTCGGAAGGACAACAGCGGACCGTGGCTCTCGCCTTGAAAATCGCACAAGCCAGCGTGCTCGCCGAGGAAACAGGTGCCGCGCCGCTGCTCTTGATCGACGACATTTTTGGCGAACTCGACCCGGGGCGGCGCAATGCGTTGCTCGCCCATTTGCCGGACGACTCGCAAAAATTCGTGACCGCGACTTCGATGGCGTGGTGCGAAGGAGAGGTGAGCGGCCCGACCTTTCGCCTCGCACACGGCAAGATCACACGCCGCGCTTAAGGGAAGACTTGCGCGGCGGGGAGGGGAGGATTCTAGTTTTCAAATGCGCGATTTGGGTGGGGCCACGAAAAATCTGGCCGGTTCGCTTTTGGTGGCCCACCCGACCATGGGCGATCCGAATTTTCGGCGCAGCGTTCTCTATATCTCGGCGCACGATCCTGACGAGGGTGCGCTCGGGGTCATCATCAATCGGCCCCTCGATAAGCAGGTGGCCGATGTGGTCAATGAAGCACCGTCGCCCGCCCTGGCCGGGGTGCCGGTTTTTCTCGGCGGACCGGTGGGAAGAAACCAGCTCATGTTTGCGGCCTTTGAGTGGGAACAGGGGAACGGGGTCAGGATCAGCCACAATGTTGGCATCGAGGAAGCGGCTGACCGCATGGATGCGGATCCGGCTTCCATTTGCGCTTTTGTCGGCTACGCGGGCTGGAGCGCCGGGCAACTGGAGAACGAGATGGCGCAGCAAGCGTGGGTTTTACAGAAGCCCGATGCCGCGTTTCTGCGACGCGATCGCTTGCCGCACCTCTGGTTCGACATCATGCGCGGCCTCGGACCGTGGTTCAAATTGCTGGCGGCGGCGCCCGACGATCCTTCTCTCAATTGAGGAATGCATTGAGAGCGACGGCGCTGTTTTAGCTTGTCACCGGTCGCGGCTCACTTATCACTCTCTGCGATGATCATCGGTGTCCCGAAAGAAATCAAAGAACAGGAAAATCGCGTCGGTTTGCTGCCCTCCGGCGTGCAGCAGTTGGTTCGACAGGGGCACACCGTGTTCGTGCAAAAGGATGCGGGAGTCGGTTCCGGTTATCCGGATGGCGATTATGTCAACGTCGGCGCGAAGATCATTGACACCGCCAAGGATGTCTTCGCGCGGGCCGAGATGATTGTGAAAGTGAAGGAGCCGCTCAAGCCCGAGTGGGGATTGCTGCGCAAGGGCCAGATTCTCTTCACGTACCTGCATCTCGCCGCGAGCAAGCCGCTGACCGAGGCGCTTCTCAAATCGGGGGTGACCGGCGTTGCCTACGAGACAATTCAGGTCGGCAATAAACTGCCGTTGCTCGAGCCGATGAGTGAAATCGCCGGCCGCATGTCGGTTGTGATGGGTGCCTACTTTCTGGCCAAACACAACGGCGGCAGCGGTGTTTTGTTAGGCGGCGTGCCCGGAGTGCTGCCGGGGCGCGTCGTTGTCATCGGCGGCGGGACGGCCGGCGTCAATGCCGCGCGCATGGCCGCCGGGTTGCGCGCCGATGTCACCATTCTGGAAGTGGACGCGGAGCGGATGCGTTTTCTCGATCTGACCATGCCAAACGCGCGCACTCTCTATTCGAATGAAGCGAATTTGCAGGAGTTGATGGCGACGACGGATCTGCTCATCGGAGCGGTGTTGGTCCCGGGAGCAAAAGCCCCCAAGCTCATTACGCGCCAGATGTTGAAAGCCATGAGAACCGGGAGTGTGCTGGTCGATATCGCCATCGACCAGGGCGGTTGTGTGGAAACATCGCATCCGACCACGCATCTCGATCCGGTTTATGTGGAGGAAGGGGTTACGCATTATTGTGTGGCCAACATGCCGGCCGCCTATGCGCGCACATCGACGCAGGCCCTAACGAACAGCACGTATCGCTACGTCGAGTTGCTGGCTAACGAAGGATTGGAGGGTGCCTGTCAGAAACAGAAGGCGCTCATCGGCGGAATCAATACGCGTGACGGGCGGCTGACCTGCCAGGTGGTGGCCGAAGCACACGGCTTGAAATACAGCCCGCCTTTCTGAGCCTAACCGGAAAAACATCGAATTTCTCAGGTCCGAAAAGTTCCCTTGCCTCGATTCAGCTCTTGGCCCAATATGGCCACTCAACCAACGAATTATGAAGAAATACATCTGCATCCTGGCCAGCGCCGCGCTTCTCGCGGCTTGTGAACAAAAAGAAACGACCGTCACGCCGGCGGCTTCCCCTGGGGCTTCACCGGCCGAAACGGAAACCAACACGACTGTTGTGAATCCTACGCCGGAAGCGACCGCGGCGATGACTCCGATGGAAACCGCCACCCCAATGGAAACGGCTACGCCAGCCGCGACCATGGAATCGACCACGACCGAGACGACCACGATGGCGTCGCCGACTCCGTAATTTTACCTCCATCTCGAGCAAAATCTTCTTCTGACACCGGTCAGGAGAAGATTTTTGCTGTACTGATGCCGCGATGAACGGAGTCACAGATGCCTTCTCTTTCTCTGCCAAAATCCAAACGACTCGTCCGCAAGTCGGATTTCGCGCTCGTGCGCGAAAGCGGTTTCGTCGAGCGTGGGAAATTGCTTGTGCTCGGTACGCGGCGCAATCAAACGACATCCGGATTTCTTGCCGGCTTTGTTACTTCCAGGCGCCTTGGCAACGCGGTGACTCGCAATCGCGTCCGACGGCGGTTGCGTGAGATCGTTCGCCGACATCAGCATCGCCTCGCCGGTGGCCTTTGGCTTGTGACGATCGCGCGACCGTCCGCCGCCGGCGCCAGCTGCGGCGAACTGGAAGATGAGTGGTTGCGTCTGGCAAAGCGCGCTTCTATCCTAGCGCCCTGATGCGCCGGATTGTTCGCTTTTTCATTCGCGCCTACCAATATACGCTCTCGCCGATCTTTTCGGTGCTGGCCGGCCCGGGTTCCGGCTGCCGTTTCACACCCACCTGTTCCAATTATTTTCTGGAAGCAGTGGAGACGTTCGGCGTGCTTCAGGGAAGCTGGCTGGGGCTGAAACGGCTGAGTCGTTGTCACCCGTGGGGCGGCCGCGGATATGATCCGGTGCCGCCGGTCGGCGAGAAGAATGGCGGACGATGTGCGGTTTGTGAATAACCGAAACGAAATCGGGTATGGATCGACAAGCATGGATTGCCGTCACGCTTTGCGTTATCGGGCTCGTTCTCTGGCAGGTCTACATGAGTACGCACCCGGCTCCCGTCCCCGCGAGGGCCACGCCGTCGCCCACCCCGATCAATGCCGCGACGGCTTCGCCCCCTGAAGCAGAAGCGCCTGCGCCAGCGCCTACGGCTGCCCCCACGCCGACCCCGGCTGTGCCGGTTTTTGCCGAGAAGAAGGCAGTCCTGCGAAATTCCGACGTGGAATTGCGCCTGACGAATCGCGGCGGGGCCATCAGCGAAGTCGTGCTCCGCAATCACGTGGCCGAGGACGGGCATCCGGTCGTGCTCAATGATGCGGGCCCGGTCCCGATCGGCGCCATTGTGCAGACGCCCGCCGCGCCGGCATTTCCCGAGTTCACGATCGCTCACGCGGACGAGACTGCGATTCGCTTCGAACGCACGACTCCGGAGCGGCTTGCCGTCACGAAGAAGTTCTCCTTCAGCCCGAACCCGGAAAAGAAGGACAGCTTCGTCATCGAGATGGACGTCGATTTTCGCAATGACGGTGCGCGGGTTTATGAGCAGCCCGCCTACTTCATCACACTTGGCTCGGCGCGCCCGATTCATGCGAAGGATTTGCCGAACTACACACACCTCACCTGGTGCATCAACGGCAACGCGAAGTCGATCGATGTGAATTGGTTCAAGGCCTCGAGCAGCTTTTTCGGGTTGAAGAGCAGTCCGGCGCATGCCTCCTACGAGGAAAACCTGCCGGGGGCGGAATGGGTCGGCGTGAGCAATCAATTTTTCGCCAGCCTTCTCGTGCCGCTCAATGTCAGGGCCAACGCCGTTTGGGGCCGGCGTTTTGAAGTTCCGCAGACCGGAGCACAGGAGCCGCTTCCGGCGCTGGAAGGCGCGCTGGGCCTGCCCGCTTTTGCCCTGAAGCCCGGTGCCACGAACAGTCTGCGCTTCGAACTCTACGCGGGCCCGAAGCTTTACCATCGGCTCGCCCAACTCGAGCACAACGAAGCCGAGATCATGGATTTCGGCTTCCTCAAGATTGTCAGCCAGGCGCTGCTCAACCTGATGAATTTGCTCCACTCGTTTCTGGGCAATTATGCGGCCGCCATTCTCGCTCTCACCGCCATTGTGAAACTGACTCTCTGGCCGCTCCAGAACAAGGCCAACCGTTCCATGCGCCGCATGTCCGCGCTCTCCCCGAAAATGCAGGAGCTGCGCGAAAAGTACAAGGACGATCCCACGCGCATGAACCAGGAGGTGATGAAACTCTACAAGGAGTACGGCATCAATCCGGTGAGCGGTTGCCTCCCCATGCTCATTCAGATTCCGATTTTCTTCGGCCTCTTCACCATGCTGCGGCAGGCCGTCGAACTGCGGAACGCCCATTTCCTCTGGGTCCGCGACCTCTCCCAACCTGATACGGTCGGCCACATTCCCGGCCTCGGTTGGCCGATCAACATCCTGCCCCTGATCATGGCCCTGACCAACGTCTGGATGATGCGCATTACGCCGAAGACAGGCGACAGCACCCAGCAGCGCGTCATGATGTTTACCCCCCTCATCTTCGTCATCTTCTGCTACAACTTTGCAGCCGCGCTTGCTTTGTATTATACAACTCAGAACCTCTTTACCATCCTGCAGCTCTACCAAAACCGGCGCCAACCGATGCCGACTTTGGAAAAGGTTGCGCCCGCCGGAAAAAAATCACGCAAGCGAAAACGATGAGCGCGAAGGAACTACTCGATACCATGCTCGGCTACCTCGGCTTCGTCGTGCAGATCGAGGAGACCAGGAACGAAAGCGGCAACACCGTTCTGCAAATTTATACCGAGGAAAGCCGGCGCCTCATCGGTCGCGACGGTGAAACGCTCGAAGCCATCCAGTTCCTGCTCAATCGGGTCCTGCAGGCGAAGGACAAGGAGGCGCCCAAGGTCGTGGTCGATTGCGAGATGTATCGTTCGATGCGCGAAGATCGTATCGTGCAACGCGTGCGCGAACTGGCCGAACGCGTCCGGGCCACCGGCCGTTCGCTCCAGCTCGAACCGATGAATTCCTACGAGCGCCGCATCGTGCACAACGCCTTTAAGGACGATCCCGACGTCGCCACGTGGAGCCCGTCCGATTCTGCGCGCATCAAGCAGATCACCTTGCTTAAGCGCCAGGCGAAGCAGGAAACGGCCGGGAAGGAATAGTCGGACCCGTGGATGGTTAAACCGTTACGTCGTTAAATCGAATCACATTTCACGATTTAACGCGCGCGCCGCTTCCTTCTTTACTCCCCAGGGCACCTCCGGCCGCCAGCGAAATTTCTCGATTAAAGGGTTGTCTTGTCCTTCCACCACGTCGGCCGTGATCTCGCCCAGGACGGGCGCGAACTTGAATCCATGACCGCTGTCGCCCGTGGTCAGAATCAAGCCGGCGCGATCCGGATCGGGCGCGATCCAGAAATCGCCATCTGCCGTGTCGCAGTACAAACAAATCCGCGTGTAGACGATGGACGCATCGACCAACGCCGGGAAGGTTTCGGCCACGAAGGCGCGTAGTTCGTTTGTTTCTTCTTCCGTGACCGCACGCCCCGGTGAGTCAGGCGGCATCTCGCGACCCGGTCCGTGGTTCGCGATCTTGACGACGCCTTCTCGTCCGATCGGAAAGCCGTAATAACCGGTCGTGCAAATATCCGCGCCGAAAACGGGGAAGCGTTCGGGCAGAAAAAGTGTCGGGTCGCGGGGCTGCAAATGAAAAACCGGATGGCCCGTTGCGCGGAAGAAACGTCTCGTGAAGGGCAGCAGGTACGGTGTCCATGCGCCGGTCGCAAAAAGAACGCGCTCGCCTTCAATCTTCTCGCCGTCTGCCAGCACGATTCCCTTCACCCGGTTATCCGCTTCGTCCAGCGCACGAAATTGATTTCGCGCACGCGAGTTAACGCCGTCGGCCTCCGCGCGTTTCAGGAGCGCGGCCACGACACGCCCGCTCTCGGCATAGCCGGAGACAGGATCGAAAAAACCGTCCTCGTAGCGCTCGGCCGCCCACGCCGGATAACGTTTGCGCAATTGTGCCCGGTCGATCCGCTCAAGCTGATGGCCGCGGCGCCGCAATAAGTCCCAGCTTTCATGTTCGAAATCGCCCGCCACCATCGCTTTCCGTCGCGCGAACAAGAAGCCGACTTCGTGATAGAACGGCTCGTCAAAAAACTCGCTGTTCCATTTTCGCCAGCGCTCAATCGAACGTTCAGCCAGCTCGGTGTAAACCTCGTCCTCGCCATAGGCCGAGCGCACGGCTTTGCTGATATCGGTCGAAGCCGCCCCCGGATGCGGCAACGGCCCCGGATCGATCAGCGTGACCTCGTGTCCGCGCTGCTTGAGTTCGAGTGCAGCCGTTACACCGTTGATGCCCGCGCCGACGATGACGATATGCATGATTGTAAGAGCGGAGGCCCGGGATCGGCGATCCCGGCTAGAACTGAAAGATAATTTTGCCGCTGCGTTTGCTCTGCGCGGCGCGCTCGAGGGCGACCTTCGCTTCGCCTAACGAATAGGATTTTTCCACCTTTGTCTGGAGCAATCCGCGTTTCGCCATGTCGAAAATCGGTTTGAAAGTTTCGCTGCGCTCCTCGGCCGTGGCGCGATCGTACCACTTGTTCACCCAAAAGCCGCAGAAGTGCAGGTTCTTGAAAATGAGCAGGCCGTTCGGGATGCGCAAGGGTTGCAGACTCATGGCACCGTAGGTCACCATCGTGGCTTCGGGCGCGAGCGTATTGGCGACGCGCAGCGCGTTCTCGCCGCCGACCGCATTCAGGGCGAGACGAATCGCGGCAGCCCCCGTCGCCTGTTTCACTTGGTCCCGCAGGTTTTCGCTGTCGACCAGAACCACGTCGCCGCCTTCCGCGCGCAGTTCCTTCACCAACTCCTCGCGCCTGACGATATTCACCGTTTTGTATCCGAGCTCATGCGCGATCTGGATGACGGCGCGGCCCGCCGCCGAGTTGGCCGCATTTTGAATCAGCCAGTCGCCTGGCTTCAGTGGCACGAAATCATGCAGCATGCGCCAGGCGGTGACCGGATTGATCTTGAGCATGGCAGCCTGCACCGGATCGATCCCGTCAGGAACAGGTATCAGTTTGTCCGGCTTGAGGGCAATCGCTTCACGCCATGTCCCCGCATCGTGCGGCAGAATGACAAGCGTCGCCCACGGCGATGTTCTTCACCGCCGAACCCACTTCCGTCACGATGCCGCTGCCCTCGAATCCCGGCGTGGCCGGCAACGGCGGGCGCACCGGATATTTTCCTTCAATCGCGTTGAGATCCGCGGGATTGATAGGCGCCGCCCGCATCTCGACCAGCACTTCGTCGGGCGCCGGCACGGGGCGCGGCAATTTTTTGACCTGCAGAACATCCGCTGGTTTTCCGTGTGTTTCGTAAACGGCCGCGCTTATAGTTTTGCTCATTGCGATGACCTCTGCGCTGCATCCTACATCGAACGATTCGGCCAGCAATCTGCAAACCGGTGCGCGCGTCGCCCTGCTCGGTCTCGTCATCAATGTTTTTCTCGCCGCGGCCAAAATCAGCGCCGGCGTTCTTGGCAATGCCTATGTTCTCATTGCCGACGGCATCGAGTCTGCCCTCGACATCGCCGGATCCGCCATCATCTGGGGCGGGTTGAAAGTGGCGGCGCGTCCGCCCGATGCCACCCATCCGTATGGTCATGGCAAAGCCGAACCGCTCGCCGCGATCGTCGTTGCCCTCGGTGTGCTCGCCGCCGCCCTTGCCCTGGCCGTACAAAGTGTGCGCGAGATTTTTCTGCCGCATCACGGCCCTGCCCCATTCACACTTTTGGTCCTGAGCGTGGTCGTTGTCGTAAAGGAATTTCTCTATCGCGGCGTCATGCGTTTCGGCCGCGATGTCGAAAGCACCGCCATGCAAACCGATGCCTGGCATCATCGCACCGACGCCATGACCTCGCTGGCCGCTTTCGTCGGCATTTCCATCGCTCTGCTGGGCGGTCCCCGCTGGCAAAGCGCCGACGATTACGCCGCCCTTTTCGCCTGTGCTCTCATTGCTGTAAACGGTTCCCGTCTGCTCGGGCCGGCCCTGCGCGAAATCATGGATACCGCACCGCGCGCCGAGATCATCAATTCCATCCGGCGCGCGGCGGAGAGCGTGCCCGGAGTTTCCGAAGTCGAGAAATGTCTGGTCCGCAAAATGGGACTGCGCTTTTACGCCGATCTCCACATCGGCGTGGATGAGAACATTTCCGTGCGCGAAGGCCATCGCATCGCTCATGCGGTCAAGGACGCGATTCAGGAAAACGATCCGCGCATTGCTGACGCGCTCGTGCACATCGAACCGGCCGGCTTTTCGGGAAATTCGCGCTGAGTTCTGGACAACCGAAAACGCATGGAGCTAATCTCGTCTCCTCTTTGAACAAATCGCGTCATGCCGAAAACAGATCCCCGCGTCGACGATTACATTTCAAAAGCGGCACCTTTCGCCAAACCCATCCTGATTCGCCTGCGTAAAATCGTCCATGCCGGCTGCCCGGAGGTGCAGGAGACGATGAAGTGGAGTTTCCCGCATTTCGATCACAAGGGTGTCATGTGCGGAATGGCCGCTTTTCAGAAACATTGTTCGTTTGGCTTCTGGAAAGCGTCGCTTCTTTTCGATGGTCATCCGGCCGCCGAAAAGGAAGCGATGGGACATTTCGGCCGAATCACTTCCATTGCCGATCTGCCGCCCAGGGAGACGCTCATCGGTCACGTGCGGAAAGCCGCGGCCCTGAATGAAAAAGGCATCAAAGCGCCGGGCCGATCGCAGCTGCGCAAACGTCCGTCCTTGAAAACGCCGGCGGATTTGACCGCGGCACTCAACAAAAACGCCAAGGCGAAGAAGACATTTGCCAACTTTAGCCCGAGCCACCGTCGTGAATACGTCGAGTGGATTACGGAAGCGAAGCGCGAAACGACGCGCCGTCAGCGCCTGACAACTGCGATCAAGTGGATGGCGGAAGGGAAATCGCGCAATTGGAAATACGAGCCCGCGCGCAAACAAAAGTGGAACGCGCTCTCCGAGCCCGTTAGGCCGCGCCGCAAAAAAATCGCGCTCGGAGAGCGCGTTCCACCATGAAGAGCGGGTGAAGGGAATCGAACCCTCGTGTCCAGCTTGGGAAGCTGGCGTTCTACCATTGAACTACACCCGCGACAGACCTGCGATTGTCGACGTGGGGCGCATCGTTTGCAAGCCCGGCCAGCCTATTGCCAGGAGATCACGTCGTCGGAGCCGGTGAAGTGCCGGCCGTTCCTGCCCAAGACGCCATCTTTCCCTAACGACCACGCGATTATAGCCTGGCGAATCCTGTCGGGACCCGCCCCGCTGTTGGCCGAGTACGGATTTGGAATTTGCCCGTCATAATCGGCATCCATTCTCAAAACGTAAGGGTGGCCCCAGGGATCGTAGAACTGACCGTTGGGCGCCGGGGCCATGCCGGAGCGGGGACGATTCTGATCCTTGATCTCGGGAGGATTGATGAATGCAATTCGGCGAGCGTTGAGCGAAGAAGCAACGCCGCGCAACGCGTCGAACACGTCCCTGCTGCTCGTTCCACTGGCTCCAACCGTGTAGCCATCCGCATCGATCCCAGCGGGCACCGGATACTTTCCATACTCGGTGTAGAACGCGTTCAGCGCGGTCACGATTTGCGCGAGGTCGTTCCTGGCCTGCAACTTCTTCGCGCGCTCCTGCACACCGCGAAAAACAGGAAAGAGCAGACCGAGCAATACCGCGATTATGGTAATGACAACGAGCAGTTCGATCAGTGTGAAGCCACACAACAGCTCGGCGGCGTGGAAACTCCCACTCCTCGAGTTCTCTCTGCCCACGCGGCTCATTTCCAGGCCCGCATTTGTTCGGGGAACGGACACTGGGCGCAATCAGAGTTGTCCTGGAGGCAAAAGTCTTCGTAAATCTGCAGCAGGCCCTGCTGATGTGCCACCGTCTTCAGAAAGAGCAGCCGGCGCGGATCGCTTCCGAAGAGACGCGTCGCGCCGGTCTGGAGACGCCGATTGGAAAGTTGCGCGCGCAGCTCCTTGTAGTCACCCCACATTTCTTTTCCTTCCGTGCGAAGGAAGGGGAAGACGACGTTCGCCAGGATTTCCGCGATGCGGGAATGGCCGATCAGGGCCATCGGCTTCGGTGAAGCGGCCGAAGTGAGCGTGTAGTGCCGGTCCCAGAATGGATGTTGCAGGCTGCGCAGAAAATCGGCGGCCGCGCCCGGCGCACAGGGTTTGCCTAACGACCTGAAAAAGGCCGGCCATTTTTGCGCGAGAAGGGCGAGCGCGCCGAGGCGACGCTGCGGATGATTGAGGGGACGCCCGCCGCCGAGGCGCCAGAGTTTTGCCGGCAAAACGAGGCGCTGCATCTTGTCGCGGTACGGCCACCACCGATCCCACAGGTTGCGCAGATAACTGCGCACATCGGGCTGGTAAAGGCCGAGATCCGGTGATTCCAGAAAGCCGGCCAGACCAAAGAGGAGCGCTTCGCGGTCGGCTGGATTCTTGTGCAACAACTTCACCGGGAGCCGCTGCGCAAGCAGGATGAACGGCAGTTTGTTTTGCTTGTAGCCGAGCGCCCCGGCCAATTCCTGAAAAAGCGCCGCCTTCCACCCGTGACAGTCGGCCACGTGCCGGAGATGGGCCGCCTTGCGCTGGAGCCGAAATTGCGCGGCAGCCTCGATCACCCCGCCGACGCGGGCCTCCGGCAAACCTTTCAGCGGCGCCTGACAACGGCCCGGACGGGCCAGCGGAATGTTTGCACTGAAATTTTCGGGCAGCGCAGACGGATCGACACGGACTTGCGGAACATTTCGATGCGATTTTGTGCGGCTGAAAAATTCGGGCCCATTCGCCTCGACGAAGACATGCAGCACGGTCTCCTCAAATGCGGGATTAGTGGCGTGCCCGTGCCATTCCCAGTTTCGATCGACCAGATCAAACTCGATACTGCCGCGCAATGGCTTGCCGTGATTAAGACGAATTGCCGCCTCCGAGAAATCCGGACCGGCTTCGCGATTCCACGTTCCGAACTGCACAATCTCGACCTCGTCGCCGCCGATGGTGCGAAATGTTCTTCCGAAATCGCCCGCAAACCAGCGGGCCTGCAGTTCGATTTCAGTGGGAGTGCGTCGTGGCGGGAAAAGGTCGCGTTCTCGCACGCGAGCATATTGGCGAAGTTGCGCGTAGGCCGAAGCGGCGGGGGGAATGGGCATGGCTGCGCGTTAGGCGATGCGATGGGGGAGTGCGTTGGTGCGCATGTTCTTGGGAGGTCCTTCGCTGACGTTCAGGATGACAATGGAGCTTCGACCGTTGGCGTTGCCGGTTCGGCGACCGGTGCGGTGGCGAGACGTTCGCGCAAGTAAGCGACAATGCGTCGCACGGCCGCTGCCTGCGAGCGCGGGAAGATGAAGAGGTATTTTGGTCCTTTGCCGACCGCCGGCAGGATGAGCAGATTTTCGGAAAGAAATTTCGGCTCGCGTGCCACCATTGACCCTTCGAGATCGATCGTCTGGGCAAAAGCGCGTCCGGTCTTGCGCGCGACGAATTGGATCTTGCGCGGCTCTTCGTGGGTCGCGACGAGCGCGCCGAAAAGATTCGGCGGAATGCGACGGCCGCGACCGCTCAGGCAGGGCACGGCCCAGGCGATCGTTTCGCCGAGCAGATTCTCCCGATTGAAAATTGGCGCCAGTCTTCCCGGCAGGGACGTGGGAAAAGCCGCCGCCACTTCCGAATCGGCCGGGCCGTTCAACTTTTTCAGAACCAGCCAGAGCCTTGCCTTCATGATGCGAAAAACCTTCGGTGCCGCATAGATGATGGCCGCGACGATGAGGGCAAAGATTCCAAACGCGAGCGCGGGATTGTAATGGATGAGGGCGAGACCACCGATCACGCCGGCATCCTCGACCAGACTCAGGCCAATGTTGGAAAACGGTTCGGGCGAAGTGTTGGCCACCAGCCGCGAAGTCGCCTTGGCGCTGTGGGTGAGCAGGCTGGCGCTGCCCGCCAGCAACACCACCATGACGTCGAAGGCGGGCGTGGAGTGGCCGAGCACCTGAATGGCGAGAAGCGCACCGCCGATCGGCCGGATGATGGTGTGGACGGTATCCCAGGCCGAATCGATCCAGGGCACCTTATCGGCAAAAAATTCCAGGAAATAGAGAATGCCCGCGATCGTGACGATGACCGGATTGCCCAGTACTTCGAGCGACTGGTAGTGAGCCGACAGAACGATCCAATGTTGATTGATGGCCAGGCCGGTGACGAAAACTGTCAGGTAAAGGTTGATGCCGGCGAGGCAGGCAAGGCCGAGAGCGACACCGAGGAGGTCCAGCCGGTCCATGGGGGAAATTATGCGGCGGGGCGGGGGAATGTCACGGCGATTTGCAGCCTGCGGATTTGCCGCCGGGGATGGCGGCCTCTACAATGGCGCGCCATGCTCGATATCCGTCTTATTCGCGAACAGTCCGACTTCGTCAAAAGTCGCCTAACGACTCGGGGCGGCGACGATGCGGCAAAGATCGACGAGGTGCTGCAGGTCGACGTCGAACGTCGAAAAATGGAGACGGCGCTCCAGCAATTTAACGCCGATCGCAAACGCCTGAGCAAAGAGACCGGCGGCAAACGTGCGCGGGGGGAGAGCTCCGACGAACTCGAGGAACGCGTGCGCGAGATCGGCGATCAAATCGCTTTGCTGACCGACCAGACTTCGGCGGCCGAGGAGCAGCAGCGGAATTTGCTCCTGCAAATTCCGAATCTTCCGCACGCGGACGCGCCGATCGGCGTTGACGCCGGCGCTAATCCGGTCGTGCGCACCTGGGGCGAGAAACCGGCGTTGGGCGGCGCGGTGCAGGACCATGTCACGCTCGGCACGAAGCTCAGGCTCTTCGATCTGGAACGGGCTGCGAAATTGAGCGGGAGCGGTTTCATTTGTTTCACTGGGGCGGGGGCGCGGCTCGAGCGGGCCCTCATCCAGTTCATGCTCGATCTGCACGCCCGCGAGCATGGGTATCTGGAAATGTCCCCGCCATTTCTCGTTAGGCGCGATTGCATGATCGGCACCACGCAGTTGCCGAAATTCGAGGAAGACATGTACGGGCTGGAGCAAAACCAGCTTTTCCTTGCGCCTACGGCCGAAGTGCCGGTGACCAATTTTCATCGTGAAGAAATTCTGCCCATCAACGAGCTGCCGAAGAAATTCGTCGCCTACACGCCATGTTTCCGGCGCGAAGCCGGCTCGGCCGGGCGCGAGACGCGCGGCATCATTCGCGTCCATCAGTTCGACAAGGTCGAGCTGGTTAAGATCACGGCGGCGGAAAATTCATATGCCGAACATGAGTCGTTGACGGCGGATGCCGAGCGTGTCCTGCAACTGCTCGGATTACATTATCGCGTCGTTGAGCTTTGCACGGGCGACCTCGGGTTCGGCTCGGCCAGGACCTACGATCTCGAGGTCTGGTCGCCGGGCCAGAATGCCTATCTCGAAGTCTCCAGCTGTTCCAATTTCGAAGACTTCCAGGCCCGCCGCATGAACCTGCGCTACAAGGATGCCGACGGGAAAAACAAATTCTGCCATACGCTCAATGGCTCGGGACTCGCGCTGCCTCGTCTCTTCGCCGCCCTCGTCGAATGCGGTCAGCAGCCGGATGGTTCCGTCCGGTTGCCGGAGAAATTGCAGCCCTACTTTGGCGCGTCCGAGATTCGTTAGCGCAGATCTCAAGAGACGAGTTGTTCAGGGGTGAGCCTTCCGCTTGACCGCCGAAAAAGAAACGACCAGGCTCATGCGCGCTTGCGAACGATAGCTGTCGGCGGCCTGGCAACCGTCGCTCCTTGAAACAAACTGGTGCGAATAGCGCCCGGGCTCGCACCGTCGCTGCCATCCTACAACATGATAAAATTCCTCGTCGGTATTCTTGTCGGAGCCTTCCTGCTTTGGTTGGCTGGTTATCTCTTCATCACTCAGGGCGGCGTCGACATGGCGACAACCGGTCGGCCGTTTCCCATGGAACGCTCGCTTGCCAACAAGGCTCTCCGCGCCTCAATCGGTTCGAGCGCGAAAACGCCCGCGCCGATGCAGGCCGATGAAACCAATCTGCTGGCCGGGGCCCGCGTTTATCAGGAGCACGGTTGCCAGGGTTGCCACGGCCAGCTCGACAAACGGGAGACCGGCATGGGCAAACGATTCTATCCCGCCGCGCCGCATTTGCTGCCGCCCTCGAAAGGCGTGACGGACGATCCGCCCGGGATGACGCATTGGGTCGTGCAACACGGCATCCGCTTCAGCGGCATGCCGTCGTTTGATGGCAAGTTGAGCGACACGGAGATCTGGCAGGTCAGTCTCCTTTTGCAAAACGCCGATAAGCTGCCGCCATCCGTTCAGGATGCGCTGCGAAAATGATAGCGCGTCGCGGGGAAGCGCCGCTTGCTTTTTGACCATGCCTTAGTAAGAGCCAGATGGGCGGCGGGCATTCCGCCCGCCGACAAAAGCAAAGGATCAAAAGCAAATGAAAAAGATGCTTCTTCTCTGCGCAGCCATCAGTGCCGCACTCGTCTTTATGGGGTGCGCCAATCAATACGACCCGACAGCCGATACGAACAAGCGTGCGGCGCAGGCACCAGGCTCCGTCGCGCCGATAAGCGGCGGTCCGGCGCGGCCCGGGCGCGTGCCGCAAAAGTTCCAACCGTAACGGATCTCCTTGGGGAAATTAAGAGTTGGGAATTAGGAACGAAGAAATTCGCTCCCGACTCCATTCTGCGACTTTCACCCACCTTCGAGCCTGTCGGATGGAAGGCGGCAATCCTCTGACTAACCAGCATGAGTCTGTCCGAATACATCCTGGCGCTGATGTCGATCGTGGTCGGGCTCGCCATGACTCAGCTGCTCAGCGGCGCAGCCGAGATCGCGCAGCAGGCCAAGCCGGTGCGCACTTATTGGATTCATACACTCTGGATGGTGAATCTGTTTGTGACGCTGATTCACTTTTGGTGGTGGGAGTTTGGATTGATGCGAATCCAGACGTGGACGTTTCTTCCGTATGCGTTTGTGATTTGCTTTGCGGTCCTGCTCTATTTTTTGGTGGCGCTGCTCGTGCCGCAGCACCTCGATGAGCAGGCCGATCTGAAAGAATATTTCTATGCTCGGCGCGGCTGGTTTTTCGGAACCATGGCGCTGATCCAAGTTGTCGATTTCGGCGATACGCTGGTCAAAGGCTGGGGCTATTTTGTCGGCCTTGGCCCGGAGTATCTCGCGAGGAATATCGCAATCTTCGTTCTTTCAATCATCGCGATCCGGACGAAAAAAGAGTGGTTTCACAGCTTTCTCGTTATTCTGCTTACCGGGTATCAGGTGCTCTGGATCATGCGCCACTTTAACCGGGTGGGGTGAAGAGGGAGTGCGAGTTGTGAATCGCTAAAGCGTTTACCGTTTCGACCTGTGCTTGGGGATGGCCATGTCCGAAATGGTCTGAATTATGTCATAGCGCCATGGGGCGTCAGTGCTTGGTTCCTTATGGAGGTAATTAAGCGATGAAAATCATGACAAAGTCCCTCGTTACGCTCGGGGCGGCTCTGGCGCTAATGCCCGGCTTTAGCATCCACGCCCAAACCAACCGCCTTCCCCGGCACCGCGAACTGACGATCCGCGTGGCGAGCCGCACGGGGAGTTACATTGGCTCCGGCTACGCCAGTTCCTACCTGACGAACATTCGCGCCAGGACGATTGCTCGGGAAGAACCGGAGCTGCGCCAGGCGATCATTCAATTGGATCAGCTCGGCATGCTGCCGGTGAGAGGTTTCGGGTTGGTGCCGGCCGCGGTGGGCTGGCAGACAAAGCTGCCGACGCATACAGTCGTCGAACAACAGGCCGAAACGGGGTTGAGTTATGCCGAGCTCCTGATGGCAAACGCGCTCGCCGCCGAAAGTGGAAACAGTTTTGCCGAAGTTGTGGCGATGAGATCTGGCACTCGAACCTGGGGAGAATTAGCGAGACATCTCAATGTCGATACCGATCTTATCATCGCTAAAGTGAATATGGCGGCGCAGCGGATTCGAGACGTTAATTTGCGCGAACATAGGCGTCCCGAAAACGACTCGGGCACCACCTTATCGAGAACCAATCCCAACACCCATTTTAACGCCGCGCATCACTAAGCGCTGCGATGAGGTCAGGCATCTTGCCGGGATCATCGTTCGATTGTGATAATGTGCGCTTGAATCCTGGCGTCGACGGGGCCTGAGCCGAATCGACTTGCGATGGCCGCCGCGGCGACCTCAGTGGCTTCGAGCAAACCCGAAGGAGAACGCGCCTCAATTTCGTTGCGCAGCGGTGTGCCCTGGCAATAGGCGACGGCGGGAATCCGCGGCGAGTCTGCGCGACTGCGTGCAGCCAGCGTCGTGCAATCGGGCCGCCCAGCAAAGCCACCGCCGGAGAGGTCCCGCGCGATGGCGGAAAGATCGTGGTAGCCGTGAGGGACTCGCGCCATGAATCGCGGCGGGTCGTCCGGAAAGAGCGTCCCAAGCGCATTCGTCGCGGTATTGGCAAATTCGTTTTGCTCGATCCGATCCCACACATTGAACAAGAAGAAACCGCCGGAACGCAGAACGCGCCTCGCTTCCCCGAAAGCTTTTGGCTTGTCCGGAAAAAACATGACCGCGAACTGGCAGACGATCATATCGAACTCGGCATCATCGAACGGAAGTTGCATGGCATCAGCCTGACGCCACTCAACCGGACGCACCGTCCCCGACGCGGCGGCTTGATCGAGCATCGATTGGTTGAGATCGGTCGCAACAATCGGAACGGTTTCGGGCAAAGCTCTGGCGAGATGACGTGTGACAACGCCGGTGCCGGCCGCCAGTTCGAGGACGCGCGCTGGTTGGCATGACGCCACCCGCGAAGCGAGGTCGGCCGCGTAGGGCTCGAAGATGAGCGGCACGAGATAGCGCTCATAAAGCTGCGGGATGGAACCGGCGAAGCCGGTATCGGCGTCGGGCAAATTCATGAGCGTGATCTTAACGCGAACATGACCGGCGCCGAGACAATGCGCTTGTTAACGAATCGGGAATGGCAGAGAGCTGGTGGAATGCTGCCACCGTGACGGCGGCCTCTACCGCAATGGCGGATTCATTCGGGTGATCTGCCTTGACGCCGGCTGCGGGTATCACGCACGCTGCGGCGATGGTTGATAAGCCGGCGAGTCGCGTGGACGATCAACTCGTTAGGGCAATCGGCGTTCCGGGTCTCGCCGCCAATATCGTCAATTCCACCATCGGTGCCGGAATTTTCGCACTGCCGGCCCTGGTGGCTCTGCAGATCGGTGGCGCCTCGCCCATTGCCTATGTCATATGCGCGCTGGCCATGTGCCTGATCGTGACCTCATTCGCCATGGCTGGCAGCCGGGTTTCGCTGACTGGCGGCCTTTACGCCTACGTCGAAGTCGCCTTCGGCCGCTATTTCGGTTTTATCGCCGGCGTCCTCTATTTTCTGACCGCCATTCTCGCCATTTCCGGCATCGTCGGCCTGGTGGCGGACTCGGTCGGTCGCCTGGTTCCATTCCTAGCCACACCGGTCGCTCGGTTTTTTGTCATTTTTGCGATCTTCGCTTTCCTGGCCGGCATCAATATTCGCGGGGTGCGCGTCGGCGCGCGCGCGATGGAGGCGGTAACGATTATCAAGGTGGTGCCGCTTCTGTTATTCGTCGTGGCCGGACTGCTTTTTCTCCGGCCGTTTGTGCTGACCTGGCCGGGCTGGCCGACAGGCGGCTCGTTAGGCCGGAGTGTTCTGCAATTGCTCTTTGCCTTTGTCGGAATTGAAATCGCCCTCGTGCCGAGCGGCGAAATCAAGAACCCGGCGCGGACCGTTCCGCGCGCCATCTTCACGGCGCTCGGGGTGACGACCGTTCTTTACATTGCCATTCAGTTTGTCGCGCAGGCGGCGCTCGGCGACCAACTCGGCCGGGCCGGCGACGCCGCGCTGGCCGAAGCGGCGGCGCGTTTTCTCGGCAATTTCGGCCGCACGCTCATGCTTGTGGGGCTGACCATTTCTGCCTTCGGCTGGGTGGCGAGCGATATCCTTAGCTCGCCACGAATCATTTTTGCTTTCGGGCGCGACGGGTTTCTGCCGAGCTGGTTCGCCCGTGTTCACCCGCGCTTCCGCACACCGGATGTCGCCATCGTAAGCTATGCACTTTGTGCCTTCGTTCTCTCCTACAGTTCCAGCTTTCAAAAGCTGGCCATTCTTTCGAACATGGCGGTGCTGCTGCTCTACATACTTTGTTGTCTGGCGGCGATCGTTTTGGAACGACGCGATGTCCGCAGCGATGGCGTGCCTTTTCATATCCGGGGTGGCATTGCCATTCCGATCGTTTCGATCGCGGTCATCCTCTGGATTCTGGCGCACGGCACGCGCGAAGAATTTGCCATCACGGGGGTCGCACTGGTCATCGCCTCAGTCCTCTATCTGATCCGTGACCGGCTTGTGAGGCGAGCTGTCTAAACGCGCCGCCGACTTAAAGGCACCGGTCCAATTCTCGGCTGCGCTGCGATCTCTGCGGTGCGCGACGAGGGCGCGGCTTGACGGGGGCCGGCCCTGAGTTCAGCATCGGGCGACCGAACGGCCATGACGATTCCCACCGAACCAATTGGGAGTATTCCGCGGCCGCTTCCTCTAATCGAGGCGATCAGGAACAGGGGCCCTAACGATCCATCGCTGAACGCGCTTTTCGACGAGGCGATTCGCGATACGATCGCGCGTTTTGAGGAGACCGGATCGCCGGTCCTCACGGACGGAGAACAGCGGAAGTATCACAATTTCGGCACCTATTGCGTCGATGGATTGCCGAATATCGCCCCGGACGGCTTCAAGCTGCCGTTCGTGACGCATGTGCGGCAATGGCCGCGGCTGACGGCGGGGCCGTTCCGATATCTCATGGGTGCGGATGATTTTCTCGAGGTGGCACGCCGCTATACGCAGCGGCCCGTCAAGCAGGCGGTGATTTCGCCTTCGGCTTTGAGCCTGATGTATCCGGCCGAGCCGATCCCGGGTTATGCGCGGGAGAACTTTATCTCGGATCTGATCGACGAGCATGAAAAAGAGGTGCGCCGTTGCCTGGAAAAAGGCGCACACACGGTGCAGATCGATTTCACGGAAGGCCGGCTGGCCATCAAAATCGATCGCTCGGGCGATCTGCTCAGCAGCTTTATCGACCTGAACAACATCGCCCTGGCGCGTTTCAGCAATAAGGAACGTCAACGCATCGGCGTGCACACCTGCCCCGGAGCTGATCGCGATTCGACGCACAGCGCGGATGTGGACTACGCGGAGCTGCTGCCGAGCTTGTTCGAATTGCAGGTGGGAAACTTCTATATCGCGCTGGCCGGGGAAAAGGATCGGACGCGCGTTTTGCGGATCATTCGCGATTACCTGAAGCCGGGGCAGCGCATTTTTGTTGGTGTCGTCGCCCCGATTGATCCACGGATCGAGATGCCCGAAGAAGTGCGAGATCGAATTTTGGAAGCGGCCCGATACGTTCCGGTGGAACAACTGGGGACGACGGATGACTGCGGATTTGCGCCTTTCAGCGACGACACCTCAACAAGCCGCGAGACAGCCTTCGCCAAGATTCGCGCACGCGTGCTCGGCACGGAAATGGCCGCGGAGATAATCGATGGGCCGTAAGGCGAAGAGTTCGGGCAACGCCGACCCGGAGTTGCGCTCGTCCGCGCTTCAAACCGCCCAGAGCATCCTGCAATTGCGTCAGCGTTCGGAACAGGAACGTCTCCAGGCAAAGGAAGCGCTCGAGCGTAAGACGGAGGAACTGGCCCATTCCCTCTCCATGATGCGGGCCACGCTCGATTCGACCACGGACGCAATCGTGGTGACCGATCTGGCCGGCGACGTGACCGGATTCAACGAAAAGTACGCGGCGCTCATCGGCATGTCACGCGAGGAGATTGAAGCGTGCGACGTGGATCGGCTGCGGGAAATGTTCAGCCGCCGCTTCAAGGATCCGGTGCGGTTCCTCGCCCGCGTTAAAGAAATCTACGAACAGGCGCCGCCCGAAACGTTCGATGTGCTCGAGCTGGTCGACGGCAGATTTTTCGAGCGCTATTCCATGACGCAATCGATCGAGAACCGCCCGATTGGGCGCGTTTGGAGTTTTCGGGACATTACCGAGCGCAACCGCGCGGCCATCGTCGCACAAAGACTGGCTGCGATTGTGGATTCTTCCTACGACGCAATCGTCGGCAAAACTCTGAACGGCATCGTGACCAGCTGGAATGCGGCCGCGGAGCGGCTTTTCGGTTACAAGGCGGAGGAAATGATCGGCCAGCCGATTCTGCGGATCATTCCGCCGGATCGCCAGGGCGAAGAAACGGAAGTGCTCCGGCGAATCCGCCGCGGGCAGCGGGTCGAACCATTCGAAACGTTGCGCGTGCGCAAGGATGGCTCGCTCGTCGATGTTTCGCTCTGCATTTCTCCGATCAGGGATGGAGCGGGCAAGGTGGTGGGCGCGTCGAAAGTGGCGCGCGATATCACCGAGCGGAAACGCGCGGCCGAGGCGCTCGAGGCAGCCAAGGTCGCCGCGGAAAGAGCGAACCAGGCGAAGGATGATTTTCTCGCCCTCCTCAGCCATGAATTGCGCACACCGCTCACGCCCGCTCTCGTGGCCGCCAGTTATCTGGCCGAACACGAGGAAGCGCTGCCGGAATTCCGCGAGGAAGTGATGGCCATCTGGCGCAACGTGCAACTGGAGGCGCGCCTCATCGACGATTTACTCGACGTCACACGCATCGCGCGCGGGAAGATCGACATCGACCACGAAGCGGCCGATGTGCACCGCCTCATCCTGAACGCGGTCGAGATTGCCCAGAAGGATTTGCTCGAGAAACAAATCGAATTCGTGCTCGATCTGCGGGCGGCGCATCATCACGTTTGGGCCGACCCGATGCGCATCCAGCAGGTTTTTTGGAATTTGATCAACAATGCGGTGAAATTCACGCCCACGGGCGGCCGGATCACGCTGCGCTCCTCCAACCAGGCGCGGAAGTTCATTTTCGAAATCAGCGATACCGGCATCGGGGTCGAGCCGGAGCGACAGGCGCGCATCTTCGATGCGTTCGATCAGGGGGAACGTACGATCACGCGGCGCTTCGGCGGGCTCGGGCTCGGGCTCACAATTTCAAAAATGCTGCTCGAATTGCACGGCGGCGCCATCACCGTGCAGAGCGGCGGGAAGAATCAGGGAACAACCTTTCGCGTTTTTCTCGATCTGATGGATGAGACGGTCGCTCCCGTGAGCGAGACGACGGACGCCGGAACCGGAGCGGCGCGGAGCCTGCATCTTCTCCTGGTGGACGATCATTCGGACACCCGCAACGTGCTCTCGCGGTTGCTCACGCGTTGCGGGCACAAAGTGGCAACGGCTGACTCGGCCCGCGCGGCCCTGAGACACCTCGAGTCCGAACGCTTCGACGGGCTCATCAGCGATGTCGGTCTGCCCGACGCCAGCGGCAACGATCTGATCCGCGAAGCAAAACGAAAGCAGCAGGCGCTGAAGGGAATTGCGCTCAGTGGCTTCGGTACACAGGAAGATGTGCGCCGCAGTCTCGAAGCCGGCTTCGATTATCACCTGACCAAGCCAGTCGACTTTCAGGAGCTGCGCACGCTCCTGCAAAAGATCGGCTCGTGAATTTGGTGGAGCGGGCTCTCCGAGCTCGCTGAGCAAATCGTATATTGGCGCGCCCGGAGGTCGCGCCCCACTATTTGTCGCCCTACCTGTTTCGGAAAATTCCCGTAAATGCCGCCGCGTAGCGAAAAAGAAGGAAGAGCGCGAGAACGGAAACAATTGCCGCGATGCCGAGTCCCGACGGATCGAGAAAGATGTGATAGAAATCGATGTTCACGATGATCGGCCCGAGGATAAGCAGGCCGAGCGGAACCACACCGATGATGAGGAGCAAGCCGCCGAGCATTTGCAGCGCGGCGACGGCCTGCAAATAGCCGGTGGCTGCCATCGCCCCGAGAAACTCAGCCGGATGACCCGTCATGGGCGGCATTGGGATGAAATGCAGGAAGGCGTTCGAACCCAAGACAAGGAAGACAAGCCCGAGCAAAATACGAACGATGATGGTCACGATTTTCATGGTGGCCGGATCATTCCCGAAACGGTCGCCGGGGCCGAGCAAAAAAATCGGTGGTGCGTGCTCTCCGAGCGCGCCGTGTGGCTGCATGGTGGAGCGTGCTTCCGAGCGCGCTGTGTGGCTGCATTATTTGGTGGAGCGTGCTCTCCGAGCGCGCTGTTCTGGCCGCAACAAGGTTGCAGCGCTCTCTGAGCACTCCGTAATGCCTCGCGATGGGCAATCCATTGTCGCAGACGCGTCCGGAGGCCGCGTCCCACCTGTTCATCCGCGTCAAATTCGACGGCATCGAATCGGCACATTATCTTTTCCACGCCATGCAAAGGGTTTTTGGGCTGGAGACGGAATACGGGATCACGATTACGGGCGCGGAAATGGTCGACGTGGTGGCGGAATCGATCGAGCTCGTCAGGCGCTACACCGAACACGGCGCCCACATGAAATGGGATTACGAATTGGAAGATCCTCATCGTGACGCGCGTGGCTTTCGCGCTCGTGAGCTGCTTCAGGACACCGACGAATCCGCCTATTACGAGATCGACAAGAAGCGGCCACTCACATTCGAGGAAATCAAAACCGACCTCGTTCTCTCGAACGGCGCCCGTTTTTACAACGACCACGCCCATCCGGAATATTCCACACCCGAGTGCACGACCGTGCGGCAACTCGTGGCGCAGGACAAAGCCGGCGAGCGCATCCTGGCCGAATGCGCGCGGCGCCGAAACCAGAAGCTGCCGTCCGAGCAGGAAGTGCGGCTCTTCAAGAACAACACCGACTTCGCGGGGCACAGCTACGGTTGCCACGATAATTATCTCATGCGCCGCGACGTGCCGTGGGACCGTCTCGTCAGCGGCGTCCTGCCGTTTTTAATTACACGCCAAATCTTCGCCGGCGCCGGCAAGATGGGCGTTGAAGCGGAAGGCACCACCAGTCAGCCGGGACTGTTTCAGATTTCGCAGCGCGCCGATTTCTTCAGCGTCCTTGTCAGCATCGACACGATGAACCGCCGGCCGCTCATCAACACGCGCGACGAGCCGCACGCCGACGCCGCCCGTTATCGCCGGTTCCACGTCATCATCGGCGATTCCAACATGAGCGAATGGGCTACCGCCATGAAGATGGGAACGACGGCGCTTGTCCTCGAACTGATCGAGCGCGGGGAAGCGCCGCCGCTTGAGATTGCGCAGCCGATCGACGCCACCAAATCGATCAGTCGCGATCAAAACTACGATTGGATCATCGAGTTAAAGGACGGGCGCAAAATTTCCGCCATCGATGTGCAACGGCTTTATCTGCGCGCCGCGCAACGCGTTTTTGCCGAGCCCGACGATGAGACCACGTGGTTGCTCGAACAGTGGGACAATGTCCTCAACGATCTGCAGCGCGACATCAGCCTGACGAAAGATCGCGTCGACTGGGTGGCGAAGAAGTTTCTGCTCGGCGCCCTGCAGGAAGAAGAGAAACTTTCCTGGAGCGATCCCTGGCTGCAGGCCGTCGATCTCGAATATCACAACATCGCGCTCGAGCGCGGTCTCTTTTACGAGCTCGTCAGACAGGGTTCCATGCGCCGCGTGGTCAGCGAAGAAGAAATCAAGGCCGCCATTTTCTCGCCGCCCGAAACAACGCGTGCTTATTTTCGTGGCCGTTCCGTCGCGCGTTTCAACGAAGCCATCGAATCGATTCAATGGGACGAAATTGTTTTTGGCAAAGGCGACGAAGCGCGCCGCATTTGTTTCCCCGAAGCCGCCGGCGACGCCCGTCTGGAATCGCTCAACGAAGCCCTCCGCCACGCAGACGGCCTGTCGTCCCTGCTCGAGGCCACCGACCTGGAAGTCAGGCATCCTGCCTGACTCGGCCGACGGGCTTCCAGTCCGTTGCTTCAACGGCGTCTTGCACAAACGAACTTTGAATTAGGAAACCAGGAGGCCACGAAAAGAGAGGAGTCAGGAACTCAGGAATACAGGAAAAAAGAGAGTGAACCCTGAGACGCAGTTCCGATTTAGGATTCTCGGGGCTCATCGTCACGCCCCCACGAAGTCCTTGCTATCGCCGTCGAAAGGTGGCGTCATGCAGAAGCGATGCTTCGACGGCTTGGACGCGGTGGCCTGACAAGTCGCGCATCGGACCGCTGCGGGTAACTCAATAAAGGAAAACACCGATGAAATACATGATCAGCTGGTTCGAGCGTCCGCAGGGATCGCCGGCCGAGTACGAGAATGCGCAAAAGCGAATCCTGGAAGTTTTCACGCAATGGAAGGCGCCGGGTAATTTCAAGATTGAGCTGTTTGTCGTGCGAGTAGGGGAGTGGGGCGGCCATTTGCTCGTCGAATGCGACGATCCGGCGGCGGTTCATAAGTTCTGCTCAACCTACCCGGCTTTTGTCTTCGAAGCACGACCTGTCATTCCTGTCGAGGAAGCTGTCCGGGTTGAGCTCGAAGCCATCGCCTGGCGCGATGGCCTCAAGGGCAACTGACGGTCGGTTGTATCCGGCGTAGCGATCGCGATTACAAATTAAAGGAATCGCGGAATTTTCACGGCTGACCGGGCTCTGAATTCCGAATTTGAAGTTGGAGAAACCAACTTCATTCGAAAATTATGAGCCCATTCCGTCCGTCATTTTTCACTCGCGTCGTTCTCCCCGCGCTTGTTGCGCTGTTTCTTTGCGGAGCGCCCGCTTTGCTCTTCGCCGGAACGCCGCCCACCTTCTCGAAGATCGTCGTTTTTGGCGACAGTCTTTCCGACGACGGCAACATCGCGAACCGGGTCGAGGGCACTTTTGGATTCAGTTATCCGAGCGGCGATTTCAATTACAGCGATCACCGTTTCACAAACAGCTCCGACACCGATCCGGCCTCGGATATGTATGCCGGCACCTGGCATGAGCAGCTGGCGCACGATTTTCTTGGACTCACGATAGCGAGCAATAGTCTCGATGGCGGGTTCGATTTCGCCTTTGGCGGCGCCACGACGAAGGATGGCAGCAGCGAACGCACGGTCATTTCAAATCCCGAGCCGTTTATCGGCGGTGATTACACCATCACGATCGATAACATGGGCCTTCAGGTGGATGAATACTTCGACGATTTCAGCGGCGACCCGGACGCGCTCTATGCGTTGTGGGGCGGCGCGAACGATCTCTTCGACGACGATTCGGCGGCCAACGTCTCGGCGGCGGTCGGTCGCATCAATGCATTGATCGTCAGGATGGCCAATGCGAATTGCCGCAATTTTCTGGTGCCGAATGTCCCCCCGCTCGGTGCCATTCCGCATTACAACGACGATGTAACCAAAGCGACGGAGCTCGACACGGCCTCGGCCAGCTTCCGCGATGAGCTGGCCACTTCGCTGGCTGCGACGAAGAGCATGCTGGCGCAGCAGGGGATCGATATTCAGATCTATCCCGTCGATGTCTGGTCGCTCGTTATTCGGATCACGGCCGAGCCGGGCCAATACGGTTTCACCAACGTGACCGACAGTTCCCAGGGCGACTCGTCGGTCGATCCCGACGAGTATCTGTTCTGGGACGACATCCATCCCACGACGGCGGGCCATCATGCCGTGGCCGCGGAAGCGAATCGTGTGCTGAGCGGAAATGTGCAGCCGCTCGGCGAGGCGCAGAATCTTTCGACCCGCGTATCTGTTGGTACCGACGAAAATGTTTCCATCGGCGGTTTCATCATTACCGGGAACGCTCCGAAAAACGTCATTCTGCGAGCGATCGGGCCATCGTTAGCGGCGCACGGTGTGCAAAACCCGCTGGCCGATCCCGTGCTGTCGCTTTACGACCAGAACAACAATCTCCTGGCCACGAACGACAATTGGAGGGACACACAGGAAGCGGAGATCCAGGCGACCGGCATTCCGCCCCAGAACGACCTCGAATCTGCCATCGTCGCCACTTTGCCGCCCGGTAACTATACCGGCATTTTGGCGGGCAAGAACGGCGGCACCGGCATCGGGCTGATCGAGGTTTACGATCTCGATCCGGGATCCGATTCTTCGTTAGGGAACATCAGCACACGCGGATTGGTCGGGACCGGCGAGAATGTAATCATCAGCGGATTTATTATTGGCAGCGGTGATGATCCCATCATCGTCGTGCGCGGTCTCGGCCCGAGTTTGGCCGACCTGGGCGTGGCCAATCCCTTGCCCGATCCGGTCCTCGAGCTGCACAATAGCGACGGAGCGCTCATCGCTTCGAACGACGATTGGAAATCGAATCAGGAATCGGCCATCATCGCGAGCGGCATCGCGCCGACCAACAATCTCGAATCGGCCATCGTGGCGTCGCTGCCGGCCGGCAATTACACTGCCATTCTCGCCGGCAAGAATGGCGCCACCGGTGTCGGCCTCGTTGAGTCGTATCGCCTGCAGTAGGAGCTGGCCAAGTTGTAGCCGGAATCGGTGATTCCGGCGATTCCCGCTCAACCTTTCCGAACTTTTCCAGCTTCATTGCCTTGGAATTTGGAAACCAAGAATCCAGGAATGCCGAGACGTTCTCAACCGCTTCATGCCTTTGCCGAGTTCTTATCTGTCAAAGAATTTAATTCTTTGACACTTGTTCCGCCTGATTGGCGTGACTCATCTTGTTTTCGTTAGGCGCTTTCTCGAGAATACGCTCATGGCGTGGAGCTTGATGAAACATGTGTCAGGAAGGGTGAATTGGATGGCGGTGAGCGCATGATGCGATAAAACTTGTCGACAAGATGGATCCGATTCTTGAGCGACGCTCAGCGCGCTTTGTCGCGGCGCTGATCTCGGGTGGGCTGCTTTTTTTTACGGTTTCATTGCAGCCCTGCTGGCTGGCGGCGTGGTTCGCACCGGTCCCGCTTTTGCTGGCGGCGTTTCATGCTTCGGCCCGGGAAACGCGGCTGCTTTGCGCGACGGCGGCGCTGATCGGCCTGACGAGTATCATCGGGTATTACAGGATCGTGACGGTTGGGATCGGTTCCGCCCTGTTGATCGTCCTCCTGGAGATGGGCGCATGGATGCTGGTGGTCGGCTACACGCGCGCCATCGTCCGACGCTCGAATCATTGGTCGACCGTTTTTGCCTATCCGCTGATCTGGGCGGCGCTCGATACGCTCATCTCGGCATTCTCGCCGCACGGGACATTTGGCAGTCTCGCCTATACGCAGATGGATCTGCTGCCGGTCGTGCAGTTCGCTTCACTCACGGGAACGCCGGGAATCGTTTTCGTGATCAGCCTGTTTGCGTCCATGCTTGCGCTCGCCCTTTACCGAACCAGGCCACGAACCCGGCCGATGCTGGCTTATGGATTGCCGGCGCTGATTCTGGCGGCGGTCGTCATTTTTGGCGCGACGCGCCTAACGAATCGTCCGGAAGCAGTCGAAACCATGCCGATCGGCCTGGTGGCGATCGACGATTTCATCGGCCCGAAGATCCCGCGCGCCAGGGCCGAGGCCGTTTGGAAAGAGTACGATGCGGGGATCGCCCAGCTGGCGCACGAGGGAGGGAAGATCATCGTGCTTCCGGAAAAGATCGATGTGAAGGAAGCAGCGGGCGACGAACGCCGGAAAGCGCTGGCTGACATGGCACGCCGGAATGGAGTTTATCTGGTCGTTGGCATTGGTTTGCCGACCGAGTCCGGCTGGAAAAATCGCGCCTGGCTTTTCGGCCCGAGCGGTCAGTTGCTCGCCGAATACGACAAGCAGCATCTCGTCCCGGGATTGGAAGCGGAGATGACGGCCGGCCGGCGTGATGTCGTGCAGGAAATCGATGGACACCGTTTCGGAATCGCGATCTGCAAGGACATGCATTTTGCTTCGCTCGGGCGCAGCTATGGAAAAAGACGGGTAGCGGTGATGCTCGAGCCGGCCTGGGATTTTGACCGCGATGCCTGGATGTCGGCGCGCCTCGCGGCGATGCGCGGGATTGAAAACGGATATGCCGTCGTGCATTCGGCGCGTGACGGCCTGCTTTCGGCGAGCGATCGTTATGGGCACTTCATGGTCGAGAAACCGAGTCGCGCGTTGCCCGGCGCTGCCGTCATTGCGCGAGTGCCGGTCGGCCCGGCCGCGGAAACACCCTATGCGCGTTACGGCGATTGGTTTGGCTGGATGTGTGTGATACTCGTCGTGCTCGTGCGATTTTCGCCAGTCGTCAGGCAAGAAGTGTGACGCTCCGGCCAAGCTTCATTTACGCGGCAGGAAGGGGCGCCGGCCGAAAGCGAACAGCTGCGACAATCCCGAGCAGAACGAAAACCGCGAGCAGCACGAGCTGCGTGATTTTGAAAGGCGGCTCGGACCGGGTCGGAGCGAGCGCTTTCAGGGCAGACACTTTTTCAAACGCCTGCACGCTTCGCCCTTCTAGTTCCTGCGACGACAGGCTTCGAAGAGGAACCACGTCCGTCGCTCGGTTTCGTCGATCCAAACTTCGATCAGGCTTGCAGTCGCCACATCGCGATGGTCATCGCAAACGTTGTGCGTCTCGCGCAGGCGCGCCGCCAGCGTCTTGTTGTCGTCGGCCAGCTCCGCCAGCATGTCGAGCGGTTCGACGTATTCGGCATCGTTATCGAGCACTCGCTGCAGGCGCGAGATTTGCCCGATCGAATGGAGCGTCAGCCCGCCAATCTTGCGCACCCGCTCCGCGATCGGATCGGTCATGGCGAAGAGCTGATCCGCCTGTTCGTCGAGGAGCAGATGATAATCGCGGAAGTGCGGTCCGCTCATGTGCCAGTGGAAATTTTTCGTCTTCACATAAAGCGCGAAGACATCGGCCAGGATTGCGTTCATGGCCCCGGAAATATCGCGCGTGGCGGAATGGTTGAGGTCGGTGCGAGTGGCGAGCGCCGCGTCGCGACGGCGCCGGAGTTCCGCGGTCTTATTCGAATTGGATTTCTTCATATGTTTTTTGTCTCACCAAGGTTCGCCGTCCGTCACAAGGATGGATGGCAGGCAATTGCACGCCCGTTCGGCCCCATTTGTCACGTGTCTTTTGTGTGACTTTTCGCATCTTTCCGGGGGATTCTGGATTCCGTTCCCCTGGCCGCGGGGACGGTAGCCTCTACAGCGGGTGAAAAGATTTCATTGGCGCGGAGGGGATTTCGGCTGTGCATTCCCCCCATGGCAAAATACGCGCTTCTGGTGGTGACCGTCCTTTTCGGTCTTTGCGGTGCTATGCCGGCGCAGGAGAGCCTGCGCTCGGGTGACATGTCGTCTGCTCTCTTAAGCATGAATCAGCCGGCCGTGCAAAGAGGACGAGCGGATATGTTGAGCACACTGGGCACGCAAACCGGGCTGCCCTTGACGCTCGCCGATGGAAAACTTTTCACTTTTTCAAATGCCTTCCTCGGGTTGGAAGAGCCCCTCATTGATTTTCTGCCGGCCATTCCCGAAGAAGAGGCGCGGACTGAAAGACCGGCGAAAAAAGTGGCGGCGCAGGAACAGCCGGCCGAAGAGGTGCCGTTGGTGCGTCCGAAGTTCTTCGATCACGTCAGCGGGGAAGTGGGCGTGCTGTATGGAAGGTCCGTCGGCAGCAAATACAGCGGCGATCTCAAACAGGGATATATCTTTGGCGAGATGGACAACGGCCAGACGGTGATCAGCGCGGCGGCGTTCTACCAGGAATCGAGCGTGCATTTCCCGCGCCGCGGTCGTTAAGCTGGCGAGGTCCGCACTACAAGAGATCGAGCTGGGCGCGAGTCGAGGCCGTCGTCTCGGTCTCAGTGGGCAACGGCAGTTGAAAACCGAGCCGTTGCGCGAGGCGCTGACAACTTTCCGGGGCGAAACCCTCGAAATGATTGTTCAGGAATGTCCAGACGTTTCGCGTATCGGCCAGATGGCGTTCGATTTTCAACGACCAGCTTTCCAGGGCGGCTTCGCGTTTCCAAAGCAGTTTCCCGTAACGATGCAGGTGCCGGCCGTCACCGTCGTATTTGGTCGAGTAATCGCCGAGGAGACGCAGGTAGAGAAAATCGCTCGTTAGGGGAAGAAATTCGAAAGGAGCGAGATTGCGCTCGTTGAGCGGGCTGGTATCGGCCCAGACCCAGCAGACGCGATGTTTTTCAAGCAGGCGAATGACGGCCGGCCGGTGCCACGACGGGTGGCGGAACTCGATGGCAAAGCGAAAGTCGGACGGAAGCAGCTTGAGAAACTCGCGCAGGACGGGGCGGCCTTCCTTCGGCGCGAAGGAAGGTGGCAACTGGATGAGGATGACGTGGAGTTTTGGGGCGAGCGCCTCGAGCGCGCGCAGAAAAGCAGCGAGCGGTTGCGCGCAATCCTGCAGCCGGCGATCATGTGTGATCTCGCGGGCAAGCTTGCAGCTGAAACGAAAATCGGCCGGCGTTATCTCAAGCCAGCGGCGCACGGTCGCTTCGGTGGGTGGCCGATAGAAAGTGGAGTCGATTTCGACGGCGGAGAAATAGCGGGCGTAGAATTCCAGCCAGTGCGACGCCGGCAAATCGAGCGGATAGAAGGCCCCGCGCCATTCCTCGAAGCTCCATGCGCAGGTGCCGATGCGGATTTTTCGCTGATCGTTAAGATTCAACCTCGGAGAACGCTACTTGATGGCGCGCCTTCTGGAAACTCGCCGTTTTGGTTTTCAATCGCAGGCCGCGCATGCGGCGGTCGCGCCGCCCCGGCCCTCAACTTGACGGGGGTACGAAGGTTAATTACCCTGCGCAGTTCCAATGATCCCTCGACTGCGTTTCTTAATTTTACTGGTCGCCGCCTGCCTCGCTTTTCCCGAGCGAAGCCCGGCGCCGGTCATCTTCAAGCCGAAGCAGGGTGTCAAATATCACCCGCCCGGTGAGGAAGAGATCAATGGCACCGCGCAGGAACTTTTCACGCAGGCACAGGCGGCCGAGAAGGAAGGCAATTTCAAGCGTGCGTTAAAGTTATACAAACATATTGCCCGCCGTTATCCGCACGACAGGGTGGCGCCTGATTCGGCTTTTGGCATCGCCGCGATGGAGGAGAAGCTCGGCATGCTGGTCCGCGCCGCCGTCGATTATCGTTATGTCGTCGAGAGGTACCCGAAGAGTTCCCACTTCGATGAAGCCATCGAAGCGCAATTTCGCATTGGTCAGATTTATCTGAACGGAAAGAAGAGGAAAGTTTTCGGGGTTCCGGTGGCAAGCGGCTACACCGAAGCCGTGGACGTTTTTGCCGCGATCGTGCGAACCGCGCCCTACGGCAAATACACGGCGCGGGCTCAGTTCAACATTGGTCTCGCGCGCGAGAAGGAGGGATTGAACGAGGCCGCCTTGTCCGCCTTTCAGGCCGTGGTCGATCGTTTTCCGAATGAAGCAGTGGCCGCAGACGCGCAATATCAGATCGGCTATATCTGGTACGATGCCGCGCGGCGCGGAGCCAAGGATCCGGACGCGCTAAACAAAGCCAAGACCGGTTTCGAGGATTTTCTTTTCCGCTTTCCCCACAGCGAAAAAGCGGCTCAGGCCCGCGAGAATCTGCAGCGTCTCGAACACCGGCAAACAAGCGACTCGATGGGTGTGGCCAAGTTTTATGACAAGCGGAAGGATTATCGCGCCGCGGTCATCTACTATAATGAAGTAATTCGTCAGCAGCCGGGTTCGCCGGAAAGCGATCAGGCGAAAAAGCGCATCGATGAACTTCGGGCCAAGGTCGGCGATGCGGCTTTGCAAGCGCCGGTCGTGGCGGGCAAACCGAAGAAAAAGGCCGGCAATAGCATGGCGCGGGCGGGCAGCGAAGGGCAGGGCGAAGAAATGCCCGCCATGCGTGCTTCGCCCGAGGATGTCGCGCCGTTGCCACCGCCCGAAAGCGATGTCTCTCTGCCACCGCCCGCTTCGCTCGCTCCGGATAACACGACCGCCCCGTCCACTTCGCCGACCCCGGAAACGGTCACGGCTCCGGAACCGACCGCCACGCCGGAGGAAACGGCTACGCCTGAAGCGACGGCTACGCCCGAAGCCACGGCTACGCCGACTCCGTGAAGTCCGCCTTTACCGCCGCGCTTCTTGCGCTGTGCCTGACCGGCTGTCTGGGTTATCACGTCGGCCCGGTCAAACCGTATTACCTGCGCGATGTCCACACCATCGCGGTGCCCACCTTCAAGAATACGACGCTGCTCCCACGCATCGAAGTGCTGGTTACGGACACCGTGATCAAACAATTCCAACAGGATGGTACTTTTCGCATCGTGGGAAATGAAGCGGCCGACGCCATTTTGAATGGTGAAATTTTAAGCGTGACGCGGCGTCCGACGCGTTCAGTGCGTGGAAACGTCCTTGCCACCACGGAGTTCGGCCTGGTCATGCGTGTGCGCTACACCTTGCAGGATCGCGATGGCCGGCAGCTCTCACCTCCCACCATTGCCACAGGCACGACAAGCTTTTTTGTCGGCAGCGATCCGAGCACGGATGAGCGCCAGGCTCTCCCTTTGGCTACGGAGGAATTGGCCGTCCATTTGGTGAGCCAGTTGAGCGAAGGTTGGTGAGCGCGGCGGATGAAAGGTGACGAAAAGCTGTGGCAAATCCTGAGCGAAAAACTGGAGATGCTGCGCGCGAGCGATCGTCTGCCGGAAGCGATCCGAGTTGCCGAAACCGCCCTGGAGCTGGCACAGCGGGCTTTTCCGCCCGATTCCCCGAAGGTCGCCTTTAGTCTCGAACGTCTCGGTCAATTACGTGATCAACGGGGCGATCGTGAGAGCGCGAAGCCCGTTCTGGAGGAGGCCCATTCCATTTTCGAGAGGGTGCAGCCGCCCGATGTGCGCTCGATTTATCGGTCCGCCCGGCGCCTCGCCTTCGTCTGCGATAACCTCGGCCATATCGAGGAGGCCATCAGGTATTACGAAAAAGCGATCGAATCCGGGATGCACCTGAACGATCTGCCGCATTCCGACCTTGGGACGATGCTGAACAACGTGGCGCTGATCTATCGAAAATCGGGCCGGCAAAAAGCGGCCGAACCGTATTACAAGCATGCGCTCGAGATTTACGAAAAACAGCTCGGACTGGAACATGCCGATGTCGCCTCGGTCCTGAATAACCTCGCCGTCTTTTATACGAATGAACGCCGCTTTGACGAAGCGGAGAAAACACACCTGCGCGCCCTGGCCATTCGCGAAAAAATTCATCCACCCGGCCATTCCGATATCGCGCAATCGAAATGCAACCTGGCCGTCGTGTATCATTCCCGCGGCGAATACGACAGGGCCGCGGAGCTTTACCGCGAATCAATCAAGAGCTGGGAGGAAGCCATGGAAACGCCACCCAGGGATTACGAGATTGTCGCTTCCAACTATGCCGACCTGTTGCGTTCGTTAGGCAAGGCACGCAAGGCCAACCAGCTGGAAGAGCGCGCCCGGCGCAAGCGACGCGCCTGAAGTCGAACCCGCTCTCCAGGCACGCTCGCCAAGGGGCCTGGCGGGCAGGGAAATATCACGCTCGGAGAGCGCGGATCCACCTTTGAACGATGATCGGCCCGTGTCGAATCGTCGATCCGCCTGCAGCATGCTTCGCAAAAGCCGCTTGGCACGGGCGGCTCTCCATTGCACCTTAGCCGTCGGCAAAAATGCCGCAGCGCGCTCACGTGGCGGAATGGCAGACGCGTACGGCTCAGGACCGTATGGGGAAACCCGTGGAGGTTCGACTCCTCTCGTGAGCATTTCCTTCGAAAGACGCCGCCTCAGGACTTGCTTCGCGCCAGGAGATGATCGAGTCGGCCCACCCGGTACCAGCGGTAGCCGTAGGCTTCCAATGCGATCCGGTGCTGTCCGCGCTCGTCGGCCTGCGACTCCTCATTGTGCCGCAGATTGGTCAACACATCGCCGCGCTCGTCTTTCAAATGAAGGCGAACCTCCTTCGGTTTGGCGCTGAAGTTGTGTAACACGACCATGGCGTTGCCTCGCCAATCGAAGCGGAGGCCGAGCACGCCGGCCGCGTTGGTCTTGAGCAATGACCATTCGCCCCAGCCGATCTCCGGGCATTCCTTGCGCAGGCGGATCATGGCGGCCATCCAGTTGAGCAGCGAGTCGTCGTCGCGGCGCTGCGCTTCGACGTTCACTTCGCGAAAGCCAAACGGTCCTTTGCTCAAGACCGGTCGAACCGTGTGCCCGGCCGTGGAAAATCCGCCGTGCGGGCCGTTCGACCAGGGCATGGGTGTTCGCACCGCGTTGCGCTCGGGAAGAGCGAGATCGTCGCCCATTCCGATCTCGTCGCCATAACGCAGCACCGGTGTGCCAGGGAGAGAAAAGAGGATGCTGTAAGCCAGTTCCATCTGGGCCCGGTTGCCCAGCATCGGCGCGAGCCGGCGCCGGATGCCTCGGTTGTACAACTGCATCCGTTTTTCCGGACCGAACCGGGCGAAGACCGCTTCGCGCCGCCGCTTCGTCAGGCGACCGAGATCCAGCTCATCGTGATTACGCAGAAACTGCGCCCATTGCGCCGACGGCGGCAGAGAGCGCGTGGCGGTGAGCGCTCTGGCCAGCGGGCCAATGTCGCCTGAAGCCAGCGCGTAGAAAAGATGCTGGTTCACGTAAAAATTGAACATCATGTGAATTCCATCGCCGTCACGACCGAAGTATTTTCGATTCTCCGCCGGCAGGACATTGGCTTCGCCAAGCAGCACGGCGTCGCCGCAACGCCATTGCAGAAACCTGCGCATTTCCTCCAGATATTCGAAATGCAGCACGCTTTTCTTGCCCGGGTGCGTGCTCTCGATGACGAACGGCACGGCATCGACGCGGAACCCAGCCACCCCCAGTTGCAGCCAGTATCCCATGATGCGGCGCACCTCTGTGCGCACCGCCGGGTTGTCCATGTTCAAGTCCGGCTGGAAATCGTAAAAGCGATGGTAGTAATAGGCCTTCGCTTCTTTGTCGCGTGTCCAGGTCGCGTCCTGCACCCCGGGGAAAACCATCCCGCGGTTCCAACCCGGCGGCCGTTTCTTCGACCAGACATACCAGTCGCGATGCAATGCATCCGGGTGGGCGCGCGCTTCCCTGAACCAGGAGTGCTGATCGGAAGTGTGATTCACAACCAGATCGATGATCACCTTCATGCCGCGTTCGTTCGCCTGGTGCATGAACTCGACAAAGTCGCCATGCGAGCCATGCCGCGGATCGACGCCGTAGAAATCGGAAATGTCGTAGCCGTTGTCGCGGTTGGGCGAAGGGTAGAAAGGAGCCAGCCAGATCGTCTCGATCCCGATGGAATCGAGATAATCGAGCCGTCGCATGAGCCCTTCGAAATCTCCGACGCCATCCCCGTTGGAATCCATGAATGTCCCGACATCGAGGCTGTAGATGACGGTATTTTTGTACCAGAGATCTTCAATCATTCCGTCAAGATTGAACCGATCCTCGCCTGGCGCGAGAAGTAATTTCATTGCTCGTTAGGCGAGCTGAGCCGAATGGTGGCGGCTCCACATTTTCGGAATTCACGCTACCTTCCGGGATGAAAGTACCGTTTACTCCGGGCGTCGTCGGTCACTTCGGTTTATCCGTGCGCGATCCGAAGAAAAGCGCGCAATGGTTCGCCCGCGCGCTTGGTTTCGAAAAACAATTCACGTTTGAAAATGGGGTTGCCATCGGCAACGACAACGTCACCATCGCTTTGCACAAGGGGCGGCCGTCGCCGAAAACGCTCGGACACATGTCGTTTCATCTGCCGAACATGAGCGCTCTCAAAAAAGCACTCGCGCATCTGAAGAAGCAAAAAGTGAAAATCGAAGATCCCGGCGATGAGATCGGTCCCGAAGGCCCCGGTTCCCCGCATATGGGCCTCTGGTTCCACGATCCCGACGGTTATCGCTGGGAACTGAGCGTGCAGAATGGCCGCCGGGCGTGACTCAGGGCACGCCGTGCCCCGTGCTTGCTTTTGTTTGCGCGATATCCGACGCGCTGATCGTGCCGTTGACGTTGAGATCGGCCCGGAAGTTGGCGGATGTCACCGGCTGCCCGGACTGAGCTTTGGTTTGAGCGATATCGGAGGCGCTGACCGTTCCGTTTCCGGTCGTGTCGCCGATTAGCACCTTCATTGCCACGGCGGTGTCAGGCAAAACCTGCGCGGCATTGTCGGTCACATCGCTCAGCGTCACGATCATTGCCTGCGCGTCGGCCACGCCGGTTAATTCCACTGTCATGGCGTTGCCGCTAAAAGCGGGAGCACCCGCCACATTGCCTGCGCCGCTTGTCACACTCGCGTTGCCGCTCACGACCGTGTTGTTGAAGGTAATCCTGATGGTGTAATCGCCCCCGCCGTTCCGGCATTCCACGCCGGCTGCACCCGTCAGCGGCAGATCAATATCGAAGTCTCCCGCGGCGCCGTGCGCTTTCCGCGAAACCGCGCTTGTCAGCTGCAGAGGATTGCAGGTATCCGGCGTGGGGCTTTGAATCGAGACCGTGATCGGTCCGCCCGTCTTGAAGAAGCCAATCGTCGCGCTATCGGTGTGCGGCGGACGATTGGAATCGAATCGAAAATTATAGAGCGTCCCGAAGCGGATCGCGTTCGCATTCGGGTTCTGGGCAAACGTCTCCGTGTTCCAGGTCAGAGCATTGACTGTTTGGTCGGACATCCAGGGCACGTTGCTGAATCCCGCATCTCCGACCGTCCCATCATGGGCGATTCCCGGGTGGTTGAGCGGCGCATGAAAGCCAGGGTTGCTCACCATGACACCGCATCCCAGAGGCACGCTGAATGATTGAATCGCCCGATCGAGGTTCTGATTATAAACCGCATACTCATACTGCCAGACACCGGCCGACGGATTCGTCACTTTGCAGGCGACGAAAGCGCGGCCATCCTGGCCCGGCGCCGGTTCGATCGTGTTCATGGTGGCTCCCGTCCACGCAGCAACGGCAGGAGCTCCGAGCACGGTCGAGCCAACCGGCGCGAAGACAAAACTTGTCGTCCCGCTGACAGCGAAACGCCGATAGGAAGCGTTGTTGTACATGTTGCATTGCCCGGCGTGTGCCTGGCACCACGCGTACTCGTGGGGTGTGACAAGCTGGACTTCGGCGTAATAGGTAGCACCCGGATTAAGCGTTGTGTTCAGGTCATCGCTCTCCACCAAAGTGCGGTGCGTGACTCCGGTATGAACGTGACCGCTGTGGTCGGATGGATTGGGAATTGCGGGTAAAACTCCGGTAAACGGATTGACCCAGGCGCGCGCGCCGAGATTGTTTTGATCGCCATTGGAACTCGCACTCTCCGAATCGGAGCATCCTGCGCCCAGATGAGTTCCGCCGGTGCCCGACGGAAGACAGCCGAAGCTGCACTCGTTCGATTCCAGCGCAAAGTAGGTATGCTTGAGCCAGGATTGTCCCACCTGTTCGAAACGATCGTCGTTCGTCGCGCCGCCGCTCATGCGATAAAGATTCTGGGCGATAACCGGATGGTCAGGATTAGGCAGCGCAAAAAAGTCGAGGGGCGCGTCGCCGTGGTTGCAAGCCGTCACGGCCATGGCCAGCCCGACCTGGGTGCCGCTGCTTCCGAGCTGGATCAGGCTCGGGATGTTCCCAACCACCACATCGGGGCCCGCCACCGAACCGTCCGGAACAGTCGGCTCCGGACGACGGCGCACCCTGATCGTTTCTGCCGACTGTGGTCCCGACTGTGCCGGGCTGTTGCTCAGGAGCCAAACGAACAGAAGCACGAAATAAACAAAGGGTTTTGTCATGATCTTTCCTCCGGCAACCAAGTCCGTTCAGGCGACCGGCGCATTGCGCCTGACATTTGCGCAAATGATATACAAGCCGGCCGGGAAAGTAGACTGCATTTTTTGCAGGCTCAGGTGACGCTACCAGCGGACCCTACTTTGACCTCACGCGCAGGACGACGGCGGCGATACTATCGAGGTCGACGACCGCATCATAGAACTCGGCTTCTTTGAGCTCCGAGAGATGCACCAGTTTGTCGGTTACCTTCTCCAGCTTGCCGGCGATTTTCTCCCCCGATTTCATGCGCAATTCCACCTGCTTGCCGCCCTGCGCCTCAAGAACCGAATGAATGGTGTCGCCCGGTCGGAGGTCGATCTTGCCTTGGGCCAGCAGATTTGAGCTCCCGAAGGCGACGGTGCTGAGCAGAGCGAGAAGCAGATGTTTCATAGGCGGGTCATCTAACTCGATCACCATTCCGAATACAAGGCGCACGGAGGCGCCCGCAAAGTCGCTTTCGCGACCAAACTCCTCGTCGTCGGCCGAAAGTTTTTTCCAATAATAATCGATCTCCTCCTGCTTTTTGCCACAATCGATGCGTCGGTGATGTTCCGCCCTAACGAATCTTGAAGCGATAGTTTATGGTTGCCATTTTGGACTCAGGCCGAACAATGGCAGGCGAGGAGATCGACACGATGCTCGCAGCCTTTAGCAACGACGTTTTCGTCAATGTGGTCGCATCGATCGTGGCATCGCTCATCTTCGTGGCGGCCGGTTACGCCTGGGGAAAATACCAGGAACGCAAACGCTTCGGACGCAATCTCGAGGAGTACGATTTCTATCCGTTCACCATCGATCGCGAGAATATTCCGGAATTCAACCTCAACGATTTCCGGCTCGGCATGCATTATTTCCTCAAGAACAACGACTACACGGCGGCGCGGCAACTGATCTTCATCGGCGAACAAAACAACGTCCGCAATCGCCTCGAACCGGCCGAGCAGAAGGTCTACGCGCAGTTGTTTGCCAAGTACGATGGCGCGAAAATTGCCGACGATACGAACGAGTATCTGGAGAATTATGTCCGCCTCGTGCGGCTCATCGGGAAATCATTTCCCAACACCGGATTCGAAATTCTGCTCCACAATCTGGCTGATCCGTCACATTCGCTCATTGCGCTCGAAAACAACGTAACCGGCCGGCATTTACGCGACGGCACGACCAATCTCCTCATCGACTTGAAAAAACGGCAACTGCTCCAGTCCGACAAATTGAACTATGAGCTCAATATCGGATCGCGCCGCTTCAAGTGCACAACCATCCCGATCATTCGCAAGGAGTTTGGCGTGGTCGGTGCCATTTGTATCAACATCGACGCGAACTATCTCACCGACGAGGTCATCAAAAATCAGGAACGCCTCGAAGCCTGGTTTGCCAATTTCCTCCGCATGGAAATGCAGCTCGATGAAAATATTTTGAGCAAGGACGAATACGCGCTGGCCACGAAGGGCAAACGCCATTTCAAAGACGAGACGATTCGTTAGGCCGCGATGGTCGATTCGCGCCGCGTCTTTAGTTGCGAAAAGCTCGGCTCTGGCGCACCGACAATTCGTGCGTACGAGCGGGGCGAATATTTCGGAGCAAGTTCTGGAGGCCGCTAGAAAATTGTGTGGCGTCGCCAACAAGCTGCGTTTTTCCCTGCCGGTCACGCACGTTTACAATCCGCTCGATTACGGGTGGACCGCCCACGAAGCGTATGTGCGAATGTATGCAAACTCACGGAAACGCGTGCTTTTTCTCGGCATGAACCCGGGTCCGTTTGGCATGGTTCAAACCGGCGTGCCTTTTGGGGAAGTTGGGGCGGTGCGTGATTGGCTTGGCATCACAGCCCCGGTTGCACCGCCTGCGGGCACTCATCCGAAACGGCCGATTTTGGGGTTCGCCTGCCACCGAAGCGAAGTTAGTGGCCAGCGGCTCTGGCAGCTCTTCGCCGAGCGCTTTGGCGTGGCGCGAAAATTTTTCGCGTCGCACTTCGTCGTGAATTACTGCCCGCTCGCTTTCCTTGAAGCGAGCGGTCGGAATCGGACGCCGGACAAACTTTCAGCTGCGGAAAGGCGACTTCTCTTTGCCGCCTGCGACGAGCATTTGCGCGAGATTGTCGCCGCTTTGGAGCCGGAATGGCTGATTGGCATTGGCGAATTTGCGGCAAAGCGTGCGCGCGAAGTTTTTCGCGGCGGCCGTCCAAAGATTACCCGCATTTCACATCCCAGCCCGGCCAATCCGGCCGCGAATCGCGGCTGGGGAGAGCTGGCGAGCGAAGAGCTTGAGCGACTACAAATTTGGGATCGCTCTCACCTGAAGAACCCCTGAATCGTCGCGTCGTTCAACCGGTCGATCCAGCTTCTGCAGGCTGCTATTTCGGAGAAGTCTGCATCGTCCGCCGATATTCCGGTTTCTTGTGATATTCCACCAGCCGGAATCCCCATCCAATCAGCGTCGCCAGATCCTTCGTGGCGGCCTTCTTTTCTTCGAGGAACTTCTGCACCCTCGTTTTTAACTCCGGCTGCAAACCGGTCTGATCGAGGATTTCGAAAATCTCCATGGAAAGGAGCCAGTCGCCGGGATGTGCGGCCTGCTGCGTCTCCCAAATCTCGCCCAGCCGTTCGTAGCCGACCTTGCTCTCGCGGATTTTGCGCACCTGTGCGTAGAGATTCTCCAGCCGTTTGCGCTTCGCATCGGATGGCACCTTGATCGTCCGCTCCTTCGGAACGAGCGCCACTTCGTTGTAGGCATCCTTGTCGGCCGCCCCGTTATAGACCGAGCTGATCCGTTCGCCCACGGCCATGTCGAATGTTCCCCAAGAGGGATCGAACAGGACGCGATCCCCGAGTTTCGCGGTGCAGTTTGAGAAAGTAATCAGCAACATCCTGCCGTCGCGTTCGAGTATTTTCTCCACCTTGCCTTCGACTCCGACACCGCTTTCGAATTCCAGCCTTGCCCCTTTGCCTTCGCGAATCTCCGTTTCCTTCCAATTCCCGATCGGCGATCCGAAGCCGTCCTTGTGATAATCGCGACCGTGCCCGGGCAGCTGCTTGTTCTTGTAGGCGAGCGCACTTGGGCCGGTGCTGCGCAGATAAATCGGCCGTTTGTCCGAATCGGTCAGCACTTCTGTGAAGGTGCCTGAGACCTGCAAGCCGCTCGAATATTCGCAGGTCGTCACGTTCTTGCACTCGATCGCCTTGTTGATTCCTTCGAGACCGCCAACGCGGAATGCCATCCTGCTCGCGAACTCTTCCAGCACATCGCTCAGATGCTGAAAATCGCGGCAAACGAAAAGCTGCGGCTGTTTCGTCGTGATATCGAACGGCTGATTCTGCGCGTCGATCGAATACGCAATTTTCCTGACATTCGATTCCAGACAGGAAACCGATTCGCCGATCGAGGAAAGCAGACCGGCGCCGTAGATTTTCGGATTCTCAAGCGTACCGATGAGTCCGTATTCCACGGTCCACCAATGCAGCCGCGAAAGCAGCGCCATTTCCGAGGGATCGCCCAGGTTTTTCTGCCCGAGCTCGACCAGGCGCGTTGCTTCCTCGACTTCTTTCGGATCCGAATCCGGCAGTTCCTTCAGGATCGAGAGGTGCCGGATCGCTTCGTAGAGTTCGAAATCCTTTTTCGACGACATGGCTTTCGCCCCCACTTCGCCAAAACGCTGCAGGTAATCGGAATATTCGCGGTCGACAATAATGGGCGCATGCCCGGCAGCCTCGTGCACAATGTCGGGCGCCGGCGTGTATTCGATGTGATGCAATTGCCGCATGTCGCAGGCGATGACCAGAACCTTGTAGGCCTGAAATTCCATGAAAGCGGCGGGCGGAATAAATCCATCCACCGCGACCGCGCCCCAGCCGATCTTGCCGAGGATATCGTTCATTTCGCTGATGCGCGGAATGCGTTCGAATGAAATGCCGGTATCGAGCAGGCCCTGGAAGTAAACTTTGTGCGCGTACTCCTTCAGGAAAAAAATGTTCTGCCGCATGATGAAACGCCAGACTGCGTGATCGACCGGCGTGTAATCGTCGTAGCGCTGGTCGACGGCGAACTGCAGGAGATGTTTGGGGAGGGCGGCCACGGCCGCATTGTTCATCGGGATTCCGCTTTCAGTTTTCATGTTCACGCCTTCGGAGGTCTTGCCGCCGCGGCCACTGCGCCGTGGTGGCCGCACCTTAAATTTTACGGTCGAACGAAGCCCCGGGCAAGCGAGATTGGCCGGTGACCGAGAAAGCCGGAGCGGTTGTTCTGAACGCAATGCGCCATCGTCGATGCGATGACATCGCATTCACTGCTCGCACTGCCAGAATGCGGAACTGCACCCGGTGTTCGATTAACGAAGCGTCCGTCGCTTGTTGTTGTGCAGATTTAAGATGCATGGTTCGAAATAGTTAACATAGTTTATTACGAGTAATAGAAAATAAGTGTTCGTCAAAGAGACTGTGAAAAACGTTTCTGGAAATACGAGCGCGGATGGAGGCGGGCATCCAATTGCAGACCTCTCTTCCGCTGGATAAATTCACGCATGCGCGACACTCAGGAAATGGCGAGCGAACCGCCGCCGTTTTCCGCAGTTCAGCCACGCTATCCCGTCATTGTCTGGCTGAATCTCGTGTGTCTGGACGCGCCGATTGTCGCAGTCACCTGGCAATGGCTCTTCGCGCGCAGCTTTCATCTGCCCATCGCCGCGCCGGCCCGCCTGACCCTCTTCCTGACAGCCTGGCTTATCTATCTGGCCGACCGGCTTGGCGATGCTCTTTCTCTGCGCGACGGAAGCGAGAAATCTCTGCGCGAACGTTTTTGTCAGCGGCATCGAGGTGAATGGCTGGTGCTTTTGGGAAGCGTTACCGTGCTGGACGCATGGATTGTCTTTCACGACCTGGCCGCGCATCTTCTGCGCGTCGGGTTGGTGGTCGGCCTGGTCGCGGCCGTCTATTTGCTTGTTAACTATTCGTTAGGCAAACTCTGGCGCGCCCTGCCGGTGAAGGAATTCTCCGTCGGACTCCTCTTTGCCGTCGGCACGGTGACGGCTTTTCTGCCCCGCTTGGAATTCGGTTTCTGGCTCGCCTTTTCTCTTTTCGCGGCGCTTTGCTCGCTCAACTGTATCAGTATTGCCGTTTGGGAAAAGGAACTCGACGAAGCGCAGCACAAACATTCGATCGCAACGCGCTGGCCGCGCACCCGGCGCTATCTGCGCCTGCCCGCCGTATTGCTCGCCATCATCTGCGCCATTTGCGCCTTGAGCGGTTTGGCGCCGGCGGAATTTTGCGGAGCCGCCGGCATGAGCGCCTTGTTGTTGGGTGGCCTCGATTTTTTTCGCGATCAGACGCGCCGCGACGAACGCACCGCTCTGGCCGATCTCGTCCTGCTCACGCCACTCATTCTGTTGCTCTTTGCGCGGTGAACTTCGACCGCGTGGCCCGGCATTATCGCTGGCTCGAAACGCTTGCCTTTGGGAAGGCGCTGCAGCGCGCGCGCATCGCGTGGTTGCCGGCCCTCGACAATCCACGGCGGGCGTTGGTGGTGGGCGAGGGGAACGGGCGTTTTCTACGCGAGTTTGTCAGGGCCTGCCCTGAAACGGAGATCGATTGCATCGAAGCGAGTGGCCAAATGTTGCGGCTGGCGCAGCTGCGGCTCGGCCCGACCCATGACCGCATTCACTTTCAACGGAAAGACGTGCGAAGTTGGTCCCCGGACTCTGACCGCTACGACCTCATCGTCACGCATTTCTTTCTCGATTGCTTTAGGGCCAGCGAGCTCGAAGAAATCGTGCCCAGGCTCGCGCAGTCAGCCACTCAGGGTGCGGCCTGGCTGGTGGCGGATTTTTCGGTTCCAGATCGCGGTTTGTCTCGGTGGCACGCGCAGCTCTGGCTTTGGGCCATGCATCGATTTTTTCGGACTGTTGCCGGGATCAGCGCGCGTCGCCTCACCGACCCGTCGCCACTTCTGCAAGCGAATGGTTTTCGAATCATGGGCCGGAAGGAGTCGCGATTTGGACTGGTGAAAACGGAAATTTGGCGCCGCAATCGATCCTTGTAGCCGAGTGCTTGTAGCCGCCCCGCTCTGTCGGGGCGCCGGTCACACGGCGACAGAGCGCCGTGGCTACAATTACGGGCCGCGCTTGCTCTTCCGCGTGCGCACAATCCGTCGCGCCACCCAGATCAATGCAGCCAGCGCGAGCAGCCAAGGTGCGAAGAAGGCCAGGGCCACGCCGATCATGCGCAGGCTCCACATGAGCGCTTCCGCACCCTGCGCCAGCGTGCGACGCAACGTGGCGATGACGCCGGTGTCGGAAGAAACAATGTTCCCCTGGCTATAAATTTGGAGGGAAATGTCGGCCGGAGCATTGGCGGCGTCCGCTTGCTCGCCGGGGCGATCCTGGCGCTGCACGCTCACGTTTTCCATTTTCCCTAACGAACCGAGCGCCTGCATGAGCGCTCCATAGTTCTTCATCGGCACCCGCAGCGAAATGCTGGCAACCTCCCGCCCGTCCGGATCACGCGAAAAGGAGGAGGCGCGCACCCGGCCATTTTGTTTTTCCACCAAACTGCGCAGCTGCGCCGTTTTCTCATCCACGGCCGAAGTGTGAATCTGCAGGCTCGTCTGCTGCAGCGCCTGTTCCTGTTCCTCTCGCGAAAGGGCGACGTTGAGTTCCACCTTGTCGCGTTTCGTCTTTGCGTTTTGCGACATTCCTTCGCCGCCCTGCGCGACGCGCTCGCTTTCCACCTGGAAATTTTCAACCCGCCCCATCGCTTTCACGCGCGCGATGACGGCATCGCTTTCCTCCGGAGCGATCAGAATACTGACATGGGCGGAGACGCGGCCGGTGCTGTCGCGATCGAGCTGCGCATTCGTGATCTGCACCTTCAGAGAGGCGAGGGCCTTTATCCTGTCGTAAACGTTTTCGACCTCCGGCGCATAGAGCGCAAGCTGTGCGCGTTCTTTGAGCAAAAACGCAGCCGGTTCCTCGAGATCCTTTTCGGCCAGGGAAATGGTCACCGTGGCGAATTGGACCTGAGCATCCCAAAACTTCAGCTCGCCTTGCATCTTCTCGATCTCCTCGCGCACTCGGCCAAGCTCCTTTTCCACCTGCAACAGATCGGATACTTTGCCCGTCTTCGTCTTCAACATCTCGAGCAACCGCTGCTCCATGACGCGGGCATTCTTCAAACGTGCGTCCGTGTCGAAATAAGCCTTCGTCACATCCTCGGTCCCGAGCGTCTGATTCTTCAATTCGCCCAGGCCACGGACTTTTTGCAGAAATGCGTCGAGATGATCCGGCAAAACTTTGACCACCACTTCGCCGCGCAATTTGCCATTGGCCTGTTTCTGCGAGCTGCTCGTGGCGACATAACCCCCATCTTCCCTGGCCAGAGCGGTAATCTTCTGCACGGCATCGTCGAAGCGGACGATTTCGAGCTCGACTTGCGCATTTCGGACCAGCTTGCGTTGATTATCGATTGGGACGGTTGACGGTTTGTCGACGAGGTCCCGAGCCACGTTCAAGGAGACGGTGCTGTCGTTCTCGTTGGGTTGTAGTGCCGCCGGCGGCGGCGCCGGCATCTCCTGTCGTGATTCGGCTGGAGCAAATGAAGTTGCCGGCGCGGCTTTGGCGCGACCACCGGCCAGTTTCCCTAACGAGCTGAGTCCATTATCCTTTTTCTCAATTTCATCGGTGCGGCGCGCGGCGAATTGAGCCGGGGTCTGCTCATTGGCCACAGCGCGAGAATAGGAGTCCTCGTGCGTAATGATCCGGCCCGTTTGCACAAGGGCGAGCAGAACCACCGCAGCCGCCGCCACCTGCGTAACGCGCGAGCGCACCGCATTGAGCAAGAACCTTGCGACACCGCCGCGTTCGTCCGGCATTTGTCGGCGAAAACCAGAGAGCATCCGCTGTTCGAATGTGGGATCGGCCTTCGCCGTAGCGAGATTTTCTTCCAGTAATTTGTGCATGATTTTTTCCTCCCGATGCAATTCCCGGCACTGCACGCACTCGACCAGATGCTCGTGGAGCGCGCTGCGTTCTTCCTGCGAAAGCTGCTCGTGCACGTCAGCGGCCAGCCAGCTTTCGATGTCGTCGTGGATTGGCGTCGCCATGTTCATCCCAGTGAGGTAAGCGCCGGACGCAGGCGTTTGCGCAAAGCTTGCAAACTGCGCCCGAGAATGCCGCGGAGTGCGCCGTTGCTCAGGCCGAGCAGACGTTCGATCGCGGCGTAATCGAGTTCTTCAAAATAGCGGAGGATGAGGGCGGAGCGGTGCAGTTCGGGAAGTTCCGCCAGGGCAAGGCGGAGATCGTCGCCTAACGAATCGATTGACGCGACTTCAACATCCTGTGATTGTTGGGTCAAATCTTCGGGCAGCGGCTCCGGTTTTCGTTTGCGGGCCAGATCGCGGGCCCGGTGTCGCACGATCGTGGCCAGCCAGGCTGGGAATTTTTCCGGGTTGCGCACTTTCCAGCGCGACCTCCACGCCTTAACGAGCGCATCCTGCACGACGTCCTCCGCGTCCGAGCGGTTTTGCAGGACGCCATAAGCAATGGCGAAGAGGGCGCGGCTCTGTGTGCGGATGATCATTTCAAATGCCTCTCGATCGCCGTGAATGGCGGCCCGAAACATCTCGTGGTCGTCTGGATTCATGAGGTCGATCTAAAGCCTAGACGCGTGAAGAGCCGAAACCGCGCGAAAAATCTTTAAGTGGAACGCGCTCTCCGAGCGGGTCAGGGCGAACCCGCGCTGTCGCTAACATTCAACGCGCTCGGAGAGCGCGTCCCACCTAGTAGATTTTGACGACTGTGCCGGCCGTAACCAGGTCTTTGATCTTGTTTGCATCCCAATTGGCCATGCGAATGCACCCGTGACTGCCGGCGCGGCCAATCGTCTCCGGATTGTTGGTTCCGTGAATGCCAATGCCCGGCTTGTTCAGGCCCATCCAGAGAATGCCCACCGGATTGTTAGGCCCGGGCGGCAGATTGTAGAAATCGTTCGTGCGGACGCCGTGATTGAGCACGCCTTCGTCGTGGCGGAACCACGGCATTTTGGCAATGCCGAGAATTTTCCAGGTTCCCTTCGGCGCCGGCAGCTTGGTCGAGCCGGGTGTGATTGGAAATTCGTAGAGCAGGTAATTATGCTCGTCGCGCACTTCGAGCGTGCGTTCGTGCGTGTCGATGATGATCACGCGTTTGGAGAGCGCGGCATTCGGCGGAACAAAACCTTCGCTCAAGGTCTCGATTTTAAAGGGCTGCACGTTGGGCACCTTCACCGTGTCGCCCACTTTCAACTTCTCCATGTCTTTACCGGGATTGAGCTTCACGATGTAGTCTTCGGCAGCGTGGAAGCGTTCGGCTACGAACTCGAGCAGCGAGCCGTAGAGGAGGGCCTTCAATTTCGCCTGCTCCGATGGCTTGTTCGAAACCTCGCCGATAAATTTCTCATCCTCCGGCCGAATCGTGTAGGTCGTGAACGGTTCCGGCACTTCGTTGAGCAAACGATCGACCGAACCGGTTGGATACATGCCGTGCGCGATTTTGTAGGCGACCAGTGCCTTTCGGAAAAATTCGCCCATTTTTCCGTCGATCTTTCCCGGTCCGAAGTTGTGATTATCGAGGAAAATCTGGAGCCGTGTGCTGGTGACTTCGTCATAGGCCGGCAAGGCAACGAGGGCTTTCGGTGTGCGGTGGATGACCGGTGTCGCGGCAGGCGTCACGTTCGGTTTTGCCGAGGCGGAAACATTCGGCGTGGAGGAAGCCGAAGCGCTCGGCTGTGGAGCAACCGGTGATGGCGAGATCGCCGGGGCAATCGTCGTCTGCGGAGCAGGGGAGGATTCGATCATCGGGATCGGTGTTGGCGGGACCGGCGTCACAGGCGCCTGCTGAGCGAGAGCAATGATCGGCAGTGACATCGTCGCAGCGACGACGCTCATTCGAAAAATCATCGGCGAAGCTATAGGAGCAAAAGCGATGCGCAAATTGAGGGAGTCACGCCATTTGGTTTGTCTTCACCCAGCAACGCAACACTTCGGCGACGCTCCAGGCCTGGGCGATGCAACCACGCGGCGTGTGCGGCTTCTCGGCATCGAACACTTCGCTGATTGTGCCGAGGCCCTGCTGATCAAGCTGCACGGCGAAACCTTCGAGCAGCCTGCGCGCGCCGGCCTTCTCCTGCGGATGAACTTTCAGCCAGGCGTCGATATAGGGGCCAATCAGCCATGCCCAAACCGTCCCCTGATGATAGGCGCCGTCGCGTGAACGCAGGTCGCCCGAATAGACCGGTTTGTATTCCGGGTCGTTAGGCGAAAGCGACCGCAGACCGGCCGGCGTGAGCAGCTCGCGCCTGGCGACCTCCAAAACGGATGCCCAATGCTGTTCGTCGAGCACAGGATGCTCGAGCGAAATGGCGAACAATTGGTTTGGCCGGCAGGAGGTGTCGTCAGCCTGGCCGTCCGCGCAATCAACCACGTCGAAAAGATAACCGCCATCCTTGAACCAAAAGCGCTTGTTGAAGGACTCGCGCGTGCGCTCCGCATGATCGTTGAAAAGTGATGCTTCCTTCCCGTGCCCGGCCGATTCCAGCCAGGCGGCCAGCAGCTTGAGCGCATTGAACCAAAGCGCATTGATCTCGACGGCCTTGCCGCGGCGCGGCGTCACTACCCAATCGCCCATCTTCGCATCCATCCAGGTAAGTTGATAATCTTCGGCCCCCTGGCAGAGCAGCCCGTCGGCGGGATCGACGTGAATATTGAAAGCGGTCCCGCGCAGATGATGATTGGCGATGTCGACCAGAATCGGGAGGAGCAGGCGCAAGGTGATGTGATCATCGGCGCGTGCCAGGTAGCGGCTGAGCGCATGGAAAAACCAGAGCGTCGCATCGGCCGTGTTGTAAAGACCATGCGTTTCGGCGTCCGGAAACATGTTGGGAATAAGCCCGTCGCGCACATAATGCGCGAAGGTGCGCAGGATGTAGCCGGCTTCGAGGCAGCGCCCGGTCATGAGAGCGAGGCCCTCCAGACTGATCATGGTGTCGCGGCCCCAATCGGTGAACCAATGATAACCGGCGATGACGGTGCGCACTTCGTCGCCGGAAGCGTGTGCGCGGGCCGCTTCTTCGCTCCGTCCAGCGGGCGTAATAATGAATTGGTCGGCCGCAAAGACCAGCTCGGCGCCGAAGCCGTCCCGCACTTCCGGCACCGCATCGGCCAGCAGCCGGGCGCGCCGTTCGTCCTCGGCGGCGCGCGCTTCCCATGGCGAAAGCACTTTGATGATTTCCCACGGCTCCGTTGAACCGATCAGCGTCGCGTTTTCTTCCTTTGCCAGCTTGACCGTAAAGAATCCCGGGCTCCAGAGATCGCCTTCATGTTCGTAACCGCGCCGCTGTTCCGTGCGATAAACGACCTGGCGAATGTGCGAGGCGGCGATGGTGAAATTGTATTCCGCGTCGCGCAGTTGCATGCGCAAAGGAGGAAGATGCTCCTCGGGCGCGGCAATCTCGTAGCAGCCCTGGTCGGCGCTCAATTTGTAGTGGGACGTGAGGTCTTGGTCGACGGGCGATTCGTAATGGCGAAAATGCACGGCCGGCCGCAGCTCGAGACGCGGACATTTCGTTCCCTCGAGAATGCGATAGCTGAGGTGCACGGTGTTTTGCAGGTGGAGAAGCAATACGCGCTTTTCCAGGACCAGCTCGTCAACCCGAAAGATCCAAATGGGCAATCCGTCTTCGAGGCGGAATTCCGTCAGGTAATCGGCTCCATGGAGATCGAGCTGGCCGCCGGCCCGTTCCTCCGAGCCTAACGAAACAGATTTTCGATCGAAATGCAGCACCTCCGAGACATGACTCCACATGACCATGCGCCCAAGCGGCGCGGACAACGCCGCTGTCAGCAAACCGTGATAACGTCGCGTGATCGCGCCCGAAACCGTGCCCGAGGCGTAGCCGCCGAGCCCGTTCGTGACCAGCCACTCGCGTTCGAGCAACAACTCGCGCGAAGCGTGCGCGCCATCCCACTTCATCGTGCGGACGACGCGCGGAATGGCCTGCGCCTTGGCCCGCACAATCGCCGTGTTCATCGCTGCGTCACAGAATTCGCTTGATCGGTTTCGGTCGCGGCTGCGTTCGGCGTACCGGGCGCAAAGCCACGGCCGCTTCGCCCGGCAAGAGCCAGCCCTTGTCGCTCGCTACTCTGACGGCACCCGGACCGCCGTATTTCACGCGTTCGCTCGTCCAGAGCGTCTCCCATTGAAATCCATCGGGCGGCGCCAGCAATGGCTCAGCCGCGGGTTCGAGCTGTCGGCGTTTCCCAAAGTTCACGATCAACAGACGGTCGCCGGCCTCCGGACCGAAAAATCGCAGGACCAGGCTGTCGCCGTTGAGGACGGCGCCGTCGTAAGCGCCACGTTTCTGTTCCGAAAAACGCGCATCTCTTCGGCGCAGTTTGAGCAGGTCCTTGTGCAGATCGTAGTGCTCCTTGTTTAGCTGGCGCTCTTTGAAATCCAGTTTGCACTCGGCGAAAATCCTTGGATCGGACGGCTCGGGAAGGCGACGTTGCGCTTCCTTTCCCGCCATGGAAGGAAACTGGGCCAGAAATTCGAAGCGACCCTTGCGAATGGCGGCGCGCAATTCCTCGTCGACGTCACAGAAGTAAACGAACGGAGCGGTTGCGCCGAATTCCTGGCCCTGGAAAAGCAAAGGCGTCCATGGTCCAAGCAAAAGCAGCGCCGTCATGGCGCGATATTTCCCGGGCGACGTCTGGCTGCGCACCCGATCGCCCGTCAGCGTATTCGCGACCTGATCGTGATTCTCGATGAAGGCGACGAATGTCTCCGGATCGAGGCCAAAAGCCGGCGTGCCGCGTGGCGCTTCCTGCCACGTAAACGGCTGGCCCTGGTAAAGATAACCATATTTCGCAGCCGAGATGAACTCTTGGGGCGAGCCGTTGTAATCGGTGTAGTAGGCTTCGTTGCGATCGTTCAGCGTCACCAGCGCGCTATGGTGCCAGTCGTCGTTCCAGAGCCCATCGAGATCGTCGCCACCTTCGCTGCGTGGCCTGACCAGCTTGGTCGTCTGAGGTTCGTTCTCCGCGACGAGGATGATCGAGCGCTTGCCCGCCGCCTCCCGCGCTGCGCGCCCAATCGCACCCACGATGTATTCCTCCGAGTTGTCGATGATATTCTGAGTCGCGTCGAAGCGGAAGCCGTCGAAGTGGAACTCCTCGATCCAATAGCAGGCGTTCGTGATGAAAAATTCCCGGACGGGTGCGGAATCGGGATCGTCGAAATTGATGGCGTCGCCCCAGTCGGTGTCGTGCTTCTTGGCCATGTAGTGATCGGAAAAGGCGGAAAGGTAATTCCCGGAAGGGCCGAAGTGGTTGTAAACGAGGTCGAGAATAACGCCCAGGCCTAACGAATGTGCACGATCGACAAAGGCGCGCAGGTCGTCCGGCTCGCCGTAAAGCCGGGTCGGCGCGAACAAATCCACGCCGTCGTAACCCCAGCCAAACGCGCCCGCGAAATCGGCGATCGGCATCATCTCGATGGTGGTGACCCCGATTCGGGCCAGCTCCGCCAGTTCGCGCCTGGCTGCGGTCCAAGTGCCTTCCCGGGTAAACGTGCCGATGTGCATCTCGTAGAAAACCTGACCGTGCATGCGCAGGCCGGGCCACCCCGGATCCTTCCATCGATAAGCGAACGGATCGACGATGCGCGAAGGTCCGTGTGGGCCGTTCGGCTGAAAACGTGACGCGGGATCGGGATAAAGTTTTTGACTTTCGTCAACGCGAAATCCGTAATCCATTCCGGCGGCCGCCTCGATCTCGCCCGAAAAATACCCGTCGCTCTCCAGGCGCAATGCCACAGCCTTGTAACCGCCCCGCTCTGCCGGGGCGAAGTCGTCGCCGCCCTCGACGTGCGTCGCAGACTTTCCGTTCTTTCCCGGCTGCAGAACCACTTCGATCCGTTGCGCTTTCGGCGCCCAGACGCGAAAGCTGACCCGATTCCCTCCAAGCAACTCCGCCCCGATCGGGTAACGGCGCTTTTCCCTATTCTCCCTCACGCCCCTTCTTCGCCGCCCGGCCGCGCGCCGGACGCCGGTTGCTCTCTTTTGCTGTGCCGCTCTTCTCATGATCCTAGGCCCGAAGACGTTCCAAACAACTCAGAGCCTCAGCTTGCCGTTTGCGACCGCGTGCCGCAAACCTCTTTCCGTTGTAGCCGGGATCGCTGATCCCGGCCCTTCCCGCCACGACCATCGCAACCTCATATTTCAAATCAGAAAAGCAGGAATTGGGAAATTTTGCGGTGCCTCACTCCGGCTTTGGAATCTTTAATCGGGAGCGAGCCGGTTGATGCAGGCGGGAATGGAGCCGGCGGGAGCCGAGCGACATGGACGGAGCCCCGTCAGGGGTGAAATCGCGGGAGCGATCGAATCAATCGAACCTGCGTGTGGAACAAGACTTGAGTTGTCCACCACAACCGCGCGCAATGGTAAGGCGGGGGCGGGAATGGAGCCGGCGGGACCGAGCGACATGGACGGAGCCCCGTCAGGGGTGAAATCGCGGGAGCGATCGAATCAATCGAACCTGCGTATGGAACAAGACTTGAGTTGTCCACCACAACCGCGCGCAATGGTAAGGCGGGGGCGGGAATCGAACCCGCGAATAGCGGTTTTGCAGACCGCGGCCTTACCACTTGGCTACCCCGCCAAAACGAGAAACGCAGGGTAGGGGTGCGCCGCGAAGCTGTCAACGCACCCGCAGACGGGTCGCACACTTCGGCTGGATGGGGCGGCGGAGCGTGCTTATCGTGCCGTCCCATGCAGTTGCGTTCGTCCGAATTTTTTGCCCGCGCGCGGCAGCGCATTCCCGGCGGTGTCAATTCGCCGGTCCGCGCTTTTCGCGGCGTGGAGGGCGAACCGTTCTTTGTCGAGCGGGCGGAGGCGGCCCACATCTGGGACGTGGATGGCCGCGAGTATATCGACTTCGTTGGAACCTGGGGGCCGGCCATTTTGGGTCATGCGCCGCGGGTGGTGATCGAGGCGCTCAAGGCGGCGGCGCCTCGCGGGGTGAGTTTTGGAATTCCCAATCCGCTCGAAGTGGAAATGGCGGAGCTGATCTGTCGCTGGGTTCCTTCAATTGAAAAGGTGCGCATGGTCAACAGCGGGACGGAAGCGACCATGTCGTGTGTGCGTCTGGCGCGCGGCTTTACGGGGCGCGACAAGATCATCAAGTTCGAAGGTTGCTACCATGGGCATGTCGATTCGTTGCTCGTGCAGGCGGGCAGTGGCGCGCTGACCCATGGCAATCCGGACAGCGCCGGTGTGCCGAAGAATTTCGCCGCCCTGACGATTGTTCTTCCGTTCAACGATATCGAGGCGGTGCGGCAGGCGTTCCGCGAGAACAAAGGGGAAATCGCCGCCATTATTCTCGAACCAATCCCGGCCAACGCCGGCCTCTATTTCCCGTGCGAAAATTATCTGCAGCACCTGCGCGAGGAATGCACAAAGCACGGCGCACTCCTCATCTTCGATGAAGTGATGACCGGCTTTCGCGTGGCGCCCGGCGGAGCCCAGGAGATTTACGGGATCCGGCCCGACCTGACCGCGCTTGGGAAAGTGATCGGAGGCGGTTTGCCGGTCGGCGCTTTTGGCGGTCGCGCTGAGATCATGGACAAACTTTCGCCCGACGGGCCGGTTTATCAGGCGGGCACGTTGTCGGGTAACCCGCTGGCCATGGCGGCGGGACTCGCGCAGTTGCGCGAGCTGGAAAGAATCGATGGCTGGGCAAGGTTGGAAGAAATGGGCGCCGGCTTCGAGCTGGCGATGCGTGCCACGCTGAACGAGCTCGGAATGGTCGCGACGTTTCACCGCATCGGCTCGATGTTCTGCCTCTTTTTCGCGGAAGGCGCGATCAATAATCTCGCGGACGCCAGGCGCAGCGACCTGAAGCAGTTCTCCCGTTTCTTTCACGCCTGTCGCGAGCGCGGCGTTTTCTTCGCGCCGTCGCAATTCGAGACCGGTTTTCTTTGCCTCGCCCACAGCCCGGCCGATCTCGAGCGCACGAATGAGATCGTGCGCGATTCGCTGCTCCAAATTGCTCGTCCCTGAATGTCATCCACTTCCACTACTCCCGAAATGGAAACGGCTACGGTCGTCAGGCCGGAGATGGCCCGCGTGCGTGCGGCGGCCAAGTTTTTTCACGAAGGCACGCGCAAATTCTTTCTCAAGGGCGTGACCTACGGGCCGTTCAAGCCGGATACGGAAGGCAACTATCTCGGCCCGCCCGGACAGGCCGCACGCGACTTCGTGCAGATGCGCGAACTCGGCGTCAATGTGGTGCGCATTTATCACGTGCCGCCGCGCTGGTTTCTCGATCAATGCGTGGAAGCCGGTCTGCGTGTCCTCATCACGCTGCCGTGGGAAAAGCATATCGAATTCCTGCGCAAACGCGCGGCGCGAGTCGCGATCGAGCATTCCGTAAAAAGAGCCGTGGCGCGCAACGCCGGTCATCCCGCCATCCTCGGTTATCTGGTCGGCAACGAGATCGCCAGCACGATGGTGCGCTGGCTTGGGGTGCGTCGCGTGACCGAGTTTGTCGAGCACCTCATCCGGATTGGGCGCGCCATCGATCCGGATGTTCTTTTTTCCTACGCCAGCTTTCCGCCGACCGAATACCTGCTGCCGCAGAACGTCGATTTCTTCTGCTTCAACGTTTACCTGCACGATCAGCACGATTTCGAACGTTACCTTCTGCGTCTGCAAAATCTGGCCGAGGAACGCCCGCTCATTCTGGGCGAATTCGGCATGGATACGATCCGCCATTCGCAGGAGGAACAGGCCGGGATGCTGGGCTGGCACGTGGACAGCGTGGTCAAGTGCGGACTGGCTGGCACGATTTTCTTTTCCTGGACCGACGAATGGTTCACCGGCGAACAGGAGATCACGGACTGGGCCTTTGGTCTCGTTACGCGCGAACGCGAGCCGAAGAAATCGTTCTTCATGCTGCGCGACAAACTCGGGCAGGACGACGCGATTTTGCCGCATCGCGCCCTGCCGGAGACGCCATTCGTGTCGGTCATTGTCTGTTCCTACAACGGGGCCAAAACGCTCGCCCCCTGCCTGGAGTCGTTAGGCAAAATCAATTATCCCGCCTATGAAGTGATTCTGGTCGACGACGGTTCGACCGATAACACGGGTGAAATCGCCGCCCGTTTTCCGCAGGTCCAATATATTCGTCAGGAAAATCATGGCCTGAGTCACGCGCGGAACACGGGCGCAGCGGCGGCCAAAGGCGAAGTCTTTGCCTACACCGATTCCGACTGCATGGCCGACCCCGACTGGCTGTATTACCTGATCGGGACGCTGGTGAGCGGCGATTACGCGGGGGTGGGCGGGCCGAACATTTCGCCGCCGGCGCAAAACTGGATTCAGGCCTGTGTGGCGGCGGCGCCGGGCGGCCCGAGTCACGTGTTACTGACCGACACGATCGCCGAGCACATCCCGGGTTGTAACATGGCCTGGTATCGATGGGCCTTCGAAAGCGTGGGCGGGTTCGACCCGGAATATCGCAAAGCGGGCGACGACGTCGATTTTTGCTGGCGGGTGCAACAGGAAGGTCATGCCGTCGCCTTCAGTCCGACCGCGATTGTCTGGCATTATCGCCGCTTTACGCTGACGGCATTTCGCAAACAGCAGCAGGGTTACGGCGAAGCGGAATCGATGCTGCGCTTCAAGCATCTTATTTTCTTCGGGCCAACCGGAACGGCAAAATGGCGCGGCCAGATCTACGGCTCGCCGCGTTTCAGCTGGTTCATCTCGCGGCCGATCATTTACCACGGTGTTTTCGGCGAAGGCTTTTTCCAATCGATTTATCCGACGCCGCAATCGGAGGTGGCCGCCTACCTGAGCAGCATCGAGTGGTTTGCCCTGGCCATCTTTCTTTTCGGGCTCGGCATTTTCCTGCCGGCCCTGCGCATCGTGCCGTATCTGATGCTCGGGGGCACCTTTTGCGTGGCTGTTTCCTACATGCTGCGGGCCCGAATCGAGCCGAAGTTCGATACCATCTTCGCGCGCTTGCTCGTCATGTTTCTCGCTTTCGCGCAACCGCTCGTGCGGGGTTGGTCGCGTTATTTCACCTGGTTGCATTTCAAGCGGACTCCCAGCGCCGTCATTTCCGCCCACGAACAACTACGGGCGGCCGGTTCGCGCGAGAGCTTTCGACGCCGCGTCTATTGGAGCGAGGCGAGCAAGGATCGCCAACATCTGCTCAGCTCCGTGCTGGCTGTGCTCGAGGAGGAAGGCTGGCGTTACTCGACGGACACCGGTTGGAACGAGTGGGACGTGCAGGTCTACGGAAATTTCTGGTGGAGTATCGCGCTGCAAACCGTGACCGAGTATCACGGCGGTGGAAAATGCCTGACGCGCGTGGCGCTGCGCTATCGGTTCGTGACGACGACAGTGATTATCAATCTGTTTCTGCTCAGCCTGCTTATTTATCACCAGCTCAATCGTGCGCGCGTCGACCTTTGGCTGCTGCTGCCGTATCTTGCCTTTCTGGTCTTTTTGACCGTGCGCGCTCATCGCTTGCGGGAACGCGTGGCCGAGCTGGTGGACGTGGCTGCGCATCGCATCGGGCTGCAACGCATCTTGCGGCGGCAGAAGCGGGCGGCCGCCGCCGCCTCGCCCGAGCCGATGGATCAGCCCGCGCAAGTCTGAGCGGCCATGCCGCGAAGGGTCGCTCTCCGATTCAGCGCCGCGCTGACCGCCGAACTGTTGCTTTTCGGCGCGCTCAATTTTTTCGACGACTGGTCGCTGCCATGGATGCCGGTCAAGTTCGTGGCCGTCGCGATCGGCTGCGGCATGGCGTATCTCATTGCCGTCTCAAACCTGCCTGCGCAGGGACCTTCTTCTGCACGTCGAGGCGGTTCTCCCGGGCAACGCGCTGACGTCGACACGCGCAAGCACATCCTTCCGATTTTCTGGATTGTGACGATTGTGCTCCGGCTGATTGCGCTGCCCATGGTGCCCGGTGACGACATCTGGCGTTACCAATGGGAAGGCAAAATCCAGAACGCCGGCTTCAATCCTTACGTTTCTGAGCCCGCGGCTCCGGAGCTGGCGCCCCTGCGGAAGGAATTTCCAAACTGGCCCCAGATCAATCATCGCGAGTTTCCCGCCATCTATCCGCCGGGAACGGAGATCGTTTTCGCAATCATGAGCCGAATCTCAAAAGGCGTGCTGCCATACAAGATCCTTTTTGCCCTGGCCGATCTCGCGACCGTCGGCCTCCTCCTTCGCTTGTTAGGCGGGCCGGAGCGATTTGGGCAGGCCGCCTGCTACGCATGGAATCCGATGGTCGCCTACAGCTTTGCCGGTGCGGCCCATTTCGACAGTTTGATGTTATTGCCGATGATCGGTGCGCTGCTTTTTCTTTCCAGACATGAGGCTTCAACCGAGAACCGCAGCCAATGGTTCTGGGCTCTGGCCGCCGCGGCCGCGCTTGGATGCGCCATTTCCATCAAACTCATCCCGGCGCTTCTCCTTCTCGTTTTCGTCTTCGCGCTCGGGCGGCGTGCCGTTGCCTTGATCGTCAGTGCGGCAATCCCGGCACTGCTCGCTCTCTCTTACGGATTCCCAAGGACCAGGATCTGGGAGTCGTTAGGGGATTTCATTTACGTGACGCGACTGAACGATTTCTTCTGGTGGATCGTCGAGGACACATTCTGGGCGAATCCGCACCAGAAGAATTACCACTACAACGTCATCATTCTTGTGGTGGTGGCGATCGTCTCGGTAATTTTTTACCGGAATTGGAAACGCGGCGCGCTCTGGAGTCCTCGGATCGGCGCTCATCCTGAGCCCGGTCTTCCACCCATGGTATTGCACCTGGATTTTGCCCATCGCGACCTGGCGGCGCGCCCATGCCTGGCATGTTCTTTCGGTGACGCTCTTTGCCTATTATCTTTTTTGGAGTCCGCAGCTTTTTGTTCTTCCCTGGCACAGCGAGGCCTGGCAGCGCGCCCTCATCATTGGTCCTCCGCTGGTTTGCACGGTCTTCCTCGCCGCACGACGGCGGCGTTCTCGATTGCGCTCGGAATGACAGGGAGAGCAGGCAGGGGCGATTGACCCCATCGCCCGGGGGAGGCCGGCGGCTGGGCCGAGACGGCGCGGGCGGTTAAGTAAACCGCCCCTGCCTTGTCGCAACGATCTCACGATTCGTTAGGCAGCGGGAAGAGCCTGGAGAAAATCTTCGGGCCACGGTGCTTCGCAGAGAAGCCAGCGACTGTCGCGGGGATGATGAAAGCCAAGCTTCCAGGCGTGCAGCATTTGGCGCGGGAAAGCCCGGGCATGTTTTCCGCCGTAGATTTTGTCACCCAGGACGGGATGCCCGAGATGCTGCAAGTGGACGCGGATTTGATGGGTGCGTCCACTGTGCAGGACGCATTCGACCAAACTAATGCCGTTGGCCGCGCGCACGACACGGTAATCGGTCCGCGCGGTGCGACCGCGGGCGGGGGCGACCGACATGCGCTGGCGTTTGACCGGATGCCGCCAAATTTCTTCCGCGATCGTTCCACTCGACCGTCGCAAGGTTCCGGCGACCAGCGCTAGATAAACCTTCTCGACCGTGCGGTCGGCAAATTGCCGGGAAAGGCTTCGATGCGCGGCGTCGTTTTTGGCCACGACGAGGCAGCCGCTCGTTTCCTTGTCGAGCCGATGCACGATGCCGGGCCGTTCCTTGCCGCCGATGGTGGAAAGATGGCCGCAGTGTGCGAGCAGGGCATTGACGAGCGTATGCCGCGGATTTCCAGCGCCCGGATGGACGACCATTCCCGGCGGCTTGTCGAGCACGAGCAGATCGTCATCCTCGAACAGAATTTGCAGCGGAATCTTCTCCGCTTCCGCTTCGATCTTTTCCGTGGGTGGTTCGACAACCTCAATATTATCGCCGGGGTGGACAATCGCGCGGGGCCGCGTTGCCTGGCCATTCAGCCTGACGAATCCGTCCCGGATGAGGGTTTGCAGACGTGCCCGCGAAAAACGGGACAACCGAATCGCCAGAAAGCGATCCAGACGCGCGCCGGCCTCTTTGCGCGAAACAGTCAGTTCATCCATCAGTGGCAGAGTTAATCCCACGGCAGGCGGCCGGGTCAACCGCCCGGCGCTCGGGACATTCCTTCGTGCCGCTTGCCACTCGTGTTATGGTGCGCGCTGATGGAGGCGACCGAGGAACCCAAAGGCGAGCTGGTCATTCGGACCATCGCCATGCCGGCCGACACGAACCCGAACGGCGATATTTTTGGCGGCTGGCTCATGTCGCAAATGGATTTGGGCAGTGGAATTCTCGCGGCCAAGACGGCCAAGTCGCGCGTCGTCACCGTGGCCATGGAAGGCATGTCGTTTTTGCAACCCGTGCTGGTCGGCGACACGGTCGATTGCTACGCCTGGGTTGAGCGTATCGGGCGCACCTCGATGACGATCCCGGTCGACGTCTGGGTGCATCGCTATATGGAAGGCCAGCGTATTCGCGTGACGCACGGCGTTTTTACATACGTGGCGGTGGATAAAAGCGGCCGGCCTATCCCGGTGCGGCGTTAACAAAATTCGTTAGGCGAAATCGATGTCCTCCTCTGGCTCTGTCCGCTCTTCCGGGCGCGGCCCCGGTTGGATCCCGGAACTGGAAGGGCTGCGCGCCGTTCTCGCGTGGACGGTGGTGGCCACCCACCTCCTGATTTGTTCCGGCTGGTTCGGCCCGATGTTTTTTCGCGGGCGGCTCCTGAACCAGCTTTCCGAAGCCGCGGTGGATGTGTTTATTCTCATCAGCGGTTTCGCCATTACGCGACTCCTCGTGGTCGAAGCGGAATCGTATCCAATTTATCTGGCGCGCCGCGCTCTGCGTCTCTTTCCCGCATATTGGGTCGCCCTGGCCTGCGGCATTCTTCTTAACGGCTGGCTGGCCGCCAATTTCCGGCATCTCCCGCCAAGCCCGGAAGCCGATGCCTACGCGCTCATTTGCGAGATCGGCGCGGCCCGGCCGTGGGTTGACGGCATTCTGCATTTTTTCCTCCTGCAAGGTCTGCCGCCGACCTCGGTTCTTCCGGCTGAGCCTTACACCTTTCTCGGTGTTGCCTGGAGCTTGTCTTTGGAATGGCAATTTTACTGCGTGGCACCGTTCGCGCTGTGGTGGGCGAGGAGAAACAAAATCGGCGGCTTCATCCTCGCTTTGCTCGCCGGGTGCGGTGCTCTTTTCTCGCCGAAATTGATGGGCGAATTTTCGAACGCCTTTCTACCGGTCAAGGCCGCGTTCTTTTTCGTCGGAGGCCTGAGTTACGTGGCCGTGGTCGAAAACGAGTATCCCAGGCGTGCGCTCCGCTGGCTGTTCGTTTCGACTCTTCTGCTTCTTCTGGTCTGGCTCATCGGCACCGGAAAGGTCATCGAAGCGCTCCTGCCGGCCATCGTCTGGTTTCTCGTGCTGGCCGCCGTCCGCTTGCATTGGCTTGGCCTGATCCGAGCCGGTCTGCGTCTCAGACCAATGCAATTCCTCGGGCGCGTTTCCTACAGTACCTATCTGTTTCACGTGCCAGTCATCATTGTTATTCAAACCGTCCTCTGGCACTGGGCGCCGCCGGCCAACCCGCGGCAATTGTTGTTTTACACGGCAATGAGCGCCGTTCCAGCGACGCTGCTCGTCTCCTGGCTTGCCTGGTGGCTGGTGGAGCGGCCGCCGCAGCGCTGGGGCAAACGCCTGAAACGTTAGGGCGTGGGCGATGCCGTTTCCGGGGAAGTGGTGGCCGACGCCGGCCCTTCCGGCTCCGTTTCGGAAATGATCCTCGGCTCGCTCGGGGCAAAGAATTGCTTTTTCTGGCGGCGATATTTCACCTTCCCACGATCCTGCCGCATGCTCGCCTTGCGTACATAACTGCGATAGGCGCGCTCCTGTCGGCCCCGCTTGGTCAAGAGTGAGCAACTCGTCAGGCTGAGAATGAGCAGGCCGGCGACCAGATGGGTTTTCATGCTCCGGTAGTGTGAATGATTAATTCCTCTGTGGAATCGGTTTCATCGGATGAAACGAGACCAAAATGGTCTGTGCGCACCAGTTCGTCGATGACTTTGTAGATTTTCAATTCGCAATACGAACACCGTTTCCAAACGCGGTCGATGGACATCGGGCTGGAGTAAACCAGTTGCCAGATCTGTTCGGCAATCGACTGCAATTCGGGATCTTCTTCGCGCGTCCAGTCGAAATTGAGCTTGCGCCTACGCAGGATCATCGAGCGATCGGGCATCCGGCTTCGCAAAGAATGCAGTTCGTCGCGCTGCTGAAGCGCTTCAATGAGCAGATCGCTCTGGCTGCGTGGGATCTCGGCCGATTGCACGCACTGGCTTAAAGCCTCGTCGCCTGTGCTGAAGGAAAAAGTGCCCGGCAGCGTGTCGCTTTGGAAAAGTTGCCAGAAGGCTTCCACGCCGGTGAGATGCTGGAACTGGCCTGCACTCGGGCGACCGCGTTCGAAGAAAAAGGAGGCAATCGGATGCCCTTGCTCATCGAGGACCGACAGTTCCCCCGTTTGAAGGGAACTGAGGATCGTCTGATAGATCGTGATCAGGTCGAAGTTGGTCAGGCTCCCGCTCAACTCCAGGCAATGACTTTTCGAGAGGGCAAGCTCGCGTGTCTGCACCATCCGGCTGGCCAGTTGTTCGCAAAGGTAACGAAAGAATGTCGGCACCCGTTGGGCCAGCTCGGTGAAATCCGCGTTGCAAAAACATTGCAGGCTGACGCTTTCGCGCGTCCGCACCTCATGGGTGCGGGGCAGATCGCTCAAGGCCTCGACATCCCCAAAAATATCGCCGCGCGACAGGTAGGTGCTGGTGGCGCCACGGATGGAAAGATCCGGAACCACCTCGACCACGCCACGGGTGACAATGTAAAGCTTATGGCCGGGGTCGTTCACCGTGTAAACGACCTCTCCTTCGTCCAAATGAAGCACATTGGAAAGCTGGCCTATGGCCTTGAGTTCGACCGGCTTCAGAGTCGTGCAAAAGGCAAAAAAATCCCGATCGGGCATGGCTTTTCTAGAGCAGGAGTCATGCAGCGGAATAGGGGAACCAGATGCTTTTTGTAGAAAAGAGCGGGAGCAGGGCGCTTGCCAGCCGCGCCGGTGCCGATTAGTCCTCTGCATGATCGAGGTCGGCTACCTGTTTGAACGATTTCCGTCGTTTACCCAGACCTTTTGCTACCGGGAGGTGAAGGAACTGCGGCGGCAGGGGATCGGTCTCTCCGTTTTCTCCATTCGCCGGCCCACCGGTGAGCCGGCCCAGGATTGGGACCTGGAGATCGTCCGGCAGGTCCATTATCTCCCCGACGAGGAAAAGCTTCTTGAAGAGGTAAAAAGGCAGCTACGCCGGCGCGAGCTACCCGCGGTGGTCGGCCAGGAAATTGAGAAATGGGGGCGGCAAACCGACTTTCTGCGGCTCTACCAGGCTGCCTATGTCGGCGGGCAGCTGCGCAAAAAAGGCAGGCGGCGCCTGCACGCGCATTTTGCCGGGATGGCCGCGCGCACGGCCTATTGGATTCGGAAGTTTTTCGGGATCGAATACAGCTTTACCGCCCACGCCAATGACATTTTTGTGCCGCGCCCGTTTACGATCGATCTGGAAAAACTGATCGAATCGGCCCGTGCCGTGGTGACGGAGAGCGATCATGCGGCGGAGTTCCTGAAACGGAATTTCCCCTATGAACGCAACAAGATTCAGCGCATCTACAACGGTCTCGACGTCGGCAGTTTCAGCCCGGCCGATTTCGCTTCACCCCGGCCGGTCATCACCGCCGTCGGGCGGCTCATCGAGAAAAAGGGGTTTGGCGACCTGATCGAAGCCTGCCGGCTGCTGAAGGAGCGTGGCCGGGTGTTTCGCTGCGAAATCATCGGAGAAGGGCCGCTCGAAGCGGTTCTGCAGTCGCAGGCGACGAACGCCGGACTGACCGATGAAGAGTTAAGCCTGACGGGTCCGTTGCCGCAGCCGGAGGTGGTCGAACGGCTCGCGCGGGCAAGCATGTTCGTTCTTCCGTGCGTGCCGGAAGCAGCCGGCGGGATGGATAATTTGCCGACCGTAATCATGGAGGCGATGGCCGCGGGATTGCCGGTGATTTCCACGCCGGTGGCCGGCGTCCCTGAAATGGTGGAAGCCGGCAAAACCGGGCTCCTGGTTGCGCCCAGGAATCCCGTCGCGCTCGCCGCAGCCATTGAGGAATTGATCGACGATTCCGGCCGGGCGCGGGAGTTCGGGCGTCAGGGACGGACTCGAGCGATCGAGCGTTTCGACATTGAGGAGAGCGCCCGCGCCCTGATTCAGCTTTTTTAGCCATCCTTCGGGCCGGCAAGTGCGGAGGTCGGGGACAGCGAGGGCAATTGAGGAACTTCGCTTCCCGAATCTCCTTTCTGCGATTGAAGTCCAGACCGAGGAAAAGTAATCTCCCACCATGGAACACCGGTTCGTCTCAAATAAGAACGAATCCGTGCGGATGTTTGAGAGCGATTTTCTGGAATTCTTTTCGCATGTTCATCCGGCTGTGCCCCTTGTCATCTATCTTCCGGTGATTGCCGGTATGCTCTATCTGGCTCTTGGCGTCCGTCTGATTTCTCTCGGTGCGGTGATCGGGCTTTTCGTCCTCGGCATCTTCGCATGGACGCTTCTCGAGTACATGATTCATCGACACGCTTTTCATTACGAGCCAAAGAGCGAGTGGGGGAAACGATTTCATTTCATGATGCATGGGGTGCATCACGATTATCCAAACGACGCCAGCCGGCTCGTTATGCCGCCGAGCGTGAGTGTGCCGCTCGCTTTTCTTTTCTACGCGCTGTTTGCGTTGCTCTTCGGTCAGCTGGCCCCGGCTGTCTTCGCCGGTCTGCTCTTCGGATATCTCTGTTACGACATGATTCATTACGCGACTCATCATTTTGAAATGAGAAGCGGCGTCGGGCAGTGGCTGAAGCGCTATCATTTGCGCCATCACTATAAGGACGACACGCGCGGGTTCGGCGTTAGCTCGCCGCTGTGGGATTTTATTTTCCGCACCCGCAAGTAGATCGCGTCGACGATGAAACGGCGGCGGCTGACACAACCGCCCTGATTTCTTTGCTAGAAAAGATCGCGCACACAGGTAAGCGCGCGGAGATAAACGCGATGTGGACCGCCGCGCATCAGTTCCTGTTTCATTAAATCCACCGGGTTGTTCCCGCCGGCCGGCATGGACTGGCGAGTGGTGGCCCGGCCCGTCGCCTCATAGCAAACTTCCAAAAGATCAGCACCCGCCTTGTGCATGACACAGAAATCGCGCTCGCGGCATGTGAGCTGACAGCGTCCGATCGGCTCGCCCTGCTTCTGATTAAGGCGCACCTCGATCGCGTCGCAGGTTGGAGAGAGAAAACGGAATTTGTCTTCTGTTATTTCCTCAACCGTCCAGCCAAGCTGAGCCGCCAGCCAGCCCGCCAATAACAGTGCCGTGCTCCGATATTCCGGAGCGTGATCGATCTCCAGCCGTTCCACGGCCAGAAGGTGACGATGCGAATCGGGATGGTCGAAAAATTGGGCGAGGGCCAGACGCACGTAGACGATGCGCGTCCAGTTCAGATCGCACAGGACCACGCGATTATTGGCCGCTTCCTGCGCCGCTTCGACAAGATGCAATTGCTCGTCAAAATCACTCCAGGCCTGGCTGTCGTAAATGAGCCGATCGACCCAGGCCAGAAGTTGCGGGTCCATCGGGTCGTGGAATTCTCCCTGCCACCAAAGATAAAGCGGGAGATCGGAATCGAGATGGGAAAAGACAATGTTCGGCAGCAGACTCGCGCACGGCCCCTCCAGGGCGAATGAAATTTGTTCCGAGCAGACCTGGTTTTTCCCGGCACGCGTAACGTGGCAATGGGCGTTGATCCAGGACTGGACGCGGCTTTCGGTGGCGGTCCGATTGGCCATGATGACGAGCGCGCGGCAGGCGTGGTCTTCCGTAATCTGCGAAATCAGCTCGGTATTGCGGCCCAGCGAATCGGGTTCTTCGCTGTAGATGGCGAGATTGATCAACGAGGCGCGCGTCGCGTCGCCAACCGATTGTTCCCAAAGCTTCTTCAGCTCGCGATTGATCTGCGGAATCTCCACCGGAAGACCGACAGCTGAAATCTCTGCGACGTCAGGCATGGGAAATCCTAGAATTCTTCGGTTCGAAACAGCTGCATCTCACAATCTCCGCCAGGCCCGCCCATCGCGGGCCAGCAGTTCGTCGGCTTCCTCCGGTCCCCACGAGCCAGCCGGATGAGTGAAGAGCGGCGGCGCCTTTTCCTTGTCGGCCCAGACCTCCTCGATCGTGTCGATGAACGCCCACGCCTGTTCGACTTCGTCGCGGCGGGCGAAGAGCGTCGCATCGCCGGCCATGGCATCGAGGAGCAGGCGTTCGTAGGCTTCCGGGCTCGCCTTGCCAAACGAGGTGCCGTAATGGAAATCCATCTTGACCGATTCGATTCGGAAACTCGTGCCCGGCATTTTCGCCTGCATGCGCAATGAAATTCCCTCATCGGGCTGGATGCGGATAACGAGCACATTCTGGTCGAGCGCGGTCGCTTCCCGATTGAAAAGGACGGGCGGCGCTTTCTTAAAATGGACCGACATTTCCGTGCCCGACTTCGGCAGACGCTTCCCAACCCGCATGTAAATGGGAACATCGGCCCAGCGCCAGTCATCGATGGCCAGGCGCAAAGCGACGAACGTTTCCGTCTGGGAGTTGGGATCGACATTTTTTTCTTCGCGATAAGCCGCGACCGGTTTGCCGTTGATGGCGCCGGCCGCGTACTGGCCGCGCACGACCTGATTGACAATGTCGTTCTCCTGATAACGGCGCAGTGCCCTAACGACCTTGACCTTCTCGTCGCGAATGCTGTCCGCGCTCAGGTCGGTCGGCGGTTCCATGGCCACGAGGCAGAGCAATTGCAGGAGATGGTTCTGGACCATGTCGCGCAGGGCCCCGGCGCCTTCGTAATAGCCGGCGCGGTTTTCCACCCCGAGCGTTTCCGCGGCGGTGATCTGGACGTGATCGATGTAACGCGTGTTCCAGAGCGGTTCGAAAATGGCGTTGGCGAAGCGCAGGACCAAAATGTTTTGCGCCGTTTCCTTCCCGAGAAAGTGATCGATGCGGTAGGTCTGATTTTCGGCAAAGCAGCTTTGCACGATGCGGTTCAGGTGACGCGCCGATTTCAGGTCGGTCCCGAAAGGTTTTTCCAGAATGACGCGCGCCCAGCTTCCTTCGCGCGTTTTGTTCAGGCCCGCCTTCTTCAGATTTTCCAGGATCGTCTCGAAAGATTCCGGCGAGACCGCGAAATAAAAGAGACGATTGCCCCGCGTCCCCGATTCCTTGTCGAGTTTGTCGAGGCGCTCGGCCAGTTTTTGATAACCGCTTTCATCGCCGAACTCGCTCTGGTGATAGTAAAGTGATTGCGCAAAGCTTTTCCAGACCTCGTCGCGCACCGTCTGCCGCGAAAATTTCCGGGTCGCTTCCTCCATTTCCTTGCGAAATTCGTCGTCCGTTTTTGGTCGCCGGGCGAAACCGACCACGGAGACGGCCGGAGGCAGCTCGCCGTCGGCCGCGATGTTGTAGAGAGCCGGAATCAGTTTGCGATGGGTCAGGTCGCCGGTTGCGCCGAAAATCACCACCGCGCAAGGCTGCGGCACTGCTTTGGTCGAAAGTCCTTCGCGCAAGGGATTGGGCTGATTCTTTTCACTCATGGTCTTGGTCGTCTCGAATTGCTCATCCAGTTTAGGCAGATACGGCCGCATCGAGTAAAGGAAAAGCGAGCCGGCGTTTTGGATTGCCCGGCGACGGCGAAGATAACGCGCGCGAAATATCCGCCGTTATTCGTCGCGTCAGTGTGGGGAATCACCGCGCTCGTTCTGGATCTCTGATCATATTTATCGGGGCAGAAGATCAAAACCCGCCTGGCGAAAGTGGCGATCGGTTGTGAGCGCAGTCTGCAGCCGCAACTCGCGCATTATAAGCGTCATTTTTCCAACGCTCGTTTTCGCTCGTTAGACGCGCAGGATATCCGCTCCATATCCCGCGTAACGGGCGTGAATACCGCAGGAGCGATCACGCCGTCGTTTGGGCCGACTTCGATATCCGATCCAAATCAGCAGGGGAGCGGAAAGTGGCGCGTCAATTCCCGCACTTTCCCGCGCACTCGATCGAGCACGGCGGCATCTTCGCGACCGGCCAGCGCTTCGTGAATCAAATCAGCAATCTCGAGCATTTCTTCTTCTCGCATGCCGCGTGTCGTAACGGCCGGCGTGCCGACGCGAATGCCGCCGGGTTTGAAGATGGGATAGGTGTCGAACGGGATTCCGTTTTTGTTCACGGTGATTCCGGCCCGATCGAGAACTTCCTGCGCTTCTTTGCCGTTAATTTCTTTCGGGCGAAGATCGACCAGCATCAGGTGATTATCGGTGCCGCCGGAAACGATGCGGTAACCATGTTTGCTGATGCCGGCCGCCAGGGCTTTGGCATTGATCACGATCTGCCGCTGGTAGTCGCGAAAACGCGGTTGCAGCGCTTCGTGAAAACAAACCGCTTTGGCCGCGATGACATGCATGAGCGGTCCGCCTTGTACGCCGGGGAAAACGGTGGCGTCGATTTGTTTGGCGAATTCTCCCTTGCACAGGACAATCCCGCCGCGGGGGCCGCGCAAACTTTTGTGCGTGGTCGTGGTGACGAATTGCGCGTGTGGAATCGGACTCGGATGCTGGCCGCCCGCGACCAGCCCGGCGATATGGGCCATGTCGATGAAGAGGATCGCGTCCACTGAATCAGCGATTTGGCGCAGGCGTGGGAAATCGATGATGCGCGGATAGGCGGACGCACCGGCCGTGATCATCGCAGGCTTTACCTCTTCGGCCTGTTTTTGCAACGCATCGTAATCGATCTGCTCGGTCTTCTCGCTCACGCCGTACTGCGAGACGGTATAGAATTTTCCGGAGAAATTTGCCGGATGCCCGTGAGTGAGATGACCGCCATGGGCGAGATTCATGGCCAGAATCTTGTCGCCCGGCTTCAACATCGCGAAGTAAACGGCCATGTTGGCCTGCGCGCCGCTGTGCGGCTGGACGTTAACGTGCTCCGATCCGAAAAGGCGTTTGGCCCGATCGATGGCCAGTTGCTCGACGGTGTCGACATTTTCGCAGCCGCCGTACCAGCGTTTCCCCGGGTATCCTTCCGCGTACTTATTCGTCAGGCAGGAACCCTGTGCTTCCATGACGGCGCGGCTCGTGAAATTTTCCGAAGCGATCAGCTCAATGTTTTCGCGCTGCCGTTTCTCCTCCGCCTCGATGGCGTCGAAAATCTCCGGATCAGTTTTCTGAAGTCCGCCCCCCGGGGCCGAGAGATTTCCCGCCTGGGAACTGGAGGGCGGCGAAGAAGGTCGATCGGCCATAGGGTAGAAGCTGGATCCGCCGCTGCGCGAACTGGCCGGCACGACGAGTTCGCCCTGTTCTACGAAGGCGAGCACACTCGGTAAAGCGTTTTTGATGGTGCGCGCACATTCAAAATAAATATCCCGACTCAGACCAATCGGATCGGGCACGTCGCGCCAAACCGTCGTGCCGGCTTCTTCAAACTCGCGCAGCAAAAACGTCTTCTCGGCGCCGGCTGGAAAGAGCATGTGAATCGTTTCCAGATGCGCTCCTGTCATACCGAAAATATGCGTCGCTTCCTCGACCAAATCCGAAGTCAGTGGCTGGCTGCGCAAATCGCGAATATCGACACCGTCCGCCTCGAGCGCGGCGATGGCATGCAGGCTGGGGGGCTGGCCGTGCACAGCGTTGACGCCGGCTGAGGCAACCCTGATGTCCTTGCGATTGCCGAGCATTTGGCGGAAAAGCCCCTCGGCCATGGGGCTGCGACAAATATTACCGGTACAAACGAAAAGGACGCTTTTCACAATGATTCCCGACGCGCTGGCGCAGGTTTTCCAACCTAAAATCAAACCACTTCAAGTCAACGCGACGGGATTGCGTCTCGCGTCCCCGAACCGTCACGATCGGGCAATTGGTCGAGGCTTGCTCAATACAGCGCAGGTTGGTCAAATCATGCCGCTAAAATGGGATCAATCCTGAAACGAATCCGGCACCGGCTGGAATGGTTTGCCCTGGTAGCGGTTGCGCAGATCATTCCGCTCTTGTCGCGCCGCTCTTGCGCCGCCTTGGGAAAATTCCTCGGTGCCTGTGCTGCGATGATCGATCGGCGCGGCCGCCGCATTGCCTTTGGCAACCTCACGGTAGCGTTTGGGGAAGAATTACCACGACCTGACCGCGCCAGGGTGGTGCGGCAATCGTACGAAAATTTTGTCAGCACGATGCTGGACCTCTTCTGGTCGCGGCGCATGAACCGGCAGAATTTCCAAAAGTGGTTTGAGCTGGTCAATTTCGACGAAGCGCTTGCCGAAGCGGAGCCAGGTCAGGGGGTCATCTTCTTCACCTTTCATCACTACAATTTTGAGTGGGCGGCCCTGACGCTCGGCCTGCGTGGCGTGCCGGGCCTGACGGTGGCGCAGGAATTCAAGAACCCGCTCCTGGAACCCATCTTCGCCGGGCTGCGCAAGCACACCGGGAACGAAATTGCCCCGCGCAAAAGCGGGATGATTCGGATGTATCGTGGTCTCAAGCGCGGTCAGCATGTCGCCATTCTGACCGATCTCACCCTGAAGCCGCGTGAGCCGTTCGTGGCCATCGACACGTTTGGTTTGAAAAAATGCGTGACCTATGCGCCCGCCTGGCTGCATCAGCGGACCGGATCGCCCATCGTGCCGTGTCACTGCGAACCGCTCCCGGGCGGCCGGTATCGCCTGATTTTCCAACCGAAGATCGATCTGCCGGCGGGCGCCTCGATCGTCGAAATGACGCAGGCCTGCTGGGATCGCCTCGAGCCGATTCTGCGCGAGCGGCCCGAAGGCTGGGTTTGGATGTACAAGCACTGGCGATACGAACTGGCGGGCGCGACGAAACCGTATCCATTCTACGCGGGCACGGGCATCGGCCTGGAGCGGCGCCTGAACGAAGCCATGGTTGAATTGAGGCAGCGCCACGGTCGCACGGAGCGGTAGGAAATCGCGACCGGTGGCTGAGCGTTCGCGGATCGGAGCGATGGCTTGTAGAATCCGGCCCGTGAACGGGGCTTGGAAAAAATTTCGTTACCGTTTGGAATGGCTGGGACTCGCTGCGGCCGCGCGGCTCATTCCGCTTTTGCCCCGCGTCGTTTGTTATCATCTGGCAAGAATCGCCGGCTTTTTCTTTGCGCATCTCGATCGCGCCGGACGCGCCGTGGCGCTGGAGAACCTGCGCCTCGCCTTTGGAGAAACCCTGACGCCTTCACAAAGAAGCCGCATTGCCACGCAGTCCTACGAGCATTTCACCTGGACGATGCTCGACCTGCTTTGGTCGCCTCGCCTAACGAGCGAAAATTTTCCGCACTGGTTCGAGGTGGAAGGGTTAAAGGAGGCCCTGGCCGGGATCGAACCGGGACGGGCCTGCATTTTCGCCACCATTCACTATGGCAATTTCGAGGGAGCGGCGAAGTCCCTGGGATTTTCGGGGCAACCGATGCGCATCATCACGCAGGAATTCAAGAACCCGGCGCTTGATTCGATTATCATGAATTTGCGGCGCCATCCAAATCACGACGTAACAAGGCGCGAAGGCGGACTTATTCGCGTGTTCAAGGCCCTGAAGCGCGGCCAGAACGCCGGCATCTTGAGCGATCTCACGCTCCGCGCTGTGCAACCGAGTGTGATCATCGAATGTTTCGGGCTAAAGACTTGCGTGACCTATGCCCATGCCTGGCTGCACGAAAAAACAGGCGCGCCAATCATCCCGGTGTATTGCGAGCAACTGCCCGGCGGACGTTGTCGCATGATCGCGCAGGGACCCTTGGAAATTTCGCGCGATGCCACGGAAACAGAAATCGCGCAGGCCTGCTGGGATCGATTTGAGCCGATCATTCGGCGAAATCCGGCGCCATGGCTTTGGATGTACAAACAATGGCGTTATCGTCCGACACCGGCCGATCGTCCCTATCCATTCTACGCGAACGATTCCGAAGAGTTCGATCGCCTTCTGGCCCGCTGCGAGAGCGGCCGCGTCAGCCAAAGATAGGGCGATGTGACGCAAGTCCCGAGACCGTCAAACCTCATTTTTCCTTGTTAGGCCAAGCGATTCGGTGAATCGGCTCTGCCTCCGTCCCGGTTGACAAAACAGCCTGCATGCGCTTCTGCATGTACCTGACTTATGCGATTATTTTCTCGTTTTCTCCTTCTCGGAACAGCCGCTTCGGGGCTCGTGCTCAGCAGTTGTACCACCGCGCCCATGGCGGGCGGACCCTATCACGTGGTGGCGCGTCGCCCGCACGATCCTTCGAAAGTGCGCGTCGATGTTTCTCTCTCCCGGGAAAACGTTTACGTGATGGAAGGTGACCGTTGCCTCATGGCGGCGGCAACCTCTGTCGGCATTCCAAGCAAGCCGACGCCGAAGGGCCATTTTAGAATTTACAACAAGATTGAAAAGAAACGCTCGGGCTCCTACGGCTTCCGCGTGCAGGGCGATCGGGTCGTTCCGGCCGAAGCCGACCAAAGCATCCCGGGTCGGTATGTCGGTTATCCGATGGGCTACTGGTGCGAGTTCGCGCCAGCCTATGGTTTCCATCAGGGTTTCGTTCATCCTTATCCGCGCACGCATGGCTGTCTGCGGTTGAAGGGTGAAGCAGCGCCGAAGTTCTTTGCCCTTGTCAGAAACGGAACGCCGGTCAACATCGCCGAAACTCAGCCCGAAGATGCCACCATCGGACCGACTGTGCAGCGGGTTGACGATTCCAAGACACCCGATCCCGACCCGCACATCATGGTCAGCTCGGCCGCTTTTGAAACACCCAGCGGCCCGTTGCTGACCGAATAGCTTTTGGCGGGAACATCCCGCCTTGATTTCGTGAGTACCAATCTGATCTCCAGCGGCACGACGGCGCGCGAGAAAGTCAACCTGCGCACGCCGGACGTGATGGCGGCCGTGCAGCAGCAGGTCGAGTCGCATTATCGCAGCGATATCGTCGACAAGGTCCGGCAGACCGGCGGCATCATCAAAGTGGGCGACGTGACGGTGCGCCTGGCCAAGCAGTTCGGATTTTGCTACGGGGTCGAGCGCGCCATCGATCTGGCTTATGCCGCGCGCAAGGTCTTCAAGGATCGCCGCCTTTTCATCGTCGGCGAGATCATTCACAACCCCGAGGTCAATGAACAAATTTCCTCGTTAGGCATCAAGAACCTGCTCGGGGCCACCAAGCAGGCCAACATCGAGGATCTGCAACCCGACGATGTCGTGATTGTGCCGGCCTTCGGGACGGAAGTTTCCACGCTTCAGCAAATCAAGGAGCGCGGCTGCCAGATTGTCGATACGACCTGCGGCGACGTCATGAGCGTTTGGAAGCGGGTTCGCAAATACGCCAGCGAAACGGCTACTTCCATCATCCACGGTAAAGCCGAACATGAGGAGACGAAGGCGACCAGTTCGCGCGCGCTCGGCGATGGCAACGGCCATTATCTCGTCGTGCTCACGCTCGCGGAAACCGATTACGTTTGCCAGTACATCCGGCACGGCGGCGATAAGCAGGCGTTCCTGGAAAAGTTTCGCGGCGCTTATTCACCGGGGTTCGATCCTGACGTACACTTGCGGACGGTCGGCGTGGCCAATCAGACGACCATGCTGCGCGGTGAGACTGAGGAAGTGCAGCGCCGCATTCGGCAGGCTGTTCTCGACCGGGACGGTCCGGAGCTGGCCGCCAAAAACTTCCGTTTCTTCGATACGATCTGTGGCGCGACACAGGAGCGGCAGGATGCGCTGCGCGAATTGCTCAATGTGAAGATGGATTTGCTCCTTGTCGTCGGTGGTTACAACAGCTCGAACACTTCGCATCTGGCCGAGATGGGTGAGGAGAAGCTGCCCACCTACTTTGTCCTGAACGCGTCGCGGCTCCTCTCCGACAAGGAAATCCTGCACTACGATCTGCATGAGAAGAAGGAAGAGGTGGCGAAAGACTGGTTGCCGGCCGGCCCGGTCAACGTCGGAATCACCGCCGGAGCCTCCTGCCCTAACAACCTCATCGAAGAAACGCTTCTGCGGCTCTTCGAACTGCGAGGCATTAGCCGCGCTCAGCTTGAGGCGGCGGCCTAGCGCCCGATTCCCGGCACAAGTTAGGCCGTCATTTTCGCAGCGATTTACGGACGCGCTGGCCCGCTCGACGCACGCGCTTCGCTTTCGAAAAGCGAAATCTTTGCGTTATGCGAGCGATTTGGAAGGGCAGTATCAGCTTTGGTTTGGTCAACATTCCCATCGCGCTCTATCCGGCGACCCGACGGGAAGAGCTGAAGTTTCGGCTCCTGCGCGAGAAGGATCTCAGTCCGGTCAATTACAAGCGTGTCGCCGAAAAGGACGGCAAGGAGGTGCCGTGGGACGAGATCGTAAAAGGCTACGAATACGAAAAGGGAAAGTTCGTTGTCCTCAAGCCGGACGATTTCCAGCGCGTCGATCTGGAGGCGACGCAAACGGTCGATATCAGCGATTTCGTCGACCTCGAGGAAATCGACCCGATGTTTTTCTACAAGCCATACTATCTCGAGCCGCAAAAGGGGGGCGATAAAGCGTATGTTCTGCTGCGGGATGCTCTCGCCAAGAGCAACAAGGTCGGCATTGCCAAGGTGGTGATCAAAACGCGGCAATATCTGGCCGGGGTCAAGGCGGAGGACGTCGTCCTCGTGCTGGAGCTGATGCATTTCGCCGAGGAGCTGGCCGATGCCGAGAAGCTAAAAGTTCCGAAGAAGCTGGAGCCCGGGAAACGCGAAATGGACATGGCCAACGCGCTCATCGAAAGCATGAGCGGGAAATGGAATCCGGACAAATATCGTGACGATTACCGCGACGCGCTCATGGATGTGATCGAAGAGAAAGTGGAATCGGGCGGCAAGGAGATCGAAGAAAAGCCGAAACGGAAGAAGCCGAAGAGCAATGTGATCGACCTGGTTTCGGTTTTGCAGGAGAGCCTGAAGAAAACGCAGGGGAGCAAAAAGAAATCGAAGTCCTCCTCAAGGACGAGGCACAAGAAGGCGGCCTGAATCCGGTAGCCTTTCCACACCGCTGCGATTCTCGCGTTCGCTTCAAAGCAAGCGAGGCCTTCCAAAAAAACGCGGTCATGCCGGGCGCAGCGAGTGACCTCTCAAGAACGCTTGAGGCTCACATGGGAGATTGCTCGCTCCGCTCGGAATGACCGTCTTTTTCTGGCACGTTGCACGATAGCTCGTCGGATCAAACGTCGTTTCGATGATGAAATTGGTGCCGGCGGGCCGCGCGCGAAGAGTAGTCAGTTTGCACGCCTTGCAATTCATACAAACGTATGAATTATTTAGTTCATGAACGACGATCGTTCCAGCGTCACGCAACGCGCCATTCTCAATACGGCCGAGCGACTCTTTGCCGCCCACGGCTTTGAACGCACCTCGCTGCGGGCCATTACCACGGAGGCGCAGGTCAATCTCGGCGCGGTCAATTATCATTTCGCGACCAAGGATGCTCTCATCCTCGCGGTGCTGAAACGCCGGATGGAGCCGATTAACCGGGAGCGCGTCGCCTTGCTCGATCGCTTTGAGAAGGAAGCAAGTCCGGGGACGATTGGCATCGAGGCAATTTTGGAAGCGCTTTTCCGGCCCCCGGTCGAACTGGTGGCCCGTCCTTCGAAGGGCGGCCGCTTTTTTCTTCGTCTCATGGCGCAATGTCTGGCCGAGCCGGGGGCGTATCTCGAACCGCTTATTCAGGAGGAGTTCGCGGAAAAAAACCGCCGTTTTCATACGGCAATCCGACGCGCCCTGCCGCACTTGTCGAACACGGAAGCGCACTGGCGATTGCATTTCGCGCACGGCGTTTTCCTGCACACGGTTGCCCATTCGCAGGTGCTCGAACTTTCCTCCGCCGGCAAATGCCGGCTCTCCAGTGTCAAAGCCGTGCTCGAGCGGATGATCACTTTTTGTGCGGCGGGATTTCGGGCCACCGATCCCGCGGCATCAGCCGGAAACAAAAACCGATGAACAAAACCGAAGTCGTGCCACGCGAAGAAGAGGAAATTGTTTTGCCCGAAGGGTTGGAGCTGGAACCCGAAAAAGGCCCGCGGAAAATACCGCTCTTTCATCGGCCGATCGTCGTTCTGATTGCGCTGCTCCTGGTCGTGCTCGGTATCGTCTATGGCGCGACCATTTTGATTCACGGCATGACGCACGAATCGACCGACGATGCATTCATCGATGCCCATGTCGTGACGATCGCTCCGAAAGTTTCCGGCAAAATTCAATCCGTCGCTGTGCGCGACAACCAGAAGGTGAAGAAAGGGGATCTGCTTTTCAAAATCGATCCGGAAGATGCCGAGGCCGTCCTGAGACAGCGCCAGGCGGCCATGGAGGTGGCGCGAGCGAAAGAAAAGAATGCGGCCGTCGCGGTCGAGCAGGCCGGGCGCGCACGTGAAAACCTTGGAAGCGGCCTACGATGCCGCCGCAGCGAACGCGGCGGCTTCGGCGGCGGATGCAACGAAGCAGCGCTCGGATTTGAAACGAAACAGGCAGTTGATTGCCGGCGGCGCCATTTCCCAGCAGGAACTCGAGCATTCCACCATCGACACGGAAGCGGCCGAAGCGACGCTCGATTCGAAAACGAAACAGCTCCAGGCGGCGCGCGCCTATGCGGATGAATCGAGGAAGTCGGCCGATGCGGCAGTTGCGCAGGAACAGGCGGCGGCGGCCGAGGTGAAAGAGGCGGAGGCGGCGTTACGGGAGCAGCAGCTGCAGGTCTCCTATACCAAAGTGACTGCGCCGCAGGCCGGTCGCGTCACCAATAAGTCGATCGAGCCGGGCGATTACGTGCAGGTCGGCCAGGCGCTCATGGCCATCGTGCCTTCGGAGATTTGGGTGACGGCCAATTTCAAGGAAACGCAGCTGACCGGAATGCAGCCTGGCCAGCCGGCGGAGATCGCAGTCGATGCCTATCCGGATCGGAAATTGCGTGGTCACGTGGAGAGCATCCAGGCGGGAAGCGGCGCGCATTTCAGCCTGCTGCCGCCGGAAAATGCCACTGGCAATTTTGTCAAAGTGGTGCAGCGCGTGCCGGTCAGGATTGTGATCGACGAGCGGCCTGATGTGCAGCATGTGCTTGGCCCGGGCATGTCGGCCGTGCCGGATGTGAAAGTGGAATCGAGTCTGCGCCCGGCTCTCATCGTTACCGGGCTTGCTATTGTAATCATCTTTCTGGTCGCGACCGGCGCATTGCTCTGGCTTGCGCGGGCGCGCCGCGCCTAACGAATCGCCCGTCGTGCCTGCAACGTCCTCCGAGACCCGGCAGTGGAGCCCGAGCCATAATCCGTGGCTCATCGCCGCCTCGGTCATGCTGGCCACCTTCATGGAAGTGCTCGACACTTCCGTAGCCAACGTTTCCCTGCCGCACATCGCCGGCAATCTTTCCGCCACAACGGACGAGGCGACCTGGGTTTTGACCAGCTATCTCGTGGCCAACGCCATCATCCTTCCGGCGACGAACTGGCTCGGGAATTTGTTCGGCCGAAAAACATTTCTGGTCGGCTGCATCACTCTTTTTACCATCGCTTCCGCTTTGTGCGGCGCGGCCGGGAGCCTTGGTTTTCTCGTCATCGCCCGCGTTTTTCAAGGCGCGGCGGGAGGCGCCTTGCAGCCGATCTCGCAGGCCGTTTTGCTCGAAAGTTTTCCTCCGAACAAACGCGGCTCGGCCATGGCCGTCTTCGCCATGGGCGTGGTCGTGGCGCCGATTCTGGGGCCAACGTTAGGCGGCTGGATTACCGATAACTACACCTGGCGGTGGGTCTTTTATATCAATCTCCCGATTGGTCTCCTCGCCGGCCTCATGGCCAACGCCTTCATTGAGGACCCGCCTTATCTCGAGCGAGTCGAAGCGCGCAGCATCGACTACATTGGCTTCGGTTTTCTCGCCATCTGGCTCGCCACCCTTCAGTTCGTGCTCGACAAAGGCCAGGAGCTGGACTGGTTTGGCTCGCACACAATCGTGTGGTGCGTTACGATTTCGGCCGCTGCCTTTCTTGCTTTTGTCGTTAGGGAGCTGACCGCCCGCAAGCCGCTGGTCGATCTCCGAGTGCTGAAAAATCGCAACCTCGCCGTCGGATGCACGCTTATCGCGATTCTGGGCGCGCTTCTCTATGGCACGATCGCCGTGCTGCCGCTTTTCATGCAGAATCTCCTGCATTACACGGCGCTCGATGCCGGTCTGGCCCTGAGCCCGCGTGGTGTCGGCGCGTTTCTCGCCACCATCATCGTCGGACGGCTGGTCGGGAAAATCAGCAATCGGATCCTGATTACGATCGGCTTTATCGGGCTGGCCTATTCCTCCTGGCTCTTCGGCAACATCAATCTCACCATCGGGATGAGCAGCATTGTCTGGCCGACCATTCTTAGCGGCGTCGCGATCAGTTTCATCTTTGTCCCGCTCGCCACCTCGAGCATGGGCACGCTCGAGCAAAATCAGATCGGGAACGCGAGTGGACTTTTCAATCTCATGCGGAACCTCGGCGGGAGTATCGGGATTGCCGGCCTGACGACGCTGGTCGCGCGCGGTGCACAATCGAATCAGGCGGCCTTTGTCGGGCGTTTCTCGCAATACAATCCGGCTTACCAGCAAAAGCTGGCTGCCATTCAGCACGGACTTGCGGCGCACGAAGGCGCTTGGCGAGCCGCGCACCAGGCGCCGCAGATTCTCTATGGCATTCTCGGGCAGCAATCGCTGCTCGTGACCTACTCGCATAACTTTCGGCTCTTCGGCCTTCTTTGTCTCATCACCACGCCGCTCGTTTTTCTGTTCAAGAAAGTTTCGAAGCGCAAAGCGCCAGTGGCGGCACATTGATTGAGACGCGGGCCACTCCGCTTGTCAGAGGCCCTGCCTCAATCTATTAAGAGACATGTCAGAACATAAGGTCTCTCTTCGTTGGGAACGCGGCGACGCTGCTTTCGAATACCAGAAATATCCGAGGAATCATTCCTGGAAATTCGACGGCGGCCACGAGATGACTGCTTCTGCCGCGCCGGCCTATCTCGGCGATCCGAAAAATGTGGATCCGGAAGAAGCTTTCGTGGCCGCGATTTCCAGTTGCCACATGCTCACGTTTTTGGCGGCAGCCTGCAAAAAGAAGTTCGTGCTCGACGAGTACGTGGACGAAGCAGTCGGCCACATGGAGAAAAATGCGGAAGGCAAGATGGCCATTACCAGAGTGGAACTGCACCCGAAGCTGAAATTTTCCGGCGACAATCAACCGACGGAAAAGGATCTCGACGACATGCACCACTTCGCGCACGAAAACTGTTTCATCGCCAACTCGGTCAAGACCGAAGTGACGGTCGTGAAGTAACGCCCACTCCGTCGCGCGTTAAGCAGGAAACCAGGAAGTCAGGATTTGGAAAGAAATAGCGAGGTTGGGGGAACTCTTTTCCTCCTGGATTCCTGGTTTCCAAATTCTTTCCTTTATTAATCAATGAGTTCCGCGACCGATTCGCAGCGCATGGAAAAAATCGTGAGCCTGTGCAAGCGGCGCGGCTTTATTTTCCAGGCCGCGGAGATTTACGGCGGCCTCAACGGGGTGTGGGATTACGGCCCGTTAGGCGTGGAGCTGAAGAACAACGTCAAGCAATACTGGTGGCGCGTGATGGTGCGCGAGCGCGACGACGTGGTCGGTCTCGACGGCTCGATCCTGACGCATCGCGGCGTCCTCAAGGCGAGTGGGCACGAAGATACCTTCAGCGATCCGATGGTCGATTGCCGGACGTGCAAGGCGCGGCTGCGGGCCGATCAGATTCCGGAGAAAAACGGCGTGAAACAATGCCCGAATTGCGGCGGCAAGGATTTGACGGAAGCGCGTCCTTTCAACCTCATGTTTTCGACGCAGATGGGCGCGTCGGCCGATCCGGAATCGATCGCTTATCTGCGCCCCGAGACGGCGCAATCGATCTTCGTCCAGTTTAAGAACGTGCTCGACACCTCGCGCAAGAAGTTACCCTTCGGCATCGCGCAGATCGGCAAGGCGTTTCGCAACGAAATCAATCCGCGCAATTTTACGTTTCGCTCGCGCGAGTTCGAGCAGATGGAGCTGGAATATTTCTGCCGGCCCGAGCAGGGGATGGAGCTGCTCGAATATTGGAAGGAAGAGCGGCTGAAGTTTTACGAGAAGATCGGCATTCCGCGCGAAAAATTGCATGTGCTCAACGTGCCGGATGAAGAGCGCGCTTTTTATTCGAAGGGCACCTACGACATCGAGTTCGATTTTCCATTTGGCCGGCAGGAGCTGGAAGGCGTGGCGTATCGGACCGATTACGATTTGCGGCAGCATATCAAGGGCAGCGGCAAATCGCTCGATTATTTCGATGAGGAAACGAAGCAGCGTTTCATTCCGCACGTGGTCGAGCCGAGCGCCGGCGTCGATCGCACGGTGCTGGCCCTGATTTGCCAGGCGTATTCGGAAGATGAGGCGCCGGACGACAAGGGAAAAATGGAGACGCGCATCGTCTTGCGATTTCATCCGCGGGTTGCGCCAATCAAATGTGCGATCTTTCCGCTGCTCAAAAATAAGGAATCGCTCGTAGCCAGGGCCCGGCAAATTGTCGATTTACTCCGGCCACACATGAACGTGTTTTACGACGAGAGCGGGGCGATCGGACGGCGTTATCGCCGGCAGGATGAGATCGGCACGCCGTTCGGTGTGACGATCGATTTCGAGACGCTCGGCGAAAAAGATGCCTCGTTATCCGAAACCGTCACGTTGCGTCATCGCGACAGCATGAAACAGGAGCGCATCGCCATATCTGCGTTGCGCGATCGCCTGCTCGAGGCGATCGCCTGACTTCGTTCGACTACGAGAGAAGCGTGAACCTCGAATCATTTCGCGAATATTGCCTCAGGAAACCCGCGGCCAGCGAGGATATGCCGTTTGGGCCAGAGGCAATCGTCTTCAAGGTTGCGGGCAAAATGTTCGCGCTCGCTTCGCTCGATGAGGTTCCAACGACCGTGAACCTGAAATGTGATCCCGATCGCGCGCTGGAGTTACGCGATCGATATGAGGAAGTGCAGCCCGGATATCACATGAGCAAGAAGCATTGGAACACCGTGACAATCGAGGGCCGCATTCCGGCGGCGGAACTGCGCGCGATGGTTGACCATTCCTACGAGCTCGTGGTGGCAGCATTGCCGAAAAAGGAACGAGAGCGGTTGCGCCGAGAAATTTGATGTCGAGGCGCCTGCGTCAGGCGCCTAACCGGTTTGAGATCGGCGCTTGCTACAAGCGCCGCTACATTCCCTGCCGCGCGGCGTGCAGAACCTGGCGCAACTCGATCTCGCCGAGATCGAGTTGCATGGCGTCGCGGGCGATGGCGAGGAAATTATCGGGCGGATCGGTCAGGGCGACACGCAGTTTGCCGGCTGCGTTTTTCGGCGCGCGCAAATCGCGCGCCGCGAGAAGCTGCTGCACGGCGGCGGCGCAGTTCTGCGCGGAATCAACCAGCGTCACCTTTTCGCCGAGAAAGCGCGCGATGGCGTTGCGCAGGAGCGGATAATGCGTGCAACCGAGCACGAGCGTGTCGATGCCGGCGCGAACGAGCGGTTCGAGATAACGAGCGATGACACGATCGCTGATCTCGTTTTCGAGCCAGCCTTCTTCGATGAGCGGAACGAGGAGAGGACAAGCCAGGGCCGTTACCTGCACATCGGCATGCAGCGAACGCAAGGCGCGTTCATAGGCGCCGCTCTTTATGGTCGCGCGCGTCCCGACAATGCCAATGTGTCCATTCCGCGTCGTTGCCACAGCGGCCCGCGCTCCGGGCAAAATCACACCTGTTACCGTGATGGGCAGCGTTTCCTCCAGTGTCGCCAGGGCCAAAGCCGAGGCGGTGTTGCAGGCGACCACGATGGTCTTGCAATTCTCCTCGAGCAGCATGCCGGCGATCTCGAGGCTGTAACGCTGAACGGTGGCGGCACTTTTCCCGCCATAAGGAACGCGCGCGGTATCACCGATGTAAAAGATCGGCTCGTTAGGCAGACATTCCCGTAATGCGCGCACGACGGTGAGTCCGCCGATGCCAGAATCAAAAACACCGATGGGCCGCATCTGCGCACCGGTGCCCTGGACGGTGCCGGTGCTACTCGCCACCGTTGATGGAGACGGAGGGTTTGTCATGGCTGGCGGCGGCCGGTGCATCGTTGTGCAAAGGCTCAGTGATGGGTTGTGTATGTGGCGGCAAATTATTGGTGGCGATGGCGAGGGTGGCGCCGCTCGAACCGAGGTTGACGGCCGCATCGTAATTCTGGACAGCCTGGGCGATGGCCAGGCCCATTTGCTTTCGATATTCTTTCGTGGCGATGCGGCGACCTTCGGCCGGATTGCTCAGGAATCCACCTTCGAAAAGAACGGCCGGAATGTCGATGTTGCGCAGGACATGAAATCGCGCGTGATGCACGCCGCGATCGAAGACTGAAACGCGGGCCAGGACGGCGCCATGGACCGCCGCAGCCAGAGCCATGTTCTGCGCATCCTGGAAATTGCCCTGGTAACGCTGCATGTCGGCGGCCGTCGCGACGGAATGTTCTTCGGGCGCGGCATTGGAAGGAACGCCAGCCGGGGCGAGCGCGTAGGTTTCGACCCCGGCCCCGGGTCCGGTGCTGGTGTTGAAATGGATGCTGATGAAAATTGCGTTCGGAAATTGATTGGCAAAGGCGACCCGTTCCTCGAGCGAACGAGCGACGTCCGTGGAGCGGGTCATGGCGACTTTGAATCCAGCGTGGCGCAACTGAGTGCGAGCCGTCAGCGCGACATCCAAAGCGAACGCCTTCTCCGTGCCCCATTTGTTGGCCGCACCCTGGTCCATGCCGCCGTGGCCCGGATCGAGCACGACGGTTTCCACTTTCCTGGCATTCTTGATTTGATGCGGCCGCAGGACCGGATCGATGATCTTACTCACGTCCATGGCGGAAATGAGATTCTGGTCGTCCCTGGCCAAAATTGGAAAATCGGTGAAGAAACGAACGCCGTTGATGAAGAGCTCGCTCGTGCCGGCCTGCGCGCGAATGCCGCGCCGATCCTTGCGCAGCGAGACAGTGCGATTAACGCGCTTGTAGGTGGGGAATTGGTAGAACTCCGCGACGTTGGCGAAGGAAACATAATCGCGATTCTGCTCGCGGATGACCGTCCAGTCGGAGGCGACCGTGAGGCGCGCGCACACGAAAAACAGCGCCATCATGCTGAAGATTCGAAGCAGGCTCACGCAGCGCACACTGCAGGCAGGCAAGTAGGGTGGCAAGCATTTGCAATCGCCGCGCTGTCCCGGATGATTCCTGCGCGATGAGCGGATTGCCAAAAACGTATGACCCCGCCAGCGTCGAGCCGAAATGGTACAAGCGTTGGCTCGAGGCCGGCAATTTTCATGCGGATGCGCATTCATCGAAGCCGGCTTTCTCCATCGTGATTCCGCCGCCCAATATCACCGGCGTGCTGACGCTCGGGCATGTTTTGAACAACACCATTCAGGATATCCTGGCGCGCCGGGCGCGCATGCAGGGATTTGAAGTGCTCTGGCTCCCGGGCACCGACCATGCCGGTCTGGCTACGCAAACGGCCGTGGAAAAATCGTTGCGTAAGACCGAGAAAATTTCGCGGCGCGACCTCGGCCGGGAAGAGTTCGTCCGGCGCGTCTGGCAATGGCAGGAAAAACATGGCGGCATTATTCTGCAGCAACTTCAGCGCCTCGGTTGCTCCTGCGACTGGTCGCGCCTGCGCTTTACTCTGGATGAAGATTACACGCGCGCTGTGCAGTGGGTCTTTGTCGATCTCTACGAAAAAGGTCTGATCTACCGCGGGCGTCGCATGATCAACTGGGATCCGGCCGCTCAAACAGCATTGTCGGACGAAGAAGTCATCCCGACGCCGCAGAAGGGCGCGCTTTACTACGTGCGCTATGAAATCGTCGGGGAACCGGGTCGGTTCCTCGAAATCGCGACGACGCGTCCCGAAACAATCATGGCCGACACGGGCGTGGCCGTGCATCCGAAGGACGAACGGTATCGTGGGCTGATCGGCAAACATGTCTGGCGACCGCTCGCGCGCGAGCAGCTGCCCATTGTGGGTGACGAGGCGATTGACCCGGAATTCGGCACGGGAATTCTCAAGGTCACGCCGGCGCACGACAAAGTCGATTTCGAGATCGGGCAGCGCCACCAGTTGCCCATCATCGACGTGCTGCATCCTGACGGCCGCATCAATTGTCCCGCTGTTCCCGAGCTCGATGGAATGGACCGTTTCGCCGCGCGCAAGAAAGCGGTCGAACTGTTAAAGGAAGCGGGCCTGCTGGCGAAGGAAGAGCCGTATGCCAATACGGTGGGATTCAGCGAACGCGCCGGCGTTCCGATCGAGCCGCGCCTGAGTGAGCAATGGTTCCTGCGTTATCCAAAAACAGAGGAAGCGTTAAACGTCGTCCGCGAGCATCTTATCCATTTCTTTCCGCAGCATTGGGAAAAAGTGTATGGGCAGTGGCTGGAGAATATTCAGGACTGGTGCATCAGCCGGCAGGTCTGGTGGGGCCATCGAATTCCGGCCTGGTATCGAGCGAGACCGGAGACTCAGGAAATTTATGTCGGAATGGAACCGCCGCCGGCTCCGGAGAATTGGCGACAGGAAGAAGATACACTGGATACCTGGTTTTCCTCGTGGCTTTGGGCCTATCAGACGATGGATGAGGAGACACGGAAGAAATTTTATCCGACTTCCGTGCTGGTGACGGCGCCGGATATCATTTTCTTCTGGGTGGCGCGCATGATTATCGCGGGGCTCGAATTCAAACCGGGCAAGACCGAGCGCCCGGAAGATAACATTCCGTTTCGCGACGTTTTCTTCACGGGCCTGATCCGCGATCGGAGCGGCCGGAAGATGAGCAAGTCGTTAGGCAATTCGCCCGATCCGCTCGATCTCATCGGGAAGTATGGGGCGGACGGTTTGCGTTTTGGCCTGATGCGCATTGCCCCGAGCGGCCAGGACATTCGCTTCGACGAAAAGCAGATCGAGGAAGGCCGCAACTTTGCGACAAAGCTTTGGAATGCGGCTCGCTTTCGGCAAATGCATGGGCCTTCCTCGGCCGACCCGCAACTGCGCGAAGCCAATCTTTCCATTTATGCAATCGAAGTGCTGGTGCGGCTGAACGAAACGATCGAGGGAGTCGAGGCGGCCTACCGCGAATACAGGTTCAACGAAGTGGCGCAGCGGCTCTATGATTTTTTCTGGAGCGATTATTGCGATTGGTTTGTCGAAGTGGCCAAGACGCAAATTTTTGCGGAGGACGCGTCTCGAAAAAATTCCGTGCTCGCGGTGATGGATCATGTGCTTTCCGCGGTGCTGCGACTCTTGCATCCGTTCATGCCGCACATCACGGAGGAACTTTGGTCGCTGCTCGGCTTTGGGGAAGGTTCGATCCAGTTCGCCACACCGCCGACGATCTTTGCCCTAACGAATAGTAATGAGGCGCGCAGTAAAGTGAAGGCGATTTACGCGCTCATTCAGGCAGGACGAAATCTCCGCGCGGAGTCGCGACTCGCTTCGAACAAGAAAGCCCACTTTATCCTGCGCGCTCCCGGTAAGGGGCTTGGCGACGAACTGCCGACCATCGCGCGGCTGCTCAATGCCGAAGCGTTTGAGCTGCAACCGGATTTCAAAGCCGAGCCGGGCGTACCGGTCGCGGCGACGGAATTGGGCGAATTGTTCCTCATCATTTCCGGCGGCGACAAAACGGCCGAGCGCGATCGGCTCGACAAGGAGATCGCGAAAATCGAGGACGAACTGCGCGCCGTGGACGCGAAGCTTGCCAACGCGAGCTTCGTCGAACGCGCGCCGGCCGAAGTCGTGGCCGAGCATCGTCGGCGCAAAGTCGATTTCAGCGAGCGGCTGGCGCAGTTGCGGCGGGCGCGCGCAGCCCTCGACTAAAGACAACGCGCTGCCCAACGATACGGGCGCCGCGCCGTTCGAAAAACGCCTTGAGCTCCGGGGTGTAGAAGGTCCCGTCGTATTCGCGATTCAACTCCAGCCAGACGCGACCGTTCGGATTCAGGTGTGTGGCCAGATCGTTGAGGAAAAATTCCCATTCCGGCTCTCCCCACAGTCCGGGATGCTTGTGATCGTTGAAACAGATCATGTGTGCCGTGACGAGATCGAACTTCGGTCCCAGATCGGGCAGGGGAACGAACGGCCTTATCTGCCAGACGATCCGTTCTACGCCTAACAAGTCGATCATTTCCCGAAAAAGGGGCGTCGTGTCGATGTCGAGACCGACCGGGTCGTGCCCGAGGAGCTTGCAAAGATAGAGGAAATAACCGCTGCCCGATCCGATATCGAGGACGCGGCGGCGGCGGCCGAGATCGAGCTCGAGGTTGCGAATGCGCCGCACGTTGGCCTCGATCCACGTCTGCCAATCGAGATATTTCGGGGCATCCGGGCCCGGGCGCTTGACTCCGTGGCGGGCGCGGATTTGCTCGAACTTGTCGCGATCGATCGTTTCCATGATCGCTGCCGGCTCGGGGCGAGTCGGCCAGCGACGCCCGAGAAGGAAGCGGCGCACGTGATGTCGCGCGCTTTGCAGCGCGTCACCCGTCGTTAGTTTTTTTAATTTGTGACTAAAACGCATGGGGAGAGACGCCGGGAATCGGCGGAGCGCTTCGGTAAATCGTCGAGCCGCTGCTGTCAAACGAGCGCGATCTATTCTGGCGCGTCGTGCTGCGCCTGGCTAAGATAGGCGGGCGGATCACCGGAACGAAATGAGTCTTTGGAAAAAAATCATGTGGGTGTTGGTGAGCGCGCTGGGCCTGGTCGCAATTTGCGTCCTGGCCATGGCGCGGGGCGAACAAATCAGCGCGCTCTGGGTGATCGTGGCGGGCCTTTGCACGCTGGCGGTCAGCTACCGGTTTTACAGCAAATGGCTCGCGGCCAAGGTGCTCACTTTGAATGACGCGCGCGCCACACCCGCGGTGGCACTGGCGGATGGCAAGGACTTCGTGCCGACGAATCGCTGGATGGTTTTCGGCCATCATTTTGCCGCCATCGCCGGACCCGGGCCATTGGTCGGGCCGGTCCTTGCGGCGCAGTTCGGATTTCTTCCCGGCACGCTTTGGATATTGATCGGCGCCACTCTGGGCGGCGGCGTCCATGACATGATCATTCTGTTCAGTTCCGTGCGCCGGCGCGGCAAGACCCTTGGCCAAATGGTCAGGGAAGAGATTGGGGCCGGTATCGGTGTGCTGGCTCTGATCAGCGTGCTCGCCATCATGATCATCCTGATGGCGGTGCTGGCCCTGGTCGTGGTGAAGGCGCTGGCCGAAAGTCCATGGGGTGTGTTTACCATCGCGACCACCATTCCGGTTGCCTTCCTGATGGGTTTGGGATTACGCACCGGAAAAGTAAATGTGAAGTGGATCACGATCTTCGGCTTGGTTGGACTTGCCTTCGGCGTTTGGGGTGGACAATTCCTCGAGCATTTTCCCGTCATCGAAAGCTGGTTTCGTCACGGCCCACGATGGCTCGCCTGGGCCATCATGGCTTACGGACTGGCCGCTTCCATTCTGCCGGTCTGGATGCTCCTGACCCCGCGCGATTATCTGAGCACTTTTTTGAAACTGGGAACAGTGGCGGCGCTGGCCGTTGCCGTCGTCCTCCTGCGACCGATGATGCTGATGCCGTCAATCTCACGCTTTGTCGATGGCACGGGTCCCGTTTTCGCCGGGCCCGTCTTTCCGTTCGTTTTCATCACCATCGCCTGCGGCGCGGTTTCCGGATTCCATTCGCTGATCGCTTCAGGGACGACGCCGAAAATGCTCGGGAGCGAGAGGCGTATTCGGGACGTCGGCTATGGGGCCATGGTGACCGAGATGATGGTGGCCCTGATGGCGATGATCGCGGCCTGCGTCATCCAGCCGGGCGAATATTTCGCCATCAACAGCAAAGGTGCGCCGGCCGCGGTCGTGGCCAGGATCAGCGCCGACGGTTTTCCCGTGACGGAGGCGGAGATGAGCAAGCTTGCTTCCGATTTGGGAGAAGAAACCATGTTTGGCCGGGCCGGCGGTGCGCCCACTTTCGCCGTCGGCATGGCGCACATGTTTTCGCGCGTGACGTCGAATCCCACGGCGCTCGCCCTCTGGTACCATTTTGCCATCATGTTCGAGGCACTCTTTATTTTAACGACGCTCGATGCCGGGACGCGGGTTGGGCGATTCATGCTACAGGACTTGTTAGGCAACGTCTGGAAGCCGCTCGGCAATACCCGTTCGTGGAGCGCGAATTTTCTCTCCAGCGTGGCTCTGGTCGCGGCCTGGGGCTGGTTTCTGTATCAGGGCGTGATTGATCCGTTAGGCGGGATCAACAGCCTCTGGCCGCTCTTCGGCCTGGCCAATCAACTGCTCTCGGTCATCGCGCTTTGCCTGGGCACCACCATCCTTATCAAGATGCGCAAGGCCCGCTACCTTTTCGTTACGCTGCTCCCGCTTTCTTTCATGTGTGTGGTTACCTTTTACGCCGGCTACCTGAAGGTCTTTTCGTCCGATCCCAAGATCGGTTTCCTGAGCGGCGCCGACGGCCTGATTGGACTGGCCCAATCCGCGGCCGATCCAGGGAAGGCGGCCGATCTCGTCCGGCAAGCCGGCGTCTATCGTTTCGATGCGGCCGTCGCGCTCGGTTTTCTGGCGCTTGTTTTTCTGATCGTGGCCGGCTCGGCCTGGGAATGGTGGCGGCTCCTGCGCGGCACCAAGCCAATTGTGTTGCACGAGGCCGAATTTGTCCCGATCGCGGAAGCAAATGCGGCGGTCGGTTGATTGTGGAGCGCGCGGAACTTATCGGTCTTGCCCGCGCTCTGCTCGAGCAGCCGACAGCGCCCTTTCACGAAGAAGCGGTCCGCGACGAGATTCTCGCGCAACTGGCGCAATGCCCGCATGTGCGCGTAAAGCGCGACAAATTCGGAAACCTTCTCGCGAGTTACCGACGAAAAACGCGGGCCGCGCCCGGTTGGGCTTTTGCCGCGCACATGGATCATCCAGGCTGGGTGAAGGAGGCGAATGGCAATTTTCGTTTTCTTGGTTCCGTCGCCGCGCAGTATCTGACCAATGCGCGGCGGAAATCATTCGGTGATTTCGCCGTGTGGGATCTTCCGGCCTTCAGCTGCCGGGATGAGCAAATTCACGGCCGCGCCTGCGATGACCTGATGGGTTGCGCCGAAATCATCGCGCTGTTTCGCGATTTGGAAGCGGAGCGTGCCGACGTGCATTGCCTTGGGATCTTCACGCGCGCGGAGGAAGTCGGATTTGTCGGGGCCATCAAACTGGCCCAGGCGAAAATCGTTCCGTCGAGCGCGACGGTCTTTTCGTTGGAAACGAGCACGCCGCGCGGAGGAGCCAGGATTGGGGCGGGGCCGGTTGTTCGTGTCGGCGATAAGATGTCGATCTTCGATGGCCCGGCCACGGCGCGGCTGCTCGAGCTGGCTCAGGCCGGCCAGATCCCGGTACAGCGCTGTCTTCTCGACGGCGGCACCTGCGAGGCGACGGCCTATCAGCTGTACGGTTACCGTTGCGTCGCGGCCAGTCTGGCGCTCGGTAATTATCACAACTGCACGCCGGAAGGAACGATCGGGCCGGAGTTCGTCGCCATCGACGACTACGTGAATATGATCCGGCTTTGCCGGGCCGCGGTTCTCGATCGAGACGGGGCATCAGCCGGTCGTCGCCTTCTTCGCAGGAAGCTGGAGAAAAACGCCGTTTCTTTCCAGCCGCTTTATCGCTCGTTAGGCTAGCTCCCCCCGCAGCAGGGCGATAACCGCTACTTGCGCCTGAGCGGCACCATGATTTCCTGGTTGTCCGAGATAAGAACAACCTGGCCATCTTCGATCGACTTGACCTTGAGCTGGTACATTTGATTACCCAGCTGCATGGAGAATTGCTGGCCTTCCTGCAGGATCTTGCCGTTCATGATGGCGTAGTGACCCTCCTTGGCCAGAGTAATGGAAGTGACCACGAACGCGGTGTCAGGAATTTGGGACTGTCCGTGTGCGGATGGTTTCCAGCCAATTGGCCAGAAGGGATTCCGGCTCCCTTCCATTTTGAAAACAGACTTGGTGCCGCCTTCGATGGCCGGCCTGTCGGCCGCGGATAATACGCCGATGTGACCCACGATGAGAAGAAGTGTGACGAGGAACCTGTTCATTTCTTTGGGATAAAGTCGGCCGCCGCCAGTTCGACCTGCTGAATTCCGGGCTGGCTCGGGAGGGTGTGGATGGTCATCCGACTGATGGCGAGAAGGGGCTCCGTGTTCTCCAGGTCGGCGATAGCCCGGCCGAGCGTCCGGTAATCGGTTTCGGGCAGACTGATCGACCAATTGTATTTCGACCACTCGGTCAGTTCGGGTTCCTTGGCATCGTTGCTGCCCTCGAGGCGCACGAGCACCTTGTCGATCTGGTCGTTCGTGAAAAAGCTTTTCATGCGCGGCGGAAACCAGGCGATGGGCGCTCCTTCCGGACAGAGAGACTTCAGCTCGGCAAGGCGCTTGGTCGCATCCTTGGCCTGGCGTTCCAGATTCGCCACTCGTGTGATTTCCTTCTTGGAGGTGTCGATCGTGGTCTCAAGATCCTTGATGGAACCGAGCATCGTATCCCGGCTGCGATTGAGCGGACCGAGGAAAAAAGTGAAGTAAACGTAGAGCAAGGCGACAAAACCGAGCACGCTCAGAATCACTTTCTGCAACTGGTCCTTGGTCAGCCCGAGTTTCTTCATGACTTCGTTTTATGGCGTTCTCCGCTGACGGGCGGACTTTTCTTTTCCTTTTGATGAAAGGAGCATTTCAGGGCATAGCGTGCCATCGGCATGGCGACGCCGTTGATATTGACGGTCGTGTCGAGATCTTCGAGGGCCGTGAATTGAATGGTCACGTTCTCGTAATCCTTGCCGAGTTGTTCGAGCAAAAGCTGGCGCAAATCTTCGGCGGCGGCGCGCGGCTCGCGGGCGCCATCTACGCCTTCGATGGTGAGGATGACGTCTTGTTTTTCATCCATGGCTCCTTCGAACGAGGTCAGCTGTGCATTGGGCGCGACGCATTGCGCGATGCGGCTGAGTAACGGTGCCCAGAAGAAGCGATTATCGATCCGGGCGTCGAGCACGCGCGTCGTGTTGATGATGTTATTCAACTCGTCGGAGCGTTTCTTGGCCTGGGCGGCCCTGGGTTCCAGACTGCTCCATTCCTTTTGCACGGAAGAGAGACGGCCGCGGATCTCAAGAGTGCGGTAGGCGTTCCACATGTAGTAGAGGAACATGAGGGCTCCGAAACCGATCAGGATCATGATCCCGATCTTGAGAGGATCACGCTGCCGCTGCCGTTGTTCCAGGATCTCCTCGTGAAGGAGGTTAACGCGCAATGCCATGATCGTTAATTTCGCAAGTACTCAAAGGCGGCACCGCAGGCCACGTTGAGTGATACAAATTCGCTTGGTAACGCCTGCCGCTTGGCTGCCGGCAGCGCCACTTCGCACGTCTCGAGAGGGTCCCAAATCTTGCAAGGCAACCCGAGCTCATCGCTCAGGGTTTGCAAAATTGCGTCTGTGCGGGCCAGCCCGCCGGAAACGAAGATGCCGTGAATGCTCTCCTCGCATTGACCTTCAAAAAATCCAATCGAAGCGCGTATCTCGTCGGCCAGGCGGGCCAGCGAATCACGGCAGATCTCAGTCATGCCTGCATCGCCTTCCTGGACCATGAGATGAGCCGCTTTTTCATCGAGGGCGCCGTCGGCTGTGAGGGCCTCGGTCAGTGTTTTGCCGCCGTAATCAATGCTGCGCACGAGCACCAGTTCCTTGCGTTTGCCGATAAGCACCGTGCTCTGCCTGTGTCCCATATCGAGCAGGAGAAAGGCTTCATTGGCAAAAGTCTCGGGGTAGGCGAACTCAAAAGCGTTAAAGGAACAGATTGGAGCCAGCTGGAGCAGCTCGGCCGACAGACGGGTCTTGCTCACCGCCTCGGAAATTTGTTTGACCATGGGCCGGAGCATTCCGGCGACGAGGTATTTGGCTTTGCCGCCATTGGCCGTCGATTCTGGAAGCTCCTCGGCATTTTCGCCGTTTCCATTGTGGCCCACGGAAATGACTGGCGCGCAATCGAGCACGAAATCCTTGCATTCCTGGTTCAGAACGGCCAGACCGTTCAGGCGAAGGGCGTTGCGAAGCAGGTTAACCGGCGTGCGGGGCTGCTCGATAATGCGCAGAAGTGAATCGGGATCGGAAACCGCGATGGCGCAACCCTTGGTGCTGCTGCCGATGTCCTTGAGCAGCAGCTTCAGCTGCGCGGCCAATTCATCGGCCGTGTTGATGGTTTCCGGGACCTCGCGGGAAGCGAAGCTCGTCAGCACGAAGCGGGAATCGCTCTTGCGTTGGAGCAAAACGCCCTTGAAAACGTGCTTACCGAGGTCGATGCCAATGACAGAATTACTGCGTCGCGCCATGATGCTTTCTTCCTTGTAGCGGGAAGCGTGCCTGCACCGCAGTTTTTCTCTCGTAGCCGCCCTCCTTTTGACCGCCCGGAAGCGGGTCTCCTCAGGCGGCGACCGGGGCCTGATAACCGAAAAATTCTCGCTCCTTGATAATCTCGGCCACTTCCGGCGGAACCATTTCTTCCCAGCGCTGGTCGCCGGATTGCAATTTGGCCAGCGCATCGGGGGGCAGGATGTGCAGATAATCCGGGTGATAATCGGTGATTTCGACGATGAATTTGTTGTCGACCAGGTGGCGATAGAGTGAGCGTAAATTGGGTGCGACCTGCAGATTAGTCGCCGTGATCAGTTCGCCCGATTTCTCGTCCACGATCGGGTAGACAAAGAGCTTCAATTCTCCTTTGAACATGCGCCCGAGCGCCTCCAAAATTCCGCCTTCCAAATTGAGATAGTACTTCTCTTCGAAGATCTCGCGTAAACTTGGCACGCCCATGACCAGGCCGATCATCTGGTTGGTATAGCGGGTCAGGTAAGCCGCCAGCCGGTAATATTCGCCGAACTTTGAGATCAAAACCGTGCGTCCAAGCGCTCCCAGAATGTCGACCCGCGCGAGGAAATCAGCGTGATTCAACTGACCCTCCGCGAGCAGATTCTCCAGTGTCATTTCCATCAGGACGACCAGCTCATTCCTGGGCGCGCCCAATTCCTCGACCGCCTTGCGACAGGCGCCATCCAGCATGTCGTTTGTCGCGTAGGTGACAGGCCGAAAACTGCCCCGCTCCACGAGGATCGACTTTTTATAGAGCATCTCGGCCGGCTGCACCGTCTCGCCATCGGCCGTGAACATGACGGTGTTGGTCAGCCCCTGGCTTACCAGTTGCAGGCTCATGAGGCGATTATCGACGCCGGAGAAGGCAGGACCGGAGAACTTGATCATGTCCACCTGCATGCGCCCGGGAGGCAGGTTCTCGCTCAGCGACGCGATCAGTTTCTCCGACTCGTGCAAATAGAACGCGCCATAGAGAAGATTGACGCCAATGACACCAAGCGCTTCCTGTTGATTGACATTTTCTTCGTCGAGCATGCGCACGTGAATGATGATTTCGCTTGGTTCCGCGCGTGCTTCGGCCTGAAACCGAACGCCCAGCCAGCCATGAGATTCATTGTGCTGCTTGAAGCTGCGGGCCGCTACGGTGTCGGCGAAAACGAAGAATGTGCGGTCATCGCCGAGCTGATCGCCGAGACGTTTGACCAAAAGCCCGTATTCGTGATCGAGCATTGTAAACAGCCGTTTGCGGCTGACGTAACGATCACACGGCCCGTAGATGGCGTCGCTGAATCGCATGTCGTAGGCCGACATTGTCTTGGCCACGGTGCCGGAAGCGCCGCCCACCTGGAAGAAGCGCCGTGCTACTTCCTGGCCGGCGCCGATCTCGGCAAACGTTCCATATTTCCTGCGATCCATGTTTATCTGGAACGCTTTCCGGTTGGTGCCGGCATCCATTTCTGCGTTCATGCGCTTTTAAGATGAAAACAATTCTGCGCTTCTCAAGCTCTCGCCGGGATCGCCGATCCCGAACTCATGAGCCGCGCAAGCGCGATGAGCCATCGCAACGGCCCGGGACGTTTTCTACATCCGCACCCGCTCGACACGTTCTGTCGGAATCCAGCCGCGCTTGCTATTGGGCAGCTCGGCGTAGCTCCAATCGCCCCGCGTGCTCAGGATTTTGACTTCGCTTCCGGCCGGCAGGACAAGAACGCTGCTCGTGCTGTCCGCCGTAGCCACGCGAGCCTCCGCGCTCTTCGTCGTCACAACCGCCAGATCGCGGCCGCGCGGACCGGTTTCCCGCACGTATTCGGCGCCGGCCGCGGCCGCACCGAAGGCAAAGCCGATGATTGCGACCAGGACCGCCACCTTCGAGCGCCGCCCCGAGAAGAAAAAGACGGCAAGCGCAAGAAGCCCGATCCAAAATCCGGCACAGGCCAGTCCGGTATAGAGCGCGGATGTTCCGTAGGCCAGATAGGCCTCCAACCGGCCGGGCGGCAGTTCGAGCGAGCGAGCCTGATCCCGCACAAATGCCAGGTTTGCCGTCGCCTCCGGTTGCTCGGAATCGAGCGCCAGGGCCCGCTCGTAGTTCAAAACAGCCCGGCCGAGATATCCTCGCCGAAACCAGGTATTGCCGAGATCATAAAATACCGCGGCATTGCGTTGCCCCGAGTCGATCAGCGCCTTGTAAGCTTTCGTCGCCTCCTCGTATTTTCCGGAGGCGTAGGCACGATTCGCTTCTGCAAATTGGCCGGCGGCGTCCGCCCGGCCTGGCTGAACCATCGCGCCTGTCACAAGCGCAAGCACCGCGATGGTTTGAAGGAAGAACCTCATGGGCGCAAACTATCAATGAGTTGAAGAACGTCGCGTTGCTGCTCCGCGCTTAACGTTCCATTGCCATTACTCCCACCGCTGTAGCGCATCTCGTCTCGCTTTTGAAACAAGTCGTGCAGCTGAGCGCGCTCCGGTTCCTTCATTCTAAAGGCGCTCGCCGCTGTGCCCGCATCGACCACGTTAGGATTTATGCCTCGGGCCAGGGCAGTCTTGAGCTGCACAGCCCGCGCCGCCTCTGCGTAATATTCCGAGGGTGACAATTCGGAGCGGCGCAGTCGTCGCTCCACTTCCGCGATTTGATGCTGCCATTCCGCGCGCCGCAGCGCCACACGGTCGCTGCGACGTCGCCGGCGCCAGTGCCAGCCGATGAAGCTGAGCAGAACAAGCAGCGGAAGCAGTTGGGCCAGCCAGAAGTTCGGCCGTCGATAAAGTGGTGTGAAAGACTGGGTCACGCCCGGCCAATCAGTAATTTGATACAGGATATCCTCTGTCTTCGGGGCCGGCTTGGGCGCCGGAGCCTGACGCACTGAGGAAGCGGAGGCCGCGGTCGGCGGCGGGCTCGCGGCTGGCGCCGCCTCGCCTTCCACTTGCACGGGAATCGCCTCACTTTGCAGCGCGACATATTTTTCGCGGACCGGATCGAAATAGGAAAAGCCAAATGCCGGGACCGCGTTCTTTTTCTCGTTAGGCGTGAGGACCGTCTCGAAGGTCTTCGTCCCACTGATCCCGATGTCGTCGTCTTTTTTGAAATTCGAAGTGGGCGGATATTGATGCCAGCCGCCGGTGTTCGCCGGCGCGGGGGCCGTCACGCGGTCGAAGTTTCCCCGGCCGGTTATGCGTGCGGTCACGGTGATCGGATCGCCGACCTGCACCTTTTTGGGTTTCGCTTCGGTCTCGAGAGAAAAACTGCCGATTGCTCCCGAAAAATCGGCCGGAGCGTGCGGCGGCAAAGCCTTCACTTCGATCGTGGCTGGATCGCTCTTGAACGTCACTTCGCGCGGGACACTTGGCGCGAAAGCAGGGTCGTTGAAGAAATTATCGAAGAACGGATCGTCGAAAAGATCGCGCGGTCCCATCGAATTGCGCCGTGTTTGTGGGATGCGCACGCCCAAAGTGATTTCAACTGGGCCGACATCGATCTTTCCGGGACGCGCGGCCGCAATCGCCGTCTTAAAGGTGAAGACGTGATAGGTGTTGCCCTTGATCGTCTCAATGGTCTGCCGCGGTTCCGGCATGGGCTGAGTCGTGAATCCCTGGCCCGTCAAACTTGGCCCGGCGCCGAGCGACTCCAAAGGCGTGCGCGTATTCACGGCCACGCGTATTTCCGCTGGAATAACCTCGCCGACGTAGGCGTCTTTCTTGGCCAGGAGCAGTTCGACGAAACCGATGCGATTCGTGGCCACTGCTCTGCCGGCCGTCGATCCCGTCGCATTTTGGGAACTGCCGCCTACGTTCAAGGTGAGAGCCGGGGTCCTGAGCGTATCGCTTCCAGCCAGAATTTTTTGCGGCGGAATTTTGAAGGTGCCGGTGCGTTGCGGCACCACCGTGTAGCTGTAAACGAAGCTATAGCTGAAACTGAAATTGTGGCCTTCGATCATTTGCGATTGGCCGCTGTAACGAATGTCGAGTCCGTCGACGTCGATCGAACCTGGCGGCTGCGCCCCGGTCGTGCCGCTGACTTTGATCTGCAATTCGACGGGCTGCCCGACCGTTGTTTCGGAGCTGCTCAGCGCGGCCGTCGCTTCCGGTTTGTCTGCCCGTGCCTTCGTTGCGCCCAGCGTTATCAGGCACAGCCACAGGCCCACCGTGCCGAGAAGAAGTTTTAAAGATGGGCGCAAGTGTTTCGAAGCCATGGGAACTACCAGTCCTTATAGACATGGCGCGGAGGTTTGCGTTCATCAAGCTGCACATGCGCCTCTTCGTTCTTCAGCGATTCGAGCAATCGCTTCGCCTGTTCCGGCGTCATCTCGCCTTCTTTCACCGGTTCGACTTCCGCGGGCGAAGGCGATTCCTCCGGCTTGTTTTCTCCTGCGCTTTTCAGTTCGCCGCTCGGCTTTTTCTTCGGGGAAGCGTTCGGACCGGGCGACGGCGTGGCCCCCTGGCCACCTTCCCCGGGGCTGGGTGAAGCGGAAGCCGATGGCGATTGCTCACCATTCGGGTTCGGGGTTGGAGACTCGCCCTGCGACGGTTGATTCTCGCTCTTTTGCTGGCCGGGCGAGGGCGATTGCGACGGATTCGGCGACGGACTTTCGCCCGGCGACGGACTGGGTGTCGGACTGTTTTGGGATTGCTGATTCTGGCTTTGTCCGCCGGATTTTTGCTGCTGCTGATTGTGGTTCTGGTTTTGCTGCTTCTGTTGTTGTTGCTGCTGTTGGTTTTGGTTCTGTTGATTCTTCTGCTCGTTGTTCTGATTCTTCTTTTGCTGGTTCTGTTTCGGTGGCGGGGTGGGGGAGGGCTTTTGCTGCGGTTTCTGCTGACGTTGTTTCTTTAGCTCCTCGATTTTCTTTTTGACGAAGGTGTAGTTATCCTTCGCGGTGTTATTCTTCGGATTGAGCTTGATCGCTTCTCCGTAATGCTGCAACGCGTCACGCCAGTTGTTTAGCTTCTGGTCGTCGTTTTTCTCGGCCGCGCCGCGTTCGTAGAGGGTATTGCCAAGATTGTAATGGCTGCTCGCCTGCAGGTCCGGCTCCTTCGAGAGCAGTGCCTGGCTGAACGATTCCAGCGCCTTGTCGTAATCTTTCATGCGATAGGCCGCCGCGCCGGCGTCGAACTGCAGCTTGTCCTCGGCGTGGCTGCGCGGGTGTTCCTGAAGGGTCTTTTCGAATTGCTGATAGGCGTCGTCGTATTTTTTCTGCTCGTAGAGATCGAGGCCGGGAGCGGCCGCGCGAAGGTTTGCCGCGACGAGTAGAAAGGCGAGAAGAACTGCGATGCGCGCAGCCGGCGCCGGCATGGGCGGGTGCGTTTTGGCACGACGGTCGTAGACGGCCGCGACGGAGAATGACGTCCGGACCAGTCGGCGTTTTCGTTCGCCGATGAGCAGAGAAAGCGCGAGGGCGAGTGCGGCCCCGCCTAACGGCCATTCGTAACGTTCAATCGGATGCCGCGCCAGACGGGCGTCGATCTCACCAACCTGCATTTTCGAGAGACCGTCGGAGATCAATTTCTGCATCGTGTGCGGCCCGTTATCCAGGTGCAGATAAAAACCACCGGTCGCCTCCGCAATATTCCGCAGAAGTTTTTCGTCGAGGCGAGATTTCACCACCTGGCCCTTCTCGTCTTTGACAAAGGCGGTGCCGCCATCTTCGCTCTGGATGGGGATGAGCGAGCCGGACGGTGTCCCCACCCCAATGGTGAAAACGCGCACGCCGGCGTCTCCCGCCTCCTTCGCCGCCTTGACGGCGTCGCCGTTCAATTCCTCACCGTCGGTGAAAATGACGAGCGCACGGTTACCGATCGCACTCTTACCAAAAGTTTGCGCGGCAAGGCGAATCGCTCCCGAGATATTGGTGCCGCCTTCCGGAATTGTTTTGGTGTCGAGATCGCGAATGGAATCGAGGACTGCTCCATAATCGATGGTGAGCGGTGCCTGCAAAAAGGCGCGTCCGGCGAAAGCGATCACGCCAACTCGGTCGCCCTGCAGCTTTTCGATCAGATCCTGGGTGGCGAGCTTCACGCGTTCGAGGCGATTGGGCTGCACGTCGTTCGAGAGCATGCTCCGCGAAGTATCAATCGCGAAGATGAGATCGAGTCCCTTGCGTTTCCGTTCGTCGTAGATGTAACCCCAGCGTGGTTGGGCGAGTGCGACAATGGCGAGCCCAATGGCGATGAGCAGAAGTGCAAACTTTAACAGGCGCGCGGCGCGGTTCACCGAACCGGCCAGCTCCGCGTGGAGATGCGGCGAGACAAATTCGCGAAGGCGGCGTGTGCCAAGCCTTTCACCGCGAAAGAACAACCAGGCGAGCAACGGCAGCACAGCCAAGGCCCAAAACCATTCCGACGCGCCGAAACTCATACATTTCTCCCGGTGGATCGCGCTCTCCGAGCGCGACCGCATCTTCGTCGCGACGCCAATGCTTCGGTCGCCTCATCGTCCTCAGAGAGGCCGACCCACCTTGCTTCGATGATCCCTTGGGAAAAGCTCACGGCAATTTCCTCCAGGCCGTCTGCGCGAGCAGAATCTGCGCAACCAGCAGGACGCAACCCGCCGTGATGCAGGCGGGAAACAAATCGCGGTACTGCTGGTATTTTTCTACCGTGACTGTTGTCTTCTCCATCTTGTCGATGTCGTCGTAGATTTTTTCGAGCGACTCGGTGTCGGTCGCGCGAAAGAACTGGCCGTTCGCGATCCTGGCGACCTCCTTAAGCCCCTTTTCGTTGAAGGTGACTTCGGCATTGCGATAGAGAACGTGGCCCATGACGTCAGTGAGCGGCTGGCCGGTGCGGCGATCGAAGACCGGGAAAGGTGCCACGCCGTTTATACCGGCGCCGATCGCGTAAAGATGAATGTTCAAAGCCTTGATCGCTTCCGCTGCGGTATTGGGAGGAACCTTGCCGGCGTTGTTTTCGCCGTCGGTCAGCAGAACGATGGCGCGGCTCTTGGAATGCTTGTCGTTCAGTCGATTGGCGGCTGCGGCCATGGCCGAGCCGATGGCGGTGGCATTTTCGACGAGACCGATGCGCACCCGATCGAGATTCTGCAACAGCCAGTCGTGATCCAGCGTCATTGGACTCACGATGTAAGGCTGCGCCCCGAAGGCGACCATCCCAATGCGGTCGTTAGGCCGGGCTTCAATAAATTTGCGCGTGACCTCCCGAATGGCGTCGAGGCGCGTTGCCGGCTCACCGCCGATCGTGAAATCCTTCGTCAGCATCGAACCGGAAACGTCGAGCACGATCATGATGTCGATACCGCTGGCCTGCACCTTGGAGAGGCTCTTGCCCAGTTGCGGCCGCGCCAGGGCGACGACAAAGGCGGCAAGGCTGAGATAGAGTAACGTCCGTAAAATTTTTCCAGCGCGCGCCGCGCTCGCCTTGCCGATGCCGCGCAGAATCGTAGTCGATGAGAAAATCAGGGCGGCGGCGGGCCCGCGTTGCCCGCGCAACCAGGCAATGAATGGGATGGCCAGCAGAAGCAAAAGCAACCAGGGGTGCGCGAAGGTCAAACCCCAGCCGTGCGACCACCAATCAGGCAGTTGCAAGCGCGCCTCCTTTCACAAAACGGAAAGCTTCGTCGAGCAGAAGCCGGCTGTCTTCCGTCGTCGCCTCGTAACGCGCAAACTTAATCAGATCGCAGCGATTTAGAAAATCAGTGAGGAGCGATTTATCCTCCGGCGAAAACTCCGGTTGATGTGCCAGGGCCGCCAAAAACTCGACCGACGTTTGCCGCGTCAACGGCAGTTGATATTGCTCCGTGACGTAGCGGCGCAGGACGTCGGAGACACGAATGCTGAACTGATAAGGCGTGAGTTTCTCGATTTCCGGCCGCACCTGTTCCAGGCGTTCCAGCGCCTCGTCGCGCGGATTGCGCACGACCGCGGGCACGCGACGCCGGCGCAACATGATCTGCCAAACGATGAGCCCGACAAGCAGCAGCCCGAGAAAGACGGCGCAGAAAATCACCCAGGGCGGAATGAGCGAGTAATCGACCGGCGGCGCGATGTCGTGAAATTTCGGAGTGTCAGCGAGCAGGATCATGGCCTAACGAATGGCGAGGCGGCGTTCGCGTTGCTTAAAGAAGGAACGCAGCGGGATCAGGTAATCCTCTCCGGTCCGCAATGAAATCGCGTCGATGTTGTTGCGCCGCAGTGTGCGGTTGAGTTCGGTGCGTTGTGTTTCCGCGATCTCGGCAAAGCGCGTGCGGGTGCCGCGATCGCCCGTATTGATGACGATTTGCTCACCGGTTTCCGCGTCCTCGAGGGTGATAAAACCGATATTGGGCAGGACCTTCTCGCGTTCGTCCTGCACATGAATGGCGATGAAATCGTGTCGCCGGGCCGTGACCGCGAGAGCGCGTGAGAAGTCGCCCGTTTGAAAATCGGAAACGAAGAAAACGACGGCGCGTCGCGTCACGATCTTGTTCAAGTAGTCGAGCGCCAGCGTCGGGTCGGTTCCGCGGCCCACCGGCTCGAAGAAGAGGATTTCGCGAATGACGCGAAGCGTATGGGAGCGGCCTTTTTTCGGTGGGATGAAAAGTTCCACCTGATCGCTGAAAAGGATGAGGCCGACTTTGTCGTTGTTGCGGATGGCGCTGAAGGCGAGCACACAGGCGACCTCTGCGGCCAGCTCCCGCTTCGATTGGGCGACGCTGCCGAAATTTCCGGAAGCACTCACGTCGACCACGAGCATGACGGTCAGCTCGCGCTCTTCCGTGAATTTCTTGACGAAAGCGTTGCCGAGGCGCGCAGTCACGTTCCAGTCAATCGCGCGAATATCGTCGCCGGGCTGATATTCGCGCACCTCCTCGAAATTCATGCCGCGCCCCTTGAAGACACTGTGATAATCGCCGGCAAAGGCCGTCTCCACCCATCCGCGCGTTTTGATCTCGAGCGCGCGGATTTTCTTCAAAATCTCAGCGGGCGTTTTTTGGTCTTCGTTCACAAGCAAATAAAGGCAGGGGCGGTGCGATCGGACGAGGCCAAAGCGCCGCATGATCGCCGGACAAAAGGTTTGTTATGTGGATTGGCATCCACCATTACGGAACCGGCAGCCCGGCGAAAATTCGCTCGACGATTGTCTCGCTCGTGATCGCTTCCGCTTCGGCTTCGTAGCTGACAATGACGCGATGGCGCAGAACGTCCATTCCGATGCTCTTGACATCCTGAGGGGTGACATAGCCGCGCCCATTGAGGAAGGCATGTGCGCGCGCGGCGAGGGCGAGATAAATGGTGGCTCGCGGGGAGGCGCCATAGCGGACGAGCCCGTCGAGTTGCAAATTGTAGTTGGCGGGTTCACGCGTCGCCCAGACAACATCGACGATGTAATCCTTGACGCGGTCGTCGATGTAGATGCTGTTCACGACGGCGCGCGCCTCGATAATATGCTTCGGATCGACCACGGACGAGACGTTCAGGTCGGGCGCGGAGGTCGCCATCAAATCGAGAATCTGGCGTTCTTCGGCTTTCTGCGGATAGCCGACGTTCAACTTCAACATGAAGCGATCGAGCTGCGCTTCCGGAAGCTGATAAGTCCCTTCCTGTTCCAGCGGATTTTGCGTAGCCAGAACGAGGAACGGATCGGAAAGCGGATAGGTTTTTTCACCGATCGTCACCTGCCGTTCCTGCATCGCCTCGAGCAGTGCGCTCTGCACCTTGGCGGGGGCGCGATTGATTTCATCGGCCAGGATCAGGTTGGAAAAGAGCGGACCGAACTTGGTCGAAAATTCGCCGGTCCGCGGATTGTAAATTAGAGTGCCGATGAGATCGGCCGGGAGAAGATCGGGAGTGAACTGCAAACGCTGGAAGCCGGTCTGAATACAGGCCGCCATTGTCTTGACCGTGAGCGTCTTGGCCAAGCCCGGCACGCCTTCGAGAAGAATGTGACCATTGGCCAGCAGGCCGAGAAGGAGGCGATCGACCAGATAACGCTGGCCGATGACGACATGCCCAACCTGTTCGCGCAACGCCGGAATCCAGTGTCCCAACTCCTGAACTCGTTGCGTAATCTCCTGCGTCGATCTCATACGGATGTTTGAGACAAAAGCGAGGCGGCTGCGTTCGAATTAAGCGGTCAGGCGAGCAGTCGATCAAGGGCATCGACACAGATCTGCGACCATGTCTCGAGGGTGTCGCGACGCCCGATCAGCTCGGCCCTGGAGAGAAAACCGAGATTGGTGATCATCGCTTCGCGCTTCTCCACCAGCGGCTCCTGCAGGCGAAAGAGGTGCACGACGCCAAGATGGACGCGGCCAACTTCGGTCGTGTCGTCGTTCAGAAGCGCAACGATGCGATCTTCAAACGGCGTATTGATTGCAATCTCTTCGTTGACTTCACGTTCCACGCCGGCGCGATAGGCCTGCTCGTCCCACGCGAAAAGCGATTCGTCCATGTCGTTCATGTGGCCGCCGATGCCGATGGAGCCCTTGGCCACGAGACGCTGCTCACCCGCTTTCTTGCCGCGAACGTAGTGCAGAACGGTTTGGCCGTGCGCGATGATGGCGTAGGGAATGATCTGTTTGTGGGTGGGATCCTTCTCGGCCTGGGCGCGCGGGAGGAAGAAATTATGGCCGCGCGAAAGGAGCGCATCGAGGTAGCGCTGCGGCTCGAAATTCAAGCCCTGAAAAGGACCGAGCTCGTCAAAGAGGCTCCGCCGAACGACCAAAACATTTTCTTGCGGCGCGGACATCCTTTTGCCAATCGCTCAGAACGAGTAGGTAATTCCGAGCTGGGGCCCGAGGAGGTTGAGGCTTGGATTCGGATCAGTCTGTCCGCCGTTGGAAAGATGCTGATAGAGCACGCCCGCGCTGGCCTTCCAGTGATTGTCGATTCTGTAAGAGACGCCTGCCGCCGTCAGAATATTAAAGGTAAAATCCTGGCCCTGCGCGCCGTAAATATTCGCGTGGCTGTCGATGAAACCCATGCCAACACCTCCCGAGACATAGGGTATGAGCCGGGCGCCCGGCCTGACGAAATTGTAGCGAAGTCCGGTCGAGATTCCGAAGTAATGATTCTCCGGACCGCGAAAAATCGGCTCGGCCATGGCGAGCAGATAAATCTGGTTGAATCCCCGCAGCCAACCGTCGCTGTGCACAGTGCCCCAGCGCCACCGCGCGGTGATGAATTGGCCGCCAATTTCGTAGCTGTTCGGATTGCCGATAATGCCGAGGAGATAAGTCGATTCGGTGGAAATTTCGAAGGAAGGGGCGTAGAACGGCTCTTCTGCGGAGGCCGCGAAATTGTCGCCGCCGGCGTCGGCCGGCTCGACCAGGGGACTCAGCAAGAGCACGCAAATCGCCCCTAAAAATCCCAAATATTTCATGCGCGCGCGTAGCATATGACGGCGGCAATGAATTGCAATCGGTCGCGGGATTGCGCAGCATGAGGGCATGAAAATTTTGAGTGGTTTGCTGGCTGGCTGTTTGGTTGTTGGTCCAACTCTCGTTTCTGCAGGCGCGAGGGAAACGCCCGATCAGGCGCACACTCTCGCGATGGATGTTTGGAAAGCGGCGGGCGGCGAAAATTGGGAGAAGGTGCGCACGCTCGATTTCACCTTTGTCGTGGAGGACAAGGGAAAGATGCTCGTCAGCGCGAAACATCACTGGGATATCGGTGCCGGGACGGATCACGTGCAGTGGAAAGGGAAGGATGTCACGGTCAATGTGCGCTCCCCCGCCGCGGACGAAGCCGCGAAGGCGGCCTACGCCCGCTGGGTCAACGACAGCTATTGGTTGCTCGCGCCCTTAAAGGTCTGCGATCACGGCGTGCATTTGAAATACGAAGGACGCAAGGAGGTGGACGGCAAATCGCTTGAGGCCCTTCGGCTGAGCTTCGGCAAGGTTGGTCTCACACCTAACGACCAATATGTTCTTTACGTCGATCCGGCCACGAAACTGGTGCGGGCCTGGGATTACATTCCCGAGCCGGACAAGGTAATGCACGGAACCTGGGAAAAATATGAAGACTTCGACGGCCTTAAGCTGTCCACCGACCATCAGTTTGCCGGTAAAACGATTCGTTTTACCGGCATCAAGGTAGACTGAAGCGAGAGATCGCTTCTAGGCTTGGGCAGCGTTTCTCCCGGTTTTTCGGCGGGAGAAGTGCAGGAAACCGAACAGGAGCACGGCCGGGCAGGCAAGCCAGGCGGTCGAAAGCGATTCGGGTACTTGCACCGAAACGTCATCGAGCCGGAAGAAATCGTTCCCGTGCCGGTAGCGGAATTCCAAAGTGGTCGATGCCCCGGTGGCGACGAGATTCGTAAAGTTGAACTGAGTGTAATCGAAGACCGGGGCGTTGGTCAGCGTGAGGATTGAAACGCCGTTCCAAAAAACCTCGAAGGAGTTGGTAGGATCGAGGCCTGCAGTGAAGTCGTTGGCCAGCCAAAAGGAGAGATTGTAGGACGCGCCGACGACAGTGCTGAGATTCTGGCTGAGCGAGCCAACATCGGGATTGGCTCCCAAATAGGCGTAATGGTTTCCCTCCTGCGCGAACGTCGGGTTGCTTCCTACGCCGGTGAACATGCTGGGATCGTTCACCGTCCAACCGGTGAAATCGCCCGTCTCGAAACCGGGGTTCGCGACGAGGTTTGCGTTAGAGTAGGAAGCGGCGGCGCAGAAGAGCGCGACAACGCAGAGAATTTTTGCTGTGGCAGGAGTCTTCATGGGGTTTTCTGGTGGGTTGATTAGGGTTGGTTATCGGAGCGGATTTGACCAGACGGACTGACGCCAGGTCAAGCTTTTTCTCGCTCGTTATGGGGGAATTATCGAACCGTCTGTTCATTGGCCCGTCGCGGGTGCCGGGCCGGCGTTCCGCCAGGCCTGGAGATGGGATTGATACAGCTGTGAAAGAGCACGAGATCGGGGATCGCGGCCGCGCGCCACGCCGTACATCCATTCGGCTTCGCGGTAGCGCCCGAGCTCGTCGTAGACCAGGGCGAGGTCGAGGGGAAAGGTCCCGTCGAGCGGGGCCAGACGGTGGGCTTGCTGAAAAGCGGCCAGCGCTTCCTCGACTGAGGACGCAGTCGACTTGGCCCGGCCGGTCTTATGTTGGAGCGCGAGCAAGGCACGACCAAGATGGAAGAAGATGGTGGGATTGTGCCGTTCGTAGCGAAGGGCTTTTCTGGCCAGTGTCACGGCCTGGGCCGGCTCTTCATTCTCCAGCGCTATCCGGGCGCGCAACCCAAAATATTCACCCGGCCACAAGCGACCGGACTGGATGAGGAGAATGGCCGCCACCAAGGCGGTGACGATCATTGGAGCGACGCGCGGAGAAGATTCCGAATCGATCTTCAGGCCGGGATTGGCCAGGACTCCGAAGGCGAAGGCAAGCAGAACGGCGTTTGCCGGGATATGAAGGTTGAAATCGACCAGGGAATGGACGGCATAGGCGGCGATCGCGCCCAAGGCTCCGAGATTAAGAGCAAAGCGATCGCTCAGGAAAAAGCTGCCGGCCTCCAGCCGTCTGGGCCCGAGGAAAACAAAAGTCTGCCACCCCCGGCGCAAATGGGCGTAGAGAAAAACAATGAACCCGGCGAAACCGAGCAACCCATACTCGCAGAGCAGATGAAGGTAATCGTTGTGAACGTAGAGCGGATCGTTTTGCATCCGAACGCTGCGAAATTGTCGCCCGTAAAACCGATAGGTCCCGCCGCCCGTGCCGACGAGCGGCTGCAGCTTCCATTGCTCGATCGCCGCCCGCCAGAGATCGAAACGCGTGTTGTCCACGAGGGCGACCTTTTCGACGTGCCCGCGAACCTGGGCATTCTGCCGGATCAACAACCCGGCCGCGACAAAAGCGATGACGAGCGCGACCAGAGCAGCGGCGGCGAATCTCAGCAGGAAAGTTTTCCCGGCCGAGCGCAGAGCCACCAGGCTGAGGACAACGAAGACGAGAAGGCTGACTGCCGCGCTGACGTATCCTCCGCGGCTTCCGGTCATGGCGAGGCCGATGTAACACATCACTGTCAGGTAACCGAAAACGACACGGGACCACTTCGGCCAGCGACTCCAACAGGTGATGCTGAGGCCAAAAATCCCGAGGATTTCGAGGAGTCCGGCCAGATGATCCGGGTTTGCATAAAACCCACTGGCCCGCTGCATTCCACTCAGGTCTTCCAGATACGGGACAAGCTTGAAATTTTCGCCCAAACCGAACTGGACGAGACCGACGAAGACATGGAGCACGGCGACCACCAGCAACGCAACGATCAGTGTGATTCGTCTCGCAGACGCACTGAGCGCGATGGCGGTCAGGCCGTAGATGGTGAAAGCGGCCAAGGCCAAATACAGATCGGGCCGGGCGAAATAGGACGCCGGAGAGGTAATCGCGCGGATGGCAACGTAGCCAAAAAAGAGCGCGCTGGCAGAGAGACAGAGGAGATCGGCTCGTGAATCCGATTTTAGGGTGAAAAACGCGATCAGCGCGGCTATGGCGATAAGGCCATAGGAAGGGAGAGAAAATGCCAGCTCTTTTCCTCCGATTAGGATCTGAAGGAGGGCGAGGCCTGCGACCAGGAGCAGGATCGTAAAAAAGCCGCCAAGACGCGAAACCAAAAGCCTGGTCACGAGATTCGCTTCAGGATTCGCGGTTCAGCGAGAAGCGCCACCACGGGACCGGCAGCAGCGGAGAACCTCTACTGGCTGGCGGCGCAGGGGCCGATCGTATCCCCGTGGTCGATATGTCTTTGATAATCCATGCTGCCACAGACCACGGTAATCGTGAGGACGCGCTTATGACAAAGCGTGCAATCGGTGGCGGAAGCGCGTGGGCTGGTGGCGAACCAAAACGCGGAGGCCAAAGCGGCGGCCGCGAGCAGGGCGCTGAGGGTGGCGACGGGGCGGGAACGATCGGCCAAATCCTGGAGTCTTTTCATGGTGCTGGAGAGGTTGAGGCTGAGATTCTATGAATTTCAAAAGAGCGAGGCAAGCTTCATTTTAAAGATAATGACAGGCAAATGTCAGGCTTCCTGCCGACGCCGGTGCCGGCTGCCATAGGAACCTTCGCCGGCCCCGTAACCGTGCGAAGCGTAGTAATAATAATAGCCGGCGCCACGATGCTGAGGAAGGCGGTTGAGCACAATGCCGGCACAGGGGCGACCGACGCCGCGCAGAAGCGAAAGCGCACGTTCGACCGCATTATGTGGTGTCTTTTTCGCCCTGACGATCATGCAAACCGTCTGAGTGTGCGGCGCCATGAGCAGGGTGTCGCTCACCGCCAGGATTGGCGCGCTGTCGACGACGACCCGGTCGAAGATCGTCGCCGCTTCCTCGACTAACCGCGCGAAGGAGGGAGCGCCCAGAAGCTCGGAGGGGTTTGGGGCGCGCTGGCCGCCGGCCAGGATGGACAATTGCCCGCCCATCGCGGTCACGACGGAATCGCCTTCCGAAATGGATTCGCCGAGCACATCGACTTCCCGTGCGGCGACGTTGCGGACTGCTTCTCGTAAGGTAGCGGTTCCGACGAGGCAATCGACCACGCCCAGCCGGCTTTCATCGTTCGAGTCTTCGTTTTTGGCCAGATCGCTGCGGCGAAAAATTTTGTGCATGCTCGGTCTGCGCAGATCCCCGTCGATGAGCAAAACGCGATGTCCCTGCTGAGCCAGGGAAAGGGCGTAGTTTGCACTGGCAAAGCTTTTGCCTTCGGCCGGAAGAGCGCTTGTAAAAAGAAAAATCCTGCGGTCCTCTTCCGGGCCGAGCAGGGCAAGGGCAGCCCGCAGATTGCGAAACGCCTCGGCCGTCGGACCCTCGGGAGCTTCGGCCACGAGGCGATACGTCGCGGTCGCTGAAACAGCAGAGGGTGCATGATTTCCGGAAACCTTTGGCGCGTTCTTCGCTTCCGGAACAGCGGCGAGCACCGGCAAACTGAAAAGCGACTCGGCTTGGTCGACCGTTTTTATCGAGCGATCCAGCGCGTCGAGACCGAAGGCCACTCCCAGCCCGAGGGCAAGACCGCCGAGGAGACCGAGTGCGAGCGCCTTGACCGGATTCGGGCTGACCGGAACGCGCGGCAGCGGAGAATGCTCAACCACGCTGACCGCGTTGGTTTGCATATCCTTCGTCAGGTTGGTTTCCTTGATCTGGCGCAGTACGCTTTCGTAAAGGGCGCGATCGGTTTCGGCCTGCCGAGCCAGTTCCTGGTAGCCAATGGCTGCTTTGTTCAGGGCGAGGGCAGCCTTTTCCTGCTCCTTCGTGGCGGTGCCGAGATTTTTTTCCGCAGCGCGTGCTTGATCAAGGGTGTTCTTGACCACGGCGGGCTGGGCGAGGACGGCGCGCTTGAGACTCTCCCTCGCTTCGGCGAGGGCGGCCTGCGCCGCCATCATTTTGGGATGTTTCTTCTTGTAACGCTGAGCCAGGGTGGCGGTGCCCGCTTCCAGTTGTGCGACATCGCGACGGCGTTCCTGCACGGTCGGCGCGGTCGCGATACTGGGTATGGCCAGCAGTGCATCGACATTGTCGCCGGCCGATTCAATCTGCTGAAGTTCGCCTTCCAGACGCAAGCGGTCGGCTTTCGCCGCGGTCAGCTTGCTGCTCAACTCCTGAAGTTTGTCTTCCACCAAACCGCCGCGACTACCGCTGCTGCCTGCTCCAGCCTGGCTGCCGGTCGCAGCCGCGCCCCCGCCGAGCTGCAACGCGTCGGGCGTCTTTTCCTTATATTCGGCGACGGCAGCTTCACTCTTCTGCAGATTTCCTTTCAAGCGCTCTTCTTCCTCGAGCAAATAACGGAGTGTTTCGTGGCTGAAGGAGGCGCGCCGTTCGATGGCGCTGCGAATGTATTCACGGCCGACCGCCTCAGCCAGACTCTGAGCCAGTGCTGGATCGCGGTTGGTCACGTAAAGGTCAATCAGTCTCGTCCCGCGACGAATGACCGGCTTGACCATGCTGGAAAGAGCGCCGGCCAATCCTTCTTCGAGCGGAGTATAAGCAGGCGCAGTCGACCCGCTCTCCGTGGAATTCTTGTTTTGCTTTCGATCGGACGCGGACGGGCGAACGGGACGCGATGTCTTTAATCCAAGCAACGCTTTTCCTTCATCATCGGCCAATCCTTCAGCGCGGACGACGCGGGCCATCAGAGTGCGGTTGGTCAGATTCTGCTCGATCGTGCGCAGAGCGTCCTGACTGGCGAGAAAAACCGAGCGCATCCGATTGGCCGATTCATCGCCGGTCACCATGGTCGGTTCCTGAAATTCGACCTGCAGAACGATGTGGCCCTGATAAAGCTTGGGCGTTCGAGCAAGATATCCGACGGCCAGAAAAAGCCCGGCCAGAAGGCAGAGCACAACGATCCAGATCCTTTCGACCAGCGTGTGCCAATAATGCCGCAGATTGAGACTGAGCGGAGTTTTGGCCGGCTGTTCAATGTCGGCCACTGCAAATCTGCTCCGATTGGGAAGGGGAGTCGCGGCAGGCTCGGAGGAATCGGTTGTTACTCGACTGTTATTGTTCACGTCTCGGCAGGTTGAAGCTGGGGATCGCCATTGTCTCACTAACGGTTCGAAAGGGGGGAATTATTTTGCTCAAAAAATGCTTTCGCCAACGGTAATCGTGTCGCCCGGTTCGACGCGAAAACCGCGGCCGTCTCCGCGCGCCATGCGTTTCGCGTCCACTTTGATGAGGCGATCGCCATCGCGGGCGTGGCGGCGCACGCTGATCCGCTCTGGAGCCGCAATTCGCGTGTAACCGCCGGCCATGGCGATGGCCTCCAGAATGTCAATTCCACCGGGACTGTCTTCCGGCATTTCAAAACTGCCGGGTCGATTGACCTGGCCCAGCACCGTAAACCGCCGTTTCGCATAGGAGACCAGCGAGACGTTGACCTTTGGATTCACCAGATAATCGCGGCCATACAGCTCCGTCAGATGCGCGGCTGCCTGTGTGAGAGTAAGCCCGGCCAGCTTGACCGAGCCGAGCAACGGCAAACTCAGATTCCCTTCCGCATTCAAACGCCCCACCGTATGCAAATCGTCCTCGCCGAAAACTTCCACCGCCACCTGATCGTCGGTGCTTAAAACATAACCGGCCGGCGCGGCCACCGTGCTGACTGAGGCCGCCGGCGCCGGAGTCGGGGAAGCGCTCACGCGAACCGTTCCCGATTGCGACGGAGCCGGCGTCTGGGCCATGGCAAACAGCGGGAACAGAAACAAAATGGAAGCGATTCGGAAACCGGACATTCTTTGACGTTTCTTAAAAGTTGAGAGAGCTGCGCGCGCCGACCTGATTGTTCTCAAACCCAAATCCCTGCAATGAGCTGTCGTTGGTTCGGTGGAGGAAAAAGAGCCCTGCGAACCAAAAGTTCGTGATTCTAACATCCACGCCCGGACTGACAAAATAATAGTCATCTTCGCGGCTGGAAGAAGCACCGTTGATGGTACTAAAATAGTTTTGGGTTTGGTAGCCTCCGACCAGGCTGAAGAAAATCCGCTGCAAAAAGCGCTGTCGCAGGCTGACGACAAGCTGGGTTGAATCGAAATCCTGATCGCTCAGGACAGCCGAATTGTAGACGCGACGGGTTGCGCTGAGGTCAATCTCGGTCCCGTCAAACGGCTGGTAGACCAGGCCAATCTCAAAGATCGGTGAGCCGTGGGTGATGCCTCCGTTATCCGCCTGGCGAAACTCGGCGCCGACTGAGCCGGTCGCGGAGACTTTGCCGGTAAGTTCATAGGTGGAGTGGAGATTGATCTGCTCGAACGTTTGATCGCGGCTCGGGGCATCAACGGAATTTCTGCCGGCGGTCCCGGCCAGACCGATGGAGAGCTTCGGGCTGTAGGTGTAATTCAGTCCGATCGTTCCCGAAACGACTTCCGATCCGATCAGTCCTTGATAGTCGGACAACACATAGTCGAAGCCCGCCTGCATCGACGTTTTGCCGGTCAGTTCATAGGCGGCATCGAGGTGCGTCGAATAGGTATTGACCCGGCGGCGCCCGCCCACATCGAGGTTGGTTTGGTTGACAAAACCGCCGCTTGTCCCGAGAACGTCGAGATTCGAGCTCTCTACCGATTGGATATTCTGGCTCAGCGCAATGGTGAGGCGACGCAGCCGCCAGTTCCCTTCGATGCGCGCGATCTGTTCGAACGTATCGAAGTTTGAATTATCAACGAAAAAATAACCGCTCGGCGAGTAGTCGAGCAGCACATAGTTGTCGTGATGTCCCGTGAGGTCGCCAAACCCGAGAATGATTTCCGGTGCGATCTGCACGTAAAAATCATCCTGCGGATTTGATGAGGCACGCGTCACATTGTCGTCGTAGACGCCGCGCAGTTCCACCTTCAGCTCGTAGCGAAAACGCCTTGGCGTGGCCGCCACTTCCTGATCAGACAGGTTGAAATTCCGGGAATCATTGGCCACCGGCAGCGGCGGCTCGGGCGGCCTGGTTTCCACCGTCGGCGATTGCTCGGCCGCAGCGTCCCATCCGACCGGCGGAAGCGGATCCGAAGTGAGGTCAACCTCCTGTGCAAAGAGCCAGGGGGACGAAAATGGGGCTGCGATCACCAGGAGGAAGCAGCAGCCTGACACTGCACGATTTCGGGGCATGGAAATCGACATTGTATCGATAACCCCATAATTTCTGCAACGAGTTTTGCAGGGCCAAGGAGGGTTTCCGGGCGGGCGACCGCGCGCCTGTGCAGGGGCAGCGCGTACGGGAGTCGAACCCGTGTACCGGCCTTGAGAGGGCCGTGTCCTAACCACTAGACGAACGCGCCGTGACCTGAAACTGAGGGATTTTATCGCTTCTCGTGCCCTCGGCAAGCCTTCCGCGGGCTGCGCGTCGTCGGCATTCTCGACTCTAGTTTGCGGGAGTTTCGCTTTCCAAAAACCGATGTTTGCCCTTTTTCTTGTGCGCTTTTTTCCTGGGCGGCGGCGGCGCCAGTTTCGCGGCCGCTTCTCTCTTCTCGGTTTCCGCGGTCGGCCGGACGCGCGGCTGGTCGAGCAGCACCAGGTGCTCGTCCCGTCGCGCTTTCAGATAATCGATCATTGTCTGATCCGGAGCGAGCGCCGACATGCGGTCGTACCAAAGGTTGTAATAGAGGCGGAGACGATTGCGTTTTTCGAGATCGGTCGGAGCCGCTTCGGCATCCGCCTTTGCCGCCACAATCGCGGGATCGTACTCCGTCTGTGTTCTGAGCTTTCGCCATTCGACGTGCGACCGATGTTCGGCGATGGCGGGGTCCGGCTTCATCTGCTCGAAAATCTGGTTGAGTTGCGAAATGTCGGGAACTTCCGGGAGCGGCGATTGAGGTGGCACTGCCGTAAGATCCTTGAGGGCGGAAGGTGCCGCGCTGGTCGGTGCGGTTACCGTCGTCGTGGGCGTCCCGCTTTTGGTTGGCAGCGCGACCGAATCTTGTCCTCTCGCCGGCAAAATGCCGAGCAGGAGCGCACAGGTCGCAAACGGCAAAACGTTTTTCATGTTTTCGCTTTGGTCGGGGTGACAGGATTTGAACCTGCGACCTCGTGGTCCCAAACCACGCGCTCTACCAAGCTAAGCTACACCCCGGTTCGGAAAAGTGTTTAACACGATGCCCTTGCCGGCGCATGCAGATTTCTCGAAAAAGCTCGCTCCCGATTTAAGATGGCATCGTTGTGGAAATTAGCGGTTGCCCCGGCGGGGGAAGTGACGGACCTTACCGAGCGCTTTTCGCACAGGGTCGCGGCAAGCACGTTCTTCATTGCCGCCATGTTCAAGCACGAAAAGCTAAATCTCTTTCTCTTCATCACGCTGGTTGGATTGCAAATCCTCGGCGTCATCGGTCTCTGGACCCATTTCCAGTTACAATATCTGCCCGCCATGCTGGTCGTCTATTTCTGGGGCGGCCTGAGCACGACGCTTTATCTGCACCGTTACCTGACCCATCGCGGGTTCGAGATGCCGGGATGGCTGAAGTTCGTTTTCGCGACCGGCTCGGCTGTTGTGCTGTCCGGCGATCCGGTCACCTGGGTGGGCGACCATCGCTATCATCACCTTAAGTCGGACACCGACGAAGACATTCACAGCCCGGTGCACGGCTTTCCCTATGCCCACATGATGTGGCTGGTGCGCAAGCCGCAGGGATTCCGCGAGCGTTCCATGCGCTACGCCAATGACGTGCGCAAAATCTGGTACTGCCGCCTCTGGGAACGCGCCTATCTCTACGTGCTGCCCCATCTTGCCGTCGCCACGATTCTCTATTTCATGTTCGGCTTTGTCGGCATGCTCTGGTCGCTCTACGTGCCGATGCTCATCATTTACAACGTGACCTGGTCGGTCAATTCGATCTGCCACATGCAAAGCCTTGGCTACCGCAACTTCGACACGACCGATCACAGCAAAAACAATCTCTGGATCGGCCTCGGAGCGTTCGGCGAAGGTTATCACAACAATCATCACGCCAAGCCGCGGTGCGCCGCGCACGGTCTGAAGTGGTGGGAGTTCGATCTCACGCGCTACCTCATCTGGACCCTGGAGAAATGCGGGCTTGCCTGGAACGTGCAATGGCCCAGGCCGGATGTGCAGACGGAAGAACCCGATCTCGTCTCGGCCGATCAGGCCGGCGCCCTGCTTCTTTTTGGCGCGCAGATCAAGGATCCGTCGCTCCCGCCGGAGCCGTCCGAAGTCTAGTAGTTCAGATTAGGGGCCAGCCATTTCTCGACATACTGGTTAGGCTCTCCCTTTCGTTTCGCATAATCCGCCACCTGATCGCGCTCGATCTTTCCGACCGCGAAGTATTTCGAGTCGGGATGCGAAAAATAAAGGCCGCTCACGCTCGCCCCGGGATGCATGGCGAACGATTCCGTCAGTGTGATCCCGGTTCTCTGCCCGGCGTCGAGTAATTGAAACAGTAATTGTTTCTCAGTGTGATCGGGGGAAGCCGGATAGCCGGCGGCCGGGCGAATCCCGCGATACCGTTCGCGGATCAGCTCTTCCTTCGACAAGCTTTCCTCGCTCCCAAATCCCCACGCAATGCGGGCCTGTTGATGCAGGTATTCGGCAAACGCTTCGGCCAAACGGTCGGCCAGCGCTTTCGTCAGAATCGCGTTGTAGTCGTCGTGTTCGGCCGCAAATTTCCTGGCCAGTTCATCCGCGCCGAGCCCGGCCGTCACGGCAAAGCCGCCAAGATAATCAGTCAGCCCAATTTCCCTGGGCGCAATGTAATCGGCCAGGCAATGATTGAACTGTCCGGCCGGTTTTTGCATCTGCTGGCGCAGGAAATGGAACGTAGCGAAAGGTTTTTTGCGCGTCGCATCGGTGTATAGTTCGACATCGTCGCCTAACGAGTTCGCGGGCCAGAAACCAAACGCGCCACGGGCCGTGAGCAGCTTTTCCTTGACGATTCGCTCGAGCAGGCCTTGTGCATCGTCGAATAGTTCGCGGGCCTGTTTGCCCACCACGGGGTCGTCGAGGATGGCCGGATAACGGCCGCGCAATTCCCATGTATGAAAGAAGGGCGACCAATCGATGTATTCCACCAGCGTGGCCAGTGGCGGCTCGCTCGCCCGAGTACCCGTGAATTCCGGGACGGGTGGCTGATATTCCTGCCAGGCGATCGCCGTCCTGGACGCGCGTGCGTCATCGAGGGAGAGCATTTTCTTCTCGCGATGGCGCCCGGCATATTCCTCGCGCAAACGTTCGTAATCGGCGCGCGTTTTCGCCGCGAAATCACTCTTCAAATCGTCGTTTAACAGATGGCTGACCACTCCGACGGCGCGCGAGGCGTCGAGCACGTGAACGGTGTTTTCGTGATAATGGGGCGCAATCTTGACGGCCGTATGGGCCCGGCTCGTGGTAGCGCCGCCGATTAGCAATGGCAGGTCATATCCCTCGCGCTCCATCTCCTGCGCCACGTGCACCATTTCGTCGAGCGATGGCGTGATGAGCCCGCTTAAGCCAATGATGTCCGCCTTCTTCTCGCGCGCGGTTTCCAAAATCTTCGCGGCCGGCACCATGACGCCGAGGTCGATGACCTCATAATTGTTACACTGCAGGACGACGCCGACGATGTTCTTGCCAATGTCGTGCACGTCGCCCTTGACCGTCGCCATGACGATGCGCCCTTGCGGTTTCGCGCCAGCCGCCTTTTCCGCTTCCATGAACGGCATCAGATAAGCGACCGCCTTTTTCATGACGCGCGCGCTTTTCACGACCTGGGGTAGAAACATTTTCCCGGCGCCGAAAAGATCGCCCACGACGCTCATCCCCGCCATGAGTGGGCCTTCGATGACGTCGAGCGGACGTTTTGCTTTTTGCCGCGCCTCTTCGGTGTCGACGTCGATGAAATCGATGATGCCCTTGACGAGCGCATGCGAGAGACGCTCTTCCACGGGCGCCTCACGCCAGGCTTCATCTTTGACGATTGTCTTGCCTTTCGCCTTGACGTTCTCAGCGAATTCGACCAGCCGTTCCGTCGCATCGTCGCGCCGATTGAGCAGCACATCTTCGACGCGCTCGCGCAATTCCGGCTCAATCTCTTCGTAAACGGCCAGCTGCCCGGCATTGACGATCGCCATGTCGAGTCCAGCCCGGATGGCGTGATAGAGAAAGGCCGAATGCATCGCCTCGCGCACCGTGTTGTTGCCGCGGAAGGAAAAGGAAATGTTGCTCACTCCACCGCTGACGCGCGCATGAGGCAGGTTGGCCTTGATCCATTTCGTCGCCTCGATGAAGTCGACCGCGTAGTTGCGATGTTCCTCCAGTCCGGTTGCGACGGTCAGAATATTCGGATCAAAGATGATGTCGTTAGGCGGAAAGTGGACCCGCTCCGTCAGCAGCCGATAGGCGCGGCGACAGATCTCGATGCGACGCTCGAGAGTATCGGCCTGACCCCTTTCATCGAAGGCCATCACGATGACGGCCGCTCCATAGCGCCTGACGAGACGCGCCTGTTTCAGGAACTCTTCCTCGCCGTTTTTCAGGCTGATCGAATTGACGACCGATTTGCCCTGGGTGCATTTCAAGCCCGCCTCGATCACGCTCCACTTCGAGCTGTCGATCATGATGGGAACGCGCGCGATATCCGGTTCGCTCTCGATCAGATTGAGGAAGCGGATCATGGCGGCCTCCGAATCGATCATGCCTTCGTCCATGTTGACGTCGAGAATGTTGGCGCCGCCTTCGACCTGCTGGCGAGCGACTCCCACCGCTGCGTCAAAATCACCGGCCAGGATCAGCTTCGAGAACCTGGGCGAACCCGTGATATTGGTGCGCTCGCCGATGATGACGAAGCCGGTATCCGGCGTGATGACGAGCGGTTCGAGGCCGGCCAATTGGAGCGGAAGCATGCGTTAATTGCCACTGCCGTTCGGCGAGAAGGCCGGACAGAAGCGCGGTGGAAATTCGCGCACGGCATCGGCGATGGCGCGGATGTGCTCCGGGGTCGTTCCGCAGCACCCGCCGACGATGTTGAGCCAGCCGTTCTTCGCCCAGGCCCGCAGCTTTGGCGTGAGCGTCTCCGGGGTTTCGGGAAAGCCAGTCGGGGAAAGGGGATCGGGCAGACCGGCATTGGGATAGGCGCTTGTGAAAGTGGTGGCAGTACGGGCCAGTTCTTCGATGTACGGCTCCATTTCGTCAGGCCCGAGCGCGCAATTCAAACCAACCACGAGCGGGTTCATATGAGACGTGGAGATCAGGAATGCTTCGACCGTTTGCCCGCTCAGCGTGCGGCCCGACAGATCCGTTACCGTTCCCGAGATCATCAACGGAACGGACCGGTTATTTTTCTCGAAGGCCTGTGCAATGGCGGTGAGAGCCGCCTTGGCGTTGAGCGTGTCGAAAATGGTTTCGACAAGTAACAGATCGACTCCTCCTTCCAACAGCCCGGCGACCTGGTCGGCGTAGGTTTTGACCAGTTGATCGAAAGTGACGGCGCGAAAGCTCGGATCGTTCACGTCGGGGGAGAGCGAGGAGGTTACCGGGAGCGGGCCGAGAGAGCCGGCCACGAAACGCCGCCGGCCCGTCGCGCTGCCAACACGCTGCGCGGCGGTGCGGGCGATCCGGGCGGCGGCCACGTTCATTTCATAAACCAGCCCGCGCAGTTCGGTGTCATTCACGACGCGCTCAAAAAATTCCGGATCTTTGCGGCCGTTGCTTGGTTCGCCTTGAAAAAAGAAATCGTGCAGCCCAATCGTGGTGCCACTGAAGGTGTTGGTTTCGATAAGATCGGCGCCGGCCTCAAGGTAGCCCTCGTGAATTTCTTCGATGACCTGCGGCCGGGTCAGAAGCAACAGCTCGTTATTCCCGCGCAAATCCTTGCCTTTCCAATCGCGAAAACGCTCGCCGCGAAATTCGGCTTCGCTCAGCCGGTACTGCTGCACCATCGTGCCCATGGCGCCATCGAGGACGACGATGCGCCGGCGCAGGAGCTCTTCGAACGGATGAAGCGAATGGGCTGACATGGCGAATAGTTAAGCGCCTTTCCGTCTGGGAAGCAATAAACAAATCGACGTATCATGATACGTCAATGTGTTTGCTTGGGAGTAGGGTGGGCGTCCCGCCCGTCGGTTTCGGCATCTTGCCCAAACAATCTTTCCCGAGATTCGCGCGCCGAAGAAAGTTCGCGACGGCGAGACGCCGTCGCCAGCGGACGAGACGCCATCCTGACCAGGACAGAACACCCGACGTCAGAAGAGATTTTCTCGACTTCGCCGGGTCTGAGAATTAGGGGAAAATCGTGGAAGCGATCCGCTTGTACCGTGAGCTGAGCCGCGATCAGCGGGCCACCTTTCTGGCCTGCTTCCTCGGCTGGACACTCGATGCCCTCGACTTTTTCCTCGTCACATTCGTGGTCAAGTCGATCTCGGCGGACTTTTCCGTCTCGATCGTACGGGTGACCTTCGCCATCACGCTCACCCTCATGATGCGACCGCTCGGCGCATTAATTTTTGGAATGCTGGGAGACCGCTTCGGCCGGCGTCTCCCGCTCATGATCGACATCATTTTCTATTCGCTCATGGAATTGCTGACGGCATTTTCGCCTAACTACACCATTTTTCTCGTCTTCCGCGCTCTATACGGCATCGGCATGGGTGGCGAATGGGGACTGGGCGCCTCCCTCACCATGGAAAGCCTGCCTGCGAAAGCGCGCGGTCTGGCCTCAGGAATTCTGCAGCAGGGCTACTCATTCGGATTCCTGCTCGCGGCTGTCGTTTACTGGGCCGTTTTTCCGCACTTTGGCTGGCGCGCCCTTTTCGTGGCCGGCGCCTTGCCCGCCTTGCTCGTCATCTACATTCGATCGCGAGTGCCGGAATCACCGGTCTGGGAGCGAGACCGTCACAGCATTCGGTCTTCGTTGGGCGACTGGCGCGGTCTGGGCCGGCACTGGCGCTTGTTCGTTTACGCGGTGCTGCTCATGACCGCGTTCAATTACATGTCGCACGGCACGCAGGATCTTTACCCGACATTCCTGCAAAAGCAGCGCGGGATGTCGGTGAGCCAGACGGCCTCCATCGCCGTCATTTACAATCTCGGTGCGATCTGCGGAGGCACGATCCTGGGGCATTTTTCGCAATTCTGGGGACGACGTCGCACCATTATCATTTCCGCGTTGTTTGGGATTTTGCTGATTCCGGCCTGGATTTTTTCGCCAAGCCTGCCCTTGCTTGTGGCCGGCGGCTTCTTCATGCAATTCATGGTGCAGGGAGCGTGGGGCGTTGTGCCGGTGCACCTGAACGAACTTTCACCGCCGGCTCTGCGCGGCACCTTTCCCGGCGTGACCTATCAGCTGGGCAATTTCTTTTCCGCCAATGCCGCGATGTTGCAGGCGCGGCTCGCGGAAAGTTTTCCCGGCGCGCATGGGCAGCCGAACTACGCGCTGACCATGGCTTGCGTCACGTTCGTCGTTTTCCTCGTGCTGATTCTGCTCTCAGCGGTCGGCCGCGAAGCGCGCGGCATCGATTTTTAGCGCGGAAAGGAGAAAGGCGACACACCGCCGCCGCTCGAATGGCTCGAGTTGTTGTTCGATTCGCGGAGCGCAGCCATGCGCATGGCGCCTTCGTAAACACCGGGGCCGTAACGTTCCTCGACAATGGCCCCGGCGATTTTGTCGGCCAGATCGTCACGGTAATCGGCCCGGCGGGCCGAATGCCCATCACGGCGATTACTCAGGAAACCGCACTCCACGAGCACGGCCGGATAGTCGGCCTTGCGCAGAACGCGAAAGTTGGCGTGATGGACGCCGCGGTCGGAACCGGGCACCAGGGTCGACAGCTTCTCCTGAATCCGCTGGGCCAGGGCGTAGGACTGCGGCGAATGGTAGTAGGTTTCGAAACCGTGAATGCCGCGCCGGCGCGAGTCGTTGAAATGAATGCTGACGAAAACCGCATTCTTTTGGCCGTTTTCGATATTGACCCGCTCATCGAGAGGGATGAAGACGTCGCTGTTGCGCGTCATGACCGTGTTCAACTGGGATTCGCGCAACTTTTGGTTCACGCGCCGGGCGACGTCCAGGGCAACGATCTTTTCGGGGGGACCGTAACGCCTCACCGCTCCGCTATCACGTCCGCCATGCCCGGCATCGACGACCACGGTCGTAAACGTGTGCGACGTATTCCGGATCGCCACTTCCGAGGCGCAACTGGCCAGCGAAAACAGCAAACCAAGGCCAAAAATGCGAATGAGCCCTCTTTGCATTTGCGACTGATAGTCGAAAGCACGTTGCCTGCCACCGGTTTTTCTTTCGAGCCCCCGATTTGCCCCGGAAAAACCGCTTGTTTTTTGCGCGCCCGCAACTAAAGGCCTACCCTTCATTTCACATCATGCTCACCCGACTTGCTTTCATTCCTATATTCGTGGCCCTGAGCCTTCCGGCGTGTAAAAAGCGCGAAGGTAGCGGTGGCAATGCCTCGGCCCCGAAGCCGACCGCCACGGCCGTGGCCGCCGTTTCAGTCAGCCCGACTCCTTTTCCGACACCGGCCAAACCCGCCATCGATCAAAGCGCCGAGGTCGTGGTCTTCGGTTATCATCGCTTTGTCAATAAAGTGCGCCGGCCCGACACGGAGATCACCCCGGAAATGTTCGAGGGCCAGATGAAGGAGCTCAAGGATAAAGGCGTCGCCGTCATTCGGATGCAGGATTTCCTGGCCTGGAAACGCGGAGAAAAGAACATCCCGCCCCATTGCGCGATCGTTACGTTCGATGACGGCTGGAAATCGCAGATCGACGTGGCCTGGCCGATCATGAAGAAATACGGCTACCCGCTCACGCTCTTCATTTATACGGAAGGCATCCGCGGCGGTCATTTTGGCGGTGGTGAAGCCATGAGCTGGGACCAGCTGGCCGAGATGCGCGACGCGGGGGTAGATATCGAAGCGCATTCGGAAACGCATCAGGACCTGCGCAAGGCTTACGACAAGGTCCGGCATAGGAAGCTGAACCCGACGGAGTACGACGCCTGGCTGGATGACGAAATCGCCGGCTCCAAGAAAACTCTCGAACACAAGCTCGGCATTCGTGTGACCTGTTTCGCCTATCCGTTTGGCTACCATAACGAACATGTGGAAGAAGTGGCCAAGAAGGCCGGGTACGACGCCCTCTTCACGGTTTACGGACAGAAGCTAACCTACGACACGCCCCTGGACTCGTTAGGCCGTTACATGATCGAAGGCAACAAGCCGAAGGTTTTTGAGGCCGCCATTAACTTCGGCGGGACTTCCGAAGGAGGCAGTGCGCCGACCGCCGAGGTCGGGGCCGCAGCGCTCGGCGCCCGACCGGCCGATGGTGCCAACGCCGGCAGCCGCACGCCCGTGATCCGGGCTAATCTGGCCGGTTTTGGTCAGTTCGATCCCGGTTCCGTCGTCATGCGCCTGAGTGGGCGAGGCATCGTTCCCGCGAAATTCGATCCGGCCACCAAAAACATCAGCTTCCAGCCGACCAAACCCCTGGAAGGCGATACGTGCACGGTGATCATCGAAGCAAAATCCGGCGACAGACGGATTTCGACCAACTGGACATTTGTGCTCAATCCCCAGGCGGTGAAAGCCAAGGATTCGCCCGCCCCTGCGATCGCGCCGAAGAAACCGTGATGGCCTCGTTCCGGGAGCGCGTCTCGAAAGCCGCTCTTCGCCTGGTTTACGCTCGTTAGGCTGAATCATGTTCTCTCAACTTGGCGATAAGCTTCAGGACATCTTCAAGGATCTGCGCGGTCATGGCACGATCAGCGAATCGAATGTCAACGACGCCATGCGCCAGGTGCGCCTCGCCTTGCTCGAAGCGGATGTCGATTTCAAGGTCGCCAAGACTTTCATCGCCCGTGTAAAGGAAAAGGCGCTCGGCGAAGAAGTGCTGCGCAGCGTCACGCCCGGCCAGCAGGTCGTTAAGATTTTTCATGACGAACTGACCGCGCTCCTCGGCGGCGACGCCGCGCCGCTCAATCTGACGAAACCGGCCCGCATTCTGATGGTCGGTTTGAACGGCGCCGGCAAAACGACTTCTTCAGCCAAGCTGGCGAACTACCTGAAAAAGCAGGGCCGCGCGCCGCTGCTCATCGCCTGCGACTTACAACGACCGGCCGCCATCGAACAGCTGGCGACACTGGGGCGGCAGGTGGACGTGCCGGTTTACACCCCTCCGCCGGATGAAAAAGACGTACGGCGGGCCGCGGCCGCCAGTCTTGACTGGGCGAAAGAGCAGGGTGGCAATGTTGAAATCTTCGATACGGCGGGTCGCCAGGAAATCGACCAGCCGCTCATCGAAGAAATCAGGCAACTCAAGGAATTCCTCAAACCTCAGGAGGTTTTGCTCGTGGCTGACGCGGCCACCGGCCAGCAGGCTGTGAGTGTGGCGACGCACTTTCACGAAGCGCTCGGTATTACCGGCATCGTGCTGACCAAACTCGACGGCGATGCGCGCGGCGGCGCGGCCTTGTCGATGCGCGAAGTGACACAGCGCCCGATTAAGTTCGGCGGCGTCGGCGAGAAGCTCGATCAGTTCGAGCCCTTCGTGCCGGATCGTCTGGCCGGTCGAATTCTCGGCATGGGCGACATCGTTGGCCTGGTCGAGAAAGCCGCCGAAGCGATCGACGAAGAGGAAGCCGCCCGCCTCGAACGAAAGCTGCGGACTGCGTCTTTCGATTTCAACGATTTCCTGGCTCAGTTCAAAATGATGCGCAAGCTCGGGCCGCTCGAGAATATACTTGGCATGTTGCCCGGAATGAGTAACGTGCCCGGCCTTTCCGTCGACGAGAAGCAGCTCAAGCGCACCGAGGCGATTGTGCTTTCGATGACTCGCGAGGAGCGCGCGCGGCCCGACATTTTGAATGCCCGGCGTCGCCAGCGCATCGCACGAGGAAGCGGCCGGACCGTCACGGAGGTAAACGATTTGCTGCAGCGCTTCAATCAGATGCGCAAAATGATGAAGAGCACCGGCAAGATGAAGAAAATGATGGCGCAAATGGCGCGGATAAAGAATTAACCTATGGCAGTTTCAATCAGATTACGCAGAGAAGGTTCGATCAATCACCCGTATTACAAGGTGGTGGTGGCCGACAGCCGCAGCCCACGCGATGGGAAGTTCATCGAAATCATCGGCACCTACGACCCGAAGAAGCCGGGCGATAACAGCCATCTCAAGCTCGATCGCGCCGAATATTGGATCCAGCGCGGCGCCCAGCCCTCCGACACGGTCCGCAGTTTGATCAGGAAGAACAAGGCGCGCGCGGAGGCTCCGGCCCCGGTTGAAACGGAGAGCGCCGAGAGCGCACCTGTCGCTACGGCCCCAACGCCGGAGACGGCGCCGGCTTCGCCCTGACCGAGCAGACGCCCTGACCCGATGAGAGAATTTCTTGAATTCATCATCCGGCAGTTGGTGGAATTCCCCGACGAAGTGATGCTGTCGGAAATTCCTGCGGGCAAGACGACCATCTTCAAGCTGCAGATGCGGCGGACGGATGTCGGCCGCATTATCGGGCGCAATGGCCAGACCATTCACGCCATCCGCGCGCTCCTTTCCAGCTCGGCTTCCCGTCACGGACAGCGCGCCACGCTCGAGATCGTCGAATAATTTGCACGGCAATTTTCAAGGTGCCTCGCGGTTGGAGCGCAAGTTGAAAACTTGCGCCACTTTATCGTGAAGATCGACATTATCACTATTTTTCCGGAAATCTGTCGCACTCCGCTCAACCTCAGCATGATGAAACGAGCGCAGGAAAGTGGCGCCCTCGAATTACAGATTCACGACCTGCGCAACTGGACGAACGACAAGCATCACGTGGTTGATGATTCACCCTTCGGCGGAGGGCAGGGGATGGTGATGAAACCGGAGCCGATTTTCGCGGCAGTCGAATCGTTGCGGACAAACAAAAGCTGGGTCGTGCTCATGACGCCGCAGGGGCGTCGCTTCGATCAGGCGATGGCCCGCGAATTTTCGGCGCGCGAACACTTGATTGTGATCTGCGGGCATTACGAAGGGGTCGATCATCGCGTGGTCGAGCATCTGGTCGATGCCGAAGTCTCCATCGGCGACTACGTGCTGACGAACGGCGCGATTGCGGCGGTCGTGTTTGTCGATGCCGTCGCGCGGCTGCTGCCGGGTGCGCTCGGTCACGAACAATCAGCGGCCGAAGACAGCTTTAGCGACGGATTGCTGGAAGGTCCGCATTACACGCGTCCGGCCGAGTTTCGCGGATGGAAAGTGCCGGACGTGCTCCTTTCCGGGAATCACGCCGAGATCGCGATGTGGCGAAAGGAAGAAGCGCGCCGCCGCACCCGCGAGAACCGGCCGGATTTGTTAGGCGGAAGCGAATAAGCGCAAGCTTTTGCGGCACGCTGCTTCGGCTTGCGCTCCCCGGAATTCCCTGCACGTCACGCGTCGGTCTTCGTTACCGAACTCTGCCCAGGACGACGCACGCATTGATGCCGCCGAAGCCAAAGGAATTGCTCAGCACATAATTCAACTTCGCTTCGCGCCCGTGATTCGGCACGACGTCCAAATCGCAGGCCGGATCCGGATTCGCATGGCTCAAAGTCGGAGGAATCCACTGTTCTTCGAGCGCGAGCGCGCAAATGCCCGCCTCGATCGCGCCGGTCGCGCCTAACGGATGTCCGGTGTAGCTCTTGGTTCCGCTGACCGGCATTTTGGCAACGTGATTGCCGAAGACCTGCTTAATGGCCAGAATCTCCGTGCGGTCGCCGAGTTGGGTAGAGCTGCCGTGCGCATTCACGTAGTCGATTTGCTCTGGCTCCAATCCGGCATCGGCCAGCGCGCACCGCATCGCCCGCACGCACGAATCGCCCGAGGGCAGCGGCGAAGTCATGTGATAGGCGTCGTTGTTCAGACTGTAACCGAGCAGCTCGGCGTAAATGTGCGCGCCGCGTTTTTTGGCATGCTCGAATTCCTCGACGATCAGCGCCATCGCGCCTTCACCCATGACAAAACCATCGCGCAGTTTGTCGAATGGCCGGCAGGCCAGAGCCGGGTCGCCGCTCCATCGGCTCATCGTTTTGATCAAATCGAATGCGCCAAAGGAAAGCGTAGCCAGGGGCGCTTCGGCACCTCCGGCAACGATGACATCGGCAAAATCGTCGCGAACGTAGCGGAGCGCTTCGCCCACGGCGACGGTGCCGCTCGCGCAACTGTTCGAGTTCGTCGTGCCCACGCCGCGAAAACCGAATTCGATCGCGATGTTCGAATGGGCGGAACCACCGAAAACCTGAAGGGCCAGCGTCGGATTCACTCCGCGCGCTCCCTTTTTCAGAAAGCGAATGTGCTGATCTTCGGCCTGACAAACGCCCCCGAGCGCCGTGCCGAAACTGATGCCGACGCGCGGCTGCGGATGCTCCGCGGAAGCATCGAGACCGGCATCGTCCAGCGCCAGCTTTGTCGAAGCAACCGAGAATTGCGCATAACGATCGAGCCGTTTGAGGCGGTGCGTCGGGAAGAATTCCTCCGGCGTCCAATCCCGGATTTCTCCCGCGCAATGCGCGTTGAACAGCGTGGTATCGAATGTGGAAATGCCGACGATGCCGCTCTTTTCCGCACGCAATCCGTCCCAAAAATTTTCGCGCCCGCGTCCGATGCAGGTAATCGGGCCAAGACCGGTGATGACCGCGCGCCGCCGATTCATCGAGAAGCAATCCCAATCTCCCCGGCTTCCAGATAATTTTTCATGCAACGCAGCGTTCTGCCCGCCACCGGTTCGATAAAAAAGCCGCCGATAATTCCTTCGGCAATCGGAGCCAAAGCAGCTACGCGGAATTTCAAATCATGGACAATCTCAACGCGAACGCCATCGGATGTTTCCATAAACGTCCAGACAACGTGCATGCCCCTGGTAAACGCTTTCAGGTGACGGAAGTGGATTTCGAGATTTTCACGATCGATGATCTGTTCCGAAGTCCATGAGATCGGAATTCCGGAACGAATCGCCGCCATCACGACGACGTTTCGATCTGCGCCGCGTTCGAGATAACGGATATAGCGGTAATGCGGGAGAATTTTCGGCCACAGCTCCAGGTTGGAGGCGGTTTCGAAGATTTTCTTCCGCGGCGCATGCATGATAATGGAGTTCCCGGTATGCATTTGGATGTCGCGGCGCAGCACGATAGTCTGTTCGCGAGGTCTGGCAAAAGCAGGCGGCCCCGACCCAGGAGGGCGGCGCGTCAGATTCCGAACTACCTCCGGTGATGAATTCGGTAGGTCAGAAAGCATTCGTCACCGATGGTTCGCATCTCGTGCAGAGTGCAGTGAACGCTGGCGGGAAGGAAATCGCGGCGCAAGCCGGTGAGGGTCGGCGCGTCGGCGCCGCCAAAGAGAAGCGGCGCCACCGTCAGGTTGAGTTGATCGACGAGGTCCTGTTCGAGCAACGAACGAAAAAGCTCGGCGCCGCCTTCACAGGCGAGGTGGCGCACTTTGTAGTCGCGTCGCAGCTGTTGCAGCATCCAGGCAAGGTCGACTTCGGTGCTGTCGCTCAGATGAAGGGTGGCCTTCTCGCGTAACGCTTCGCGATAACGCCGCGGCATGCGTGTCGTCGAAAAGATGAGAATGGGCGAGATATCCGTTTGGAAAATCTTGAGCGCGGGGTCGATGCGCCCGGCGCCGGAAACGATGACGCGGATGGGGTAGGGGGTTTGTCCGCGAGCGAGACGCGCGTCCCGCAGCTCGGTGCCCGGGAGACCGAGGCGCACGTTATCGTGTCGCAAGGTGCTGTGGCCGATGAGAACAGCGTCGCCTAACGAGCGCTGGCGCAGCAGATGTTGCTTGTCTTCGCGCGAGGTGAAATCGACCGGCGCAAAAGTGCGCGTGGTGATCTTGCCATCGAGCGTCATGGCGAAAGTGGCCGCGACAGACGGGCGGGAGAAACGCTTATTCGGCCTTGCCGATTTCATGCTCCAGCGAGGCAACCTCCTCCTTCATCTCGCGCAGTTTGACGTGATGCTTTTGTCCGCTCGGTTTGTAGAAGAAATAGACGAGACCGCCGGGCGCGCAGCAGGCCACCATGACGAGGAAGCTCATGGAACCGATGAGGGCGGCCACCGCTTCGGGGACGCCGCAAAGGCCATGCAGCATGATCTGCAGCACTTTTTCGCGCCATCCGATGCCAGCCAGGCTGATGGGCAGAGCGGAGATGGTTCGCTCGACCGGCATGACGGCGAAGAAATCGATGATGGCGACCTTCGCTTGAAAGGCGTAAGCGACGCAAAGAAAGGTCGCAAAGGTGGCGAGATGCGCGATGAGGGAGAAGCCGAAAGCGAAAAGTGTCCCCGGCCAATGATGGGCGTAAAGATGGTAGGCGGCCGAGAGTTCGACCAACCTTTCACGGCCGGGGAATCGTTGTGGCAATTTGTGCGCGAGATTCAATCCACTCACGACAAACGAGGTGACCAACATGAGGATGGCGCCTCCGAGGACAAGGAGCAACAGCCCGACGAGCAATCGTGTTTCAGGCTTTTGCGTGAGCCAATGGTATCGCAGCGCAATGAGCGTCCCGGTGATGCTGATGAGGGCGACCAATCCAACCAGTCGGTCGAAGACAACGGCGAGCAGTGCGCCGGTTGCCTTTCCGGGCGTTTCCTTGAGCAGCAGATATGATTTGATAATATCGCCACCGGTTCCGCCCGGCAAAAACTGGTTGTAGAACATGCCAATCAGAAAGAGGCCGGAGAGGCGTGGCAGGGGGAGATGAATGTTCTGCACCTTGAGCAGAATCTGCCAGCGCACGGCGGCAGCCAGTTCAACAATGCAATAAGCGATCATGGCGAGGGCGACCCAGCCGTAATCGGCCGTGCGCAACGCGACACCCATTTGCGCGCGCTTATGCGGATCGTGAAAGACCCAGTAAAGCACGCCAAGGGTGACGGCGAGCTGAAGGACGGAGAGAAGGATTTTCTTCATGCGCCGAAGCGCTCCTTCCACAAGACAACGGAGCGCTCAATTTCTTCAGCGGTTTTGCGCGGGCTCATCTCCCAGACAAATAAGCAGGTGGAAGGCAGCAGCGGAACCAGTTTCTCGAAATCCACCCCGCCGGCGAAAGGTGGCTGATGGTCCTGGGCCGGCCAGACGCAGTCCTGCAAATGACAGCCGATGGCGCGCGGTCCGATTTCGCGCAGCCACTCTTCGTGATTGAGAAACCCGAGGTTCTCCTTGATCTGAATATGACCCATGTCGTGCCAGTAACCGAGCGCGGGGGAATTGATTTCGTCGAGCAAGGCGGGGAGTTCGCGTTCGCTCGGAATTTCCTCGAAACCGCGCCGGCCTTCCACGCCAAGACGAATATTCTTTTCGGCGGCATAATCGGCCACCCGCTTCAGGCAATCCTTGACCCGCTCGAGGCAGGCGGGCGCGTGAGATTCACGGCGCTGCACCGCTTTTATTTTGCGCCGCACATATTCGCGCGAAAGCAGCTGGCCTTTTTTGGCCAGCGCGATCAGTTCGTCGGTGATGGGATTCATCGGCACTTCGCCGAGGTGCATAACGACAAAGGGCGCGCCGAGACGCTGGGCGAAGTCGATCGTCTGGAAGGTTTGCTTGACGGCGCGCTCGCGTTCCTTCCCGTAGGCGGCGGAAAATTTGTAGCAATCGGGCGAAGCGGCCATCACTTCGACGGGCAAGGGACAGAAGTTGTGCAGGCTGCTGAAGCGGACTTCGCCGCATTCGAAAAGTTTCTGGATGCCGGGCATGAGCGAAATGCGGATCCCGTGCCCGAGCTCAATGTGATCGAAGCCGAGTCGAACGATTTCGCGCAGCATCGTTTCCCCAGTGGTATGCCGGCCGGAGTTCCAGCAGGTGGAAAAGGCAATCATTGGCCGAGAATCGTTAGGCCGCGGAAGCCGCTTCCGGTTCCGGCGTGATGGCGAGCGGTTTCTGGCAGACGGTGCGGCCGGCCATGGTGAGAACGGTCACCGCGCCCACCCCAAAACAAACCGAGGAAATGGCCAGCGCGATCCGCATTCCAATCAGATCCGAGAGGCCGGTGATGAGCAAACCGGCGATGGGCATGAGGCCAAAGAAGCTGAGCCCGAAAATCGCGGAGATGCGCCCGCGCAACGGCGATGGCGCGCGTTCCTGCACGATCGTTCCGGCGAGGCCGAAGTTGAGGGAAAGAGCGAGAGCCAGAGTGCTCATGCAGACCGCCGTGAGCGGAAAGTTCGTCGAGAGCGACATGAAAAAAAGCGCCACGGCCACAGAGCTGACGGCGCAGGTCATGAATTTAAGGCGATGCACGCGTGGGACGCTGAGCAGCCCGAGCGAGCCGCACAGGGAGCCGATTCCGGAAAAAGCCATGAGCCAGCCAAGTTGCTGCGGGCCGAGATGGAGCAGATTGCGAACATACAGCGGGAGCATGACGGAGATAACCGGGAAGACAAAAATAGTCGTTAGGGCAATGAGCGCGATCATCGAGAGGATGGTGCGATCCGAGCGGACGTAAAGAAGACCTTCCTTGAAGCCGCTGCGGCGCTGCTCCTCTTCTTCGGCCGTGCCGCGGACCCGCGGTGGCAAAGTGATGAGCGCGACGATGAGGGCGAGAAAAGAGAATGCGTTACCGAAGAAAGCAGAAGCTGCGCCCCACCAGCCGACAATCAGTCCGGCGACGGAAGGTCCGACCAGACGCGCGCCGTGAAAGACCGATCGGTCGAGGGCGACGGCCGCGGCGATTTCGTCCCGTTTGACGAGTTCCGGCACGAGCGCGGAAATGGCCGGCATTTCAAAGGCAATGCAAACTCCGAGCACGGCAGCGAGGAGGATGACGTGCCAGATTTGAATCACTTTCGTCAGGACAAGAAAGCCGAGGATCACGGCGGTGCAGATCTGAACGACCTGTGTCGCGACCAAAATCCTGCGCTTGTCGTGCCTGTCCGCCGCGGAACCGCCGATCATGGTGAGCGCAAGAGTCGGAAGACCGGCCGCGAAATTGACCAGACCGAGCAGAAGCGCCCGGTTCGTCAGCGAGCTCATGACCCAGGCCTGAGCCATGACCTGCATCCAGGTGCCGGTATCGGAGATGGCCGAGCCGATGATGTAACGGCGAAACGGACCCGGCCCGAGCAGGACAAGCGCGCGGCGGGCGAACGATTTCTCCTCCGAATTCATGGGAGAGACTCATACGCGTGTGCGCCTCTCCCCGCAATCGACGCAGGCGCTTCGTTAGTGCGGATGGAAGTGATAGGCGATAACGAGCAGGGCGGCGAGAAAGAGAAGCGATCCGATAATCACGGCGATCGCCTTGGACGTTTCCTTGGACATCGGCGCTGACATTGCAATGAAAGGAGCCGCGCGTCCAGAATGGATTCGGTGGAAGGAAGAGGTTGGCCTATCCCGGCGAACCCAGCGTCCCTGGATAAAACCACTCGATCGTGTCGATCTGCCAGCCAGACCCATTGTCCACGAGGCGGGCCTCGATTTGCACGACATGGTTGGAGATTCCTTTTCCCTGCGCCGCCATCGGCCCAAAGCTGGCCAGCGAAAAAGGAAAACGATACCAGAATTGCAATCGCAGCCAGAAGAGGGCGCAGCCAACCGCAATAGCTAGGAATTGCTCAACGTTGCCGCTGAAGATGTTTTGCAGCAGCGCGGTTATGTGACTAGCCAGCGTAATCGCGCCCATGAGAATGAGGGCGAGGCGGCCGCGCCGCCACGGTTCCGTCTCTCCGACGCTGGCGCGCCAAAGAGGCTGAGGGGAATCGTCGGTCACGTCATTCTTCTACAATAATCACGCGCGCCGGCCAAGAGTGCGCTAACGAACGCGCGCTTTTTTGCTTCAAACGATTGCCTCAGCTGTAATAATCAGCGAGGGAAATACATGGAACGGATTCGTGTCGCTTCGCTGCAGTACTTCATCCGGCCTGTGCAAACCTTCGAGCAATTTCGCGATCAGGTGAGCGCACTGGTCGAGACGGCCGTGGATTACAAATGCGAGCTGCTCGTCTTCCCGGAATATTTTACCGTTCAGTTACTCACCCTCGGTAACCTGAAACGGCCCATTCGGGAACAGATTCTCGATCTGGCCCGGCAGGTGCCCCGTTATGTCGAGCTGTTTACAAATCTGGCACGGCAATACCGCATTTACATCGTGGCGGGCACGATCCCGGTGCTCGACGAAAAGACAAACACCGTGCACAACGAATCGCACTTTTTCAGTCCCTCCGGCCAGTACGGCATCCAGGGAAAAATGAACATGACGCGCTTCGAGTCGGAGGAATGGGATGTGGCTCCACGGCACACCCTGAAGATTTTCGAGACCGGTTTCGGCAAGGTCGCCATCGCCATCTGTTACGATATTGAATTTCCGGAGATTGCGCGGGCCGCGGCGCGCCAGGATGCACAAATCATCGTCGTGCCGAGTTGCACCGACGATCGGCAGGGATTCCTGCGCGTTCGCTATTGTGCGCATGCGCGGGCCATCGAAAACCAGATTTACGTCATCCAATCCTCCACCGTTGGTTCGCTGCCGATGGTGCCGGCCGTTTCGCTGAACTATGGGCAGGCTTCCATTCTCACCCCGAGCGATTTCTCTTTCTCACGCGACGGCATCCTGGCCGAAGGCACGATTAACCAGGAGATGATGGTGATCGGCGAGCTGAACCTGAAAACAATCCAGGAAGGTCGCGAAATGGGGACCGTGTTGCCGCTGCGCGACAGCAAGCGAACGCAGGATCTGCTCGAACATACGGAGCTCGAGAAATTATGAGCGCCCCGAACGCGTCGCGCCCGGAAGTGATCGTGCGCAACACGCGCCCGGAGGATTTCGCGCAGATCATCGAAATGACGCGCGAGGTGTACCGGGAAAGTCCCTCCTGGACGACGGAACAACTCGCTTCTCATCTGCGGGTCTTCCCGGAAGGACAATTCGTGGCCGTCGAAAAGGGCACCGAACGGGTGGTGGGGATGGCGGCCAGCCTCATTGTGCTCTGGGACGATTACGACATGACGGGAAGCTGGCGCGACTTTACGGAGCATGGAACTTTTCGGAATCACAACCCGGAGGGCCGCACCTTGTACGGCGCCGAGATTATGGTGCGGCCGAGCGAGCAGGGACGCGGCATCGGCAAGAAGCTCTACGCGGCGCGCCGCGCCCTTGTCCAAAAATTAGGATTGCTGCGCATGCGCGCCGGGGCGCGGATTTGCGGTTACCATCGTTATGCGGAGCGCATGACGGCGGAGCAATACGTGCAGCAGGTCATGTCGGGTAAACTGAACGACCCGACCCTTTCCTTTCAGCTCAAGCAGGGCTTCACGCCGCTGGCCGTGGCGCCGGATTATCTGCATCACGATCCCGAGAGCCTCGGATTCGCCGCCGTTATCGAATGGCTTAATCCAGAGGTGGCAAAACCGGAAGACTACGCGAAGCAGCATTCCAGCTTCCACGAAGAATAGCTGCGGTATGGCCTAACCAGCGACCTGCAGTTGATAATCCGGATCGCTCTCCAGACGATCGGCCGAGATGGTTTCATGGACGATGCGGGCCAGCTCAGCCGCTTCGTACGGTTTTGCGATCACGCCGCGGAAGCCGAAATCCTGGTAGCGGCTCATGGTTGCGTCGGTCGCGTAACCGCTCGAAACGATCGCGTTCACCGTTGGATCGATCTCGATCAATTTCTTGAGCGCTTCCTTTCCGCCCATGCCGCCGGGCAGAGTGAGGTCGAGAATGACAACATCGAAACGCTTTTCGGACTCGAGAGCAGCACGGTAAATGTCCACCCCTTCCTGCGCGCTCTCAGCCTGAGCGACGTTGTAGCCAAGTCGGGAAAGAGTGAACTCGACGAGCGCGCGGATGGCTTCTTCGTCATCGACAATGAGGACGCTGCTTGTCCCGGCGGTGATGCATTCGCTCGTGATATCGACGGGTTCCGGAGCCGCTTCGACCTCCTTGGTGGCCGGCAGGTAAAGCGTGAAGGTGGAGCCGACGTGCAGCTGCGATTCAACCGTGATGAAGCCGTTGTGGTTCTTCATGATCGAATACGTGGTGGCGAGACCAAGGCCGTTGCCGTGCGATTTGGTCGTGAAATAGGGATCGAAAATCCGAGTCAGGTAATGCTCGGAGATGCCCATCCCTTCGTCGCGAATGCTGATGCGGACGTAATCGCCGGGCAGAAGGTCGGCCACGGCCGGTTCGGTCGTTTCAGTGTAGGTAAAGTTGTCGCAGGAGACGTGGAGCGTTCCGCCGTTCGGCATGGCTTGATCGGCGTTGACGACCAGATTGGCAACCACCTGGCTGATTTGCCCCGGATCGATGTCAGCCAGCCAAAGCTGTTCGCCGATGTTGAATTCGCTGCGGCTATGAGAGCCGCGTAACGAGAAGCTGACCGTGTCCTGAATGAGTTTGCCGATGGAGGCCGTCTTTTTAATGGGGGCGCCGCCGCGGGCGAAAGTGAGGAGCTGTTGGGCAAGGTCGCGCGCACGCATCGACGCGTTCTTCGCATCGGTCAGGCGCGTGGTCATTTCGTGATCGGGCGGGAGCAGCAGCGAGGCGAGAGAAATGTTGCCGATAATCGCGGTAAGCAGGTTGTTGAAATCGTGGGCAATGCCGCCGGCGAGCAAGCCGAGTTGTTCGAGCGCCTCCGCCTTGCGCCGTTCTTCTTCGTTGCGTTGCCGTTCGGTGATGTCGCGGAAGACGAGCACGACGCCGGCGATTTCGTCGTTGTTGTCGCGAATGGGCGAGGCGACCTGTTCGATCATGCGATCGACTCCGTCGCGCGAGCGCAGCGTGGCGTTGTCCGGCAGGCTGAGCAAAAGCGAATGCGCTTCGTTCCGGAAACCGCTCTTCTGCACGCGGGCCTGCGCGGCCAGATCGATGGCGATATCGAAAACGGCTTTGAGCGACTGGCCGATCGCTTCGCGTGAACTCCAGCCGGTCAGGTTTTCACCGGCCTTGTTGATCATGACAACCTTGCCCTGGATGTCGGTCGTAATGACACCGTCGCCAATGGAGCGGAGAGTGACCGCCAGACTTTCCTTTTCCGCAGCCAGCTCCTGTTCAAACCGCTTTTGCTCGGTTACGTCGCGCACCATGGCGACGAAAAGCGTTTGCTGTTCGACGACCATTTCGCTGAGCGAAACCTCCATGGGGAAATTGGTTTGCTTGCGCGTCCGGCCGAGCGCCAGAGTGATGGTGCCCGTGCGTCCTCTGATGTCATCCCAGACGCAGGCGATCGGTTGATCGCTGTCGCCCCCGGGGAAAACCTTTGGCACGAGCTGCACGAATTTGTGGCCGACCATTTCGTGATTCGTGCAGGTGAACATTTTTTCGGCCGCCGGATTCATCGAACGAATGATGCCGGCTTCGTCGACCGCGATCATGCCATCGAGAATGTGATCGATGATGGCGCTGATGCGCATTTCGGCGCCTTCGAGGCGGGCGAGTTGTTTGCGCCAAAGGGCGAAGCTATAGGCGCTCGAGATAATCAGGGCGACGGCCGCGAAAACACAGATGAGGACGAGCGCCGAGGTTCGGAGAATACGGGCGCGGCGGGCCGCATCGACATGTCCTTCGTAGCCATTCATTTCGCTGCGTGCGAATGCGCTAATGCTCTGGCGAACTTCATTCATGAGCGATTCGCCCCGCTCGCTTTCCAGGTGCGAAAACGAGACCTTTCCATCGCGACGCGCGTTCATTTCCGGCACGGCTGAGACGTCGATCCAGCGTTCGAGCCGCTGACGCACATCATTCAGCAGGTTGACCTCGTCCGGTTCGCTGGCCACGAGCATGAGGAGATAGCTGTGAATGGTATTGAAGTTGGTCTCGGCCTGCTTGTAGCCCTCGATGAATTTGTTTTCCCCGGTGAGCAGGAAGCCGCGCTTTTCCTTTTCCATCTCGATGACGCAACGTTCCAGGCGCGGCAGGAAATCGAGGATTTGCGTCGATTGAGCAGGCCACTCCTGGGCGCGCGTCTTGCGGTTGAGCAGGATTTGCTCTTCGTTCTGGACCGATTGCAAATTGCTGCGCGCTTCCGCGAGCATGGCTGCGCCCAGCGAGACGGTGTTTTCTTCGGTCGCTTTACTATGATTCCGCGGGGTGGCCTGGCGTATTTTTTCAATCTCGGGCAGCGCGATCGTTTCGATCCATTCCTGGACAAGCCCCTGCATCTTCAAAATGCGCTTGCGTTGCGACGAGCTCTCCAGAATCAAATTGGTCAGCTCATCGATGCGGTCTCGAATGAGGTCGCGGCGGCGACTGAAGCTGTCGAGATAAAGCGGGTTGCCGGTCAGAAGATATCCACGATGGCCGGCCTCCAGTTCGTCGAGGTCGTTCTCGACCAGACTCCCCAGCCGGATGACCTCGATCGTGTGTTTGCGCAACGTTTCCTGGTAATGATTGCGGTAGGCGAGGGTTCCGAAAATGAAGGCCAGGAACAGAATGACAGAGACACCGACGGTCGTGCCGGAAAAGAGCTTAAAGCGAAAATGGCGCGGGCTGACGAGCCACGATGTTCCGGAGTCGCCGGCGGACGGGGAGGGGCTGGGCAGAGAGCTCTCCGGCTCGCTTTTCTTCATAATTTCCAGAAAGCAGGTCCTTTGCCACCGACCCTGCTCTTTCTTGGCTTTCCGGCGGAAACGTTTATGAAGAATCAGTATACGATCCTAACAAGCAGCAAACCGTCCGCGGGCGCGACCAGGCGCGTCTTTGCCGCTCGCCCCGTGCGCAGCTGATCGGCAATGTCGCAGATGGAAATCTGACCAAGACCGCAACGGACAAGACTGCCCGCGATCAACCGCACCATTTTGTAGAGGAAACCGTCGCCTTGAAACTCGAGGTTCAAAGCCCGGCCCGTTTTACCAAGCCGGAGGCGGCCGAGGATCCGGCTGGTCGTGGCGGGGGGCTTCCCACGATTGGCGGAGAAAGCCGCGAAATCATGTTTGCCAACGAAAAGACGCGCCGCCTTTTTCATGCGCGCAACATCGAGTGGCGCCCTGACATGCCAGGCGCGGCCGAATTCGAAAGGCGGCAGAATGGGATCGTTCCAAATCCGGTAGCGATAGACTTTGCCCCGGGCCGAAAATCGGGCATGAAATTCCGGCGAAACATAACGGCCGCGCATCACGCGAATGGCCGGCGGCAACAGAGCGTTGAGAACGACCAGCCATTCCGCCGGTGAACGTTTCCCGTCCGGCACGTCGACATGTGCACATTGCCCGAGCGCATGAACGCCGGCATCCGTCCGGCCCGCTCCATGAACCCGCACCTTTTCGCTCGTTAGCCGGCGAAAAACCTTTTCGATCTCATCCTGCACGGCACGTCCGTTTGGCTGGCTCTGCCATCCGGCAAACGGTCCGCCGTCATAGGCGATGACCAGCTTCAAACGCGCCGCCATTATTCGGACTGCGCCGCATCCGGCGGGCGCGCATGCTCGCCCTGCAGTTGCAGGCGATCGAGATAGCCCTGCAAAATCATCTGGGCGGCGACCTGATCGGATACGTCCCGCGTTTGGCGCGTCGAGCGGCCCGCCTCGCGCAAAGCGCGATCGGCCGCCACCGATGTCAGACGTTCATCCCACATCACCACCTGGCATGACAGTCGCGCGCGCAAACTTTCGGCGAAGGCCAGGGCTTCGTTCGCCGCCGCGCCGCTTGTGCCATCCATGTTGCGCGGCAGACCGACAACCACGCACTCCACTTTTTTCTCGTGCACAATCGAGCGAATGCGTTCCAACGCCGCGGACAAATTCGCGGCTTTGAGCGTTTCCAACGGATGCGCCATAAAGCCGAGTTCGTCCGAAAGGGCGAGACCGATGCGCGCCTGGCCGAAGTCGATTCCGAGCAGCCGTTTCACTGCAGCTCGGGAGGAATTTTACCGACCAGGTCCTTGATTCGCTCGGCCTGATGCCGGTGGCAAATGAGGAGCGCGTCGGCCGTGCGTACGACGATCAGATTATGCACGCCGAGGAGCGCGACGTGCGTGTTATCCGCCGTGGAAATAATATTGCCTGTGGCGTCGATCACCGTCATGGGAGAATTGGACGCGTTCTTGTGATCATCCTGTTGGAAATATCGCGCCACCGCGGTCCAGGTACCGACATCGTCCCAATCGAATTCCGCTTCCACCACGAGCACGCGGTCAGCGCGCTCCATGATGGCGTAGTCGAAGGAGATCTTCGGCAGTTTCGCAAAACGCTCTCGTAACGCCTTCTCGAAATTCCCCGGCGCACGAATCTGCGAAATGAAATTGGCCAGCTCCGGTGTTTGCCGGTTGAATTCGCTCAGCACAGTGGAAACCGACCAGACGAACATCCCGGCATTCCAGCGGTAGTTGCCCTTGCGTAGAAAAGTTTCGGCCAGATCAGCGTTGGGTTTCTCACGGAAACGCAGGGCGCGGCGAATTTCAGCATTCGCTTCGGTCGAACGCAGGGGAACCACTTCGCCGCATTCGATGTAGCCAAATCCGGGACAGGCCCAGGTCGGTTTGATTCCAATCGTGACGAGTGCACCCGTTTCCTGCGCGGCTCGCACCGCCGTGTCGATGGTCCGGCGAAATGCGGCAGCATGATGAATAACGTGATCGGCCGGGAGGACGAGCATGGTGGCAGAGTGGTCGTGCCCGGCGACCCAGCCTGCCCCCAGCGCCACGGCCGCCGCTGTGTCACGCTTGGCCGGTTCGGCCAGGATGTTTTTCTTTGGAAACTGCCCGAGCAAATCGCGCACAGCCGACTCCTGCTCGACGTTCGTTAGGATAAGAATGCGTTCAAGGGGCACCAGATCTTTCAGCCGATCTACCGTTTCTTCGAGAAGCGTTTTTTCCCCAATCAGTTGCAGGAGTTGCTTGGGACGAGTGCGCCGGCTGAGCGGCCAGAAGCGTTCGCCGCTGCCGCCCGCCAGAATCAACGCATAGATCGAATTGGCCATACTGGGATCGTCGACGAGGCGGCGCGGCCCTTCGGCGCAGGCCGCAAGTTTCCCGTTTCTTTTTTTGGAACGGGACGTATAGGGTAGGCGATGTCTCTCCCGATATCCATCGCAAAAACGTCCGAGCAACTGCCTTTGGATGGGTTGCTTGCCCTCACCCGCACGGCCTTCGGTCTCGGGCTCGGCATGCTGGTGGCGGGAAAAATTCGAGAGCCCTTGCGCAACGCCACCGCCATTACTCTGGTCTCAGTCGGGGTTTTGGCCGCGGTGCCGGTTTTGCTGCGCATCGCTCTCGAGCGCATTAATCATCCCGAGTCCGAGCGCGTTACGCGCAACCGCTTGCGCTCTATCCGGGACGATCGCGGTTACGGTTCCGAAATGGAAATTTTCTAGGCGTTCGCCTAACGAATCAACGAACTCCGCAAACCTGTAGTGGCCGCTGTCTCAGCGGCGGGAAGACCAACGCTCGCCTGACCAATCGCGGTCATCCCGAGCGAAGGCGAGGGACCTCCCAAACCACTCTGCGCGTCGCCTTCAAAATTAGCCATCGCCTCCAGAATGCCGCGTCCGGCCCTTGATTCGCACGGTCCGTCGGATTAAGCCTCCTTCGCCATGTCCCGTTCTACCGCAGCTTCCGGCAATGCCGTGCGCGAACTTTGCGCAAGCATCGCCCGCGAAGAAGAGATTCTGCGCGAGGGCGGCGGCAAAGCCGGACAGGAACGCCAGCGCAAACGTGGTCGCCTCCCGGCCCGCGAACGCGTCGAACGTTTGCTCGACAAGGACGCGCCCTTTTTCGAGATCGGTCTCTGGGCCGCTCACAAAATGTATCAGCAATGGGGCACCGTTCCGGCGGCCGGTGTCGTCGTCGGGATCGGGAATGTCTCCGGCGTTTCCTGTCTCATCGTCGCCAACGACGCGACCGTGAAAGCGGGCGCTTTCTTCCCGCAAACAGCCAAGAAAATCATTCGCGCCCAGCGCATCGGATTCGAATGCGCCCTGCCCATTATCTATCTGGTCGATTCAGCCGGCGTCTTTCTCCCCATGCAGGATGAAATTTTTCCCGACGAAGACGATTTCGGCCGCATCTTTCGCAACAACTCCGTCATCTCCGCGGCCGGCATTCCGCAATTCGCCGCCATCATGGGCAACTGCGTGGCGGGCGGCGCATACCTGCCGGTCTTGTGCGACAAAATCCTGATGACCGAGGGCAGCGGTCTCTATCTCGCCGGTCCTTCGTTAGTCAAAGCCGCCATCGGCCAGATTGTCGATGCCGAAGAACTTGGTGGCGCCCACATGCACGCCGAGATCAGCGGTACGGTCGACTTCTACGAAAAGGATGACGAATCGTGCCTGCAGAAATTGCGCTCGCTCGTCGCGTTGCTGCCGGAAGCCGAAGCGGCCAAGCACTCCGGCATCGGCGAAATCAAAGGCTCCCGGCCCCGCGAAAAATCCGGAGGCGCTTTACGATTTGATCAGCGTCGATGGACAGAAAACCTACGACGCACGCGACCTGCTCGCTTCCATCATCGACGCCGATTCGCTCGATGAATACAAAGCCGATTACGGCAAAACGCTCGTCACGACATATGCGCGCATCGGCGGCCGGCCCGTCGGCATCGTCGCCAATCAACGGCATCAGGTGCGCACGAAAAAGGAAGGCATCCAGATGGGCGGCGTCATCTATTCCGATAGCGCCGACAAGGCCGCGCGTTTCGTCATGGATTGCAATCAAACCGGCCTGCCCATCATCTTCTTCCAGGATGTGACCGGTTTCATGGTCGGCCGCGACGCCGAACAGAGCGGCATCATTCGCAGCGGCGCGAAGCTGGTGAACGCGGTTAGCAATTCCATCGTGCCGAAGATTACCGTGGTCGTCGGCGGTTCGTTTGGGGCAGGGAACTATGCGCTTTGCGGCAAAGCCTACGACCCGCGATTTCTGCTCGCCTGGCCGAATGCGCGCTATGCTGTCATGGGCGCCGCGCAGGCTTCTGATGTCGTCTTCAGCATTCTGGCCAAAGCGCGCGACCGCGGCGACAAGAAATCGACGCCCGAAGAACTGGAACAACTGCGCGCCAAGGTGAAGGAATCGTACGAAGAACAAACCGACATTCGCTACGGCGCCGCGCGCGGCTGGATCGATGCCGTCATTCAACCGCACGAAACGCGCGATGTGCTCATGCGATTGCTGAGCTACGTTTCGCGTCCCATGCCGCAGGCGCGTTTTCACACCGGCGTCGTCCAGACCTGACGTTGTAGCCGGGATCGCTGATCCCGGCCGATTTTCGGGGTAGGGCGGATATCTCGTCCGCCAGTTTGGGCGTCTCGCCGAAACGAACTCGCGAGCGTTCCGCCATCCTCCGCGCAACTTGGTCGTTGGCATCGCCGGATAAGTCTGCTACGCAAGCGCCAAATGCCGCGCGAGATCGAGATTCGCACCAGGGCTGAGAAAGATCTGATTCGCATTCCGAAACGCGACGGGAAGCGCACGAAGTCCCCGGTCGATTCCTAGATTTGCAGATCTGAATCGCGGCCGGTGCCGAGGAGCGATTGAGGGGACGAGGCTATCGTCAGATGATCCACTCCCGTGGTGTGCATGAGCGCGCCCGCAGTGATCAAGAGCCGACTGGTGTTTTCAGCTTCCAATTTAAGCAGCATCAGATCGGCGAAATCCCGAAGCATGTGGATCCGGCGCTCCGTGGGCTTCCCTCTGCATAATTCATTCACGTGCCGAAGCATTTTTGATGCGTGCGGGAAAGCCGCGCCCGCGGCGCCGCCTTTTGCGATTCCTGCACCGAACGCGACAGCGATGCGGGTTACGATTGCTACTTCGCCCGCCGGGGAAACTGGAACGAACAGCGCCAAGAGCAATGCGCTTTTCGCAATATCTTGCCAAGTGATAGATTCCAGCCTGTCCTCTTCCGCGAGCAAGATCAGCTCATCAAGAAGTTCTTCAGCAGAACGGTATCTCAACCAATCCTCGTCGCTGAGATCAATAGAAGCGGAATCGATATGACGTTGTTGGAATTCGCGTTTTAGCAGGGTTCGTAGGTGGAATGTGTTCGCATCTCCGGACGCGCCTTTGAGTTTAAGAGCGTCGACCAAGCAAAGGGAGGAATTGCGATTAAAGTCGGCCAACTGACGATGAATTGCACTGCAGGTGTACATAAGCGGAACTCGGCAAGTCGATCTTGTTGTTCTCAAACACAGCATTGAACAGGCGTTCCGATTCTCGAGACAGGTAATAACTCAGCTTGATGTCGAGCGCACCATTGCGAACCATTTCAACGAAAAGCTGGATGTAGTCTGCGAGCCATTGAATGCGGCGTTCTTCGTGCTGAGCCTCCGCAAGTTTCCGAAATTGATGCAGCTCGTACCACTGACCGAGCGCGGCGACGGCCTCAACTGCCCTGGCAGCAGCTTCTACTTGTGGTATCGCCATCGACGGGGCTCCGCCGGCCCCTTCCCCGGGACGTGAAACGTTGTCCGGCCAACCGCGTTGCCATTTCACGCCGCCCGGGCCGTACCGTATGGTGAATGCTCCTTGAGAATCCCAGCCGGTACTTCTCGCTCATTCTGGCTGAGGTTTAGAACTCGGTTGACTGCTCGTGTTCATCACAGCGCCTATTCTGCACGGAGGAGCTCAGCCTGGGCAAGCGTCGTCTCAGCGACTCATACAGACGATCATCGCCTTGCCTTCCATCGCTTCGAGCTGGCGCTCGTAATGCTGCACGAGGTCGGCGGCGACGAGGTCGATCCGGTCTTCCCCTTCGGTGATCGCTTCGAATTCCTCGTCGATCTTCGGCAGCTCGCTTTGGTTCAACCCCAGCTTGGCGACGCGGCTCTCGTAATAGATCGGCATCCGTCGCTGCGGGCCACGGCGCGCTGGATGTCGTAGATGCTGATTGTAATCGCCGAAGACCGCGCGCGTATTGGCGTCGGTCTTCTCGATTGGCGTTCCGGTGAAGCCGATGAACGACGCGTTCGGGAGCGAATCGCGCAGATTGCGCGCGAGCCCGTCGATCAAATCGTATTGGCTGCGGTGCGCTTCATCGGCGATCACGATGATGTTGCGGCGCTTGGATAACTCCGGAGCCTGGAAAGCCCGCCGGTGTTGAAGGCATCAATTCTTCGCGTCCCGACGCCACCGATGCTTCACGCGTCTGGATCAAGCCGATGCCGCAGAGCCACAAGCCGAACACTTAGAACGGAGAGGTGCACGGTAAAAAGAAGAATTAGAGCACTAACGGCTAGGAAACATGCGGTGACGGCATCGTATTGCGATTGCGCTCGCGATTCTGCGTTCGAAAGAGTCCGAACCGTCTCTCGAATAATCTGAATGCTATCAGGTGCGAAGATCGCCACAAGGGCAATGGAGATCAGAGAGAGCGGAAGGGATCTGGTTAAAAGTATTCCGCCAACCTCTCTGAAATCTGCGCGGTTGTCGGCCTTGTGGGGTTTCGCGACGATCTTTAAGGCCCGGGAAATTTCTGGATACCAGAGGCTGTAGATGATAGCGACTGCGGTAAGTAGAAGGCTCGCGGCGGATAGTTTGTCACTCACTAGTGATTTGGTGGTTTCGGTTCCACCCCGTAATGCTCGCACAACCGTCCATATGTCGATTCTTTGAAGTCATAGGTAGATCCGGTGCCCTTCTTTTTCGAAACTTGCGGTAACGATCCGTCGATCGAGGCCAGCGTAACATTCAGGGCGTCTACAAGATTCTCGCTGTTTATGATTACTGAGAGCTTGTCTTCGTCGTCCCTCGCAACCTGCTTGATGGTCGGTCAGTGTCGCATCAATTGCCTCGGAAAGATCGTATTGATATTTGGACATCACGGCGCGGATCAATGAACGCGCTTGTGTAGGAGAATACTGGAAAAGCGCACACACTCGTTTCTCATCTGGGATCTTGTTTCCAAATGCGCCTCGAATCAGCAAGAACAGACGAAATTCCAGCGCATCTCTGCCACGAGTAAAAACCCGTTGCCCTAAAAACATCCTGACGTATTCGTCGGTTGCCGATTTCGCGAATGGCTGCAGCGCCTTGCCCAACTCGTTTGCTTTGACGCCCAGAATTCCTGCCAACTGTTTTGTTTCCTCGGCGTTAAGCGGCACATCTATTTCAATTTTCATGCGGTCTTAACCTGGCTAACTAGCGGAAGCCTCGTCTAACAGTTTCTTCAACTTCGCCTTCCACCCTTCTTCATCGACAACTTCGAAGCGCATCGACTTGTCCTGCATGAACGGAACGAGCTCGCTCCATTTCCGCTCTTTGCTCAGCTTCGTGCAGAGATCGAATACGTTGCGTTTGTACCCCGTGTCCGTCAGCTTGTCCTCCGCATCTTTCACTCCCGGCGAGATGCTTCCCTTTCATTTCCAGAACAAATACCCGATCGATTTCCGGTTCCTCTTCAGCGTTCGCCGCAGTCGTAAAGATGAAGTCGGCATAGATCCGGTTGGGCTTCCAACCTTGGACGAAGTAATCGTGACGCGAGCGATTGCGATACCAGAAATAGAGTTGCGTCTGTGTGTCGAGAAAGGTGGCGACTGAACGTTCGAACGGGTTGAAACTCGACGCAGCCATCGGCTCGAAGAGATTCAGCTCGAACTGAGCATTTGTGGTGTCGCGATTTGCCCGCGGCTCAAGCTCGGAAATGGTCTGCGATTTCGGCAGACGATTGAACGCGATCTTTTCGTTCAGAAACTCGTCGGTGACGACCATGAAACGCATCGCTCCGGCCTCGAGCATGTCATGAAATACCTGCCGGGCCAGGCGATCACGTTCCACGAGTAAATGGCGATGGATTTCGTCGAGGACGAAAATGTAGCTGTCGAGAATCCGACGACGTTCATATCGCTCCGCCAGCTTCGAGAAAACTTCACGGGCGATTTCGTTTCCGCGCCATGGATTAGGCATGACGTCGAGAAGATGACTTGCTGCGAAGGCGCAATCGGGCTCTTCGTCTTCGCCAACCGCGATGCGTTGCCCTTGTTCGAGCTCGTCGTCCTGCAAGACGCGTTCCCCGAGCCCATGTCGGGTGCTTCGGCCGGTCATATCTTCATCGGGCAGTTTCAACGTGAACAGGTCGTCGATCTTCACTTCTCCCCACGGGACACGAGAAAGAATATCCGGCTCGTAATGGACAGGTCGCCATTGCTTCCCGTCTTTGATCATGAACGCCGGAAGCACGAGATGCTCCGCTTGTGTCTTGAATTTCTTTCGCGGGAGAACCTCTACCTCGCTGCCACGACTCGTCCGGCCACTCTCCTCGATGATTCGGCCTTTCAGATCGCCGAGCCCTTCGTTTCCGAAGCCCAGTCTGATTTCCTTGAGCAAATCAGCGCCGCGTCTTTGGAAACAATAAACGTAGCTCTCATCGAGCCAGCGATTTCCCGTCTTGTGTCCATCTGGTTGTCGTAGAATGCGTCCGACAAGTTGAGTCAGCGCGGTCTTTGAACTCGGATTCGTCAAAACGGCGAGCACGTATGCGAACGGACAATCCCATCCCTCCTGGAGCGCCTGCTTCGTGATGATGTAGCGGGTCACAGCGTTCCGTGAAAGAAGTCCGCCCACGTCATCGACTTCTTTCAGTTCATCCTTCTCACTCGTCTTGATCGCGACCATGTCGGGATTCACGCCCGCCCGCTGATGCAGGTATTCCCGAACATCCTCGGCGTGTATGTGCTTGCCATCACGCTGCTGTTTACCGGTGCGCTCAACTTGAATTACGCAGATCGGCCGAATGTATTTGCCGGTTTCGGCTTCGTAGTCGCGAGCCTGCTGTTCGAGAAAATCCCTGCGTTCGGCCGCGTTCAGCAAAGTCTTTTTCCAGTCGATCGACGTGTCGTTGTGCAGGTGAAGATCAAGCTTGATCATGCCCTCGCGCTCCAAGGCAGTGCCTTTCACATCTACGAGCACGTTCGCGCCCTGCGGGGGCGTGGCCGAAAGCTCAACGACCATGCACGGGTTGAATCCTTCAATCGTCTTGCGCGCAAGTTGGCTGTAAGCCTTTTGGCCTTCGTCCAAGATAATCAGCGGACCCAGCAGTCGCAGCGTGTTGCCAAGCGATGTCTTTATTTGTCGGGCGCTGAATTCCTTCGCATCGAACGTGTCGAGGTTCGGCATTTCATTCAGCCGCGCCGTATGGCCCGCATAATCTTCCTCCGACGGAAAGAACGCATCGAACCCGCCGCTGTCACGGAACATGCGGAGTGTCTCCTTCGTCTGCCGTGCCGCGGCGGGAAGCATGAGCATGAGCACGCAAAGATTTTGTTCGACGTCTGCCGGGGTGAAGTGTTGCGTCCGCTCGAGGATCAATGTTCGGCCCCCGGACGAATTATCGAGTGTCTGCCGGTAAGGATCGTCGCGGTCTCTTAGTCGGGAAAGCGTCTGGTTGTAAATTTGCGTGGTCGGCACAACCCAAAGGACAAGCCCTCGGTTGCTCTTGCGAAAGTAGGTGTTCGCTAAATCAATCGTCTTCGTCGCGAGGAGTGTCTTCCCACCGCCCGTTGGAATCTTTAGGCAGAATGATGGCAACGGTTCATTCAGTCCATTTCGCCGCGGAAAATACTGCCGGCCCGTCTCCACTTTCTCCCAGGCTTTTGCCGGCCAATCAATCCCGAGGTCGGGGTCGATGGCACGTGCTTTGGAATCTTTCGCTCGGAATTCCGCGAGCGTCTCAAGGTACACGCGCACTTGAGCGAGCGTCTCCTTTTGATATTCCTTCAGCTGGATCATTTCTTTGTCGCGCGCTGGTAAATTTCGAAAGGAAGCTGGCAAAACTCGATATTCAGTCGATCGAGGTATTCCTGATCGAGATACTTTGTCGGAGCGAAGACGAGCTTCTTCCGCTCCGATTTTCCAAGCTTGCGCGCGAGATCGAGATTCAGCGCCATATCTTTCAATTTCTCGATGTCTTCCTCGTAGATGAGAAACACGTCGCGGTCGCGGCTCGTCGCCGATGAACGGCGGTTTCATCTTCTTCGGCTGAAATTCCTCGCCCGTGGCAGTGAAGAACACGTAGCCGGCGAGGGCCGCGTAGCTCGGCAAATCCTTGCCGTCGAGGATCGCCTGTTTCCGTAGTTCCTTTCCGAGTCTGAAGTAGGAGAAAGTCCCGCCCAAGCCTGAACGGACACTCTCGTCCTTCGCCTTTGGGACACCGTTGATGACGCGGCGCACCCGCTCCGCGGTCATCGTATCGGCAATGTTCTCGTTTTTCTTTTCCTGTTCCTTTGTTTCGTGCGGAATCTGGCAAAGTATAAATCGTCGATTGCCGTCATCTTCTTTGTTGAGGGCCAGCACCGCGTGTCCCGTGGTTCCGCTGCCCGCGAAGCTATCCAAGAACATGCTCTCTCTGTCTCCTGACGTTACATAGTTAAAAATGCGGCTTAAGACTTCGTGGTCTTTTGGGTTGCTAAATTTCGTCTTACCCATGATCTGCCGAAAGAGCTTCGTCGTGACTTGGGACTGCTTGTAAATGACGCTGCCGATCACCTGCAGTCCTAATTCGCTCAGATCAATTTCCTCCTCGTCAGACTCTGGAAGATCCTCGATGAGCTCGTCAGAAACAGGCCGTAAGTGGGCTTTGCGAATAGGTGGTTTCTGCGGCTTGTCTTTGCGAAACTCAACTAAACCCAAATCGATCATCTGCTGCATCTTTTCCTTGGTAGAGTAAATCCAACCCCGCTCAGGAATTTCACAAGCCCGGCCCGTGGCCGGGTTTTTCACCTCATACCTAGGACCGCCACCGCCTGGCCAAGAAATATCGCGATCGCGCCATGGCCCCCACTTATCGACGTGCCGGAATCGATTGAGCGCTTTTGAGGGGTGAGCTTTGGGCAAACCCTCAAACCACTTCTGCAAGTCATTTTCGATCTGATCTGGCGAGGCGTTCTTTTTTTTGAAACTAAGGTAGGCTTCCCAAAGTTCCCGAGCCCCTGGGCGCGTCTCACGCCATACCGTTTTGAGCTCACGAAGCCGCGCCATCGAGCGCGCGTATATCAACATATACTCGTGACCCGAAGAAAAGAGCTTTGCGTCGTTCTTCCGACCCTTCTCCCAGACAAGCTGAGCCACGAAATTCTCCTCGCCCCAAACTTCATCCATCAAATCTCGGAGATGGTGTGCTTCATTGTCATCGATCGAAATCAGAATCACCCCGTCGTCGGTCGCGAATTCACGTAGGAGTTTCAGTCGAGGGAGCATCATGCAGCACCATTTGTCATGGCGGGTGAGATCGTCGCGGTCCACCGTCTTGCCCAGCCAGTCGCGCATCATCGGCGAGTTGACCCGGTCATTGTAAGTCCAGCCTTCGTTGCCGGTGTTGTAGGGCGGGTCGATGTAAATGCACTTCACCTTACCGTGGTAAGTGGGCAGGAGGGCTTTGAGCGCCTTGAGGTTGTCGCCCTCGATGATGAGGTTGTCATGCAAACTCGGGCTCTTGCTCAACCCACGCGACTTCACCGCCTCCAGCTCGCTGAACGGCACGACGAGATGGTGATTTTGCACCAGAGGCTTGCCTTTGAATTGCAGGGTCGGCATGGCTCAGAGTAGCTGGATTAAACGGCGGAGCGCAAACGATTCGCTTGGCTCACGGCACGAATTCCAACAGCCCAGCCGAGCCCGGATGCGCAGCCTTCGGATTGTGCCGCCATTCGATAGAGGCGCGAAGCGGCTGTTTGACGTATTTCGCAAGCCGCAGCGCATGCTGCCAGGCATGATTTGCATCGACGCCTTGAATCGAGATGCCGATGTCGGAAATAAATTTGTAACCGCTATCGGAGCGCTCGCCTTTGTCGATCTGGGCATGCGTCACGTTTCGCAGCTGTTCGAATGAGCCAGCCTGCTTGAATGCTTCAATGTGCGCGATCGCGAACGAGATCATTCCAATTGGAGAAGCGTGTCGAGCCGAAGGTTCCTCTCGCACGTGTGTGAAACAGATCGGGCGGGCGGATCGGGTCGAGCTTTTTGGCTCCGTATTCGACTGTGGGCAGTTCGGCAGTAGATGCCGTCTTGCTCATTTTGGGCATGTTCGAAGTGGTCCGCCCACTTTTCGATAACCGATAATGGGGTATCGACAAAGGGGACGGCGTGCTTTTGGAGTCGCTTGTATAACGCCTCAGGGATTTCGAGTGTGATTGACATGCCCCTCGTGTAATCTTGTCTAATCGCTCTGTCAAATTGTATTTCTGTATATCTGTATCTTGGTATCCTGGGTTCTGGCATTGCCCCGTCTCAAATCGCGGGGAACGGTAAAGTGGTTCGATACGCTTCGTTGAACGCGCACAACGCATTGCCTGTCTCCTCGCGTGATTTGGCCCTGCGGCATCCGTGTTTCAAACAAAGCAGAAACGGACGAGGACGAAGCCGGCCATGCCGGCGGGCGCGAGGTGGTGGATGAAGTGCTGCACCCAGGCGAAGTTGGCGTTGCCCCGGGGCGGGACAGCCAACTGCCAGCGCAGCGTCGTCGTCTTTGCGGAACCAGTCGGAGTCGTTGAAGGGCGGGTTGGCGAGGACGTAGTCGGCGCGGAGGTCGGGATGGAGGTCGCGCCGGAAGGTGTCGGCGTGCTCGGGGCCGAAGTCGGCCTCGATGCCGCGCAGGGCGAGGTTCATGACGGCGAGGCGGCGGGTGGTGGGGTTGCTCTCCTGCCCGTAGATGCTGATGTCGCCGAGCTTGCCGCCGTGGGCTTCGACGAATTTCTCCGATTGCACGAACATGCCGCCGGAACCGCAGCAGGGATCGTAGATGCGGCCTTTGTAAGGAGCGAGCATCTCGACGAGGAGGCGGACGACGCTCTGCGGGGTGTAGAACTGGCCGCCTTTCTTGCCCTCGGCGCTGGCGAATTGGCCGAGGAAGTATTCGTAAACGCGGCCGAGGATGTCTTTCGATTTGTGCAGCGCTGCTGCGCTGTAGAGTCCGCTGTCTCCAGCGGATTTTTGGGAGCAGTAGGGTTGGGATGGCGTTTCTGCCGCCATAGCCAGATTGGCGGGGGTGGAGCTCTCCTTTTCTTTTTCCGCTGAGACAGCGGACGCTACAGGCGCGATAAAGCTGATCGTGCCGATGAGATCGATGAGTTCGCCTAAGCGGTGCTTGTCGAGCGCGGGGCGGGCGTATTCTTTCGGGAGGACGCCTTTGAGGCGCGGGTTGTCGCGCTCGATCGCGACCATGGCGTCATCGACGATCTTTCCGATCTCGGGCTGCTTGGCGCTGTTCTGGAGATATGTCCAACGTGCGCCGGGCGGGACCCAGAAGACGTTCTCGGCTTTGTATTCATCGGGATCCTCTGGATCGGCGCCCGCTTCGGCGAGGAGCTGCGCGTGTTTTTCCTCAAATGCATCGGAGATGTACTTGAGGAAGATCAGGCCGAGAACGACGTGCTTGTATTCGGCCGCGTCCATGTTGGATCGCAGCTTGTCCGCCGCGAGCCAGAGCTTGGCTTCGAAGCCAAGATTGGCGGAGGAGCTATTCGTGGAACGGCTGGATTTTGCGCGAGCCATGTTTGCCTAGGATCGCCACAAATATTGGATGCGGCAATTCTGCTCCAATCGCGGCAAGCCACGGAACGATTCCTCCTCCGTGCTCATGGTTTGAATCCGATCTCCGGTTTTTCCGGCGGGGGCGATTCGTTTGGCGGATCGATGATGTCCATAACGCGCTGCAGAATGGTGACGATGGCCGCTTCATGAACGTCGAGCCGCTGTTTGAGTTCCTTCTCCAAGGCCGCGAGTTGCATGGCCAATTCGCGTTTGTCTCCGAGCAAGGCGCGCATTTTGAGGAAGGCGCGCACGACGAACACGCTCATTTGCACCGCACGCGGGCTGTTCAGGACATTCGCGGCCATGATGGCGCCGTGTTCGGTGAAGGCGTAGGGGCGGCCACGCCGACGCCCTCCATGAGGCGAACTTGAAATGCCAATCTGGCATTTCAAGTCTTCCCATTCCGCAGGCGAAATCTGAAACAGGAAGTCCGCTGGAAAACGGTCTCGATTACGTTTGACCGCTCGGTTCAAGGCACCCGTCTGGGTTCCATATAGCCGAGCCAAATCCGAGTCGAGGATCACCTTCTCGCCACGGATTTCGTGGATGAGCGGCTCGACTCGCTCGACAGCGAGCGCCTCCGGCGCTGCGGGCTTTTTACTAACCATGGAGGAGCTGGCGCGGGGCATGAACAGTCTGTTTTTTTTATCTGATGAGCGGGGAGAATTCCATCGGGAATCTGTTCAATTACCAAATCTGTAGCTGATTTCCACGTTTAAGGTCGCCATTTCCTCCAGGGGGATTCAAAAATGGGGTCAGTGTGCAAATCTTGACAAACGCATCGGCGGGAAAAGTCGGCTGCCGGTTGGACTTGCCTTGATTTGATCGCCGATCGACGGTCCAGCACATCGCAAAATGCCGCACCCCGACTGGAACGAAAGCTACGCCGCGGGCGACCCGCCTTGGGATACCGGGGAGCCGGACAATCATCTCGTCGAGTTCATACTCTCTGGGGCGGTCGCGGCGGGTCGTGCGCTCGACGTCGGCTGCGGAACGGGCACGAATGCAGTCTGGCTCGCCGAGCAGGGCTTCAGGGTGCTGGGGATTGATGTTTCGTCGCTCGCGATCGAGAAAGCGCGCGGCAAGGCGGGCGGTAGGAACCTGGACTGCCGGTTCGAGCGGTTGGATTTTCTGAGCGAGCCGGTCCAAGGCGGTCCATTCGATTTTGTTTTCGATCGCGGCTGCTTTCACGTCTTTGACCAGGCCGAAGAGCGGGCCCGATTCGCGGAGCGCGTCGCTTCGCTTCTGGCGGGCGACGGCCGTTGGCTGAGCCTGATCGGCAGTACCCGAGGGCCCTGAGCGCGACTCGGGACCGCCGCGCCGATCCGGACGAGACATCGTAGCCGCGATCGAACCGGTACTCGAAATCCAGGAAATCCGATCCGTCGAGGTTCGCGCGAACCTCCCCGGGCCAGTGGCATTCTGGTGGTGCCTTTTCCGTCCCCGCAAGGTCCCGGCCGTCCCTTCGTCGCAAGAGGATTAGCGGTCCAACGCTCAGCGGAAATTCGGAATTTGGGGTCAGTGTAAATCTTGACAATCTTGTTGCTGGGAAACTGGCTGCCGGTTGGGTTTGCCTTGATTTTGCCTGTGGCGAGGCTCTTGAGCGGGTGCTCACAGCTGCTCATGTATCATTTCATGTGCGGGCCCGACGACAAGGCGGGTGTGCGTCGTGCTCGGCGATTCGGCTGTGAGTTCGTTAGCCGAAAAGCCCGCTGATGTCGGCGTTGAGCGTCGCAACCTTTGGAAGATTAGCCGCCATTCGTAGCGACACGCCGCGCTTTTCCAGCGCGCGCAGCACTTCTTCGGTCGGGATATTCCCGACCAGCTCGTCCTGGGCAAAGGGGCAACCGCCCAGTCCGCCCAGGGCCGCGTCGAAACGCCGGCAACCGGCGTCGTAGGCGGCGAGGACTTTCGCTTCCGCTTCGGCCGGTCGGCTGTGCATGTGCACGCCGATGTCGTAGCCGGCGCATTCGCGAAGCATCGCCCTAACGACATCGCGAATCAGTGGCGGCTGGGCGACGCCGATCGTGTCGGCGAGTGAAATCGAGCGAATGCCGAGTGCCGAAATCTTCTTCGCAATTTCGACGATCTGTTCGCTGCTCCAGGGATCTTCGTAGGGATTGCCGAAGGCCATGGAAACGTAAACGACCATGTCGAGGCCCGTTGTTCGCGCTCGTGCCCGGATTTTCTCGAGCACGGCCAGGTTTTCCTCCGGTGACTGATTCTGGTTCCGACGCAGAAATGTGGGCGAGATCGAGCAGGGATAACCGAGCGTGCGAACCGCGCCGGTTGCAATGGCTCGCTCGGCGCCTTTTTCGTTCACGACGATGCCGATGATCTCGACTTCGGACGGCGGCTTCAATTGTTCGAGCACCGCTTCGCTATCCGCCATCTGGGGTACCGCTTTGGGCGAAACAAAACTGACGGCGTCGATATGACGAAAGCCGGCCTCGATCAGCGCTCGCAGATAGCGAACCTTCGTCTCGGTCGGAATCTGCCGCGGCAATCCCTGCCAGGCATCACGCGGGCATTCGATTAACTTGATCTCTTCCATCGCGCAGTCTTTGCGCTTGAAGATAGCGAAGAACCTCGCAATCTCACCACGAGCTTTTTGTCTTATGCCTGATGTTCTTGTCGAGAAAACCGAGCGCGTCACGACCCTGACGCTGAACCGGCCGGAAAAGCGGAACGCCCTCACGATCGAGCTGATGACCGAGCTGATCGCCGGAATTGAATCGGCCAACGCGGATTCGAAGCAGCGCATTCTCGTCCTGCGCGGGGCCGGCAAAGCCTTCTGCACCGGCATGGACCTGAACGAAACCGCGGTCCAGACGAAAGCGCATGCCTCGGCCGAGACGGTGGCACGCATGCTGGTCACGCTGGCCGAGACGCGGCTCATTACGATTGCGGCCGTGCACGGCGCTGCTGTCGCGGGAGGCGCCGGGATCATGTCGGCCTGCGATTTTGTGGTGGCGGCGGAACGAACGAAGATCGGTTATCCCGAGGCGCGCCGCGGTCTGGTCGCGGGACTGGTCATGACATTTCTGCGCCGGCAACTGCGCGAGCGCGATCTGCGCGAGTTGCTTTTCGCGGCCGAGTTGTTCGAAGCGGAGCGGGCGCGCGAGATCGGCCTGGTCAATCGTGTCGTCGCGCCTGACGAACTGGAAAGCGAAACGCAAAAGATCATCGCGGCCGTTTTGCAGGGCGCGCCGGGCGCGATCAGCTAACGGCAAGCGTTTACTCGAGCAACTCTGGCCGACGACCGTTCGGCAGGATGTCGAGAAGGCGCTCGCCTTCCACATGTCGGCCCGCCAATCGGACGAGGCGCAGGAAGGAATCGCGGCTTTCCTCGAGAAGCGTCCGCCGAAATGGACGCTCTAGCAGCATGGTCATCCCGGCCGAAGCGAGGGATATCGCAAGAGTTCGTGAGATCCTTCGCTTCGCTCAGATAGACCGCCGGTTAGCTGTCTTGCTGCCGGGAGCGCGGCGCGGTATTAATATGAGATGGTTATTGCTTCCATTCGCGAATTCAATCGCGCTGTTCCCTTCATTCCCTACGAAATCCAGACGGGGAGCGGCCAGCGTTACAAAGTGCCGCACCCGGATTTTATCTCCATCTCACCCAGGGGTTCGTTCGTTGTCCTCATCGACGCACACGAGCGGCCGCATCATCTGAGTTCCATTCTAATCGAACGCGCCTCCTTGTTGAACGGCAGTAGCCGCCGCCGTTCCAAAAATTCCTGAGCGACACTGATGCGGCATCTGCGGATCCTCGGCCTGCTCCTGTTTGTCTCGCTGGCGCAGTTTTCATCGGCTGAATCAGATCAATCCGCCGATTTGATTTTCCTGAACAGTAACATCTACACCGGCAATGACTCCCAGCCGCATGCGGAAGCCATCGCCATCAAGGGCGATCGCATTTTGTTTGTCGGCTCGAATGACGAAGCGAAAAAACTCGGTGCCGCAAAAGTGAAAACGATCGATCTGCATGGCGCGACCGTTCTGCCCGGCCTGACCGATTCGCATTATCACATCTTTGGGGTCGGCGAACGGATGATCCGGCTGAACCTCGAAGGAACGAAAAGCCGCCAGGCGTTTCTCGACAAGGTGAAGGAACAGGTCGCCAGGACCGCGCCCGGAAAATGGGTGAGCGGCCGCGGTTGGATCGAGACATTCTGGAAACCACCGACCTTTCCGACCCGGGCGGAGCTGGACGCAATTTCTCCTGACAATCCAGTGTTTCTCGAGCGGGTGGACGGTCACGGCGCCGTTGCCAATTCCGCGGCGCTAAAAATCGCCGGCATCGATGCGCATACAAAAAATCCCTTTGGCGGCGAGATCGTGCGCGACAAGAAATCGGGCGAAGCGACCGGCATGTTGCTCGATAACGCGATGGAGCTGGTGGCGAAGAAAGTCCCGGCGCCGACGACGCGAGGAAATGGAGAAGGCGTTCCTGCTCGCGGTCCAGCGCACTCTTTCGCTTGGTCTTTGCGAAATTCAGAACCCGGGCAGCTATCTGCCCGAAGTCGAGATCATGCGAAGGCTCTACAACGAGGGGAAGGTGAAGCTGCGCGTTTGCAATGCGGTGTGGGGACCGGGCAAACCGGCGGAATGGCTTTTGCAAAACGGCCCGGTTCTGAACGCGAACGATCACCATTTCACGATGCGCACGATCAAGGTGATTTTTGACGGTTCGTTAGGCTCGCGCAGCGCCGCGTTGTTGCAGCCGTATTCGGATGCGCCCGAGACCTCCGGTTTTCTGACGCAGAAGGAATCCGAGCTGCGGCCGATGTTTCGCGAAGCGTTGCGGCGCGGTATTCAGGTCGAAACGCACGCCATTGGGGATCGGGCCAATCACACGATTCTGAATCTTTACGAAGAGGCTTTTAAGGCCGTTCCGAAATCAGAACGCAAAATCGCCGAACCACGCTGGCGCGTCGAGCACGCGCAGATTCTTACGCCTGACGACATCCCGCGTTTTGCCAAACTCGGAGTGATCGCTTCAATGCAGCCGTCGCATGCGATCAGCGATTTGTTCTTCGCGCCGCGCCGGCTTGGGATGAAACGGCTGGCCGGATGCTACGCGTGGCAAAGTCTGCTCAAAACCGGTGCGATCATCGCGGCCGGATCGGACGCGCCGGTGGAGCAGGGGAATCCGCTGATTGAATTCTACGCCGCAGTCGCGCGCAAGAGCATCGACGGTTTCAGCGGCCCCGGCTGGCATCCGGAAGAAGCGGTCACACGCGAACAGGCGCTCAAGATGCTGACGCGCTGGCCCGCCTATGCCGTTTTTGAGGAAAACGACAAAGGTTCTCTGGAAGTGGGAAAACTGGCGGACCTGACGGTGTTATCGCGCGACATCATGAAAATTGATGCGCCGGAAATTCTGAAAACGCACTGCCTCATGACGGTGGTTGGGGGCGAGATTGCCTTTCAGGATCATTCGTTTTGAGCAGCGGAACGAAGCCTGAATTCCCTTGCCTTTTGCGGGGGTCAGTCGGTACACTGGAAAGTGGTTCACGTGCGGGAACCGGGGGATCACCGTATGAGTACAAAGAAGCAGCCGTCTGAACCGAATGATAAGAAGAAATCAGACCTGGAGGTGCACGACCTGAAACCGGCCAAAGACCCGAAGGCCGGAGCAGGCAAGCCCTCCACGCAGAACAAGAATCGTCCCACCAAAACGGGTGAGGTCGATTTTATGAAAGATCTCGGGTAGCGCCCGCCAGAGCGGGTTAGACGAGCGCGCCGCCGCAGCTGGAACCGGCCCCGGCCGTGCATCCGAAGCAATGTTCGCCGGTCAGAATCTCACGGTTCTCGACCGTGGCCGGGTCGATCTCCCAGAGTGACAGCGCCCGCTCGTCCTGGTCGCGCCATTGCATCTTCAACATTTGATTGAAGTCGCAATCGAAAACCTCGCCGCGCCAACCGACGCTGATGGTGTTTCGGCACATGAGGCCGTCGACGGTGGCGGGATTGAAGGCGTCGATCAACAGCGCCATGTAATCGGCCAGCTGGTTGTTGTGTTTCAACCACGAGGCAAAACGGGCGATCGGCAGATTGGTGATGGTATAGAGTTTGTCGAAAACGATGCCGAAATGGGTCTTCAGCTCGCGCTTGTAATCCGCTTCCAGTTCCTCCTGCGGTCCCGGCAGAAAGGCGCCGTTCGGATTGTAAATAAGATGAAGCGGCAGGGCCGGGTCGGTCCCGTAGCCTAACGAATTCAAGAGCTGCAACGCCCTGATGCTGCCATCGAAAACGCCGTGGCCGCGCTGTTCGTTTACATTCTCCGGAGTGTAGCAGGGCATCGAGGCAATGATCTCCACCTGGTGCCGCGCAAGGAAGGACGCGAAATCTTCATATCCCGGCTCGAGCAGGATGGTGAGGTTGCAGCGGTCGATGACATGCCGCGGTGGCCGCAGAGCCTTCAGGCGTTCCACCAAATATTCGAAATCCGGAATCATTTCCGGGGCGCCGCCGGTCAGATCGACCGTCGGGATGTCGGTCTTGGCCAGCCAATCGATCACGCGATCGATCGTCTCCCGCGTCATGATTTCCCGGCGGGCCGGCCCGGCGTTCACATGACAATGAATACAGGTCAGGTTGCAAAGCTTGCCGACGTTGATCTGCAACACCTCTGTCCGGGTGTGCCGGAGCGGCAGGGCGTGCGCGGTGAGAGTGGCGGCAAAACGGTTCATCGGCGACGGGCAAAGATTGCCGAGGCAGGGGTTGATTCCAAGCGCCAAAAAAACGCCTGGCTATATACCGATACAGGAATATAATCGCACCATGAAGATCGCAGTCCGCGGTCCACGACCCCGGTTGCGGCACAGGAACCTGCGCTCTGCTGCCGATTTCGACACCTGAGGAACGCCGCCCGAGGTCATCCACAAATGCATACGATAGCTGCAGCGAAGAGGCTCGATTTTTTCGAGCGAAATCTCTCCCTCTGGGTGCTGCTCTGCATGCTGGGCGGGCTCGCTCTCGGGAAGCTGTTGCCCGGCCTCACGATGCAGCTGGCGCATTGGGAGTTTGGCCGGGATTCGCACGTCAACATCATCATCGCGCTCCTGATCTGGCTCATGATCTACCCGATGATGCTGAAGATCGACTTCGGCGGGCTGCACGGCGTGTTCCGAAAACCGAAGGGCTTGTTTGTGACTCTGGTGGTAAACTGGCTGGTCAAGCCGTTCAGCATGGCGCTGCTCGGCTGGTTCTTCATGCAGTGGCTGTTCGGCGCCCGGCTGGGCTGGATCGACCCGGAGACAGCACGGAATTATACCGCGGGCCTTATCATTCTCGCTGCCGCGCCGTGCACGGCGATGGTGTTCGTCTGGAGCTATCTCACCGATGGCGACGGGCCCTACACACTCGCGCAGGTCGCGATCAACGACCTCATCATGGTGTTCGCGTTTGCGCCGATCGTGGCGTTTCTCGTCGGGGTGACGGGTGTGGCGGTGCCGACGGTCGTGCTGGTGACTTCGGTGGTGGTCTTCATCGTGATCCCACTTACCGCCGGATGGATCAGTCGCACGCTCCTGATCCGCAGCCGGGGCGCGGAATGGTTCGCGCAAAGTTTTCTGCCAAAGTTCCGTCCCGTCACGATCCTGGCGCTGCTCTCCACGCTGGTGCTTATCTTCGCGTTCCAGGCGGAAAACATCACCGGCAACTGGATCGCGGTGTTGCTCCTGGCGATTCCGATTTTGATCCAGGTCTACTTCAACTCGAGCCTCACCTACGGTCTGATGCGTCTTCTCAGGGTGCCGCACAACATCGCGTCGCCAGGCTCGCTCATCGGAGCGAGCAACTTCTTCGAGCTGGCGGTTGCGGTGGCGATCACGCTTTTCGGTCCCACCAGTCCGGCGGCACTCGCCACCGTGGTCGGCGTGCTAGTCGAGGTGCCGGTAATGTTGTCGGTCTGCAAAGCCTGTGTCAGCACCCGCACCTGGTACGAGAAAGCCGTGCGCGCCTGACCGTGCCGACATGGAGCTTTTGGAGGCCCATCGCGCTTTGCCGGCGATCACCCAGCCAGGCTCGAGCAGAAGGGCGCAGAGTGCGGGATACGATCCGTGTGCAGATTGCCGCATTGTAGCCGCCTCGCTCTGTCGAGGCGCTGGTGGTGCATACGGATCGCAGTTGTCGGCGCCCCGGCGCCCCGGCGCCCCGACAGAGCGGGGCGGCTACAACGAGCGGGGCGGGGGCAACGAGCGGGGCGGGGGCAACAAGCGGGGCGGGGGCAACAAGCGGGGCGGCGGCGACGAGCGAGGCGCTTTTTCTGCCGTCGCACTACTCCCATCGACGCTAAACAGCTACTGCGCATTCCCGGCTTTGCTTTACTCGCAGCAGCTCCCGCCGTCGCAGCAACTGCTTGCTTCGGTCGTCACGCTGTAATCCTGCCCCTTCGTTTCTTTTGGGTGCCGGCGTGTTGTCCGCGAGCAGTCGAACGGTTCTGCTTCGCCTAACGGAACATCTTTGAGCGGTTCGATGAATTCAAAGAAGTCACGATACGGTGGCTTGCCATAGAGATTGAATGTCTTGTCGCAAACGGCATAACGAACGCCGCGCTCCATGCGATGATTATCATCGTCGAGTACTTCGCGGAACGGTCCGCGATAGATTACGGCCTGATTGCGCTCGAAACAGGGACCCTGCTTTCCCTTGAATGCTTCGATCGTGACCGAGCGGAACTCAATCCCTTCGACTGTCTGCCAAGGATTCGCGTCGCGTTTCAGAATCTGGATTCCATAAAAGCCCGCCTCGCTGAAGGCCTGCAGAAAACCTTCTTCGGTGAGCGCGCCGGAAATGCAGCCGCTCCAAAGTTCCGGATCGTTCTGCAAATGCTCCGGAACTTCTTCGTCCGAGACGATGTCCGAAATCACGGCCCGTCCGCCCTTCCTGAGGACGCGAAAGATTTCCTCGAAAAGCTGCCGTTTCGATTTCGGTTCGACCAGATTGAGGACGCAATTGGAGACAACCACGTCGACCGAATCGCTCGCCACGAGCGGATGTTTGACGCGCAAATCCTGCGCCCGTTCGTCGGCCCGCAGAAAGGAAGCCGCATCGGTGATCGGGCGCGCCTTCAATTCGTCATCCAGTTTTTCCAAATCGAGGGCCAGATCCTGGATGCGGCCTTTGCGGAACTCGACGTTTGCATAACCAATGCGGTCGGCCACGATCGGCGCATTGCGGCGCGCCACTTCGAGCATCTCGTCGGTCATGTCGACACCGATAATTCGACCCTTCGGTCCCACGACCTGCGCGGCGATGAAACAAATCTTTCCCGTGCCGCTGCCGAGATCGAGCACCGTCTCGCCTTCCTGCAAATATTTAGTCGGATCGCCGCAGCCGTAATCGCGCTCGATCACTTCGGGCGGGATTGCGGTCAGATATTCCCCCTCGGTCCTGGACCGGGCAGCAAAGCCGGTCTTCCGTGCTTTTCGCGCCCGCGGCATAACGCTCTCGGACGGCTGTCTCTGCATTCAGTATGCTCATGTTTTCAACTCGTTAGGATAAAAATAAACGACGGAGAGGGCGAACGACGGCAGAGACAAATTCCGGCCTGGGCGGGAAACGGCAAAGCATTTTTGGGCAGCAGGGCATCCGTTAAAAAAGGCGCGATCTGCCGGCAGGCCGCGATTCCAATAGTGGTGAGAGCAAAAGCATTGAGCCATCAGTTGCGACATGGGCAGGGCGGTTTTCTCGCACAGCGCCGGGGGATTGTCATCACTTCGCTGAGTGCGATCGGCTGCATGGGGCTGATCGTCCTCTATCAAATGGGCGTTATCAAACATTTGCCGGAGCCGGATTTGCCGGGCCTCGACGCGGACAAGGTGGATGGATCGGAAGAAGCCTACAGTTATTTTGCAACGCCGGACGCGGCGATTGGCCTTGGCAACTACGCCGTGACGCTGGCTCTTGCCGCCATGGGCGGGAAGGATCGCGCCTCGACGGTGCCATGGCTTCCTCTGGCCCTCGCGGCCAAGACGGCGGTTGATTCCGCTCAGGCGGTCCGTCTGAGCTACGATCAATTTGCCAAACACAAGGCCGCCTGCATGTATTGCCTGATTGCCGCCACGGCGACCTTCCTGAGCGCTGCGCTTGCTCTGCCGGAGGCGCGCTCGGCCTGGCGCGAATTGCAACGGCGCCGGGGCAACGGCCATCGTTCGTTAGGCGCGGTTGTTCTGAAAGCGTCACGCTTGACCGCCGGAAGAGCTGGTTAACTCGACCTCCACGCGGCAGGATTCGGTCGGTTTCTTCCGTCGAATGAGCGTTTCCATCATTGTGCCAGTATTGAACGAGGCGGTCCTCATACGGCAATTTCTCGCGCACCTGCGCGAATGCGCTCCGGGCGCAGAGGTCATCGTGGCCGATGGGGCCAGCGATGATGGAACGGCTGAGGCCGCCGCCGGCCTTTGTCATCGCATTGTTCCTTGCCGCCGGGGTCGCGCCACGCAAATGAACGCGGGTGCACGGGTCGCTAGCGGAGATGTTCTTTGGTTTCTCCATGCCGATGTTCAGGTTCCGCCGCGATCCCTGGAAGCGATCGCCCGGGCGATGAAAGACCCGCGCGCCGCCGGCGGTTTTTTCCGAATGCAGCTGCCGGGCTCAAAATTCGTCTATCGGCTGACCGATGGGTTTGCTCATTATGCCGGCATCATTCTGCGCATGCGCTGCGGCGATCATGGTATTTTTTGTCGTCGAGAAGTTTTCGAGGAGATCGGCGGATTTCCCGACGTGCCCCTGATGGAAGATGTCGAGTTTTTCCGAAAGATCCGGCGCCGCGGCCGAATGGTCGTCGTCAAAGATCGGATTATTGCCAGCCCGCGCCGCTACGAGGGCGTGGGCCCCTGGCGGGTAACGCTCGGGTTTGGCTTAATCGCCGCGCTCTACGTCGCCAGAGTCCGCCTGTCGATCCTCGACAGGCTTTATCAGCGGGTTTGTTGCCGCGAACGAGGCCCTTCATCCTGATTGGTGCTTGCTCGTCATATCACTCTTGCTCCATTGAGCGACAAATGAGCGCGCTGCGCCTCGGCGTTAATATCGATCACATCGCCACTTTGCGGCAGGCGCGTTACGCGCGCATGCCGGAATCGCGCAACGCCGAGCCCGATCCGGTGACGATCGCCGGCATCTGCGAACGGACCGGCGCGCACGGGATCACCGCGCATTTGCGCGCCGACCGCCGGCATATCCAGGATCGCGATATCGAACGGTTGCGCGAAACGCTGGTCACGAAATTGAATCTCGAGATGGGCAACACGCCGGAGATCATCGATTTCGCGTTGCGCGTCGAGCCGGACGAAGTCTGTCTCGTGCCGGAGAAGCGCGAGGAGATTACAACCGAAGGCGGCCTCGATCTCATCGCGCACGAAGACGAACTGGCTTCGACCGTGAAGCGGCTCCAGGTCGGCGGCATTCGCGTCAGCATGTTCATCGATCCGTTACGCGAACAGATCGACATCGCAGCAAAGCTCGGCGCGGAGATGGTGGAATTGCACACCGGCAAGCTGGCCAACGCTTTCACCGAGCAGATCAAAACCGCCGAACTCGATCGCCTCATCGATTGCGCGAACTACGCGGCCAGTCTCGAGCTGCAGGTCAATGCCGGCCATGGCATCAATTACCGCAACATTTCGCTCGTTCACAGAATTCCGCATTTGACCGAGCTGAACATCGGACATGCCATCGTCTCGCGCGCGGTGTTTGTCGGCATGGAAAGCGCCGTCCGCGAAATGCTCGCCGCCATGGCGAATTACAGAGGTTAAAAAATTTGGAACCGAGGAACCCGGGAAATGGAGCCAGAGATCAGATGAGCTGGAGCGCGGAATTTCATTTTTGCACCCCCTCCTTTCCCGATTCGTTAGTTCCTCCTGGTTTTCTGGTTTCCAAATTCATTTCTCTTTCCCTGCGATGAGCGTACTCGGCGTCGGCGTTGATTTGGTGGAATGCGCGCGCATCGAACATTCGCTGGCCCGCTTCGGTAAACGCTTTTTGCATCGCGTTTTCACGGATGGAGAGATCGCCTATTCGCAGTCGATGAAATTCCCGGCGCGCCATCTCGCGGCGCGCTTCGCGGCCAAGGAAGCTCTTTCGAAGGCATTCGGCACCGGCATTGGCAAGGCGATGGGTTGGAAGGACCTCGACGTGCGCAAAAAGGAAAGTGGCGAACCTTTCGTCGTGCTGGACGGCGGCGCCAGGGAGATGGCCGAGCGCCGGAGTGTGCGCAAAGTCTGGATCACGCTCAGCCACACCGATCAACACGCCATGGCCATGATCATTTTGGAATCGTTGTAGCCGGAATTGTTGTAGCCGGGATCGATGATCCCGGCCACTGTCATGACCAAATCCACCCTCGCCAAATCCGCTCTCCGCTTCGCGCTCGTCATCGGCGTCGTCAATCTGCTGGCCGACTTTACCTATGAAGGCGGCCGCTCGGTCATCGGCCCGTTTCTTGGCTCGTTAGGGGCGAGTGCCGCCGCGGTCGGTTTCGTTTCCGGTTTCGGCGAATTTGTCGGCTACGCCCTGCGGTCCATCTCGGGCTATTTCGCCGATCGCACCCACAAGTACTGGCCGATCGCCTTCGCCGGTTACATCGTGAATCAATTCGCCATTCCCGCGCTTGCTCTCGCGGCGAACTGGCCGGTGGCGGCGGGACTTGTCATCGCCGAGCGCACGGGACGCGCCATTCGCAAACCGGCCATGGACACGATGCTCTCGCATGCCGGCCACGCCATCGGAGCGGGCTGGGTTTTCGGGTTAAACGAGGCGCTCGACCAACTCGGGGCCACGGCCGGTCCGCTCCTCATCGCCTACATGCTTTCCGGCCACGGCAGCTATCGCCACGGCTTCGCCATCTTTTTCATTTCGGCTCTCCTTTGCCTCGCCACGGTGACAGTAGCGCGCGTGCTTTATCCACGTCCACACGAATTGGAAACGCGCACGCCGGAATTGAGTTTCAGTGGAAAATTATCACGGCCGTTTTGGATCTACACCGTGGCGGGCGCGCTGGTCGCGGCCGGTCTGGCTGATTTTTCCCTGATCAGTTTTCACTTTCAGCAGGCCCACATCATCAGCCGCGATCTCATTCCGATCTTTTACGCCGCGGCCATGGCGACAAGCGCGGTTGGCAGTCTGGTGCTCGGCAAATTGTTCGATAAGTTCGGCCGCGTCATCGCCGCCGGCGCCTTTCTGCTTTCGGCGGGTTTCGCGCCCTTCGTCTTTTTCGGCAACGCCACCTTCTCCTTCGCCGGCATGATTCTCTGGGGAATCGGGATGGGGGCGGAGGGCGCGGTCCTGCGCGCTCTCATTACCGGCGTCATTCCGCCGGGAAAACGGGCCACAGCCTTTGGCATTTTTGACGGGAGTTTCGGCATCGCCTGGTTTTTAGGCAGCGCCGCCATGGGTCTGCTCTACGAGAAATCGATGCTGGCCGTGGTCCTCTTCTCGGCCGTGATGCAATTGAGCGCGCTCCCCTTCTTTCTATTCGTTAGGCGGAAGACGGCCCATTAGAGTCGGACGCCGTCCGGCGCGGTCAGCTCTTCATCTGAGACATTGCCGGTATTTCGCGTCGCAGCCGGTTCGAACAGAACTACCTCGCACTCTTCGTCGGCCAATGTTCGATGTTCGAGGCCGCGCGGCACGATGAGAAACTCGCCCGCCTCCAGGTGCACCGCGTTGTGATCGCGAAACTCGATCCGCATCCGTCCGCGCCAGACCAGAAACAGTTCGTCCTCCCTGTCGTGATGATGCCAGACAAAATCTCCCTTGAACTTCACCAGCTTCACTTCCTGGCCGTTCAACTCCCCCACGATCTTCGGCCGCCAATGTTCGGAGAAGGTGCCGAACTTCTCATCCAGTCTCACCTTGATTAGGTCTTCCGCCATGCCGCAGAGCAAAGCGCAGAGTCGCGCTTGCGCAAGGAGGGGCGCTTTTCCAAAGCGCCCTTTCCACCTACTGGAAGTCAGGCATCCTGCCTGACTCGGCCGATGGGCTTCCAGCCCGTCGTTCTTACGTTGGCAACACGCAAATCCCGCAAACGTGTTTCAGCCGAATTAAGATTCGAAGATAAAGGGATGAATTTGGAAACCAGGAATCCACGAATACTTGACGGCCTTGCTTCGTCTCGCGATTACTATTCGCCGCCGAGACGGCGGCCTCTACAGCCGCGTTGCGCGCCTGAAGGACAGCTGAGCTTTGTGAGAAAATGGGCGGTGAGCAGAACGATATGGCAGAGTTCGCGGCCAATGGCGCACTTACTTACAGCCATGGTTTCTGGTTTGGCTCTGCTGGCATTTATCCTTCCGCGTATCTGTCGATTTATAATGGGAGGCAGAGCCCGAGCCGACTAGTTGACCTGGCAATTTGCCACCGATAGCCTGAGATCAGGCTTCTAAAAAACGGAAATTCATCGGAGGAACACAACATGCCAAAATGGTTTTTTGATGCGGATTATCTGCAGGCCTGCAATTGCGACTACGGTTGCCCGTGTGAATTCGCCGCGCCGCCGACGATGGGGTTTTGCGAAGGCATTGGCGTGTGGCGTATCGAGAAAGGCAAATTCGGCGACCTGTCGCTCGATGGGCTCGGCCTCGCCTTTGCCGCGAAATGGCCGGGCGCGATCCACGAAGGCAACGGCGCGGTGCGTTTGTTTGTCGATGAAAAAGCATCGCAGGAACAGCGCGAAGCCCTGATCGAAATCGGTTCGGGTAAAGCCGGTGGATTGCCGTTCGAGATTTTGGCGACGACCTTCAGCACGTTGCTCGAGCCGGAATTTGTACCTTTCGATGTCAACCTCAATGGTCTCCAAAGCACGGCGAGAGTCGGCAACAATTTTAGGATTGCGCTGGAGCCGATCAAAAATCCCGTTACCGGAGAAGCCGAACAATGCACCGTTAACCACGGCACCGGCTTCATTTTCAAAACGGCAGAGTGCGCTTCGGCCAAAGAAGGCTCCGTGGCGACTGACCAGATGGAGTTCAGTTATCCGGATAAGGCGGGGTTCGTCGCGCGCATTCATTACGCGAACTAGTTGGCGGCCATGAGCGCATTGCCGGAGGTGCCGCGCCAGGAACGCGTCGTCATCTTTGCCAGCGTCGGCGGTATTGCGTTGTTGGCGTGGGCCTACACGATCTACGAAGCGCACCGGATGAACGTCACCGGCGTGTGCGAATGCATGCGCATGAAAATGGCCGGGCCCGACCTTGCCTCCTGGCCGGCGGCGACCCTGGCCCCATTGTTTCTGATGTGGGCGATCATGATGATCGCGATGATGTTGCCGAGCGCCATGCCGATGATTCTGACTTTTGCCGCGGTGACGCGCAATCGCCGGCGTTGCCGCGGACCCTATGTTCCGGTGTCGATCTTCCTGCTCGGTTATGTCGCGATCTGGTGTGCATTCAGTGCAATCGCTGCTCTTCTGCAATGGTGGCTCCATCGGCACGCCTTGCTCTCGCCATCCATGGCGAGCGCCGGCGGATGGTTCGGCGGGGCCTTGCTTCTCGCCGCCGGCATATTTCAGTTCACGCCGCTAAAGCAAAGTTGCCTGACCCATTGTCGCGGGCCGCTCGAATTCATCATGACGCGATGGCGCGAAGGGCGCGGCGGCGCCTTTCGAATGGGCCTGGAGCACGGCGCCTTTTGCACCGGTTGCTGTTGGGCGTTGATGGCTTTGCTCTTTGTTGCCGGGGTGATGAACATCCTCTGGATCGCCGCGCTTACTCTGCTGGTTTGCCTGGAAAAAATGTTGCCGGCACGCGCGCATGCAAGACTTGCCACCGGTCTGCTGCTCGCCGGCTGGGGCGCATTCGTTCTGGTTCGCTCCTGAAAAAAGTATAACCCACGATGATACTGGCGGCCGATGGTTGCTGGAAGGTCATCTCGTCGGATTCCGTGACGACGGCCACAAGGGGAGAGGGCGCCTCGGTTCCGGTGTCAGAAGAGTTGAAACTTTGCTTCTGCAGTTTGATAAGGGCCCGATGGCGCAGCGCGCGAGGAGAATTGCTGAGGGGGCGATTATCGGTTTCACGATTTGTTCGTGGCTCGCGTTAACGAATCACTGCGCCGTTGCGGCACCGTCTAGCGACGGCTGATCTTCAGGAGATTGTTTCTTCCGCCATGCTCGACACGCGGCAGAATTAATGCTACCTCCTCGGGTGTGAGAGGGTTCATCCTTGCCTTGCTTGGCGCGGCGATCATGGCGCAGTCTTCGCTGGCCGTGCCGGTCGTTTGCACAATGCCAGGGCAAGAGAAAGCGATGACCGGCTCGAGCTGTTGCCAGCATCATTGTTCCTGCGCGACCAAGGATCAAACAAAGGCCGGGCCCCTGGCCGTTCTCGCGCAAACCGTCGCGAAGGATCAGATCGGTTATCCGTCGACTGCTTTTGCAGCTGCGCGCTATGCAGATCTTTGGCGCCGCGGTCGCTCCGACGCGATCCTTGCCGGCTCCGTCGCACATACGCTGCCTCCTCTCGCGGTAAGCTGTATTCGTCTCATCTGATTCGGGAGCGCTGACAGGCGCAGTGTGCCGTTTTCCCGGCACCGACTTCGACCCTCACCGGTCCGAATTCCCCGAATCTTATGAAATCAACAACCGTACTTTTTTACAGCCTACTCATCACAACGTCCGTCGCAGCCGAGCCGCTTGATGCGCTCGTGCATGAGGTCTTGCGGAGAAATCCGGCGCTGCGCGCCGCCCGCTCGAAATGGGAGGCGCTGCAGGAGCGGCCGAAGATTAGCGGATCACTGCCCGATCCGATGCTGAGCTATGGATATTTCTTCGACAACGTCGAGACGCGCGTGGGCGCGCAAAACCAGCGGATCGGCGCGTCGCAAAAGATTCCGTTTCCAGGCAAACTTTCGTTAGCCAAAAGAAAGGCCCGGCAGGAAGCGCAGATCGCGGCGTGGGAGTATTACACGGCGGTGCGCGATCTCGTTCTTCGCGCGAAGATGGCCTACTACGATCTCTATCAGGTCGATCGCGCGCGCGACATCCTGCGTTCGGAATTGACGCTGCTGGAGTCCGTCACGAAAACCAGCCAGTCGCGTTATGAAACGGGCGAGGCGCAACAGCCCGATGTGCTGAAGGCGCAGCTCACAACCTCCGATATTCAAAAACGTCTGCTCGATCTGAGCCAGCAATATGAAGTTGCGCTCGCGCGGCTGAATGCACTGCGCAGCGCGCGGCAAGGTGCGCCGTTTGCCGTCGTCGCACGGCTAACCGCACCACCGTTGCCTGACCGATCGCAGGCCATGGCGGCGGCGCTGCGCTATCGTGCGGAATTACAGCAAGCGGGCGTCGTTCTGGAGCGCGATCGCACCGGGCTTTCTCTTGCCCGCATGGATCGGCTGCCCGATTTCACCTTCGGCGTGGATTACACGCAGGTAAATCGGAACATCTTTCAAAATCCTCCGGACAACGGCCACGATGCGGTCCTCGGCTCGATCAGCGTCAACGTGCCGATTTGGTTTGGAAAACTTAACGCGGAGGAACGCGAAGCCGCGCGGCGGGTCGAGCAAAGCCGGGCCATGGCGCTCGACGCACGCAACAACGTCGAAGCCGACGTGCAATCGGCCTGGTTCCGCGCGCAACTGTCACACGATCAATTGCTGCTTTACCGGCAAACCCTGCTGCCGCAGGCCGAGCAGAGCTTCGAGGCGACACGGGCCGGTTATGAATCGGCCAAAAGCAATTTCATCGATTTGCTCGACAGCGAACGGGCCCTTCTCGGCCTCAGGTTGGGTGAGATCGGGAGCGAAACCGATATGGCCCGGGCCATGGCGCAGCTCGAACACGCCATCGGTGTGGATTTAAACGACATCGCGAAGTGGAAAAGCGGAGAGGTAGAAAAATGAAAACAGAGAAGTCATTCACAGCATCCCTGCCATTGCTATTGGCAGTCGCTCTGCCATTGGCCGGCATCCTTCTTCCGGCTTGTTCGAAAGAGGAGAAGCCTGCCTATTCGACCCAGGCGGAACAAAGCGGGAAGCAGCTCTATCAATGCTCGATGCATCCGAACATCGTTTCGGATCATCCGGGAAGATGCCCGATTTGCGGGATGGAATTGCAGCCGGTCAGCCAGCTGGAGAAGAAGGGAATTCCAGGACGCGCGGCCGTGCAGTTAAGCGAAGCGCAACGGCAGCTCATCAACATTCGCACGGTGCCGGTGCAACGGGCGCCGGCCAGCAGCAGTCTTCGCGCGGTTGGAGCAATCACTTACGACGAAACCCGAGTCGGTCAGGTTAACAGCAAGGTCAAAGGCTGGGTGCAAAAACTGTAAGTCGACAAGCCGGGCCAAACGGTTAAGGCAGGCCAGCCGTTGATGGCGCTCTACAGCCCGGACCTTTACTCCGCCCAACAGGAATATCTGCTCGCGTATCAGCAAGCGCGTGGCTCTCGGAGCGCTGCCGGGTCGAGCGCGCAGATGCGGAACTTCTCGGCTGCAAACAAGCTGGCCACGCAGTCGTTGCTGCAATCGGCGCGCAAGCGACTCGAGCTTTGGGATATTAGTGACGACCAAATCAAGGCGCTGGAAGAATCCGGCACTCCCAGAGACACGCTCGACCTCACCGCGCCTATGACGGGCGTAGTCGTGGAAAAAAATGTGCTTCCGCACCAGATGGTCGGTCCCGGCGATGCTCCTTTATCGCATCGCCGATCTTTCCAATGTCTGGCTCGACGCCGAGATTTACGAATACGAGGTCCCGCGTATCAAAGTCGGGCAGAAGGCAAGCATCAGGGTCGATGCCTATTCTGAGATCACTTTCGAGGGTGCGGTTTCCTTCGTTTATCCCTATCTGCAAAACAAGACGCGGACGGCAAAGGTGCGGCTGGCCCTGCACAACCCGAACGATCTGCTCAAGCCCGGCATGTACGCGAGCGTTACGATCGAGTCGGCTCTCGGTAATCAGCTTCTCATTCCGGCGAGCGCGGTCTTCGATACCGGAGAACGCCAATACGCCTTTGTGCAGGACGGGACAGGAATCTTTGTCCCGAAGAAGATCGAGCTTGGCGCAAAGAGCGGCGACCGCGTGGTGGTGGCGAAAGGTCTGAAAGCCGGCGAGCAGGTTGTGGTCGACGGCACCTTCCTGCTCGACAGCGAAAGCCAGCTCCGGGCCGCAGCCGACGGCGGAGCGATGCAGCATGCGCATTGAAGCCAACGGAGGAGTGAAAGGACGCCGGCGAACATGAGGTCAGTCATCCTGAGCGCAGCGAAGGAGAACGAGGCATGATCGCACGACTCATTGCCTGGTGTGCGAACAACCGCTTCCTCGTTGTCGTGGCCGTGTTGGCTGCGCTCACGGCCGGCGTATTCGCTTTGCGCCGCACCCCGGTGGATGCCATTCCGGATCTCTCGGACGTGCAGGTCATTGTTTTCACCGAATGGCCGGGCCGCGCACCAACCCTTGTCGAGGATCAGGTCACCTATCCGATCGTCAGCGCGCTGACCAGTGCGCCGAAGGTGAAATACTGCCGCGGCCAAAGCTTCTTCGGCCTTTCCTTCGTCAGCGTCATTTTTGAGGACGGCACCGACATCTACTGGGCGCGCTCCCGCGTCCTCGAATATCTGAATCAGGTTCGCAATCAGCTGCCTGAGAACATCAACCCGGCGCTTGGCCCCGATGCGACCGGAGTGGGGTGGATCTATGAGTACGCGCTGGTCGACGACACCGGCCAGCACAGTCTGGCCGAGCTGCGTTCATTTCAGGATTGGACGCTGCGTTATTATCTGCAAAACACGCCGGGCGTGGCGGAAGTCGCCTCGTTAGGCGGGTATGTCAATCAATACCAGGTCGAGATCGACCCGAACAAACTCCTTTCTTTTCACATCCCGATTAACCGCGTTATCGAGGCCATTCGTCAGTCGAACAACGACGTGGGCGGGCGCGTCGTCGAATTCGGCGAAACGGAATACATGGTGCGGGGCGAGGGGTACTTCAAGAACCTGGCCGATATCGAGCAGGTCGTGATTGATACGGGCGAAAATGGGGTTCCCGTCACGGTCAAGGACGTCGGGAAAGTGCATCGCGGCCCCGACATGCGGCGCGGGTTACTGGACCTCGACGGCAAAGGCGAAGCCGTCGGCGGGATTGTCGTTATGCGTTACGGCGAGAACGCGCTCAAGACGATCGATGCGGTCAAAAAGAAGCTGGAGGAGATCAAGCCATCGCTGCCACCCGGCGTGCGCATCGTGACCGGTTACGATCGGTCCGACCTGATCCATCACGCCATCGCTACGCTGCGGAGCAAGCTGCTCGAGGAAAGCGTCATCGTGAGTCTGATTTGCCTTCTTTTTCTCTTTCATTTCCGCAGCGCGCTCGTCGCCATCCTGACGCTGCCGATCGCGATCCTGCTTGCCTTTATTCCAATGAACGCGCTCGGATTGTCTTCCAACATCATGTCGTTAGGTGGGATCGCCATTGCCATCGGAGCCATGGTGGATGCGGCCATTGTCATGGTAGAAAACGCGCACAAGTGGCTGGAGCGCTGGGAGGAGGCCCGGGCGAAACGCGGCCGGGAAGGGGAGGGAACACTCTCCGCGTCAGAGCGCGAAATCGCGAGCCTGAGCCGCACGCGCGTCATCATCAAGGCCGCGCAACAGGTAGGCCGGCCGCTCTTTTTTTCGCTGCTCATCATTACCATTTCATTCCTGCCGGTCTTCTCGCTCCAGGCGCAGTCGGGCCGCCTCTTCAAGCCGCTCGCCTATACCAAAACCTTCGCCATGTTTTTCGCGGCCCTTCTTTCCGTCACCCTCGCACCCATTCTGATGGTCTGGTTCGTGCGCGGAAAAATCCCGCATGAAAGCCGTAATCCGCTCAACCGATTCCTGATCTGGATTTATCAACCGTTCGTCAGGCTGGTTTTGCGCTATCGCTGGGCGACGCTGCTTGGCGCTGCCCTCCTCCTCGTCCTGACGTGGATACCACATCATTCGATCGGCTCCGAATTCATGCCGCCGCTCAATGAAGGCACACTCCTTTACATGCCGACGACAGTGCCCGGTCTGGCCATTAGTGAGGCAAGGAAAATCCTGCAAAAACAGGACGCCATCATTGCAAAGTTTCCGGAAGTGGCGCGCGTCTACGGCAAAATCGGACGCGCCCGCACCGCGACCGATCCTGCGCCGCTTTCCATGGCCGAGACTATCATCACGCTGAAGCCCGAGAAGGAATGGGGCCCGGGCATGACCTTTGAGAAAATCAAAGAGGATCTCGGGAGGCAACTGCCGTTTCCCGGCATGCCGGCCATCTGGTGGATGCCGATCCAGACGCGCATCGAAATGATGGCGACCGGCATTCGCAGCCAGATCGGGATCAAAGTGCTGGGGCCCGACCTGGCCGAAATCGAGCAGATCGCGCTGCAGATCGAAAAATTGCTGAGGAATGCGCCGCACACGGCCAGCGCTTTTGCCGAGCGGGTCGCGGGCGGCTATTACATTGATTTCAAAGTCAAACGTGACGCTATCGCGCGCTACGGGTTGCGCGTGAGCGACGTCGAAGATGTCATCGAAAGCGCGATCGGTGGGAAGAACATTACGACCACGGTCGAGGGCCGCCAGCGCTTTCCGGTCAACGTTCGCTATGCGCGAGATTTCCGGAGCGATCTTCCCGCGCTGCGTCGCGTCCTGGTGGCGGCGCCGGGCGGCGCGCAGATACCTCTCGAGCAACTGGCCGACATCACCCTCAACACCGGTCCGCCTTCGATTCGCGATGAGAATGGCGTCCTGGCCGCCTTCGTTTTTGTCGATACGACCGGGATCGATCTGGGGACCTACGTCGGGAACGCGAAGAAGTTAATTGCGCAGAATATCAAGCTGCCGCCCGGTTATTACATTCAGTGGGGCGGCCAGTATCAATATTTGCTCAAGGCGCGCGACAATCTGCGCATCGCGATTCCGATTACCCTGCTCATTATTTTTCTGCTCCTCTATCTCAATTTTCGCAATATTCCCGAAACACTCATCGTCATGCTGAGTGTTCCCTTCGCGCTCGTCGGCGGAGTCTGGCTTCTTTATTTGTTAGGCTACAATTACAGCGCAGCGGTCGCGGTTGGATTTATTGCCCTGGCCGGCGTCGCCGCCGAAACCGGCGTGGTCATGATTGTTTACCTCGATGAAGCCTGGAAAAATCTCAGGCAGCGCATCCCGCAGCCCAGGCGGAGCGACCTCTACGACGCGGTCATGTTCGGGGCCGTCCAGCGCGTCCGTCCCAAAATGATGACCGTCGCGGCCATCATCGCTGGTTTGCTCCCGATTATGTGGAGTCACGGCACCGGCGCTGATACGATGAAGCGAATCGCTGCGCCCATGGTCGGGGGAATGATCAGCTCCACCATCCTCACGTTGCTCATCATACCGACCATCTACTTTCTCTGGCGTAGACGGGCAGTGATCGAAGACGAGAGGCCGAAAACCGTTTGTCCACCACCACATTAAAACCTGTCTCCTATCGCTCGTAGTAACGCTTCTCGGTGCAACCTTTCTCCTTGCCGCGGAGCAAACCAGATACACCTGTGTCATGCACCCGGAGGTGGTGCAGGATCATCCCGGCAACTGTCCGAAATGCGGCATGACGCTCGTCCCGAAAAAGGTGGGAGCGACCCATCGAGACGTGAGCGAGCGCCATCCGGAACACCAACACGCGCACGAGAAGGAGATGACGATGTCATCTTCGATCGATCTGGTCGATCCGATGGCACGGGAAAGTTCGGGGACGGCCTGGGTTCCGGACTCGACGCCCATCTACGGGAAAATGTTCATGTTCGGCGATGACATGCTCATGCTGCACGGCGCGGTCTTTCCCCGTTATACAAACACAAGCACGCGCCGCGGCGACGATCGTATCGACGCCCCCAACTGGTTCATGGCCATGTTCTCTCATTCGTTAGGCGAAAACAGCCAGCTCGGCCTGCGCACCATGATGAGCCTCGATCTGCTGACCGAGCAGGGGCGCGGTTATCCGCTGCTTTTCCAAAGCGGCGAAACCTGGCAGGGCCGGCCATTGCACGACCGGCAGCATCCGCATGATTTGTTTGCCGAGTTATCGGCCTCGTATTCGCAACGATTCGCGCACGATCTTTCGGGCTATCTGTATTTTGGATATCCGGGCGAGCCGGCCCTGGGGCCGCCAACTTTCATGCACCGCCTCAGCGCGATGGACAATCCGGATGCGCCCATCGCGCATCATTGGCAGGATTCGACTCATATCACCTTTGGCGTGGCCACGATCGGCGCCGTCTGGCGCAACGTGAAAGTGGAAGGCAGCATCTTTACCGGCCGCGAACCGGACGAAGAACGCTACGATTTCGACCGGGCACGGTTCGATTCCTACAGCGGACGGATTTCGTGGAACCCCATTCCGCAGCTGGCGTTGCAGGTTTCCCATGGCTACTTGCACAGTCCCGAGGCGACCGATCCGGATACCAACCAGCATCGAACGTCGGCCTCGGCCATTTTCAATCAGCCCCTGGGCGTCGATGCCAATTGGTCGACATCGTTCGTTTGGGGAGAGGACCGGAACACCGGTGAGCGAGCAACTCAGTCGATCCTGCTGGAAACGAACTATCAGCGCGGACGCCATACCATTTATGCGCGCTACGAGCGGGTCGAAAAATCGGGGCACGAACTGGCCCTCCCCGAACGCGAGCACGACCGCATCTTTCCGGTGGCTGGTTATACGCTCGGCTATGTGCGCGATCTGGCGCATGGACGCGGTCTCGACATCGGGATCGGTGCGCAGTTTACGGCCTACGACGCACCGGAAGATCTGAAACGCTATTATGGTCAGGACGTTCCCTACGGGTTCCAATTCTTTGTCCGCATCCGTCCGTCGCGTCTCGCTGATACGATGGAGATGAAATAGCGATGGCCCCGGGGCTGATCCGCGCCCGGTGCATTCTTGAAGGCAACGAACCCGATGAACGATTCCCTGACAACAGCCGCGATTATCTGCTTGCTCATCGGCGGCGCCTGCGCGGCGATCATCGCCATCGACCTGCTGGCCGGTCACAAACAGCACATGTGGATCATGAACGTCGTCTGGCCGATCACCGCACTCTATGCCGGCCCGCTCGCGCTGTGGGGCTATTTCAAGGCCGGGCGCCTTTCCACCCATCGAGCCGTGCGGGAAGCGAAGGAACGCAATGAAGACCCGCCGGGGAAAAAGAAGCCGTTCTGGCAAATGGTCGCCCTGGGCGCGAGCCATTGCGGGGCCGGCTGCACGCTGGCCGATATCGTCGGCGAATGGACGCTTTTCTTTTTTCCACTCACGCTTTTCGGAATGAAAATCTTCGGCTCCTGGGTGGTCGATTATTTCGTCGCCCTCGCCTTCGGTATCGTTTTCCAATTTTTCACCATCGCGCCGATGCGCGGTTTGTCGTTAGGCGAAGGACTTCTGCAGGCGGCCAAGGCGGACTTTTTCTCTCTGACTGCCTGGCAGGTCGGGATGTATGGCTGGATGGCCGTTGCCACCTTCATCCTCTTTGGTCATGAGATCGAGAAAACGAATCCGATCTTCTGGTTCATGATGCAGATTGCCATGCTGGTGGGATTTCTCACCGCCTATCCCGTGAACTGGTGGCTCCTGCGCGCGGGCATCAAAGAGAAAATGTGACGAGCGAGTTCGCGACGGCGATGCTGCACAAGGCACCCGCCGATCGCACCTGGAAATTATTATGAAAAACGGTTGCTCTATTCTTCGCCTTCCCCTTTTCGGGATGCTCCTTTCGATTTGCCTTAACGGCTGCACCTTGCCGCTGGTGCGACCGGCCAGCGTGACGCGCGATCGCGCTTTCATTTCCTATTCGCCGGCCGAAAAGGACTCCGGCAAACTTCGACTCGCGGTCAAGGATCTCATCGACATGAAGGGGACGGTGACGACGGCCGGATCGCAATATCTGGCCAAGACGCGTCCTCCGGCGAGGCGCGATGCGAAATGTCTCGAACCGTCCCGGCGCGGCGATGTTGTCATCGTCGGCAAGACAAATCTCACCGAATTTGCCCTTGGAACTTCCGGGCTGAACGAATATTTCGGCACGCCGTTTAATCCGCTGGATCGAAGTCGCATTCCCGGCGGTTCGTCGAGCGGATCCGCGGTGGCGGTGGCGGATGGCAAGGCCGATGTGGCGTTCGGATCCGACACGGCCGGTTCAATCCGGGTTCCGGCGGCCTGCTGCGGAATCCTGGGTTTGAAGACGACATTTGGCCTGGTCCCGCTCAAGGGCGTGTTTCCGCTTTCACCGAAGCACCTCGACACAATCGGGCCGATGGCCAGGGACGTGCCGCATCTCGTGCAGGGAATGGAATTGCTCAGCCCGGGGTTTTCCTCTCGCTACGCACGGGCCAAGGCGAGGAATTCGTCGGGCGGGGGAATCACGGTCGGCCGGCTTTACGTAACGGGAACGGATCCGAGAATCGATCAGGCGATCGACGCGGCCATGAAAGCGGCGGGATTTCGTTTGGTCAGGCTGAACGACCTTTTCATAAAGGCGTGGAATAAAGCGCAGTCGGATGGCAGCACCATCGCGATTACGGACGCCTGGCTGAGCGATCGGCAATACATGGACAAACCCGGCGTCAGTCTGGTGACGAAGGCAACGATTCAGCTGGGCGAATTGCAATACAACACGCTCTACCAGGGTGCGCTAAAGGGGCGACGCGAATGGCAACGGACACTGCGTCGCACCTTCCGGCATGTCGATTTCATCGCCTTGCCGACGTTGAAAGGCTTTCCGCCGCACAAGCCGTTCTTTGGGCGATCGGCCGCCTTTGAGGCGCTCGTCCTCGCTTTGCAAAATACCGTCGCCGTGAACTACGCCGGTAATCCCGCCCTGGCCATTCCGATTCCACTCGAAGGCCGCGGTTTTCCCGTGACCAGCCTGCAGCTGATCGCGCCGCCTAACGAGGAAGCGGCGCTGGTGAACGCCGGGCGGCTGATCGTCGCACACGAGCCGGCCCATGGCGAAAACGGGGGGCGTTGACGAGAGCAAACCCGATCAAGTTTGCGACCTGCTGCGAATAAGATTGCATGCCGACGCTCCGTTTCTTCCGCGCTTGCCTGTTGATTGGAACCCTGCTTCTCCTCGCTGGGGTGGCCTCTGCCGAAACGGCTGAGGCTTTGATGGCAAAGGGCGACGTCTACGATCAGCGGCTGCAAGAAACCGAAGCGCTGAAATATTATCTGCCGGCAAACAAGCTCGAACCGGACAACGTCCAGCTTCTTATCCGGATCGCGCGGCAGTACCGCCATATGATGGCTGACACCACATCAAAAAAAGAAAAACTTCAATACGGACGCATCTCGCTCACCTACGCCCTGCGCGCGGCCCTGCTTGCCCCGCATAACTCTGAAGCGCAGCTCTCGCCCGCGATCAGTTATGGGAAGATGCTTCCCTACATGAGCAGCAAGGAACAGGTCGCGGCTTCGCCCTTGATCAAGCAGGCGGTCGATCGCGCCCTGCAGATCGATCCAACGAACGACACGGCCTGGCACATTCTCGGCCGCTGGCATCGGGTCCTGGCCAACGTCAACATGCTCAAACGCATGCTGGCCAGCGCCCTTTATGGAAAACTGCCGGTGACAACGAACGAAGAAGCGGAGCGCGATCTGAAAAAGGCGATTGCGATCAACCCGCACCGTCTCATGCACTATATCGAGCTGGGCCGAATCTACGCGGCCATGGGACGCAAGGAGGAAGCGCGCAAATTTATCGAAAAGGGCCTGGCCATGCCTAACAAGGAAAAGGACGACCCGGAAATGAAAGAGATCGGGCGAGAGCTTTTGAAAAAGCTGCCGTGACCCCGGCTATCGCGCGAGGGCCGGTTCCTCGTAACCGGCCCACTCCGGCATATCGGCAAGTCCGCCACCCATGAATTGGTGATGCCAGAGTTGCGTGGCGACAACAGCCGTGAGCCCCATTTCCACGGAGAGCCGCGGGAGCGAGCCGGCACGCAATCCGCGGAAGGCTCGTCGCCAGTGCGCAACTTCCCTGGCGTCAAAATAGCCGGTCCGGCGGAGTGACTCCTCGCTCAAGAGTTGCGCGACATAAGGCGGCTCCGGATCCATGTGAAAACTGTCGAGCGGGGCGCGGAAGATAACCTTATGCCGGCGGGCGATCGATTTTGGAATCCAGCGTTCCGCGAGCAGACGCAGCAGATACTTGTCGCGAAAGCCGCGGAGCTTCCAGCGGGGATGCAGTCTGGCCGTGAAGTCGAAGACGTCTTCATCGAGAAATGGATATCGAACTTCGACCGACGAGTGCATGGAGACGCGGTCGCCTTTGGCCTGAAGAAGATGGCCAGCCAGAAGAACGCGCGCCGCGATCCAGACGCCTCGATTGAGCGGCGCCCAGCGTTTGGCCTTTTCAATCGGAAATCCCAACTCGCCCCAGGGATGGCTGTTATTCATGATCTCACGCATTTCCTCGGAGTAAAAACGGAGCTTGGAAATGGCGAGGAGGCCGTAGGAATCGATCCATGCATTTCGCCCGCCGAGCGAAGTTTCAACACGGTCGCGCCAATCCTGCGAAAAGTGCGGCACCTTGTTCAGGCGCAGGAAGCTGTTGCGCGCCCAGCCACTGAGATTCAATCCCGGGATGACGTCGAGGAAGCCGAGAAGTTTGGCCGCCTTGTACCACGGATAACCGACAAGCCATTCGTCTGCGCCTTCGCCGGTCAACACGACCTTCTGGCCGTTGGCATGAACGCGTTCGGCAAGTTTCAGAAGTGCGCCGCAGGCTGTGTCGATGACCGGTGCTTCAGCCGCTTCGATTAACGCCGGGTAACTGGCGAGCGCTTCGCGATCGCCGTAATCCTGTACGATGGGCGGCTTGGCTCCGATGTGTTTGGCACTCAGGCTCGCCGCACTGAGCTCGTCAAACTCCGGTTCTTCGACGCGCACCGTGTAAGTATTGATGGCGGGCCCTTTGAGCCGACAGGCCAGCGCCAGGATCATGCTCGAATCGACGCCGCCGGAGAGATAGGACCCGACGGGAACGTCGGCGCGCAGCCGCTCCTCGACCGCCTGCAAGAGAAGCTGTTCGAATTCGTCGACCAGCTTGGTGGCGTCGGGACCCCATTCTTCCTTGCCTGCATCCGGAAAATCCATTTCCCAATAAGCGCGCTCACTGATGACCGGACTTGCGCCGCCTTTTCCCGGCGTGATGCGAAGACAATGACCGGGCGGCAGAAGTTGGACGCCTTCGAAACAGGTCCTCGGTCCGGGGACGGCCGAGAAAGTGAATACATGATCGAGCCCTTTGCGATCGGGTCGCGGTGGAACCATTCCGGAAGCGAGCAGGCTCTTGATTTCCGAAGCAAAAAGAAGCCAGTCGCCCTGGCGGCTCCAGAAGAGTGGAGAAATGCCGAAGCGGTCGCGTCCCAGATGCAAATTCTTTCGCCGCGTGTCCCACAGCGCGATGGCGAATTGCCCGCGCAGTTGCTCCCACATTCCTTCCTCATGCTCCTCCCAAAGATGCGGAATGATTTCGGTATCGCAGTGCGTGACAAAGCGATGACCTTTGGCGGCAAGTTCTTCGCGTCGTTCCACGTAATCGAACAGCTCGCCGTTGAAGACGACGAAGGCGCTCTGGTCTTCATTCGTCATCGGTTGCTGGCCATCGGCCAGGCCGACAATGCTTAGCCGTCGCGCGGCCAGAGAAATGCCGGGCCGCTCCAGAAACCCTTCTTCGTCCGGGCCGCGATGGAAAAGTGCGGCGGCCATCCGTTGCACCGCGCCCTCCGGCGCCGGCCGTTCTGCGATGAGATCAATAATCCCGGCAATCCCGCACATTTATTTACCATCGCAGAAAAGCTGGGAATTGACCGCAGAGAAAGTAGCATTTGTCAGCCGTTGGCCTGTTTTAAGAAAATGCGCCGACGGACGTGTATCGAGCCCATGGAAAACGAATTGATGTTTACAGCAACGAATATCTCGCCGTTGGTGGACGTCATACTCCTGTGCCCTGATCGGTATCCCTGCTTGACAGGTCCGCGGGGTGCGCTGATCAATCCGCCCCGGCGGGGCAACCCATGACCATGCAAAAAGAACGTATTGCGATTATCGGAGTTGGCTGCCGTTTCCCCGGCGGCGTGAACAACACAGAATCGCTCTGGAAATTGCTCGTCGAAGGCCGGGAAGGTGTCGTTGAAGTGCCGCCAGATCGGTGGAATGTCGACCGCTACTACGATGCGGAGTCGGGTCTGGCCGGCAAATCGATCGCCAGGCGCGGCGGTTTCATTGACGGCATCGATCAATTCGATCCGCAATTTTTTGGCATCTCACCGCGGGAAGCGCCCTATGTCGATCCCCAGCATCGACTCCTTCTCGAAACGGCGTGGGAAGCCATTGAGGACGCCGGCCTGGTGCTCGATTTCGAGCATGGAAGCGATCTCGGTGTCTTTGTCGGGATTTCGCATAACGACTATCAGGGAATCCAGAGCAACCCGTTCGATCATTCCGGCATCAGCCCGCACACGCCGACGGGCAGCGCGCACAGCATCGCGGCCAATCGCATTTCCTACTGTTTGAATTTGCGCGGCCCGAGCGTGGCCATGGATACGGCCTGCTCTTCCGCGCTCACGGCCGTGCACGCAGCGTGCGAACATATCTGGGCCGGCCGCGGCGACGCGGCGCTGGCGGGCGGGGTCACGGTCATGATCACGCCGGGTGGCTTCATCGGATTTTCCCAGGCCGCCATGCTTTCGCCGGAAGGGCGGTGTGCGGCGTTTGATGCGTCGGCCAGTGGATTCGTGCGCGGCGAAGGAGCCGGAATGGTCCTGCTAAAGCGGCTTTCCAAGGCCGTGGCGGATGGTGATCCGATCCACGGGGTTATCCTCGGCACATCGATCAATCAGGATGGCCACACCAACGGAATTTCATTACCGAGCCCGGAAGCGCAGGCCCGTCTGGTCCGGGATGCGTGCGCCGATGCCGGAATTGCGCCGGAAGAAATCGGCTTCGTCGAAGCGCATGGCACCGGTACGGCGGTTGGCGATCCGATCGAGGCGCATGCGCTCGCCGAAGCTCTTTGCGGCAACCGCTCGCCTGACGCGCCGCTTCCCATTGGTTCGATCAAAACGAATCTCGGGCATCTTGAAACGGCGGCCGGAGTCGCCGGGCTGCTCAAGGCGATGCTGGTTCTGCAGCACGGCCAGATTCCGCCCAGCCTTCATTTCGAAACGCCGAATCCGCACATCGATTTCGAGAAACTGAAGTTGCGCGTTCCGACAACGCTCGAGCCGTTTCCAGATGGACGCGAGGAGCGAATCGTGGGCGTCAATTCATTCGGCTTCGGCGGAGCCAATGCTCACGTCATCCTGGCCGCGCCTCCGCCGCATCCGGTGAAATCGCACGAGACACAAGCCGATCGCCCGTGGCCGTTGATGCTTTCCGCTCGCTCGGAGAAAGCGCTGCGCGATTCGGCCGCGAAATTGAGCGCCTGGATGAAGCAGCACGCACATGCCAATGGCAGCTCTCCCGTTTTGCCGGACCTCACCTACACGCTGGGCGTTCGACGAAATCATCATGCGCATCGCATGACTCTCGTTGCTTCGAACCTGCTCGAGGCGAGCGAAGAAATCGAGACGTTTGCCAACAATCAGGAGAATCCCCGCATCCGGACGAGCTTTGCCGCGCGCCGCGAAGGAGCGCCCCGCATCGCTTTCATCATGAGCGGCCAGGGTCCGCAGTGGTGGGGGATGGGTCGCGAACTGATGCGGCATGAACCGGTCTTTCGCCGCGCCATGGAACGATGCGATGCCGCCTTGCGTCCATGGGCAAGTTTCTCACTTCTCGAAGAGCTTGGCCGCACCGAAGAGACCTCGGGTGTACACCGCACCGAGATTGGGCAGCCGGCTATTTTTGCAATGCAGATCGCGCTGGCCGCGCTGTGGCAATCGTGGGGCGTGGAGCCCGCCGCGATCGTGGGCCATAGCGTCGGGGAAATCGCAGCGGCCTGCGTGGCGGGCATTTTCACGGTGGAAGAAGCCGCGCGAATCATCGCCCTGCGGGCTCGTCTCATGGAGCAATGCGGGCGGGGTGAGGGGACGATGCTTGCGGTGGGTTTGACGGAGGAAGAAGCGCTCGCTGTTATCGCGCGGCACGATCAGGACGGTGACGATTTCGGCATTTAACGGCCCGCGTTCCATCACCCTTTCCGGTCCGCGTATTTCACTCGAAGCGATGGCTGCCGAACTCGAGGCGCAGGATGTCTTCGCGCGACTCGTGCGCGTCGACCATCCATTCCATCATCCACTCATGCGCCCGGCCTCGGAGGAATTGGAAGCAGCTCTTGCCGATCTGACACCGCAGCCGGAGGCGGTGCCGTTTTTCAGCACGGTGACAGGCGGTCGTTATTCCGGCGAAGCATGCGACGCCGCGCATTGGGGACGCGGGATCCGTGAGCCGGTCCGATTTGCTCCGGCCGTCCATGCCCTCGCGGAGTTCGGTGTCGATGTCTGGCTTGAACTGAGCGCGCATCCGGCCCTGGCTCGGGCCACCCAGGAATGTTTGAGCGCGGGCGGTGGCAAGGCGATTATTGTTTCTTCGACCCGCCGCGATCATGAGCTCGAATCTGCGCTCGAAGCGGCCATGGATTTGCATCGCGCTGGAGTACCCCTCGACTTTTCGGCCATCACGCCTTCGCGGCATCTCCTCTCGCTGCCCGCCTACGCGTGGGAGAAAAGCCGTTGGTGGAACGAAACGAGCGACTGGCGCGACAGCCGGCTCGCGCCGGGCGGACGCGGTCTCCTCGATGTGCGGCTTCCACGGGCAATGCCGACATGGGTTACCCGGCTCGATGCGCAGCACATGGCCTTTCTGAAGGATCACAAGGTTGAGAACCATGTCATTTTCCCGGCCGCCGCATTCGTCGAGATGGCGCTTGAAGCCGGCGTGCAGTTGTTCGAAGGGCGGCCGTTTGTCGTCGAAGATTTCGAAATTCGCAAGCCGCTTATCCTGCCTGATCCGCCCTCGAGCGTGCAGATCGAGTTTTCCTATTCGCCTAACGAACGAACCTTCGCGATTCAGAGTCGTTTCGAACAAAGCGTCGCCTGGTCGTTGCATGTAGTCGGGTCGCTTCGCGGCGAGCGCACCGAATCTTCCTTCGCTTCGACGAAGTGGGGAGAGCCCGCCGGCGAACCGGTTGGAGTCGAAGATTTTTACCGGCACATGAGCGATCTCGGCCTGCGCTACGGCGCAGAATTTCAGCCAATTCGCGAATTGTCGGCCGCGGCCGGACGTTCGACGGGGCGGGTTGCCTTATCGGAGGCGATTTCTCCGCGAGCCGGCGAATATGCTGTGCATCCGGTGCTCTTCGACGGAGCGCTGCAGGTCTTTTCGGCGGGCGCTGCGACGATCGAAGATCGTCAGGCGCGGATGAAATTGCCGGTTCGTTTTCACCCGCATCCTGTTCCTTGGTTCGCCCGGTGCCTCGACCCATGTGCGGGCGAGGGTGCAGCGAATTTAGCGACGATTTCCTGGAAGGCGATATCGCGCTTTATGATGAGCTCGGGAAGCCGTGCGTGTTGGTGGACGGTTTCCGGGCCATCAGCGTTTCCGGCGCCGGGCCGTTCGCTGCCCGGCGGGATGCGCGATCTGACCTATCATGTCGCCTGGGAACGAACGCCTAACGACAACAAAACTCTGCTATCGCCGCTTGCGCTTGAAGAACTGCGGGCAACGGCTCAAGCAGCGCTGGACCGGGTCATCGAGACGCGCGGGCGATCCGAGCTTGAAGCGGTCCTTGTGGCGGTCGACCACCTGACCGCTGCGCAATTGGCGCGCGGGTTGCGGGAAATGGGAGTCAGTGTCGAGAGCGCCTTTCGACGCCGATACGCTAGGCGTGGTTTCCTCGCTGCGGCCTGCTTTTGCACGCTTCGCCGCGGGACTCGTGCACGCATGGCTTCTCGCCAAAAGGGAGAATGGATGGGCACCAACCGGGATTTTGCGGAGGCGGCCGATTCCGCACAGACCGTCCTGCGCGAGTTCATCAAGAAACATCCGGCTCAACTTCCCGAGGCGCTTCTCTGTCGAGGGGAACTGCACGGAGCTGGGAGCAATTTTGCGCGGCGAAAAGGATGCTGTGCAGGTGTTGTTCTCCGGCATCGGCGCGGATTTGCTCGATCAGTTTTACGGCGACGGTCTCTTCACCAGCCATTGGCTTGGAGCGATGGCAGCGGCGGTGAGCCGGGCGGGGCGGAACCTCCCGGAAGGTCGCGGGCTGCGCATCCTCGAAATCGGCGCCGGCACCGGTGGACTGGCTTCGCAAGTCTTGCCGCTCCTCGAACGCAACCTGCACTCCTACATTTTCAGCGATGTTTCCGCCGCATTTTTCTCCGGCGCCGCGCAGAAACTGGCGGCGTTTCCGGAAGTGGAGTTCAAACTTTTCGATCTCGAAAAACCGGGCGTCGAACAGGAACCTCGAGGCGGGAGCGTTCGATTTCATCATCGGCACGAACGTCCTCCATGCCGTCGATGATGTGCGCGCCGCTTTGCGCAATGTGCACGATCTTCTCGCGCCGGGCGGAAGTCTCATTTTCATGGATACGGCCACGCCGCAACTGTGGACGGAAACCGTTTTCGGACTAACGAGCGGCTGGTGGCGTTTCACCGATCGCGATCTGCGCCCGGAACAACCGTTGCTCGAAAGAGCGCAATGGGAAACGCGTTCTGCGAGAAGCTGGTTTTGCTGAAACCACTTCGTTGCCGGGCTTGATCGGCGCCAACTGGTGGCGAAGGCCAAATCGGTTGCTCGCGCGCAAAGGCTTGTGAAACTCCGCCGCCGGTCGAAGTTGAGGCCGAACTGCCGGAGGAGAAATCGTGGCTCGTTTTTGCGGACAAATCGGGACTTGGCGACGCCCTGAGTTCGCGGCTTCGTGAAGCCGGTGCTCGTTGTCGTGTCGTTCACCGGGGCGACAAATTTGAGTTTGATGGAGCCGACATCTTCACGGCTGCGACCGGAAGTCTCCGAGGATTGGGAGAAACTGATCGAAGCTTGCGGAGAGAATCCGCCGGAACGCCTCCTGTAGCTTTGGAATCTCGATGCCGGCGCGGCTGACGGAAGCATGGCGACCAATCTGGATGGATTGCTTCACCTCACACAGGCGCTCGAAAAAAAGCCAGCCTCAGCCAGAGTTCGCCTCGATCTGGTCACGCGCAACGCGCAACCAGCCGGTCGCGATACGCAACCGACCGCCGTGGCGCAAGCGCCGGCTCTTGGGTTGATGCGCGTGATTTTGAACGAACATTCCAACATTTCGCTGCCGCGGATCGATCTTCCTTTCGAACAATCCAGCACAGATGCATCGGTTCTTTGGAGCGAGTTGCTCGCACGAGGATGCGGAACGCGAGATCGCCCTGCGTGGCAGTGCGCGCTATGTTCGACGACTCGATCGCGGCCGGCCTTCGCGCGAGCAATGGCTCGACGCCAATCTGCCGCTGCGCCTTCGACTCGCGAGAGCGCGGGCATCTCGACACGCTGCGATTTGTTCCTTTCGAATTGCCGGCATGCGGCCCGGGTCAGGTCTTGATCGAAGTGAAAGCGGCCGGAATGAATTTTCGCGATGTGCTCAAGGCGCTCGCGCTTTATCCGGGCGACGCGCCCGACGCGCGCATTTTTGGGGACGAAGCAGGCGGCATCGTTAGGGCGGTTGGGTCGGGCGTCACGCATGTCGCGCCGGGAGATCGGGTTTTTGGTCTGGCGCTTTTCGGGCTCGCCACGCACGACCCTGGCGCGCGCGAGTGATGTCCGGCGAATTCCGGCGGATCTGACCTTTGAGGAGGCGGCGACCTTACCGGTCGTCTTCATGACGGCATGGCACGCGCTGCAAAATGTGGCGCGATTGCGCAAAGGCGAACGCATTCTCGTCCATGCCGGGGCCGGCGGTGTTGGAATGGCGGCCATTCAGATCGCGCAGCATCTCGGCGCCGAAGTCATCGCCACGGCCGGCAGCCCGAGCAAACGCGCTCTGCTCAAAACGCTCGGCGTTGAGCATGTCATTGACTCGCGTCGCGGCGATTTTGCCGAAGCGGTCATGGAACTGACCGAGCGCCAGAGGCGTGGATGTTGTCCTTGAACGCGCTCGCCGGGGAAGCAATCCCGATGGGCCTGTCCTGTCTGGCGGAGTTCGGGCGTTTCATCGAAATCGGAAAACGCGACATTTATCAAAACACGCGCATTCCGCTTCGACCGCTGCGCAACAATGCCTCGTTCCACGTCGTGGCGATGGACGCGATTTTCCACGGCAACGAAAAACTGACTGGCCAGATGCTGGAGGAAATTTCTTCATTCCTGGAAAGCGGCGCGCTGCGGCCGCTCCCATATCGTGCCTTTCCCGCCGCCCGCATCGATTCCGCGTTTCGGCTCATGGCGGGCGGAAAACATATCGGCAAAGTGGTGGTGGCATTTCGCAGAACCGTTCGTGCCTCGGCGGGGCGAATGCGCCGGCGCCGGGCTTCGAGGTGAAAGAGGACGGATCGCTATCTGATCACCGGTGCGTTTGGCGGCTATGGCAAAGTCCTGGCGCGCTGGCTTGTTGATTGCGGGGCGCGCCACCTTGTGCTGACGAGCCGGAGCGGAGCGTCCCATCCGCAAGCGGCCGAATTCGTCGCGGAGCTGCAGGCGCGGGGCGTCGAGATTCGGGTCGTGCTGGCGGATATCGGTTTGCCTAACGACGTGAAGAGAATCTTCGCCGAGATAAGATCCTGCGGACAACCGCTGCGCGGCGTCTTTCATCTCGCCATGGTGATCGACGATGCGCCGCTCGCTTCGCTCAATCCGGAGCGCATGCGCAGCGTGGTTACGCCCAAAAGCGCAAGGCGCCTGGCTGCTGCACGAAGCGACGCGTGAAATGAATCTCGATTGCTTCGTCATGTTCTCATCCGTCTCGAGCATTTTCGGCAATCCAGCGCAGGGAAATTACAGCGCGGCCAACGCCTTTCTCGACAGCCTCGCGCATCATCGGCAGGCGCTTGGTCTTCCCGCGCTCACGTCAATTGGGGCGTGCTCGGGGGCGATAGGTTATGTCGCGCGCAACGAGCGCGTCGCCGAATTTCTGGCCAAGCAGGGCACCATGGAAATTTCGCCCGGCGAAGCGACGGCTTTGCTCGAATCATTCCTCCGCGCGGGAATCGCGCAAACGATCGCCATCCGGGTCGATTGGGGGAAATGGCGGCAATTCTTTCGAGGCATGCAGGAGAATCCGTTGCTCGAGCGCATTTTCGCCGCGATCGAGAGCCAGGAATCGACCGGCGCGACGAGCGATTGGCGCAGTCGCATTGATGCGGCCGCGCCCGCGGAAAAGCAGAACGTCATTTGCCAGGCGGTACGTGAAGTGGTCGGATCGGTCCTGCGGGTCAAACCCGATAGTTTGCGTGACGATCAGCCGTTAACGGATCTCGGCCTGGATTCACTGATGGGAGTTGAAATTGAAACTTCGCTCGAAGCAGCGGTCGGAGTGGCCTTGCCGCCGACCAGCCTGATGCGGGCACGAACAATCGGTCAGATCGCGGCCTTGATTGCCGGACATATCGGTGGCGCCGTGCCTGTCGCGGAATCCGCTCCGGTGGCGGCAACCGGGGAAGCAGCCAGCGCGGTGGATCTCGAAGCGATTTCCGACGAAGCCATCGACCGTTTGCTCGGCGGCGAGACTGCCTCCGACGCGACTGAGGCGGTCGAAGACGCTCGAGCATTGAACGCCAGCCTGATAAAGAAGGAATTGCGATCGATCAGCGCGCTCGCCTCAAACAGTGGCTGGATAGCGGCGAAGCGAAACTTCACCCGCTGACTTTTCCGCAACGGGAATTATGGGAAGCCTCGCCCCTGCCCGTGTCAGATGACAGGCGAATCACATTTGCTGCCTCATCGAGGTGCGGGGCTTTCTGACGGAGCACGATTGTCGCGCCGCCATTCAACGCGTGGTCGATCGCCAGGAGGTTTTGCGCCTCTCGTTTCTTCCCGGCCGGGAGCGACCCCTGCAGATGATTCGGAAAAAGATGCGAGGCCAATTGTGTTTTCCGCGAGCTGGCCTCCGGTGACGCGCGACCGGAACGAATCGAAGAACTGGCCGCGGAAATCTTCAACGCCCCATTCGATCTCGTGCAGGGACCGCTCTACCGCGTGGTCGATTTGCGCCGCGCCGCCTAACGATCACGTGCTCGTTTTTGCAATTCACCACGCCATTGCCGATGGCTGGAGTTTGGGAGTTTTCGTGCAGGATCTTTTCGCGGCTTACATTCAGGCGCTGATGGGCGCGGCGGAACCGTTGCCGCCGGTGCCGCTCAGCTATACGGCGTGGGGCGCGACGGAACGGGCTTTCTGGCAACCGGCGCTCCTGGACCAGCGCACCGCGTTTTGGAAATTGAATCTGGCTGATTCAGGCCCCGGATGTGGAATGTCGCCGATCGCAGCAGGACCGTCCCCGGCGATGGCTTTCGAAAATTCCGGCGCCGGTCGCTGAGGAGACGCGGGAACTGGCGCGCAGAACCGGCGTCGACATTCTTCAATGTCCTCCTCGGCGCGTTCCAAATTGCCTTTCGAAATGGACTGGTGCCGAGGACTTGTCGTCGGAACGCCCGTGGCCAATCGCTCCAAACAGACGGCGAGATGAAACGATGGGATATTGTGCGGGCGTCGTCCCGCTTGCGCGCGCAAATCGATCGGATCACGCTTTGTGGTCGATCATTTACACGCAGTGCATCAGATGACGATGGACGCATTCGCCAATGCCATGCCTTTCGTCGAGTTCGTGCACGCGCTCGGCGAACATCCGGAGGCAGGCCGCAATCCGATTTTCGAAGTGCGTTTTGCTTTGCAAAATCATCCCGTTCCCGAGGTCTCGCTGCCGAATCTCTCCGCCCGATTAAGCATGCGCTCGACGGGCACGCCTCGCTTTCCAACTGGCGTGCGAAATTACGGAGGACCGCGGCGGACCGGAAGTGGCCTGGCTTTTTCGCGAGAATTTGTTTTCGCAACGTGACATCGAAGAGCTCGATGGCATATTTCAAAAGTCCTGGCTCGCCTCCACCAGTCGCGGGAGAGCCGGATTTCCGAACTGCTCAATTAATCGCCATGAACGCCGCCGTTACCGAAACCGAAGATTTCAGCAAGCTGCATGAGCCGCACTGGGTTTTGCGCAGCGCGTTTCAGCTTCTTGTTTTCGGTTTGCTCGTCACGGAAGCATTGCTCGCCCTGAGCGTGCAGCGCGGCTGGATCTGGCTGGCGGTCCTGCTCGCTCTGGTGGTCGAGTCATTTGATGCACGGCAGCCTGATCGGACTGCATGAAGCCGCTCATGGCCTGCTCAGGAAAAATCGCCGCTTCAATGAGTTCGATGGAATTGTCATCGGCACTCTGAGTCTCATGAGCTTCAGCCTCTATCGGGTCGTCCATCAAACCCATCACGCCTACCTGACGACCGAGCGGGATCAGGAATTCTGGCCGCTCTCCCAGCCGGCCATCCCGCGCTGGGAGAGATGCGTGGCCGCCTTTTTCGAACTCAACTTCGGTCTGTTTTTCACCCCGTTCGTTTTCATGCGGGCTTTTTTCCGTTCGGCTTCACCGGTGCGAAGCAAACGCGTACGCCGGCGTGTCTGGGCGGAACTGGCTCTCACGGTCGTTTTCTGGAGCAGTCTCCTTTGGGCTGTCGCGGGGTTCGATCTCTGGAAATATTTTATCTGGATGTATCTCGCGCCCGCGTTCCTGGCCGCCAACCTTGCAGAGCTGGCGCAAATACATCGAGCACGTCGGAATGACGGGAGACACGGTCAACGGATCGACCCGCAGCATCGTGGCCAATTCGTGGCCGGGGCGACTGGTGGCGTTCACGCTCTTGCACGAACCGCTTCATGGCGTTCATCATCAACGCGCCGGATTGCCGCACTCGGAGTTGCCCCAGCACGTGGAGAAATTGCTGCCCAAACATCCGGGCGAACGAATGCCTTTTCCCAACTATCGTCATGCTTTTGCCGACTTGATGCGCAGCCTGGCCAACCCTCGCGTGGGGCCGCAGTGGCTGGCCATTGAAGCGACGCGTTGAAGCGCAGCTCTCGACCGACCGCAGTCGAACGGCAAAGCCGCCGCCGAGAGGACCACGCCGGCGGCGCGCCACGAATCATCAGGTATGAAGACGAACATCAGGAAAATAAGCGTGGCCCTGCTGACCGTTGGCCTTTTCGCCATTGGGACAACGGTCCGGGCGCAGGAGACCACCACGGTCACGACCACAAGAGGAGCTTTCACGAAGTTCGTTCCCGCGTCGAAGACCGTTGTCGTGCGAAGCGAAACGAATCCCGCGCCACTGCGCTACACGGTGACGCGGCAGACAACGATCGTGAATCAGGCCGGCGCGCCCATCACCCTGGATCAGGTCCCAGCGGGCAGCCCGCTCTCGGTCGAATACACCGGTACCGGTGACAATCTGGTCGCTTCACGCATCGTGGTGCAGAGGACGCCGGTCATGGAACGGCACACCACCACGACGACAACGACGACGCGCACGCTGACGCATGAGGAAAAAGAAGCCTTGGAAGAGCAGCGAGAACACCGTAAGGAGCGGATGAAAGAACGAATCGAGAGGGAGAAGGAAGCTCTCGAGAAAGCCAAGGATCAGCTCGACGACGACGATTAAGCCGGTCGATCGCTGACGCCGCTTCGCAGGAAATTAATTGGGCAGGCCACATAATGAGGACAAGGTGATCCCGCCCAACGCCACCGTTGCAGCTCTGCTCGAGGCGAGGGCCTTAACCCGGGAGTTCGACGAAGGCCAGGTTAAGGCTCTGCGTGGTGTCGATTTTTCCATTCGCGAAGGTGAATTCGTTGCCATCACCGGACCAAGCGGATGCGGTAAATCGACGTTGCTGCAGGTGATCGGTGCCCTGGATCGACCGACCTCGGGAACGCTGCTCTATCGCGGGCGGTCGTTGTCGGACCATCCCGACCCGGCGCGCTACCGCGCTCACGAGGTCGGCTTCATCTTTCAGGCTTTCCATCTCCTGCCGACCTTCACCGCCGCCGAAAATGTTCAGATCCCCATGTTCGGGACTCATCGTTCGTCGAGAGAACGCAAAGCCCGGGCGACGGAACTGTTGCAGCTGGTCGGCCTCGGGGATCGGCTTCATCATTTTCCTTCCAGGCTTTCCGGAGGGGAACGCCAGCGCGTAGCGATTGCTCGCAGCCTCGCCAATGGGCCGTCGCTTCTTCTCGCTGATGAACCGACCGGCAATCTCGACAGCGAAAATGCGCACCTTATTCTCGACCTCATCATCCAACTGCAACACGACCAGGGACGCACCATGGTCCTGGTCACACACGATTCATCCATCGCGGAGCGAGCCCGGCGAACGTTGCATATGATCGATGGCCGCATCGTCTCTGATCTGCCTGCCGCACCGGCTGGCCCAGCCGGCATTGTATGAGATTTTCCACCGTCGTTGTTCGCGGACTTCTGCGCCGTCCCGTTCGCACCGGGCTGACCCTCGCCGGGATTTCCATCGGCATCGCGGCGGTCGTGGCGCTGGTCGGGATGTCGAGCGGTTTCCAAAAGAGCTGGGAGGTCGGATTGAAAGCACGCGGCACCGATATTGTGGTCAGCAACATGAGCGGAGCGCTTACGCCCAAGCCGTTTCCGGCTTCTGTGCGAGATCAAGTGGCAAATCTCCCGCACGTCGCCGCCACCTGCGAAATCCTGGTCGAGCTGACGAGCATCGAGAACTCCGACCTGATGATTTTATCGGGACGCGAATGGGGCGGATTTTCCTGGAGCAATCTCAAGCTTGTCTCCGGAAGGATGCCGCGCGATCCCGCGGAACCCGCTGTCGTGCTGGGCCGGACCGCGGCCGAAGTGCTCAAGAAAAAGGTGGGCGACCCGATTCAGATCGAGTCGAGCGAACTAAAAGTTGTGGGGATCGTGAAAGGCGGCGCGCTGGTTGAAGATGGCTCGGTCATTCTCTCTCTGCCGCTCTTGCAAAAAATCCTCAACTCCGACAATCAGATCAATGCGATCGACGTTCGTGTGACGCCTTCCACGAACGATGAGCAAATGCAGCAGCTGATTCGACAGATTGAGCAGCGCGTTCCGCAAGTCCGCGCGGTCACGGTGAGCGAACACCTGAGTCACAGCGAAGGATTTCGCATGGTTAAGGCGATGAGCTGGGGAACCTCGCTTCTCGCGGTTCTCGTCGGCGTGCTCGGCGTCATGAACACGATGCTCATGACTGTTTTCGAGCGGACGCAGGAAATTTGCGTGCTGCTCGCGGTCGGCTGGACGCGCGGGCGTATCATGCGCATGGTGCTTTACGAATCCGCCCTGCTCGGTCTGGTCGGCGGTGTCATCGGCGTGACGCTGGGCGCGATTGGCGTCCAGGTGCTGGGCCAAACCCCGAGCATCCGTGGACTGTTGCAGCCGGATCTCAGCCTGGCGCTGCTCAGCCTTTCCGTCGTCATCGCCGTGGCGGTCGGCGTCGTCAGCGGTCTTTATCCGGCCTGGCGCAGCTCGCGGCTCGCTCCCAGCATGGCCCTTCATGCCGGGTAAAAGCAGCGCAGATTAATCTCAGGCCGCGAATCTATTTCTGTGAACACGTTTCGTTTTGTAACGCTTCTCAACGTGGCCGTTCTCTTTTCCTCAGCTCTGGGTGCAACCGTAGTGCACGCTGCTGACCCTGCCGCGGCCGCGCCATCGGCCACTGAACTGGCCGCGCAAATGAACGCGGCCAGCCAGGGTAACGCCCTCATCCGGGCCCGGCTTGAAGTGCGATCGCTCGACGGCGGCAACAAGCGCGTCATGCAGCTCGAAATCAAGCAACGCCGCACGAAAGAGGGGACCGATCTCGTTTACCGGGTCCTTTGGCCTAACGAGCGTCAGGGCGAGGCCGTCATCCTGCATCAGGATACCGGCAGACCCCCGGGCGGGTCGATTGTGCGACCGCCGGACACCGTCCGCCCAATAAACGCATCCGAAATGGATAACGGTTTGTTTGGCAGCGATCTTGCCTACCAGGACGCGGTCGAGAATTTTTTTGCCTGGGAAAAGCAGGCCATTGTCGGCTCGGAGGTGATCAACCGCGCCAATTGCCAGGTTCTGGAATCGAAGCCGGGTTCGTCCGACATCTCCATCTACGCAAAGGTGAAAAGCTGGATCGATCCGCAGCGGCTCGTTCCGCTGCGCGTCGAGAAATATTCCAGCACCGGCGAGCTGGTTCGCCGGATCGACACGATGCGTGTGGCGCAGGATGAGCGGCATCACCCGATTCCAGCCAACCTTGTCGTGCACGGCCCGCGAAAAAATTCAGTCACGGAACTCGACGGCATCCGCATCAATCAGGATGTCACCTTGACCGACGCCGATTTCTCGCCGGCGAGTGTTCAGAAAAAATGAAAGCGAAGCTGCTGACGAACAATGGTGACAAGACATGGGCGGTCATCTTCGAGATCGGCGACGATCCCATGAGTGGTCTTGAGGATTTCGCCAGGGAAAGGCACGTCAGAGCGGCCCACTTCACGGCCATCGGCGCCTTCGAGCGCGTCACGCTTGCCTACTTCGATTGGGAGAAAAAGAATTATTGCGACCTTCCTTTCGAGGAGCAGATGGAAGTGCTGACCATGACGGGCGACATCGCGCTTAAAGATGGCGAACCGAAAGTCCACGCGCACCTGATCGTCGGTCGCCGCGATGGAACGACCCGCGGCGGCCATCTCAAGAAAGCGACGGTGCGTCCCACCCTCGAGGTCATGCTGACAGAATCGGCCGCGGATCTGCAACGCACGTTCGATGAGACCAGCGGTCTCGCCCTGATCGACCCGGCAATCTGATTCGGGTCGCCGGGGAGTTGCGTTCAGCCTCCCACGGGAGCAATGAAAAAGTTGGCGGTCGGGCTTAAGCTGCGCCGTCTTGCCAGATCAGAAATTTCCAGCATTGAAATCGTCCGAAAAAACATTCATCGACCCGATCTGCGGGATGGAAGTCGATCCAACGGAGGCTGCAGCGGTTGTCGAACGGCCGGGAGAGAAGTTCTATTTTTGCTCGACGGATTGCCGGGACGAATTCGTCAGGCCGAACCAGGCCGAACAGACCCGCTGTCATGGCGACCATGACGAGGCGACCTGCCCAACGCGGCCGGCGGCCCGAAAGTATTTTTGTCCGATGTGTGAAGGCGTCGAGAGCGACGAACCCGGCACCTGTCCGAAATGCGGGATGGCGCTCGATCGAAACCCAGCCGCGCCCGCGTCCACTGTTTACACCTGCCCGATGCATCCGCAGATCGAGCAGGATCATCCCGGCGATTGCCCGATTTGCGGCATGGCGCTCGAGCCGAAGAACGTCACCGCCGGGGCCGGAGAAGAAAATGCCGAACTCCGCGACATGACGCGGCGCTTTTGGATCGGCCTGGCTCTTGCCCTGCCGGTTTTTGCGCTCGCCATGTCACACATGATTCCCGGCGCGCCGGCCTGGATGCAGGGTGACGTGTCGCGTTGGGCGCAGTTTCTTCTCAGCACGCCGGTCGTGCTCTGGGCGGGCTGGCCATTTTTTCAGCGTGGCTGGCGATCGATCGGGCATCGCTCGCTCAACATGTTCACGCTGATCTCGATCGGAATCGGCGCCGCTTATTTCTATAGCGCGATCGTCATGCTGGCGCCGCAAATCTTTCCGCCTTCGTTCGCGGGGCACGGCAAAATCGGGATTTACTTCGAAGCGGCGGCCATGATCACGGTGCTCGTGCTGTTAGGCCAGGTCCTGGAAGGCCGCGCCCGCCGCCGGACCGGAAGTGCGATTCGCGCGCTGCTCGATCTCGCGCCGAAAACAGCGCGCGTTCTGCGCCATGGCGAGGAAACGGATGTGCCCCTCGATCAGGTGCAAAGGGGGGACAAACTGCGGGTGCGTCCCGGTGAGAAGGTACCGGTCGACGGCCGAGTCCTCGATGGCCTGACGAGTATCGATGAGTCGATGATCACGGGTGAATCGATGCCCGTGGAGAAGAAGGGTGGCGATCCGGTCACCGGCGGCACGGTCAACCAGACTGGCAGCATTCTGATCGAAGCGGAACGCGTCGGGCATGAGACCGTTCTCTCGCAGATCGTGGAGATGGTGGCGCAAGCGCAACGCAGCCGCGCGCCGATCCAGGGCCTCGCCGACAAAGTCGCCACCTGGTTTGTGCCAGCGGTCATTACGATCGCGGTCATCACATTTTTTCTCTGGCTGAGCCTGGGCCCGGAACCGCGGCTGGCGTATGGCATCGTCAATGCCGTTGCCGTGCTGATCATTGCCTGCCCATGCGCGCTTGGTTTGGCGACGCCGATGTCGGTCATGGTTGGCGTCGGTCGCGGTGCCCAAGCCGGCGTCCTCATCAGGAAAGCCGAGGCCATCGAACTGATGGAGAAAGTGCGGACGCTGGTCGTCGATAAAACGGGCACGCTCACGCAGGGGCATCCGTCCGTCACGAAGGTCGTGCCTAACGATTCAATATCGGCCGACCAGGTTCTTGCCCTTGCCGCGGCCATCGAGAGCCGGAGCGAACACCCGCTGGCCGCCGCGATTGTGCGCAGCGCGCAGGAGCGAAATTTGAAATTGGGCACGGCGACCGATTTTCAGTCGAGCACCGGCGGCGGCGTGAGTGGGCTTGTCGACGGCCGGCCGGTTCTCGTGGGGAAGCCGCAATTTCTGCGCGAAAACCAAGTGCACGGCATGGACAATCTCGAGAGCGACGCTGCCGCGCTTCAGGAAAGTGGAAACGGTGTCGTCTTCGTCGCGGTGGATGCCCGAGCCGCCGGTCTGATTGCTGTTGCCGATCCGATCAAGCAATCGACCCCCGATGCCGTCGCGCAACTGCACAAGCTCGGTTTGAAAATCATCATGCTGACGGGCGACAACGAGCGCACGGCGCGACGGGTGGCGGCGCAGCTCGGCATCGACGAAGTGGAAGCGGGCGTCGCGCCGGGAAACAAAAGCGATCGCGTCCGCCGTTTGCGGGAAAGCGGAGAGGTCGTCGCCATGGCCGGCGACGGGATCAACGATGCGCCCGCGCTCGCCGCGGCCGATGTTGGCATTGCCATGGGCACCGGGACCGACGTGGCCATGGAAAGCGCCGGCATCACTCTGCTGAAAGGAGACCTGCACGGGATCGAGAAAGCGATTCGACTGAGCCGTGCCATGATGGGGAACATTCGGCAAAACTTGTTTTTTGCCTTCATTTATAATTCGTTAGGCGTGCCCGTCGCGGCGGGCATTCTTTATCCCTGGTTTGGCATTCTTCTCAGTCCGATCATCGCCGGCGCGGCCATGAGTTTGAGTTCCGTCTCCGTGATCGCGAACGCGTTGCGCTTGCGAAAGGTCAGGCTCGACTCATAAAAGCTTTCATCGAAATGGCACAGCGTTCTCGAAAGACCAGGCAATCGCCGCCAAAAGCCCAACTCTCCGTCCCGCTTCTGGTTCTCCTCGCCTTTGGGCTCGGGGTCGGTGCGACCTGGCTGATCATGCGCGGATCGGGCGGGGTCGAAAAGCCGGCCATTGAAAACTTTCTCCCGCCTTCCGCCGGACCGACCTCCGCCGTTCCCCAGCTCGGTCTCGCCCCGGTTGCGGGACCGCCGGACGTTTCGCAGCTTGCGCCCGCCGAGGCCGCGCGAACGGTGGCGAACTGGAATTACGATCGGCAGGATTGGTCGCATGCCATCGAGCATTATCAGGAAGCGATTGGGCGGGGCGCGGATAATCCTGATGTGCGAACCGATTTGGGAAATTGTTTTCGTTTCCTCGACCAACCGCAAAAGGCGCTCGAGCAATACGAACTCGCGCAAAAAGAAAACCCACAGCACGAGAACAGCCTGTTCAATCAAATCAGCCTTTTTTCCGAGGTCCTGCACGATAACGAGCGGGCCGAGTCGGTCGCGCGAGAGTTCATCGCCCGCTTTCCGCTGAGCCCGCGGGCCGAGTCCGTCAGGCAAATTCTTTCGCAACTCCAGAACACGAACAAGAGCAATCGATGATTCCGTCCCTGGGCGCGATCGAAGAAGGGCGTCCTGTTTGACCGCGCGGGCATGGCGGCCTTACCCTGCGGCGTGATTTTTTGCTGCGGTCGCGTCTTGACGGTGCTGGCGCTCTGTCTCGCCCTCGGTCTGCACTGGATCGCGCTGCAATCAGTCGCCTGGACGAGCATGTTGGTGGACAACATGCAGCGCGGCTCGCTCTGCGAAGCGATCACGAAAACATTCGACGGCGCGCATCCCTGCAACCTTTGCCATGCCGTCGCCTTGGGAAAGAAATCGGAGAAGAAGTCCGAGCCCATCCAGGCGGTCGCGAAGATGGATCTTATTTGCACGACGCGGACCGTGGCCCTGTGGTTTCCGGCCGTGCCTTATGAATACGCGCCGGCCTCGTTCTCATTTCCCGAGCGCGAGTCTGGCGCCGCCTGCGCCTCCGCCTCGCTCGTTAGTCGCTTAGCCTGTCGTCAGACTGGTGGGCTACGCTTCCGCGCAGTTTGCCGTTTTTGCTTTCGTCAACCGGGAAGTCTGGCGCCCGACGGCGCCATCGCTTGTCCTTTACACAGGAGGAATCTTTTTGAAAATCTGGAAACATTTATGTTTGTCAGGCGCGCTCGCCCTGGCCGGCTCATCTCCGGCGTTCGGCTGCGACTTGTGCGGCTGCTATTCGCCGCAGCCGGAAACATTTCCGACGACGTCATTGGCGCAGCCGTTGGGAATTGTCACGGGAGAGTCATCGTGGACAAATCGCTTTTACGCGGCCGTGGCGGAGCAGTTCACGTACTTCGGAACGGTGCAGATCGATGGCCACGAGGTCCCGAATCCCGACCGATCAGCATCTCGACAGCTTCATCACGCAACTGGTCGGGGGTTACACTTTTAGCAACCGCTTCGCCCTGCAGGTTAACATTCCGCTCATCTACCGCTCCTTCCAGCGGCCGGACGGTTTTGCCATTGATCGTGGAACAGAATCGGGGCTGGGCGATGTGTCGTTGCTTGGAAAGTTTGTCGTCTTTGACACCGAGGTGGGCGGCCGGCGCGAGGTCAATTTCGACAATCCGAAAAACCCGCGCATGGTGACGCATGAGCCTGATTTCACTTTCTCGGCCGTTCTCATCGGTGGGGTGAAATTCCCGACCGGCGACAGCAGCCGGATCAAGGAGGAGTTCAACGAAGTGGAAGTGCCGGGCGCGCCGGAAAGCGGAATTCACGGGCACGATCTAACGTTGGGCACGGGTTCCTACGATGGAATTTTCGGCGGCCAGAGCTCGCTGCGCTACAAGAACGCGTTCTTCCAGGCCGACCTGCAATTCACACTGCGCGGAGACGGGCTGCACCAGTATCATTTCGCCAACGATCTCTCGTGGAGCGCCGGCCCGGGATATTATTTTGTGCGCAAGGCGAACTTCATCCTCGGATTGCAGGCGCTCGTTTCCGGCGAATACAAGGATGTCGATCGTTTTCGGGGGCAACCGGCTGAAGATACCGGCATCACTTCGGTTTTCGCCGGGCCGCGAGTGGTCGTATCGTTAGGCAAAATCAGCGCCGAGTTTGCCGCGCAGTTTCCGCTCGCCATTGATAATACCGCACTGCAGGTCGTGCCCGATTATCGACTGAACGGAGCAATCGCCATTCGTTTCTAACCTCAAGAATCAAGCTTATGAAAATCCATGTTTGGAAATTGCTTTGCCCCTTCGCCGGGGCCGTTGTCCTGGCCAACGTGATCCTGGCAGGAGAACCACCGGTCAAAATTACGGACGGCTGGGTGCGGGCGGTGCCGCCCTCTTCGAGCGATACGGCGGCCTACATGGTCCTGACGAATGAGTCCGGGAAGGCCGTTCGTCTGACCGGCGGAAGTAGTCCGATCGCGCAAATGGTCATGCCGATGGTGACGACAAAGAAGATGGTCGACGGCAAGGAAGTCATGGGAATGGAGAACGTCGATTCGCTTATCGTCCCGGCCGGCGGCCGGCTCATGCTCTCGCCCGGAGGCGATCATCTCATGCTGATGACATTGAAGGAGCATCGAAAGCCCGGTGAGAAAGTGAAATTGACGCTGCACTTTGAACCGGGTGGCGGCGAGCTCACGCTGGAACTACCCGTCTCGATGACACAGCCATGAAGAAGGCCATTGGTCTCGTCGTCATTTTCGTCGCACTTGGGCTGGGTGCGACCGGGCTGTGGTTCCTGCGCAGCGGTTCGGCCTCCGGCCATCCCTACTATGGGCATAAATTTCCCAACGCGAAGGAAGCATTCGATTTCAACCTGACCGACCAGAAGGGAAAGCCGTTTCGCCTCGACAGTTTGCGCGGAAAGCTTGTTCTGATGGTCTTCGGTTTCACCCATTGTCCGAATATCTGCCCGACGACGCTGGCCGACCTGGCTGCGATCTATCGGAAGTTGCCTTCCGCCGACCAGGCGAAAGTGCAGGTGCTTTTTATCAGCGTCGATCCGGAAAGGGATACGCCGAAAGTGTTGAAGAATTACGTCCCGTTTTTTGACGAGCATTTCATCGGCCTGACGGGCCGTCCCGCGGAAATCGCAAAGACGGCGAAGGCCTACGGCGCTGTCTATGAACGCAGTTATCAATCAAGCCAGGTCGCGGCGAATTATTACACGATCAATCATTCGACCTACCTCTATATCATCAGTCCGGCCGGAAAGTGGATTGCGCTTTACGATTACGAGCAGTTGCCGAACAGCGGATCGGATCGCGTCTGACGTCGAGCGTTTTCTCGCTTCGTCGCAATGAGTAGACTCCGCGTGCCAGGGTGGCGGTCCTTGCGCGTCGGCGCGATTCTCGGCTGTTTGGCGCTGGCCGCCTGCCGGGCGCGGAGTGATCTGCCGGGTGCCATCGATCTCGATCATCCCGTCACGGCCGGCCGCCAGATCTTTCTGGAAAAATGTGCCTCATGTCACGGGCCGGAAGGTAACGGACTGGCCAGGAAAATTCCGGCGCTGGCCGGCGCTCCGTGGGTCAATGGCCCGCCCGAACGCGTCGCCGCGCTCGTCCTCGATGGATTGACTGGTCGCCAGCAGATCAACGGGGCCGAATACAACGGGGTCATGCCGGCATGGCGCGGCGTGCTGACCGATCCCGAAATTGCGGCTGTCCTGACTTACGTTCGCCAGGCCTGGGGGAATCACGCACCGCCGGTTTCGCCGGGGCTCGTGCACGATATCAATCAGCGCTATCAGGCCCGGCGGGGCTTTTGGACCGCGCCGGAATTAAAAGCCTTGCCTAACGATCAGTAATTGGTTGTTCGTTCGGCCGCCCAATTCGGACCAGGACAACGCCGTGCGGTGCGACCATTCTTCCGAATTGATCTTGAAACGTGCCGAGATCTTTTTGACGCCAGAGATCCCGCACCGGTTGCGGGGTTGTCAGGTCAAGGTTGGACCAGTGGACGTTCACGCTGGCCGCCTTTCTGCCGCGATTGAACAGCCCGACCGCCCAGGCGCCATTCTCGAGTTTTTTTGCATAGACCCATCCACCGCCGGAACGTGCAACGCACGTTGCCTGCCGGCAAAGCGGATCCTGATTGACGGCCAGCACTTCATCGTTGGTGAGCAAACCGATCGTGAACGGATCGAGTTTCTCGAGATCGCAGCCGATGAGGAGCGGGCCGGAGAGCAGGCACCAAAGCGTCATATGTGAGTATTGTTCGTCGGACGTCAGCCGGCAGCCGTGCGGCCGTGTCCAGCGCGTTTGGAACCTTGCCTAACGAACGTCAAATCGGCCGGATACGAATCGAAAATCGCTTGCCAGGACAGATCGACACACCCACCGGCGCTTTTTGCTGCGATCCAGTAATGAGATGAAAAATGGAAAATTTTCGCGCGTCGTCGTCGTCACCGGAGCCTCGGCCGGCGTCGGGCGCGCCACGGTGCAGGAATTTGCGCGCGAAGGAGCGCGCATCGGTTTGCTCGCACGCGGGCAGGCCGGGTTGGAAGGGGCGAAAGAGGACGTTGAGCGTCTCGGCGGGAAGGCGCTCGTTTTGCCGACCGACGTGGCCGATCCCGCCCAGGTCGAGGAAGCCGCCAAACAGGTCGAGGCCGCCTTCGGCCCCATTGATGTGTGGGTCAACGTTGCCATGACTTCCGTCTTTTCGCCGGTCAAGGAAATGACGCCGGAAGAATTCAAGCGTGTCACCGAAGTCACCTATCTCGGCTATGTCTATGGAACGCTGGCCGCCTTGAAGCGGATGTTGCCGCGCGATGAAGGGATGATCATTCAGGTCGGGTCGGCGCTGGCCTATCGAGGGATTCCGTTGCAGGCGGCTTATTGTGCGTCCAAGCACGCCATTCAGGGTTTCATGGATTCGCTGCGCTGCGAATTGATCCACGATAAGAGCAAGGTGCGCACGACCATGGTGCAGATGCCGGCCCTGAACACGCCGCAGTTTGGCTGGGTGAAAAGCCGCCTGCCTAACAAAGCGCAGCCGGTGCCGCCCATCTTTCAACCGGAAGTCGCGGCCCGCGCCATTGTCTGGGCGTCGCACCATAATCGGCGCGAGATTTATGTCGGCATGCCGACGGTCAAGGCGATCGTTGGCAACAAGATCGCACCGTCGCTGCTCGACTGGATTCTTGGGCGCAGCGGCTACAAAAGCCAGCAACGGAATGAAAAGGCCGATCCCAATCGGCCGAACAATTTGCTGCAGCCAGTCGATGCGGAACGGGATTACGGCGCGCACGGCGTTTTTGACGATCGGGCCAGCAGTTCCAGCCAGGAGCTTTGGACGAGCATGCATCGCAATCTCGTTGCCGGCGGGCTCGTCGGTCTGGCGGCCGCCGGTGTCGGCGCGTGGCTGGGCGGGAAGTTTCTGGAAGACTAGGCGCTGTTTCGCAACATTATCGCGAGCGGAGACGAGCGATTGCGTCGACCGACTGCGCGAGACGACTTGCCTTTTGCGGCCCGCGGTTATCAAATCCGGCATGTGGCGCGCGATGCGGTTACCAGCAAGAGAGCCGGTCAGCGATGGCTTTCAGCTACGCGGTCGCGAAGTCACGCGCCTCGAAGGATTCAGCGATGCCGTCTTCGGTTTCGCCCTCACACTTCTTGTTGTCTCGCTCGATGTGCCGCGAAATTTTTCCGATCTCATCAACACCATGCGCGGTTTCCCGGCGTTCGCGGTTTGCTTCCTTCTCCTCGCTCTCGTTTGGAACAGCCATTACAAATTCTGCCGGCGTTACGGTCTGGACGATGGATTAACCCGTCTCATCACCTGCATTCTGCTCTTCCTTGTTCTTTTCTATGTCTATCCGCTCAAGTTCCTTTTTAACCTCAGCCTCAATGGTCTCGTCGGAGGCAACCCGATGGGCGACGTCCGGATGACGCCTGACCAAATCTCGCTGCTTCTTGTGATTTACGGCCTGGGGTTCGCCGCGGTGTATGGCGCACTCCTGCTCCTTTATCTCCACGCCTATCGCCTCAGGGAGGTGCTCGAACTCTCGGCGATCGAGCGTCTCGACTCGCGCTTCGCCATTTGCCGGATCGGTCTGGTTGTCTGCGTCGGGCTGCTCGCGGCATGGATTGCCTACATGCATTGGATGCGACAATGGGCCGGCCTGGTCTATTTCGCGTTGATTCCGCTCCTGCGCATCTCGCGCATCGTTCACCGGCGTCGGCGCGCGCTTCTCGTGCCCGTGACCACGATCGGTTAGGCAAGCTGCTTTCTTCGGGCAAATCTGCCGGTTGCGTCGCGACCTCCTCGCCCGCAATATCTCCGAGCCAATGCCCAAGACCTTTTATCTTACCACCGCCATCGACTACACGAACGGCGCGCCGCACATCGGTCACGCCTACGAAAAAGTGCTGGCCGATGTCATCGCGCGATATCACCGGCTGAAGGGCGAGAAGGTTTATTTCCTGACCGGCGTCGATCAGCACGGCCAGAAAGTGCAGCAATCGGCCGAGAAAGCCGGCGTCTCGCCGCGGCAGTTCGTCGACGAGATCACGGCGAAGTTCGTCGCGCTGTGGAAGAAATTGGAAATCAAATACGACGGCTGGGCGGCAACGACCGATCCTCTGCACAAGAAGTGTGTGCAGGGAATGCTGCAGCGGCTTTTCGACGAAAAGCAGATCTACAAGGACAAACAGGAGGGTTACTACAGCATCCGGCAGGAACAATTCCTGACCGACAAAGAGCGCGGCCCCGATGGCGAGTTCGGTCCGGAGTGGGGTGAAGTCGAGCATCGCGTCGAGGAAAATTATTATTTCCAGCTCGCCCAGCACAAGGATTGGCTGCTCGGCTATCTCCGCGCGCATCCGGATTGCGTGACGCCCGACTTTCGCCAGACCGAGCTGATCAACGCCGTCGAGAAGCTGAGCGGCAATCTCTGCATCTCACGTCCGAAATCGCGGCTCAGTTGGGGCATCGAGCTGCCCTTCGATCCGGACTACGTCAACTACGTCTGGTTCGATGCCCTGACGAATTACATCAGCTTCATTGGCTATGATCCGTCGAAAAAGAACTTTGCCGATCAGCCGGCTGAGTTCCGCGAGAAATGGCCGGCACTGCACATTATCGGCAAGGACATCCTCGTCCCCGCACACGGCATTTACTGGCCGATCATGCTGCACGCGCTCGGATTTCCCGACGACCAGATGCCGAAGTTTCTCGTCCACGGCTGGTGGAACATCAGCGGCGCCAAGATGAGCAAGTCGTTAGGGAACGTTGTCGATCCTGATGCGCTGGCGAACAAGTACGGAGCGGAGGCGCTTCGGTATTATTTGATGAGCGATATGGTGATGGGAAAGGATGCGGATTTTGGACACGCGACGTCTGCTGCAATCGCTACGATCCAGACCTGGCGAATTCGTTGGAAACTTGCTAACCGCAGCCTTAATATGTTCGGAAGTATTCGAAGACGGTCGATCTGAGCTGGTTCGAGACCGATGCGGCAAGTCTGAACAGTCAAAGGCGTTCCGAGGAAATTCTTACCGACTACCGGTCGACGGATAGAAGGTCAAATGGCACATCGATGAGATCCTGGCGGCTGCGAGTAGATCGTCGGCTGAGCACGCATGTGCAATCAAATGATTGAGATCGAGGCAAACCGTGGGAAATTGGCCAAGGACGCCGCTCAAACATCGGAACTGTCTCGATCGCCTTCTCTATAGATTGACGAATCGCTCCGCATCATCGCCATTCTGATTTCGCCCATCTTGCCGAGAGCCGCCCATGGCATTTTCGACCAGCTCAATTGGAAAATGGAACTGAGCGGCAAAGAAGAACGCTTCTCGTTAGCTGACGCGGAGTGGGGGAAGTTGCCGGATGGTCATGTGGTGGGAAGCCGACGCCGCTCTTCCCGCGTATCGAGCAAACGCCCGAATAGGAAGTCCGAATTTCGGGCCACGCCCGTGCTCCCGAATGGCCATGCCTAATTTGCGGATTCCTAATTATCCAAAGCGTTATCGATTCCCTCCAGGACGTCGTGCAAAACGCGTTCTCCCGGATAGACGCGCTCGCCGCGGATCGGCCTGCGCCGGTGAGTCGCACTGATCTTGGCGTCACGGACTCGCCGGAGGACGGCGAGGTTTTGCTTTTCCACCTCGGAAAATTCGGTCTCGATCTCGTCGAAGGTGGCGTCCGGCCGGGGCTGATACCATGCAAACTGCGAGAACGTTTCCCTCGTTTTCGCATCCTTAAAACGGGCGCCGTGTCGAGCGAACATTTCGTTGATGGCATAGCGAACATCAGAAAGGTCGAGCTCATTCGCGTCGGCCACGGTGATCGGTTCTTCGCGCGTGGCCGGATATTTCTCTCCTTCAAATTCGTCGGCCTGCTCGTCATCGGCAGGCGCTTCGGCCGTCTCGGTCTCGTCTTGACCGGGTGCCTCCGCAGGCTCGGTTTCAGGTTCGGCCGGAGCTTCCGCTGTTTCCTGCGAAGAACTGTTGTCGGAGTCATCCGCCGTCTCCTCGGTCGTTTCCGCAGTTGGCTCGATTTGTTTGGTCGTCACGTCATAAACGCAGGTCCACGGCACGGGCGGAGTGGCGTCGGTCCCTTGGACGGGACGCGGCGCGACCGAGAATGAAACCTGATGCGAATCGGAACTCCACGAGGTCGCATCGATCGTAAGCATGTTTCGATCAACACCGTCGCCCTGTTGGGTGTCATCGAGGTAACTCTGCCAAACTGCATCCTGAAGATGGGCGCCATCGGCGCGCAATTGTTCGGGGATCTCGTATTTCAGGGGCGCATTGCTGACACGATGATAAAGCTGCGTCCCTCTTTCATTCTTGTCGCGACTGTTGAGAACAATCCAATCGTCGTTCGGCGAGATCAGCACCCAGGCGCTTCCGCGGAACTGGGCGAGTTCGGTCGAATTGGAAGGATTGTGCGCATCCTGCAGAATGATTTGGCGGACGCCTTTCTGACGATCGCGCAAATATTGGATGCGCAAGTTTCCACTCGGGCTCGCATTCTGACGTTCGAGATGAAAACCGGGAAGGACGGGCGGTGGCGTTGGTTTGGCTTGCACGATCAGCGGCGCATCGACTGCCGCGGAAACGAGAGCGACGAGGAGCAGAACGCAAGGGCGTTTCACGGCGGTATTGCGGCTGGTGCCGGGCGGGAAGTCAATTCAAAAAGTGGATTTTCGGGACGCATACTTTGGGCGAGGTCGGAGAAGAAACTTGCCAAGCCGGCGGCTCTTTGCTGCACTCGGTGCAACCGGAGTTATATATGAAAAAAATTCTTTGCCTGCTCATACTCCTCGCCCTCGCCCCAGGGGTCCACGCGGGGGGAAAGAAGAATAAGAACTCAGGCCAGGCTCGTGCCGCGGCCAGCCACGGTGGCGGCGGCGGCGGTCGCAAGGGAATCGGCGGCGGCGGCGGCGGTTTTGGGCATAGTGCGGCCAGACAGGGAGGCGCGCGCCATCAAGGCATGGGAATGAATCGCCTGGGCGGACAGGGCGGCATGAAGAGACACAACGCCAACGCGCTGGCAGGTCACAAGGCACAGATGGGCGGGAACCGACATGGCGGCAATCGGTTGATGCGAAACAATGCACAGGGCGGCGGCAACCGTCACAATGGCAAATTGGCCGGTCACCGCGCGATGAAAGGCCGCAATGGCAACAACCTCGCCGGAAAAAACAATGGTCGCCTCCGAGGGCAGCGGGGCTTAAACGGACGCACCGGGAAATTCAACAGAAATCGCGTCGCAGGTCGCGGACTTCGGCGGGGTTATCATGCCAACTATCATGTCCGCCCCTATCGGCAGGTCTTTCACGGATATCACCGCTCGTTCCACGATCGTTACTGGTATCACCACCATTACGATCGGCTCGTCGTTGTGGGCGGCGGTTACTATTATTGGGACGGCGGATATTGGTATCCGGCGTGGGGTTATGATCCCGGCTACGCCCTCTACGCCTACGATGGACCGATCTACAGCTACGACAATCTGCCTCCGGACGAGGTCCTCGTGAACGTGCAAACGGCGCTCCAGGATGAGGGCTATTACACGGGCGATGTCGATGGGGAACTCGGACCGCAAACGCGCGATGCGCTCGCTGCCTACCAGCAGGACCACGATTTGGAAGTAACCTCAGCGGTTGACGAACCAACGGTCGAAGCGCTTGGCCTGGGCTCGTAAGCGCAGACTTACTGCAGACATTCCTCGTAGGCGGCGGGCTCTCCGCGCAGATGCGCGAGGACTTCGCCGGCGAAATGCAGAGAGCCGGTCAGGAGAATGCGATCCGGTTCGGCACGCGCCAAAGCAAGCGCGTCGGAGACAGATGGAGTGATGGAGTGGGGGAGTGATGGAGTCATGGCGGAAAGGGCCTTTGCCAGCTCGTTAGGCGGCGCGGCACGCTCGCTTCGCATTTGCGGGAAAATGAATCGCCGGGCGATTGGTGAAAGCGTTCGCAGCATGGCGTTGTAATCCTTGTCCTGCAGGGTGGCGAAAATGACGATGGCGCGGTCGTCTCCGAAGTTTTCGCGCCATGTTTGCAGAAGGATTTCCGTGCCGGCTGGATTGTGCGCGCCGTCGATGACGATGCGCTCGTCCCAGCGCTGAAAGCGAGCCGGCCATTCGACCATGGCCAGACCACGTGTGATGGCATCGTGGTCGACAGCAATCTGCCCGGCGCGTAACGACGCAACGGCCAGAGCGGCGTTCTGTTTTTGATGTGCCCCGGACAGGGCCACGGGGGAAGCGCAGTTTTCCCTAACGAATAAGAGCGGCGCGTTGCATTCCGCAGCGCGGGATCGAATGACGGCTTCGGCCTCCGGCGGCTGCATGGCCGAGACGACAGGCGTCCCGGCCTTGATGATGCCGGCCTTTTCGCCGGCAATTTCGGCGAGCGAATGACCAAGCCATTTCTGATGGTCGAGCGCGATTGGGGTGATGACGCAAACGATCGGCTGCGTGGCGTTGGTCGCGTCGAGCCGGCCGCCCATGCCGGTCTCGAGGATGATGAAGTCGCATTGCCTCTCGTGAAAATGCCGCAAGGCCAGAGCGGTCACGATTTCGAAGAAGGTCGGATGCGGCTCCCAATTTGCGACGAGACCCCGAATGCCAGTCAGGCCGCAAGCGGTCGCTTCCTCGGAAATCATTTCACCGCTGATGCGAATCCGCTCGCGGAAACTGACGAGGTGAGGGGAGGTGAAAAGGCCGCTGCGGTAGCCATGGACACGGAGAATGGAATCGAGCATGGCACAGACCGAACCTTTGCCGTTGGTGCCGGCCACGTGGACGATACGTTCGTTAGGCGCCGGAATGTTTAGCGAGCCGAAAAGACGGCAAACGTTTTCGAGCCCGAGCTTGATCCCGAAGCGCTGGGTGCCGTAAAGCCAGGCAAGCGCCTCGCGGTAGTTCACTGCGTGCCGGAAAAATAGCCAAGGAACTGGCTGATCTGCGGCCGCATCTTTTTCCGATGAACGATGGCGTCGATCAGGCCGTGTTCCTCCAGGAACTCCGCGGTTTGGAAACCCTCCGGCAAATCCTGATGCGTTGTTTCCTTGATCACGCGGGGTCCGGCGAACCCAATCATGCTCCGCGGTTCCGCGAGGATGACATCGCCTAACGAGGCAAAACTCGCCATGACCCCGGCCGTCGTGGGATGGGTCAGCACGGAAATGAAAGGCAGCCGTTCCTGCGCGTGCAGGGCGAGTGCGCCACTCGTCTTGGCCATCTGCATGAGACTGAGCATCCCTTCATACATGCGCGCGCCGCCCGAAGCGGCCACAATGACGACAGCGGCGCGATTGGCTGTGCCGTATTCAATGGCGCGCGTGATGCGTTCGCCGGCCACCGATCCCATGGTGGCGGCGAGAAATCTGAAATCCATCACCGCGATGGCGACCTTGTAACCTTCGAGCATGCCGTGGCCGCTCACGACCGAGTCGCTCAGGCCGGTCGCATCCTGATATTTCTTGAGCCGATCCTTGTAGGAAGCCTGGCCTTCGAACTTGAGGGTATCGATCGAGCGCAGGTCGGCATCCATTTCCACGAACGATTCCGGATCGAGCAGGTTGGCGATTCGCTCCCGGGCCGGCTGGGTAAAGTGGTAATCGCAACGGGGACAGACCCGTTGATTTTGGGCGAGCTCAATCTCGTGCACCACCTCCTTGCAGCCGGGGCATTTCTGCCACAGACCCTGGGGCATCTCTCGCTTCTTGTTGCCCTGCGTCTTGAGCGTCGGTTTTTTGAAAATGGCCATGTCTTATGCGCGAGCAGCGGTGGCGGCGTAAACAGACGAAGCCCCGGCCTTCTTCAAGACCCGCGCGCATTCGCTCAGGGTCGAGCCGGTCGTCAGGACATCGTCGATCAAAAGCACGCGCGAATCTCGCACGTCCATCTTTTTTCGTAAACGGAAGGCGTTCCGCAAATTTTGCATGCGCTCGGCCCGGTCGAAAGCGGTCTGTGTAGTCGTGTAGCGGATGCGCTCCAGGGCACGAAGGAGCGGCAAGCCGATTCGTGCGCTGAACAGTTCCGCGAGGAGCTGGGCTTGATTGAATCCGCGGGCCCGTTCCCGGGCCGGATGGAGCGGGACCGGCACGATGAAATCGAACCGGCGGCCGTGCAGACGCGGATCGTGGAGCGTTTCGCCTAACCAATCGGCGAGTGGATGGCGCAGGTGAAACTGGCTGCCGTATTTGAAATCGTGCACCAGTTTGCGGACGAGGCCCCGTCCGCGATAGGCGGAGACGGCCGCTTCAAAATGGAGGGTTCGATCCGCGCAGTTGGCGCAGCGAAACGAACCAGTGATATCGCCGGCGAAGGGCTCGGAACACTTGTGACAGAAAGGCGGTCGGATCCGCGGAAGTCGTTCCGTGCACGCCGCGCACAGGTATTCATCAGGCGCAAGATCGGCCGAGCAGGCGACGCAGAGTGGCGGATAGAGAAGCGAAACCAGCGCGTGAAAGGGTTCAAGTTGCGCGAGCGCTTTCATTTGTTAGCCAGAGGCGCAGGAGCAGCCAGGTCAGCAATCCGAGGCTAAGCGGCAGGATGCCGATGAGCAAGTTCCTTCCCAGCCAGGGAAGAGCGGCGGAACTTTGTCGTGCGACCTTGTTAAAAACACCGCTCGTGAAAATCCAGCCGGCGTGCAATCCGATGGGCAGCCAAAGCGCCTGGGTCCGCACGCGCGCATCGGCCAAAATCCAGCCGAGCAGAAAGAGCGTGATGAATCCGCCGAGGACGAGCAGCGGCTCGCTGAATTGCGCGAAAGAGTGCGCCGCCGAGAGGAAGCCCGAATACCAGGTGACGACGGTCACGCTTTGCGCGGGCGGCTTGAGAAAATGTAAAATCGAATAGAGCGCCGAAGTGAAAAACAGGGCGACCCAGCGCGGCGAACTGCGCAGCAAAATACCGAGAATCAGTCCGCGAAAGAGCAGTTCCTCGATCGGCGGGACAAAAATGGTTGGGCCAAGGACAGCGAGGACGCGCCCGCCGGAAACATGGTGGCGCAATTGATAATGATGAGTGACCACCAGTTCGAGCGCGCAAAAGAAGAGCGGCACCGCGGCCAGTAAAAATCCCACGACAAGATCGCGCGCGACTGGCCGTTCGCGCGACAAGCCGAGCTCGCGCCAGGTCTTGATTTTCAGCGAACGCAGGAGCGGCCAGAGCAGAATAATCGCGGCGACAAGCAACGCGCGATGGAAAAACCGCTCGAACTCGTAATGCGCGAGGAAGGGAAAGACGCCATGCGCGGCCAGGTGTTGGGCCGACCAAAAAAGGAGTGGCGCCAGCAACGCACCAATGAGCAGCGTCGCGACCAGGTAAACCAGCAATCTCGCTGCGTCTTTCAAGATCGTTGTAGTTCGGAATGCTTCGACATCAACCGCGGTCAGCATTCGCGACCACTCGCATTGGCGTCAACGCTTATCCGTTGCCTCTCGCTCAAGTTCCAAAGGAGGCGACCGGCAAGCCCTTGCGTCGCCCGCCAGATAAAATTGGGGGAAAATTCGGCGGATATCTCGCGCGGAGCCATCAAGTGTTTGCTAGGATGAGGAGCAATGCGCAGTCAACACGTCTGGATGCAAAGAGATGACGAAGGGCGCAAACGCGAGGTGCGCGTGACGAAGTTTGGCGGCGCCTGGAAATTCCAGGCCAAGCACACCGACGATGAAGACTGGACCTACTACGATGTCCCGCTGCTGGAAGATTTACATGAGCTGCGCGACGTGATCTTTCGGAAATATCAGCGACGCCGGGCTTCGGCCGAGGATTTGGCGGCGGTCGAGAAATTATTGCGGGAGCAATCGCGCGAGCCATAGACCGGGATCGAAAATCCCGGAGTGAATTTCTAGCCGCACAGTAAAGATATTGTCATGCAGCCGCTTGTGATTGTTATAACGCGTTTTCCTTATTTCAAAACGACCACGTAACGGCCGAGTTCGGCATTGTGTGCTGTTTAAGCAGCTGGGAGAAAAGGGCTTCGGCGGGATGCTGAAGGCGGCGGGCAAGATGCCCGCTCTACCCGAGAGTGTTGCATGTGCTAATCTTTGCCCGCGACGATGGCTAAGAAAACCCGCCTCGATCTTGCACTGGTGGAACGGGGTCTGTTCCCGAGCCGCGAACAGGCGCAGCGAGCCGTCATGGCGGGCGAAGTGAGAGTAGGGGAGCAGGTCGCCATGAAGTCTTCCCAGTTGGTTGGCCCGGAGGCGCCGATCGAAGTCGATGCGACACGTCAATATGTCGGACGCGGTGGCGACAAGCTGGCGGGGGCACTCGATCATTTCGCGATCGATGTTTCCGGCAAGACGGCGCTCGATATCGGCGCGTCCACCGGGGGTTTTACCGATTGCCTGCTGCAACGCGGCGCAGCCAGGGTCTACGCCATCGATGTCGGTCACGGTCAGCTCGATTGGAAAATTCGGAGCGATCCACGGGTTGTCGTGCGCGAAAAGCTCAACGCGCGTTTCCTTTCCCGCGCCGATATTCCCGAGCCAATCGATCTTTGCGTGATCGACGTCTCTTTTATTTCGCTGACTTTGATCTTGCCGAACGCGGTGGAACCCGTAACGGAAGACGGTGTCATGCTCGCGCTGATCAAGCCGCAGTTTGAATTGGAACGCGCCGATGTCGGCCGCGGCGGCATCGTGAGCGACCCGGCTTTACACGAAAAGGCCACCGGCAAGATCGTCGATTTTCTGCAACACGATCCGCGACTCAAAGTGAAAGGTATTGTCCCTTCAGTCATCACCGGGACAGACGGCAATCAGGAATTTTTCATATGCGTCCAAAAAAGATTGGTCTGATTGCGCACACCGGAAAACCGCGTGTCGACGAGGTGGTGCGAAATCTGATGGCCGAATTCGAGCGCGCGCACGTGTCGGTGATTGCGGAAAAGGAGACGGCGTCCATCGCCGGTCTGAAGGAGGGCCGGGATTTCATGGAGCTGGCGCGGGAGGCCGAGCTTCTCGTCGTGCTGGGTGGCGACGGCACCATCCTGAATGTGGTCGGACACTTGGGCGAGTCGATCAAACCGATCTTCGGAATCAACGTTGGTTCGCTCGGCTTTCTGACCTGCGCTAATTCCTCCGCTTATCGCACCGCCGCGGAATGCATCGTGGACGGAAAGATGTCGTTCAGCGAACGCGCGCTTTTGCAGGTGACAATGAAGCGCGCGGGTGAAAAACCGCTCAAGCTGGTCGGCCTGAACGACGCCGTCCTGAGCCGTGGCGAAATTTCGCGCCTGGTCCGGCTGCAAACCCGCGTCAACGGCGAGATTCTGACTGAGTTCAACGCCGACGGGCTGATCGTGGCCACCCCGACGGGTTCGACCGCCTATTCGCTTTCCGCAGGCGGACCGATCATGTCGCCAGACTCCGGCGTCCTTGTCATTACGCCCATCTGTCCGCACGTGCTCACGAATCGCTCGCTTATCGTCGCCGAGACGTCGGTCATCGAGGTGGAAGTGGGGGAGGAGGAATTCCCAGTTTATCTCACCGTGGACGGCCGCGAACCCTTGCGCGTTTCCCACGATTCCGTCGTGGAAGTGCGTAAAGCTTCCAAGACCCTTCCCCTGGCCGCCCTTCCCGAAATGTCCTTCTTCAGTGTCGTTAGACAAAAACTGAAGTGGAGCGGGAGCAATGTGTAACGGCTGTAGCCACGGCGCTCTGTCGCCGTGTCGCCCGATCAAACATCGTGCGCCCCGGCCGAGCCGGGCGGCTACAGAAAAACGACGCATCGGATGAAACTGTCGGGAGGAACGTTCCTTTTTGCCCCGGGAGCCGGTGCGCCCAGCTCGCATCCCTGGATGCGGCACTGGGCGCAATTGCTGGGTGAGATCGGCCGCGTGCAGACGTTCGATTATCCCTACATGCTGGCGGGCCGGCGCCGCCCCGATCCCTTACCGGTTTTGGTGGCGGCGCATGCGGAGGCCTTGCGTGGAATACGACAGACCGCCGGTGATGCCCGCATCATTCTGATCGGCAAAAGCATGGGTGGCCGTATCGGATGTCACCTTGCCTTGAAAGAACAGGTGAGCGCGGTGATCTGCCTCGGCTATCCGCTGTGCGGTGGCGGGGATCCAAGCCAAACTGCGCGACAAGGTACTGCGCGAACTCCTGACGCCGATCCTCTTCGTGCAGGGAACGCGGGATCCGCTTTGTCCGCTCGATCTGCTCGAGAAGGTCCGGAGCGAAATGCACGCCCCTAACGAACTCCATATCGTCGAGGGCGGCGATCATTCCCTGATCGTAACGAAGAAGCAGCTAAAGATAACGGGCGAATCGCAGCAAGCGATCGATGCGCGCATATTGAGCGCGATCAAATCGTCACCCTTTCTTGAGGCAGGTGACTCTGCCAGGGCAGAAACGATGGTTTCAACAAACTCGCCTTAGGGAGATGAGAGAGCTGGCTATGAGAACACTTTTTGTCCTTGGCCTGATCGTTCTGGCGAGCACGACTGTTGCGCGAGGCGAAGGGTATGATCCGCTCGCGATCGATCCCAGTTTCCAGGCCCGGCAACTCGACCTGACCGTGCACGACGCGGCGCGAGATCGCGATATTCCGGTGCGAATCTATCTTCCGGCCGGTGAAAAACCGGCGCCGGTCGTGCTCTTCAGCCACGGGCTTGGTGGATCGCGCGCCAGCAGCAGCTTTCTGGGGAAGCACTGGGCAGCGCGCGGCTTCGTCGCCGTTTTCATGCAGCATCCGGGCAGCGACGACGCGGTCTGGAAAGACACCGCACCGTTGCAACGCATGGCGGCCATGCGCGGGGCGGCCTCGTTAGGCAATTTTCTTTTGCGCGTGCACGATGTCCCTGCCGTTCTCGATCAGCTCGCCATTTGGAACAAGAGCGGCCCGCTCGCCGGGCGAATGGATTTGGAGAAGATCGGGATGTCGGGTCACTCCTTCGGCGCGGTCACGACCGAAGCGGTCAGCGGCGAAAGATTTCCTTTGAGCGGCACGGAGCTGACAGACCAACGAATTCGCGCCGCGGTCGTCTTTAGTCCGAGCACACCGAAATCCGAAAGCGCCGGGCGCGCCTTTGGCGACGTCAAGATTCCATGGCTTTTGATGACCGGGACTGAAGACATCGCGCCAATCGGAGGACAGGACATGAAATCGCGGCTCGCGGTTTACGATGCGTTGCGCGGCGCGACCAGGTATGAAGTTGTGCTAAACAAGGGCGAGCACTCGGCCTTCACCGACCGCCCATTGCCGGGCGACCATGAGGCGCGCAATCCAAACCATCATCGCGTGATCCTGGCAATCTCGACGGCGTTTTGGGACGCCTGTTTGCGTGGCGATAAAGAGGCGCTGACGTGGCTGAACGGCAGCGGACCGCGCAGCGTGTTGGAGCCGGCGGATGATTGGAAGGCCTCGCCGAAGCCGTAACGGCAAGCTTCGCTGCGGGCGTCCGGTGGGGAATCGTCCGTTACGGTGGGGAATCGTCCGTTACGGAATTGCGTGACCGGAGTTGGCTTTGACCTGCGCGATATCGGCTGAAGTCACGGTGCCGCTCGCATTGATGTCGGCACGAAAGTTGGCGCTTGTCACCGTCGCGCCCGCCTGTGCTTTGGTCTGGGAAATATCGGAGGCGCTTACCATTTCGTTCCCGTTTGTGTCGCCGATCAGCATGTTCACGCTAACCTGGGCATCTGGCAGCGTCTGGCCGTAGTTGTCGACGATCTTGCTTAACGTCACGGTGATCGTCTGCGCATCCGTCACGCCGGCCAGTTGGACGGCCACGGTGTTGCCGGCAAAAGTCGGATTGCCCGAGACGTCCCCTTGTCCACTCGTTAGGCTGGCGCTGCCCTCCACGATCGGGTTGGTGAAGGTGAAAACGATTGTGTAATTGCCGTTGCCGGCGCGGCATTCCACGCCGGGTTGGCCGGTGAGCGGCAAATCGACATCGAACGTTCCCGCGCTGCCATGCGTCATGCGTGAGGCCGCGGAAACGAAGAGCAATTCCGGCTGAACCGCGAGCGCGTCCAGGCCGCTCACCGTCTGACCAATTACGGTAACGACGCCGGTGGCGGGATCGATCGTGGTGAGATAGGAGGCGGCCATACCGAAATTATTCGCGACCGAGGCCCAAAGGATTCCCGTTGTAGGATCAAAATCCATTCCGTTGGCGCGCGGCGTCGCATTGAGCGGCGGGTTTGGGTAGTTCAATTTGGCCACCAGGGTGGGAACGGCGGTCGCCTGATCGACGATATCGAGGCGACTTTCGTTTGCCGTATATAGTGTGTCGGCCGGTGAAAAGGCGAGGGCGCTCCCTCTCGGGAGGTCGAATTCAAAATCTCCCAGACGCGTTGCCAGGCCCGTCCCCGGATCGATCTGGTAGAGGGCGGGGCCGAGGGGTTCGCCGCCATTTGGCGTGGTGGCGAAAACCGCGCCATCGCTGCGAAAGGAAAGATCATACCCCAAAAGGCCGGGGTTGAGCACGACGGCTTGAGTTCCCGCACCGGTTGTTCGATCGATTGTGATGAGGACGGAAATACCATCCATTCGAAACCCGATGCCGTACAAGATTCCGCTCTGGCGATCAAACCCGATGGCACTGACGCGGGCGAAGCCGATTGATCCGATCATCGTGGCGGCGCCGGTCGTTGGGTTGATCGAGTAAAGCGTGGCCGGGTTGCTGTCGCCTTGGAACGCGGCGCCATACAGCGTCGGATTGGCCGATGCAGTGCCCGTAAGAATCAGTATCCCGGCGACAGCCAGAATAACCGGGCCCAGGCGAGCTGATTGCAATGTGCGTTTGAGATTCATTTCCCTGAATGGATTTGGGTCCGCAAACTTCCGGATCTTCGGCAAACCGCCAGGCGTTCAGCTAACGAGCTGACTCCGATAGCAATGGTGTGGACGCGCTGCGAAGTCCCGTTGTGTCCCTCTTTGGCGTTTCGTCATGCGAAGCACGCAGTGAAGCGATATCGAGGTCAAAATACAAGCCAGAAGCGAGCGGGGACTGCACTTTTCGAGAGGCAAGGGGATCGTAAAAGGCTTTTGGCTTGACCTTAAAGCCAGCCGCCAAAGAGGATACAACTTCCCTCATGAAACCACCCCCAAACTTCTCGACTCGATCTGCCTGTCTCGCTGTCGCTCTGCTTCTGGCCGCCTGTGCGACGCCCACTTCAGTGCAGCCGCTAAGCATACCGCTCGTTTACAAGACAATGGCTGAGCCAGGCGATTTTTCGACGTTACCCCAATGCGCCGCCGTCTCGGAAGTTCAAGTGATTGACGGCCGGTCGGATAAGTCGCTCGGAAAACGCTTTATCGACAATAATGGGGCCTCGGCCGTTCCTGTCATGGCGGGATCGGATGTCGCGGCATGGGTTCGGTCCGGTGCAATGGAAGTAATGAGGCTTAGCGGCGTCTCGTTAGGCAAAGCCGGCGCGCCGGTTTTGCAACTCACCGTTGAGCAAATCAGAACAAACGAAAATGTCGTCCATCGCTCTGGCTACGACGGGCGCATCGTTCTGGCCGGCCGGCTCGTTAGTCGCGGGGGTGCGGGGGTCTGTTGGAGCGATCGCGTCTCCGGCGCCGCCGAAAACTACGGATATTCCGGCAGCGCTCAAAACTATCAGGAGACGCTCAATCACGCGCTGGATCGCGCAGTGATCAGCCTGGTGAACCTGCGCGGCTTTAGGAGCGCCGTTTGCTCGTGCAGTGGCAATCGGTGACCGAGGCATGAAAACGCGGCCGGTCATTTCGTGGATTGCCACATTGTCGAGCAGCACGAGAAATCGTACTCATTAGGGCGATCCAATCGTTCCAGAAGGCGAGTAGGAATTTCTTGAGCACCTCAATGAAACTACGGGCGCCGCTTTCATCGGGCGAGTCCGTAATTTCCATACGGAACCAGACCCAACCCTTTACGATTTTATATGACATATATTGTATGATGTAATTGAGGGAGATAGAGCCAAGGATGTTGCCGAAAAATCCTGGCTTCCCCTGGCATCGCGTGCGGCTACGTTTGTCTCCCGATGGAGCAGCTGATCATCGCAACACCGCTAACGTCTGAAGACTGGGATGCATATTTCGACCTGCGATGGCGCGTTTTGCGTGAGCCTTGGGCGCAACCTCGTGGGTCGGAGCGGGATAATCAGGAGGATACGAGCATCCATGTGATGCTCTGCGGACGAGACCGGCGCCCGATCGCAGTTGGGCGATTGCATTTTCCTTCTCCTGCCGTGGGTCAGGTGCGTTACATGGCGGTCGAGCCAAAATTGACGGGCCGAGGTTACGGCGGACGCGTTTTGGAGGAATTGGAGCGCCGTGGTGCCGCAGCGGGCGCAAAGAAGATCGTCCTAAACGCCCGGGAAGGTGCCCTCCGATTCTATCTGGGGCATGGCTACGCGGTTATGGCTGAGGGCGAGACGCTTTTTGGAAGCGTGAAACACAGACGAATGGAGAAGACCCTTGAACCGTCTTTTGGTGACGCTCCAAAATGACGGTTAATCTCTGAACTCCTGACACTAGGCAATGTTGTCACGTAATATTCAGAGATTGCGGATAAGACCGTGTTTGGCTCGCGTTCGACTGTGCCAGCGCCTGGCATTGCCCTGAAACGCCATGTGCTTATGGTGAAATGAGCCGATAACGCCCGTCCTCGTCCGTTATCGCGGCCGGGATCGGCGATCCCGGCTGCAACTCAAGACTCGTGGCTTCCTGGTTTCCAAATTCGTTCCGATTCTCTGCAGGCCGTCCCTTGACCCTTCGCCGGAACGCCTGATAGGCTGCGCGCAATTCTCTATCTGCATATGAATAACTCCTTCCGTCCGCTTGTTCCGCTTTTCCTTGCTGCGCTGATGCTGTCTGTCGGACCTGTGGCAAGCGTGCGGGCCGAAGATCAATCGGGCGATATCCAGCAGATGATGTCGTCGAAGGAGTTCAAGGATGCCGGATTGGACAAGCTTTCGCCGGAGGAACTGCAGCACCTGAACGATTGGCTGCACGGATTTCGTGAGTCGACCGAAAAAGCCGTCGAGGCGAAGGCCAACAAAGAGGGCCGCCGCAAGACCAATCTTATCGTCAGTCGCGTGGTCGGGCCGTTTGATGGATTGACCGGCAACACGATCATCAAGCTGGAAGATGGAACGGTCTGGCGACAGGCGAACAAGAGCGATCGCTACAAAGGTCCCGGTCTCGAGAGTCTCGGAGTGGCCGTGACCAAGGCCGGGCTTTTTGGCTGGAAGATGCGGATCCAGGGGACGCAGGAGTTTTACGTCGATCAGATTACGAAGTGAGGAACTCGCCCGCCTTTGCGGGCAATGCGGATCACGGTCGGTCGACCGGGTCAGCCTTCAAGAGCGATGGCAAACAGGCTGACCTCGGGCTTGTTCGGGAAAAGCTTGATCATGCGCTCGAAGCGCATGCCGATTTTTTCCAATAATCGCACGGACGACTGATTCTCGGCCGAGGTCACGGCGACCAGCCGCCTGAGTTTGAGGATGTCGCGCGCGTAGGCGACGACAGCAACGGCCGCTTCCTGCGCGTAACCCTTCGAGCGAAAAGCCGGGAGAAAAGCGAAGCCAAGATCGACATCCTTTAAGCCTTCGCGTTTGATCGGCCCGCAAATCCCGATGGGCGTCCCCTCCTCTGCCAGTTCGGTCAGGTAAAGTCCAAAGCCAACGCGGTCGTACATGGCAAGCGGGCCCTGCTGCAGATAATGGCGAGCGTCCTCCAGCGTGCGGATTCCCTTGTCGCCGATAAAACGCAGCCAGGCCGGGTCGTTGAGGAGTTCGATAACGAACGGTGCATCATCGGTCGTTAGGCGACGAAGACGGAGCCGTTTGGTTTCGAGCGCGTTCACGGCAGAAGCGTGAGGGGATTATTTCGGGCCGAAATGGGCCAGGCCGAATGCTTCATGGGCCAGTTGCGCGGCGTGTTCCAGTTCTGCTTCGTTGATGATGACGGAGATCTTGATATCGGAGGTGGAGATGAGCTGAATGTTGATGCCGGCGTTGCCGAGACATTCGAACAAACGCGCGGCCACGCCGGAATGCGAGCGCATGCCGATGCCGACGACGCTCAGCTTGGCCACTCCGTTCTCGGCGATGAGACCGGCGGCGCCGATCTCGGTCACGACCGGCGCGAGCAATTGTTTTGCCTGGGCGCATTCGTTGTCGTGAATGGTGAAGGAAATATCAGTCGCGCCCTCCGTGGAAACGTTTTGCACAATCATGTCGACCGGAATGTTTGCGGCGGAAATCGCGGTGAAGATGCGCGAGGCAATCCCGGCCCGATCGGGCACGCGGCGGACCGTGATTTTGGCCTGCTTGCGTTCGAGGCTGACGCCGCGCACGACCATCTGTTCCATGTTCGGCGTTTCCTCTTTCGCGACCGTGCCGGGTTTCGGTTCGAAGCTGGAGCGAACTTCAAACGGAATGCCGAACTTTTTCGCGAACTCGACCGCGCGCGCCTGCATGACCTTCGAACCCGAGCCGGCCATCTCGAGCAATTCGTCATAGGCGATCTCGTCGATCTTTTTCGCTTCGCCGACAACCCGCGGATCGCAAGTGAAAACCCCGTCGACGTCCGTAAAAATCTGGCAGGCATCGGCGTTGAGCGCGCCGGCCAGGGCGATGGCGGTGAGGTCGGAACCGCCGCGGCCGAGCGTGGTCGTTTCACCTTCCGGCGTCTGCCCCTGAAAACCGGCCACGATGACGATGTAATCCTCGGCCAGCAAATTATGAATCTGGCGCGGAGTGATGTTGGCGATCTTGGCCTTGGTGTGAAACCGATCGGTAAGAATTCCCGCCTCCGCTCCGGTCAGCGAAACGGCGCGCCCGCCCAGCGCGTTCACAGCCATGGCGGTTAGGGCGCTGGCGCCGTGTTCGCCGGTGGCGAGAAGGATATCGAGCTCGCGTTCGGTCGGCTGCGGCGAGACTTCGTGCGCAAGCTTGATCAGGTTATCCGTCACGCCGGCCATGGCGGAAATGACCGCGACGACGCGGCAATCTTCGCGCTGCGTTTCGATGAGCCGCCGGGCCACGTTGAGGATTCGCTCGGACGTTCCGACAGAAGTGCCGCCGTATTTCTGGACGATCAAACGCATGTTGGTAGGCAAAGCACGAGGCGAGCGGAAGAATCGGATGCTTTTCGCTTATCTATCGTTCGTGTCAACCGTGGGCAAGAACTCAAAGATCGATCGCGCGCAGAACGGCATCGGCTGTCGCGGCAACCGGTCGCGACGGGACAATACGGTTCGCCACGACATCGGGGTCTTTCAAACCATGTCCCGTAACCGTGCAGACGAGGCGCGCGCCGTTCGGAATCTCGCCTAACGAGTAAGCAGGGTTTCGGGCCGAATCGGCGCATTTGAAAAGTCCGGCTATGGGGGCCGCGCTGGCCGGTTCGACGAAGATGCCTTCATGACGTGCGAGCCAGGACTGCGCGGCAAGAATTTCCTCATCGCTCACGATATCGATGGCACCGTGCGATTCGGATAGTGCATCTTTTGCACCCTGCCAGCTGGCCGGATTCCCGATGCGAATAGCCGAAGCGATGGTCTCCGGCAGGTCAATGACGCGATCATGAAAAACAGGTGCTGCGCCGGCGGCCTGAAATCCAAGCATGACCGGCCGGCGCGTTGACTTCCCAGCCTGACGATATTTCCGATAGCCCTGCCAGTAGGCCGTGATGTTCCCGGCATTGCCGACCGGCAGCAGATGGAAATCAGGCGCGTCGCCGAGTTCGTCGACAATCTCGAAAGCGGCGGTGGTTTGCCCGGCGATCCGGTCGGGATTGATGGAATTGACGATGACGAAATCGCAGCGGGCGCCGAACTCGCGCACAATGCGCAGGGCATCATCGAAGTTGCCGTCGATGGCGACGACGGTCGCACCGTAAACGTGGGCCTGGAGGAGTTTGCCGCGCGCAATTTTCCCGGCCGGCAGAATGACCACGCATTTGATTCCGGCGCGCGCGGCGTAGGCCGCGGCGGATGCGGAGGTGTTTCCGGTCGAGGCGCAGATCAGGGCACGCGCGCCGGCCTCAATCGCTTTGGAAACCGCCACCGTCATGCCGCGGTCCTTGAAGGACCCGGTGGGATTGAGTCCTTCATATTTAATGAAGACTTTACCGGCGCGCCCGATTGCTTCGCTCAGGCGGGGCGAGTGAATGAGCGGAGTGTTTCCTTCGCCTAACGAAACGACCGGGGTCGTTTCGGCCACTGGGAGCCAGGCACGGTAACGATCGATCACTCCCCTGCTCCGCTCGCTTGCTGCCAGTGCGGTCATTTGGGAATCCAGCCTACCTGCCGGGTCTTCAGATCGCGACAGTTTTGCATCGCTTCCCGGTCCGAAACCGGCTTGGATGCGGCCGAAACTCTCATGATCTCAGGCCGTTACATCGGAATTGTCGGCGTCTTTTCCTGGCTGGCGCTGGCCCGCTTCGTCTGCGCTCAGGAGGCGGTGGTTTCGCGCATCAAGCTTTCCGGCGACCTCGCCGGCGGGATTACGGCGAATCCGGCGAACCCGCGCGATCGGCAAAATTTCGGTCGCCTTTTCACCGATCGCTCGAACGAACCGATGCTGAATCAATTCGTATTGACCCTGGAGCGGGCACTCGACAGCGAACAAAACGACGTCGACTGGGGCTTTCGCCTGCAGGGTCTGGTCGGCTCGGATGCGCGTTTCACTCACTCGACCGGCCTGTTTGATCTGACCTTGAGCAACATTGTGCAGCCGGATCTGGTGGAGGCTTATCTGAGCCTGCATCTTCCGGTCGTAGCCGAAGGCGGAATCGACTTGAAACTGGGCAAATTCGCCGCCCTGCAGGGCGCCGAGGTCATTCCCGCGACGGGCAATTTCTTCTACAGTCACAGTTACATTTTCAATTTCGGCGGACCGTTCAATCACACCGGGTTGCTCGCCATCGCCCATTTGCACGAGAAGGTCGATGTCTATGGCGGTCTGACCCGCGGCGTGAATGTGACCTTTGACGACAATAATTCTTCGTTAGGCTTTACCGGGGGAGTGGGCATGAGCTGTTACCACGATAAAATGACGCTCATGGTGAGCACGTCGATCGGGTCGGAGACACCGCACAGCAACAATGCCTTTCGTTGCCTCAACGACATCACGGTCGTCTGGAAGATTTCGGCGCGGCTCACCACCATGCTCGACCTGAATTACGCCTACGACGACGGGCTCGAGGCCCACGGTTACGGCGTTGCGCAATATTTTGTCTTCGCGATCAATGACTGGCTTTCGGCCGGCGTGCGCGGCGAAGTGTGGCGCGATGCGGAGGGCTTTTACGTCGCCCAATTTGCGACCAACTCCGATTTTGAGCACGCCCTGCGCGGCGACGACTTCGTTCCGGATCCCCGCACGGTGGGCGGCGGGATCACGACCTACGGCGCGCTGACTGTTGGCGTAAATGTCAAACCGCCGGTGCCCCATCCGCTGGCTGGCCTGGTCTTGCGCCCGGAAGTGCGCTATGACCGCTCCCTCAACGGAACGCATCCCTTCAACGATTCGTCGGACATCGATCAGTTCACTTTCGCGTTGGACGCCGTCATTTCCTTTTGAAACTGCGCGAACTGAAGCGTGAGAAAAGTTGAGAGTTTCCCGCTGCCGGTTAAAAGTGCGACTGGTCTTGGTGGCCGCCTTTTCGCTACCGTATTGTCATGTCTGCCCTCGATAAGTCCGAACAGTTGCGCCTGCTCACCATCATGCTGGAAAGCCGGCATGGCGATTTGCGCGAGCAAAATCTCAATCGCCAGGGCAAAGGGCATTTTCATGTTTCCGGAATGGGGCATGAAGCGCTGGCCGCCATTTCGGTGCAGCTGAACGAAGGCGATTACATCTGCCCCTACTATCGCGATCGCGCTCTCGTTCTGGGTCGCGGAGTTGAGTCGCGCGAGCTGGCGCTCGATTACATGGCGAAACGCGCCGGACAGAGCCACGGCCGCCAGATGCCATCGCACTACAGTTATGCTTCCCGGCATATCTGGAGTGTGCCGACGCCGACCGGCTCCCAGCTTTTGCCGGGCTGCGGCATTGCATGGGGCATCAAGCTCGACCAGAAAAACAACGTCGTCGTGGCCACGGTCGGCGATGCGGCCACCCGGCAGGGCGATTTTTTCGAGGCCATTTGTTTCGCGAAGGAGAAACAACTGCCGCTTCTGCTCGTCGTGGAGGACAACGCCTACGGCATCAGCAGCCCGACGCGCAAAATCAATCCCCTCGCCCTCGAAGTTCTGGCGCCTGAGGAATGGCAGGAAATCGACGGCAGCGACGTGGAAAAAGTGCATGCCGCGGCGGGCGAAGCCATCGCGCACATGCGTGCCGGCAAGGGTCCGGTCTTTTTCTGGGTCAAGATGGAGCGCCTCTCCAGTCACACCAGTTCCGACGATCAGAAGCTTTATCGCAGCGAAGAGGAACTGAAGAACCTCGAGAAAGCGGACCCGATCCGGGTCTTCAGCGAGCGCCTCATGAAAGGCGACGTCATCAGCGCGGCCGATTATGAAAAACTCGACAAGGAAATCAAGGAGCGGATTCGGCAGGAATTCCTTGAAGCGGAGCGCGCCGAGGATCCGAAGGCGGAAGAGTTGATGCTGGAGGTCGCGGCCGAACCAGCGCAGGTGAACGATGAAATTTTACCACCGGGAAAATATCGCATCGGCGACGCGATCAATCAGACCCTTCGACTCAGTCTGCAGGAGGACGAGCGGCGCGTTATTTTCGGAGAAGACATCGAGGATCCAAAAGGCGGCGTCTTTCGGCTGACACAGAAACTGACTAACGAATTCCGGGAGCAGGTTTACAACTCGCCGCTCGCCGAATCGACCATTCTCGGTGTCGGGTGCGGGCTCGCTTCCTACGGCCGCCGCCCCGTCTTCGAGCTGCAGTTCATCGATTTCATTTATCCCGGCTTCAACCAGCTCGTGACCAACATCTCGACCTTGCGCTGGCGCTCATTCGGCACCTGGAAATGTCCGGCCGTTTTTTATGCGCCCTACGGCGCTTATTTGCCGGGCGGAAGTTTGTGGCACAGCCAGTGCAACGAAGGGGCGCTCGCGCATTATCCCGGCATCAATATCGTCATTCCAAGTACGCCGGATGACGCCGCCGGCCTGCTCTGGTCGGCCATGCACGGCGAAGATCCGACCATTGTCCTCATTCCGAAACATCTTCTTTGGGCCGAACACGAATTCGCGGAGCCGATCCGCGCCGTTCCGTTAGGCAAAGCGCGCCGGCGACAGAGCGGTTCGGATGTCACCCTCGTCGCCTGGGGCAACACGATTGAGAAATCGCTCGAGGCGATGGCAAAAAGCGGCAATGAAGTCAGCATCGAACTCATCGATCTGCGTTCGATCGTGCCATGGGACAAGGCGGCCATTGAAGAATCGGTGGGCAAGACCGGGCGCCTCGTCATCGTGCAGGAGGACACCGAAAATTGCAGCGTCGGGCAGATGATCGTCACGCACATCGCGAGCCAGGTTGATCTTTGGAACGAAATGATCAGTCCGCCGATTCTGGTCAGCAAAGGAAACGTCCCGATCGGTTACAATCCCATCTATGAATATGCGGCGCTGCCGGATGTGGAACGGATTCTTGCGGCGGTCCGGCGTTCGATGGCGACCAAAGCCAGGCGGGAGCGATCTGTAGAGGCCGCCGTCCTCGGCGGCAGATCTGTGCAGGAAGCGCGGCCCTCCAAAAAGCCGGGATCACCGATCCCGGCTACAACATCGACGAAGATACAGAAGATCGTCGTCCCGATCATGGGCGAAGGAATTCGCGCGGCCAGAGTCGTTAGTCTGTTGAAGAAGCCCGGAGACAAGATCGATTACGACGATCCGCTCTGCGAACTCGAAACCGACAAGGCCGTTTATCCGGTCGAATCTTCGTGGGTTGGGACGATGGGCGATTGGAAAATCAAGGTGGACGATACGGTCGAGATTGGCCAGGAGCTCGGCGGCATCGTCCTGGCGGCAGGCGACGAGTCGTTAGCCGATCAGATGGAGGCAGCGGCCGAAATCTCGCCTGACAAAAATGGCGCTCCTGCAGAGACGGCCGTCCCGGCGGCTTCGACCGAAAGGAAAGCCGCGCGCGGGGATGGGGACCGCGACAGCTCTCCCGGCATCGAACCAGCGCTTTCTCCCACCATCACGCGCCGGCTCGGTCGCGTCGTGCCGGCCAACCTCCAGATCGATGCACGCTGGGATGCCATTCGCAAGGCACGCGCAGCAGCCAAGAAATCGAATGGCAAGAATGCGGCCTCGCCTTCGGTCATGATCGCATGGGCGGTCGTCAGGGCGATGGAAAAACACGCGCCGTTCCGTCGACTCGTGCTGGAAGACGACGAAATTGTCGAGAACGACAACTTCGACCTGGGAGTGGCCGTCGCCATCGAAGGCGATCGTCTGGCCACCGCTGTGATCACCCACGCGAACAAACGCGATTGGCCGGATTTCGTCAGCCGTTACAACGAAACGGTGAAGGAAACGCGCACGGGCCGGGTCGATGCCATGAACGCGTCGCTCGTTATCAGCAGCCTGGGCGCATTCGGTGTGCGGGCAGCGGCGCCAATTGTTGTGCCGCCCTCGGTTGGAACGCTCTTTGTCGGCTCAGCGCATTACGACACGGTGGCGAACGGAAAGAAGAAGGAAACCGCCGAGGTCATTACGCTGTCGCTCACCTTCGATCATCGCGTTGTCAACGGGGCGGGCGCGGCCAACTTCGTGCACAAGATCAAGGAAGAAATCGAGAAGTTCACGATTCCACAGGCAACGACAGCCGCTCGTTAGGCGCAGCATTTTGATCGGGGTCCGGGGAACACAGGCTGGTAGCCTGCGCTCCCCAGAGTCTCGCTTTGCGCATGCCCGGGGTTGCGCGTGACGGCGTCCGCCGTTTACTGCTCAGACTTTCATGAAACGTCTCACGCTTTTTGCGGCCGTCTTTTTTGTTGCTTTCTCCGTGTCGCCTTCCGCACTCCAGGCGAAGGAAAAATTTTCCTATCCGAAAGCGCCGACCAGCAAACAGATCGACGATTATTTCGGAACGAAAGTGCCGGACCCCTATCGCCCGCTCGAAAACCCGGACGCGCCGGCGACCCGCAAATGGATCGAAGCCGAGAACGCACTCACCTTTAGATATCTCGAGGCGATCCCGGAACGGAAACGGATCAACGAGCGCCTGACCAGGCTCTGGAACTACGAAAAGTATGGCGTGCCCTTCCACGAAGGCGGGCGCTATTTCTTTTCGAAGAACACCGGCTTGCAGAATCAAAGTGTGATCTTTACGGCCTCGGCGCTGCCGGGCGAACCGAAGATGCTGCTCGATCCGAACACCCTCTCGAAGGACGGCACCGTAGCGCTAAGCGGTTATGCTGTTCCAGAAAACGGCAAGCTCTTTGCCTACGGCCTGGCGACGGCGGGCTCGGATTGGCAGGAATGGAAGGTGCGCGATATCGCGACCGGAAAAGACCTGAGCGACGACTTGAAATGGGTGAAATTTTCCGGCGCGTCCTGGGCGCACGACGGCTCCGCGTTTTACTACAGCCGTTACGACGAACCGAAGGCGGCCAGCAAAAAACTGAAGGAAACGAATTATTTCCAGAAGCTTTATTTCCACAAAATCGGAACGCCGCAGTCGCAGGACCGGCTCGTTTACGAGCGGAAGGATCACAAGGACTGGCTATTCGGCGGAGAAGTGACGGAGGATGGCGCCTATCTTATCATCAGGATTCAGCAGGGCACCGATCCGAAGAACCGCGTTTTTTACAAGGATCTGCGCGTGCCGGGCGCCAAAGTGATCGAGCTGCTCAACAAGCAGGATGCCTCCTACAGTTTCCTCGGGCACAATGACACTCTCTTCTGGTTCCGGACCGATCTTGATGCACCGCGCGGCCGGATCGTTGCCATCGACATCGAGCACCCGGATAAGATCAAGGAGCTGGTTCCGGAAGCGGCCGAGAAGCTGCAAGGCGTCAGCGTGGTGGACGCTCGCTTCATCGCCAACTACCTGAAGGACGCGCATTCGCTCGTTAGGCTGTACGACCTGACTGGAAAACCGGCGGGTGAGATTCCCCTGCCCGGCCTGGGCACGGCGAGCGGATTTACAGGCAAGCGCGCGGACAAGGAGACGTTCTATTCCTACGTCAGCTTCACCGAGGCGCCGAGCATCTATCGCTACGATATCGAGAACGGTGAGAACACCGCGCTCTTCCGGCCGAAGATCGATTTCAAGCCGGACGACTACACGACCGAACAGATTTTTTACACGAGCAAGGATGGGACGCGCGTGCCCATGTTTATCACCTGCAAAAAAGGACTGGAGAAGAACGGGCAGAACCCGACGATCCTTTACGGCTACGGTGGGTTCGACATATCGATCACGCCGTCCTTCAAGCCGGAGGTTGCGACCTGGCTGGAAATGGGCGGCGTTTACGCAGTCGCCAATATTCGCGGCGGCGGCGAGTACGGTGAGGAATGGCATCTGGCCGGGACGAAAGCGAACAAGCAAAACGTGTTCGATGATTTCATCGCGGCGGGCGAATGGCTGATCGCGAATCATTACACCTCCACCCCGAAGCTGGCCATCGAAGGGCGCAGCAATGGCGGCTTGCTGGTCGGCGCGTGTTTGACGCAACGGCCCGATCTTTGGGGCGCGACCCTCCCGGGCGTGGGCGTGATGGACATGCTGCGCTTCCAGAAGTTCACCATCGGCTGGGCCTGGGCGTCGGATTATGGATCTTCCGATAACCAGGAAGACTTCAAGGCGCTCTACAAGTATTCGCCGCTCCAAAATGTGAAACCGGGCACGAAATATCCGCCGACGTTGATCACTACGGCCGATCACGATGATCGGGTTTTTCCCGGACACAGCTTCAAGTTTGCGGCCGCCATGCAGGCGGCGCAGGCGGGCGATGCACCTATCTTGATTCGCATTGAAACGCGGGCGGGACACGGCGCTGGAAAGCCGACGACGAAGCAGATCGAAGACGTGACCGATCAGCTGACATTTCTGGTCAAGAATCTCGGGATGAAAATCCCGTTCTGATTCTGAATCCCCGGGTGTTGTGAATTGGTGCGTAATGGCCTTCGCATTCCGCGCCCTTTTTGCGAACCCCGAGATACTCAGGTGCGCGCGGACATTGGCGCGGCGGCCAAATGAAGGGTGTCCGGCAAGCTGCCGGACGCGACAGGCTGGTCGCCTGTGCTCCCCAGAGTCTGCATTCCAGATTCGGCTTGTCAGCGGAGGGAGAATCGAGAAAGCTCGGCGGCACTATGGCAAACGTGGACTCGGCTTTCTCTCGTTGGGCGCCTGTTTTTCTGAGCATTTTGCGAATCGCGGTGGCGCTGATTTTTGTCGAACACGGCACCCAAAAGCTCTTCGGTTTTCCGCCCTCGGACCACCCGCCAGGCGGGCCGTTGCCGATGTTGATGGTAGTCGCGGCCTGGATCGAATTCGGCGGCGGTTTGCTTTTGCTCTTCGGCCTGCTCACACGCGTTGTTGCTTTTATTACCGCGGGTGAAATGGCCGCCGCCTATTTCATGCAGCATGCGCAGAGAAGTTTTTACCCGATCCAAAATCACGGAGAGCTGGCCGTGGTGCTTTGCTTCGTTTTTCTTTACTTTGTTTTCGCGGGCGCGGGTCCCTGGAGCATCGATGCGCTCATGAAACGGAAGGATTCATCTGTCGCCGCCACCTAGCCGGCTTTGGATAATCAATACAAAAACGGCGCGGGCCCGAGCGGCTTGTCTCGAGCTTCGGGCGTGAAGAGACGGCGCGGGTTGATTCTTCTCGTTTGCTGCTTCGCGGCCGCTTCCCCGTTTTCTCTCGTTAGGGCGCAATCCACTCCGGCGGAAACGCCCGCCGCGCAATCAACCCCGGCGGCAGCGGCCAGCCTGCCCCCGGCCGCCGCCACCCAGACCTGGCTCGATACCGTTCCAGCCGAAAAACGCGCGAAATCGGACGCTTATTTCGAAGGCGGTTACTGGCTCATCCTCTGGAACTTTCTCCTGGCCAGTGCAATTTCGATTTTTCTCCTGCAATCGCGTATCTCGGCCCGCCTGCGCGACTTTGCCGAACGGCGCACGCGCTTCAAATGGCTGCAGGTCATCCTTTACTTCATTCCCTATTTCGCCCTTGTTTCCCTGCTCACGTTCCCGCTGGTCGTTTACCAGAATTACTTCCGCGAGCATCAATACGCCCTGGCCACACAAAGCTTCGGCCCGTGGTTCAAGGAACGAGTGGAGGAATTCATCATCGGGCTCGTTGTTCTGTCCCTTCTGGTCGTTGCCCTTTATGCCGTCTTTCGCCGCGCGCCCAGGACATGGTGGCTGTGGGCGACCGGCGTCTTCGTCATTTTCGCCATCATCGGAAACATTCTCGCGCCGGTCTACCTCGCTCCCGTTTTCAATACCTACCGGCCGCTGACCGACCCGAAGATCCGAGATCCCATTCTGGCCCTGGCCCGCGCCAACGAAATCCCGGTGACCCAGGTTTACGAATTCGACGCCTCCCGCCAAACCACCCGCGTCAGCGCAAACGTCTCCGGTTTTCTGGGAACGACGCGCATTTCCCTGAACGATAATCTACTCAATCAATGCACGCTGCCCGAGATCCGCGAAGTGATGGCGCACGAGATGGGGCATTACGTTTTGAATCACGGATTCAAATTGATCGTGGCCAGCAGTCTGATCGCATTTCTCGGGTTTGCCATCGCCCGGTTCGCCTTTCCGGCCGCGGTGCGGCGCTGGGGGCAACGCTGGCAGGTGCGCGGCATCGCCGATCCGGCCGGGCTGCCGCTGCTCGCGCTCATTTTCGGCATCTACTCTTTTCTCCTCACCCCGATCGACAACACGATCACGCGCACGATCGAGCGGGAGGCTGATGCCTTCAGCATCAACACTTCGCGCGAACCGGACGGCATGGCGAAGGTGGCGTTGAAGCTTGGCGCATATCGCAAACTGAATCCCGGGCCGGTCGAGGAATTCATCTTTTTCGATCACCCGAGCGGACGCGCCCGCATTCGCATGGCCATGGATTGGAAGGCGGCGGATTTGCCGGCCGGCAATGCGGGCGGCAGCGAGGCCGCCGAAGAAAAGCGCTGAGCGACTTCGCTTAACCGGAGAACGTTTCGAAATCGTCCGGCCGGCGCTCTCGCGGTCGCCGAAGCAGCTTTCGCTTCGTCGCACGAATGCGCGCGCCCCACTGGGCCAGCCGGACTTCAAAGAGGAGAGCGCGATAATTCGCCTGACGGCGCAAGAAGCAGCCAAAGGTTGGTCCGTAGGCCTGCCGCCCATTCAGCAATGCCGCTGGGACATCGGTTGCCCCATCGAGTCCGGAATACGCACGGACCCATGCGGTCTGATCGCTAAGCAAGACGACATCAAGACGATCGACGATGGCCCGGGCGGGCGAGCCCAGCCAGAGATCGTGCACGAAGACGGCATTCGGTTTTCCCGTTTTCAACAGCTGCAGAGCGAGACGGACCGCGCGAAAATCCTTTGGTCCGTCGATCAGGACGATATCATCCGCTTCGAGCAGTTGCGGCAGAAGTGCGCGGGAATCGCCGAACAGACACTCGACATTTTTCCGGCCGCGCAATCTCTCAGCCGCCACTTCGGCGTCGGCTGAATCGGGATTCGATTCCACGCTGACAATCGTTGCGTCGGGAAAGAGCAGCGATAGAACAAGCGTGCTTTGAGCTCGGGCCCGGCCCGATTCAAGGATGCGACGCGGTTTGAACGGGGCGGTCAGGGCATAGAGAAAAAACATTTCGCTGCGGCGGATGCCCTTGGCGGCGTGGGCGACACCGCGGGTGCGTTCGAGAAATTCCGGCAAACGCCGCTCCGCCTCGGCGAGGAGCACTTCCCAGTTTGCGGCTTGATCTTTGCTTGTCCAAGAATGATTCATAGTCGCATCACGGTCCTGCCTAAAACGCTAACGCAGCCACCGCCGCGCAGCCCGTGGAAACTGCGTCTCGGTTCTGCGGCGGTCGCGCGGCGGTGGACGATTGCACGGCTCGCGCTATTTTTGTCGGGGAATTTCTGATGCCACAATTTGCATATCGCGCGCGAAATGCGCAGGGCGGACTGGTCGAGGGCGTAGTGACCTGCTCGGACCGTTCGGTCGCGATTCGCCAGATCGAGCAGCAAAATTATATTCCCCTTCGGATCGATGTGGTGGGAGGCGAGCCGATCGTGGTCGCGGCGCCGCCCGGTTCGAGCGCGGCGGCTGGTATTCCAACCCAAAACCTCAAGATCCCGCACGCCCAGCTTCTCCTCTTCACCGAGCAACTCGGTCACATGCTGCAGGCCGGCATGACGCTCGACGAAGGTCTCTCGGTCTTGGAGAAACGGCTCAAGCAGCCGCGCACGCAGCAGATGATCCATGCGCTGCATCAGGCGCTGGTCGATGGCCGCAGTTTTTCGCAGGCGCTCCGGGAATTCCCGCGCATTTTCCCGGCCATCTATGTCAATCTGGTGGCGGCCGGCGAAGCGAGCGGCGCGCTGCCGGATATCCTTTCGCGCCTGGTCGAGCATTTGATGCAGGCCAAGAGTCTGCGCGATCGCGTGCAGCAGGCTCTGATTTATCCGGCCTTCCTCGCCTTTGCCGGCATCATTCTCATCACCATCTTCATCACCTACATGGTGCCGCAGCTGACCGGCTTCATGTCGCAGACCGGCGGTGCGCTCCCACTGCCGACACGGATCCTGCTCGAAGTGAACCACCTCATCGTCACCTATTGGTGGCTGGTGATCCTCGCCATGATTGGCGCGGCGGTCGGCTTTCGTGCGTTTGTGCGAAATGAGGAAGGGCGCATTACATGGGATCGGTTTCGGCTTTCGATTCCGGGCTACGGTCGCGTCGTCAAACACCGCTACTACGCACAGTTTTCGCGCACTCTCGGCACGCTTATGGAGAATGGCGTGCCGCTCCTGCGTGCACTCGATCTGGTCACGGAGATTGCCGGGAATCGTTTCCTCGAGATAAAACTCGTGGAAGTGCGGCGGGCGGTCATCGAAGGGGCCACTCTTTCCAATGCGCTGGCCGCGCAAAAGCTGTTCCCGGATTTGTTTACCGACATGATGGCGGTGGGCGAACAAACGGGCCATTTCGCTCAGGCCATGCAGACCATCGCCGATGTTTACGAGAGGGAACTCGATCGCACAGTCAAGATCATCTCTTCGCTCATTCCGCCGATGATCATCGTGCTCATCGCCATCGTGGTCGGCTTCGTCGTCTACAGTATTCTCTCCGCCGTTTTTGAGATGACACGCAGCTTGCAGTTCCGCCCGCATTAACTTAATGTCGCGGGCCTGATGCTCCTCCGCTGCGCTATTGCGTTCGCCCTGCTTCTGGCCGGCCTTTCTTCCGGACAAGCCCAGCAGGCCTTCACCTCGCATCTGCCGGAGTCCTCCCTCACTGCTCCCCTGGCCACTTCGGTCTCGAGCGCATGGCTCGATCTTCGGCAAGGACCCGTGGCCTCGGCCCGCCCGCAAAGCGCGCCCGCCTGGGTGCAGTCGGTTACCTTTGTCCCGCCGAATCCGCAGGACCCCGGGGCGAAAAGCATTTTTCGTATTCGCCTAACGAAACCGAGAAAAGAGTTTCAGGTTCTCCTCTTCCGGCTCTTCTTCGACGATAATCCCAAGGCGGAGCCCGTTTTGGTGGTTTGGGATGAATCGGGCAGCCAGATTCTTCATTCCGGGGAACTCGGTGCAGGATTGAACCTGGCCACCTCCAATACTGTCCTAATTCCCATGCTCGCCGTTTCATGTATTGACGTGGAAGTGCCGGGCGACGGCTCGACCGTGCGCGGCGCTTTTCTCGACTGGATGGCGAGCAGCGAGATGGCGCATCCGGTGGACGCAGCGCAAAGCGACGTGATTCCCGAGCCATTCTCGGCCGTCACCCATCTGCAAACGCCGGAGGTGGACACCGAGAAATTCGGCGCCGTGACCGCGCCGCTCGCAACCGAAGTGGTGCCGATGGGTCCCAGCGTGCAGGAAGGAGCGAATTTTCAATTCGGCTTGGAAGCCGAACCACTCATGGCGCTGCTCACCTTCGAAGTGGCGAGCCCGCGGGTCGATGCGCCGCCGGAGGTTTATCTGAATGGCCGCGATATTGGAGCAGCCACCCTGACTCTGCCCGATCTGGCCGATCCCGGCTACCGCGGCGAAGCGCCCACGCTCATTAGCGGCATGCATTTTCAGTATACCGGGTGGCTTCGCGCGCAGAAGATCATCCCGCTCTCCGAATTGAAAGTTGGGACGAACGACCTGATGGTAATCAGCGGCCCGGGGACACCGGTCTCCGCCATTCGCGGCACCCAGCTGCAGCTGAAATATCTTTGGGATAAAATGGATTACGTGCTGCAACCGCAGCCCTAGCTTTTTCTTATGAGACAACGCAATCACGGTTTCACCCTTCTCGAAATCATGCTCGTGGTGACGATCATCGCGCTGCTTCTCGGCGCGGCCATCTACAAGCTCGGCGGCAACGTCGAGTATTCCCGGCATGTGCGCGTCTCGGCCGACATCCAGGGGATCAACACGCAGCTGAAACTCTACGAAAGCATGAACGGCTTTTTCCCAACGACCGAACAGGGGCTGCAGGCCCTGGTTACCCAGCCCAGCACCGATCCGGCGCCGACACGCTGGTATCAGCTCTACAAGGAGCTGCCGAAAGATCCCTGGAACAACGAATACATCTATCGAAATCCGGGGATTAAGAATCCCAATGGTTACGATCTCTATTCGGCCGGGCCGGATCGCAAGGCGGATACGGCGGACGACGATGACGGCGGAAGCTAATTTTTTGTCAGGCGCCTAACGCCTGCCCGGTGGTTTGCGCACCGGCGGGGTTGCGAAATTAGTGGGAGCGCGCTTAATCGTGCCGCGCAGGTGCGGCGGCGGAGTCGGTAGCATGGGAACCGGCGCCGGGCGCAGGCGACCGATTGGATTCCCCTGCATGGCCGCCGGATTTCCCGGTGCGTACTTCATGGGAGGAGCGGTGCGCGGCAAAGGCTGGCTGAGGAGCGCCTGATTAAAACTGAGAGTGGCGAATTGCCCATCCTTGCTGATGGTAACTTTCGTTTCGCCGATCCGGTCGGACCAATCGATGTGCGAAATGGCGTAGCCGTCGTCCGCTTGGGTTGTCGTGAGATATTTCTTGAAGTTGTTGTCCGTGGTCGAGGCCAGGGTGACGAGGTCGCCCGTTTCCGAGTGCGCCGCGTTCGCGATGTAGAGGTCGCGTGCGAAATCAGGCGCCGCCGCGACCGGAGCCGCCGCCGTGGCCACGGCGAAGGGGGAATTCGTAAGCAGCGCCTGGTAACGCGTGAAGCCCGCCTTTTTTGGCACGACCTCGTCAGCCCGAAGCGCCCAAAAATGAGCAGACAAGGCGAGCACGGTCCCAAGAAGAAAAACCGATTTTATTTTCATTTGTTAGCCGGCGCAAACCAGCGCGCGATCTTGAAGCGGCCGGTCATCATGGTGGGATCGCTGCTGTCGATGGCGAGGTTCGCGTCTTCAAAGACAATAAAATCGTCCGGTTGTTGAATGTCATAGAGAAATTTTACGAGAGCCGGCCACGGGCTTTTCGTCTCGATGGAAGCAAAGACCGACTGGTGACTGGGCGCGGATTCGCCCGAGCCAATAGCCGGATTGACGATGAGCAGGTTGTGTTTTTTGGCCACGTCTTTCACGTGATCGAGAAGGGTGGAGGCTTCGCCGGCGCTTTGCAGAACGGGCTGATGCTTCTTGAGCCAGTCCTCGCGCTTTTGCCACAAATCGCGCTCCTTCATGAAAACGGTCTGTGTCTTGCGCACGGCGCGCCGGTCGGCCAGCTGCTTGCGCGTGTTGCCGATGGCGTCGAGGAGCGTGTTCCAGATGAAGACGTTGACGAGCAGGACGACGACGCCGACAACAAGGCCGGCCAGAAGTCGTTCACGCCGGTTCATGCGCTGATAAAAATCGGTCAGCTTCATCGCGGTTTTCCCTCGAGACGAAATTGCGCGTGGTTGTTCGGCAAAATGCGGGGCGTGCCCATCTCGAAATGAAAGGTTTGCAGGGCCGGATTCTTTTTCACCTTTTCGGCGAACTGATAGGCGAGCGCGGGAGAATTGGCTTCGCCATCGACCGAGATCTGGCGGGCCGACTGGTGATAGGCGGTGATGTGCACGGCCTTCGAAGGAAGGCTCTCCTTCAAGTGGAGCAAAATCTCCAGCGGGTAATAATGCGGGTCGATGGCGGGGGAGAGTGCCTTCCAGTTGGCGGCTGCGCTGCGAATAAATTCGATGCTTGGTTCGTCGCGCGCGATGCGGCGATTGAGTTGACCGAGAACGAGGCGCATGCCGAAGAGATAGACACAGAGGAGAACGAGAACGCCGACATAGATACCGCCGGCCCAAAGGAGGCGCTTGCGCCATTCCTTTAGCCTGACGAGCTGAGCCCGGCGTTGCCGCCAGGCTTCGGGAAGGAGATTGAGCTTTGTCGGCGCGGGTGGTGTTTCCACGCCGACCAGCTCGGAGCGGCTCGTAAAAAGATGTTCGAGCGTGTTCTGCAGGGGAAGACAACTCTCGTCCAACAGAACGCTCGGGAAAAAGGTGCTGATGCCCTGCAGTTCCGCACTCAGAGCGAGCTGCGGCAGGTCGGCCTGCAAGCTGCCGACATCGGTCCCGTCCGTCGTGCGGGCCAGGCTGAGTTTGCCGTTTTCAATGATCGCCGAAACCAGCGTCGAGTTCTCTGGATAAATGAGAAGGGCCTGTCCGTGGGCGGCATGCGTGGCCCCGCGCTGAGCTGCGTAGACGGTGATCTGGCTCGGGATAAAGCCGTGGGCAAAGAGGGTGCCGGCTATTTCGCTCAGCCGTTCATTATGCAAGGCCACGGCCGAGACGACCGATTCGGTTTCGCCTTTTTCGATAATCTCGAAGTCGCTCGTCACTTCATCGGTCGAGTAAGGAAGCGCTTTCTCGATCTGAAGGCGAACCATCTCCGCGAAGTCGTTAGGATCGACGGTGGGCAGACGCAAGCGTTGCGCGAGGACGGCCGAGACGGGCAGCCCGAGAACAAACCGATCCTGCTCCTGCAGAAGCGGGACGGCTTCCTCGATGCTTTCAAGCGCCTTGACGTCCCAGGTCCCGTTATTGTCGACCGAACGGATCAGGTTCCAACCGTGCAGCGCTGGAACAATATAGATGGTGGCCTTGGCGGGATCGATATTACAGCTCCTTCCAGGTGATTAGTTGCGGCATCCCGCCTGTCTTGCGAACCACCATTTGTACCACGCGGGTCACATCGGCTGATTTTCCGGTGCTGATGATGCGGACTACCGGATCGTTGGTTTGGACCAGCGGCATCAACTGCTGAAACTGTTCCGGGGAAAAGCCGAAAGCCACGCGCACGTCGTTGATGGATTTGAACTGCATATCATCGTCCGTCCCGTCGATCTTATCGGGGCCGCGTCGCAAGGCGAGAAAACGATCCACCAGCTCGTCGGTCATTCCGGGAAGCGCACGCAGGATATCGCGCGAAGCCCAGAGGACATCGATCGGGCCGGTACTGTTCAGGGTAAAGTCATCCTCCCAGCCCTGACGCGCGGTGAATTCGCTCCAGCCTTTCACTTTTTTCAAGTCCTCGATGCGGGTAAACAATTGGTTATCGGGTTGGTAGTCCCCTTCGTTTTCGGCGCCATTGAGCCGCACAAGATTATCGGGATCAACCCAGTCGAGCAGGCAATCGATCATGTGATCGCGGTCATTGAGCTCAACACCCTTGATCTCAAGATACTTTCTCAGCACTTCGAGCCGCACCGGATTTTCCCCGGCGAGCAACCAGTTGATGTTCAGGCGCCCGCCTTCGCCCGTGATTCGCGCCTGATAGGTTTGCACCGGGCCGAAACGGCCGTGGAGCACGCTGGAACCCGGCTTGACCGCAGGATTCAAGGCCACTTCCGTGCCGGAGCAAGCCATGGCTTCGGCTTCGAGCGCGCGATTGGCATTACCCGAAAGTTCGATGCGCGAATCGATGTTCAAGGCCCAGCTGACAATGACCGCGCTAAGAAGGAACAAGGCCCAGAGCGAGAGCATGAGGGCCGCGCCGCGTGTGCGTTTGGTCCTGCGTTTCATTCTCAGAGCGGAGTTCGGCCCAGCGCAATGATCACTTCCCATGGGGCCGCGCTATCGGGCCGATCGATCGTTAGCTTGACGAGCCGCGGCAGAGTGACGGTATCGGTCCAGCGATCAACCCAGCTGTTCAAACGTGGATCGAAGTAGCGGATCTCCAGGCTCTTCACATTCTCGAGCAGTGGAATCCACGTTTCATCGTCATTGCTGTCGGATGCCTCCGGCTTGCGGACGATGCCGATATCCTGCTGATTCTTCTGCTTGCTCGAGGGGCGCATTCGCAGCGTGACCTGATATTCTCCGGCAGCATAACGAGTCAATAATCCGGGCCCGGAACCGCACACCCAGTTGATCTGATCCTGCGAACGGTTGTCAAACTTGAAGGGCTCCCCGGTAAGTCGTCCTTCGCCCGAGGGCAGGCTTCGCCATTCCAGACCGAGCAAATCTCGCAGACCGTCGTAGCGCGCATCGATCGACATTTCCTCCCACGAAACGCGCATCGACGTGAGGTTCGATTCCACGAAGCGGTAAATGGCCAGCGACATCATGGCGAGGATGGCGACGGCAAAGCTGATCTCGAGCAGCGTAAAACCGCCGCCGCTTTTTCGTTTAGCCGGCTCGATAAACATAAAAGCTCAACTGCTTGGTTTGTTTGATGCCGCCGCGGGTCCATTCCGCCGTCAGGAGCACCCGTCGCAATCCGTTCAGCTCGATCCCCTCCTCCTGCTTGAGGTTGGCCGGGACGCTTTTCTGCGTCAGCGTCACCACGCCATAACCGGTATCGATTTTGATTTGCTTCGTGGCGTCGGGCGGCCCGGGGGCGGTCTGAATTTCGGCCATGCGATTGGAGAGTATGTCGCGCACACGATTTTCATCCGTCGCCAGCTCGCTTGCGTTCAGGCAGTTCTCGACCGAGCGGCCGAGGGCGAGAATGCCGACCACAAAAATAGTGACGCCGATCATCACCTCATAGAGGGCGAAGCCGCGCCGGTGTTTCCTATTTCGCTGCATATTGGGCGAGCTCCGAGCGGGCGGTAAGCGGCGAATACCTGGCCTTCCATGATCCGTCCGGCCCGTGGTATCCGATGACCGCCGGTTCGCAATTTCCAGAGGGCCAGAAAATCCATTCGGGGGCTGGTTTTTTCGAAAGCGCCGCCGGGAGTTTAAGCGTGAAGGCGGCTCCCTTCCCAAGCGAAAGCACCTTGGTCGGCTCCTTGTCTTCCTTTTCCCCATAGGTCTCGGGACGGAGAATGATGGCATCGCGTTCCCAGACAAGCAGATAAGGCCGGCGTTCCGTCAGGCTCAACTGCTGCGCCTGCTGCACCAGTCTGTTGAAGGTATCGAGCGACCGGCGCAGGCGACGGTCGGCCAGCACGCCATTCAGGCTTGGAACCGCCAGCAGAAGCAACAGGATGAGAATAAAGACCGAAATCGAAATTTCGATCAGGGTAAAGCCACGGTTGCTCCGCATGGCGGAAGTTACGCTTCGGCAAGAGAATCACAAGGCATCTCCCGGTAGCGCAGTTGCGATCCCGGCCCCGTGCCCGAGACCCGCGGACAGGCCGGCTTGAATCGGAGATCTGTGCTGAAGCGCAATTATCCGCTAAAAAAACGCAAAACACCGTCAGCGCCCTGTTCAGGCTATGGTAGCATCTTCGCTGTGAGTTCGTCTGCCATCAGCGCGCCGATCGCGCGACCGACCAGCTCCGCCAGGCGCGTTCCCGCCCTCGGTCTCACCATGCGACTGCTCATCGTTTTCGCGGCGGCGGCGGTCTTGGCGACACTCGTCTGGCAAGGCATCGCCGTGCAGGGCAATCCGGATCCGACGAAAGCGAACACGAGTGCTACCGTGGCAGTCCTCGACATTGGCGTGCTCGTTTTTCGCGAAGGGCTCGAGTGCATTCTCGTGCTGGCCGCCATTACCGCGAGCATGACCGGTGTGCGGCAGGGATATCGCCGTCCCGTCGCCTGGGGTGCGGGGCTCGCCTTTATCGCCACCCTCATCACCTGGATGATCGCGGTCCGGATCATGGGGGCTCTAACCGACAATGTGTCGGCGTTGGATCTCCAGGCGGCGACCGGCCTGCTCGCTGTGGTCGTGTTGCTGGTGATCATGAACTGGTTTTTCCACAAGATTTACTGGGGCGGCTGGATCCGAGCGCACAACCGGCGTCGCAAGAACCTTTTCGCCAACGGCGATTCAGCCTCGCAAACGCGACTGATCTGGGGATTGATTCTGCTCGGTTTTACTTCTCTCTATCGCGAAGGGTTCGAAGTCGTCCTCTTTCTGCAGACATATCATTTGCGACTGGGTGGCGGCGTCGTTCTGAAAGGAACCCTGCTCGGCCTCATTCTCTCCGGTTTCGTCGCAGTCCTGACTTTCGTTCTGCAACAACGGCTGCCCTACCGAAAAATGCTGGTCACGACCGGACTGCTTTTGGGCGTGGTCCTTCTCGTGATGGTCGGCGAACAGGTTCAGGAGATGCAGCTCGCGCATTGGGTTTCGACGACGCCGATCCCGTGGCTGACCGGCGCTATTCCCAACTGGGCGGGTCTTTGGTTCGCTGTCTTTCCCACCTACGAAACCATGATTGCGCAGACGTTTGCGGCCGTCCTGGTCATCGGTTCGTATTACGGCGCTCGTCGTGTGCGTTGCACGGACGAATCGGCCGGGTCAGCGGAGCCGAAGCGCGAACTGGAAGCTGTTCGTTAGGCGAAAGCGGTCAGGCAGCGATTGGCCGATCGCGGGGCGGTGTTGAAAGGCGGGCCGAACCGCATCAAACTACGCGATGCCAAAAATCTCTTTCGGTGGTTGGTCGCGCGTCATTCTCTGCAGCAGTGCGGCCCTCGCTCTCACGATTGGAGCGGTCATGGCGGCCAATTCGAAGCCGCAAAACAAAAACCAGCTCGATGAAAAGCTGTGGAGCGGAATGAAATGGCGCCTGGTCGGACCGTTTCGGGGCGGCCGCGCCGTCGCTATCGAGGGCGTACCGGGCGAGCCGAACACCTACTACTTTGGCGGTGTGGCCGGCGGCGTCTGGAAGACGACGGACGGCGGCGCCAACTGGCAACCCATCTTCGACAAGGGAAATGCAAATTCCTCGATTGGCGCAATCGCGGTGGCTCCTTCCGATCACAACATCATTTACGCGGGGACGGGCGAGTCGGATCTGCGCGGTAACGTCACCTACGGAGAGGGCGTTTATAAATCGGTCGATGGCGGCAAGAACTGGCAAAACGTCGGCTTGAAAGACAGCCGTCACATCGGCGCGCTCATCGTCAACCCGGAGAATCCAGATATCGTTTTCGTGGCGGCGCTCGGTCACGCCTTCGGACCTAACAAGGAACGCGGTGTCTTTCGCACGACTGATGGAGGCAAGACCTGGGCGAAGGTTCTCGGCAAGGACGAAAACACGGGCGCCATCGATGTGGTCTTCGATCCGCACAATCCGAATGCGCTTTTCGCGGCGCTCTGGCAGGTTCGCCGGCAACCCTGGACTTTCTCAAGCGGCGGACCAGGCAGCGGTCTTTATCGTTCTACCGACGGCGGCAACACGTGGCAGGAGTTGAAGGGCCACGGTTTGCCCGACGGCATTCTTGGTCGCATCGGTGTTTCCGTTTCCGGCGCCGATTCCAACACCGTCTATGCCATCATCGAAGCGAAGGATGGCGGTATCTTTCGCTCCACAGATGGTGGCGAAAACTGGAAGAAGGTAAATGACGACGGCCGCTTTCGACAGCGCGCCTGGTACTTCAGCAAAATCTACGCGGACCCGCGTTCGGCCGAGACTGTTTACGTCCTTAATACCGGTCTCTTTCGCTCGGTCGACGGAGGCAAAAATTTCACCCTCCTGCCCGCCCGGCATGGCGATCATCACGGGCTTTGGATCGATCCCAAAAATCCCGAGCGAATCGGCAACGCGAATGATGGCGGGGCCAGCATTTCGAACGATGGCGGCAAGACCTGGACGACCTTGAACAACCAGCCGACCGCGCAGTTTTATCATGTATCGGTCGACAATGCCTTCCCCTATCACATCTACGGCGCGCAACAGGACAACTCCAATGTCGGCATCGCCAGTTACTCCGATGAAGGCGCGATCGGCCGCGAGAACTGGTTTCAGGCGGGCGGCGGCGAGTGCGGTTTCGTCGTACCCGATCCGCGCGACTGGCACATCATTTATTCGAACAGCGAAGCTTACATCGATCGCTATGACAAGCGCACCGGGCAATCGGAGGACATCAGCGTCTGGCCGCTCGATGTTTCCGGGCATGGCGCTGTCGACCTGATCCATCGTTTCCAATGGGTCTCGCCCCTCCTGCTTTCGCCGCATAATCCCGACGTGCTCTATATGAGCGGGGAAGCCGTCTTCAAATCAACCGACCACGGTCACAGTTGGAAGCAGATCAGCCCCGACCTGACGCGTAACGACAAGAGCAAACAGCAGGCGAGCGGCGGACCGATCACCAAGGACATCACCAGCGTCGAGTACTACGACACGATTTTTGCGCTGGCCGAATCGCCTTTGAAACAGGGCACGCTCTGGGCCGGGACGGACGATGGTCTGGTGCACGTGACCACGGATGACGGGGCTCATTGGACCAAAGTGACGCCATCGATGCCCGAATGGAGCACCGTCAGCAACATTGATCCCTCATCGTTCGATGCGAACAGCGCCTGCATCGCCGTGGAACGTCACCGCCTCGATGATCTGAAGCCGTACATTTACAAAACGAATAATCTCGGCAAGAGCTGGACGGCGATCGCGAACGGCATTCCGGAAGGTGCGTTCGTTAGGGCGGTGCGCGAAGATCCCAAACGCCGCGGTCTGCTTTACGCGGGAACGGAACAGGGCGTCTACGTTTCCTTCGATGACGGGGCCCATTGGCAGTCGCTGCAAATGAACCTGCCGAGATCACCCGTTCGCGACCTGGTCGTGAAGGACGACGATCTGGTCGTGGCCACGCACGGCCGTTCCTTCTGGGTGCTGGATGATCTGACGCCTCTCCGGCAGGTGAACGCGAACTCGGCCGCGAGCGACATGATTCTTTACCACCCGGAAACGGCGAAGCGCCTGCACTATCCGCAGGAGGTCGACAAGCGCGACCCCGTCGGCGACAACCCGCCGGCCGGGGCGGTTATCGATTATTATTTCAAGACCGCGCCGAAAGACGAAGTGACAATCGATATTCTGGATCACGATGGGAAAGTCGTCCGGCATTTGTCCAGCAAGGAGAAGAAAGAAAACGAGCAACCGCCGGAATGGCCCGACCGAATCGAGAAACCAAAGACCATCCCGGCGGAACCGGGAATGAATCGTTATGCATGGGATCTTCGCTACGACGAACCGGTGCAAACCCCGGGCGCTTTCTACGCCGGTAACGGCCCGGAAGGTCCCCTCGCCCTGCCTGGCGATTATCAGGTGAAACTAACCGCGGCGGGCAGGAGCCAAACGGCACCGCTGCATCTCATGATGGATCCGCGCACAAAAGGCGCCGAGGCCGCGGTGCAGAAGCAGTTCGATCTTTCCATGAAGGTGCGTGATTGCATTACGCAGCTGCATACGGCCGTGAATGAGATTCGCGCACTCAAGTCGCAAATCGATCAGTTGCACAAGCGTTTCGGCGAAAATGAAAAGTTGAAACCGGCGCTGACCGCGGCGGACGATCTGAAAAAGAAAATGTCGACCGTGGAAGAACAGCTCATCCAGGTCAACATGAAGAGCTCGGAAGGGAACCTGGTTTTCCCAAACATGCTGAACGAGGAATTCGACAGCTTCAGCCACACGATCGACAACGCCGATACCGCGCCGACTCAGTCCGAGCTGGATGTTTTCCAGAAGCTCAGCTCGCATCTCGACGAGGAATTGAAGCAGTGGGCGCAGATCAAAAAGGAGGATCTGCCAAAGGTGGAAACGCTGATCAAGCAAGCCGACGTGCCCGTGCTTTCGGTGAGCACGAAAATACCGTGAGCGCCGGCCGCTGCGGCAAAGACCGGCCACGGCCAGGGTGCGCAATAGAAGATGTCGAGCCGGATCACTAAAGCAGTCCTCCTGGCTGCCGGCCGCGGCACGCGTATGCGTGAACTAACGACCGATCTGCCTAAGCCAATGCTGGAAGTGCACGGCAAACCGGTCCTGGCGCATATCGTTGAAGGCCTGCAGCGCGCCGGCGTCACTGATTTTCTCATCATTGTCGGCTGGCGCGCCGAGGTCGTGCGCGATTATTTCGGGGAGGGCGAGCGCTTCGACGCCCGCATCGCCTACGCGACCCAGATCGTGCAGGACGGAACAGGACGCGTTGTGGAATTGGCGCGAAACTTTGTCGGCCAGACTCCGTTTATTCTCAGTTATGGCGATATTCTCGTCGATCCTGCGAACTACCAGCAGTTGGTCAGGCTGGCCGATGATGTCGAAGCGATGGTGAGCGTAAGACGCAATGAAGATGTGAGCAAAGGCGGAGCCGTTTTTGTTAACGAGCGCTTCGAGTTGATCGATCTGAGGGAGAAACCGAAACCGGGCGAGCCGACCAGTCCGTGGTATAACGCCGGCATCTACAGTTTTCGTCCCGGCATCTTTGACTTCACAGCCAAACTGCAGCCGTCCGAGCGCGGCGAATACGAGTTAACTGACGCAATTCGTGCCCTCGCCCTTTCCGGCAAAAAAGTGCAGGCATTCGAATTATCCGGCGCCTGGGCGGATGTGCGTGATCCCGAAGTGCTGGCCGCCTTGAACAAGCCTCTCTAAACTTCCTCCACCGGCTCCTCCCCCATCTCCGCTTCGAATTCGCGCCGGCGTTTTGGCGGCAGGAACGGCCGCAGGAAACCGTAGAGCAGATAGATGAGGAAGATGATGGCGGCCATCCATTGGTAAAATTTTACCGTCACAGCGAGTACGGCGATGACGAACAGAAACCGCGGCACCGATTGCGTCGTCCTCCAGTTGATGGCCTTGAAACTGGGATAGCGGAATTTGCTAAACATCATGAACGACATGAAAAGCATGAGCGGCGGGAGGGCGTACTTCCAGCGCCCGATGGTGTGCTGTCCTTCGTTCAGCCAGAGCATGAAGAGCGTGATCGAAGCAATGAGGCCGGCCGCTGCGGGGATGGGAAAGCCGGTGAAATTCTTGCGCCCATCTTCCGGCCTGCTTTCCGCCTCGGCCGCGATGCAGTTGAAGCGGGCCAGACGCAGCGCACCGCAGGCCAAATAAACGAAGGCAATCATCCAGCCGGCATTGCGGAACTCCCCGAGCACGATCTGATAAACCAGCAATGCCGGGGCGATGCCGAAGGAAACGATGTCGGCCAGGGAATCGAATTCGCGTCCAAAAGGGCTTTCGTTCCCTCCCAGCCGGGCCAGCCGGCCATCGAGCAAATCGAAAATGCAGGCCGCCAGGATGAACCAGATGGCGTCATGGAACTTGTGCGCGGCGATGGCGAAATCGAAATCCTGCGCGCCATCATAGATGCGCAAAACGGCGGCGAATCCGCAGAAGAGATTGCCCGCCGTCATCAGATTGGGCAGCAGGTAAATCTTCGGTCCGTTGTTATCGTTCATTCGTTAGGCCAGACGCGCAATGATGCTCGTCCCGCCGGCCACCCGGTCGCCCACCTTGACGAGCACGGTCGCATCGAGAGGCAAATATACCTCTGTGCGGGACCCGAAGCGAATCATCCCGAAGCGGTCGCCCTTCTTCAAATCATCCCCCATTTGCGACCAGGCTACGATACGGCGGGCGATCGCGCCGGTCAGTTGTCGCACCACCACGGTGACGCGTGGATTTTCAAACGCCCATGTCATCGCTTCGTTTTTTTCGGAACACTCCGGGCTCCGCGCGTCGAGACAGCGACCTTCCCGACGCAGGCGGTAGATGATGCGCCCATCGATCGGAGCGCGATTCACGTGCACGTCGAAGATGGAGAGGAAAATGGCCACCCGCTTCATGCGCTGTTTCACGACTTCGAGTTCGTCGATTTCCACGATCTCGGCGATGACACCATCGGCGGCCGCCACAACCGCGTCCGGGTCGGGCGGAATAGTCCGTTCCGGGTCGCGAAAGAAGAGAAAAACATAGCCAATAAGAAGGAGGCAAAGGAGCAGCAGCCACGGGGTAAGAAAGAGACTAACGATGGCGAAAACGCCGAGGACGGCAAAAATCCAGCGCGCTTCGGCGAGCGTTTGAGATCGCATGGGTATGGCGCACCGTTGGCGAGCAGTCGGGCGAGGTCAAGGCAGCAGGCCGAAGGCCACTTTTTCCAGGAAGGAGGAAAAAGTGACGGCCGGTTTATAGAAACCATAATTTGGCCTGCCGATTGCTTAATAAAACCGGTGTTCCCGGGATAGTTATGCCCCAAAAATGAAGACCCGTTCGCTCCACAGTCGTTCCATGCCCCGCTTGCGCTCTGTCCGGGGCATGACCATTGTCGAAATCGCGATCGGTCTGGCGTTGCTCGGCCTGGTCGCGGCCGGGGCTTTCGCTTCGCTCATTTCGCTGAACAAAAACGCCGTCCGCACGCGCATCCTGACCAATGCCAAGGAGGTGGTGCAACGGAATATCGAGACGGCCATGTCTCTTCCCTTAAGCTCCACCAGCGTCCCCTCCATTCTGGCCCCAACCGGTGCCTCCGGTTCGGTGTGGGACGATGACGGCGGTGGCGATAATCTGGTCAACATTTACACCAGCCGCGATGGCACTCAGACGATAAAGGGAACGCTCACGCGAATTGTTCTCACCGAGCCCAACGACGCGGGTGCCGACATCCGGCGGGTCACGTTTCGTCTCGATTACACGATGTTCGGCAGACTCTCCAGCTACCAAATAACTACCCTCCGCTCCGTCGATAAATGAAGATACGCAAAAGCGCGCCGACCGGCGGCTTCACCCTGGTCGAACTGATGGTGGGGCTTGCCATCCTGGCCATCGCCGGGAGTCTGGCCTACACGATTCTGATTAGCGCCACCACGCTGCTGGCCAAGAACCTTTCGATTAACACTTCGAATACGACGGTGCGCGACGCCCTGGATCGCGTCTATGCCGAAATCAGTCAGGCCAACGGGCTGCCTGTCCTGCTCAATGCCGATGGCAGCACCGCATCGAATGCTTCCGGCCCGGCGGCCGGCATTCGTTTCGATCATTACAAGGGTGCCCCTTACATCGTGACCAACCCAAGCGGCTCGGGACTCTCGGCCACCGCGACTTCGTTCCAGATGAAATCTTCGACGAACTCGCTCGCCTCCCCGCCAACCCCAGTCAACAATGATGTTGTCAAGATCGGCGATTCGACGGCCAGACCGCTGGTGGCCAGTTCCTCTGCAACGATTTCGGGAGGATTACAGACCATCACGGTGCAACTTCAGGGGCCCATCGGGCAGGCCATTCCCTGGACGACCAGCATTCAGGAAACCGCCTACGTAATTCACCGCGAAGCCTTCATCATCGTGCCGGTCAGCGGTCGGGCGGAACTGCGCTTTTATCCAAACGCTGAAACACTCGCTTCCTCGAATTACAACAACGCTTCCACCTACGCGGTTCTGACGAGGGAGATTGGGACGGCGACAGGTGATACGACGCCATTTTCACTTGTCACCAATGGCATAACGAAATTTCTGAACATCGCTATGCGCGTGGAGGACCACGGATTCAATAACTACCTCTCCACGCGGCAGGCGAAAGAGTTCAACACGTTCCTGCGGGTCGATACCATGGTACGACCCCGCAGCTTCCTCTAATCATATGAAACTATCCACAAAAGCAGATTGCAGGGGCACGGCAGTGGCCATCGCCATGCTTGTTATCTTTCTCATCGCGGCCGGTGTCGGTACGGCCATGTATCTCACCACCGCTACGGTGCGCCAGGCTGGTTCCAGTCGCGATTTTTATGCCTTGCGTAGCGCAGCCGAGGGAGCGGTCGATTTTGGCTACGGCGTTTGGGTCAAAAGCATCAATACCTACTACGCGACAGTAACCCAGGCTCAGCTCAATGCCGCGCTCCAGACCACGCCGACCTTCAATAACTTCACCTACGCACCGGCCTCGGCCAACGGTCCACTCAAAGTGACGCCGGTCGACGGGTACGGTGCGCCGGTCGCCACCCCGGTCTCCACCCTCGTTAATCTCCCGGGTTACGCCGGCTGGGTCGGAAAGAATTTCAACTATCTGGCCAGCGCTCGTTTGCAGGGGACGACGGCCGGTGGTCGCGTTGTTGATTACGGAGTCAAACGTTCCATTAATTACGCAGTGGTGCCGCTGTTCCAGGCGACCGCCTTTTTCGAAGATACACTCGAGCTCTACAAGACTGCGCCCATGACCATCAGCGGACTGGTGCACACAAACGGCACGGCTTATGTCAGCTCCTCTTCCACGACCAATCCTTCGCTCACTTTCACCGGGAATCTTTCCTATGTGCAGGGATACACGGATGATACTGCGCCGCCCCTGGCATATCTTTGGTCCGGCTATACGCCTAACTCTGCTTTTCCTCCGAGTTATCCGTCCGGTTTCGACAATTCGGTTCATGGAGTCGATCGTATGGAACCGCTCGGGACCGATCCTGCCTCGGTTCTGAACACGACAGATTCGAATCCGAATAACGACTCAATCCATGAGTTGATCGAATTACCGAATAACGCCTATCCCGACCCGACGCCGATCGCGCAACGGCGTCTTTCCAACAAGGCCGGGATCGTTGTGCACGTCAGTGGATCAAACATCACCATCACCACCCAGAATGGAGCCACCCTGACAAAGGCGCAGAGGACTGCCCTGACCGGTTCATTCTCACAGCAGACCATTTACGATCGTCGGGAGGGCAAATACATCGATCTGACCACGCTCGACGTCGGCGCCGCCAAAACGACTCTGCAGGGCGCCGCGAATTTTAATGAGATCCTGTACGTTTACGACGACAGCTCCTCCGGCTATGGCGACCCCAAGGGCATTCGCCTCAAGAATGGATCGTCATTGCCCAGCGGCGGGTTGACCGTGGCGAGCATGAATCCGGTCTACATTCAGGGCGATTACAACAGCAATTCTTCCGGGCAAAGTTCCGTCTCTTCGGCTGTCTTCGGCGACGCTGTCACGATTCTTTCCAATAGCTGGAATGACAGCAAATCGACCTACGCGCTTTCCTACCGGCAGGCTTCGAACACCGTCGTCAATACGGCTATCGTCGCAGGCTTCCTGCCATCGGGCTGGGTCAACGAATACGGCGCCCAGGTACGGTTATTCGGGTGGCCTCAATAACTTCCCGCGTTTCCTGGAAGACTGGACTAACGACACATTCACCTATCATGGTTCCATGATCGAGCTTTTCACGAGCACCATCGCCACCGGCGAATGGGATACGGGCAACATTTATGTCCCGCCGAATCGCAATTGGAATTTCGATTCGCGCTTTGTTGACGATCCGCCGCCAGGCTCGCTCGATGCCGTTACGATCTCGCGCGGCTCTCTGGCCCGATTCTAGAGGAGAAAATCCGATGAAAAGATTACTTTGTATTCTGCTCGCCCTGGCCGGCAGTCTGAGCGTAGCGCGGGCCCTCAATCTCGCCCCACACGAAATCGTGGTGGAACGCGATGGCCCCCCCGTGCGTCGCTATTTTTTCGACGACGAAGGCAAGCGCATGATTTTTCGGATCGATGGCGCGATGAGCGTGAGCGGATCTTCCACGCAGGCAATCTTTCAATTCTCCGATATCCGTAACGCCACCATGAGACTGGCAAAATCATCAATGACGACGGAGGTGCCTTTTGAGGGCAAGAATATCGAGCTCTACCGGGCGGCGGCGCGCGGGTATGTCTCGGCTGAAGCCACGGCTGTGCAAGTGTTGGAAGAGAAGGCAGACGCGCTTCCCATCAACGGCTGGGTCAGCTATCAGTTCGTGCTCGCCTACAAACTCTTCGGCGTTCCGTATCGTCAGAGCATCACCTTTTTCAATTACGGGCCGACCCAGCAGCTGGTCTTCGATGTCGCCTCTCCTGAGGCAGAGTACGAAAAGACCTATCACCGCGGCTACAGCGTTATCAATTCTCTCGGCGATGAGATTCCGAGCCAGACAGCTGGCCCGACCTAGGCCCTAACGAACAGGCTCAGGACTTCAGCGACCGCTTCGAAGAAAAAATTCGAGGCTCCGCCACGCGCACGAATTCTGTCGCTGTCCCGCGCGATTGCCCTGCCCGGCCTCTTTTGGGCGTTTCCGGCCGGGTCCGGCCACAAAATACGGCGTTCGGCAGGGCTGACGGCCTCCAGATATGGTGTTTGGAGGAGGCAAAAAACCCAGAATATTATTTGTGAAAAGCCATGCCTGCGTTATCTTTTCGAGTCGCAGTCGCGGCACGCCTTTTATGCCTCAGGTTCAGGACGAAAACTCTTTGCAAAAATCGCCGCGCGAGGCTCCCGCCGGCATCAGTCAAAACCAAAAATACGACGCCGCGCAGATCGATAAACTCGAGGGCCTCGAAGCCGTCCGGAAACGGCCTGGCATGTATATCGGCGACCCCGACGAGCGCGGTTTGCATCACTGCGTTTTTGAGGTGCTCGATAATTCGATCGACGAACACCTGGCCGGTTTTTGCAGCAAGATCGACGTGACCATTCACGTCGACGGTTCGGTTTCGGTGCGCGACAACGGCCGGGGCATCCCGGTCGATATGCATCCGAAATGGAAAATGCCGGCCGTTGAGCTCGTCCTGACGAATCTGCACGCGGGCGGAAAATTCGGCCAGGGCGCCTACAAATATTCCGGCGGGCTGCACGGCGTCGGCGCGAAATGCGTCAACGCACTCTCCGATTGGTTCAAGGTGGAGGTTTCGCGCGACGGCAAGGTTTATCACATGGCCTTCGAGCGCGGCAAAACCACGCAGAAGCTCAGCGTGATCGGCGAGGTCAAAAACAAGAAGATGACCGGGACGCTCATCACATTTCTGCCCGATCCGACCATCTTCACCATCACGACCGAGTTCAAGTTCGAGCGCCTGGCCACGCGCCTGCGCGAGCTCGCTTTTCTCAATCCCGGCATCGAGATTTTCCTGATCGACGAACGTGGCGACGCGCCGAGGAAGGAAAGATTTTTCTACAAGCACGGTATCGAGGAATTCGTCAAGCAGCTCGGGGAAAACAAACAGGTCATTCATCCGAAGCCGGTCGTGATCTCGCGGCAGCGCGATGAGGTTTTTGTCGATGTCGTGCTGCAGTACAACGACAGCTATAACGATCAGATCCTGCCTTTCGCGAATTCGATTCCGAATTCCGACGGCGGCACGCATCTGACCGGTTTCCGCACTGCCCTGACCAAAGCGGTCAATCAATACGCCAAGACGAACAACCTGCTGAAGGACAAGGATCCTTCCATTTCGGGCGACGACGTGCGCGAAGGACTCATTTGCGTGCTCAGTATCAAGTTGCCCAATCCGCGCTTCGAATCGCAGACCAAGGTCAAACTCGTCAACACCGAGATCGACGGCATCGTCAATTCGGTCGTTTACGACGGCCTCATGACCTATTTCGATCAGAACCCGCCGGTCGCGAAAAAGATTTTCGACAAGGTGCTGACTGCGGCGCGGGCGCGCGAGGCGGCCCGCAAAGCGCGCGAAACCATTCGCAAGGGCGCTCTGACCGGCGGCGGTCTGCCGGGCAAACTGGCCGATTGTTCAGAACGCGATCCGGAACTGACCGAGCTCTATATTGTGGAGGGCGATTCGGCCGGCGGTTCCGCCAAGCAGGGACGCGACCGCCGCTATCAGGCCATCCTGCCCATTCGCGGCAAGCTCATCAACGTCGAGAAGGCGCGCATCGATCAGTTTCTCAAGAACAACGAAATTCAATCGATGATCACGGCCATCGGGACCGGCATCGGCAAGCCGAAAGAGGATGGTAATGGCAACGGCAAGGATGAGGGGAATTTCGACATCTCGAAGCTGCGCTACGGCCGGATCATTATCATGACCGACGCCGATGTGGACGGCTCCCACATTCGGACGCTGCTGCTCACTTTTTTCTACCGGCAGATGACCGAGCTGGTCCGCGCCGGGAAAATTTATATCGCGCAGCCGCCGCTTTATCAGATCAAGCGCAAGAAGCGCGAGGAATACGTCGACGACGACCTGCAGTTGAACAAGATCCTGATCTCGTTAGGCGCGGAGGATGTCCGGCTCCGGAATCTGGCCGATGAGAAGGAAATCAGCGCCGCGCAGTTGAAAGACATTCTCGAATCGCTGCAAAGGCTGGCCAAACTGAGCGAAGGAGTTCGCCGGCATGGCGGCGATTTCGAGAGTTTCCTGGGCGAGCGCGAGAAGAAGAGCGGCAAATTGCCAAGCTACCTCGTCAAAGTGCGCGATGGCAACGACGAGACGGTGCATTATTTCCATGACGAGCGCGCCGTGCGCGAATTTCACGAGGAAAATCTCGACCTGAATCTGTTCGATGACGAGCTGGGCGGCCAGGAGCTGTTGCCTTTGAGCAGCAATGCGCCGGCGCCTTCCTCGAAAAATGGAAATCGGCGTCGCGGCAAGCTCGTCGAGCTGCATGAATCGACCACCATCCAGAAGATCATCGCCGAGCTCGCGCGCAAGGGACTGAAGGTGGATCATTATTCGGCGGCGGATCGTCCCATTTTCGAACTGATCGAAGGCGAGGGCGAGAAAGCGAACGCCCATCCGCTTTTCTCCATCCCGGAGATTCTGGAGAAGATCCTGGAGATTGGCCGGCGCGGCGTGCAGATCAAACGGTTCAAGGGCCTCGGCGAAATGAACGCCAAGGAGTTGTTCAGCACGACCATGGACCCGGAGAAGCGCAAACTGCTCAAGGTCGATCTGAACGAGGACAACGCGGTCGACGCCGACAAGATGTTTACCATTCTCATGGGCGACGTGGTCGAGCCGCGGCGACAATTCATCGAAGATAATGCGCTCAATGTGCGCAACCTCGACGTCTAGACGGGATCAACGGAATTTACGGGATTGAATTTGGATGAAGATTACGCACTGACGAAAATGGTCATCGGTCTGGCGATGAAACGGCATCGTGCGCCGGGACAAGGTTCTCTCGAGTCAGTCATTTCATTGCCGGCCTTGCCGGGGCCGGGAATCCCATCTGCGAATTGAAAACGATCTCTACACTTACGAAGACGGACCAATTGCAGCCGGTAAATCATTTAACCACCACGAGCCGCGAACTCCGGCTTCTTCCCAACTTCGGCGGAGCCGGTTCTCAATTCAGGCGAAAGAATCGGCGTTCGATTTCATCAGCGCAAACCGCCAATTGCCATTCTCATCCTGTAAATCCTGTCTAAAAATCAATGGGAGGCTTTTTTCACAGGCTGCGACATCCGCGCCGTTGTTATGTGGTTTGCGCGATTGCCCGCTCGGGCAGCAACCTCCTTACCGATGGGCTGCACGAGACGCGTTTGGCCGGCCGGCCGAAGCAATTTTTCCTGCACAAGAACGAGGGCGCCTACATCAAACGACACGGCCTCAGGAACGACATGGGCTTCGCGGACTACGTGCGCGGAATTCAAAACGCGGCCTGCACTTCCAATGAAGTCTTCGGATTTAAGTTGATGAGCTGGTACTTGGAGGGATTTCTGAGGCGCCTGCGTGAAACGGGCGCATTTGGCGGCGCGGACACGCCTGTGCTGGAAATGTTATGCCACGCCTTTCCCCGGCTTCGCTTCGTGCATATCTCACGGCGCGACAAGCTCCGCCAGGCGCTCTCGAAAGTCCGGGCCGCCCAGACCGGGCTGTGGAAGATCAAGAATGGAGAAACGCCCGAGTCACAGGAGACGGAATTCGATCCCGACCTCATCGAGAAATCAATCGCCGAAATCAAACTGCTCGATCAATTGTGGGAGCAATTCTTCCAGCGCCTCGGGCTCGAGCCCTTCCGTGTGGAATACGAGAGCCTCTGTCGCGACTACGAGACGACCATCCGCGGCGTTCTCGATTATTTGGAGATTTCGCTTCCCAAAAATGTCCGTATCGGGCCGCCCGTCACGGTTCGTCAGGCCGACGCCCTCTCCGATGCGTGGGCCGAGCGCATTCTGACGGAGCGCCCCCATCTGCAATCTCTTGCCCAATTGAGTCATGTATAACGCGAACGAAAAAGTAGAACCGATCAATGTCGCCGAAGAAGTCTCGAGGTCGTTCCTCGATTACTCGATGTCGGTCATTATTTCGCGCGCACTGCCCGATGCCCGCGATGGGCTGAAGCCGTCGCAACGCCGCATCCTTTACGCGATGCACGATCTCTCGCTCTTCCCCAACCGGCAGCATCGTAAATGCGCCAAGATTTGCGGGGACACCAGCGGTAACTATCACCCGCACGGCGAAGCCGTCATTTACCCGACGCTCGTGCACATGGCGCAACCCTGGGCCATGCGGGAGACGCTGGTCGATGGCCAGGGCAACTTTGGTTCCGTCGAAGGCGACCCGCCCGCGGCCATGCGTTACACCGAGGCGCGCATGACGCATCTCGGCGCTGCCCTCATGACCGACATGGAGAAGGACACGGTCAACTTTGTCCCGAACTACGACGAGACACGGACCGAGCCGACCGTTTTCCCATCCGCCTTTCCGAATCTTCTCGTTAACGGCGGGACCGGTATTGCGGTCGGCATGGCCACAAATATTCCGCCGCACAATCTGGCCGAAGTCATCGATGGCATCTGCGCGCAAATCGACGATCCCGACATCGATCTCGAAGGCTTGATGAAGCACGTGAAGGGTCCGGATTTTCCAACCGGCTGCGCCATCTGCGGTGTCGCCGGCATCAGGCAATATCTGGAGGGTGGTCGCGGGAGCATGAAAGTGCGCGGCAAAGCCGGTGTCGAGGAGCTAAAGGGAAATCGCGAGCAGATCGTCATCACGGAAATTCCCTACAACGTCAATCGCGCCACCCTGGTCGAGCGCATTGCCGCTCTCGTCAACGACAAGGTGCTGAGCGATATCACGGCCATCCGCGACGAGTCGGATGAAAACACGCGCGTCGTCGTCGAGCTCAAGCGGGACGCGAATCCGAAAGTTGTCATCAATAATCTCTACAAGCACACCGCGCTGGAAAGCTCCTTCGCGGTCAACATGCTGGCCATCGATCACGGCCGGCCGAAGCTCCTCTCGCTCAAGGAAGCGAACCAGGCCTACATCGATCATCGCCGCGAAGTGGTCCTGCGGCGTACGCGCTATGAATTACGCAAGGCCGAGGAGCGCGCCGAGACGCTCGAAGGTTATCTCATCGCCCTGGCCAATCTGGATGAATTCATTCGCATCATCCGCGGTTCGGCCAATCGTGAGGAAGCGCGCGTCAAACTGCTGGCTTTCGATTTCACCAAGCGGCAGGTCGAGCAACTTGGCATTCTCATCCGTCACGAAGCGCGGCTGACGGAAGGTCGTTATGCTTTCAGCGAACATCAGGCGAACCAGATTCTGGATCTGCGTTTGTATCAACTGACCGGGATGGAGCGTGAGAAGATCGGGGCCGAATACAAGGACTTGATCGAGACGATCAAGGACCTGCGCGACATCCTCGCGAAGGAGCAGCGCGTTTTCACCATCATCAAGAAAGAGCTGCGCGAAATTCGCGACAAGTACGGTTCCCCTCGCCTCACCCAGCTGGTGCCCGACGAAGGCGAGATCAACATGGAGGATCTCATCGCCAACGAAGGTTGCATCATCAGCATCACCCACGGCGGTTTCATCAAGCGCACGGCAGTTAGCGCCTTTCGCGCACAGCGGCGCGGCGGCAAGGGCGTCATCGGCATGCAAACGCGGGAAGGCGCGACACAGGAGGAAGAGGGCGATTTCGTCGAACACCTCTTCACCGCGACGACCCACGATTACCTGATGTTCTTCACGGAATCCGGACGCGTTTACGTCGAGAAAGTGTATCAAATTCCCGAGATGGGACGCGCGGCCAAGGGGCGCTCCATTGCCAATCTGCTCGAGTTGCGTTCCGACGAGAAGATCGCGGCCACAATTCGTGTCCAGTCAAAGTCCTCCGGGACCGGACCGAACGTGGTCGACGAAACGTGGGATAAGAACCTGCACATCGTTTTCGCGACCCGTTCCGGCATCGTCAAGAAATCGAACCTCGGTGATTACAGCAACGTGCGGAAAGGCGGCATCATCGCCATCAAGATTGAAGAAGGCGACCGGCTGATTGATGCGAAACTAACGAGCGGTAACGACGAGATTGTTCTGATTACCAAAAAAGGAATGAGCCTCCGCTTTCATGAAGATCAATTGCGCGACCAGGGTCGGAGCACGGTCGGCGTCTGGGGAATTCGGCCGCGCAAGGGCGATCACGTGGTCGCCAATGCCATCGTCAATGCCGATGCCATGTTGCTGGTAGCCGGTGAGAACGGCATCGGCAAGCGGACCTCTTTTGAGGAATACCGGCGGCAATCACGCGGCGGCAAGGGCATCATCACGATGAAGACCGGCGAAAAGACCGGCGACGTGGTGGGCGCGCTTAGCGTGACCGACAAGGATGAGCTGATGCTCATCACGACAAAAGGTCAGATGGTGCGGACGCGCGTGAAGGAGATTCGCGAGACCGGGCGGAACGCCATGGGAGTCAAGCTCATGGATTTGCGCGGCAGCGAAAAACTGCAGGCCATCGCGCCGGTGGTGAGTCAGGAAAGCGAAGACGAACAGGCTGAATCGGTGACTCCCGCGGCTGACCAGGAAAGCTAGGCCAGCGGGCAATCCAGAAGGACGGCTCCGCCAAGAAAAAGGGCACGCCCAGCGTGCCCTTTTTCGGATTGGAAGAGTCTCTCTGGATTAATAGTCGCCGGTCGACTCGCGCGTCACGGTCGTGCTGGTGCTTGTTGGCGTGCGCGTCACGGCGGATTCAGTATGTGTCGTGGTCGTGGTGGTGGCCGGTTCCTTGACCACCGTCGTACACGAGGCCAGGAACATCATGGCAACGGCGGCGAACGCCGGAGTAAGAAGAATAAGTTTTTTCATAAGGCTAATTCGATAGTGTCACAGGCAGATTCGGCGCAAGTGGCTTGAAAAGATGTATTAGGAACGAACTTTTTGCCCGGTGCCGGGCATGGCTGTAGCCGCCCCGCTCTGTCGGGGCGCTGGATGCAGCGTGGGCGCCCGCACCCGCACGGCGACAGAGCGCCGTGGCTACAATTCTCGCGCGCTCATTACTCCGTTACACGACCGCGCAATTTCTTGAGTGAACCGCGTTTCTTCTTCGCCTCCAGAATCTTTTGCTTCAGCGCACGAGGGCGCGGGGAACGGCTGCGCCGTTTTCGTTCCCGCGCCGCGATCTCCTGCTGGCGCCGCTTGCGCGCGCCTTCCACGAGCAGCGCCGCCAGTCGCGCGCGTGCCAGTTTGCGATTCGTTGCCTGCGAACGCGAATCCTGCACGGTAACAGCGACTCCCGTCGGCCGATGGCGCAGCGTGACGGCAGTAGCCACCTTGTTGACGTGCTGGCCGCCCGGCCCGGAAGAGCGCGCAAAGCTTTCCTCCAGGTCTGATTCGGGAAGTTCGAAAGATTGACTGTTCTCGTTAGGCGAAGACCGCATTATCAAACCTTCCGCTGATCGGACGTTTGCGCACAGACAAAATGAAAGCCAAAAGGCCAGCTGGTTCGATCAGCTGGCCTTGGCCCAGACAGGCTGCCGGTGCTGCCTTACGGCAATCCTGTTCCAAGGCGCGATTTCACGAAGGAAATGTCCCCACTGTTAATCGAACCGCTTGCAATCACATCCTCGCGGAAGTTGCTGCCGTTCGTCGTCTGTCCGCTGACCGCTTTGACCAGACTCACGTCGGAGCTACTAACCTGACCGTTCGCGTTCGCATCGCCCACCAACACATTCATTGGAATAACGACATTACCGGCATTCGTGCCATCGTTGACTCCGTAAATGGTGAAGGCCAGCCGTTCCGCGCCATCGATGTTCGTGAGCGGAACGGTGACTTCCGCTCCGCTCACCGTGATACCGTTGCCATTACCTACCCCGGACGTTCCGACATCGCCGGGGCCGCTTGTCACCTGCGCCTTGACCGTTCCATTTCCAATGACGGTTACGGGAGCGCCGAAGGTGACGACGACGGTGTAGTCTCCCGTCACACCGCCACTGCGGCACTCAATGCCGGGGGCATTCTTCAAGTCGATATCGAACATGCCCGCCGCACCATGTGTCTTGCGCGAGACGATGGCGGTCGGGACCGGGACCGGCACGGGACCGGAAGGCAATGGCCAGACGTAGGCACCGCGGCTGCGCGTCCAAACCGAAAGCGTGGTCGAGCCGCGATCGATCGCCATGTCCCAGATCATGGCGTTGGGCAGACCGTTCTGGAATCGATACCAGACCGGCGATGCCACCGTGATGTCGTCGGTGTAATAGAGGCCGAAATCCGTGCCCGCGAAAACCTGCTGCGGATAATTTGGATTGTTGACGATCGAATCAACCGGGATGTCCGGCAGATTTCCTGTCTTATCCAGCCAGCTGAACGATCCGCACGTGTCGCCGCATGTGACCTGAAAGACATGGCCGGGGGTCGTTGGTGTGTTGGCGTTGAAACCGCCCACGGCCGCGTAGCCGACCGGCATGTTCGCCGCCGCCACGGACGGATCGAGCGAGATGCCGAGGACTGGTCGGTTGGGCAGAACGGTGTTGTTGCCGGTGACGTTCACCCAGTTGGCCTGCGAAGCCGTGCCGGTGCCGAGGTTAAAACCGATCTGAACGTTGCCGTCGTTGGTTCCGACAATGGCAACGCTTTGATATTTCGGTGAGTACTTGACCTGATTGATGAACGAACGATTGCCGAGTGTTCCTTTGCACAGGTTCGGGCCACCGGATGATCCCGGAGGATTATTCGTAATGTACCATGTGGTCGTGCTGGCGTTCGCGCCGGTGATCGTTTCCCAAACGCGCGTCGTCCCCGCGATCAGGTGACCGCAGCCGGTGTTCGTGCCCGCGACTTCGCAATCGTCACCCCCGGGAATGCCGCCATGGAAAAGGTTGATCGGCAGAATGAACGACTGCAGATCGCTCGACCAGCTGCCACGTTTGCTGCTCCAGCTGGCCCCCGGCAGTGTGCACCCGGCAATGCAACGGCTCAGGCCGCCGCTGTTGTTGCCTTCCCAAAAACGCAGGCTCGCGCCGGTGCCGACCGGATCGATCTGACCGGAGAAACCGTCGCCGCCGAGGCCCATTTGCCATTGCACGGGACCGGTCGGGCTGCCCACAAATTGCACGGAGCTCGGACCGTTATCCTGCGCGCCGCCGACCGCCGCGGGCGAACCCGACGTCGCGAAATTGCCGCTGATGTCGCCGGAATAGAACTCGATCGTGTTCATGCCGTTGTCCATGTTCACCCAGGTCGGCCGAACGCTGCCGATCACGGCCACATCCGCGTTTGAAGTGCTGAAAATGCCGCCATCGCTTCCTTCCAGCAGAACGCTCGACGAGCCGGGCACGAAGGCGAGCGCGTGGTGATCGACGTGCACGACATGATTGGCGAGACTGGATCCGTTGTAGCCGCAGGTCAGATTGTAAAATGACGAGCCGGTCCGACTGGCCAGCCAGCTGTCGAAGGTATCGATGAAGACGCGATCGGGATTATTCGGATCGACCGCGACACCCTGGTCGTACCAGTTCTGCGAATAATCGCCGCTGCCCGCGCTGCCGCTGCATGATGCCAGCGAGCCGCCGGCTGATCCTGTCATGAAACTCCAGGAGTTACCGCCGTCATTGCTGGCCCAGACGCCCAGCTGGCAACCGGCGGAACCTCCACAGCCGCTGCTCGAGTTCGCCGCAATCGACCCAACCTGCGCGTAAATGTAATTCGGATTGCCCGGCGCGACCGCCATGTCGATGCGGCCTATCTGGTTCCCGGTGCTCGTATTCGCGTAAGGCGTGCCCGTCCCGGCGTTCATGTTCGCACCGGTCGAGTACGGACTGCCGCCGACCGCCGTTCCGAAGATAAAACCGTTATCGTTACGGGTAACGAGCGTGAAATCGGACGGACAACCGCTTGCCGGCATTGTTCCCTTGTAAATGCCGTTCGCTCCATTCTGGTCGAGGTTGTACTGCACGGTCGTAGCGAACCCGCGCACGCCGACGGCCGCGAGAATGCGCGTCACTCCGGCGCCCAGGTTCGACAGTTCGAGACCGGTGATGTCCTGCCGCTGCGTGCTGAACCCATTGGTGACGCACGGCCCGGTCCAGTTGCTGCCGCCGTCGTAGGAGAAATAGAGACCCGTCTTGGTGCCGGCGACGACGTTGTTGCTGTTGTTCGGATCGACACGGACTTTGCCGACCGATTGATATTGGGGGAACTGGCCGGCCGGCTGCGGCAGTGCTGCGCCAAACACATCCGCTCCCAGAAGCGTCCAGTGCGCGCCGCCATCGCTCGATTTCAAAATGCCCTGGCTGCCCATTGAGAATGAGCCGTAGTTCAAATCGCCTGTCCCGGCGTAAATCGTGTTATGATCGTTAGGGTCGATCGTTATCGTGTCGATCGCGGTCGTGCTGATAAGCGGATCGTCCATTAACGAATTCCACGACGTCAAGCTGCCGCAACAGTTCGTCGTCTTCCAAACCCCGCCGCCATTGCCGGCGATGTAGGCGACAACGGAGCCGTTGGTCGTCGTGGTTGGGTCCACCGCGATCGCATTCACGCGACCCTGCGTCGTGCCGTAGTCATAACAACCGGTGCAACCGGTCATGTGTTCAGGCGCCGGCCCCAGGGCCGTGAAATGATTCGGATCGAGCGCGAGCGGTGAATTCCCCCGCCCCCTGGCCGAACGTTGACCGAGGGGAACGCGGCGCAGAATTCGCGTATCGTGTGCGGCGGCCCTCCGCACCCAGGCAGGGTCGAAACGGCCGGTTGGGTAGGTGAGACGATTGCTCCATTCCGATTCGAGCCGGATCAGGCTTTCCCCATCGCTATCGCCCTCGCCGCCCGGGACGGGCATGTCGCGCTCGAGCCGCTCGGCCGAAGCAGACGGTTGGCCGGCCCGCTTTGACGTTCGTGTCAAACTGAACGCGCCCAGGCTGACGCCCATGAGGCAAAGGGTGAGAGCGACGAGAAGGCGCGGCCGGAAAAAGCCGGCTGCGGATGTAAAGCTAGTTTTCATATGAGCGTGAAAGACAGGTGGTTACCGCGAGATGCGTAGAGTTGAATTGGAGATGGCCTGTCGTCCGAATTGCGCGCGGTTTAATCAGAAGCGGAGGCCAAAGGCAACATTTTCTTTTATTATTTTTCGGTAACCTGACGAGACCACTTTCGCGGCGATCATGCAGCGTTACTGACGGATCCTTTGTTGCGCCTCAAGCAAGGAAGTGCCGATGGCCGGACTCGAACCGGCACGGGCCGTTTAAGCCCAACGGATTTTAAGTCCGTTGCGTCTGCCATTTCGCCACATCGGCTCATAGGGGAATAAACCCCGCTTGTGCTACGGCGTGTGCTACAGCGCAACGCTTTTGACACCGCTCAACAGCATTAAACGCCAATGAACACTCCGTCCACTCTCCGCCGTCCGAGGTTTGAAGCAGTTCTCGATTCACGCAAGCGAAAAGTGCCGGGTCTCTGGCGGCGGGGCGATCGCTACTACGCACAGTTGCGAGTGGAACTCGGCAACGGCCGCACGGCGCCGCGCCGGCTACCCTTGGACGCGGCAACGCTCGACCAGGCGAAGTCCGAGCTGGGAATAAAGCGCGCCGATCGCGATCGCGGCAAACTGCCGGCACCAACGGGCCGCCTGCCTGTCTTTCACGAGTTTGCGCAAAAGTATCTTACCAGCGCCACCCTCGCGCAAAAGAAGGAGCGCACGCAGCGCAGCGAGCGGCAGGCAATCGCGACGTTGGATTGCGCACCTGGGCGGCGTCCGCATCGACAAAATTTCGCCGCCCCTGATTCATGCTTACCGGGAGGCACGACTTAGCGGCCGGCCTTTCGGCGCGCACGGTCAATCTGGACGTGATCGCTCTTCGCCACGTTCTGCGCTTCGCTCTTGATGCGGGTCTGACGCGCGACCTGCCGCGGGTTCGCGCTCTCAAACAACGGCCGTCGCCGCGGCGTCCGCTTCTGACAAGGGAACAATTCACCCTGCTACTTGAAACCGCCCCGGCCGTGACGAAGAACAGCGACCTTTTCGTATTTTATCTGCGCTTCCTGGCGCTGACGGGCGCACGCGAGCGCGAGGCGTTACTCGTTAGGCGGGCGGACGTGGATTTGAACCGCGGCGCCGTCACGATCGGCGCGAGCGGCGTTTCAAAGAACAGCAAAGAACGCGTGGTTGATTTTTCCCCGGAGCTGGAGGCGCTCTGCCGCGAACTGCTCGGGATTTTGCCACCGGATACGAGCTGGCTTTTCCCCTCGCCCCAACGCGGGACGCGCGACATTCCGGCCAAGACGTTGCGGGAATCGCTCAAAGCCTGTCGCCGCATCGCCGGCGTTGAGTGGCTCGGTTTTCACGATCTGCGGCATTTCTTCGCCAGTCAGTGCGTCATGGCGGGAATCGACTTTATGACGATCGCCGCCTGGCTTGGGCATTCGGATGGTGGCGTTCTGGTGGGCAAGGTTTACGGCCACCTGGCAGAGAGTCACAAGAAAGCGGCGGCTCGGCGATTGAAGTTCTTCGCATAACAGCCTGCGCGTGTCTGCACGTGCAGACATTCCCCTTTTAGAACATCTCTAAACGCCGTTTGACATCCCTAAACGCGATATGAGCGAGAATGACAGTTTAGCTGGCGCTGACGGCGAGCTCGTGCCTTTCGGACGTTGGCTCGCGTCGATCGGCAAGACTCGTGCGACTGGTTGGAACTACCGGAAAAAGGGAGTCGTTAAGTGCGTTAACGTGTTCGGGAGCGTTTATATCACCCGGCGCGAGATTCAACGATTCGAAGCGCGAGCTGCAGCCGGCGAATTTGCGCTCAAGCGCGGACGCGCGGCGCGGAGAAAAAAGAAAAACTCGAAGCCCTGGCCACGTGAGCGAGCAGGCGGACGCCTTAAACCGGCTCATGCGCGAGCGCGGCATCATCCATGATGATCCGGACGCGCCATTGCCTTTCGTCGCGCTCCCGACGGGCGGCGTGCAGATTCTAGAATTTGCCCGCAACGTGGGCTCGATTATCGGGAAGAACGGCGTCTTTCGGCGCGAAACAACGCCTGTGACGATCAACCCGGAAAACGGCCGGGTGGAAGCGATCGAGGCGGAACGTTTCCGCTCCTACGTGGAAACGCATCTCACGGCCTACATCGAGCCGCGACCTGGCTGGAAGCAACCGCGCTCGATGTCGGTCGCCGATGCGCGCGGCGTGCTGGCGAGTGACGCGTTTCGCTATCCGCTGCGCAAATTGCAACGGGTGCACGAGGTCAGGCTGCCGATCATGCGGCGCGACGGGCGCATCGAGTTGCTGCCGCTCGGCTATGATGATGAGAGCGGTTTTTTCACGATGAAAGACGCGCTCGAGTACCAAACAGATTGGAGCGTTGACCGGGCCAGGCTTCTAATCGAAAGCCTGCTCGCCGAATTCCCCTGGGTCAACGAACGAGCGCGGGCGGCCCAGGTTCTCAGCATGCTGGCGGTCTATGCGGGCGCGCTGTTACCCGTGGCTTCCAAGCGCATGCATTTCCTCTGGCGCGCGAACGCGTCCAGGAGCGGCAAAAATCTCCTCATCGCAATGGCCGTGGCCGGGCCTTACGGCGCGTGTCAGATCCAGAGCATTCCCGGCGCTAACGAAGAGTTTCGGAAGATCCTCGACACCGAAGCGATCAACGGAAGCGCTTACGTTTTCTTCGATGAGGTCGAGAGTAAGCTCGTTAACCGCGCGCTGAATGCGTTCACGACCGCGACGGTCTGGTCCGGCCGGCTGATGAACTCTCAGAATAAGTTCGCAGTCCCGCAGATGGCCACCGTTTTCCTCGCCGGCAATGGCGTTGAGCTGAGCGCCGACCTGAGCAACCGCTTTGTCTTGATCGATCTTTACGTTGAACAGGCCGATGTTCAGGCGCGTCAGATTCAGCGAGAGATTTCCGAAGCCTGGCTCGTGCAGCCGTGCGTGCGCCGCGATCTGCTCGCTGCGCTCTGGGCCTTCGTTCGCGCCTGGGACAAGGCCGGCCGGCCGGCGCCCTCATCCAGTTATCGTGGCTTTGAAGAGTGGAGCGGGACGATGGGCGGGATAGTCGAGCACGCCGGTTTCGGCGACGCGTTGAAGCCGATGGCCGAAGAGGTTGACCCGGACTACGCGGATATGGTTGCCCTCATGACGCGCCTGGCGGCCGGCGTGCGATCGCGCGCTGAGTTTCAATTCGATGAGCTGATTGCGGCCTGCCGGGAGCTGAACGCTTTCGAGTGGCACATCCAAGGCCGCACAATCGATGAGCGCTTCGAACTCACACCGAAGGCACGGAGTTACTTCGGCAAGCTTTGGTCGATGCGTTGGGGCGGATCGATCTTCGAGCTGGCGGATGGCCGGCGCGTGCGCTTCGGACATAGGGGCAAGAACAGATTGCGGCGCTACACTGTCCAGATTGTAGTGCTGAACTCTCACTTTTTGTAACAGTTCTGTTACCTACCGTATGCCGCCTATGCCTCTTTTTCGTTCGACCTATGCCTGGCTTAAATGGCTGCAAGTGAGGCACTTTTCTTTTCTCTGTCATAGGAGGATTAGGTAAGCATAGGTGTTTGAGGTAACGAAGTTAAAACGTTTCTAAGTCCAGAAGGAATTTCACTTTTTGCTCTGCCACCTATGCAATGTCCCTTCCACCCCCCTCCGGTAAGGAATCTCTTCAAACCACGCCCCTTTGAAACGGTTAAGGTGTCTCTTTCCCAATTCGCACGAGAGGCATCGAAATGTTTTTCGTCCCTTTGACATCCCGCAAGGGGAAGATGGCGGCCGATGCGACGCAGGCGGAAACTTGGCGGCATTTGATCGACGTGGCCCAGCGGCAAGATTTTTTGCGCTACCAGGACGCGAACGTTCTCGTGCTCGCCTTCCCCAAAGCATCGCGGCCGAAGGTCGGCGCGACCTGGGACGCGCTGATGGACACCGCGCGCGCGGCCGATCTGCTCGCGTTTGCCGCTTATGGCATCGCGGTTTTCCACTTGAATCGTTAACCACCGTGTCTGCACGTGCAGACATCGAGGGACGCGAGCATGTGCATAATAGAGCTGTGAGCGGTTATTAGGTAGCAGAGGGAAGGATTTTCAGAAAGGTTTTTAGAAAAGGCACGCGATCTTCGCCAAGCGCATGAACGCCTCTGTGCGCGTCGTGAACGAGGCCGTGGAAATCCGGCTCCGAGCCGAGCGCAAAATGGGCGAGATCATCAAACGCGCGCCCAAGAATCCGGGAACACGCGACCGTTGGCGGCGGCGGTTATTCGGGCGGTGACATTAAGTCACCGCCGAAGCTGAGACACTTACGCAAGCTGGCATCACCAAGAAGCAGTCCTCCGCGCGCAGAAGATGGCCAGCATTCCGGCTCGCGAATTCGAGCGCGTCATCCGTGAGCAAAAGGAAGCCGAGCACGAGCTGACTTCCGCTGCCGTCCTCCGCGTCCTGGCTGATCCGCCAGCCGCCAAGGAGGCGCGGGCCGCTGCCGATGCTCTGCCCTATCGCCCGGCCAACGGCCTGCAATATGCCGGCATGGCCATCGCAAATCTCGAAAAAATTCTACCGAACGCGAAGGTCGGCGCGACCTGGGACGCGCACCCTTGGCGGCGGCGGTTTTTCAAGAAACAGGATTGCGCCAAAGGTCACGAACTTCTTCTCGCTCCGCTATTATCTGGCCAGACTTGGGCGAAAAAATTACATCGTCGTTAAACATCTGGATCTTGCCTAGGATCGCGTCGGCGCACTCTTGCTGCGCCGTGCGCCCGTTGTAGCGCGCGATAGCCTCTAGTTGTTTCCAGACGTGCGGATTTGAACAGCTCGTCTTGAATAAGGCTAACTCTGCGTCGCTCGGCTCACCGTTTGTGGTGTAGGCGCCCACGGCCGGCAGCTTGTAGTTGAGGAATTGGCTGATGAACTCTTCAGGGGAAAGATCGAACTCGGCCGCGATTTCGCGTAGTCGCTTCTCTTGTTTTGAGGCCATTGTTTTCATAAAGGCCAAAGATACTGCTTTCTGGCAGCCGAAGTGAAGCAAAAACGATAACCGTTTTTGACAACGCGCGCGGTTTGTAATGCCGGAACAACCGTCAACCGAAAGGATGCTCAACCTGAGCGCCATCTCGCGGCGCCTGGACATCCCCTACTCGAGGCTATACCGGCTCGTCCAGGCCGGGCGCCTGCAGCCCGATGCGACGGCCGGCAACGTCTATCTCTTTCACGCGAGCAGCGTCGGCCGCGTCGAGCGTGCGCTCGCCCATCTCTTTCCTCACGGTCTTCATAACGGGGCCGTCGCCGGCCGTATGCTGCGCGGAGAGATTCCGCGCGTTTCGCAAACAGTGAAGAGGAGCCGCTGTTCGTGACATGAAACAAAGGATCGGCGGCGGTCTTTTTTGAAATGTAAAATTATGGGAAAGTTTTCATCGTTAGAAGCAGAGTTGGAGCATTACGGCAACCCACCGCCCGCGGCGCTTGATCTGTTCGTCGGCTACACTCCCGAAAGGCTCGTGTCGCTCTGCCGCGTGCTTGGCAAAGAGGATGTCGCAAGGCGAGTGAACGAGTGGAAAAGCGATGAGCGCAACCAGGTCGCCGATGTCAGCAGTCAGCTTCTTGAAGTTCAATCCGAAAACGGCCGGCTCACCGCGCGCATCGCGGAACTCGAAGAGGAGAACGCCCGGCTAAGCATCTTGCCCGACCGGGTTCAAATCGAGGCGCTGCGCGGCCGCGCGGAGCTCGCCGAGCGGAATGTCAGTTTGCTGGAGAGCTTGAGCGGCGCCCGTGGGATTGACCCGAAAGCCGCGGTTAAGGCTATGCTCACACCAGAGAGCGATGCGGCGGTCTATGACGAATTCAAGTCAGCCGGTCCCGTTCGCGCGCAGCAGATGATGGCCGACCCGAAAATCGCCGAGCGACTAAAGCGGGAATCCGACCGCCGACGCAATGGCGAAAGAGAGATCTAATTTTATGGAATACACCACTCCAACCCGTCTCTCCACCTCCGGCGTCCCTCAAAGAGCGCTGGTAATTGCTGCCGCGAAAACGCTGGACGTCGCTGAAATCAAGCGGCTCCGCGCGATCTAGAACGACCTGCAAGCCGCCTGGCAGATCCTTCTCTACTACTACCAGCGAATCCGCAAAGAACTGGCAGGCGCCGAGACCTTGCACGCGGTCGATGGCACCTTCATTCCTCCTACGGACACCTACGCGCGCCTTAGAGCGTTCCACCAGGCTTTGAAGCGCGCCTACGAGGCGAGACGCGCCAGATGCCGCCCGCACGATCGAGCGCCATTGCTTTGCCGAGTTTGGCGGCCCAGCCAGGCGGCTTCTCGAAGGTGCGGTCGCTGTGATTGACCAGGTGATCGCGGCGCCGCCCAAGTTGGAACCGCCGGCCGATTTCCAGGAGTGGCAGATCGATACAACGTTTTTGATCGAGCCGTTCCTGGCTGAGTTCAAGCACGCCCGCGCGGAATTTGCCGGCGAGCTGGCGCGGAGCTGGGACCGTCAACCGCCCGACGCTGCCTTTGGCTGGCTGAAGCGCGCCGGTCTGCTTCCCGATCGCGAGGCGTTAGAGCCCTCGACCTTCGTCAGGAACGAGGAGGGTATAGAGGCAAGGCTGCGGGCCGCCGTGCCGGCCTACTCTGCCATCGCTGCGAAGTAGGGGTTCTCCGTGGGTGACATTAAGTCACCGCCGGAATTTGAGACACTTACGCAAGCTGGCATCACCAAGAAGCAGTCCTCTCGCGCGCAGAAGATGGTCCGAAAGATGGCCAGCGAAGTCAAGGTCAGGTCGGGCTGGTTTTCATTGGTTAGGCCACGACAAAGGGCGTCGGTAATACCGACAACCCTTGGTGTAAAACAGAGTTTGACCTATATCTCTAATCCGGCCAGGACGATCCTGCGCGCGGCTCTAATCTGGCGCCGTCGCCACCGGCCTAACGAAGATTAAGGCCAGTTCTTCGCATTGCGCGTTACACCCGCGCGCCCTCTGATGGCGTCTAGTAAATTGCCGGAAATGCGGTAACGCCGGGAGTGGCGATGCTGCCAGCAGCTCCTGACACTCGTTTCGTGGAATCAGACCAAATTGGTCTGATTTCTAACGTCTGGCCGCTTTCATATCGCTGAAAAGAGGCACGTTAGAGGGCGTGCCTGGCGCCTCATGGAACTCCTTTTCCGCAACAGGCTTTGAATTTCTTGCCACTTCCGCATGGGCACCACGCATTTCTGGCTACGCTGGACCTAAGACTACCGGCATCAGCTTCTGTGCCTTTTTCGCCTTCTCTTCTTCAATGAAATCGATGTTGGCGCACGGCGTGCCGGAAAGTAAACGTCGTGGTTCCTCCGTGATTTGAAATCGCCATGTCGCCTTGCGTTATAATGTCCATTCCAATCAACATGTCTGTCCCTGCCACCAGCTTTCCAAGAACGACGTAACATCCCCGAAGCCGATGTTTGGAAATTCAATATTTACCAAATATGTTTAGCTGAATTCCTCGCCGTGAACGCCGTGTACTCTTTTCATCCCAGTGAGCTTTCGTCGCATTTATCTACACGAGCTGCGTGATTACGGATCCGGTTGCACCGTGTCCCAAATCGCCTGCACTTTGCAGCCGTCAGGTTTCTTCCCCGCCCTGTGGTTGTAAGCAGTATAAACCTCTGCTGGGCCACGAATTGCCAGCACTATCCCTGAATGTTTTGCCGTAATGCACTGCGGCATTAGGCAGCTTACAAGCATCGTCAGTCACGCAACAAGTGAGTAAAAAACCTGCGTGTAACTTTCAGAACCCGTTCGCATTTCTGAACGAGAAAGTTCCCATCTCGTGCGACTCTGCAGTCTTCTTAACAGCCTCAAGTTCATCGTCATATGCGCCGAGAACTTGTCCGGCTTTGATTACAACGAACTTTCCCTTGTAACGCTTAACCAGTTCATTCTGATGATCGAGGTAGTAGCGAAACTCTTTTTCGAGAGTTTGGACATAACACTTTCCATTCGTGGCAATATCTGGCAGGCGAAGTTCGCGCAACCTTGATCGAAGCAGCGTCCATGCCTAGATGTCAATTCCCCTTTTCTGAGCAAAAGTGACAAATTGCTCCCGTTTCCGGCCGACCGCCTCACAAATGGCGATGAGCGATCACACCGCAGCGCGATTGCAGTAGCGAAATTGATCTTGCCCCTCGTGCGCAGCGAATCGCCGAAGATGATCCTGCATCGCGCTAAATGGCGATGCCGCCCGCGCTTTGTGCTACGCTTTGTGCTACAGCGAGCCGGTTTTCAAGTTGCCGTCTTGAATTCTTTCGACGCGCAAAAAAGCCCGTTTTCCCTCACGCTTACTAATTCCTTCAACGTGTTTTAAATCGCTAAACCTAATAGCGCAATTTTAAGTCCGTTGCGTCTGCCATTTCGCCACATCGGCGCGATTGCGACCGGAGTTTACGTCCTTTGCCAATCTCGGCCAAAGCCATTTTTTGCCGGATCGACGGCGGCGAGTCAGGCAATTACGACCGGCTGGTCCAGATCGAAAACAAATACGATCCCGACAATTTCTTCCACCTGACTGAAGCCCGCGGTATCTGGAAGTGAAACCTCTGACCGACGGTACGGACGCGCGATCAGGGCAGTGATGTGCCCGAGCTTGATTTCACCTGCGAGATGTCGGCCGAAGTGATTGATCCGCTCACGTTCAGATCTTCGCGGAAGTTTGTCGCATCGGTTGTCTGTCCAGTCTTCGACTTGGTCTGGCTGATGTCGGCAGCGCTGACTGCCGCATTGCCGTTGGTGTCCCCGAGGAGCAGGCCCATCGAAACCGTTACGTCGCCAAAGCCGATGCCATCATTCACCCCAGCAAGCGTGACCGTGATTGTCTGAGCGTTGGAAACCCCGGTGAGATTGACCGTGGCCTGTGTGCCGCTGACGCTGAAACCGCCGACGCTTCCGGTCCCCGAAGTCACATTGGCGTTTTGGACCGTGATCGGATTGGCGAACGTAACGATGATTTGATGTTCATCGAAGTTTGCTCCCGAGCCGCGCCGGCATTCGATCCCGACGCCACCGGTGAGAGGCAGCGGGACATCAAAGGCGCCGGCCCCGCCATGGGTCTTCCGGGAAACCGCACCGAGCGCTACCGGCGCAGCGGGAGCAACTCGCACGTGATAGACATCCTGCTCAGAATTGAACGTGGCAGCATAGGCGACATCGGCTCCGGCATTATCGGAAACGATAGTCATATAGTCGCCTATCTTGCTCTGATTCGGATAACCGAGGAAAGGATTGAACGGGTTACTCACCGCCACATTGGGCGACCACGTAATACCGGCGTCCAGACTGTAGGAGTAAAAGAGTTGCGAATCGGTGTTGTTGGCGGCGTTACGCGTGTCCAGCCAAACGGAATCGAGACGCCCATTGGGTGCCACTGAAAATGTGCCGAACCAGTGCCATTTGCTGGGATTGACGGGATCGTCATTGATCCGGCGTGGGGCGCTGAATGTTAACCCGCCGTCTGTGCTGCGCACAAACATCACGTCGGTGGTGCTCCGCCCGGACGGCTGCACGCTGGCCAGCATGTAGATGTTGTTGTTCGTGGCCGTGCCGGAATGGTCCACCGCCAGGAAAACCTGCCCATCCAGTCCGGCGGGATTTATCCCGCCGCCGCTTAGCACCCCACCCATGTTCACTGTCGTCACCCGGTCGAACGTCGGCGTTTGGCTCCCGATTTGCGCGTTGCTCGAACGCACGCAATAAAACAGGCTAAATCCTTCGCCGCCGATAAAGACGTTGCCATTGGTGTCGACGTCCAGTGTTCCGTAGTAGGGCGAATCGTTCAGCGGCGGAATGCCGATGGGAGCCTGCCAGGTGACGCCGCCATCGGTCGAGCGTTGGAACTCCACCACGCCGGTGTTATCGCAGTTAATGCCGTCGCTTGCCTGGTACTGGAATCCGTGCCCGGGGCCGTTCGTCTTATCGATCGTAAACCATTGCTTATCGCCTCCATCCGCCTGCCCAGTAGGCTGCAACTCGGTCCAGAATTGCCCGCCGCTCGTCGACCGGTACATGTTCTCACAAAATGTCTGAAGAAGGCTGAGGTAAAAGAAGGTCCCCGTTTCATCCGAGTCGGTTACCGGGTCGCTCCGAAAAACGTTCGCTTCCAATACACCGGGGAACGTCCAGTGGACGCCACCGTCATTGCTATAGGCATAGCCGCCCTGACGAAAGTTGGACGATACATTGTTAAACTGCCTCCAGCCGATCGTCATCTTGCTGTGGTTTGTTGGGTCCACGCTAATGGAGGGCTCGTTCGCAGCGTCACCGGTGATGTTCTGGCCGAGTGCATTGACGTTCACCTGGTAACTGGTGAAGGTGTCGTACCGCGAAACCATTCCCGGCGAAACACCTATTCCCCGCAAGGGGAAAGGGGCCGGCGGGTCGTCGTATTTTTCGAGCGGCGCGCGCGGGCGCCGCTTGTGCGGCTCGCCCTGGCCCGAAGCGATGGCGAGACCAGATATCAAAACGAGACAAACGAGGAGGATGGCATTTGGCGTCTTAAGACCTCTTAAACGCACCGTAAGCGGGGTTCGAGTTAACAGATGCATATGTTGGTCCTTTTCCTCTGAAGAGTGCCGTGATTGGATTCTCTCAATGTTTGATTTCAGCGTAGAAGTCTGCAACGCCATCAAATCGAAAGCGAATGAGATGGTGCCTTCGTGATGTTGCTGGCCACGAACCCTGCAATCTGCTCGATGAGTCGCATGATGTAGTCGCGTTGTACGGCAAAGTCTGCGGTAATTGTACCAAGTCAGGTCCCGGCATGAAAGCGGAAACTTCTTGATCAGCAGCGCGAAAGAAAGCTTGTGTGGGTGCCTGCACTTTTTTAAAAGCGGGAAACGCGCCGCATTACGGCGGCGCACAACCAATCCACCTCATGAAACTGTCTCCACTTTCTTCCGCGCTCCTTGCGCCTTTTCTTCTCCTCGCCGCCGGTTGCACCACGACCTCGCCGACAACGCCCGCGGTCGATTCAAAGACGGCGATCGCCAATATCGCTTCCTTGCAGGATCGGGCGCGCAGCGCGGCCGTCGCCTTTAAGCACAGTCATCCGGCCACCGACGCGACCTATATCAGCGTGCGGTCGAAATACCGCGACGCTGCCGCCAAGAACAAAGGTTACCTCGCGGCCGTCTCGGCCGGCATCATCAATCGCGAAAAGAACTTCGATACGCCTTCCTACCGCGCCATCGCCAAAGATGCGGGGGACACGGAGCAGCAGTTTGTCGATCTGGCCGAGCAAAACACCCCGGCCGACGTGCGCCCGGCCGGTATCGCGGGAGTGGCGGCTGCTGCCATCGCTGACGTGCTCCTGCAATCCGGCATCGCCATCTGGAAAGCGTACAACGAAGCCGAAGCTGTCAAAGCCAAAGCCGTGGCTGATTCGCTGAAGCAATACGAATGGCCGGCCTGGGAAAATCTCTAGCGCTTTCCTTCTGTAGCGGCCGCCGTCCCCGGCGGCTCATCGATTCAAATGCCAACTGCCCGGCGCCGTCGTAAGAAACGCTCGACGGCTCGCGTGAAGCCAGTTCATTCGCGCTCCCGACGAAAGTCCAAAGTCGCCGTTCCCACTGGCATCGCCTCGCCTAACAACGCTATCGTTGTCACCGACGCTTCCGGCGAAGATCACGGCCTCGGCCATGTCTTCACGCACGACGATCGCGACTTCAATTACCCGATGTCGCCACATCTCGGCGTGATCGATGTCGATCCCATGACCCAGACGCAGGTCTACGCGCTCGGCCCGATCCTCGACCAGGGCAAAACGCAATCCTGCGTTGGCCATGCCTGGACCCTCTTTGTCACGAGCGCGCCCCGCCTGACGAAACCGGCCCCCGATCCCTACCGCATTTATCATGAAGCGCAGCAGCTCGACGATACGCCGGGCGAAGAACCGATCTACTACGGCACCTCCGTGCGGGCCGGCGCCCAGGCCATGCTCAAGGACAACTGGATCAGCGGCGATTACGTATGGGCCGAAGATGTGCGGGTCCTCTGGCAGTTCATTCTGACGCGTGGCCCCGTCGTCATGGCATCCAATTGGTACACCGGCATGAGCCAGCCCGACAAAAATGGATTCGTTAGTCTAAAAGCGCCGCGCATGGGCGGTCACTGCTACTTTTGCTATGGCGTCAGCGCGGACGATCGCGCCTTTGTTTGCGCCAACAGCTGGGGAACATCGTGGGGTATCGGCGGCACCTTTCTCCTGCGCTACGAACATGCCCGCCAGCTCTTCTTCGAGAAATCGATGGCGGCTTGTTCCGCCATCGAAACATCCTGACGAATCATGCCGGGCCTTGCCTACATCGGAAAAACGCAGTCATCCCGAGCGCCGCGCGGGACCTCCCGATCAGGTCGCGATCAACGCGCCCCGCAAATCCCCCGTTATCCGGCTCCTCCGGCCAAATGGCTTGCCCTCTTTTTCATCACGGTTGCCTTATCGTTAGGCGGATGCACCACGCCGTCCGGCTCGACCGCCGCCGCGCCGCGGATTGAATACAAACGCATCACCCAGCTCGATCTCGACACCAACAAACCGATCAAATACTGGACCGCTCGCAGCGATACCATCCACCAGCACGTCACGCCGCCCGTCGGCATCAGCTTTACCGACGCCGTCACGGGTCAGCCCATCCATTTCGACGGCACCTACAAAATCGAGTCCTATCGCCTCGTGCTACCCGAGTCTTCCCCTGTTCCCTCCGCGACGCCTTCTTCCGAATAGATTACTTTGAATTCGGAAACCAGGAATCCAGGAGCGCTCGCCGCGGGGCCATTCCGTCCGACTGGCGGAAATGAAAATTTCTCCCTCTTCCCGATTCACGATGTAACGCTTTAACGATTCTCGTCGTAGTCCCCTTCATGCTTCGTCCCGGCAAATTCCGTCCGTTTGAAAAAGCGATTCTGCAAATCATCGCTTTGTTCATCCTTGTCGCCAGCCTGTTCATCGGCATCCGCGCGGTCCAGCACGCCGACTGGCGATTTGCTCTCGCCAGCGCGGGTGGCTTTGCCCTCGCCACCATCTACCTGCTGGCCGCACGCCGCGGCAAGCCGCTGTGACTCCCGAATCAGCAGTTCCTCATTGTCCCGGCTTCCTGGATTCCAAATTCATCTCCTGCCGCCGGGACGGCGGCCTCTACAGCGCCTCTACGGAGATTTCACGCTTCATTCCGAGGCGGAGCCGGATGTACTCTAACCAGAGGAAGGTATGAGCCGAAAAAGTTCCGCGGAAATTCTGGTCCCGATGGCGGTCGATGTAGATGGGGCGCCGAATGCCTACGGGCCTATCGACAAGCTGGCCCTCGATTACGAGCTGAATGCTCACGTCGGCGCGAAACCGGGCGGTCGCATCGTCGGTTACCTGACGAAGAATGACGATGGCCGGACGCCGATTGTGCAGGGACCGCGTGATCCGTACCCGGGTTTTTACATTTCCACTTCGGGCTATGTCGATGCGCGCAATAATGTGCTGACCGATCCGCGCCGCTATGTGAATGCGGCGGAGATCAATTACACGCTCTGGGCCGCGGCGGCCCGCGCGGCGGGGGTGCGACTCGGCGACTTCTGCGTCGTGCACAGCCGGCGCACGCGCTTCACGGTTTATGCGATCGTTGGTGATTCAGGCAACAGCCGCGGCGCGGAAGGTTCACTCGCCCTTCTGCAGCGTCTCGGCTACGACCTGCACGACGGGAAATCGGGCGGAGAAGATGACCCCATGATCGTGGTCCGCTATTTTGCCCTAACGAATCCAGAGCGATTCTTTTTCTTTCTGCAATCGGATCTGGAAGCGCGTGCCCGCACACTGGATCTGGACATTGATTTCTCGCGCTTTCATCCGGGCGACGCCGGCAGGCTGGTTCTCGATGCGGTGGCTTTTACCGGTGCAAAATTGCAGACGATTCGGCATGCGCCGTTCGCGCCCCTGCGAAAAAAGCAAAAGGCCCCGCCTTTTCCTGGGCATCTCATTCAGTTGGACAGCCCGGATCGAGCAGCGGTGCGTTCGGTGCAGCAGCGGTTGCGCGATCTCGGTTACACGCAACCGGGCACGCGCGGACCCGGTCCGCTGGCGGTCGACGGGGTTTTCGGCACGCATACCGCAGAGGCGATCCGACTGTTTCAAATTCGCCACACGGATTTACACGGCCGGCCGTTGCAGGTGGATGGCAAAGTTGGCTCGGACACGTGGGGCGCACTGTTCGGGCGCGCCACCATTTATCGATCGACACGGAGAGCACCCGACATTTTTCTGACCAGGGTGCTGGAGGTGGCGGCGAATGAAATTGGTGTGCGCGAAGAGCCGCCTGGCAGTAATCGCGGCAAACGCGTCTGCCAATATCAACGCGCGGTCGGCGTCGATTCGGGCGAGCCGTGGTGCGTGGCGTTCATCTATTTTTGCTTCGGCAGCGCGGCGCTCGCGCTTGGAGTCAAGAACCCAATGGATGTGGGTGACTGCAAAACGGGCAGTGTGCTCGATCTCTGGAATCGGGCGCGGCGCGCGGCCAACGCGGTCATCGTGCTGCGCGACCAGGCGCTCGACGACCCGAGAAAGGTCGTGGCGGGAATGATTTTCGCGATCTCGACCGGCGGCGGAAATGGGCATGTCGGTTTGGTCGCGAACGTAAACGGCAATCGTCTGGAGACGATTGAGGGGAATACGAACGACGGCGGTTCGCGCGAAGGAATCGGCGTGTTTCGTCACACCGGGCGGACGATCGACGGCATCAATCGCGGCTTCATTAAATTCATCGCAGCGCTGCCGGCGAAGCCACGACGGAGGAAGAAGCGGCCCGGAAAAAAAAGGACGCGAGGCGACGGCAGGACAAAGGTGGTGAGGCGCAAGACTCGAGCGCGCCGAAAAAGAAAGAAAAGGTAGGGGAGCGCTGGCACCCCCCGCTCTTCTTGGCGCCCTCGCCAAAAAGCCGAACGCGCACACAGGGTGTCCCGCGAGGCGCGTAACACAGCGGGCGAGGCGCCCGCGTTCCCCGGTTACATCCAATCACACGGTCGAAAGCGTAGTTTTGGGTGGCGAAGTTTTTTTTCGCTCGCCCAAACAATCAGGAACGACGGAGGTTTTTATGGATAAGAAATTGGACGGCAAGAAGGTCGCGATCCTCGTGGCCAGCGGATTTGAGCAGGTGGAAATGACGAAACCGCGCGATGCGCTCAAGGAAGCGGGCGCGGAAGTCAGCATCGTCTCGCCTTCTTCGGGGAAGATCCAGGGAATGAATCACGCCGACAAGGGCGACACGTTTGAGGTCGACGTTGCGCTGAGTGAGGCGAAACCGGAGGAGTTCGATGCGCTGATGATTCCCGGTGGGTTGCTCAATCCGGACGAGCTGAGGCAAAAGCAGGAGGCGCTCGAATTTGCGCGACATTTCTTTGAGAAGGGCAAACCGGTGGCGGCGATTTGTCACGGTCCGCAGGTTTTAATCACGGCCGATCTCGTGCGCGACCGCACGATGACGTCGTGGCCGGCCATTCAGGCCGACATGCGTAATGCCGGCGCGAACTGGGTGGATGAAGAAGTCGTGGTGGATAACGGCCTGGTGACCAGTCGCAAGCCGGACGACATCCCCGCGTTCAATCGGAAGATGATCGAGGAATTTGCGGAAGGCCGGCACGCTCCCGGCAAGAGTGGCAATGGTGAGCGCGAAGCCACGACCGTTCTGGAGACCTGATTGTAGCCGGGATCGCTGATCCCGGCTGTTGGTTTGTAGCTGCGATCGTTGATCGCGGCGGCGTTCTTCGGCCTTCGGCCTTTCGGCCGGGATCACCGATCCCGGCTACAAGAGCCTTCAGCTACAGCACGAGGTAAAATGCCTTGCAACTTTTGCCGTGGGCCGTTCTCTTTTTCAGGCTCTTCCCCGCATGACCACGGCTAACAAGATTACCATTGTCCGCATCCTGATGATTCCGGCGTTCGTCACGATGGCGATCTATTACGGACAGAGTGTCGGGCGCGGCGAACCGCTGGAATGGCAACGCTTCACCGCCATCGCAATTTTCCTTCTCGCTTCGGTGAGCGACGGCCTCGATGGCTACGTGGCGCGCCGCTACAACCAGCGCAGTGCTCTCGGCGTCATCCTCGACCCGATCGCGGACAAAGGTTTGCTGCTGAGCGGCATCATTACCCTGAGCATCAGCAATTGGAGCGACGACCCCGATTACGGCCGCTTTCCCGCGTGGTTTCCAGTGCTCATCATCACGCGCGACGCCGTCATTCTGGTCGGCAGCATCGTTTTGCATTTGCTCAATGGTCGCGTGCAGGTCAAACCGAGCTGGACGGGTAAGGTGGCGACCGTTTTGCAAATGGCGGCGATTGCCTGGGTCATGCTGCAACTGCACGTTCTGCCGCTCGTTTACATTGTCGTCGCGGCGGGCCTTTTCACATCCATCTCCGGCATCATCTATGTCCGGAACGGTGTGCGGCAGTTGCAGTCGGAAGGTCACGCCAATGCCAGCTGAGGGCGATTGACTCCGAAAGCTTTCGCGAGTGAACCTCAATCGCCCGCGGGGGAAACATCGGCTACCGTGCCGGGCGCGGGCCCGGTTCAGTGAGCCGTCCCTCCACGAATCAGCTCATCATGAACAAGGCCATCTCAGACCAGCCGTGCGGCAATGTTGCCATCGTCGGTCGGCCGAATGTCGGCAAGTCGGCGCTCTTCAACCGCCTGGCCGGTCGCACCATCGCCATCGTGCACGATCAACCGGGCATCACCCGCGACCGGCTTTCGGCCATCTGCCCGCGTGGCGCGCGACCTTTCACCATCTGGGACACGGGTGGCATTGGTGGTGCGGGTGAAAGCGATCTCGTGACCCATGTGCGCGACGCAGCCGACGCGGCCATGCGCGAAAGCGATCTCATTCTCTTCGTGGTCGACGCCCAACAGGGTCTGACGCCCATCGATGAGGAACTCGCTCGTTTCTTGCGACGGTCGCGCACGCCGGTCGTTCTGGTCGTCAACAAGATTGACGATCCGAAGCACGAAAATCTGGAGGCCGATTTCGCGCGCCTTGGCTTCGAGCAATCCATTCCGATGAGCGCCGCCCACGGACGCGGGCTGCAGGATTTGCTCGAGACCATCGATCGCACCCTTCCCCCCTCCGCGGTCTCCACTCCGCCCTCCGCAATTCCCCCACTCTCTCTCGCCATCATCGGCCGTCCAAATGCCGGAAAGTCCTCACTCATCAACTCGATTCTGCGCGACCAGCGCACCATCGTCAGCCACTTGCCCGGGACGACGCGCGATGCCGTGGATGTTTCCTACGAACGCGACGGGCGCCGCTTTCTCCTCATTGACACGGCCGGCATGCGTGCGCGCAGCAAACATTCCAGTTCGGTCGAAGTGTTCAGTGTCATGCGCGCGGAACGAACCATCCGGCGCGCGGATCTTTGCGTGCTCGTGGTCGATTTGGCCGAGGGAATTAGCGCGCAGGACAAGCGGATCGCCGGCCTCATTCAGAAGGCGGAGAAACCGTGCGTGCTCGTCCTGAACAAGTGGGATTTGGTCAAGCCGCGACGGGACGTGAAAGGCGCGCTCCTGCGCCTAACGAAAGACGCGCGCGAGCGTCTCTTCTTTCTCGACTACGCGCCGATTCTGGTGACGTCGGCGCTGACGGGCGAATACGTCGAGCAGCTTTTTGCCTTGATCGAAAAAGTCGAGCGCGCCGCGGGCAAACGCATCGGGACCGGCGTTCTCAATCGGCTGCTGCGTAAAGCCTTCACTGAGACCCCCCCGCCGATGGTGGCAAACCGGCGCCTCAAACTCTTCTACGCTGCGCAGACGGCCGGCAGCTTGAAACGCGTGATCGATCCGCCCGAGTTCGTTCTTTTCGTTAACGACCCAAAACTCCTGGGTGATACCTATGCGCGTTATCTGGTCGCTCGTCTCCGCGAAAAGCAACCCTACCCCGGACTCCCAGTCCGCCTGAAACTCCGCCCCCGCAGCGAAACGCAACCGGCTCGTTAGGTAGCTACGGCCGTTGGTCGATCGGCCGGACCTTCTTGCCGGGCGGCTCGCCCACGTATTCGCTGAGCGGACGATAGAGGCGATTATCCTCAAGCTGTTCCAAAACGTGCGCCGTCCAGCCGGAGGTGCGGGCGATGGCAAAAATGGGTGTGAAAAGATCGGTCGGAATGCCTAACGAGTGATAAACCGTGGCCGAATAGAAATCGACGTTGGCGTTCAGGTTCCTCTTCTCCTTCATGATGGCGGCGATCCGCTCCGACATGCGGATCCATTTCGGATCGCCCAGTTGTTCGCTCAACTTGATCGCCATCTCGCGCAGGTGCGGCGCGCGCGGATCGAGCGTTTTGTAAACGCGATGGCCGATTCCCATGATCTTCTCCTTGTTGGCCAGCTTTCGCTCAACGTAGGCGTCCACGTTTTTCTCATCACCAATTTCCTCCAGCATGTGAATGACGCCCTCGTTGGCGCCGCCATGCAGAGGTCCCTTGAGTGTTCCAATGGCTGAGGTGATCGCGGAATAGACATCGCTCAGGGTCGAAATGGTGACGCGTGCGCTAAAAGTGGAGGCGTTGGTGCCATGATCGGCGTGCAGCACGAACGCAACATTCAGAGTGTCGGCGGCCTGCTGGCTGGGCGCTTCGCCGTTGATCAAATAGAGAAAATGAGCCGCCTCACCCAGATCCGCGCGGATTTCCGGCAAGGTCTTCCCCTGACGCGCCCGGTGAAAATAGGCTGCGATGACTCCGATCTTGGCGGTGATGCTCAGGGCGCGATGTTTGTTCAACTCCGGTCCCTGCACCCTGTCCGGCTCCGGGTCGTAGAGGCCGAGCATGGACACGGCCGTCCGGATAACATCCATCGGGTTCGACTTCTTCGGCGCCGTCTTCAAGAAATTGACGACTCCCTCCGGCAGCAAGCGTTCTGAGCGGAGTTTCTTTTCTAACTCGGACAGTTCCTGTCTATTAGGCAGCTTATTATGCCAAAGAAGGTAAACTACTTCTTCGTAGCTGACCTTGCCGGCCAGTTCATTGATGTCGTACCCAGCGTAAACAAGCTGACCTTTGTCACCCACGACTTTGCTCAGCCGCGTGCTGTTGGCGACGATCCCCTCGAGTCCGCGAGAATCCATTTTATGAAGCGCTCCGGACTGAGTTTTCGTCTTCAGGCATCACGGTGAAGCTAGGAGCGTTCTTTCATCCGCGCAATCAGCGTGTCGGCCATCCTCGCCGGAGTATCGGCGACGGCGATGCCGGCGGACTTGAGCGCTTCGATTTTTCCGGCCGCCGTCCCCTTGCCCCCGGAAACGATTGCACCCGCGTGGCCCATGCGGCGTCCCGGCGGCGCCGTCGCTCCGGCGATGAAAGCGGCGACCGGTTTCTTGCAATTGGCCTTGATCCAGTCGGCCGCTTCTTCCTCGGCCGAACCCCCAATCTCGCCAATGAGGATCATCGAATCGGTCCCGGGATCCGCCTCGAAAAGCTTGACCGCATCGAGATGCGACATGCCGTTGATCGGGTCGCCGCCGATACCGATGCAGGTCGATTGCCCGTAATTGCGTGAAGTGAGTTGCCAGACCGCTTCATAAGTCAGCGTGCCGCTGCGCGAAATCACGCCGACTCGCCCCGGCTTGTGAATGTAACCCGGCATGATGCCGATTTTGCATTCGCCCGGCGTGATAATCCCCGGGCAATTGGGGCCGATAAGCCGCGATTTCTTCCCGGCCATCTGCGCTTTCACCCGCATCATGTCCATGACCGGAATTCCCTCGGTGATGCAAATGACCAGCTCGACGCCGGCATCGACCGCTTCCAAAATTCCATCGGCCGCTCCCGCGGCCGGAACAAAAATCACGGACGCATTGCAGTTGGTTTTCTGGCGCGCCTCCCAAACTGTGTCGAACACCGGCACTTTGCCTTCGAATTTCTGTCCGCCTTTCCCCGGCGTGACACCGGCCACGACCTTGGTTCCGTATTCCATGCATTGCCTGGCATGGAATCCACCGGCGCTGCCGGTAATGCCCTGCACACAAAGGCGCGTGTTTTTATCGACGAGAACGGACATGATGGAAATGACGAATGACGAATAACGAAGCCCGATTGACGAATGGTAATGACCAGGAGTTGGTCATTTGGTCACCCGGAAATTTATTCATGATCCCGTCGTTCGCCATCGTCATTCCTTCCTCTTGTGCACGACCAGTTTGTTTCCGTCCGGATCGCGGAACTGTGCCATCCAGCAAACCGGTGTCTCCGTTTTCGGAATGTCAAAGCTGACTCCGCGCTCGGTCAGCTTCGCGATGGCCGCATCGATGTCATCGACTTCAAAGGCGACCGTGGTTCCGTCACGCGACGGTTGCCACGCCGGATGACAGCCAACCCCGATGGTTGTTTCACCGAAATCGTATTCCACCCACGCGCCATCCATCTGGGTCCGAGCCGGCTTCAGCTCGAGTATTTCCTGATAAAACTTCCGCGCTTTTTCCTTGTCGGTTACGGCGATGGCTACAAATGCAACTTCCTTGATCATTTTGGTTTTAGTTTATGAATGATGATTTTGTTTCCGTCCGGATCCTGCACAACGGCCATGCGGCATACCGGGCTCTCGATATCCTCCGCATCGAACGGGACCTTCGCTTCCTTCAGTTCCGCGATCGTCGCATCGAAATCTTCCACTTCGATGGCCGCGCTGGTGCCGTCCGAGGAAGGCTTCCATTGATCGCCCACGCTGCCGATGGCGAGCGTGTCGGGACCAATCGCGTATTCAATCCAGACTCCGCTGGCAAACTCGCCCGACAGCTTGAGCCCGAGCTGGCCTTCGTAAAAGGCGCGGGCCCGTTTCATGTCGGTCACGGGAATGCCGGTAAACGCGACCTTGGTCGCCTTCATTTTTTCTCTCCGGCGGCTTTGACCGCTTTTTCCGCGGCGTCCCCCAGGTCCTCCGCCGTAATTAAACTCAGGCCGCTTTCCTTGAGCAGCTCCCTGCCTTTCTCGACGTTTGTTCCCTCCAGTCGCACCACCAGCGGAACGGAAAGGTTGACTGTTTTGGCGGCGTTGATGATGCCCTGCGCAATCACATCGCATTTGGCGATGCCGCCAAAGATGTTGACCAGGATCGCTTCCACGCGCTTGTCGGCGACGAGAATCTTGAACGCCTCCGTCACCTGTTCCTCGGTTGCGCTTCCTCCGACATCGAGAAAGTTGGCCGGGCTGCCGCCATAAAACTTGATGATGTCCATCGTGGCCATGGCGAGGCCGGCGCCGTTGACGAGACAGGCGATGTTGCCATCGAGCCCGATGTAGTTCAGTCCGTGCTTCGAAGCTTCCACTTCGCGCGGATCTTCCTCGGCCGTATCGCGCATGGCCGCGACCTCCGGATGACGAAAGAGCGCGTTGTCGTCGAAATTAAACTTGGCATCGAGCGCGAGCACTTCGCCTTCCGGTGTAACGACGAGCGGATTGACTTCCACCATCGAGCAATCGAGCCCGATGAAGGTGCGATAAAGGCCCTCGAATAATTTCGAGGCGGCTTTCAACTGGGAAGATGCAAAGGCCAACTGCCTGGCCAACTTCCGCGCTTGAAAAGGTTGCAAACCGGCGAGCGGATCGATCGGCTCGCGCATGATTTTCTCAGGCGATTTTTCCGCGACCGCTTCGATCTCCACGCCGCCTTCCGTGCTGGCCACAATGATTGGCGCAGCGGTCGCGCGATCGAGCAGCACGGCAAAATAGATCTCGCGCGCGATCTCCGCCGATTTGGCGACAAGTACCTTATGAACGACGCGACCGCCCGGACCGGTCTGATGGGTGACCAACGTCTGCCCGAGCATTTTCCCGGCGACTTCACGCGCTTCGCCAGGCGAGTGGACCAGGTGCACGCCTCCCTTAAAACCATTGGCAAAAGTTCCCTTCCCTCGCCCGCCGGCGTGGACCTGCGCTTTGACCACGAGATCGTTTGTTCCCAGTCCTCTGGCGATCTCTTTGGCTTCTTCCGGAGTCGATGCCGCCTTGCCGGCCGGCGTGGCCACGCCGAATTTTTGCAGCAACTCCTTGGCTTGGTATTCGTGAATATTCATTCCGGCGGCCGGCGTTCGGACTGTGCAATTAGCGCGCGATGCGTGATGCAGCAACGGTTTTTCTTTTCCGCGGCGCGATGAAATGCTGCCAAGCTGACGACGGACCCAAATTGAGCTTGCCGTTCGACAATTCTCCTCGCCAAACTGCGCCGACATCAATCTCGTCGAAAGGTCCAATGAAAAATCTTGTCCGAATTTGCCTGCTTGGTTTCACGCTCGCCGCCATCACTTCACTGCAGGCCGGCGAGACGCCCGAGGAAAAAGCGTTTATCGAAAAGTATAAGAAAGCTTTCGAAGCGAAGGATACCGCCACGCTCCAATCATTCCTTTACACACAGGGCGCCAATTCGATGGCCCTCGACTTTTACAAGATGATGCAGGCGGAAACGGCCGGCGGCAAAATTTCGAAGATCGCGCTGGTCGATCTGACACCGGAAGAAGCAGCCAAGGCCGCCGCCTTACAGGAAGGACCGGGTGGCCAGAAATTGCGGCTGACCCTCAAGCCGACAAAAAAGCTGGTCGTTAGTGTCGAGACCAAAGATGCGAATGGTTCATCGACCAGCACGACGCAGAATTTCGTCGCGGAAAAGGACGGCCGACTCGTTATTCCCGTTCCGGGAGACGCCAAAAAATAGCGAACGCTTACGGTTTGTTACCGACGCGCAGGACAATCTTGCCGCGCGTATGCCGCGTCTCGATCGCCTTTTGCGCTTTCGCCGCTTCGGCCAGCGGATAAACAGCGGAGACCTCCGGCTTCAGCTTCTTCGCTTCGATCAGTTTTGTTAGCTCATTGAGGACCGTGCCGCTCGGTTTCACCAGAAACACCGTTCCACGAATCCCGTGTGCGGCGAGCTTCGCCGGGTCGGGCGGCTGCACGATGGAGACGATAATGCCTCCTTTTTTCACGACGTCATAGGAACGCTCCAGCGTATCGCCGCCCACCGTGTCGAGCACGACATCCACATCCTTGGCGACCTGCTCGAATTTCGTCGCCCTGTAATCAATCGTTTGGTCGGCCCCGAGTTTCTTCAGGAATTGCTGATGGGCGGCCGAGCCGGTGGCAATCACTTTCGCGCCGAGCGCCCTGGCAATTTGCACGGCGAAACTCCCGACCCCGCCGGAACCGCCGTGAATCAATATCGTCTGGCCCGATTGCAATTTCGCAATTTCGACGAGCGCTTCCCACGCGGTCGAGCCGGCCAGCGGCACCGCGGCGGCCTCTTCGTAGGTCAAAGCTGCCGGTTTGCGCGCGGTTGAGCTCGCCTTCGCCACGGCGAACTGCGCATAGCCACCACCCTGATCGAGCGAAAGATAAACGTAAACCGGCTCGCCTTTTTTGAAGGTCGTCACCTTTTCGCCTGTTGCTTCCACGGTTCCCGCCACATCGAAACCGGGAATCATGGGAAAGTTCGATTCGCCCCGGAATCGTCCGGCGCGAATTTTCGCATCCACGGGATTGACGGCCGCCGCCTCTACGCGAATCAGGATTTCGTCCGGCCCGGGCTTCGGAACGGGCGCATCTTCATAGCGCAAAACGTCGGCATCACCGAATTGATGAAAGCGAATGGCCATCATTGTATCCTGGCCTGCGCTCGTTAGGCGAAGGAAGCCCGCGAACAAGACAGCCGCGAGGGTGAGAAATTTCTTCAAAGGAAGCGCGGAGCCCGCCCTGCCCCGTTAGCCCTTTTTCGTGGCGATCTTGGCGCTGCCGATAAAGGTGGCGTTTTCGTCAACGACCAGGCGGGGCGCTTCGATGTCGCCGCGCAGAGTGCATCCGGCGGTCAGCTCGCAGCGTTCCGACGCGAAAATATCGCCATCCACCGTCCCCTTGACGATGACTGATTTGGCGCTCACTTCACCGTTAATCTGCGCATGCTCGCCGATGGTCAGGGTCCCCTTCGAGTCAATCGTCCCTTCCACGGTGCCGTCGATGAGCAGTTCGCTCTCGCATTTGACCGAGCCGTCGATGCTCACGCCGCTGGAGAGAAAACCGCCGCGCCGGGTCGAGTTCGGACTCGGCTGATGCTGGGTCGGCTGCACAGTAAGAGGCGGACGAGCCGGTTCGGGGATGGGAGGGGCCGCTGGTTCAGTTTTTCGATTGGATGAAAACATCGGATTACTTGAGTGGCTCAGGTTTGTCTGTGTGTCAAAGCAAAGAGCAGACTGCGTGCGAGCCGGGAGGGAACGTTTTTTTGATGGTCTATTTCGTCTTCAAGCTGTCGATCGGGCGTGGCGGGCGGCTTTTTGCAAGATAGTCGACAGGCCGGAACCGGACGCTACCATCACTCTCAGCTCAAACGAGATGGAAAAGTTGCGCAATCTGGCGGCTCTGGCCGCAATCTCCCTGCTGGCCAGCTGTGCGGGCGATCGGAATTTTCATCAAATCGCCGCCGGGGAGGAATCGGGCATACCACGATACCTGGACCTGTCGCAGCCATGGCGAGCCGCCACTCTCCATTATCCCCGGGGAACCTACACGCTCGATGCGATTGATGATGCCGGTTTTTATTACCGCGCTCCCGGCAAGGTCGTCGAGCATGGATTCTCAGGATTGATCCAGCATGAGGGCGGTTTGTTTGTCCCGCGTCAGCGCGGTCGACGAAAGCGCGCGGATACGTCTATCGCCTCGGCATGCGGGCCAAAGTCGGCGGACTTACGGCGAGTCGTTATATCCTGCACAATTAGTCGGTCACGCTCGTCCGCGTGCAAAGGTCTTGCAAAGCGCGAGCCCGCCGCAAGAGTGCGGAACGATGACGTCGGAAGCTGCGGCCGGGCAGATTGAGGAGGCGGTCAGGGATGGTCGCCTTCTCGAATCGAGCGCGAACAACATCCGGGCACTGCTCGGCCGCGCTCCCTCCCGCCTGTACGAAGAGGCTATAGCCGAACTGGTGGCCGGCGGAGATTGGAACGAGCTGAACGATCGTTTTTACAAAACACTCGCTTTTGGGACCGGTGGTTTGCGCGGCCGGACGATCGGAAAAGTCGTGACAAAAGCCGAGCGCGGCGCCGCGGCGGAAGAGGCCCCGCCCCAGTTTCCCTGCGTGGGAACGAACGCGATGAATTCGTACAACATCAGCCGCGCCACCCAGGGACTCGTCGCCTACATCAGGGAATGGAACGCGCGGCCGGCGGGCACGGGGCGACCGAAGATTGTCATCGCGCACGATACCCGGCATTTTTCGAAAGCCTTCAACGATCTTGCCGCGAAGGTCGCGGCCGAGAATGGCTGCGATGCCTGTGTCTTCGACGGCCCGCGCTCGACGCCCGAACTCTCTTTTGCCGTGCGCGAGTTGCAGGCGAACGCTGGTATTGTCATTACGGCCAGCCACAATCCGCCGCATGATAACGGCTACAAGGTTTATTTTGACGACGGCGCGCAGGTTGTCGAACCGCACGCCAGCGGCATCATCGCAAAGGTCAACGCGGTGGAGAGCGAGAACTACAGCCCGCTCCCGCCTAACGAGCAGGGAAAAATCATTACGCTGGGACGCGAAATTGACGAAGCCTACATGTCGCGCCTGGCCACGCTCGTCCTCGACCGCGCCCTTGTGCGTGAGGCGAAAGCGCTTCGCATTGTCTTCACACCCATCCACGGCACGGGCGGCGTGATCATCAAACCGCTCCTGCAACGGCTCGGCTTTGCCTTTGAAGTCGTCCCCGCCCAGGACCGCTTTGATGGAAACTTTCCCACGGTGCAATCTCCCAACCCGGAAAATGCCGAGGCTCTGCGGCTTGGCCTTGAGCTGGCTGAAAAAACACAGGCCGACCTGGTGGTGGCGACCGACCCGGATTGCGATCGCATGGGTGTAGCCGTGCGCGCGGCAAGCGGGGAAATGAAGTTGCTGACCGGAAACCAGATCGGTTCACTCATGGCGTGGTACCGGGTGAAGACGCTTTTTGAGCAGGGCATTCTGACGAAGGAGAACGCCGGTCGCGGCGTCATCATCAAGACATTTGTCACAACCGACCTGCAGAAGGCGATCGCGGAACATTATGGATTGCGCTGCGTCGAAACCCTGACCGGATTCAAGTACATCGGCGCGAAACTCGGCAAATACGAGCAGGCGTTGCCGAAGGAAGTATTGAAGAAATATCGGGAGTTGCCCGAGAAAGAAACGCGGCGACTGCGTCTCGAGCATTCGTCGTTCTACGTCTTCGGCGGGGAAGAAAGTTACGGATACAGCGGCGCCGATTTCGTCCGCGACAAGGATGGCAACGGCGCCGTGGTTATGTTCTGCGAAGTGGCCGCCTACGCGAAGAGCCGGGGCCTGACGATCGATGGGCTGCTCGACGACATCTACGCACAGTTCGGCTATTACCTCGAGAAAAACGGATCACTGACCTTCGAGGGTGCGGAAGGAGCCGGCAAAATCGCCCGCCTGCTCGCCTCCTACGAAAGCGAGCCTCCCGCGGAGATGCTGGGCAGCAAGGTCGTCGCGGTGAAGGATTTTGCCCGCGAGACTTTCCGCGATGTGGAGGGCGACGAGATTCCGCGGGAAAAAATGCTCATCTTCGAACTGGCCGATCGAACGCGGGTGGCGGTGCGGGCTTCGGGGACCGAGCCAAAAATCAAATATTATCTTTTCGCACAACGCCGGCCGGAGAGCGGAAAATTTACGGCGGCGCAATTACAAAAAATCAAAGAAGCGGTGAGCGCGCATCTGGAAGCGCTCTGGGATTGGCTGCAAGAGGATGCGGCTGCGCGTCTTTGAACGCCTCCGAGAAGAGGGGGCGAATTTAGTTGCCGATAATATGGCAACCCGACAAAAACGCCCCTTGCGATCGCAAGGGCGAGTTCATCTTTATCTGTCGAGGAATTTGATTCTTTGACATTTGTTTCGCAGGGTCGACAAACGTTTCCCAAGTCGCCCTTCTTCTTCACGCAAACGCGTCCGTCGCACCTGTTGCGCCACTGCGGCGTAGTCCATTCCGCCAAAAAATTCGCCGATCTCGCGCAGGCTCAGCCCGCATTTCTCCCAAATCAATAGCAGCGCCACTCCCTTGGCCTCTTGATTCCGCCCACGTTGTTGCCGCACCGCCTGCGCGCTCATCCCGTAGGCTCGCCCCACCTCCCGCACAATCTCCTGCCAGCCGCGCCCCGCGCCCCACTCCCGCACCGCCTTGATCTCACGCTTACCCTCTTTCCATCTCTCCAGCCGATCCCGCACCTTCCGATGAAAACTTTCGCTCCCCAAAACGGCTTGCCACTTCGCTTCTTCTAAGGGACTCAGCATCGGCTCCAGCAGCCCTTTCTCCACAAAACGCCGATAGGCCAGCCGCCTCTCCCCTTTCCTTCCTCCCATCTCTCCCAGTATCAATTCTTCTGCCACCATCGCCTCCGCCTTGGCCAGGCCGGCATAACTCCGGTAGCTGCTCCACTTCCAGGCCCGCAAACGCGCCCGCCGCTCTTTCACATTCCCACGACCGAGGCGCGTCCCCCGCACCGGATTCAGATGAATGTAGCGGCTCAATGCCAGCAAATAATCCTTCCCTTCCAGCACGATGCTTTTGTAGCGGCCTTGGAACAGATGCCCCACTCGCCCATGCCGCCGGTTAAACCACACCGTGTAGCTCGTCACCAGCCAATGCAGCCATCGTCCCAGGTTGGCCTGCTCCGTCTCGGCCAGCAGATGATAATGATTGCCCATCAGCACGTAGCCGTGCAGCCGCACCCGGTAACGCCCCAGCGATTCCTCCAAAAGCGCCAGGAACCGGGCGCAATCCTTTTCGTCGGCGAAAATCGGCTCCCGCCGGTTCCCGCGCCCCGTCAGATGATAGAGCGCCCCCTCATATTCAATCCGCAGCGGCCGCGCCATGCCAGCCACCGTCTCAACTCAACATCCTATCTGTCAAGGACTTTAGACTTGACCCCATCGACCCTTCACTTAGCTCTGACCCCTTTCTGGCTGCCCCTGACCCCTTTTTGCCCCGTCTCGTTGCCCCTGCTCCAACTCTCCGCCTCTGCCGTCGGAACGAGCTGAATTCGATCATCCCTGATCTCTAAATAAACTTTGCGCTTGTGAGACCACGCCGGGGAATATTCATAGTCATCCGGCAGCTGTGCAAAGGGTATGCGGCAGATCATCACATCACGGCGGGGGCCGCGGCGGCTTCGCCAGGCTTTCACCAACAGATCGTGACCCTCTTCTAACGTGATCGTTTCGTCGATCATATGCGGTTTGATTTCAAACCGCTGGTCCTCTGAGGGCGTAATGATCTCAATCTCGACTCTTTGCTCTGTTTGATTTCGAAAAATCAGAAACAAGGTTGAATCCTTAATCCGAGGGGGCGACCGATTCGGAATGATACTGACTTTTTCAAGCAGAAGCCCTGCTCCTGAATCCCATCCTTGCTTTGGAGTCGCGCTCATTACCCCAGTCACCCGGACCCATTGCCTATCAAGCGCCCTATAAACCACGCCTTGCTTCTTACTTTGCCGAATCAGAAGGCACTTCGACAGATCGAGAGCAGCGGCACTTTCCACATCATTGAAAAGATAGAAATCCCCAGGCACCCGGGCTATGCCTTCGAGCTGCAGTCCCTGATGCTCAAAAACTTGTGGATGTGCAATTACGTCGGCCAGCCTCGGCGATGAGGATCTAAGACCGAGTCCAATCGCACCAATAAGGATGATCAATACCTCTCTCGACTTCACTGACAATATTCACAGTTTCCTGAGATAGTAGCAGATCTCGGCTTGTCGACGTTAAAGTTGTATGGACCCAATAGCTGTATCCTCGCTGGTATGCCATATCCTTTTTCGAAAGCCGGTACATCGACCCGTTTCACCTTACCAGGATCGTAATGACGGTGTACGGTAGCGTATCCCACTAAATGCGTGCCCAACGGAATATGAGCAGATAAATCTCCCAGCGCAGATCCCTGGTCCCCTGCGTGAGCTTTGCCTGCTGGGATCAATCCAAAACCCGGGACCAACTCGCCGTAAATATAGTGTCCACTTCTTGCCCCATTCACTTGGGCGATTGGATGATTAAGCTCTCTCGCAAATTCCTCACGTTTTGCTTGCGGATACACTTTTTCGTTAGCAGCCTCGCCGGCCTTAGAAAAGGTAGCGTACTGCTCCTGCGGAATTCGAATTCCAGAATTAGCGCCGTGGGCGCTAATTAACGCCATGCTAATTGCCACAGCCGCCCCAGGCGTGCCAGGGCCCTCAAGCAATTGGGAGTTAAACGCCGAAGCGTGCAGTCTTTCCCAAGGTCCGCTTGCGACCAGCCCCATCGGATCGGTCTCATCGAGCGGATCGTTTCCGACGTAGCGATACAGATTGTAATCGCCGGCATCGTACCCCTTCGGGTCTTCGCTCATGAAGCGACCAATCGTCGGATTGTAGGCTCTCGCTCGAAACTCGTAGAAACCGAACTTTTCCTGGTATTCCCGCCCCGTAAACAGAAACCGGTTGTTGATCACCGTTTTTGGAGTCTCCATCGCCACATTGTTCTCATCGAAGTGGAAAAAGCGCGCCACTCCGAAGGCATCGTAGCGGTAAAATTCCAGCACTTTGCCGGTGAAACCCGGCCCACCCTCTGCTCCGCCGATGATCGCACTCGTGTTCCCCAGCCGATCCTGCAGAAAATATTGCCCCTGTCCGTTGTTCGATCGCGCCAATACTTCGTCGATCCCGCGCCCGTAGACCCAGTTCCCCACCTCCGTGCCATGGGTCGCCTCGTACTCCATAATCGGATGAGCCCCATCGTACACGTAATAGGTGACCGCGCCATTCAAAACGTGTTTCACGCACCGCCCCAGCGCCAAGATCAGCATCCAAACCACAGGCGTGACCGAAACCGTTTCGCATCGCCCGGTGTAGCGGCACAATGAGCGCCGTTCAGGCCGCGAACCTACTGAGCTCAATCAGGCAAAATGGTCTCAGCTCGTTTGCTCTCGTCATAAACGTAAACTCCGAAGCTCGCAAACTTCTTACCCACTCGCCGATAGCCGATGTACCATCGTCTATCCTGGACAGAATGGAATACAGGCCAGTGCTCGAACTCCGTTAAAGAAACATGCATGTCACTTTGCACCTTGGTATCCGCGATCCGAAGAGCCTCTGCGCGAGATAAAGAGTGACTTCGGTAGTATGTGCTGCAACCGCACGCGACGACCCCCAGTGTCACAAATAAGCACAATATCCGCAGAGCACGTGGAGTAGGCAGAATCGTAGAACACATCCTCATGGTTCTCCGAGTAGATGGGCGACAGCGGTGTTGCTGTCGGCGTTTATAAGTCTCTGATCAGTCGACATGGCGTTGTAGTTCCAGTCGTGTATTTGGTGCATGTATGCAAAGTCAGCAAAACCGCAGGCACTATGCCCTGACTCGTGGTCAATCGCCCAGGTCAGCGTCTTATCGCTCCAAGGGTGACCTACATTTACATAAATATTTTGATTTCGCGGCACATTATACGCTACGGTTTTACTTGGATTGAAACCTAAGGCCGTAAGTTTCTTATCGGTCGTCGGATGCGCCCAATATCCATGATTGCCATCATCTCGCAGAGCACTGAGTCTCGAGGCCAAAGCGTTCGAAACCTTTTGCATCGTCTGCCGATCGGCCACTCCGAATACTTGCTTCATCGCTTTAACTGTTGATTGCGACGCTTTATCCTTGCCGTCCTTTAGAGCGTGATCGATCGCGTGCTTTGCGGCTGTATCGATCGCAATCGCGCTCTGTTGAGTTTTGTAATACGTTTTCCATTCGTCGTCTCGCCATTCTCCGAATGGTCTGCCGAACAACCCCATCGGATCCGTCTTATCCCACGGATCGTTCTCGCAATACCGATACAAATTGTAATCGCCGGCATCATATCCTTTCGGGTCTTCGCTCATGAAGCGGCCAATGGTCGGATTGTAGGCCCGGGCTCGAAACTCGTAGAACCCAAACTTCTCCTGCCATTCCCGCCCCGTAAACAGAAACCGGTTGTTGATCACTGTTTTTTGAGTCTCCATCGCCACGTTGTTCTCATCGAAGTGGAAAAAGCGCGCCACTCCGAAGGCATCGTAGCGGTAAAATTCCAGCACTTTGCCGGTGAAACCCGGCCCACCCTCTGCTCCGCCGATGATCGCACTCGTGTTCCCCAGCCGATCCTGCAGAAAATATTGCCCCTGTCCGTTGTTCGATCGCGCCAATACTTCGTCGATCCCGCGCCCGTAGACCCAGTTCCCCACCTCCGTGCCATGGGTCGCCTCGTACTCCATAATCGGATGAGCCCCATCGTACACGTAATAGGTGACCGCGCCATTCAAAACGGCACAGGCCAGTCGGCGACCTACGGCGGATTCCTTGATAGTCTTCAAACGGTGACCTACAGCGACGGATCTTCTGGGCACTCGTTCGAAAAGCGGACTTACAACACGCGCTCGGCGATCACGTCCCAGCATGGATATACGAAGCAGTTCCGTCCGTATTCCTGGTTTTCTGATTCATCCCATCACCTTAAAGTTTGAGTAGAATTGAAATTGGGCAACGACTTCCCAAGCTTCTTGCCTTCGGCTCGAGGCGCGCGGAATTCGGAGAAGCCCATCCCGTAGCTGTCGTCGGGCGGCGGCTCCGCGGCGAGCGCATTCTCGCCGCCCGGCCTGGATAAGCGCTCGACATCGGGAAGAGAGCGCGGAGAATTGCGAACATGTCCCGGGAAATCAAACTGGACGGCGGCGAGATCAGCATTTTGAAATCGATTGGTCTTTCCGGGCAACAGGCTCCGGGCAAAGTCATCGTCGAGCGTTCGAATGACATGGAAACGGCCGAGTTGCTCGACACGATCAATGGACTGATCGCGCTGGGTTATCTGCTCACGGAGCGTTCCCATCTTCGTTCGCTGGAAGATCTGGAACGCTCGAACTTCCGGGTGAATTCTGCCTATGCGCGTGAATTGCGGGCGGCCGTGCATCCAAGCCGGCGGGAGGAACCGAAGACGCGCCGGCGCCGCCGCAGTTGATGGGCGTGGGCTGGCTTCGAAAAGGTCTGCGTCTCTGGCCATGGCTGGCCGCGGTGGCGACGGGCTTGCTTTGCACGGCCTGCTTTCCACCGTTCAATCAAGGCTGGCTTTGCTGGTTCGCCCTCACGCCGCTCATCGCCGCCATCTGGTTTTCGGGAGAAAACTGGAAGCACCGCTGGTTGCGCAACCTCCTCCTCGGCTATGTCGCCGGGCTGGCCTTTTTCTGGACGGTGCTTTCGTGGCTCATCACTGTCACGGTGCCCGGCTGGTTCCTGCTTCAGTTTTACATGGCGATTTATTTTGCCCTCTGGGGATGCTTCTGCGGTTTGATGCGGCCGCCCGAGCCGCAGGCGAAATCAGAGGAAGCGGCTTCCGCGGAGCCGCCGCGCAAATTTGTCTGGCCACCGCCGCGGCCTGACGAACGGCCGGGCGCGCGTCCCCTCTGGCTGAGCTCGGTCCATAATTTGCGCCTGGCTCTGCTGCTCGCAGCGGCGTGGGTCGCCCAGGAATGGATGCGCGGCTGGGTCTTTTCCGGCTGGGGCTGGAACGGGCTCGGCGTCGCCTTGCACGAGTACTTTCCCATTATTCAAATCTGCGAATACACCGGCGTCGCCGGACTTTCCTTTATTGTCGCCTTTGCCAATGTCATCGCCGTTGCCTCAGTGCGGCGTTTCCTTCTCGAAACGAAGATCCGTCCCGTGCGCCCCCATTACGATCTCACCTTCACCATGGCCGTGATTGTCGGTCTCTTTGCTTTCGGCATTCAGGCCTTTCAGCTGCGCCAGCCGTCGCAAAATCTTCGCGTCGCTCTCGTGCAGGCCAATGTGCCGCGCGAGGAAAAGTTCACGCCGGAGTTTGCCCAGAAAATCTTCGATCAATTTTCGCGCCTGAGCGAGGAGGCGCTCACCACCCAGCCGCGGCCGCAGTTGCTGGTCTGGCCGGAGAGCTCCATGCCCGGGCCGGTTCTCGAAGATCCGCAAAGCTACCGCTACGTCATGGATTTTGTCGCGCGCGCCCGGGTCGACCTTCTCCTCGGGACGATCGATCTGGACGAAAAGCAGGCCTACAATGCGGCCCTCCTCGTGAAGGAGGCCGGCAGTGACATCCAGATCTATCGCAAGATTCACCTCGTTCCCTTCGGCGAATACATCCCCGGCCGGAACTCAGTTCCGCTTCTCGCGCGCATCATTGGCGACCAGGTTCCTTCCGATTTCGATGCCGGCACCAATTACACCGTCTTTAGCCTGACCAATAAACAGATGCGCGTCGCGCCGCTCATTTGTTTCGAGGATACGATCGGCGAACTGACCCGGCAGTTTGTCCTGCGCGGTGCGAATCTGCTCGTCAACGTCACGAACGACGGCTGGTTCCTCCGCTCGGCCGGATCGCAGCAGCATCTGGCCAATGCCGTTTTTCGTTGCGTGGAGCTGCGCCGTCCCATGGTGCGAGCGGCCAACACCGGCGTCACCTGTTTCATCAACGAGTTCGGCCGCGTCACCCATGTTCTGACCGACGAGCACGGCAGCCAGTTCATCGATGGCGTCCTGAGCGCCAACGTGGCGGTACCGACAGAACCGCGCTTGACCTTCTATGCGCAGCATGGAGAACTCTTCGCCAAATGCTGCGCGCTCATTTCCGTGCTCGCTTTGCTTACATTGCTCCCGGCCCTGAGCGGCCGCGATCGTCGCTCGCGGGTGATTCCGCCGACTAACCAATGACGAACTGCCGTGATAAAGGTGCATCGCGCTGTCCGAGCGCGATGACGTCCTGCGCCATAACGCGCTCGCAGAGCGCGTTCCACCATGAACGCTGACGGCGAATTCGTGATCTACGCGCGCGGCCTGCGCAAATCGTACGACGCGCTCGAAGCGGTCAAGGGCATCGATTTCGAAGTGCGACCGGGCGAAGTCTTTGGTTTGTTAGGGCCAAACGGGGCCGGCAAAACGACCACGGTCGAAATTCTCGAGGGCCTGCGACCGCGCACCGGGGGCGAAGTCGTCGTTCTTGGTTTCGATCCCGACAAACAAAAGCAGAAACTGAAAGACCGCATCGGGGTTTGCCTGCAGGCCACGAATTTGCCCGATAAAATTACGGTCCGCGAAACGCTCAACCTTTTCGCCGCCTTTTATTCGCGCAACGCCGATGCCGAGGCGCTCCTGCAACGTTTGCAGCTTTGGGAAAAACGCGACGCGCGCTACGCCACCCTTTCGGGCGGACAAAAGCAGCGGCTCGCCCTCGCCCTCGCCCTCATCAACGAACCGCAGCTTCTCTTTCTCGATGAACCGACCACCGGTCTCGATCCCCAGGTGCGCCTGGAAATTCGCGATCTCATCGAGGAACTGCGCGCCGATCAGCGAACCATTCTCATGACGACGCATTATATCGAGGAAGCCGAGCGGCTTTGCGATCGCGTCGCCATCATCGATGCCGGCCAGATCATCGCGATCGGTTCGCCCCGCGAGTTGCAGCAAAAAAGTGCAAACCAATCGAGCATTGAAATTGCCCTCAACAAACCGTTGCCGGCCGGGCCGCTGCCCGAGTGGCCGGAGGCCATCCGCAGTCTGGTCAGCGACGATCGCTCTCACCTGACGATCAATTCACGACATCCGGCCCGAACAGTGGTCGAGCTGGTGAAATGGATCGACGCCCGGGGATTCGAGCTGGAGGACATTCATTTGAAGCGCCCGACCCTGGAAGACGTCTTCATCGAGCTGACCGGCAAGAAGCTGCGCGACTAACGATCGATGAAGGCTTTTCTCGCGCTGCTCCAGATCGATCTAAAGCTGGCCCTGCGCAACCGGCTCGTCCTCTTCTTCAACTATTTCTTCCCCCTCGTCTTCTTCTTCATGTTCGGGCAGATGTACGACGCCAAGGAAGGTGGCGCGATCGCGTTCCAGGTCGTAGCGATCGTGACCGCGATTGGCATTCTCGGCAACGGGCTGTTCGGCGCCGGCATGCGGGCCGTGCAGGAACGCGAGGAGAATATTCTGCGCCGTTACAAGGTCACGCCGATTACGCCAGTGCCTCTGCTGGGCGCCTCCATGGTTACCGGCCTCATCATTTTTCTTCCCGCCCTCATCCTCATCCTGTTGCTGGCTCATTGGCTTTATGGAATGCCGATTCCCGCCAACCTGATTTCGCTTTTTGTTTTCGTGGCCATCGGCACGGCGGCTTTTCGCGCGATTGGCCTGATCGTCGCGGCGGTCGTGAATTCCTCGCAGGAAAGCCAGATCCTCATCCAGCCGATCTATCTCGGCATGCTCCTCCTGAGCGGCGTGACCATTCCGCTCACGCTCTTTCCGAAATGGCTGCAAATCATCGCCCAGTTCATTCCGGCCAGTTATCTCATGAGCGGCATTGCCGGAATTTTGCAGCGGGGCGAATCGATCGCGCAAAACTGGCCGGCCGTGGCCGCGCTGATCGTGGCCGCCTTCGTCGGGCTCTTCATTTCGACAAAGTTGTTCCGCTGGGAGAAGGAGGAAAAACTGCGCGCCTCCGCCAAGCTCTGGGTGCTCGCCGTGCTGCTGCCCTTCTTTCTGCTCGGCGCCTGGCAGGCCTGGAGCCAGCACGACATCGTCAAGGCGAAAATTCTCGCGCGCCAACTGAGTCGCGGGCGCAGTTATCTAATCCAAAACGCGCGCATCTTCGTCGGTAACGGCAAGGTGATCGAGAATGGTGCGGTGCTCTTGCGCGACGGCAAAATCGCGGCCGTCTATGAAGCCAATTTTCCCGAAGCAAAAGCTCTTCACGCCGAAGCGATCGATGCCGCCGGCAAAACGGTTCTCCCCGGCCTGATCGACATGCACGTGCATCTCGGCGGGCCGGGAGGTTTTTACGACGACTGGAGCAAGTTCGATCAGGAGAAGGCCTACGAACACGAACTCGAATCGTATCTTTACTGCGGCGTGACCGCGGTGCGCAGCGCGGGTGATGCGACTGACGCGATGTTGAAACTGCGGGCGAAATTCAACAGCGGCGAAAGGCTCGGGGCCGAGCTTTTCCTGTGCGGCCCGCTCTTCACGGCGGAAGGCGGACACGGCACCGAGTACGCCCGGAATCTGCCGGAGATCGCGCGCGCCGGGTTCAACGCCCAATTTCTGCGCATTCCGAAAACGGAAGAGGAAGCGCGCAAAGAAGTGGATGCACTTGCCGGCAAAGGGGTTGATGCCATCAAGGGCGTGCTCGAGTCCGGCGTTCCCGGCCATAGCTTCAACCGCATGAAGCTCAACCTCCTCGGAGCGGTCGTCGAGGAAGCGCACGTCCATAAATTGCCGGCCTCGATTCATACCGGCGAGGCCCGGGATGTGATCGACGCCGTGGCGCTCGGGGCGGATTCGGTCGAGCACGGTTCGTATCGCGACCAAATTCCCGAAGCGACATTCGTCGAAATGAAGCAAAAAGGCATCGCCTTCGATCCGACGCTAAGCGTAGCCGAAGGGCTCACGAATTTTGCCCGGGGAAATCTGGAAACGCTCAAACGCTCGTTAGTCCAGCAGGTCACGCCAAAAGATTTGCTGACCGGGACCGAACACGCGGCCAGGAGTGAGGCGATGCGGAAAATGCGCGAAGGAATTCTGCAATTCGGCATGTCGCTCGAACAGGGCGATCGTAATCTGCTGAGCGCCTGGCATGCCGGTGTCGTGCTGGTCACCGGATCGGATGCCGGGAATTTTCTCGTTCTGCACGGCCCAACCGTGCAGCGGGAGATCGAACTTTGGGTTCAGGCCGGCCTTCCGCCGGCCGTGGCCTTGCAGGCGGCTACCGGAAATGCGGCGAAGCTTCTGCGGGCCGATGCCCGCCTCGGGACAATCGAGAAAGGCAAGGAAGCATCGCTTCTCGTTGTCGACGGCAATCCGTTGCAGGATGTGCACGCGCTCTCCGCCATCTCCGCTGTTTTTTTCAAAGGCGAGCGGGTGCGGCGACCGGATTTATTCGACCAAAAGTAGTTTGCGGCAAACTGGCCGCGCCGGCCAAAGGAGAGGCAGGCGGATCACCTTGGAGATGCGACGCTCACCCGGCAGATACGGGGGTTGGCCTGCGCCGCTGGCCGCGTGGAACGGTGTTCGAATACTGCTATTCGCCGGCACACCTGGTACGGTAAAGTGCGCGCATGGCTGACATGCTCGTTAAACTATATGATTTGAAGATGCCGAAACACACACCGCCGAGCGGGGTGACTGTGCGCCGTGCTTTCGCCGCGGAGAAACGAACGCTGGCGGAATGGGTGGCGAAACGTTTCGGGGAACGCTGGGCCAGCGAATGCGAGATTTCCTTCGCCCGGCAGCCGGTGGCCTGTTTTGTCGCGGCCAGCGATTTCGAGATTCTCGGGTTCGCCATGTACGACGCGACCGCCCGCGGGTTCTTCGGACCGACCGGTGTCATGGAGGAAGCGCGTCACAAGGGAATCGGGAGCGCCCTGCTCGTCGCGACCCTGCATGACATGGCTTCACAGGGGTACGCTTACGGAATCATCGGCGGCACAACCTCGCTCGAGTTTTATCGCAAAGAGGTTGGCGCCGTCGAGATTCCGGATTCGGCGCCCGGTTTTTACAGTGGAATGCTGAAGCGACAGTGAACCGGGAACGGATGGTGGATTTCCCCGTCCGGCTCACGTTTCACTCTGCGCTCCAGTTTTTCCTTCGCCGCAGGACAGGCGAAGCCATTGACAAAATCCTGCACGAGAAGACATCCGTGAAGGATGTGATCGAGTCATGCGGTGTCCCGCATCCGGAAGTGGACGTCATTCTTGTCCAAGGCCTGCCCGTCGACTTCGCCGGCCAGCTGCGGGAAGCAAGCGACGTCGAAGTCTTCGGAGTCGGCGAAGTGCCGGCTCGGCTGGCTGAATTCCGTTTGCAACCGGCGAGCGCGCGCCGGTTTGTCGCGGACGGACATCTGGCCCGGCTGGCCAGGCATCTTCGTTTGTTAGGCGTGGATGCGGCCTGCGAGGCGGCCGCGAACGATCGGCGATTGCTCGAGATCATGTCGCAGGAAGATCGTGCCCTGCTCACGCGCGACCGGCGTTTGCTCATGCACGCCGGGGTGCGTTGCGCCTATTATCCACGCTCGCAACTGCCGGAAGAACAGGTCGTCGAGGTAGTGCGGCGTTTTCAACTGCGCGACGCTCTCGCTCCGTTCACGCGTTGCCTTCGCTGCAACGCGTTGCTCGCCACCGTGAGCAAAACCGAGGTGCTGCCCGCGCTCGAACCATTGACTCGCGTTTATTATGAGGAGTTCCGGCGCTGCACGGGTTGCGGCCAGATTTACTGGAGCGGGACGCATCACCCCAAACTGCAGGCGCGCCTCGCTCGTTTGCTCGAAAAATTCTAACAAGACTTCCGGCCCTTTTTCGTCGAAGTTGAGCCATGCGAAAATCGGGAGCTGCCATCCTGTTCTGTTCGCTGCTATTGCTGGTCACGGCGGTCTTTGCCAGCGGCCAGAGTCCCACGCCAACGATCACGCCGAAACGACCCACGCCGCCGCCGCAATACCCGAGCGACCCCGTCTACGGCGATTATCCGGCAAAATACAAGGACATCGTCATGGACTGGCTTTACCGGCATCTGCACGATCCGCTTTCCGCGAAAGTGGAATGGAAAAGCGAACCCAAGCGCGCCGAGCTTCCCGGGCCCAACGGACGCAAACTCTACGGCTACCTCGTCCTGTTTACGGTAAACGCCCGCAACCAGTTTGGCACCGCCACCGGTACCCAAACGCACAGTGCGCTCATCCGCAACGACGTCGTCGTCAGAATGACCGGCTTCGCCTACACCAAGAGCGGCGATTAACTCGCATCCACGCTCTCGAAAGTCAGCTTCCCCTTCTTCGCGTCGGCCCGGATGTGTTGGCCTTCGCGAATTTTGCCTTCGAGAATTTCGAGACTGAGCGGATCGAGGATTTCCTTTTGAATCGCGCGCTTGAGCGGGCGCGCTCCATAAACCGGATCGTAACCTTCGTGCGCGATCAGTTCCTTCGCCGCATCGCTCAACTCCAGCGTGATCTTCTGCTGTTCCAGACGTTTCGTCAGGCGCCGCAGTTGAATCTCGACGATCTTCTTCAGGTCCTCGTCACTGAGCCGGTCGAAGATGATGATCTCATCGACGCGATTCAGAAATTCCGGCCGGAAATGCTGCCGCAACGCTTCCATGACGAGCCGCGTGCGTCCCTCACTCGATTCTTCTTCCGTGATGAACTGCGAGCCGATGTTTGACGTCATGATGATGACCGTGTTCTTGAAATCGACCGTTCTCCCCTGCCCGTCCGTGATGCGACCGTCGTCGAGCACCTGCAACAGCACGTTGAAGACATCGCTGTGCGCCTTCTCGATTTCATCGAACAAGACCACGCTGTATGGTTTGCGCCTGACCGCTTCCGATAATTGCCCGCCCTCTTCGTAGCCGACATAACCGGGTGGCGCTCCAATCAGGCGCGCGACCGTGTGTTTCTCCATGTATTCGCTCATGTCGATGCGAATCATGGCGTTCTCGTCGTCGAATAAAAACTCGGCCAGGGCGCGCGACAATTCCGTCTTGCCGACACCGGTCGGTCCCAGAAAAATGAATGAACCGATCGGCCGATTTTCGTCCTGTAAACCGGCCCGGGCACGACGCACCGCATTAGAGACGGCAACAATCGCCGCCTTCTGACCAATCACGCGCTGCATCAGACGTTCCTCCATCTTGACCAGTTTTTCGCGTTCGCCTTCCTGCAAACGCGAAACCGGAATGCCCGTCCAGCTCGAGACCACCTGCGCGATATCCTCCTCGGTCACTTCCTCGCGCAGCAGCATCGTTTTCTTTTCCTCGGCCGCCGCAGCCTCGGCCAGGTTCTTCTCCAGCTCCGGAATGCGGCCGTATTGAATCTCACTTGCCTTGCCCAATTCCCCGCGACGCTGCGCGCGTTCCAATTCCGTGCGCAAAGCATCCAGCTCTTCCTTCCACTTCCGTTGCTCGTCGATGACGGCTTTTTCCTTCTGCCATTCCGCTTTGAGCGCGGTGGATTTCTCCTTCAGCCCGCGCAGCTCTTCCTCGATTTTGCGCAGGCGTTCCCTGCTCGCCGGATCCTTTTCTTTCTTCAAGGCCTGCCGTTCCATCTCGTGCTGCATGATCTGGCGCTCGATCACGTCGATCTCGGTCGGCATGGAATCGAGCTCGATCTTCAGGCGCGACGCCGCCTCGTCCATTAGATCGACCGCCTTGTCCGGCAAATACCGGTCGCTGATGTAACGATGCGAAAGCACGGCCGCAGCGACGAGAGCCGCATCCTGAATGCGCACGCCGTGATGCACTTCGTACCGTTCCTTCAAGCCGCGCAGGATCGCGATGGTATCTTCCACGCTTGGTTCGTTCACCATGACCGGCTGAAATCGCCGCTCGAGCGCCGCATCTTTCTCGATGTATTTGCGATACTCGTCGAGTGTCGTCGCGCCGATCGTGCGCAGTTCGCCCCGCGCCAGTTGCGGCTTTAATAAATTGGAAGCATCGACCGAACCTTCCGCCGCGCCGGCGCCGACAATGGTGTGCAGCTCGTCGATGAACAAAATGATCTGTCCCTGCGAATCGGTTACCTCCTTGAGAAATGCCTTCAGTCGATCCTCGAATTCGCCCCGAAACTTCGCCCCCGCCACCATCGAACCGATATCCATGGCGATGAGCCGTTTTTGTTTCAACGATTCGGGAACGTCCCCCGAAATGATGCGGCGGGCCAGGCCTTCCACGATGGCCGTTTTACCCACGCCCGGTTCGCCGATCAGCACCGGATTATTTTTGGTGCGTCGCGAGAGCACCTGCATGACGCGGCGAATTTCGTTGTCGCGTCCGATAACCGGATCGATCTTGCCGCGACGCGCCCGCTCCGTCAGATCCTGGCCATATTTTTCCAGCGCCTGATATTTGCCCTCCGGATTTTGATCGGTCACGCGCTGTGAACCTCGCACTTGTTGCAGCGCCTGCATCAACTTGTCGCGCGTCACGCCGAGGTTTTTCAGAATCCTGGCTGTGCTGGAGTTATCGCTCGTTAGGGCAAGAAGATAATGTTCGGCGCTGGTGAATTCGTCCTTCAGCCTGGCCATTTCCTTTTCGGAAGCGTCGAGCGTCCGGCGCAGTTCGTTGCCGAGGTGAACATCCGCCCCGCTCACTTTCGGCCGGCGTTCCAACTCCGCGCGCAGCCGGTTCTGCAAAGCCGACGGCGCTACGCCCAGTGTTTCCAGAAGAGGTCGCGTCACGCCATCGGTTTGATCGAGGAGGGCGAGCAGGAAATGCTCGTTCGTCATTTCGCTGCTTTGCGTTTCGGAGGCGAGGCTTTGGGCCGCCTGCAGAGCCTCCTGCATCTTCTGCGTAAACTTATCGATCCGCATCCTGCTAAAATAGCGCGCGCCGGAGGCCCGGCAACGAGAGGCATTGTCGGCTCGTAGCCGCTTCCCGCCATGTAGCCGCTTCGCGCGATGTAGCCGCCCCGCTCTGTCGGGGCGCGCTTCCCCAGACAACGCGCCGCCCAACCCCCACGGCGGCAGAGCGCCGTGGCTACAAAGATTGAGCTGCGCCTCGCGAAATGGTTACCATCGTCCCCATGAAAAAAATCAACGTTCGTGACGTGCCGGAAGAGTCCTGGATTTCCCCCAGGGGAGATTATTCCGCCGCCGGAAAAGGGGTCTCCATCGCGCTGGGGCGCGATTCCTCTTCCACCGATCTCATGAAACGGCATCCATTCGACGTCGAGATCCTGCGCGTGCCCGCCGGCAAGAAGGCCTACCCCTACCATGCGCACAGCGCGCAGTGGGAATTTTATCATGTCATCTCCGGACGCGGAAAAATGCGCCACGACGCAGGCAGCGCCGACATCGAAGAAGGCGATGTCATGATCTTTAAGCCCGGTGAAGCGCATCAGATTATCAATGACAGTCAGGGCGACCTTGTCCTCTACGTCATTGCCGATAACCCGATCGGTGAATCAGCCTACTATCCTGATCGTGAGCGCTGGATGGTTTACGCGCCCGAGCGCCGTCTCATGCGGCCGGCCGAGGAAGGCTACTACGAGGCAACCGACGAACCGGATGCCCGCAATTAGAGCTGTTTGCCAAAGCGGAAGCCGGTTTTCGTGAAGCCGAGCGCTTCGTAAAAGCGATGGGCGTCTTCACGTTCGAACCGCGTGTTGAGAATGACGCGCCGCACACCTCTGGCACGGAAAAACTCTTCGGCAGCCGCCACGAGTCGCCGGCCGATGCCGGTGCGCCGGCTCTCCTGCTCGACGGCGAGAGCCAGGATTATTCCGGTAAGGTCGTTATGCTCGAAGCTCGGCGAGATGCTCAGGCCGATCATCCCGCGAACGGCATCACGCTCGACCGCGACGAAGGCAGCGAGATGCGGATCGGCCTCAATGGCTTCCCAGCGCAGACGCATCTCCCTTTCGCTGCTCGGATAACCGAGTTGCGTCATGAGTTCGGCCAAAGCCGCCGCGTCGTCGCCTGCCGCCCGGCGAATCATCCGACGGCTTCTTCCGCGCGCAAGCGCGGCAGCAGTTGATCCAGAATCGTGGTCACCGATTCCTCGAGCGATTGGCGATCGGTGCGCACCGCGATCTCCGGGTCTTCCGGTGCCTCGTAGGGCGCATCGATCCCGGTAAAATCGCGAATCTTGCCAGCCCGCGCCTTGGCGTAGAGATGCTTCGGGTCGCGTTGTTCGCAGACTTCGAGCGGAGCGTCGACAAAGACTTCGACAAACTCCGCTTTTCCTTCGAGCGCGATCTCGCGCGCGCGGCGCCGATCGTGCCGGTACGGCGAAATAAAGGCGGTGATGACGACCACGCCTGAGTCGGCCATGAGTTTCGCCACTTCGCTCACGCGCCGGATATTCTCGACACGGTCCTTCGGCGAAAAACCGAGGTTGGCATTCAAGCCATGACGAATGTTGTCACCATCGAGCACATAGGTGTGAATGGAACGCTTGAAAAGCTCCGCCTCCACGGCCTGCGCGATCGTTGATTTGCCAGCGCCGGACAGGCCGGTCAGCCAGACAACCGCGCCGCGGTGGCCGTTGTAGCGCGCACGATCCGACGGCGTGATCTTTCCTTCCGTCCAAAAAATGTTTTTGCTTTTGACGCTCGAGCGATCCGTATAGGTCCCGCCGAAAACGATACCGCCGCCGCGGATCCGTCCGTCGTCGACCAGGACAAAGCGACCGAGCTGTGGAATATGATCGTGGTTGTCGAGCACGAGCGCGCCGCGCGTCTGAATGGTCAGACGACCAACTTCGTTGCGCGCCACTTCCGTGCGCGGTTCCTGCGTCGTCGCGAGCGTGGAAGAGTCCATGATCTGATCGATGGACACGACGCGACACTTCATTTCCTGCGTCGCCAGGCGAAGCGTGTAGGGAACGTCAACCCGCATCGGTTCGGTTGCGATCCAAAAAACATCGGCATAGAAACGGTTCGTCTCGATGGGCGCTTCCTCCGGCCGGGAGGCGATGTAACCGCGTTCGACGAAGATTTGTTCGCGCAAAGTGATACCGATCGAGTCGCCGGCGATCGCTTCGTCGAGCGGTGCCGCATTCCATCGTTCAATGCTGGCGACTTCGGTCGATTTGTTGGCCGGCGAAAAGACGAGCTGGTCTCCCACGCGCAGCCGGCCCGTCTCGATCCGTCCCGCGATGATGCGACGATCGTCGAAGCGATAGACATCCTGCACGCAAAAACGCAGCGGCATGTCGAAGGGCAGCTTGCCCGACTCAAGCTGGTCGAGCGTTTGCAAGAGACTTGGTCCATCGAACCACTTCATCTTCCCGCTCCGCGCCGCAATGTTTTCACCGTGGCGCGCCGAAGCCGGAATAAACACGCGCGGTTCCAGCTTCAGTCCGGTCAGAAATTCGCGATATTCCTTCTCGATTTCACGGAAACGTTTCTCGGCGTAACCGGCCAGATCCATCTTGTTCACCACGACGATGATTTGCCGGATGCCGAGCAGACTGAGCAGATAGGCGTGCCGCCGGCTTTGTTCGCGCACCCCTTCGTTGGCGGCGATGACGAGAATGGCCGCATCGGCGCTCGAAGCGCCCGTGATCATGTTCTTGAGGAATTCCTTATGTCCCGGCGCATCGATGATCATGTATTCGCGTTTCGCCGTCCGAAACGGAATCTGCGTCGTGTCGATGGTAATATTTTGCTCCTGCTCTTCGAGCAGCGCATCGAGCAGAAAGGCATATTCAAATTCCATCCCTTCCGCCGCACAAGCCTTCTCGATCGCTTCAACTTTTCCTTCGGGCAGCGACCGGGTGTCGTGCAGGATTCGGCCGATGAGCGTCGATTTACCGTGGTCGACGTGACCGACGAAAACAACCCTTAACAAGACCGGAGAGCGGAGACCGGAAACCGGAGAGGAGGAGCTGATAGGAGACGTCATGAGCGCTTCGAGAGCGAGGAGTGTGAGCGGGCGGTTTTTATCGAGGAAACCGTTAGCGAACGCGGAAAGCGGAGACCGGAAACCGGAGAGGAGATGGGAGAGGTCATCGGCGCTTCGGGAGTTGGGAATGTGAGCGGGGCGGTTTTTATCGAGGAAACCGTTAGCGAACGCGGAAAGCGGAGACCGGAAACCGGAGAGGAAATGAGAGAGGTCATCGGCGCTTCGGGAGTTGGGAATGTGAGCGGGGCGGTCTTTATCGAGGAAACCGTTAGCGAAACCGGAGAGCGGAGACCGGGAACCGGAGAGGAAATCGGAGAGGTCATCGGCGTTTCGGGATTGGAGAACGTGAGCGCGCGGTTTTTATCGAGGAAACTGCGATCGAAATGAGTTCGTTAGCCTCTTGACGAAGCGGCGCGACAAGATTGGTCTTGGCTAATCCGACCTCAACGAGAATATCGATCCAGTAAAGCGATTCGTCGCACTCTTCTTCGACAAGTCCCATTTTGGCGATGAAATCGGCAGGCGAACGACCGCGTTGGGCCGCCCGATAATTCGCGCCGACGCTTGTCGCAGATCTCAGGAGCTGCCGTCCAATCGTCCGGGCGACGATTGTCTTTGGAAGTGTCTCAATCAGTCGAATACAACGGATGCCGAAATCAAACGTTCGCTTTTGAAAACTCGGGGTCGCCCCCGACCTTTCCGGTCTCCGGTCTCCGCTTTCCGCTCTCATAAGAATCCCTTGGCGCGCAGCTTCTGCATGGCGTTGCGCTCGTGGTGATCCTGGGCGCGACCGGCTCGTTCGCTTGTCCGCGTTGTCTCCAGCTCGGCAATGATTTCGTCGATCGTCCCGGCGTTGCTCATGATCGGCCTGGTAATGGGATGACAACCTAACGAGCGATAGCGCTTGCCCTTACGCGCGAAATACATCTTCGGAATGGGAATGTTTTCGCGCTGGATGTAACGCCAGATGTCGACCTCGGTCCAGTCGAGCAGCGGTTGCACGCGCATATGCTCGCCTTTGCCGCCGCCGGTCGCGAATTGGCCCCAGAATTCCGGCGGCTGATCCTTGTAATCCCATTCCGATTGCGCGTTGCGCGGGGAGAAATAACGCTCCTTGGCGCGCGTCGGATCTTCATCGCGGCGGATGCCGGTGATGAGCGCATCCCATTTGTGCTCGGCAATGGCCTGTTGCAGGGCAACGGTCTTTAGCTCGTGCGTGACCGTGACAGGATCATGCGTTTCGTAGCCGATGCCGCGGGCGCGCGCTTCGGTGTTGATCTTGATGATCAGGTTGAGCTTGTAATGCTCGGTCGCCCAGGTGCGGAATTCGAGCATCTCGGGGAATTCGTAGGTCGTATCGATATGCAGTACCGGAAACGGGATTTTTCCGAGGAACGACTTCAACGCCAGCCAGATGAGAACATTGGAATCCTTTCCCATCGACCAGGGCATGGCGATGTTCTTAAAGGCGTGATAAGCCTCGCGAAAAATGAAGATGCTCTGGTTTTCGAGCTGGTCGAGGTGCGTGCGTGACGGCTGGGTCATGAAAAAGGGCGTTATCTTCGTACTTGCGGCAAGGTAGCGCAACTTTAGTGTCACCATATGCCCGATGTGCAGGCCACGGCTTACGATTCAAAAATCGAGGGCAACGTCATTTTTACGCGACTCGACGCGGCCATGAACTGGATGCGGAAAAACTCGCTCTGGCCCATGCCGATGGGGCTGGCCTGTTGCGCAATCGAGCTTATGGCCACAGCGGCTTCCCGGTTCGATATTTCGCGTTTCGGGGCCGAAGTCATGCGTTTTTCGCCCCGTCAATGTGACGTCATGATTGTCGCGGGCACGGTCACCTACAAGATGGCGCTGGCCGTGAAACGCATCTACGAACAAATGCCGGAGCCAAAATGGGTCATCGCGATGGGAGCCTGTGCTTCCAGCGGCGGCATGTATCGCTCCTACGCCGTGCTGCAGGGCATCGATCAACTCCTGCCGGTGGATGTTTATATTTCCGGTTGTCCGCCGCGCCCGGAGGCCCTGCTGGAAGGTCTCATGAAATTGCAGGAGAAGATTTCCGGCGAGCATTCCTTCCGCGAGCAGAAACGCGAGTGGGTCGAGGCGCTGGCATGACGGGCCCGGAACTTCTCGCCTCGCTCGGCAAGCTGTTTGGCGGCAAGGTGCGAAACAAGACTGAGTTCCGCGGCGAGACCAGTTTTGAAATTGGGCGGGAGGACCTGCGCGAGGTGGCGAGGTTTTGCCGCGACGATCTTTCTTTCGATTACCTGCTCGACATCACGAGCGTCGACCACTTTGGCGAGGAGCCGCGCTTCGAGGTCGTCTACGAACTTTATTCCATGACGCTGGCTGTTCATCTCCGTCTCAAACTGAAGGTCTCGGAAGACGATGCGGTCGTGCCGACCGTTTCCGATGTCTGGCCGACCGCCAACTGGCACGAGCGCGAGATTTACGACATGATGGGATTGCGTTTCAAAGGACATCCCGATCTGCGCCGCATTCTCATGTGGGAGGGTTATCCGTTCTTTCCCTTGCGAAAGGAGTTTCCTCTGGCGGGAAAACCGAGCGACATGCCCGATGTCGCCTTTACCTCGGCGGCGCCGCTGGAAGGCGGACCGTTCGTGACGAAACCGAGCACGGCCACGACAAAGGACCGCGAACCTCGCGCACGCCAGCCGCTCGGGGAAGATTCGGAGTCTGTTTCGTAGGTCGGCGTGGAGCTGTAGCCACGGCGCTCTGTCGCCGTGTTGCGACGGTGCTCAACTGAGTTGGGCCAGCCCCGACAGAGCGGGGCGGCTACATTGGGACGTGTAGCCACGGCGCTCTGTCGCCGTGTTGCGGCCGCGCCTCAACTGAGTTGCAGCCAGCGCCCCGACTGAGCGGGGCGACTACATTGGGACGTGTAGCCACGGCGCTCTGTCGCCGTGTTGCGGCCGCGCCTCAACTGAGTTGCAGCCAGCGCCCCGACTGAGCGGGGCGGCTACATTGGGCCTCGAATGACGCACGCCAATCGCGCAATGGACCGAAAGCGGCCGGGCGATCCTTTGCCCAGATACCGGCGTTCGCGGCTATCAGGCCGCGGAAACAGGAGGAGCCGAGGCCGGCTTCTTGTTCGAAGCCATCACATCCGGCCGGAAGCCTTCCTCGCGCGGCGTCGAGGTCTTGCTCTCCTGTTTTGGATAGGCAATCCGCGTATGCAGCATGGTCGTCAGGGTAAAACGGAAACGCTCGGAAATGGTCTTCAGTTCGCCGAGGGTCAAATCGCATTCATCAAGCTGATGATCGGCGATGCGCTGATCGATCAGCTCGGAGATGAACTGCTCGATCTTTTGTGGCGTCGGTTTTTCCAGGCTGCGCGAGGCGCTTTCCACCATGTCGGCTAGACTGATGATGGCGCTTTCCTTGCTCTGCGGTTTCGGACCGGGATAACGGAAGCTTTCTTCGCGCACCTCGGGCACGTCTTCCTCGCGCATGTTCATGATCTTGCCACCGGCGCGCGCGTCCTCCGCCTGCTGCAGGGCGCGTTTGTAAAAATAGTAAACGAGCGAGGTGCCGTGGTGCTCCTGGATGATGTCAATGATGCGCTGGTTGAGCTTGTATTTGAGCGCGAGATCCACGCCTTCCTTCACGTGCGCGATAATGATGAGCGCACTCATGGTCGGCGCAAGATCGTCGTGCGGATTGCGCTCGAAGTTCATGTTTTCGGTGAAGTATTCCGGCTTCACCAGCTTGCCGATGTCGTGGAAATAGGAGCAGACGCGGCAAAGGGTGGCGTTGGCGCCGATCGCTTCCGCGGCCGCCTCGGCCAGGTTGGCCACGACAAGACTGTGGTGATAGGTGCCGGGCGCTTCCATGGTCAGCCGGCGCAAAAGCGGATGATTCAAATCCGAAGCTTCCAGCCAGGAGATGTCGGTCGTGATTTGAAAGAGATGCTCGAGAATGGGGAGCGCACCGCCGACCAACATGGCGGTAACGATGCCGTTGCCGACAGCGAGCGCGCTTTGCACGCCTATCATCGGCCAATTGTTCGCCATGGGCGCAAACCAGTTGATGGGACCGATCAATCCAAAAGTCAGCGCGAGCAGCCAGATGGCGAGGCCGACCCCGAGGCCGGCCCGGATGAGCTTGCTGCGGCGGCGCACCTGCAGAGTGAGATAGACCGCGGTAAAGCCGCTGATCAGGCCGCAGACGAGCAGGGCCGCGTCGACATGCCCGAAGAGAATGCTGCCCCACAGACTAACGAAGACGGCGGCGTAGAGACCGTGGTTGCGTCCGAGGAGAACGCTGAGAACAAGCGGAGCAAAAGCGTAGGGGGCGATCAAACCGCCCATCTGCGGCTTGAGAAAAGTGAAGGTCTCGCTGTTGCAAAGAACGAGCAGCAGTTTGGTCACGGCGAGCTGAAAGAAAATAACGCCGAAGACGAGGAGGAGGCGGGAGGAACGCGAGAAAGTTTTCGGCTGGTTAATCCAGAGCTGGGTGATGGCGGTAACGAAAAAGAGGAGCGCGATGACAAAGTTCTTTGTCGGCTCGGGCTGTTGCCCGCTGAAGATGAGAAAAGCAAGGCCGGCGACAAAGCCGGCGAAGATGATCCACTTGCCGTAGGGACTGTACTCGAGGCGATTGAGCCACTCGTTGCTGGTGCGGCGACGGCGTGTCTTGCCGGAGGCGAGACCGCGCCTGACGAGCCGGTTGCGTTTTAGAAAATCGAACATTACTTGCGCGGGGTGGCGCCGGAGTTGGCCGGGGCTCGATGTTGCTGGTAGGCGGTAATGATGGCGCGCACGAGATCGTGCCGCACAACATCGCGTTCGTTGAAGTAAACGAAGCCAATTCCGGTCACGTTTTTCAAAGCCTGCAGAGCTTCCACCAAACCGGAACGTTTGTTGTTTGGCAAATCAATCTGGGTGATGTCACCGGTCACGACACATTTCGAATTTGGCCCGATGCGAGTCAGGAGCATGAACATCTGCTCGGTCGTGGTGTTTTGGGCCTCGTCCAGAATAACGAAAGCGTTACTGAGGGTGCGCCCGCGCATATAGGCGAGCGGGGCCACTTCGATAATCTGCCGGGTCATGAGACGCTCGATTTCATCGGGCTCGAGCATGTCGCGCAGCGCGTCGTAGAGCGGGCGCAAATAAGGGGTGATCTTTTCGTGCAGGTCGCCCGGTAGAAAGCCAAGCGCTTCGCCCGCTTCCACCGCGGGTCGCGTCAGGATAATGCGGCTGACCTGATCTTTCTTGAGGGCGGCCACGGCCATGGCCACGGCGAGGTACGTCTTGCCCGTTCCGGCCGGACCGATCCCAAAAACAATGTCGTTCTTTTGAATGGTCTCGATGTAGGTGCGCTGCCCGAGGGTTCGCGCGACAATGGCCGGCTTGCGGCCCGAAGTCACAATCTTCGTATCGACGACGTCGTTCAGATTGTCGGCTCGCGCCTCGGCCACCGAATTGAGCGCGTAGTTGAATTCGCGCTTATGAATATCGATTCCCTTCTGGCGAGCCTGATCCAGTTGCCGGAAGACCTGCTCGGCCCGTTCGATCTGCACCGGCTCGCCTTCAATCTTCACCCAGCCTTCGCGCGTCGTCAGTTTCACACCGAGCGAATCCTCCAGTTGCTTGAGCAACTTGAGGTCGCTGGCATAAAGCGACTCCAGCGCGCGCGCGCTTTCAAATTCCAGGGTCCGTGTTTCGGTCATAAGCAAGGGGCGACGACTTTCACGCCGCCGGGGCGATGCGGGCATCGCCCTTCCTTGTCAGGCGGGCCGGGCCATTACGCGCTTAGCGGAATCCATAAACCAGCGCCCAATGTGTGCGCTCCTCCGGAGAGGCCTCCACCGCAACAACAATGAAATAACTGCTCGTCGCCTCAGGAACGATATGGGCGGCGGCGAAGTGTCCTTTTTGCCAACTGTCGGGCTGCTCGGCCAGCTTCCCTTCGGCGTCATAGATGTGCACGGAAAGCCTGGCCTTTTCCACTTCGGTGCCGAGCCAAAACCAATATTCGTTCCCCTTGAACAACTGCTGACGCACGGCCTTCTTTTCCCCGACTCCGAGATCGCCCCCCCAGTAATCTTCCCGGACCTGAAATCCCTCTTTGACGTAAGGCTCGGCCGCCTGCAGGGCGAATGACTGTGCGTCGTCAACCGAGGCCGGCGCAGTGACGACGAGCGCCAGAGTCGCAGCCAGAATCCAGACTGCTCGCCGCCCAAAACCAATTGAGGAGGACATCGCTATTTTGCTTTCGTTATGATTGCCTCATCCAGGCGCGTCGTAATCTCGTTGATGCGCTTCACTGCATCGGGGCTGATCCCGCTTTTGTGTGTATTAATAAGCGGCTGCACTTCGACGAGGGCGGACTGGATGTCCTGCAAAAGTTTCATGTTGTACTCAGGCATCTCGTCGAGGCGCGTCTGGAAATAGCTCACCAGATCCGGCTGATGCAGCAACTCGGCGCCGTCGGCCGAATAATGCTTGTTCACGACCGAGGTCAGCACCTGTGTACCGCGGAGCCAGCCGCCCAGACTAACGAGCTGCGAAAGCTTCTGGTCGTGCACTTCGTTCATGGCCTGCTGCACGCTGTTTTGGGTGCGATCGAGTTCCTGCCGCACATTCGCCCAGTTGCGGTTGTTGGCCGCATCGGTGATCGCCTTGGCGTGGGGCGTAATCGAATTGCCCACCCCAATTCCCTTGGACAGGTTGAGGACGCGCTGGCCGATCTCTTTCACGGCGGGCGCATCCTCGGCCTGCACGGCGATAAATCCATCCGCGATGACGGTTCCAAGAAGCAGGGCGATACGCGGGCGTTCCGTAAAGTTGCTGCCCTTGTCGTTGCGGACGTATTCCTTCCAATTGACACTGCCCAGCTTGTTCAGGGCGCCAAAGACTTCGTTCGGCAGCGGCACGACGACATCGTCCACTTTCTTGGAAAGCTGGCTGATATCGATCCGCTGCGGCACTTCCGCGGCCTGCGCGCCGAGGACGCAGGCAAGGAAGGCAATCAGGATCAGTTTGCTATGGCTGGTAAAATTCATCGGCTGCTTCGGTGGTTGATATTTTCCATCGGGTAACGATTAGTTGGTGACTTTAGGCAGAACTCCTAAGCGCACAAACTTTGCTCCGTCAATATTTTGACCTTTCACCTTTCCATAAAATTCAATGAAGTCCGCTCTGCCGGGCGGCCCCTGCGGTCACGGCGGCCAACATTCCGGGTGGAACGCGCTCTCCGAGCGCGTTTTGGATACGATCTAAGAATTCCACCCCTCTTACCGCGCTCGGAGAGCGCGATCCACGCATGAAGCCGGCGCGCCTCGATGAACTCCTCGCGCAGGCGGCGGGAAAACGCATTCTCGTCATCGGCGACCTGATGCTGGACGAGTTCGTCTGGGGCAAGGTTGGGCGTATCTCGCCGGAGGCGCCGGTTCCCGTGGTGCAGGTAACGGGCGAGAGCTTCTATCCCGGCGGAGCCGCCAACGTCGCGCGGAATCTCCGAGAGTTCGTCGATCGCGCCAGCGTGGTCGGCATGCTCGGGACGGATCGCGGCGGAAAACGTTTGCGGGAATTGCTCGAGCAGCAAAACATCGACACGGCCGGCGCGATCGATGACGCGGCGTTTCAGACCATCGTCAAAACCCGAATCATCGCCCGCAACCAGCAGGTCGTGCGCGTCGACCGCGAGGAAATTCGCAGTCCCAGCGCTGACCAGATCGATCGGGCCGTGCAGTATGTGCGCACTTTGCTGCCGCAGCTCGATGCCATCGTTTTCGAAGATTACGGCAAAGGTTTCCTCGCCGCCGAACTCGTCCGGCAAATTTCCGAGACGGCGCGGGCCGCGGGAAAGATCGTCGCGGCCGACCCCAATCCATTGCATCCGCTGGATTGGCGGAACGTTTCGGTGGTCAAACCGAACCGCAGCGAGGCCTTCGCCGCCGCCGGCGTCCTTTGCCGCGACACCGAGATTGCGCCGGAGGAGGACGAGGATCTGCTCAAAGTCGGGAGTCTGCTCCTGCAAAAATGGGACACCAAACTGCTCCTCATTACTTTGGGCGAGCAGGGCATGATACTTTTCGAAAGAGGCGCGAAGCCGCATCACATCCCGACCAAAGCGCAGCAGGTCTTCGATGTTTCCGGCGCGGGCGACACGGCGGTCGCGCTCTTTACGCTTGCCCTCTGCTGTGGCGCTACGCCCATCGAAGCTGCCGAGATTTCAACGCACGCCAGCGCCGTGGTCGTGGGCAAGCTCGGCACGGCCACGGTTTCGGCCGAGGAATTGCGAGTGAGCTTTCAAAATGACGCCAGGTCCGTCTGAGCCGCGCGTTCCGGCTGTCTTTCTCGATCGCGACGGTACGCTCATGCACGACGTGAATTATTGTTCGGATCCGGACGCCATCGAAATTTTCCCCGGCGTCGCGGAGGCGCTGCATCGGCTGAAAAAGGCCGGCTACAAGCTGATTGTCATCACTAATCAGAGCGGGATCGGCCGCGGTTATTTTAGCGAAGAGCAATATCGCGCCGTCGAAGCCGGGCTCAATCGCCGGTTGGGGGACGATCTCATCGATGCGACCTACTTTTGTCCGGACAAGCCTGACTCTGGCTCGGCGCGCCGGAAGCCTTCCCCCGAGATGATCTTCGAAGCGGCGCGCGAACATCGGATCGAGCTCAGCCGATCGTTCTTCATTGGCGACAAAGCCATTGACGTATTGTGCGGTCGCAACGCGGGCCTGCGCACCTTTTTGGTCCAGACCGGCTACGGGCGCGGCGAAAGAAATTGCGAACCTGACTGGCGGGTAGCGAGTCTGGCGGAGGCCGCCGGGATCATCGTCCAGGAGGCGAAATGAAAAAGGCGATTGCGATTATTCCAGCCCGCTGGTCGTCTACACGTTTTCCGGGAAAACCTTTGCATCTTGTTGCAGGCAAACCGCTTCTCCGGCATGTAGCTGAAAATGTCAGAAAGGCAAAGAGCCTGAACTCTGTCATCGTCGCGACCGACGATATGCGGATCGCTGAAGCCGCTTTCGACTGGGGCCTCGAGGTTGCGATTACCTCCAAACGCCACCGCAGCGGCACCGATCGGATCGCCGAAGTGGCGGCGAAAATCTCGGAGGCCGCCTACATCATCAATGTCCAGGGCGATGAGCCGCTGGTCGATCCGAGGTTGATCGATCGAATGGTCGATGCGATGCGGCGAGATTCAACAATCGAGATGATCACTGCGGCGCATCCTTTTGAGGATCCCGGCGATGCCGCCTCGCCCCATCAGGTAAAAGTCGTTCGCGACCTGGCCGGCCACGCGCTTTACTTCTCGCGCGCTGCGATCCCCTGCTCAAGGAGCGGCGGTCTCCCGGCCGCCGGCAAAACCGGGCGCCCTCGAGCGCGCCCCTCCTTGATTTTGCGGCATCAGGGCATTTACGGTTATACCCGCAATTTGCTCCTTCGATTCGTCCGCTGGAAACCGTCGCCACTGGAGCGGGCCGAATCACTCGAGCAATTGCGCGCGCTCGAAAATGGTGTAAAAATTTCTGTGCTTCTCACTTCTCACGGCTCGCCCGGCGTGGACACGCCGGCTGACGCGGAAGCCATCGCGCGATTGCTCTCCGCACGATCGTCCACTCGCCACCGCAAACGTCGCCCATGAAATACATCTTTGTCACGGGAGGCGTGGTCAGTTCGTTAGGCAAGGGGCTGGCCGCCGCATCTCTCGGCACCCTGCTCGAACTGCGCGGTCTGCGCGTGGTCTTCCAGAAGTTCGATCCCTATCTCAACGTCGATCCGGGAACGATGAACCCGTTCCAGCACGGCGAAGTCTATGTCCTGAACGACGGCGCCGAAACCGATCTCGACCTCGGCCATTACGAGCGTTTCACCAATGCCCTCCTTTCCAAGCATAACAACCTGACCAGCGGGCAGGTTTATGAAAATGTCATCCTGCGCGAGCGGCGCGGCGATTATCTCGGCAAGACCGTCCAGGTCATTCCTCACGTGACCGACGAAATCAAGAATCGCATCCGCGAAATTTCCGACGAGAAAATAGCGGATGTCGTCATCACCGAAATCGGCGGCACGACCGGCGACATCGAGGGGTTGCCTTTTCTCGAAGCGATTCGGCAATTCATTCTCGAGGTTGGTCGCGAGAACGTGATTAACGTGCACGTCACGCTCGTTCCCTACATCAAGGCGGCCGGCGAATTAAAGACCAAGCCGACCCAGCAAAGCATCGCCAAGCTGCGCGAGATCGGCATTCAGCCGCAGGTTTTGCTTTGTCGCACCGAACATCCGCTCGACGCCGAGGTTCGGCAGAAGCTTTCCATGTTTTGTAACGTCTCGCCGAAAGCGGTTATCGAAGCGCGCGACGTTCCTCACACGATTTACGAGATGCCGCTCATGATGCACGACGAAGGGCTCGACGCGCTCGTTTGCGAACTCCTGAACGTGCAGTCGAAGGAACCCCAGCTCGATAACTGGCGGAAATTCGTGCAGCGCGTGGTCAATCCGAAAAAACGGGTCAAGATCGCAGTGGTCGGCAAATACATCGACCTGCGCGATGCCTACAAGAGCATTTATGAATCGCTCACCCACGCCGCGGCCAGCCAGGATTGCGGAATCGATTTGAAACTGGTCGACGCCGAGTCTTTGCAGGATGGAGTCGACGGACAGCTGCAGGATGTGGCCGGTGTTTTGATTCCGGGCGGTTTCGGCGAGCGAGGCGTCGAAGGAAAGATTCGGGCCGCCCGTTTCGCCCGCGAGAACAAGGTGCCCTATCTCGGTCTTTGTCTCGGCATGCAGGTCGCGACGATTGAGTTCGCCCGCAACGTCTGCGGGATTGAAAAAGCAAACAGCACGGAGTTCGACGAGAAGGCCGCCGAACCGGTCATTTCGCTGCTCGATGAACAACGCGAAATTCGCAATAAAGGCGCCAGCATGCGGCTGGGAACATGGCCGACGAAGATCGTGCACGGGACGCTGGCCGAGAAAATCTACGGACACAACGAAGTGCTCGAGCGGCATCGTCATCGCTACGAGTTCAACATGAAGTATCGCGATCGCATGACCGAGAAAGGTTTTACCATTTCCGGCACGTCGCCGGATGGAGCGCTCGCCGAGCTCATCGAACTGCGCGATCACCCCTACTTCATGGCCTGCCAGTACCATCCGGAATTCCAGAGCAAACCGAACAAGCCCCATCCGCTCTTCAAGGGATTCATCCGGGCCTGTTTGGCGCATCAGGACTAGCGGCCGGGAATTCCGGGGGAGCGCCAGGCTGTCAGTCTGCCGTTTTCGGCGGCTTGCCGAAACCCGCTGTCGCGAAAGCAGGGCGTTGGGAGAAAAATTTGCCTAACGAAATACGATGAGTGGCCGGCAGGTTGACGGCCACGGCAGGCTGGCAGCCTGCGCTCCCAAGAAAGACATCTACCGCCGCGGGGCGGCAGCGGCGCGGCGCAGACGATCCATGATGGCCAGGCCGATCCCCTGCTCCGGCACCGTTTCGGCCACGATCAGGTCGAGCTGCGCCTGATCGAGCTCGCGAAGAGAGCGAAACAGGTTGGCGGCCGCTTCGCGCAAGTCCCCTCGCCGGCTCAGGTAACGCACTTCAAAAAATTGCTCCGCCTTGTCCGTCCGCCAGGCGAGCAGGCCGCAGCGCCGGTCATTTGGCCTGACGAATGATGCGGCATCGTTCACCAGCGTGAGCGGCGTTCGCGGTGCGTAGTGCGACGGAAGCTGACCCGGCGCCGGCGGGGCGTCAGGAGCGACCGCCTGATAGTCCCTGGGCGCCACGCCGGTCGCATCGGCAATTTGTTCGTCCGTGATCGGCCCGCGCCGCAACACTTCCAGCCTGCCTTCCTGCACGGCGATGATCGTTGATTCGAGCCCATGCTCCGTCGGGCCGGCGTCAACAATCAGCGGAATGCGACCGCCAAGTTCGTCAAAGACATGTTGCGCGCTGGTTGGACTAACGCGGCCAAAACGATTCGCACTCGGTGCGGCCAGCGGTCTGCCGAATTCGCAAATGATCTCCGCAAAAACCGGATGCGCACTCATGCGCACGGCGACCGTCTCGAGGCCGGCTGTGACAAGATCCGGAACGATGTCGCGCTTCGGCACGACAATCGTGAAAGGTCCGGGCCAGAATGAATCGAGCAGTTTCGAAATGATCTTTCGATCGGCTTCCGGAATCTGCGCAATCTTCTCGAGCCACACTCGCTCGGGCAAATGCACGATGAGCGGGTCAAAACGCGGCCGGTCCTTCGCTTCGAAAATCCTGACGACGGCGGCCGGATTGAGCGCGTCGGCGGCAAGGCCGTAGACCGTTTCGGTCGGCAAAGCGACGACTTCGCCCCAGCGCAGCAGATCGACCGCTTGCGTCGTCGCTGAGCGCCGGTCATCGACCGCCGCGACAATCTCCGTTTTCACGCCGGCAGCTTCGCGGCCAGCACTGTCTCGGTCTGCTTTTGGCGAAAGCTCTCAAGGCTTTGCCGAATCTTTTCATCGGACGTGGCCAGGATGGCGGCCGCGAGCAAGGCGGCGTTTTTCGCCCCGGCCGAGCCGATGGCGAGCGTGCCGACCGGAATTCCTCCCGGCATCTGCGCCATGGAAAGAAGCGAATCCATTCCCCCTAACGACTTCGATTGCATCGGAACGCCAAGAACCGGCAGCCAGGTGTAGGCTGCGATTACGCCCGCGAGATGGGCCGCGCCGCCCGCGGCCGCGATCATGACCCGAATGCCGCGCCCCGCCGCGGCGCGCGCGAAATCGGCCGTCGCATCGGGTGTGCGATGCGCGGAGAGGACGTGTGCTTCATGCGGAATGCCAAGCTGCTCGAGAGTTTTGGTGCAACCGGACATCGTTTCCCAATCGGAAGTGCTGCCCATGATGACGGCGACGAGCGAAGAAGAAGATTTACTCATAGCTGCGCGGAAGCTAACAGCCGGCCGCAGAATTCCAAACTCAAGATGTCATCTTTTCATCGGCGACCTTCGACCGCATATTGAGAGATGCGGAGCGGCGGACCTTCCATTGCCCTCATCGGCATGATGGGCGCGGGCAAATCATCGGTTGGTCGTCTGCTCAAACGACGCACCGGGCTGGCGGTTTTTGATACCGATGCACTGGTGGCGGCGAAACTCGGACTCTCCATTCCGGCGATTTTCGAGAAGCTGGGCGAGCCGGCCTTCCGTGAAGCGGAAACGGAAGTGCTTCGCGGCCTGACCATCAAGAAGCCGGCTATTATCGTGGCCGGCGGAGGTGTCATCCTGCGCGAAGAAAATATCCAACAACTCAAGAGCCTGGCCATGGTGGTTTGGCTGGAAGCCGATGCCGAGACGTTGTTTGAACGGGCCTCGCGCCGCGGCAACCGGCCGCTCCTGCGCGGCGAAAATCCGCGCGTCACCTTCACCAAACTTTTGCAGACTCGCCAGCCACTTTACGAAGGCGCGGCCGATCTTCGTATCGAGACGACCGCGCTGACGCATGACGAGGTGGTCGACAGGATTCTGAACGAAGTGGAAAGACGCACGCCTGCCCGCGCTTGAAGAAATGACGGACGCAGCCATGAAAACACGACTGGTCGCGTTGTCGCGCGAACTCGGTTTCGATTCCTGCCGCGTCGCGCGGTGCGATTCGCCGAAGCATGCCGATGAATTTCGCGCGTGGCTGCGAAACGGCGCGGAAGGCGAGATGAATTACATGCGGCGCGGAGAAGCGAAGCGCTGCGATCCGCAGATGGTTCTGTCCGGCGCGCGCTCCGTAGTCGTGCTGGCCATGAATTACTGGCAAGGCGAACCCGAGACCGGAAAGCGGAAACCGGAATGGAGCGAGTGGGATGAGCGACATGGACGGGAGGGCCGCGAGGGTAGCGGCGAGGAGGCTGCGCTGCCGACGAATCAAACCGGAAAGATGGGGCGGATCGCACGCTACGCGTGGGGCGACGATTACCACGAGATCATCGAGACGAAATTGAAAAAGCTGGATGAGCTGCTGCGCGAATTTGGCGGAACTCAGAAATGTTACGTCGATACGGGGCCGGTGCTGGAGCGCGACTTTGCGGCCGAGGCTGGCGTCGGCTGGCACGGCAAGAGCACGATGCTGCTCAATCGCGAGCTCGGGACCTGGTTTTTTCTCGCCGAAATTCTGACGACACTTGAACTGCCGGAAGACGCCCCGCAACGCGAGCATTGTGGAAGTTGCACGCGCTGCATTACGGCCTGCCCGACGGGAGCGATCACCGGGCCGCATCGGCTCGATGCCCGTCGCTGCATTTCCTACCTGACGATCGAACTCAAGAGCGCCATTCCCCTCGAACTGCGGCCGCTCATCGGCGATCGCATTTATGGTTGCGACGATTGTCTCGATGCCTGCCCCTGGAATCGCTTCGCCAAGACGTCGCGGGAGACCGCATTCGCGGGACGCCCGGCTTTGCAAAAAATGACTTTGACCGATTTTCTGCGCCTCGACGATTCGGCTTTTCGCGCGCTCTTTTGCCATTCGCCCATCAAGCGGATCAAGCGCCGCGGTTTCCTGCGCAACGTTTGCGTGGCGCTCGGGAACGTCGGGACCAGCGAGGATCTGGCGGCCCTCGAAAACGCTGCGCGCGATCCCGATTCCCTCATTTCCGAGCACGCCAGCTGGGCGATCGCGCAGATTCGAGCCCGGGGAAAATCGCCGGCCGCAAATTAGAAGTGAACGGCTTTTGATTTGCAAAGGTCAAAAGACCAACTATTTCTCACCTTTCCCGAAGCGCCCCCGCCCTTCCCATGCATCAAGCCATTACCAGCCCGGCCACTGGACTTTCGCCGAAACAACGGCGCAGGCGTCGCCGCCGTTACATCATCTTCGGATCGATCGGTCTGGTCCTGCTCTTGATCATTATTTCCGCCATCGCCGGCCGGCGGGAAAAACCGATCCCGGTGGTGACGGAAAAGGCGGTGCGCCGGACGATTATCGAAACGGTTTCCGCCACCGGCAAAGTGCAGCCGGAGACAGAGGTGAAGATTTCGCCGGAAGTGGCCGGCGAAATCATCGAGTTGCCGGTCGAAGATGGAAAAGCGGTCAGGAAAGGCGACCTGCTCCTCAAGATCAAGCCCGACTCCTACAAGGCCGTGGTCGAACAGCAGGACGCGGCGATCGACGCGGCCAAGTCGATCAACCTCCAGCAAGAAGCTTCCATGCAAAAGGCCGATCTCGACCTGAAACGATCCAGGGATCTTTTCGAGAAGAAGATGATTTCCGAGTCCGAATTCACCGCGGCGCAGACCGCTTATGATATCGCAAAGCGAAGCTATGAAAGTTCGCAGCACGAAATCGAGCGGGCCGAGGCCGGCTCGAGCCAGGCGCGCGATCAACTTTCGAAGACAACGATCTACTCGCCCATGGACGGCACCGTCACCGTCCTGAACAGCAAGCTGGGCGAACGCGTGGTGGCGACGAACCAGTTTGCCGGCACCGAAGTCATGCGCGTGGCCGACCTCAATCACATGCAGGCGGTCGTCGATGTGAACGAGAACGACGTGGTCAAAGTCAAAGTCGGCGACAAGGCCGACGTCACGATCGACGCCTACAACGACCGCAAGTTTCATGGAGTCGTGCAGCAGATCGCCAACACCGGCAAGACGACCGGCACCGGGACGCAGGAAGAAGTGACCAATTTCGAGGTGAAGATTGAGATCAACGATCACGACGTGCGCTTGCGCCCGGGGCTGAGCTGCACGGCCGAGATTCAGACCAACATGGTGAAGGACGCCGTGGCCGTGCCGATGCAAAGCGTCACCATTCGCACGGGGGACACGAGCATGAGCCCGGAGGAGATTGAAAAGCAGAAGCAGCGCACGGCGGCCCGCGATAAGGCCGACAACAATGCCGAGCTGACGAATGAGCGCCTCGTCAAGCAACAGGAGAAGGAGGAGCGCGAAAAATTGCAGAAGGGCGTTTTCACCATGAGCAACGGGAAAGCCCACTGGGTGAAAGTGGATACGGGCATTGCCGATGACGCCTACATGCAGATCAAGAGCGGCATCAAGCCCGGCGACGAAGTGATCTCGGGCAGTTATAGCGCGATCAGCCGCAAGCTCAAAGACGGGGCGAAGGTCGTGCTCGACAAAGGCAAGTGAGAAGGAAAGTGATGAGTGATGAGCGTTCCAGTAAAGATTCGTTCATGAAAGAAAAAGCACAGGGCGACAGGGATCTCATCGTTTGGAAAAAAGGGATCGAGCCGGCCAAATTGATCCACCGATTGACGCAAAAGTTTCCGGTGGACGAAAAGTTTGGCCTCGTCGCACAAATGCGCCGCACCGCAATCTCGATTCCTTCGAAAGTCGCGGAGGGACAGGCTCGCCATACCACGGACGAGTTCATCCAGTTCATCTCCCACGCCGAAGGCTCCGTTGCTGAATTGGACACTCAATTAATTCTCAGCAACGAACTCGATATGTGCTCAAGGGCGGACTCGACCACGGCGTTCGCCTTGATCGATGAAACACGTCGCATGCTGAACGCTCTCCGCCGCGCCCTGAGCACACGACGCTAACTCCCGCTCGTCACTCGTCACTTGTCACTCACCACTTCCCGTCCTGTCATCGATATCGAGAACATCTCGAAGCATTACATCATGGGCGAAGAAACCGTGCATGCCCTGCGCGGGATCACGCTGCAGATTCGGCGCAACGAATATCTCTGCATCATGGGACCGAGCGGGAGCGGCAAGTCGACGCTCATGAACATGCTTGGCTGTCTCGATACGCCCAGCTCGGGTCGCTACGAATTCAACGGCCGCAACGTTTCCGAGATGACCGATGACGAGCTGGCCGAGATCCGGAATCGCGAGATCGGTTTCGTCTTTCAAACCTTCAATCTGCTGCCTCGGTCGAACAGCCTGCGCAATGTCGAGCTGCCGCTCATCTACGCCGGGATGGATCCGGAGACGCGCGAAGAACAGGCGGCCGCAGCCCTGCGCGCGGTCGGTCTGGGCGATCGCCTGCACCATAAGCCTAACGAACTGTCGGGCGGCCAGCGCCAGCGCGTCGCCATCGCCCGCGCCCTCGTCAACAAGCCTTCGATCATTCTGGCCGACGAACCGACCGGTAATCTTGATTCGCGCACGGGCGAGGAAATCATGGCGTTGCTCGAGGATCTCTATCAGCAGGGCAACACCATCATTCTCGTGACCCACGAGGCCGATATTGCGCGTCATGCCCGGCGCATCGTTTTCCTGCGCGACGGGCTGATCGAAAGCGATCAGCCGGCAGGCGCGCGCCGAGCCGAAACGCCCGCTCTTACTTAAGATGAGCCACCTTCTCGATCCGGGGAGCGCAGGCTGCCAGCCTGCCGTTCGCGGCAACCGGCCGCGAACCGGCCTGCCCGCGCGGCCGCACCGATCCGCCATCGACCTTCCCCAACCCGATTCGCAGCAAATGCATCCGGCAGGGCTGCCGGATGCCGCGGGCTGGCCGCCAGCGCTCCCCAGCCGGAAATGAAACGACTCCTCTACGAGCTTTCCGAAAGCTGGAAGATCGCCGCCGCGCAAATGCGCGCCAACAAGACGCGTTCCATGCTCACGGCGCTCGGTGTCATTATCGGCATCGTCGCGGTGACTCTCATGGGAACCGCCATCAGCGGGATTCAGATCGGGTTCGACAAGAGCATGTCGGTTCTGGGTGAAGACGTGCTTTACGTCGAACAATGGCCCTGGGCCCGGGTCGACGACTGGTGGAACTATCGCGACCGGCGCAAGATCAAGACGGAGTACGCCGAGCAGATCAATCACATGATTGCGGCCACCCCGCGCTCGAACCTGATCGTGGCCGTGCCGACCTCGAGCATGCTCCGCAGCGTCAAGCACGAGGACAATCAGGTGAACAATGTCTTTGTTCTCGGGACGACGGCGGACTTTGTCCTGACTTCGACGGTCGATTGCCAGGAAGGCCGCTTCCTCAGCGAAACAGAATCCCGCGGCGGCGCCAATGTTTGCGTGATCGGCTACGATGTGGCGGACGCGCTTTTCCCTAACGAGAGTCCGATTGACAAGGCGGTCGAGATCGGCGGCCAAAAGTTCAAGGTCATCGGCGTCAATTCGCGGCAGGGCACGTTTCTCGGCCTTTTCAGCTGGGATTCGCTCGTCGTCATACCGCTCCCGGCCTTCCAGAAATATTTCAGCGCCAAGAGCGAGTCCGACATTCGCGTGAAGGTGAGGGACAAGACGCACCTGGACGAAGCAAAGGATGAGCTGACCGGATTGATGCGACGGGTGCGTGGATTGCCGCCCGAGAAGAAGGACGATTTCACGGTGAACGAGCAACAGGCCTTCAAGACCACGCTCGATCCGGTGAAGAATACGGTCGCGGTGGCCGGGCTGTTCATCACCGGGCTTTCGCTCTTTGTCGGCGCCATCGGCATCATGAACATCACCTTCGTGAGCGTGAAGGAGCGGACCAAGGAGATTGGCACGCGCAAGGCGCTGGGCGCGCGCCGTCGCACGATCCTCCTGCAGTTTCTTATCGAATCGACGGCGCTTTGTCTGCTCGGTGGATTGATCGGATTAAGCATCGCCTACCTGCTCTGCTTCAGCATTGCCTCGGCTTTTCCGTCTTTCCCGATCCATTTTTCCTTCGCGCTCGTTTTCACCGGCATGCTCGTTTCCGTCATGACCGGCCTTGTTTCCGGCCTCGCCCCGGCCTGGTCGGCCTCACGCCTCGATCCCGTGACCGCGCTCCGATATGAGTGAGGTGATTCGACCACGAAGGACACGAAGTGCACGAAGGATACAAATGTACTTTTCCTGTTACTCTTCGTGCCTTTCGTGTTCTTCGTGGTGACATACGGATATGCGCTTTCGTGAAATTCTGTTGATGGCGCTGGGCTCGCTCGGGACGAACAAACTTCGCTCGGGGCTGACCATGATCGGAATTACCATCGGCGTCTTTTCCGTCATCTCGGTCATGACGGCGATCGGCGCGTTGCAGGGCTCGATCGAGTCGGGCCTCAACATCCTTGGTTCGAACATTTTTCAGTTCGCCAAGTACCCGATCAATTTCAACGCCGGCGGCAAAAACCAGGAGAAGTACGAAAACCGCCACAACATTACCTATGCGCAGGCGCAGCATTACGCCCGGCTCATGGAAGGGATTGCGCAGGAGGTTTGCCTGAAGAGCTTCGATCAGGGCAAGCAGGCGGTTTACAACGGCGTCAAAACCACGCCCAGCATCACGATTGCCGGGACGAACAAGAGTTTTCTCGCGGCCAACGCCTATACCATCGATTACGGACGGAATATTAACGAGGAGGATGTCGACTACGCCCGGCGCGTCATCGTCATCGGGAAGCGCATTGAGAAGCGGCTCTTCCCGCATGAAACGCCCATCGGCAAGGTCATTCGCCTAAGCGGCCACACCTACACCGTGATCGGCGTTTTCGCGGAGAAGGGCACCGCTTTCGGCATCAGTCAGGACGACATTGCCATCCTGCCGATCACGCGCTTCTTCGAGGATTTCGGATCGACCAAGCGCACGGTCAACATTGCCACGCAGTCGTTTTCGCAGCAGCTTTACAATCGCACCTTCGACCGGGCCGTGGGCGCCATGCGCATCGCGCGCGGCCTGCGGGCGGATCAGCCTAACGACTTCGAGATCTATACGAACGATTCGCTCAAGAGCGCCTTTGTCTCCGTCGCCGGCATCGTCAGCGTCGGCGCCTTCGTCGTCAGCTTCATCGCCCTGCTCGCCGCCGGCATCGGCATCATGAACATCATGCTGGTCAGCGTGACCGAGCGCACCAAGGAGATCGGCGTTCGCAAATCGATCGGGGCGCGCAGCCGCGACATTCTGCGCCAATTTCTGACCGAAGCCGTCTTCATTTCCGAGGCGGGCGGAATTCTCGGCATCATTCTGGGGGTGCTCGGCGGCAATGCCCTGGCCCTGGCTCTCAAGGTCGATCTCATTTTTCCGTGGGGCTGGGCCATCGCCGGGCTCCTCGTCTGCTCGGCCATTGGGATCGGGTTTGGGTTCTATCCCGCCTATCGAGCGGCTGCGCTCGATCCCATCGAAGCCCTTCGCTACGAATAGGAAAGCCGTTTTAGGGGCGGGTAACGAATGAAGAAGGCATACAACTTGCGACGACTTTGCTATGCTCGTTACCCCATTTGTCTTTTCCTAAATGCCGCGCCGTCGCTCCGTCAGTTCCAAACCCTCCAAAGAATCGCACCCGCGCCAGCATATTCTGCTGGTTGAGGGATACGACCCGCTGGCCGCTGCCATCGTCTCCGCGCTCAAGAAATTCGCGCCTCATCATTCGGTCGACATCGCTCCTTCTTTCCGCTCGGCTGCGGAACTCGCGCAGACGAGCCATCCGGACCTGCTCATCGTCGACTTCGATCCTGCCGCACCGGGGGCCACAAAATTTATTTCTGAGATGCGTGACGTGCTTCCCGAGACGCGCCTCATTGTCATCGGGCCCGGGCTTTCGGAGGAATTTGCCACCGAGGTGCGACCATTCGTGGCCGCTCATTTCATCCAGAAACCGTTCGATCTGGTCGATTTTGGGGCGGCCGTGCAGGCGTTGCTGGGACCCTCGCAGGCCGCCGCCGCCACCCAGGAACGAGCGGCCCTTCATTCGTTAGGCCTGGCCGACCTTGTCCTCGTGCAATGCGCCGGCCGGCGCAGCGTTATCCTGGAAATCACCAGCGAAGACGACCTGACCGGCAAGATTCACATTTTCGACGGACAGCTCACGCATGCGCTCGCCGAGACCCGTCGGGACCGCGCCGCTCTCGAGGAAATGTTTGGCTGGATCGATCCGCAGGTCGAAGAGATCGAGGAACATTCCATTCCCAGCCGCACGATTCGCGGGCCCTGGACGCAGGTTTTTCTCGAGGCTTTGCGCGAGGCACAGCCGCCGGCCGAGCCGGAAACATCAACGACAACGATTGCTCCGAGACCGTCCGCTCCCGCCGCGCCGATTCCCACCGCCAAAGCGCCCCCTGTCCGGACCGGGAAAAAAATTGTCGTGATCGACGACACGGAAATGCTGCTCGTTTTCGTCGAGGACACGCTCCTGCTCGGCGATCCGCAGTTACAGATTACGACGGCGCCCAATGGAATCACCGGCCTGAAACAAGTGGAGAGCGTGCAGCCCGATCTGGTGCTGCTCGACTACAGTCTGCCCGACATCAACGGGGATGAAGTCTGCCGCCGTCTTTTGGAGAATGAAAAGACGTCTCGCATTCCCATCCTGATGATGTCCGGACACATCGCCGAAATGTCGGCTACGGCCGAGAGCTTCGGCAATGTGGTGGCGACGATCGCCAAGCCATTCATGTCGGAGGCGCTTGTCGCTCTCGTCCAGCAGACGCTGGCGGCTCCGCCGCGGGTCAGGCCTGCGGTGCGTCCGCCGCCGAAAGTGCAAAAACCGGCCCTACCTCCGCCGGCACCAGCTCCGCCGCCCGCGCCAAAGGAACGCGAAGCGGAGAAACCTGCTCCTGTCCTGCTCCCCCTCCGCCGTCCCGGCCGAAGCCCGCCCCGCCGCCTGCTTCTCCGGCACCTCCGAAGGTCGAACCGATCCGGCCGCTCGTCCCGGCCTATCGGTCGCCCATCATGGAAGCGCCCGAGCCGCATATTATCGCGCCGGTCACCTCGAAAGGGGGCAATGAAGTCGTGCTCGGGCTTTTCCTGGAAGTGGTGGCGATGCAACTAACGCCTTCGCTGCGCATGGGCTTGATTCGCGCAAAACCTTCCTCCTTCACCGTCTCCCTGCATGTCATGCCGGCGGCGTTGCGCAGCTTTCCCGTGGAAACGGGATTCGAGCTGAGCCGGGTGGAACTCGACACCAGCAACCGGATTGCCACCGTCCGTCTGGTCCCGACGCTGCAGGCGTTTCAACGTCTCGAAACGCATACCGCGGTGCAGGTCGGCGCGCTCGATGTCGTGCCGCACGATTCGGCCACCGGCGTTCAGCTCACGCCGACGCAAACCGCGCCGATGATGATGCATTTGCTGGCCCATCTCGAACTGGTCGGCGTCGAACTCTCGACCAATTTTCAGGTCGCGCAGCTCGTCCTCAAGAGTCAGTCGAACACCGTGCGCATTACCCTCAGCTCCGAGGCGGTCGGTCAGGAACAGGCCGGCCTTCTTTGCGAAACGACTTCCGTCCAGCTCGATCCCTCGAAGCGCCTCGGCGAGCTTTCGCTCAGGCCCTTGAAATAACTATTCCAGGCCGAGCGCCCGGAACGTCTCATCGACATGCTGGAAATGGATTTCCAGCGAGCAGAGCCGGTCGATTTCGGCGGCTGATAATTTGGATGCGATCTCCGGTTCGGCCTTTGCATTCCCGGCAAACGTCCCCTCGCCCTTCCAAGTTTTCATGGCCGCACGCTGCACCGCTTCGTAGGCCGTCTTGCGATCGGCCCCGGCCCGGGTCAACGCGAGCAGGATCGATTGACTGAAATACAGGCCCTTGGTCAGCTCGAGATTCTTTTGCATGTGCTCGGGATAAACCTGCAGCCGCGCGACGAGATCGGTCAGTTTCACCAGCATGTAATCAAGGAGCGTAGACGAATCCGGCAGAATGATTCGCTCGACACTGGAGTGGCTGATGTCGCGTTCGTGCCAGAGCGCCACGTTCTCCATCGCCGCCACCGAATTGCCACGGAGCACGCGGGCCAGCCCGCTCAACCGCTCGCCCGTGATCGGGTTGCGCTTGTGCGGCATGGCCGAACTTCCCTTCTGCCCTTCCCCGAAAAATTCCTCGACCTCCAGCACCTCGGTGCGCTGCAGATGACGGAACTCGGTCGCCCACCGGTCGATGCTCGAAGCAATCAGGGCCAGGAGGAGTGAAAATTCCGCGTGCCGGTCGCGTTGCACGATCTGCGTTGACAACGTCGCCGCCTTCAGCCCCAGGCGTTCGCAAACCGAGCGCTCGATGCGCGGATCGAGATGCGCGTGTGTTCCGACCGCGCCGCTCAATTTGCCCACCCGGATCCGCTCGATCGTCTGGGCCAGTCGTTCCTGGGCGCGCCCGAACTCATCGAACATCAGGGCCAGCTTCAGTCCGAAGGTAATCGGTTCCGCATGGATGCCATGACTGCGTCCAATCATCGGCGTCATCTTGAACTTGCGCGCCTGCGCGGCAATGGCGGTGCGAAGATCCTCCAAATCCCTGGCCAAAATGCGGGCCGACTCGGTCATCTGCACGGCCAGCGTCGTGTCGAGAATGTCGGACGAGGTCAGCCCCTGATGAATCCAGCGCGAGGCCGGCCCCACCGAGGCGGCGACGTTCTCGAGGAAGGCGATGACATCGTGGTTCGTTCGCTTCTCGATTTCCAGGATCTCGGGAATCGAAAAACGGGCCCGCTTGCGAATCTCGGCCGCATCCTCCTTCGGAATCTGTCCGAGATCGGCCATCGCCTCGCAGGCCAGGATTTCGATTTCCAGCCAAATCTGGAACTTGCGCGTATCCGACCAGATGTCGCGCATGGCCGGCCGGGAATAGCGATCGATCACCGCAGAAAGATATGGAGAGAGATTCCGGCGAAAAGCTTTTTGTGCAGACAAAAAAATCGCCCCGGCGGACGAGCCACCGGGGCGAAATCGTAAATCTTTTTCAGGGCGCCTTTAGCAAACGCGGACGCGAGTAAAACGACCGTTATTTTGCAGGCGAACCCGGCCACTGCCGAACAGATCGGCCACCGTCGCAACCGTCTCGGTTGAGTCCTTGGTGCAGGAGCTGACCGCGAGAATCAGGTCGCCGAGCGAGAGTTTGGGGCGGGTCTTGAGAATTTGAGTCTTCTTTTTCATGAGGTTGCTTGCTATTTAGAGCAACTGCGGTGCCAGGCGTTCAATTTGGACCCTTCACGAGGCAGATTTGCCTTCCGTCACAGCGCAATCACGGCTGCAAACGCTCAAAGCGACGACAGAAGTGTCAACTGGCTGACAGTCACCGGCAACGTGGTTGCCCCGGAATCAGGCCTTCGTCTGCCGGGTCAGCCGCAGTGTGACAAGGTACAGCCCGCCCAGGACCGCAATAAAAAGGACGATCCAATGAGACTGGGTCTTGATGAAGTGTACCATGGCTTCGGGGTCGGAAAGAAGCTGCGGCTCTTTGCGGTAGGCCTGAAGCCCGAGATACGCGAGAATGGAACACCAAATCCCGGAACCGAGAAAAGTCATCAAACTGAAAACCCCGAACTTCATCCGCACCAAACCGGCCGGAATGGAGATGAGATGTCGCACCACGGGCAGCAAGCGGGCGAAAAAGACCCCGCCCGCCTCGTACCTTGCCAGCCAGATCTCCGCTCCCTCCAGTTTCTCCGGGCCGATCAAAAAGAAGCGTCCATAACGAAGCACCAGCGGCCGCCCCACCCAGCGCGACACCCAGTAGGTGATGGCGGCTCCGACATACGATCCGATCGTTCCCGGCCAGAATGACGCCCCAGAAATTGAGATGGCCCTGCGCAGCCAGGAACGCCGCCGGCGGAATGACCACTTCGCTTGGCACCGGAAAAATCGAGCTTTCCATGGCCATCAACGCGATGATCCCGAGATAACCACCGCTCAGGACCCAGCCGCTCCAGATTTCAAGAAGACGATGCATGGCGTTTCGGATTTGCAGATTTCGGCATTACGATTTCAGATAAGCGCCCGGCGGAAGCGGCTTCTCCTTTCCAACGGCCGGCCGCAATCCGCAATCTGAAATTCGCCATGTCGATCTACCCGCGCGTCCTTCGCTACTATCGTCCGTTCCTCGGGCAGACGCTCTTCGGGCTGGTCCTCTCGCTTTGCGGGATCGGATTGAATCTGCTCAAGCCGTGGCCGTTCAAGATCATCGTCGACAACGTCATCCCGGGTCGCACCGCGCACTCCGGCCTCGGTTCGCTCATCAATGGATGGGACCGGCACACTGCGCTCATCGGGCTTTGTTGCGCGTTGGTTGTCATTCAACTGCTCTGGGGTTTGCTCAACATGGCGACCAATTTCCTCTTCGTGAAGATCGGCCTGCAGGCGCTGCTCAAGCTGCGTACCGATCTTTACTCCTATCTGCAATCGCTTTCCCTCAAATTCCACGACGCGCGTCGTTCGAGCGATTCCAGTTTTCGAGTCGCCTATGATTCGCAGGCCATCCAGACGATGTACAACCAGGGGTTCACGAACATCTTCGGTTCCGCCGTGACCCTGGTCGGCACCTTTGCCGTCATGATTGGAATCGACTGGCAGTTGACGCTCTTGTCGTTAGGCGTGGTCCCCGCCATCATCGCGGCCATCTATGTTTTTGCGAAACGAATCCGAAGCCAGTCGACCGCCATTCACGAACAGGACAGCGCGCTCCTCGCGCAAACGCAGGAAGGGCTCAGCTCCGTGCGCATGGTCCACGCGTTCGGGCGTGAAGAGTGGGAAGTGCGGCAGTTTGCCGACCGCGCGCACGGTAGTCTGCAGGCGAATCTGCGCCTCACCTTCACCAACGTGAACAGCGCGCTCGTTATCAGCACGCTCATGGTCATCGGCACAGCGGCCATGTATTACATCGGCACGCTGCACGTTCTCAACGGCACCCTCACGCTCGGCTCGCTTCTCGTTTTCAGCGCCTACCTTCTCATGCTCTATCAGCCGCTTGAATCGCTCACTTACACGACCTGGGCCATGGAAGGCGCAGCGGCCGGGGCGCAACGCTGTTTCGAGGTGCTCGATCGCCCCGATGATGTGACCGACGCGCCTAATGCCATCACGCTTCCCCACGCCAAAGGTGCCCTTGCCCTGGAAAGCGTCAGCTTCGGTTACGATGCGAGCCGCGCGATCCTGAGCGATCTCAATCTCGAGATCCGCCCGAATCAGATCGTCGCCCTCGTCGGCGGCACCGGCGCCGGCAAGAGCACGCTGCTCAGCCTGATCCCGCGTTTCTACGATCCGACGGCCGGCCGCGTCACCTGCGACGGTCACGATCTCCGTCGGCTGACAAAGCGTTCCCTTCGCGCCCAGATCGGGATCGTGCTGCAGGACACGCTCCTTTTTTCCACGACCATTCGCGAGAACATTGCCTACGGCCGGCCTGACGCCACCAAAGAAGAAATTCAGGAAGCGGCTCGTCGTGCCCAGGCCGACCAATTCATTTGCGCCATGCCGAATGGATACGACAGCGCGGTGGGCGAACGCGGCGGGCATCTCAGCGTCGGTCAGCGACAGCGCATCGGCATTGCCCGCGCCTTTTTGAAAAACGCTCCCATTCTTCTGCTCGACGAACCGACCTCCGCGCTCGATCCGACGACCGAGTCGGCCATCATGGAAACAATCAAGGAACTGATGCGCGGCCGCACCACCTTGATCGTAACCCATCGTCTTGCCACCGTGCATAACGTCGATCGCATCGTCGTCCTGGAAGGGGGCCGCATTGTCGAACAGGGCAGCGGCCCCGAGCTGGTCGCGCGGGGCGGTCCTTACGCCAAACTTTATGCCGCCGGCAATTATCCCGGCCAACCCAGCCTGACGACAAAACCATGAGCAACGTCAACGAAGAGCGCCGCGTCGAAAGCGATTGGTGGGCCGATCCGATCCCGACCAATGTCCATTTCGGCGAAGGTTTTTATTGCGAGACGGCTCAGATTTTTCGCCACCTCCGCAGCAAGAACCCGCGCGCCGTCGTTCTCGGGAATCATGTTTCCTGTTACGCCGGTTGCTCCTTCGCTCTCGGCGAAAAGGGCACCTGCTCCGTTGGCGATTTCACCCTCATTAACGGCGCGCTCATCATGGCCGATGAACGAATCGAGATCGGCTCCTATTGCCTCATCTCCTGGAATGTCGGCATTGCCGACTCCGATTTCCATCCGCTCGAGCCGGCGCAGCGACTCGTTGATGCACAGGCCCTCGCCCCCTTCTTCAAAGACCGCCCGCCTCGCCCGAAACTCGTCACCGCGCCGGTCATCATTCGCGACAACGTCTGGATCGGAATGAACGCTGTCATCCTGAAAGGAGTGACCATTGGCGAAAACTCCGTCGTCGCGGCGGGGGCCGTCGTTTCCAAGAGTGTGCCGGCGAACTGTGTCGTCGCCGGCAACCCGGCTGTTGTCGTTAAGCAGCTTTAGAACACCACGAAGGACACGAAGAGCACGAAGGAAGATCTAAATCGCGCCCCCGGCGCGAATTGGTTATTTGTTAGTGGTTGTCAGTTATTGGTGGTCGCTGATCGGTGGATCGCGCTCTCTGAGCGCGATGGATGAGATTGAATTAGGAAAACAGGAAAAATCGGTGGAGCATGCCACTCTGTCTCTCCGCTCTCCGGTTTCCGGTTTCCGCTCTCCGGTCTCATTCGTGTCCTTCGTGGTGATCACAACATGAAACGCAAACGCCTCATCGTCATGGGCTTCATGGGCAGCTGCCCGATCGCCGGCGTTGTCTGGCAGCACATTCATTACATCGTCGGGCTGCTGCGACTCGGCCACGACGTTTACTACATCGAGGATTCGGCCCGCATTCCCTACAACCCCGAGACCTTCGACGTGAACAACGATTACACCTATGCCGCGAAGGTTCTCGACCGGCTGGCGCGCCAGTTCGGCTTCGAAGGACGCTGGGGTTTCTGTGCGCGTTATTTGCCGGACACGCCGACGGCCGGACTTTCCCTCAAAAAAATCCAGCAACTGTATCGCGACGCCGACGCCATTCTGAATGTCTGCGGTTCACAGGAATTCAATGACGACCTGCTGCAAAGCGATCGGCTGCTCTACATCGAAAGCGATCCCGGCCTGGAACAGATCAAGGTCGACCAGGGAAATCAAAACACGATCGATTATCTCCGCCGTCACCATGCCCTCTTCACTTTTGGCGAGAATGTTGGGACGAAAAAATTTCCAGTCCCGCTGCATGGTTTCAAATGGCTTCCGACGCGGCAGCCGATCGTGACCGATTTCTGGAAAACCGGGCGCGGCCCCGCCAGCTCGGCCGTTTTCACCAGCATCGCCAACTGGTCGACGAGCGGATTGAAGGACATCGAATGGCGCGGGCAAAAATATCTCTGGAGCAAGTCGCGCGAATTCATCCGATTCGTCGCGGCTCCGAAGAAAGCCGGCGAGCCATTCGAATTGGCCACCGACATCAGGGAACCGAAGATGCGCGAGAAATTTGCGCGGCATGGCTGGCGTTTTCGTTCCCCGCACGATCTCAGCTCCGACTTTGACGCCTACCGCGATTACATCCGCGGTTCGAAAGCGGAGTTCACCGTGGCCAAGGACCAGTACGTGCGCCTGAAGACCGGCTGGTTCAGCGACCGGAGCGGATGCTACCTGGCGGCGGGGCGACCCGTCATCACGCAGGAAACCGGTTTTACCGAACACTACGGTAACAACGGCGGCCTCTTTGCTTTTCGTTCGTTAGGCGAAATCGGCCCGGCCGTCCAGAGCATCAACGCCGATTACAAACGGCATTCGCGGGCCGCGCGCGCCGTCGCCCGTGAAGTTTTCGAAGCGGAGAAGGTGCTCGCCTCGCTGCTCGAGCGCGCGTCCCTGTGATTTTCCGCCGATGTCATTACCACGAAGATCACGAAGTAAAATTGATTCAGGACGCCTTGTCGCGATTCCACCCTTGAAGAAACCTTCGTGCGTTTCGTGTCCTTCGTGGTTAACGAAAAAACCTGGCGTGCGCTTCGTCTCCTTCGTGGTAAAAGAAAATCTGGCAACGGCATCATGAAGGAAGGCAGATGGATCGAATCGCATGTGCCGGCGCGGCTCGATCGTCTGCCGTGGAGCCGCTGGCATTGGCTCATCGTGTGCGCGCTCGGCGCGACCTGGATCCTGGACGGCCTGGAAGTCACGCTGGCCGGCGCGCTCGGCGGAATTCTCACACACAAACAGGCGCTCGGCTTGAGCGCGGCACAGGTCGGAGCGAGTGCGACATTTTATCTGGCCGGCGCCGTTCTCGGCGCCCTGCTCTTCGGTTATGGAACCGACCGGCTGGGCCGGAAGAAATTCTTTTTCATCACGGTGGCCGTCTATCTCACGGCCACGGCGGCCAGCGCTTTTTCGTGGAGCTTTGCCAGCTACGCCGTCTTCCGCGCGCTGACCGGCGCCGGCATCGGCGGCGAATATGCAGCCATCAATTCGGCCATCGATGAATTGATTCCGGCGCGGGTGCGCGGCCGTGTCGATTTGATCATCAACGGCTCCTACTGGGTGGGGGCTGCGCTCGGGGCGGGCGCCACCATTATTTTGCTCGATCCGCGCTGGCTGCCGATCTGGCTTGGCTGGCGTTGCGCCTTCGGCATCGGCGCCACCCTCGGATTGGTCATTCTCTTTTTCCGGCAATGGATTCCGGAAAGCCCGCGCTGGCTCATGATTCATGGTCGCGATGAGGAAGCGGAACGCATCGTGGCCGAGGTGGAAAAACAGATCGGCGTTCTGCCGCCGCACGATCCGACGCCCACGCGCGTCCGGACGCGCACCCACACGCCATGGCGCCAGATCTGGAATACGATCGTGCACGAACATCGGCGGCGCTCCCTCCTCGCCTTCGTTCTCATGCTGACGCAGGCCTTTTTTTACAACGCCATCTTTTTCACCTACGCGCTGGTTCTGATTCGCTTCTATGGCGTGCCGGAACAAAGCGTCGGCGGTTATCTCCTGCCCTTTGCGGTCGGAAATTTTCTGGGGCCGCTCGTCCTGGGCCATTGGTTCGACACCATCGGACGCAAGAAAATGATCGCAGCCACCTACGCCATCGCCGGGATTCTGCTTGCCCTGACCGGCTGGCTTTTTCATGCCGGGATGCTGACCGCGGAAACACAAACCCTGGCCTGGAGCATCATTTTCTTCGTCGCCTCGGCCGCGGCCAGCTCGGCCTACCTGACGGTGAGCGAAATTTTCCCGCTCGAGATTCGCGCGCTCGCCATCGCCATCTTTTACGCCATCGGAACCCTGGCCGGCGGCGTCGGTGCGCCCGCCTTGTTTGGCTGGATGATCGGGACCGGTTCGCGCACCGCCCTCGTCGCCGGTTACTTGTTAGGCGCGGGCCTCATGATTATCGGTGCGGTGGTGGAAGCCTGGATTGGCGTGCCGGCGGAACGGCGTTCCCTCGAGCATATCGCCCCCCCGCTCTCTTCCCGCCAGATGTAGAAGCGCTTGTCTCAAGCGCCACCTTCCACCTTGCGAACGGCGCTTGGTACCAGCGCCTCTACATCGATTTTGCGAGCAGCTCGCGCGTGTAAACGGAACCGTCCGGCCCGGGCCGGCTGGAAAAAAGAGCGAATGATTCGACGTGAATCAGACCGATCTCGCGATCGGCATTTGCCTTGAGAAAGGGCCGCAGGGTTTGGGGCGAGACATCGCGACAGCGGGCCAGGGTGATGTGTGGATGCCACGGGCGCAGATCCGGTTCCAGCGATGCGGCCAACGCGGCCTCCTGAACGCGCTTGTGCAATTGGAACAAATGCGGATGACCCGAGCCGACGCCCATCCAGACAATTCTCGGCCGGCCCCGTCCCGGGAAGACGCCGCCACCGGCAATGGGAAGAAAGAACGCGCTCCAACGAATTGCGGAGAGTCCTTCGCACAACTTCTCTTCTTCGACCGGCCCGACCGGGCCGAGGAAGCTGAGAGTGAGATGCATTTGTCCGGCGTCGATCCATCGAACACCGCGAAGTCCGGGGTCGAGTGCGACGAGACTTTGACGAACGGAATCCGGCAACTCCAGGGCGACAAAGAGACGTTTGGCCGGCATGGCTGATCCTACAAGCCACGCCGATGCGGCGCCAATCAGACCGCCTTGTCTCCGACCAAAAATGGTTAGGGCGGAGGAGGAGGCGGTTCGTCATGCGGCCCGTGGTGGAAACGGTGTCGATGCCGATAGCGCCGGTGCCGTTCCTCGATGGCCTGCAACTTCTTCAGTTGTTCGGGAGTCAGTTCGGGAGCGATTTGGTCATGCGCTTCATTCATGGCCTGGCCGACGCGCTGCCCCGTCTCCTTTCGAATCGCTTCCAGTTTTGCCGCTGTCTTTTCAAAAACCGGCTGCAGCTTCGCGAACTGTTCGGGGGTGAGGTTGAGTTCGTCGCGCAAATGTTCGGCCATGCGATGAGCCAGGATATCGTGCCGATGATTCCAGTGCATGGCGCGATGAAAATGCGCCAGCAGAAAGGCGCCGGTCATGGCGCCGGCCATGAAGACAAGGAGGAAACCGGCGATCAGTTTCCATTTCAATGACGCTGTTCATTGGTTGAGCTCGGATTGAATGGCCGAATCGGCGATGGCGTAATAGTTGGAAAGCGAATCGTCGGTGGCGTCGTTGGCCGCGACCTGGCGGTAGGTGAAAATACCGGCCACCACCGTGACCATGGCCGCTCCCAGCGCGATGCGCCTGACGAAATGCGACAGATCGCTCGAGTCGTCGGAAGGCCGGCCGTCACGCCAGAGCGCGACGACGCGGGTGGCAAAGCCGAGCGGCGCCTCGGCCGGCGCCTCGCCGGGAGCGGCGGCGGCCGCGCCTAACAAACGGTCGAGATTCGAATCAGGCTTTCCCATGGTTCTCCTGTGCCGTGAGCTGCCCGAGCAGGCTTTTCAATTTCTGGCGGGCCCGAAAAGCACGCACCTTCACGAGCGCCGCGCTCCAGCCGGTGGTTTTCCGAATTTCCGCCACCGACCTTTGCTGCAGGTACATCAGATCGATAATGAGGCGCTCGGCTGGTTTCAAGGCGGCGAGCAGATGATCGAGCAGATCGCGGGCCGCCACCGAGCGGTCGGGCGAGAGCGCTTCGGATTCGGTCCTGAGATTTTCCAGCACGGCCGCCTGCTCTTCGCTCAGGTCGGCCAGGCGCAATTCCGGCCGCACTTTCTCCGACTTGATCTGGTTGAGGCAGGTATTGACGGCAACGCGCGAGACCCAGTGCTCGATCGGCACTTTCCCGGAAAACTGCGACAATTTTTGGAATATTTTTATGAAGACCATCTGGCAAAGATCCTCCTCACTCGTGCGGGGCGGGCGGTGCGAGCGCACGATCCTGGCCACGAGCGGGTAGAGATGCTGCACCAGTGCGCGGGCGGCATCATCATCCCCGCGCAAGGCCTGTTCGACCAGGAGATGCGCATCGATTTCATCAGACATGTAGAAACACCTGAGTCCACACCATTTACTATGACAGGGCGAAGGGGGACAGAGTTACAACAAAGAAAAGCCGCGCTGGAAGATTTCTCCACCACGAAGGGCCACGAAGAACACGAAGGCTTTGCGAGAGACATTTTGAAATTCCTTCGTGCACTTCGTGTCCTTCGTGGTGAAACAGGCCTGCGACGAAAAAATAAAATTGTAACCACGTCCACGACCGCGCGGTCACTCATTTTTGAACGGACGCGCTGATGCGCTGACTAATCAACTCAAACAAAGGAAAGATAAATGAAACATCAATTGATTGCTCTGACTGCCGTTGGCGCGCTTTCACTCGGAACGCTCGCCACGGTGCACGCTGAAGACCCGGCTGCGGCCAGCCCGCACCGCATGCATCGCCATGGCCATGGCGAAATGTGGAAGCACCACCATGGAAACCCGCTCGATCGGCTGAGTTCCGATTTGAATCTGACGGCCGATCAACAGGCCAAGGTCCAGCCGATCATCGACCAGACCAAGCCGCAGATTAAGGCCATCCATCAGGAGGCGATGGACAAGATGAAGACCGTCCTGGAGAACGCCATGACTCAGATCCGGCCCCTCCTGACGCCGGCCCAGCAGACCAAGCTGGATGCCATCAAGAAGGCGCATGAGGAAATGCGCGACGCCCATCAGGCGATGCGCGAAGCCGAGGAAATGTAATTTTCGGTTGTTGGCAGGTGGAACGGCGGTGGCTGAAAGGCTGCCGCCGTTTTGTTGTCGGCAAAGAGTTCGCCCCCTGGTTTGCATTCTGAAGCTTCTGTTTCATCTTCCCGGACTTCCGCGATGAAACGTTGCTGCCTGTTTTTGACTTTTCTCCTTCTTTTCGGCGCGACGTTGCGGGCGGAGGAAACCGGCAAGATTCAAAAAAGCGTCGTCCGCATCACCGCCACCGAGGTGGAACCGGATTATCGCGCGCCCTGGAATTCCGGCGTGGTGCAGCGCGGCGTCGGCGCCGGCTTTATCATCGATGGCTCGCGCATCATGACCAACGCGCATGTCGTGAGCAACAGCCGCTATCTCGTGGTCGAGCGCGAGGGCGATCCGAACAAGTATCGCGCCACCGTTCAGTTCGTGGCCCACGATTGCGACCTGGCCATCCTGAACGTGGCTTCGCCCGATTTTTTCAAGGACATGGTGCCGCTGCATTTCGGCGGGATCCCGCAGTTGGAGGCGACCGTTTCCGCCTATGGATATCCGATCGGCGGCGAACGCATGTCGGTCACCACCGGCATCGTCTCGCGCATCGACTTCCAGCTTTACACCCATTCGGCCATCGATCAGCACCTCGCCATCCAGATCAGCGCGCAGATTAATCCGGGAAACAGCGGCGGCCCGGTCATGCAAAACGGCAAGGTTGTCGGCGTTGCTTTCCAGGGATACAGCGGGGACGTCGCCCAGGGCGTCGCCTACATGATTCCGGTGCCGGTCATTCAGCGCTTCCTCAAGGATATTTCGGATGGCCATTACGATCGCTACGTCGATCTCGGCCTCACCTTTTCAAAACTGCAGAACCCGGCCCAGCGCCATTACCTCGGCTTGAAGGACAACGGGCGCGGCGTTCTCGTCAACACGGTCGTGGAAGCCGGACCTTCGGCCAAGTTCGTGCAAAGCGGCGACGTCATGCTCGCGATCGACGGCCATCCCATTTCGAGCGACGCTTTTGTCGAATACGAAGGCGAACGGGTCGAAATGCCGGAAGTGGTCGAGCGAAAATTCAAGGGCGATACGGTCAAGCTCGATCTGCTGCGTAACAAGCAGCCGCTCAGTGTCACCATCACGCTCGGGACGGTCTGGCCCTACTTCATGCAGGGACATACCTACGATGTGCGCCCGCGCTATGTCGTTTACGGCGGGCTGCTTTTTCAGCCGATGTCGCTCGACATGATGGAAGCTTATCGCCCGAGCGATCTTCGCCTCCGCCACTACTTCGATTTTTTTGTGACCGATGAAATTTATCTCCAGCATCCGGAAGTCATCGTCCTGACCAACATTTTGCCTGATCCGATCAACACCTACCTCTCGCCCTTCCGCTACAACATCGTGGACGAGATCAACGGCAAGAAGATCAAGACCCTGCGTGATCTGGCCGCGGCCTTTGCCGAAACGCCCGAGCGTTTCGTCGTCAAGATGATCGGCGACGGCCCGCCCCTCGTCCTCGATCCGAAACAGGTCGAGTCGGCCCGGGAGCGAATCAAAACCCGCTACCACGTTTTCTCCGAGCAAAACCTGGACGACAACCCGCTGCGGGTTCCCGCGGCCGCTCCGAACCACAGCTAGCCATGCGCAGAGCCTTCCATCTTTTCTGCAGTCTTGCCCTGGTCGCCTCGCCGGCGCTGGCCCGGAAGGAGGCGACGCCTCCGCTCAAGCCGGCCGTCAACGCGCAGGCCGCCGTCCGGCCTAACAAGCTTTCGCTCGTCCGGGTCAACGTCACCGGGCAGGCTTTCGATTATTTTCGGCCGTGGCAAAAGAAGGCTCCTTTCACCAAGCGCGCGCTCGGCGCCGTCCTCCCGCACAATCGCGTTCTGGTCACGGCCGACCTGGTGGCCGATCACAATTATGTCGAGCTGGAACAGGCCGAGTCGGGCGAGAAAACGCCGGCCGAAGTGACGGTGGTCGATTACGAGGCGAACCTTGCTCTGCTCGAGCCGAGCGATAAACATTTTCTCGATAAACTCGAGCCGCTCGAACTCGCGCTCGATACCGTGGTGGGCGATCGCCTGCTCGCCTGGCAGCTCGAGACGACCGGCGCGCTCGTCGTGACCGAAGGTCTCGTCACCACCATCGGCATGACGCATTACCCGACCGATGTCGGCGAATTCCTGACCTATCGGCTGAGCATTCCCATGCAGTATCGCGAAAACAGCTACACCGTTCCGCTCGTCAAAAAGAACAAACTGGCCGCGCTCCTTCTGCGCTACGATCCGCGCATGCAGGTGCTCGACGCCGTCCCTGCGCCGGTCATCGCGCATTTCCTGAAGGACGCGGAGGGCGAACATTATCGCGGCTTTCCCGATGTCGGTCTCGAGGTTTTCCCGACGCGCGATCCCGACCTGCGCAAGTACGCCGGCGAAACCGGTCCTTCGCGCGGCGTTTACGTGACGAGCGTGGTCCCGGGTTCACCCGCCGCCAAGGCCGACCTGCGCGTCGGCGACATCATCGAATCGGTCGGACAGCACGAGCTCGATCAAACCGGGAACTACGTCGACAAACTTTACGGAAAGATCGATTTCACGAACCTGATCACGACCGAGTCCTATGTCGGCGATACGGTCAAGTTCAGCGTGCTGCGAGACGGGAAGCCATTGCAGCTCAACGTCACCATGGAACATCGCGCGCTCGACGATTACGTCGTCCCGCCCTACCGGATGGATGAGGCGCCCAAGTATTACGTTCTCGGCGGTCTCGTCTTTCAGGAATTGTCCCGCCAGTATTTGCGCGAGTGGGGCAACAACTGGCAGAAGGAGGCGCCCCAGCGCTTCGTTTACTACGATCAGTTCCAGTCCGAACTTTTCCCGGAGGGAAACCGGCGCGTCGTCATTCTCAGCCAGGTGCTCTCGGCCGACACCACCGTCGGTTATGAGGACTTCGTTTATCTCACCGTCACGAAGGTGGACGGAAAGGAAATTCATTCGCTGGACGATCTGGCCGCCGCCCTGCAGCATCCGATTGACGGTTTTTACAAGATCGAAACCCAGGAAGATCCGAGGCAAATCGAGCTGAACGCCGACCAGGTCGCCGCCGAAGCGCAGAGCCTGCAGGAAAACTACGGCCTCCCCTCGCTCCAAAACCTGAAATAGCCGGCCCCGCGATTTCGGGGGGTCCGCGCCCTAACGAGTCATCCTCGACGTTGCCGGCCGCCTGCGCTCCCCGGATTACTCGCGCGTCGTCGTGTTCGAGGCGCGTTCCAGGAATTTGCTCACCTGCGCCGTGTAATCGTCGAACGGATCGCCCATGACCAGAAAATCGCGGCTGTCGCAGGCGACCGAATCCCAGTTGATCACGTAGGGGTGATGCCATTCCTGAAAGAACGACACGGCCTGGGCGCGACCGGCCGCGCGCGTGTTAGCCGGCGGCGTCAGCGCCGCCTCTTTGCGTCGGACGTTATTGTTCCATTCGCCGATGCGCTTGGCCGGCGTCACCCCAAAGAAAAGGCCCCGGGCCGGATCGATGTTGTGATATTCCAGGTCGAGGCTCTGCATCCAGGGGTCGTTCCAGTCCACTCCCTCCGCCTCCATGAACGTTCGCAGCAGCCAGCGTTTCGTGATCCAGTCGACGCCGCCGATGAGCGTTTCCGGCTTGTTCCCGAGAGCGTCGAGCGTGAAATGCCAGCTTTCCAGCAGCCAGTCCATTTCCTCGCTCAAGCCCGCCTGGTGCGCACGGGCCAGTTCGTAGAACTGCCATTGCACATCGAGCGCGCTCATGGTGCGGCCATCCTCCAGCCGCACCATCTGCGGACCGTCCGGGTCGCGCGAAATATCGCGCGTGCTTTGGACCGCATCCTGCAGGCTCAGGTTTTTCGGCAATCGCCCTTCCTCCAGCAAGGAAAGCACGCACACCGTCGTGCCGATTTTCAAGGCCGTGGCGAACGGACTCATGTTCGAATCGCCGATCAACAAATGCAGCCGCCGATATTTTCGGTAATCGGCCAGCGGCTCGTCGCGCGCGTTGATGATGGCGCGGTTAAACTGCACCCATTGATAAATGTCGTTCACGATGTGATCGGCGCGCTGGCTGATCTGGAAATCGACCTGCGTCTCGGGTTGCGGCAGCTCGAAATCGAAAGCGAGCGGATTGGCCTGCCCGACCCGGCCCGCCCCGGTGAAAAGCTGACGGGTGGCCAGAAAGGAGAGCAAGGTGCCGAGGACCGGTGGCGTGAACTGCGCTTCCCGCCGCATCAGATAATTCTCGTGGCAACCGAAGGTGGCGCCGGTGTGATGATCGACGTTGTTCTTGATGAAGGCGACGCGGCCGGCCGCGCCCAGTTCGTCGAGGCCGCGCTGCAGCAACTGATCGCCGGCCAGGTCGTAGGTGACGATGTCGCGCAGGTGGAGGCACTCGGGCGACGCATACTCGATGTGGCCCATGTCGAGATAAAGGCGGCCGCCGTTTAACAAAAAACCGCCATTCCCCGGCGGCTCTTCATAATCGCGATAGTGCAGATCGATCGCCCCGACCTGTCCCTTTCGGAAAAGATGATTCTTCACCTTGACCGGCCAGGCATCGGCGCTCCCCGCCACGTCGTGCCCGGTCACCAGGCAGCCGTATTCTGTTTCGATCCCGACGATCCGATCCATGGAAACCTCGTCTTATGAACTAGCGGCGGGATGGGGTTCACGCCAGACGAATTGTCGCAGCCGGAAGTTGTAGCCGGGGTCGGTGACCCCGGCCGCTCGTCGCAATGCCAACCCTGGTTCGGCCGGGATCAACGATCCCGGTTACAACCAAGGCCGCGCTCCCGCGCAATCCGATGCTTGAACTCCCGCGGAAAAAGTCTCAAGATCGGCTGCTAATGAATCAGTTAGGCATTCGCAGCCCTTCGGAAAAAGTGGGGGGCCTCGTTTATTTCGGGCGCATGATCGACAAGATCAAAGTGCATGCCCGGGGCGAGTTGCCGCCGGATTACGTGCCCAATCTCGGGCGCGGCTTCGACGAAGAATGCGTCAAGTTTCTCAACGTGGACTACGGCCAGCTGGTCGAGCGGGTGAAAAGGGACGGGACCGACGATGAGCTGCTGGAATGGTGTTTCCATGTCGGCCGCCGGCCCTCCGAGGACGAGATGTTCATCTGGAACGAGTTCATGCGGAAGCGGGGCTGGAACGACGATATCAGCGAGACGCTGGTTCGCCGGAAAAAGGAAGCCGGCATGGCCGGGCGCTCCGAGATCAAGACCATGTTCACCTTCATCGATGCCGATGAAGGCCGCAGCCTGATCTCCGTTCTTTAATCGGCGGGCCGGGATCGCCGATCCCGGCTACAACATTCGGCGAAGCGTTTCGAATGACCACGAAGGACACGAAGCCCACGAAGATTTTTCGAGTTTAGAATCACCTGCGAGACTTCGCTTTCTTCGTGTTCTTCGTGGTGCGCAATCAGCGGTCAGTAGTCGGTGATCGGTGGATCGCGCTCTCCGAGCGCGATGGATGAGATTGAATTAGGAAAACAGGAACCCAGGAAAGGTGAAAACGTGCGAAGGTGGGAAGGTTGCCGGTGGTCAGTAGTCGGTGATCGGTGGATCGCGCTCTCCGAGCGCGATGGGGAGCAACGGTACGCCCGGCATCGTCGGTCAAAAAAACGCGCTCGGAGAGCGCGTTCCACCCCGCTTTCCGGTTTCGTCAGCGCCTTCGCTATTTCCCCGGCGGCTGCTCGGCGGAGTCGATTGGGTTTGGCGGCGGCGGCGGTCGCATGCGGTAATCGATCACTTTCCAGACGGCCAGGACCACCAGGATGACAATGATCGTGGCCACGACCATGCGCGTGCGGCTCGGTCGATCCGCTTCTGCGCCGCGATCCGGCATCCCTTTATTCCGAAAGCGTGTCGATGCGCTCGGCCAGGGTGAAGTCGAGGTCGGTCAACCCGCCCTTGCTGTGCGTGGAAAGGATGAGACGCACTTTGTTGTAGCGGATGTCGATGTCGGGATGATGCTCTTCTTCCTCCGCCACTTCGGCGACGGAATTGACAAAATCGATCGCTTCGGAAAAATCGTCGAACTCAAACGTGCGCTCGATATGCTTCTTCTCCAGCTCCCATTCCGGGATCTTTTTGAGGCGGCTTTTCAGGTCGTCGGCTTTGATCAGATCAGCCATAATGCGGGAACGAGTAACATCCAAAAAACGTTTTGCAACGGGGAATCGTTCCCGTTTTTCCGCCTTCATTTTCGACCTTGGAGCCCGAGAATTTTGCGCAGGTTCTTTTCCGAATCGAAGATTTCCTCCGCGCAGGTCCGCGCCTGCCGCGAGACCTCGGGCCAGTCGCGCAGGATTTTGGCGACGGCTCCCGCTGCTTCCTCCAAATCGCGGACAAAAAAGAATCCGCTTTCGGGCGGAAGATAGGCCGCCGCGCCCGTCTTTTCCGTCACGACCGGCCGGCCCATGGCCAGAAAGGCCGCGGCCCGATCGCTCGTCCAGCCGGTCCGCCAGCTGACATCGACGCCTTTGATGGCGGTGAACTCGGCCATCGATCCGGCGATGTAACGCCGGTAGGCCTGCGGCGTGCCTGCGACGCGATGCGGATCGACCAGCCTCCAGCCATGCCGTCGCAACCGTTCCATCTCGGGATCGTCCGGCCGGATATTCACGGCCATCTCGAACTGCGCGTCAGGCACGCGCCGGGGCAAATCGAGATACGGTTCGAATGCGACCTTTTTCGAGAGGTCGGGGAATTCGCCGTCCACCTCGACCATCCCGCCCCAGTACCATTGACCGATCGTGGTGAATTTCGGCGCGCGGGGACGCGGCTTTTTCCGGAGCCATTTCGTATCGACCAGCGGATAAAAGGTTCGCCATGGCAACGGCGAAGCCGGCAGCCGGCAATCGCTTCCATGAACATTGAGGCCGATCGTCCAGAACTCGTGATGAAGCGACTGGCCCAGTTCCATCTTCGTCATCCAGTAACGGATTTCGCTCGGATCGAGATCGCAAAAAATTCTGCGCTCGAACTGGAGGAGAAACGGCGGATGCAATGAGTAGCTCAGGTTGAGCAGGGTATTCGGACCAGCCAGGCGGCTGAGCAATTCGCTTCGCTTCATGCCGAAGCAGCGCATTGCTCCGAGCTCATGTTCGCTTTTGGCGCGTTCCTGATAAAGCAGGCAATAGCGCCCGGCCAGTCCGTGCACGCGAAGCTGTCTCTGGAACTTGGCGATACCGGCGCGGTCGCGCGCCGCGTCGCCGCTGGCCGGGAGCAGCTCGAGCCAGACCGCGTCGAGCCGGAGCCGGCGCAAGCCGAGCATCCATTGCAGCGGCACCGAGAAATTGCCGCCGCCCTCGAGATATTTTGCGGCAAAACCGCAGCCGAGGAAAATTGTCATCGGTCCGTGCATCGAGAATCGAGATTCGTGAATCGTCGGGACGGCTAATTCTTTCGCCCCGTGATCTTTTCCGAACATCGATCCTAGACTCACCATTCACCATTCCGCATTCCGCATTTCCGACCCCATTTGACGCTTCCGGCTTCCTCCGCAAATTACCAGCCCTTGAGCGCCCGTAGCTCAACTGGATAGAGCATCTGACTACGGATCAGAAGGTTTGAGGTTCGAATCCTCACGGGCGCGCATTTCCGTCGCGAATCCTTTGGATTTCACCACGAAGGACACGAAGGGTGAAAAACGTCGGAATGTGCGAAAGTGCGAAAGTGGAACGCGAAGAAGGAACAGACCTTCGCACCGCTTTGATTCGTCGGCTGCCCAGCCTCCTCGCCGCTCTCCGCTTTGCCGCCAGGGACGGCGGCCACTACAGCTCTCTCCGGTTTGATTCGTCGGCTGCCCAGCCTCCTCGCCGCTACCCTCGCGCCCCTCCCGTCCATGTCGCTCATCCCACTCGCTCCATTCCGGTCTCTCCTCTCCGGTCTCGTCAGCGCCTTCGCACTTTCCCACCTTTCCACTTTCTTCCCCTTCTCTCCGGTCTCCGGTTTCCGCTCTCCGGTTTCGCCAGCGGTTTCCGCTTTCCGGTTTCGTCAGCACCTTCGTGCTCTTCGTGCTCTTCGTGGTGAGCAACCTGCGGTCAGTAGTCGGTGATCGGTAGTCGGTGGTCGGTAGTCGGTGGATCGCGCTCTCCGAGCGCGATGGATGAGATTGAATTAGGAAACCAGGAAGCCAGGAAAAATCGGCGGAGCCCGACGGTAATCCGTGGGGCCGGTGATCGGTGGATCGCGCTCTCCGAGCGCGATGGGGAGCAACGGTACGCCCGGCATCGTCGGTCAAAAAAACGCGCTCGGAGAGCGCGTTCCACCTTAGCACTTTCCCACTTTCTTCCTCCCTCTCTCCGGTTTGATTCGTCGGCTGCCCAGCCTCCTCGCGGCCTCTCAATCTTGGAGCTTCGTTCTGCCTGGGCTTTCCGGTCTCCGGTTTCCCCGCTCCGCTTTCCTCAGCGCCCCTCCCGTCCATGTCGCTCATCCCAGTCGCTCCATTCCGCTCTCCAATCTCCGATCTTCTCCCTCTCTCCGGTCTCCGGTTTCCGCTTTCTCTCGCAGGCCCCTCCCGTCCATGTCGCTCATCCCACTCGCTCCATTCCGGTCTCTCCTCTCCGGTCTCGTCAGCGCCTTCGCACTTTCCCACCTTTCCACTTTCTTCCCCTTCTCTCCGGTCTCCGGTTTCCGCTCTCCGGTTTCGCCAGCGGTTTCCGCTTTCCGGTCTCGTTCGTGCTCTTCGTGGTGAGCAACCTGCGGTGGTTCACTCGCCGAGCTCGAATTGGCTCATCGACTGAAAGATGCGCGAGCGCTCCTGAATCTCCTCGTAGGTCAGTTTGCGCAGCCGTTCCATGCTGAACGCTTCGACATTGAAGCTGGCCACCACGCTTCCGTAGATAATGGCGCGCCGCAGATCGGCAAAGGTCACCTTGTCGGTAATGTTGCCTGCGAGAAAACCGGCCGTGCCTCCGGCGAACGTATCCCCCGCCCCGGTCGGATCGTGGATGTCTTCCAGCGGATAAGCGCCGCAGCTGAAAAATTCGTCGTCGCCGAAAAGGAGCGCGCCATGCTCGCCCTTTTTGATGGCGACGTAACGCGGCCCCATTTTGCGAATGCGGCGGCCCGCCCTGATCAGGCTTGTTTCCTTCGTCATCTCGCGCGCTTCGCTGTCGTTCAGGATGAGCAGATCGACGCGCGGCAACAGGGCATCGAGGGCCGGCCGCGCGATCTCGATCCACAAATCCATCGTGTCGGCCACGACGAAGCGCGGCTTGCGCATCTGATCGAGAACATGGGCCTGCAAATCGGGCGCGATGTTGGCCAGGAGAACGAAATCCGTGTCGCGATAGGCTTCCGGCAGAGTCGGCTGAAATTTCTCGAAGACATTGAGCGCGACCGAGCGCGTCTCGCGCGTATTCAGATCCCACGAATATTCGCCCGACCAGCGAAAGGTTTTGCCGCTGACCTGTTGCACGCCTTCGGCATCGATGTTGCGCGATTTCCAGAACTCGAATTCCTGCTTCGGAAAATCGTCGCCCACCACGCCGACCATCCGGACCGGCGCGAAAAAGCTCGCCCCGAGCGCGGCGTAGGACGCGGAGCCGCCTAACAAATCAGCGTGCTCCTCGACCGGTGTTTTTACGGTATCAAGGGCGATGGAACCGACGACAAGGACAGACATGGGAAAAATGACGAATGACGAATGACGAATGACGAATCAAGCACTAATGACGAATCACAACGATAAATGGGCGAATCGTGGCCGGATTGCGGGGAAATGACGAATGGCGAGTGACGAATGACGAATCAAGCACTAATGACGAATCAAGCACTAATGACGAATCACGACGATAAATGGGCGGATCGTGGCCGGATTGCGGGGAAAATGACGAATGGCGAGTCGAATGACGAATCAAGCACTAATGACGAATCACAACGATAAATGGGCGGATCGTGGCCGGGTTGCGGGGGAAAATGACGAATGGCGAATCAAGCACTATGGCGAATCACGACGATAAATGGGCGGATCGTGGCCGGATTGCGGGGAAAAAGTGACGAATCAAGCACTAATGACGAATCACGACGATAAATGGGCGAATCGTGGCCGGGTTGCGGTTTATGATCTGGCTTTCCCGCTCCTCCAAATTTTGGCAAAGATCAGGTGCAGTGCCCTGGCTTCGAGCCACAACTCTCGTGCCTCGAATTTCAACTCGGGAACCGCGCGAGCCGTCATCCGCAAAAAATGTTTGCTCTCACGCGCTTCCTTCTTGCAGGTGCCAATGAACTTCAAGAATTCTCTTTTCGAGACCGCGTCATCGGCTTCGTCGTAGTTGGCGCCCACGCTGGTTCCTGCGCCAACCAGTTGGTTAATGATTCGATCCGTCAGCGGCCCCCGCGGGATCTTCTTCGCAAAATCAATAATCGCTTCGCCAAATCGGGCCGTGCGCTCCTCTAAATCGTAGACCGTTTTCGGACCAGGCTCTTCACGAACCAGCAACGCTTCGTCCTCCAACCAAAAGGCATCATCATCAGACTTTTCAGGCTTCGTCATTCCTTCTCCATCCGCCATTCGTCATTCGTCATTCGCTCATCCGTCATTCGTCATTCCCTCGTCATCCGTCATTCGTCATCCGTCATTCGTCATTCCTTCCGTCATCCATCATTCGTCATTCCCTCGTCATCCGTCATCCGTCATTCGTCATTCCTTCCTCATCCGTCATTCCCTCGTCATCCGTCATCCGTCATTCGTCATCCGTCATTCGTCATTCGTCATCCGTCATTCCTTCCTCCCTCGTCATTCCCGCAAGCCTATCGGTCGCGCACCGCGCGTAATCAATGATGCTGCGGGCCTTAAGCAGAGCTGAAACCATGACGACGCGGCGCGCGCCGGCCGCGATCACTTCATTCAGATTCTCCAGCTTGATCCCGCCAATGCAGAAAATCGGAATCCGCACCTCCTCGTGCACCTGTCTGATCCAACCGAGCCCGATCGGCTTGTAATCCGGTTTGGTCGGCGTGGCGAAAAGCGGACCGAACCCGATGTAATCGGCGCCTTCCGCCACCGCCGCGCGGGCCTGTTCCAGACTGTGCGTCGATTTGCCGACGATGACTTCGCGCCCAACCAATTCGCGCACCGCCGCCACCGCTGCATCGTCCTGCCCGACATGCACGCCGTCCCCGTATCCATCGCGCACGATCCCGGCATGATCGTTGATGATGAAGGGAATCCCGGCCGCCTGCGTTCGCCGATGAATCATGGCCGCCCATTCCGCGATCTCGGCGAGCGAATGATTCTTGGCCCGCAGTTGAATCACGTCGACGCCGCCCACGATCATCTCCCGCGTCGCCTCGTCGAGGCGCGCGGCCGCGACGTAGCCGAGATCGAGAATGCCGTAGAGTTGGCAATCGCTTATCGCTTTCATCTTCTCTTCGTCAAAGAGCGGCGGCTTCCGGATGGCCGCCCTGAAACAGACGCTCCGGAGAGCGTCTCTTCTTGAAGCCGCCGGCCACTATTCGTGCAGCTTGCTCGAGTTGGCCTGCAACACGAAACCGTCCGACTTCATCATGCGCTCGACGAAACCGGTGTCGTAAGTGCCGTTGCGAAATTCGCCGCTCCGCATGATGGCGCTCTGAAACGGCACCGTCGTCTTGATGCCGGTGATGTAATACTCGTCGAGCGCCCGGCGCATCCGGTCGATGGCCGATTTGCGTGTCGAGCCCACCGTGATCAATTTCGCAATCATCGAATCGTAATAGGGCGGCACGACGTAACCGGTATAGGCGTGCGAATCGATCCGCACTCCGCGGCCGCCCGGCGCGTAATAGAATGCGATCCGGCCGGGGGACGGCTGGAAATTGCGGGCCGGATCCTCGGCATTGATGCGGCACTGGATGGCATGCAGGCGCGGCGTGGCATGCGCGATGTGCGGCGAAAGTTTTTCGCCGGCCGCGATCCGGATTTGTTCCTTCACCAAATCGCAGCCGTAAACCTCCTCGGTCACGGTGTGCTCGACCTGGATGCGGGTGTTCATCTCGATGAAGTAATAATGGCCCTCCGAATCGACCAGGAACTCCATCGTCCCGGCATTCTGGTAGCCGACCGACTGCGCCAGTTTCACGGCCGCCGCGCCCATGCGTTTGCGCAGGCTCGGCGTGACCAGCGGTGAAGGGCATTCCTCGATCACCTTTTGGTTGCGCCGCTGGATGGAGCAATCGCGTTCGCCCAGGTGCACGGTGTGGCCATGTTCGTCGGCCATGATTTGAAATTCGATGTGATGCGGATTGATGAGCAGCTTCTCGATATAAACTTCGGCGTTCCCGAAGGCCTTCTCCGCTTCCATGCGCGCGCTGTGGAAACCCTGCTTCAGGCTCGCTTCGTTATGCGCGGCTCGCATGCCGCGCCCGCCCCCGCCCGAGACCGCCTTGATCATGACCGGATAACCGATCTTCTTGGCGATCCGGACCGCTTCCGCTTCGGTTTCCACGACCCCGTCGCTGCCGGGCGTGACCGGCACGCCGGCCTTGCGCGCGGCCGCCCGCGCCAGATTCTTGTCGCCCATCGATTGCATGGCGCCGGCCGGCGGACCAATGAACTTGATCCGGCAGCTCGCGCACACTTCGGCGAAGTGCGCGTTCTCGGCCAGGAAACCGTAGCCGGGATGAATGGCATCGACATCGCCCACCTCGGCCGCGCTCACGATCCGATCGACGCGCAGATAACTTTCCGAGCTGGGCGGCGCCCCGATGCAAATGGCTTCATCGGCCAGTTGCACATGGAGGGAATCGACGTCCGCTTCGGAATAAACGGCGAGCGTGCGAATGCCCAGTTCCTTGCAGGCGCGGATCACGCGCAGCGCGATTTCGCCACGATTGGCGATCAGGATTTTTTCGAACATGATTGGTGGGAAGGAGCGATGGCCGGGAGCGCCCAACGCTTCTGCGACTTGAAGTTATCGCACGCGGAAGAGAACCTGCCCGAATTGCACCGGCTTTCCGTTTTCCGCCACGACCTCGGCGATGACCCCGTTCACTTCCGCCTTGATCTCGTTCATCACTTTCATCGCCTCGATAATGCAAACCACGCTTTCCTCGTTAACCTCCGAGCCCACGTCGACAAATGAGGCGGCCTCCGGCGAACTCGCGCGATAGAACGTGCCGACCATGGGCGAGATGACATCCTTCAAGGGCGGGCCGCTTTTTTCGGCTGCAGGCGCGGCGTTCTCCAGGGCGGCCGCCTGGGCCGGCGCTCCCGGTGGCTGCGCCACAGGCATCGGCGGCATGGTCATGACCGTATCGGGCGAGACGCCTTTCTGGAGCTTGAGGCGGAAGCCGTCCTTCTCCATTTCGAAGACCGTCAGGTCGTTCTGCTTCATCAAATCGATGACGGCTTTGATATCTTTCAGGTCCAAGGCGATTCCTTTTGCGAAGCTGCGGCGTTAGGTAAAGCGGATTTCGAAGCGCGGTCAAGTAATTCGCGCCCCCGGCGCGAATTGGTTATTTGTTATGCGTTGTTGGTTAATCGGTGGGCGGAGGACGGTTGTCGGTAGTCGGTGGGCGGTGGTCTGTGGTCGGTAGTCGGTGGACGGTTATCGGTGGACGGTAGTCGGTGGACGGTAGTCGGTTGTCGGTAGTCGGTGGATCGCGCTCTCCGAGCGCGATGGATGAGATTGAATTAGGAAAACAGGAAAACAGGAAAGGTGAAAAACGTGCGAAAGTGGGAAGCTTTGCCGGTGGTCCGTCGGCGGTAGTCGGTGGATCGCGCTCTCCGAGCGCGATGGGGAGCAACGGTACGCCCGGCATCGTCGAGAAAAAAACGCGCTCGGAGAGCGCGTTCCACCGTTAACGGATTCCAGTTTCAAATCTTCGTGCTCTTCGTGACCTTCGTGGTGAGCAACCTTGCGGTCAGTAGTCGGTGGTCGGTGGATCGTGCTCTCCGAGCGCGATGGATGAGATTGAATTAGGAAACCAGGAAGCCAGGAAGCGGGTGAGTTCGAAGGTTCGAAGGTGCGAAAGAGGGAAAGTGGACGGTCGGCGGTAGTCTACGATCGAGGCGGATCGAGGATCAGCACGCTTTCATGACCGCTCGCCTCAAATGCTTGAATCATCGCTGCACGAATCCTGAGCAAGTCGACGATGAAATCCGTCGAGCAGTTACCCACTCGCAGCCAGATAAACTTCCAAGGCACGCCAAGGACGATACTGCGTTGATAGAAATCCGTGTCTTTTGAAACGACAGCATAGCCATTTTTTGTTGCCCAGTCCGCTACTTCGACGTCCCCTGCCCGCTCCAGCTTCACTGCCTTGACGTGAGTAGAATTTGGGAACAAATCGGCAATTCGACCGGGGATTCGATCGGAAAGATTTTGATCGAACAGGAGCTTCACGCCTGAGAGGCAAAAAGCTTTTTCTCACGGTCCGCAGCGAAGGCGAGACAGGCTCGAATATCCTGCTCGGTAAGCTCGGGAAAATCGGATAAAATCGCCGGCACCGTCATTCCTCCCGCCAGATACTCAAGAACATCCTGGACCGTAATCCTCAACCCCCTGATGCATGGTTTGCCGCCGCGCTTTCCGGCCTCCATCGTGATGACCTTGGAGTAATCCACCAATTGAGTGTTGATGGCAGCGCTGTCTGAGTCAATGCGAGATTGATTCTCAGTGGTCGGTTGTCAGTGGTCGGTTGTCGGTGGATCGTGCTCTCCGAGCGCGATGGGGAGGAGCGCGCGCGCTCAAGATCGCAAAAAAACAAAACGCGCTCGGAGAGCGCGTTCCACCCTTAACGGATTCCAGTTTCAAATCTTCGTGCTCTTCGTGACCTTCGTGGTGAGCAATCTGCGGTCAGTAGTCGGTGATCGGTGGATCGTGCTCTCCGAGCGCGATGGAAGCGGATGAGTGCGAAGGTGCGAAAGGTGGGAAGGGTGCCGGTGGTCAGTGGTCGGTGTCAGTGGACGGTATCGCTCCGCTCTCCACTTCGGTTTCGTCAGCCTCTCTGCCGCCGTGGACGGCGGCCACTACAGCTCGTCTCCGCTCTCCACTCTCCGGTTTCGTTAACAGCATTTCAGCGTTTTTGTCTTCTGCTTTGCGCATCCCCATCCATTCCGCAATCCGCACTCCGCATTTCTAATTTCTCCTTTCTAATTTCAGCTTTCTAATTTCAGCGTTTCAGCTTTTCAGCTTTTCAGCTTTTTAAATGCCCTCTTTCCACATCGTTGCCGAGACCGACGAATACGCCGTCGTTGAGAAACCGCCGTTCCTGCTCGTGCATCCGACCAAGCCGGGCGGGCCGCGCACGCTCTGGAGCGAATTGCGCCAGCTCTTCGCCTACGAGATCGCCAACGGCGGCCAGGTCTCCATCGTCAACCGGCTCGACCGCGAAACGAGCGGGCTCATTCTCGTCGCCAAAACGTCACGCGCCGCGCGCCGGTTCGGTCTGCTCATGCAACGACAGCAGATCGCCAAGGAATACCTGGCCGTGGTCTGGGGCTGGCCCGAATGGGACCAAACCGCGGTCGATGCTCCCCTGCTCCGCCAGGGCGAACGCATGACCGTCCGCCATCTGGCTCAAGCAATGCATCCATCCTGACGGCGCGCCGGCCCGGACCGAGTTCATCGTCCGGCAACGCTTTCAGCGCGCGACCAGCGCCGGCGATCGCTTCAGCCTCATTCGCGCGATTCCGAGGACCGGCCGGACCCATCAGATTCGGGTCCATCTCGCCTCGTTAGGCCATGCCATTGTCGGCGATAAAATTTACGGCCCCGACGAGCGGTATTATCTCCGCTTCATCGAGACCGGCTGGACGCCCGAGCTCGAGCGCGCTCTGCTTCTCCCGCGCCACGCCCTGCATTCCGCGCATCTCGCCATCAGCGCGACGGAAGCATGGGAGAGCGGTCTGCCCGAGGATATTCAGATCTTGAATTAGGAAACCAGGAAGCGGGTGAGTTCGAAGGTGCGAAGGTGGGCGGTGATCGGTGGATCGCGCTCTCCGAGCGCGATGGCAAGGTCCGTCGCGCTCGGGATCGCAAAAACAAAACGCGCTCGGAGAGCGCGTTCCACCTTCCCGCAAATTTCAGTGTTTCAGCTTTTCAGCGTTTGATTCGCTCAGCGCCTACTCTCCGGTGCTAGCCTCGATCCCATTGCCCGATTGACGCAGGCCGGTCATTGTCAGAAGCGGGAGCACATCGAATCCGTCGCCCTTGTCCTCCGGGTCGAAAACGATCACGTATGCAGCCCGCGGCGGAAGGGCGATGTAATCGCGATGGGGCACCGCGTGCGTATTCCCGTCTGCCATTTTCAGCACAAACGGGCGATTGCGCTCGATTGCCTTCTCTATCTGACTGCGTGTCACAGCAAAGTAGCATCCTAAGCTTCCTCTTTCGCGTCAAGACGGCCAGGCAACAGACAAAACGCTGAAATGCTGAAAAGCTGAAATGCTGCAAGCCGTTAACCAAACCGGAGAGAGCTGTAGTGGCCGCCGTCCCCGGCGGCAAAGCAGGCGCGGATCAACTCGGAGAGCGAGCGGTCATCGGTGGATCGCGCTCTCCGAGCGCGATGGCAAGGACCGTCGCGCTCGGGATCGCAAAAACAAAACGCGCTCGGAGAGCGCGTTCCACCTTCCCGCAAATTTCAGCTTTTCAGTGTTTCAGCTTTTCAGCTTTTTCGGCGACGCCGCCTAACGGCCGGCGCCGAAGAGCATCACGTGCACCGTCTTCAGCACGATCATGGCATCGAGCTTGAGCGAGTAATGCCGGATGTAATAGAGATCGTACTTCAGCTTCTCGATCGCGTCGGCGTCGCTTTCGCCATACGGATAATTGACCTGCGCCCAGCCGGTGATGCCCGGCTTGACCAGGTGCCGGAAATAATAGAATGCGATCTTGTTCTCGTACTTCTCGGCACAACGCGTCCATTCCGCGCGCGGCCCGATCAGGCTCATCTCGCCAGCAAGGACATTGATCAACTGCGGCAGTTCATCGAGCCGCAGCTTGCGCACCCAACGCCCCACCCGCGTGATGCGCGGATCGCCTTCGCGCGTGTAAATGTCGTCGTGCGCGTCGTCCTCTTCGCGGCGCACGCGCATGGTGCGAAACTTGAAGAGGGTAAACGGCGTCCCTTCGCGGCCGACGCGTTTCTGATGAAAAATGACCGGCCCGCGATCCTCGAGCCAGATGGCCAGAGCGATGAGAGCAACGAGCGGCGAAAAGATGGCCAGCAAGAGCGCCGACAAGACCAGATCCGAGAGGCGCTTCAAATAATGATAGGGCGAGATGCGAGCCAGTTGAAAACCGGTCTGGAGCGGCCAGACCGGATCGATCGCCTCGAGCGGGACATAGCGCCAGTGGGTTTCGTAAAACGACTCCAGCGTATAGACGCGCGTGCGCTGAAACTGCGTCCGGATGAGCCGGTTCAACAACGTGCGTGCTGAGCGAGCCGGCCGGCTCCGCCAGGATGATGCCGCTGTAGCGTTCATCCAGTCTCTGCAACATCGCATCCAGATTCCCCGAGACGACTGGCGAACCTTCGCCGTCGAGCAACCGGTCCCGTCCCGGTCCGGCCGGATCGACAAAGTGCAACTGCTGCCGGTTCGGCGAGACCCGGTAGGCTTCGTAAAAACGGACCGCCTCTTCGCCCGCTCCGATCACGAGATAGGCGCGGTTGGCCGTCGCCGCCACGACATGCTTCCTGATCCAGCGCCGATAGAATAACGACACCGGGAGGAACGCGACGAAGCTGAGGAGCAGCACACCGCGGCTCGGCTTGATCGTCTGATCGAACGCGGCCGCGGCATAAATGATCAGGGCGCTGACGGCCGCCGCGCAGGCCACGGCAAGAATGTGCTCCGCCATGTAGGCGAGGCTGAGCTTATCGACGTTCTTGCTGTAGCCGCCAATGACGTAGAGCGCCTGCACAATCACGACGAGCTGGATCAGATCGATGACGATCAGGTCCGCTCGCGTTTTGTAGAAGACATCGCCGCGCAGCCCGATGAGCAGCGCATAGATCGCCACCCAAGTCACGACATCGAGTGAGAAATAGATGAGAGCGACGGCCCAATCCTGGCGAAAGATTCGGGTCAGTCTCGGGAGCCTGCGGCGAACAGGCTTCGCCGGAACGCTTTCCGCGCCAAACACTTCCGCCTCGGCGCGAGACGGGGGCTTATCCAGAAGAGAGGGCATGGGAGGGAAGACGGAAAGTAGGAGGTAGGAAGTAGAAATTAAAAGGGGGGAAATTGGAAGGAAAAAGTGAAGGCGGCGGAAGGGGGAAGCTTTGCCGGTGGTCCGTCGGCGGTAGTCGGTGGATCGTGCTCTCCGAGCGCGATGGATGAGATCGAATTAGGAAACCAGGAAGCCAGGAAAGGTGAAAACGTCCAAACGTGCGAAAGTGGGAAGCTTTGCCGGTGGTCCGTCGGCGGTAGTCGGTGGATCGTGCTCTCCGAGCGCGATGGATGAGATCGAATTAGGAAACCAGGAAGCCAGGAAAGGTGAAAACGTCCAAACGTGCGAAAGTGGGAAGCTTTGCCGGTGGTCCGTCGGCGGTAGTCGGTGGATCGTGCTCTCCGAGCGCGATGGATGAGATTGAATTAGGAAACCAGGAAAACAGGAAAGGTGAAAACGTCCGAACGTGCGAAAGTGGGAAGCTTTGCCGGTGGTCAGTCGTCGGTTGTCGGTGGATCGTGCTTTCCGAGCGCGATGGATGACATTGAATTAGGAAAACAGGAAGCGGGTGCTCGCCATTCCGCACTCCGCATTCCCAATTCCCCAATCTCCTTCGCACCTTCCAACGTTCAGAATTTCAGCTCTCAGACTTTCAGGCTTTCAGCTTTTCGCGCAACGGCATCGCGATAGATCGCGAACTGCCGCCCGATCTTCAGCCGCTCGCGATAAACGATCAGCAGCTTTCAATCGCCGAATTTTTTGAGCCATCTCCGATCCTGCGCGTTCAGCAGTGGAAACACGCGCATGCCCGTGGCGTGCGCGACGGCGCGGCAGCCGCTGTTCGAATCGAAGCTCAGGAACCAGCGGCAGCCAAATTTTCGGGCCGCCGCGATGTGGAGCAAGTCGAACGCCCCGATATTGCACCGCGGCGAGAACCGTCGAAACAAGTCCGATGCGAGAGCCACCATGTCTTCAAACGTCCGGCCACAGTTCACCCACATTCCGCTCTTGCAGTCGCGCGCCAGAAGCGGCCACTGATTTCCCAGCCGCCAGAAGTTGCACTGGCACTCGGCGAGCACGGCGCTGCTGAGAACGATGGTTGACTCCCCAGTTTTCGCCCAGTCGCGAACCACCCCTGAGTCACGCGTCTGGTGATACGTCGAGATTAGCCAATTCGTGTCGGCAAACGCTATTCGGGTTGCAGACATCGGTCGTAGGATTCGTCAGCCACGGTCGGCCGCTTCCGCTGCAGAATGTTTCTCCAGTCGGCAGGCCCCCCATCCATCAACTCCCGCTCAATCAATTCATTGATCTTCTCGCTGACATTCCCGAACGCCTGCTGCAAATCCCGCTTGGCCCGTTTCGATCGAAAAGTAATCACATCTGCTGTCATACGGATAGCGTAATACACGTCACCATGCCGTCAAGTAAACGGTGAGCGGTGAACGACCGTCAGCGGTCTCAGTCTGTCGTTCCCGCCTCCAATTTTTCGTGTTCGATGATCAGACGAAGCGAAAGGAGCGACTCCGCGAGGGTCCGTTGCAGGACGTAAAACCAGCCCCGCCAGCCGTCGAGGATCAACCCGCGCGCAAAGAGCAGATAGAGAAAAACCGCAGGCGGCGCGAAATAAATACGACGGCGCAATCGATCCTGGAAACTCAGCTCGCCGATTGACTTCGAGAGCAAATGCCGGGCTTCAATCGCTGCATAGTTATCCTGCTCCTTCAGCCAGCGGCTCAGCGGTTTTCGATCGTCATGATCGATCTTGCCGGAGAGCTTCTCCACCTTGCCGTTGATTTGGACCCGATGGCCGTGTCCCTCGTCGCAATATTTTGCCAACTGCCGGCGATAAAGAACGGTGCGCGACGGATACAAGGAGCTTCGCAGCGGCCGACCGTTAACACAGTAGCGAAAGTCCGCGGCGTAACCGGCCACATCGGAGGGCGGATCGAGGCGCTGCGATCTCGGCAACCAATTCGGGCGTGAGAACGTAATCGGCATCCAGCGACAAGACCCATTCGGTTTCGATCTGGCTCAATCCGAAATTGCACTGGTTGGCGAAGGAATCGAACGC
>CAVYWQ010000002.1:0-902718 GCA_963772275.1 uncultured Verrucomicrobiae bacterium | reverse complement strand
CAGCAGATAGGCAGCGATCGGCAACCCCATCAGCACTACCGTCGCGGCCATCAGCGGCCATGCGTGCAACACGTCCAGGTTGTTGTTGTGCAGCCAGTGGACGGTCGAGATCACCGCGACGATGTCGGTGGGCATCAGCAAGATGAGCAGGAATGCGAGGCCGAAGGCGCGCTTTGGCTCCGCCTCCTGGAGCGCGGTCATCCACTTCGGGACCTTTGCTGTGTGGCGCCCCATGAACGTGTGAATGGCGGCCAGGGCCAGAAGAGCGGCGACCACGTAATCAGCCCCGCTCGGACCCGAGCCCGAGGGGGGTCGATGCCGAGGGCGTCGTAGAGCCCGAACCAGATCAGGATGCTGATCGACGCCGCGACCGCCACGCCGAGCAGCATTGCGATCGAGTTCTTGACCGGCTCTTTGCTCGTCACCAGGAAGATCGCGGTGAGGATCTGCGGCCCCATCACCATGATCAGAGCCAGCGGGAGGATCTGCAGGGATGTGGTTGTGGAGGAGGACAGGTCGAGGCCCCACGTTTGCGCCGGGCGATCCTATTGCCTGCTCGCTTCCGATCGGCAGGGCTACAGTACACCGGCACATTCGATGTCGGAAATCGCCGATCTGATGAGATAGTCGCGCCTAACGATGCGGAACCGCGCGACGATCATGATCCTCGGCACTGCCCAATTCATCATGGTCCTCGACACGACCGTGATGAACGTATCGATCTCGGAGGTCGTCCGGACCTCGACACGACCGTCCCGCGGTGCAGCTTGCGATCACGGCCTACGCCCTGGTGATGGCCGCGTTCATGCTCACCGGGGCGAAGCTCGGCGACATGTACGGCCGCCGGCGATCTCTCGATCGGCCTCGGGATCTACGGCGCCGGCTCGCTGATCACCGCCCTGAGCCCCACGGTCGGGGTCCTGCTCTTCGGTTGGTCGTTCACGGAGGGGATCGGGGCCGGCCTCGTGATCCCGGCGATTGCGGCTCTGACCGCGGCGAACTACACGGGGCGTGAGCGCTCTCTCGCCTTCGGCCTGCTCGGCGGGATCGCGGCGTGCGGAGCGGCGCTCGGCCCCCTGATCGGCGGCTTCGCGACCAGCGCCCTGAGCTGGCGAGTCGTCTTCGCGGGCGAGACCGTGGTCGTGGTGGGGGTGTTGCCCTTCGGCGTTCGCGGCATCACGGACTCGCCCCCGGTCAGCCGCGAGGCCTCGACCTGATCGGCGGGGTGCTTTCGGCAATGGGGTTTGGTCTGATCGTCTTCGGGATCTTGAAGAGCAGTCAGTGGGGCCTGATCACGCCGACGGCGCCGCCGGCGATCAACGGCAACCGAGATCACCCCGTTCGGCCTCTCGGTGGTCCCGTTCATCGTCGCGGGGGGCTTGGTGTGCTTCGCATCCCGGCGCTTGGACAGCGCCAGGAACGAACCGGCCGGAAACCCTTGCTGAGCCCTGGCATGCTGGCGACCAAGTCGCAGCTACGAGCAGGCCTGTCGACGCTTGCGCGCTCGTATCTGATCATGGCCGGCACCTTCTTCGTGCTTCCGCTGTACCTGCAGGTCGTGCTCGGCAAGGACGCCCTGGAGACCGGCATCCCGATCCTGCCGATCTCGTTTGCGATGGTCCTCGCCGCGGTGGTCGGGGGCCGCCTGGCGGACGATCGCCCGAAGCAGGATCGTCAGGCTCGGGCTCGCGATCCTCTTGTCGGGCTGATAGGTCTCGTGTCCTCGATCTCGCCCCAGCTGACCTCGCCGGTTTTCTCGGTCTCGCTCGCCTTTCGGGGCCGGCATCGGCTTCAGCGTTTCACAGCTCGGCAACGTCGTGATGTCCTCGGTCGACGATTCCCGCAGCAGCGAAGCCGGCGGGCTGCAGGGCTCGGCCCAGAGCCTCGGCTCTTCGCTGGGCACGGCCTTGATCGGAGCGATCCTGCTGGCGGGGCTGACCACCGGTTTCCAGGACCAGATCCGCGCCGACCAGGGCATACCCGCTGACGTCAACAGCAGATCGCATTGGCACCGAGCAAGGGGTCCCGATGGTCTCCCGCCCGGAGGTCGAGGTCGCCGTGAAGCAGGCGGGCCTGCCGCCGAGCAGGCCGAACACTTCGTCGACGGCTACGCCAATGCGCAGATCGAGGCCCTCAAGCGGGCGGTGCTGGGGGCCGTCGATGTTCGCGCTGATCGCCCTTTGGCTAGCTGGCGACATGCCCGGGCGGCCGCTCCGCTGCGCCCGAGACCGATGCAGGCGTCCAGCGACCGAAGGCAGAACTCCTCACCGAAACGTAGCGCGCCCGTGGGCTGCGGGGTTCAACCCCCGCCGGGATCGGGATCCCGCCCGCCGCGGTCGAGGCGCTTCTCGATCGCCTCGAGGCGCGCGCTGATCTCCTCGAGCGCCGCGAAGACGGGATCGTCGGCGCCTTGGCGGCGGCGGCGATTTGCTCAACCAGCGTTGCGGTCACCGAGGCGGTGATCAGCGAGATGAACGCGATCCCGGTCAACATGATCAGGGTCGCGATCAGCCTCCCGCGGCGTGTGGGGACGACGTCTCCGTAGCCGACCGTGGTGACGGTCTGCACCGCCCACCACATGCCCTCGCCGATGCTGCGGAAGTCCTTCTTGTCGAGCAGGCGGATCGCGAGGCCGCCGGCGGCGTCATGCCGCGCTCACCTACGCCGAAGTGAAAGCGATTGCGTCAGGCAACCCGCTCGTGATCGAGAAAGCGACGATCGACGCCGAAGTCATGCGCCTCACACGACTGAAGGGGCAGCACGCCGAAAGCCTTTATCAGATGCGCCACCGCATCAAACGGTTGGGCGAAAGCGCCCAAATCCTAGAGCGTGAGATCGCAAACATTCGCGAAGACCTGCGGACTCGCACGAGCACACGCGGCGACAATTTCTCGATGACCGTGAAGAACGAAACATTCACCGACCGCGTGAAAGCGGGACGCGCACTCGTCTTCACGGCCGCGGCACTGAAGCCATTTGAATCCGCGAAAACGATCGGCACCATCGGTGGATTTCCGATTTCGGTGGAGCGATTCGAGGAACGCGCAACCATCCTCATCCACGGCAAACACAGCTACCGCGCGAACATCAGTGACAGGCCAGCCGGAACGATCGCATCGCTTGAACACGCGCTCGACAGTTTCGAAGATCGCCTTCGCGAACGCGAAACCGATCTCGCACAATCGCAACACCAAAGCGCCGACCTGACGGAACAGCTCGATCAGCCTTTCGAGCACGAAAAGAAACTCGTCGACGCCACAGAGCGTCAGCAGGAGATCGTCGCAGCTCTCGATATCACGAAGAACCAGGCCGCGGCTAGCGTCGCCGAATCAGCTGAGGAAAACGCCGAAAAACTGGGAGTCGCGCCCCACATGAGTCAGCGCAAACCTTCAGCTCTAACACACTCAGTTTCTGCCTGAATTGAGGCACTCGTTCAGATCGTCCAGACCTCAAGCAGCTAACGGCCACTCGCGAAACATAGCTTCTGCCTGAATGATGACCTGCTTGGTCAGCGTCTCAAGATGCTCGGGCTTCACGCCGCGCTTCCGCAGCACGGTTTTCACCGCGGCCCTGACACCAGCCTTCACGTCCTCACGGTGCGGCTTCGTCCAATCGACCTTTAGGTTCTTCTTCACGGCCTGCACGACGTCGCGCACAAGGTCGCAGAGAAACTTCTCGTCGTAGAGTGTGGCGAGGTTCGCGGACACGGCGTCGTAGAATGCCAGCTCCTCGACAGTAAGATTGAGCGTCTTGGTTCGCTCCGATTCCTTGTCCATGTCCTGCTTAATCTGGATCAGCACGCGCACCACGTCCGCCGCCTGGATCGCACGGTTGTGATATTTCTGGAGGGACTGTTCGAGCATCTCCTTGAAGGATCTATATTTCGCGAGATTCGATTTTTCCCGGCTTCGAATTTCGTCCGCCAGAATCTTGGCGAGCAGCTTCAGCCGCAGATTAGCTTCTTCGTGTGATTTGAACTCCCCGAGGAACTTCTCGTCGAGAATCGAGATGTCAGGCGTTTCGATGCCCACCGATTGAAAGATGTCCACGACGCCTTTGCTCTCGATGCTGCGGTCGAGCAGATCGCGCACTGCCTTTTCTTTCCCATCGTCTTTGGTGCCTCCACCAGGCGTCGTTTTGCGGAGTTGCTTGCGGAGCATCTGGAAGAACACGACTTCGTCGGCATAGCCGATGCAGTCGGGCAGGTGATTCACAAGAGAGAACGCGGAGTTGAGCTTCGCTTCCGCGCCAAGAAAATCGTCGCGCAACTCGTCCGTCTCGAGGAGATGGCCGCAGCACTTGAGGAAGACATCCTCGAATTCGATGTTCGGCCACGTGCGCCAAACGCCGTAATCCCGGCCCTCGGGCAGAAACGCGCGCACCTCGGTGAGCGCATCGAGAAACGCGGCTTTTGCTTCTTCGTTGATATTCGGTGCCGGATTGCCCTGACCGCCGCCCTGCGTGTACCGCTTCGTCGCGGCCTTGAGTTCGTCCCCGATTCCGATGAAGTCCACGATCACGCCGCCAGGCTTGTTGCTGAAGATGCGGTTCACGCGTGCGATCGCCTGCATCAGCGTGTGCCCCTTCATCGGCTTGTCGATGTAAAGCGTGTGCAAACACGGGATATCCGTTCCCGTTAGCCACATGTCCCGCACGATTACGATCTTCAGCGGGTCGTCGATGTCCTTCATGCGCGCCTTGATGGCGTCGCGCTGTGGCTTCGTCGTGATGTGGCCTGCCGCGCTCCACTCGGGCGGGTCTTCGCTCAGGTTGCCGGTCATCACGATCTTCACCTCCGGGCAGCCGGGCAGCGTGGTCAGCGCGTCATAGAGCCGCACGCAATTGCGCCGACTCATGCACACGACCATCGCTTTGCCGTTGATCATCGCGTTCCGCTTTTGGAAGTGGTCGAGCAGCTTCGCTGCAAGTTCGGCGATGCGCTCCTTCGTCCCCGCCGCTTCCGCAACCGCGGCCCAGCGCGCACGTTCGGCCTGCGAGGCGTCCGCTCCCTCTTCCTCCAGAATCTCCTGAAGCTCCGCGTCCACCTTCTCGTTTGTTAGCTCTAGGCTGATGAGTTGCGGATCGTAGTAGATTGCCACCGTCGAGCCATCGCGTTTCGATTGGAGCATATCGTAGGTGTGAATCACCTGGCCGAACACCGCCTCCGTGTCCGACGCCGCAAAGCTCACCGGCGTGCCGGTGAAACCGATGAACGACGCATTCGGCAGCGCCCGGCGAAGCTGATATGCGAAGCCTTCCTTTAGCCCGTATTGTGTCCGGTGCGCCTCATCCGCGATGACGATCAGGTTCCGCCGCTCCGACAAAACTGGGATGCACTGCCTCGTCTTCATCCAGCCGGAACTTTTCGATGGTCGAGAAAATCACTTCGCCGCCCTCACCGCGCAGCAGCGAGCGCAGTTCCGTCACCGATTCCGCGTGCTGCACCTCGCCCACGAGCGCCTTCACCGCCACGAACTGATCGTGCAACTGATCGTCCAGATCCGTGCGGTCCACCTGGATAACGAACGTCGGATTCTCCATCTGCGGGAGATGCCGCAGGATCGCCACGAAATAGGCCATCGAAAGCGACTTGCCCGAACCCTGGGTATGCCACACTACGCCGATCTTCCGGTCGCCGTCCGGACGCGTCGCGCGCAACGCTTCCTCGACTGCGAAGCGGACGCCGAAAAACTGGTGATACTTCGCACCCTTCTTCTCGATCTTCTCGTTCACCACCTCGAAGGCGATAAAGTGCCGCAGGTAATCGAGCAGCCGCTCTTTCGGAAACAGTCCTTCGATCAGAGTCTTCATCGCACCGGTTGCACTCTCTACGACCGTCTCGGCCATCGATGCTCTTCCACGGCGCATACCACTCCCACGGCGCCGTCCACATCCCGTGCAACGTCGAACCGGCCGCGTGCGGCGTATCGTCCTCCGCGTGCCCCACGAGCCCGCCGTCGGACACCACGACCAGCGCATTGAAATCGAAAAGCTGCGCGATGCCGGAGCGGTAGTGCTGCACCTGATTGAATGCGCCGAGCGTGTTCGGCTCTTCCTCGTAAGGATTCTTCAGCTCGAACAGCACGAGCGGAAGTCCGTTCACGTAAATGAGCACGTCCGGCCGCCGATCATTCTGCCCGCGAATCGGCAATTGGTTCATCGACGCAGAAGTCGTTCGCCGCCGCATTCGACCAATCGACCACATGCACATGCTCGAACGCCTCGGTACCGTCCGGCTTCCGGTATTTCTGCTCGTGGCCGCGCGTGAGCAGTTGGTGAAAGTGCATGTTCCGGTGTTCCGTCGTCACGCCCTCTGGCCGCGTGAATCGCGCGACCACTTCTTCGACCGCCTCCACCGGCAAATGCGCGTATCGGCTGTGCAGGAACGTGCGCAGCCAATCCGTCATCACCACGTCGCGCAGATCCCGCTCGATCTCCCCGCCGTATTGGTAGCGGTAGCCGAGCGCGCGGAGACGATCGATCGTCGTCTCTTCAAACTGCGACTCGGTTCCTTGGTTCGGCATGGCTCGCTCAGTTAGCTGAGGTAAATAGCGGATTCTTGTGAATCACAGCGGCCTCGATCTTCGCGTGGAGGAGCTGCTTCAGGTCGCGTTCTTGTTCGAGGGCATGAACCAGTTCCTCGAGTTTGCAGAGGACGATGACTTTGTCGCGCAGCGCTTCCTTGCATTGCTGGATCGCGGCAGTCGTGTAACCGGAGTACGAGATGAAGATGCCTCCGGCCATACTGCGGTTGAAGACACGAACCAAGTGCGGCGCGACTTTGTCGGGACCCAATGGCTCGGCCTCCCATTTCATCTCCGCAAGATAGAGTGCCGACTTCAGCTCCACCACGCCGTCGATTTGCTCCACGATCCCCACACCGGGATCACCCTTCAGCGTGATCGCTTCAGTCACGAGAATCTCGCTGAACTTGAAGTATCGGTTCAGCGCCGCCTCAAGCGCTTTGCCGCGTTTGTAGGGATTGGTCTCGGCGAATAACGCGAAGAGCTGCTGTTTGACGGCGGCGAATTCCTCCGACCGTTTCCGCGCCTGATCCGCCTTCGCGGTCTCGACCGACACGCGCTGCTTCCGCTCCTGCTCACGCTCGATGTTGATCCGCGTGAATGTGTCCTTCACGTTCACCACATCACGAATCTGCGCCACCAAGCCCCGCGCCGCCGCCTGGTCGTTCTCCCAGCAGAGCGAGTATTCCTGAAACTCGGTCACGCGCCGGAGAATCTCGCGCCGCTCACGCAGCCCGCCTTCGCCCAGCTCATTCAGCTTCGTCAGCAATTCCTGAGTCACGCGATACTTGTTGAAGTCGTCTTTGTTCGTTCGGAGGAGCGTTTGATATGGCGCCAGCAACTCAGGCCGCACGCCGGCCCCTTGAAGGAACAGCAGCAGATCCTTCTTGGATTTGTTGAGCTTTGGAATCGCGTCGTTCAGCAGCTTCAACAGCTCGGGCGGGTAATGAAAGGTGATGTCCATCACGCTTTTTCTAACATGCGTTCGGCCTGTCTCACCCGCACTTCTCCCGAGAGCAGCTTCGGCAGTAGCGTGTCGCGCAGCGCGGCGACGGATAGTGATTCGCGTTCGTTGGCGAGTTGCTTGGCGTAAAGCGGTTCGATCACTCGGCTGGCCGCGTTGATCAGTTTGTCGGGCGGCAGCGCCAGCTTCGCTTCGGAAAGATGTTCGCGCTTGATGTGGCCCATCGTCGTTGCTTTGTCGGCGGCGACATCCTGGAAGAATGGCATCGCCTCGCGGAGCGCGTGATGCACGAACCACTGCGGGTAAGCGTCGCAGACGACCTTGAAAATGTGCTGATTGATCAGCGCCTCATCGCGATACCAGCGATACACGTCGAGCGAGCCCGACCATGCGAAGAGCAGGTCGCCGAGGTAAGCGACGTTTTCCGGCGCCGCGGCGATATTGTGATAGACGGTCGATCCGCCCGGGCCGGAGTTGAGTTCCGCAATGCGGATGACCATGCGCCCGGTACCAGTCGCGCCCTTCGTGAACGCGCGACCGTTCACGTAGCGCGCAAGATCGGCAATACTGCCGGCGCTCCAGCCCTGCGGGATGGGGCCCAGGTCGGAATCAGTGAAGGTGGTGGGGAAGAAGGCGGCGACTTCCGAAGCAAGGGCGAAAGGCGCGCGCCCCGCGGCCTTTGCCACCACCGGCTCGAAATCTGCAAACCATGAACGGAACAACGCCGAAATCATTTCCTCCAGTGTCCGCCTTAGTCGCTCGTTCAGTTCGATCTTGTCATCGAGCGGGCTGAGGACGCGCATAACATCTCGCTGAAATTTGACGTTAGGAGTCGGAACGCGAAACCGGCGTTGAGCGGTGAGGCTCGCGTAAGCCGCCATGTCCGTTTCGTCTTTGATGGCCTCCCACTGTTCACTGAACCAACTCGAACGCATGAACGCGTAGAGGAATCCGCGGTCGAGGCGGTTTTCATTCAGCGTTCGCCAGTAGGTGGTCTGCGGTGAGCACACAAAGGGAGGCGCATCCATCGGCACGAGAGCCAGTTTGCCAACGGTGCCCTTACTGGAAAACAGGATGTCGCCGGGCTTGCCCTTGCCCTTTCGGATACGCGCAAGAGCAACATCGTTGATCTTTGACGCCGTCTCGAAGAGAACGCGACCGCAGTCCATGTCTGCGGCGCGGATAAACGCGGTGTCGCCTGAGCCAAATTCTTCCGGACGTGGACGGTCATTGCCGTGATTGCCGTCCTCAACGCGCAAGATCCCCTGCGCTTGAAGTTCGGTCACGGTAGCGGACGGAAATTCGTCAAACATCGCTCAGCAACTCCAACGCTTTCACAAGTGCGAGATCGAGTTCCCGACTCTGTTGGAGCTCAACGAACAATTTGGTTCGCAGATGAGGAAACCGCTCCTCGAATGGTTCGTCCTCGTCCCCGTCGTCACTAGCTCCGACGTAGCGACCGGGCGTGAGAGCGTATTTCCGCTCGCGAATGTGGTCTATGTCGGCAACGGCGCAGAAACCGGCATCGGTCTTCGGCGCGCTGTCGTGCCTAAACTGTCGATACAGCGTGGCTATGCGCTCCAGTTCGTCGGGTGAGAGCTGTTTCTGCTTGCGGGAGCCGGGAATAAGCCCTCCGAGGTTTTTCGCGTTGATGAACAACACCTCATTTTTTCGCACCCGGTAGGATTCGCTTCCTCCGCGGTTCTTGCTGAGAAACCACAGTGCGCAGGGAATCTGCGTGTTTGCAAAGAGCTTGCCGGTCAGTGTGACCACGCAGTCCACAAAGCCGCCCTCGACCAATGCTTTCCGCACAGCAAACCGGGCAGTGTCGTTGCTTGAAAGCTCGCCGGTGGCCATCACAAAACCAGCTGTGCCTCCCGCGTGTTTTGCATCGGGGTCGCGCAAATGCTGGAGAAAATGAAGCAGCCACATCGTGTTCGCATTGCGCGGGGTGAGCGGTAGCGGGTTGGTTTGGCCAGGCAGTCGCAGCCGCGCGTCCTTCGGGTCGATGCGATCCGCGCCCCAGCCCTTCTCGCCCTTCGCGCCATCGTTGAACGGAGGATTCGCGAGGATGTAGTCGGCCTTCAGGTCGGCGTGCTGATCGTTGTCGTACGAACTGCCGAGCCGGATGTCGCCGTCGAGACCGTGGATGAAAAGGTTCAGACGGCAGAGGCGATACGTGAAGTCCTTCGCCTCCTGCCCGAAGAACGACAGCTTTCCGCTGTGGTGCGCGAAGTGGTCGCTTTGCACGAACATGCCGCCAGAGCCGCAGCATGGATCGAACACTTTCCCTTCCGTCGGCTCCAGCATCGCCACGAGCAGCTTCACGATGCTCTCCGGCGTGAAGTATTCGCCGCCCCGCTTGCCCTCCGACGAGGCGAACTCGCCAATGAAGTATTCATAGACGCGCCCGAGCTTGTCGATGCCGCCGGCCTCGAAACGGAAGATGTCTTTCGAGAAAAGGTTGATCAGCCCGGCGATGTTTTCCTTGTCCAGATTCGATCCCGCATAGATCGGCGGCAGCAGGCCCTTGAGCTTCGGGAACGTCTTCTCCAGCAGCGCGAGGATGTTATCGAGCCGCAGCTTCACGTCGTCGGTGCGGGCGATCTTGATGATGTTGTCCCAACGCGCGTCCTCGGGGACGAGGAAGACCTGTTTGCTGAGGTAGAGATCGGGGTCTTCGCGCAGCGTGAGCGCGAGCTGCTCATTTGTCGTGTGCAGGTCGCTCCTCGGATCAGCGATCTCCGCGTCGATTTCCGACCGGCGCTTCTCAAAACGCAGCGAGAGGAATCGCAGAAAAATCAGCGGCAGCACGTAGCGCTTGTAGTCCGCCGGCTCGATGTTCCCGCGCAGCGCCACCGCGGCATTCCAAAGCTCCTTCAGGAGTTCGGTGACTCCGCCGTTTCCGTTCTTTCGCTTGTAGAGTGCTTTCTTCATTTGAGCGTTCGTCGAGCCTCGCAGAGACAGGGCGCGGTGACGACGCAAAAAAACGCCACCACCCAGGGTCAAAAACCTTGAAATCCGCTGCTTGACATAGCAAGCAGGCTGCATATTATGAGCACCATGCATGCCGATCTGAATGCACTGGCCAATCTGCTCCGTGATGCTCGCACCGCGCTCGGGTTGACGCTTCGCGAGGTCGAAGCCCGTTGCAAAGTCTCGAACGCCTACCTCAGTCAGCTGGAGGGCGCGAAGATCAAGCAGCCGTCGCCGCAACTGCTGCATACGCTCTGCGAGCTTTATGGCTGCTCATATTCGGCGGCAATGGAGTTTGCCGGGCACCCGCTTCCGAAAAGTGCTCGGCTTTCCGCGCATGCCAGATTCGCAGCACGGTTGGGCAAGACGACGCCGGTCGAAGAGGAAGCGCTCCTCGACTACCTGAAATTTCTACGATCCAAAAAGCGGTGAGGGTCACGCGATGATCTGGTCTTTCTCCGAGCAGCGAATCTTCAAAAAGTGTCCACGGCAATGGTTCTACAAAGCCGTGTTTGCGGATGCGCTCGCTAAGGACCCTGCCCGTCACGAAGCTTACTTGCTGTCCAAGTTGCTGACCGTTTCCGCGTGGCGCGGAATGATCGTGGACTCGACGATTCAAGATTTCATCGTGCCGGAGCTAAACAAGGGCAGACGCCCGACCTTGGGCGAAGCATCGAAATACGCGCGGCGGCTCTTCGATCGGCAGCTAGCGTTCGCGCGTAGTCAACGCATGCGGGAGCCGGGAATGACGTTGAAAAGTGCCGGCGACGACATGGCAGCCTTCTTTAAACTCGAGTATGGGGAGCCAATTGACGAAAGTGAGTATGAGACTGCCTGGCGTGACGTGCGCGATGCGTTGCGCTCGCTCTATCGACTCGATGACGTGCGGCAATTGGTCCGCGAAGGCTGCAAGCGAATCGCGCAACGGGTCCTGATGTTCGATCATTGCGGAGCGCATGTGCGCGCAATCCCGGACCTGATTGTTTTCTATACTGACCGACCGCCACTCATCCTCGACTGGAAGGTCCACACCTTTGGAATTCATGATTCGGCCGACCAATTAACCACGTACGCCCTCGCGCTGACGCGCGCGAATCCGCACAAGGATTTTGTCCGGCCGCCCGGGGGCTGGAGAGCAACAGACGTGGATCTGCTGGAAGTTCAGCTACTGCGTGGCCTCGTCCGCCGGCATCGGGTCGAGGAGTCTGATGCGGATGCAACGAGCGAGCGTATCGCCGAAGGGATCGTCGCACTTCAATTCGCCTGCGACGGCAAACGCCCCAGCGAAATGCGAGCGGAAGACTTCCCGACCGCTTGGAATCCAAGAACTTGTCAGTCCTGCCGCTTTCGAAAACTCTGCTGGAACAGCCAATCATGAACACCATCGAAGCCAACGTTTATCGCATTGAGAATTTGCCGGAGTTGTCGGCTGAATACCGGCTCTACCGGGTCAAAGGCCTGGCGCCGGAACAGGAAGACTATTACCGAAACCTCAACAGCCTCGCGATACGCCTTTCACGAGATTTGCGCTCGCCCGTTACCTTCACGCAGCGGGAAGAGCTGCCTTGGCTCGTAGTTCGAGAAGATGGCAGCGCTCCCGCAACTCAACATCAGTTGGTTCGACGCACGGTGTATTTGGAAAAAGGCCCCGATCTACTAACACTCGATTTTTCCAAGCTCAACGAGACTACAACTCCGATCGCGCTTCGATTTTTACAGTTTTCACTTCAAGGCAGCATTCGTAACTCACACGACCTTTGGCAGCCGAACACCTGGAGTCCATTCTTCGAAAAACGTCACACCGGCCCGAATCGCTCAATCGGTTTGCATCGTGGCTTTATGGTGCGCGTGATGGAACTCGACGGTGGCGGCCTCGGCCTGTGCGTAGATGTTCGCTACAAATACGTATCTACCCGGCCGCTCCCTGTCCGCCTCGATCGCAAGGAATTCCAGCGCTTCCGAATGAATCATGCGATCTACCATTTCGGGCACGCTTGGTATGAGATTCAACTCGCTGAATGGACGGAGCTCTCGGTAACCGAGCATTTGATCACACAAAATGGTAAGGATCAGAATCTTTTGGAATACCTTCACACTCATTGTGCGAAGCCACTGCCGCCTGAGCTGGTGCAGCTTTCAAAAGATTGCGCCGTCGTCCTCTATTACAACAGCGCCGGTGATCTCCGAGCCGCGCCGTCAGCGCTTTGTTACCCGGTGTTTGAAACTTCGGACGCGCAAGTTCGCCGCGAGCACGGACGCACGCTGATGCCGCCGGCGCTCAGACGAGCCAAGATCCAGGAATTCGCCCAACGGCACCTACAGCGATTGGCCTTTGGTAAGGCACCTCTTCGACTGTCCGCGAAGCCGCTCACAGTTCCTGATCGTGTCTTCCGGGTGCCAGATTTTCGTTTCGGCGCGGATCGCGTCTTATCGGTAAAAGGCACAGCCGGTGCGGTTCATACGAACTTCAGGGATTTCGGCCGGAGAAGGCTGGCAATGCTGACTGACCGCAACACCAGCTTTTTCGTCCATACCCCTTTCCTCCAACAGTATCTCTTCATGCCGGAAACAATCCGACAGAGCTGGGGGCCGCAGTTCGTCCGCGATCTGTGCCGTTCGGTAGATGCGCTCTACCCGCAGGCGAATCCGTATTCCCCTCGCGTGGTGCCCTATGAGGATCGGAAGGGACGCACCTTTGTCGAGCAAGCCCACGCGCTGATCGCGGGCGCAAATGAACACAACGCAACCACGGGGTATGCCGTTGTAATGATTCACGAACCATCCGATCGGCGACATCGGCAGACCGATCAGTTGGCGGCTTTTGCTATTCAGCGGCTTTACGAGGAATGCGACATTCGCGCGGCGGTTATGCACACGGCCGTTGGCTCCGAATGTTACGCTTTGGAGACCGCCGGTGAAGCTTCACCGCGCTACGTCGTGGCACAAGGCCGCCGTGGAAAATGGGAAGGCTATTTGCGCGGCGTTGCGTTGAACAAGGTTCTGCTCACCAACGAGAAATGGCCGTGGGTTCTCGCGGAACCGACGCATGCCGATCTGACGATTGGTGTAGATTTGAAAGCACAGCACGTTGCCTTCACCGCAATCGGACGCGGCGGGGCTTACGTAAAAACGCATCTCGCGAAAAGTCGGTTCAAAGAGCAACTCCAGGCAGACGAGTTCCGCAAACTTCTGATCACCGCAGTTCGAGACTTCACCAACACCACTGGCGATTTTGTCCGCGTGCTTGTCATTCATCGTGATGGACGCCTTTTCGAGTGTGAGCTGCGCGGTGCGCACGCGGCGATGGACGCGTTGGCTGACGAGGGACTGCTCGCACCCGGCGCGACACTGACCTGCCTCGAGATTGGAAAGAGCAGTTTCACATCGCTGCGTTTGTTCGAGCTGATCGAGCAAGCACGGCAAAATGCGCCGGGGATCGAAAATCCATGCGTTGGTCGTTACTACATCCCCAACCCGAGCGAAGGCTATCTCTGCGCGACTGGATTTCCCTTCGAGCGCGACGGAACCGTTTACCCGCTCCATGTTCGCAAAGTAGATGGTCCGCTCCCAATGGAGAAGTGCCTCGAAGATGTTTACGGATTCACCACACTCGCCTGGTCACGACCAGAGGATTGCGCGCGGCAGCCACTCACGATCAAACTCAATGACCGCCGACTTTTCGAGGACGCAGGCGAATATGACGAACTCGATGTTGAGTTGCACCAAGAGGAGGCGACGAAATGAGCGATACCGCGATTTTTGCGGGTGGCTACCAAGATCTTCGCGACTGCGCCAAGCGCGTGGATCGACTCTTATTGGAGGCGAAAGCGGGCTCGCCCTTGACCGAGGAAGCAGTGCAGCCGGTTGCGGACCTGTTAGAAGCTTTGCAGCAAGAGCGCACAGCGGGACGCTCGGTTCAATACCTGGGCTTAGTGTGGCGGCGCCACACCCATATCGAGCCGCAACGATTGGCGCGTATGGGTGCCGAGCTCCGGCAGCGTCAACTGAGTGCCGACACGTTGGCAGAACTGGAACGACTCGCGGCCTCCCTCGATCAGGAACGCGCCGAAATGCTGCTACGCATCCGCGGCGTGTGAGTGCAGATGCTCGACGTCTACCTCACCGCCTCTATCGGCCAGCTCGCCGAGCGCGCACGACATTTGGTTGCATCAATTTCCGCACAACTTGCGCAGAAGCAGCAACTCAGTCCTGAATTTCACCCACTGGCACAGACTTGCCGCAGCCAGGCCAATGCGCTGATCAGCGATCTTAACTCGCTTTTGCACGACCCTCGCTATCGACAACCGGGACTGCAAAACATCCGATTGCGGGCCTACAAGCGCATGGTCGCCGAATTGGATTTTCTTGAATGCGTCGGCGTTGCCGCGCTCACGCGCGTCAATGACGAAGACCGAAAGATGACGCGCCTCGTCTCCGACATTGCGGTAGAGATTCACTACCCGCTGATCCCGCCAGTCGTGTCGTGCCAATCTCAATCTTACTTTCAGGCCTTTCCCGACCTGACACTGCTCTCGATCCCTTTGAAGGAAGCGCATTTCCTTCTCCATTTGCCGGACCTTTACCACGAGCTCGGCCATTTCATTCTCAACGAGCAGAATAATCCCGCTACCGAGCCATTCACTTCAGCACTTGATGCCGCAATCATGGCGGCGCGTGGTCGCATCGCTGTCATGCTCAGTCAGCCGAGCCGCGGGCCACAAGGAATTGTGCCGCGGCTTCAGGCTTGGGATGCGAATTGGGTGGGGGCGTGGGGAATTGAATTGTTTTGTGATCTGTTCGGGACCTCTGCGGTCGGGCCGGCCTACGGTTGGTCACATCTTCACTTGTGCGCCAAGCGCGGCACAAACCCGTTCGCCGTGGATAATTTTCCCAGTTCCTCGCACCCGCCGGATGAGGCGCGAATGATCGTCATCCTCGAGGCCCTAACGCAGCTCGGTTACGGGCACGACGCTGCAGCGATTGAAGAAAAATGGCGCGAACTGCTTGCGCATGGAAACTACGCGACCAATGCAGACTTCGACGTGTGCTTTCCTACATCGCTCCTCCGCGACATCGCCGAGAGCGCAGTGAAAGGCTTCCGCGCTCTTAACTGCCAGGAAGCAACACCGAACGCCGAAGGTCGTGTTTGCCAATTGCTGAACCTGGCTTGGGACAAATTCTGGGCTGAACCAGATTATTTCTCAGCATGGGAAAAACGACAACGCGTAGAAGTCGCTGTGTCATGACGCCCGTAGCGAGACTGGCCGCGTTGCTTCCGCACAGACTCGCGTATGCGGACCTTTTGATTGGCGGGTAATCATCTGTCCGTCTTCGCGAGGCTCACGGGCGCTCAAACCCGTCGTCACAGTTCTCAGCGGCAGCGAAGTAGTCGCGAACATTCCCAAGCTGAACAGAACAGTGACGAACGAGAGCGAAATGCGCCGTCTCGCTGCTCTAATCGAAGATCGAAATCGAAGCGTCGAGTATTAACGACCGCACCAGTGGAAACCGCGGAAACGCCATGCATTCGCCCCTGTCGCAAAGACATTGAGCTTTCTCCTTCCGGGCTTCCGCTGTCGCGGCTCCTCCCTCCGAAAGCTCAAAGACTTTGCTCCCCCGTTCCGGAGATGCAGTCATCGCGAGTTGTCTCCCTTCGCCTCCGCCCCTTGCGCCCTGCTTCGCGCTTCATTCCGCCAACCCGCGATCACTGCCTCGCGTGCGGAATTCCCTCGCGATCGATCTCTGGACCGGAAACCCGGGTTCCCGCAATTCCTCCTGATGCGGCTACGCCGCGTGGGAGACTGTGCTTCCGCCGCAAGCTCCCCCAGCACAGACTCCGAGTTTGCCGGTCTAGGGGTGATCGTCGTCGCCGTCCTCGCAACGCTCTCCGACTGTTCCGCCCCATGCTCCCCCTCGGAAGCCGGACGCGTCGCTGTGGGTGCGCCGATCATCACGGAGAAGCGCAAAGCACCGACTGGTCGGCAATTCCCTCATCGACGATGAAAGGCCCTCCAGGAATTGTAGCGAGTTTATCGATTTATATCTGGAATTGAATATAACCCGGTATAAATAGCTACAAATGGACCCGATCAAAAATCCGTTCTCGCCCGGCGCTGGCTCGCCGCCGCCGGAACTGGTCGGCCGTGATCCTATTTTCGAGCAGGCTCGTATTCTCCTTGGGCGCATCAAGGCCAAACGCCCCGAAAAGAGCTTGTTGCTGACGGGACTGCGCGGGGTCGGCAAGACAGTGCTGCTCAACGAAATCGAGCGCCAGGCGAAAGCCGCCGACTATCGGACGATCTCGATCGAGGCGCACGAAGATAAACCACTGGGGCCATTGCTGGCCCCCCATCTGCGGAGCCTCCTGTTTGACTTGGATCGGATCGCGGGGGCGGGAGACAAGGTGAAGCGTGGCTTGCGGGTGCTGCGCAGTTTCCTGGGAGCGCTCAAGCTCACCTACGCAGAGGTGAGCATCGGACTCGATGTCGATCCGGAGCACGGGTCGGCTGACAGCGGTGATCTTGAAATCGATCTGCCGAATCTCTTCGTTGCCGTGGGCGAAGCAGCCGAAGAGAGGAAAAGCGCGGTGGCGGTCCTGATCGACGAAATCCAATATTTCAGCCAAAAGGAATTGGGTGCGCTCATCATGGCGATGCACAAGGTGCAGCAGCGCCAACTTCCGTTCGTCCTGCTCGGCGCGGGTTTGCCCATCCTTCCAGGGCTGGCGGGAGAATCGAAATCGTATGCGGAGCGGCTGTTCAATTTTCCAGATGTCGGCGCGCTCTCCGAAGAAGACAGCAAGAAAGCTTTGCGCGAGCCAGCACAAGCCGCTGGCGTCGGCTTTGACGTCAAAGCCCTGACAGAAATATTTCGGCTCACGAAGGGCTACCCCTATTTCCTGCAAGAGTGGGGTTACCAGTCGTGGAATATGGCTCCGGAAAGCCCAATCAGTATCGGCATAGTTCGCAATGCAACGGCCGCGGTCATCCCTCGCCTCGATCAGAATTTCTTCCGCGTCCGCTTCGATCGCCTCACACCGAGCGAAAAGAATTTCCTGAGGGCGATGGCCGAGCTGGGTCCCGGCGCGCAACGTACGGGAGACATCGCAACGACTTTGGGTGTGAAGGTGACCAGCCTTGGGCCGGTGCGCGCCAAATTGATAAAGAAGGGCATGATCTACAGCCCCGCGCACGGCGACATGGCATTTACCGTTCCGTTGTTCGACGAGTTCATGATTCGGGCGATACCCGAGTTCAACCCCTAGACGTGGCATCGAGTGGGGATTGGAAGAACAATCAGGATTAGGTTTTGAAGTTTCCGCCAAAATCCGACGAGGTGACGCGCCGGCGTGATGCTCTCGCCGAACTGATGACCGACGAAGCGTTTCGCAAATGATTGCAACAACCGAACCAAGCATTCGATGGCTCTGCACCGCTGCAAGTCGTCAAGCGAGGCGAAACCGACCGTCTCTGGCGAATGATCTGGCATCTTCGCTTAAGCCTGACAGCTTCGATGCGGCTGCGCCGCGTGGAGACTGTGCCTCCGCCGCAAGCTCCCCCAGCACAGACTCCGGGTTTGGCGGTTTGTTAGGGTGATCATCTGCGCCGTCCTCACGGCGCTCACGGCTTTCCGACCCTGATCCCCTACGGAAGCCGGCCGCTCCGTTGCGGGTGCGCAGATCATCACGAGAGACAGCTTACACAAAAAGGACGAGGAACCATCCGGCGTGAACTCGCTCCTCGATTGTATGGCTCGCTGCGCGCGGTCAAGGTATTGCTCGTGCCTGCGCTCCACCTGTGACTGTGCTCGCTCGCCGCAGAGAGGTCGCTATCGATTGACGCTGGAGAAGTCGGGCTGGTGCAAGAAACCGCGAACAGATCCATCGTACCCGAGGCGTTGAACGGCAGCAACGCGAGTTCGCCGTCGCAGACGGTCACTTCGAAAGCAGTCGAGCCAACTTCCGCAAGCATCGTCTCGGCCACCGCGCCGCGTAGATGTTTTTCGATCGTATCGCGCAGAGAACGTGACCCGAGTCGCGGATGAAAGCCGCGTGTTGCTGCAAAGTGGATGCGATGAATGGCACGCTCAGACCCGTCGTGCGGTAGCCGACATGCATCAGGATGATCGCCGTCTTGGTTCTTCGCCTGGGATGGACGTTTTGATCGCGAGGAAGTGGGCCGACTTAGAGCCAGCAAAATCGAGCTTATCGATGCATGGAAAGCATCGGCTGTTCCCGTTCACTGCTCGTGTATCCAACCTGTTTCTTTAGAATTCGGTCCACCTCAGCGATGGCGGCGGGGTGGCGGTTGGCGTTGTGATCGGAAGGCACAATCGTCTCCGATTCCGCACCCTCCAGATGTGCGCTCCAGTACGGCACGACACCGTCGCTGCTGCGCGGTGTATCTCCGCGACCGCGGTCGCCGATGATGGAGTGATACGGGATGCCGCGGGCCAGCGGAAGGGTGTTCATGGCTTGCACAAAGGCGTCGTTAGGCGCGAGTGTGTCGATGCTGTTCGGCATCCTCTTGAGTTTAAACACGCCTGGCTCCTGGCGCACGACCGAGGCCTGCATGATTTCGGTTCCGAACTTGAGGAATCGCATCGGCTTGTGGATCAGGCTTGACCCGAGGCGGCCAATCGGCCCCTTTGCCAGCATGCTTCCGCGATGTGGGGTCGAGATGAAAATAACCTCGGGCCACATCGCGCCGCGGCCGGAAGATCAAAGCCTCCTTGAGCAAGGCCTTGCCTTCAGGCGAGAGCTGCGTTTGGGCAGGCGGTTTGCCGAAGAAATGGCGCCATAATTTGTCACCGCCGGAATCGCTGACCATGAGCCGGCAAAGGAGCCCGCCCATGCTGTGACCGACAAGAATGATTCGACGGTGGCCGGGATAGGTCTTACTTACATTCTCGAGCTGACGGCGGAGGAGCAAGGCAGAGTACGGAACCGGATAACCTGTAGGATAACTGAAGACCCAGACCTGATAGTGGCGGCGCAGGACGGGATCAGCCGAGAGGGTGTTGACCATCGGCGCCCAGGTCACGGGCGTAGCCTGCAAACCGTGGACGAGAAGCACGGGGATTTTCTTTGGATCGTACGGCTGCGTGTAAATCAGTCGCGTCCCTTCTGCGAACTTGTCCGGGTTGAGCATTGCCGGCACGGCCACCTTCTCCAGATGTTCGCGCGACAGACCGACAGCCATGGGCGCGGTAAAGTCGGCCGCGGCCGGGAAACTCCTCCCGCGGAAGCTGACTGTGTCCGTGGCCAATGGGTTGATGAATTCGATCTCGCAGCGACGGCCGCTAAAATGCGCCATCGCAGTGACAGCGAAATAGATGCGCGGCGGAAGAAAAGGTGCTTGAAGCGTCGGAGCCTGTGACCTGCGGATCGCGACGAGCGGCACGCCCAGCCCAGCCCGGGTCACACGTGGAACAACGAACTCTGCCGCTGATCTTGAGTTCGTCGGCAGGAATGAGATCGAAGTCGTGCGGTCGCCAGAGGCGGTTAGCAGATGGGCGATGGGCGACAAAGTATTCGCCGCCATCTGGCGCCGGCACCTTGAGCTGATGCGTCCACGGATCGAGCGGCGCAGTCTCGCATAACGGAAAAGACACGCGCGAGCGCGAAGTTATAGTCGCGCTCGGCGAGAGCGTCTCGCGGATTGTTGCGCAAAGCCGCGCCGCTCGCTTCGGCCGCAGTGAGGTAAAGCCCGATCGCCCGCTGCGGTTCGCTGTGTTGCAAGATTTTTGCCTCAGCGATCGCCTGCTCGGCGCGTTGCAGTTGCGGCGCATTTCCATGTTGCGCCCCTAACCGGGCGTCAACTTCGCGGACGCTGGCCAGCGGCGCGCAGGCGCTGACGCTGAGGGTGGCCAGGAGGGAAACGAGCAGGATGCGCCGCATAATTTTCCTCGCGGGTTTATCGCATGGGAGGAGAACGGGCTGGCTATTCCCGCCGCAAAAAGCAATCCTCGGCACGATGAGAATTCCGGACAATCCCTCCGTATGGGGAGACATAGCTATAGCCGCAGTCGTTTCCGTCATCTCTTTCCACCTAATCAGACCTGATATTCTCGGGTTCCAAACGTGGACGACGCCTCATGTTTTGCTCGCTGAATGTGCGGTCTGGCTTGCTGTATGCCTTGTCCTGCTCTTTCCCCTAGGAGGAATTTTAGTCGCGGATGCAAAATTCGACCGGGTTTTCATTCACCTGTTACTGATTGCGTTCACCATCATTGTCGTTTTTGCACGCGCCTACGCAGTTTTAGGAATTCGCGACCACGGCGTGGAGACCAATGACTTTCTGACCTGCCTGTATATGAGTCTTGTCACGTTCACTACACTCGGATACGGTGATGTGACGCCCAATGGTACCACCCGGTTTATCGCGACGAGCGAGGCGCTCCTGGGCTATGTCATTATGGCGTTCCTTGTCAGCGTGTTTTTCACCATGATTGCACGAAATCAGGCCGCTCTCATCCTGAAGACGGGTAAAGGCTCGCAAAAGGAGGATTAGCCCAGTTCTTGCCTGTGCTGCAGCGTGCGCGCTCACATCCTTTGGAAATCACCGCCGGTGGCGCGGATAAGGCGCGCTCGCGCGACGGAATGATCGCGCACGGCATTAACAAATTCGCCGCGCGCCTGCGTAAGTGTGCTGCGCGCATCGAGCACGTCGAGCTGCGTGCCGGCGCCTTCGTTGTAACGGCTTTGTGCGATCTCAAGCGCGCGCTGTGCGGTCCGCACATTGTCGACCTGCGCATCGAGAACCGCGCGCGCCGTCCGCAGGTCGGACCAGGCGGTGCGCACTTGTAACTCGACGGTGCGGATCGTCTCCGCCTTGGCTTCCGCGGCTTTACCGCGACGCGCGATCGCTTCATTCACCCGGCCTTTGGTGAGGAAACCATCGAAGAGAGCCCAGGACATGCGCACGCCAATCAGTCCGCCGTGCAGCTCATCAGTGACGTTGCGCGATTCCGCCCGACTGGTGAGTTCGTACCCGGCGAAGGCTTGCACGCTGGGCTTATAACCGGACTTCGCGACAATGATCGCTTCATCCCGCAGGCGTTCCTCTTTTTCGAGGGCGAGGATCTCCGTGCGGTTCTCCTGCGCTTCGCGCAAGTCAGCAGCGAGGCTCCGGTTGTAAGCCTGGGCCACGAGTGGCGTGGTCAGATCGAGCGGCAGATCATCCGTGACGGCCGGAGAGAGATCATAGCCGAGTAACTCGACCAGGCGCTGCTTCGCGACCCGATGATCGCCGACGGCGCGGACACGCTGGGCTTCGGCGTTACCGAGCTCCGCGGTTATCCGCAGGACGTCGAACTCCGGAGCTGTCCCGACGTCGAACTTCGAAGTCGTATCGTGCAGATAACTGCGCAAAAACATAACCGCATCGTTGCGCACGCCGATTTGCATGGCGGCGCGCAGCACGTCGTCATAGGCGGTGCTGACGGTGAGGAGCGTGTCTGCGACCGTGCTCGTGTAGTCGAGGAAGGCCTGTTCGTTGATGAGCCGTGCGCGGCGTCCGGCCGAGAGCAGCCGGCCTCCTTCGTAAATTGATTGGCTGATGATGACGTCGGAGAACCACGACTGATTATTAATCTTCGGCTGGGTGAAGCTTTCTTCGACGTGGCCGATTGGCGGTGGCAATTCGAGGACGATCGGGCCGACTTCGCGGTTCTTGTTTTGCTCGATGAGCGAATCGTTGCGCGCGCTGTATTCAGCGTGATGCTCGATTTGCGGAAAGAGGATCGCTTTGGTCTGAATCGCGACACCGGCCGCGGCTTCCACATCTTTTTTCGCCTGCAGAATCGTGCCGTTGTGGCCGATCGCGAGATTGAGCGCTGCGACTTTCGAGAGCGGGCGGCGTAAGACGGCGAAATCGGCGGTGCCGTCCTGGCTGGCCCGCAAGGGAGCTGGGGAAAGGAGCAGGCACGTGAGAGCCGCAATGGTAAAGCAATTATGCGGAGCGCGGGAGGCCGCGGGGTGGTGGGCTGCTTCAGATTGGTAGGCGTCGACTTTCATGCGATTGCGTGACATCTCCATCTCCCGAGTTTGGGAGAGGAGATTTCAGGAAATGTGATTCTTGCTCGGCCTCGGGCAGCGTGGATGTCGTGCCGAAAACTGCGCTCCCGGCGATCAACCCCTCGACCGTCTCGGCGAGATCATGCGCGAGATAACGCTGGATCACCGCGCGGGTTTCGGGATTCGCGGCGAGATGCTTTTCCAATGTCTCGATGCGCCACCGCACCATCCGAACGGGACCAACTGCCACCGCATCCACCTCCGCCGATCTGCCGGTAAGAATCAGCGCGCTCCCCACAAGATTGCCCTGTCCGAGCGCGCCAAGCGCGCGCCCATCGCGCATGGCGAGCACTCGCCCCTCGACGATCAGCGGGATGGTTTCGGGAACTTTCCCTGCCTCGAGCAACTTCTCCCCCGGCTCGGCCGAAACCCACGACGCCATGCTGAGCACCTCGAGGACTTTGCGCGGCGGCAAGTCGCGGAAGACAAGCCGGCGCACCTTTTCTTCCTCCGGGCTGAACTGCACCGGGCGTCGCTCGCGAAGAATGTTCCAGGAGCGAAAGAGATTCATCGAAATGAACACTGCGCACCACATCACCGGCGCCCAGAGTGTGTGCGGCTGAAGGAAGTAATAGGGCAGCGCCACGCAAGAGGCCGCTACGGCGAGAAGGCGCAACCACAGAACGTCGCGCACGCTGTAGGCGGCCAGCATGAGCAGATTCGCGGCGTGGAAAAACAGGTCGGATTTCATAGCAAGCGGGGCCGTAGGCTTCGGTTCCTCTTTTCGTTAGGGACGCGGTGGTTGTTCATGACGAATTACAGTTTCGACAAAGATCGGATCGATGATGCGCCGGCGGTTATCGGACGAACGGGCGATACGAGGGTTCGGCCTCCTGCAGGGGCCTTTCAGGCGCTTGCAGTTTGCGGACGCACTAGACGAGCGCCCGGCTGAAGGGGAGCGGCGACTCGGCGGAGCCACGCGCGCGCTCGCCCGTACGGCTGCACCGTGGACAAGCCCTGTCCCTTCCAATATTCCATCCCGCCATCGATTACCACCGACTCAAGACAGCCGGCCTCGCGCAGCATGCCCGCAGCGAGGCTGGCGCGGAGCCGGCCACTACAGATCAGAAACAACGGGCGCGGATTCCTCCGCCCGCGGTCCTGCACGATGCGCGCGGCATTCAGCCGCGACAACGGAAGCGAGCGCGCGCCACGGATGTGTTCGCGCTTGAAGGCGTCTCGCGGCCGCACGTCGATCAGCTCGACCGCGGGTTTAGTGGCGATCAGATCGGCGAAGGTGCGTGGATTTATGGTAGTCATGTTTCTTCCTCCGCTCATGAGATTCGCCAGGAATACTGCGCAGGAACCCCGGACGAAGGTGCGATCCGCCGCCCGCGCGGAGCTGCGCCGGCCCACTGCTATTCGTTAGGCAAACCGTTCGGGCTGCCCCGTGGTCGCCAGCACGGAGTGCCACCAGCCGCTCGCCGGATCGAGCCGTTTCGTGCGCGTGGCGAGCAACTCGATCGGCACGTGAATGAACCGTTCGTGCAGAAAACCGATCACGACGCCGGTCTTTCCGGCCATCGCGGCGTGGACCGCATGCCGCGCATACAGATCGCAAAGGACATCGTCCTCCGCATTGGCCGGCCGGCTCCGCACCTGATAGCTGGGATCGAAATAACGGATCACCACCGGAATGCCTTCCTTCTTGAAGCAGGCGGCGATTTGCCCGCACAGGAACGGACCGATGTCCTTCAGCTTCACGTTCCCCGACGCATCACGCGCGCTCGCATCGGCCGCGAGCAAATCCTGGCCGGCGCCTTCCGCGACCGCGATGACCGCGTGCGATTTTTTCCGCATCCGCTCCTTGAGCGTGGCGAGGAAGCTCTCCAGCTTGAAGGGCACCTCCGGGATGAGCGCGAAATTGACGTCCTGGTTCGCCACCACGGCGGCGGCCGTGACGAAGCCGGCGTGGCGTCCCATTAGCCTAACGAGACCAATCCCGCCGAGAACGCTCCGTGCCTCCGTGTGCGCGCACTCCAGAACGCGGTTCGCTTCTTCCACCGCGGTAAAGAAACCGAAGGTCCGCGAGACGAAGGTGACGTCGTTATCGATCGTCTTCGGTACGCCCACAACCGAGAGCGGATATCCGCGTCGCCGCGCCTCTTGGAACAGATCGTTCCCGCCGCGCTGGGTCCCATCTCCGCCGACAGTGAAAAGAATATTCACGCCGCGCGCGATCAGATTTTCGACCGCTCGGCAGACATCCACCGGCCCGCGCGACGAAGTCAAAATGGTGCCGCCCCGATGATGAATCCCATCGACCACCTCCGGGGTAATCTGCAACGGCTCGCGCCCGCAATCTGGATCGAGCCCGCCGTAACCGCCGCGGAATCCGAGCACCTCCTTCACGCCATAGCCGTAATGAAGTTCGAGAAAGAGCGACCTGATGACATTGTTCAGGCCCGGGCACAAGCCGCCGCAGGTCACAATTCCAGCGCGCGTCTCCTTCGCGTCGAAGAAGAGCTTCGCCCGCGGCCCCGCCAACTCGAACTGCAAGCCCGGCTCGGCCCCCACTTCGATGTGCTCCGGAATGCGGACGTCATCGCTGATCGCGTAACGGCTCGCCTTCGAAGGGAAGCGCGCCTCGCCAAGTGTCGGTGTCTGCATATTGCGCTATCGGAACAGCACGATCGCCAAAATCTGCGCGGACAAGATGCGCAGCAAAGTCGTTAGGGGAAAGACGGTGGCGTAGGCGACGGTGGGCGCATCCGAGCCGACGGTGTTTGAAGCGAAAGCGAGCGCAGGAGGATCGGTCATGCTGCCGGCGAGAACTCCACTCAGGTCAATGAAGTTCAATTTCAGGACAAGCCGCGCGAAGATGCCGACTAGAAGTAGCGGCAAAACCGTGATGGAGAAGCCCGCGAGCAGCCAATGCAACCCGGTCGTGGTAAAAACCGTGGCGAAGAATTTTGCGCCCGCGCTTAGACCAACGGCGGCGAAAAACATCGCAATGCCGAATTCGCGAAAAGCGAGATTGGTGTTGATGGGCATGTGCCAAACGTGCGGCCCGATCCGGCCGATCCGGCCGAGGATCAGCGCGACGATGAGCGGACCGCCGGCCAGGCCGAGGCGCACCGGTTGCGGCAAGCCGGGAAAAGCGATCGGCATGGTGCCGACCACGATCCCGAGCACGATCCCGATGAAGAGCGGAATGAAATGCGTCGCGCTTAACTCCTTGAGCGAATTGCCCACTTCGGCGGCGGCTTTGTCCAGGTCGGCTTTGCGCCCGACGATTTGTAATTGATCGCCGAATTGGAGTCGCAGGCCGGGCACGGCGGTCATTTCCAGATCGGCGCGCGTGATGCGGGTGACCGCGACGCCGAAGCGATCGTCGAGGTTCAGTTCTCCCACGGTTTTACGAAGCGCCGCGCGATCGGTGACCACGACGCGGCGCATCGTGAGGTCGCTCTCCTCGCGGACGAGATCTTGCTCGGTCCGCTGCCCGACGACTCGCTCAAACTGCTCCAGCCCGGCGCGCGTGCCGACGACCGCGAGCCGATCGTTGCGTTGAATCAACGTTGCATCCGTCGCGACGGCGGTGCCGTTGCCGTGCGAGATGCGCGAGATGGTCACGCCTGTCTCGACGCGTCCTGGGATGGAATCGAGCCGCACGCCTTCAAGGTTCGGATTTGTGACGAGCAACGTGCGGCGCTCGAGCGGCTCGACTGGGGCGCGATTTTTCGCCGCGAACTCCTGCGCCTCGCGCACCGGATCGATGCGGAAGATTTGCTTGAGGATAACGAGAGTCGCGATGATGCCAACGATCGCCATCGGGTAGGCGACGGCGTAACCGAGCGCCGGCAGCGCGAGCCGATCCGGGGCGATGTTGGGCAGCGTGCTGAGGGTTTGCGAACCGGCGCCTAACGAAGGCGTATTAGTGACCGCGCCGGAGTAAATCCCAAGCACGGCCGCTTTGTCGAAGCCGCCGAGCCAGCCGAGCAACGGCGCAGCCACGGCGCCAAGGATTACAATCGCCGTTGCGAGCAAATTGAGCTTCATGCCCTGATTGCGCAGCGCCGCAAAGAATCCCGGCCCGAGCTGAAGGCCGATCGTGAAGACAAACATGAGCAACCCGAACTCCTTCACGAAATGCAGGGTCTCTGCGTCCACCGGCTGTCCGAAATGTCCGACGATGATTCCGGCGAAGAGCACACCGGCAGTGCCGAGGCCGATGCCGCGAATCTTGAGGCTGCCAAAAGCCATCCCGAGCAGAGCGACAAAAGATAGTGCGGCGATCGCGTGCGCGACCGGTTGCGTGCGAGGCAATTCGAAAAGCCAGTCCATCGAGTGTGAAGGAAGCTCGGCGCAACCGCGGCCGGCGAATATCGCACCTTAGTCCGATAGCCCTTCGCACCGCTCCGCAGCTATGGAGTAGGATTGCAATGACAACACACAGCAGCATCCGCGGTGGGCTCACGAGCGACGAAATCAGGGAGGCTTTTCTCGACAACCTCCGCTCCGGCCTGGGCCGCCTGGAGCAGATCTCATCGTCGCATGATCTTTACTACGCCCTTGCGCTGACCGTCCGCGATCGCGTTTTCGGTCGCTTCTGCGACAATCTGCAGAGGTACGGCCGTGAGAATCACCGCCGCGTGGCCTATCTCTCCGCCGAGTACCTTCCCGGGCCGCACCTTGCGAACAATCTGCTCGACCTCGGTATGACCGAAGCCACGCGCGAGGCGCTCGGTTCGTTAGGCTACAATCTCGACGAGATCCTCGCGCGAGGAAGAAGAGCCCGGTCTCGGCAACGGCGGACTCGGCCGGCTGGCCTCCTGTTACATGGATTCCATGGCCAGTGTCCAGGTGCCGGCGGTTGGCTACGGCATTCGTTATGAGTTTGGCATCTTCGATCAGGTTATCCGAGATGGGTGGCAGCAGGAGATCACCGACAAATGGCTGCGCAACGGCAACCCGTGGGAAATCGCGCGCCCGGAGATCGCCTACGAGGTGGGCTTTGGCGGGCGGACGGAGTCGGTCGCCGACGAGCAGGGGCGCTTCCGCGTCCGCTGGATTCCGGAGACGGAGGTGAAAGGCGTCGCCTACGACACGCCGATTCCCGGTTACCGCGTCGATCACTGCAACATCCTGCGCCTCTGGAAAGCGGAGGCGATCGAATCGTTCGACTTCGCTGCGTTTAATCACGGCGATTACTACCGCGCGGTGCAGGACAAGATGCAATCGGAGAACATCACGAAGGTGCTGTATCCGAACGACGAGGCCGAGGCCGGCAAGGAGCTGCGGCTTAAGCAGCAGTTCTTCTTCACGAGCTGTTCGCTCCAGGACATGCTCGCGATTCACCGCTTCCTCGGCGGCGCGCCCGGCGACCTTTCACGAGAAGTGGGCGGTGCAATTAAACGACACGCACCCCGCCGTCGCAGTGGCGGAGTTGATGCGCCTGCTAGTCGACGAGCACTCGTTAGGCTGGGACGAAGCCTGGAACACGACGCGCCAGACCTTCGCCTATACCAACCACACCCTCCTGCCGGAAGCGCTCGAGAAATGGAGCGTCGAGCTTTTCGGCAAACTGCTGCCGCGGCATCTCGAGATCATTTACGAGATCAATCGCCGCTTCCTCGAAGAAGTGCGCGCGAAGTTCCCGGGCGAAGGCGAGCGGATGGCGCGGCTTTCCCTCATCGACGAAAGCGGTGGCCGCTATGTGCGCATGGCGAATCTCGCCACCGTCGGCAGCCACAAAGTCAACGGCGTGGCCGCGCTCCACTCCGAGCTGCTCAAGCAAACCGTGCTGCGAGATTTCGCCGAGCTTTGGCCGGAGAAATTCTGCAACGTCACCAACGGCATCACGCCGCGGCGCTTCATTGCGCTTGAGTAATCCCGGCCTCACCGAGCTGATCACTCAACGCATCGGCGATTGCTGGTTGAAAGATCTCAACCGCCTTCGCGGCCTCGAGCCGTTGGCCGACGACTTGGAGTTTCAGGAGCAATGGCGATGCCGTGAAGCTCGAGAACAAACGCCGCCTCGCCGCGCTCATCGCGGAGGAGACCGGCATCACCGTCGTGCCGGACTCACTCTTCGACATCCAGGTGAAACGCATCCACGAATACAAGCGCCAGCACCTTAACGCGCTCCACATTCTCACGCTCTATCTCCGGCTCCGGCGCAACCCCGAGATCGATTTGCCGGCGCGCACCTTCATCTTCGGCGGGAAAGCTGCGCCGGGATATTTCATGGCCAAGCGCATGATCAAGCTCATCACCGCGATCGGTGATCTGGTGAACCACGATCCGATCGTGCGCGATCGACTCAAGGTCGTCTTCTTCCCCAATTACAACGTGAAGAACGCGCACTTCATCTTCCCCGCGGCTGATCTTTCGGAGCAAATTTCCACCGCCGGCAAAGAAGCCAGTGGCACCGGCAATATGAAGTTCTCGCTCAATGGCGCGCTCACGATCGGCACGCTCGACGGCGCAAATGTCGAGATTCGTGAGGAAGTGGGCGCGGAGAATTTCTTCCTCTTCGGCCTCACCGTTGATGAGATCGGCGAGCTGCGCGCCCGCGGTTATCGCGCACGCGATTACTACGAGCGCAACGAGATGCTCCGCGAGGTGATCGATTTCCTCGCCAGCGGCGAGCTCGGCGGCGACGCGCAACTCTTCCACCCGCTCGTCGATCACTTGTTAGGCGACGATACCTTTCTCCTCCTGGCCGATTACCAGTCTTATATCGAGGCGCAGGAACGCGTGACGCAATTGTGGCGCGACCAGCGCGCGTGGACGCGGCAGTCGATCCTGAACACCGCGCGCATCGGCAAGTTTTCCTCCGATCGCTCGATCCGCGATTACTGCCGCCTAGTGTGGCACGTCGAGCCGGGGCAGAGCTGAGATCTACAAACGCTCGCGCAGGATCGGCACCCGCATTCGGCTATAGCCCGCGACTGAGCCAGCGACCATTTGCAACGGAATGTGGATGCGCATGGCCCAGTCTGGCTCCCCGTGTTTGGCGTGCGGATACGCGAGGTGGAGCAGGTTGTGGCCGAAGACCCAGCCGCGGCTGAGCAGCGCCATCGCCATGCCCACAGTGGTTTCATAGTTGTCGCCGGGCCAGCCGCTATCCAGGTAAAACGCCACGTCGCGCGGCTCCTCGGTTAGCACACGCTCGAGCAGGTCATCCTGGTGCGAGAAGGTGCTCGACATGCAGATGGCCCCGCCAAACGTCTCCGGGTGTTGCCAGGCGCAATAAAAGGAAACGACGCCGCCCAGCGATGAACCCCACAGGACCCGGTCACGCCGCCCCCGCCGCACCCGCAGCGTTTGTTCCACCGTCGGCACAATCTCTTCCACTAACGAGCGGCCGTAACGCTCGTAGCCCGGCTTCGTATATTCCTCCATCCGCCGATCCCCGGCCGAATAGAGCCCGACAAAGATCATGTCTTCCACCGCGCCCATCGAACGAAGCTGCCAAAAAGTATCGTCCACGCCCCAGTCGCGGCCCATGAAAGCTTCATCGGGGAAAAAAAGGTTCTGTCCGTCCTGCATGAACGCGACCGGGTAATAGGCCAGCGTGTTCTCCAGGTACCCCGGCGGAAGGTAAACACGCGCGCGGTGCTCGCGCTGCAGGATCGGCGAATCAAACGTGACGAGCGGTGAAAAGCTGCCCGCTTCCGAATCGAAGAAGTAAGGGTAATAAACGCGCCGATCATCCTCGGCCATGATCAGCAGTTGGTTGTCGCCTTTGGCCCAATGCCGCACGCCGTTCTGGACCAGGCACGGTTTGAAATAGAGAAACGGCCGACGCGCTTCCACCTCGAAACTGGAGATGCCGTCGATTCCGGCCGCGCTCGGCTCGACATCTTTGTCCCAGTCCAAGTCGGTGCGGAGAATGATCCTGCCCGCGCCGGGTGGATACGCCACTCGCAGGATCCGGCGGAGCGGACCTGTTTGGTAAAGATCGCGGTCTGATTGCGTCTGCAGCGCAACCGGCGCAGCGCCGCGCGGAACTGGGACATTTGTGGTCATGACGGTAGCGCCTCGCCGGAAAGCACTCACCTGCCGTGCGAAAGGCAAAGCAAGTTTCGGCTCGGTAGTCCGATTAAGCTTCTAGCACTTACGTCCGATGGAGCGTCGCGACGGTCCGAATGTTAAAAGGCAAAAGGTAGATGAGCGCGAGTGGACATGACACTGGCAAAAGCTGGAGCGCGCCCCGAGCGAAACACACTCGAGTGCCGGTTGCCGCTTTCGAGCTACTGATGCGCTCAAGGTCCGGTTAGGCTTCATTCATGGAGAGCAACCTCATCACCGGGTCTTCGGCGTAGCGCAACGTGTGAAGAGTGCTTGTCTGGCAACGGCTTTCCTGTACAACGAATGCCGAGGGATCCAATCGCCGCCAACATGAATCGACTCCGCCGAAAGCGCATCGCTTCGATGCGCAGACCGCGCGTGACTGTGGTGGGCCGCGCAGCCCGCCGTGCTTGTGCCCCGCGCAGCGCCGGTGGGCTCTCAGTTTTTCCCGCGGGCGTGTTCCCAGCCGAGCCATGAGCTGGGTTACCGCAGTCTGGTCGATGCTCCTCGGCGCCACCATCGCCCTGTCCCTGCCGCACTTGTTCGTGGGCATCTGGCAACGGCGCGCCGCGCACCTCTTTTTCGTGCTCACGGCGATCGCAGTGATCGGAATGGAGATTTGCGAACTGGACATGATCCATTGCCGCTCGGCCGGGCAATACGCGCGCGCCCAACAGTGGAGTCAGCTGCCGATTGTCGTGCTCTTCATCGGGCTGGTCGGGTTCATCCGGTCTTATTTTCGCACCGGCCGATTGTGGCTTGGCCTGGCGGCTTGTCTGACTTTTTCGGTTGGCGGAATCATCACACTGGCCTCGCCGCCGAGCATCAACTTCCACGCCATCACCGGCGTGCGCCTGGTCGAGTTTTTGGGCGAGACGGTGGCGGCGCCGGCGGGCGTGTTTAGTCGGTGGACATGGCTTGGGGAATTCTCAATCCTGCTTTTGTTAGGCTACGTCGTCGATGCCGCGGTAAGCCTGTGGCGGAATGGAGACGCCGAGGAGCGCCGTCGCGCCGTGCTTATCGGCGGCAGCACTGCTTTTTTCATTGCCGTCGCCGCGGTGCTCGGCGGTTTGACGCACCGGCAGATGATTCCGCTGCCTTACATGTCGAGTTTTCCCTTCGCCGCCATCCTTGTCGCGGTGGCCTACGAGCTTGGTTCCGATCTTTTTCGCGTCGGACGATTTCGAGCTGCTCAGTTCGCGATGGAGGCGGCCCTGGTCGAAAGCGAAGACCGGATCCGTCAGGCTGAGCAACGCATCGCGCTCGCGGCTGAGGCAGCGCAGCTCGGTGTCTGGGAGCTGAACTCGCAGACTGGCGAACTTTGGGTTTCCGATAAAGGGCGCGAGCTGCTCGGGATCGCACCGGAGGTGGCGATCACGTCCGAAGCGTTCCACGCGCGGGTGCATCCGGAGGATCGCGCGGCGCGCGAGGCGGCGATGCGCCAGGCGATCGAGACGATGGGCAGTTACGAAACGGAATTCCGCGTTGTCTTGCCAGACGGGACGATTCGCTGGCTGGCGGGGCGCGCCCGCTGCATTCCCAATGCACACGGCGAAGGCTCCCGGTTGCTCGGCGTCTCGATGGACGTGACGAAGCGTCGGCAGGCGGAAGATTTGTTCCGCCTCAGCACGGAGGCCAATCCCAGCGGCACCGTGCTGGTGGATCAATACGGCTGCATCGTGCTGGTGAATGCACACGTGGAAGAGCTGTTCGGTTACCCCCGGGAGGAACTGCTCGGTCAACCGGTGGAAATTTTGGTGCCGGAGCGCCTGCAAACAGCGCATCCCCGGCATCGCGAGGGATTCGTCGCGGCGCCGGAAACCCGCGCAATGGGGTCCGGACGCGAACTGTTCGCGCGCCGGAGAGACGGGAGCGAATTTCCGATCGAGATCGGGCTGAACCCAATCGAGACACCACAGGGGCCGCTCGTCCTTGCCAGCGTGGTCGATATTTCCGCGCGCAAAGCCGTCGAAGCCGAAGCGCGCCAGCGCCGCGAGCAGGTGAACCTGCTGAACCGCGCGGGTTTGTTAGGCGAGATGACCGCTTCCCTCGCGCACGAGTTGAACCAGCCGCTCACCGCCATCGTGAATAACGCCTTCGGGGCCCTGCAATACCTCGAACAAGACAGGCTCGATGCCAGGAAACTGCGCGAGATTCTCGAGGACATGTTCGCCGATGGCCGCCGCGCGACCGAGATTATGCAGAACGTGCGCAGTGCCATAAAAAAGGGCACCGCCATCCGCGGTCCCGTGAATTTGAACGACGTGGTGACATCCGTGGCCCACATGGTCCATCCGGACGCGGCCGCGAGCGGTTGCCGCGTCGAGACCGCGCTCGCGAAGGAGCTGCCGCTCGTGCACGGCGATCCGACCCAGCTACAGCAGGTACTAATCAATCTTATCCATAACGCCTTTGAGGCGATGCAGGACACGCCGCCCGAGCGCCGCGCCGTCGAGATCGCCACGAGCACCGATGGCACCGACACCGTCGAAGTCGCGGTGCGCGATTACGGTGGCGGCATCGCTACGAGCACGCAGGAGCGGCTCTTCGAGCAGTTCTTCACCACGAAACACGAGGGACTCGGCATGGGCCTGGCAATCGTGCGCTCGATTGTCGAAGCGCATGGTGGCACGATAGCGGCGGAGAACGTTGACGGAGCCGGAGCGCGCTTCTATTTACAATTGCCGGCAGCAAAACCCGCGGCCACATGACTTCTGCGTCTCCAGTCGTTTTCGTGATCGACGACGATGAAACCGTCCGCCGAAGTATCGAGCGCTTGCTCGACGGCAAGGGCTACGACGTCGAGCTGTTTGCCTCCGCCGCGGATTTCCTTGCCCGTGCGCCGCACACTGGACCGGCGTGCGTGGTCGTGGATGTGAAGATGCCCGGAATCGGCGGGATGGATTTGCAAAAGACGCTGCTGCAGCGGCGGCGCGAAGAGCAGCTCGTCTTCATCACCGGCCACGGCGACATCCCGATGTCGGTGGAAGCGATGAAACATGGGGCGATCGATTTCCTGCCGAAGCCGTTTGCGCCAAAGGAACTGCTCGCCTGCGTCGAACGCGCCCTGGCCCGCTCGACCGAACAGCGCCGCCGCGCCGCCGAGAAAAACGGCGCACGCGCGTTGCTCGATAAGCTCACCCCGCGCGAGTTCGAAGTCATGCTGCTCCTCTCGACCGGCTTGCTCAACAAACAGGTCGGCGGCGAACTGGGGATGGCGGAGAGGACGGTGAAGTGCCATCGCGGCGAAATCATGCGAAAGTTCGGGATCACTTCCGTAGCCGAGCTTGTCAGTGTGATGGATAAAGCCGAAGTGCCCGTGCCGCCGAAGCCACCCGGGATGTTCGGGTAGGCTGCCTCGGGCTTCCACTCAGCGTCTCTCTCCTACCTACGTCCGATAGGCGTACGGTTGCGTTTTGGCCTTACTTTGAGTGTGCCGAATGAACCTGCGCCCGTTGTTTGTCTGGTGGATGACGATCCATCGGTTTGCAGGTCGGTCGCGCGCCTGCTCGAACTCGAGGGCTACGATGTCGCTTCCTTCGCCGAGCCGGAGGTATTCCTCGCTTACATGAAGACACACAAGGTGCCGGTGGCGGTAGTTGATATCTGGATGGAAAGCATGACCGGAATGGAATTGCTCGCCCATCTCTGCGCCTGCTCGCCCGACACGCGCGTCATCTTCATCACCGGACACGAAGATCGTAGCGCGGAAGCAGTGGTGAAGCAGGCCGGCGCTTTCGGGTTCTTCATCAAACCGTTCGACCAGCGGCGCTTCCTGGCCGCGGTGCGCCGCGGGCTTGAGGAGGTGCTCGCGAAGTGAGTCGACGCCCGGCCCAAGCCCGGCAAGGCCATCAGGCGGCGGAAATGCGTTCCTCTGCTGTGGCTGCCGCATTTCTTATGCGGGACGGCGCTCAGATTGCTTTGAAACAAGACAAGTGAACCGCAGCCAACCAAATCTCCCGGCAAACACGAGCAGCGGTGCTCCCGAGGCTTTGCCACAGGAATCACTCGCCCGCGGCGAGAACCGCCGAGGCGCCCTCGTTTTCCTGCTCGATGACGACCCCTCGGTCTTGCGCTCGACCCGGCGTATGCTCGATTCGCAGGGCTGGCAGGTCAAGGGGTTTACCGACCCGTTTGCCTTTCTCGAAGAGGCCGCCCAGGTGCAGCCCGATGTCGCGGTGCTCGACGTTTTGATGCCGAAACTGAACGGGCTCGAGGCCCAACGCCGCCTGCGTGAAGTCTCGCCTTCGACCCGCGTGATTATCCTGACCAGCAAAGACGATCCCGCGGTGCGCGCACGGGCGCTCGAGGCCGGCGCCTCTGCCTTCTTTCTCAAGGCGACGGAGCAGCGGGAATTGCTCGCCGGCATCGAAGCGGCCGCAGCCCGGATCTAAGCTGCGGTAGAACTTTCGTCCGATACCGCTCGCGTCCGTTTTCGAGCGAGCTTTCGGTTGGCCGCGGCGCCTGCGGGCGGCGCTGCAGTTGGAAGACGAAGCCGGATGCGCACTCTGACTAACGATTATCACGACTCGCAGGTCCTCGATCTCGGATCGTCTGGACAGCGCGGCCCGTTCCTGGTCACGCAAACCGGCGTCGCGCCTAATGATCAAAATCCGCGCACCCACCTCTTCGTCCTGCGCCCCGACGGGCAGTGGGCCGACTTCAACGCCTATCTGTGCCAGAACAAACCGGAGGCGATGGACGAAATCGTCTTCAACACCATGAGCGATGTCATGCAGACGTTCGCGCGGCTTTTCGGTAAGGCGCGCGTGCTCGAGTTACCCATCGATAAAGAAGGCCTGGCCGCCTTTCTCGAGCGTCATAAGGCGACCGATGCGCTCGAAACGGCACGTGCCTGGGCGCGGGAGTACCGCGAGCGGCATCCGGTAATAACCTAACGAAGGAAGGAGGAATGAGGTCCCAAATGAAACGCATCGCCCTGCTCCTGCTGCTGGCAACTTCCGCGTTCGCCGAGATGGCGCGCCCTTCCTTCCACACTCAAGGCATGCCGACCGGCAAGCCCACCGGCCCACTCAAACCAGGCGAGTATTGGTGGAAGCCCGAGGTCTCGCCGAGCGGGCCGGTCATCGCACTGGTGAGCATTCCGCAACAGACGATGAACGTCTATCGCAATGGCATCCTCATCGCGCGAACGAGCGTCAGCACCGGCACGAAAGGTCGCGGCACTCCGAGCGGCGTCTTCACCATTCTGGAGAAGGAGGAGCGGCATTATTCGAAGAAATACCACAACGCGCCCATGCCCAACATGCAGCGACTTACCTGGAGCGGAATCGCGATGCACTCCGGCAATCTGCCGGGCTACCCGGCGAGCCACGGTTGCATCCGCATGCCTTACGATTTCTCCAAGCTGCTCTTTGGGCTCACCACCACTGGCAGCACTGTCGTGATCAGCGATGGCAAGACAGCGCAACCGCATTTCGCGGCCAATCCCGGTGTGCTCCTCGCCCCGGCTGATTTCACTCCCGAGATGCTCCACGCTCTGGCCGACGACGAATACGACTGGAACCCGGAGCGCAGCCCGACGGGACCGATCACCATCCTCATCAGCGGCGCCGACCGCGCGCTCTACGTTTACCGCAACGGCAATCCGATCGGCCGCGCGCGCGTGGAAATCCGCGGCAACGATCCGATCGGCAACCACGTCTTTGCGCTGCTCGAGGGCACGAGCGATAAGCCGAGCCAGTTCGTCCCCGGCCGGCCCGCGCGCCAGTGGATGGCGGTGACTCACGATGAAAGCGGCGCTCGCGCTGATGCCGACGAGCTTGCAGCGCGCCTGCGTTTCAGTGCCGAGTTCGCGGGGAAGCTTTACGACGAGATTTCTCCCGGCACGACCGTGATCGTCACCGACCAACCCGCCGTGCAAGACGCGGCGCGCGACTTCACGATTCTGACGAACTAGCGCAAGAAGCATGATCCAAGACGAAGCGATGCAAGCCGACCCTCTGCTCGACCCGCGGGTGCCGCTCGCCGTGGAGCGCACACTGCTGGCTTATGAGCGCACCCAGATCGCCTGGGTTCGCACGGCGTTGGCGCTGATAACCTTCGGCTTCGCCATCGCGCAATTCTTTGCCTACCTGCGCGCAGCGGGTGAAGCAGTGCCGAGCACGTTAAGCCCACGCGCCGTCGGGCTGGTCATGATCGTGATCGGGCTGCTCGGGTTGATCGTGGCCAATTGGCAGCATCGCCGCGCGATTCGGGCTTTGCGCAGACGACATCCGGAGTTGCCTCTCCCGGTATCCAGTGTGATGGCGACACTGATCGCGCTGCTCGGGGTGCTCGCCCTGGTCGGAATCCTCGTACGCTGACCAGCGGATGTTCCGCCCCGCAACGACTCGGTGTTCGCGACCCGCGAAGTGCGGCCAGCCTGCGCTGCCTACGCCGCCAACGGCAGCACCCGCTCAAACGAAGCTTCCTGCTGGGTCAGCACCCGCCGCAGTTTACCAAGCGCCGCTTTTTGCAACTGCCGCGTCCGTTGGGATGTGACACCCAACTGGCGACCCAGCTCGCCCAGTGTCATCGAATCCGTTCCATCCAGGCCGAAGCGCGAGGCAATAATCTGGCGCTCGCGTTCATTAAGGACGACCAGGGCGCGCCGCATCCTGGCGTAGAGATCGCTGTCGCGCAGCGTCTCGAACGGAGTTTGCTCGCGCTCGTCGGCCACGATTTCTCCCAGAAGATCCTCCTCGGTTTCGCCGATCGCCGCGTCGAGCGAACAGGGCCGCGCCCCGACGCGCTTCAAGTCGGAGATCTGCCGCTCATCGATTCCAAGTTCCGCGCTCATCTCTTCATCGGTCGGTTCCCGGCCTAACGACTCGCTCATTTGCAGCGCAATGCTGTTCATCTTCGAAAGCTTGACCGCGGAGTGGCGCGGCAGGCGAATGGTTTTGCTCTGCTCGTGCAAGGCCGACTTGATCGTCTGTTTGATCCACCAGACCGCATATGAGCTAAACTTGGCGCCTCTCGTCGGCTCGAAGCGGTCCACTGCTTGCATCAGGCCGAGGTTTCCTTCCTCGATCAGGTCCGGCAGCGGTAAGCCAAGGTTGAGGTAATCGCGCGCGACTTTGACAACGAGGCGCAGATTGGCCTCGATCATTTCCATCCGCGCTGCGGCGTCACCTTCCTGAATCCGCCGGGCCAGGCTGATCTCTTCCGCCGGGCTAAGGAGCGGGACCTGCCCGATCTCAGTCATGTAATTCTTCAGTCCGGGGCTAACTTCTTCTGCACGGAGATAAGTATTCATAAGCGTCTTCTGTGACACTTCTATCTCCCGATTCCCGGAGACGAGATTTCAAACCAGCCGAAATTATTTCGCATGGGATGGCGGATCAGTCGGGCAGGACGCTTGGGCGGGGAAGCGCTACCCTAGGAGCTTTGCGCGATGTTTAGGACGACGCGGCCGTTTACCTTGCCTTCTTTCAACCGCGCGAAGACATCATTGATCGCATCCAGCGGCTGCGTTTCGATTGTCGCCTTCACTTTGCCTTCGGCGGCGAAGGCGAGCGCTTCGTGCAGATCTTCTCTCGTCCCGACGATCGAGCCGCGAAGCGTGTAACGATTCAGCACCACATCGAAGATGGAAACTGGAAAATCGCCCGGCGGCAGCCCTACCAGCACGCAAGTGCCATGCCGGCGTAGCATCCCGAGCGCTTGTTTGAAGGCGATCGGCGAAACCGCGGTGACGAGGACGCCGTGCGCGCCTCCGATGTGCTTCTGAATCATGGCCGCGGCATCTTGCGACTTCGCGTTCACGGTGACGTCCGCGCCAAGCTTTGCGGCCAACGATAGCTTGTCATCGCCAACATCGACGGCAGCGACGTGCAGCCCCATGGCCTTCGCGTATTGAATGGCAATGTGCCCCAAACCTCCCACACCAGAAATCACAACCCACTCGCCCGGACGCGCCTCGGTTTCTTTCAAGCCCTTATAGGTAGTCACGCCGGCGCACAAAATCGGTCCGGCGTCGACGAAAGATAGCTCCTTCGGAATGCGGCCGAGGTAGTCGGCGTCGGCAAGCGCGTATTCGGCGAAGCTTCCGTTCACTGAGTAACCAGAGTTCTGCTGTTCGCGGCAAAGTGTTTCCCAGCCCTTAAGACAAAATTCGCAATGCCCGCAGGCGCTGTGTAACCAAGCCAGCCCGACCCGGTCTCCGACCTCGAGATGGATGACGCCCGGACCTAGCTTCACCACCACGCCGGCGCCTTCGTGACCGGGGATGAAAGGCGGCGTCGGCTTAACCGGCCAATCGCCATCGGCCGCGTGTAGATCCGTGTGGCACACGCCGGTGGCGACGATTTGGATCAAAGCCTGTCCCGATCCCGGCGAAGGCACTGGAACCTCATGGAGCGACAGCGGTGCACCGAATTTCTCCACCACGGCAGCTCGCATCGTTTTTGGTATCGTCGGCAGCGCTTCATCTTTCGCGATTGTTTCTCGTTCTAAGACGGTGGTTGGCATCGGGTTTCCTCCAGTTGATATGAAATCATGGTTGGGTTCCCGCGCGTGGCTGCGCGGTTCTTGCAAATCACGAAGCCTTTCTTGCCGCCAATAAATTGTGGCCGGACATCTCGGCTGGTTTCTCCAGATCAAGGAGGAAGAGGAGCGTCGGCGCGACATCGGCCAGGATGCCGTCTTGCACCCGAAAGCTGGAGCTATCGTTCGCGACGTAGATACAGTGAACGAGGTTGGTGGTGTGAGCGGTATTGGGCGAGCCGTCCGGGTTGCGCATCAACTCGCAGTTGCCGTGGTCTGCGGTCACGAGAGCTTTTCCGCCCAGCGAAAGCAGCCGCGGAATAATCCGGCTGCAGCAGGCATCGACAGTTTCTACGGCCTTGATGCCCGCGTCTACTACTCCGGTGTGACCTACCATGTCTGGATTAGCGAAGTTCAGGATGATGAGATCGTAATCCGCCATCCGGCTCAAAACCGTTTCAGTGACTTCGAGCGCGCTCATCTCTGGTTTCAGGTCGTAGGTAGCGACTTTCGGGGATGGAATAATTGTGCGGTCCTCTCCTGGAAACGGCGTTTCGTTTCCGGCGTTAAAGAAGTAGGTCACGTGCGGATACTTTTCCGTCTCTGCGATCCGAAGTTGTTTTTTCCCGGCTTGGCTGACGACTTCCCCCAGAATGTTCGCGAAACTTGCCGGCGCGAACGCGAACGGCACGCCGTACGTTTCATCGTATTCGGTCATCGTGACGTAGTGCACCTTTGGCTGAAACCGGCGATCGAAGCCTTTGAAGTCCGGGAAGATGAAGGCTTGCGATAGCTGTCGTGCGCGATCGGCGCGGAAGTTAAAGTAGAAGAGAACGTCCCCGTCACGAACTCGCTGCGCATTTGGCAGAGCAAAAATCAGCGGCGGCAGGAACTCATCCGTCTTCCCGTGGGCATATTCCTGAGTCAGCGCCGCGGAGACTGATTCGTCGCAGAGTTTACCTTCGCCGAAAACAATCGCGTCCCACGCCAGCTTCGTCCGCTCCCAGCGTTTATCGCGGTCCATCGCGTAGTAGCGGCCCACGACCGTAGCGATGCGCGCGCCGCTGCTTTGTAGCTCACGATGCAAGGTGGCGAGAAAGTCCGCGCCGCCCGTGGGCGAAGTATCACGCCCATCCGTGAACGCGTGGACCATGATATCGGAAACGCCGGCGTCCTTCGCGGCGTTCGCGAGCGCGATCAGATGTGCGGAGTGGCTGTGAACCCCGCCATCTGAAACGAGTCCGAGGAAATGCAGGCGCGCACCGCGCGCTTTGGCGAAAGTCTCCTGGAGCACGGTGTTCTGCGCGAGCGTGCCCTGGGCGATTTCTTTGTTAATGCGGGTTAGCTCCTGATAAACAATCCGCCCGGCGCCAAGGTTCATGTGACCCACTTCGGAGTTCCCCATCTGGCCGGCCGGCAAACCAACATCCAGCCCGCTCGCGCTCAGTCGGGCACGCGGGTAACTTTTATAGAGTTCGTCGTGGAATGGCGTGCGTGCGAGCAGTGTTGCGTCGCCGTTGGCGAGCGCAGCTTCGCGGCCGCCGGGGTTGATTCCCCAGCCGTCGCGGATCAGTAACATCACTGGTTTATGGTTCATGGTAGTTGAATTGATAGGCTACGCTACCGGCGCGGCAGCTCTTACTTCTTCCGTCACGCCGCCCGCGTAAGTCTTAAAATTCTCGTTGAACAGTCCGGCCAGCATTTTTGCCGTTGCATCATAAGCGGACTTGTCCGCCCAGGTATCGCGCGGTCGCAGAATCTCCGCTGGGACGCCCGGCACCTCAGTCACGACATCGAAACCGAAGATGGGATCGCGTTCCAGTTTCGGATTCGTCAGGCTACAGGAATGAATCGCGTCCACCATCGCGCGGGTGTGCTTGAGTGAGATCCGTTTTCCAGTGCCATAGGCGCCGCCGCTCCAGCCGGTGTTAATAAGCCAGACACGTGCGTTGTGCTTGCGCATCTTCTCGGCCAACAGCTGAGCATATTTGTTCGGATGCCAAACCAGGAAGGGTCCGCCGAAGCACGGCGAGAATGTAGTCTGCGGCTCCGTTACTCCTACTTCGGTGCCGGCTACTTTGGCGGTGTAACCACTGATGAAGTGATACATCGCGTGCGCAGCCGGGAGCGACGCGATCGGCGGCAGCACACCAAAGGCGTCGCAGGTAAGAAAAATAACGTCAGTAGGATGCCCGGCGATGCACGGGATTTTCGCGTTTTGAATGAAGTCAATGGGATAGGCACCGCGCGTATTCTCCGTTATCCTGACATTACTGTAGTCCACCATCCGATCTTCATCGAGGACGACGTTTTCTAGCACCGCACCAAAGCGCAGCGCCTGGAAAATATCCGGCTCACTTTCCGGCGTAAGGTCGATGGCTTTGGCATAGCAGCCGCCTTCGATGTTGAAGATTCCGTCGTCGCTCCAGACGTGCTCGTCATCGCCGATGAGGTAGCGCTTCGGATCAGCCGACAGAGTGGTCTTACCGGTTCCGCTAAGTCCGAAGAGCAAGGATGACGAACCGGTTTGCTTGTTTGCGGTCGCCGAACAATGCATCGAAAGCAGCCCACGTTTCGGTGCTAAGTAATTCGCGGCGGTGAACACACCCTTCTTCATCTCGCCAGCGTATTCGGTTCCGAGAATAACGAGTTGCCGATCCTCCAAACTCAGGTCGACACTGGTGGCTGATCCCATTCCAGTCGTGAGGCGATTGGCCGGAAATGCACCGGCGTTGATGATGACAAACTCTGGTGTGCCGAAGCCGGCCAGCTCGTCCTTTGTCGGTCGGATAAGCATGTTGTGCATGAACAGGGCGTGATACGGCAGCGAGCAAATCACTCGCACCTTGATACGGATCGTGGGATCCCATCCGGCAAAGGCGTCGACGCAGTACAGCCGGTCGCGCGTATTCAGGTAGTCGAGCGCACGCTGGCGATTGATCTGAAAGGTGCGCGCATCGCACGGAATGTTGACCGGGCCCCACCAAACGTCGTTCTTCGACTCCGGATGCTCGACGACGCGTTTGTCCTTCGGCGAGCGTCCCGTCTTTACTCCGGAATAAGCAACGAGGGCGCCGTTCTCGGCGATGCTGGCGTCTTTCTCATAACGAATGGCATGCTCGTAAAGCGCGCTAGGCGGCAGGTTGCGATGGATCTCGGGCACGATCAGGCCGTGCGCCGTCAGGTTAAATGGACAATCAGTCGTTGTGTTCATTGGAATTGATTTCACTCGTTAGGCACGCTCCCAATCTCATTACCTCAATGCGATGGTTCGCTCGCGGATTTCGCGGCGAAGGTCCGGCCACCAGCAAGACCCGTTGGGCCGTGACATGGTTGGCGCGCAGCCAGCGTTCGATGAAATCCCGCCAGTCGGAATCCTCGTTCGCGTTTTCCACCGCCTCGACGCCATAGGAGAAGGCGAGTCCCTGGCAGGCGGCGCGATCGGGGCTGGGCGCAATCAGCCAGACGGACGGCTTCAAGCGCGAGACAAGGCGCGCGGTCGCACCGCTGCGTGTCGGCACGAGCACGAGGTCGCACGGCACTGCTTCGAGTGCGCGCTCCATCACGGAGGTCATCCGATCGGCGTCAACCAGTGGCACAGCGGGCAATTCCGCCAGCTCGCGCCGAACGTTGATCGTGGTCGATGGCCGATGCATTTCGGTAAAGGCCGCGATCTTGGCCAGCATCGCAACGGATTCTTCGGGATACTCGCCCATGGCCGATTCCGCCGAGAGCATGACGCAATCCGTGCCGTCGAGAATGGCGTTCGCGACATCAGTCGCTTCCGCGCGCGTCGGCAAGCGGCTACTCGCCATCGACTCGAGCATCTGCGTCGCAGTAATGACCGGCTTACCCGCCAGATTCGCTTTTGCGATGAGCTGCTTTTGCAATGTGGCGATCGATTCGATCGGCACTTCCACGCCAAGGTCACCGCGCGCGACCATGATCCCGTCAGCCGCCGCGAGGATTTCGTCGTAATGCTCGAGCGCATCGGCGCGCTCGATCTTTGCAATGATAAACGGATGGTGCCCGAGCTGTTCCGCGGCGCTGCGAACGGCATTCACGTCGGCCGCGCTCTCGACGAATGACTGGCTCACCGCGTCGACTCCCTGCGCCAGCGCGAACTCGAGGCAGGCGCGGTCGTGTTCGGTAAAAGCGCTGATCCCGAGATCGATTCCGGGAAGATTCAGCCCTTTGCGCGAACGCAATTCGCCACCGACTGCGACCGTGCATTCGACATCGTTGCCGTTAACCCGATCCACCACGAGCTGCACCAGCCCGTCGTTGAGGTAAAGGCGATTGCCCGGTTTCACGACACGCGGCAACTCAGCGAAGCTCATCGACACGCGCTGGGCATTTCCGACGATCTCTTCGCTCGTCAGGCTGAAATGATCGCCCGGCGAAAGTTGAATCGGTTCGGGATCAATCTTGCCCAGCCGCATCTTTGGTCCGGGTAAATCAGCCATGATGGCAACCCGCCGCCCGGTCTCGTCCGCGGCGGCGCGAATCCGCCTAACGACTTCGGCGTGGTGCGAGATATCGCCGTGCGAAAAGTTCAGCCGCGCCACATTCAGTCCGGCGCGAATCAATCGCCGGAGCATCTCCGGACTTTCCGAAGCCGGACCAATGGTCGCTACGACCTTGGTCTTGTTAGGCGGTAAGAGCCGCAGCGGTCATGGCTTGAACATCGTCCTGCCGTTCCCACGCAAATCGGTCACGGCTTGTTTCACGCGCGCCGCCATGGCTGTTTCCGCCAGGCCGAGATAAGTGCGCGGGTCGTAGTCCTTCTTGCGTCCGACTTCGCCATCCACCTTCAAGACGCCGTCGTAGTTCTTGAACATGTGATCGGCGATCGGACGGCTAAAGGCATACTGCATGTCGGTATCGACGTTCATCTTGATCACGCCGTAATCGATCGCCTCATGGATCTCTTCCTGCGTCGAGCCGGAGCCGCCGTGGAAGACGAAGTAGAAGCGCGCGTCTTCGCCGAATTCTTTTACAACTGCGTCCCGGCACTGCTGCAAGATCTTCGGCTGCAACTTCACCGTGCCCGGTTTGTAAACGCCGTGCACGTTGCCGAACGTCGCGGCGAGAACGTAGCGGCCGCCGATCGGGTTCAGCTTCCGCGCCACCGCGAGCGTGTCTTCCGGCGTGGTATAAAGCTTCGCGCCTTTCTCGCCTTTGACGTCGTCTTCTTCGCCGCCGACCGCGCCGACTTCGATCTCGAGCACGAGATCGTTCTTCACAAAGCGCTCGAGCAGACCCGCCGCGATGTCGAGGTTCTCCTTCAACGGCAGCGTGCTCCCGTCGAACATGTGCGCGGTGAAAAGATTTGGCTTACCTGCGGCGCGGCGGTTCTCCGTTTCCTGAACAAGCGGCAGGACAAACTTATCCAGCTTGTCCTTCACGCAGTGATCCGTGCTTAACGCGACGTAGATCGGATAACGCTCGGCCACGCGATGCACGTGTTCGGCGATGGAGATTGCGCCGAGCGCCATGTCCTTGACTGAGCTTCCCGAAGCGAACGCGCCGCCGCCGGTCGAGAGCTGAACGATCCCGTCCGCCTTGCTTTCGGCCAGTCCACGGAGGACGGCATTCGCAGTCGTGAGTGAGGTGACGTTGACCGCGGGGAGCGCGTAGTGTCCTTCGCGGGCGCGATCGAGGATCGCGCAATAGGTTTTAAAGTCTGCAACTGGCATATGTTTCCTTTCGTTAGGCTGCTTGCGCGGCAGAGGCGTCGGAAAGCGCGGCTACGCCGGGTAGCTCCTTGCCTTCGAGTAACTCCAGGCTCGCTCCGCCGCCGGTGGAGATGAATGTGACCTTGTCCGCGACGTGGGCTTTTTTGACCGCTTTGACCGAGTCGCCGCCGCCGATAATGCTGATCGCGCCGGTGTTCGCGGCGATCGCTTCCGCGATGGCAAAAGTGCCTTTGGCGCAGTCCTTGATCTCGAACACACCCATCGGTCCGTTCCAGAAGATCGTCCGCGCCTTCGCGATCTCGTCGCGGAAAAGCTTGATCGTTTCCGGTCCAATATCGACCCCCATCCAGCCATCGGGCACGGAGTCGTTAGGCTTGGTGAATTTGCCGGGCGACACGGTGCGTTTTTCAAAGTCGATCTGCTCGACGATGTAGCTATCGACCGGAAGTAGGAACTTGACCCCGAGTTTCTGCGCTTTGCTTAACGCCGCGCACGCGGTTTCGACCTTGTCCGGCTCGGAAAGAGACTTACCGACCGCCCGACCTTTGGCTAACTCGAAGGTGTAAGCCATCGCGCCGCCGATCAGGATCGCGTCGGCCTTCTCAAGCAGCCGGTCGATTACCGTGATCTTGTCCGAGACTTTCGCGCCGCCGAGCACGACCACGAATGGCCGGCGCGGCTTCTCCAATTCCTGCGCCAGATAGCGCAGCTCCTTCTGCATGAGGAAACCCGCGACCGCGACCGGCACAATCCTCGCCACACCTTCCGTGGAAGCATGCGCGCGATGTGCGCTCCCGAAGGCGTCGTTGACATAGACGTCGCCGAGCTTCGCCAGCGCCTGGGCGAAGGCCGGATCGTTCCTTTCTTCCTCAGGATGGAAGCGAACATTTTCGAGCAACGCCACCCCGCCGTCGCGTAGATTCGCGCCGATTTCTTCGGCTGGCTTCCCGATGCAATCACTCGCGAAAGCTACGGGCTGGCCGAGTAACTTCTCCAGTTGCGCGGCCACGGGACGCAGCGAATACTTCTCCACCGGCTTTCCTTTCGGCCGGCCGAGATGCGACATGAGCAGGACCTTGGCGCCATGCTCACACAGATAGTTGATCGTCGGCAAAGTCTCGCGGATCCGCGTGTCATCCGTGACTACTTGTTTTCCGCTGCGTTCTTCGAGCGGGACGTTAAAGTCCACTCGCACCAGCACGCGTTTACCTTTCAGGTCGATTTGAGTTAGTGATAGCTTGGTCATGGCAGTTACCAGGTGGTTAGGCGTGAACCAGTTCGCGCTCTGCCGCCGCCGGCTGTGCCTTCTTGGGCGCTCGCATCGCGGTCGCGAGGCGCGGCATCGCGTCGGCCAATTTGCCGGCAAATATGGCGTCGTCTCCGAGCATCTCCTCGATGCGAAGGAGCTGGTTGTATTTTGCGATCCGATCGGTTCGGCTGAGCGAGCCGGTTTTGATTTGACCGGCGTTGGTCGCGACCGCGATATCGGCGATCGTGGTGTCCTCAGTCTCGCCCGAGCGATGACTTATCACCGCGGTATAGGCGCTGCCACGGGCAAGCTCGATCGCGTTCAGGGTCTCGGTGAGCGAGCCGATCTGATTGACCTTGATCAGAATCGAGTTCGCCACGCCGCGCTCGATCGCCTTGAGCAGAAACTGCGCATTCGTGACTAACAAGTCATCGCCGACGAGCTGCACTTTCCGGCCGAGCGCGTCGGTCAATTTCTTCCAGCCGTCCCAGTCGTTTTCCGCGCAGCCGTCCTCGATTGAGATGATGGGAAATTTGCGCGTCAGCTCCTCGAAATAGCTGACCATGTCATCGGCGCTACGTTTCGACCCGTCGCCCTTCTTGAACACATAGCGCTTCTCTTTTGCGTCGTAGAACTCAGAGGCGGCAGGATCGAGGGCGATAAAGATTTGCTCGCCGAACTTGTAGCCCGCCTTCTCGACCGCCTGGCCGATGGTCTGCAACGCGTCCTCCGCGCTCTCGAAGTTCGGCGCGAAGCCCCCTTCATCGCCGACCGCAGTCGAAAGGCCGCGCTTCTTCAAGACCGATTTTAGCGCGTGAAAAACCTCGCAGCCCGCGCGCAGAGCTTCCGAGAAAGCTCGGCAACCCTTTCGGCACGATCATGAACTCCTGGAAATCAATCGGCGCATCGGAATGCGCGCCGCCGTTGACGATGTTCATCATCGGCACCGGCAGGACGCGCGCGTTCGGTCCACCGAGGTATTTGAAGAGCGGCAGGCCGACCTGGGCGGCGGCGGCGTGCGCGTTCGCGAGCGAGACAGCGAGGATGGCGTTGGCCCCGAGCTTGGACTTGGTCGGCGTGCTATCGAGCGCGATCATGCGCGCGATCGACGCGGATCTGATCGAGCGCGTCGGAACCTGTGAGCTCCTTCGCGATTGTCTCGTTCACATTGGCAACCGCTTTGCGAACGCCTTTGCCGCCGAAACGCTTCTTATCGCCGTCGCGCAATTCCCAGGCTTCATGTTCGCCGGTGCTGGCGCCGCTCGGCACCATGGCGCGACCGATCGCCCCGCCGGCAAGCGTCACTTCCGCTTCGACAGTTGGATTGCCGCGCGAATCGATGACTTCGCGCGCGTGCACTTTAGTGATGTTAGTTTTGGACATAAGCTGTAGTTGCTGGGCTTCGTTTAGGTGAGTGTGGTTCCTTGTAGAAATGGTTCGCCCCGGCTGAACGCGCAGAGGTTCTTGACCGTCACACGCGCGATCTCGCCGAGAGCTTCGCGGGTCAAAAAGGCCTGGTGCGCGGTGATCAGGACGTTTGGAAAGGTGAGGAGGCGGGCGAGGTCGTCGTCCTGCAAGAGCTGGCCGGAGAGATCCTCGAAGAAGACGCCTTCTTCCTCTTCGTAGACATCGAGCGCGACGCCGCCGAGATGGCCGCTTTTCAGCGCCTCGATCAGCGCCTTGGTGTCGATCAGCGCGCCGCGGCTGACGTTGACGATGATCGTGCCGGGTTTCGTCAGCTCGATCGTTTCCCGATTGACGATGTGGTGTGTCTCGGGCGTCAATGGCACGTGCAGCGTAATGACCTCGGATTCGCGGGCGAGCGTTTTCGCATCGGTGTATTCGACGCCCGCTTTGGCAGCCCAATCTGGGACGGGAAACGGATCGTAAGCCAGCACTCTCATCCCGAAGCCGCGCAGGATGTCTCCGACGACACGCCCGATTTTTCCGGTCCCGACGATCCCCGCCGTCTTGCCGTGAAGATCGAAACCGACGAGGCCGTTGAGCGAAAAATTCAGGTCGTGGACACGGTTGTTCGCGCGCGGGATTTTTCGATTGAGGGCGAGGAGCAACGCGACCGCGTGCTCCGCAACCGCATAGGGCGAATAGGCCGGCACACGCGTGACGGATAGCCCAAGCTCCTTCGCGGCATCGAACGTCGACCGCGTTGAATCCAGCGCAGCGCAGCGCGACATGCTGCACGCCCTAACGACTTCAAGACTTCGAGCGCGGCGCGATTCGCGCGGTCATTGACGAAGATGCAAACGGCCTTCGCGTCCCTCGCGGCTACAGCCGTTTCGGGGCTGAGCCGGAACTCCATGAAACGCCAATCGACCGCACCGTTCGCCGCCCGCCCTAACGACTCGCGGTCGTACGGCTTCGTATCGAAAACAACCGTGGGAAAAGCGGTCGTCATGCGGCGAGCGGGAGGGCGAGTTGGCCGCGCATTTCGGCGGCGTATTGATCGGTGTTGAGGCCGACGAGGAGATGGAGGTGTTGTTCGGCAAGTTGACCAGTGCATCCACGCCAGCGCTCGTTAGCCTGGCTTCATCGATGCTCGCGACATTGCGCACGACGATGCGCAGCCGCGTCGCCGCGCATTCATCTGCGCGCTCGATGTTCGCGACACCGCCGAGTGCGGCGATCCAGGCGGCGACTTTTCGGGCCGCGTCAGGATCGCGCAGCTTCGAAATCACACCCGCGGCGCTCGGCGCCTGCACCGGCGACGGCGCTTCCACTTCATCGGCCTCGGGCCCCGCGGTCTTGAGATACTCCTGCATCTCGGTTTTGAGGTTCTCGCTTTGGGTGCCGAAGATCGCTTGCACGCCATCGCCCATGATGACCACACCGGCTGCTCCGAGCGCCTTCAGCTTGTCGGGACTGGCTTTCGTGACGTCGTGCAGTTTCACACGCAGGCGCGTGATGCAGGCATCGAGACTCGCGATGTTGCTGCGCCCGCCGAACGCGCGCACGAGTTGCAACGCGAAGCTGTCGCTGCTCGCGCTCCGCGCCGCGCGGGTCGCTTCGTCCTCCACTTCGCGGCCCGGTGTGGCGAGATTAAATTTGCGAATCGCGAAGGTGAAGATGCCGTAATACATCAGGCCCCAAATCGGCCCGATCGCGAACAGCCAGAGCGCGTGTTGCGATTTCGGAAACAAAACGACGTAGTCGATGAGGCCGTGGGAAAAGGTGAAGCCGTGTTTGATCCCGAGGGCGATGCAAAGGAAGTAAGCGGCGCCCGCGAGCAAGGCGTGCACCCCGTAAAGCACCGGCGCGAGAAAGAGAAATGCAAACTCGATCGGCTCGGTGATGCCGGTTATGAACGAGGTCAGTGCGGCGGAAATCATGATGCCGCCGACTTTGGCGCGATTTTCCGGGCGCGCGCAGCGCCACATCGCGAGCGCCGCGGCGGGCAGTCCCCACATCTTAAAAAGATAACCGCCGGTCATGTTGCCCGCGGTCGGATCGCCGGCAATGAAGCGGTTGATCTCGCCGTGAATCTCCTTGCCGGTCGTGGGGTCGAGATAATCGCCGGCCTGAAAAAAGAACGGCACGTTCCAGACGTGATGCAGCCCGAACGGAATCAGCGCGCGCTCGACCACGCCGTAGATGGTGAAGGCGAGCGCGGGTTGTCCGTGCGCAGCCCAATTCGAAAAAGCCTTGATGCCATTGCCGATCGGCGGCCAGATGAAACTAAGCAGCGCGCCGACAAGGATCACTTCCGCCGCGGTGATGATCGGCACCGAGCGTTTCCCTGCGAAAAAACCGAGATAGGACGGCAGTTGTATCTTGTAGAAGCGATTGAACGCCTGCGCTGCGATCAGCCCCACCACGATGCCGCCGAAGACGCCGGTGTCGATCGATGGAATGCCCATGATCAATGTGGTCTCGACGCCGCGCGCTTGCGCGCACACGCCCAGTGCGGCGAGAAAGACGAACCAGCCGACTGCGCCCGCGAGCGCAGCAACGCCGTCGTTTTCCGTCAGGCCAATCGCGACGCCGATGGCGAAGAGCAAGGGCAGGTTGCTGAAAATCGCGCCGCCCGATTGCGCCATCACTTGCGAGACGATGTGCGGGAGCCAGGAAAAATTCGCGCTGCCAACGCCGAGGAGAATGCCCGCTACCGGCAGGACCGAGACCGGCAGCATCATGCACTTGCCGATTTTTTGCAGTGAGGAGAAAGCGTTCTTGAAGCTCATCGTGTTAGTCTCCGTATTCCGGCTCGAGGGCGCGGACTTCCGCGGCGCTCGAGCAGTTGAGGGCGCGCTGCGCGAGCTCGCGACAACTCGTTAGGGTAAGGCGTCGAATCTGCGCCTTGACCGTGGGAATCGCCGGCAGACTCACGCTCAATTCATCGACATCAAGGCCGATCAGAATCGGCACCGCCTGAGGATCGGCCGCGACGCCGCCGCAAATTCCTACGGCGCGATGCCGTGCGTGTGCGCCGTTGATCGTCTGCGTGATGAGGCGCAGCACGGCCGGGTTGAGCGCATCGACTTTCGGCGCCAGCTTCGGATGGCCGCGATCCATCGCAAGGGTGTATTGGGTGAGGTCGTTCGTCCCAATGGAGAAGAAGTCCGCTTCCTCGGCAAAGCTGTGCATCAGCATCGGGACGCTTGGCACTTCCACCATCATGCCGCACGGGATCGGCGCGATGCCTAACGAGTCCGCTTCCTGCGCCAGGATTGCTTTCGCATCACGCAACTCCTGCAGCGTCGCGATCATCGGAAACATGACCCCCACCTTGCCCAGGGACGACGCGCGCAGGATCGCGCGCAATTGCGTGCGCAAGACTTCTGGCCGATCGAGGCCGACGCGGATGCCGCGTTCACCGAGGAACGGATTGTCCTCCCGCGGAATCGGGAGGTAAGGCAAGGGCTTGTCGCCGCCCACATCCAGGGTGCGAATTACAACCGGCCGCTCGGGGCCAACCGCCTTGACGATTGCGGCGTAGCATTGCGCCTGTTCGTCCTCGCCCGGCGCGCTCGAGCGATCCATGAAGAGAAACTCTGAGCGCAGCAGGCCGACTCCTTCCCCACCCGACGGATCGACCTGCTGCGCGTGATTGAGACCATCAATGTTGGCGAAGACCAAAACGCGATGGTTGTCCTTGGTCGTGGCCGGCGCGAGCGCGTGCGCCATGTCCTGCTCGCGTTGGATTCTCATCTGCGCCTGGCGCTTGGAGATGCGGTCGATTTCCGCCGGCGGCGGGGAGAGCCGCACCGAACCGGTCGCGCCGTCGAGAATCACTGGCGTGCCGTTTGGAATGTCGAGCGCGCGCGGCTCGATTCCGGCGACGGCGGGAATGCCTAACGAACGGGCGAGGATCGCGACGTGCGAAGTGGCGCCGCCACGGAGGGTCGCAAAACCGACGACGGTTCCGGCTTCCATCGTGGCCGCGTCGGAAGCAGTCAGGTCCTCCGCGATCAAGATGGAATGATCGGGATAGCGCGGCGGCAGCGGCTTGATGCCGGTGAGATGAAGGAGCACGCGCTGACCGACATCGCGCACATCGTTGGCCCGTTGCGCGAGAAGCTCGTTGCGCAAAGCGGCGAGACGCTCGGCGTGCAGCTCGGTCGCCTTTTTCCAGCCAAAGGCGGCGCTCTTGCCTTTCGCGATCGCGGAGTCCGCGATCTCGAGAAAGTCCGGATCATCCAGCAGCTCAGCGTGCGCGGCAAAGATCGCCGCCTTGGCCGGATCGGCCTTCAAATGGAGCGCGGCGCGCAACGCTTCCAGCTCACCGCGCGCCTTGGCGATGGCATCGGCGAGATGCTGCTGCTCGAATGGCGCGCCGCGGCCTTCTTCTTCGACCATGATCTCGGCACGCCTGACTTGATAGGCGCTGCCGACAGCCAGGCCCGGAGAAGCAGCTACGCCGAGCAAGAGGTTAGGATCATTATTCTGCGGCTGCGGCGCCGGCTGAGCGATCTTTGCAACCGTAGTCGTAGCTGGCGCTGGCGCAGCGGCGTGACCCTCGTCGCCCAAACCTGCCGTCACGAGCTGGCTCAGCTTGTCAATTGCCTCCTTAGCGTCGGGCCCCTTCGCGATGAGAACGATCTTGTCGCCACCAAGAACTTCGAGGGCCAGGAGCGAAGTGACACTGCGTGCATTGGCTGAGCGTTCACCCTTTTGCAGCTTTATTTCGCTTCGAAAACTCTTCGCCACACTGGCGAGGACAGCCGCGGGACGCGCGTGCAGACCGGTCTTGTTAGGCACAAGGATTGCCGGTGAGGTGACGACAGCGCCTTCGCTGGCAGCTTCGCCTCGCCCCGCGCCATTCAGCATATTCACGGTAAGCAGAGTATCCTCGTTCGCCCTTACCTTCCCGGAAGCGCGGCTCGCAATCCTCGCACTCTCACCGTTCGTAATGATCACTTCCGTGAGCAAGCTTTTCGCCTTGGTAGCGAGCTGATCGATATCGAAGTCGATTAAGGCAGCCCCGGCCGCGACCTTGTCGCCTTGACGGACACGCGGCGTAAAACCAGCGCCATTCAGCGTGACGGTATCAATCCCGATGTGCAGCAGAATGTCGACACCGCCGGCGGTGCGCAGGGTGAGCGCATGCGATGCGGGGTGAAGCTGAACGATTTCGCCCGCGCAGGGCGCGCGCAGCGTTCCATCAGTCGGGTCGATGGCGAGGCCGTCGCCCATCAACTTTTGGGCGAAGACTGGATCGGGCACGCGCTCGAGGGGGTAAATCACTCCAGACAAGGGGGCGCGGACAATGAGTTCGTCAGGCATAGTCAGTTACCACCAGGCTTCGGCCTGAATTCCATAGGAGAGGCCATTTACGTCGTTCTCATACGCGGTGCCGCCGACAGAACCGCGGAAGTCATCGCTCCATCCGGCGTAGGTGACATACGCCCGTAGTTGCGGTCGGCTGAAAAACTTTTGCCCAAGCGAAATCTGCAAGGGCGCGAACGTGACTTTCCATAAGTGCCCGTCCTTGCCCAGCGGCTCGCTCTTTACCCAGTCAACGCCGCCTTCCAGCGCCATGCTGAAGCGATCATTGAAGAAATACACCGGCCGCGCGCCGACTGAGATCCAGCGGTTGTCCGAATTCGCTCCGCCATAGTGGATCTTGTCGTAAACTCCCACCACCTGCATCGCGAAGTGCTCCGACGGCTGGATGGTAAAGTGATCGGTCACGCGGAAGTGCCAGGCGTCATCTAAATTGGGTCCGGAGCTATCGAGGGTGCTGGCGAAGTTATAGGCTGCGCCCTGGCCATACTGGACGCCAAATTGGTTGTAGCCGCCGAGGAAGGCGGTCTCCTCCGTGCGGTGAAACAGTCCGATTGCAAAACCGGAAGAGCTTTGGATATGGAGGTTACTGCCGTCGGCGTCGAAAACGTTCAGTACTTCCCCGCCCCGTGTATGCGAAAAGTCGCCCCAGAAAGTTAGCTTGCCGAGCGGGACTTTAATGTCGGTTAGGCGCAGATCGATGTTCTGCTTACCGACGCGGCCGTGGTCGGTCTGATAATCGTCCACGCTGCCACCGAGCCAGGCGACGGACAGCTTGCCGAAACCACCGAGCGGCACATCCTGCACGCCGGCCCCATAGCCGCTCATGTCGAGATAGTAGAAGTCGTTAATGTGAATATCCATGCGCTGGTAGTAGCGCTGACCAGCCCAAACGCGGATATCCGGAATGCTTTGAAAGACATTGCCGCCTTCGATGAAGGCCTGCCGGAGAGCAATGTCGTTACCCTGTTTCTGATTGTTAAGTGAGTCGAAGGTAAAGTTCTCGCCCGTGCTGTAGGACATCATGACCGTTGTCCTGACATAAGGCGCGGAGAGCGGATCTTCCTGCCGCAGCCAATTGTTCGTCAGGGCCATTTCGCCGTAGGTCTCGGCCTCATTGCCGAGACGATACTTCGCGAACGCGCCGGGAGCCTTGAAGGCTTCCATTTTGCCGCCCTCGCCGTTCATGCCGTAGCCGGCGCGGAGATAACCGTGAAATTCGAACGGCCGCGGCAAGTCGTATAACTTCGTCATGTCGAATGGTGCTCCAAGATCATTATGGTAAATGTCTCTGGTTTCCGTCGCACTCGCCTGCAGCTTTCGTTCGAGCTCGTGAATTGCTTCCTCGTTGGCGGCCTGGCGTTCGCTCACCGCCGGCATTTCAGTCTCTGCCCTGGTCGCCACGCCCTCCAGCTTGGCGAGGCGTTGTTTCATCGCAGCCAGTTCCTCTGATGTTCCAGACATCTCATCACGCCGTTCCGAGCGGGCTTGTTCCAGTTCGGCGATGCGCTGCTTCAAGGCAGCTACGTCGTCACCGGCAAGTTGCGGCGGGGCTTGCGCCACACTCCTCAACTGCGCGTTGTCCTTCTCGAGGGTATCGATGCGTTGTTCCAGCTTCTCGATCCGGCCTTCGTAATTCTTCTTCATCTCGCCGATCTCCGCATTGATCTGGGCTTTGAGCTGTTCCAATTCCTCGCTGCTGGCAGCCTGCAGGGGCGAGGCCGCAAAGCTCGCCAGCGCCCAGAACGCGAGTAGCCGTCGGCGTTTACACATGGCCGCTTTCTGACCGCATTCGTTAGTAGCTTTAGCCATAGCCATAGCCATAGGGCTCTGGGTTTAAGACTTCGCCCCGACGGACGCTGGAACTCGCGCGCTTGAAATCTGCGCGCTGGGCGGCGTCGCAGTTGCCGCCGCTTCCACTCCCCAGCCATGCGCCGCGACGTGACGCACGAGATCAACACAGCGATAGCTGTAGCCCCATTCGTTATCGTACCAACTGATGAGCTTGAAGAAGCGTTTGTTCAAGGCAATGCCGGAACCCGCGTCGAAGATGCTCGAGCGCGGGTCGTGGATGAAGTCGCTCGAAACCGTCTGGTCGTCGGTGTAGCCGAGGATGTCTTTTAGGTAAGTCTCGCTCGCCTTCTTCATTGCGGCGCAGATCTCCTCGTAGCTGGTCTCCTTCACCGTGCGGACCGTCAGGTCGACCACGCTGACCGTCGGCGTCGGCACCCGAAAGGCCATGCCGGTGAGCTTGCCTTTGACTTCGGGAATCGCGAGTCCGACGGCTTTGGCCGCGCCGGTCGTCGAAGGGATGACGTTGATCGCGGCGGAGCGGCCGCCTTTCCAATCCTTCTTTGAGGGACCATCGACGGTCTTCTGCGTCGCGGTGTAGCTGTGCACCGTCGTCATCAGGGCTTCCTCGACGCCGAAGCCTTCCTTCAAGAGCACGTGCACGACCGGAGCGAGGCAATTTGTGGTGCAGCTCGCATTCGAGATGATGTGATGCTTCGCCGGGTCGTACTTCTCGTGATTCACCCCCATGACGAGGGTGATGTCTTCGTTCTTGCCCGGCGCGGAGATGATTACTTTCTTCGCGCCGGCCTCGAGGTGGCCCTTTGCCTTGGTCGCATCGGTGAAAAGACCGGTGCACTCGAGCACAATATCGACCCCTAACTCGCGCCACGGCATGGCGGCCGGCCCTTCCTTGATCGCGAGGCACTTGATTTTGCTGCCGTCAACGATAAGCAGGTCGTCTTCTTTCGCGCCGGCCGATTGCGCGCTGCTCACCTCACCGCGGAAACGGCCCTGGATGGAATCGTACTTGAGCAGGTAAGCGAGATTGTCGGCGGGAACGAGATCGTTCACCGCCACGACGTCGATGGTTTTGCCGAGCAGGCCCTGATCGCAAATGGCACGAAAAACAAGGCGCCCGATGCGCCCGAAACCGTTAATGGCTACTTTAATCATAATGTTGGTGATGTCTGAGTGTGACTGCTGCTCCTTCTGGATTGAACACGCTCGCCATTCCCGCGCCGTTGGTGAATCGGACGAAGGTGCGATATCGATGTGCGGCCAGCGCGCCGACGTTTAGTGCAGTCATGGCCACCGATAGCTTGCCGTCTCCAGCTGCGCGGCCCCGCTCGCGAAAGATTCCGGGGCCGCCATATCTGCGTTACTACCCGGCACACCGGCTTGTCGCCTGGCAACCAGTCGGAGTGCTGAACGATCAGGTCGTCGACGAGGTCGGGGAGTGGTTGCTCGGAGTCGAGAAGTTCTCGCTCCCATTTGTCCGTTTCGCGGACTTCAGCCGGATTAATCACATCGCGCTCGACCTCGAGCAGGTCTCCCGGTTACTGAAAGAGCGCACGGCGGCATTCTGCGGCGCGACGCCAGTGCGGATGGCTTTTTATGGCGAGCAGCCGCCCGCTTTCGGTATTGCGCAGCTATGGGAAGCGCTCCTCGAGGAGACAGCGGTGGAAGCAAGCGCGTTTCGCAATCGCGCCGCCGCCGCGTCGTGGTTGAACGTTCCGGCCGATATCCTCGATCTGACCGACGAACCAGCGAGCGTGGCAGAACCGGAAGAACCGCACAGTTAACCGGCGCGCGAGTTACCCGTGCGCGCGGGGAAAATCGCCTGGAAGACCACGAATGAGTGCGCCTGCAGATCGAATATTTCCATCATCGCGTAAGTCCGCAGCTCCGTCGCAGCCGCGGCGGTATCGATGAGACAACGCCATTGAAGATCGTCGCGCCGGGCGCCGAGCCGGAAAGGGATGGCGCGATCGCCGGCGTTGAGCAGGAGAGCGAACGTTTCGCCCGCGATCCGCTCGCCTTGTTCCCCGACTTCGCTGATCTGATCGCCCGGCAGCACCATCGCTAACGAGCGGACGTCGCCCGCAGTCCAGTCCGCGCCGGTCATTTCGGTGCCGTCGGCTTTGATCCAATACAAATCCTTGATCTCGGGACCATGGATGGCGCGTCCCTGAAAGAAATGGCGGCGCCGGAAGACGGGTTGCGTCTGGCGCAAGCGCAGCAACTCGCGCGTGAATTCGAAGAGCGCCCGCTGTTCGTCGGACCAGTTCCAATCCAGCCACGCGATCGGCGAGTCCTGGCAATAGGCGTTGTTGTTGCCGTGCTGTGTCCGCCTGGATTCGTCGCCCGCTTGGAGCATCGGCACACCCTGGGAAAGCAGGAGCGTGGCGAGAAAATTCCGCTCCTGGCGCGCGCGCAAGGCGTTGATGGCTGTGTCGCTGGTCGGACCTTCCGCGCCGCAGTTCCAACTGTTGTTGTCGTTCGTACCGTCGCGGTTTTCCTCCCGGTTCGCTTCGTTGTGCTTGTCGTTGTAGCTGACCAGGTCGCGCAACGTGAATCCGTCGTGGGCGGTGATGAAGTTGATGCTCCCGGATGGAGTGCGCCCGTCGTCAGCGAAAAGATCGCTGCTGCCCGAGAGACGCGTCGCCAGTTCCCCGACCGTGCCGCCGTTGCCTTTCCAGAAGCACCGCACGCAGTCGCGATATTTTCCGTTCCACTCACTCCAGAGGGGCGGGAAATTGCCCACCTGATAGCCGCTGGGTCCCACGTCCCACGGCTCCGCGATTAGCTTCACTTCCGAGAGCACCGGGTCCTGCTGGATGATGTCGAAGAACGAGCTGAGGCGATCGACCTCGAACAGATCCCGCGCCAGCGCGCTCGCCAGGTCGAAGCGAAAACCGTCCACGCCCATCTCCGTCACCCAATAGCGAAGGGAATCCATGATGAGCTGGAGCGTGCGCGGGTGGGCGACGTTGAGCGAGTTTCCGCAGCCGGTGAAATCGACGTAACGCCCGTTTTCCAGGCGGTAGTAACTGCGGTTATCGATGCCGCGAAAGGAGAGCGTCGGGCCGTGCTCGTCGCCTTCCCCGCTATGGTTGTAAACCACGTCGAGAATGATCTCGAGGCCCGCGGCATGAAGGTGGCGCACCATCTCGCGGAATTCCTTCACCACGCCGCGCGCACCGCCCGAGGCATAACGCAGATCGGGCGCAAAATAACCGAGCGTGTTGTAGCCCCAGTAGTTAGTCTGACCGCGCCTGACGAGGAACGGCTCGTCTACGCGATACTGCACGGGCAGCAGCTCGAGTGCGGTGACGCCGAGCTTGCGGAAGTGCTCAATCGCGGCCGGCGAAGCGAGTCCGGCGTAGGTGCCGCGCAACTCCTCCGGCACGCCGGGATGCTGTTGCGTGAATCCCTTCACGTGCAGCTCGTAGATAACGGTCTCGTGCCACGGCCGCCGGAGCGGCGGATCATGATCGGCTACGAGGCCGTTCTCCGGGACGCGTGCGAGCGGCGCGCACGCCGCAGTATCCGCGCGCGGGTCGAGCACGGCGTCATTCCAAATGAGATCGCGCGCGATTTCTTTCGCGTAGGGATCGAGCAGGACCTTGCGCGGATTGAAGCGATGCCCGCCCGCGGGATCGTCCGCGCCATAGACACGATAGCCGTAGACCTGCCCCGGACCCAGCTCCGGCAGCAACCCGTGCCAGACATGTTGCGTCCGTTCCGGCAAGGCAATGCGGTGCGATTCGAGTTGCGCTTCAGCCGAGTCGAACAGGCACAATTCGACGCCCGTCGCGTGCTCCGAGAAGAGCGCGAAGTTAACTCCGCGGCCGGTGCAGGTCGCGCCCAGCGGTGATGGCCGTCCCGGCCACGCCTGCGAAACTGCGTTCAGTGCCGGCCCTCGATTGCTGCCTTCATATCGAGGCGTCCAAGCTCCGGCAGCGGTCCTTTACCCTGGCCAGGGAGAAACCACATGCCTTTATCTTTGGCGAGGCAATAGATCACGTGCACACCGTCGTGGGTGACGGCGTAGTGATAGGTGGCGCCGGGATTCTCGGCGATGAAGCCGAGAAATAACTCCCGTCCGGGATCGTCCATATACTTGAAGACTTCATCAGCGACCTTCTTCAGTTCCTCGGGCGTGATCGTGCGCAGAGTCTTCGCGACCGACTTACGCCGATCTTCGCAGAGCTGCTCCCAATTTAGTGTTTCGTATGGCATAAGCGTCACCTGAGCTTACGCACACCGCCGCTTCATGTGTTATCCGACCTTGGTGCGATACACGCGCGCGGCCGCGACTAACCAGGAGCGCAGCCGCAGTTTCCACCTGTCGGGCACCATGCCGATCAGGCATTGTGAGGCAAGAAACAAGGTATTTCAGAAGCAAGCGCTCGCGGCAGCGATGGTTAGGTCATGAAAACCAGCAGGCGCACCGAAAAAGCGGGTGAAACGATGAGCGCGGTCCGCATTCACCGCTACGGCGGGCCCGAAGTGCTGCAATACGAAGTCGCGCCGCGGCCGGAGCCGCAGCCCGGTGAAGTTGTCATCCGCGTGCACGCGGCGGGCGTGAACCCACTGGATTGGAAAATTCGGGCCGGTTCGCTGGGCGAGTTCATGCGGCATTCGTTTCCGCTTATTCCAGGATGGGATTTCTCTGGCGTGGTGGAAAAGACCGGTCAAGGCGTGACCCGATTCAGCAAAGGCGATCACGTGTATGGGATGGGCGACGTCAGCAGAGACGGTGCCTACGCGGAATACATCGCGGTCCGCGAATCGGTCCTCGCGCGTAAGCCGCAATCGCTCCATCACGTGCATGCAGCGGCGGTGCCAATGGCCGCCCTGACCGCCTGGCAATCATTGTTCGACATCGCCCAGCTTCAGGCCGGGCAACATCTCCTCATTCATGCCGCCGCCGGCGGGGTGGGGCATTTCGCCGTGCAACTGGCGAAGTGGAAAGGCGCCCGTGTTACCGGTACCACCTCGACCAAAAACCATAAACTGCTCTACAATTTGGGTGCTGACGAATTAGTCGATTACGCTGTGGTGCGGTTCGAGAGCCTTACCAGCGACATCGACGTCGTGCTCGATACAATCGGCGGCGACACGCAGGAGCGGTCCTGGAAGGTCCTTAAGCCAGGCGGCCTCCTGGTGTCGCTCGTTCAACCACCTTCGGCTGATAAGGCCAGATTCTACGGGGTGCGAGCAGTCATGGCCGAAACACAGCCAAGCAGCACACAGCTCGCTCAGATCGCCAGACTGATTGATTCCGGCGAGGTGAAACCCGTGATCGATCGCATTCTACCCCTTTCAGAAGCACGGCGCGCGCACCAGCTTAGTCAAACCCGCCACATTCGCGGCAAGCTCGTCCTGCGAGTGATGGAGCACAACGGTTTTGCGGAGGGAAGTCATTTATGACGACGACCGCGATCATCTGGGCGCTCGTTCTCCTGCTGTTTGGCGCAAGTGGCGAGACGCCTACCGGGAAGAACATCAACCGATAACCAAACGAAAGTAAAAATAACTATGAAATTCATCAATCGAGATCCAGTTAGCCCAACATTAACGCGCAGGTCCCGGCCTCGCTTTTGGAGGCGGCGCCGCCGGCACGACGCGATGCTCGTGCTCAATATGTCGCTATTCAATTCGGAGAACGGTTGGAGCCGCGTGCTCAACCCGGTGAAGATTCACGAAAACGCCTGGTTTTGAGCAATGAACACAATGCAGCCTCCAATCGCGGCGCCTGAGATTCCGCGCTACGTCCAACTTCAGCACGAAGTGCGAAACGCTCTTCGAGCACAACATCCGGAATGGGTTCGACCTGACGGTAGCTCTCCCATCTGCGACTCCTACGAATCCCGCTTCGCAGAGCTACTTGGTCTTTCGGTCGAGATACAAAGCTAGAATCGGCTTCGCAATTTGCTTCAATTCGCTGCCGCGACCTTACCCAGGCTCTTCAGCGCTTCTCTGGCGCATTCGCAGAACTTCTCCGCCGCCGGGCTCAGTTTTCCTCTCCGCCACAAAATTCCAATCGGCACCCGCTCCGGCTCCGGAGTCAGGCGCAAAAGCTTTATGCGATCGCCGAACGCGTAAACGAACGTGTCTGAGACGATGGCGACTCCGGTGCCAGCGTCGACCGCGGAGAAAACACCGGCCCAACCGTCGTGCTCCTCCACGAAGCGCGGCTTGGCGTTCACCTGGGCGAAGATGGCATCAACGTAGTCGTAGTAGCGAGGGTATTCCTCGCGCACGAGGCCGATGAATGGCTCTCGCGCGGCCTCTGCCAATGGGACCGATTTTTTTCTCGCGAATGAATGATTCGATGAAACCGCGAGAGATGTGCGGACCGCAGCCAGCTGTTCGAATTGCAGTTCCTTCAGTGAGTTGGATTTGAGCGGCGGGATGATGATCGCAAGCTCCAATCGTCCTTCGCGAACTCCCGCGATGTTCCTTTCCACTGGCCAGTCGTGCAGCTTCACCTGCACGTTTGGCATCGCTTTCTGATAGGAGCGGAGCAGGTCAGGCATGAGGCGGGCGGTTGTGAGCGGAAAGTCGCCGACGTGCAGCTTCGCCTTGCGCTTGCTCGCCAGCGCGCGCACCGCCGCCACCGCGTCATCGGTGTCTTGCAAAATAGCGCGCGCCTTCTCGAGAAAAAACCGGCCGGCGTCGGTCAGGCAGACGGAGTTCGGGCCGCGATGTAGCAACGGAACGCCAATCTCCTCTTCGAGATCCCGGATCTGTCGGCTTAATGACGGCTGCGACACGTACAGTTTCTGCCTGCCGGCGCGGGAGACGTTTTGCATCTCGGCGACCGCCACGAAGTAACGCAGATGTCTTAATTCCACCGGTCAGCCCAAGTATGGCTGCGGATGTTGATTGCCGCAAGAGAGGTAACTGCGGCTCGGTGTCTGACTGGAAATAGATTGCCGGAGGTGGCAGAACCCGTTTCACTGCGAGAATGAAAAAGATGGCGCTGGTAATCATTTCGCTATTTTGCTGCGGGTGCGTCGGGACGGGCGGGCTGGGAATTCATCGTAAGAGCAACGCGGAGCTAAAGGCCCGCTTCTCCGAACTGGAACGCGAATTGGCTTCCTATCGGGCAGGTGAGCAGGATCAATCTCGGCTGGACCACTTTCGCAGGCTCGCCGAGGAAGAGAATCGGGTAGCGAGAGAGCTTTATGATCGCTGTCAGGCGGGTGATAAAGACGCATGTCTTCGTCGATTTGATCTCATGCATGACTGACTCCGCGTCCGCGGGTGTCGGAGCGAAGCGATGCGGAGGTGGCGACTACACCAGCACTTCGTCGCTCTGCGATTATTTTGGAAGCGCATCTGTAGTGAAAAGGGTTCTCGAGATCGCGAATCCGCAATGCAGCGTGCGGAGGGCGCCGGCGGGAAGATGGCGCTTCACAAGCTTGCGTTGCCGCCGTAATCTAGGGGCCTGACAAAGCCGCTTCCAGGGACCCTGCAGGAGGGAGGGGCGCCGTTTCAAACGACGCATTGGACAATCGTGCTGCAGGCGGGCGAGGCCGATGCGGACGAATCGGCGCGCAAAGCAGTCGCCCTTTTTAGCGAATCCTATTGGCCGCCGCTTTATACATTCGTTAGGCGACGCGGCTATTCGTCGGCCGATGCGCAGGACCTCGTCCAGGGTTTTTTCGAGCATCTGCTCAAACAAAATACCTTGAGCCGCGCAGACCGGAAAAGGGGCGGCTCCGCACGTTCCTGCTCGGCTCGTTGCAGAATTTTCTCCTCAAGCAGAGGGAGCGTATGAGCGCGATGAAACGAGGTGGCGGGCAGCCAGATTGTCTCCTTTGACGACCAACTGATTGACGCCGAAGCAGCGATGAATGCGACTGCTTACTTGAACGATGTCAGCTCATACGATGCTGCCTGGGCCTCCAGTGTCGTAACCCGGGCGTGGAAAAATGTGCGGGACAGGTTCGCTGCGGAAGGCAAAGGGGAATGGGTCGATGAGCTAAACCTTTCGTAGCCGGTGGCACCGCCACTCCGGCCAGTCAGGAAGAGGTCGCGAAGCGATTGGCACGACCTCGGTCGAAAATCTGCGCGTCTCGATCTCCCGGCTGCGTCAGCGTTATAGGCACGCATTGCGCACGGAGGTGGCAAGCACGGTTTCCGATCCAGCCGACATCGATGATGAGCTGCATTACCTCTACCAAGTTCTGACCTCGTGAGTGTAGCCGAACCTGAAAAACAACCGGGCGGTCGGGAGTCTGTGCGACCTGCGGCAGCTCAATCACGCATCCCGGTCCGGATGGCGAGTGCGCCCGATGCCTGGTCAGATTTGGCTTTCTTGCCGACGACAATGAATCACCGCAGGCGATCACGGCCGTTCAGCCAAGAGTCAGGTCCATTGCGTTACGCTCATTTCCAAGTGGAAGTAAATGCCGACGGTCACCCGAAGATCCTGGGCGCGGGAGCGATGGCGGTCACTTATTGCGCGCGCGATACAGTGCTCAATTCCACGGTCGCGCTGAAGGTTATCAGCGGAAAGCTGGCGGAAAATCCTACTGCGCGGGCCCGATTTTTGCGCGAAGCGCGTGCCGCCGCGCAGATTCATCATCCGAACGTGGCGCGAGTCACTCATTATGGTGAGCAGGACGGGGAATGCTTTTATGCGATGGAGCTTGTCCATGGTGAAACGCTCGAAGAGCGCGTGCAACGCGATGGACCACTTCCTTTAGGCCTCGCTCTTGAAGTAGTGGAACAAACGGCGCGCGGCCTGGTCGCCGGAGAAGAATGTGGAGTTATCCATCGTGATCTAAAGCCATCGAACTTGATGATCGAATCCCACTCTGGTGATCAGCTCCTGGTCAAGATAATCGACTACGGGGTGGCGAAAGTCATGGCCGCACAAGCCGACGCCGCGTATCAGACCCAGGCAGGGTTCATCGGAACTCCTGCTTTTGCCAGTCCGGAGCAATTCAACGAGGCAGGACAGCAACAGATCGACACGCGCTCTGATATCTATGCTCTCGGCGTCACGTTTTGGTATCTGCTGACGGGGCGGACACCGTTTGCCGGCCGCTCGATTGAGGAACTGCGGGCCAGGCAGGCGGAGCCTCTTCCGCTGCAGCAACTGAAGAATGCACACGTCCCGCTCGAATGCGTAAAGGTGTTGGAATCGGTGTTAGCTGTCGATCCGGCGAAGCGGCCGCAAACCGCACATGAGTTAGTAACAAGGATTCACAGCTGCCACCTTAGGTTTGAGCCTGCTGCCCGTCGGCGGCGGAAACGCGCCGTTCTTGTTTCAGTAGGCTTGGCACTCGCAATCGGTTTTTTTTTAGTCGCCAGCTTCATCTATCAGCGCAGGCACGCCTCTTCCGAGCTCGCCAGAGCGATTGCGGTTCTCCCGTTCGAAAACCTTAGTTCCAACCCGGAAGATCGATTTCTCGCGATCGGTATCCAGGATGAAATTCTAACCAGTCTGGCACGTCTGGCTGACCTCAAAGTCATCGCGCGGACCTCTACAGAAAGCTACATAGACAAACCAGCAGACCTGCGAGTAGTCGGAAAGCAACTCGCGGTGGGCAGGGTTCTGGAGGGTTCTGTCCAGAGGTCGGCGGACAAGGTTCGTGTGAATGTGCAGCTGATCGATACACGCACCAACGCTCACCTATGGGCGAACAGTTACGATCGTAAATTGGATGATGTCTTTGCCGTCGAGACGGAGGTAGCCAACACCATCGCGCAACAACTGGATGCGACGCTTGTGCAAAGGATTAGCGCGCAGCCTCCGACGGCAATTATGGCTGCTTACAATGCTTATCTGCGCGGCGTCGGGATCGAGCACAGTCAATCGAGCGGCAATTTGTCCGCGGAAGATTCTGCCAGGGCTTACGCGGAAGCTGTCAGATTCGATCCTAATTTCGCACTTGGCTGGGCGCGACTCAGCATGGTTCGGAGTTCTCTTTACTACCATGGTGTCGATCCGAATGTGAATTCTGCGGCGGCGGTGAAAGAGGCCGCCGATCGGGCACTGGCGCTCGCACCAGAACTTGGCGAAGCATGGTTGGCACAAGGAACGTATCGCTGGCGCGTGCTGAACGATGCGGCTGCGGCGCTACAAGCATATCGCGAGGCCGAAAGGCTTTTACCCAACAGCGCGCTAGTCCGAGAGTACATGGCTTATACGGAGCGCCGCGTCAGCCGCTGGCGAGACGCGGAAGCTCATCTTGCGAAAGCAATCGAGCTTGACCCACGCAACAGTGAGCTTTGGACCAATCTCGCCTACGATATTCTCTGGCCGTTAGGGCGAGCGGCGGAGGCACACGCAGCATACGATCGCGCTTTGGAAATCTCGCCGGGCAATGAGTTCGTTATTGCGCTCAAGGCTGAGCAATATCAACAGGAAGGTCGGCTTGATGCAGCCGCCAAACAGCTTGCCCGTATACCAAAGGATTCTACCGACAAAGCGGTGCTCATACACCGCGTGGAGCAGGCGTTCCTGGAACGGAACTTCGACGAAGCAATCTTTTGGGCAAAAAAGGCAACTAGCTCTCCGGGGCCAGGAGAAGCGCACAACACCCAGGACATCTTCGCTCTCATGCTTCAGAGCTATTGCCAGCTCTGGGCCGGTTATCATGAGGAGGCACGCACCACCTTCGAGCGTGTCATCCACGAAGTTGCGCCCGGGGGTGTTCTCCGCACCCCGCCGATTCTCGGATCGCGACTTTACCTTGCTGTCGCGTATGCCGCGCTCGACGACAAGTCGAATGCGCACGAGCAGGCGAGGCGAGGCGTCGCCGAGTATGAGAACGACGCCCTCTTGAAGCCAATTGCCGAAGCCTTTCGAGCGAGAGCTCTGGCGCAATTGGGTGAAGTCGATGCAGCGATTGACGCGCTACCGCACCTGCTTGAGGTGCCCGGTGGAATACACCCCGGCGAACTCCGCTACTCACCTTACTGGGATCCCTTACGCAAGGACCCCAGGTTTCAAGAACTCCTGAAGAACCCGCCGCCGGTTCGTTATTGACTAAGGCGCGTGAGCCCCGGGAGCGGTGGCTTGGCCAGCGACGCACTGCATCAACCCGTTCCTCGCCGCAGAAAACCGAAAGATATTCTGAAATGTGCTGCTGCAAAGTCGGGAGATAGAGGCGTTGACCAATAAGACAATGGAAGCAATCAGCCACCACGTGATCTCAATGAGAAGGCGGCAATCGGGCCGCTCGTCGCGGCCGAGACTAATCGCCGAGTGGCAATCCGGGCCGGAAATAAACTCAAGTTGCGCGCAGTGGAAGCTGCGTCTGGTCCTTGTGCGCCCGCCCCTGGAGGCAGACGCGGTGGTGCAAGATTTCCTGAAATGTCCGGCGGCCAACCCGGGAGATAAGAGTGTGAACGCGACAGACAAAAACGCGATTGCGGGCGATCTCGCGGAGAAGCGCCTGCTTGAGCTAGCGGCCGGTTTTGTCGGGACGAACTGCTCGGCTTTTCGTTACGATCATCCGCAAGCTGGGCCATTACGGTTTGACGTCGCACGGGACCTGCTACGGCGCCCACTCTTTGCGGTAATTTCACGGCCGATTCGGCTGAGTAAAGGCGCAGCACCGATTCGCCGCGTCCTGATTTTCGACGACCATCCGGCGACGATTCGATTATTGGAGAACTTCGATCCCGCTCTCGACCGGACCAACAATCGCGCGCTCGTGGTTTTCTGCGCGGTGATGGTTCTCCTCGTCTTCGCGGTGTTTTGGCCGTTGTTCTGACTCGCGTTTCAATGCAACAGGCCGTGCTTGTCTTCGATCTCGACGGAACTCTCGTCGACAGCCTGCCGGATTTACGTGCGGCTTTAAATGAGATGCTGCGCGGCTTCGCGCGGCGCGAATTGTCGGCAGACGAAGTGCGAGGCATGATCGGCGACGGGACGCAGGCGCTGGTCGGGCGGGCACTGCGTGCGACGGGCGAGGTTGTTGATCGTGAAGAGGCGCATGAGCGGTTTCGCGTTTTCTACGAAGCGGCGCCCACACGACTGAGCCGCCTCTACCCGTGTGTCGCGACGACTCTGCGTTCCTTGGTCGAATCAGGAGCGCGCCTCGGTGTCTGCACAAACAAACAGCAAGCACCGACCCTCGCGGTGCTCAACGGGTTGGACATCGCCAAGTATTTCGAAGTGATCGTCGGCGGGGACGTCGCGCCATTTCGAAAACCCGATCCCCGGCATCTTCTCGCAGCCCTCGAACAGCTTCGCGCATCGCCTAACGAATCGGTAATGATTGGCGACAACGAGAACGATCATGCGGCGGCGCGCGGGGCCGGCGCCGCGGTCATTCTCATGCGCTATGGTTATCTCCGCGTGCCGCCGGAAACGCTCGCGCCGAATGCCTGGCTGGATCACTTTTCTGACATCCCGCTAGCGCTTGATCGGATCAATCGAGGTACGTAGCGCAAAGCATCTCGCGCCGGGGATGGTGGATCCCGGCGTGGGCGTAGTCCGAATGGCGACGTAAAGAGGCATTTCATCCTTCGTGGAAATGTCTGCTGCCAAAATCGGGAGATAACGGTGTGACAGAGCAGACGATGAAAGCTCACAACCATGAAAACATTCGCTAGCCTCGATCCTCTCTCCTATTGCGAGCCGCGTATTGCGCTTCCGAGGAGACGCAAGCTTATCGGCGAATGGCAGAGCGGCCTCGAGACCATCTCCGGCTGCGCCCAACGGAAGCTCCGGCTTACGCTCGCACCTTCGTCGCCTCCAACCTTCAGCTTCATGATCGCGCAGCGGCCATGAACACGATTGCCGTTCTCGCCGTGGCGTTGGTGATCTACCTTTTCGGCGGTTACGCCGATCCGCCTAACGAAAGCCGGCCTTCTACCGGCCATTACCATGAATGACACGCGTTCCATCGCGGAATGGCGCGTTTCGCTCTGGTTCGCAGTGCTTAGCCCCCTCATCGGGATCTTGACCGGTTGGCTTGCTTTGTTCGTCTTCGCTCGCTGAGGCGGGCGAGTTAAGCGCCGAAACAAAACTCAAGATTTGCTGAAATCTCCGTCCGGAACTCGGGAGATAGAGGTGTCACGCATCACCATGAAAGCAAAGCTCACCAATATTCCTGAGCAAAGACTACGCGAGCTGGCCGCCGGCGTGCTCGGCCAAGCGGAGCGGGATTTGCGACGCTTCCGCGATGCCCAGAGCAAAATCGGGCGCGAACTGTATGCCGATGCCTATAGCTGGGTGATGTCCGACGATTGTTCCTGGCTCTTTTCTTTCCCGCACGTCTGCCGACTCCTGAACCGTTCGCCGGAGCAACTTCGGCAGGAACTGGTGGGAGACCTCTTCAGCAGCCGCTTTCGTCAATGGACCCATCGCTGGACCCGCGCCGTCGGCCGGTTTTCAGATTCTGTCAGTCGGCGTTTCATAGCCGAATACGACCTGAATGCTCCTTCCCCGGCGGCGATGCTCGAAACCTGGCACTAAGATGAACAAGACCAGTCGAGTGTCAGCGTTTCGGTGGAATCTTCCGGCCACGTCTCCGCCGCCCCGCGCACAAGCATGATCCGCTGCTCATAAACAGCATGGCGGAGTTTAACTTCCGTCCTCCTATCCTGCTTGTCTTTCCCGACGAGTTGCAGGCCATGCCGGCGAGGCATGCTGAGCCAAGGAACAAAGTCTTTCACGACCGCCTTTTCGCGATCGATCCTTGAGCCATGACCAACAGCGTTACAACTTCCGAGTTACCACTTCCGACTTCCCCGCTCAACCGCATCGTCATCGCCGGCGGCGGATTCGCGGGGTTAGCCGCGGCACAATATCTCGACCGGCTGGTCGCACGGCACTCTGAGATCGAGGTCACGCTGATCGCACGCGAGAATTTCATTCTCTTCACACCGATGCTGCATGAAGTCGCATCGGGCGATCTTTATCCGAGCGATATCGTTAATCCGCTGCGCCGCATTCTTCGCCACGTTAAGGTGGTCCAGGCGGATGTCGAAGAGATCGACCTCAGCGCAAAGAAGCTGCGCTGCGCTTACGGCATCGAGCGAGCGGAGCGGGAATTTCAGTTCGATCATTTGCTGCTCGCGCTCGGCTCCGAGACCAACTTCTTCGATCTGCCGGGCGTGCGCGAGTGGTCGGTCACGATGAAAAACCTGACTGATGCGGCGCTGCTGCGGAATCGCATGGTTGCGCTTCTGGAAGAAGCCAGCCTAACGAGCGACGCGAGCATGCGCCGGCAGTTACTCACGTTCGTGTGCGCGGGAGGCGGCTTTGCCGGCGTGGAAACCACTGGAGCCGTGAACGATTTCGTGCGCGAGACGGCACGTTATTACCCGGAGCTGAGCGAAAACGACATTCGTGTTGTGGTGGTTCATGCAGGCGGGATCCTGCTGCCTGAGCTCGGCGAAGAACTGGGCCGCTATACGCAACGCAAACTCGGTGCGCGCAAGGTGGAAGTAATGACGGGGACGGCGGTGGCGAGCTACGACGGCGCGACCGTGCGATTGAATGACGGCTCTTCCATTCCGGCGCGGACACTCATTTGGACAGCTGGCGTCACACCGAGCGCCGTTGTCTCCGCGCTGCGGGTCGCGAAAGAACGCGGACGAATCCGCGTGGAGGAAACTCTCGCTCTCGCCGGCATGGAAGGGTTATGGGCGGCGGGTGATTGCGCCGCGGTTCCTAATGGGACGAGCGGCAAGTTTCATCCACCTACCGCGCAACATGGACAGCGCCAAGGTCGGCTCGCGGCACAGAACATCGAAGCCGCGATGTTTGGCCAGCCGCTCAAGCCTTTCCGGTTCCGCATGCTCGGGCAACTGGCGAGCATCGGTCACCACAGCGGCGTGGCGATGATGTTCGGAGTAAAATTTTCCGGCTTCATCGCGTGGTGGCTATGGCGAACGGTTTACCTGCTGAAGCTGCCGCGTTTGGCCAAGAAGCTGCGCGTCATGCTTGGCTGGACGCTGGACCTCTTCTTCGGCACCGAAATCGAGCAGCTCATCACCGGGCGCGATCTCGAAGAGGTCACGACTCGCTGGGCACGGTATCGCGCCGGTGCCGCGCAACCGCCGTTGCCGGCCACACCAACTGCCGCGCCGCTATCGCACCTTCGTCCGATTCCTCGGCCCGCCGCTTTCGCCGGAAAATAAGGAAACCTGCAGACGCTCATGAAAACACTGAATTCCATCTACCCGCCACTGTTCGGCCTCGGACGCCTTGCCATCCCGATGGCCCTGGCGGTCATGATACTAGGCGCATGCAAAAAGAAAGAGGAGCCGCCGCCGGTCGTCCGCCCGGTTCGCTCGGTCGTTGTTGAAAAACGTCAGGTCGGAGACCCCGTTGTCGTGAGTGGCCATCTGCGCGCACGAGACGAGGTCAATCTTGCCTTCCGGATTGACGGGAGAGTCATCGAAAGAAAACTCGGCGTCGGCGACATGGTTGAAGCTGGCCAGACGGTGGCAATGCTGGACGCCGAAGTGGAACGAAACTCCCGGAACTCCGCGAAGGCCGACGTGGCCGCGGCGCGAGCCTCTCTTGACCAATCGGAAGCATTCGAACGGCGTCAGAAGAAGCTGCTGACCGACCGCGTGATCTCCCCTAACGAATACGATTCGGCTTTGCGCCAACTAAAGACGACGCAGGCGCAATTGGATGCGGCGCAAGCCAAACTGAAATCCGCCGAAGAAGAGTTGAGCTACACGGAACTCAAATCCGATGCCGCCGGCGTGATCACGGAAAAAGGGGCCGAGGTGGGCGAGGTCGTGCGGGCGGGCCAGATGATCCTGAAGGTGGCGCAGGAAGGCGGTCGCGATGCTGTTTTCGACGCGCCCTCGCAGGCCATGCGCGACGGCCTCGCGGTGGGGCAGGAAGGTGAGGTTTGGCTGGCGGACCATCCAGAGATCAAGGTGGATGGGAAGGTGCGCGAGATATCGCCGCAGGCCGATCCGGTCACCCGCAACTACCAGGTCAAAGTCGAACTCGCCGATCCGCCAGCGGAAATGCTTCTGGGGGCGACGGTCCTCGGGCGCCTGAAATTGAAGGGCGAGTCTTTGATCGAGATTCCTTCTTCTGCGTTGACGATGATCGAGGACAAGCCCGCGGTCTGGGTGGTCGATCCCAAGGATCAGCGCGTGCATCGGCGGCAAATCGTGATTGCGCGCCATGCGCCGGACTCTGAGATCGTGACGGGTGGCCTGGAATCCGGCGAAAGGGTCGTCACAGCCGGCGTGCAGGAGCTGCATGACGGTCAGGCCGTGAAACTGTTGGGAGGCCAATAATGAAGGGCTTCAATCCGACCGAATGGGCGATCCGCCACAAGGCGCTCGTCATCTACTTCATGATCGTATGCCTCGTGGCGGGGTTCTCGGCCTATCAGCACCTGGGGCGCAATGAAGACCCCGAATTCACGGTCAAAACGATGGTGGTCGTGACGCTCTGGCCGGGCGCGACCCAGGACGAGACCATGCAGCAGGTCACTGATCGCATCGAGAAGAAGCTGCAAGACACGCCCAATCTTTACTATCTGAAGAGCTATACGGTTGCCGGGACCTCCACCGTGTTTGTCTATCTGCTCGAGTCCACTCCGAAAAAGGATGTGCCGGACCTTTGGTATCAGGTTCGAAAGAAGGTCGGCGATATCAAGCAGACGCTCCCGCAAGGAATCGTGGGGCCGTTTTTTAACGACGAATTCGGCGACACCTACGGGATCATCTATGGCTTTACGGCGGATGGTTTCAGTCATCGGGAATTGCGCGATTACGCGGAAGAGGCGCGCTCACGCCTGCTGCGAGTGAAAGATGTCTCGAAAGCCGAATTCCTGGGCACCCAGGATGAGCGGATTTATGTCGAGTTCTCCACTCACCGCCTCGCCGAACTCGGCATGGACCGCACCGAGCTGATTAAGGCGCTCGTCACCCAAAACGCCGTGGTTCCCTCCGGCGTGATCCAGACCAAGAATGAGGCCCTGCTCGTGGATGTGACCGGACGGTTTGAATCCGAAAAGGACTTGCAGCAGGTCAATTTCGTCTTTGGCGGAAAGATGCTGCGCCTCGGCGACATCGCGACGATTACGCGCCGCTACGCCGACCCGCCGCAGCCGAAGTTCCGCGTCAACGGCAAGGACGCCATCGGCGTGGCGCTCTCGATGCGCACCGGCGGCGACATCCTCGCCTTGGAAAAGAATCTGGAACACGTGATGGAGGAGCTCAAAGCAGACCTGCCGGTCGGCATCGAGACCTTCCTGGTCTCCAATCAGCCGAAGGTGGTGGAAGAAGCGGTGAACGAATTTATGAAGGCGCTGTGGGAGGCGATCGCGATCGTTCTCGTCATCAGCTTTCTGAATCTGGGCCTGCGGCCAGGCCTAGTCGTGGCGGCGTCGATCCCGCTCGTGCTGGCCATTGTTTTTATCGTCATGCAGATCTGCGGGATCGACTTGCAGCGCATCTCGCTCGGGGCGCTGATCATCGCGCTCGGGCTGCTCGTCGATGACGCGATGATCACGATCGAGGCGATGGTTTCGAAGGTGGATCATGGCTGGGACAGGATCAAAGCGGGGATCTTTGCCTATGCCTCCACGGCTTATCCGAGGCTCACCGGCACCCTGGTGATCGCGCTCGGCTTCGTGCCGGTCGGGTTCGCCAAGAGTTCGGCGGGCGAATACACTTTCACGCTTTTCGCGGTCGTCGTGATCGCCGTTCTCACCTCCTGGGTCGTCGCCGCGCTCTTCACGCCACTCATTGGGACGATGCTCCTAAAGCCCCCCAAGCAGGAGGGCAAGGGCCACCACGAGGGCGGCGGGCGTGTCCTCAGTATTTATCGGCGCCTGCTGCTCTTCACCATGCGTCACGCCAAAGTGACGCTGGCAGTGACGATCGCGATCTTCGGCGTATCGCTCTGGCTGGCGCGGTTTGTGCCCAGCCAGTTCTTCCCCGCGTCGGACCGGCCGGAACTCGTGCTCGATCTGCGCCTGAGGCACGACGCCTCGATCTACGCCACGGATCGGGCCTCGCAAAAGCTCGACGAAATCCTTCGTGCCGACCCCGATATCGTCTACTGGAGCTCCTACGTGGGGCGCGGGGCGATTCGATTCTACCTGCCCCTCGACGTGCAGCTCCAAAACGATTTCTTCGCCCAAACGATCATTCTCACCAAGAGCCTGAAGGTGCGGGAACAAGTCAGGAAACGCCTTGAGGCCGCGCTGCAGGAAAAATTCCCCGAGGCAGTCGGGCGCGTTTTCCCGCTCGAGCTCGGCCCACCGGTGGGATGGCCGGTCCAATACCGCCTCAGCGGCACCGATCCGCATCAGGTGCGTGAAATAGCCGACAAGCTGGCAGGCGTCGTGGGGGCGAGCCCCGACATCAAAAGAGTGAGCTTCAACTGGATGGATCCGATTCGTAAACTCCGGATCCGCATCAACCAGGATGAGGCGAGGCAAGTGGGGCTCAGCTCAGCGGCGGTCGCGCAGATGATTAACGCCGCCGTCTCGGGCATCACCGCGACTCAGGTGCGCGACAGCATCTACCTCATCGACGTGGTAGTGCGAGCCCAGGCGGATCAACGTATGTCTCTGGAGACGATCCGGACCCTCAAGATCCCGCTTCCGAACGGACGGTCTGTGCCATTGAGCGAGCTGGCCAAGGTCGAGTACGAACAGGATTTACCTCTGATCTGGCGCCGTGACCGGCTACCCACACTGACGGTCCAGGCCGAGCCCCGGGATGGCGTGTTGCCGGCGACCGCCGTGGCGGGTCTTGCCGGAAAAGTCGCCGAGCTGAAGCGGCAACTGCCGGTCGGCTACAAGATCGTCGAGGGAGGAAGCGTCGAGGAAAGCGCGAAGGGGCAGGGCTCCGTCCTCGCGGTCTTCCCGATCGTGGTCTTGCTGATGATTACCGTCCTGATGTTCCAGATGCAGAGTTTCAGCCGGTTGTTCCTGGTCTGCAGCGTCGCCCCGTTAGGCGTCATTGGTGTCGTGCTTGCGCTGTTGGTCACGCAAAGCCCGATGGGATTCGTCGCGATGCTGGGCACCGTCGCGCTGATCGGCATGATCGTCCGAAACTCGGTCATCATGGTTGACCAGATCGAGGTGGAGAAGGCAGCAGGACGCGGGGGTTGGGATGCCGTAGTCGAAGCCTCCCTAGTGCGCTTCCGTCCGATCACCCTGACCGCGCAGGCGATGATCTTGGGAATGGCGCCGATCGCGCCGACCGTCTTCTGGGGCCCCATGGCCTACGCCATTATGGGCGGGCTCGCTGTGGCCACCATGCTCACGCTGATCTCGCTGCCGTCGCTCTACATTACCTGGTTCAAAATCCGGCAGGACGACAAAGGAACCGCCCCAACCGACTCCCCGGCGCCGGCTCCGGTCGGGCGAGCAGACCCCGGAGCGATCCTTCAGCCAGCCGCACCCCACTAGAATGAACGCAGCTCCGCCAACTGCCGAACCGAAGTCCGCGGAATTCCGCTGCGTGATCTGCGACCGCCATCTTCCGCCGAGCGCCGGCACATTTGGCGACACCCTCCGTCCCACCTTGTCCGACTTCATCCACAAGCAGCAGCCCGATTGGAATGGAGATAAATTCGTCTGCTACGATGACCTGGCCCGCTTGCGCAAGGATTACCTAAAACAAGCTCTCGAGGAGGAACTCGGTGAGCTTTCCGCACTCGATCAAGATGTAGTCGAGAGCCTGCAGCGACACGAAATCCTTACCGAAAACATTGAGGCGCAGTTCGAGCGCAAACTGACAATCGGCGAACAGCTTTCCGATCGGATCGCCGACTTCGGCGGCAGCTGGGTTTTCATCATCATCTTCGTCTCAGTCCTGGTTACCTGGATCGCGTTTAACGCTTTCGCCCTCGCGAATCGCGGCTTTGATCCTTACCCATTTATCTTTCTCAACCTCCTCCTGTCCTGCATCGCAGCGATTCAGGCCCCGGTAATCATGATGAGTCAGAACCGGGCGGAAGCGCGGGATCGTTTACGGGGGGAGAATGACTACAAGGTTAATCTGAAAGCCGAGCTGGAGATCCGTCATGTGCACGAAAAACTCGACCACCTGCTACGAAGGCAAAATCGTCGAATGTTTGAAGTGCAGCAGATCCAAATCGAGTTACTCGAACAACTGGTGCACAACAAGCGCGCCCCAGCTCCGACTTAGTCGAAGACAAAGCCAGGCCGCCGCCGAGTGCAGCTTACGAGCTCCCGCGGATTTGCGTCACCGTTTGCGGAATCGCAGCAAACTCGTCGAGCCATGCGTCGGGCGCGAGGCTCTCCGGTGGCACGCTGCGCTCCATTCCACAACTCAAATCACTGCGTCTCGCGCGGAGTTCCTTTGCGATCGATGCCGAGACCGCTTCCGCCGCAAGCTGCCCCAGCAGACAGACTCCCATTTGCCAGTTCGTTAAGGGTGATCATCTGCGCCGTCCTCGCGGCGCTCTCGGCTTTCCGCCCCATTCCCCCTGCGGATGCCGGCCGCGCCGCTGCGGGTTCGCAGATCATCACGGGGGGAAGCCGATCGCATTGGAAGCACAAAGCCACGCGCGAATCGCTCCTCGATTGTATGGCTCGCTGCGCGCCGTCAAGGTATTGCTCGTGCCTGCGCTCCACCTGTGACTGTGCTCGCTCGCCGAGAGAGGTCGCTATCGATTCACGCAGGAGAAGTCGGTCGGTCCGTTGCAAGAAACCGCGAGTCCGTCAACCGCGGCCGATGAGTTGAATGGTATCAACGCGAGTTCGTCTCCACAGACGGTCACTTCGAAAGGAATCGAGCCAACTTCCTCCAGCATCGTGTCCGCAACCGCGCCGCGTAGATGTTTTTCGATCGTGTCGCGCAGTGGGCGTGCGCCGAGTCGCGGATGAAAGCCGCGTTGCATCAGGAATGAGACGACGGAATGGCCGAGCCTGAGGTCGAAACCTTTATCGCGCAGAAAGGAGAGTTCGCGCGCGATGTGGAGGTGCGCGATTTCCATTTGCACGTCGTAGCTCAGGCGATTGAAAACCAGCTTCTCGGTGATGCGGGCGTAGAGTTCCGGACGCAACGTCTGTTGCGCCTTTGCCAGAACGTGGCGCTCCATCGTGGTGAAGGATGAATGCTGAAGATTGAGGATTTCGGCCGCTGCGATATTCGACGTAAAGACGACGTAAAAGCCGCTGAGATCGAGCGTCTCGCCGCTTGCCATCGTGATGCGCGCGGCGTCCAGGATTTGCAGGAAGAGATCGAGCACGCGGGGATGCGCTTTTTCGATTTCATCGAAGAGCAGGGTGCCAGTGGCGGATTTTTTGCGAGCCAGGCCTAACAAACCGACTTCGCCAATTCGAGCGCCCAACAAAACGCCAAGACTTTCCTGAGTCTGATACTCCGACATGTCGAAGCGAAACAATTTGTCGTGACCGAGCAGATAGCGCGTGAACGCAATCGACAGTTCCGTTTTGCCGACGCCAGTCGGGCCTAACAAGAGGAAACTTCCGCGCGGTCGCTTCGGTGTCGTTAGGCCAAGTTCGCCGCGATGAAGGGCGGAAACAACGCGCGGAATGACGTGATCCTGTCCGCGGATTTGCTCGTGCAAATACGCTTCGAGATGCCGGAGGTGTTCGAGTCGGTCGGGCGAAATGGAAATTGCGTTCATCCATTTCACCCTGACAGCGCACGCACCGCAAGGTCGCTCCCGCGCCGGAGCAGCATGCATCGCGGGGCGAGTTAAGAATCGGGCCACATGAAAACCAAACTTCTTGCGATCAACTTCCTTCCGATTCTCGCGCAATCGACCGGCGATCTTGCTGGCGGCGCGAGCAAAGCGCTGGGCATCGTGATGCTCATCGGATTCATCTTCGGCACCATTTGCGTGGTCGGCGGCGGCTTCGCCATCCGGCGCGGTGATACCGATGCAGGCAAGCTGTCGATTATCGGCGGCCTCATCATTGCGGGCGCGCCAGTGATCGTGAAGGCGCTCTTTACCGCTTTCGGGATCGACAGCTCCACAGTCGATGTCGGCTCGTTTCAATGAGCGCCGATTCGAAATACGAGCTGCGCTTCACGGAGACGAACAGCGCAGATGACTCCGCCGGCAAAACGTGGGGACTGGAAGGCAACCTTTTCTGGTTTGTTGCCGGCGGAGCATTCGCCGGAGTGCTGACGTTGCTCCTTCTTTTCAGCGTGTGGCACTGGAACTTTCTCAGCGCGCTTGTCCCTGCGTTGGTTCCGCTCGGCCTGGCGTTGCTTTACGCGCTCGCGTTTCGACAGGGCAAACCCTCCGGCTACGACATCGATCTGTTTGAACTTTGGCTGAAAGGCCCCGGCTTCGGTCCTCAACCTGCGCGCGAGACCGCGCGCTCAACCTCCGCCTCCACCGACCATGTTTGAATCTGCTCCCAACGGTTACTTCGTTCGCGACCTCATCGTCTTTCACGGACTGCGCAAAGGCTGCCATGTCTCGAAGGGCTTCATCATCGAGCCAGCCGACCTGAGTGCTGCGGCGCCGGAACATCTCAATGCATTCCAGGATCAGCTCACGCTCTTGCTCGCCTGTCTCCACGACAAACTTCGTCTGCAAGTGCAGTGGTTCTGCGACTCGGATTATCGCGCGGATCTCTTGCGGTATCGCGAGCAGACTGCACGCGCGACCAATGTGTGGACCCGCCGCTGTCGCAACGAGCGTTTTACCCGCTACTGGCAGGCGATGGTCGATCGCCAGCTTCGTCGGCAACGGCTCGTGCTCTTTTTTTCGCGAAGCATCGAGACGTCGCCCGCGTTGATGGCGACAACCGCGCGACAACACGCGCACTATGGTGCCTTGCTCCAGGAGATGACGACGGAGTTTGAACAACTCCAGCAGATGCTGGCCAATGTCTTCCCCGGTGCGCGTATCACGCCGATGAATGACGGCGATCACTATCGTCATTGCACCACGTTCCTCAATCCATCCCTCGGTTCGCGCTTCGAATACGACACGCTTGCGACCTTCGATCCTGAGCTGTCGATTCAAGAAAACTGCTGGCACAGCGAGGCACAAGGACTCACCGACGCTTCAGGTTTTTGGATGGACGGCTTTTACCATTCGGTCCTGGTGGTCAGTCGCTGGCCGCGCGCCACGCATCCCGGCTTGGTGCAGCGTCTCACCGGGCTGCCGCTGCTCGACTACAACATCACGGTCAACATCGAGTCCCTTTCGGCGCGCGCCGAGATCAATCGCGAGGAAAAAGCGCATGATCGTTTGGCCGGCGATTTTGCGAGCGAGAAGCGGCTCTCGCTCCTCACCGCAATGGAGAAGAAGCAGAAGAAAATCGCCGCGTTGATGCAGGGCCACAGTTTGCCGTTCAACGTCGAATACATCATCCGCGCATGGGACGAGACCCGCGAAGGACTCGCGATGAAAACGGCCGCGATCAAGAACGCGATCAACGGAATGAACGGCGCGCAGTATCTCGTCTGCGCATTGCCGACCACGGCGAAAAAGCTTTTCTATCAAAGTTGGCCTGGTTGTCCGTGGGGGCGCTATTCCCATCGCAAGCTCTACGCCGAGACGCGATACCTCGCTGATGTGTTGCCGTTCAGCGCGACGTTCACCGGTCACCTCGAACACGCCGAGGCGCTTTACGAAGGCAACCAACGGAACCTGGTCGGCGTGACGACGTTCTCCGGTTCGCAGGGGAACGAAACGCCGCAACACGCCGTCCTGCTCGGCATGAGCGGCGCCGGTAAGAGCGTCACCGTCTGCGACCTGCTCTCGCAGACGGAAGCCTTTTACGACTACACCGTCATCATCGAGGAAGGCCTCTCTTACGAAATCTACACCCGAACGGTCGAACCGAATGCGCGGCCGATCATCATTCAGCCGGATGGCGCCCTAACGATCAATTATCTCGACACGCATGGACTGCCGCTCTCAGCCGAGCATCTCGCGTCGGCGATGGCACTTGTTGCGAGGATCGCTGGCGTTAGCAGCGACGAAGACAAACAATTGGCCCGTGAGGCGCAGATCGCCAAATACATCATGCTGCTCTACGAAGATGTCTTCGAAGAGTGGAGTCGGAAAAATGGTGATCGATTACTGCAAATCGCCCGGCACGCATGTGTGCTGGCGGAGCTGAAACGCGCGCGTCCCGGTGCAACGACGCTCGATGTCTTCGTTGACTTTCGTGATCGTCAGCGCATCGATGCGGGGTCCGCCGACGAGCAACTCGCCAACGTGGCGGAAGAGGAAGTGCTGCGCTTTCTGAAGGAGCCGAACACGCGTCGCGAGGTTCGTAACCTTGCGCTCGCATACTTCGAGCCTTCGGAATATCCGACGCACCGCATGCTGCAAGAGTTGCTCCAGCTCGACGCTTCCGATCCTGCGGCTGGCGATCTCGCGACACGCCTGCTGCCGTGGTGCGCCCACGGCAACTACGGCTGTCTCCTCGACGGCCCGAGCAACATTTCGCTCACCGGAAAAATCGCGCACTTCGAGCTCGGCTACATTCCCGAAGCCGCAAAGCTTCTCCGCTCGGTCGCAGGCTTCCTCATTACGAACTACACGCGCCAACACATCATCACGATGCCGCGCCGTCTGCGGAAACGGAACGTGTACGAAGAAGTCGCGCGCCTCCTCGACATTCCAGGCGGCGAACAGATCGTGAAAGAGAGCTACGCGCAGATGCGGAAGTTCAACTGCTGGAACATCTCCATCGTTCAGCAATACGGCCGGTTTAAAGAAAGCCGCATCCGCTCCGCCGTCTTCGGCAACAGCCGACAATTCTTCCTCATGCGCCAAAACGATCGCTCCGATCTTGACGACATGGCTGCCGACATCGGCCTAACCGAACTGACGAAGCACGCCATCCTCTCGTATCCGCTCCCCGATCAGCAGACCGGCGACAAATTCGCAGCGTTCACCTATCTGCATAGCGACGCACAGAACCCAATCTGCGGGACGGCGCACAACGTCGCCTCACCCGAGATGCTCTACGTCAGCGGTAGCAGCGGTGCGCAGTTTGATGAACGGGTCGAGCGACTCCGTCAGAACGGCGATGTTGTATCGGCTGTCGCTGAGGCTGCTGGCGTTGATCGGAATTGAGATCCTCAAGCTCGACGAGACAAGGGCAGATCACCCTGCACGTCGCCAAAGGTCCTGTGTTTCGAATCGGAGCTGCCGCAACAGCCGCGTCGCCGTATCGGGCACCGTTCCTTGTGGCGTCGCCAGCAAGATGAAGAGCGGACGGGTTCCGAGAGGAATACCCTGCACGATTACGCAAAGCTCTTCGAGCGATTCGCTGCGGCAGTGGTCGATCGCGCGGCCGAGGATCATGTCACGCATCGGCTCAGGAGCTCGCGTAGTAGCCAAAGCTACGCCTTGCTTCCACTTATGATTCGCCAGGAGCGAGAAGCCAAACGCTGCAGATTTCTCGCGCACCGTCTTCAGGTGTCCAGGCAGCTTTCCCAACAAGTTCTCGCGATCCGGAATGTCGAATTCCAGTAGCTGGAGGCATGCAGAGACATAGTGGCGTGGTCGGATCTGCTCCAGCGTTTTGAGCATCTGCCTCGCTCTGCGCCCAAGCCTGACCTTCGGCTTCTTCCCGTACTCAGAAAGACCCCCTACACGACGGTAGTACTGATCGAGCGCTGCCGTGAAGCCGATCAGCGTCATCTCTTCGTTCGCCTTCTGCTCATTGGCATCCCGGAAGAAGAGGCCGTGTTCGACGTAATGCATGAGGTAATCCAACTCGTCGCGCGCGTGGATACTCCTCAGTGAATTGAGATCCATTCGTCTGATCAGGTAGTGCAAGAACACTGAGGGCGTATCGAGAATGTCCACGACAGCACGCAGGTCGTTGAGGTTCACCGACCAACATTTCTCTGCATTCTTCAAGAACCCGCCTGCTTCGAGCATCCAAAGCGAAGTCGCCGCCGGACCGATGAGTTCCAGGGTAACGCTGACACGTGCAACCCACCGAAAATCGGCCGCGTGGATTACAGTTGCGGACCCGCCATTTCTGGGCTGAAGCGCTAATTCCCCTCTTGTGACCAATTCGCGGATCAACCGCTCTGCTTGGCCGTGAGCTTCGATGATTGTTTTGCCGAGATCTGCTCGCACCGATTGAGGAGCACCTCGACGACTCGCCTGTTCGACGGCGGCTGCTTTGCACTCAGCCACGATGAGGAAGTCGTCGCAGAGAACAACGAGATCGGCCTCCGCGCGCCCGTGTTGTCCTAATACGTCGTACTCCGCACGCGCAAGGATTGTCGCGTGTGGCAACGCTGATCGAACCAGATTCTCCGTCTCACGCTCCAAGTAGCTGTCACGTGCGGGCAGGAATCTCTCTTTCCAATATTTTTTATCTGTTTCGTGCAGCAACTCGCTGATCAACGTGTACGCACCGCGCAAAATGTACGAGAGAAGGAACGCATAGTCAGCGTCTCGATGCCGGATGATCGGCCTTCGGTGCGTCAATGACTCAGTAAGTGGCCAGAAGGCGTGCTCCTGCTTCATCCCGCGGAACAGTCGATTTTCTCCGAACGAACAGCGGAGCTTCGCGAGGATCGCTTCCTCGGCGTCGCTGCTAGCGGAGATGACGAACAAGTTCGGCGTCCCGAAAGAGTCGAAGGTGCCCTTCGCTACTGCAATCGCGTCCGCGTTTGCTTTCAAGAATTCTCGAAAGCTCGCATCTTCCGAAGCCGTTAATTGCCGGCCGGCGCTCAAGCGACTTGTCCACGGCTTCAACAGTGCGCGGTATGGCACAACGCGCGTCTCCATCTCCTTTGCGAAGCGTTGATCAATGAGGCACTCGGTACGCTCCAAAAAGCCGAAGAAGTCCGCCGATGTGAACCCAAGCGCGCTCCTGAGAACCGCATCGTGAGGAGCGAGCAAGTCCACGAAAGTGCGCCGCAAGTGAGGCCAATAGGCATCTCCGCGGATATGCAATCGATCGGCGCGCAATTGCCCGGCTATTTCTTTCAACGGCTCCTCACGCCCGTGAGACGGGTCACGCAGCATGTGATGCGCAGACGCGGCGATGTGGATTGTGGTGAGCAGGTCAATCGTTTCCTGAATATCATCCGGCGAGGGTGCCCGGCCGCCCATTTCGTCGAGAGACGTCGCCAGGCTAACGAGGTATTCCAAGTGTGCTTCATTTCGATCCGGACTTTCCGGTGACGACGCGTCAGGAGAGCCCGAGAGCGTGTATGTCGCGACGCGACTGATGAGCTCAAGAGGTTGGCATGTTTGCAGAAGCGCGATCAGACGGTGAATCGCGTCCTGCGCCACTTGCAAGGGCGCTCTGCTGTTGCGGTTCACGGCCGCATTGCCTCTAAGACCCGCGCGAATAATTTGCCTGAGAATTGTCCCGATCCCATAACCGTTCCGAGTTGGGGGAAGAACCCGAGGGAAGGATGCATGTGACTCATTACCCAGCACGCTAACGCCCCGAGTGTCGGATACACAGCCTTTGCCAGATTTTCATCGACCGGTTCATCATTAAAGGCGCGCCACGCAAACTCGCGCGTCGAAGCCGCAATACAGTCCGCCGCTCGAATAAGTGGTTGGGTTTCCGACTCCGCGAAGCTCAACGAGGTAACTTTGCGCAAGCCCGAGGTGAACTTGCGGCCATCGTTGAAAATCAGGGCCGATCGACTTCCACCACGGAGCATTTCGTATGTATGCTTGAAGCAATCTTGAAACTCCACGATCCGATCGTGAATTACATCACACGGATCGGGGAAATGGTGTTCCATATCTTGGAATATCATGACCCAAATCGGCATGTTTAAACTGTCGTAGCCGGTTGGCGTCCCTCCGTAAGCTCTAAATTCTCCTTCAATCTCTTCTTTCAGCACCGGAAGCACTGCAGCCACTCGCTTTTCCAATTCGGCGGCTGCCTTTGCGCGAAAATGAGCGAGCCATCGTTCGGCATTGTCACAAACCGCCTCGGCGTTTTTCTCGCGATAAGCGGCACCGAACCCGTAGATGAGATTGTCGGGAGCCTCGTAGAAATTTTGCGCGATCTCTTGTCGGGCGTCGGGGTCCCACAACTCCTCATTGGACACGGCGGGATTGTATGAAGGGTCAAACAGCGACTCGACTAATTTGGCGCAGATAGCATATCGCTTTTCAACGAGATAAAAGTAAGGAATCGCGCACAGGCCCATTTCTTCTGACACGGAACGAAGAAACCGACGCCCCTTGGGACTCTTGAGCAGCTTCGCGCCTTTAACCTCTGCTTTACTGTAGCCATCTCGTTTCTCCAGTTCCTCAATCCGCTTCGCAATTGCAGCGGATTCGTCGTGGCGCAGATACCATCCGGCTTCGATGAAAACTGGTTGCGCACGATCTGCGAAATTCTTCCCGGTGTTTCCCGATTCATCGCAATACAGCGCCCATTCTGCAGTCTTCACAAGTTTTCGTCTTTCAATGTCCCAATGATCAATCTAGAGCAACGAGCGACCTCCGCATATCGATAGCAATCGCTCCACGCGCGGAGCACGTCTGTCCTGCTCGCCTGCTACAAGCGTCGCGTAATGAAAAACGCGACACTTCTTCTTTCTCTTTTCGTCGGCGCGATGCTGGCGAGCTGCGCGGGCGTTAGCCCGACGCGCATTATCGGCGACACCGTCGGCGCGGCCGGCGGTGCGTTCATTGGCAACAAGCTGAGCAACGGGAATCCGTTGATCTCCACCGCGGCGGCAGCCGGCGGCGTGCTCCTGAGCGAGTCGCTCCAGGCGGGGAGCAACGCCCATGCGCAGAAGTCATACGATGCCGGATATGAAAAGGCACGAAGCGACGCAGCGAAACAGCAGTTCCATGAACTCATCGACCGGCAGCGGCTCGGTCCGCAGCTCGATGATCGAGCGCATGTGCGGTTGCTCGATGTGCCGCTCCCAGAGCGGGAAGAAAACGGCGTCATCCTCGCGCCGAGCACCGCGACTATTCGGATTCAGGAATAACACATCGATGGCTACGAAGTTCATTCTTTCAACCGCAGCGCTGTTAGTGACGGCGTCAGTGGCGCAAGCACAGCTCGTCGTCATCGATCCAACCGCGATCGCGCAACAATCAGGCAAATCACATCGCGGATCTCGCGAAGTACGTCGAGATGGTGAACAACCAGATCACACAAATCAACACGCTGACGCAGCAGCTTCAACAGACTGAAGCTTACGTAAAGGCGTTCGGAAATCCCGAGCAACTCATTCACATCGTCGGCGCGGATCAACTCATCACGAGTCTGCAGCGGATTGGGATCGGCCAAACGATTGGAAACCTCCAACGCGCAACCAACGGCATCCAGGCGCTGGCGTATAACGGCAACGGCATTTACACAAGCCTGGGAGCCACATTCACCACGCCAGGTGGAGCGACAGTCCCGCGGGCCGAAGAGTTGTATCGGAAATATGGCGCGATCCAGGATAGCTCGCGCAATTTTCAATCGGTTAACGATGATGTGCTCGCCCGGCGGGCGACTTTGCGCAGTCAAATCGCCGCGACGACGCAACAGTTACAAGCGTCCACTACTGACGCAGAGACTCAAAAGCTAACTGGCGTTCTCGTCGGCTATAACGCCGAACTCGGCACCGTTGACCGGGAGATCGATCACGCCGCAGCGCAAGTCGCGACGCAGGATGCCGAGAACCGTGCGGACCGCGAACGTCAGGAGGATGCCGTCCGCGAAGAACGTCAAGCGCAAATGGAGGAGAGCCTGCGTCGCTACGGGGAAGTGTTTCGGCTGGAAACGACGCCTCCCACTTTTCCCGACCGGAATCAATAACACAACGACCTAACGACTCACTCAAGAAGAATCAATGAACGACTTCAACACTCTGTTTCCAAATTTCCTCAATCAATGCACGGAGATGAACCGCGTGCTGATGCCAATCGCCTTTGTGCTGTTGGCGGTAGGCGTCGTCTCTTCCACAGTTACCGGGCATCGCAGTCCAGGCGCCTATCTGCGAACGATCGGCCGCACTTTCGCCTTTGCTGCGGTGCTCGCTTACCTCCCGACTTGGGGAAACGAAGTCGCCGCGATCGTCGATACGACGGTGAAGGAGACTCTCAAGGCTGACCCTGCGAAAGTTTACGATCAGTATCAGCAGGCGCTTGCAGTAAACAAGAGTACGACGGGCGGCTCCGATTCCGGCTCGAAGTCGTGGTGGGATATGCTAAATGGGCAGGCCCTCTTTGAGGCGGGGATTTCGATCGTGATGTATGTGCTCGGCTTCCTGGCGAGTGTCATCGTCTTCTACGCTTACCTGGTTCAGAAGTTCATCCTTTACGTCGCCTTCGCGCTGGCACCGATCTTTATCGGCTTCCTCGCCGTGCGAACGCTTCATTCCATTGGCGTATCATTCTTACTCGGTTATGCAGGCGTCCTCTGCTGGCCCCTCGGTTGGGGCGCAGCCTCGCTTTTAACTTCTGGTCTGATCAGCTTCATGACCGACCAGAGCTTCCTCGCTGTCGGTGGAGTGAGCGGAGGCGCGGGATATGGATTACAAAACTTATTAGGTCTCGCGGCGCTCGCGATCTGGCTAATCGCAAGCACGATTGCGGCGCCAATCATCATTCAAAAGGCCATAGCAACCGGAACGCAGGTCGGCCAGGCACTCGCATCCACTGTCTTCACCGCCGGCGTGGCCGGCGCCGCAGCCGGTGTCGGAGCCGCTGCCACGTTTGGAGCCGCTGGCGGAGTTAGCGGCTTCCTGGCAGGTGGGGCGGGGGCTGCGACCGCTGCCACACTCGGAGCCGGCGAGGCTTCGATCAGCGGAAGCTCTTATTCGCCGCTTGGCAATCTCGTCGGCTCGATGGGCGGCAACCGATCCGCTCCGCGCCGACCGCGCCGCCCAAAGAAAAACGATCCAACCGGCGACGCCGCGGTGCGTGAACTTCTTCTCCAACATTCACGAAACTAACCATGCAAGCTACAACTCCCGAGGTACGCACAACCACGCCACCGGCGCGGCCGCCGATTGTTCGCGAGAAGCGCGAGAACCCACTCCGCGTATTCGTCGATAAAGACCGGCTCGCCCGGTTCTGGTTTCTGGCAGTTATCGCTGTGATCGTCGGCGCTGCGGTCGAGCGAATCCAGCTAGTGAAGACGCTGAAAGAACGCGAGCGCGTCGTGATCGTCGATCCAGCCGGAACTTTCTTTGTCTCTCCGCTGCTGCAATTCCAGGAAGCACGTGAGCTGCACGCGCAGCAGAGCACGTTGGCCGCGGTTGCATTTCTCGAGCGCAACCCAAAGGGCTTCGACCGTCCAGAGCTGCTTAAGCAGATGTTCCTTAAGCGAGCGCACGAGAAGGCGCGTGCGCAATGGGCAAGCGAAGAGCGCGAGTTCAAAGCGAAGGAACTTCACCAAAAGGTTGAAGTAGCCAAGATCGAATTCCTGCAAACGCGCAGCGATGCCGTCCTGACGCAGGTCAGCGGCCAGCTCATTCGCAGCGGCATTTTCCAGGAACGTGCCTTCACTGAGGCCGTGCCTTTCACACTCAAACTCAAGATGCGCCGTAATCCAAACATGCTGGAGAACGGCCGCTTCCCAACCGCTGTAGAGGATTTCAAATATGAGCCGACTCACTAAACTACTCCTACTTACCTTTCCCTTCAGCCTAATGAATGCGCACGCAGCGGACTCGCGCGTGCAAGATTTCACGCTCGACGATCACACGGTCTACACCGTGCCGGTTTCCGAAGCGCGAGTAACCACCATCAGTTTCCCATCGCCTATCGCAGCAATCGATGGAGCTCTGATCACTTCGGACGGCAAAACGCCGGGCGCATTTCAGATCGCCCACACCAAGGGCACCGCCTACTTATCTTTACGGGCGTTGACCAAAGACGCGACAACTAATCTGAATGTGCGTTGGAACAATCGCACATACGCTTTCGAATTGCACGAGAGCGAACAACCCTGTTACTCCGTCGTGCTACAAGCGAAGCCGGACAAGGCTAATCATCTTGCGCTTCCGCTGACGCCGCCACGGCTGCTCGGATTGTTCGACAAGGCGAAAGCGTTCCCATTACTCAAGGCAAATGCGCCGGAAGAGGTAGACGACGTGGAATACCGGGACCTGCGCGCGAAGCCGGTCGTGAGCGACTGCGGGGACTACGAAGTAAGTCTTACAGAGGCTTTTCGTTTCGCGGATAAAGACACCCTTGTGTTTCACTTGATCATCGCGAACAAGTCCGACAAGCCGTTGGATCACACACCGGAGAAGTTGGAAGTGCGTGTCGGCGATCAAGTGTTCACCCCGTCAGTTACTGATTTGGCGAGCGCCATCGCGCCGCATGGATCGACCATCGGCTATGTGGCGATCAGCGGCGGACCGGCTGGTCCAAACGATTTGTCACTCAAGAACGATTTTACGTTCGTGCTTTCGCGCCGGGAGCCGGCAGCGGAAGCCGCGCAGCCTGATGCCAAAGACATCGAACCCGCTCCATTACCGCAATGAATCCGCGCCGCTTACTTAATTTCTTCCGTTCTCCCACAGGAGCGCTTCTGCTCTTTCTTCTCGGGCTAATCATCCTACTCATCCTGGTAAACAGCCGTCGTTCCTCGCATAGACCAGTTGTCCTGCATAAAGGGCCATCGAAGTCTGCTGAGAAGAATACGCAGCTACCTCAGACGGTGAACCGCGAAATGGTGCCGTTCGACACGCGAAATGCTGAGGCGCAAACCAAAGCTACGGAACAAACCGAACGGAATAAGCCAAAGACTCCGCCTACACTTCCGGTCTTAAGTTTGGTTGCAGAGACGCCCATCGCGCCGGCGAAGCAAGCTAAGAAGATAAGCGAAGACTTCGCGCCGTACGGGCGGTTGATTCCCTGTGAGCTGGTTATCACCGTCGATTCGTCATCCATCCAAACTCCAATCGTGGGGCTGGTGACGGAAGATGTCTTTCATCACGGACAACTGATCATTCCCGCCGGCACAGAAGTTCACGGCTCAGCCCAAGTTGATCGGACGCGTGAGCGAATCGCGAGCAACGGTCGATGGACGCTTGTTTGGCAGGAGGGAAAGGAATTGAATGTTTCTGGTCTCGCGCTTGACCACGAACTTGATCCGGACACCGGCACCTGGGGGATCACTGACGGCAGCGCCGGCCTGCGTGGCAGCCTTTTAAAGACCGATAACCTCGCCGAGGTAAAACTCTACATTGCTGCCCTTTTGAGCGGAGCTGCTTCGGCTCTTACCGAGAATCAGGTCACTGCATTCGGCACTTTCGCTCTGCCGACATTGCAAAATGCGCCGCTACAAGGAGCACAAGCCGTGCTGGATCGTTACGCTCAGCAAATCCTCCAAACGATCGAGCGCGACGGCTTCTACGTTCGCGTCCCGGCGGGCAAACAATTTTATCTCTACGTCACACAAACAATCGACGAGGAGGATGCCAGGATTGGTGGCACACGCACGGCATCGCTTCTTTCGGCGGCAACACCTACGCCAACGCCCGTGCAAGGATTCTCATTGTCGGCGCCGATTGCTCCGCTCCCGGAGCCGATCTCCTCCAACTCTGCGACCACCATGCTCCAACCAAACCTCATTCCATGAAACGCCTTTTCTTGCTTTCAATCGTCTTTTTCACGGCCTGCGCATCGCACGCACCCAAGAAACTCACTGTCGCGCGCGCGATTCCCGTCGGCCGCCCGGTTAGCTCAACCGGACTGCGAATTCCCGATCAATTAAGCGAGTACCGACTCGGCCGCTACGTCGATTCCCGCGATCCACTCGTCATGCACGAGGGGCATCCAGTTTACCGGATCGAAACCAGCGCGAGCTGGGATGTTCAGCCGCGCAATCCAGCCGCCCTGGCTGAAAGAGATCTGGTCGTTAGGCCGCCTGTTTCCACGAATGACGCGGTTGTTGCCGAAGTTAATAAGCAACGCGCTGCAACGCGCGAGGTCACTGAGCAGGCTACGACACTCAATCAACGTCTTGCCGAACTTAGCAAGGCTGTCGGAGAAACCCAGGGAGTCGCGAAGGAGAACATTGCCTTGAAACATGAACTCTCCGCCTTGCGCGAACGCCTGGACGCCCTCGACGCGCAAAGCCGTAAGATAAATCTAACACCGCAGCCATCACCCTCGGAGGACAAATGGTAACCCGAAGAACTCCCAAGCTTATGCACGACGATAATCAACCTGTCATTCTGACCGTCTCGCTCGACACGGTCGCGCGATACCTCGAAGCACACGAACAAGTCGAACAAACACTCGGTGCTTCACCCGGCGCAGAGTTCCTCATGAGCCTGGCCGTCGAATATCAGGACACTAGCGAGCTTGTTGATCTCTTCAGTGGCGAGATCATCAAAGCTCTTCACCGCAAAACCCGCCGCTGCACACAAATAATGTATGAGCCTCAAAAGATCCGATAAGAACACGAACGGCAATGGCGCCGCCTCGGCGGACGCCGCTGCCGATTCACCCAAGCTCCGCGATAACGTGGAGATCAACGCCAAGATTGATGCCTATATCCAGGCCAATCCGAAGGAATGGAGTTACATCCAAAGTCTGCCGCGGGAACGCCTGGAGCGAATGCTCGTATTGCAGAACGTGAACAAGCTGGAACGTCGCGAGCGCGTGCGCGCCAGCGTGATGGCACAACTCGATGCGAATCCCGAACTAAAGGAAGCGTACCGCAAGCTCGTGAAGAATCTTCCTGCCGAACAGCAGGACAAAGCGATCACGTCGATCGCGGCGCGCACACTGCGCACCGTCGCACCGCGCCAGCAGGGTAAGGGCGCACGAGTTTAGGTAACGCGCTGCCAAACGCGAAGACTCCGGGCTTGCTCCGGGCGTGCGCCGCTTCGCGCGCCCGGAGACTTCGCGGGCTTCTTGGGGCGATGATGCCGCTGCTGCGCAGCCGCACCGGTGCGCGACGAGGCGCTCTTCACGATGATCAACCTATCCTCGCGATTCTTGAGGTTTTGCGTTCAAGCATGGGAAGCGAACCGAAGTGTCGATTTTATCGCTTGCTGCGCGCCGTCAAGGTATTGCTCGCCTTGCTGCGCTCCACCTTGACCGTGCTCGTTCCGCGGTAAGACGTCCGTATCGGTTCGTGTTTAGAAGAAGCGGCAAGCGCGGATGATCCCACAGTGGAAGGCGCGAATGAGATTCGCCGCAGTTCTCGCGCGATCCGGGTCTTTACTTTTTCGAGCTCTCGCTCCGAAACAGGGTGGCCTTCGGCTTCCTCAATGAGATGATCGAGCAAGATTTTTCGCCGGCGTCCGTGGCGACGATCGGCGAGCGTCTTTCGGGTAAGTTTGCGTTGTAGTTTGGACCGGCAGTCCGCGGTCATCGATGAGTGCGGCCCACTGACGAGGAGATCGTATCGAATCAGGCCGGTGACGTAGGCCGAAAGAGAGCGATAGCCCAACTCCTTCCAACGCACTTCGACCAGGCGCCAGATTTCGAAGGGAAAGGTGACGCGCTCGGCGACTGCACTCAGCGGCGGCAGAGGCAGATCGTGGCGGCTGCGAGTTGCGGTGTTCTGTAAATGATGGATGCGGTCCACGAGCTGCACCAACAGGCCTTTGCGGGGCGCGCCAGGTCGATATCGCGCGACCAGTTCACGATCGACCGCGTCCTGTGCGGGCTGGGTGTCGCGGGCGATCTCGAGAGTGATCGAGTGTTTGGCGTCCGAACGCAGATCGTAGCAGACGAGTTCGACAACGTATGGCGTGAAGATTGTATGCCCGAATTCCCCACAACGTCGCTTTACCGTGGGGGCGAGCAGCCCCGGAATCGTGATGCTCTTGCGAACTCCGCGTGCCATACATGCCCCTTCGACTCGACCGATCATTGTTGCTTAAAACCAGGATGCTTGGCAAGCCAGCCGTCCAAGCGTTGGAGCGTGCATTTGCCGAGAGAAAACGGCGTGTCGGACGAATTCTTGATCTGCGACATCGCGGTGCGTCCGATTCCGGAGAGAACGGAGAGTTCCGCGCTGTTGAACTGACGGTGTGGAAACTTTGCCGCCAGGAATAGCAGCGCTGCGATTGTGGTCGCGGAGGTAAACGAATCGGCTGCCACCGCTTCAGCCATCATTGTGGAGGTCTTTTTCATTGAATCTTCTCTTTCTTCTGTCTGCCACGAGAATACGTTCGCATGAACGCACAGACAAGATTCAGGCGATGGCCACTTCGCCGCAGGAGAGCGAATGAAGATCTCACAAGACCCGGCGGAACGGGTCGGGCGTGGAAACTGTCAAAAAAATTCGTGGGTTCGCGGAGGTCGTCCGTTGCCCCTTGAAGAACAACGGAGAAAGAGCGGTCGCCTCCCAACCAAGTCAGCAAAAAACCGGGTGTAGAGCCTTCATGTCGCGCGAGTTCTGGAGCAAGTGCGCCAGAGCGAGCGCGGCCAAGAAACCTCAACTCCGATTTATTTATGACCAAACCTCAGCTCAAAAAACTCGTCTCGGAAGCCGTTGCTCTGCACCGCGATATTGCTTCCCAAACCGAGCGTCTGAAAGCGCTCAAAGTCGATCTCATCAAAGAGGCGCGTCTTCACCCGAAGGAATTCATGCCCACTACTGGCGGGGGCTCCCGATGGACCGTTTCAGGAACTGACGGCTGCATCGCGCGCGTAAACTTTCCTGCTCCAGCGCTCCTGTCATTGATCGATTCCGAAAGTGAAACTTTCGACGAGATCCTCGTCATCGCAGGTGAATGCATGGATCAACTTTTTGAATCCGCCTACTACCTGCGACCGGTCGTCAATTTTCGCGAAGAAGCCGCGCGCACTTTGGACGGACGCGAAGCCGACAAGCTGATCGATCTCTGCCAGACGACCTCTTCGCCACGCGTCAGCTTCGAAACTGCGGAAACAAAAGCGGCCTGACGCAAGGAGATCGAGATGCGCTACAAAAATAATGTCGGCCCGCAGGTGCGGCGGCGTCGCTATGCGCTCGGCTGGTCGCAATCCGATTTCGCCACGAAACTGCAAATTGCCGGTTTTGATATCAGTCGCAGCGGCGTTTCAAAGATCGAAGCGCGTCTTTCCTACGTCGACGATAAGGCGCTGCTCTACCTTGCCGAGGTGCTGAAAGTTCAGGTGCAAGAACTCTTCCCACCGCGGACGCCAGGGAATCGCATCCACGATTTCATGGAAAAATTGGAGACGACACGATTCTAGCCTAACGATCTTATTCAAATCCTATACGCCAATCCTATACGGGACGGCAAAAAAGGAGCATATGACGGCCCATCACAGCAAAAACTCAGTCCTGTCGATTCATTCGTAACCATCTGATTTGCAACCACAATCAACGAGAGCTAAAGCCGGCTAAGGGGCTCGAACCCTTGACCTGCTGATTACAAATCAGCTGCTCTACCAGCTGAGCTATGCCGGCGCCTGTTTGGGAAACATTGCGTTAAGCAAGGTTGTTTTCAAACCCCGTCGCCACAAATTCGGCGCTACTATGCCAGAGTCTTCACGGGAGGCAAAGGAGAACCGCGCGACGCGCCAGGAACAAAATGGCAAGTCATCGCCCAAGATGACCTGACAGACAGACCGTTCGCAACTCACCCTGCAGCGCCCGGCTTGGGCGCTGCAGGGGAGAGCAAAGTTTGTTAGGATTACGGCAAACCGGTGCCCAGCGCCGACTTCACCTGGGAAATGTCCGTTCCAGAAACCGAACCGTTCACGTTCACGTCGGTGCGGAAGTTCGATCCGTTCGTTGTCTGGCCCGACTGCCCCTTGGTCTGGCTGACATCGGTCGAACTCACCGAACCATTCGCGTTGGTATCACCGAGGAGACGACTCATGGGAATAACGACGTCTCCGTTGGACATGCCATCACTGACTCCGTGGAGAGTCACGTTGATCGTCTGCGCGTTCGCCACACTCGTGAGCGGAATCGTGACTGTGGCCCCGCTAACCGTAACCATGCCGCCATTCGGAACTCCTCCCGTGCCAATGGTCGCTGTACCAGCTGTCACCGTGGCCTGAGGACTGCCGGTCACACTGACATTGCCGGCGAAGGTCACAACCATGGAGTAGTCATTGGTTCCTCCCCCCGACCGGCATTCGATACCCGGCGTGCCGCTAAGTGGCAGATTGACGTCGAAGTTACCAGCGCCGCCATGGGCCTTCCGTGATACCGCGCTAACCACGGTTGGCGCCCCGCATGGCTCATATATGCCGACGCTGTCCACGCGCCAGCCGGCATGCGTGACGGAGTTGTCCGAACACATGCGCCAGCGCAGCTTCACCGGCATGCCAACGCCGGAAGCGGGCAACATCACGGTCGAGGTTTCGAAGCCACCGGACCCTCCATTAGAGATTCCGCTCCAGCCACCCGTGGTCGTGTGGATGGGCGCGGTTACCGTGCACGGATTGCTGAACCCAGTGCTGATCGACGTATGGTTGTATCCGCCGCCAACAAAGCTGCCTCCCGCGGCGATGATGTCCTGGTACGCGCCCCCGTTAATGCTGATTTCTAACACGCCTACGTCGAAGGCAACCGTGCTAGACGACTGTTCCAAGTCGTAGTTCTGCCGGAAAGTCAGCTGTGCCGAGGCCGAGTTATAGGTAAGGGTCGGCGTTTCCAGCTGGTTATCGAGGAGGTTAGCCGGATCCTGCGAGAACGCAGAGTTTGGCAGACTATCCGCCACTGGAGCGGGAGTTCCTGAATTGGAGGTAACCCAGAATGGGAATCCACCTCCATTTACACCCTGCGTTGCCGTCCATCCCGCAGGCAACATTGGAACAGTGACTGCGTCAAAGTTCTGGCTGAAGCTTGGGCAGAAGTTACCAGTGTAATTGTAATTCCCCGAGAAGGCCGCACCGGGATTTCCAAACTGATCGGTGATTGCGCCGGCGGCAATACTCGTCGTCAGCGTACCTGAAAAGATACTCGTCAAATTCAACGTGAAGCGCGCGGTCGTATTCCCATTGATCACGCTAACCGCGGTTACGCTGCCGGGAACACCGCTCAGCGTCAGATCGCTCGTCTGCACCGACGCCGGATCGACGGCTTCGTTGAAGTTCACGTCGTACATCGATGACCCTGGCCCTGCGAAGTTGCCGCCGACGGCTGGTACCGTCGTGGTAACCTGAAGCAGAGTGGCGTCCCAACGGAACGAACAGGTGAAATCCAAATTCCCATCGCCGTTCGACTGTTTATTAATCGCACCGGCGGGCATATGCATCGTCTGCGCACCTTGTGTTACCACCGGCGAGCTATTGAAGTGGAACGTAATCGTCTGGTTGCCGTTGCTAAGCAGGAAGGAGTTCGCCGGAGTGCCGTTCACGGTGAAATCGGTCGCCTGGACAGTCGACGGATTCACTGGGTCAGTCAGATTGAGGACGTAGTCCGTCGGTTGAGTCGAGATGATGCTGCCGCAGCCCGGAGTCGTGCCGGTCACGCTAAAGCCCACCAATTCTTGATCGGTGAAGGCGTCCTGCTGTGACGAGCCCGCAATAGCGAGGCGCCCGTCGGTCCACGACGTCACGTGCTTGGAAGCCACCGCCGAGCCGTAGTCGTAGTCGCCCGCGTAGGTCGCTTGAATTCCGGGATCGTTCTGGGCCGGGAGTGGGGTGACAACATCGGAGAAAGCGGCGTCAGGCAACCAGGTTGCGCCGTTGTCGTTGGACTTTCGCGAGTACATCCGGTAACACGGAACAGCCGAGGTACCGCGGGCGCAGCTGGCGGCGTCGCGCCCGTCGTACCATGTCGCCAAGAGAGTGCCAGTCGGACTCACTGAAAGGTTAGGCTGCCACTGAGGACGAGTCGTGGCATCAGTGTTCAGCTTGAACGGTGCGCTAAAGGTCGTTCCGCCATCGGTAGACCGGATGTAATAAACGTCGCCGGCGTCACCGCTGGCCCCTTGCTGATCATAGACCATGTGAACGACGCCATTATACGCAGCAGGCTCACCCCAGCCTTCATGTCGCCAGTAGCCACCGTCATCGCTAAACATACAGGCAAAGTAACCGACAGCCGTCACACCGGGGCCGGCAAAACTCGGGCCCGTGTAGGGATGGCTCCAAGTATTACCACCGTCGGTTGATTTAAACATGTGATTGATATTGTTGTGCGGGAAACTACCGCCGCCCTCGTCCATGCCCGCGAGATAAACGACCCCGTTGCCGGCAAGGTCCCCGGTAATCTGCACGTCGCGGATGAATGGCGTGCCATTGGAAACTTGGACCGGAGCGTGCCATGTGACGCCGGCATCAGTGGAGTAGGTCGCGTAGAGGGCACCGCCACCGACATTGAAGTCATTCCAGGAAACGTAGAGGCGTCCATAGAAGGGGCTGGACGGATTATTGTCAGCCCATCCAGACTCGCGGTCGTCCTGGGAGTTGCTGTGAACGCAGAAATGCGTCCAGCTGGCAGCCGACGGATCAGACGGTGTCGTGGACTTGTATCCGCCGAGACCCTGACCGCCGCACGCAACGTCTAACCAGACCGTCAACCAAGTGCCGGTTGGCTTGTGGTAGAGAGCAACAGGATCACCCTCGGTATTGCTGAACGGGCTTTGACCACTGGCGTTGGTGAGACGCGTAAACGTCGTGCCTCCATCGGTCGAGATCGATGCTCCGGAGATGTTGATCGGGCTGACATTGCGGCCGCGCGAGTCGTTGTAGGCCACAAAAATCTGATTAGGATCGTCCGGGTTAGCCGCAGTGTATGTTTCCGACTGCGTTATATTGGGACTCGTCTCGGTGCCGGTGATCAGGTTGACGTCCGTGCCGCCAAACAGCGGTGCCAGCATTTTGTGGACGAACTTGGAGCCTGCGCCCGAAGGGGAATCAGAGCCTCCTCCCTTCGCCTGATGGCAATAAATCATGATCGCACCCGCCCGAAAGTTTTCCTGCCTGTCGATCCCGAGCTCGTGAATTTTGGAACAGTCAAATCCCGGCGGAACGAGCGCGTTAACGGCCTTGGCGGATAACTCACTTTCTTCCTGCGCGAGCGCGGAGAAGTGGCCGAGGCCCAGCAGCGCCAGAAAGACGCCGGTCAGGACCAAAAACAGGCCCGTTAGGCAACGCACATTGAAGAAGGCGGATTGTGAAGCGGATTTCTTTTTCATACGGTGTAGTTAGCGATGGAGTTTTACTGCACGTTTTTGAAACGTGTAAGTGCGGCGAGGCTATCAAGTGCAAGATGAATGTCTCGACTTTTTTTATTACATTTTTATAATGTGGCCCAAAAACGCGCGCTCGGCTCTTCCGGGTAACAATCTGAACTCAGCCTACCAACCCCGACTGCTCCGTACAAAGGCGCACTCGAAGCGTTGCCATAATCGCCAGTGGCTCGCTCCATCGAACGGAGCAGAACATCATCCACCCGTGGCGCGGTTCGCTTTGAAGCTGCCGTGCTTTGACGGAGTGGCTTTCGGGTCGCTTGGGTCCTGACCGATAGGAAAGAACGCGGCCTCTCCTGTTATCGAGCCATCGGTCCCAAATTTCCCTTTCAGCACCAGCGTTCCCCGGTCGATGCCGACGTTGCCGAGTGGGAATTGAACAGGGCCGGAAATCATTACCGAGTGCTCACCGCTCTGACTCCACTGTGCGGCGGACGGCTCAGCGGGTTCCCCGACACTCGGTCTCGGGACAAGCAGCCGGTAAAAGCCTTTTCCAGAATCTTGGGCCTCAAAGCGCAGGGAACGGTTCTCGCCATGCGCGAAGGTGATTTCCACTCTCCAACTGCCGATCATGCTTGACGACTGCGCCTGGACAAGGCCAGCACTGAATGTTTGGGCAAGTGCGATTAGAATCAATGCCGTCTTCGCTCTCGTAATGCTCATTATCTTTCGACAAGACGCTATCGGCAAATCGGCACAAATCTAACGCTTTCTCTCGGGAAAATTGGCAGCCCGGGGTAAACCACACGATCGCACCCGTCGCCCGCAGCTGCGAGCGCGGCGAATCTCGACGAGCTGATTTGCTTGCGCGACCTGGCGGTTCTTCCAGCTCGGAACCAGCGGGGATTCCGCGAATTGCTGTCGCAACAAAAACGGGCAGGAGCTCCTTCCTGCCCGCGCATCTTTGTTTTGGGATCGTCTTCGCTACTTCGACTTGGCGTTCTTCAACTCGGCCAGTATTTGCTGCGCTTGTTCGGAATGCGGTGCCGGCAGGCCTGCCGCCAGAGCACCTGTCAGTTCCTCGACGGCGGCCAGCGGTCGTTTTTGCTCTTTGTAAATCAAACCGAGATAATACCGGCCCGTTGCGTCCAACGGCTTCTTCCTCGCGCTCTCCTGCAGCAGCTGCAGAGCGCGAGAATAATCCTTCCGCAGGTAACTGATCTCCCCGAGAAGCCGGGCCGTTTCGGCATCCTCCGGCAGCGCTTTTCGGGCCTCCGACGCCAACTCATAGGCCTTGGCCTGCTGCCCGGGTTCCTCCATGTAAAGAGCGGCCAGTTTCTCTTGCGCCGGCGCAAATTTCGGAAATCGATCCAGCGCTTCCTGAGCGAGCCTCATCGCTTCGGCTTTTTTTCCCTCCTGCAGATTGAGTGCAGTTGCCGCCATGATCGCTGGAACATATTTCGCGTCGGTTCTTAACTTCGTCTCGATTTGAGCCCGCGCATTGGTCAGGGCGGTGGCGTCCGAATCAAGCCCCGTGAAGGTCAGAAATGACTTTGCATCTTCAGCGGTTGCAGCTTCAGGATTCAGGCTGAGGCAATGCTCCATCTCCTTGCGAGCTTCCTCGACTTTACCCTGACTATAGGCTGCCCAGGCCAGATCGTGAGCGACCTGAGGATCGGCAGGCAGCTGATGCGAGCTTTCCCGGAGAAGGCTGTAGGCCCAGGTGAAATCTCCGGCGTCGAAAATAATTCGGCCCAAAAGAGCATTGGTCTTTGGATCGTTAGGGGAAAGCGATCGGGCCTGCTTCGCATAGGCGAGAGCCTTCTCTTTGTTCAAAACCGGGCCGCTGTAGAGTTGGGCGAGCTTAAGTGCAGCCTTGCTCAGGTTTGGATTCAATTTCAGGGCCGCTTCGTATGCATCGGCCGCCTTGACCCAGGCACCCTGTTCTTCATACCCTTCCGCCAGCCAAAGCGTCGCCACCACGTCCCGGGGCTGCGCCGCGATCATTTTTTGCAGTTCCTCCACGCTGGGGCGAGCATTCGCCTCGGATGCATTTCCAAGGAGCGCCAGACGCCTGGCAGCCTCTGCTTTGCCTGGAAAACCTCCGGGTGCATCCGTCACTTGCTGAAAAGCAGCCCGCGCCGCATCGGTTTGCCCCATCATGTAATGAACCATCCCAAGGTGAAACAAGATCTCGTAGTTAGTCGGCAACTTGCCCGCGCTCTCCTCTAACAAGGGAAGGGCTTGTTGGTAATCACCTTTCTTGTATAGAGCCCAGCCCAGCGTATCCGCGATCGTGGCATCGGTCGGGGCGAGTCGGTGCGCCTTCTGCGCCAGGTCGTAGGCCTTATCGGGCTGGTTGAGTTGTTCGGCGTAAATATATGAGAGGTTATTGAGCGCGGCCACAAAGTCGGGATTGAGCGCGAGCAATTTTTCATAGGCGTCGCGCGCCCCGGCATAATCCTTTTGCTTCTCGCGAATACTCGCCAGGAGCATCAGGGCACTTTGATTTTTTGGCGCTTTGGTCAGCACGGTTTCGATTTCGTGGACAGCCTGCGGCAGCTTGTTTAGGGCGAGGTAAACCGAGACCAGCATCTCGTAGGCGGGGCCGAGGTTTGGATTCAGGTCGAGGGCCTGTTTGAGAGAAGCCTCTGCTTTATCCCATTGCTTTTCCGCTATCTCTACCTTCGCCTGCAGCAGTAATGGTGGAGCTGCCTTGGGATGTTTCTCCAGCTGCTGTTGCACACGGTGCTCCGCCTTGCTGAAATCCTTCGCCTGCAGGTCGAGTTCAATGAGCTGGCTTACGGCCAGCAAATTGTCCGGCGCCAGCTCGAGGACTTTTTCGAAGCTTTGCCGCGCCTCTTCCGTTTTTTTCTGCTGCAGCTGGATCACACCAAGCAGGAAGTAAAACTCGGGAGCGTTTGGCTGTAACTTGATCTGCTCTCGAAAGATGTTAGCCGCATCCTCCAGCCGGCCCGCCGTGCGATAAGCATCGGCCAGGAGGATCAGCGCCGGCTTTAATCCCGGCCGCTTCTTCAGTAATTTCTCCAACGCATCGATCGACGCCGGAACGTGGCCGGAGCGCAGATTTAGTTCGGCGCGCAGGAGAACGGCGTCGGCATAATCGGGATTTTTACTTATCGCGTCGTCCAGGGCGGCGGCCGCTTGTGGAAGCTTGTTTTCCAGCAGGTAAGCCTTGGCCAGGCGGAGCTTAACGAAGGGAAGACCCGGGTAAGTAGTTTCAAGCCGTTCCAGCTGCTCGATCGCTTTTTGCGGTTCTCGTTTTGCCAGGAAAGCGTCGCTTTGCAGTGCACGCGCCTCGACATCCTGTGGATCGCGCGAAAAAACGTTCTCGAGGTATTTCAGTGTTTCGTCGGGCTTCTTCTCGCTGAACGCGATCTGCCCGAGAAAAATCCAGGCAGGAAAAAAATCAGGTGCTTTTTTGGTCAGACCCTCAAGGAAAGCAGTCGCGGCCTTGTTGCCCTGAGCCTGTTTCAACTGCTGGGCATAAGTAACTTGAACGGTAGAGCGCGGAGGAGCCAGGTCAGCGGCAGTTTTAAGCTCCTCGCTCGCGCGCTTGGAATCCCGTTGCAGCAAGTAAAGGATACCCATTGCCTGGTGGGCTTCCGGTGATTTTGGTGCAATCACGATCGCCCGGCCAACCGCCGCCTGGGCCGCCGGAAGATCCTGCCTATGCAGGGCGACGTTCGCCTGGGCAAGCTCGTAGGAAGCCGTGTTCTTGTTCGGAAATTTCTGGAGCCTTTGTTCCACGTCACTAACCTGCTCGGGCGTACGAGCAATCTCCGCCAGCAACACGAGGGCATCGCCCTGAGCCCCCGGTTGTTGTAACAGCGCGAGCGCCAACTTTCGCGCCTCCTTATCCTGTCCGATGGCGTGATACACTCGGGCCAGCCGCAGGTTGTTATCTGGATCTTTCGGGTCAAGCTCCTGTGCGCGCTTGAGAAAGGCGCCGGCCCGGAGCGGGTCTCCCTCATCCATCCAGATCGCGCCCAATCGCTGGAAAGCGGTCGCGTTACGAGCATCTATCCGCGCCACCTTCAAGTAGTCGATCTTCGCTTCATCGTAATTGCCCGCCTGGAACGCCTGTTCGGCCTGGGCGAGAGCACGCTCTTTCTTGGCCCTGGCCGAACAGCCGCCAAGTGCGCCAATCAGAAGGGCCGCGAGGAGCAATGGAATGAAATGTCTCTTCATATCAGGGGCGAAGGAGAGAGGGACAATGTCCAGAAATCTTGACGGAACAAGGGGATCGTTGGAATGGAAACGAAGCGTCTCGGCGGAATCAATCCCGGGTGGCCGATGATTGCGGCGCGGGCTTGTGCTTTTTTGAGCCGGGATCTGCGCCGTCCCGCCGGCCGACACCCAGCTTGTCCATCAACTCGTAGAGTGTTGGCCTGCTGACTCCCAGTTCTGCCGCCGCTGCGCTGATCCGTCCGCGATGTCGCTTCAACGTCTGCTCGACCAATTCACGCTCCGCGCTCTCGCGCGCCTCACGCAAAGTCAACGCATTGCCGCCGGAGGCGCCGGTTAACTCCAGGTCGTGTTCGGAAATGCGCTTCCCCTCCGACATGATAACCGCGCGCTTCACCCGATTCTGCAACTCGCGAACGTTGCCCGGCCAATGATGTGATTGCAGGCCCCTGAGCGCCCCCGGAGTGTAACTGAGCCCGCTTCGGCCGCTCTCGACGGCGTACCGGTGCAAAAATTCCCGGGCCAGCAAGACCGCATCACCATCGCGGTTCCGCAAGGGCGGCAATTTGATGATCAAAACGGCGAGTCGGAAGTAGAGGTCCTCGCGAAATGTGCCTTCCTTGACCAGGGCGCTGAGATCCGCATTCGTCGCGGTAATGACTCTCGCGTCGCCCACAATCTCCTGCCGGCCACCCACACGTTGAAACCGTTGCTCCTGCAGGAAACGAAGCAGTTTCACCTGGATGCTCGGCGGCAACTCGCCGATCTCATCGAGAAAAAGTGTGCCCCCATTGGCATTTTCCACCAAGCCTTTCCGCTGCGCGTGCGCCCCGGTGAAAGAACCTTTTTCGTGACCGAACAGCTCGCTTTCGAGAAGGTTTTCCGGGATCGCGTTGCAGTTGATCGCAACAAAAGGACCATCCTTGCGGCCACTCCGGCGATGAATGGCCAAGGCGGCCATTTCCTTGCCTGTGCCACTTTCCCCGAGTAGCAAAACGGGGGCATCGGCCGTCGCTACCTTGCGAATAAACGAAAAGACGCCTTGCATCTCCGAGCTGGCTCCGAGCATGTCTTCGAAGCCTTGCTGCCGGGTCGCCTGCTGCAGAGCCGTGTACTCGCGCTCCAGATTAACGAGATGAACACACCGGCGAAGTAACAGCTTCAATTCGTCGAGCTGCACCGGTTTTGGGAAAAAGTCGTAGGCGCCAGCCGCGACCGCCGCCATGGCACTTTCTTTCTCCGATTGACCCGAGAGGATGATCACCTTGATGGAAGGATCGATCTGCAGGATCTCGCCGAGGGCCGCCAGACCTTCAGCGGTGTCGTTCTGCTGGGGCGGGAGACCCAGATCGAGCAGCACCACATCAGGCTTTACTTCGCGCAAAAGTCGCAAAGCCTCGGGGCGATCGGCGGCTGGAGTTAGCTCATAACTGTCGCTCAACGCCCATTTCATTTGCGAGCGAATTGCTTCGTCGTCGTCGATCAGCAGCAGCTTCGGCTTCATGCGTCCTCGCTCTCCAGCGGCAGACTAATTCGGAACGTCGTCCCGGTCCCCACCATGCTGTTGACAGAAATTCTTCCACCATGACGTTCAACAATCATTCGGCATTGGTAGAGGCCGATACCCAGCCCTTTCTCCTTCGTTGTCCGGAAAGGCCGGAAAAGCGATTCCCGCACGAACTTCTCTGTCATTCCCACTCCGTTATCCTGCACCGTCAAGGAGGCCCAGCCCGGCTCTCTTCGGCTTCGCACCCGGATGTTGCCATGGCCATTGACGGCTTCCCGGGCGTTAATGAGCAAATTCGTGATCACACTTCGCAGCTGCTCGGGATCTGCATTGATCGGCGGCATTTCATTCAATTCAGATTCGATCGAGGCGCCGGGAAGATTACCCACGGCAACGATGCTTTCGCGCACCACGTCGTTCAAGTTAATGCGACGCCTTTCGGTTGTCACGGCGTGGCGCAGCGCGCCCAGTCGCTCGATCATTTGCTGAATCCGACCATTCGTCTCACGAATCGATCGCAGCGCGTCCTCGCGATACTCTGGGTTATCGAAATGAATCGGCAGCGTCTGCAGCATGAGGCCGAGGCTGGAGGCGACATTCTTGAGATCATGAACAAAAAAGGTGGAGACGGTCTGAAATGCTTCCATTTCTTTTGCCCGCAGAATTTCCGCGCCAAGGCGGAGATTGAAAAGGCTGACGGCAACCTGATCGCCGATGCACTTGAGCAGCTCGAATTCTTCAATGGTGTAGGGGACACCATTGACGCGGTCCGCGAGGATCACCACACCCAGCCAGGTTTCGCCGGCTCGCAAAGGGACACATAGCCGATTGCCCCCCGTGCGAAATTGGGGCGCGCTAACCTGCCGCAAGGCTTCCACCCAGGGACCCTTCGCTCGCTCCAAATCAAAGACCTGAGTCTGATGGCTTAGCTCGGCCAGGCGAAAAGGCAGGACCGAGTGATCGAGCATTGCATCATCATTGGCTTCGTTTTCAGAGCGTGAGGTCGAAGCGGCAAATAGAAGATGTTCTTCCTGCTCGTCGGCCAGCCAGATCGTCACCGACAAGACATTGAATGTTTCTGAAATTAGATTCGCGGTTGCGGCGCAGAATTTTGGTTGGTCCAGCACACTGGAAGTGCATTCGGTAAAGCGCGTCCAAATCTGCCGGATGTCGTGCTGCGGTCGCTTGAAATGATGGCTGACAAAACGGCTGATGGTCTGCCGTACCCGCTCCGAGAGAAGTAATAGAGCCAAAACGGCGACGGCGAAAAGCACCAGCAACGCCTGCATCTGAAAACTGCCGACTTCGCCGGTGCGGGCCACAATTTGGGCAAGCACCCCGACAACAAACAGGTATGCGCCCACGAGCAATACCGTCGCGGAGGTTTGCAAGACAGCGTGCGAGGGATAGATGTCGATCTCGCTCAACCCGCTTCGGAAATAGCCAATCGCAATCAGGACACATCCGATGATCAAAGAGCCCGCCTTAAACTCCGGGAGCGACAGGAGGTCGCCGGAAAAGAGCAGGGCCTGACTAAGTGTGTAAATCCGAGCTCCCCAGATGACTGTCAGGCCAAGAACGATAAACTTGATCCGCCAGCGCATTGTCCCCACCGCTGCTCGGAAGGTCTTCTCGAGATTGACGAGAATGAGGACCGCTCCCAAAAGCAGCAGACAGTCCAAGGTCTTGGCTGCGCCGTGAGCGTGGATCCACCAGCTTTCACTGTCGGGCCCCGGAGGTGGGAAAACCGGAGCTATTTGCTCACGAAACACTAAGAGGACCGCGACCGGAAGTACGAATGCGATGAGCAACAGAACCCGCGATTTCGACAGAAACTCGCGAAAATTTCCCCTCGAATAGGCAAGACTAAAGCAGAGCCAGATCGCCGGCAGCGCTGCTTTGGTCAACAACGTTCGGATCTTCCAATGCGCCGCGAATTCGGGCTCAAGCGATTGGCGCCACAAGGCACCGGAAACACTCTCGAGGGCAAAGGCCAGCATCCCGATCGAAAAGCACCAACTCGCGATCGAGCGACGCTTCCGCAAAGCCAGTGCAAGCCCCAGGCCGGCGCTGAAAAAAGCAGCGATGAAAGCCAATACCGTGTTCGAGCTCAACATTTTCTATTCTGCGAGTTGCCCGATCTCACGCCTCCTCAACGCTGCTCATCGGCAACGTTTTCAGCACACCAAAAGATGCAACATCAAACCGAGGTCACCGCGTCATGCAACGCTAAAAATTAAAGGTCAGTCCGCTGAAATAGCGATCGCGCGAATAACCAGGCGTTGTCGCACCCGAGCTCACATCGGAGCGCTCAAAGCCAAGCTGAAGACTGAAATGTCGATTGATCCTGTAGAAGAGATTCAGCGAGAAATCAAACGAGTCTTGTGAAAAGACACCAGCGGAACCCGAAGACGCTCCTTGATCTTCATCGTGATGATAAAAAAGCGTTACATTTGATGTGATCCGGGAAGTCAGTGCATAGGAAAAGAGGAGACCAGTCCGAAAGGTCATCCTGGTTGACGGAGAGCTAGTGCCCGCTTCTTCTACTCCGTAGTTGATCATCCAGCTCAGAGAAGAATGATGGGCTCCCACATAGTTCAGCGATGCCTCAAAGGAGGGGTTTGTCTGGATATCGCTCATCGAGGTGTAGGATCGAAAGCTTGCTCCGCCTCGCGCGGTCGCGCTCAGGCGAGAGGTTAATCCCTGGTCGACGCCAACCTGAATGGTGTGGGTCATCGAATCGAGCGGAAAGGTGTCGTAATTGATAAGAGTAAAACTGTATTTACCCACCAGCGTGGTGCGCTGACGCAGGTTGTATCGCAGTTGCTCTCCGAGGGTGTGCTCGACGCGATCCGAAAAAAGTGCGACTGACGGATCGTCATACTTGATACGTCGGAACTGATACGTGCTCACATTGGAGAGGCGGGTCGACCATTGATAAGTTGCAGAGAGCGTATCCTCGGTGTGAAAATAATTGCCGCTGCGGCTATTCGGACCGACATCCGAGCTAAAGTCCGGCTCGGTTTGGTATGCCGCGTAGACGTTTATTGCGAGTTGTAACCGTTGCACGATGTTGTGGGTGAGGGCCAGAGTAAGATAGGAGCTGATATCGTGACTCTGGCCGCCGGTATCCTGTGTGAAGTAATTGAAGCCACCACCGGAAAGAATGCTCAACTGGGTGCGTTCGGTGTTCAGAGCATAGAACAACGTGACGCTTTCATTGAAAAATGGTGAACCGCTATCGGTATTGTTGGTGCCGGCGTTGTCGTCATAACCCACCTGCGTGGCGAGCGTAACCTGGAACGGTAAACGGGGAAACGCCAAAGCCGGCGCCACGCCTGCACCGGGGAGATTGTGATTCTGACTAAAAACTTCGACCGACGGCCCGCTCTGGGTGGCGATGACGGCTTCCGTTCCCTGTGCGAAGAGAGCATGCCACGGAGCCAGGAGCCCGCCGACGCAGACGCTCACTGCGACCCATCTTTTCTTTAGCGCATCCAAGCTTCTTCCGTCCTAATTCAGTCTGCATTGCTGGGGAATCGTCCCTGCATGGACAGCATCTGCGGACACCCCGCCTCCAAAAAGAGCTCGGCCTCCACAGAGATATCCGATGCTAACGATTTCCTGACGCAGAAAAGCTGTTGCGCCGGGGCGATTCTCGAAATGTTGGAAACGTCTGCATAATACCGGGATAAATTGACTAGAAGTAACTTTGCGGCACGTAGATGATGTCTCCGTCTTTCACATAGAATGCCCGCGTCCTTTCGCCCTGGATAACGGGGCTCAGGTTCAGAATCTGCGTGTGTTGCACGCCGTTGATCACACGTACAATATGAACTTGCTTCAGATTGCCGTACTCGGTGGCGCCACCGGCCTCCATAATCGCCTGAAAAACTGTAGTCGGGCGATCAAAGGCGAACTTGCCCGGTTTACCCACATATCCTGAAACGGTGACTTGAGTTACGCTGCTCTCCAGTTTCACAACTACCGTGCTGTCCTTCAATTGCTCCCGGTACCGAGAAGCCAGCTCTTCCTGCAGACCAGTCACGCTTTTGCCCGACGCCTGCACCTCGCCAATTAACGGCAAATTGATTTTACCGTCCGCTTGAATCCTCTGAGACTGATTCAGTTCAGGCGCTCCAGAAAATGAAATGTTAACCACGTCACCCGGCCGAAGGGAAACCTGGGTCGAGGCGGTAATTTGTTCAGGGAAAGATTCGCCTGCTGGCGTCTGACATCCAAAAGAGAGGAGCGCCACGCAAGCAGCCAAAATCCAAAACGGAAATGATTGTCCAATTTTCAGGCTCTGTCGGATGAGGCGGCGAGCCCGGGGAAGCGCCGCGGTTTGAATTCGTTCGATGTCCATTGTCTTAACTACTGCCTTATCTTCGCCGAGTTCAGCGGATTAGCCCCGGCTTTGTCAATAGTCGAGTTTGTAAAAGCTCGACTGTCCAGCTGCTGAAAAGATCTTTTCACCACAATTCACGTGCAAACCCAGATTCGCCTGGAGCGGATCGCCGGTATAAATGCGAAGTTACGACGAAGACTGAGCCTCATCTCCGAGCAGGGGCGGAGAGCATTCGCGTTCGCCACGTCGCAGCCACCAGAGCAAAAGAAAGAGCGGAATCAGGGAGAGGACGAAAAAGATCGGGCCTCCCCGATGGTGAATCGCACTGTTAATCATTTGCGGTCCGAAATGAACGCACAGCAGTCCGATCACCATCACGCGAAAGCCATTTCGCAGAATCCCAAGCGGAATCACAAACAGGATCAACACGACACGTCGCCATCTGTCTTTCAAGAGAAGGTTGGCCGCCAGCAGACTCGTGATCAGCAGGATCCAACTCGAACGGATCCCGCTACACTCCTGGGCAACGCGGATCGTAATATTGGGCAGCCGGAAGACTGTCCCTTCCCGCAATACCGGGGTTCCCGAAATATTGAAGAAAAGGTTCGCAGCTTCGGCCGAAGCGTACTGTGAAGCGGTCTCGAGCATCTTTGACATTGCGTCGGGCATTGGGACCATGAAGAAGAGGAACGCCACGGGAAAAGCGGCCGCGGCCATCCAGGAGCGACCGAAGAACAGAAAACCTCCCGCGATCGACAAACACACAAACGAGAACGTGGCCGTTGAAAAATAATCGTTGGCATTCAACGGTTGAATCGGGCTGTCCGGAAGAAGCGCAAAAGCGAGCGCAACCAGGCCGATGGAAAGAGTCAAAAACGCCGGTCTTATCGACGTCCGATAATTTACCGGGAGCGCGCCCCATCGCAGATACAACAAATAACCGGAGATAAAGGGAATCAGCAGGACGTAGGAATGCAGCTCCGAGCGAGCGACGAAAACCGCCAGCGCCGTCAGCGTTTTGGCAAAGGCAAGCAGGAGCAAGCCGAAGCAAATTGCCGCGACAGTTCGCCGCGACAGAAGCCTTGATTTGGAAACCAGAACGCCTGGCGGTGCTTCGATGTCGCGGGCCGGGATGTTTTTCACCTCGGATGGCTGGGGTCTATTTATGCTTTCCAAACTTGCTGCGCAGCCACTTTCGCGCGGGACATGGCGTTGCGCGTATCGACGATGAGCGGCGCCCAGTCCGCCAGCTCTTGATAATTAACACAATCGTGATTGGTCGCGATCAGAACAAGATCGAAACTTGCGACTGTGGCCTTGTCCCAGGTGACGGATTTCTTGCCCGCCCAATGAGCATGTTCGCGTGTCGCTCCAATCACCGGCACATATGGGTCGTGATATTCAACCAGGGCGCCCCGTTCACTCATCAGACTCATCAGGACATAACTGGGGGATTCACGCTCGTCATCAACGTTCGGTTTATAGGCCAGACCCAGCACAAGAACCCGGGATCCATTCAGAGCTTTTCGCTGCGAATTAAGCGCCTCGGACGTTCGCGTCACGACATGCTCCGGCATCGCCGTGTTGATTTCGCCGGCCAGTTCAATGAATCGTGTATTTTTCCCGTACTCGCGCGCCTTCCAGGTGAGATAGAATGGATCAATCGGAATGCAGTGACCGCCGAGACCGGGGCCAGGGTAAAATGCCATGAAGCCAAATGGTTTTGTCTTCGCCGCATTGATCACTTCCCAGACATCGATTCCCATCGCTCCGTAGACCAGCTTCAATTCGTTAACCAAGGCGATGTTGACGCTGCGAAAGATGTTCTCGAGCAATTTGGTCGCCTCCGCCACGCGACAGGAGGACACCGGCACCAGTGTGTCGATGGCCTTGCCATAAACCTTCATGGCGCATTCGAGGCAGGCCGGAGTCAGACCTCCTACGACCTTCGGCACAAGCTTGACCTTGCTTTTGTCGTTGCCCGGGTCTTCACGTTCCGGGGAAAAAGCGAGGTGGAAATCGGCGCCGGCTTTCAAGCCTGATCCTTGTTCGAGCACCGCCCGCAGGGGCTCATCCGTGGTTCCCGGGTACGTTGTCGATTCCAGCGCCACCAGTATTCCTTTTGCAAGGTATGGCGCAATAGCCCGGCCCGTTTCGATGATGTAGGAAATGTCCGGCTCCCGATTCTTATTCAGGGGCGTCGGAACACAAATAATGACTGCTTCAACATCGCGAATTCGTGAAAAATCCGTGCTGGCCTCGAAACGCCCGGCGCTGAGTTGTTCCCTGATCGATTCAGATGAAATGTGTTCAATGTAGCTGCAGCCGGCGTTGAGAGCGGCGACCTTCGCCTGATCGATGTCCGTTCCCAAGACCGAGACTCCTGATCGGGCAAATTGAAGCGCCAAAGGCAAACCAACATAGCCCAAACCGACAATGCAGATGTTCATAGATTGAAAGTTAGAAATCGAATGCGCTTGGACCGCGCCGGGTCAGCCTGTGTCCTCGGCTCAAGTGACTCAAATCGAGTTCAGAGGACGTCGTATTCACAGTCCGGATTTTCTTCTGTTGCAGGCGTTGCTAGAAGCGGTGACAACGATCGCAGGTATCTCTCGATTCATTCGCCGATCCGCCGGACCGCTTGAGGATCTAGTTTCACTAACCTGGATAAACACACCGGTCGCATAGTTTACTGCGATCCAGTAAACGATGACAAGCGCACCCCCAAACCATAGAAAGAAGTTTGCCCGCCACGGCCCGCCTGCAGAGAGACACGAGACCGCGTACGGTCCGACGCCAAAAATCACTGTAAACATTAGGGCCATGCAGTGCGCGGTTACCACAGATCGCGCCCGTGAGACCAACGAAAAGATCGGCAATGCGACGACTATACCGAGCAAAGCTGCACAAACCATCGTTCCCGTCGCACCGGTTCCCAGTCCAGTGTAGTATGCCGGCTCACGTAAATCAACCGCGCCGCCCCAGGAATGGCCATTCTTGTAAGCTAAGGAAACCCCGTGATCGTATACCGCGACAAAGTGCTGCCACTTTGCATCGATTGCATTCCTCGCTTTCAGTTCATAGTTGCCTCCATTGAGCCCATTGGCCCCATTGCGGACACGGAAAACGAAGTCTGTGCCGGCCTGGCCGATCGTAAAATTTCGATCCCTGACTCCATCGGACATGCTAAAGATTCGAGCCGGACCCCGTTGGACGAGATTCGAAGGTCGAAACCATGCTTCGATGCTAAAGGCGTTCGCAGAGATAATCGCTTTGGCGAGTGTCGGGACTGATTCTCGCGTGATCAGCGGCATTGAGTTTTTAACGGATAACCCTTCGTCTGCACTAAGCGTCACACTTTGGGGAACGTCGAGATCGAATTTCGGATCATGAAGTCTCCCTTCCGGCACAACTCCGCTGCCATTTGCGGTCCGAAAATCGTAACCCAGGAGCAAATCGAATTTCTCTGCCCCTATTGACCGCGTCTGCGTTCGCTCCTCCTGCAACCTGGCAACTTCGGTATCCGTCAATGCCCGACCATAAATCCCCGCGTATTTGATCGCGCCGGACCATGGTCGATTCGTGCTCGACTCATTCGCGACCATTAGCCGAAAACCGTCTCTCCAATCCATGCGCAGCGAGCCCAGTGCCGGCTGTAAGCCGGCGTGCCACCATAAGATTGATGCAATCGTGGCGAAGCCACAGAGCAGGTACACCTGAGTTCTACCTGTCATCCTCGACAGCATAAATCTCCAGTAGCTTCCCAATCTGGTGCGTGTTGACGCCAAACCTCCTAAAGTCAAAGCCACGATGTTGATCGCCAGATCGCCGATGTTCGGGTGTCTCGCAGGCTCGAAAAACTTCGCGCTTTCCAAAATAGTGCAGGCCACACAGGTAGTGACGGTCAGGGCAAGCAAAGGCCGTTGCCCGAACAGCCGGCCATGCGCAGTCACAAGCAGAACGCCAAAGACAAAGAAGGCCGCCGCATGCAACACTTGCCACAGGTCTAAAAAGCTGGCGGCATGAGACAACTCCCCTGCCACCTCTCGTGCCCGTTCATGCACCGTCCAGTTGCGTGAGAAGGAAAATTCGAAGGGAGCGAGACTAAACGCAACAATCCAGACAAACCACAGGAGCACCCAGTACCGCTCCAGATATATCCGAAGGTTTCCTGAAGGTTCGGCCATTCTATCGGCAGCTGAAACGGCACAGCGGAATGTTTCCTAGGCCGTTCTCAGAGTCTGATGCTTCGAATCAATCGACTCGGGTCCTGTTGGCATGTGCTTGGGTTGCATTTGTTCTGACCCGACTGTCACGCCTTCGATCAAATTTCGGTAGAGTTGGGCGTAGCGCTTTGCTTGAAGGCCAAGATTGAATTTTTCGACAATGATCTTGCGGCAATGGTCCCGCATCTCGTCCAATCTCTCGAAGTCGAGGAGCAGCGTTGAAATGGTCGAGCGTAATTCCGTCACGTCTTCCAGTGGCACTCGTTGTCCGGTGATCCCGTTATGAACCAATTCGGGAATACAGCCGACTCCTTCGAACCCAACAACCGGGGTACCGCAGGCCATTGCTTCCATGGCGGCCTGGCCAAATGTTTCCTGTAAAGAGGGAAATATAAACAAATCGACGGCACTGTAGATGATGGAGAGCATCCGGTCATCGCGTATACGGCCCAAGTGTCGATGCTCTATCCCTGCGGGAACTTCAGGACGGCCCCCGCCCATCGACAAGAGTAGCAGATTCGGAATCTTCTCCAGGCCGCGCAGCGCCTGCAATAACAGGTTCAGACCTTTCCTCCGGTTGTGAAGCACATCGGCAGCGAACAGAACAATTCGTGCGGCCGAAGGCAGGTCGAGGATTTCACGCGCCATCCGCCGATCTCTCGGCGCGAATTCGTCCGTATCGACGCCGTTCGGAATAACCGTCACCGGAAATTTTCCAAGGAGTGGGCTCGCTTTCACCGTATCCGCAGCCGACTGATTTAAGACCACAAGATGCAGCCGTCCGGCCTCGGCCTTCTTAAATGTCTCCAGCTTTCGCTTCCAGATTTGGTGCGACAAATCCCGTGAATCTCCCGATCCAAGCTGCGGACACCTGCCGCACCCGGTCATGAATCTGCCACATTCATGATCAAAGTGGCATCCTCCAGTAAAGGGATTCATGTCCGCGAGGCGCCAGACAATGGGAATATCATGAGGGGCCCTCGAAAAAAAGCGTCGGTAGTCGACGAAACCGGCGACCCAGTGGAGATTGATCAGGTCGCACTCTGGTAGCTGTCCGAACCAGTCCCGACCATACGATGCCCTGTCGTCGCTGAAGATGTCATATCCCTCAGGACGACCGGCGTTATAACGCGAAAGGCTCCGCGAGATATATCGCCCCCGAGCAACGCGAGAAGCCCGTGGAAATAACCTTTGGGGAAGGCGATACTCGAAGATTGCGGGATCGTCACTCGTCTTCTTTGCAACGAACATGACTGAATCATGGCCCGCGCGACGCAAGCCCAAATGAATTCGATAGGCTGCGCGCGACGCCCCGCCCACGATGTCATTTGTGGCAATGTGAAGAATTCGCATTCTGAATCCGGCAGTCGCAGCTAATCGTATCGATCAGGCTTCGCTACTGGCAAGCTCGCGGTCATTCGTTACCGCTGGCGCGGGGGTTGCCGACGTGCACCTCGAGTAAATCTCGTCGAGTACCTCTTGATACCCTTTTGCTTCCCGTTCTCGTCCAGTGCGATTCGGCTTGTCGATAATGGCCGCGATGAAGATGGTCTTTCCCGGCGACGAAATGAACGTCGAATCTCCGGCATATTTCTCGCAACTGTCGGTCCGGATAATCGAGTTCCAGCCGGGTGTTGGCCGGCAGCTCCTTTGTTAGCTTGCCCATGTCCTCCTTCACGATCATGTTCTTCGACGGAATTGAAACGACGGCCAAGCGGGTTCCCGCTGCGCGTGTCACTCTCTCGGCCTCTCCGATCAAATATTCGCATGCAGAGAAGACGCGGGCGGAAAATGGACCCGGAACGAATATTTTTGCCACCCGTTGATAAAAGGTCGCATGGTGATATCTGGCTCCCGAAGGCCAGAAAGAAGGACTCAGGTGACTGGTAACAATCTCCCAACTTCCCGTTTCCTTGACTTCCCGGACGAACGGAATTCGATAACCCTCAATATTAGCGGCGAGACTGTCGGTCAGATCGTTTCCAAGGTAAATGAACCAGACCGCAACTTTACCTCTCATTCTTGGAGCGAGCCGCTTTATCCACATCAACTCCTGCACCATGTTGTATCCGCTGACCCCTATCGCCTTTACGCGCAGCCGCGGATCAAGCTCGGCAAAGAACTCGGAGTCGCTGGCAGCATGTCCAAAGACATAGGAATCGCCAAAGACGAGCATCTGGCTCTCCTCAATTGATGTCTTCCCCCGCCAACCTTCTGAATCAGTTGTCGTCCAATAGACGTCATCGTCTGCCAGATGGTAACCCTTTAGGTTGGGCTTCGTTTTCCAGCCAACCAACGGGTCGAATTGAACAAGCTCCGCCCAGGAGAGATACGAGGGCTCAATCCACTTGCTCACGATGCGCGTCACGGCCGAGACGAACATCCAGGGAAGTGTTAAAACCACCAGAGGGAACGCCAGAACGGCTCCCACCATCCCTGCCAGCAGGGCGAGCACGACACGCAGCGCATTCATTTCAGGCAATCAGAACAAGGTGTAAACATGTGCTGGAGGCGCCTCGTCCTCGACCTTAGCCACCACAGATAGGAACGACAGAAAGGGAAGTAATACGAGCGCCCAACGGCTGCCACTCTGGTGCGCCCAAAGGGCGTAAGCGCGAATCCACTGGAGCCTTTGTTTGTTGCTCACCGATTCCTGCGTCCGACGCGGTTGCCACCCCGATGCCATCGGCTTCGGTATCTTTCGGGCAAATCTCGCTCCAGCCAGAGCAACCAATGCGAAAACGATATAAAAGCAGATGCCCGTCAAAACTCGACTGACTTCACGCGACACGAGCCGTGATGCCCTGTTCCACGTGGAGTAGAGAGGCCGAATCCAGTCCGGGTTTGCCGCCCCCGGAATCAGGAGAAAAAGAGTGGCGAGCGCTGAAATAGACAATGCATTTTGCACATCAAAGAGAGCCAAACACAGAGCGCCCGCCATGCCACACATTGCGCATACTGAAAACCAAAATGCCCTCAGATGAGCGGCTCGCGGTTGTGCAGGTAGACCAATCATCTGAGTTAGTCCAGGGCGTACGCTGCTTTGTAGCTTTCCACGTCGAGAAGCGAGTGAGCTGGCTGTTCATCTTTCAAGAGAACATTGTTCTCGAGGACAAGGCATTCCATCTCCGTCGCCAAAAAGCAACGATATGCATCTTCCGGCGAACAAACGATCGGTTCGCCGCGAATATTGAAACTGGTGTTCACAACGACCGGGCAGTCGGTCAATTCCCAAAAGCGTCGCATTAGGCGATAAAACCTTCCGTGCCGCTGGGAATCGACCGTTTGAATTCTGGCGGAGTAATCGACGTGGGTGATCGCGGGCAGAGTGGATCGAGGAACAGCCACGCGGATTCTGAGATCAGGATCCTGCAGGCGCAATTTCTCTTCCGCACTGAGGTGCGTTCGCCACTCCTCCCTGACCGGCGCTACCTGAAGCATGTAGGGGCTCTCCTCGTTCGGGCGCATCTCGAAGATTTTGTCTACAAACTCCTGCAGGACACACGGTGCAAAGGGGCGAAACGACTCGCGAAATTTGATCTTCACGTTCATCTTCTGCTGCATTCGAGGCGAACGCGGATCGCCAATGATGCTACGGCAGCCCAAAGCCCGTGGCCCATATTCCATCCGTCCCTGAAACCATCCGACGACTTTTTCCCTGGCCAGGAGATCTGCGACTCGATTCAAAAGTTCGCCCTCGTCGCGATAGCTTTCGTAACTGGCACCAGAGGCATCGAGAAACGCTTTAATATCGTCGTTATGGAAGGACGGCCCGAGCAGGGAACCTTTCTGGCTGTCATGCGGCTCGGGCTTCCGGGGCTGGTCGAGCATGTGATGCCAGCACAGCAAAGCCGCGCCGAGAGCGCCGCCGGCATCTCCCGCAGCAGGCTGGATCCAGACGTTCTCAAATGGCCCTTCTCTCAGCAAGCGACCGTTCGCCACGCAATTTAGAGCCACTCCACCAGCCATGACAAGGTTTCGTGATCCCGTTAATTCATAAGCATGATGCGCAGCCTTCAAAACAACTTCTTCGCACACCAGCTGGATAGAAGCCGCCAGATCCATTTCCTTCTGTGTGATAAAGCTTTCGGGTTTACGCGGCTCCCCTCCAAAAAGTGCATGAAATTTCCCGGAGGTCATGGTCATTCCCTGGCAATAATTGAAGTAGGACATGTCCAGCCAAACCGACCCATCATCCATGACTTTTGCAAGCTTGTCGGTGATGACTCCGGCGTACTTGGGCTCGCCATACGGAGCCAGGCCCATGAGCTTGTATTCACCAGAATTAACCCTGAATCCCGTGTAGTAGGTGAATGCGGAATAAAGCATTCCGAGGGAATGAGGAAATCGCATTTCGTAATCCACGGTGATGCGATTGTCCGTACCGTGGCCGATTGAGCTGCTTGCCCATTCCCCCACGGCATCGAGCGTCAAGATGGCAGCATCCTCAAAGGGCGACGGAAAGAACGCGCTCGCCGCGTGTGACTCGTGATGCTCGACGAAGCGGATGTCTCCAGCGAATCCGTTTCCGAGTTCGGCATGAATCTTTTGCGGCAGGCGCAATTTCAATTGTGCCCATGACGGCATTGCCCGACGGAAAGCGTCAAATCCCTGCGGAACGTAGGCCAGCGTCGTCTCGACAATGCGTTCAAACTTTTCCAGTGGCCGCTCGTAAAAGACGACATGACTGATTTCTGCACTGTCAAGGCCAGCTTCAGAACAGCAATACTTAATGGCATTTCGCGGAAATCCGGGATCGTGCTTTTGTCGAGTGAAGCGCTCCTCTTGCGCCGCGGCAACAATTTCTCCGTTTCGAATCAGCGCTGCGGCAGAGTCGTGGTAGAACGCAGAAATCCCAAGAATATTCGTTGCCATACGTTCGTGCAAATTACCTGATCACGTTCGCCATCGATTCTTCTTCCTGTAACACTCTCGCATTAAATGTGAGATGCACTCGGCCTTGCGAATCCGGGCTGCCATGGACGGCTATCGGAATATGGCTGCGCCAATCGAATATCTCCCAGGAGCCAAGCCTCAACAGACAGATCGAAAAGAAAAGCCGCTGATTGTTCGCCGGTATCGATTCGAAATTAACATCAACATAGCCGCGACCTTCAAGACCCCCGCACTCGACCGCGTGCGGATCGTGGAAGAAAACTCCGCTTTGGTCCTTGATATAGATGTCAACCACCGTCGGAAACACCTCGTTCGGAACACACTCATATTCAACCCGAAGTGTTAGCGGGTCACCAGCGCGAATCTTCGTAACTTCTGTGCCCGTTTCGTCCAGAAATGTGATCCGTTTCATTTTTACTTTGCCGCTGCCGCGGACCTGTTGAAGCTCCTCACGCTCACCGGGAAGCGCCTCTAAATCATTCAAGACATCCTGGTTGTATTCGGCGATGGCGGTTCGTGTGTCGCCAAGGTAGATACTCTGCCCTTTTTTCAGGTAGAGCACGCGATCGCAGAAGCAATCGATTGTACTTTGATTGTGCGAAACAAGGATGAAGCCGAGACCCCTGTTACGGAATTCACTGAGCGTGTTAAAGCACTTCGCCTGGAATGCTCCGTCTCCCACCGCCAGCACCTCGTCAAGCAAAAGACTGTCCGGTTGGCAGTGGGCCGCTATGGCAAAGCCGAGTCGCACCACCATCCCCGAACTATAACTTTGGACCGGAGCGTCTATGAACTCCCGAATTTCGGCAAAATCGATGATACTCTCCAGCTTTGCGCTGATCTCCGCCTTTCGCATTCCAAGGATCGCACCGTTGACGTAAATATTCTCCCGGCCGCTCAAAAGCGGATTAAAACCGGCTCCCAGCGCAATCAGTGCGCCGACTTTACCGCGCACCCTGATTTGACCGCTGTCCGGCTTAATCAAACCGTTTAGCATCTTGAGCAGCGTTGTCTTGCCCGCACCGTTTCGTCCGATCAGGCCCAGGCACTCGCCCCGTCGCAGCTCGAACGAGACATCATTAACGGCATAGAACTCCTCTCGTCGCAACTTTTCGCGCGGAGCCCGCCACCCCATGAGATCGGCAGCGATATCCTGCAATCCATACTGGAGCGATCGGCGAAGGCTTCGACAGAACTTCTTTTTAACGCCTTCGACCGTGATGAGAACGTCCTCGGACATCTTTATTCGTAATCCTTATATCCGCGTGGTGAAATTGGGCTTTGCCTCTAGTTCCCGATTCGCGCGATGAGATGCGGCAAGGCGACCCGATATGTGACCCAAGCGCCAAATAGCATGAGCAGAGAAAGTGACAAAACGATCAAAAACTCCGGCAGAAACGTCGTCGTTCCAAGTGTAAGCCAGTCACGACCTACGGTTACCATCGGACTCACCGGATTCCACCGAGACAATAATCCAGCCAAACCCACCTTCTTCGCCGGATAAACGACCGGCGTCAGAAACAGCCAGAAGCTCGTGATAATCGTCAGGCTCTGCGTAACATCGGTATAGAGAATACCCAACGGCGTGACGAGCAACCCAACCATAAATCCGAAAGTAACAAGGGCGACGACCGCCAGCGGCACAAGCAGCGTCGTTGCCGGGGGGATAATACCATACCATATCAAAACAGCCGCCAGCAGGACCAGCCTTATCAAAAAGCTGAAAACGACGTCGCCCAATCCGGCCATCAATATCGCTTCGGGAGGGAATTGAATCTTGGACAGCATGGGTTTTGCCGCTATTACCGCCTTCAATGGCGATTGAACGGCATCCACAAAGACCTGCCAAAACAACATGCTAATCATGACATACGCCGGATATGGGATCGACGTCGGCTCCGTTGTGAACAAGCCTTGCGATCGGAGGAAAACGAATGGAATCGTGGTTGCCAGAGGCGGCAGGAAGGCCCAAACATAACCGAGGAGGCTTTGACGATACCGCGCGCTCAGGTCCCGTATGAACAGCCGCCAGGCGAGCTCACGACAGGCAGCCAGGTCCCGAAACATCGACAGGAACAATCGTGCCGGGTGCAGCAACTCTGATCGCGGCGTGTATACGACTTCCAAAACAGTTTCTCCCAGCATTAACCCTCAACGTGTTCGTTCTTGGCTTCGCGCACGAAGAAAAAATCGTGTTTTTTCTCAGGCACTCTCGTCACTACGCTCTTTATTCGCGATTTTATCACGCTTGCGAACACCAGCGCTACGTTTTTGTAGTAGGCCGGCAGGAATGGCATTCGAAAAGCATTCGCAACCCACCGTACCGCAGAAATTCTGCCTCTATAGATGTCCCGCCAACGCCATAGATACATTCCCCACGCCATTCGCGTGAGAACCCTCTTCACATTCGCCCAGTTCCCTGGCTCCTTAGCCGCAAATGCGCGAAGCGTATCGTCCGTATCAAGCCACCGCAGAAACTCCCTGCTATCGGTAGCCAGCTCCTTCATATTAACCGTCCACCCAAAACCCTGCGCGTGGACGCGGTGCCGGTATACGCAGTCCGAACTAAAGGTTGCGCCGCCAGCGAGAGATAATCTAATAACAGCCGCATTGTCGATCTGATTCCCATAGCTAAATTCGGGATAACCTCCCGTTTTTTTCCACAGCGTTGTTCGTGTCACAAAGCCTTCCAGGTTATGATAATTGAATTCATACCTCTCCCACGTCGCGCGAATAAAATCTGGCCCCGAAAGAAATGTCGGCAAAGGCTCTGTCGATTTCCGCATTACGGTTCCCTGCTCGTCAATTATTTCCAGTCTTGAGTAAGCAAGGGAAGCCTGCGGATGTCGCTCCAGCTGCTTGACCAATTCCGACACGAAATCAGGACTAATTTCGTCGTCGTCATTCAACAAATGGAAGTACTCCCCGGATGCTTCGTCAATGATCTGATTGAGGTGGCGAGACATCTTAACTATGGAGGCATTTTGGCGAAACTTGTAGTCGCCTTGATAATTCGCTTCAATCACCTGTTGAATTTTGTCTCCGTTTTGACCGTTGTCGGAGATAATGAGTTCAATCGAGGGATAATCTTGCGCAGCAACCATCCGGAGAACATTCGAAAGGTAGTCGAGCCGCTTGTAAAACGGAACGCCGATCGTGACAAGTTTTGGATAAAGGGACATCGTCAAATCACGAGCGAGTTCAATGGCAGTGAAGGAAATTTCGGAGGCTAATGTTCAAGCATTCTTCATACCGGATCGGTTGAACCGCTTTTTTGCGTTTTCGCCAAAGGCTTGACGGAGGGATGCAGAAGTTGGGCACAACGCCGTAAACGCTTCTTCTCGTCTGCGGCCCCGTGTTTCTTACGCTAAAATTTCGAATTCCGATTGTATCCCTAAGTCGGCAAGCTGGCTGTGTACCTCTGTCGCATATACCGGGTTTGTCACGATCACCACATCAGGGCGAATCTCAGGCAGACGTTCAGGTGCAATAATTTCTTGGCCTGTTCTCGGAAGATAATGGTTTTGTCGCAACGGATTAACGTCAACGACGAACGGCACAATGTCTGCCGCAGCAGGAACGTTGACAAGTAGTGAAATCGCTCGCATACCGGCGGCCCACAAGACGACACGCTTTCCGGTTCGGCGATACATTTCAAAGCGCGCACCCCACTTCTGAATCACGTCAGAATAAGTAGTGGGAAATGCCTTTACCTGTTCCGCCACGTCCGCGATGCTTATCATGGTTTCCGAGTTCCCGATTGCAGGCTCAACAGCCGGTTTAGCCTCGATTTCGAGGCATGCCCCATCAAGCCCTTCACGGATGTCGAGGGTCTCGAAACCGCATTCCCGGAACAATCGCGCCAGCGACGCCGCGGAAAAAAAGCAGCCAACCTCGTACATAACGTGCCAAATCCTCTTCTCCCGAAAGACTTCCGCACCATTTGGGACCTCAAAATAAGCTACGGTGTCGAGTTGATTGGCCATGCTTTGGCGCAGAGAAGCGAGAAACTGACCTGGCTGCACCATGTATTGCAAGACGCTGCGACAGGCCACAAGATTTGGCCGGAAATCTTCCACCTCCTGCGAATAGTACTTACGAAAGACCGTTATGTGTTCTCGCTCCTCCTCGGTGAAGGCCCCGTCGACAAATGTCGGATCAAAGCCGATGGCATGGCCGATTCCAGCGCCGACTAACATCCGAAGGTAATCTCCCTTGCCACAGCCGATTTCGACCACGGTCTTGCCATGCAAATGATAGCGCGAATTCAATCGCTCGACAGACTGCTTTACGTAGTCCCGATAAACCGGTGAGTGATAAAGAGAGATATCGTACTTCTCATCGAATCCAAGCTTGGTCGGATCCAGCGAGTGGTTCCAGATATGACTGCACGTCGGACAGTGCCGCAGCGTCAGATCACCGAGTTCACACTGAAGCGCCATCTCGCGAGTCGCTGCAAGACGCCCCGCCTGCGTTGGGACATCATATTGCGCGAAAAAGCAATGATTGTCATTGCTCGCGCAAACGGGACATGGCGGTGGTGCTGCGGAATTATCGTCCATTCTCTTCGGCTATGGTGAAGCGAACTAGCTGCGCCGATCGAAAACGTGTCGCGTCGGACCACCCACGAGATATTTTTCAATCCCTTCCTCCAGGGCGCGGGCATAGATTTCCAGCGCACCGCCAACCGCTTCCACCGTACGATCGACATCTTCATCGGTGTGAGAGTAGCTAACTATGAAAGAAGGCGCGATCACACCGCGCTTGATCAATTCCTGGAGGAACAAAGCGCGGAAATATTGGGAGGGCTGCCCATCGGGACCTTTGGTGCCATAAAGTTGGTTGCAGGGGCGACCGAAAATTTTGACAAATCGGTCAACGCCGTGCCGCTGGGCGACGCTGCGCACCCCTGAGGCTAACTTTTCCCCTTGTCGGTAAAGATGTGCTATGACGGGTTCCTCGCGATAGACTTTCATCGTCGCGATCGCTGCCACCAATCCCGGCACCTCTGCTCCATGAGTCGTTGAAAGCAGAAACACATCGTCTTCAGTCCGATCACGACTGCCCAGACGCATGATCTCACGCTTTCCGCAAACGGCCGACAAAGCGAAGCCATTGGCTAAAGCCTTACCGAAACAAGAAAGGTCCGGCACCACTCCATATTCCTTCTGCGCTCCTCCCAGATTCCAGCGAAACCCAGTAATCATCTCATCAAAAATTAGGACCGTGCCTTCCTTGCTACATAGTTCTCTTAGATTTGCCAAAAAACCTGCCTCAGGCTCGTCCAGGCGGGCGGGTTCAAGAATGATGGCAGCGATGTTTCCGCGATTTCGCTCGAAGAGTGCCCGAACACTGTCAAGGTCGTTGTAATGAAATTGTAGTGTGTCATTGCGAACCTTTGACGGGATTCCACCGTCCATCGTTGTGCTGCACATGAACCAATCGTCGTAAGAGAAAAACGGGTGCTCTGCGCAAATTGCGACCAGCTCGCGCCCTGTGTACTTGCGAGCCAGTTTGATCGCAGCCGTGGTAGCGGACGAACCGTCTTTCGTGAATTTGACCATGTCAGCGCCTTCAATTATCGAGAGGAAATCCTCAGCACAATCGAGCTCGATCGGCGAGGGACGCGAGAAGTTCGTCCCGATTTCGAGCGACGCCCGCACAGCTTCTATCACTGGAGGAAACGCATGTCCAAGCGTGACGGCGCGCAAGCCCATCCCATATTCAATGAACTCATTTCCGTCTACGTCCCAGACGTGGCAACCGGAGCCCCGAGTAATGAATCCAGGTGCAAGCTCGGGAAACTGGTCATCACCTTTGGCATAGGTGTGACACCCGCCCGGGATCGTTTGGTACACTCGCGTTCGGAGCTTTCGCGATTGCTCAAAGTTAGAAATCAAGCGTGTCGTATTCTGCGTCTGCATAATCGGTCGGAGTCGCTCCGATCAATCAACTCTTCGAAGCAAGCCCGCGCTTTCCAACGCCGTTGCGGCCCCTCGTATTTCATCAAAAAGCATTCCAGCGCGCTCGGCAATTCCAAGTAAATCCCTTTGTCCATCACACAAATTCAAAACCCAAAGCAGCGCGAGTTCGTCAAACGCCTGCGCTCGCCCGCCCCCCGTTCCTCCATATAATCCATATTTGCCAAGTTTCGGTTCGCATTTCGGCTTCAGATTGACGTAGGTGCCATTTCCTTCCAGGATCTGCAAAATCGATTCAATCGCCTCGAGAGAGGCGGCAAGGGCATCGGCGCTGATAAATTTCAGATTGTCATCACTGGTGTGGTATTCGGGAAAGGTTCCGTGCTGTGAGCGGCTTAAGCAACCAACCGGCAAATCGAATCCGGGAGAACAATACTGCCGCTCGTCGTATCCGTATGGATAAAAGTCGATGACCCGGTGGCGGGTGCCGCTCCTTTCCAGAACATGTGCACCAGCACGGTCGACAACCGCGTTTCCGCGACGGGATTTCTTATAACAGAACGAGCCGCGGTCACCAAGACATGTTAAAACGAGACCATGGCAAACGCTTTTCACCTTATCCTCGTTCTGAGCCAGCCACGTGATCGAGCCAATCGTCCCAGGAATAAAGAGAAAGCGATAACTCAGACGGGGCGTCGTGGTGAGAAGGCGTTTTGCCAGTTGAACGGAAATGGCGATTCCTGAAAGATTATCGTTCGCCATGTATGGATGGCAGCAGTGCGCTGAAATAAGAACCTCATCGCTGGTCTCTCCAGCAATAAATAACTCACCATAACTTAGCGCGCCATCTTCAAGCGAACTGTCGATGCGGACCTCAAATCGACCGTCTCTAAGACGATTGCGTTGCTCCTCGCTTAGGCAAAAACCCCATGTCTCGGAATAATATGACGTTTTGTATGGGATAGATTCAGGTCGCTCCGGGAGCGAATGGAGGTGCGGATCGAGTTCCGCGCGCGTCATCTTTGCCTTAACCGGGACGCTATAATTGACCACGTGAAGGCTGCATTGTCTAAAATCGACCAGGCGTTGCCCCTGTTCGTTCTTGATGTAGGCGTCGCGGATGTTCCATTCCTTTGGAATCGTCCAATCAAAGACCGGCGTTCCCGTCGGCACTTCATGGATTATCAAGGGGATGATCGCGTTGCAAAATACGCAGAGTCTCTCGAAGACCGTCGCCTGTGATGCTTCGGCAAATCGGGGTTAGCTCCTGCGCCAGGAACATCATCTCTTGCCCTGCATCCGCAACCTGAGCCGGGGAAGACAATTCAGCGTGCATTCGAAAAGTCGGGATAGTTTTGATCTCGTGCGTTCAGAATTGGATTCGGAATTGGCCACTCGATCCCAAAGGCTGGATCGTTCCATCGAATGCCGCTCCCCCCTGCCTCGGGCATGTAGAATTGCGACATTTGATAATGAACTTCTGTCGAGTCCAAGAGAGTTTGGAAGCCATGAGCAAAACCTTCTGGAACGAAGATCGCCAGTCTGTTGTCGGAATCGAGCTGAACTGAGTGACGTTTACCAAACGTGGAAGAATCCGGGCGGAGATCGATGATAACGTCGAAAATCGCCCCCTGCGTGCAACGCACCAGCTTCGCTTCTTCATATGGGGCCTCCTGGAAGTGCAAACCGCGAAGCGTGCCGCGCCGGGTGTTAAACGAGATATCACACTGCACCAGATTTGGATTCAGCCCTCGCTCCGCGAACTCACGCTGGCACCAGCTCCGCGCGAAAAAGCCCCGCTCGTCCACCCGGCATTCCAGTTCTACGATGTAAGCTCCATTCAGAGGCGTCTCGCGGAAGATCATCAAAAGACTTCCACCTCAGGGATCGGCACAACGAATTGGCCCCCCCACTTTCGAATACCAGCCATTTCCGCGCTGATTTCCTTCCGCAAATTCCATGGCAGAATCAAAACGTAGTCAGGCTGCGTCTCAAATATCTTCTCAGGTGCATAAATCGGAATGCGAACGCCTGGAAGGTAGTGGTTCTGCTTATGGAAGCTTTTATCCACGACATAATCGAGCAGATCGTCACCAACTCCGCAGTAATTCACGAGTGTTACCCCTTTGGCTGCCGCACCATATCCGGCAATGCTCCTGCCCTCACTCTTCGCTTCGATGAGAAACTTGAGCAGCTTGCGCTTGGTCTGCTTCACTTGTTCTCCAAAAGACGTGTAGGTCTCGATCCTTCGGAGACCAAATCCTTCCTCTTTCTCCTTCATTGTGGCGACGCGGTCCGTCACGCCGGCCACGGCGGACGCGTTATCAGAATGCCGGGCAAAGATTCGCAGAGAGCCGCCATGAGTCGGAAGTTCTTCGACATCGAAGAGAATCAGGCCGTGGTGAGCGAATATTTTTTCGACGGTGAGGAATGACAGATACGAGAAATGCTCATGATATATCGTATCGAACTGATTTTGTTCGATCAGCCGCAGCAAGTGCGGGAACTCAAAGGTGATAACCCCAGTGGGTTTCAGCCCAATCTTCAAGCCCGCCACAAAGTCATTAATATCCGGCACGTGAGCCAGAACGTTGTTTCCGAGCATTAAATCAGCTGATTTACCTTCCGCGACGAGTTGCTTCGCGGTTTCTACCCCGAAAAATTCTACGATCGTGGCGATATTTTTCTCTTCGATCGCCACCTTTGCGACATTCCCCGCCGGCTCAATGCCCAAAACAGGAATCCCCCTCGCCTTAAAATGCTGAAGCAAATAGCCGTCGTTGCTGGCAATTTCGACGATGTGACTGTTTGAATCGAAGTGAAAGCGTTCGATCATCATCTCGCTATAACGCCGCGCATGCTCGACCCAGGTTGTCGAAAAGCTGGAAAAATAGAGATAGTCACTGAAGATTGCGTCGGGCGACTCGAATTCCTCGAGTTGCGACAGAAGGCACTTGTCGCAGACCCAGACTTTGAGCGGGTAGAGCTTCTCCGCTTTGCGAGCATCCTCGAATCTCACGTACGAATTCGCCAGAGGCGACATTCCCAGGTCACATTGCACATGGGTGAGCGGTGCCGCGCAAAACCGACACATCGGTTGCCGGCCAGACTCAGACCGTGATCCGTTTTCCGCCGCAGCTACTGTGCTGTTTTCCAAAAGAACCCCCGATCAATTTGGCCCGTACCAATAAGATACTGCAGCTGCCTCAGCCGGGTGAACGCGCGGAACTCGAAAAGCTCCTGCGTCATGTCGATCCGCCGAAACAATTCGTAAAATTGGTTGACTCCGTTTTCGACGGCCCACTCACACCGGAAATCAGGCAGATGTTTGGTGATTTTGTCAAAGTTCACCCGATAACTGCGGTTGTCCGCTACTTCACCAAAGCTGAGAGTGCAACCGGGAAACACCTTTTCCACCTTCTCGGCTACCTCTCGGACCCGATAGTTTTGGCTGTTTTCACCTACATTGAAGATTTCGTTATAAATGGCTTCAGTAGGAGCTTCGAGCGCGCAGGCGATGGCCTTGGCGATGTCCAATCCGTGAACCAGTGGACGCCATGGTGTGCCGTCCGAGATCATTTTGATCTCCTTGGTTGTCCACGCCAGACCGCAGAGATTGTTTAGCAGCACGTCAAAACGCTGTCGCGGAGATGCCCCAAACGCCGTTGCGTTGCGAAAATAACATGGAACGAAATTTTTGTCGGCCAACTCTTTGAGGTCGCGTTCACAAAATGTCTTGCAGACGGCATAGGCGGTTTGCGGATTCGGCTCCGTTTCCTCCGTTACTTCACCATTGCTCGCCACGCCGTAAACGGAGCAGGAGGACATGTAGATGAAACGCTTGACTCCGGCTGCTTTCGCCATCTTCCCAAGGTGCAGCGTGCCCTTGTGGTTGATTTCGTAGGTAACACTCGAATCAAGTTCACCGAGCGGATCATTGGAAAGCTCTGCCATGTGAACGACCGCCTCAATGCCTTTCAAGTCATTGCATGTCACGCGCCGAACATCTTTTGCAAGTGTCGACAGGCGGTTGCCATTCGTACTATAGAGACAACCATCGTTGTAATAGCCTGTATCCAGGCCTTTGACTTCGTGACCGCGCTTCGACAAGAACGGTCCGGCGAGCGAGCCGAGGTAACCTTCATTTCCAGTGAGCAAGATTTTCATGAGGCAAGAGCAATCGGTCTTTTTTGGGTTGGTTCGGGGATTTGCTTTACGATCGCTCCGGCGATTTCCAGCGAGGCCGTGGCGCCCGGCGAAGGCGCATTGCAGACGTGAAGCCCGTTCTTTGTCTGAATTAACAGAAAATCGTCCACAAGGTTCCCATTGTGAAGCAAGGCCTGGGCCCGAACACCGGCTTTACCGGGCACGAGATCGTTGGATTCGATCTCCGGAATGAGGTGCTGCAAACTGCGGACGAATGTACGCTTTACAATTGACCGGGACACTTCCTTCATCCCCTCTCTGAAGTTTTTGCGCGCAAGCTTCCAAAAACCCGCAAATGACATCGTCTCCACAAAGTCACGCAGGGCAAAATCTGTCTTCCTGTACCCTTCACGCATGAAAGCCAGGACGGCGTTTGGACCGGCATGGACCGAGCCGTCGATCATTCTCGTGAAGTGCACTCCGAGGAATGGGAAATCTGGATTCGGGACAGGATACACCAGCGTCCTGACAAGGTGGCGCTTGGCGGGCGTGAGTTCATAGTATTCGCCGCGGAATGGAACGATCCTGGCGCTCGGATCGACTCCGGCCATGCGTGCTACGCGATCGCTTTGAAGGCCGGCGCAGTTGATGAGAAAAGCGGTCTCATATTCGCCCTGGGCGGTGTGGATTAGAGATGTGCCTCGGCGGTCCGTAATCTTGCGGACTTCATTCTTGATCTTAACTTCGCCGCCTCGTTGCTGAAACAATTCGAGAAACTTCTGCGAGACCTGACGGTAATCAGTGATGCCGGTCGTAGGAACGCGAATACCGGCGCGGCAACGAACATGCGGCTCAATCTCGCGCACTTCATCCGCTGAAAGCTTTTTCACCGGCAACCCGTTTTGTTGGCCGCGTTGAAACAGATTATCGAGCCGCGTCAGCTCTTCCTCTTTCGTCGCAACAATGACCTTTCCACAAACATCGTGCGCGATCCCGTGCTCCCGGCAGAATTCCACCATCGATCTGGCGCCCGCCATGGCGAACCTCGCCTTGTAGCTGCCGGGCTTGTAATAGATGCCGGAGTGGATCACACCGCTGTTGCGACCGCTTTGGTGGGTCGAAACGTTTTCCTCCTTTTCAAGCAGGAGAATGCGCGCGTCCGGATAGCGGCGGCTGAGCACCATGGCCGTGGCGAGGCCGATGATTCCGCCGCCAACAATTGTGAAATCGTAAACCATCAGCGTGGCACTGTTTCTTGTCCGCGGCTTGTCAAACTGCGACTGCTGCAATGATCTTTCAGGTTACGCGCAACACGCCAAAAGGTCGGAAACGCAGTCCAACGCGCCAAGAGCTGCACCCAAATCCGGAAGCGCGAAGAGTGAGAGGATAAGCCCCGACATCTGCCCAATCTTGTGTCGGCCATACACTGATGGCTTTTTATTTTCAGAGCGACTCAATCCGATTCCTTCGTATCTGAGGATCTCGTGCTTCTCGAGCATACGGCGACCGTCGATCAAGACCGGCTGTTTCTGAAGAGCGGCAAACAAGCTCGGCAGTTCCTGAAACTCTGGCCAGCGAGTCAAAAGGACGACTGCGTCAGCGTCCTGAATCGCTTCGGCCAGCGTCGGCGCGAAGTTCACAGCGGCAACTCCGAAAATCTTCTCAGCTTCTTTGCTCGCGACTGGATCGAATGCTGTCACGACGGCATTTCGGGCAAGAAGTTCTTTCACCACCGGAATCGCCGGGGATTCACGCATGTCGTCCGTGCCGGGCTTAAAGGCCAGGCCGAGAATGGTGATGCGCGCGCCTTCGAAATTAGAAAAGTGCCGTTCGAGCAAGTTTAGGATTTTGCCCGGCTGCGCAAAATTGACATCCATGACAGCTTTCAAGATGTGCATCGGATTTCCAAACCGCTTCGCATATGCGATCAGGGCCTGGACATCCTTGGGGAAGCAGCTTCCCCCAAAACCGCATCCAGCCTCAAGATAGGTCGTGAACGCCGGCTTGATTCTCTTTCCGTCGGGGAGAAGCGGGCTGAGACGCTTGTCCAAATGCACTCCTTGCATCACATCAACAATGTCCACATCACCGATGGCGGAGCAGAGATTGCCAATTTCATTCGAGAATGAAATCATGGTGGCCAGAAGGGAGTTCGCGGTATACTTCACGGTTTCCGCAGTGCGCAGATTCGTTCCAAGTGTCTCGACGGCCTCGAACGGAGAATAAAGTCTCTCCAGCACATCGAGCGTCCGCTCGTCGCTCGCCCCGAGAACGATCCGGTCTGGAAAAAGGAAATCGCGAACCGCCTCGCCTTCGCGCAGAAACTCAGGGTTCATACCGACACCGAAATCCACCCCAGCTTTTTTCCTCGAAGCTTTTTCGAGCAGCGGAATAACAATCTCATCCGTTGTGCCCGGCACGACTGTGCTTTTCACAACCACGACATGGTAGGCAGCCTTTTCCCTCAGGGCCTCGCCGATTTGAAGAGATACCTCCTTGATAAAGCCAAGGTCGATCTCATCACCGTCGAATGGCGTGCCAACAGCAATCATCGAAAGCTCGGCTCCCTCGATCGCTTCGCGTAAATCAACGGTCGCTCGGAAGTGGCTCTTCAAGTTGCGGCGCAGCAGCGCCGCGAGGCCGGTTTCATGGATCGACGGATCACCGCGATTAATACGGTCGACCTTTTCCTTGTCGATATCCACACACACGACCTCATGCCCTTTTTCCGCAAGGCAAACAGCAGAGACGAGTCCAACGTAGCCCGCTCCAACAACGCATACTTTCATTTGCTTATTCCACCTCCGATTCTTTCAATTCTCAAGACTCGTTTTCATCGTTCTGGTTGTGTTTGTACCATGACAGCGTGCGACGGAGTCCTTCCTCCAATGAAATCTCGGGACTAAATCCCAGTTCAGATCTTGCCTTTTCGATGACAGGGCACCGCCGCTGCGGGTTGTCCGTCAGGTAATTCGAATCGCGGCTCGCTTTTTGGACGACCTTGCCCGAATACCCAAAACACTCCCGCCCGATTTTTGCCAGACACTCGGCCAGTTCCCACATCGAAATCTCAGGAGTTTCATTGCCGATGTTGTAAGCCTCACCGCTACGACCGCGAATGAGGATCTTGTAATATCCTGTGATCGCGTCTGCGCTATAACAAAAGGTCCGGGTGGGCGAGCCATCTGACAAAAGCGCGATGTCGTGGCCGGCAAGCAGATCGCGCGCGAAATCCGGTAAAACACGGCGATCGGTAATTTTGAGCCCGGGACCGTAGTTGTTGAAGGGCCGGGCGACTTTTACAGGCAGCGCGTATTGCTGGGCGAAGTTTACACATAGCGTTTCACCATAGCGCTTCGACTCATCGTAGCATGCACGGGGTCCAGTGCAGGAAACGTTCCCGCGATACGACTCAGGCGTGGGTATGTCGTTCGGCGTGGGATCCCCATAGATTTCACTCGTCGAAAAGAACAAGAAACCTTCAACAGGGCAACCGCGTTGCTGTTGAACTCGGGCGTGTTCGAGCAATATGCGGAGTCCATTGACGTTGGCATCCATGGTTTCGATCGGATGTTGACGATAGAACGTGGGCGAAGCGATGGACGCAGCATGGATGATGAACTGAAAATCCTCGGTCGTTGGCGACAACGGATCTGTAATGTCATGTCGAGTAACGGTAAGTTCCGGTCCATCCGTTAGGTTGGCGAGCCATCGAGGCACACCGCGCGCATAATTATCGAAAACCGTCACTCGGACAGGCGCCTCACCACTAATTTTGTTCCAAAATAGAACAGACTGGACAAGGTAGTAACCGAGGAATCCAGCCCCGCCAACGATGAGTAATCTCTTGCCGGACATCTGGGCGAACTCTAAAGCGAGCCGCCGGCAGATTTGTTCCAGATCGGATTCGATGACCTTCTCTGCAGCATTCACGCGTTTCGTGTGGTAGAAATATTGTTGAACGAGGGTCTCATCCCGCCGAATGCCTGATGCGAGATCGACGGAGCTGCCAGCCGATCACTACCGTCCGTTCGAACTGTCCCAGACTTTCCAAGGCGCTTCGTTTCGTCCCCACATTTCCTCCAGGACAATCTTGTCCCGGAGCGTATCCATCGGACGCCAGAAGCCATAGTGACGAAAGGCAGAAAGTTGCTTTTCGCGGGCGAGACGTTCCATCGGTTCCAACTCCCAAACCGTCTGATCGCCCTCAATATAGTCGAAGATCTGCGGTTCAAGAACAAAAAAGCCGCCGTTGACCCACGCCCCGTCACTGCTTGGCTTCTCACTAAAACTTGAAATGAGGGCGTCCTCCTTCTCCAATGTGAAAACGCCAAATCGACCAGGCACTTGAACAGCCGTCAGAGTTGCGAATGTCTTCTGATCGCGATGAAATTTGAGTAGCCTTCCAATGTCTACATTACCCACTCCGTCGCCGTATGTCATGCAGAACGGCTGGTCATCGACATATTCTTTGATGCGTTTTATGCGTCCGCCCGTCATTGACCCGTCGCCCGTGTCGACAAGAGTTACACGCCAGGGTTCGGCGGTATGCCGATGAACTTCCATCCGATTGTTTTCAATATCGAAGGTCACATCAGCGTTTCGTAGAAAATAGTTTGAAAAATACTCCTTGATGACGTGCCCCTTATAGCCGCAACAAACAACAAAATCGGTTAAACCATGAAAGGCATAGATCTTCATGATGTGCCAAAGAATTGGTCGGTGACCGATCTCAATCATCGGTTTCGGCCTCACCGCACTTTCCTCCGTAATCCGCGTCCCGGATCCACCCGCCAAAATAACAGCTTTCATTTACACTTTTGAACCTATCTTTGCGATATTTTTGCCCTGCTAGATTTCTGTTCGCGACGCATGCTGGGCGCGACTACTCTTTTCAAGCCTTTTGGTGTGCCGATGTCCCAGTAATCGTGACGGCGAAAAACGACGCTTTGCGTGGAGATACCCTCGCGAACCGCGGCTTGGATCACCTCTCCAACCGTAACTTCTGACTCGAAGTGCTCAGCCGCCCCCTGCCCCGGCACATGTGAGCGTGATAGATATTCGTGCAGAAATTCAGTGAATTTCCCAGTCCATAGAGCGAAGACCCAGGCCAATTTTGATCTTGCCGCGCTCGGCTTTATCAACAACTCGTGCACCCGTCCCGAACGATCGGCAACGACTATGTCCCATACTCGGATGTCATGTGCTGGATATAATCCCAACACCAAGTCTGCGTCGGTCCCGTTCAGTCGTTCTACGCCCCGCTGAAACGCATCGATCGGCTCAAAAAGAATATCCGGAAATCCTATTGCAATTCGAGCTCCTTTTACAAAGGGATACGCTTGATCGAGAGTGTAAGCCGGACCGTGCGGGACATGCATCATCAGATAACCGATGTTCATTCCAAACGAACTCCCGTCGCCATAGTATTCTGGAATATCCCATTTGCCCTTTCGCAGGATGAAATATGCCTTGGTAATTCCGCCGTGACGCATTTTCTCGAGCAGGTAGTGCGATACGACCTTTGGCCGAAGCGATCCATCGACTGTATTTCGCAATCCAACCGGAAACAGTTCTTTGCTACAGGGCAACGGAGAAATCCTGGTAGCGCGGCCGCCGCAGGGAATCAGGCCGATTATTTCTTTGCCCTGTATCACGAAGATTTGGGATCGTAGGGGGAATTCTCTTAGTTCGCTAATTTCAACAGAACCTTTTCTGGTCAGGCCGGCAATTTCAGGATGGGAACGATGCCGAGGGATTCCAGCCAAGATCGCATTTGCGCCGGCGCAATGTCTCCCCACTTCGGTTTCCGGAATAGTCGACCGAGTACCTCGGAACGAGCATTCCTGCCGCCATGAAAAAGCTGTCCAAACTGGTGCACACGCCTCGCCAATGTGTTCTTTCGACTTCGCAAGCCCGCATAATAGGTTCTCATCTCCTTGCTTTGGGGAAGCCATTGCTCGCGGAGACCGGCAACGATCGCAGGCGCCAAATACGGCGTGCAGACGGAGATCGCGTCTTCAATCATTTCATCGATCTTTTGCGAACGCTCGAGCGAGAAAACGTCCACCGTGGCGGTGGCCTGCGCCGAGTGGATGCGCCACGTTGCCCATGTGTCTGGGACGTGAACCATGTTCGCAAGCAAACCGGCCTTCATTTCCCAGTTGAAATCCCCAACCGATCCCCATTTTGATTCAAAGAGGCCGGTCCGAGAGAATAACGAGCGACGGATAAGAAGCTGCGTGATCGAAAGGACAACATGCTCTCCAGTCAGGTGGAGCAGACCGTCGGATGGGGCGCTGGCGCAGATGACGTCCATTCGTATCCTCCTCCTAGACCCATAACCAGAACATCGTGCAATCCGGCCATGTTGTATCGGCGGAAGCAGCGCCCCTATCATCGACGATCACGAGACGGCAATGTGCGAGATCACAATCCTTTTGCTGTTCCAAGGCCTGCACCAATTTCTCAATGCAATCCTTCGCCATGCTGTCATCGCTTGTCGCGATGTAAACGTATTCGCCCTCTGGTGCGGCGCAGACAGTTATTCCAATTTGAGTAGAGCCCTTCTCGTGGTGCCTGAGCAATCGAAACGCGCCCGTCCTTGGAAGCCATATTTTCGAATAACTCCCATGCTCCATCATTAGAGAAATTGTCGCTCACGATCAGCTCCCAATCTTTGAACGACTGATCGAAAATCGACTCCACTCTCTCCGGCAAGAAAGGCAGAGTGTTCAGATTCGGCAGACAGATTGAAACAAGCGGCGTATTCATCGATCCAGCGCGCATTGCGCCTTAGTTATCCGCACCGCGTCATCGTTCCCAATGCGATAGTGCTTTATCCCAGCCCGACAAAATCGCGGATTTCTGTTTGTTGTAAGAAACCTGCGCCCATCTGGCAGTCGACCAGCCGAATAGTTTCCCGATCCAGCTGTACTTCCACGGAAGTTTCGGAGTCTCCAGTTGAGCGCCGAGATGGGTTGCGATCGCCTGAAGTTTTGCGACTAGATCCAATCTATCTGGATAAAAGTAGACGAACCAGCGTTGTAAAAACTTCAGGCAAACGGCTCGTACTTTGTCGCTGTCTTCGAGCGAACGCAGATGATCAATATGCGACTGCAATGAAAGAAACAGCGCCTCCAATTTTCGATCGGATTGTCCGACATGGCTCAATCCGCCAGCACCAGAAACGCGGTAGAACATTTTTGCTTCTGGAACGAACCGGACCGAGTCGCTGGCCAGAAGAACTCGGCAAAAATATTCTCCGTCATCATCCGACAACAATCGAGTATCCCACGGGCCCGCGGCGTCGGTCAATTCTCGGCTGACAAGCCAGGCTGCGGTTTGCATGTAGGCATTGTGCTCAAGCTTGTTGATCAACCATTCGGTGGGTGTTAAGTCATGCCAGAGCGGCGTCGGCGAGAATCGTGCCCGATCCACTCGATATCGAAACCGGCCGAAAGCCGACGAGACAAGCGTCCGGCGGGTTCCCGAGCGCATAAGCAGATCCATCTGTTTCGATATCTTGTCGGGCGCGAGAAGGTCGTCGGCATCCAACCACTGGATGTAGTCGCCCCGACTGAGGAAAAGCGCTGTATTCCTGGCCGCGGCGGCTCCTGCGTTCTTCTGCGTAACAATCCTTACGTTTTCGGATGCAAACCTCTCAGCGGCAGAGCGCGTCTGGTCAGTGGAACCATCATCAACAATAATGATTTCCGTGGGAGACCAGTCTTGCCTCAAGGCAGACGTAATCGCGTCTCCGATCCACTGCTCGGCGTTATAAGCCGGCATCAGAATCGACACTAACGGCTTCATCTAATTACAGCGCTCTCGGACCGGGTTTAGGTTAACCACTGCAAGCAGCCTTCCCAGATGATCAAACAGGCGTACCGAAGTACTTCACGAAGAGATGGTAGCCGAGGATGAGCAAAACGGGCAACGCCACGATATAAAGAGGAACCGCCAAAATCGATTTCCCAATGCTTCGAATTCGATGCCTTGGATGCCGAAGTGACATTTTGCCCCGAAGCAAAGCACGGGTGAGGAGGAATCGCAGTTTCCAGCGATGCGGCGGAATTATTTCCCAAACACATGCTTCGTCACACCATACAAATCTATGGTTTCGTTCGATCAACCGTCGAAAAAGGTCCTGATCTTCACCGCCGGCTCCAAACTCAGGGCGAAATACAGGGCTAAGGTCCCGCAACACATCCCGCCTGATCAAGACATTGCCGGTTCGAGCTTCGTGCCAGCTCATCTCAAATCCGGTCTCATGCCTCGGCCTTTTATAAAATCCTCCACGCCCAACCCATTTGGGGGGTGTGCCTTCAAACTGAGGTTCGACCGGGCCAAGCACTCCCGACACATTAAAACGTTGGCATGTCGCAAGTAACTTCTTTAACCATCCCTCGCTGGGCACTTCATCGTCGTCAATAAACGCCAAATAATCCGCTGAGGCCAACGCCACGGCGCGATTCCTGGCCAGAGCGATATTCGAAACAGGCTCGACACAATAAAGGGTCTGGATCCCGGAATGATCGGTGAACTGGGCCACCGTTTCTTTCGCTGATTGATCCTGGTCATTATCGACGACCACGATGGCCAGCTTCAGGCTGTCGTTTTTATGCTGCCGGGAGATTTCATTCAGCAACTTCCTGAGCAGACGAGGTCGCCGATAGGTGCAGATGCAAACTGCTATGGTTTCCTGTAAGTTCATCGAGCACCTGTCGCACTCGTCGGGAAAATCACCTCTCCTGGCAATCGGAGCCGGTAGGTTTTCGAAGATCTATAATCTCATCACGCCATCCCAGAAAGTTGGCGTTGCTTGCTCCGCAAATCCTTAAGGAACGACGTGCAGCCCGGTCGGCGCGTGTGGTCGAAGACTCAAAGTTATGTGTTGCAGGACAGTGTCGGCCTCGCGGCCGCGAATGATCAATTCGTGTATCCCGGCACTTAGCGTCCAGATCTGGGGTGTCGTATTTGGGGCCCAAGAAGCGGTCCTGGCTTCGAAACCGGACGTAACCGGAATGTCCCAGACCATGGCCGAAGTTGGTTCGCCGTCGATATTGACGAAAAATGAATTACTTCCTCCGTCGGGGCAGTTAACCATCGCTGAGAGGGCATAGTCTCCCGCCATGGAAACCGCGAATGTGTAGGATCCTCGGCCCCCCTGCGCCGGGTCGGTAGTCAAAACGGCTTGGGATACGGTATTGCCGCCGACCGTGAAGGGGGTCGTGATCACGCCAGCCGGAGCATCAAACGAGAGCCCCAAGGGAGGAGGGGTTGCTGTGGGGGTCGGGGTCGCCGTCGGCGTCGGGGTCGCCGTCGGCGTCGGGGTAGGACTCGGGGTGGCTGTGGGCGTTGGAGTCGGTGGAGGCGTGCCGGTTGGATCGACCCCGTTTACATAGCGATATCCGGCGGGAATCTTTGTAATGTTCGTGTTGTTAAAGGCCCCTGGCGGCGAGGCAGGATTAATCGGCGGCCAGGTTAGTGATCCGAAGTAGCCTGGCCTGGCAGACAAATAGTAGCTGTTTGGCAGATTGTGGTCCGAGATGTTCGCATCCCAAATCTGGGTATGCGTGTAGTAATCGTAATTGCCGTGACGAATGAGAGTATTTTTGACGTTGTAGTCGAGCTTCTGATATCCGTTGGGAAGCGATTCGATCGGCGTGTAATCGGGAGGATTTTGCGGACCGAATGTTCCCGAGTAGCCAGTGTTGCCGAGATTCGGAAATCCCAGCTGATAAATTAACTGCATCTCCGGATAACCGGAAACTTCGGAAGTGTAGTTTCCAACCCCCGAGGCCGTCGAAAACGAGGAATCACCCAGAACGTTGCCAACGACGTTGTAATAGTTTGACATTCTGTTGAGCTGAATGGCGCGCAAACCACTTGTTGTCGTATAATTCGTCGGAATTCCCGCTGTGTATGGCTTCGCAACGCACCAGTTGCGGAAAATGGTGTTGTGACTCGAGGAGCCATAGTAGCCGTCGGATGAGATGCCGTTGCCGACGATGTTTCCCTCGGCAAGATTGAAGCAATTGTGCGCTCCGTGGTTGAAGGAAATGTCTGCTCCGGCAATTGTCGACGCCGTGACGGCGTTCTTGCAGAAATTGTATGCAATGACGTTGCACGAATTTCCGCCATGTGAGTCGCCCAGGATGATCTGCGGAAATCCGCCATTTTCGCAGATATTGTCCTCGATGAGGTTCCAGCAGCTGCGGTTGTAAAAATCGATCCCTTCGTGATTTGGTCCGGAGGTTGTGTAGGTGTCGTGAGTGTAGCAATGCCTTATTTCGCCCTGGTTGAAGACGATCAAAAACATCTGGCGGTTAATGGACCGGCGGATTTCCACATTTTTTATCCAGCATCCCCATGTCTGCTCGGCCTGGATTCCAGCCGTGGCAGTATTGTTACAGTCCAAAGTCAGGTCTTCGATTCCCACTCCCGCCGTAGGAGCACCCGAGTAGGAGACCAGAACCGGCGAGTTCGGAAAATCGCAGGGCAAGGGATGATTCAAGGTTACCGTACTGGCCGTCTTCGCTACTACTTTGAAGATGATCGTCTGGGCTTGCGAGTCCGTACCGCGAACGTAGGAAAGATCGTTCTGCGCAATGTGGCAGAGGTTTCCAACGCTGAAACTGGAGGCATTTGCAACGGTCAGAACCGTGCTACCTCGGGTCGCTCCTCCCGTGACGGCGACTCCTCCGGTTGGGTAAGGCCAATCGGCGCTGCCGAATCTGACAAGTGCGGCCAGTCCATTGTTGGTTTTGATGGTGGTTTGCCCCTGTCCTGCGCCGCGGAGAGAGTAATTGTTTTTAGTTCCCCCGGAGATCGAACCGGATATCAGGTAAGTGCCGGGAGGCAAATAAGCGACCTGATTTGCCCCGCAGGCGCTGATGGCGGCATTGATTGCGGCCGTCGCGTCTGTCACGCCGTTTCCGTAAACGGATGCATTCACCGTTGCTCCGATGCTGGTGCGATTCGGGATACCCCCAGGAATCCCGACGTTGTCCTGCCAGGTGGTAAGCCGATCTGCCGGGATAATTTCAGCAGAAGCCGTCTTGGGATGAAACGCCGCAATGAAACAGATAACCAGAAGACCACCGTAGCGTCTGGCGGTTGAGAAAGACTTCGCGACCTCCATTGAACAGAAAAAGGATAGCAGTTGCGGTGCCAGATTTGATAAATCGAACATAACTAGTGCTGACTCGGAGAAAGCGCCCATTTCTGGAACTGCGCACAGTATTCCTGCCGGTTGAAAGAGCACGGGGCTCTCCCCCCACATCGATCTGATCGCGGAGAGGGGTAGGATTCGAACCTCCGATACGATTTTACCGTATAACGATCGTTGCCGACCGCTGCTTTAAGCCACTCAGCCACCTCTCCCTGATTGAATTTTTGATCTTCCCCTGATGGATTTGCATTCCCGCAAGTCCGCTTCTTTTCCTCAAGCGACTGCAGCTAATGTCGGGCCGCACTATGTTCTTCGTGCAGTTTTTTGCAACTGATCTGCGGTGGATTTTCAAATTTTACCGTGAAATTGGTGTGGCAGCCGCCCACACAGGCCGCAGACATCGCCCTCTCGGACAGGATTGCGCCTCGGCGCTATCCGAATAGGACTCCGACAGGAGGCCCGTCTCCGGTCACTTCGACGGTCTGCGGGTCAATTGACTGCAAAGCTTCGTGAATGGGGAGAATTTTGGCTCCAGAGTCTAAAGAGCATCGGACGGTTGTCTCAAACATCTCCGGAGTACATCCGAACTGCGTCGGAGTCTCCGACACGTCGTGCGTTGCGAAAATCAACCACCCCTTCTGGCGCGCGTTGGCCTCGATCAGGCGCTCGATCGTCTGGAAATTCTCACTACATTGCTCGATAAAGACGGCCGCGAGGTAGTTCAGGTCCGCAGTGCCGACGTTGCCCGACTGGCCTCCCCCGCGACAGCAGGCAAATTGTTGCCCGACCTGCCGCTTCGTCTCGTATCGCGGGCCGCTGATCGGATAGGAAAGGCTTTGAAACGTTGCCGTCGGGAGATATCGCGCCAGAGCCGTCCGATTCCGTGCGATCGATTCCTCAAAGACACGCCGCGAAGTCTCCCAAGAGTGGCAATGATCAAACGTATGGCATCCAATTTCGTGACCCTGGCAGACCAGCGTCGGCAGATCATCCGCCATAAAAATCTCGCCCGTGGGAGAGTGTTGTCCCATCAATCCGAACGACACGAAGTACGTTCCGGCGACTCCATATCGATGGAGGATCTCGCCGCCGCAGAATAAAGCAGAGCGCGGAAAATCATCGAATGTGAATGAGATAATCGGCTCTTTGTTGCGCATTCGGACCAGGCGTCGCGCAAGGCGAACAGAAACTTCCCGCCGAACGCGCGACTTGATCTTCACTGCGAGGTCAGCCAAATCCATGCATGCAGGCCACTTGGCTAACCGGAGCCAAGATGTAGGGCAATCTCTCGTTCGCGTACGACGCCACCGCGCGGGACCGTTTCCCGGGCAATTGGAGAACGCATCCTAACAACCCGAAAGCAAGACCGAAATTCGAGGGCGAAGAAAAGGAAGGCGAACCAAAGGGGGCTGCGGCGCGCGTACATCGATTCGGAAAAATTGTAGAGAACCATCACCACAAAGAAGGCGAAGGCGAGTCGGCCATACTCCGAGCCGGTTAGGAATTCCCGACTCGCACGAATTCCGACCGCCAAAAGCATGATTGCCAGCGCGCAGAGGCCGAGGGCACCTCCATCCAGGAAAATCTCGAGATATCCATTGTGAGCCGAGTTCAGGCTGACTCCGCTAAAATCTCCAATCGTGATCGTCTTGTGCAAATCCCAGTACATTAAATAGCCGCAGCCGAATAGCGGGTCGACCGGATTTTGTCGCACTGCGTCCCAGATCTCTGTCCGATGCGTCAGAGTGGGATCTCGTCCGACCATCCGAAGAAGCTCGTCCGTCAATCCAAAGACATTATTTACGAGAATGAATAGCAGAGCCAGCGTCGCAAAAATGCTCAATTGGGCCTTTGGACGATTTTTAAAAAAAGGCAATTTGTAGCTCAACAAGATCGCCGTGCCCAGACTCAGACAAATCAGCGATGTCTTACTATCAGAACCGAACAGGAGCCATAATCCGACAACAAGGATTAGTACTATCGTCCAGTGATGGCTTTTGAAGAATCGCCCTTTCGCTGGTCTGTTTGGGCGCGCCAGTTCCGAAACAAGCAAGAGACCGAACACCAACACAATTTCCCCAAGGCTGTTCTTTTGCGTTGTTACGCCTGTATAGGTCGGCGCCCCTGAATGAGAAAATTCCCGACCGAGTTGGGGAAAGTACTTAATGAAGACTACCGAAAGAGGGAAAAGAACATAGGCGGATCGTGCAAGAGTCGCTTTGAGGGCGTCGATGGGATGCTGCTCGCTGAGGATAAGCAGAATGATGAAGATGCTTCCAAGATCTTTGAACCAGCGCTTGAACGTAACCAGCGGGTACTCGGACCAAAGCATCGTCGCGAGTAAGAAGAGGTAAAATAATACCAGACCTTTATTTTGTCTGATAACCTGGCCCCATCGTATCCGACGTTTCGACAAAATGTATATTGATAGGAAAATAATGCCGAGATAGAAAAGGCGATCGAATGAGTTTCCTTCGAGGTCATTGCCGCTGCCGCCTATCCCGAGCCAGAACGAGAGCGGTCTGGATCCCAATAGTAAGACCCAGATAAGCGGAATCCAAAGGGCTGTCGAGAATGAAGGCCGCGCTCGCTGGTCTCTTTTCCAAAACCACAGGATGAGGGGCAGACACGCCAAAAGTGCCAGTGGTGGTTTCATGAAACAAAATCGCGGCTGACCACCCTCTTCATTTCAAAAGGAAGTCCTCCCACGAAAACGATGATTGCTGAGCATCGATTGATAGAATGCCCTAATTGTGATCAATCAAAGCGCGCTGCAGCAGTTCCAGAGAGAGAATCTTATGAATCGCTGTCGTCCAATTTCTGGTGCCGTTGCGATGAGAGCGAATCATTGGTTCAAGCAGGCGACCGTTCAGGTAGGGACGGGAACGCGCGCGCGAATCGAGTATCACTTCAGTTGCATATTCTGCCAGTTGGTTTCGATACCATGTCCGAAAATGGCAGAATTTTTGACGTCCGAGGAAAAGCCGCTCCAGGCGCAGCGGCGCCAGCAGTGTGTTGGTGCGCGCGAGCCAATCCGGCATGCCGTAATCGAACGCGTATTCGGCCTTGGCCAGGAAAACTCCCATTGCCTGATGGAGACGATTCCCTGGCCGGCCAGCCGGATAGGTGATGCCGCGATCCGTTGGAATGCGGGCAAGAGTTGCGTTGCCGTTGGCGATCAGTTGCAGGGAAGGCTCAAGGCTTGTCGCCAGATTTACCGGCGTGCGAAAAGCGAGGCTTACCAACTCGTTGTCCAGGAACGGTGATCGGACCGTGACCTGAGACTGCTCCACCGCCAGTCGGTTATAATGATGCCAGGGCACCTGTTTGAAGGCGATAAACGACAAGCGGTTTCCCGTCGCTTCCCTCGCGTAAGTATCCGCGACATTTCGGAGATGCGGAACGAAGTCCGGCGAAAACAGCTCCTCGGGCAGCTGGCCCGGACGAAAAGCAATATGACGGCGAAGGATCTCAGAACCGTAATTGCCAGTCAACCGAACCGGCGCGATTTCCCGGGCAAGTTGATTCACATACAGCTCCGCCGCTCCGGTTACATCCATCGCCCCATCTGTGAGCCCGACAGTCTCTTCGGCAAGTCGAGGAAAGTCCTCGAGAAACTTGTCACCCACCATGATGGTGTGATGCGGCTGGCTGCAGACGGCCGCGATTTTTCGCGCGATCCTGACGTCGGCGCAATCACGTAAAGAACCGTTAAAGGTATAGCATGGTAACTCGTCCGGCTCAGGCTTTGCCCACGCCATGATCATCCGGCCGTCGAGACCGCCGGTAAGGGACATCGCGACGGGTCGAGCGCCATTCGTGTATTTTTTGAGAATGCGCGGAAATGTCTCTTCAAGGGCCCGTGAGAATTCCACATCAGATAACGGAGTCTGCGATTCCCACACCGAACGATCGAAGTAGGTCTGCTTTGTGACACCCTGCTTGGAGAAGATCCAGACGGAGGCCGGAGCGAGGAGCGAAACGCCCTTGAAGAGTGTCCGCCCTCCCAAGGGAGATCCGCAACTCCACCATTCCGCGAGACCGTTCGGATCGAGCGCGCGGAGCGCAGGATTCACAGCCAAAAGCGACTTCGCTTCCGTGGAGAAGAGCAGGCGATTCGCATCTTCGTGGATGTAAATCCGGTTCAAACCATATCGGTCGTTGAAAAGCGTAATTTCACCCTTGCGGCAATCGACGATCAGACCCGCGAACCAACCATTCAACTCCAGCAATCCAACTGATCCTGTTCTCTCGTAGAGGTGGACAAGGGTCGCAGCAACGCCTGCGCAGGGTTCAGATGGCACTTCCGACGATATTACGCTGGTTTTGCCATCGATAAATGGCTCACCCGTAACAAGACACCCGACGTCCCCTCGTCCGTTCCAAATCAGACGCGGTGTAGGCGACTCATCATGACTAATGAAGCCCGCCGCGACCCCCAGTTCCCTGTTTTGGTAGGTCTCGCACGTGTAAGATTGATCGCGCAGCATTGGACGCACCATCCTTTCCAGGAGAGTCACGTCTGTTGGCGCTCTTAGCTCAAAAATGCCGGCAAAGCCAGTCATCGGTTTAAATCGGATGCGTCCGAGAAGGCGACAAAGCTGTCGATGCTTCCAATCTTCGAAGGTTACCTACGCAATTCGGAAGGTACTGCGCCGCCATACTTGATTTCAGTCAGGCGCCCGCGCAATTCCTTAAGGAATTTCACCATCACCTGGGGCAATCTATCCCGAATGCGACGATGCAGCCCCAAACCGATAATCAGTTCGCCGCGAAATGTGAGCGGAGCAAAGTACCTTGGAACATCCATTTTCCGAAATCCGTGCTTTTCCCGAAATACTCCTACTCCGCCCTCCGTCCAGCTGCCGTAATGAAGGAATTCTGCTTCGTTCTCCTCGCAAAGTTCGACACCCTTGGCAATCAGAGCATCCATGACACATTTTTCGCGGTGCGCCGTCTTGACAATGATGTGAACTGTCCGGAGCACATTTTTGCCGCGAAACAGCTTCATGAATCCGATCAACTCGCCCTGCCAATAAGCTCCCACTAACAGAGATTGATCGCGAAAAGATGCCAGTTCCTGTTCGATTTCGTCCGCTGTCTTCCCATAGTGGTAAAATCGTCGTCCCTGCTTAACAGGAGTTTCGTTATAAATGCTTTCAACGCCCTGTGCGAACTCGTGAGTGAGCTCGGCAGGATGAATCCGTACCCCGCTTTTTAAGCCCTTTCGCACCTTGTTGCGTGCTTTGAATCCCATCTCGTCCCACCACTTTTGATGTGTCGTCACGGGAAGGACTGCGATGCTGGCCGGCTCTGAATGGAATGAACAACCCGTGAATGCATCAGATATTTCGGGAACAAAGGTGAAAACATCGGCAACGGCGCGTTGGCGGCGGAGTTCTTGAATCTCGTCGGCCGGCCGATCAAGGAAGTGACACCATTCATGCCGCAGCCTTGCCGTTCTGAACACCGTCCCGCTGACGGTTATCTCCTTGCCGTTGATGAAGGGATTCATGAGTTCGAACTCGATCGTGCGGTAATGGATGCCTCACCATTACGGGAGAAAATTTTGCTTCCGGCATTGCGAAGCCGTTGCATCTGTTCCGCTCGGTGAAAATGCATCAGCTCGTCGGGAACACAGCGGTCGCTGCGGCGCAGCACCTCCATCGCGTAGCCGCCAATAAACCACAGGCCACCCAAAACAAGGGGAGGTTGTCGCATGCGAAACAAACCGCGCAGCATTTCCCAAAGCGGGTGGCCGCCGACATGATATGCCTTTCGACCGTAGTGAAAATGCGTACGCAACATTCCAGGCGAACCGGAACCGATTCCCAGCCTGCGATGGTGGAAGCAAATCTTTCCAGTGAACGTTTGTGTTTTCCACCCGTTCATTCGAGCGGTTGTCACTGCGATCCAGTCAATCGCGCCACCTTCCACTGGTTTGTAACCACCGATCTGGCTAAAGCAACTGTGCCGAAACAGCTGACAGCCTCCACTGACATGTTCGAGCTGAGCGAACACGTGCGAATAGGTGTGCCGCCCAAGTCGCTGATGATTTTCGACAAAGGGCGTACCTGCGACGCCAAGCTGCGGATTCCTCTCGAATTGCCCAAGGAGAAATTCGAAGTAATCCTTCTCAAAGGTAATGTCTGCATCCAAATTTCCGACAACGTCAAACTGAAGCGGGGGCTGGCGATGAGCGAGGTAAGTATAACCGGCATTGAAGGCATGGGCTTTGGCAGCGAATTGGCGGTTGCGACGCTCGGGCATGCGAAGAAGTTCGATCCAATCATGATCTCGGGCATAGCGCTGGACAATTTCGTCCGTACCATCGTTCGAACCGTCGCTCACAATGATCCATTTTCGCGGCAAAATCGATTGTTCAACGACAGAGCAAATCGTTTGTTCGATTAGGTCTGCTTCATTGCGCGCTGGCGTGACCAGCGCATACGACAACCGCGGTTTCTTCGGTTCCGCCTGATCACGGGAGTCAATCGATGCAGTCAAGATGTCGCTGTCATCGTGCGGCCGTAACCTCGGAGATTCTCGGTCGAAGTTTACCGTTCGTCGCACAATCTCTTGATTTCAGAAGCAGGTGCGAAAGAGCCTTAAACATTGTTGCCTGTCCCCAGTGGAGATAAGGCGTCTTGACGGTCAGGACCGGGAGTTTGCGGTAGTAAAAATAGCCGCTCGGGGCTTGCAAGTTTTCGATCGTCCAATTGGCTATCTTTTCAGCCATGGCGAGTGCTTCCACTTCTTCTTCGGCAAAAAGACAGAAGGTATCGATCGCCTGAGCGGCGCATTGGATGTCGATCGGGTAGGTACGATCGTGATAATAACGCGGGCATCCGGAATCCTCAAAGAACGACTCTCGGAAATAGCGATAACCACGCTCCAGATTTGGCTGAAAGGCCTCGTCGCCGGTGCTGTCGATGTAGCGCTTCAGGCTGTCCAGATTGTATCCGGTGTGGAAGTTGTCGATCCAGTGATACTTTTCCTCTTCTCCATACCACCACGAGCCATCAGGTCTTTGACGCGAGCAGCTATACTCAACCGCCTTACGCGCTACCTCACGGTATTTTTCGTCCGGGCTGTGCCGCCATGTCCGCGCCAGCAGAGCGGCTCCAAGCAGATTGGAGTTGTGCACAGAATTCCGGGCAACGGCAGTGTAACTCAGACAATCCCCACTGGGCGTAACTTCCCTGGGCAGGGTCAGGATCCACTGACAAATGCTTTCGGCGGTTCGCAAATAGCGAGTATCGCCAGTTTGATCGAACGCCTCCAGAAAAGCCTGCCCGATCAGGCCCGACCACACAATGGTCGGCGTGTGCGCAACCATCCGGCCGCTCCGGGTTGAAAAATCAAAATGATTACCCCAACAATGTCCCGGCTGGCGAGGCTCCTTGTTGCGATCCAGCCAGTCAAGACAAGCGGTCGCTTTTTCGAGATAGACAGTGTCCGAAAAAGCCTTATGCAAGTGGAGATATCCCGATGCCATGAAGCCGCGTCCCTTTGTGGATTCCAGCGGCACCACACCAATCAGGGGCCGAACATTTATCGGAGACTTCCAGACGAATTGCAGGAGGAGCCGTTCTGCGAACAGATTCCCGAAGGTCAGCGGCCGGAGAAATGAGGTCAATCCGTCCCCTGGATCGTAACCCTTGTACTGGTGATCTTCGACCCAGCCTTGGACTCGTTCCAAGCTGCGGCGTACCGCATGGAATTGTTGAGACGACGCTTTCGTTTCCTCCGTTTCCTTCACGCTTGAACTCCGACAGCCGGCTCCTTGGCCATTCTTGTCACGGAAACCGGCGCGCGCGTGGTATTGCCCGGGGAACAAAGTGAGTCGATAAGGGCCAAATACCTATCCTTGTGTTTCTCCCAGCAGTTCTGCGCCGCATATTCTGACGCTCGCTCCGCAAGTTGCCGGCGCGCTTCATCATTTCGGAGAAGATCGAGAATGGCGGCAGCAAGTTGCGGCACGTTTCCGAACTCAAAGAAGCGAACCACAGAATCATTGAAATAATAACGGTCAACCTTTGTGCTCGAGATAACGACAGGCACACCGACAGACATGAATTCCATGATCTTCGTGCTGTAGGCTTCGTTTCCAAAGGAATCTGCCCGCTTGGGAACGACTCCAATATCCGCGTCGGCCATCACACTGGCGATATCGCGTACGCCCAGCGGCTTGCGAAATTGAACGCTGCCGTTAAGGCCCAGTTCACCCGCCAGCCGAACCAGCGATTCCTTTTCGTTTCCATCGCCGTAGATGTGAAATTCCGCGGAAGGGCACTCGGCCCGGACCAGCTGGAATGCGCGCAAGGCGATGTCGACTCCCTGGTGCCACTGAAGGCCGCCTGGAAACAGGATGATTTTCCTGCTGTCATCGCGGCGCCGCAATGCTTTCGAAAAAACCGTGTTGTCAACACTGTTGATCAGCACGCTGCAGCGTCCAATCGATCGTGTTCGCCTGGCATACTTGTCCAGCCAAAGATCGTTCGCGATGATTATCCAATCTGCGAAAGCGGCTGAGGCGCGTTCCATCCACTGGAGGAGTCGAATGACGATTCCCTTCGCTTCGATGTGAAATTTACTGGCAAAGAATTCGGGCACGATGTCGTGGATATCGAGAATAATGGGAGCGCCGGTCAGCTTGGGAAACCATGCCGAGAACACGAGGAAATCGGGGACATTGTGCACATGGACCAGGTCGTAGCGCCGTCGGAGATGGCGCCGGGTTAGCCACGCAGAGGAGAGAAACAAAAAGCGTAACAGCGGCCAGAGATAGGCCAGCTTGGAGCGCTCCGGTTTTCCAAAACGATCCTGAAGGCGGAAGAGATGGACACCTTGTCTGACATCATGCTGAGAGTGCTCGGGTGATCCGCGAAGAGCGACAACGTCAACGTGATCCCCTCTTTTGACCAGCGCCTCCGCATAGCGAGTGATCCGATTATCCGTCTCGTAAATCGAATGGGACACCATACAGATTCGCTTCGACGGACGAAGCATCGACCGATGCTCCGGTTGGCTAACGAATTGCGCCACGCTTTTCGGCAAAGGTTGCCAGAAAGTCGTGTCATATTGCGCTCTGACGTATTCCAATAATTCTCGGTAAAGACGTACTGGAAATGTTTGCGCCGTAGCGGAGTCACCTTCGAAGCGAACGTAGTCCGGATGAACATTGACCAACACCATCCCGCCATGTTTGGCTACCCAGTCGAGTTTCTGCGTCCAAATGGTCGGGGTTTTCTCGCCCAGGAGCAGAAAGAGGGTCGAATCTTGCGGCAGCGTGTATGGCAACTCGACATATCCACCGTCAGGATGTCGAGGAGAGGGGTGTGGGACCCAAAACGGAAAGATAGTCTCACGTCCATCGGGCTGTGGCTCGAAGGGGTCAGTGTCGAAGGTAGACATGTCATAGGCAATGTCGAGTTCGTGGCACCAATCCAGGTTATTCAGCATGAAACCAGAACGAAAGCCGGTAGCATTCCATACTTGGAGGTAATGATTGATTCGCTTGGCCTTTTCGCTGAATTCCCGTCGCGAACGATAGAGGCGCCCGTCGTGATTCAGATCGTGAACCCCGACTTCGAATCCATTTTCTGTCAGCTCATCTCGCAGAGCCGCAGGGACGCGATAGGTGCCTTCGGGTATGAAATTGAAGGACGAGCGAAAGCCAAGCTCCATTTCCAGCTGCATGAGGGCGCGGCATTTGTCCAAGCCCGCCGGTCCTTCAACATCATGAGTGAGGACCAGGGCAAACTTCTTTTCTTCCGGCCAGCCGGCCCAACCTTGCGGCGGACGCTGAGAACCCGGCATGATCGGCCAAGTATCTCCGATTTGATTGCGCAAACGCGCAGCAAACCGCCGACGAACCGCAGCTCGGATTCTCAGTGGGATGAATGGCTTGATCCCGTAGTAGATTCTATTGCGCAGCATGACGCATTTTTGGTGCTCGAATCGGTTCCCGCTCGAAATGATGAAATCGGTGGCGCCTTCGGGGAGTAAAAAAGAGCGCAATCATATGCGCTCGGCGACAATATTGTCAGTAAATGGAAGAGGCAGTGGAATATTATGAGCGAAGAAGAGGTGTGCGAACTAGACGTGATCGCCGAGCGACTCCGGTACGTAAGAACGAACTTTGTTCATGACAATCGAGACGTCCGCTCTTCCAGCTTTCAGTTCTTTGTAGCCGCGTTTGACAACGTCGCGGTGAGTCTTCTCGGCTTCGACGATTAACAGAATCTTATCCATGTATTCAGACATGCCCAAAGTAGGAGTCGTCTGATTAAGGGGCGGCATGTCAAAAACAATATAATCGAAGTCACTCGCTTTGAGATTAGGCATCATGGCAAAGAAGCGCTTAAGCGCGCGCTGCACCGGTCCCTCATTCGAGCCAACCGTGGCCAGGTAGAGGTTTTCGGCGCCGGAGGGAGTCGCGGGAGATCCCGGCTGGATGAGATCACCGAGTGTCGCGGCGGGTCTGCCTTTAAGAAAGGGATGAGCCGCGGCATTGCCCACGTTCACGTCGACGAGCAGAACCTTGCCGTCCCTCATTTCCGAAAGCGCGGCAGCCAGCCCAGCAGCTATCGTGGACGTCCCCGCTTTTGCGGAAAAGCTCGTCACTCCCAGGAGCTTCGGTTTGTGGGTGAGACCGTGGCGCTCAAAATACATGCTGATGCGATCACGCATCGCTTCGGAGAAGGACCGAATGAAATGGCCTTCCTCCCAGGGAGCTTCATGAGTATGCGTGCCATTGGTTTTTGGCAGAGCCAACTCCTTATAGTCGTTGTTTTTCGCCCGGGCCAAAGCTTTACGACTTTGATACGGAATTGAGATCATTGGGGCGACACCGATTCGCTCCTCCAGTTCCAGCGGTCGCTTCACCGTCTGGTTCAGAATGAGCTCCCGGAGGAGAGCGAAGGCGAATCCCAGGGCCACGCCGCCACCAGCCAAGACCAAGGCGATTTTATTCCTCTTTTTCGTAACGAGCGCCGGCGGTGACGGTTGTTGTACCGCGCTGATGTTCGGCATTTTGGAGGGATCCAAAGCTTCATCGATGCGTGCCTTTTCCAAGCTTGCCTCGAAATATTTGTAGTTATTTTCCTCCATTTCCTTCCGCCGTTCGAGATCGGCGATCTGCGGCGCAACTTCCGAGAGCTTTCGAATCTGTTCCTGAACATCATGCACCCGAGTCTTCAGCGCCCCGGTCTTCGCCTCGAGTCCCGCGAGCATGGCGCTCTGGGAGAGCGATTCACTGCCGTCGGCGTTCGTCATTCGGCTCTTCGCTGCAATGTCCGGATATTTCTTCTCGAGATCGTGTTTTCGCTCCTGGGCATCGCTGATTTGAGAGCGGGTCGACTGAAGTAAGGGATTGCGGGCCGTGTATTTGCCGCTCAGATCGACCTCCGCTTTATGCAGCTCGTCAATATGTGCGACCAAGGCTTTATAGCGGTCAAGATCATCTTCGCTCGGCTGCGCCGTTTCGGCTGAGCTTTCCTTGCCTTTTTTTGATTTAGAAGAAGTGGACGCCTTTTTCCGGCCTCGCCCTTCATCGCTTGAATTGCCGGTGGAGGAGCCCATTTCTTTCACACGCGCCCGTTGCTCGGCCACGTCAGCTTCGGCATCTCGATATTTCTCCTGCGCCTGAGCCAGCTCGGAATTCAATGCCTTCGTCGTCTCGGCCAAGGTCGTGACCCCATACTTTGTTTTGAGACCTTTTAGGGCATCCTCTGTCTGATCGAGGCGGGCACGAACCTGATCGGTTTGCTGTGTAACGAAGTCGAAGGCGCCGGCCGAGCGGTGAACTTCAAGGTGCTTAACAAAATATCGGTTTACGAGTTCGTTCAGCACCAGCGTAGCCAATTCGGGGTCGCGGTTTTTGTAGGATAAAAATAAAACTTCACCGCCTTCGGTCACGGTCAATCCAGAGCTGACCGCCGCGGCCGCTGCATTCTCGCTGGCCGCCGCACCGGCGCCCGGCAGGATCCTCTTTGGGCCAATTGCTTTGGCCACCTGAACGGCAAGATCCCAGCTGGTCAGAATTTCCACTTCGGAATTCATGACGCTATCGGTCGAGCGGCCCGACTGATTCATCTGCACGGTGTTCTCGCTCTGATCCACCGCACTTCTTTCGAGAACGTAGCGCACGAGCAACTTCGCCTGCGACTCGTAAACCGGAGGATAAAGGACAATGCATCCGATCGCGGCGAGCAGTCCGCCAATTGCGCAAAGCACAATCTTGCGCTTGTGCTTGAACAGTGCGTAAAGGACGTCCTTTAGTCCAAACGAGGACTCTTGAACTTCTGGTTGGCGTTCAATCATGTTCATGAAGAATCCCGGTCTTGCTAGTCGAGGTGCGGATACATCACGGCTCCGGCGAGCCGGTCAAGAATGAGCGGCATTCCGCGAAAGAGATGGTTGTGGAATCCCGATGTATGAGGTTGCGGGACGGACCACCGCCCCCGGCGCAAATCAAAGCGTCCATATCGGATCGATTGTTCCTCTGTTCCCCAGCCCAGCTTAAATCTCCTGAGGCCTTCGTGTCCAACATCGGTTCTTCCGAAATGCAGCGACTTGGCGCCTTGGCCAGCGAGAAATTTGATGCCTTCCCACATCATCAGATTGCTCGGACGCAGTTCCTGAAACTCCGCTTCGGATGCTCCAAACTTGAAGACCGCCTTATCTCCCCAGCGCAGGAAGATTGCCGCTGCGACCGGGGCCTGCTCCTGCGTCACAAGAACAGCAAATCCGCTCTCCGAAGCGAGTAACTCCTGGTGGATCCGCTCGAAAAACCTCCAGGGTTGCGGAGGAAGACCGTGACGGCGACGGGTTCGGCAGTGAAGCCGGTAGAATTCCCCGACCGCGGAGAGAGACGAATTTATGGTGACCCGCAAGCCGGCTTTCTCCGCTTTGCGTAACGCGCGACGCACGCTCCCGGCACAGTTGGCGAACAAGGTGTCCTCGGACGATTGCAGGTCGAGAGTGTGCATGTAGCAGGAAGGTGGCGCTGGCGCGATTGGCGCGATTGATTCCACCCCGCCGCGAAACTCGACGTACTTCCAATCTCGATCGCTGCCAAGGTCAAGCAAGGCCGCCAGGGCGATTTCTTGAGCTGCTTCGTGAAACAACAATGGCTCGCAAAAATCGCTGAAAGGCATACTGACACCGCGCGCACCGGTCAGACGACTCCGCACCTCCATCACTGGGATCAGGGCAAGAGTTTCATTTTCCCGTGAAAGCACGAGGTAGAACGGCTTGTGTCCGTAGCTGCGTGTCAAAACTCGCGCCCAGGCCGCGCCATGAAAGACATGTGCGGCAGGATGCTGCCTAACGAGCTTATCCCATTCTTCCGCCGACGAAACGGGATCGAGAAAGCGGGTGTTCAGTCTGGCCTTTTCGGTTTTGGGAACTTCCCAGCCGGCGACCGATGCCAAGTTTGGAGCAACTGCTTCCATCATATGAGGTTGAGAAAACAAATTTTTTGCGCTGCTATCCAAGAGCGACTCCGGCGCTTATCGCATCGCCCAGGCAGCGCGTCACGTGATCGACCTGCTCGCTGGTCAGTTCGGGGAACATTGGCAGCGAAATGAATTCCTCGGCAACCTTCTCCGCGACCGGGAACGCGCCGCGCTCATGCCCAAGGTGGCGATATGCTTCCTGAAGATGCACTGGGATCGGATAATGAATGCCGCAGTCGATTTCGTTTTCGCCCAATAGTCGCATGACTTCGTCCCGCTCCTGCGTCCGAATCGCGTAGACGTGATAAATGTGCCGTGCAAACTCCGCTTCGTACGGCGGCACAATCATTTCGAGACTGCCCAAAGCCGCGCCGTATTGATGCGCTCGCGTGCGACGAGCGGCATTGCCGCGCTCCAGATACCGTAGCTTCACGCTCAGGACAGCGGCTTGAATTCCGTCCATGCGGCAATTCCAACCAACCAGCGCGTGCTGATACTTTCGTACCTGTCCGTGATCGCGCAGAACGCGAATTTTGGCCTGCATTTCAGAGTCGTTAGTCACGACCGCGCCCGCTTCGCCGAACGCCCCGAGATTCTTGCCCGGATAAAAGCTGAAACAGGCTGCATCGCCCAGCGATCCTGCCATGTGGTCCTTGTAACGGGCGCCATGGGCCTGCGCCGCATCCTCGATCACTGTAAGACCATGTGCTCGCGCGAATTCCAAGATGGGATCCATGTCCGCCATTTGTCCAAAAAGATGCACGGGAATGATGGCTTTCGTTCTCGGGCTCAGGGCCGATGGCAGCTGCGCCGGATCCATGGTGTAGGTTTGCTCATCCACATCGACGAAAACCGGTTTGGCTCCCGCGTACGTGATCGCCTCGGCCGTAGCCATGAAGGTCATGGGCACGGTAATCACTTCATCGCCCGACCCGACGCCGGCGGCCAGCAAGGCCAGCCAGAGCGCCTCCGTTCCACTGCCAAGACCGATCCCGTACTGGCAATTGCAGAAGCGAGCAAACTCGCCCTCAAATTTTTCCACAAACGGTCCGCCCGCAAACGCGTTACGGTCGATGACTTCGCTGATGGCGCGGTCAAACTCCGCGCGCAGCGGTTCATGATGAGCTGTCAGGTCAAGGAACGGAACTTTCATTAGAGCGTTAGTTTGGAAGATTTTACCAGGCGTGCGGGGTTGCCGGCCACGACGGCGTTAGGCGGCACATCGCGTGTCACCACGCTGCCGGCGCCGACGGTCGCTTTCGCGCCGATTGTAATTCCGCCAAGAAGCGTCGCGTTCGATCCAATCGACGCTCCTTGTTTAACCCGGGTCTCCTGGCAATCCCAATCCGCCTCGGTTTGCAGTGATCCACTCTCGGTCGTGGCGCGTGGATAACGGTCGTTGATGAAAACGACGCCGTGACCAATGAAAACCTCTGCCTCGATCGTGACTCCTTCACAGATGAAGGTATGACTCGATATTTTGCAGCGCGGGCCGATTTTGGCGCCCTTTTGGATTTCGACGAATGGACCAATCTTCGTCTCATCGCCGATTTCGCAGCCATAGAGATTAACAAATGGCTGAATGCGGACATCCCGGCCCAGTTTGACGTCGGGTGCGATCAACCGTGCGTTCGGCGGGACTCCGCTCATGCGGAAATCGCGCCGCCCTCGGCAAAGGCCTGGACCGGCATCGGAGCCAGGATGGTCGGCAACTCGCGCGTTTGCGCGAACATCACCGGCGCGCCGTTCGCCTGCAGCGAACTGGACGCAGCTTCCAGGATGCGAATCAGTTCCAGCCCCTCTCGACCGCTGGTCGAGGGCTGACTCCCACGGCCGATGCAATCAAGGAAATGCTCGCAAACTCTCTTGAGCGGTTCCTCCTGATCGATGTGCGGGATATAACTGTCGCCGTAGTGATAAGAATACTGGAATTCCGCGAACGTGTCGTAGTGCGGCGGACGCTCGACGCGCACGTCATAAACCCGGATTTTCTCGTGCGTTTGGAGATCGTCGTAAACGATCATGCGTCGTGTGCCGACGATGGTCATTTCGCGCACTTTTCTTGGCTCAAGCCAGCTGCTCTGAATCGTGGCGAACCGTTTGTGCCGAAAAGTGAGCGACATGTTCGTGACGTCCTCGATGTCGGGAGTCACGTGTGCGTTGCCCGAGCAATTCACCGCAATTGGAAATTCGCCCAGGATATGCAGGATGATCGAGATGTCATGCGGGGCGAGGTCCCAGGCGACGTTGATATCCTTTTGGAACAAGCCAAGGTTCAGTCGCCGCGAATTAATGTAGCGAATATCGCCGATGTCGCCAGCTTGAATGATCTCGGCGATTTTCTGGACGGGCGAGGAATAGATAAAGGTGTGATCCACCATCAGGACCAGTCCCTTTTCGTCCGCGATCTGAATGAGCTCTTCGCACTGCGCCGAAGAAGAAGCCATCGGCTTCTCGATAAACGTGTGTTTGCCGGCCAGCAGACAGGCTTTGGCCAGCTCATGATGATATCTCACCGGTGTGGCAATGACGACTGCGTCAAGTTCCGGATCGGCGATCAAACCCTCGAATCTCCGGCTGCATTCGATGTCGGGATAAAGCGATTTGAGGTGTTTAAGCCGCGGTTCCTTCAGGTCGCAGACGGTTTTTAAACGACAATTTGGGAGCTGCTTGAAATTTCGAACCAGGAGCGGCCCCCAATATCCGCAACCTAACACCCCGACAGCGATCTTTTCTTTCATATTGCCGAGTGACGCCAATTCAGCTTTGCTTCATCGAGGCTGGTCGGAGGGGTTCGTTCCTCATGCGACGGTGTCCGCGCGGTTTTTGCGACTGCTCGATCTGCGACAGAACCACTGGAAGAGTCTTGAGAAGAATCGCCAGGTCGCACAAAGGCGACAGGGTCCGGGCATAGTAGATGTCCATCGAGATCATCTCATTGAAGGTTGTTTCATTCTTCCCGTTGACCTGCCAGAACCCGGTCAAGCCCGGAAGGACATTGAAACGTTCCCTCTGCCACGCCTCGTAATGTTCAAATTCATGGACCGTACATGGGCGGGGGCCCACCAGGCTCATTTCGCCTTTGATGATGTTGAAAATCTGGGGCAGCTCATCCAGGCCGGAAGCGCGGAAGAATTTGCCCCAAGGGATAAGGCGAGGATCACCCATGGCGTCCAGCTTTGTCATGGGCTGCCCTGCGCGCATCAGATGCTGGAGATGGTTTTGGTGACATTCTGTTTCAGCGTTCACCCTCATGCTGCGGAATTTGAAGATCATGAAGCGCCGGCCTCCCAGGCCGATGCGGCGCTGCCGGTAAAATACCGGTCCCGGTGATAGTAATTTGATCGCGAGCATGATCAGCGTCATCACCGGCAGCCAGATCGGTAGGGTGAGAGCAACAAAGCAAAGATCGAAAATCCGTTTCCACGGAGGATTTCTTGGACTGCCGGGCCAACAGCTGCGACCCATCGCCGATTCGTCCATCTCCTGAACCTTTCTGCGTTCCGTCGTGTCGATACGACCGGTATCGAGGCTTCCTTCGTGACACAGGCGGCTCATGATCGCGTCCTTGAGATATTCCGTCAGACCCTCGGGCCCCGAATTCGAGCCATTCTCGCCTGCCACGCCGGGAACGGGCGGGGGGTCGGCCTGGTGTTGGCCGCTGCTGTGCTCGTGGACTTGGGCTTCCCGGTACAGGCTGCCGCCCTTGGTCGCCTGCCTTGTCCATTGGCGAAACCTCTTCTGTCTCATTCGAATTGTGCTGTGCGTGCCGATGACTTCCCGGCACGTCGATAAATTAGTTCAATGGGTTCTTAACGAGCCCCTGGTCTGCAGTGCTCCGTAGGGCGGGGGCAACCAATGTTTGCCGAGACAACCAAGGGCGCCATATCGAATACTGATAATTTCTAGGAATACAAGAGAACCTAGGGGAACACACGATTCGCGATTGTTTCTGAAATCCAAAAAAAACGCAAGGATTTTCTGGCCAGGCTTACGAGGGAACAAGATCCAAAGCCTATTCATATCCCTGGCTTGGGGAGGACACGCCAAGTCGGACAATCCAAGTCGAAAAATTAGAAATAAAATAGATTCAAAACGCCCGCCAGGACGGTGATCTCTTGGATTAACTTGCCGGCTCAGGAGGAAATCCGATGTCAGCGAAACGAACAAAGCCGAATCCCCCATGCAATGCATTGACAAAACTCTGCGACTAATGTTCATGCGATCCCTTTCGGTGGCAGCCACTTTCGCAGATTCAGTACCAGCCATGCGTCACGTTGACGTGACGAAAAGGTAAAAAACGTGTGACATTCCCTGAGCCAGGGTCACCGACACATTTTTTACGAAGGTTGGGATTCCGGCACCAATTCCGTTTCGTAGTGTGGCCGTCTAATGTCTTGCGCAATCCCTCGCCGAGTTTTGCCGCCGGCGAATCGGTTGCCGATCGCTCGCCGGCGTCAACTCCGCGACCGCGAATATGCGGAAAGCGGCTCGGCCGTTTCCAAATTCTTGATGACGGTGCTGAGATAGACCGATTCGGGATAATACGCCTTGTATTTGGTGATTTCGGCGCGGTTCAAAACGCGGAAGCCGTAGCGTTCGAACATCTTCTCGCCACGCCGGCTTTCAAAAGTGACGATTTGCCCGTAAACCCGTTTCTCTCCCGAGCGATACAGGTAACTGAGATACGCACTCATCAGGGCACGCGTCGTCGAGACACGGCGCGCTTCCGGCAGCAGATTAATGTGGAAATGCGGTGTGCGTCGCGGTGCCGCGGGCACTTCCCGCCAGCCGTGGCTGATCATCCAGCGGATAAATCGGCGCGAGCGCTTGTTGTAAGCTGGATAGCGCCAGAGGGCGCGCAGAAAAAGGACGACATTCTGCTGAAACGCGTAGAGCTGGTTGAACAAGGGCCGCCGCGAACCCAGCAGATACCCGCAAATTTGCCCGTCCACCTCGAGCACAAACGATGACTCGGGCTCATGGTCGGTATAGTAAGTTGTCAGGAAATCGGCGAATAATTCGTGATCCTGATAAACCGGATCAATCGGTTCGCCAAGGAAACCCGTCTGGCAGCAGAGCCGGCGGACAGCCTCCCGGTCGGAGGACCGAAAACTGCGGATGCTAAATGATCTCTCCGTCATCGAATTCCTTCACGCCGTTCGTATTCTGCGCAGACTTGGCGGTAAATGCAAAAAAGCCGCTCGAAAACACGCGGCCAAGCATAGCGCTCCCCGGCCAGCTGCGCTGCCTTTCGGCCAAATTCCGCCAAATCCTGCCCGCTCAACCGTTCGATCGCCACCGCCAGCGCCTCCGGTGTGTTTTCGCCGGCCCAGGCCTCCTGTCCGTGAAAAATAATGCGATCCATGTAACTCCCGCGAATCCCGACCACGGGCGTGCCGCAGGCCTGGCTCTCGAGCGTGACGAATCCGAATGTTTCCTGAATACCCGGATGCACGAACAGATCGGCCGCCCGGTAATATCGCGCCAGCTCGGCCGAGTCGGTACAATATGGAATCCACGTCACTTCGGCCGTTTCGGCCTTCAGGCGCCGCAACTGGTCGCGCTGCGCGCCGTTTCCGACAATGAGCAGATGAAATCGTTCCGGCGTTCGGCGGGAGAGCAACTCGAAGCTTTGAAAAAGCATGTGCGTATTTTTCTCCGGAGCAAGGCGTCCGACGTAAAGCAGAAGCTTTCGTCCGGGAAAAACGCCTAACGAACTGCGCGTTTCTTCTGCATCATTCGGTTCGGGCCGGAAAATCTCGGTGTTTACTCCGAGATTTACGCCGCGCACATTCTCGACACCCCACTCCTCCAAAACACGGGCCAGTCGCAGGGACGGCACAAGTGTTACCTCAAAATGATTGTAAAGCGCCCGGACATAACGTCGCGCAGCATCCATGACCATTTCCGTGGCGGTCTTTCCAAAATATTTCGCAGCGGTACGCAAATAGGCTTCGGGAAAATGCGAGTGATAAAAACCGACTACCGGAATACGCAGAGCGCGACCTGAAGCGATCGCCTTCCATGCCATTTGATAAGGATCTCCCGCTTCAATAAGGTCGGGTCGCTCGCGCTCCAGGACCGCTTCGACCGCACGCAGATTGATCAGCGCCCGGTAACGAGAAGTGCGCGAAAGCAACGGCGAGTGAATCGAATAAATGCGCGACCGTTCGCCTTCCTTCGTCTCCGTTTTCGCGCCAGGAATGACGAGCACATGCTCGTCGCTCGTCGCTTTCTGCATGTAGTTGATTTTCTCGTGAACGTAACGTTTCACCCCGCCGCTGAGCGGCGAGTAGAACTGGGTGAGGTCGCAAAGTTTCAAGCGTTTTGGAAGATCCGGAGGGAAGGACAGTCTTCCCAAGCGCAACGAGCGATCTCACGAAGAATGCCGGGCATTTTTGAGAAGTTTTTCGCTTGCTCGGACTGACAAAATCATTTCTCGAGCGTGCTCAGATAGCGCTCCGCTTCAATGGCGGCGGCGCACCCAGAGCCCGGCGGCCGTGACTGCCTGCCGGTAAACGCGATCCGCCACGTCGCCGGCGATGAAGACACCCGGATGTTTGCTCTCGACCAAATGCCTCGCGAGCAAATAACCCTCCGGATCGGTTTCGAGTTTCCCGGCAAATGCCTTCGTATTCGGATCGTGTCCGATGGCGACAAAAACGCACGCCACTTCGAGCTGGCGCTCAACGTGCGTCTTCACGTTGCGCAACATCACCGCGCACATCTCGCCTTTGTCGTCCGCGATGTACTTTGTCACCACCGTGTCCCACATCGGTTCGATCTTCTCATTCGCCAAGACCCGGTCGGCCATGATCTTTGAGGCGCGCAGCTCGTCGCGCCGATGGATCAGATAAACTCTCGAGGCAAAGCGCGTAAGGAAGAGCGCTTCTTCCGCCGCCGAATCGCCGCCGCCGACTACACAAACCGGAACATTCCGATAGAAAGCGCCATCGCACGTCGCGCAACTGGTCAGACCATGGCCAATTAGCTTCTCTTCATTCTCCAGCTGGAGGTAGCGCGCGGAAGCGCCGCTCGCGATGATCAGGGCCTGGGTTTCCAGCCATTCGTCGTCGGCCTTGATATGTAAATTCGTGTTCTGGGAATCGAAGTCGGTAACCTCCGCATACGAAAAACGGGCGCCGAATTTTTCCGCCTGCGCATGCATGTTGAGAATGAGCTGCGGGCCGTCGATCCCCTCCGGAAAGCCGGGGAAATTTTCGACCAGGGTCGTGGTGGAAAGTTGTCCTCCAGGCTGGCGACCCTCGAGCACGAGCGGATTGAGATTGGCGCGAGCCGCATAGATCGCAGCCGTCAATCCGGCGCAGCCGCTCCCAACAATGATGACTTTCTCCATGCGAAAATTTAGCATGCGCAGCAAGGCCGAACCCCGCCCCGCTGGCCAGCCGGACTTTGCCAGCTAATTTGCGCGATGCCAGAGCTAGCTGAGGTCGAATATTACCGGCGCCAATGGGATCCAGGCCTCCGCCACCGCGTGCTTCGGATCAGGTTGCATGCCCAAAAGCGCATCTTTCGCGGAACCGATACGGCAGCCGTGCGGCGGTGCCTGACGGGTCAAACCCTCACCTGTTCGGAAGCGCGGGGGAAACGGATGCGTTTTGTCTTCAGCGGTCACAACTCGTTAGGCATCCACCTTGGCATGACGGGAAAACTGACGGTCGAGGATGCGGAGTTTTTTCCGCAACGACACCATCATCTCGTCCTCTTCCAAGCGAAACGAGCGCTTGTTCTGTGCGACTCCCGGCAGTTCGGGCGCGTTCTTTTTCATCATGGCAAAGGGAAACCTCCCTGGTGGAACAACCATGTGCCCGAGATTGTCTCGCCGCGATTCACACACAAGTTCCTCGATCGCTTCTTGCAACGGCACCGCAAAGCGCCCATCAAATCGGTCCTGCTCTTGCAGAACGGGTTTTCCGGAATCGGCAATTGGATGGCTGATGAAATTCTGTGGCGGGCTCGCATTTCACCGCGCATTCCCGCCGGCCAACTGAGCGTGGAAAAACGTGGCTGGCTCTGGAAAGAAACGCGCTTCGTCGCACGCACCTCACTGCGCATCGTTGGCCGCGAGTTTTTTGACCCGCCCAAGTCATGGCTCATTCATCAGCGCTGGAAAAAGAATGGTCTTTGCCCGCGTCACGCCACGCCCTTGCGCCGCGCCACCATCGGCGGCCGCACCACCGCATGGTGCCCAAAATGCCAGCCCTAGATCGTATTGTTAGGGGTAGATGTGAACGGTGATTTTGTGAAACCCGGTGACACCTGATTTGAAGGGTCGATTTGGATCGTAGACCTGCAGATTGCCGTCGCCGTCTGTTGCGCGTACCGACAAGTGAATAATCGCCCGTCCTCTCAGGCTGCCATTCATGACGCCAGAGAGCCCAGGTGAGATTGGAGCCGGGATAATTGCGCCACGCTTCCACCCACGTCCTGCCATTGTCGAAGCTGACCTCCACCATGGAGATGCCGCGATTGCCCGCAAAGGCAACGCCGCGAACCGGAATGCCATTGACGGCATCGGCCATCTTGATCCAGGCGTCGTTGTACGGAACATCAAAGCGCGAACGCGTCGGCACGATGAAATTCGGACCCCAGCCCTGCTTTTCGTAAAAACCTTTCGCGTCCGCTTCGGCCACTTCGATGCGGGTGAGCCATTTCACATGTTTCTCGCCAAAGTATCCGGGGACGACGACGCGCGCGGGAAAACCATGGCGATCAGGCAATGGTTCGCCATTCATCTCGAAAGCGACCAGCGTCGTCGGGTCCATCGCCTTTTCGAGCGGCAGTGTGTCAGTGTAATTATCGACGCCATGCAGCCGGACTCGGGCGGCCTCGGGTGAGGGTGTGGCCGCGGTGAGAAAAATACGCAGGGGCACGCCACGCCAGAGAGCGTTGCTCATGAGGCCGGCGCCAAGCCCATTACTAATGCACATCAGGGTCGTTTCCTGGTCGATAGCGGGCAATGATTTGAAGCGCGCGAAATCGTAGGTCTGGGAATGCTTAACCAGACCGCTCACTTCGAGGCGCCAGCGACCGATATCCACGTTCGGATCGATCACGTTTTTGGTGACACAATAGAACTTTTCGTTAGGCGTAATTGGCTCCACGCCCGCGCCGAGATATTGCGTCCCGTCGTAGCCGAAAGTGGCCGCACGATAAAGTTCGCGCAGCAAAGCAGCTCCACCCCCGGCCATGAGCAAACCGAGACCGCTCAGGAGAAAGGAGCGTCGGCCGAGCCCGGGAGAAAATTCCGGTTCGCCAGGCAAATCCCGCGGCTGAGTCAGAAAATAAAACCCCAGGACAAGCGTTCGCTCAAAAAGAATGAAGGAGAAGAGCAGGCCGAGCAGCGTGATTGTGATGGCCGGTTCGATGGGCGAACCCCAGTAGCTCGTTCCCAAAACCGGCTCCAGAAAAATGCCGCAAACCAGCAGCGGAAGAAGGACGAAAACAGTCAGCGTGCGCCCCGGCTTTCTTTCTCCGCCACGGCGTACAGCGAGGCCGTAAATTCCGCCCGCCAGCGCGCCGACCAGAATCTGCCCGGCCATGGTGGCGCCGACGCCGAGCTGCTTGAGATGATTGTAACCGCCCACCCGACCCATCAGTGCAAGAAACGGCTCCGGCTTGATGAAAACGGAAAGCCGATCGCCAATAATGGTCAGTGGCGTGGCCACGCCGAACCACGTCAGCAGTAGCATGACCAAGGTCATCGCGACGCCGGCCAACAGTCCGGCCAGCCATCCGGCCGCGAAAGATTTCGACCGACTCACAGGCGTGAACTTCACACCAAAGCCGGTGCGGGCGCGACCAATTTTTTCGGCGGCAGTATTGGCTTTGGGACCGACTGCTTTTAGCATGCGCGAGATGTCGGCGATAATGCGAGGAGCCAGGGGAGGAGCGCTCCCGCTCGCACTGGCTATTTTGGCAGCTGCTGCTTTCTGGTTATCGATCCAGCCGCAACAGCAGCACTTCGATTACACCTTCAAAATCGCGGAAGCGTTTCTGCATGGCCATCTTGGCCTGACGTCGGAACCGCCGTCATGGCTGAACGAAATGGTACCACAGGACGGAAGATATTATTCGGTCTTTCCTTTGGGCGCGGTTTTGTCGGTGCTGCCGGTGGCCCTGCTCAAGGAAGCGGGACTGATCGCTGCTTTCCCGGGCGGCGGTGTGGCTACAATTATCGTCGGGTTTTGCGTCTATTTCTTTTACGAACTGGGGGGTTTTGAATCTCAGTCCAAACCGCGTCGCACTCTGCTTGCCTTGGTCCCGATCTTTGCAACCTGGTCGTGGTGCAATCTTGGGTTCGGCGGTGCCTGGCAGATCGCCCTCGGTTTCGCTCTTCTTGGCCAGGCGGCTGCCCTCTATTTTACGCTCGTTAGGCCACGTCCGGTCTGGGCCGGCGTCTGCTTTGCCCTGGCTTTTGGCAACCGCACGGAAGTGCTCCTCACCCTCCCGATCTTCATTTACTGGTGGTTGGTTCTCGTGCCGACAACCGGCGCCGATCAAGCGGCACGACGCGAACGCGGGAAAAGGCTCGTCATTTTTCTCGCCATTCCAGTGTTGCTCGGCCTGGCCACGGCGGCCTATAACTTTGCTCGTTTTAGTTCGATTTTCGATTTCGGATATGCGCGAATTCCCAACCTCACACACGAGCCCTGGTACCAACACGGTCTTTTCTCGCTTCACGCCATCCCGTGGAATGTCCACAAAATGTTGTTCGAGGGGATGCAGGACATCGCCGATTTCCCCTATCTGCAACCGTATCCGTTCGGCTGCTCTATTTTTATCAGCAGTCCATTTTTGTTTCTTCTCTTTCGCGAAGGCGGCCGGCATAAAGGGCTCGCCTGGCTGGCTATCGCGCTATTGACCCTGGCCCTCTGGTGTCACGGCAATCCCGGCGGATGGCAGTTCTCCTATCGTTACGCCATGGTCCTGTCGCCGTGGATGTTTCTTTTGCTCGTGAGCAACGGGCCGCGCAAACTGTCGGCCACGGAGGTGATTCTCTTCATTGTTTCCGCCGCCATTAACGCGATCGCGGTCTACCATTTTCTCTGGACCGATCACATTCATCCGTAAAAGCTACCGTTCTGCCGCAACGCGAAACAGTGTGGCGATGATCCGGCCTCCGGCGACGAAGGTTCCGCGCAGCGTTCCGGAAACTTTCGACTCGCCGCCGGCACGGCAGCGGTGATCGACCGGCACTTCAAGAATGCGCAGATGTGCTCGTGCCGCGCGCATCTGCATCTCTAAATTCCAACCGTAGGTCTTTTCCTTCATCCCGAGCCCGAGAAGGGCGTCACGGCGGATGGCGCGAAACGGGCACATATCGGTGTAGCGCACGCCATAGAGGAGCCGCAGCGCCAAGCCCGCGATGCGGCCGGACAAGATCTGCGGGAAATTCATGCTGCCGGGCGCTCGGTGTCCGCGCGTACGCGAGCCAATGACGAAATCGCGCGTTCCCGCGGCAATCGGCCTAACAAGTTCCTCCATGAGTTCCGGACAATCGCTGCCATCGCCATCGAGAAAGAGCACGATGTCGCAGGCGTCGCCGAGCGCGGCGACGCCAGCAGCACAGGCCCGCCCGTAGCCCGGCGTGAGTTCCAGGACTACTCTGGCTCCGGCCGCCTGCGCATGTTCGGCTGTTCGATCGCAGCTGCCGTTATCGACCACGATGACTTCCTCGGGAATGCCGGTCCTCAGGCAGGCACTTACAACATCGCCGATCGGCTCTTCTTCATTCAAGGCCGGAATGATAACGGACACATGCCCGCGGCTGCTCGAATTCATCACAGCACCAGCCAAGCGAGGGAGAAGTAGAACGTCAGAGCGAAAAAATCAGTGAAGGCGAGTGTGACCGGCCCTGCCGCAATTTTTAAATCCAGTTTTCGCGAATGCAGGAGCGACGGAACGCTGAAGCCAAAGAGGCAAGCCATGAAAAGCGACACGACGATGCTTCCGCCAATGACCACGGCGCCAGCGAGATCGCGTTTCCAGAGCCAGACAATCGCGCCGGCCAGAATACCGCACGCAATGCCAAGCAAGAGAGCCGTGCCCATTTCACGGCGCAGATGGTTGAAAAACCAACGGCGAGTTGGCGTATTCGCGTGCAGCGATTGAATGGCAACCGTCATCGATTGCATGCTCACGCTTTCATTCAGGCCAAGCAGCATGGTGAGAAAAAAAGCGATGACCAGACTGCGGGCCAAGGTCGCTTCGAACGAGCCCGCCAAAAGTGCGCATGCCGTGCCGGCGGCCACCGTGGTGAGAAGCCATGGAAACCGATAGCGGAAAGCCCGCCACGGCGAAGCCCCGCGCACCTGCGCAAGCCGCAAACCAATGACTTCGAAAATGTCGTCGCTGGGCGCCGCGGCCATCTGCGCCGGAGTCTCCTCTGCTCCCAATATTTCTTCGGCAAAAAGGCTGACGTCAACGACGCCAATGACCCGCCGTCGTTCATCGACGACGGGAAAGGCAAAGAATTTATAAAGGACAAAGAATTCGCATGCCTCCAAAACGGTCGCGTTCGCGGGAATGGCCACGACGCGACGAACCATGATTTCTTCCAGCGATGTCTCGAGTGGCGCGGTGAGCAGGCGACGCGTGGGCAGGACTCCAACGAGACACTGGTCTGCATCGACGGCGAAGAAGTAAATGACACGCTCGCCTACGCCTTCGCGACGGATGCGTGCGAGGGCCGCGTCCACACTCATGCGCGCGTCGAGCAATGGAAAATCCTTGCGCGCGTGCTCGACGATCCGCGAATTAAAATCGGGATGGCCGCGGGCGTCGCTCATGCGTCGATTTTACTCGATGCACGATCCCTTTGTCGCGAAGTATCGTGGCGGCTTCACTGAAGTAGTCTCGCACATCGGACTGCGCGCGGATCCAATCGAGATAGCGTCGCAGGCCGCTGGCGAGATCAACCTGCGGCTGGTAGCCGGCGGCCCGGATTCGTTTTGTATCGCTCGTTAGGTGACGCATCTCTCCGGGGCGAAATTCGCCATTGATTTCGGGCGCGACATGAATGCCAAGCACGTCGGAGATTTGCTTGACGATTTCGCGAATGGGCACACCTCGACCGCTGCCGACATTCACGGGCTGCCCGTCGAGCGCATCGGTTTCGGCAGCGATCAAATTGGCCCGGGCTATGTCTTCGACAAAGGAGAAGTCGCGCGTCTGTTCGCCATCTTCGAAAAGCACCGGAGGGAGATTGTTGAGCAAACGCGTGCAGAAGATGGCGATGACGCCGGTGTACGGATTGAAGATCGATTGACGCGGTCCGTAGGTGCACGAGTAACGAAGCGCCACTGCTGGAATGCCCATCTGCCTCCCCCAGAGCAGCACCAGCCTTTCCTGGTCCAGCTTGGTCAGGCCATAAACGGTTTCGCCACCGATGGGGGCTTCCTCCGGAGTGGGCGCACTGCTCGTGATTTTCCCGCAGCGCGGACAATGCACTTGCCAATCGCCTTCGCGCAACTGTTCGACCGGACGCACACCCGGAAAGACGAGGCCATGCTCCGGGCAAATCCCGGCGCCCTCGCTGTAGACCGCCTGCGAAGAAGCGACGACGACCTTTCTCACCGGCAGATTTTGTTCCCGGATCACTTCCAGCATTTGCGCCGTGCCTAACGAATTCACATCGACGTACTTGGCGATCTCCGGCATGTAGCCGCCGTAGGCGGCCTGGTGGAAAACGACGTCGATATCCTGCAGCGCCGCGGTTATGACTTCGCGTCTGCGCAGGTCAGCCTCGAGAAACTCGGCCTGCCCATTGATCCAAACTGGCCGGCCCCGCTTGTGCGTATTGGGTTCAAGGTTATCGATGACACGCACCGTCCAGCCTTCACGCACGAGGAGATCGGTCAGATGCGAACCGATCAGACCCGCACCACCCGTGACGAGCGCCCGGCGTTTTCCCAGGTTTTGCGGCATCGTTTAGTCGTTAGGCCAAATGCGCGTGCGCCCTTCGCGCTCGAGAATTTGGGCCAGATAGGCGCTGGTGAACCGAGCTGTGGACTGGCCGCCATTGAACACTTCACCGCACAAGCGACGCAGCGTTCGGCCATCATCCACATCGAACCCGTCTGGCAGCAAATGAACCCCGAGCTCGATTTCTCCGGCACGATCCAGCGTCTGCTGGAAAACTCGGTCTGTGCTCCAATCGATCTCCGAAAAGAGCTGCGCGTGAAGCTGTTTCATGCCGATCAGGTAATAACCCCCATCCTCGGACGGACCGAGGACAACGTCTTCACCTGGTCGGGCGAGAAACTCCACGGCTTCGGAAAAGACGGTCGACGAAACTGTCGGACTGTCGGAGTTGATCAGGCACGCCGATTCAAAGCCGAGCTGAAACAAATCCTGCAAAGCGCGCATCAGGCGATCACCAAAGGTTTCGCCTCGTTGTGGCAGGAGAAAAAAATCATCCGGCAAAATCCCGCGATAGGTTTCCTCCGCGCCAACCGGAGTGTAAACGCCGATACCTCTGGCTGCCGCGCTTTTCGTTACAGCCGAAATGGAATCGGCAAGATCCTGCAGAAAGCAAACATTCAGATCAGCGGCTTCTGCCGGCGTCAGCGGCGGGGTCAACCGTGTCTTGACGCGGCCAGCCCGCGGCGCCTTCGTCATAATCGCCAGAGCGCAACAGCCGCGTCCAATATTCGCCGATGAACCCGGAGTTAGAACGCGATGGGCGACGGACATCACTCGGTCCTCTGCGTTTGATCGCGAGTAGCGTCAACCCTTTTCGCAAAGTGCGTATTGATAACGGCCATCGCGCCAGATCCGCACGTTTTTCCATGCTTGTGAATCGAGCAAGTGGCGAAACTCTTTGCGATCCATAACCGTGGCGTGGCGCGGTTCGCGATAGACATTTTGACAGCGTGTCACGCTGGCGAGCAACCACATGGCGAGCAATGGGAGTGACGCCCAGAGCGGATACCGCGGCTCCGCGATAAAGCAGCGGCCACCCGGTTGCAGCACCCGAAACATTTCTGCCATGGCCCGTCTGCGTTTGGGAATTACCGTGAAAAGTCGAGAGGCTACGAGGTAATTAAAGCTCTCATCGGCCGAGGACATAGCGAGAACGTCGCGCCGTGCAAAGCTGCAGTTCTTCAATCCAAGCGCCCGCGCTTTCCGACGAGCCCGATGCAGTTGCTTATCCGAGCTGTCCACGCCGAGGACCGACAGATTCGCAAAGCGCTGCGCAAGCCGGCACGAATAAAAGCCCGGACCGCATCCAACTTCGATTAAGCTGTTTGACGATCTTGGCTGTTGATTTGGCCAAAGTGCTGCAACGATTCGATGGGTATCGTCACGAAAAAGGTTCTCCCGGCAAAGGATGTAGAGCCACGAAAAATGCTCGAAGAGACTGTCATCAGCGGGACTGCTTGGTGCTTCGGCAGCCGGCCGCGCGAGTGATGGGCCAAGAGCCGATTTCAACCTAGCTGTCGCTCCGGCTTCGTTCGAATCACGAAGAACCGATGTTGGCTGTATCAGGAGCGAACCCATACCAAGCCCGCTCGTTCAAAAGAAATGCGCTATTATTCGCACTTTCTTTATGAAGATTCTTTTTTGAATAACCAATCTCTTCATCTTCATGTCGCTAATAACTAAACGTCTCTCACAGGTCGAACCGGTCGTCTTTCCCTCTGAAGTCGGGGTGTGAACAAGCGTGCCAATGAAAAGTTGGATGACGTTCATGAGTGCACGAGAGATTAGAATTACCGGCGTTATTCGAAGCTGTTGGCTTCTTATTGAGTCATGCGTTAACAAGATGGAACGCAAGTGAGGCTGGAATCGGATTCGAAAAAGGTTGTGATCAAGATTCCTTCGAATGTGAACCAGCCGTGGAACGCGGTAGATTTGCGCGACGTCTGTGAAACCAGGAAACTGAGCCAATGAAAAATGCCGGACGTGCGTTATATTTGCAGCTCGGCGGGCTAATCCTTGTCGCTATCGGATTGGGATGGGGATTTCGCGTTTTCCCAGTGGCGGATGATCTCGCTTCGATCCAACAGCAGGTGATGCACTGGGGGGTGTGGAGTGCCATTTGTTATCCTTTGTTATATGCCGGTTGCAATGTTCTCCTCCTTCCCGGGGGCATTTTGAGCGTGGGCGGCGGATTCTTCTTCGGGCTATGGTGGGGTTTTCTGATCGTGCTCGTCGGCAATGTGAGCGGCGCGGCACTCTCTTTTGTTCTGAGCCGTTATGTCGGCCGACGCTGGCTGCAGGCCAGCGTGCTGCGTCATCCAAAAATTCGGGCGCTTGAACCGGCGGTGCGGCGCGAAGGTTGGAAAATCATTCTGCTCAGCCAGCTGCATCCGCTATTCCCGAGCAGCCTGATGAATTACCTGTATGGCCTAACGACCATTCGATTCCGGACCTGCATGTTGTGGGTTGCGATTGGTCAGGCGCCTGGACTCTTTCTCTACGCCTACCTCGGCACTCTGGGGCAGCTTGGCTTAAATCTTTTTCGGGGGAAGACGCATCCACGCTTGTTCGAATATTTTGTCTGGGGAGGTGGGCTTCTCTCTTTGATTTTGGTCTTGTGGCTCCTTGGAAAGATTGCGCTGCGATTGCTTGAACGCGTTGAGCGCGAAGCCAAAGAGCATGAGACCGACCGGTTTGCCGGACTTCCGGAAAGGCATTTGGTAAATGACTGATAAACTGGACGTTAAGGAATTAATCGAAGCGGCATGGTTGGTTCGGATGAGAGCTTATGCCCCGTATTCGGAGTTCAAAGTGGGCGCGGCCCTGCTGGCTGAATCCGGAAGGATTTACGCGGCATGTAATGTCGAAAATCGCTCCTTGGGCCTGACCCTCTGCGCGGAGAGGGCCGGTGTTGGCTCGGCCATCGCAGCTGGCGAAACGGGATTCGTTGCAATGGCTTTGGCGGCGAAGTCGGACGAACCGATCGTCCCATGCGGCGCTTGCCGCCAGACGCTGGCAGAGTTTAGTCCGAGCTTGAAAATAGTCTGCTCAACGGCCGAAAATGGTCCGATCACCGAGTTCAACCTGGCCGATCTCCTGCCGCGGTCCAGCCAGGGATTCTAGCATAAGCAGTGATGGTCTCCTCTTCTCGAAGGTATGAAATCGTCGTAGTTGGGAGCGGCCATGCCGGCGTGGAGGCAGCGTTAGCTGCGGCGAGAATGGGCTGTCGGGTACTGCTTCTGACCCAAAATTTGGACACTGTGGCGCAGATGTCGTGTAATCCGGCGATCGGAGGACTCGGCAAAGGGCAAATCGTCAGGGAGATCGACGCGCTTGGCGGAGCCATGGGATTGAATGCGGATGCCACAGGCATTCAATTTCGCCTGTTAAACCGATCGAAGGGCGCCAGCGTGCAAGCGCCTCGCGCTCAATGCGACAAGAAGGCGTATCAATTTCGAATGAAGGCAATGCTCGAGCGAACGCCAAATCTCGAGCTGCGACAAGCAAGCGTTTCAACCTTGCAAGTGGAAAGCGGAAGCATACGAGGAGTTCGAACCGACATCGGTGTGTCCTTCGAGGCGGAAGCGGTCATTGTCACAGCCGGCACTTTTTTGCGCGGCTTAGTGCATGTCGGGGAACAATCGAAACCTGGGGGCCGAATGGCGGATGCGATGTCCGGCCTAAGCGCAAGTCTGCACGAGCTCGGGATTGATGTGGGCCGTTTTAAGACCGGTACCCCATGCCGAATCAATAAACGGTCGATCGATTTTCGGCTTTGTGAGATTCAGGAGGGCGAGGAGCCGGCACCGCGCTTTAGTTTTCTTCCTCCCGAGTACTTCGACCAATCGGAATTATTCACGTTGAACGGCCCCAGAAACGGGGCGTTCCACGTGGAACAGCTGCCATGCTGGTTAACGCACACCACATCGCAAACACACGAGATCATAGCGAATAATCTGCATCGCTCCGCCTTGTACTCCGGACGCATCCAGGGCACGGGACCCCGCTATTGCCCTTCTATTGAAGATAAGGTCGTGAAGTTTGCAGATAAGACGCGGCATCATATTTTCTTGGAACCGGAAGGCAGGCACACAGAAGAATTTTACGTCAATGGCGTCTCCACCAGCTTGCCCTACGAAGTACAGTTGGCCTTCATGCAAACGATTCCGGGTCTTTCCAGCGTGGAAATTCTGCGGCCAGGGTATGCCGTGGAATACGATTATTTCCCGCCTGTCCAACTTCGACATTCCTTGGAAAGCAAGATCATCGCTGGTCTTTATTTCGCCGGCCAGGTGAACGGCACGTCTGGCTACGAAGAGGCGGCTGCACAAGGTCTGATGGCGGGAATTAACGCGAGCCGCAAGGTTCAGGGGAAATCGGAAGTCATCCTGGAACGATGCCAGGCGTACATCGGAGTGATGATCGATGACTTGGTTAGCCGCGGCGCAGATGAGCCGTACCGAATGTTTACCAGTCGAGCCGAGGATCGATTAAGTCTTCGTCACGATAATGCAGATGAACGGCTCACACCGCTGGGTTGGGAAATGGGAGTTGTTACCCCTGATCGGTGGCGGGAATTCTGCGGGAAACGCGACGCGTTGGCCATTGCGCGAGCTATTTCAGCCGAGGCGCGAGTGGACGGCAGGCCGCTTTGGCAGATGATGAAGCAGTCCGAATTCGAAATTTCCAAAATTCCGCCTGACATCGCAGCTGCGGCGCCCGCGGATATCTGGCAACTTGTCCTGACCGATGCGCGCTGTGAAGGATACATTCGGCGCCAAAACGAACAGAACCAGCGTGCAAACCGAAACCTCACGGAGGTTTTGCCTTCGGGCGTAGATTATAATTCGGTGCCCGGCCTTCGGAACGAGGCGAGGGAAAAACTCCGCCGATTCCAGCCCAGAACGTTTGGAGATGCAAACAAGATCAACGGAATTACACCAGCCGATTTGCGTCTGCTATCAATATGGGTAGAGCGGAATAACTCGATAAGTGACTCTACATGAATATGATATACAATCCGTATTGACAGGGATACAAATGATCCTGCCGTTTCTTCTCGTCTTCTTAATCGGCTATCTTTTCGGTTCCTTTCCGAGCGGATATTTGGCCGGCCGAATAGCTGGCGTCGATATTCGTCAGCACGGAAGTGGGAATATTGGAGCTACGAACGTCCTTCGTACCTTGGGTAAAAAGGCGGGTTACGCCGTCTTTTTTGCAGATGCCCTCAAAGGCTTTTGTGCCGTCTGGACTGGATTCATGGTGGCGCGAGCTTTTGGTTTGGGCGCGCCGTATGACGACTGGTTAGGAATAGTCGCCGCGCTTTTCTGTGTAATCGGCCATTCTTTTCCGGTTTGGTTGAAGTTCAAAGGTGGGAAGGGAGTTGCAACTTCGGCGGGAACAATGATCGGGCTGGCGCCCCTGGCGACCCTGTTTGCGGTGGTTGTCTGGTTCTCGACGTTTTTGCTTACTCGTTACGTTTCGATCGCGTCCGTTGCGGCGGCGGTGGCATTGCCTGCGGCGATCGGGTTGACTCTGAAACTTCGTTTGACGAATAGCACCGTTCTTTTCTACGCGGCGGTGGCTATTGCTGCCGTGGTCTGTTGGCGGCACCGAACAAATATTGTTCGCTTGATTCAGGGAACCGAACCACGATTCGAGCGAAAATGAACATTGAGCGCACGGCAATCGTCGGAGCAGGCAGCTGGGGAACAGCCTTGGCGATCCTTTGGGCTGCACAGGGAAACAAGATCACGCTGTGGGGCCATAACGCGGAGCGCGTTTCGGAGATGCATACAAATCGCGAGAACCGCTATTATCTTCCCGGCGTTCCGCTAACGCCTGAGATTGAATTGACGGCAGATTTGGCTCGGTGCGGAGAAGCGGATCTGATCGTGTTTGTCACTCCTTCGGTCGCCCTGCGTGAGATTGCGCAACAGTTACAGCCGGCGGTTCGGAATCGGTCAGCCATTTTCCTAAGCTGTACCAAGGGTATCGAGCACGGTAGCGGCAAACGGATGAGCGAGATTCTGGGTGAAATCTTTCCGGAAAATCCGATCGGTGTCCTCTCAGGTCCGAATCTCGCGGTCGAGGTCTCGCGCGGCCTGCCGACGGCGACGGTAGTAGGTTGCCGGAATCTCGAATGTGCAGAGTTATTGCAGCGGACTCTGGGAAGCGCTCGTTTCCGCATTTACACGAGCGATGAAGTTACCGGGATCGAGTTAGGTGGGGCGTTGAAGAACATCTTCGCCATTCCCGCCGGAGTCAGCGACGGGTTCGGTTTCGGCGATAACTCGAAGGCTGCGCTCGTCACGCGTTCCCTGGCTGAATTGTTGCGTTTGGGGATTGCGATGGGCGGTCAGCCGGGAACCTTTTACGGGTTGAGCGGCGCCGGGGATTTGATTGCCACGTGTTTCAGCAAGCACAGCCGCAACCGCCAGTTAGGCGAGCAATTTGGACGCGGCAAATCGCGTTCTGAAATCGTCGCTTCGATGAAGACGGTGGCAGAAGGCATTCCAACCACCAAGGGTGCCTTCGAGTGCGCGCGCCGCCTTGGCGTCGTAACTCCGATTATCGACCAGGTTTATGCCGCGCTCTACGAGGGAAAAGCTCCAGTCCAGGCAATGCAGGAATTACTCGGGCGAGATCCAAAAGCGGAGCAGATTTAGAACGCATCACTACCGACAGAAGCGTGCAAGCGCCTCCGGGTAGAGTTCATGCTCGGCCTGTTGAATTCTGGCGTGCAGCGTCCCGGGCGTGTCGTTAGGCAAAATCGGAACTTCGCGCTGTACGATGATTTCACCGCTATCCACGCCTGCATCGACGTAGTGAACGGTGCATCCGGTTACCTGCTCGCCGGCCTCGAGCGCCTGCTTCCATGCCTCAAGTCCGGGAAACTTCGGGAGGAGCGAAGGGTGAATGTTGATAATACGCCGGGGATATGCTTTGAGCAGCGGATCTTTGACTACCCGCATGAAACCGGCCAGCACCACCATTTCCACGCCAGCCTCGCGCAAAAGCCGCACAAGTTCTGCCTCGCTTTCCGGGCTTAGCCGGGTGCGAAACGGTCCGGGCGGTAGATAAGCGTTCGGGATTCCGAACTCGCGGGCAATCTCCAGAATGCCGGCGCCGAAAACGTCCGACACGACCAGCCGCGCGTCCGCCCGCAGCGCGCCGGCCCGCATTTGTTCCAGAAGTGCCCGGCAATTGCTCCCTTTTCCCGAACCTAAAATTCCGATCGGCAGGAGGCTCATGTTTCTCCGGAGTCCTGCAATCGCTCGATGAGCCGCGAGGTCGAATAGCCGTTTTCGAAGGGAAGAATATGAATCGCTGCTCCGAGCTCCTGCAGGGCCGCGCGTTCCTCAGGGTTAAGCGTGTCGGTTTGATAATCGCCTCCCTTCACATAGACGAGAGGTTGGGCAGCTTTGAGAAATGTGGAGGCGCGCAGTTCAGGGAAAATCGTCACATAATTCACGCACTCGAGCGCCGCCACGACCTCGGCGCGATCAGACTCGGAATTGATGGGTCGATTTTTCCCTTTCAGAACGCGGACGGACTCATCTCCGTTAATCCCGACGACAAGAGCATCGCCCAACTTCCGCGCCGCCTGCAGGTATCGAACATGACCAACATGGAGCAGGTCGAAACATCCATTGGTCGCAACGAGGGTCCGGCCGGCCGCGCGCAATTGTTTTCCGATTTCGCCAAGCTCGGCCACATCAATAATCTTCGATGTCATGGTTTTCCCGCGATGAATGAAATGGCCCGCGGCAGGACTTCAAATACCGCCGGCTCATTGCCGACCAGCTCTCCATCCGCGTTGAACCACATGCGCGGTTCCGATTCGACCGATACTTTTGCGGCGCGCCGGAAGATCACCGCGTCGTTCGAAAGATGTGCGCCTAACAAAACCTGTGTTGCAATCATGGCCAGTTCCGCAGCCGGTTTCTCTGGAATCAATATCACATCGAGCAAGCCGTCATCGATCAGGGCTTCGGGCGCAACGGGAATTCCACTCGCGGCATAGCGGCCGTTGCCGATGATGACATTGCAAAGATTCATCGTGATCACCTCCGCATCGTCCAGCACGATTTTCGTCCGGTAGCCGCGCAGTTCCGGGAAAGCCGCCGCAGCGCAACGCAGATAGGCCAGCGCTCCCCAGCCTTCCTTGATCTCAGGTGTCAGCTTCTCGTCAACGAGACCGCTGAAGCCCCCAGCGGAGACGTTAACGAAATGCCGAACCTGGTCGCTGGTCACACGAACCAGGTCGATCCCGCGACTGTCGCCTATTTCAATCAGCGCAATCGCGTCCTCAACCTTCGTCGGGATGTTGAGTGAGCGCGCGAAGTCATTGCCTGTGCCTAATGGGACCAGCCCGACGCGACAGACGCGCCGTCGATTCGCCCAGGCCGTTGATGATTTCGTTCAACGTTCCATCGCCGCCCGCCGCCACGATCAGATCATATTGATTCCGCCCTGCCGCACGAGCGAGGCTCTCTGCTTCGCCCGGGGCTGCAGTGACATGAAAGGCCGCCGGCTCCAGCTGGCAAAGCTGTTCGCGCAAGGCGTCGAGATGACGCACCGAACCAGCCGACGGATTGAGGATGATGCAGGTTTTCACAGGCGCGCCGAACCCTTCCATTGGCGCCGCGTTCGGGCAATCTCCCAGCCTGCACGCCCGCGAAAAATCCGATCTTCCCGGTCGCGCCGATTCATCTGCGGTGTATCGTCTTGGCGCATGGAAAGTCCGAGTACTGACTGCGGCCAACCCGCGTCCATTCCGCGTTTCGAAACTGCCAACCGTTGCGTCGAAGCCGGCGGCCGGGACCGCGCCGGAACAAGCGCTTCCCCGCAGCTACGGCGCTCCCGTCATTTTCGCAATCGCGCGGGATCCGAAATCACTTTTCGTTTACTGGGACATCAATTGGTCGCTCGCCTTTGGCAAGGCTTCGCCTAACGAACGCGAAGTTTTTCTCCGCATTTACGACAAGGAGGATACGGAAGTTCATCGCCTCCGCGTTGAGGCGCTGGCCAACAACTGTGATGTTTCGTTAACCGGCGCCGGCTCGGCCTTTCGGGTGGAACTTGGTTACTTCGATCGCGACCAGATCTGGCATGGCCTGGCCAGCTCGGAGCCGACGAAAATGCCGGCCGACAAGGTGGGGGCGATTCAACCCGGAGACTTTGCCCTGGTGCCCTTCCACGTCACGTTTCAACGCCTGACCGAAATGTTTCGTGGTGGTCGCGACGCGGAAGAATCGCTCACCGAATCGCTCATCCAATTCGAGCAAAGAGCAGCCGATCCAGTTCGCTACGGTGGGCTCGACCCGATGGAGAAAGAAATTTATCGGGCCATGAAGGCGGGCACTTCCCAGAGAGGGTACCGTCCCCGCGCGCTTGATCCGGCCGGAGAAAAGCGGCTGCAACGAAAACTGGAGAGCATTATCGGCTTTGGCGCGAGCAGCCCGGCGAATTCGTTTCCCGGCAGCAGTCGCGCTCGTTAGGCGAAGGTTCGGCGGAGCGGAATGCGATTCCCGCGGTTTCAATTAAAACTGTTGCCAAGGGCACGCTCCTCCCGTTAAAGAAGCGCTGCATGAACGGCGGCGGCAAGAAGCAGGTGGAGTGGGGCACGCGCGTAGGCGTTATCCTTGCGGTGTCAGGGTCGGCGGTCGGTCTCGGGAATTTCCTGCGTTTCCCCGGACAGGCGGCATCGCACGGCGGCGGCGCCTTTATGATTCCGTACATCTGTGCGCTGCTTCTGCTGGCGCTGCCGATCGGCTGGGCGGAATGGGCGATGGCCCGTCATGGTGGGACGAAAGGTTTTCACAATGGGGCCGCGATTTTGGGAGTGTGCGGAAAGGGGCGCATCGCTCGCTATCTCGGCGTGCTCGCCATTCTCATCCCGATGGTCGTCTACATGTACTACGTTTACATTGAGGCGTGGTGTCTTCGCTACGCCTGGGAATATCTCACCGGCGGCGTGCAGCTCAGTGGCAGTATCGAGGATCAAGTAAAGACGGCCGCAGTGTTTTTCGGCGCAGCGACGGGAACGAGCACCAACGGAGTGCTCAACATGAGCGCTGTTTTCTGGATGATCGTGGTCGCCCTCAACATCGTCCTGGTTTATCGCGGCTTGAAAGGCGGGATCGAGAAGTTCTGCCAGTTTGCTCTTCCAGCGATGGCTGTCCTCGCCGTCATCGTTTTGGTTCGAGTACCTAACACTCGGTACTCCCGATCCGACTCATCCCGGCCAGAATGTGCTGGCGGGACTGGGCTATCTTTGGAACCCGGATTTTTCGAAGCTGACCGATTTCGAGACATGGCTGGCGGCGGCCGGGCAGATTTTCTTCAGCCTTTCAGTCGGATTTGGCGTAATTCTCAACTACGCCTCCTACCTGAAAAAGAAGGATGATGTCGCGCTGTCGGGTTTAACGGCCAGCTCGACTAACGAGTTATTCGAAGTCGGATTCGGCGGATTGATCACCATCACGGCGGCATTCGTTTTTCTCGGTGCGAGCGGAATCGTGGGGACGAGCACGTTCGGCCTCGGCTTCCAGACATTGCCGGTCGTCTTTCATCAAATGGGGGTGGCCGGGCCGTGGATTGGATTTGCCTGGTTCTTTCTCCTTTTCCTCGCCGCCATCACGAGCTCGATCTCGATGCTGCAGCCGGTCAAAACATTTTTCGAAGAAGCCCTTGGCATTACGCACGGCAAAGCGATCGCGCTCACCTCGGTCCTTTGTGGACTCGGCTCTTTCTGGGTCATCTGGTTCAGCAAAAACACAATGGCGCTGGACACGATGGATTTCTGGGTCGGCACCTTCTGCATTTTTCTGCTCGCCACGGTGCAGATCATCTGCTTCGGCTGGGTCTGGGGAATCGAGAAAGGGATGGTGGAATTGGACCAGGGCGCGCTCATCAAGGTGCCGCGCGTCTTTTTGTTTATTATGAAATGGGTCGCGCCGGTCTACCTGCTCGTCGTCCTGGGCGGTTTCACCTATTCCCAGCTTCCCGGCAAGCTGCGTGACATCGCCAGCAATCCGATTGAGCTTTGGACCGTCGTGATCATCGCCGCCACGGTGCTCTTGTTGATCGCAGCGCTGGCTTTCGGAGAACGCCGCTGGCGTGCCGCCGGCCTCGATCTCGACGGACGCGAGACATGAAAGGAGTAATCAGATAATGAACGCATGGGGCTGGGTTTTCATGCTCACCTCGCTCGCCCTCGTTTGGGTGACGACGATCTGGGCCTACTGTCGTTTGTTAGGCGCGCCGCGCGACGAACCCGGCAAGGATGAAAGCAGCGGGTCGGGCTGAAGCGGGCCATTGTATCACGGTTCTGTCGACGAAAATCGCGCCGGCTCCGATAAACCACACCATCATAACGGCGGCGTTGTTTAATCAGGCGAATCACTGCTGCCGCGAATATGGAATCCGGGGTCGTGTCCGCCATACCGGTTCGCCGGCTGGCACGCATTACGTTCACCACTTTCCTGCTCACCTTCATCGCTTCGCGCCTGCTCGTGATTCTGATCATGATGCGCCGGATACCCGATCTCTTTTTGCATCTGGGCGGAACTCATGTTCATCATCTCAATTACGGCATTTTTCTTCTCTCCGCGGTCGGCGGCGTTCTCATTTTCGTCAAGCAGCGGAGCAATTGGTTGCGGCAGGTCTGCGCCTTCTGCTACGGCGTCGCCATGGCGCTTACCTTCGATGAATTTGGCTTGTGGCTGCACCTTGGCGGCAGCTATTGGCAGCGTGCCAGCTTCGACGCCGTCATTGTCCTGCTTAGTGTCTTCGGCGTTGTCGCGTTCGCTCCAACCCTCGCCCGCATGCGCTCACGCCATTGGGCCACAGCGGCCATCTCCGCGGTCGCGGTGATAAGTTTTTACCTGATGCTTTTTCAGTCGATCAAATATGTCGGGAGGCGAATCGGTCCGCGATTACACGACCTTGAGGAGGCCGGCCCGCGGTAAGCTGTCCGATCTGAGACTAAAAGGAAGGAGCGGGCAGGCCAAGCGCGCCGTAGAATGCTCGGAGCACTGATGGGGGCAGAAACGTATCCAGCAGTAGCTTGACGTTGAGTGCGATGATCAGGCCGGTCGTCGTCCAGCCGAGGATCTTGATCCAAAGCGAATTCGTGAACTCGCCCATCTTCGCTTTTTCATTGGTAAAACGCATGAGCGGCCAGACGGCGAAACCGAGTTGCATGCTGAGGACAACCTGACTGGCCACGAGCAGCTCGGTGGTTTTGCTCTCGCCGAGCAGACCGATTACGGCCACGGCCGGGATGATGGCAATAGCGCGCGTGATGAGGCGACGCAGCCAGGGCCGCAGCCGGATGTTCACAAAGCCTTCCATCACAACCTGGCCGGCCAGTGTTCCAGTGAGGGTGGAATTTTGCCCCGAGGCGAGCAATGCAATTGCAAACAACGCGCTCGCGACACCGATCCCAAGCATGGGGCTGAGCAGCTTGTAGGCATCCTGGATTTCGGCCACGTCCTCATGGCCGGACCAGTGAAAAACCGCGGCTGCCAGGATGAGAATCGCGGCGTTGATAAACAGCGCGAGCATGAGCGCGACGCTCGAGTCGATGGTCGCAAACTTGATCGCTTCGCGTTTACCCGCGAGCGTCGGTTCGAATTTTCGCGTCTGCACAATCGACGAATGCAGATAGAGATTATGCGGCATGACTGTCGCGCCGAGGATCCCGATGGCGACATAGAGCATGCCCGGGTGTGCGACGATCTGCGCGCTCGGGACAAACCCGACCAGGATGCCTGTGAGGCTCGGCTTGGAGAAGATGAGTTCGGCCGCGAAACAGCCGCCGATGATCGCGATAAGCGTAATGACCAGTGCTTCAATGTAGCGGAACCCGCGCGATTGCAGGAAAAGCACGGCGAGCACATCCATGGCTGTAATCATGCAACCCCACACGAGTGGAATGCCGAGGAGAAGTTGCAGGGCAATGGCGGAGCCGACGACCTCGGCAAGGTCGCAGGCGGCGATCGCGATTTCGCAGAGAATCCAGAGGAACCAGACGGTGGGTTTGGCGTAATGATCGCGGCAGGCCTGCGCCAGATCGCGCCCGGTCCCGACGCCGAGCTTGATGCATAAATGCTGCAAGAGAATCGCCATCAGGTTTGAGATCATGACCACGGCGAGGAGCGTGTAGCCAAATTGAGCGCCGCCCGCGAGATCGGTGGCCCAGTTGCCCGGGTCCATGTAACCGACCGCAACGAGAAAACCTGGACCTGAAAAAGCGAACAGCTTGCGCCAGAACGAGCTGGTGATCGGTACGACGATGCTGCGGTGAACCTCCGGTAACGAGACAGTTCCCGCGGCGCGTCGCCAGCCGGACTCGGAGGCCGGTCGCGAGCCAGTCCCCGCATTCATCGATGACCGTCCGTCCATGCTTCCTTAAAATCTCACGCTCAAACCGGCAAACGGGTTCAGGTCGTCGGCGGAGCGCGTGACACCAAAGTTACAACCGCAATCGAGTTGAATATCTTCCGTCAGGGCATACTCCAACCCGGCATCAAGAGTTCCAATCCAGGCGGTATTCCGCTCTGTGCCAAGGCTGCTGAAAAACTCGGCGTAGCCGCTCAACTTCCCGACAAGGGAATGACCAACAGTGATTGAGTTGACGAATTCGGCATGGCGGCCCCGCGCGCCGTCGTTCCGCAGAGAGGCGAGGCCAGTTTCCATTCCCATGTCGAAACCAGCAGGCAACTTGAGCGCGAGAGGAAGAATCAGACCACCCTCAGCGTCACCGTTCCCGAGGCCACCGGTGTTTGTTGGAAATTTCACGAATGGGAGGAGCGCAAATGCTACCGGGCCACCGTCGTCGCCCAGCAGATTCACCTTGAGACGCGCGGTCAAGTCGCCGACGCCCGACCTCGTCGTGTGGCCATTGGCCGTGCCATCGTCTCGACGAACGTTCCGGTAGCCGTCGAAGATGAGTTGGAAATCGGCGCGGTCGCACAAGCCGGCTTTGAAATTGACCGGTGCGATGTTCCACGCCCGCGTTCGCACGCTACTCGTGCGGTCGTCGATGAAATTGGCAAAGTCCATTTCGATTTGGAAATGGCCGGCATCGACTGTGGACGGACTTTCCGTCTTATCGGGCCGGTCCGGCACCAGTTCTCGCATCAGGTTGCGAGGCGTCGGATGGAAAAGATTGAAATCGCCTTTCGCCTGCGCGCCATGCCGCATTTCGTCGCCGTCCTGTGCGAGCGCGGCGGAAACGGCAAACCAGATCAAGGCAGGCATCATCATCTTCATTTCAGAGGTCACTTGAATTAGGTCAGGCTAATTTGATTATGTCGCACTATCTTTTTGTCAATCACCCATCTTTTATTTTTTGACCAAACCTCCAACCTTTTTACCTTGCGCCTGTGGCGGCAAAAAATTCCTCGGCCCTCGGCAGCTCCTCGGTGGTGGAGGATTATCTCGAGCGCATCCTGGAGTTGATTAACTCGAAGGGCTACGCGCGCGTGGTGGATATTGCGCAGGCCCTCGATATTTCGCAGGCCAGTGTGACCAATATGGTGCAGCGCCTCGATGCGGAGGGGTTGCTCAAGTACGAAAAATACCGCGGTCTTGTCCTGACCACGGCAGGCGAAACGCTCGCCCGCAATATTACCCACCGGCATCAGCTGCTGACCGATTTCTTAATGCTTCTCGGCCTCGACGAGCAGGCGATCTATCATGACGTTGAAGGAATGGAGCATCACATCAGTCCATCGACACTGCATGCAATCGAAGCGTTAACCAACGCTCTGAAGCGCCAACCCGCACTGTTGCGCAAAGTGCGGACTCAAACCAAACGCAGGAAGTAGTCCCGGCCAGCGAACGGTCAAAAAGCCGGCGCGTTCGCGCCAGGGATAACAGGCGCCTGCTCGGCCACGGAACCTTCGGCGGGGGCGGCGGGTTCGCTCGTTACGCTCATCTCCTCCTGTGTTGCGCAGCCGGCAAAAAGGGCGCAAAAGACGAGAGCGAGAAGTGAGATTGAGAACCTTTTCATAATTCGCGAGTTGCGTTCATGCTTTCCCGGGGAGGCGCGGGAAGAGCGAACCTTTCTTGTCTTGAATCGTCTAGAGGAAAGCGCCGGAAAAGACAAGAAAATTAAAATTACCAGACGCAGCCAGACTCGGAATCAGTCGGCCGATCGCATCGGCTCTGTTTCCACGAGTCCGGTCTGGAACGCGTAAAGAACGAGGCCAGCCACATTTCGGACCCCGAGTTTGCTCATCAAATTGGTGCGATGCGTTTCCACGGTGGCCACGCTGATGAAGAGCTTGCTGGCGATTTCCTTACTCGTGCAGCCCTGGGCAATGAGCCGAATAACCTCACCTTCGCGCGGGCTGAGCGGAGCGCCAATGTAGCGCTTGGATCGCTGCTCAAGAGCCGCGCGGTTGAGCGGAGTCACTCCGCTGCTTTTCGAAGAAAAATACTGTTCGCCGCGACCGACGCGGTTTACCGCTCCAAGGAAATCATCCCAGGTGTTCGTTTTTTCAACAAATCCCTTCGCACCGGCCAGCAAAGCCTCGCCCAGGCGGTCCATCGTGGGAAATGCCGTGCAGAGGAGAATGTGAGTTCGCGGTGAGGCCTGCTTGATTTCAGGAATGGCGTCGATTCCACTCTGATCGGGCAAATTGATATCCAGGATGAGGAGATCGGGTTCGACTTCCGCGCAGGCCTTGATTGCGTCGCCGGCGGTGCCGACGGAAGCGAGAACCGTATAAGAGGTGGGCTGCCGGCTCAGTGTAGCGGTGATGAGATCACGCATGAAAATGTGATCGTCCACCACGACGATACGAATCGCTCGTTTTGTGGGCGGCTTGATTCCCGCCTCTGGTCTCTGGGACATACGATACGGCTACAGGAAAACCATGACCGAACTGGTGCCTGGAAGACAAGCAAAAGCGTTCGGGGCAAAGCACATATTTCAAAGCCGCGCGACCGGAGAAGCGGTCCTTTAGCGCAAACGACGGCCCCTTTGCCACTTATCGGGACGTTTTCACGGGTCCGGCACGGCATTACAGGATTACTCGTAGCGAAAATACCGCCTTTTGGGGAATAGGCACAGATGCCGTCATTTCGATACGGTCGCCCCGGTATCGCCATGAAAATCAAAAATAATTTCCGAAATCTCACGTCCGTTGTTTTTCCCGGAGTGGTCGCACTCCTATTCCTTTCGGTCGCAGGATTGGCCAGCGGGCAAAGCAAGGCGCTTCGGCCGGGCTTGTCCGAGCGAATTAGCAAGGTCGCCATTTCACCCAAGGCGGCCGGCAAGGACCGGGTCCAGCAGATAAGGCCTGCGCGTCTGCCGGGCGCGCCGGTCGACGCCACGAGTTACGCCTTCGCCACGAGTACGAGCGGCTCCTTTACGGATATGAGCAGCGGCACGACGCAGCTCCTCGGCGCCGGCCTTGACGACTCCTCCTCCGCCGTCACAAATATTGGTTTCGATTTTTACATGCTGGGCGTGAGGTACACGCAGTTCAGCGCGAGCTCGAATGGCTATATTCGCCTGGGCAGCACCGCGGTCACGGGGACGACCTACACGCTGGGCGGCGCGAGCACGGCATTGATCACCGCGCTCGGTTCCGATGAGATCACGGCGGTGTCGGGAGGCAAGGTTCATTATAAAGTCACGGGCTCGGCGCCCAACCGCGTGCTCACGGTGGAGTTTCGCAACATGACGGTCATCTATGATGGAGCCGGAGCGACGGGCGACTGCACGGACCAGGTGCGGCTGCACGAAACGACCGGCCAAGTCGAGCTGGTTTATGGCTCGATGAACAGAAATACGAGCGCCGGATTCCAAAACGGAATGGATCCGCAATTCATCGGCTTTTCGTTTGGCAGCACGGCAGGCACTTTCAATAGCGTTGACACGAACAACAACAACAGCACCGCCGTGCTGACTGCGAACCAGTTTACGCTCGGGGCCGCCATGGCGAGCCTCGATTCCCCCGGCGGTGACGGCACGCGCCGGGTTTATGCCTACACCCCCACGGTTCCGACTGCTCCCACCAATCTGACATTCACGAGCGTGACGCCGATTAGCATGGCGCTCAATTGGGCCGATTCGCCTGATGAAAATCTCTACGCCATCTTCCGTTCGACCGATGGAGTGAATTATACATTCATCGGCACCGCTGCGCAGAATGCCACTTCCTTCAATGCTGTCGGACTCAATCCGAGCACCAACTATTTTTGGCAGGTTTTTGCGATTTCAGATGGCGCTTTGAGCGGTGCCCTGGTCGGCAGCCAGGTGACAACGGCTCCGGGCGTTGTGACTTCGACGGCGGCGGGCGGGAACTGGAGCGACACCGCGACATGGGTCGGCGGCAATATTCCGACGACGACGGACGACGTCACGATCGTCTCGGGCGCCACCGTTACGATTGACACGGCGGCGGCGGCCCTGGATGTCACGGTGAACTCGGGTGGCATCCTTCAGTGGGATACGACGACTGCGCGCACGCTGACGCTGGGGGCGAGTCTCGCAATCGACAGCGGAGGAACATTCAATTCCGGCGCGACGGGAACAATCATCACACACGTGCTTACTGTCGGCGGCAATCTGACCAACAACGGGACACTCGACTTCAGCACCAACAGCAATACAGCCGGTGCGGGCATCGTATTTACGGGTTCGACCAGCAACACCTTTGGCGGCACCGGCGGAACAACCAACATTCGAACCCTCACCGTCAACAAGGGAGCCATCACCAGCATTCTCGAGTTGAACTCGACAAACTTCACCGTCCAGGGAACGACCACGGACGGCACGCCCATGGCGTTCCTCACCCTGACGTCCGGCACCCTGAAAATCTCCGGCACGTTCTCGATGACGGGACGGGTGTTTACGACGGCAAACTACACCATTGGCACGAACGCCGGTTTCTGGCTGAACAACCCGAACTTCACGGTCGCCGGCCAGGCCAGCGCGGCGGCGGTGTCCGGTCTTTTCCGAGTGACGCAGGGAACGTTTAACATCGGGACGGCGTCCAACAATGCTTTGGGTTTCAACGCGAACAGCACGATTATCGTGGAAGGCGGCACCATTAATAGCACCGGTCGGTTTGCGGTGGCTTCCGCTGGCAACGCGGTCAATTACACGCAGAGCGGCGGCGTGATCACGGTTTGCACGCTGGGCAATACTTCAACGACGCTGGCCAACTTCGACCTCGGCACCTCGGCCAATTCTAATATTGCCATTAGCGCCGGTACGGTCGTCGTCGTATTGCATTCGTCCGGCATCGATTACCGGCTCGATAGCGGCGGCACGCTCGACAACATCACGGGCGGCACGTTGCAAATGGGCAATGCCAATTCCGGATCCGCGAAAGCATTCAGCCTGCGCGGTGTTTTCTATAACCTGGTCATCGACAATACGAGCGCGGGTCACTCCGCCACCATGAGCACCACGCTCGTCAATTGGAACCATGTCTCGCTCGGGAACATCACGATCAATACCGGCAATACGTTCAACATCGGCAGCGCCATTTTCCTGATGTATGGCGACATGCTGAACAACGGAACGTTTACCGGGACCGGAGCAAGCAGCCGTTACTATCACGCGGCGGATGTCACTCAAACTTACGCCGGCAACGGTGTGATGACCGCTCCGTTGACGAGCTTTGAAGTTGATAATCCGGGTGGTGTCAACATTACGGCCACCAATCAGCAGGTCGTCGGGCGTATTATCCTGTTTACGGGCGGCATCACCGGGGCCAACAAGCTGACCCTGGGCAACGGCGCCGCGACCACGGGCATCGTCCAGATCGGCAATGCCGGTTCACCGGCGACGGACGCAGGAGGCTTCGATGTGCCAATGACATTCAATCTGGGCAGCGGCGGAGAAGTGATCTCCTACGGGAATTACGTTTCCGACAGAAGCACCGGCGGCGAAATTAATCCGGCCCGCACCCTAACGACTCTGAGCTTTGACACCGGAGGCCCAAACCTCACCATCGCGGGCGGCGATCTAATGGTAACGGGCACGACCACAATCGGCACAGCTTCGCCCAATGGTCGCATCATTACGGGCATCAATAATTTGATTATTGGGAGCGCGGGTTCAGTCTCACGCGTTGCTGGCAGCGTGGACGGCAATCTCGTGAAAAACTATGCGGCGACTGGTTCAAAGGTGTTCGAAGTCGGAACAGCCAACGGATATTCTCCCGTGACTGTCAACATGACGGCCGGCGCTCCCGCACCGTTTCTGGTCAAGGCGACACAGACGGTTCAGCCCAACATTCCGAATCCGACGCAGGCCTTGCAGCGCTATTGGACCCTTGCCGCGACTGGCGTGACCGCCGATCTCACCTTTAATTATCTGGACCCGACCGACATTCCAGGCACGGCCAACGAGAGCAACTTCTCCATCTTTAAATATGATGGCTCGCTCACAATGCCCGGTGGTTCGGTCAACACCGTGGCCAACACTGCAACCATCACCGGAGTCAGCTCATTCTCCGACTGGACACTGGCGGAGCCGGCGACGGCTTTGACGGCGACCGGCGCCGTTTCGCGCAAGACGCACGGCGGGGCGGGCGATTTCGATATTAACCTGCCGCTGAGTGGCCCCGTGGGAGTAGAGTGCCGCGCCGGCGGCGGTAATTATCAAATGCTGATCTCCTTTGCCTCGTCGGTTACCTTCAACAGCGCGTCGGTGAGCAGCGGAACCGGTTCGGTAGGTAGCACGAGCGGCGGCGGGACGAACACGATCACCGTTGATCTGACGGGCGTCACCAATGCGCAGGTCATTACAGTCACCTTATTTGGCGCGACTGATGGCATGAGCAGCGGTGACATTTCTGTCTCCATGGGCATGCTGCTGGGCGACACAAATGGGAATGGCGCTGTCAGTTCAGCAGACATTAGCCAGACCAAGGGGCAGTCGGGCCAGACAGCGAATGGATCGAATTTCCGAACCGATGTGAACGCTAATGGTTCGGTCAGTTCGGCGGATATTTCGCTCGTGAAAGCAGCATCCGGCTCGAGCTTGCCCTAAGATTTAGCTGGCAAGCGAGAGCGCCTTCGACGAATCCGACCGGCCCGCTCAATCGAGCGGGCCGGTTTGCTACCGGGAAGTCGCTCCGGACGAAACAGGTCCGGGGGTAAGTCCCGATCGGGCGCCTGTAAACGAACATGAGATGGGGATCACCCGCCGGAGCGACCGCGGCACTACAGGATTACTCGTAGCGCAAAAATACAGGCTTTTGGGGGATAGGCGCGCCGTGCCCGGTTCGCTACCGTCGCGCAGATTTTCGCCATTTCCATGGGCGCGTACGCCCTCCTGAGTGTCCTCAAATATGAGTGTGCAGCAGACCGTGCGCTTTCCTTGCGCAATTGGCGTGCATCGATTTCAACCGAGAAGAACTCGCCCGGATCCGCCCATGAAGACACGAACCAATAGTCAAACCCCATCAAAGCACGCCGCATTCAACAACGCAGCTGCCATTGTTACCGCGGCGCTCGTTTTGCTTGGCGGAATTGCGCAAGCAAAGAGCCGCAGCTCCCAAACGAAACCGCCGATCCAAAAAGCAGCAGTCGGCCGCAGTTCGCGCGCCTGGGAGCAACGAGGCAGGGCAGCTGGATTTTAAAGTTGACGAGGCTCTCGCAAGAGAGCCGCAAAAACAGGCGGCAAAAAAAGAGATTGTCTCACCTCATGCGCAAGATATCACGGCCTCTCCAAATGTCGTTAGTGCCGGGACCTATGCGTTCACGGGTTCGACCGGCGCCGCGCTGGAAGACATGTCGAGCGGGACGACGGTTCTGCTGACAGCGGATTTGGACGACACCGCCTCTGCCGTCACTCCCATTGGTTTCGATTTTTGGTTTGATGGCGTCCGGCAGACACTGTTCTCCGTCAATGCGAATGGATTGATGCGGCTTGGAGTCACACCGGTTAGCACCGCGTTCACCAACGATCTAGCCTCCGCGACCAACGTTCCTCAAATTGCCCCATACTGGGACGATCAGTGGATTGGCAACAACGGCAAAGTTCATTATAAAGTTGTGGGTTCAGCTCCTAATCGCAAGCTCGTGGTGGAATGGCAAAACGAGCAAATACCGCGTGTTGCAACGGCAACAGCAGGCGCGGGAACATTTCAAGCCTGGCTTTACGAATCGACCGGCAAAATTGAATTCGTGTATGGCTCGGGTGTTGCGGTCAACAGCGCGAACAGCGGTTACAGCGTCGGCTTTGGTTCCTCTGCAACGCAGTTCGTCAGCGTAACGACAAGCGGACCAACCGCCGCGTATGGCACGGCGAACAATACTCAAACGGGGGCTATCACTTCCGGTACGAAATATACCTTTACTCCCAATATTCCCGCTGATCCGGACGCTTTAACATATACCGCGGTGGGACTGAACACGATGACGCTCAATTGGGCGGACAATGCGACCAACGAAGTTGGGTACGCCGTCTATCGTTCCTTGGATGGGACTAATTATGAATTCGTAGCTCAGACGGCGGCGAATGCGACCTCTTATATTGCAACGGGTCTCGCATCGAACACGACTTATTTTTGGAAAGTATACGCGGTCACGGAAGGCGGCCTAAGTGTAAACGCTGCCACGTCCCCGAGCCAGATATCAAGTCAGGCAACGACAACCGGGACGCTTGTCGGAACAAAATCTGTCGGGCCGACGGGCGATTACGCGACGATTGGTGCGGCCATCGCTGACATCAACAGCAATGGGCTTGCGGGAAGTCTGATTCTGGAGCTGCAATCGACGTATCTCGGCACAGCGGAAACGTTCCCTTTGGTTGTTAACGCCTGTGGTTCGCCCTCAAATACGATTACTATTCGTCCAGAGTCCGGCGCGGCCGGGTTGAGTATTACGAGCGCAACTACTTCGGCAACACTCGATCTGAACGGAGGGACCGCGCCCTTCGGACCAACTAATGTAATAATCGATGGCCGCGCGGGCGGCACTGGCCCATCGCAACTAACTATTGGCAATACTGCAACGGCAGGCGTGGCAGTGCGATTCATCAACGGCGCCTCTCGCAACACGATTAAGTTTTGCACAATCCAGGGCGTCAATACCTCGACCACCGGCGGCGTCGTCCTCTTCAGTACTTCCGGAGCCGTGGCGGCCAGTAACGTGACCGGCAACAACAACAACACGATCGACAGTTGCGACGTAAAGGACGGGGCGACAACTCCGGTCAATGGAATTACATCGATCGGGACTGCGACCACACCACTGCTTAATACCGGAAACGTCATCTCGAATAACAACATCTCCAACTTCTTCAATGCGGGAAGCGTGACTAGAGGCATCCTCGTCACGACTAACACTGATCTGAGCAACACGGCTTGGACGATCTCGAACAACCGGCTCTTCCAGACCGCATCGCGTACCTACACCACCGGCAACGCGCACATCGGTATCTTCGTCAATGGCGGTAACGACTACTCCATCACTGGCAACGTCGTCGGTTTCGCCAACTCGAGCGGAACCGGTACCTACTCCATGACCGGGACGAACGCGACAGGTTTTTCCGGAATCGTGGTTCAACCAGGTGACGGCCAGAACAGTGTCCAGGGAAATACCGTCGCCGGGATTAGCCTGGGGACGACCACTGGTACTCTGCAAGGGATCAGCGTGGCTACCGGGAGTGCCAACATCGGAACGATATCCGGAAATACGGTCGGCAGCGGAACTGGAAATGGCTCGCTTACGGCTACCAGCACGACGAGCGGCGCTTTCATCGTGGGCTTAAACGTATCTGGCACTGCGGCCGGAACGATTAACGTCTCCAATAACACCATCGGATCCCTTACGGCGACCGGTTCGCCCGCGACGATCAACCCGAACATGAACGTGGTCCAAATCCTGGGGGGCTTAGTGACGTTCACGAACAACCTTCTCGGCAGCAACTCCACGGCGAACAGCATCCAGACAACGACTGCGGGGACAAGCGCGACGGCGCAGCAGCTTATCGGAATGCTTTGCGGCACGACCTCGCCACTTACGATTTCCAACAACACGGTCGCGAATGTGACCAACGCCGGCACGGGAACGGCGCATGTGCTTCGAGGGATTCAACTTCAGTCGCCCGGGGTAAGCTCGACTGCGAGCGCCGGGACAGGCACGATCTCTCTGAACATCGTTCATGACCTGACCGGGTCGAACGCCAACACTGCCGCGGGTGCGACTAACGGCATCTTCGTTACCACTGGAACGGGCGGGGCTCCGAATGGATGTCTCATTGAGCAGAACAGCGTCTACTCGATCAAGGCGACCAATGTGGGGGCGGTCGCAACCGTCCCGATCGGCATCGTCTTGTCCGGCGCTAGTTCGACTGTCGGTGTTACGGGCGGCGTGGTCAGTAAGAATAAAGTTTACGACATTCGAAACGCTTCGACCGGGACGACGGCAACTACGCCACCCATTGCGTCGGGCATCCTGGTGCAAACCGCGACAACCTTTGCCCAAGTGGCGAACAACATGATCTCCCTCGGGATCGGCCAGGCCACCAACACGGAATTCATTGGCCTTTGGTCTAACTTTACCAGCGTGGCAACGCTTAGAGCCTATTATAACTCCGTCCACATTGAAGGCGCAGCCGCCGCCGGCGCGCTGCCGAGTTATTGCTTCCTGCGCGGCAGCAACGCTGCGGCTTCGGCTATCACCACACCTGTTGATATCAAGAATAACATTCTCGACAACACCCGCACGGGTGGAACGGGTAAGCACTACGCAATCGGCAATGTGAACACGACGCCAGTTACCGGCTGGAGCAATACGGCGTCGAACAACAATGTCCTGAATAGCGCAGTTGCTGGAACGGTTGGTATCTGGGGACTGACCACCGACGAGACCTTTACCAACTGGAAGAGCGCTTCGGGCGCCGATGGCGCCAGTCTTTCAGGAGTGGCCGTAACGAATGTCGACGCACCAAACGGCGACCTGCATGTTAACTTTGGTGTCACGCCGACGGCAATCGAATCGGGCGGAACGGCCATCGCCGGGCTGACCGTTGATTATGATATGCAAACCCGGCCTGGCCCAGCTGGATCGGTGAATGGAGGAGCCACGGCGCCTGATATCGGAGCGGATGAGTTCGACGGCGTTCCCCTGGATATCTCCGCTCCGGGAATCGGCTATACCTCGTTGGGAAATACGCCCGGCACGTCCAATCGAACCTTGTCGGCCACCATCACCGATGCAACGGCGGTTGATTCCGGCGCGAACCTTCCCCGCATCTACTTCAAGAAATCAACCGATGCCTCCTACGTCTCGACGCAGTGCGTGATGACCGGCGGGACAACGCAGAACGGCACTTACGATTGCACGGTCGATTATTCGCTCGTCGGGGGCGGCAGTGTCATGGCCAACGACATGATCCAATATTTTGTTGTCGCCCAGGATACGATCGGCAACCTGGGCTCCAATCCTGGCGGCGCGACTGGCGCGAATGTTAACAGCGTTACATTTGGTGGCGTCCCGAATGTCTACACGATTCTTCCCACGATTAGCGGATCCAAGACGGTTGGCGCAGGCGGCGACTACGCGGATATCACCGCCGCAGTCAGCGCCTTGAACAACAGCGTCCTGACCGGGCCGGTAACGTTCCTTCTGACCGATCCAAGCTACACCAGCGCGCCGTCGGTTCCCAATACGCTTCCGGTCACGATTAATGCCAACAGCGGCTCGAGCGCAGTCAACACGGTCACATTCAGACCGGCGAGCGCCCAGACAGTGTCTATTTCGGGCTCGAGCGCGACGGCATTGATGACGTTGAATGGCGCCGATTGGGTGACCATCGATGGTTCGAACAACGGTACTTCGTCACGCGACCTGACGATCGCCAACACGAACACGGGAACCTCCTCGGCCGTTATCTGGCTGCAGAATGCGGGCGCGGATGGCGCGACCAACAACGTGATCAAGAACGTAAATCTCGTTGGCAACAGTAATACCACGACATTGTTCGGCGTCGGCTCCGGCAGCAGCACGATCAGTATCACCAGCGCCGGCGCCGGGAATAACAACAACACGTTCCAGAACTGCAACATCACGAAGACCCAGTACGGCATTTATTCCGGCGGCGCCTCTGCGGCAAACAAGAATACCGGGAACGTGATCAGCGGAAACCTGATGAACTCGGCGTCACCGAACAATATCGGCAAGGGAGGTATCCTGGTTGGTTTTGAGAATGGTATTCAAATTGTCGCGAATTCGATCTCAGGAATCAGCAATGGCGTTTCCTCGTTTGATGCCTTTGGCATATCACTCGGGTTTTCGGGCGACCAGGTTTCGCCAACGGGCTTTACTGGTAGCGAAGTCACCAACGCGGTCGTTACGAGCAACTACATCGGATCGGTGGCTCATACGGCAACCTATTCTGCAACTGGCATTGCGATCGCTTCGGCGGCATCGGGGACGACTCTTATTGACAATAACTTCATCGCAGGCGTAACCGCGAACTCAACTGCCGGAGACCTGGCTGCCGGTATCTTTGTTGGCGGCGGCGCCGGTTCCACTACTGACATTTACGCGAATTCGATTTCAATGACCGGCAACCGAGGCAGCGGAACGACTTTGCCCAGCTATGCGCTGGCTATAGGCGGCTCAAATCCCACAGTCGATGTCCGAGACAACATCTTGTTGAATACCCAGACCACCGCGAGCACTGGCAAGAGCTATGCCATCGGTACTGCCTCGACAACGTTCACGAACCTGACGTCAAACTACAATGACCTGTTCGTAAGCGGGACGAACACATTCGTCGGTCAAACGGGTGGGTTGGGGACAACCGGCACTGATCGATCGAATCTGGCGGCCTGGATCGCAGCCACCGGCAAAGACACCCCAAACTCGCTCTCGGCTGATCCGCTCTTTATCTCGACGACAGATGTTCATCTGAGCTCGAATACTTCGCCCGCCGCGAACGCCGGCACACCGCTCGGGGGCATTACGACCGACTTCGATGGCGACCCGCGTAGCGCGGCGCATCCAGACATGGGCGCGGACGAGGTTGCTTCGAATAAGCTGGCCAATCTCGTGCCCGGCATGGGATCGCTCACGCCGGCCTTCGACCCGGACGTGATCAGCTACACGGAAAGCGTTGCGAATGAAATCAGCACTATCACGTTTACGCCAACGGCGTTGGATTCCAACGCCGCTATTACGGTCAACGGGAATGCCGTGACCTCCGGCATGGCCAGCGATCCGATCAGCCTCGACGTTGGCGATAACACGATCACGGTGGTCGTCACGCCCGAGTTCGGTCCGTTCCTGGCCGACCAGCCGGAGACCGGAACAGCCCAGACCTACACGGTCGTTGTGACGCGCGCCCTCGCCGTCTACACACTCACTTACACTGCGGGCATGCACGGCAGCATCAGCGGGACGACGCCGCAGATGGTTCAGCAAGGCAACGACGGCGCGCCGGTAACAGCCGTGCCGGATACGGGCTACCACTTTGTGAACTGGAGTGACAATTCGACGGAGAATCCGCGCACGGACACGAACGTGATGGCGGATGTAAACGTAACTGCAGCCTTCGCAATAAACACCTATACGCTGACTTACAACTCGGCCGGGAACGGCTCGATTTCGGGAACCTCACCGCAAACGGTGAACTACGGCGACGACGGCAGCGCGGTGACGGCGGTGCCGAACACGGGCTATCATTTCGTGAATTGGAGCGACAACTCGACGGAAAATCCGCGCACGGATACGAATGTGATGACGGATGTCAATGTGACCGCGAACTTTGCGATCAACAGCTATACGCTGACCTACAGTTCTGGTGGGAACGGCTCCATCTCGGGACCATCATCGCAAATGGTCAACTACGGTGAAAACGGGAGCGCGGTAACGGCCGTGCCGGATACCGGGTACCATTTTGTGAACTGGAGCGACAGCTCGACGGAAAACCCGCGCACCGACATGAACGTGATGGCGAACATCAACGTGACGGCGACCTTCGCGATTAATACTTACACGCTGACCTACACAGCCGGAGCGAACGGCTCGATAACGGGAACGTCGCCGCAAACGGTGAACTACGGTGAGAACGGCAGCGCGGTAACAGCCGTGCCGGACACCGGCTACCATTTCGTGAACTGGAGTGACAGCTCAACGGAGAATCCGCGCACCGACATGAATGTGATGGCGAACATCAATGTGACGGCGACCTTCGCAAGTGACGGTGGAACCAACGCGAATCTCTCCAATCTCGTCCTCAGTGCCGGTACGTTGAATCCGCCCTTCGATCCAGCCACCTTCAATTACACGGCGAGTGTGGCCTTTATTACGTCCAGCATGACGGTTACGCCAACGGTGGAGGACGCGAACGCCACGATTACCGTAAATGGCCAACCGGTGGGCTCCGGCATGCAAAGTCAATCAATCGATCTCAATGTCGGGTCGAACACCATCACTACCGTTGTGACGGCTTCGGATAACATGACGACGCAAACCTACACGGTGAACGTGAGCCGTGGCGCGCAGGTTGAGGTGACGGCAAGTGGCGGCACCAGCAACGCAACCTACACGACAGTGAAAGGTGCCTTTGATGCGATCAACACAGGGACGCATACCGGCACCATCACGATCAGTATTCTCGGCGACACGACTGAGGTGGCCAGCGCCGCGCTGAACGCGAGCGGCACCGGCTCGGCTTCCTACACTTCAATCGCGATGTCGCCTTCCGGCGGAGCGGCGCGTGCGGTTAGCGGAGCGATCCTTGCCGGCAACCCCCTCATTGATTTGAATGGCGCCGCCAACGTCACAATCGACGGCCTGAACTCGGGCGGCAACGCATTGACTTTGTCAAACACGACAGTCTCAAGTACAGCGAGCACCAGCACAATCCGATTCATTAGCGGAGCTTCGAACAACCTTGTGACCAGGTGCACGGTGTCGGGATCGTCGACATCCGCCGTGGGTGCTGCGGGCGGGAACATCTTCTTCAGCACGAGCACCGTCGCCGGTGGAAATAGTAACAATACCGTTTCCTATTGTAACCTCGGGCCGGCCGGTTCCAATCTCCCAACCAAAGTTGTGATGGGACTTGGCACCTCCGCGAACCCGAACAGCGGGAACATCATCGACAATAACAGCATCTTCGACTTCTTCAGTGCGACGACCTCGGTCTCGGGCATCAGCGTTTCGTCGAATTGCAACAACTGGACGATCTCGAACAACCGAATCTACCAGACGGCGGCTCGCACCTTTACCAGCACGGCGCTGCGCTATGCAGGCATAACTCTCAGCTCGAGCGGAAACAGCTTTGCAATCACTGGCAACGTTATCGGATTTGGTGCGGCCAACGGCACCGGCACGACGACAATCAGCGGTTCCACGAACGAATTCAGAGGTATTGATGCGCCGACTGTTGGGACGACCACAGCCACGAGTATTCAGGGCAACACGGTCTCGGGTATCACTCAAACGACGGCTCGGAATTCAACCAGCAGTACGTCCACGGCTTTTGTCGGCATCATGCTTGGCACGAGTGCGGGCCGGTTTGATGTCGGAACGACGACGGGCAATACCATCGGCAGCCTTGATGGTTCGTCGACAATCGTGATTAACGGCACATCGACGACGACGAGTACTTCGCCGGCCGTTGGAATCTTCGACTTCAGCGTGAGTTCGAACACCATCTCGAACAACAACATTGGCGCGCTAACCATTCAGAGCACGGGCACCGTGCTTGGTTTCCGCGGCGTTTTTGTCAACACCGGGTCTTCTGCGACGACGACCATCAGTAATAACACCATCGGCGGCGCGGTGGCTGGCGGGGCAATTACGGACACCCAGATCGGATCCTACGCCATATATGGGATTCAGTCGGCCCTGCCGAGTGCAACCATTACCGGAAACGTCATCCAGAACATGAGCGGCAACTCTACGGGTGCTTCTCTGATTGTCTCGAGCGGCATGGTGCTGACGGGCAGCACGGGCGTGAACACGATTTCGCAGAACGTAGTCCACTCCCTCAGCAATAACTCCGGCGCAGCCAGCAACTCGGTCTACGCCATCTACTGCAGCCTCCCATCCACCGCGAATGTCATAGAACGCAATCTTGTCCATTCGCTCAGCATGACTTCGACGATCTCGACTGGCCAGCTGGTCGGCATTCTTCCTGTGGCGGGCAGCGGCACTTATAGGAACAACATGGTTCGTCTTGGTCTCGATGCGACGGGAGCGTCTATCACGAACGGTCTCGCTGTTTACGGCATGTTTGAAATCGCAGGCACCAACAACATCTATAACAATAGCGTCTACGTAGGCGGCACTGGTGTGAGCTCCTCGAGCAACACCTTCGCGTTTGTCAGTAATGTTGCGTCGGGAACGCGCAATTATCTGGACAACGTTTTCTGGAATGCACGCAGCAATGCTTCCGGCACGGGCAAGAACTATGCAATTGCCGTTGGCGGAAGCGTGGTGAACCCGCCGGGACTAACCTCCGATTACAATGATCTCTACGCGACCGGCATGGGCGGTGTGCTGGGCCTGTTCAATACGGCCGATCAGACCAGTCTGGCCAACTGGAGAACAGCGACCGGTCAGGATAATAACAGTTTGTCGGGCGACCCGCAGTTTATTGCGCCGAACGGAACCGCCGTCACTGGAGACCTGCACATTCACCCGGCCAACCCGACGCCGATCGAGTCCGCCGGGTTGGCACTGGGCGCGGTGACTGATGACTTCGACGGCCAGACGCGGGCCAGCCTGACGCCGACGGATATCGGCGCGGATGCCGGCAATTTTGTGGGCCAGGACCTTTCGTCTCCGACCATCAGCTACACGCAATTTGGCAATACGATCAGCACGATGAATCGCACACTGAGCGCGACAATTTCCGACGCGACGGCGGTGGATTCCGGTGCCAATACCCCGCGCATCTACTTCAAAAAATCGACCGATCCTTCGTATGTTTCGACCCAATGTTCGATGACGGGTGGAACGACCCAGAACGGAACCTATGATTGCACAATCGATTACTCGTTAGTCGGCGGCGGCAGTGTTACGGTTAACGACGTCGTCCAATACTTCGTGGTTGCGCAAGATACACTGGGTAACCTTGGCTCGGTTCCGGGCGGTGCCACGGGCGGCGATGTGAATAACATCACTTTCTCGGGCCTCCCGAACAGCTATTCGATTCTGGCCACGCTGATGGGGACGAAGACGGTTGGAGCAGGCGGAGATTATCCCGATCTTGGCTCGGCCGTGAGCGTCCTGAACAACAGCGTCCTGACGGGGCCGGTAACGTTCCTCTTGACGGATCCCAGTTACACCGGTGCGCCATCCGTAATCGACACGCTTCCGGTTGCAATTAATCCCAACACGGGTTCGAGCGCGACGAACACGGTCACGATCAAGCCGTCGAGCGGCCAGACGGTAACGGTAACGGGCTCGAGCGCGGCTGCACTAATTACGCTGAATGGTGCCGATTACGTGACGATTGATGGCTCGAACAACGGGACTTCATCGCGCGATTTGACCATTGCGAACACGAACAGTGGAACTTCTTCGGCCGTGGTGTGGTTGCAGAATGCTGGCGGCGACGGCGCCACCCACAACACGATCAAGAATGTGAACCTTGTTGGGAACAGCAATACGACCACACTCGTCGGTCTCGGGTCCGGCGGGTCCGCCATCGGTATCTCGAGCACAGGGTCTGGAAACAACAGCAACACATTCCAGAACTGCAGCGTCAGCAAGACGCAATATGCGATCTACTCGGGTGGTGCGAGTGCGGCGAACAAGAACAACGGCAACGTCATCACGCAGAACCTCATCAACACCACGTCGCCCGATAATGTCGCCAAGGGCGCCATTCTGGTGAAGTTCGAGGATGGCGTGCAGATTAGTTACAACACGATCTCGGGGATCAATTTCACGACAAACTTCAGTCCCAGCGTCTTCGGAATCGCGCTGGGTGTAACGCCGAGCAACACCTACACGTCGTTTACGGGCAGCGATGTGACCAATGCCATGGTCGTCGGGAACGTCATTGGGAGCGTGGTGCAGGCCGGGACCGGATCGGCTTTCGGCATCGTTGTGAATTCAGTGACTTCGGGGACGACCCTTGTGGCGAACAACATGGTTTCCGGGGTCAGCGCCAATACGACACCGAGTGATTTCACCTGCGGCATTCTGGCGGGTGGGGGTACGGGATCGACCACGCAGGTGTATTTCAACTCTGTCTCCATGACAGGATCGAGAGGCGCTGCGACTTCGCCTTCTTACGCCCTGGCCATCAACGCGGGTAATCCGATCGTCGACGTGCGCGACAACATTCTGCTCAACGCCCAGACGAGCACGAACTCTGGAAAGAATTACGCGATGGCAAATGGCTCGACCACGTTCAGCAACATGACGTCGAACAACAATGATCTGTTTGTGGCTGGTTCCTCTTCGTTTGTTGGACAGACAGGCGGCATTGGAACGAGCGGCGCCGACCGTGCGGCCCTGTCCGATTGGCAGAACGCCACTGGCGGCGACGCGAATTCGATCTCGGCCGATCCGTTGTTCGCGTCAACGAGCGATCTGCACCTGAGCACAAACGCATCGCCTGTTGCGAACATCGGCCAGCCGGTCGTTGGCATGACCATCGATATCGATGGCGACGCGCGCAGCGCGGCGCACCCGGACATCGGGGCGGACGAAATCGTCTCAGCAGATTTGTCAAACCTCACGATCAGCACGGGAACACTTGTCCCAGCCTTTGATCCCGCGATAACCAGTTACACGGTCAGCGTGCCTCATGGCACGACCAGCATGACGGTGACGCCAACCGTGGTCGATTCGAACGCCGACGTAAGCGTGAACGCCAATGCTGTGCCATCAGGCACGGAAAGCGATCCGATTGATCTCGATGTCGGTGACAACACGATCGATGTCATGGTGACGTCGGAGTTTGGTTCCCCGACCAAGCTCTATTCAATTGTGGTCAATCGCGCCCCGCTCCCGCCGGTCACGAACTTTGGTGACGCAGGACCAGGCTCGTTGCGCCAGGCATTGGCCGACGCTCTGGATGGCGACACGATCACGTTCGGTGTTGGGCCGATTGCTCCAAATGCCCCGGCGGTTGCGACTGTCATTACCCTCACCAGCGGCGAACTGGCTGTAAACGCGAACGTGACCGTGACTGGTCCCGGAGCAGACATGCTCGAAGTGACGAGGGACAACATGGCGGGGCCGTTCCGTATCTTCCATGTCACGCCGAACCACACAGTGACCATTGAAGGCATGACGGTCAGCAATGGATCGGCGCAAGGCAGCTTCCCGGACAATGTTGGCGGCGGTGTCTATTCCGACCACGCGACGCTGACAGTGAACGGTTGTTTCATTACTGGAAACAGCGCGGTCAACGGTGGCGGCATCTATAGCGCGGGGGGAATCTCGGGTGCTTCTCTCACCGTGACGAACAGCACGCTGGCCGGCAACTTGGCCCAATCCGGTGGCGGTATCTATAACGAAGGCGAGGGCGGCGTGAACGCGCCCAATCCCGCTATCATGGCCGCGGTGACTTTGAACAACACCACCGTGAGCGGCAACGCTGTCAGCGTTCGTGGCGGTGGCATCTACAACGACGGCGAGAACAGCGGCCACGCCCAACTGACGATCAGTAACACAACCTTCAGCGATAACACGGCCCCGGCCTCAAGTGGTTCCGGCATTTACAACGACGGAGCTGTTGGCAGCGCGACGCTGGATATTGGCAACACCATCTTGAACGCGGGCGTCGGCGCGGCCGGCGGCATGCTCGTGAATGCCAACGGCACGGTCATATCTCACGGTTATAACCTGAGTAGCGACAATGGCGGCGGGTTCCTCGCCGCGATTGGCGATCAGATCAATACCGATCCGATGCTCGGGCCGCTGAAGAGCAATGGTGGCGCCACGCTGACTCACGCGCCGCTGATTAACAGCCCGGCGATTGATCAAGGCAAGCGCGACGCCATCCCCGCTCTCACCACGAATGTTGATCAGCGCGGCTTCACGCGGCCGATTGACGATCCCGCGGTTGCAAATGCGGTCGGCGGCGACGCAAGCGATATTGGCGCGGTGGAAGATGCGGCAGGCGTGCATCCGACGACAGCCGTCTCACGCAAGACCCATGGCGGTGCAGATTTCGATGTGAACCTGCCATTCGCCGGCATGGCCGCGGTCGAATGCCGCAGCAGCGGAGCGAACGGCGATTACCAGATAATCGTCACTTTTGCGCAACCAGTCAGCGTGACCAGCGCCGGAATTACTTCCGGCAGCGGAATTGTTTCAGGTATCAGCATCACAAGCGCTGACAGTCCGGACGGCATTCCTGTCGGAACGCAGGTCACGATCGATCTGACGAGCGTTACCAATGTGCAGACGCTCACCCTGGCGCTCTTCGGTACGACGGACGGAACCAACAGCGGCGATGTCGGCGTGCGGATGAGTGTGATTATCGGCGACGTCACCGGCGACGGCCACGTGGGTGTCTCGGACATCGCCCAGGTGAAAGCGCAGTCAGGTCAGGCGGCGGGCGCGGGAAATTTCCGGAACGACGTGAACGTCAGCGGCGCCATTACGTCCGCGGATATTTCGCTGGTGAAATCGCAATCCGGCAGCGGGTTGCAATAGGCTACGTTTCACCAGAACTCCCCGGCGAAGGCGGATTCGCCGGGGAGACGCGGCCGACCCGGCCCTGTGATTTTCGCAGTGTCGAAAAGACCAGCGGGTTGCGCCATGGCCGCTCCGCGCATAAATAGTGCTCCCCCTGTTTTGCGATGATGCAACGGCTGCTTTTTATCCTTTGTCTTTTCCTTTTTTCGTCGGCTGTCGCGAAGGCCGCCACGCCGCCGGGTGAATATATCATCGTGGTGGGTGGACCGTCCTTGCACGAGTGGGAGAAGTACAAGGCCGAGCCGCACGATCATTGGTGGGCGAATTTCGTGCACGCGGCCCGCGTGCGTACCGAGCAGCTGCGCGCGCAGCTTGGTCCCGACGCCTTGATTACCTGGCTGGTCTATAAGCAGGGATATGTCGATCGGGCGAAACAGGAACACCAGGATCTGATCGGCAACATCAATTCGGTACGCGATAAATATCACCTGCACCTCGTCTATTTCCACAGCGGCGGCGATGTCGTGAATTACCTGAATTCCGGAAAATCACGCAACCAAATCAAGGTGACCGGCTTCGAATATTTCGGCCATTCGAACAAGGCCTGTTTCATGTTCGACTACAGCAACGTCATCGACAGCGCCTCAAAATCGTGGCTGCACGAGTCGCAACTGACGAGAATCAATCGCAAGGATTTCGCGCGCGGCGCTTACATCAAGAGCTGGGGCTGCCACACGGGCGAAAGCATGTCGAAAAAATGGCGCGACGCCACCGGCAAACCCATGTGGGGCGCGATCGGGAAGACCGATTTTTCGACCGGTTCACTTCCGGCTCTCTCCTCCCCAGGCGGACGCTGGGTGCAATAGTCTCAGCGATTAGACCGTGCCCGATTGGGCCGGATGATGGCAGGCGGCTTCACGTTCGATCTCCGTCTGCAAATTGCCCCGGCGTTCGTCTAGTTTCTGCAGGCGGAGCCGCCAGCGGTGCAGCTGAATGTTGAGCTGGTTGATGTGGCCGATCACTTCGGTGCGTTGCGCTTCGTTTTCGGCGAGACATCGCTTCAGTTCTTCCAGTCGATTGTTAGGCGACGCGTTTTCTATCGGCGGCGGCGCCGATGGAGTCCCTGGAACGTGGATCCGTTTTCCACAACGCGAACAGGAAAGAATATGTCCCGCGGCGGCCGCGTCGACCACGAGCGAGGTGGCGCAATGCTCGCATTGGAAAACAATATCGCCTGATGATGGCGCGGACTGATCGGCACGACTGGGCACGCTCAAAGAGGTAGCAGCGACTATACCACTTCCACTCGACGCGTCAGCTTGTCGCCCGACCGCGAAATGCCGATGCAAAATCAGAGCCAAGTTGGCACCATCGAGCCTGTCCAGCGAAGCCACCAATAACTGATAATTATCTGATGATCAAAAGCTTAAGCTGCGTGTTGCGAAAGCGGAACGACCCATGCTGAAAGGTGCGCGGAGGATAATATCAAATGGCAAAAGTTTTAGGTATCGATCTGGGCACCACAAACTCCTGCATGTCTGTCATGGAGGGCGGCGACCCGGTAGTTTTGGAAAATAGCGAAGGCGCGCGCACGACGCCGTCGATCGTCGCATTTGCCAAAAATGGCGAGCGACTGGTCGGTCAGGCCGCCAAACGCCAGGCCGTGACGAACCCCGCTAACACCGTTTTCTCGATTAAGCGCTTCATGGGGCGCAAGTATGACGAAATCCACGAAGAGGAACATCGCGTTCCCTACAAAATCGTGAAGGCGGCCAACGGCGATGCGCACGTGCAGGTGGAAGTAAATGGCGAGAAGAAGACGTTCTCGCCGCCGGAAATTTCGGCGATGATTTTGTCGAAGCTGAAGGCCGACGCGGAAGCGAAGCTGGGCGAGAAGATCACCCAGGCCGTCATCACGGTGCCAGCCTATTTCAACGACTCGCAGCGCAACGCCACCAAGGACGCGGGCAAGATCGCCGGCCTCGAGGTGCTGCGCATCATCAACGAGCCGACGGCGGCATCGCTCGCCTACGGTCTCGACAAGAAGAAGGACGAAGAGATTGCGGTCTACGATTTGGGCGGCGGCACGTTCGACATCTCGGTTCTTGAGATTGGCGACGGCGTTTTCGAAGTGAAGGCGACCAACGGCGACACGCATCTGGGCGGCGACGATTGGGACAACATGATCATGGATTGGATCGTCTCGGAATTTAAGAAAGATACCGGCATCGATCTGACCAAGCAGCCGGACGCGATTCAGCGCATCAAGGAAGAAGCGGAAAAGGCGAAGATCGCTCTCTCGAGCGCGCAGGAATACGAAATCAATCTGCCGTTCGTCACGGCGGATGCGAGCGGACCGAAGCACATTCAGAAAAAGCTGACGCGCTCGAAGCTCGAGCAGCTGACCGATCCGCTTTTTGAGCGCACGATCAAGCCCGTCAAGGATTGCCTGGCCGACGCGAAAATCTCGACCAGCGACGTGGACGAGCTCGTCCTTGTCGGCGGCATGACCCGCATGCCGAAGGTGATCGAGACCGCGCGCAGGCTCATCGGCAAGGAGCCGCACAAAGGCGTGAATCCGGATGAAGTCGTTGCCATCGGCGCGGCCATCCAGGGCGGCGTGCTCAAGGGCGACGTGAAGGACGTTCTCCTGCTCGACGTGACGCCGTTGACGCTGGCCATCGAAACGGCCGGCGGCGTGGCGACACCGATGATTCCGCGCAACACGACGATCCCAACTCGCAAGTCGCAGATCTTCTCGACCTACAGCGACAATCAGCCGGGCGTGGAGATCAAGGTATTGCAGGGCGAGCGTCCGCTTTCCCGCGACAACAAGAATCTCGGCACGTTCCATCTCGACGGAATCCCGCCGGCCCCGCGCGGCGTTCCGCAGATCGAAGTGACTTTCGACATCGACGCGAACGGCATTTTGCACGTTTCGGCGAAGGACCTCGGCACCGGCAAGGAACAGAAGATTTCCATCACCGGCAGCTCGGGCCTCTCGAAAGAGGAAGTCGAGAAGATGCAGAAGGAAGCCGAACTGCACGCCGAAGAGGACAAGAAGGCGAAGGAAGCGATCGAGATCAAGAACAACGCCGACAACCTGGCTTACCAGGCCGAGAAGCAGCTCAAGGATTTGGGCGACAAGGTTCCGGCCGACAAGAAGAAGCAGGTCGAGGACGCCATCGCCGCGGTGCGCGACGCGATCAATCGCAACGACACCGACGCGATGAAGAAAACCTACGACGACCTGCAGAACAAGTTCCAGGAAATCAGCGCCGAGCTTTACAAACAGGCTTCCGCCGCCCAAGGCGGCCAGCCTGGTCCCGAAGCCGGCCCCACTGGTCCGCAGGCCGAGCCGCAAGCTGAGCCGCGCAAGGATCAGGGCGACGTGGTCGACGCCGAGTTCGAAGTCGTCGACGAGAACAAGAAATAAGAATTTGCCGCAGCTTTCCGTTAGTTAGCGGAGGCTGCGGCAGTAACCCACAAGAAGGAGTAATTAAACTACAATATGGCAAAAGTTAATGTTCAGCCTCTCGGCGATCGGGTGCTCGTGCAACCGCTCGAAGAGCAGGAAGTTAAAAAGGGCGGGATCATCATTCCCGATACTGCGAAGGAGAAGCCGCAGGAAGGCAGCGTCGTCGCTCTCGGCACGGGCAAGATCGACGATCATGGCAAGAAGGTCGACTTCACCGTCAAGAAGGGCGACAAAGTGCTGATCTCCAAATACGGCGGCACCGAAATCAAGATCGACGGCGAAACCTACCTGATCATGCGCGAGGACGACATCCTCGGCATCATTGGTTAATTACTCGCTTCGATCACTCTCAACACTCAACTAAAGACTAACAACTAATTCTATGGCAGCTAAACAACTACAATTCGACGAGAACGCGCGGCATGCTCTGCTTCGCGGCGTGGAAAAACTGGCGAAAGCCGTCAAGGCCACGCTCGGACCCAGCGGGCGCAACGTGATTCTCGACAAGAAATTCGGCAGCCCGACCATCACCAAGGACGGTGTCACCGTCGCGAAGGAGATCGAGCTGGAAGATCCGTATGAAAACATGGGCGCCCAGCTCGTGCGCGAAGTCGCTTCCAAGACTTCCGACATTGCCGGTGACGGCACCACCACGGCGACTGTACTCGCGGAAGCCATCTACAAGGAAGGCTTGCGCAACGTGACGGCGGGTGCGAACCCGACGTCGCTGCAGCGCGGCATTAACAAAGCGGTCGAAGCGATCGTGAAAGAGCTCGAGAAGATCTCGAAGAAGGTCAGCGACCGCACCGAGATCGCGCAGGTGGCGACCGTTTCAGCGAACTGGGACAAGACGATCGGCGAGATCATTGCCGACGCCATGGACAAGGTCGGCAAGGACGGCACCATTACGGTCGAGGAAGCCAAGTCGATCGAAACCAGCCTCGACGTTGTCGAAGGCATGCAGTTCGATAAAGGTTATCTCTCGCCTTACTTCGTGACCAACGCGGAAGCGATGGAAGCGGTGCTCGATAATCCTTACATCCTCATTCACGAGAAGAAAATCTCGAGCTTGAAGGACATGCTCCCGCTGCTCGAGAAGGTGGCCAAAGCCGGCCGTCCGCTTCTCATTATTGCGGAAGACGTGGAAGGCGAAGCGCTGGCCACGTTGGTCGTGAACAAGCTGCGCGGCACGCTGCAGGTTTGCGCGGTGAAAGCCCCGGGCTTCGGCGATCGTCGCAAGGCGATGCTGGAAGACATCGCGGTGCTGACCGGCGGACGTTGTATCACGGAAGATCTCGGCATCAAGCTCGAGAACGTGAAGCTCGACGACCTCGGCCGGACCAAGCGCGTCACGATTGACAAGGAAAATACCACCATTGTCGAAGGTGAAGGCAAGCAGGCCGACATCCAGGGTCGCGTGAGCCAGATTCGCCGTCAGATCGAAGAGACGACGAGCGATTACGATCGCGAGAAGCTCCAGGAACGTCTGGCCAAGCTGGCCGGTGGCGTGGCCGTCATCAATGTCGGCGCCGCGACCGAGACCGAGATGAAGGAAAAGAAAGCGCGCGTCGAAGACGCGTTGCACGCGACTCGCGCGGCGGTCGAAGAAGGCATCGTCCCTGGTGGCGGCGTCGCATTCATCCGCGCGCAGAAGGCGCTCGATTCCATCAAGGACCTCGAAGGCGACGAGAAGGTCGGCGTGCAGATCGTGCGTCGCGCCATCGAAGAGCCGCTCCGCCAGCTCGCCGATAACGCGGGCCAGGAAGGCGCGCTCATCGTCCAGGAAGTCAAAGGCCGCAAAGGCAACGAAGGCTACAACGTGGCGACCGGCGAATACGCCGACCTCGTGAAAGCCGGCGTCGTCGATCCGACCAAGGTGACACGGAGCGCGTTGCAAAACGCGGCGTCGATCAGCGGTCTGTTGCTCACCACCGAAGCCATCGTCACGGAGATGCCTGAGAAGGAAAAAGCTCCGGCGATGCCGCCAGGTGGAATGGGCGGCATGGGCGGAATGGACTACTAAGCCGAACCAAATAATCAATCACAGCGGCCGGGCCAGAAATGGCCCGGCTGTTTTGCTTTCAGAGGGGTATGCGGATCTGGAGAATCGGATTGAATTGCATCGCTTTTCCTTTTCGCATAACGCATCTTCCCATGGTCGCCCTGCGCAGCCCTGACATGCACTCAACTAATCTCAATCGCTGGCGCTACGGTTTGGTTGCATTGGGCATGCTTTTTCTATTTGTCGTCGCAGCCTGCCAATACGAGGTGCCGATCACCGCGCAGCCGACCCGCAAGGTGGACGAGCAATTGTTAGGCAACTGGGTTTCGGCGGATGGGAAAGAGCAGTTGAGGGTGCGTCGACTGGAGGACGCTGTCTACGTTCTTTACTACGACGGCGATCTGTTTCGAGCTTTTCACTCGGATCTTGACGGGATGCCGTTTGTCAGCGTGCAGGATCTTAATTCGCCCGATCGCAAGTACGCCTACCTGGTTTGGAACCTCTCGGCGGACGGCCGCGAACTCAATCTGCGCAGCGTGCAGACGACGGTGATTCCGAAGGAGACGAACGATCGGGCAAGAATTCAGAAACTCTTGACGGAGAACCGGCGAAATCCCGAACTGCTCGGCGAGGCGATCGAGTTCCGGAAAGAGAAATAGCGCGCTTCCAATCCGGTCCTCGTTGCGATGGCTGATCCTAATCAACCCGAGCCGTTCATCAGCATCGTGATGCCGGCCTACAACGCGGCCAGATTCATTGAGCAAACGATGAACTCGTTGCTCGATCAGACATTCCGCGATTACGAAATCGTCGTGGTGGATGATGGTTCGACCGACGACACGCCGCAGAAGCTAAATCAATATGCGGATCGGGTTCGACTCATCCGCCAGCCGAACCAGGGGCCGGAGATTGCGCGGAATACCGGCATCGCCCGGGCCCGCGGCGAGTACGTCGTCGCTTTCGACGCGGACGATATTCTCTATCCGTACGCGCTCGAGGTTTATGCGACGACGATCATGCGGCTCAATCGGCCGCCGCTCGTTCTCGGCACGCTGAACTATTTTGGCGGCGACGAAGAGCCACAGGAAGGACATTGGGACGGCACCATCCGCTTGACAGAGTCATCCTGCTTTTTCAAGAAGCGCGATTCAGTGAGCGTCTCGAACAGCAACATCGTCGCGCGGCGAGATGCGCTCCTGCGGGTGAACGGCTATCAACTGCACGCGCCATATGACGATCGGTGTTTGTTGTTTCGTCTCGGGATCGAGTCGCCGTTTCTGACGATCGATTATCCTGAGACGGTGGCCTACCGATTGCACGGCGCGAGTTTTTCCAAGAGTCTCGACGTCATGGTGCGCGGCGCCTCGGTGATTTGTGCGAGCGAACGGCGCGGCCTTTATCCCGGGGGAAGAGCGATGCGAACAGATCGACGCGGATTGATTGCGTCGAACGTGGCGGCGAACGTTCGCCGGCATGTCCCCCGTTTCACCGCCGGCAGTAAATGGCAGAAACGTCGGGCCATGCTGCGCATGCTGCTGAGTGTGCGGTTCTTCTTTTTGAGCGGCTTTATTCGCCGCGCACGCAAGCGAACTTATGCAACCAAAGAGCACGAGTTCGCTGCTCGTTAGGCCAAGGCCCATCCGCGGCCAAAACTAGCGTCTTTTACGTTTCGCAGCTTTCGCCCCCTGTTTGCCGAGAGCAGTTCGTGTCTTCCTGGGCAGATGCGCAATCGTGCGCTTCTTCTTCGCTGCTTTGGCGGCTCTCTTAATGTTTTTACGGGCGGTTTGCTTCTGTTTCCTCGTGGCCATGCTGATGAAGGGTTCCGTTTCCTGTATAACGCAGCCGGCCGGAAAGCCGGACGCCACCGTATGCAACCAGCACTACGCTGATTGCCTGGAAGAACGTGCGCTTCCGCCGACTCTAGTTCAGCGTGTAGAATTCCACGAGACCCACGCCGGTCGTCATCAGTTTGCCTTTGACGATGCCGGTGTAATTGCCGGGTGACAGGGTCGTCAAGATGGCGCTCTCGTGGTCGTCGGTCGGAGCAATGCCAGTGGCTTCGATCTCAGTTTGCTGCGTACTCCTCCAATCGTCGTTCTGGCCAATGACGGAGCCTTGCGCGTTGTAGAGTGTCAGAACGGGATCGGCCAATACACCGGAAACGCCGGAGCTGGTCAGCGAAGGACCGAGTGCGCGCGCCAGGACCTGATGGTTGGCTACGCCCGAAATAATGATGCCGCCAATCATCACCTGCTGGTCCGTCTTCACCAGGCCGCGTGTGGAAATGTTGGCCAGCTGTGCGTCGCCCGTGCTGCCGAGATTGTAAATCTCGGCCAGACCGACGCCCGTCGTCTGATTCTTTCCGCGGACGATAGCCGTGTACGGCCCGGGAGGCAGGTCCTGCAGCAACGCGCTTTCACGCGAATCGGACGGTTCCAACCCGAGATTCATGATATCCTGCGCATGCGGGCCGGAAGCCCAGTCGTCGTTGCTCGCGATGACCTGTCCCTGGCCGTCATAGAGATAGAGGAAAGGATCGAGCAGCGGGTTGTTGATGCCGCTATTGCGCAGGCTCGGGCCGAGTGCGCGCGCCACCACGCGCAAGGTCGAAGTGGTGTCGGTGTTGGTAACGATGAAGCCGGAGATGAGAACGTCGTCGCCTGTCCCGACGAAGCCGCGTGTGGAAATATTGCCCAAACCGCTGATCGGGGTACGCGTGGAAGTGGTGATATGCACGCGGTCCGTCACGCCGTAGCCGGCCGTGCCGGTCGCGTTGGGAATGGTGCTGACATTGTGGTCCGTTACCTTGAGGAAGCTCACCTCGAAGGAGTAAAGCTGCTCACCTTCGAGGAAATTTGGAGCCAGCGTGAGCGAGACAGTCTCGGGCGGCAGGAGTTGTCGCAGAACCGGCGTGTTCGACTTGTAGATGGTCACCAGGATCATATCGAGCGGCCCGCGATCGGAAAATGAATTCCAGGTCAGCGTATTGGAGACGGTGGCATTGAGGATCAGCTCGCCGCGATTGAAGCTCGTATTGCTCAACTTCGGCACGACGCTCGAATAATGATTCCCCGCCAGGGAGAGAGTAACCGTGCGATCGTGGCTGGGGGCGACCACGGTGATGATATAGCCGCCCGAGCCGTAGGCGTGGTCGAGGTTCGCCTGCGAAGAGAAGTAGCCCTGATAAATGAGCGATCCGTCGCCATCCCTCTCGTATGGCTGCGGAGTGTTAAGAGAACCGCTGCCGGGTGGAGTAATGCTGCCGCTCGAGATCGTGCCGCCCATGGCTTTCTCGACAACGGATTGAAATTGAAACGGGACTGATGTGGCCAGAGTCGGATCCGCCGTGGACATCTGGTCGTAGTTCTTCTTCTTTAAAACCCAGTAGTCGGGGCCGATATCCTGGGCCGCAGTGGCCAGTGTGACGCAGGCCAGTAAAATGCCCGCTGCCGTCAAAAACGTCTTCATAATGTCGTTCCTATTTTCCCTCAGCACTTAGTCCGCGAACGATACTGCTCCGTTCATTCTTTACAAATGGAGAGCGGAAGAAAGCACGGCGGGGCAGCCCTCCCCGGGGGCTCACGGTCGATTTGCCGGGATCAGCCGCCCGGCCGTAGGTTCAGCCATGAAGCGCTACCCGAAAAGCCCGAAGGAGGCGACTCAGGGCATGCAGTATTTCCCGCGCCTGCTCGACAAGATCCGTCTCCATGCCGCCGGCGAGCTGGCCGAGGATTATCATGCCAACCTTGGGCGGGGCTTCGACAAACGCTGTCTGAGTTTCCTGCGTATCAATTATCAGGAATTGATTGAGCGTGTCGAGCAGGGCGGATCTGACGAGGACATTCTGGAATGGTGTTTCGCAAAGGGTCGCCGGCTCAACGAGGATGATCTGTTGGTCTGGAACAGCTTCGTTTCGAAGTTCGGTTGGCGCGACATCGCTTCGCATCGGCTCGAGGAACTGAAGCAGAAGCTCGGTTCCGGGAATCGGGCCGACATTGTCACAATCGCCGATCTGATCGATCTCGACGAAGAGCGGATCAGCTGATCAGGGCGCCGTCGCCGTTCCCGGCTTTACGCTGAATGATCTTTCGGGAAATTGCGGGAGTCGCGAAATGAAAACGTCCGCTGCCTCCGGTCCAGTTAAGGAAAAATCGATCGGACGCCCCAGCTTCCGTATCGTGGCGGCATGGCTCGCGCTCTGCCTCATCTGGAGTTCCACCTGGCTGGCCATAAAGGTCGGGTTAGAAGACCTCCCGCCCGTTTCGTTTTGCGCCATACGCTTTATCATCGCGTCGCTCATTCTGCTGCTCATCAGCCTGGGTCGCGTGCCCATTCTGCTGGAGAACGCGGCCGATTATGGATTTCTCGCCCTCACCGGTCTGCTCTCTTTCACCGTCAACTACGGTCTGCTCTTCTGGGGCGAGCAGCACATCTCCTCCGGTCTGGCCGCGGTCTTGCAGGCCACCATTCCCTCCTTCGGTCTGATCTTCGCGCACTTCTATGTGGCCGGCGAAAGGATGAAATGGGAACGCGCCGTCGGCGCTCTGGTCGCCCTCGGCGGCGTGGCCATCATCTGCGCGCGCGTTCTGCATGTCCAGGGAACGATGCCTTTGCGCGGCGGGCTGGCCATTATCGTCGGGGCGGCCAGCACAGCCTACGCGAATGTTCTCATCAAGGCTCGTCGGCCGAATTTTGCCCCAGCCACCATGGCCGGCTGGCAAATGATCTTCGGCCTCATCCCGCTGCTTGCGCTTGGGCTGTGGTGGGAAGGCAATCCGCTCGCTTTTCATTGGACCCTGCGCGCACTCGGCTGCCTGCTCTATCTGGCCCTGGTCGGTTCCGTGCTCGCTTTTCTTCTGTTTTACTGGCTCATGCCGCGCATCGCCGTCACGAATCTGCTCACCATCGCGCTGATCACGCCGCCGCTGGCCATCGCCTTCGGCTGGGTCGTGGCTGGCGAGACTCTCTCGCCCTGGGCGCTGGTCGGGGCCTTTTTCGTCCTGCTCGGAGTTGGTTTGATTCTTTTGAAGACAAAGCGGCCGGTCTTGTCGGCAGTTCCCGCTCCGGCCCGCGCTTCTTAAGGAGTCACAGTCTCGCGCGTGCGGAGGACAGTCCGGTAATTCCGTTTTCTCGAAGTAACAAGGCGAGCCACATTCCGTTAGCGTAACCTGCGATATGCCACTCAGAAAAATCACGCTCTTTCTGGGACTCGCTTATCTGCTGGCCTGGTCGTTAGGCTTTGGTTTCTTCGCGCTCGGTGGGAAAACGAACAGCGGCGCCTTTGTCGTGATGGCAATTGTTTACATGTATGCGCCGGCCGTGGCCGCGATCATTACGCAAAAATTCGTCTGGCGCGAACCACTGCGCGATCTCGGATTGCGACTGCCGCGTTGGTCATGGATGACGGTGGCCTGGCTTTTGCCGGTCTTTTTGGTTCTTGCCGGGCTGGCTTTCAGTCTTCTGATCCCGCACACGCAACTGGTTCCCGGTCTCGCGGCTTTGTATTCCCAGGCGCAAGACAATGTCGCGCCGGAGAAATTAGCGGAACTGCATCGTTTGCTCGATCGCAGCCTGCTCGCACTGCCGGGAGTATTCCTCTTCATTTCATTGGGCCAGGTGCTCGCCCTCGGGCCGACCGTCAACGCGGTTGCCGCCTTCGGCGAAGAGCTGGGCTGGCGCGGTTTGTTCCTGAAAGAGCTCGATGTGCTCGGCGTCGGTTTTTGGCGTGGCTCACTTATTATCGGGTTTTTCTGGGGCGTCTGGCATTGGCCCTTGATCGTGCACGGTTACAATTACCCGGGCCACCCGCTGATCGGGCCGCTGATGATGCTGTTGCTCACGATTTTACTGTCACCCCTGATCGGTTATGTGCGACTGAGGGCACAATCGGTTTTTGCGGCCGCCGTTTTTCACGGCACCTTCAATGGTGCGGCCACCCTGGCGGTTTTTGTTCGGGGCGGCGAACCGCTCACCACAGGAATGACCGGCGCGGCCGGCATGGTGGCGCTCGCACTGGGAAATTTCGCTCTCTGGGTTCACCTGCGCAGGCAGGGTTCGCGATGGAGCAATTGAGGAATGGCGAATCTCTGACAAACTTCCGCATCATGAAGGCGGATCGCCTAACCAATGGTTTGCGTGGTGCGTTGCTGGTCGCATTATGGCAGAGCGCCAGTCTCGCTCCGGCGCAGGAGTTGAAACCAACGCCCTCGCCGACTCCTGCGCCTGTTCCCTATCGGAGCCAGACCCTGGCCGATATGAAACGTCTGCAGCAGGCGGCCCTGGCGAGCGATTACGCCTACCGCCAGGTGGCCCATTTGAGCAACAATATCGGGCCGCGCTTGAGTGGATCGCCCCAGGCCCAGAAAGCCGTCGAGTATGTGGCCGGCGAGATGAAAGCGCTCGGGCTGGCCGTGCAATTGGAAAAAGGTACTGGTGCCGCATTGGGTACGTGGCGAAGAGACGGCCGAGCTCACCCAGTTCCCCGGGCAGGCCGAGAAGACCACGCAGAAGGTGGTCCTGACGGCCCTGGGTGGAAGCGTGGCCACGTCGCCGGACGGCCTGACCGCCGAAGTGGTGGTGGCGAAGAATTTCGACGAACTCAAGTCGTTAGGGCGGGAAAAGATTCTGGGGAAGATTGTCTTGTTCAATCATCCTTTCGACCGGCAGATGGCGGCTGCAGGCCACGGCGGCGAGGCTTATGGAGAGGCAGTGGTTTATCGGAGCGACGGCCCGAGCGCAGCCGCTCGGCTGGGCGCGGTTGCGGCTCTGGTCCGGTCGGTGGGCGGCGCGGAATATCGGATTCCGCACACCGGCTCGACAAGATATGCGCCGGATGCTCCCAAGATTCCGGCTGCCGCCGTGACGGCCGAAGATGCGGATTTGATTGCGGCGCTCGCCCGGGAAGGGCCGGTGCGGATGAAGTTAACGCTCACTCCGCAACAGTTGCCCGATGCCGTCAGCTACAATGTGATCGGCGACCTAAAAGGCAGCGAGCACCCGGAAGAGGTTGTCGTCGTTTCCGGGCATCTCGATTCGTGGGACCTCGGAACCGGCGCCATCGACGACGGCGCCGGTGTGGCCGTGTCCATGGAAGCAGCCCATTTGATGCAGAAACTTCATCTCCGTCCACGCTGTACCTTGCGCGTCATCGCCTGGATGAATGAAGAGAATGGATTGGCTGGAGCGAAGACTTACGCAAGGGACCAGGCGAGCAAGGCGGCCAACCACCTTGCGGCCATCGAGACCGATTTGGGGGCAGATCATCCCGTGGGCATCCATATGCACGCGCCAGCCAGCGCGAAAACTTTACTCGAGCCCGTTGCGCAGATCCTCCAAACCTCCGGGGCGGGCATCCTGACTCTCGTGGAGGAAGCCGGGTCGGATGTTCATCAACTGGACAAGCTCGGCGTGCCCACGTTCAGCCCGATCCAGGACAGCAGATTTTATTTTAACTACCACCACACGGCCGCGGACACGCTCGACAAGATCGATCCGAAACAGCTGGCCGAGAACGCCGCGGTGGTCACGGTGCTCTCTTATGCCCTGACGAATCTGGAGCGGCCCTTGCCGAGAAATCCCACCGAGCCTGGCGAGGACTGAGTGCCTGGATCAAACCCGGTGCCACGCGAGAAGAACGTAGCGCGCGCGCAGCCGGCACTTGTCCCTGATCGGCGTAAAGTTCAGCCGGTCTGCTTTCAGCTCGAAAGAATAAACTCCGGGCCGATCGCAGAATTTCGGCACCCTGCCCTGAGTGCCGGCGATCGTGATGATGTTTCCGTTCACCGCGTAACGTCCCCACGCGTCCCGTTTCCCATCATGATTAACATCCACGGTGAACGTGCCATCAGGACTCAGCGTCCAGACGGTGCCCAGCGTATTCTTCCACGATCCGGCAATGCTGGCCGGCTTGCTTGGGAACAAAGTGCACCCGCCGACGGCAAGGAGAACCAACATCGTGCAAACGGCGCACCGCAGAAGCGATCTGTTCATGAGTGAGATAACTGACTTCGATCCGAACCCTCATTCAAGCCCGATTGCGGCTGGCTCCTCGGATGCCTCCGGCGAGGGATGCCCTTCGATCTTCGCGGACGACAGTTGTATCCGGGCGCGTTGCGGTGGAATGGTAGGGGCATGCTCGTTTCCAGTCTTTGCCGCCGCCTTCTTCTCGGCGCTTGCACTCTGCTTCTGATCGGCGCCGCGCGGGCGCAGGAAAATTCGCCCGCGCCGCCCCCTTCCGCCACCGTCGCGCCTGCCTCGAGTGTCAGCCCGACACCGACGCCCGCTCCGTACGCACTGAGCGACGTTCTTTTCAAGAATCTGAAGGCGCGTTCAATCGGCCCGGCGGTCATGGGCGGCCGCGTTTCCGACATAGCGCTCGATCCGCGCAATCCCGCTGTTTTCTACGTCGGTCTCGCCACCGGCGGCTTGTTTAAGACGGGTGATAATGGCGTGACTTTCAATCCCATCTTCGACAAGGAGCCGGTCCTCTCCATCGGTGCCGTGGCCGTGGCGCCTTCCGATTCCGATGTCGTCTGGGTCGGCACCGGCGAAGCGAACGATCGTAATACCTCGGAGTGGGGCAATGGGGTCTATCGCTCGACGGACGGCGGTGCGCATTGGCAGAACGTCGGATTGAATGAAAGCCGAGCCATTGCCCGCGTCGTCGTGCATCCGAAAAAGCCGGAGATCGCTTATGTCGCGTCGATGGGAAACTTGTGGAAGGACGGAGGTGAGCGCGGTCTTTACAAAACGGCCGATGGCGGCAAAACGTGGAAGCGCGTTCTGCAGGCGCCCGTCCCTAACGACGTTCGCACCGGCTGTGGCGATGTCGTTCTCGATCCGTCGAATCCGGAGATCATTTACGCCGCGCTTTATGCGCGGCAGCGCACGCCCTGGTCGTTTGCCTATGGTGTGACCGCCACAAACGGGCAGGATGTGGGCGGCATCTTCAAGAGCACGAACGGGGGCGCGACGTGGAAAAAACTGAGCGGCGGGTTGCCGCCGCAAACCGGGCGCATCGGTTTGGCCATTTCGGCCCACAACCCGAAAGTGGTCATGGCCGTCGTGCAAAGCGATGCCGGCGGCGCCAGCGACATCCGGAGCATCCGCAGTCGCGCGGGTGGTGTTTTCCGCTCTGAGGATGGCGGCGAAAAATGGACGCGCATGAGCGACATCGATCCGCGTCCGTTCTATTTCAGCCAAATCCGAGTCGATCCCGTGAATGATCAGCGCGTCTACGTCCTCGGCGCGGCCGTGCTCGTTTCGGACGACGCCGGCAAGAATTTCCGCGAAGATCTATCGGACAAGCTGCACCCCGATTGCCATGCGCTTGCCATTCAGGCGGACAGCACGCCCGCGCCGAAACCGCCGAAGCCCGAAGATAAGAACAAGCCGCCGAAGCCGCCGGTGTGCGAACGCCTGATTCTCGGCACCGACGGCGGCGTCTACCAAACCTACGCGGCCGGGAAGGGTTGGGAGCATCTTAACCGAATCGCGGCGGGACAGTATTACCGTATCGCGCTCGATGACATGCAGCCCTTTTATCGCATCGCCGGCGGGTTGCAGGACAACGAGAATTTCGTCGGGCCCAGCCAGGTTCAGAGCAAGGAAGGAATTCGCAACTGCGACTGGACGGCGCTGGCCGGCGGCGACGGTTTTTATGTGCAGTTCGATCCGAAAGATCACGACGTCTTTTATGCCGAGAGCCAGGAAGGCTACATTCACAGCTTTAACACGCGCACGGGCGAACGGCGTGAGCTGCGCCCGGAACCGCCGGAAGGTCAGCCGCGTTATCGCTTTCACTGGAACGCTCCGCTCATCACCAGCCCGAAGAATCCGGGCGTGCTTTATCTCGGCGGCAACCGCGTCTTTCGCCTGACCGACAAAGCGGAACGGTTTCAGGTCATCAGTCCCGATCTCACCCACAATAATCCGGAGCGGATCGAAGCGACCGGGAGCGGCGCGGAAAACTACGGGGTGGTTTACTCGCTCGCCGCCTCGCCTCTCCGGGCCGGTCTGCTTTGGGCCGGAACCGACGACGGCCGGCTCTGGGTTACGCAAAACGACGGCGCCAACTGGACAGAGTTGACACAAAACCTGCCCGAGCCGGCGCGCGGACAATGGATTGTCCGCATCGAGCCGAGCGCAAAGGATCCGAATGTCGCCTACGTCGCGACCAATGCCTATCGGCAGGGCGACGATCGGCCCATGATTCTGCGCACGGCCGACCTGGGCAAGACATGGAAGAACGTGGTCGGCGAAGGTTTGCCGCCTAACGACCCGGTAGAAGTGATCCGCGAAGATCCGGTTAATCCCAATCTCCTCTACACCGGCACGCATTTCGGGCTCTTCGCCTCTTTCGATCAGGGCGGGCATTGGATGCGCATCACCGATATGCCGGCGGTGCGCGTGGATGATCTGCAGATTCATCCACGGACCAACGATCTCGTCATTGCCACCCACGGCCGCAGCCTCGCCATTCTCGATGATGCGCGGCCGCTCCGTGACTTTACCCCCGAGGTTCAGGCGAAACCGGTCCATCTGTTCAGTATCCCGCCAGCCCGTGGCTTCTATTTGCTGCCCGGCTTCGTTGATATGAACGGCAAAGGCGTTTATCGCGGCGAGAATCCACCCGAAGGCGCGCTCCTCACCGTTTGGGTGAAGGAGTTCACCGGCGACGAGATCAAAATTACCATCACCAATTCTTCCGGCCAGCCGGTGGCGAATCTGAAAGCGGCAGGCACACCGGGATTCACGCGCTTGAACTGGGATCTGCGGCCGACCAAGGATTTGCGCATAGAATATGGCGGCGATAACCCACAGCGTTTCGTCCCGAGCGGCGAATACACGGCGGAGTTGAGCTACGGCAGGGAAAAAATGAAGCAGACTTTCCGCGTCGATATCGCGGAGGGAATCAAGACTCGTTAGGCGAACGAGCTCACCGTGCCGGCTTGCTCGGCACGAATTGCCGTCGCTTTCCTCGAACGAGATCGTACTCGCCAGGCAAATGACGCGGCGCATAACATCCCGTCCATGAACATGAAACGACTGCTTCTCGCCATTATTGTGGGGTTCATCGTGCTCTTCGGGACGGACTTTCTCATTCATGGTCTCTGGCTCATGCCCGACTACCGTGCGACTCAGGCGCTCTGGCGGACGGACACCGAAATGCAAACGCGCTACTGGTGGATGTTCTTCGCGCAGTTTCTGACCGTCGTGACCTTTGTCCTCCTCTGGGCCATCGGTTTTGCGCGGCGCGGCACCGTCGGTCTGGCCATCGGTTTCGGGGTGTTCATGGGTTTGTTTCAGCAGGTCTGGGCCATCATCGATTTTGTCGTAATCCCGTTGCCGGGTGCTCTGGCTGCGAAGTGGTTCTTCGCCGGGCTGGTCCAGGCCGTCATTCTCGGGCTCGTCACCTTTGTCGCTTACAAACCCGCCTCAACCGGCCCGTGAGGGTCATCGAATCTTCCCACCCACCGCCGCGTTCCCGCGCGCACACATTTGGGACCGACCTCGGGGTCCTGATCTTTTTGGCGCTCGGCCGTCTCTTTCTTCATTGCCTGACGAACGTTCACTACGGTTTCCACCGGGATGAACTCGCCACCCTCGACGATGCCCGCCATCTCGCCTGGGGCTATGTCGCCTATCCGCCGCTGACGCCATTCTTCGGCCGCCTCGCGCTCGAACTTTTCGGAACTTCCCTGGTCGGCTTCCGCTTTTTCGCCGCCCTCGCTCAAAGCATCGCCATGGTCGTGGCCGGCCTGATGGCGCGTGAACTCGGCGGTCGCCGATGGGCTCAGGTAGTCACCGCACTGGCCACCGCGATCTCACCGATGTCGCTCGGCATGGGTGCAATGTTTCAATACATCTCGTTCGATTTTCTTTGGTGGGTGGCTTTGGGCTGGCGCTTTCATTTCGGTGCTGATTTTTCTGCCCAATCTTGTTTGGCAATTCCGCCACGATTTTGTTTCGCTCGAATTTCTCAGACACATCCACGAGCGCGACATTGAGATCGGGCGAACGGACGGATTCCTTGTCCAGCAGCTTTATGTCAGTGCCAACATGATGGTGTTGCCGCTCTGGGGGACGGGACTTTGCTATTACTTTTTCTCCCGTGAGGGGCAGCCCTGGCGACCGCTCGGCTGGATGTTCGTCACCCCGTTGCTGCTCATGTTTTTTGCCCGTGGCCGCTTTTATTACATGGCACCGGCTTTTCCGATGCTGATCGCCGCCGGGACGGTCGTGTGGGACGAATGGCTGCGCTCGCATAGTCGCCGTCTCGCGTTGGCCGGTCGCGCTGTCACGTGGTTGAGCCTTATTGCCGGCGCGATTTTTGCCGCCGCGCTCATGCTGCCGCTCGCCCCGGTCAATTCCAGGCTCTGGAAGATAACGAGCAAAGTGCACGAAGATTTTTCCGACCAAATCGGCTGGCCGGAGCTTGTTGAAACCGTGGTCCGGATTTACCGGGGACTGTCGGAAGCGGAGCGAAGAAAAACGGCGATCCTGGTTGGCAATTACGGCGAGGCCGGCGCGATCGATCTTTACGGACCGGCCTACGGTCTGCCGCACGCCATCAGCGGCATCAACTCCTACTGGTCCCGCGGCTACGGCGAGGAGGAACCGCAGATCGTCATCCTGGTCGGGTTTTCCGAAAGGAGCGCGCACCGGCTCGCTGCCCATTGCGAACTGGCCGGTCGCAATAACAACCGGTTCGGTGTCGTCAACGAGGAGAGTCGCGATCATCCCGACATTTTCCTCTGTCGCGGGATCAAAATCCCGTGGCCGGAGATTTGGAAGAAAGTACGATCGTTCGGCTGATCTCGTCGCATCGTGTTCCTTCGACGAATCGGTGCTAACATCGGGCACCATGAAAAAGGTCAATCTCGATGACATCAAGGAGAGCGAATGGAAATCGCCGAAGGGAAAATTTCAAGCCTTCCACAAGGAGATTTCGCGGTCGTTAGGGCGCGATCCGGAATCGTTCGATCTGCGACAGCGCCATCCGTTCGATCTGACGCTGACGCGCGTGCCGCCCGGAATGTCGCGTTGCCCCTATCACGAGCATTCGAGCGAATGGGAATTGTACGTTGTGGTGAGCGGGCGCGGCATCATCCGCGACGCTGCTGGCGAAACGGAAGTCATGGCCGGCGACGCCTTCGTTTTCAAGCCGGGGGAGCCTCACGAAATCCTCAACCGCGGCTCGGAAGATTTCAGCTATTACGTGATCGCGAATAATCCAGTGGGCGACACCTGCTATTATCCCGACAGCCGCAAGGCGGTCGTCTGGCGACGGGGCTCTGAATTGATCTCGCGCGTGGAGGAAGCCGATTATTACGAGGGCGAGGAATAGGTGGAACGCGCGCTCCGGGCGCGCTTAGTTAAATGAAATGGCGCTCCGTGAGCGCGATTTACCGACGAAGTTATCCAGGCATGCTTTCATTCATCGTTCCGGCTCATAACGAGGAACTGGAATTGCCGCGCTCCCTCGCCGCCATCGGCGCGGCCGCCACGGAGGCCGGCCAATCGTACGAGCTGATCGTGGTGGACGATTCCTCGACCGACGCGACGGCAAATATCGCGCGTGAAAATGGAGCGCGCGTCGTTCCGGTGGCCTGCCGCCACATCGCGGCGGCGCGCAACGCGGGAGCGCGCGCCGCTCAGGGCGAGATTTTCTTTTTTGTCGATGCCGATACCCGTATCTCACCATTGCACGTGCACGGTGCCCTGCGTGCGCTCGAGGCCGGGTGCTCGGGAGGCAGCGCTCTGCTTGAGATGGATGGGCCGGTCCCCTTTGGGTCGCGTGTTTTCCTGAAAATCTTCTCCCTCCTTTACTTCACCGGAAACCTCGGCGCCGGCGCGTTCCTTTTTACACGCGCCGAAACATTTCGCGCGGCCGGAGGATTCGATGAGCAATATTTTGCGGGCGAGGAGACCTATCTGAGCATCACGTTGAAAAAATTCGGACGCTTTCGGATTTTGCGCGAGCCCGTTATCACCTCCGGAAGAAAAGTGCGCATGCATGGCACGGCGCACGTCTTGGGACAATTCCTTGGCATCATTTTCAGCGGCCCGCGCGCCTTGCGTTCACGCCGGAAACTGGATCTCTGGTATGACGGCAAACGGGAACGCCCGGCATGAGCGGAACCCGCAGGAACTCGCGGCGTGCCGCCGGTCCCCACATCGCTCTCGCCAGGACTGACGGGCAGATTGCACGCTGCCACGCGGTCATGCGTGAACTGCGGCCGCGTTTTATGGATCGGCGAAAATTCGTCGAACGTGTGAAACGCCAGCAGCGCGATGGTTATCTGCTCGCTTTTCTCGAGAATGATGGCCGGGTCCGCGCCGTCGCAGGATATCGTTACCTCGAGTCGCTTTATTCGGGCCGTTTTCTTTATGTGGACGATCTCGTCACGCACGAGAGCGATCGGTCCGCCGGCTACGGTGGGAAACTGCTTGATTGGCTCGTGCAGGAAGCGCGGGAGCAGGGCTGCGAAAATCTGGAGCTCGATTCCGGCGTGCAGCGGTTCGATGCCCACCGCTTCTATCTTCTCAAGCGCATGAAGATTTCATCCTTCCATTTCGCGCTGCCCCTCAAAAAATAGCTCGCCATCTGGTATCGATTTAGCTCATTTTTTTGTCCTAAACCTCTCAGCCATGGACACACTTCGCTGGATCGCCGTTTTACCTACGGCGTTCATCATCGGAATCCTTGCCGCGATCGTGGCCGTGGAAATTTCACGTCGCTTCCGAGCGCTAAAAATCATTGCCGGCCTTGCTGCCGGGGCAATTTTTGTCATCGCCGGCGGCTTGATGGCGCCGAGCCACCGCACCGAAACCATGATCGTGCTCGCGATCACCAACGCCGTTTATGCTTTTTCTCAGGCGCGAAGTCTTGCTCTGGCGCCCGGCGAACGGGTCGACTGGGTTTCGTTGTCGCGCATCGTTGGCGGGCTCATCGTCTTTTTGCAGTTTCTGAGCGACCAAATCTTCTGATCCGCCGCTCCAATCTTTCGGGGAATGTCGGAAGGTGTCGGATAAAAATCGCATTTCACATTCCTCTGCCCGGGCGAAGGTCATGAGATGAAGACCGACAGTCCACAGATCGAGATTTGTCCGGGCATTACCCGGCGCACAGTCGCGAACGGCCAGACGATGTATCAGATGGTGGCGACGTTGGCGGCGGGAAGCCGCATGCCGGAACATCACCATGCGCAGGAGCAAATCGTTCACATCCTGGAGGGCCGGATACGGCTGATCGTCGAGGGAGTGCCGCACGAGCTCGCAGTCGGCGACTCATTTTACCTCGCCAGTGGCGTTGGGCATGGAGTTGAAACGCTGGCCGAAACGCGCGTGCTCGATACTTTTAGCCCTCCGCGGGACGATTACCTGGCTGCGGATCGCCAGGCGCAAGCAGCGGCCAGCGGCTAAGCACGCGAGGCGGCCTGGGGGCAAATCATCTTTGGCTGGTGGCGTTTGGTCCGGCCATGTAGTTCTGTAGCCGGATGAAGATTGTCATCGCGGCAACGGGCGCGAGCGGCACGATTTATCTGCAGCGTTTGCTCGAGCAGATCGATCCGGCCGCGCATGAAGTGCATCTCATCATGAGCGCCCACGCCAAACAGGTGGCGGCGCAGGAAACCGGCGGATTTCAGATTCCGGCCGGCATTCTCCAGCATGCCGAGAATGACTTGAACGTTCCCTTCGTCAGCGGCTCCGCCCGCTTCGATGCCATGGTCATCGTCCCCTGTTCCATGGCCACACTCGGGCGCATCGCTTCCGGCTCGAGCGACAGTGCCTTGCTGCGGGCGGCCGATGTTTTTTTAAAGGAACGCCGAAAACTGGTTGTCGTGCCGCGCGAAACTCCATGGAATCTCATTCACGCGCGGAACGTCGTGACCCTGCTCGAAGCCGGTGCCGTCGTCCTGCCGGCCATCCCATCATTCTACAGCCGCCCCGCCTCCGTGAACGATGTCGTCGATACCGTCGTCTGGCGCATTCTCGACCAAATTGGCCTGCCCAATCCGCGCACCTATCGCTGGCCCGCCGATTCGGCAAAAAAAGCGCGTCCCGAAAATTGAAAATCGAAGGCAGGCTTGCGCGCTGGTTGATCGCGTTCGGCTTTCGCCTCCTGCGAATCTGGTCGCGCACCATTCGCTTCGAGGTGGAGGACCGCGGCAACGTGCGCGCGCTTTTGCCTAACGAACATCTCATCGCGGCACTCTGGCATAACCGCCTGCTCCTCTTCCCTTCCGTTCTGCGCAAATTTTTCCCGGAACGGCGAGGAGCGGCCCTGATCAGCCCGAGCCGGGACGGTGCGCTTCTGGCCGATCTGGTCGGGCGTTTCGGTTACGAAACGGTGCGCGGATCGAGTTCGCGCAAAGGCTCCACCGCCGTGCGCCAGCTCGCTGACGTTATCGCGGCAGGTGGCGATGTCGTCATTACGCCGGATGGACCGCGCGGACCGGCTTACGAACTGGGACCAGGCATCGTTCTCCTCGCGCAAAAAACCGGCACCGCCGTCGTGCCGGTGAACATGGAATACTCGAGCTGCTGGCGTTTGCGCAGCTGGGATCGTTTCATTTTGCCAAAGCCATTTTCCAAAGTGCGCGTCATCCTCGGGATGCCGCTGCACATTCCCGAAACGGCGGACGATTCCTCCTTCGAGCAGGAACGAGTGCGCTTGCAGAACGCGATGATGGAGCTAGTGGAGCGCAGATGACGAAATTGATCGACGGCCGCGCCGTGGCCGAAAAGGTTTATGAACAACTGCGCCGGGAAATTGCGGAGCTGAAAGCGCGGAACGTTACGCCGGGACTGGCCGTGGTTCTGGTGGGCGATGATCCCGCTTCGCGCGCTTATGTTCGCTCGAAAGACAAGATGTGCCGCGAACTCGGGCTGCATTCCGTGAAGCTCGAATTGCCCTCCAGCACGACGCAGGACGAATTGCTCGCGCGGGTCGATGAACTCAATCGCGATCCCGGCCATTCATGGCATTCTCGTGCAATCGCCGCCACCGCCGCAGATCGATGAGCCGGCCATCGTGCGCGCGCTCGATCCGGCGAAGGATGTGGATGGTTTTCATCCGCTCAACGTGGCGAAGCTGGCCATGGGCGATTCGACCGGTTTCGTTCCCTGCACGCCCCTCGGTTGCCAGCGTTTGCTCGTCGAGAACGGCATCGAGATCGCCGGCGCGCATGTCGTTGTTCTCGGACGCAGCATGATTGTCGGAAAACCGCTCGCCCTTTTGCTCATGCAAAAAGGCAAGGGCGGCGACGCCACCGTGACGGTCGTGCATTCGCGCAGCAGGAATCTTCCAGAGATCACCCGCTCTGCTGATATTTTGATCGCGGCCATCGGGCGCGCCGGATTCGTCAGGCAGGAACATGTCCGCGACGGCGCGGTCGTTATCGATGTCGGGATCAACAGGGTCGAGGATGCGAGCAGTCCGCGCGGCTACAAGCTGGTGGGCGATGTTGCCTTCGATGAAGTCGCTGCGAAATGTTCCGCCATCACCCCCGTACCGGGCGGTGTCGGACCGATGACCATTGCCATGTTGATGTCGAACACCGTGAAAGCATGCCGCCTGACTCTCGGCTAGTGCGGCCTCCCGCGCGCCGGTTTTCCGCATCTGGCCGACACAACCTTTCCTTCGATGGGAGCAGCAGAAAAGTTCGGCCCAGGCGAGACGCCAGACCGGCGGGCAGGATGCCCACTCTACCCGAGAGTGATCTTCGCCGTTAACAGACGCAGAACCGCCGGCTGATACTGCGCGATCCGCAACAGGGCCGAAGCCGCCCGCGGCGACAAAACCGCGGCCCGTGCCAGGCGATTGATCCACAATCGCCCGCGATACATCTCGCGCCCACGCGGTCGCATAATCGCGCGGCCGCTCGGCGATGATCGCCTGCGCGGCCAGTTCGCCGGAGCGAAGCGCGTAGAAAATTCCCTCGCCTGTGAATGGCTCCACCACGCGCGCGACGTCGCCGATGAAAAACAGATCGCCCCGCGGGCTGGCCATGGTCGGACGCGTTAACGGAGTGATCGTGCGCCACAATTGGTCGTTAGGCAGGTCAAATTGGCGCGCCGCCCAGGCCCGGAGCCGCCCGATGGTGGGCGGCGTTCCGACGAGGCAGAGGTTCAGCTCGCGATCAGTTACCGGCGCCTGGCCCGAATAGCCTTCGGGGAGAAATTGGAGCACGATCCTGGCTCCAAAGTCGGGCGGCAACGGAACATGCGCCTGCAATGCGACGCGTTCTCTGGTGGCGCGCGGGAAAATTTTCAGCAATCGCGCCACGGTCGAATTGCGCCCGTCGGCCGCGATCAGCAGGCGCGCGGAAAATACTTCGTCACCCGCCTTGATCCGCCATGCACCGTTGCGGCGCAGCGCGGAAACGGTTCGCTCTTCCTGAACTTCTGCGCCGAGCTCGCGTGCCCTGACGAGCAGGAGCTGGTCGAAGAGGCTGCGCTTGATCGATATTTCCGGGTCATCTTTCGCCGGCAGCGAGAGCGACAAAGCGCGCTGGTTTGTCCCGATGAACTCGACCGTTTCGATGACCCGGTGCGGCAGCGTGCGGACGCGTTCGCCCAGCTGTAAACGCCGCAGGACCGGCCAGCAGGATGGATTCAAGCAATCGCCGCAGACTTTCTCGCGCGGAAATTTCTCGCGTTCGAGCACGAGGGTTTTCAATCCCGCCGCCGCGCAAAAGGCTGCGCAGGTCGCACCGGCCGGGCCGCCTCCCACGATGGCAACATCGAACATTTTCGCTTAATCTCTCACGACTGTGGCGCTGTCGAAGGAAAAGCCGGATTTGAACAAAAAAGTGCACGAGGTCCCGCACAAGCCGGGTGTCTACCTCATGCGCGACCGGTTTGGCCGCGTCATTTACGTGGGCAAGGCGCGCGATCTGCGCAAGCGCGTCGGCTCCTATTTCATGCCGTCAAAGCTGGCCGTGGCCGACCTGAAAACGCGCGCCATGCTTGACGCGGTCTGGGATTTTGAAACACACACCGTGCACAGTGAAGCCGAGTCGCTCCTGCTCGAGGGCAAGCTGATCAAGGAATACCGGCCGCGTTACAACATCTCCTTTCGCGACGACAAGCGCTTCCTCGTCGTCAAGGTCGATCCGACCGAGGAATGGCCGCGTTTCCGTCTGGCGCGCTTCAAGAAAGACGACGGCGCGCGTTACTTCGGACCATACGCGCACGCCGGCGCGCTGCGGCAAACGCTGAATTTCATGCGCAAAAAATTCGGGGTGCTCACTTTCGGCCGCGGCGCGCCGACCGAGCGGGAATTGAAATCGGCGACCTATCAGGTGCCGACGCGGCTGAGTGAGATTTCCGCCGAGCAATATCGGGAGCGCGTCACGCAGGCTTGCGATTTCCTCGAAGGCCAGTCGCGCGAATTGATCGCCACGCTCGAAGAAGAAATGCGCAAGACGGCCGACAAACTCGATTTCGAAAAGGCCGCCGAGTTGCGCAACATGATCGAAGATTTGCGCCGTACGACGCGTCCGATCCGTCGCTTCACTCGCCACACGCTGCCGACCTCGATCGATCCCGAGTCCGACGTGCGAGCACTGGCCGATGCGCTGCAACTGTCGCGCATTCCCCAGGTCATGGAATGCTTCGATATCTCGAACATCTCAACCACGCACGTGGTCGCTTCGATGGTCTGCTTCCGCAACGGCGTCCCGGACAAGAATTGCTACCGGCGCTATCGCATCCGCACGGTCGAAGGCCAGGATGATTTTGCCAGCATGGCCGAAGTCGTCAGGCGGAGATATTCGCGGGTGCTGCTTGAAACCGGAAACCGGAAAGCGGAAACCGGAGAACATGCTGACGGCAGCCGCGTGGATTATTCCCCGGAGCATTCGCAGGACTCGGCTTTCGAGACAGCGCGGCGTTTGGAAAACTTTCCCGTTTCCGGTCTCCGCTCTCCGGTTTCGTCAGTTCGTTTGCCCGATCTCATCATTGTCGATGGCGGCAAAGGCCAGCTTTCGTCAGCTTGTCGCGAACTGCAGCGGCTCGGTTTGCACGAATTGCCGATCATCGGTCTGGCCAAGGAGTTCGAAGAAATTTATCGGCCGGGTCGCGCGCTGCCGTTGCAATTGCCGTCCGATTCGGGGGCTCTGCGATTGCTCCAGCGCATCCGCGATGAAGCGCATCGTTTCGCCAACACCTATCATCAATTGCTCATGAAAAAGCGGATCGGCGAGAGTATTCTCGACGATTGCCCGGGCGTAAGTCAGAACCGCAAGAATCTGCTGCTGCAGAAAATTCGGATCGGTCCAGCGGTTGCGCAAAGCGAGCGTGGAAGAGATCGCGGCCACCGAAGGCGTTGGTCCCAAACTGGCCGAGGAAGTTCATCGCTTTTTGCAAAGGCATTGAAATCGCAACCGTTCTGGGCGAGCGAAGAACTTCCCATTTTTCGCTCGTGAAATGCCTTGCCTCGCTCAGCCTGATCGCGCTTTTCGCGCTTGGCGGAGCCGCTCCGTTATTCGCCTCAGGAACCCGCAGCCTCTCCCGCTCCGTCGCCGCCGCCCATTCCCACACCTTCGGCCACGCCCGCCCCCACTACGACCCCTTTCGAGGAAACGATCCAGCCCACTTACGAGACGCAAAAGCTGGCCCGCACCTACGTGCTCGATATCCCGGCCCCGCGCGGGCAGATCACCGATCGCCATGGCGAGCCGCTGGCCCAAAACAAGGTTGTTTACAACCTGGCCATCACGTTTCCCACGCCGCTCGATTTTTCTGATGCGCAGGCCCTCAGCTATGCGCGCACCAAAATCGTCACCGCTGAAAAGTTGCTCGGCGACAAACTCGATGTCTCCGGCAAGCAAATCCTGCGGCATTACCACAACCGCGGCGTGCTGCCGTTCGAGATCGCGCAGAACCTGAGCGACGAAGAGCACGACAAGGCCGGCCGTTTGCCCGAAGGCCTGACGTGGCGGCCGATGTATCTGCGCGTTTATCCGCACGGCAAACTCGCCGGGCAAATCATCGGTTACGCCGGAAAGGCGGGGCGCGCTCCAGACGGTGTCATCGATAATCACGAAGTGCTCTGGCCGGACACGGTCGGGCGCGAAGGCCTTGAGCAAACCTTCGACGCCATGCTCGACGGCAAGCATGGCGAATACAAACTGACCTTCGACAAGGATGGCCGCAAAACCTCCGAGCGCATCGCGACGCCGCCTGTGCCCGGCTACAATGTTGTCACCACGCTCGACCTGCATCTGCAGGAGTTGGCCGAGAAAGCGCTGGCCGAGAAAGCGAAACGCGGCGCCATCGTCATCATCGATCCGAACAGCGGCGACGTTTTGGCCATGGCGTCGTGGCCGACCTTCGATCCGAATGCTTTCGTTCCTTCCATCTCGACTGCAAAATTCAAGGAACTGCAGGACGATCCCAATATTCCACTCCTGCCGCGCGCCTACCGCTCAGCCTATCCGCCCGGCTCAACCTTCAAGGTGGCAGTGGGCCTGGCCGCGCTCGAATCGGGCGCCGTTACCCCGGACGATGTTTTTCAGTGCGTGCCTTCCATCCAGATTGGCAACGTCACTTTCCACAACTGGAAAAAGACCGATCGCGGCCCGCTCAATTTCATTCAGGCGCTGACCGAATCGTGCGACACCTGGTTTTATCAGGCCGGCATCAAGACCGGGGCCGGGCCAATCATCGATTGGGCGCAGCGCCTCGGATTCGGAGCGAAGTGCGGGATTCCCTTGCGCGGCGAAGCGCGAAGGGCGCGTGCCGGACGATGCCTACATGAAGGCGACACACGGCCGGAAATTGCTCAATGGCGACATTGCCAACATCTCGATTGGCCAGGGCGACGTGCTTGTTACGCCTCTGCAGATGGCACAGGCCATCGGCATCATCGCGAACGGCGGTACCTTTTATCAGACCCGCCTCGTCCAACAGGTGCAGACGGCCGACGACCAGATCGTGACCGCCTACGAAGTGCGCGCCAAGAAGACGATCGGCGCATCAACTCTCGCCATGCAGGAGTTGCACATCGCCATGATCGACGCGGTCAACGCTCCGGCCGGCACCGCCCATCAGGCCAGCCTGGACAATGTGACCGTCGCTGGAAAAACCGGCACGGCCCAATGGGGCCCGAAGAAAAAGGAACGAACCGCGGCGTGGTTCGCGGGGTTCGTGCCGGCGGAACGCCCGCAGTATGCCTTCGCTGCGCTTTACGAAGGCGATGTCGGCAGCGATGTGCACGGCGGCTCGGCCGCCGCCCCGATGATCGGCCAGATCTTTCGTGAAGTTTTCAAGGACGTGAAAAGCCAGCAGCGCGAGATTCCCGTTCGCCGGGCGCAACCTGTCCAGCCGGGACAGACGGTCCTCGCCGGACGAGGAGTCGGACGATTGAGTCTGCGTTCGTTAGGCCAGTCGAAGCTGCTCTGGCCGGCGAATTCAGGCCGAAGCGGGAATGGCCGTCCGATAAGCGGCAGCCTGCTTCGCTGAAATTGGTCGCCGTCACATTGAGATCGCGCAGGAGCCCGTCGCGCAATCCATAAATCCAGCCGTGCACGTGAAGTTCCTGCCCGCGTTGCCAGCTATCCCCCACAATGCTGGTCTGACAGACGTTTGCTACCTGCTCGACCACATTCAGCTCGCAGAGGCGATCGGCCGCGCCAGCTTCATCCCCAGCCGCGGCGAGGAGCTTCTCGTGCTTTTGCCGCACGTCCTGCACATGGCGCAGCCAGTTATCGCTCAAGCCGATGCGATCACCGCGCAGCGCCGCGAGGACGCCACTGCAGCCGTAGTGTCCGCACACGATAATGTGCCGCACCTTCAGGACATCCACGGCAAACTGCAAAACGGAAAGGCAATTGAGGTCCGTATGAATGACAAGGTTGGCGATGTTCCGGTGGACAAACAATTCGCCGGGGGAAAGCCCGACGATCTCGTTGGCCGGCACCCGGCTATCGGCGCACCCGATCCAGAGATAAGCGGGCGATTGCTGCCGAGACAGCTTGAGAAAAAAATCAGGCGTTTGCTGCCGAATGCGCTCTGACCAGGTTTTGTTGTTTGCAAAAAGATGGTCGAGCGTGCGCATGGACAAGAGTGACGGCGACTTTATCGCCCGTTCACTCTTTGACCATCATTTCTGGCCGCGCGCAATCTCGACCTGCCGAAGAAATTCAAGGGCCGCGCATTCGACGGGCCGGCTTTTAATCGGCTGGGAACCGTTCGACGTTCAGCCCGACGAGCGCTCCCGGAGGGACGGGCAATTCCTACTAATCAATGCTTGCCAGGTTTTCCGATCACAAAAGCCGAGGCGGTCTGCACACTTCGGGTTTCGGGAAAAAACTGCTCGCAGCCGAAGCGAATGTCCAGGACCGCCTCATTGGTCGGCAAATTTGGAACAGTCCAGTCGAAACTGAGGATTCGGGAAGTCGGGCCCAACGGCAAAGGTGTAATGATATAGGGAAAGCTCTTGCCGCCATCCAGCGACAGACAAAGCTCCGCCTCGCACCACGACAGGTCGACCGGAAGTTTGGGAAGTAATTCCTCCCACACGATCTGGAGCTTCTGCCCAGGGAAAACAACATCTCCCGCTTCCGGCGAAATCAGCTTGGCGGCATACTTGCCTTGTTGAGCATCTTGCGCGGCCGGCGCGGCGGTTGCGGTTTCAAGCAATTGCGGAGCGAAAGCAAACGCAACCGCAAACAATGTGACGACCAATCCACCAGTCTTCATTTTTTGAGTCCTCCGTTTGAATCTATGGGGAAGATAAACAGCGGTCCTGATCGCTTCCAAATCAAGCATTTTTTTCCGGGCACCTCCAGCGACGAGATAGAGGGCGCGTTGGCATCGGCCCCACACTGCCAAAAGCGGCCAGTTCGCCCAAAAAAGATTGCCGCGCCGATCAATGTCACCAGAACGCCAAAGCAGGCTTAGGTTTGCAATGCGGCTAAAGCAAATCCAACCACGTCGGCGAGACAATCGTCACCGGGCGACACTGCCGACAGCAGGCCCAGCTTTGGCAAAGTCACCCCAATAAAGAGGCCGCCCACAAAGAGAAGTAAGGCGCGGCCTTTAAATACCGTCGCTCTTTCCATCATTGGCTCGCCACATCTGAAGTATTAACACCATCAAACGAGAACAAGATGAACCACGGCTGACCCGTCGCCGGATAAACTGAGGCGAGCCGGCAAACATCGAGAACTGGCTCATAAATCAATATGGACTTCACAGCGGCCAGCAGTTGGCTCGAGCGCCTGCTTAGGTGGCGTTCCGTGGTTCACTACGATGTCCCTGCACTTGGTAACACAGCCCTACCATGCCGCTCTTGTATGCTTTAACCTCCGCCAGATGGAGGGCGATATCTCGGTCCAGCTTGTCGAAGAATGGGATCCCATCACCAATCAGAATCGGCAGGATGGAATAACGAACTTCATCGGCCAGCCCGAGACGAAGGCATTCAGCGGAGACGGCACCGCCTCCGACAAACCAAATATTACTGAATGCAGGCCGCAGGCGTCCGTTCACGAACCGGGCAAGATCGCCTGAGTAAAACTCAACGCTATCCCGGGTTCGCGGCAGGTCGCGGCTGGTGAGGACGAAGGTGGGTTTGTCGCCGTACGACCAGCCCAATCCCTTGGCTTCAAAACTCAATGCAGTCTCATAGGTTCGCGATCCCATGACGTAGCAGTCGATCGTCTTTAGGAACTCCTCGACGAATCCTGGGTCGAGGGTCTCTCCACCGGCGAATTCGTCCGCGGTCTCGAGCCAGTCGACGCGCCCGTCCTTTCGCGCGATGAAACCGTCGAGGCTCGCCGCCATATGAATCGTTACGCGAGAATCAGTTTTTGCCATCATGTCCTCCTGTCGTGAAGTGCCATCGTTCGCAGCATTGCCGGCGCCGCCACTCGAATCCACCTGAGAGAGCGCCCAAAAAAGCGAGCCCGGGAGAGAAGAGCCGCTGCGTCTTGACCCTGGTCGAGCGCAAGAGCGGCTACCTCATGATCGGGAAACTCCAAGCGCGCACCGCGGCCCAAACCAACCGCACCTTGCTCGGACTGCTGGCGCGTCATCCGGGGCGGATGCGCACGATCACGGCGGACAACGGGACCGAGTTTCACTGGTATGGAGAAGTGGAAGCGCGCAGCCCGGTCAAATTCTACTTCGCCACCCCGCATCACAGCTGGGAGCGCGGGACCAACGAGAACACCAACGGGCTCATCCGGCAATACCTGCCCAAAGGCGAGACGATGACCAAACTAACCCAAACCCAATGCGACCTAATCGCCGCACAGCTCAACAACCGACCAAGAAAAAGACATGGCTACAAAACACCCAATCAATGCTTCCTTAAGACCTAGCAAATGTTGCACTTCAAAGTTGAGCCTAGGCCTCCGGCGTGGCTCCATCGTCTGCTTCCGGACCTGACTTCTGTGCGTCGTCAGACTGGCCTATGACGCCGATCCGATCCATGATGTGCGTGAGGTCGCGCTGATGCTCCAAGTCGCGCTGAAACTTCTCTTGCCGATCTAGCAGACTCGACTGGAACCGCTGCTGCCGCTGCATGAGAAACCAGGCAAGCACGAGTGACGGCACGCCGACGATCAATCCACCAATGACTCCTTCGAGGATGTGGCTCCAGTGCATAGCGGGTGAAAGGCCTAACGAGAACAAGATGAGCCACCGCTGGCGAGAGCGCGCGTGACAGCAGGACGTGACGTTGAAGTCATGGAAAACTTCGGCGTACGCCGGCCAGTGGTTGGCTCGATCGCATGGTTAGATCTTTTGGAGCACATCGTCAGCCAGTGAAGAAATATTGCGCATCCGCCGCTCAACCTGCTCTGCCCACTCGGGATGTCCGACCACGATAGCGAGGGCACTTCGAGTGGTGTCGAAGTATGCATCATCAGGGAACGTCGTGCGCAGAAAATACCAGAGCGCGTCGTCCAGACGCTCGTCCGCGTGCCACGTAGTCATGATGACTGACGGTGCAAACAGGCACTCCGCGTCAAAGCAATCGTGAGCCCGCTCGCAGCCCGGACCCCACGAACAAAAATACGAGCAACCAGACTGGAGAAGTCGTCGTGAAAGCTCGCCGAGCGACTGAGGATCGACGCCGGTGGTGTCGCCAACAAGCAGAGCTGCGAAGTGCCGACTTGGAAACGAGTAAGACTGCGGAAGCGAGGAAACATCGGCCACGGCGGTGAAATAGAGTTCGCGCTCCATTACATCGTCCCAGGTGATATGCGTCAGGGTCGAGGGCACGCTTAAGATCTAACGAGAACAAGATGAGCCACCACTGGCGAGAGCGCGCGTGGCTGCAGGTTGAATGTGGAAGTCATCGAAAGCTTGAACGCGGAGCGGCCAGCGGTTCGCGGCATCGCCTGGTTAGATGCTTTGGACGCTTTCACTCCAACCGCGGCCAAGCCTTACGCTCTTTCCCGATATGGAGGACTGCGTAGAGCACCGCAATGCCGACGACGGCGCCGAAAATGCCTTGTGTCAGGCCGATCGACAGGTTGACGGCGAGCCCTGCCACCGCCGACGCAACGAAGAGCCAGAAACCCCACCGCTTCCATCTAAGGAGGGCAACTGCCGAGATCACATTGACTACACCAGCGATCGCGAGAGCCCAAAAAGCCCAGTCCGGTGTGTTTGCGCCGTTCCGGCGCAACCATTCGGAACCGAAGAGGTACATCAGCGTCATCGCCGAGTTTACGATGATGAGGAAGACAAGGTAAGTCGTGAGGCATCCATGGCGACCAGTTTGGCGCGATGCAGCGCTGAGGTCATCGTTGGCGGGTTCGTTCATAGTGTGGTGGGTGTGCTTAGCATCTAACGAGAAAGAAGTGAGCTACCGCCACCGAGAGCGAGCGATGCTCGAAGTGAAGAGGGTTTAATCATCTCAAAACATGAGCGTACGCCGGGTGGCGGTTAGATGCCATGAAGGGTTGAAAAGCGTGGGCAAAACGGGCACACGCGTTGTATGAAAAACAAAACAACAACAACCCTTCATGGCGAGATAGAGTTTAACAAGAGCGAAGCGGAGAGCAAAGCGCTAAAGAGGCAGATGTGGAAGGTGGGGCTGGATGTGGAGCTGCGCTCAATTGCGGTGGCGATGCAGTGTGGGGGTGGAGCGATCAGCCTGGGGCGGAAGTATTGGCGTCAGCAACTCTTGGAGTGGATCAGGCAGAAAGTGGGGCAAGGCGACACGGTTTACACGGTGTATGAGTGCTGCGGGTTTGGGTACACGCTGCACGAGGAGTTGAGGCAAGCCGGAGCGCACTCGTTCATTACCACGCCGATGCGATTGAATCTGGAGCGGCGGCGGAAGAACGATCGGATGGATGCGCGGGAGTTGTGTGTGCGGCTGTCGCGCTATCTGGATGGGCAGAGGGAGGAATTGCGGCCGATTCGGATCCCGAGTCGTGGGGAGCAACAGCGACGGGAACTGGGGCGGCAGCGGGAGTTTTGGAAGAAGCAATTGCGGCGGCTGGAGAATCACGGGCGAGCGCTGCGCCTGGAGCATGAGCACGAGACGCTGGAGGCGGGGTGGGCTGGACCGCGCAAATGGAAACGAGTGGGGCCGCAGTGCAGCGCGTTTGTGCGCACTCAACTCGAACCGGTGGTGGAAGAGATCCGCCATTGCAAAAGGCACTTGGAGCGGTTGACTCAGGATATTGAAGCGCTGGTGAGGGAAGAAAAAATCCCGGTGGGATTGGGCGCGCTAACGGTGTCACTAATCGATGGGGAAGTGTGCGATTGGAGACGGTTCCAACATCGCAAAGCGGTGGGCAGTTACACGGGGTGTTGTCCGAGCGAGCACAGCAGTGGCGGGGTGCAACGCTTCGGCGCCATCGACCGGCATGGGAACAAACATGTTCGCACGTTGCTAGTGGAAGCGGTGTGGCGACTCCTGCGCTGGCAGCCTAACTGGCACGCCCGGCAGAAATATTTGGAGAAGCTTAAGCACGGAGCGTCGTTGAAGAAAAAGATAGCCGTGGCCCTGGCGCGGCAACTGGCCATTGATCTGTGGCGCTGGCGAACGGGCCGGGCGAGCGCGGCCGAACTGGGCTGGAGCGTGTCCACGGCGGCTTCGGTGTGATCAAAACTGGACCGACGAAGAACTTTAAACTCATAAACTTTTACGAAACAAAACTTCCAAACCAAAGGAGTGCGATTGGGCCGCAGGGTGGAACGCTGCTCGGCGCTGGAGCTGGTCCTCCCAGAAGGGGGATCATCGGTTAGATGGGGCGCGTTCCGCCCAAGGCGGCTTCCCGAAAGTCAGACAAGACATCATGGGCTCGCTAGAAAAAGCGATGCTCGAATAGGAGCTGGTGACTCGCCTGCGGGCGAAAACCACGACAAGGGGAGCTGCCCTGCGGATCAAACCACCAAAGGTTGGAAAAACCCGGAAAGGAAAAGACTAAAGAAAAACGAACCACACCCGTTCCACGGTTGACAACCCTCATAGGAGCTCCATCGCCTGGTTAGGCTTTACGCTAGTTTGGAACAGGTCGGTAAAATAGCAAAGTTGCATTGTTGCTACGAGGAATCGCATGAACCGTATGGCTGTTCAAGAAGCGAAGGGGACATCCAGGCCTAAGAACCACATGACGCGGGCTGTTATCTGCCCAGACATCCACGAATCCGTTCGACCAGACTAGAGTCGCTCGACCCTCCGGATGAATATTAAGAACAGCCCCATCATGGCGAAGCGGAGAGCGGTACGGTTCTGGGAGACGTGTCGGGACACGAAATTCCTCATGTTGGGGCGCCGTCGAGGGATGTGGACTTGAAATGCTGGTTAACGCTGGTGTAGAAACGGTTGGCTGTTGGGGCGGAAGGTAGAAACTGTCTGTAGCTCTCCCGCTCTGGAGTGGCGACCGCTGGTGAGACGAAGTGTTGCTAAGGAGTGAGAATGCCCCGATGACTATGCCAGCGCCAACAATTAGGACGATAAGTCCGCCACCGCTCGCCGAGCTACTTCCTCCCGCGCCTTCAAAGTAGTAATTATCGGTGCTGTCAGATCCCGATGACGAATAGTTACCGTCATCATCGCTCTCGGTTTCGTCGTTCGATGCAGAACTTTCGGAAGCGAAAAGCCCGGCCAAGGTGCCCTCTCCATCGCACCGAGGACACACGCCGGTGCCAGAGCACCGGCGACAATCTCCGCGGTCATCCCCGCTAGCGATGATCTTGAGTGTCCCGCCAATGATGTCTACGATGCCGGTGCCATGGCACACGTTACACTTGCCATCTCCACAGCCCGGCCAAAGAAAATCGCACTCGGGACATCGCGTAGCCATACAAGAGCCTAACGAGAAGTAGACGAAACTTTTTCGTCTAACTCAATATTCGGAAATGGGGACCCGCTCGACTGGTCGTCGAGGGGGCTGGAAACGGCCAGCCCCGGTCGATTGAGGACATGGGTATAAATCATCGTCGTGGAGACGTCGCGGTGGCCCAAGAGTTCCTGCACGGTCCGAATGTCCTGACCCCGTTCGAGCAAATGGGTGGCAAAGCTATGGCGAAACGTATGGCAACTGGCGGCCTTGGCAATGCCGGCCTTTCGGATGGCGCTTTTCACCGCATTTTGGAGATTTTTCTCACCAAGGTGGTGGCGACGCAGTTCGCTCCCACGGGGGTCAGGCGAGAGTTTCGCCGCCGGGAACACATATTGCCAGATCCAGGCCGAAGCAGCGTTCGGATACTTACGGGCCAGGGCCCGCGGCAGATAAACTCGTCCCCCTCCATTTTGGAGGTCGCCTTCATGGAGCCGCCGCACCTGCGTCAGATGCGCCTGAAGCGGGGCTCGAAGGCGCTCGGGAAGGACGGTAATCCGTTCTCGCATTCCTTTGCCATCACGGACAGTGATCTGGCCATAACCGAAATCGATATCCTTCACGCGGAGGCGAAGGCACTCGAGAAGACGCAGGCCGCTGCCGTAGAGCAATTCGGCCATGAGTCGATATCTACCCTCCACCTGGTTCAGAACGGCACGGACCTCGGTCCGCGTTAAAACGACCGGGATCTTCGGTGGCCGTTTTACACGCTCGATCTTGTCGATGAAGTCGAGTTTGCGATCGAGCACCTGCTGGTAAAGGAAAAGGAGAGCGCTCAGGGCCTGATTCTGCGTGGAAGCGGCGACATGTTTTTCGACGGCGAGGTAAGTGAGAAACTCCGCGATCTGCTTTTCTCCCATTTCATCGGGATGGCGTTTGCGGTGAAAAAGGATGTAGCGACGAATCCAATCAGTGTAGGCCTGCTCGGTGCGGATGGAATAATGTTTCACCCGCAGGTGCCAGCGGACGCGATCGAGGAGCTTGGGGCTGGGAGGATTGGGCTTGGAAGCGGCGTTGCTCTCGACGCTGCCGCCCTTGGTGAGGGGAAACGACATGGCGGGGTTGTTCCGGGTGCTCGCCACGATGTTATCGGGAAATGAGCCTGCAAGGCAAGAAGCAAAACGGGTGGGGAATGGGGGGAATGGAGAATCGTAGATCGTGGATCGTGGATCGCGGAGCGGGGATCGGGGAGCGAGAGTCGGGCGAGCGTGCGTCCCCACCGATGATGCGGACGGCTCTCGGGCCGAGCCTCGGCGATAGCGATTAAGAGGAAGGGGACGTTATGTCCGAGAATCGAGAATCGTGAATCGGAGGTTGACGCGCGTGCGTCTCGACAGATGAGGCGCAAAAGCGGTTGAGCCGACCCCGGCGGCAGAGAGGAAGAGGAAGGCGGAATAGTGTTCGGGGGAGATGGGAGTTGCCGCGTTTCCCTTCTTGCTGGTGCATTTTGGCGAGGGCGTCTGCGCTGCAGGAGGAAAAAAGCCCGCTGGAATTTCTCCCAGCGGGCTTGCGCTGCTGCTGCTAACCTAACCTGTCCCTGAAGTTGAACCGAGCCCATCATAGACGGGCCCGGGTTGCCCTAGAATTTCACGCTCAAGTCGGCCTGGAAGACCTGGAATTTGCGCAGCGGGTTGAGCCCGATGTCGCCCGAACCGCCCGTGCCAAGCGCGTGGTCGATTTGCCAGCCGTATGCGTAGGTGAGGTTCGCGAAGATCGCATCGCTGACCCCATATCCGAAGGAAACGGCGGGCCCTTCCATGTTGACGCGGCTGTCGTAGATGTCGGAATCGACCAGGTTGGGATCGAGCGCGTACTGCTCGACGTGCTGATAGAAACCGGTGAGCTGCCAGTCGCCTTTGGCCTTCAGTTTGCCGACGCTGAGGCCGATTTGGTAGGCGTAAGCCTGGTCGTCCTTGTTGGGATGACCCGCGGCGGCGGCGCGATCATCCGCATCGAGGTTAACGGCGAAATCGGCGAAGGCGCGCATGGGCAGGCCGTAAAACTTCCAGGCGAACTCGACCGGAAGTTCGAAGACGAGCAGGTTGTCGATGCCGGTCTGGTTTCGACCGGGATCGCCGGAGAAGATGTCGTTAAATGAATCGCCATGCCCGGTGTAGTTATAAAAGGTGGGGGCCAGCTGGAGATGCATGTCCTTGGTGAAGTGGAAGGTCGCACCGACCTGCCATCCGAGCAGAAAAGCGTCGGTGTGCGGCCCGCGCACATGGCCCAGCGGGTTATCGGGATTGACGTCGTCGTAAACAAACTGTCCGAAATTAGCGAAAAGATCGATCGTCATCCCAGGGGACGGAGGCGGAGCCATGGCCACGGCCTTGCCATCCTTGCTGTAGGAGGCCACCGGTGCCGGGGCGGGGCGTCCGAGATTGATGGTGTACTTGTATTGTTCGCTGATGCCTTCCGGATTCAGGTCGCCGTCCCAGACCATTGAGGAAGTGACGAACGGGTTTGCCACCTTGCCGGCGGTCAGTTTCAAGCCCTTGAAGCCGGTATAACCAAGGTAGGCCTGCCCGACATTCATGCCGTCACTGCTTTTCCCGAACGGTCCGCTGTCGTCGCCGAAAGTGACGTTGGTGGAGCGTCCGTTGGTGCTCGTCTCGAGGCGCAGGCCGAAGAACCAGTCGTCGGTCAGCTTGCCTTTTAATCCGATACGCAGACGGTAGCGGGCGCGGTTGCGCTGCAAGGTGTCGTGGTGCGGATCGACGAAGTTGGGCGAACCGGTTTCGCCGCTCCGAATCTCATAGCGGACGCGGGCGTCGCCATAGAGTTCCAGCTCGGTGATCGGGGTGGAGAGTTTCCACTTCTCCGCGGAACTGGTGACCGCTTCCTTTTTTAGATCGGCCCGGACTTCGGCGGCGTCCTGCTCCGTGATCAGGTGTTTGCGCACGAGCAAGTCGAGCAACGCCCCGTCATCCTCTGCGCGCGCGGCCGTGCCCCCGAGCAGCATGCTCGCGGCCATGGCCAGCAAGGTAAATTTTCGAACAAACATTTTTTCTCCTTGGGTTAATGCGGCCGTGGCCGCGTTGAACTTGAACGCCGGAGGCTTTTCGATTTCCTCCGCCGCTGCTTCAGTTGCGGGGACGTTAGGAAGCGATTGTTACGGTTGTGTGGCGGCCACGTAACAATTCCGTGAACTCGAAGATTGACCCGGTCCCGCCGTTGTCGCCGGGATCGCTCTTGCAGGCGGCCGTGATCACCGATGCGGACGGCAGCCTTCCGTCACACAATTGTAACGATGGCAGCTTTGCCACGGGCCGGGGGCTGCGTACAGAATAAATGCTGTTCCTGGTCAGTCCTTCTCATGCCTAACGAAAAATGAGTTCCTATCGCACCGGATGGATTTCCGACGTGCACCTCGGTACCAAGGGTAGCAATGCCGAGGCGTTCCTCGATTTTTTGCGCGAGCACGAATTCGAAACGCTCTACATCGTCGGCGACCTGATCGATATCTGGCAACTGCGCCGCGGACTCTACTGGCCGCAGGCGCACAACGACGTCATCCAGAAAATCCTGCGCAAGGCGCGCAAAGGCACGCGCGTCATCTACATCCCCGGCAATCACGACGATTTTCTCGGCACGCACCTCGGCGCCTACGGCAACGTCACCGTGCAGCGGCACGCTTTTCACACCACAGCGGATGGCCGCCGCATTCTCGTCATCCACGGGCACGAACTCGACACCGTCGTGCAAAACATCAAGTGGCTCGCCCTGCTCGGCGATCTCGGTTACCAGTTCCTGCTCGCACTTAACCCGGTCGTAAACCTGTTCCGCCGCGTTTTTGGTTTTGGCTACTGGTCGCTCAGCAAATATGTAAAGAGTCGCGTGAAAGATGCGGTCAGCTTCATCGGTGCCTACGAACAGGCGATTGTTCGTTATGCCGCAAAGTACCACGTGGCGGGCGTGATGTGTGGCCACATCCATACGCCGGCCATGCGGCAAATCGGCGCGGTCAGTTATTATAACTGCGGCGATTGGGTCGAGAGCTGTTCTGCCATCGTCGAACATCACGACGGCCGACTGGAGTTGCTCAACGACCTGCGTGCGCTACCGCAGCCACAGACGCGATCGCTGCGCTTGGCGCGCTTTCGCCCGCCGCAGACTCTTCCGGTTTATGACACGCAAAGGCAAAGTTAATAATCACAGCGACGCTTCGCCTGCCAAATCGCTGGTCGATGATCTGGGCAAACTGCGGCGTGCCCTGCAGCAGACGTCACGCGCCTACACGCGCCGGCTCGATGACGAGATCGGACTCGTCATGCAATGGGCGCGCTCCACTTCCGACAACGGCAGGATCAGTCCCGCGCGTGTGCGCGATCTTGGCGACATGCTCAGCCTTGTCCGCAAAATGGAAGTGCGACCCGAGAAGGGGCGGCGCAAGGATTTGAAGAAGATCGATTCAGTCGTGAGCGATCTCCGTTTTTTCATCGAGCAAAGCCGCTCGAAGTTGTAGCCGGGATTCGGTGGTCCCGGCTGGAACACGAAATCGGCATTGACCGGGAAGCGGCAATTGCGGTTTCATCGGCATCGATTCCTCGACGCGCGGTAGCTGGACCGCCGATGTCATTATGAGCTATCAACCCATCGAGAATTACGGAGTCATCGGCGATCTGCACACCGTCGCCCTGGTCGGGATGGATGGTTCGATCGATTTCGCCTGCTTCCCCCATTTCGATTCGCCTTCCATCTTTGCCGCTTTGCTCGACGACGAAAAAGGCGGCCGTTTCAAAATCGCGCCCCATTTCGCGGACGCGCGCCACAAGCAGATTTATCTCCCGGACACGAACATGCTGCTGACGCGCTTTCTTTCGGACGAAGGCGTGGCCGAGGTGTCCGACTTCATGCCGGTGGCGGAACGCCGGCATGCGCATCAATTGATCCGTCGCGCCAAGACGGTACGCGGCGAAGTGCGCTTCAATATGATATGCGCGCCGGCCTTCGATTACGGCCGGGCCAGTCACCGCATCGAGAAACGCGACGGCGAAGTCATTTTCCGCAGCGAGGGCGACGACAAAACGGCGGTGCGTTTGCGCGCCGACGTCCCGATGACGGTGCAGGGCGGCGCAGTCGTCTGCGAGTTCACGCTCGGCGCGGGACAGACCGCTTCCTTTGTCCTCGAAGACGCGAATGCCTGGCCGGAATCATGCGCGATCGCGCCCGATTACGTGGCCAAGGCGTTCAAGGAAACGATGAACTTCTGGCGCAGTTGGATTCGCCATTCCACGTATCGTGGACGCTGGCGTGAGATGGTGAACCGTTCCGCGCTCGCGCTCAAATTGCTCACTTCCCACACGCACGGCGCCATCGTGGCGGCGCCGACTTTCAGTTTGCCCGAGGAACTCGGCGGGGTGCGCAACTGGGATTATCGTTTCACCTGGGTGCGGGACGCGTCGTTCACGCTTTATGCGCTCATGCGGCTCGGCTACACGACCGAGGCCGCCAGCTTCATGCGCTGGATCGAGGATCGCTGCCACGAGATGAACCCGGATGGTTCGCTCCAGCTCATGTATGCGCTCGACGGCAGTCATGAGCTAACCGAACGCATTCTGCCGAATCTGGAAGGCTACAAAAAATCGGCCCCGGTCCGCATCGGCAACGGCGCCTACAATCAGTTGCAGCTCGATATTTACGGAGAGCTGATGGACTCCGTTTATCTCTACAACAAGTACGGCGAGCCGATTTCCTACGACTTCTGGATGCACCTCACGCGGCTCATCGAGTTCGTCTGTGAAAACTGGGAGCGACCCGACGAAGGCATCTGGGAGGTGCGCGGCGGCCAGCAGGAATTCACTTATTCGCGTGTCATGTGCTGGGTGGCGATCGATCGCGCCATTCGTCTGGCGCAAAAGCGCTCTTTTCCAGCGCCGCTCGTTCGCTGGCACCAGGTGCGCGACGCCATCTACAAGGATGTTTACGAAAATCTCTGGAGCCCCAAGCTGAAGGCGTTTGTGCAACACAAGGGCTCGAGCACGGTGGATGCATCCTGCCTGCTCATGCCGCTGGTCAAGTTCATCGGGCCGACTGATCCGCGCTGGATCTCGACCCTGAAAGCGATTGAGGAATCGCTCGTGGAAGACTCGTTAGTCTATCGCTACAACATGGCGAACGCCAGCTCGGACGGGCTTTCCGGGAAGGAAGGGACTTTTTCCATGTGCTCGTTCTGGTTTGTCGAATGCCTCTCCCGCATGGGCGATCTGGAAAAGGCACGTTTCATTTTCGAAAAGAACCTCGGCTACGCCAATCATCTCGGACTTTATGCCGAGGAACTGGGTCCGCGCGGCGAGCATCTCGGCAATTTCCCACAGGCCTTCACACATCTCGCGCTCATCAGCGCGGCCTATAATCTGGACCAGAAACTTTCGGCCCCGCGACCCGTTTAACGAATCACCGAATGGCAACGTCAGATTCGATTCGCCCGGTCTTTGTTCCGGTTATTCTCGGAACAGCGCGGCAGGGTCGGCTGAGCGAACCGGTGGCGCGTTTTGTTTTCGAGCAGGTTGCAAAACGCAGCGACATGCAAACCGAGTTCATCGATATCCGCGCGCTGCAGTTGCGCATCGATGATGCCGGGGAAGCGCTCAAGGACAGCCAGTTTTCCGCGACGGTCGATCGTGCCGACGGCCTCATCCTGGTCGTGCCGGAATACAATCACAGTTTTCCCGGTTTGTTGAAGCATGTGCTCGATACAAATTTGAAGGAATACATTCACAAAGCCGTCGGTGTCTGCGGCGTTTCGGCCGGGCCGTTCGGCGGCGCGCGCATGATTCAAAACCTGCTGCCGGTGCTGCGTGAACTGGGCCTCGTCACGATTTTCACGGATGTTTATTTCGGTTCGGCCGGGAAGCTTTTCGATTCCGCCACCGGCCAGATGACCGAGCCGGCCTACATCGGCCGCCTCGGAAAATTTCTGGACGAACTGGTCTGGATGTCTCGCGCCCTGCGCGAAGCGCGCGAAAAGTTGTAGCCGGGATCGGTGATCCCGGCCGTTTGTCAAAGGCGCTTCTTTCCCTTTGGCCGGGATCACCGATCCCGACAACGGCTAGCGCTGCGCGATGATTTCGAGGAAGAGTGGAGTAAGCAGCCAGGTCGTCGGATCCTTGGAGGCTTCATCGAAGGCGGCGCGCACCTGCTCGCCCCATTCCGGGGTGACGCGACCCAATTCCTGAAGACGGGCGACGTTACTGGCGATGAAGCTGGCCGGCCATTGCCAGGCATAATCGTTCGGCCTGACGAGCAAAACGTGCGGTTGCGTATGCACGACGCGCAGACCGGCGGCCTCGAGGAGCGGCGGAAAATTCAGCGCCACATCGGGTTCGCCACCGCTGGCGCGCCAACTGGCGACCACTTCCTCGACAAAGTTTTCCATGATGGGGCGGCGCGGTGCCAGCCGCCATGAACGGTAATCCATGTATTCGTGAAAAATGGCCATGCCGCCCGGCCGGAGTGCGCCCGCGATTTCGGCGATAAGCCGCTGTGGCGAAGAAACAAAAGACGCAACCCAGCGACACCAGGCCGCATCGCAACCGAGCGAACCGAGCGATTCCTCCATGAGATCGGCCTGTCGAAATTTAATATTCGTCAGGCCGCGGAGACGCGCGGCATTTTGGGCGTATTCGAAAAAATGCGGCGAACGTTCGACCGCGATCACTTCGCCCGTTGGGCCGACGATTTCGGCCAGGTCGATGGTGGCATAGCCGGGTCCCGCGCCGGCGTCGAGAACACGCGAGCCGACGGTAATGCCGGCGCGGCGCCAGGCGGCGGAACTGGCCGCACGCCAGACACGATGTTGCAACCCGAGCCGTTCGAGTTCGTCCGCCCGCGTCCCGAGAACATAATCGGTTTCCTTTTTCGCGGGCATCGACTTAGAAGATGACCGCGGAAATGAAAGCGCGCAAAGCAGCCGTCATCTTCATTTTTATTACGGTCATGCTCGACATGCTGGCGCTTGGTTTGATCGCGCCGGTTCTGCCGACCCTCGTCCTGCATTTCCTCGGAGGCGATGCGACGAGCGCGGCGAAATGGTTCGGAATTTTCGGGACCGTTTTCGCGGCCATGCAGTTCTTCTTTTCGCCAGTCCTCGGGGTGCTTTCCGATCGTTTTGGACGGCGACCGATCGTGCTCCTTTCCAATCTCGGGCTGGGTCTCGATTACCTGGTCATGGCACTGGCCCCGAGCATCGGCTGGCTTTTTCTCGGTCGCGTCGTTTCCGGGATCACCGCAGCCAGCATTTCCACCGGCATGGCTTACATCTCGGACGTGGTCCCACCCGAAAAACGAGCGGGTGCTTTCGGAATGATCGGGGCTGCTTTCGGGGTTGGCTTCATCCTGGGACCGGCTCTTGGTGGTTTGTTAGGCAACTCCGATCCGCGCCTCCCGTTCTGGGTGGCGGGCGGGCTGAGCCTGACGAACGCGCTGTATGGATTTTTTGTCCTCCCGGAATCGCTTTCCATGCGAGCGTCGCCAGGCTTTCACTCTGCGTCGCGCCAATCCGGTCGGCTCGCTCGTGCTGCTGCGGTCGCATCCGGAATTGTTCCAGCTCGCCACCATCCAGTTCATCGGCTACGTGGCCCACGAGGTCTTCAACGTCTGGGCGCTCTACGCCATCTTTCGTTATGCCTGGAGCGAAGGAATGATCGGCCTCTCCCTGGCCGTGGTTGGCGTTTGCTCCGTGGTAATCTCGGCCGCTTTGGTCCAGCCGATTGTGGCGCGACTGGGCGAACGCCGCACCCTTTACGTCGGACAATTTTTCGGAGGTATCGGCATGCTGGTGGCGGGAATCGCGCGGACCGGGCTCATGTATTTCGCTTCCATCCCGGTGATGATGCTCTGGACGATATCCGGGCCGGCCGCGCAGGGCATGATGACGCGCCGGGTAAGCGAGCGGGAGCAAGGCGAATTGCAGGGTGCCATCAGTAGCCTGCGCGCGATCGCGGTCCTGATCGGCCCCGGGCTCTTTACCTTTACGTTCGCGTATTTTATCGATCAAAAGCATGGCCGCAATTTTCCCGGGGCGCCCTGGTATCTGGCCGCCCTGCTGCTTTTCGCGGCGATGATCCTGGCGATGCGCATTCCGCAGTTGCGCGTGCCGCCGGCGGAGCCGCAGGTGGAAGCTCCGGGTGTTTAGCTGTTCGTCATCGCCCGAAGAGCAACAGAAACTGCTTGACTGCAGGCCGCGAAATTCGCCATTCTGCCGATCTCTCTTTGAGAGATTAACCAATTCAGGAGCTGTAATTTATGAAAAAGAAAACCGCTCTCCGACTCGATCCGTCCTCCGTCCATATGCGCCTTGGTTTATGCGCCGCAGCCCTTACCGGCACGGCCGCGGCGATTCCGGCGGCTCAGGCAGACATCATTACGTTCAACACTCCCATCTCGGTTCCGAACACCTTTGCCGGTGTTTACATTAATCTGACCACCGGCGCGAATGGTCCTACCCCGACGACAGGTTGGGATTTCAACCCGTTCTCCAGCGGTGGGACACTGGCTTTCTACTGGTCGGGCGCGGGGTTGGAAGCAATGGGCGTTGCTACTGGAGTTGGCTCCACCAGCTACGCTGATCTGGCAATTGGGACTCTGATCAGCGCAGCCTCGCCTTTTACGGCCGCGACTGCGGGCACGAGTCCGAATTACCTGACGACGGGCACGCACATCCTTGGCTTCGAGTTTCTCAATGACAATACGGGCGTCTTGAACTTCGGTTATGCCCTCGTGCAAACGACGGCCAGCGCCGGATTCCCGACGACGGTCCTGAGCTGGAGTTTCGACAATACCGGCGCGCCTATTACGGTGATACCCGAGCCTTCTACGACCGGTCTTCTCGCGCTGGGCGCGCTCGTCGCCGGTGCGATTGGGATGCGGGAGTGGCGTCGCAAACGCGCCGCTTGATCGGAAGAAAGATCGCACCGCATTCGTTCTGATTTACCGCGCTCGTGCCAGACGATTGGCCCGAGCGCGGTTTCATTTTAGGCAGGGAACCGCGATGGTATCGCTGCGCTGATTATGGATGAGCCTGTCGCCAGGAAACTTCTGCTCGTGGGCTGGGATGCGGCTGATTGGCAGATGATTCATCCGCTCCTTGATGCCGGGCGCATGCCGAATCTCAAACAGCTGGTGGAGGGCGGAATTATGGGAAATCTGCTGAGTTTGCAGCCAATGCTGTCGCCGATTCTCTGGACCTCGATTGCAACCGGCAAACGCGCATATCTTCATGGCATCACCGGTTTCGTCGAACCGACACCGGATCGTACGGCGCTGCGGCCCATTGGCAGCGGCACGCGAAGGTGCAAGGCGCTCTGGAATATTCTCTCGCAGGCTGGCAGGCGATGCCATGCGGTCGGCTGGTATGCGAGCCATCCGGCCGAAGTCATCAACGGCATCTGTGTTTCACAACAGTTCTCGATCGCGCCGGCCTCGGCTACGCCGGACAACTGGCCGCCGCAACCGAACAGCGTGCAACCGTTCTCCCTGGCCGAATCGTTAGCGGAACTGCGGCTGCATCCGCGTGAAATTACGGGCGCCACGCTGGCGCAGTTCATTCCAAAAGCGGCACACCTCGACCAGCGCGATCCGGAGGTGCGGCGTCTGCTTGCCTCATTCGTCAGGCGCCTCGCGGAATGCGTTTCGCTGCACGCGGTCACGACCGCAGTGATGGAAGAAACGCCGTGGGATTTCTGCACCGTCTATTACGAAACGATCGATTGTCTCGGGCACGACTTCATGCCGTTGCAGGCACCGCGCATGCCGCAGGTGCGTCCGGATTTGTTTGAAGCCTTTCAGAATGTCATGGCGGGCATCTACGAACTGCACGATCAAATGCTCGGCCGTCTCATCGAATTAGCCGGAGCCGATACTCACGTCATGATCGTTTCCGATCACGGATTCTTAAGCGGAACGCGCCGCCCGACGGACAAGGTTGATCCCGCGCAATGGCACCGCAACTACGGCATATTTGTGCTCGCCGGTCCGGGAATAAAAAAGGACGACATCATTCACGGGGCCACGCTTCTCGACATCGCGCCTACCGTTCTCGCACTATTCGGCCTGCCCATCGGACGCGACATGGAAGGAAAGGTTCTTGTGAACGCCTTTGCAAAAAATCCAGAGCTCGAACGGATCGCTTCGTGGGAAGATGTTTCCGATCCTGCCTTTTCGCGGCCGGCCAGCGAGACGGAAGATGATCCGGAAGCGGCCGCGGCCGCCTTGCAGCAGCTCGTGGAACTCGGCTATCTCGAAGCGCCCGGCGAAGACATTCAGCGAGATATTGCCCGCGCCCAGGCCGAGCAAAAATTTAATCTCGCCTGCACCTGCATCGATGGAAAACAGCCGGCGCGCGGCCTTGTTCTTGTCGACGAACTAAGGAAGGAATTCCCGGAAGAGGTCCGTTACGCCGTGCTGGCGGGCCAGGCGGCCAGCTGGGCCGGGGATGCCGAGGCGCTTCGTGGTGCGCTTGATGCGCTTGAAGCATTGCAGCCCGATCATCCGCAGATCATTTTCTTTCGCGCTTCGCTTTGCTGGCTCACGGGTAACACCGTGGGTACGCTGCAGCATCTCGAAACAGCGGCCGCCAATGGCAATCAGGAATCATGGTTACAGTGCCGTATTGGCCGAGCCTATCTGCGGTTGCGTCGCTGGTCCGAGGCCGAGGAGGCCTTTCGCAAATCGCTCGAAATCGATCCCGATAATGCCGAAAGCTTTTATGGGCTGAGTGTGGCTCTGCCGCGGCAGGGCCGGCTCGAAGAAGGTGTGCAATGCGGGCTGCAGGCCATTTCGCTCTTCCACGATTTTCCGATCGCCCATTTCCAGCTTGGCGCGGTCTTGTCCCGGCTCGGCTGGTACGATCGCGCCCTGCAGGCGTTTGACATTTGTCTGGCCATGCGGCCTGAATTCGTGCTCGCCCATCGCTACGTTTCGAAAATTGCGGCGCGCCTCGGCCGCATCGAAATCGCGAACAAACATCGCGACATTGCGAAACGAATTCTGGCCGAAGGAGGGCCGCAGCCAGCGGTCGATTGACAATGCCCGCCTCCCCGCCTCCCGATTTCATCACCATTGTCAGCGGATTGCCGCGCTCCGGCACTTCGCTCATGATGCAGATGCTGGCGGCGGGCGGAGTGCCGCCGTTAACCGACAGCGTGCGGGTCGCCGACGAAAGCAACCCGCATGGCTATTTTGAATTCGAGGCTGTCAAACGGCTGCGCTCTGATCAAAGCTGGCTCGAGGAGGCGCGCGGCCGAGCGGTGAAGATCATTCATCTTCTCCTGCCCGAACTGCCGACCGACGGTCGCTTTCAATATCGCGTCTTGTTCATGCGGCGACCGATCGCGGAAGTGGTGGCCAGCCAGAACGCCATGCTCGTTAGGCAGGGAAAGCAGCCGGCCGGCGTGTCGCTCCAGGCGATTTACGAGAGTCAAGTGAGGCAAGTGCAGGGATGGATGAGGTCACACGCCTGTTTTTCCTTTCTGCTGATCGATTTTCATCGCGTCGTTCAGTTTCCGGAAGAATCTGCTGCGGAGATCGCAAAATTTTTACGATGGCCGCTTGATCGAAGAGCGATGAGCGCCGCAGTAGATGCATCTTTGTGGAGGCAGCGAGTAGCCAAAGAATGACCGCAGAAGCGAGCAATTTGAGGATTCTCACGCACTATGACGATAAAGTCTGTTCGTTCTCGCGAGACTGTCTCGATTAACCACGCCCGCTGGCTTGGGTACGCTGCTGCCGGCGTCGCGACCACGTTCGCCGGCGCGCAAACCGCCGAGGCTGACATTCACTACTCGGGTCCCATTAACCAGACATTCAACGCGCCGGCGGGAGGGTCTTCGTCGGCTTTCTTTCAGCTCGATCAAGCCGGAGATTCCATCAATCCTTTCCATGCTCGCACGAACAGTGGGTTTAGCGGAGTCGCGCTCTTTTTCATGTATGGAATTAACGCGGCGTCGGTCGCGGGATTTTACGGCGGCGCTTTTCCCTACGCCTCCAAACTCGCATCGGGAATTGCCTTGAATAGTTTTGCCAACTTCGTCCCTCATGCCGCGACGCTCGCTTACCGCGGTGGTTACAGCAACAGCCAATGGCAAACGATCGGCACCGGGTTTGTCGGGTTCCGTTTTGATAATGGCACCGGCCTGCAATACGGCTGGGCTCGCATTCACATGACGAAGGGACGCCGGGCAACAGTTTTACGTTAATCGATTTTGCTTGGGCCGACGTCGGAACGTCCATCAGCACCGGTCAGGTGCCGGAACCGGGTTCGCTCGGTTTGCTGGCGCTGGGCGGAGCCGGTTTACTGGCCTGGCGCCGCCGCCGCGCGCAAGCGATCAAGCCCTGATTTAACCACCTTCTTTTCCACTGTTCTGCGGCTCGACCAGTCTGCTCGTCTTTTCCCGCGAAAAAATGTCGTTTTTTTTGGTTGACGCGTCTGACAAATCTGATCATTCTCGCCGCCTATGAAAGCGCAGACCCGTCCACGTAAGCTTGCTTCTATTTCGCCAAATCGCTGGCTCGCCTATGCGACAGCCGGTGCTGCCACCGCGGTCGGTTGCGCAGCCACGACTCAGGATGCCGTAGCTTCAATTCATTACAGCGGCACGATCAATCAGTTTTTCAGCGGAAATTCCGCTTACTTCCAATTGGATCAGCCCGGCGATTCGCTCAATCCGGTTCACAATTTCCTTACAAGCGGCGTTGGCGCGGCTTTCTTTGCCGTTTACCCGGGCGCCGGATCGATAGCCGGATTTTACGCCGGTGCCTTTCAATATGCCTCGAGATTGGCGTCCGGCGTCAACCTCAATGGTTTCGGGGGCTGGGTCGGTACCTTTGGAACGATGGCCTATGGATATGGCTACGGCAACGATCAGTGGCTGGCCCCAGGAACAGGGTTCGTCGGGTTCCGGTTCGACAACGGATCGGGCCTTCAGTATGGCTGGGCACGCGTCACTATGAGCGGCTCCCCAGGAAACCAATTTACCCTCGTGGATTTCGCCTGGGGCGATTTGGGGGATCAAATTGCGACGGGCCAGATTCCGGAACCTGGCTCACTGGCGTTGCTCGCCTTGGGCGGAGCCGGTCTGATCGCGTGGCGCAAGCGCCGTGCGGCGGCGGCCTAATCCGGCCTCCAGAGTTCACGCTTCAGCAAACTCTTAACAATGAGGCGGCCGATTCGGCCGCCTCATTGCTGTACGGTTGACGCTTTCTCAATTTCGACCATTAAACTGGAATGACTGAATCAGCCGGCAGGCGAAAGGTGCTGCTCATTGGATGGGATGCGGCGGACTGGGAAGTGATCACACCACTTTTGGAAGAAGGCCTGATGCCGGCCTTGGACGGGCTCATCAATCGGGGCGTGATGGGAAATCTGGCAACGCTGCAGCCGATTCTTTCGCCGATGCTTTGGAATTCGATCGCGACGGGCAAATATGCCGATAAGCATGGCATCCATGGCTTTATCGAGCCCGATTCGGAGCATGGCGGCGCGCGGCCCTACACGAGCACCTCGCGCAAGTGCAAGGCGATTTGGAATATTCTGACCCAGGAAGGTCTGCGCAGTAACGTGGTCGGTTGGTGGGCCAGTCATCCGGCGGAACCGATCAACGGGAACGTCGTAACGAACGCATTCACAGGGGTAAAATTCGACCCGGAACGAGGCTGGATGGTCCCGCCCGGAACGATTCATCCGGCCGAACATGCGCCGCTCCTCGCCCGCTTTAAAGTTTTCCCCAGCGAGCTGACTGAAGCGCACATTCTGCCGTTCATTCCGAATGCGGCGAACGTCGACCAGCAGAGCGATCGCAGCCTTTCCATGTTCGCCAAAGTGCTGAGTGATGCCGCATCGATTCAAGCTGTCACGTCGGTCCTTATGGAAGCGGAGCCGTGGGATTTCACCGCCGTTTACTTCGATGCGGTCGACCATTTCTCGCATGCTTTCATGGCTTACCACCCTCCGCGTTTGCCATGGATCGACGAGAAACCGTTCGAGCTCTACAAGGAGGTCGTTCGCGGCGCCTACCGATTTCACGACATGATGCTGGAAAGGCTGGTTCAATTAGCCGGTCCAGATACGACGATTATCCTTTGTTCCGACCACGGTTTCGAATCGGGTTCGCAACGCCCCCGCGGAACACCGCGCGAGCCGGCCGGGCCGGCGGTCTGGCATCGGCAATACGGAATTTTTGTGATCGCCGGACCGGGAATCAGACGCGACGAACGCATCTATGGTGCAAGCCTTGTCGATATCACGCCCACCATCCTGACGCTGTTCGATCTGCCGATCGGCCAGGACATGGATGGCCGGCCGTTGCTGGAGGTGTTCGAAACACCGCCTGAAATCAGGACGATCGAAAGCTGGGACAAGAAAGCTGGCGAAGCCGGCATGCATACCGGGGACAAACAGATCGACAAGGACCAGGCGAAGGAGTTGATGCAACAGTTCGCTGCGCTTGGTTACATCGACGATCCGGGGGCGGATAAGGAAAAGCAGGCGGAATCGGCAGAGATCGAAGGCAAGTATAACGTAGCCCGCACGTTTCAATGGAAAGACGAGCCTGAGCGGGCCTTGCCCCTCCTCGAGGAAATCGTGCGACGGCGTCCGTGGGAAGATCGCTTTCTGGCGCAACTTGCCGCCTGCTATTTCCAGTGCGGCTACCTCGCCCAGGCCGAGCGAGTCATCGCCGCAATCTCGGACAACGAGGAGCCGTCAAAGGCGCCAACGATGCTGCAACGCGCGAAAATAAAGTTCGCCCGCGGCGATCTCGGCGGCGGGCTCCAGGACCTGCTGGCGACGGAAGCAATGAATGCACAAATACCGGGACTCTACACGCAGATCGGGAACGCGTATTCGCGCCTGCTGCAATGGGAGAAAGCAAAGGCGGCCTACCAGAAAGCGCTCTCCCTGGACGAGGAAAATGCGCTCGCCCTGCAGGGGCTGTCCACGGTTTACCGGCGGCAGGGCTTGAACCAGGAAACAGTCGATACGGCACTGCACGCCGTCAGCCTGCTTCACCGCTTACCGATGGCGCATTTCAACCTCGGGGTGGCCCTGGCGCGCTCCGGTGAATCCGAGCGCGCGATTGTTGCTTTTGAAACGGCCCTTCGCTTTCAACCGAAAATGGTGAACGCACATCGTTACCTGGCGATGCTTCATCGTAACAACGGCGGCAATGCCAAAAAGGCGGCCTTTCATCGAGCGGAGACCGCCAGGATTCTGCGCAGCCAGCCGCGTCGGAAAAAATCAGCGAGCGATCGGGCAGAAAAACTTTTCGATCTGCCGGAGATACCGAATCGCGAAGACCGATTCAAGACTCTCCTGCGGGAACGGCCAGATCCGAAACCACCAGAGAAGCGAACAGGAAAAAATTTCATTTTGGTGTCCGGACTGCCACGGTCCGGCACGTCGTTGATGATGCAGATGCTGGAAGCCGGCGGAGCGACGTTGTTAACGGACGGCGAACGCGTAGCTGATATCGATAATCCAAAAGGCTATTATGAGTGGGAGGGGATCAAACAGATCGACAAGAAGCCGGAGGTTTTGGACGAGGAAGGCCTCGATGGCCGGGTCATCAAATGCATTTCGATGCTGCTGCAGAAGGTCCCGCTCAAGCACAACTACAAGGTCATCTTCATGACGCGTCCGGTCGAGGAAGTCGCGATTTCACAACGCGCCATGATCAATCGTCTGGCCACGAAGGGCGCCGAGCTCGAGCCGGAACAGCTGCAGCGTGGCTTGAGCGTGCACCGAAACGAGATTCTGGCCTGGTTGAAACGCGCACCGCACATGGAGGTCATCGAAATCGATTACCCGGCGCTGGTGCGCGATCCGCAGCCGGTCATCTCAAAGCTGGTCGAATTCCTGGGCAGCGATCGCCTAACGAATCCGGAAAAAATGGCCGCCGTCGTGGATCCTTCCCTGCACCGGCGGAAAAAAGCGTAGCTCTTATTCCAAACCGAGCGTTGCGACAGTAGCTTCGTCGATCGCCCCGGTCACGAGCAGGCCCTGGTCGCGCTGGTAATTGGCCAGCGCCAGCCGCGTGGCCGAATCGAGCGAGCCGGTAATCTCGCCGTCGTAATACCCAAGAACGCGCAAGGCATTCTGCACATTGGCGATGACCTGATCCGGCAACAGATTGCCATAGGTGTAGATGGGACCATCATAGGCGTAAGAGCTGTAGGCCGGGTCGTAACCCCAGGCGGGATACCAATAGCCGGCATCCAGAAAATAATAGCCGCTGTTCACCAGCACGATGACCGGGCAATGGTGTTTCCACCAGTTGCGGTCGTGCCACTCATGATGATGACGACGGGTCGCATTGACAAAACCCATGCGATCGGGGTCGTGTCTTCTGTGCCGCCCGTGGTCATTCGCGTCATGTCGGGTCGGGCCGGCCGGCAATGTCGTCGTCGGCTGCGCCGGTGATATCGAATCTGGACCGGTGCCGCGGTTGTTTCGACTACCTTGTCTGCCGGCTTCGGGGTAATGATGCTGTCGCTGGACATTCGGATAGTTTCGCTGATTCGTCGTTTGCCCGGTGCTTTGCAAGGAGTGCAAATGGCGGACGCCTCGCTGGCCCACGGCATCGTGCGCTTCACTTTTGAAGCGTTGCGGATGGACGGGGGATTTTACGGGCTGCGCTGCGGCGTGCCGGCCCGGAGAAGGGTTACTCGTGTCGGTCGTTTGCGTCTGCTGAGCGCGAACAACCGGCAGCAGCCCTAGGAGCAGCGCGCAAACCAATGGAGAGACGTGTCGCATAAACGATCTTGCCTGAAATTTATGAGCGGGAGCCGAATCCCGCAAATCGTCGCATCGAACTCTTCAGGGAGGCTGTTGCCCTGATGAGTCGCCTTCGATTGCGCAAAAGAGCGATGGCGGGCGGCGACGCTTCGTCTTCACGAAACTGCCGAAGGGCGCTTCCAATCCCAATGGTCGCCCGTGGAGGAAGAAGAAGGCATTGCCGGCGGATGGAGGTTAGGCTTCCAGCCTGTCCGTGGTGGGCGTTCGACCCGTTCAAGGTGGGCGATACGCTGGAGGGATGTCGGCCGAGAAAGACAGGCCGCCTCTCCTCCATGGAAACACTTGTGCAAAACGACGCACAATTGTTCAATAAGTCCGCATGCGGTTGCAGCGCCAGAACTACAACGACATCGAGCGAATCATCGAATTTGATTTCGTGCGTGCGACCGAAGCGGCGGCGCTGAATTCGCTCCGCTGGCTGGGCCGAGGGGAAAAGGAGAAAGCCGATGCAGCCGCCTGCGACGCCATCCGCGGCATGTTCGATCTTATGAACATCTGCGGTGAAGTCGTGATCGGCGAAGGAATCAAGGACGACGCACCCGGGATTTTCAAGGGCGAGCAACTTGGCACATGGTTGCCGGGCACGCCGCCGTTCGACATCGCCCTCGATCCAATCGACGGCACCACCAATATCTCGAAGGGAGCGCCAAATTCGATCAGCTGTATCGCCGCGGCCAGTCCGGAAGAAGGGGTAAAGGTGGCGCTGCGCGACATTCCCTCCTTTTACATGGAGAAGCTGGCCTACGGTCCGGCGATCATCAGCTATTTGCAGAAGGCGAAGAGGGAAATTTCAGTGGAAGATCCAATCACGAAAACCCTGGAGCTGGTGGCGCAGGCGCTCGATAAACGCGTGCAGGACGTCGTCGTGATGATGCTGGACCGACCGCGCCATAAAGAGATCGTGCGGGAAATTCGCGGCGCGGGCGCATCGCTGCGCATGATCAGCGACGGTGATATTGCGGCGGCCATGGCGCCGGCCATCCCCGAGAGCAGTATTGATTTGTACATGGGAATTGGCGGTGCGCCCGAGGCGGTATTGGCGGCGGCCGGGATCAAATGCCTGGGCGGCGACATGCAATGCAAAATGTGGCCGCGCGACGAGGCGGAACGAAAAGCGCTCATCGCGGATGGCTGGGAGAAGGATCTCGACCACGTCTTCGTGGCCGACGATCTGGCCAATGGGAAAAACATTATTTTCTGCGCGACCGGCATTAGCGACAGTGCACTCCTGCGCGGTGTGCGCAGCCAGGGTCACAAGGCCATTACCCATTCGGTCCTCATGCGGGCGAAGAGCAAGACGGTCCGCTTCATCCGCGCCACGCACGATATGGATCAGAAAACCATCCGGCTGCGCTCGGATAACCGCGAACATATGATCTGAAAATCCCGGCCCATTCTGGCAAAGAAACTCGACAGTGGCGGGCCTCTCTGCTCAAATCGTAAAAAATTCGCCGCTTATGAGACAAATACCGAAAACTGAGCTGTCGCCAGACAATGGCTGTGTCGTTGATACAAAATGGAAGCTTGGCCCGCTGAGTTATCATGCCTGCGCGGCCGGTCCTTCCCATGCGAGGCCGGAAGGCGGACATTTCAGCCTCCCGGAGGTGATCGTTTACGATCACATTGGTTTCAAGGGCGCCTACGCGCGCACGAACCTCAGTTTTCATTATCTGGGCGATTTCTGGAACGACCGCATCAGTTCGCTCATCGTAGTCAGCGGCGTCTGGCGTTTCTACCGCGACGAATATTATAAGGGCGACCATTGGGATCTCGGCCCCGGTTTTTACGAATGCTTCTTCACCGAGAAGGGCCCGGACGACGTGGTCAGTTCATTTCAGGCGATCGAGCTTACGTAAACCGCCGCTGAGACGCCGCGAATCGTGGAGTTGATTTACGGCGGAGCTGAGGAAGGGTCTGCCTTTTTATGATCGGAACGACCCCAGGAAGAAGTGCCATGCTTGCGGCTGTGGCTGGCCTTTTGCTTTGGGCGGCGCCAGGGACCTTCGGCCAGCTCGTCCGGCAGCCAAACACGACCCTGGTTCTCTCTCCGAGCTCGCCGCCGGCCACTCTCTCGGCCACTGGTGCGTTTGCCGATCTCGCCACCCTGACACCCAACGCCGGCATTGTTTCCTACAAACCGAATCTTTCTTTCTGGAGCGATTACGCGCAGAAATCGCGCTGGTTCAGCATTCCCGGACATCAACCAAACCATGATTTTCTCGGCGGACGGGAACTGGACTTTCCCGACCGGGATGGTCTGGATCAAGCATTTCAATTTGCCTAACGAACGGACGAATCCGGACGGCCCGGCCCGGCGAATTGAGACGCGTTTTCTGGTCAAGACAGCGGCGAGCGTTTACGGGCTCAGCTATCAATGGCGTGAAGATCAGAGCGACGCCGATCTGGTTTCGTCGGCCGGGGCCGATGTCACCTACAGCGTACTCGTAAACGGTGTGCCGACGAATCAGACGTGGCATTATCCGAGCCGAAACGAGTGCCTGCGCTGCCACACCTCCGTCGCCGGCTTCGGCCTGAGCTTTACCACGCGCCAAATGAACGCCTCGCACCTCTACGGCACGCAAACGCTGAACCAAATCCAGGCGCTGAGCGATGCCGGTTATTTCGCCGCTCCGGTCAGCGGAGTGAACAACTTGCCGGCCTACGCGAAAGCGACCGACACGACGCAGAACCTCGAATGGCGGGTCCGTTCCTACCTTGCCACCAACTGCGTGCAATGCCATCAGCCGGGCGGCCAGGCCGCCACCAACTGGGACGCGCGCGCGACCACGCCGACCGATCAGGCTCAGCTTATCAACGGCATGCTGGTCAACACCTACGGCGACCCGAACAATCGGTTTGTCGTGCCCGGGGATACGAGCCATTCCATGGCGCTCAATCGTATCATGGGCAACGGCGTGCCGCGCATGCCGCCCCTGGCCACGAATGAGCTCGACCCGGACGACATGCAACTGCTGACCGACTGGATCACGCAATCGCTTCCGCAGCGCCTTTCCTTTACGCAATGGCAGCTCGTTTATTTCGCCTCGAACGAGGATCCGAATGCCGCCCCGGGGGCCGACCCCGACCGCGACGGGCGGTCGAACATGGAGGAATTTCTGGGCAATACCAATCCGATTGATTCGACCAGCGCCTTAAGCCTGCCGCAGGGCTCGCTCGTTAGCGCGGGCAGTGTCGTGCAATTTCAATTCACTCAGCCGGCCAATCGTTCCGCGCTCGTGGAAACGAGCACCGATGCGACCAATTGGTCGCTTTGGGATGTGTCCGGCAATTCTCCCACCTTCCCGCCCGTCGCTCAGCAACGGATGATCGAGACCTCGGCGGCCGAGGGACATCGGTTCTTCCGCCTGCGGCTCTCGATGCCCTAACGACTAAGCGCCAACTCGAGGGCCGCGCGGGCGCAGCCCCAGGAGAGAGTGAAGCCGGCGCCGCCATGTCCGTAATTGTGAATCACCGTGCGCCCGTCGCGCAGGCGGGCGCGTTCGAGACGCACACCTGATTTTCGAAACGGGCGGAGACCGACGCGCGCGGCCAGCACGGGAGGCGGCTCGATGCCGAGGGCGCGGCTGCAATCGGCGGCGATCCGTGTGGTGGCGGCCGGATCCACCTCGAGATTCTCGCTCATGTCGTTTGTGCCGCCGAAGACACAATCGTTCCGTCGCGGGATGACGTAGGTCAATGGCGCGTCGTCGCAGGCCAGCGCATGAGCAAGGCCGTCGATCTTCGGCACGATCACTACCTGGCCTCGATGCGGTTCAAGATCGACATCGTGAGCAAGCGAGCGCGCGCCGATTCCCGCGCAATTTATAACAAGGTTGCAGTCGGAATCGACCTCCTCCATTTCTTCGAGGCAGACGTTTGGATGGATTTCACCGCCGGCTCTGCGGAACCGACTCTGCCAGATAATCAAGGTAAAAGGTCGTGTCCATGACCGGCACCTCGACCGCGAAACCACCAGAAAACAGGGCTGTGGCGGAAACGGTGCGTGCCCCGAGCGAGATGGCCCATTCGGGGATTTGAAGGTGCTCGGCGCGGAAAAACTGACGCAACTCGACCATCCAAACCCCGGCGTCCTCCTCGCTGCAAAGTCCGAGAAGCGTGCCGTAGGTCTCGAGCGCCCAGGGAATTACCCGGGCGACCGGTTCGGCATCGTAGGGAAACCAGATGGCGGCCGCCGCCGCGGAGGTCGTTTCCCGCCCTGTCGCCTGCGCGAAGATGGATGTGCGAAATCCGAACTCGGCAAAAAGAACGCCGCAGGTCAGCCCGGAAACGCCGGCCCCGATGATCGCCACGCGGGATTTCACCCGAATCATCTACGTGCAAGGCATGACCTCGTCATATAGAATGACCGCGATGGTTTCGCTGAACCGTGAAGCGCTGACGGAAAAGGTTCTGGCCGGCGAGCGCATTTCGCCTAACGAGACGCGTACGCTCTACGACTGGCCGCTCGAGGAGCTGGGCATTCTGGCCAATGCGCGCCGCGCCCGGGCCAAGGAAAAACGCTACGGAAATCGCGGCAACGAGATCGTCACCTACATCGTCGACCGCAACATTAATTACACGAACGTCTGCAATGTTTATTGCAAATTCTGCGCCTTCTATCGCACCGAGAAAGACCAGGACCATTACGTGCTCAGCTTCGAACAATTCGACCAAAAGCTGGACGAATTGAGCGCGGCCGGAGGCGTGCAAATCCTTCTGCAGGGCGGCCATCATCCGAAGCTCCCATTCGCGTGGTACATCGATTTACTGCAGCACATCCGGAAAAAATATCCGCACATCAACATCCACGGGTTCAGTCCGCCGGAGTTCCAGCATTTTGCCGAAGTCTTCAAGATGCCGTTGCGCGAAGTGATCGCGCAGTTCAAGGAAGCGGGGCTCGGGTCGATCCCGGGCGGCGGCGGCGAGATTTTGGTCGATCGCGTGCGACAACGAATCGCGCCGCTAAAATGCAAGACCGATCAATGGCTCGAAGTCATGCGAACGGCGCACGAGCTGGGGTTGAATTCGAGCGCGACCATGATGTTCGGCCATGTCGAGACGATCGAGGACCGGATCGAACATCTGCAGCGCTTGCGCGCGCAGCAGGAGGAGACGGGCGGGTTCACGGCGTTCATTTGCTGGACTTTTCAACCGCAGCATACGGTTCTGAAAGTCGAGCGGCCGACCGGCGTGGCCGAGTATCTCCGGACCCAGGCGCTGGCCCGTATTTTTCTCGACAACTTCGAGAACGTGCAGAGCTCGTGGGTCACGCAGGGACCGGGGATCGGGCAGGTGGCGTTGAAATATGGCGCAAACGATTTCGGCTCCGTCATGATGGAGGAAAACGTCGTCAGCAGCGCGGGGACGACGTTCCGTCTCGACGCCGCGGCCATCGAGGGTCTCATTCGAGAAGCGGGCTACGAGCCGCGCCGGCGCAATAATTGGTACGAGCTATTGAACTGAAGGCTCCGGCGGGTTGTCTATGGACAACCACCGCCACACACGCCACAATTCCTGCCTTGACGATGCGCTTTCTCTTCCTCATCTAATACGCACGCAGCCCGGGCCGCATTCTTGAGGGCACTTCAATTTCGTATGAAATATTCCATCCGCTCGCTTCAAAACCAGGTGCTCCTGGTTTTTTTCGCACTGGTTTTGAGCGGAGTGGCAAGTCGAAGCGCCCTGGCCCAGAACGGCCCGATTGTCCGTTCGATCGACGTTCAGTACGTCGGGCCGAAAACGATCAGCAAGGAAAAAGTCCTTGCCCAGATGCGGACGGAAGTCGGGAAGCCCTATTCCGAAGCCGTCGTCGAGGACGATATCCGGGCTCTCTATAAAACAGGCCAGGTGCAAAATGTACGGATCTTCGGCCGCCCCGAGGGCGACGGCGTCAACGTCACCGTGATCGTGCAGGTGCGCCCGGTCGTCACCGCAATCGAAATCAACGGTGCGCACCAGATCAAACCCCAGAAAGTCCGCGCCGAAATCAAATTCCGTCTCAACAGGCCAGTCAGCGAGACGGCCCTGGAAGAAGGCCGTGAGAAGGTCCTCGATCTCTACAAGCGGCTCGGCTATAACGACATTTCGGTCGCCTATCATCTCGATACGGATGAAAGCCGCGGGACAGCGCGCGCGGTTTATAATATCGACGAAGGCCAGCGGGGCATGATCAGCACCATCCATTTCGAGGGCAACCATGCCTTTAGCGATCGCACGCTGCGCCATCAGATGAAGACGAAGGGCAAAACCTTCATCAGTTTTCTCGACAAATCGGGGCGGCTCGATGAGACGCAGTTCCAGGAAGATCTCGACAAGGTCCGGGCCTGGTATCAGGACCACGGCTATGTCGACGTCGAGGTCAAGGATGTGCGCAAAGAGCGGGTCAAAGGCCACCTCATTCTCACCATCGTGGTCAACGAAGGCACCCAGTATCACGTCGGCAAAATCCACATCACCGGGTATCAGATCACAACCGAGCCGAAGATTCGCGCCCTGCTCAAGATGAAGGAAGGCGACATCTATTCCCCCAAGGCGCTGAAGGACGACGCCAAGAATATTGCCGATGCATATGGTGCCGGCGGTTACGTCGACGTGAACATCTCGCCGCAGAGCATTCCTTCCGCTCCGGGCCGTATCGATATCAATTACCAGATTGAGGAAGGAATTCGTTCCTTTGTCCAGCGGATCAACATTGTCGGCAACACGCGCACGAAAGACAAGGTGCTGCGCCGCGAAGTGCTGATTGTGCCGGGCGATGTTTACAACACGACGCGTGTGGAAACGAGCCAGAAGCGCCTCGAAAACCTCGGCTATTTCTCCAAGGTGGAAACCTATCCGGAAGATACGGACGTGGCCGGGCGCAAGGATTTGACCATTCAGGTGGCGGAAAAACGGACCGGCGCGCTGAACTTTGGTGCCGGCTTTAGCACGATCGATAAACTGGTCGGCTTCGCCGAATTGAGCCAGGGGAATTTCGATTTGTTGAACTGGCCGACCTTTACGGGCGGCGGCCAGAAGTTCCGCCTCAAGATCCAGTACGGGACGCAGCGCAGAGATTTTCTGCTGGCTCTGACGGAACCGTATTTCCTGGATCGGCCGCTCTCGTTAGGCGGACAGCTCTTTTACGACGAAGCAACCTTCTTGAGCTCCATTTATTCGCAGCGGGATTATGGTGCGGCCATTGACCTGCGAAAGCCGATCAATCCCTTTGTCGCGATCAGCTTCGATTACCGCCTGGAGGGAATCGAGATCTACGACATCGCTCTTGGCTCTTCCACGGATATTCTGGCGGAAGGCGGAACTCGCGTTAAAAGTCAGATCAGCACGACGGTGGTCTGGGATACGCGTGACAATCCTTTTCTTACCCGCACCGGACATCGCGTTTCCTTTACGCCCTACCTCGCCGGCGGATTTTTGGGCGGCGACACACAGATTTACGGCTTCGAATTGGAAGCCGCCCAGTATTTCCATCTTCCCTGGGACACGATCCTGCTGATCGATGCAGAGGCCGCCTCCGTCGATACGTGGGGTAACGGAGACCGGGTGGCGATTTTCGATCGACTTTTCCTTGGCGGAGCAAATGATCTGCGCGGCTTTAACTTCCGCGACGTCGGCCCAAAGGATGTGAACGGCGAACCACTTGGCGGTCGCAGCTCGGGCGCGGGCTACCATCGAGTACACCGTTCCGATCATCGAACATATCCGCGGCGCCATCTTTTATGACATCGGGCTGGTCGACAGTTCGGCCTTTACGTGGGGGACCCAGCACGTCGGCTCAGATGTCGGCGTCGGTGTCCGTCTTGATCTTCCGATCGGGCCATTGCGGATCGACTATGGCATTCCGATTCGAGAAGGATGGCAATAGCAGCTCGGGAAAATTTAACTTCAATGTCGGCTATCAATTTTGAACGAACTGGGGCACGTTTAGTCTAAACCGGTTCCAAACACCTGACCCACACTCCATTTATGAAAAAACTCCTCATTACGAGCATGCTTGCTGCGTTTGCTCTCCCCACCATCGGCTTTGCGCAGGGCCTTAAGATTGGGACGGTCGACATGAACCGTGCCTTCAAAGACTACAACAAGACGAAGGACGCCGAGGCCAAGATCAACGAAGCCAAGAACGCCGCCAAGAAGGAATACGACGATCGCGCGGATGCCTATCGCAAGGCGCTCGACGAGGTCAACAAGCTCAATCAGCAGCTGGATGCACCGGCCCTGAGCGCCGACGCCAAGAACCAGAAGCAAAAGGAACGCGACGAGAAGATCTCCAACATCAAGAACATGGAGCGTGAGATCAACGAGTTCCGCCAGACCCGCGAGCGCCAGCTGCAGGAACAGGCTCTGCGCATGCGCGAAGGCATCGTTAAGGAAATTACAGATGTGGTCATGGATAAGGTGAAATCCGACAATCTCGATCTGGTTTTTGACAAGTCCGGGATGAGTCTCAACGGCGTGCCGATTGTCATGTATTCCCGCGACAATTACGATTTTACGAATGACGTCGTGACGGCATTGAACAAGCCGGGGCGGACCACCGAGACCGGGGCCAAACCCGCGGCGAAGCCGGCGGCCACGGCGCCCAAAAAGCCTTAACGACCAGGCTCGATTTACAGAAAGCACACGCGTGAATTTTCGCGCGTGTGCTTTTTTTGTTCTCACTCAGGGAATCAACAAGCGAAGCGAACCAGCACGGAGGTCGTGCGGGTTGGAAGATGGACGCCGCGGTCGGATAATCAGCGATGACGAAGTTTTGGAGGAAATTCGGGATCTTACTGCTCCTGCTGCCAGCGACATCCCTGCCCGCGGCCGCGCCGGATTGGGAAAGCACGCTGACGGCTGGGCCGCCCGGTCCGTTCCCGCCTCCGCGCCCTCTCACGGCCGAAGTATGATTTCGGCTGGGCTGGCTTCACCGCCGCAACCGCGGAAGCTCATTTTGGCAAAACCCATCGGGACGAATTCGAGCTCGATGGGACTGGCCATACCATTGGTTTAGTGCGCGTGCTCTGGCCGATGGACGTAACCCACCATGCGGTGGCGGACGCCGAGCGCCTGCGTCCTCTTACCGTCAAGCAGGTCGAAAAGGTGCGTTCGAAGAGGATCGTGAGCGATCTGCATTTTAGCGCCGCCGGAGTCGTGCGCCTGCGCTCCGACAACAAACAAAAGAAGCCTCCCAAGCCGCGCACCTTTCTGTGCCCGAACCTGTTCGATCTTCATTCTTCGCTCCTCTATCTGCGCAGTCAGCCTCTCACCACCGGAAGCGTTTATCGGATCGCCGTTTATCCGGCCGCTTCACCCTATCTCGCCACCCTGACCGTGCTCGGTCGCGAAAAAATTTCGGTGCGCGCCGGCAGATTCAACGCGATCAAGCTCGGTCTGCAATTGAAGAAGATTGGAAAGCATCGGGAGCTCGAGCCGCATCGGAAGTTTCGGCGCGCGACCATCTGGCTGTCGGACGACGCCGATCGTTTGCCCCTGCGCATCGAAGCGCAGATCTTTGTCGGCACGGTTTTCGCCGAACTGCGTTCAGTCGAGTTTCTTCAATCGGCAAAATAGAATCGGGAAAAGACAGACCGGGCGCAGTCTAATCCGGCACCCACTCTCCTCGATAAACGGGCCGGCGCGGCCACCTCCGAATGACACGCCGCCCGGGTGGGTAGGAATGCTGGCCAGGCAGCAAACGCAGCGCGCGCAGCGTCTCCATGTCCAGGCGGCCGTTCACGGTCAGGCCAGCTTGCGCCTGATAAGCGCGCAAGGCGAAAGCCGTGGCCGGACCGAAAAGTCCATCGATATCATGGCGGTAATAGCCGGCCCGGGAAAGGGCGATCTGGAGGTCGATGACCACGCGCTGCCGCACCGCCGGGACCATTGCCTCGTACGGCGTGCCGTAGAAGAGATCGCCGGTTGGTGCAACCGCGGCGGATTCTTCCTCCTCATTTTCGGGCGCGTTCTCGGGTTGTTGATCCCGATCGGCTGGAGCCGTTTCCCTTCGTGATCGCCCCTCGCCCTCGTCCCCGGTGTCGTCGCGCAAATTGGCCGGTTCCTGGGTGGGCGACGGCCCGGTCCGGCTCGAGGCGGCTGCGCCTTCGTCAATGCCTAACGAACGTTTTGTCTCCACGTTCAGATCCCCGGTGATTTTGAGGCCATTGCGAATTTGATAACGGCGGATCGCCGCGACCGTATCGGCATCTTTGCGCCCGGTGACTTCACCGTAGTAGAAGCCCTGGTCCTTCAAAGTCTGCTGCGCCGCCGCGACAGTATCGTTCGCCCGCAGCCTCGCCGCCGAAAAAAGGAGCAGGAGAGCGAGGACAACAAAATAGCCGCTCCGCCGCATGGTGATTGTTGGACGAGCGTATCTTTTCATTATTCAGACCTGGGCAGGGTCAGCGCGAGAGGTGCCGGCCGGGTCTGCACCGCATCGCGGTATTGGCGAATGCCCGTGCAAATCGCAGCCGCCAGTCTTTCTCGATAATCCTCCGTTTCGAGCCGCGCGGCATCATCCTTGTTCGTCAGAAATCCACCTTCCACAAGAACGGCCGGATGTTGCACCCTGGTGATGACGTAAAACTGCTCCGGCTTGCTCCCTCGATTGGTGGCTTGCGTGCGTTTCACGACGGCGGCCTGAATGCAATCCGCCAGGATCTGGCTTTGGCGATTCGTCTCCGGCGAGACCGTGCGTTGTAGGAATGGAAGCCAGGAAGAAAGTCCGCCGCTCTCGGGCTGATCGGCGGCGTAGTAGGTTTCCACGCCGGTAGAAGCCTCGCGTTTGCCCTCGTTAAAATGAAGGCTGACGAAAATGCATTCCTCCTGCTGATTGGCGAAATCCGCGCGGTCGGCCAGCGAAACGAACTCGTCCCCCTCGCGAGTCATGGCGGTGGCGAATCCCTGCTCGTGCAGCAGGCGGCGAACGCGCTGCGCGAGATCGAGCGTAAGATCTTTCTCGAGCACGCCGCCGGAGATGGCGCCGGAATCGTTGCCGCCGTGGCCCGGATCGAGCACGACGAGACCGAACGCCTTTTGCGCGGGCGCCGGGACGCCGACGACATTGGGCCCGCGAGGCGGCAGGAGTTGGAGCCAGACTAACGAGCCTGCCATCAAAAGCAATCCGAGCCAGGCGAGAAGAGCTCGCTTGTCGCCTCTCCTGGCTGATCGGGCGCGCGGCATGGCAGGGAAATTTATCCGGAGTCGTTCGTCGCCGATTCTAACTCCTCGGCGTTCAAAGGACGATACCGAATTGCCGTCCTGGTCCCGCGCTCGAGGATGGCGGCTTCGATGCTGGCCGCGGCCAGCTCGCTCTTGCGATGAGCCGTGATCTTTTCACGCGAAGGCATTTCGGAGGACCCCTCCTCACCGGCCGCCAATCGTCCGACGCTCCACGCGGCCAGCGCCGTGCGCAGAGCCCGTTCGAGCGTGGCATTGCCTTCATGCTCGCTCTTCAGGAAAGATTCCATCATTTCGGTCGATTGTTTTGTTCCGCTGAGCACGCCGAAATCCTGCCGACTCTGCCCAAGATTCCCGGCGTTGGAGGCGATCGATCCGTCGTATTCCACGCGCAGAAACAGATCGTCTCCGGGTTTCGCGCCAATCTCGGCAAAGAGCATCCGGGCCAAGTAGGGCGCACCAAAGATTTGTTCGAACGCGCCCTTAAGCAGCGGGCTGAGTGAATAATAGGCCAGCCGGCGCAGAGAAACATCGGCCGCCGATCGGGTGAAGCCTTCCGTGCTGGCCAGTTCAATCGCAGCCATGCGCAGGCGCTCGATATCGCCGGGATGCCCGATCGATCCCATGGCAATGCGATCGTAGATTTCGAAAATCTTTTGGCGCGCCGCGCCGACAGTCAGAAACAAAATGCCGTCCCGGTAGGAGACAGCGGCAATCGGACTCCCCGAAGCAAGCTGCGTCTCGATATATTCCCGGCGATTCGCGATCGCCTCCATCCAGCGATATGGCTCTTCGATCACGCCACGCTCCGTTTGAACAAGGCGCCGATCTTTCGCTCCGGCAACGTCATGATTCCCTCTTTCGAAACAATCTTGATGAGCGGAAAAATTTTGCCGCTCCGATCGACTCCTCCCGTGGCCGTGTCGGCTTCGGCCGCTGTGTCGAGCGCACGCAAGGCGAGCGTGACCGCCTCATCTTCGCCCAGTTTTTGCAGCGGCTTTTTGCCCCAGCGATTTTCGTAATGTAAAACTCCGCGCACGGCGGGCGAACCCGGATCCGGTCGCGGCGTATTCGGCTACTTCGAATTGCGCGCCCATCGCGTCGTAAAAATAAAGTCGCGCCGCCGGTTCCGCACCGAAATCGTAGGTCGCAAAAATTGGCACAACCATGCCGACTCCCTGAATGGCGAAGCCGAAATTATCGCGCAGCAGTTTGGAAAGCGCGCGCACCTTGCCGTCCACGCTCATCTCCTGCAATTGCGTCCGCCGGAAAAATTGGAAGGAATGTTCGAGCACGCGCGCCATTTCCCAGGCCGTGGCGGGGACGCCCGCGATGGCCATGATGGAATGGCGATCGATCTCGAGCACCTTGTCGGCGCGATCATAAACGACTGTGTTGCCGGAAGTGGCACGACGATCGCCCGCCACGAGGACGCCGCCGGAAAACTTGAAGGCGAGGATGGTTGTTGCTTCCGTTGGTGTCCATGCGGATGAGGTCGAGCCTGTAACCGCCTGCGCGGGAATGGCGGCCACCGGCGCGAGCAGACCTTTGCGTCGGAGCAAAGCTGGGAAATCGTCGCTCGCTGCGGCCTCGAGCCGCTCGAGTGCAGCGGGGCGCGGCTCCATTATTGACCCGTCCGCTGACGGTATCGCTTCGACTGGTTGGGATCGACCTGCCGCATTTTCTTCAGCAAATCTTTCGTGTCGGGCCGCGTAATATCGGGCGCCTTCGGCCCACCGCCGTCTCCCTGCTTCGGCCCCCACGGAACCGAAGGTTTTTGAATCCGTTCCGGCATGAAAAAACTCTAGGAACAAATACGGGAAAGGCAAGAAGAGCGTCGGCGCGCCCGGGCATACGCCGCCGCCGTTTAGGTTGTTCGGAGGTCGCGGGCTTGCCAGATAAACTGGCCGGTGCAACCATTGCCGAAATGAAAATCCGGATTTTGGCGACGAGCGCGATCCTGGCTTGTCTTTGCGCTTCCGCCTTCGGGCAGACCTCCGAGGCCGCCCAGTTGCAGGCTCTTTCCAAGAAGATCGATGAGCAAAACGCCAAGATCGACGCACTCTCCCAGCAGATCCTGAAACTGCAGGAGCAACTCTCCAAACCGGGTCACCTCATCGGCGAGCCTTCGCCGTCCGCCAGCTCGGTGGGCGTGGCGCCTGCGCCTGGCGAACCCACGGTGCCGGCTTCCGGCACGACGCACACGGTCGCTCCGCGCGAGACCCTTACCGCCATCGCCCACCAATATCACGTGACGGTGGATGAACTGCAGCGGCTCAATCACATCGATGATGGGCGCAAACTGCAGGCCGGCCAGACCATTCAAATCCCCACTCCGGCGACGTCCGCCAGTCCTTCGTCGACGGCTACGCCTAACGAATAGTTGCCGCCGAACGCAAACTCCTCAAACGTCATCCTGAGCAAAGCGAAGGACCGCGCGAGTTATTTTGTCGTCTTAATAGTTCAAGGATATCCGGGAGCACGGCGTGCGGCCCCGACAAGGAACTTGCTACATCTTTTCCGGCGCGCGAATGCCGAGAAGATCGAGCCCGAGCTCGAGGATACGAGCGGTGAGCTGGCAAAGGGCCAGCCGGCTCGCGCGCAGAGCGGGTTCCGCTTTCAGAACGGGACACGCCTCGTAAAAACTGTGGAAGTTGTTGGCCAGCTCGAACAAATAATTGGCCAGCACGTTTGGCCGAAAATCGAACAGGACCGAGGGCACAATCTCGGCGAACTGGCACAAACGCTTGCCCAAGGCCAGCTCGGCCGGCTCCTGCAAAATAATTTCGCGGCTCGCTGATTCCGCCTCGTCCGCTTTCCGAAAAATCGAGCGGATACGCACATAGGCGTTTTGCAGGTACGGAGCCGTATTCCCCTGAAACGCCAGCATCCGATCCCAGGAAAAGACGTAGTCGGTCATGCGATACTGCGAGAGGTCGGCATATTTGATCGCGCCGATTCCGATGATTTGCGCCACCTCCGATTTCTCCGCTTCGTTCAATTCCGGATTCTTTTGCTCGATAATGGCGCGCGCGCGCTGCACCGCTTCAGTGATCACGTCGTCCAGGGCGACGTTCTCGCCCGAGCGCGTTTTCATGAGTTTGCGGTCTTCCCCCAAAATGCTGCCAAAGCCAATGTGCCGAAAATCCGCCCGGTAACCTTCCCGGCGGGCGATCTCGAAAATCTGCTTGAAATGCAAATTCTGCGGCGCGCCGACCACATACCAGATCGTGTCCGCCTTCAGTTCGTTGACTCGATAATCAATCGTGGCCAGGTCGGTCGTGGCGTAATTGTAACCGCCGTCGCGCTTGCGAATGATGCACGGCTTGTCCCCCAGCTCGGGAATATCGCGAAAGAAAACACAAACCGCCCCTTCGCTCACTTCCGCCAGGCCTGACTTCAGCAATCGATCGACCACGCCCGGCAACCGGTCGTTATAGAAGCTTTCGCCGTTCCGCAGGTCGTAACGAATCCCCAGAATCTGATAGGCGGTGTCGAACTCACGCATGGAAAGAGCGACGCATTCCTGCCAGATGCCGAAGTTCTCCGGGTCGCGGGCCTGCAGTTTGACGAGCTCCTGCCGGCAGATTTCGCGCACCGCAGGATCGGCCGCGGCGCGCGCGTTGGTTTCCTTGTAAATGCGGACCAGCTCGGCAATCGGATCGCGTTCGAGCGCGGCGCGATCGAGCAAATGTTTCCATCCGTAAATGACCATCCCGAACTGCGTCCCCCAATCGCCGACGTGATTGTCGCGGATGACTTCGTGACCAAGGAACGTGGCGATGCGGGCAAGCGCATCGCCGAGAAATGTGCTGCGAATGTGACCGACATGCATCGGTTTGGCCACGTTGGGCGAACCGAAATCGATGACGATGCGGTGATGCGGCTCGGCCAGCGCAACTCCGAGGCGTTCGTCAGCCAGCAATTGCGTGGTCCGTCGCGAAACCACGTCCGGCAGCAAAGTGAAGTTGATGAATCCGGCGCCGGCCACCTGTGGCGGAGCGCAGATGTCGGACACTTCGAGTTGCGCCGTAATTTTTTGTGCAAGCGCCCGCGGATTTTCGCCGCGCTGCTTGGCCAGGATGAGCGCGGCGTTGGTTTGGTAATCGCCGAAACGCGGATCGGTCGCAGGCGTCACTTCGCCTGCTTCCGGCAAACCGGCCGCGGCGAGCGCGCGGGACAGTTTTCCTGCGAGAATGGTCTGGAACGTTTCCATCAATTTGTAGCCGCGGCGCTCCGTCGCCGCGTTTCATGGCGAGACAATTCGCCCCGACTGAGCGGGGCGGCTACCGATTATTTCGGCTGGTTATCGCGAAAAACGGCGAGAATTTCATCAGCCGATTGCGCGGCCGCCAGATGCTCGCGCACGTTTTTGTCGTTCAAAAATTTGGCGATGGAAGCGAGCGTGCGCAGGTGCGTCTGGAATTGATTTTTCGGCACGATGAAAAGGACGACGAATTTGACGGGCGCGTTGTCGAGCGCGTCGAACTCAATCCCCTGCAACGACCGGCCGAAGGAGGCGACGACTTCGTTGATGCGATCGGAGGAGGCGTGCGGAATGGCGATGCCGAAACCGATGCCGGTGCTCATCGTTTCCTCGCGCTGCTTGAGCGAGGCCAGGATACTCTCGCGATCCGCGCCTTTGATCTTATCGAGGCGGGTCAGCAGATCGATCAATTCGACAATGGCCGGCCAGCGTTCCGTGGCTTTCATCTGCGGAATGATCTGCTCGGCGGTGAGTAGGTTGGCCAGAGACATGCGCTTTCCCCCGGGTGGGAGCGAAAGAATACCGTCTGCCTTTGCGATGACAAGAGTGATTTCGGGCAGCGCGCTGCGGAAAATGTAAGCGGATGTCTTGCTCTCGGGCGTCCGTGGCTGCTAGCTTCGTCTCCTGCTCATGCTCCCCGAACGAAGATCCACTCTCCGGCCTCGCGTCGGGATTTGTCTCGTCATTTTGTGCGCGGCGACCCTGGCCATCGCGACGTCCGCTTTTGCGGAGCCGGCCATGTGGGTGATCAAGGATGAGGATTCAACGATCTATCTGATCGGCACGCTGCATTTGTTGCGGCGCGAGACAGAATGGAATTCCGCCAAAGTGAAGAAGGCGGTCAGGAAGAGCAGCGAGCTGTGGCTGGAAATCGCGAATCCGGGTGATCAGTCGGAAGCGGTGCCGCTCGTGCAGCAGTATGGTTTCGATCACGAGCGCATGCTTTCCAGCCGGCTGAACGCGAAGCAGAAAGAAAAGCTGGCCAGAGTGGCGGCGGAGTATGCGGTGCCATTGGCGAATCTGGAACCGATGAAACCGTGGCTGGCGGCGCTCGTCATGGTGGTTCTGCCGTTGCAGAAGGCCGGTCTGGACCCGAACGCGGGCGTCGATCTTTGCTTGTGCAAAGAAGCTGAGAGGGACGGGGACCGGATCATGGGTTTCGAGACGCTGGAAGAGCAGACGAAAATGCTGGCCGATCTTCCCGAGCCCGAGCAGATCGCTTTTTTCAACGAGACACTCGACGACGTGGACAAAGGAATCGAATACTTCGATCAACTGGCTTCCGCCTGGTTAAGGGGCGACACCAATGCTCTCAAGAAATTAGCGATCGACGATATGAGGGCGGAAGCGCCGGAATTGTATGAAAAGTTGCTGGTGCAACGAAACGTGCGCTGGAGCGAAAAGATCGCGAAGATTCTGAATGGTGCCGGTGTGCAGATGATCGCGGTGGGGATGCTTCACCTCGTTGGTCCGGACAGCCTGCAAGTGCAGCTGGCCAAGCGAGGCATTAAGGCTTCGCGTCTTTAGACTCGTCGCGCATCTTGTAACGGAGCTGGCGAGAGAGAAGCCAGCGTACGCCGAACATGTCGATGGTGGCGCGAACGGCGCGGTTGCCGAGGCCGTACTTGCTTTGACCAAACTGGCGGGGGCGATGATTGACCGGAATCTCGACCAACCGATAATCGGCACCTTTGATGAGCGCGGGAATGAAGCGGTGCATGCCTTTAAAGGGAACGAGGGCCGCAATACATTCGCGCCGCATGGCTTTGAGCGTGCAACCGGTGTCGCGCACGCCGTCCTTCGTGAAACGGCTGCGCACGAAATTAGCGATGCGACTCGTCAGGCGCTTGACCAGGGTGTCCTTGCGCCGCGCGCGGTAACCGCAGACGAGGTCGGCGCCGCGCTCGATCTCGGCCAGGAGCCGCGGAATATCGGCCGGATCATTTTGCAAATCGCCATCGATGAGAACAGCCACGGCGCCGCGCGCGGCCTGCAGACCGGCGAACATGGCCGCGCTCTGGCCGGCGTTTTTCTCGAATCGAAGGACACGGACTCGCGCATCCGGCGTGATGTGCGTGACGGTGCCATCGCGGGATCCGTCATCGACATAAACAATCTCGTAGTCGAGGCCGCGCAGGGCCGAGGTCAGCTCGTTTTGCAAGGTCGTGACGCTTTCTTCTTCGTTGAAAAGGGGGACGACGACCGAAACAGCAGGCACGTTCATAGCGGGAGAGTGCGATACTGTCGGCAAAGGTAGACGTGCCAGGTGCGTAACGGCCGGCCGAAGCGGCGGATTTCGATCGTGCTAATTTCGTCGGTCGATTGGAAACCGGCCCGAATATTGTGCGGCGGAAAGCCCCTCTCGTTTTCCTGGATGTAAAGGGCGCTGCGACCGATGAAGGGATTCACGCCATTCTCCTCCGTATAAACTTCGTCAGGCGAAGGTTCGCCTGGTGCAGTCCGCGGCACAAATTCATCATAGCTCGGCCAGAAGGAGAACTGATTTTTGAGATCCTGCGATTCCGGAATATAGACCGATGGATGTCCCGGCCCTTCGCGCCGTTTGTCATGGAGATAGAAGGAAATCTCTGAGGCACGGTCGCGTTCGTCGGCGATGAGGAAGAGGCGTTCGCCGAGCTTCTTCTCGTAATCGTTCCGCAATTGTTCGAGAGCGTTCGTGGCCGATTTCCATCCGTGGAGACGATCGCTCGGATCGCGATGGGGCAAACGAATGCCGACGCTTCGCAGCAGATCGGTCTCGAGCGCGACGAGGCTCATGAGCAGCGCGAGCAAAAGTCCGATGACAGCCCAGCGGCGCAAACTGGCGCGCCGCTCGAGTTTCTCCTGCCAGAAAGCCATGGCGAGCGGCGCGAAGCTGAGAAAGGCGAGCGCGTCCCAGTTGGGAGCGGCCGCATCGTTAATCGAAAGCAAAAAGTAGAATGCGAAAACAGGCAAACCGAACCAGAAGAGAAACAGGATCTTGAATTGCTGCCGGGCCCGACGCCAGCTGGCGATGACCGCCCAGGCCAGGGCAAGAAAGAGAACCGGCGAGTAAGTGGCGAAATGTTCACCAAGAAATTCGAGCAGCTGGAGCGGATGAAAACCAGGCTCCGAATCGAGACCGCCGCGCGAGCGCAGATGGTCGATTGTGATCCAGGCGTGTTGCGCGTTCCAGACCAGCGGAGGAATGAGGCTGAGCGCGAAGACGCCGAGCAGCAGATAAAAACCAGGCCGCTTGAATTCGTCGCGCAAACGCGGGACGAGGACCAGCACCAGCACGACGGAGATGAGCTCGAGCGCGTTGGTATATTTGCAGAGAAAGCCAAGACCGACGAGCAGCCCGGTCAGCGGCCAATACCAGCTGAAATCGGGACTTCGCTCGAGCGCGAGCCAGAAGCTGAACATGGCGGCCGTCCAGAAGAAGATCGAGAGCGGATCGATCGTCATGACAAAATTACCGATGTTAAAAATCGGCGTGAGATTCAGACCAACCACCGTCCAGAAGGCGGTCGTCTCGCTGAATAGCCGTCGCGTAAGGTAGTAGAGGAGGAGGCTCGTGCCGGCGCCGAGCAGGGGGCTCCAAAAGCGGACGCCAAATTCGGTCGCGCCAAAGAGCGCGGTGCTGGCGCGAATGGCGAAAGCGACCCCCGGGCCTTTGCTGAAGTAGGCCGGTGCCAGCCGCTGCGACCACATCCAGTAATGCGCTTCGTCGCCGCTCAGGTCGGTGGTTCCAAGAAGCGTCAATCGCAGCGCAGTCAGCCCAAGAATGAAAAACCAAAGCGCGCGTGTTGTGCTCATGTTTCGACAACTTCGTGAGAGGTTTCGAGCAGGCGCGGATGTCGCGCGAAGAGAGCCGGCGACCAGCGCGCGGCGGCTCGTTTCCAAATCAGCTCAAACAAGGCCATCATGAGCAGGGCCGCCCCGATTGCCATGAAAGCCGAGGCGACAATATCGCTGGGCCAGTGTGCTCCGAGATAAATGCGCGAATAACCAACCGCTCCCGCCACGAAGAAATAGAGCCAGCCCCAGCGGCGAAAGAACAGCGTGCACATGACGGCAATGACCGTGTTGTTTGTCATGTGCCCGGAAGGAAATGAGGGACCGGACCGTCGGCGATCGCGCCTGCCGGAGAGCCGGATCTTCGGCGTTTTAAAGAGAGTCATGAAAGCCGGATGGGTATGCGCCAGCTGCACCATGCGCACAGTTTCCACCTGCTTCGGCCGGCGGCGATCCACGAATGCCTTGATCGGAGTGACGAGCAGTTGATTGGCCAGGAGCACCGCGATGATTGTGCAAATGACGAAGGCGCGCACGCGAAATCCGCCGAAAACGAGTGCGAGAATGCCGAGCGCAACGGCGAACGGTTTCCAGATATCGAAATTACTAAGCGCCGCCATGAACAGATCGAGGGCAGGCGCCGTCCAATGCTGGTTAATCAGTTGAAAGAGAGCTCGATCCATGAACGTCAGTCTTAAGCTTTATGCTTTCCGTGGTCACGCGCTCGCATTCTCGCTTAAAACTTGAGACTTAAAACTTAAAGCTCATTACACATGCAAAGGATCATTCTCATTTTCTTCCTCGGAATCGCCCCGGTTTTCGCGCAGCCCACCCCGAGCGCCCGGCAGATTCTGGAAACGGCGCGTTTGCAGCAGGCGCGGCAGGAAGTCGATCTGCAGGGGCAAATTCGGGAAGGCGCGACCGTCGTGCCGTTTCGCCTGACCGAAACAGGGCCGACCATCAAATATTCCTTCGCCAATCCGCCCGGCGCGTTGTTGCTGCGGCTCGGCGAAAAGGAATCGCGGCTCGAGGAATTGAGCGCGAAAGGGGCCGAGAAAATTACGCCGGCCAGGTTCGACCAGAAAGTGCGCGGGACCGCCGTCAGCTACGAAGATCTTTCCCTGCGCTTTCTCTACTGGCCGAACGCGCGCGTCATTGGCGATGACACGGTGCGGACGCGGGCCTGCTGGGAATTGGAACTGCGACCGCCGGACCACGACTCGCAATATTCGCGCGTCCTGCTCTGGGTCGACAAGAACAGTGGTGCCCTCATGCAGATGGAAGGCTACGATTGGAAGGGACACCTGGCCAAACGCTTCGAGGTCGTTTCTGCGCAGAAGATCGAAGGTCACTGGTTTCTAAAACAGATGCGCATCGAGCAGATGCAGCCCGGCACGAATCAAGTGCAGACGCGAGCGTATTTGGAGATCAAGAAATAAAATCTGAGCGCGCAAATTTTCGCGATCAGCCGGTGGACGAGCAGACGAATTGGTTTAGAATCGCCGCTCTTACGCGATGAACCGATTTATTCCCATCTGCCTGCTGCTGTTCGCCTGCACCATCGGGGCCGCCGCCAATGTCGCCCCGGTCGTCGATATGCAGATGCCCGATCAAGCGATCTATCAGAATGCCAATGCCACGCTCGAACTGCAGGGTGCCTTCAGAGATCCCGACACGAAGGCCGTTCGTTTCGTCACGCCAATTGGCAATTTTGACGTCGCACTCTACAGCCAGGCGAAACCGATTACAGCGACCAATTTTCTGCGCTACGTCAATGAGGATCGTTATTTCAAGACCGATCCGACAACCGGCCATCTCGCCTCGAGTTTTGTGCATCGCTCCGTGCCTGGCTTTATCGTGCAGGGAGGCGGATTCATTGGCACGGTCAATTCGGCCGATCCGACCCGGGCACTCCCGATTTCAGTCCTGACGTTTCCACCGATTCAAAACGAGCCCGGCATCTCCAACGTACGAGGGACCATCGCAATGGCGAAGCTGGCTAACGATCCGAATAGCGCGACCAGTCAATGGTTCATCAACCTGGCGGATAACTCGGCGAATCTCGATAACCAGAACGGCGGCTTCACCGTTTTCGGACGCGTCGTCGGGAACGGCATGGCGGTGGTCGATCAAATCGCGGCGATTCCCACTTACAACGCTGTTTTTATCTTGGGAAATGGAGCGTTCTCGAATTTGCCACTGCGGAATTACGACTCAACTCAGCCGATCAGGGTTCCGAATCTGGTTTCCGTTACTGATTTATTCGAAATTCCGCCGTTCACTTTCGCGGTCTCGAGCAGCGACCCGACGGTCGCGAGCGTGACGGTCAAGCCTAACAACACTCAGATCACCGTTGGCGCCCATCAACTCGGCACCGCCACAATCACGATCACAGCGACCGATTACGACGGCGCGATGATCTCGCAACATTTCGACGTGACCGTGGTCGCGTCGCCCGGCCGGCTCGGCAATATCTCAACCCGCCTGCAGGTGCGGCCCGATCCGAACGCGCTCATCGGCGGATTCATTCTGAGCGGCAGCACGCCGAAACGACTGCTCGTTCGCGCCATCGGGCCGTCCCTGGCGTCGCACGGAGTAGCCAATCCCCTCTCCGATCCGACGCTCGAATTGCACGACAGCAGCACGACGCTCAGCTCGGACGATGATTGGACCGACAACGCCAATCGTCAGGCAATTATCGACACGACGATCGCGCCGACGGCCACGGCCGAAGCCGCCATCCTCGCAACGTTGCCCTCAAACAATGCCGGCTACACCGCCATCATGCGAGGCGTCAACAACAGTTCTGGCGTGGGCCTTGTCGAAACTTATGATCTCGGCTGGGGTCCGGGCTCCGACATCGCGAATATTTCCACGCGTGGTTTTGTGCAAACGGGGGAGAACGTCATGATTGGGGGATTCATCCTGACCGGGAGCAGCGCGACCAATGTGATCATTCGCGGCATCGGGCCCTCGTTATCCACCCAGGGGGTGACCAATCCGCTGGCCGATCCCGCGCTCGAGTTGCATAATGCGCAGGGGGCGATCATTGCGCAGAACGACGACTGGCAAAATGCGAGCAATGCCGCCGACATCCAGGCCACCGGCATCGCTCCGACGAATCCGCACGAGGCCGCCATTCTGACGACGCAACCTCCGGGCAGTTACACGGCGATCGTCAGCGGGATGGGCGCGGCGCCCACCGGCGTGGCGCTGGTCGAAGTTTACACGCTGCCGTGAGCGGTAGCCGCTGGAGCCGGGATCACCGATCCCGGCTGCAACTTATTCGTTAGGCGCGGCGGCCTTCACAATTTCGGCGAAACTTCGCGGGTCGAGACTGGCGCCGCCAACGAGCGCGCCGTCAATGTCGGGCTGCGCCATCAGCTGGGCGGCGTTGCCCGGTTTCACGCTGCCACCGTATTGAATCCGAATCTTTGCCGCCGTCGCCTTACTGGATAACTCAACGAGCGTCTTGCGGATGAACGCGTGCGCCTCCTGCGCCTGCGCGGCCGTGGCGGTCTTGCCGGTGCCGATGGCCCAGACCGGTTCGTAGGCGATGACCGTTTCCTGCAATTCCTTCGCGCCGAGACCGGCCAGACTTCCGCGCAACTGCGTTTCGAGCACATTCTCGACCTCGCCTCTCTCGCGCTGCGGCAGCGTTTCGCCCACGCACACGATTGGTCGCAGAACGTTTTCATGCGCGGCGTGCGCCTTGCGATTCACCATTTCATCCGTCTCACCGAAAAGCGTCCGGCGTTCGCTGTGGCCGAGCACGACGTAACGCACGAAAAGATCGCGCAGCATGGCGGGGCTGATTTCTCCCGTGAACGCCCCGTTGCGTTCCCAATGCATATTCTGCGCGCCGACCTTGACCGTCTGGGTTGTGCCCAGCGCTTCCGTCACTTTCGCGATGGCCGTAAAGGGTGGAACAATGACGATCTCGATGTCGTCGAAATCGCCGAGTTCGACGAGAAATGTCTGCACAAAAGCGGTCGCTTCCGCCTGTGTCATGTGCATTTTCCAATTGGCTGCGACGATTTTTTTACGCATCAGAAAAGGGTGGAGTGATGGAGTTGTGGAGTAATGGAGTCATGACCAAGCGGAGGACTGTTCGGGGCGCGCATTGTTATTTCAACACTCCACCATTCCATTGCTCCATCACTCATCGCTCAGCGCGGCCACCCCGGGAAGTTCCTTTCCTTCCAGGAGCTCGAGCGAAGCGCCGCCGCCGGTTGAGATGAATGTCATTTTGTCGGCCAGGCCCGCCTGTTTCACCGCCGTCACGGAATCGCCGCCGCCGATAATGGTAACGGCTTTCGCTTTGGCCATGGCTTCGGCGATGGCGAATGTGCCTTCGGCAAAATCGGGAATTTCAAAAATGCCGACCGGTCCGTTCCAAAGAATGGTCTTTGCCTTCCCAATCTCCTCTTGAAACAGCGCGATGCTGGCATGCCCGATATCGACCGCCTGCCAGCCGTCCGTGATGCCATGCTGCGGCGTAACCCGGCCCGTGTTTTTGATCGGTGCGCCGGCCTTGATTTCGGGCGTTTCCAGAGCATCGACCGGAAGCAGAAGCCTGACGCCCTTCTTTTTAGCGAGCGCGAGCAACTCATGGGCAAGACCGAGCTTGTCTTCCTCGACCCGGCTTTTGCCAATCGGAACCCCCTGCGCTTTCCAAAACGTATTGGCCATGGCGCCGCCGATCAAAATCGTGTCGGCTTTTTCCATGAGCGCCTTGAGCACGCCGATTTTGTCGGAAACCTTTGAGCCGCCGAGGATGACGAGGAACGGCTTGGCCGGGTTCTCCAGCTCGCCTTTCAGGTATTTCAGCTCCTTCTCCATGAGAAAACCCATGGCCGATTGGCTGACGAATTTCGTGATGCCGGCGGTGCTGGCATGCGCACGGTGGGCGGCGCCGAAGGCGTCGTTCACGTAGACATCGCCGAGTTTGGCCAGCGCTTCGGCGAACATCGGATCGTTCGCTTCCTCGCCGGCGTAAAAGCGCAGATTCTCGAGCAGGGCAACGTCACCCGGCTGCAAACTAGCGACGATCGTTTCCGCATCAGCTCCGATGCAGTCGTGACTGAAAACGACGGGATGATCGATAAGGTCGTGCAAAAGCACACCGACCGGCCGGAGCGAATACTTTGGAACGGGCTGGCCTTTGGGCCGTCCCAGATGGGACATGAGGATCGTCTTTGCCCCCCGCTCGCGCAGATATCGGATGGTGGGCAGACTTTCGCGCACGCGCGTGTCGTCGGTGATCTTGAAATCGCCGTCGCGCTCCTCCAGCGGAACGTTGAAATCCACGCGCACGAGCACGCGTTTGTTGGCCACGTCGAGATCGCGAAGAGTGAGCTTCATTTCAATTGGAGTGTTGGAGTAAAGGAGCAGTGGAGTAATGCAGGAGCGAAATCCATTACTCCGTCACTCCTCAACTCCAATCCTCCACCTATTGGCCGAGCATCTCCAGCATCTGCACGCAGCGATTGCTGTAACCCCATTCGTTGTCATACCAGCCAACCACTTTCACGAAGCGATCGCCCAAAGTGAGCGTGAGTTTGCTGTCGAAAATGCAGGAGTGCGGATTGCCCACGATGTCGCGCAGAACGAGCGGCTCGTCCGAATATTCCAGCACGCCTTTGAAGCTCTTGTCCTTGGCGCCGGCGGCGAACGCCTGATTCACTTCATCGGCCGTCGCATTCTTTTTCAGAATGGCGGTGAAATCGGTGACCGATCCGTCGGGCGTGGGCACGCGGAAGGCGCCGCCATTCAGTTTGCCCTTCAATTCCGGGATCACTTCGCCGATCGCCTTGGCCGCGCCCGTGCTCGCCGGCACGATGTTGATGGCGGCCGCGCGCGCCCGCCGCAAATCTTCGTGTGGCAGATCGAGGATGCGCTGGTCATTCGTGTAACTGTGGATCGTGCTCATGAAACCGGCTTCGATGCCGAAGCTGTCGTGCAGCACTTTCACCATCGGGGCGAGGCAATTGGTCGTGCAGCTCGCGTTAGAAACGATGGTGTGCTTGGCCGGGTCGTAGATCGAGTCGTTCACACCGATGCAGATGGTCACGTCCGGGTTCTTGGCCGGCGCGCTGATAAGCACTTTCCTGGCGCCGCCTTTTGTGATGTGAACTTCAGCTTTATCGCGGCTGGTAAAAAAACCGGTCGATTCCAGAACGACGTCCACGCCGAGACCCTTCCAGGGCAATTTGGCGGGATCGCGTTCCTTGAAGATCTTAATTTTGTGCCCGCGCACGATGATGTTCTCATCGTCGTAGCCCGTTTGGCCGTCGAACTTGCCGTGGACCGAATCCCATTTGAGCAGGTGGGCGAGCGTGTGCGTGTCGGTTAAATCGTTGATCGCGCGGATGCGTTCGACCTCGTCCTGGGACATGGCGCGCAGGACATTGCGCCCGATGCGGCCGAAGCCGTTGATGCCGTAATTTGCCATAGAAAAGTTGAGAGTTGGTGGTTGAGAGTTGAGAGCCGCGCCGAAGCGGGCGGGGGTTACAGTTAAAGCGGGCGCATGATCGAGGCAATCAAGAAGTGTCGATTGAAATGGCGGCGTCCGGCCCGGGGACGAGGTGCGAAGTTAGCGTATGGACCCGGCCGATCCGCATAATCTGGAAAGCGCGGATGACGAACCGATTTTGGAGCGGGTCGAGATCGCCACGGAAGGGGAAGATTGCGACGAATGCGTGCGGAAATTGCGCGAGCCGCTCATGCGTATCGCGGGCGTAAAAGATGTGCGCGTCGATCTCGAGACGGAACGTGTGATCGTCACCTTCGACGCCCGCAAGACGCACGCCCCCGCGCTGCACGATGCCATTCTCAAAAGCGGTTACAAACCGGCTTTGCGGGCCGAGTGACGATCTCGGCTGCCTTGCCGATTTGGTTCCCCCGTGAGCTCATGATCTTCACCTGGCTTTTGCTATTGGTGCCGCTTTCGCTGGCGGCGCGCTATTTCCTCAATGTCGGCCCGGTCTGGATTTTCGTGGCCGGCGTTCTGGCCATTGTTCCGCTGGCCGAATGGATCCGGCGCGCCACCGAACACCTGGCCGCGCGGGTCGGTCCGGCCGTCGGCGGTTTGCTCAATGTGACCTTTGGCAACACGGCCGAATTGATTCTGGCTCTGTTCGTCCTGATGAGCGGAGAACAGGGGGTGGTCAAGGGTCAGATCACTGGCTCGATCATCGGCAACAGTCTGCTTGGGCTGGGACTTGCCGTGATCATCGGCAGCTATGGCCGCGAGCGGCAATGCTTCAAGCGCGAACGCGCCGGTTTGCTTTCCAGTCTGCTCATTCTCGCCACCCTCGCGCTGATTCTGCCGGCGCTTTTCGACTATACCGAGCGCGGCATTCTCGAGTCGCCCGCCGCCGATCGGCTCGATGAACAATTAAGTCTTGGCGTCGCAGTAGTGCTGATTCTGGTCTACGTGGCCAATCTCATCTACACGCTCATCACGCATCGGGACGTCTTCGAGTTTCAACGAAGTGACGAGCATAAACAGCGACAACCCTGGCCGGTTTGGAAATCGCTCGGCATTTTGCTGGCCGGAACGGCGTTGACGGCCTGGGAAGCGGAGCTTGTCTCCGGCGCGCTGGGCCAAACCGCCACGCAGCTCGGGATTTCCACCTTCTTTCTTGGCATCATCGTGCTTGCTATCATTGGCAATGCGGCCGAATACGTGGCCGCTATTTATTTTGCCCGCCAAGACCGCATGGGGCTCGTCATGAGCATTACGGTCGGCTCCAGCATTCAGGTCGCGTTGCTCGTCGCGCCGCTTCTCGTCCTCGTCTCCCATTTCTTCGGGCGGCCGATGAATCTGGTCTTTGAAAATCCGCTCGAGCTGATTGCGATCGCCGGCGTCAGCTTCACGGTGAACGCAATCGCGGCAGACGGAGAGACGACCTGGTTTGAAGGCGTTCTCCTGGTCGCCGCCTACATCGTGCTTGGAGTGGCGTTTTTTCTGGTCCAGGCCTGAGGCGTCCGTGATCAGGCCGCCTGCGGCGTCCAGGCGGGCGCTCTTCTTCGCACGCGATAGGCTGGTTCGTGCGCCGGACGCAGCGAACGGAGATACTGATCGTCAAAGGCGCGTAAGGCGGCCGTCACGGTCGAGCCGAGACCGACGATGCCTTCGCGAATGCTCGGACCGAGAAGCACGATCCAGGTGCGACCTCGTATCGAGAGCTTTGGGCGGCGCGTGGCGACCGGGCTGCCGGGATGCTCCTCGCAGTAGCGTTCCATCTCTTCCACTGCAGCCTGCGTTTTTGCAGAATCACACATGGCATTCAAACAAACGGTTCTGATCCCGGCGGCGGATGCCTCGGTTCCGCATTGACCGCCAAAATTGGCCGGGGCCCCGGCCCTGCTACCCTTCCCAGAGCCCCGGCTGAAAGGTCAGGCGGCCGGACGCGAAACCTCGACATCCCCAAACTGAGAGGCCCAGATTCCACAGAGCAGCCAATGACTGAAATCGGATGGGCAGCCGGGGCTCGGACATTGGAAAACGTAGCGTCCGCGCCGGTCGCGGATGATTTCGATTTGCCGCCCGGTGAAGATCCGCTGGCAAACCAGGCAGACGCGCTTGTCGTCGAGCGAATGCCATTTGCGCTCCCTGTCAGTCATGCGCAGGAGTTCGAGGCGTTGGTCGAGAGAAATGAAGCTATCCACTAACCTGACAAATCATGGAAAAAACATCCGCTCGCAATCGGACAAAGAGCGCGTCGGAGCATAGAAAAAATTCCTAGGTCGCTTCGAACCTGCCGCAGCCATTAACGTGACTGCCGACGATAAGAGAACAAGTGGCAGAGCCGTGAGTGAAATGATGCGCTCGCTGCCCTAACGAGCTGGAAAAGCCATTAGCCGAAAAAATACATACGATGCCGTCGTCGTCGGTTCGGGGCCCAATGGTCTCACCGCCGCCATTGTTCTGGCGCGAGCCGGCTGCTCGGTGCTGGTCCTGGAAGCGCGAGAGAGCATCGGGGGCGGGACGCGGACGACCGAGCTGACGCTCCCTGGATTTCGGCATGATGTCTGTTCGGCCATTCATCCGCTGGCGGCGGGTTCGCCCATCTTCAATGCGCTGGACCTGCCTCGCTTCGGTCTGGAGTGGATCGAGCCGCCAACGCCCCTGGCTCATCCGCTGGCCGAAACAGGCGCCGCCTCGCTCAGGCGAGAATTTGGCGAACAACAGAACTCGTTAGGCGGTGATGCCGCCGCATGGTCGCGTCTCTTCCGGCCGTTCGTGCACCATTGGAAGAACCTGGCGGTTGAATTTCTGCAGCCCATGTTGCACAGGCCGCGGCATCCCCTCATCCTGGCGCGCTTCGGGTGGCGTGCTCTTTCCTCGGCCCATCATCTCGCCATGAGACGGTTTCGGAACGAAGCGGCCCGCGCGCTTTTCGCGGGTCTGGCGGCACATTCCTTCCTGCCCTTGGAAGCGACCGCCTCCGGAGCCTTTGGTCTCGTTTTGGGGACGGCGGCCCATGCCGTTGGCTGGCCTTTTCCGCGCGGCGGATCGCAATCCATCGCCAACGCCCTGGCCGCGCAATTGCGCCAGCTCGGCGGAGAGATCGAAACGAATCACCGAGTCGAACGACTTCAACAGGTTCCGCCTGCCGGGGCGGTTCTGTTCGATGTAACCGTCGCGCAATTCCTGCGCCTGGCCGAAGGGCGTCTGCCGGTCCGCTATCGGTCTCACCTCGAGCGTTTCCGCCCTGCGCCCGGCGTTTTCAAGATCGATTACGCGCTTTCGGCCCCTGTTCCCTGGCAAGCGCAGTCCTGCCGGGAAGCGGGGACAGTGCACGTGGGGGGAACATTGGCTGAGATCGCCGCCGCGGAGCGCGAGGTTGCGCACGGCCGGCATCCCGAAAAGCCCTTTGTCCTCATGGCGCAACAAAGTCTTTTTGATTCCACGCGCGCCCCGGCCGGCCGCCACACTCTTTGGGCCTATTGCCACGTGCCCAACCGATCCAGCTTTGACATGAGCGCGCGTATCGAGGCGCAGATCGAACGGTTCGCCCCGGGGTTTCGCGATTGTATTCTGGCGCGGCATTCCTTTTTCCCGGCCGACCTGGAGCGTTCGAACCCGAATTTGATTGGCGGTGATATCAACGGCGGCGCGGCCAATCTCTGGCAGCTCATCGCCCGGCCGACGCTCAGCCCGTCGCCCTATCGCACACCGTTGCCGGGCGTTTATCTTTGCTCTTCCTCCACACCGCCGGGGGGCGGCGTCCATGGCATGTGCGGATATCACGCGGCGCGAACGGCTCTTCGCGATGTTTTTAGGCAGCGCGAAATTCCCGACCTTCCGCGGCACTTTTGATTTCGATGGTAACGAAGAACAAAAATCTGCACGGCAGTGTGCCGGATCAATGCGAGACGGCACTGCTGCTCGTGGATGTGATCAATCCGCTCGAATTTCCCGAGGCGGATCAGCTGTTACGCTACGCACCCGCCATGGCGGCCAAACTCGGCCGGCTCAAGCAGCGGGCCAAAGCGGCCCGTGTTCCGGTCATTTACGTAAACGACAATTTCGGCCGGTGGCGTTCTGATTTTCGCCGCCTCGTCAAACATTGTTTGAGGCCGTCGTCACGGGGGCGCGAAATCGTTCAGCGCCTCGCGCCGGAAGAGACCGATTACTTCGTGCTCAAGCCGAAGCATTCCGGTTTTTTCGCCAGCACATTGGAAACACTGCTGCGTTATCTCGGTGCAAGCCGGCTGATTATTACCGGCATCGCCGGCAATTACTGCGTCCTCTTCACCGCCAACGACGCCTACATGCGCGACTACGATTTGCTGGTGCCGGCCGATTGCACCATCTCGAATACGAAAAGGGAAAACGATCAGGCGCTTCAGCTCATGCGGAAATATCTCAAGGCAAACATTGTTCTTTCGCCCAAAATTCGGCTGAGAAGCCTAGCTCGCCGAAAGCAGATGCGCGCGAAACACTGAGGTCGCTTTTGGTCGCCGGCGTCGGCCGGCGCATGCCGAGTTTTCGGCCGGGCTCGAACCTGCCTTGCCGTGGGCCAAAAAGACACAGAAATAGGGGCCTGGATCGCCAAGCCCCTGCGGACAAGGCTGTTAGAATAACGACTGATCTTTGGCAAACTGCTGTCTATTTAAGTTACTTAGTTTCAATATGTTACAATCAAGTTCCGACAAATTTCCGGCCTTTTCTTGTTAGTTTCACAAAGAGAAATAGAATGATTTGCCTTCCCGGAAGCGATTGCCAATCAGGAAAGCTAGTGGCCAAGAAAACCAAACGAAAATTAGCGCACCCGGTGCTGCCCATGCAGCGGCAACTGAATTTGCCGCAGGAAGGGCGCTGCTTCGATTTGCGCGCGATTTTCGACCGGCTCAATGATCGCTATTTCAATGGACGTTTGCGCGGCTACAGCGTGACGTGGGGCCGCCGCCGCCGGCAGCGTCCGAAGGAATACTTCATTTTCGGGACGATTCAGGAAGAAGATAAAGTCATCCGTATTAACCCGCTGCTCGATCAGCCTTTCGTGCCGCGCTGGTTTCTCGAATACATTCTCTATCACGAAATGTTGCACGCCGTCGTGCCGGACGAACTCGATGCGGGCGGCCGGCGTCGCGTGCACACCGATGAATTCAATCGCCGCGAAGCGCAGTTCCGAAGTTATCGACGCGCCCGGCGCTGGGAAAAAGAGAATCTCGCCCGTTTTTTGCGCTAGAAAGTTTCCGCGCGTTTACGGGCCCTGGCCACTTTGCTGCGCCGACGGCATCTCAGACAGAGAGGGTGTCGTTGCTACGTTCTTTTTGATGAGGTACCAGAGGGCGGTCGCGAGCAGGAGGGAGATCAACTTCGCCTGCCAGTTGTTCAGGATTAGCTTCTTCATATCTGCCGAGGAGAATTTCGCCGATCCGCTTGCGAAACGTTTCGGGAGTAAAATTCCGTTCGATCCGGCGCCGGTGGCAAATGGAAATCGCTCCCGTTTCTTCCGAAACGACCACCGCCACAGCGTCCGATTCCTCCGTAATGCCCAGCCCGGCGCGATGACGCAGCCCGAGGCTGCGATCGAGCGTCTCACGCTGGCTCACCGGGAAAATGCAGGCCGCGGCCGCGATATGGCCGTCGCGCACAATGACGCCGCCATCGTGCAGGGCCGCTTTCGGATGAAAAATGGTGAGCAGGAGTTCGACGGAAAAATCGGCATTGATGATGACACCGGTTTCTTCGAAGACCTTGATCGACGTGTCACGTTCGATGGCGATGAGCGCGCCGAACTGCTTGTTGGCCAGCTGCGTGATTGCTTCCGTCAAATCCTGCACCGTTTCGCGTTTTTCGCTTGTCAGGGAAAAGATCGGGTGACCGCCCAGCTCGGCCAGGCCACGACGCAGTTCCGGCTGGAAAATCACGACCAGGGCAATGGCCAGAAAGACGGAAAAGCTGCGAATGATCCAGCCAATCACGACCAGGTTCAGGAGCTGCGAAATAAGCGTGAGGGTGAGAAAGACGATGGCCAGGCCGGTCAGCACTTTCGCGCCGCGTGTCCCGCGAAAATAGAGATAACCGTAGTAAATCCCGACACTGAGCAACAGGATCTCGATGGCGCTGCGCCAGCGGGAAAGACAAAACTCGATGATCTGGTGAATCATGGCGCGCTCATGAGGGCTTCGACCACGCGCAGGGCGGCCCGATTCGGTTTCACGTCATGCACCCGCAACACGTCGGCGCCGCGTTCCCGCAGGAGCGCCGTCCACGCCACCGTCGGAGCAAGCCGATCGTCCATTTCGTTCGAGTGAATCATTTTTCCGAGAAATCCTTTGCGCGATACACCCACGACCAACGGACGATCATGCACGCGCAGCCGCTCCAGATTTCTCAGCAGCTCGAGATTATGCTCGAGGGTTTTGCCGAACCCGATTCCCGGATCGAACGCAATAGCCATGGGATCAATGCCAAAACTTATGGCGCGCTCGAATTGTTGTCGAAAAAAAACGGCGATTTCGGCGACCACATCTTCGTAATGTGGTCGCAGCTGCATGGTGCGCGGCTCGCCCTGCATGTGCATGATAATCATGGCGCAACCGCGTTCCGCGACCAGCCTGCACATCTCGTCGTTCCGGGCGCCGGTCACGTCATTGACCACCGAGGCGCCGGCTTCAAGCGCAGCCCGGGCCACGGCCGGCTTTGAGGTATCGATGGAAAGAAACACTTTGGCCGTCTCGCTCCGTAATGCTTCCAGCACCGGCAGAACCCGCGCGCATTCCTCGTCCGATGCGGTCGGATCAGACCCGGGTCGCGTCGAATCGCCGCCGACGTCGATCATGTCGGCCCCTTCGGCGATCAAACGCCGGGCGTGTTCCCCTGCTTTTTGCGGGTCGAAAAATTTACCGCCATCGGAAAACGAATCCGGCGTGACATTGACGACGCCCATGATCATCCCACGCCGCGCAAGATCGCGTTCGCGACCGGCAATTTTCCAGATCGTCGCACGCATTCGGAGTGAGACTATGCCATGCAGCTGCGTCGATGTAGAGGCGCTTGTGTCAAGCGCCGCCGTGTTGGCATTCGGCGCCTGGCCCAAGCGCCTCGACACCACGCTACTTCCGATGCGTGAAACGGCCCATGTATTGGCCTTCCGCGATGACGTGACCTTTCATCGCTTCGTCGAGCTCTTTGCGCCTGGCGCCCGCCCGCAAATCAAGCGTTTTATCGAGCGCGAAAATCTTGAAGTAATAACGATGCGTGCCCGAAGGCGGTTGCGGTCCGCCGTAGCCGGCCGTCGGATAATCGTTCGTCCCTTCCACCGCGCCTTTCGGAACGCTCTTCTCGGCGATCTGCGTCGTGCCCGGGTCGATGTTCCAGACCAGCCAATGAGTGAAAAGGCCGACGGGCGCGTCCGGGTCGTCCATGATCAAGGCAAGGCTTTTGGCGTTTTCGGGCGTTCCTTCGATGTGCAACGGCGGATTGATGTCTTCGCCGCCGCGGCTGTATTTCACGGGAATCTCCGCTCCTTCTGCAAATGCTGAGCTGCTGATCTTCATACTGTTCTTTCGTTTTGCTCCCCCGTTTCGGTTTCGATCATTTGCCAGCCCGACGAGGGTCAGCGCGACAAGGACGAGAAAAACAAGACCGCTGCGATAAATGGAATGCTTCATCGAAAACCTCCGGCACAATTCTATAGCAGCATTTCATTTGGGCGAGGCGAAGAAGCTTGCCATGATCGGCCATAATTTGTGTCCCATGGGAAAAATCGCATTTCTCCCTTGGTCATCCCGAGCGCAGCGAGGGACCTGACGAGGTGCTGGCAAAGTAGCTGCGTGGTCCGGACCAATCGTGAGGTCCTTCGCTGCGCTCGAGATGACCGCGCGCAGAAAAGCCACTTTCACAGCCGCGCTCCCTCAACGAAGCTGCGCTCGCCTTTGCCATGAAATCGAACGACCAGCTCAAACAGAAAATTCTCGCTCTGCTTCGCGATCCGAAGTATCGACCGCTGGCGCGCGTGGACCTGGCGAAGGCGCTTGGCCGAAAGAGCGGCGAGCGCATGGGCCTCAATGAGACGTTGCGCGAGTTGGAGCGCGACGGCGAGATCGCGCGCATCCGCAAAAATCGCTACGTTCTGCCCGAGGAAGCCGATCTCGTCACTGGGACGTTGCAGGTTCACCAGGCCGGCTACGGCTTTCTCGTCAGCGAAAAGGCCGGGCAGTCCGATGTTTTCATTGCCGCGGAGAACACCGGCACAGCCATGAATGGCGACCGCGTCGTCGTACGGATTACCCGTGATCCGAGTTATGCGCGGGCGCGCAAAGGTGCCGAGCGGCCGGAAGGCCGGGTCATTCGAATTCTGGAGCGCGCTCACGATACCATTGTCGGCACGCTGCAACGTTCGCGAAATTTCACCTACGTCGTGCCGGACGATCCGCGTCTCGTCCACGACGTGTATGTCCAGCCGGCCAAGAGCAGTGCGGTCGGCGATAAGGTCGTCGTCCGGCTGGAGGCGTGGGAATCGCGCCACGTTAATCCTGAGGGCAGCATCATCGAGGTGCTCGGGCCAAGCACGGCACCGGGTGTCGACATGCTGTCGATCGTTCGGAAGTATCATTTGCCCACCGAATTTCCCCACGCCGTGCTCACGGAAGCGGAAGAGATTCCCGATCGCGTCCAGCCTGGCGATCATGGCGAGCGCGAAGATTTGCGCGGCCAATTCATCGTCACGATCGATCCCGACGATGCGCGCGATTTCGACGACGCCATTCACGTGGAAGAAATCGCGGGTGGCGGCTGGCGGCTCGGCGTGCATATCGCCGACGTCTCGGCCTACGTCGTGCCGGGCAGCGCGCTGGATGGCGAAGCACTGCGGCGCGGCAACAGCGTTTATCTGCCCGACCGCGTCATTCCAATGTTGCCGGAGCGCTTGAGCAACGGCGTCTGCAGTCTGAATCCGAACGTCGATCGGCTGACCCATTCCGTCTTCCTGCAATTCGGAAAAGAAGGGCGCGTGCGCAGCGTGCGTTTCGGCAAAACCATCATCCGCAGCGCGAAGCGAATGACCTATCGCCAGGCCTATGCCCTCCTGCAAAAAGCGCCCGAGGACGAATTAGGGCAACGTCTGCACACTGCGTGGCGGCTCGCCTCGCTCCTGCGCCGGAAACGTTTCGAAAATGGCTCGCTCGATCTCGATTTCCCCGAGGTCAAAGTCATTCTCAACGAAAAAGGCGAACCGATCCGGCTGGAGCGTATCGAGAACGACCAGTCGCACCAGTTGATCGAGGAATTCATGCTGGCCGCGAACGAAGCGGTGGCGCGCGAGCTCAAGAATGATTCGATCCCGACCATCTACCGGGTGCACGAGAATCCCGATCCGGAAAAGCTGGCGGAATATCGCGAGATGATTCTCAGCTATCAGTATCGCGTGGGTGACCTGACCAATCGAAAGGAGCTGCAGCGTTTGCTCGAATCGCTCCGCGGCAAGCCCGAGGAACAGGCGCTGAAAATCGGCCTGCTCAAAAGCCTGAAGCGGGCGCGTTATCTCACGCAACCGCTCGGTCACTACGGCCTGGCCAAAACGAATTACACGCATTTCACCAGCCCGATCCGGCGCTACGCCGATCTGGTCGTGCATCGTACTTTGGCCGAGCGCGATCGATCACGCCGCAGCCGCGGTGATCTCGGCCAGCTCGCTTCCGTGGCCGAGCACATTTCCACGACCGAGCGTGTCGCGGCCGAAGCCGAAATCGAATCGACCAAAATGAAGAAGCTGGAATTTTTCCAGCTCCAGCTCGACGCGCGCAATCCACAGGTCTTTCGCGCGACCATCCTTGAGGTGCGAAACTACGGTCTTCTCATTGAGTTGCCCGATGCGCTCATCACCGGACTCATCCACATCTCGGCGTTGACCGAGGATTTCTTTAGCTTCGAGCCGGCGCAACGCCGCCTGGTTGGCCGGCACAGCCGCAAACGTTATTCCGTGGGGGACGAACTGCGCGTCTATGTCGTTCGGGTCGACCAGTTCAAACGTCAGATCGATTTCGCGGTGGCGGGAGAAAAGCCGGCACGCTCGCGGCGGAAGCGGCCTTAACGAGTTCTTCCTCGCATTGCGGAGATTGTTTGGACAGAAGGCGTTCTCCCGAAACTACTTGGGTCGAGAGCCCCTGAAAAAAGGGCTTCCCATCTTTCGCGGGCTGGGGCTAGAATCGCGGCCCTTCAATGGACAACATCCTCGAGGCCCGGGAATTTCAGATCGAGCGCAAGTATTTTCACGTGCAGCTCCGGGAGAACGATCGCGGTAAATTTCTGCGCATCACCGAGGAAGCACACGGCCGTCGCAACACCATCATCGTCCCGACCACCGGCGTGGAAGACTTCACCACGGCGATCGTCGAAGTGCTCGCCACCAACGGCCAGAGCCTTTCGGCGGCTTCCTAAAAGACCGGCTCCGTCACGCTCGGCGCGTTGACACCTCGGTCTCGCCATTTAGTTTGCGGTTTCCGCATCTTCCCGCGGAATTCTCTCTCGCATCATGGCCAGGAAAAATTCAAAAACTCGCGGCAAACCGCGCCGGAAAAGCGCGGCCAAATCGACCAAGTCTCGCAAACCGGCCAAAGGCAGGCGTTACGTTTACTACTTTGGTGACGGCCACGCCGACGGCGCCGGGACCATGAAGCCGCTCCTCGGCGGCAAAGGCGCGAACCTCGCGGAGATGACGCGCATCGGGTTGCCCGTCCCGCCCGGCTTCACGCTGACCACGGAAGTCTGCACCTATTATTACGAGAACAAGCGAAGCTATCCGCCGGAATTGGAGCGGGAGGTGGCCACCGCGCTCGAGAAGGTCGAGAAATCGGTCGGCAAAAAACTGGGCGACAAGGAGCGGCCGCTGCTCGTTTCGGTGCGCTCCGGTGCGCGCGATTCCATGCCCGGCATGATGGACACGATCCTGAATCTCGGCATGAACGACGCCACCGTGGAAATCGTCGCGCGCCAGACGAAGAACGCGCGTTTTGCCTGGGATTCCTACCGCCGTTTCCTGCAGATGTACGGCGACGTTGTCATGGGCGTGCAGAAGCGCGAGGGCGAGGAACACGAGCCGTTTGAGAGCGTGATCGAACACCTGAAGGACGAACGCTACGGCAACCACAATTTTCCCGACGTCCAGCTTTCCGTGGACGACCTGAAGGAACTCGTCCGGCGATTCAAGGAGCTGATCAGGGAGCGCACGGGCAAGGCGTTTCCGCAGGACGCAAAAGCACAGCTCTGGGGAGCGATCGGCGCCGTTTTCGGGTCCTGGATGAACGACCGCGCTATTGTTTACCGGCGCAAGTACGGCATCCCGCACGATTGGGGCACGGCCGTCAACGTGCAGACCATGGTCTTCGGCAACATGGGCGGGACGAGCGCGACCGGCGTTGCTTTCACGCGCGACCCGGCCAGCGGCGAGGAAGTATTCTACGGCGAATATCTCATCAACGCGCAGGGCGAAGACGTTGTCGCCGGTGTGCGCACGCCGCACCCGATCGCACAGCTCGCCGAGGAAATGCCCGAAGCGCACAAGGCGCTCATGAAAGTGCGAAAAATTCTGGAGAAGCACTTCAAGGACATGCAGGACCTCGAGTTCACCGTGGAAGAAAACCGCCTCTACATCCTGCAAACGCGCAACGGGAAACGAACCGGTCACGCCGCCGTCCGCATCGCCATCGACATGGTCGATGAGAAACTGATTTCGAAGCAGGAGGCCGTGAAGCGCATTCCGGCCGACTCGCTCGCGCATTTGCTCGCGCCCATTTTCGATCGCAAATCGGTCGGCCAGGCCAAAAGAATCGGCGGCGGCCTGGCAGCCGGTCCGGGCGCCGCCTCCGGCCACGTCGTTTTCAGCGCGAACGAAGCGGTCCGCCGCGCCGAGAAAGGCGAGAAGGTCATCCTCGCGCGCATCGAAACGTCGCCGGAAGATTTGCGCGGCATGATCGCGGCTGAAGGCATTCTCACCTCGCGCGGCGGCGTTTCTTCGCATGCGGCTCTGGTTGCGCGACAAATGGGCAAAGTTTGCGTCTGCGGCGCGGCCAGTGTGGAGATCGATTACAAGCACCAAACTCTCTCCGCCAACGGCACAACCTTGAAGCATGGCGATTACCTTTCCATCGACGGTTCCACCGGCGAAGTCTTTGCCGGCGATGTCACGACCGCGCCTTCCGAGATTGTGCAGGTGCTGGTCGATCGGTCGCTCGACGCCAAGCAGAGCAGTACTTATCAGCGGTTCGCCAAGCTCATGAAATGGGTGGACGACTTCCGCAAATTGAAGGTGCGCACCAACGCCGACACGCCCGAACAGGTCGAGAACGCGGTCGCGTTCGGCGCGGAAGGGATCGGTCTTTGCCGCACCGAGCACATGTTTTTCGAAGGCGACCGGATCGATTCGATGCGCGAAATGATTCTGGCCGAGAACAAGGAAGACCGCGCCAGGGCGCTCGCGAAACTGCTGCCTTATCAGCGCGGCGATTTCGCCGGCATTTTCAAGGCGCTGAAGGGATTGCCAGCCACCATTCGGTTCCTCGATCCCCCGCTCCACGAGTTCCTGCCTAACGACGAAGCGCAGCAGCGCGAGCTGGCCAAAAAGCTCGGCGTCAGCGCCGATCACATCGCGCGGCGCGTGCGCGACCTGCATGAATTCAATCCCATGCTCGGACATCGCGGCTGCCGGCTCGGCATCGTCTATCCGGAAATTTCCGAGATGCAGGCGCGCGCCATCTTCGAGGCCGCCGCCGAAGTGCAGAAGGCGGGCATCAAGGTCCGGCCGGAAATCATGATCCCGCTTGTCGGTTTCCCGCGCGAACTAAAGCTCCAGATCGACATCGTCCATCGCGTCGCCGCCGAAGTGGCCAAACAGCGCAAAACAAAATTCAATTATCTTGTCGGCACCATGATCGAAATTCCGCGCGCCGCCCTCGTCGCCGACGAGATCGCGCGCGACGCCGAGTTCTTCAGCTTCGGGACGAACGATCTCACGCAAACCACGCTCGGCATGAGCCGCGACGACTCGGGTTCTTTCCTGCCGACCTACGCCGAGCTCGATATCATTGAGACCAACCCTTTTGCCTCGATCGATCAGAAAGGTGTGGGCCGCCTCATGGAAATGACGCGCGATCTCGGCCGCAAAACGCGCCCCGACATCAAGCTCGGCATCTGCGGCGAACACGGCGGCGAACCGAACAGCGTAAAATTCTGCCACCGTCTCGGCTTGAATTATGTCAGCTGTAGTCCCTTCCGCGTCCCGATCGCTCGGCTGGCCGCCGCGCAGGCGGCGCTGGGCGCATAGCAACTCATCGGAGCGTTTTGCGAGGAGTCCCAAATTGGATGGCGTCGGAAACCGTCGCGTGATAAACAACTTCATGCCCCGACGAGCGACTCCCAGAAAAGTGGAGGAATCTGTCGGACGGCGTCAAGCTGCCATCGCCGACTGGCGGTAAAAGCACACGTCTTGGCCTCCGAACCGCAAATACAGGCTGAAATCGCGAATGGCGACGAGATGATGCGAGAAATGGCCACCGCTGTAATTTGAGCGAAGCACCGGAGGACGCGGTCTGCGCTCTCGTCATCGACCTGATGCAATATTGCGAGACGCAAAGATCGATTGGAACGAGGATGTCATGGGGCGCGCTGCAACGCCGATCGGCGATCCCGGCCCCAACTCGGGCGATTGAGGTTGGCTCGCGAAACTTTTCCGAATCATCGTTCGGCCCCGCCCCTAACGAACCGCGAGATGATTATCGCGCGGAGAGATGAAATGGATGGTGCTGTTGGTAAAGGGTGAGCCGCTCTTGGGCGCCTTTTTTGTCTTCGGCGTCGCGCGCTTTCCGAATGGCTTTTTTCTCGAACTTCATGGCGTTTTCGAAATCGCCGGCTTCGGCATAAGCGGCGGCCAGCGTGTCGATGTAGTCCCAGTTGTCCCAGGAATCGATGCGGCAGGCAGCCATGGCATCGGCGACGGCCTGTTTGCCGTTACGGAAATGCGGGTTCGGGCAGGTGGCAAAAAGCCAGGCGCGAACGGTGAGCGTGCGGGCGCGCGTGTTCGGCAGGGGTTGAAGGCTGATGATGTGGTTGAGTTCGGCCAAAGCTTGATCGTAGTGACCGAGCTGCTCATTCGCTTCGGCACGATCGATTCCCGCCAGAAAGAAGCCGGGGCTGATTCGGAGCGCGGAATTGAAATCGGTGATGGCGGCCTGGTACTTGTGTTGTTGCATGTAGGCCTGGCCGCGTCCGAAGTAGGCGAGATACATGTGCGGCTCCATCTTGATGGCGGCCCCGAAGTAACCGATGGCGCCGTTGTAATCGCCTTTCTTAGCGAGGTCGTTTGCCTTATTGGCTGCGGCGACGGCCGCCGGCGCGTCTCTGGTCGGAAGGAGAACATCGTTTGCCGCCGGGAGTTGACGAAGACCGATAACCGCGACGAAGAAAAGGACCAGAGGGGAACACTTTTTCATATGCAACTTGGTAACGTTTTGAAAACCGAGCGCCAAGAATTTTTTGCCGGGCCTGCCATCCCATGAGCGAAACACCCGAGCGTGCGCTGGCCATTCTGCATGAGTGGGTGGAGAGCGAGAGTCTGCGCAAACATTGCTACGCCGTCGCCGACTGCATGCGCTATTTCGCGCGGCTACAGGGGGCCGATTGCGATCTTTGGGAAGCGGTCGGCCTGTTGCACGACATGGATTACGAACGTTACCCGAATCAGGAGCAAAGTCCGACCGAGGGTCATCCGTTCGTGGGCGTGGCGTGGCTGCGCGAGCAGGGCTGGAGCGAGGCGGTCTGTCGCGCGATTCTTTCGCATGCGAACTACGCCGGCGTGACCCGCGAAACGCCGCTCGAAAAAACGCTCTACGCGGTTGACGAATTAAGCGGATTCGTTACGGCTGTCGCACGGGTCCGTCCCTCGAAGAGCATTCGCGAGGTCGATGTCGCGGCGGTCAAAAAGAAGATGAAGGACAAGGCTTTCGCCCGCGCCGTGAACCGGGAAGACATCGTGCGCGGTGCCCAGGAACTCGGGCAGCCGCTGGACGAGGTCATTGCGCAGGTCATCGCCGCGCTCACAGCCGACGCGGAGCGCCTCGGGATTGTCGGAACGGTCGCCTGAGGGACATCCAGCCCGAATCGGGGCCGTTTTCGCAGGCCCGATTCTCATATTTGAAGACAGCTATTATGCCAATTCCCAGAGTTTTTGTTTGACCCGCAGGCCTGAATTTGGTTTAAGGGCGGCCGGATTCAAAAAGGGAAAAAGCACGGCATGAAGCAGAGATTCACTACCATCGTCACTTTAACCATCGGCCTGCTGGCGCTGGCTGCATCGGCCAATGCCGCGCTCGTGACTTGGGACTTGAATTCGGGCAGCCAGAACCAGTCGCTCGGCAGCGCGAGTCATGTATTTACAGCGAGCAGCTTTTCCATCACGGCCTACGGATGGGATCGCGTCGCCGGACCGGACACGCCACACACGCTCTTCTACAAGAATGCCAGCGGCGATCACGGGCTGGGAATCGTGGGGACGCCCGACAATGAATTGCAGGCGGGCGGCTGGGGCCCGGAGCAGTACATTCAATTCGATCTGGGCTCGATTCTGGGCAGCCTGAGCAACGGCCAGGTCAAGGTGAGCAGCGTCGACGCTTCCACTCACGAAGTATTCGACATCTACGGCTCGAACACGCTGGGCCAGATTGGGACGAAGATCAGTGTTTACGGCGGCTACGACAGCGGGGACAACGATGCCTTTGTCGATATTCCGGATTTCGGTCAGTACCGCTTCATCTCGATCGCGGCGCGCAGCGGTGACGTTTTGCCGTGGGCCCTCCAGGCCAACGTCTCGGCGATTCCGGAACTAGGCGGAAGATCGGCCGCCATTGCTCTGCTCGCCTTCTGCGGGTTGGTGCTGGCTTCACGTTCGATCCGCAGCCATCTCGGCTAGCCGGTCTCGACAGTTTTCTGCCAGCGCCCAGGCGGGTAATGGCTTCGGCCTTTTGCTTAATCGCGGCTGCCGGTCCGTGCGTAGGCTGACCACGCGTTCCAGGCCCGCTCCCAGTTGCCCTTGGTCGCCCAGGATTGGAATTCAAGGAACTGGAAATAGACCGGAGCATCGGGCATTTCGCTGAAATGCCGGGCCGTGTTCAAGGCATCGTCCGTTTTGCCCTGGCGCATCTGCTCGCGCCAGAGGGCTACGCCAACTCCGTAGTCGTTAGGCGCAGCTGAGAATCTCTGCTGCAATTGTGCGAGCGAGGGGTTCGGTCCCGTTGCTGGCAGGGCCGGCTGGGGCGCGAATTGGCGAACGATTTCCACCGCGGCCCGATAGTCCTGCTTCTCCGCGTTGTATTTGGCCAGCCCCCACCATGCGGCCGCCCGCCAGGTGGGATGCGCCTCCACCGCCCGGGCCAGCTCGTCCAGATCACCGCGCTCCGCCCACAGAGCAAAAAGCCTGCGCTGCTCCTCCGGGGTGAAGCCTCGCAGCCCGGGATTTTGTCGGAGGAAAATGTGAAGCGCGACAGGGAAACGTTCCATGGCAATCCGCTCCAGAGCGGCGAGGATGAGCGCCGGGCGGTTCTCGGCCAGCTCCGCCATCGATTCCAGAAATGGCTCGGTCGCTTTTGGGATATTGAAAAACATCAAACCGTAAATCTCGGCGCGGCGTTTCCCCGCCCGACGCAGGGCTTCACGCCAGGCCGTGAGCGCCAGGATCGGGCGCCGGGTCAGCCAGAATGTTCCCTCGGAAAAAGGCACTTCGTAGCCGTTCGGTTCCAGAAAACGGGCGCGCCGAAAATCATCGATGGCGCTGGTCACGGGTTTGGCGGCGCCGACTTTGCTTAATGCCCGCGTGTAATACAGCCGCCAATCGAGCGGCGCCCAGGCGAGGGCCTCGGTCGTATCCGCGATCGCTTCCTCGAAATTACGCGAGCGATTTTCGATAAGCGCAGCGGTGCGAAGATTGTCCGCCCCGAGATTGCCCGGGAGGGACCAGTGATTACGCGTCGCCAGCACCCAGACAAGCCCGACAGTGCACAGCGCCAAACCGACAAAGCGCGTGATGAAGGGAATGACTCGACTAATGGGAAATTGGGTGGGTCGATGCACGCACAATCCAAAGAGGAAAATCCCGGCAAAAGCCGTGCCGATTCGATGGGCCGAGACGTCGATCAAACCGTGCAGCCCGAAAAAAAGCGCGGCAATCAGAGCAGCAAGCCGAAAACGCTGATTAGTCCCCTCTTTCAACGGGAAGACGTGCCAGATGACGAAGGCCGCTCCGAGAAGAATGAGCGCGACACCCGGCCATCCCAACTCGGACCAGATCCAAAGCCAATCGCTCTCGGGATGGAGCGAGCGCGTATCGGCGATGGAAGCGACACGGGAGATGGCGAAGACCGGCTCGAAATTTCCCAGGCCGATTCCGCACCAGGGCGAAGATCGAATCAGTCGCCAGGCGTCGCGAAAGATGGCCCAGCGAAAATCTGTGGAAATTCCGCCGCTGTCGCCCGTCGGTCGGAGATGAAAGCGCTCGAGCGTTGATCCGCCGAAAATCAAGAGCGCCGTCAATAACCCGAGCGTCAACGACAGACCGATGGCGAGCCGGGCCGGCGTGACTTTGCGGAACATCATTACGCAAAGCCAGAGGATGCTGCCGCCGACCAGGATCAGGATGCCGGCGCGCGAGAAATCAAGGATGAGGGCAGCTCCCAGCGCCAGATAGCCCAGCGCGGAGAGAATCCAGCGAATCCGGCCACGCCGAAAATCGTCCTGCCCGGCCGCGAGGAGCATGATGGCAGTGATACCGAAGAGGTCGCCCGTCTGATTGCGATTCGGGAATGGTCCAAAGCCGCGCTCGTTATGCCAGAGAGGCGGCGCGAGATGACGCACATACAGGGCGATCGAGACGAGTGCGAGCAGAACGATTCCGGTGGCAAAGACCCGCGCCTGCTGGCGCACATCGCGCATTTCGAACTCGCGCGCCGTCATGTAATAAAACCAGCTCAGGCCCGCGAAAAAACTGAGCAGACACTCGAGCGTGATCCATGGCTGCGGCGAGAGCCTGTCCGGCAGCGCGATGCCGAAATCGTTGACGAGCGCAGTGCGCCAACCCGGCTGGTAAAACCAATGAGCCGGCAGAAAAGCGACCGCGGCCAGCCCGAGCAGAGCGAGTACGACGGCATTCAGCCACGGCCCGAGCGAATGCTTGGGCGGATCGAAGAGCAGAAGCAAACCGAGAAAGACGAGGACAAACCCCTCCGCCCACTTCGCCGTCCCTCCGCCAAGAAAGCAGGCGAGGACAGGGAGGGCGGCAATGAGCGTATTGCCGATCCCCGCCGGGGTTCGCTGCTCACGGGAGGGGGCTGGTGTGCCGCTGTTTTGCATCAACTCTAGGAAGATTTGCTGGTATGCTAATAGCTCGCTCGAAAGATCAGGTTTTCCGCCACTGAAGCAATGAGATTCCGGTCCAATTTTCCACCAGTTGAAGCAGGGCGCCATTGGCGTATTCTTGGCGGCGCACTTGGCCGATACATATGGTGACGCAACGCACGGTAGGTCTCTATCGTCTCTTTCTTTTCTGTCAGGTCTTTCTGGTGGCCGCTCTTTTCTGGGCCGGCGTCTGGATCATGGTCACCTTTTATTCGCCCAGCGCCCAGCTCACCTGGCAACGCTACAGCATTTACTGCAGCCTGCTCATTCTCGGGCTCGCTCTCGAGTCGCTCAGCCGGGATAACTCCAAGAATTACCTGCTGCGCAACGAGCTGCTCCATCAGCATCGGTTGAGTTTGCGCCAGACTCTGGCCAGCGTCGGCACGCTCGTTTTTTATCTTATCGCCACGAAGGACGCCTTCATTTCGCGGGTCTTCTTTTTCAACTTCGTTCCGTCGCTCTATCTTGTCCTGCTCCTTTCGCATCATTATTTGCCGGCCTTTCTCGCTCGGACCGTTTTTACCGGCGTGCGCGAAGAGAAAACCTTGCTCGTCGGTTCGAGTCGCAAAGCCGCGGCCCTGGCCGAATGGCTCGATCGCAAATCGAAGATCGGCCTGCGCACCATCGGCTTGATGACCGACGAACAGCTGCGCGAAACGCCGCACGGGATTCCGGTTCTCGGCGGGACGGATGATATCGAGCGCGTCATTCGCGAGCGCGCCATCACGCAGGTCATCATGCTGGAAATTCCGGTCTTCACCGAAATGCATCGCCACCTCATCGTGGCCTGCGATCAGCTCGGAGTGCGTCTTCTCATCGTGAGCGATCTCGAGGAAAAGTTGCGGCACCCGATTACCCATTTCGAGGACGACGGGTTTCGCTTTATCGGTTTGCGCGAAGAGCCGCTCGAGAATCCGCTCAATCGTTTCCTCAAGCGCACCATCGATCTCGTCATTTCCATCCCGATGATGATCCTCGTCTTCCCCTTGCTCGCCTTCATAGTCTGGCTGGCGCAACGGCTGCAATCGCCCGGACCACTCTTTCACATCCAGACCCGGGCCGGGATTCAAAACCGGCAGTTCACCATCTATAAATTCCGCACCATGCGCGCCGACGCGGAGGATTTGGCGCGCCAGGCACACGAGAACGACGACCGGGTTTATCCGCTCGGCCGTTGGTTCCGGAAATTGAGCCTCGATGAAGTGCCGCAATTCTGGAACGTCCTGCGCGGCGACATGAGCATCGTCGGCCCGCGTCCGCATTTGCTCGAGCACAATCAGCAATTCTCGCGGCTCATGCGCAACTATCACGTGCGCACCTTCGTGAAACCGGGCATCACCGGCCTCGCGCAGGTGCGCGGTTTCCGCGGTGAAGCGCTCGATAATACGGATGTGCAGAATCGTGTCGCCTGTGACCTCGAGTATTTGGAAAACTGGAACCTCTCGCTTGAATGCGGGATCATCGTCCGAACGGTGGCGCAACTTTTCAATCCGCCGCGCACCGCCTATTGAGCCGCGTTTCCCTTACCTGCGCTTGCGCAGCTCATAGGTTTTGGCCAGGCAAAGGAATTCATAAATGGCGTGGAGTCGTGCGAAATAATACCCTTCCCAGCCGTCGAGAAATCCCTTTTGCCAGAGATAAATGTAGAAGAATCGCAGCAACGGCCGAAAAGGCAGCCGATGGGAGAGCAGCTTGAGGCGTCGCCGCCGATCGACAATTTCGCTGCGCAGTTTTCCCGAGCTTTCGGTCAGGTAACGGTCGACCGCCACGCGCGCTTCCCAGTTCGAGTAACGGTTGTGTTTTTCGACAAAGACCTCAACGGAGGGAAACGCATAATGATCGATCTCACAGCGCAGGCGGCCGGTCGGCCCCTCCACCAAAACATGTTCGTGCACTTCGTTATCACCGCTTTCGGTCGCTGCTTCGGTCAATTTCTCGTACCGGCCTAACGAATGTCGAAAGAGTCGCAGGTTCCAGTTCGGATAATAGGAATGGCGCAGCCAGCGACCCATGAACATGAAACGCCGGTTGATCCAGTAACCAACCATCGTCCCCGCGCCTGAAATCGCTTCCCGAAATTCCTGTTCCGCGGCCGGCGGCAACACCTCATCCGCGTCGAGAATGAACACCCATTCGTTTCGAAAAGGGATACTCTCGAGCGCCCAGTTTTTTTTCTTCGGCCAGGTGCCGTTGAAATGAAATTGCACCACCTGCGCTCCAAGCTGGTGGGCGACTTTTCCAGAGCCATCGTCGCTTTGCGAATCGACCACCACGATCTCGTCCGCCCATGCGACACTGCCGAGACAGCGAGGAAGATTAGCGGCCTCGTTCTTGACCGGAACCAGCACGGAGACCGGCACGCGCTCGTTCATCGCGGGCGCAAAACCTGGCAGGGATTTCCCGCGGCGATGACATCGCCGGGGACGTCGCGCGTCACGACGGAGCAGGCGCCGACGATGCTGCGCGCCCCGATCGTTACCCCCGGCAGAACAAAGGCGCGCGCTCCGAGAAACGCCTCTTCGCCAATCGTGATCTTTGCTGTGACGAGCGGCATCCCCGGCTGTGTGAAATCATGGCTGCCGCTGCTCAGGTAAACTTCCTGGGCGACGGTGGCGCGCGGGCCAATTTCAATCACGCCTAACGAATAAGCGTTAGCCCGGTCGCCCAGGCAGGCCCGATCATGCAGGATGAGGTTGGACGGGATGGCGATGCGCGCGCGCTGATGGACGAAGGGTTTGCCGTCGATCTTCGCGCCAAAGAGCTGCAGCCAGAAGAGCCGCCAGGGATTGGCCGGCTTCGGCGTCCAGGCGCAAAAGAAGAACCAGCAAACTTCCCAGAGCACACGCATGACGCGATCGCCCATTGGCCAGGGCGATTCGTAGGCGGAGGCTTGCAGCGGCTTGACGGCTTCTTCTTCGATCATGTCAGCTTCTCAAAATCGTGCAGGAATCGGGCCGCCACCTTCTCCAGGGTAAAGTCGGCCGACTTTCGATAACCTGCGTCGGCCACGCGCGCCAGCAACGCTTCATCTCTCGTTAGCGCCTGCAGCCTGGCGCCGAGCGCTTCCGTCGGGTTGGCGGCGCGATGATCAAAGAAAAAGCCAGTTTCATTTTCCCGGATGAAATCATGAAAGCAGCCGAGGTTCGAGGCCAGAACAGCGCAGCCATGCGCCATCGCTTCGAGCGGTGCGAGGCCGAAAGTTTCGCCTCGTTCCGCGAGCGAGGGGTAAACAAAAAGGCGCGCGCTTCGAAATTCCTGTTCGAGCGCAGCCGGATCGTAGACCGGGCCGCGCAGGTCGACCGCGGCGCCCCGTTTTTGAATAGTGCGCCGCAGCTCATCGGCATAGGCGGGGCCACCTCCACCATGGCGGCTTTCGGCCGAGCCGATAACGACCAGTTTCCAACCGCCAGCATTCACGCCGCTCTCCGTGAAAGCCTCGATCAGCAGATGCACGCCTTTTTCCGGGTGAACTCGGCCGACGTAAAGAATGGTTCGTGGTCGCTCTTGAAGCGGCGGCGGCGGTGTGTTGGCCAGCGTTTCCGGACGCGGGTAAGGAATGACCACGACCTTCTCCTTCAATGCCGGCACTTCACGATTGATCGCATCCGCAATGGAAGACGAAGGCGCCTGAAGCCGGGCGGCGCGTTTGTAAAAACGCAGTTGTCCCTTGGGAAAGCGTGCAACATGCGCGTAAATTTTTCCCGATTCGGAAGTCCGAACCAGGACCGGCAGCCAGAATGTGTTGGTCACGAGGATGTCGCCCGGAGGCAATATTTTGCGGAGGCGCTGGGAATAGACCAGGTCGAGAAACTTGAGCCAGACTAACGAACGCGGCGTATCGAAGCCCGGCACGCGAATATGGCGAACGCCGGAAATCACTTCGCTGTCCGGAAGCTGCGGGAAACGCCGCGAAATTTGAACCACTTCGTGTCCCTGCCGTGCGAACTCCTGCCCGAGCGCGAACCATCCCTTTTCGACCGCGCCGCCCATGACGGGAGGGACCGGAAAAAAAGCGCCAAGCACGATGGTGATTTTCACGGTTGCACTGGTTCCTCCAAAATCCGGACGAGTGATTCAGCGGCGCGGCTGATTTCGAAGCGTCTCTCGAAACATTGACGGGCCCGCTCACGCATGGCGGTGCGCCCGTTTTCCGGCATATCACGCCAGCGTTCCAACAGACGCCGCGTCCCGGCCGTGTCATCGTTTTCGACAAAGCCGGCGCCGTCGGCTTCGATTTCGCGCCAGATATTGACACGATTGGAAATGAGCACCGGAAGACTGGCGGCCAGAGCTTCCGCGACGGAAATACCGAAATTTTCCTGATGCGAAGGCAGGACGAAGGCTTCGGCCACCGCAAGCGCACCCTGCTTGATCGATCCCTCGAGCATCCCGGGAAACAGAATGTTCGTTAGGCCAAGGCAGTCGGCCCTGGCGCGCAATTCTTTCTCCCAGCCCACCTGATCCGGACCGGCCATGATCAGCGAGAACGGCGCTGCTCGCATCGCGGCGAGCGCGTCGATGAGCAGGTCGCAGCCTTTCTTGGGATGGAGACGGCCGAGAAAAAGCAGCGCGCGCCTGTTTCTCAACGCCGGATATTTTTCAAGAAACAACTCGCGCGCTCCGTCATCCGGCGCGGACACTTCGATGCCGAGCGGTGAGACCCTCTCGTGGCATCGGTAAAGCCAGAACGACGTGCGTGCTTCCCGGCGTTCCTCCTCGGAGGTAAAAATGACCGCACGGGCGTCGCGCAGCACGCGATAGTCGGCCCACGGCCAATAGAGCCATTTTTTCAAATGCTTGAGAGGAAAGGTGCGCTTGAACCAGGGATCGAGCATGCCATGCGGGAAGACGTAGTAGGGAATGTCGCTCCGGCTGTAGTGTCGCCACGCGGCCAGGCTCAGGTATTGCCAGAGACCGTGGACGATGACGCGATCATAACGATCGCCGTTCGTCCGCAGCCAGGAACGCAGGCGCGACGAATAGCGATAATTGGTTAGGCCGACGCCGAGCGCATGGACGGGAAAGGTGATGTCTCGCAGCCAGGATGAAGATCGTTCATCCAAGGGCACCACTTCAACGTCATGGCCGAGCGAAATCATGGCGCGACTGAGCGAAAGAACGGCACGCGCGACGCCGCCCGTGGCCGGATCGAGCGTCTGCACCATTTGCAAAATTCGCATGCGAGACCGGTCCACAAGAAAACCCGAAGTTAGACTACAAATCCCTCCGTGCGGCGGAAGTATTCGTAATCGGTCGGCAGCTGCTGCACGGACCTGGCCGGCACGCCGGCGTAAAGCTGATGTGTTTCAGTGAAGCTTTTGTTAAGAAGCGACTTGGCGCCAAGCACGCAATAATCGGGCAGGATGCTCCCGCCAAGCAGCACGCTGTTTGTGCCGACAAAACAATAATCGCCGATCTGGACCGGTGCGGAAGTTTGGCGGCTTCGCGCCAGATCGATCGTATGAGTCAGAATCTGAGATTGAAATCCGGCGAAGGTGGTGAATCGGCCGATCGTGACGCTGTTCGTGCAATCGAGCAAATGGCGATGGGTAACGGCGGAATGTTCGCCTACGATCAATTGCGGCTGACGATCCTTTTCCTCGGCGAAATGCCGTCCGCCCTCGCGGGGAAATCCGGTGATCCAGTTCCCGTTGCCGATCGAAGCATGGGCCTGAAGATGCAGAAGGGCGATTCCCTTGCAGACCGTGAGATGACCAATGCGAGTATTCGCTTCGGTGATTAGTTTCTCCGGGAAGATCCAGGAAAGGCCGATGCGGCTGGTTGGATGAATGGAGTAACCGAATTGTTTCTCGAGCAGACTGCGACGCATGCTCCAGGGCAGAAACATGCTCAGGAGCATCAGAAGCTTTTTCACAACGTCGCTCCCACTTGGCGATAAAGTTCGATATACCGCGCGATCATTTTTTCCGTCGTAAAGTCTGCCGCATGTTGCAGACTTCGTGCACTCCAGCGTTCGCGTTCCGCCGGCTCGGCCAGCCGCAAGATGTCCGCCGCAAAGCCGGCTTCATCCTCGATCGGATGAAGCATCCCCGCGTCACCGGCAACTTCCGGCAACGGCTCACGATCGCTGCAAATCACCGGGCAGCCGCAGGTCTGCGCTTCGATGACCGGCCAGCCGAAACCCTCAAACCGCGAAGGATAAACAAGGGCAAGAGCGGTGCTGTAGAGCGCTTCGAGTAATTCGCTGCCTGGTTGAATCACTTCGACGATTCGGTGCCTCAGGCCAAGTTTTTCGCCTAACGAGTGCAATTCCGGCGTGAGCGCATCGCCGGCCAACAAGAGCTGGCCGTTCCACTGATCTTTCGTCATGGCAAAAATGCGCAGGAGACCTTCTCGATTTTTGCGGCGCAGGTTTGAACCAACGTGCAAGACGTATGGTTTTGCCAAGTCCAGTCCCTCGATTTGGCGAAGCCGCGCATGCGCAGCCTTCATCGGCAATTTTTTGTAGGGATAATTAAGGCCGTTGGGAATGAGACGAAGTTGCGCGGCGCTTCCAAGAAGGCGCTCGGCGTCGCGCAAGGTGGCGCGCGAAACGCAGGCGATGGCGTTGGCCCGGCGCAAGCCGGCCAGAATCCAGCGCTGCAGGTAACGACCGGTGAAGGAAGCGGGGCAATCGGTTTCTTCGCCGAGCGCTCCACGCACTGCGAGCAGGTCGTGGCATGTCACGACCACCGGCTGCCGGCCGGCGTGCCATGCGTAAACAGAGTTGGAATGATCGCAGATATGCACGAGGGAAGCGCCGGCGCGCAGATTTCGCCGCAGGACTCGAGGAAAAAGCAGGAATTTGTCGAGATAGCCGAGCCACTTTTGCACGAAGGATCCTGGCCTGGCGAGCTCTCCGAAGAACGGCTGCGGCTGGATCAATTCGGCGGCCACGCCGGCGGCTTTCAGGCCCTGCAGCATCATCGTTCCAAAACGCTGCATGCTTTGCTGCTGATCGGGCCGGTAATTACCGATCAAAAGAACCATTACTTTTCGTTCCGCCGCCGTTGCTGCCGTGGAGGCGCGTGGCGTAGGGTGAGCGGCCTGGGATTTTTTCAGTCCGGCGTGTGGCCTCGCCCGGTGCCGGGGCCGGTGCGTCGGCTTCGTCTCCCAGATTGGTCGAAGCGAGACAAAGACCGCTCAGGAGGACGGCGAATCCGAGGGTGGTCGGCTGGCCAAACTGGCCGTTCAACAAATTCATGAAGCCGGCGCTGAAAAGAAGCAGCGGCAGCGTCTCCCCGAAACCGAGCCCACGAATGGCCAGCCAGCCGATGCGGATGGTGAGCGCGACACGCCAGAGAATAAAGCCCAGACCAAGGACGGAACCGCATTCCAAAAGAAGACGCGCCCATTCACTTTCAGCGAGGAGAAAGCCGGCGCTGCCCGTCACGAACTTCGCGCCCGCGTTCGTCCCAATCCCAAGGCCATAGCCGAAGAGCGGCAACCGATCGAAGACACGAAAACCTTCGGCGAAATCGGAAAAAACGCGCTCGATCATGCCGCTGGCGATGGTCGTATCGCCGACCTGGGCGGAATCGACGAAGCGATCGGAGAGGATGCCAAGGCCCTGCCGGAAGATCGGCAGATAACTGACCGCCCAGAGGAGAACGACAGCAAGAAGAAGGCTTCGGCCAAATCGGTTCACTGCTTCCGGTCGCAGGATCAAAATGACAATGAGGGCCGCAGTCACCAGCGCGACGATCGCGACCGCCGCGCGACTCCCGGAAACAGCGACGCTGACGACGAGAGCAAAGCCGGCGGCCGCGAGCAACCAGGTCTTGTAGGTCGTCCGACTCAAAAAACCGTGCAACAAAAAGGCGGCGGCGGTGGCCAGGTAGCCGATGACACCAGTGATAAACGAAAATGTTCCGGGCGGACGAATCTTTCCGCCGCCGGCCGTGATTTGCTCGCCTTCGCCGGTGCCGACCGTCCGATTGATGAACGATTCCGGAGAAGCCTTGAATTGCATCGTCATGAGCAGAGCCATCGGGATCAATCCCACCAGAATCCACCAGCCCATCTTCTTGATGTCGTCGGCGTTAAAAACCGTCCCGATGATGAAAATGAGCGGCAAGTGCAGGAAATCGGAACGAAAACCGTAGGCCGTGACCAGGAAAATGGTTTTCGGCGGAAGATAGGGCTGCAGGATGATAATGCTCGTGAGCCAGGAAAGAAACGCAATCACGCCGAGCCAAACCATGAACCAGTTGCGCGGAAAGATCTGGGCGCGCAGGGCGAAGCCATAGATCAGGATGGCGACCGGATCGCGGATGACGAGGAGCGGATCGGAGAATTGCGGCAGCACCCACTTACGGAGGGCGCCTTCCAAAACAAGGAGCGCGAGATAAACCCAAATGAGGCTGCGAACCCACTTCCGCGCGGTGGCCTTGTGGGAACCGTGCGAGACGCGGCCGGCCGCCGGCGCGCCTTTTGGTTCAAACGCTTTTTCCATGGAAAATTTCCCTGGCCTGAAGAACCACTTCCCGTGCCATTTCGACGACGGCCCGGCGATAATCCTCCCACGGCCGCAGGGCCGCTTTTTGCCGGGCGGACGCCTTCATTTCGGCCAGGCGCGCCGACCCTGCCGCAAGCAAATCGAGCTTTTCGGCAATGGCTTCACTGGAGCGGATCGGCACGACGAACCCGTCGACGCCTTCCTCGATCAAATCCGGCCCGGCCGTGTGCGGCGTTGTCATCACCGCCAAACCCTGGGCCATTGCTTCGAGAATGACGAGTCCGAATCCTTCGAAAAGCGAGGGCAGAACAAGCACGTCGTGCCGTTGCATTTCGCCAAGCAGTTGCTCGTGCGGAAGAGTCGGAATCCAGCGATGGCGGCGGGTCGCTTCCTCGAGTGGGAAACAATGTTCGCTCGTCTTGCGACCGACGAGCGTGAGTTCGGCGGCCGGCCCAACCGCTTCCATCGCCTGCAGCAGGTAGGAGAGCCCCTTGCGCTGGCCTAACGAGCCGACGAAGAGAACACGGAGGCGATTCGATTTTTTGTGCGCTCTCTCGTGCGGCGACACGATGGGCGCGCCATAAGGAATGACACTAATCGGCGCCGTCGCGCCGGCTGCAGCCAGCGTTTCCCGGGTGAAACTGCTGGCCACGATAATGCGATTGGCCAACTGCAGCTCTTCTTCCTTGCGGGCCAGTTTCTCTTCGCTGTCACGCGTTCCGGTCAGGGTGTCGGCCCAGGCCGGCTCGCGTTCGCGTTCTTCGGCATAGATTTCCTGCGCCGCACGCCAGTAACCGATGGGCAGATCGTAAACGCGATGGAGGCCAAGCTCTCGTGCCGCGCGGAAAGTGGCCAGCGCGCCATCTTCATAAGCATAGGCCAGGTCGAAACTGCGCTTCCTGCGCAGGCGCGCGGCGACGCGCCGATCCAAATCCTGCATGACCGCATCGATCCCGAAGAGGTTGAAGAAGAGCCGCCCGATCTCGCGCGCCGGGACGGTATGGGTATGGCTTCGCACGACCTCCGGCAGAGCACGGCGCGCCAGTTGGGCGCGCAGCCGGGCGGGCAGCAACCGGTTGAACGTTCCTTCGCGATTCCAGGCCAGGCACGTCCAGAATTCGCCTAACGAATTGGCCTCACAGAAAGCGAGCGCGGCCTGCCGCACATTTTCGTTCCCGGTCGGGTGCGAAAGGAGAATCTTCATATGTATTCCTTTCGTGGAAACAAAGACGCTTCGGTAGACCAACAAGGAGCGGCGTTGTCTCGACCGTCCGAGCGCTTCGGCAAGCGCCCTTCCTTGAGTTTCGCCTGGCGAATCATTACCGGTGTCAAGGCGTCAGGCGCTTTCTTTAATCAATTGCAAATAGGCCCGAGCGATTTCACCAGCCGTAAAATGCCGAAGATGCGCTTCGCCCTCGGCGCGCAGCTGTTTCTCCAGTTCCGAATCCAGCAACAACCTGCGCAAACTTTCGGCCAGCGCTTCTTCATTTCCGTTCGCGAACGTGATTCCAGACCGGCCCACCGCATCTTTCAACCCGCCGCCTTCGGAAGCTACCACGACGCAACCGCAGGCAATCCCTTCCAGGGCCACGACGCCGAAGGGCTCCGGCCAACGCGAGGGAATCACCATGATGCGATGCTCGTTAAGCAGCCGCGCCAATTCTTCGCCCGATTTTCGGCCGGCGAACACGATCTGGCCTTGGAGGTGCAGCTCACGCGTGAGTTCGCGCAAACTCTGCATGTCCGGGCCGTCGCCAACGATTGTCAGATCGGGGGTCACGCCATCGCTGCGCAATCTGCCGAGGGCGCGCAAAAGCAAATCGACTCCCTTGTCGGAGACGAGGCGACCGACAAAGACGAGCGTTTTGCTCCGCTTGATGCCAGGGATCAGGCGAAACAGATCATCCCGGTACGGATTCGGGACAACGCGGCATTCCTTTCCGAAATCGTCCGCCACGGCGGCACTGATTGCGACGTTGGTGACCCGCCCGAGCACCGCGCGCTTCAGACGATCATTCCATCCAATTTCGCCCCGCGTGTTCCGGATCCAGGTCTGATGCACAACAATGGTGCGCTTCCGTGCCAGCAAAGCGGGTAGAAGACTGCGCAGGCTGACGTTGTTCTGGAAAAAAAGATCGGCCCAGCGCAGAAGGTCGTTCAGGCGAGTCAGACTCGGGCGGCGCGTCACTTGGAAACTTCCTGCCGTTTCCTCTTCGCCCGGCGTTTCCGTGATCAGCTGCACTTCGTGTCCCGCCGCGACAAACTGATCGGCCAGAATAGCCGACACCGTCTCGATCCCCCCGATGCTTGGGCGAAACGCATAGGAGGAAAAAAGAATCTTCATGAGCAAGTGGAAGCGGCTGGTGTTCGGCAAAAGCTTAGACAGCGCGATCCGTTTCAGCACGGGAAATGCGTCGCGCCATCCTATGAATAATCGTGCCAGACGGTGCGCAGCATTTGCCGGCGCGTTTGCAGTTTTCGGGCGGCCGCGGGATCCGATCCGGCGCGGCGCATGAGCATGGCAGCCTCAACAGCATGCCGCAAAAAAAGCAGAGGCTTGAGGAGTGCCGCGCGCGGCCCGCGGTATTGCCGCAAAAGGCGCAAACGGCTGCGATGCAAATCGGCCATGCGATTGGCCGACCAGGCGGAAGCCTGCGTCAGATTGTCGTGCACGACGCCGGCCGCCGCGATAACGCCCATTTTCCACTCCGCTTCCGCGCAGCGCCAGGCCCAATCAAGATCGCTGTCGGAAAACGGGAAACGTTCGACATCGAATCCTCCGCTTTCCTCCCAGGCGCGGCGGCGAATGAGAAGCGGGCTGGTGAAAACGACATCACATGTGCGCCAGCGAATATCGTCCGTCTCCTGCCACGTCGATTCGTTAGGCCGATGCAGATGCCAGCGCAGAGAAAGATTTTCGCCAAGCGCCAGGGAAGCAAGACTCGGGAAACGCATCCCGTAGGCGCAGGGCGTTTTGTCATGCCGGGTGACGGTGAATCCAGCCGCGGCCAGCTCAGGCCGGGCACGAAGCAACGCGATGGCGCTGAGCAAGGGTCGCACGTCTTCCAAAAAATTATCGGTCTCGTAAAGCAAAAGCCATTGGCAGGCCGGAAATCGCCTGAGTGCCTCAGCGCAACCGGCGTTGACCCCATCACTGAAGGAACTGCGATCATGTTCGGCAGGCGTGACGACGACGAGGTGGTCCTCGGGATGTTCCTTCTGCCAATCGGCGAGAAATTCCCGGCTGCCATCGGTGGAACCGGCCTCGTAGACGACGATGGCGGTGCCGAAAGGTGCATGGCGCAAGGCCTGGGCGAGCGATAAGATGGCGCCCCGCAAAAGCGCGCAGCGATTGAACGAATTGATAACGGCGACCAGCTCGACGGTCGCCTCCCCGGATTTCATACGCGGGCCGCGGCGAGCCGATTGTTCAAAAAGGCGACGTCAAAATAGAGGACTTCGCCTGCTTCGCCGGTTCGTATCGGCTCGCCGATATCGACGAGCTTGAAATCGTGCTCACCCATGAAGGCATGGATGTTTTCGAGGCCGGCCTGCCCGATGTAAAACGGAACGAGATTCACTTCGCAGACGATGGCCGCCACTTCAGGGAAAAGGCCGGTCGAGCCCTGCAGAACCTCCAATTCGAAACCCTGCACGTCAATCTTGAGCAGGTAAGGCTTGGGAGTGGGTGGCTGTGCCCGCACGATTTCGTCGAGCCGGCGGACGTTAACCTCGATGGTTTCGTCCGGTTCCATGGCGGAAGGACCCGAGGCGTGAGCCGAAGTTCGCGAGATCAGAGAAGTGGATGAGGAAAAGCGAGTGAGGTGGAGCGGCAGTTTGGCCGAATGACGCCCGCAGGCCACTGGAAAAACTGAGCCGTTTCCCGCCTCGGAAATCAAAGCCTGTAATGTGGGAAGCAGGCGGGGATTGGGCTCGAAAGCCAGAATCGAAGCCTGCGGGAAGAGCAGACGCGCCGTCTTGATAAACTGGCCTTCGTTCGCACCGACGTCGATCACGGTGCCGATGCTCTCCGGCTGCAGCCACGTCTTGTTGAGAAGGCGATAAAGATCGCGCTCCGCTCCGCTCCGTCGCGCCTGGGCGTAGGAAGGGTTACGCAGAGAATAGCCGAGGCCGGAAATCCGGCGGCCAATGGTTTCAAGCAAGGTGCCAACGCTCATTTCAGGGGACTAGGGACTGCGCGGCGTCTGTCAGTCGCGACAAGATCAAGAGCAGCACCGATACCATCGACAAGATGGCGGCGGGAAGCGTGCCGCCGATACCACTGGTGGATGCGGGCGGCGGTCTCGGCACGCGTCGCTTCAGGAGGCAGATGCTGAGCATTGTTTGCAACGAAAAACGGCCCGGGCAAAGCGTCGTCGTCCAGAACAATGGCCGAACCTGGGTGCGGGAAAATCGGGATGACTCCGTGGGCACAACAAGCGGTAAACGAACCGGATTTCAAAATGGCGGAAGTCGGCGTGTCTGGCTGGCGAAAATAATCGATCCATGCGAAAGCGCAGGAGGAAAGGATTCCGGAGATGGCCGAGGCGTCGAGGGCGGGACGGTATTCGGTTCGCAATCCAGTCACGTGACTTAGCTTTTTACGCAGTCCGGGGCTCTCGGGGCCGCCCAAAACAAACAATTCGTTAGGCGAAAGCCCGGGCGGGAGCGCCGCTTTGTGGCGTAGAAACGAATCGAGTGATCGTTCCAGCAAATGCGTCCCGCCGAAGAGCACCCAGCGGTGGGGATTGCGCTCGCCGAAATCTTCCACCGTGAAGGTTGGTTCGCCCACGTTCGAAGGGACCGGATGAACTGCGATGCGGTCAGCGCCGCCCAGTCGGTGCAAGGCGTCGCGCATCATTTCGCTGCTCACCACGCACGTGTCGGAAATTTGCGCGATTCTGCGCGCGAGTGATTTCTGGAGCGGCTTCAACCAGAAGGCGCTTTGCCATGGCCGGCCCGAAGCATAAAGCTCGTGAAAAACCGTGACCAGGTTCCCACCGATGAGGCTGCGCAGCCGGCGCAGGGTGTCAGGCAACCGAACCGGGATACCACGCCGTTCGTACCCGTAGTTCACGTAGTGCAGAATGATGTCATCGCAATCGGTGGCCTGCCCAATTTGCCAGGCGCCCACTTCGAGGCCCGTGACAATTGGGAAGCCGGCCACTTCCGTTATCGAGGCAGACTGTTGTGCGACCGCGAAAATGGTGGGGCGCCCGTATTCGGACTGCAGCTGGCGGGCCAAAAGCAAGGCGTAGTCGCCCACTCCTTCCTGACCCCCGGGGGCGTCGGGGACGATCTGCAAGATGGCGGTACCGATCTTTGTCACATCAACGCGGAGGCGACGGGGGTTTGAGTGACGGACTCGTTAGGTGAAGGCAGCAAGGCGAGAACGGTATGCCAGAAACGGTTGTGCTGCTCTGTGCGCAGAAAATTTTGGCGCACCAACTGCAGTCCGTTTTTAGCCAGCTCCGTCCCCGCATCGCCTTGGATCAGCTCGGTCAAACGATGGGCGACCTCGGACGGACTGAGCGAAGTGGCAAGCGCGGCGGCGCGATGTTTTTGCAGGAGCTTGTAGGCGGCCGTGTTTTCCGGGCCGTGGTAGAGAATCGGAATCCCGCTTCCGAGATAGGTGACCATTTTCGTGGAGAGACTGTAAACGGCGAAGGGCCGATCGGCTTCGCCGAAATGGAGCGGCAGATAAAGCAGATCGGCGTTGACGAGATCGGCAGCGACATCGGCCTCGGAACCGAAGGGCAGTATTCGGACCGGCACGGGCGCGCCGCGCAGGAGAGACGGTCGCACATAATCGCAGCGTAAGGTGATGGAACAATCGCGCAGGGCCGGGGCGTCACGGGGCAGCAAGGCCAGCGCCTGAAGGAGCGATTCGAGATTCTTTTCGTAACCGACATGAAACAAACCCATGAAATAAATGCGCAGTTGCGCCGGCGGTGGGCGCGGCGCGATCGCCATCTTTTCCACCCCGTCGGTCACAATGACGAAGTCACGCTCTCCGTAGCGGCGGGCGTATTCATCGCCGAGTTCCTGAGAAATGACGAAACGCGCCTGGGCTCCCCGCCACGTTTCGGCCAGACAGCGCGAAAGGACCTGCGCGGGCACGCGTCCGGCCGCGGTATAGACGACATCGTCATGAATGTGCAGGAAGAATGGAATGCGCAATTTTCGCGCGAGACAATAGGCATCGTAAAAATCGAGGCCGCCGTGGGCGACGGAATGAAGCGCGTCGGGCTGGGCGAGCGCGCAGACCTGCTCAAGGCGCCGGGCGAAACGACGACGGAAGAACGGCGTCAGGGCGTGGGCCAGGGCATTGAAACGGGTCCGCTCGATCCGTCCCAGGTTCGGCCGCAGAGGCAGATGCAATTCGGCGTCGAGATATCGAGACGGAGGGGCAGCCGGCGAAGTGCAAACGACGCGCGTGGCGACCGGTGCGTCCTGTAAAAGCGAGCGGATAATGCGGGGCCCGCCGCCGGGACCCGCGACCGGGAAAGGTTGAATGAAAAGAATGAGACGCCTGAGGCGTTCAAACTCGACGCGATAACGCTCGATTGTCTCGCCAGCGATCCTGTCCCAGCGAAATTCTGCGGCAAGCGAATGGCAGCGGATGGCCAGAGTTGTGTATTCCGACTCGGTCATTTTCAAGATTTTCATGGCGCGTTCGACCATGGCGGATGGGTCGCCAACCTGAGAAAGAAGCAGATCGGATTGCGCGCCCAGGATCTGGCGCGGCCCCGGGACATCATAGGCGATGGTCGGCAGACCGGCGGCCAGTTGTTCAAGGACGGCGAGACCGAAGCCCTCGACGTAGCTCGGAAACAACCCGAGCGTGCAGTCGGAGAGAAGAGCCGGCAGCTCCGCCGGATCAAAGGTGCGAATGCATTGAACGCGGGCGGCCAGAGTGGGACCGAGCTCGCGCAGAACGGTTTCTGTTTCGAACATCGTGCCGAGGAAAAGAAAACGCGCCTCGGGGAGTTGCTGTGCGATCGAGGGAATGATTTTTCTCCAATCGCGCGCGCCTTTGCGCAGGCCCCACATGCCGATGAAGCAAATCTTTCTGTTTTGCAGCCGTTCGCGAACGGAACGGGCCGCCTCCTGCAGGGAACGCCGATGGGCCTCGCTCAACCCATAGGGCTGGACAAGAATAGGCCGGGCCAGACGCATGTTGTTTTGCAATTCCTCCCGTTCGCTTTCGTTAGGCAAATTGAGCAGATCGCAGCAGCGAATCGCTTCGTCCGCATTTTTCTCCAGCTGTTGCTCGCGGCGCTGGTAGAAGAGTTTGCCGAGCAGGCGGCCCTGCGGCTGGTCGGGCCAGCGTTCGCGCGAGAAACGGTGAAAGCGTTTGTAGAGCCGATGCAAGCCAACCGAACGAGCGACGAGAAGACCGCGAAAGCCGAGGGATTCCTTCGAGAAAGGAAGCGTGCCGATGAGAGAGTCGATGATGTCGAAGCGTTCCGCGTGGCGACGGACATAGGAGGCGGCGCGATAAGGAAAAATGGCCTGCCGCAGCGCGGAAAGCCCGCGCGACGGGGAGGGCCTGGGGAATGCGTCGGTCAGGCAGAATTTCTCAAAACGGTGCCCGGCTTTTTTCCATTCCTCGGCCAGCTCAATCCAGACGCGCGCCGCCCCGAGGCGGGGATCCCACGGGAGATTAACAATGGCGAGGATGCGCAGCGGCCTGGGTGGCTCTTCGATCATGGGCGCCAGAGCGTGTTCCAAAATTTATGCCGGACCGGATTCACATAATGACGAAGAACAAGGGCATCACCGGCATAAGAATCACGATAAATGGTTTGGTCGTCCAGACGGAGCAGATATTTTGCGGGGTCGAGCGGCGTAGCCCCGCTGGCATGCAAGGCCAGGTGCGCCATGGTCTGATTGGTGAAAAAGCTAGCCGGACCGGTTAATTCGGCAAAGCGAGCGAGGGCGAGCGACCAATCGAGCGGCTGAAACAAAAAGAGAACTCCGGTGTTTGCGGGTGATTTCTCTTCGTTGGGCGAACGGAGGAGGCGTTCGTCGCCTGAGAACTGACAATCCTGCAGGTAGAGGGCGGGTAGGTCGCGCTGCTGCGACAATTTGCTGAGATGGCGTGCGCTTTTGAAAAAGAGAACATCAGAATCGACGTAGAGAGCCGGACCGCTGCGTGGCAGCGACATGATGAGGGCGAGCTGTTTTCCTGTGGGATGAGTCGAGAGATAGGCCCGCAAATTATCCGGAGAGGAAGCGAGGTCCGGGAAGGCACTGCTCTCTGCGGATTCGATTACTGTCACGGAAGGATCGAGACGGTGCAGAAGTTTGACGCTTTTGCGCGAATAGGTTCCGTCAGAGACGACCGTAAACTTTTGCGGACGACCGGCATGACGGAGGAACGACCGTATGGAGGCGACCTGTTCGGGCAAAGCCGCTTCGCCCGAGTAGGAAAAAACCTGGAAGGGAACGTCGCCGGTCGGATGCACCGTTTTGCGAACGATTAACGGTAGAAGGACACGATAAACGAGCCTAACGAGCCGACCTTCGGCCAGGGCCAGATGGTATCCGTAATTTGGCATGTCAGTCTGGCGCGGGGTCAGGCCACCGCAGTGGCCAGCGTCCGAAAGCCGCGATAGCTCAGGACCATATTGAGAAAAAGATTCGGCACGGCGGAGAGAAGATTAAAGGTGAGCACTCCGGCGACGCTCGAAAAATCGGTGAAGGGAATAAGGATGGCCTGCGTGGCGAGGGTGAGCGGAATGTAAAGCCAGGAGCCGGCGATCCAGGCCTTGGAAGCGTTGAGCGACCAGAAGGTGCCGGTGAGCGCGCTAAGCACGGTGGCGCCAACCATGAGAAGCAACTCATGCTGCAGATGAGCATAGCGCCCGCCGAGCACAAAAAGAAATTCGTTAGGGAAAAAGGCGGCCGCGCAGGTGACGAGCAGGCTGAAACCACCAACGCCGCCGACGATGCCGGCGTAGAGCCAGCGCAGCCGCCGCGTGTCCTGACAACGCGCGAAGGCCGGAACAAAAATGTTGGTGAGCAGATTGTGGAGCACAACAAAGATCATGGCGAGGCGGCCGAGTGCTCCGACTTCAGCAACGGAACTGGCCTGACGTCCAAAGATGCTGATGAGAAAAATCGTGATTTGTCCCTGTAAACAATAGAAGACGGCGTTGGCGGCCTGATTGCGAATGAAACCGCGCATGGCCGCCCGGTCCGCGGCGTTCTCGGGTGCGTTGAGATCGATGACGGCCGCGACGTAGCGACGGAGCATGAAATATTGAATGAAAAAGGCAACTGCGCTCACGGCGACGGCGACGCCGGCATTGAGAAAGACAAACATGAGGGCGACCAGGAGCAGCAGCCGCACGAAAGCTCCGGTGAAGTCGATCAACTGGATGCGGCCAATGTCGGAACGAAGACGGGGCACAACGCTGAAGACGCCGACAGAAAACTGTGCCAGCAAACCGAGAAGGAGGATGGCGATGAGCACCAGCGTGTAACCGACCGGAGCGCCATTTTTGGCGAGCATGAAAAAGAGGATCGGCGTGATGATGAGAATCGCGATGGCGCCGAGCTTCCGCCGCATGTGCAGTGCCGTCGTGACCAGTTCGCCGAAACGGCGGCGGTCATGCCAGACTCGACCTCCGATGGAAACAAGCCCGATGCTGATCCCAATATCGGCCAGCAGAGTGATGGTGCCCTGCATGGCGTTAGTGATGGTGAAATAGGCGTAATCGCGTTCCTCCAATCGCCGGACGAGCAAAATGCCGGAGAGGAAGCCGATGAGATGAACGCCCACCTGGACTGAAGCAAAATTTCCGATGAGACGGGCGCGCTGGAGAGCGCGGCGAATCAGCGGCGAAGACGCTTCATTCAGGAGCGGTGTCGTGACTGGACCAAAAGGACTCATGCACTCTGGCTGTGGCAGCTAACAGAGCGCAGATTACCTGCCGGAATGCCAATTATTTTCGGAGGGACGGCACTGTAGCCACGGCGCTCTGTCGCCATGAAAAGGGAATGATTTGCGGCCGGGCGCAGTCATCGCGGCAACAGCGCCCCGACAGAGCGGGGCGACTACAGGTGAGCGACTTCAGGAGCGGGCGTGATGGGCCGGCGATTGCTCGTCCTCCGTGCCGATCGTGGGAGTGTTGTAGTACTCCTTGTACTGGTAGTAGTAGTACTCCGGCAGCGAGGTATCGACGAAATTAAGGATAACGCCGGGCACATTGACCTGCCGGTCGTAGAGCAGATCAAGCGACTTCCGGGTCAGGCGGGCCGAAGTGTAGGCGAGCCGGACCACGAAAAGAGTCGCGTCGATCTTGGGTGCGAGACTGGTGGTGTCGTCGGCGGCCAGCACCGGTGAACTATCGATGATGATGTAATCGTAGTTCTGATAGAGGTCCTTGAGAAGCTGATCGGTCGAATCGCGCAGGAGATGCTCGCTCGGCTGAGAAAGGGTGTTGCCGCGCGGCAGAATGAAAAGGTGCGGGAAAGTGGTCGGGATGACGACTTCGCGCCAGTTCACTTCCTGTTTGAGAACTTCGGAAAAACCGAGCCGGGAAGAAATACCGAAGGCCTCACGAATGCCGCCCCGCCGCAGGTCACCGTCGATAAGCAGCGTTCGCGCCCCGGAAAGCGCGAGGGTAATGGCGAGATTTGAGGAGACGGTCGACTTGCCTTCGTTAGGCACAGCGCTCGTCACGAGCAATGTTTTCGGGCGCGGTCCCTCATACGGCATGAAGAAAATGGAAGAGCGGATGTTGCGATAGGATTCGGCGAAGACATGGCGGGCATCGTCGGGCTGAAGGAGCGTGACGCCGCCCTTGGTTTTTTCCTTGGGAATCTGACCGAGCACATTTTCGGAAAAGAGATGGTGGAATTCGGTGAAGGAAGTCATGCGGTCGTCGATCCGGTCGAGCACGAGCAGAAGAGCAAACCCGGCGAGGGCGCCACAACCCAGGCCGATGAGCAGACTCTTGAACAAACCGGGCCGCACCGAGACGGGCGCCGTGGCCGCTTCCATGACGGAAACCTGGTCGCCCGTGTCGACGACCTGCGAAACATCCACTTCCTTGAGGTTGTTCGTGAGGCGGTCGTAAAGCGTTTTCTGGCGGTCGACCTTTCCCTTGATGCGATTGAACTGGGCGAGGCGCTGGCTGAGATCGAGCGCTTTTTTCTCCTGCTCCTTGATGTTGGACTGCAGATTTTCCATCTGTTTGCCGATCGATTTCTGCCGGGTCTCCAATTTTTCGACGGCGTCGGCGCGGAAGAGCCGGATCAGATCCTCCTGCTTTGCGATCTCGTCGTTCAAATGAATGATTTTCGGGTGTTTCGGCCGCAAATCCTTGGAAAGCGTGTCGCGCTCGGCCTTGAGCAACTCGACGGCCTGCTTGGCCTTGAGGTAATCGCCTTCCGGCCCGACGTCGGGAAAGGGCATTCCCGTATCGATTGGCCGCGCGCCCGGTGAGGCATTCGCGCCGGGTGTCTTGGATTGCACACGATCGAGGGTTTGATCGAGGTTGAGCAATTTCAGCAGCTCGTACTCCGTCTTGAGCGAGTTGTATTGCTGATTCAAATGGACCAGATAGGCGGCCGCGCTATTCCCTTCCTCCTGCAAAAAGCCAATGTTGTTTTCCTTCTGGAACTCGAGCAACTCGTCTTCACTGTTGCGTAAATCCTTCTCCGTTTGCAGCAGTTGCTCGGTGATCGCCGTGGTCACGTTGTGGCCCTGGTCCTCGCGCATTCCCTTTTTCACATCGAGATACTTCTGCATGACCGCATTGAGAAAGGCCTGCGTGTAGTCCGGCGTTCGGCCAACGGCGGAAAGCTCGAAGATGGAGGTGCGAGGGCGCTGTACGACGTTGACTTCGACGGGAACCGGCTGCAACTCGGGATGCGTGGAGCGAACGAGCGCTTCCGCGCTTTGCCGCACTTCGGCGCTCTGCATGAGTTGAATCTGCGTGCCGTAGAAATTGACGCTGTCCTCGCTGTAGACGGCCCCCTGGCTGATGTTCAACTTGCCGGCCAGAATCATTTTCGAGGTGGAAAGGAAGGAAGGCGGCGTCTGGTAAATCATCCAGGCAGCCACAAACAGGCCGATGCAAATGGTCAGGACCGGAATCCACCAGCGCCGCACGAGCAGCGCCTTGTAGCGATGGATCCGCGTGATGAGGGCGGTGGACCAGGAGCCGGGTGTCGGGCGATCGATGAGCGGAGGAGCTTGCATGATTACATGTTGATCAAGCGCTGCGGCACGTAAATCTGATCGTCGGGGTGCACCACGACATCCTCTTCGGTGTGACCCTGTTCGATGATTCGTTTCAGATCAACGGTGACATCGTCCCCGTTTTTGCGCGTCAGCTTCACTTTGCGCTTGTCGGCAAAATCGCCAAAACCGCCGGCCCGAATGATGGCCTTGCTCACGGTATAGGTTTCGTCGGGCGGAATTTCCTGCGGGCCCTGCGACTTGACCGAGCCATAAACATAGACGCGGCCCCGGGATTTTTCGCTCACCCGATCGATCGCGAGGATGACGGTGGCATGATAGTAATATTCCTTCTCCAGCGCGCCCTTGATATTGTAGGCGAGCTGCTTGCACGTCCTGCCCTCGGCCGGAACGAGCCCGATGTAGGGCACTTCGAGCTCACCGTTGTCATTGACGCGCAGATGCTGGGATTCATCGTCGCGATCCTCCACAACGCGGAAGCTGACGTAATCATTCGGTCCAAGTTGCTTTTTGTCGTCAAGCACACTCATCGAGTTGGTGCGCATGACCGTGCTGGTGGTAGAAACAGCGGGCTCGACCGGAACCGCTCTGGGAATATTGGGAAGGGGACTGCTATCCTGCGCGCGAAGCAACGGAGCGGTCGCCAGAGAGAAGATGGCGAGAAAGCTGAACGCGCAAAATTTCATGGAGTTGCAAACGGCTCCTCGTTAGAAGCTGTAGGTTCCATCAAGTGAGACGCGATTCTGTTCGTAATCGCGCAACGGCTGATCCGAATCCTTCCGCGTGTATTGATAACGCGCTCCCAGCGTGACATGAGGAGTGAATTGATAGCCGAGGGTGAGGGCACCGCCATAACGATGCGCGTGCTCCGCAAAGACGCCGCCGGAATCATCCGCATCTTCGTAGAAAAACTCCGTCGAAAGCAGGGTGTCGCGGATGATGTTCCAGGTGATCGTGTGCCGCACGTAATTGAGAATGATGTAATTGGAGTTGAGACCGAGCTGCGATTCATGACCGGCCGCGAGCGTCTGGGTGATGACGGCGTTGAGGCGGTGGGAAATGAGAACGTTGGCGTAGAAGTCATTCAGATCGCTGGTGTCGAAGACGCCGCCGCCTGAATCGAAAGAAATGTGCTGATAGCCTCCCGCGACGCGCACTTTCAGATAGTTGGTCACCTGTGTTTCGGCAAAGGCGCCGACACTGACGCTCCCGGCATCGTTCAGGAAATGCTGGTCGTAATAAGTCCAGGCACCGCTGGCTTCGATGCCGACGCCGGTCGTGTTAGTGACTGCAAAATCGATACTGCCGGTGAGCTCCTCCGCCATGCGATCGAGATAATCGAAGCCCGAGGAAGTTGAGACGTAGGTGTAATGATCGTAACCGAGCGTGGCCACGGCCTTGTTCAAATCCCAGAGCAGAGAAACACCCGCCGTGTTTTGGAAGCGGCCGTAATCAACCACATTGCTCAAGGCAATCTCCGAGACCGGATCCTGTTCCAGTGACATGCGATCGTGAACATTGATTCGGAAATCGCCCACGAAAATGTCGAACGCGATCTCGGAACCCGGCGCAATGAGGACGCCGTCGGTGTCGTTCTGCGGGTGGTCGATGTAAAAATTGTAACCGACGCCGAGATTGAGGCGCAGAGTATTGATTTGAGTGACCGGCCAGATGGCGTTGAGATTAAACTGCGGGCGAATGATGACGTCATCCTGTTTGTTGGTTTCGGCCAGGTTGATGTTGTCGTTGTACTCGATGCCTGTTGAGGCGCTAAAGCGAAAACGGATGGGGCCGGCCAGCAAATTGTAGGGGATGTTGTCGATCGATTGACGGCGGGCCTCGGCGGCGGCTTCTCCCGCTAACGAAGGGCGCACCGCATCCTGCGCCAGCAGGGGCAGCGCTGTGCCGAGTAACAGCATCAGGGCAAAAGCGATCTTCGCCCGGCGGCACGATCGGCGGTCTAAAAGGGAGAAATCGCTCATAAACGGGAAATTGGGTTTAGGTTAGCAGGTGCAGTACCACAAGGTTGAGAATGCAAAGGTGCCTTCGCCGATGTGATGGCAGAACCGGCTCATCAATTTTTGAGGAATACTCTTTAGCGACGCCGGGCGTTTCCGGCAAGATAATTCGCGATCATTCCGGGGAAACTCCCTGGCAGGCGGCCTGCTTTCACGTCTGGTGGAGGCGGCTCCTTCTTTTCAGTTTTGCCCTCGTAAAATTGGGAGACTGTCTGGCCCGATCTAAGCTGAAAAAGGACTCGCCATGAACGAGATGAACCGTTGGAGAGAAATTGTTCGCATCCGGCCTGGTGCGCTCTGCGTGTTGCTCTTTTTCGCCGCTGTCCAAACCCTCTTCTCGGGGTCGATTCCGACGACGGCCAACGATGAGACGTTGCGCTGTGCTTTGCAGGAAGGTGAAACAACTTTCATCCTGCCCGTCCCGAGACCCGCCATGCTGGCGGAATTCAAGGTCATCAACGAAAATCCGGACGCGCGTGGTCAGCTTAAGATCGCCGTGGCCGACACCTGTCTTCCGACTAACGATCCGCGCTGGAATCCGGTTAATGGCAAGATCGCTTTCGCCAACAAACGGCTCTTCAATCTCTCTCTGCTCGGGGTGCGAGCCAGGTATGTGAAACTCTCGTTTTACGTCGAGAGCACGAAACGCATTGCCGGTCTCTAGGCGTTATCCGCCCGAGGCGAACTCCGGATAGAGCGTCATCCCTCCATCGACAAACAAAGTCGTGCCGATGACGTAATCCGATGCGTCGGAAGCGAGCCAAACGGCCGCGTGTCCAATATCCTCCGGTTCCCCGATGCGCCCATATGGAATCAGCTTCAACAAACTTGCGCGCGCTTCGGCCGTTTCCCAGGCCGCGCGATTGATGGGGGTTTGAATGGCGCCCGGCGCGATGCTGTTGATGCGAATCTTTTTGGAAGCCAGCTCCTGCGCCGAAGTTTTCATCAACTGCATGACGCCGCCTTTGGAAGCGGCGTAATTCGCGTGGCCGGCCCACGGAATGAGTTCGTGCACGGAGCTCATGCAGATGATCTTGCCCGCGGCCGCTGAAATCTCGGGGCGAACCCCGCGTCGCAGAAATTCCCGAACCGCTTCGCGCGCGCAGAGAAACTGCCCGGTCAGATTCACGCCGATGACACGGTTCCATTGCGCGAGAGTCATCTCGGCAAAGGGTGCATCCTGCTGCAGACCGGCGTTGTTGATCAGAATATCGACGGTGCCAAAAGCGTTTTTCATCTCCGCAAACATGGCCAGCACATCCTCTTCGCGGCTCACATCGGCGCGCACCGCGACCGCCTCGCTGCCGCCGCTTTTAATCCTTTCAACGACACGTTCGGCCTCGGCCGCGTCGGAATGAAAATTGACCAGCACATCGGCGCCGGCCGCGCCGAGAGCCAGGGCGCAGGCTTCGCCAATTCCGGAACTGCCACCGGTGACGAGAGCCTTCTGGTTTTTAAGAGGTTTTATGGAAAGAAAATCGCGGTCTGTGTTCATGTGAAAAAGAAGACAAGAATTTGCCCGCCCGACGTCCGAACCAATTCGCTTTTCGATCCCTTCATGCGCGGCCGACAGGTACAGAACTAGCTTGTTTTCGAGAGGGCTTCGCCCCGGATGAAGGAATGGGATTGGCGAGAGATTTTCAACTCAATGAGGAAAGGAACACTCATCAGATAAAAGAACCAACCTCATCAACCTCAACCGAGGACTCCGCTTATCAAAATCTCCCTCATGCGTCTGATGATGGTTCGCTGGCGAGCCCGCAATATTTTGCGCTGGTCTCCCGGGCTACACATGATGCCGTTCGGGACTGGGATGTAAAAGCGGGCCGACTTGCCTGGCCGCAGGGCTTGGAGAATTTGCTCGGTTACGCGCCTGGTCCGGCCAGCAGTATCATTGCTTTCTGGCGACAGAATCTTCATGCCGAAGACCGCGCTCGCATTGCGGCCAGTATCCAGACCGCGCTTGAAGGTGAGGCGGAACATTGGTCGGGAGAATACCGGCTGCTGCGAGCTGACGGCAGCTATGTTCTGGTGCTCGAACGCGCTCTCATTTTGCGGGACGGGGCGGGCGCAGCGAGCCGGTTCATCGGTTCGATCATGGACATCACCGCGCGCAAGCAATTGCAGGATCAGCTGATTCGCTCGCAAAAGATGGAAGCATTCGGCCGGTTGGCCGGCGGCGTCGCGCACGACTTCAACAATTCGCTCACCACCGTGCTCGGCTATACCGATCTGATGCTGCACGATCTCGCCCCGACGAGCAAACTGGCCGGTCACATCCGGGAAATTCGTGGTGCGGCCGAGCGCGCTTCGGCTCTCACGACTCAATTGCTCGCCTTCAGCCGCCGGCAGCCGCTCGAACCGCGCGTTGTCGAGGTCAATGCGCTGATCACGAATGTCGAACGTTCCCTGCTGCGCCTGCTCGGTGAGAATATCTCCGTCATTTGTCATCTCCATAACGATCCGCGCGGTGCACATATCAAGGTCGATCCGGGACAATTGACGCAAATTCTTCTCAATCTCGCGGTCAACGCGCGCGAGGCCATGGGCGACGGCGGTCAGCTCGAAATCCAGACGTCGGCCGTGCGTTTGCCTCAACCGCCCGAAAACGCCGGCGTCGAGAACTTCCAGCCGGGAGCCTATGTGCTGATCCGCGTTTCCGACAATGGATGCGGCATGAGCGATGAGGCAAAAGCGCATTTGTTCGAGCCGTTCTTCAGCACCAAGAGCGACGGCAGCGGTCTCGGCCTTGCCACCAGCTACGGAATCGTCTGCCAGAGCGGCGGCCTCATCACGGTGGAAAGCGAATTGGAGCGAGGCACGACCATCAACATCTATTTGCCGAAGGTGGACGCGGTCTCCCCACCGGCGCGCAAGCAAAGCCAAATGCCGCGTGGTCATGAGAGGGTTCTGGTTCTGGAAGACGACGTCAGCGTGCGACATCTTTCCGTGCGCGTGTTGCGCAGTCTGGGTTACGACGTGATCGAGGCGGCCAGCGCGAACGACGCAAAGCACTGGATGGGGCAGCGCCGCCGCAGGAAACTGCACCTTCTTCTCACCGACATGGTCATGCCGGACATGAGCGGGCGTCGTTTTGCCGATTGGCTGCGCGAGGCCAGCCCGGAGACGCGCGTTCTTTTTGTTTCCGGTTATCTGCACGAATCGCTTCAGCCGGGCGAACGGCCGGCAAAGGATACTTTCTTTCTGCCGAAACCTTTCGATCCCGAGCAGCTCGCCAGGAAAGTACGCGAAGCACTCGAGGCGTAACCGGTTCGCCGCCGGCACTCGTTAGGTCAACCGAAAAAATTGCCGCGGGCGCAGCCCCGGTATATTAGACCGCGTGATTTCGTTTTCGGATATCGAGGCGGCGCGCCAACGCATCAAGGGCGCTGTCTATTATTCGCCCTGTCCGCCTTCCATCCCGCTCAGTGAGATCACCGGCATGGAGATTTTCTGCAAGCTCGATAACCTCCAGCGGACCGGCAGTTTCAAGGAGCGCGGCGCGCGTAACGCGCTCGCGCAACTTCCGACCGACCAGCAAAAGCGCGGCGTCATCGCGGCCTCGGCCGGCAATCACGCACAGGCGCTGGCTTATCAGGGGAAGTTGTTAGGTATTCCCGCCACGGTGGTGATGCCGAAATTCGCCCCGCTTATCAAGGTGACCAATTGTCAGAAACTGGGCGCCACGGTCGTGCTCTTCGGCAAGGATTTCGGCGAAGCGAAGGCACGTGCGCACGAGATCGCGAAAGAGAAAGGTCTCGCCTACATCGATGGCTATGACGATCCGGCCATCATTGCGGGCCAGGGAACGGCCGGCCTCGAGGTCGTCGAGCAGGTTCCCGATCTTGATGCCGTCGTCGTGCCGGTCGGCGGCGGCGGATTGCTCGCCGGCGTCGCCCTCGCCGTAAAAACTCTGCGGCCTAAGGCCAAAGTGATCGCCGTGGAAGCGGAAAACGTCGCCAGTTTTTCCGCTGCACTGAAGGCGGGCAAGCCGGCCCGCATTGAAATGAGCGCGACCCTCGCGGACGGCCTCGCCATTCCGCAGGTCGGCGCAAATGCCTTCGAGATCGCGAGCACGCGCGTCGACAAAACGGTGACCGTGACCGAAGAGCAGATCGCGATTTCCATTTTGCGAATCGTCGAGTTGGAAAAAGGTGTCGTGGAAGGCGCGGCGGCGACGCCTCTGGCCGCCTGTCTTTCCGGTCAGCTCGACGAGCTGAAGGGCAAACGCGTCGTTCTGCTGCTCTGCGGGGGGAACATCGATCCGAATATTCTCAGCCGCGTGGTCGAGCGCGGTCTGGTTGCCGATGGCCGGCTTGCGCGTTTCACGGCCGTGATCAGCGATCGGCCGGGCGGTCTCGCCGATTTCACACGGCAAATCGCCGCGACGGGCGCAAGCATCAAGCAGGTGGTGCATGATCGCGCTTTTGCCGGCTCCGATGTTTCGGCCGTGCATGTGGTCTGTACGGTTGAGACGAGGAACCACCAGCATCTGGCTGAACTGCGGGAACAACTGCGCGCCAACGGCGTGCAGACGTTCGATCCGAGGTGATGTCGCCGCCCCGCTCTGTCGGGGCGCCTCTCTGCGCGGCGACAGAGCGCCGTGGCTACAACTTTGCGATGATAGCCACCCTGTTGCCGCCAGGATTGTCGCTCGCTTGCGCCACTTTTTCGGCTCCGTAATCTCTCGGGATGCAGTCCGCAAATTCATCCACCGAGCCTTTCGATTCCTTCGCCCGGCGTCATATCGGACCGAACGATCAGGAAATTCGCGAGATGCTGGAGACGCTCGGCTTTGAAAACCTCGACGCGCTGATCGACGCAACCGTTCCGAAGAATATCCGCCTTGAAGGCGCTTTGAATTTGCCGGCGGCGCAGAGCGAAGCGGAGGCGCTGGCCGAATTGCGCGCCATTTCGCGCAGGAACCGAATCGTCCGCTCCTTCATTGGCGCAGGGTATTCCGATTGTGTCACGCCGCCGGTCATTCAGCGCAATATTCTCGAGAATCCCGGTTGGTACACGGCTTACACCCCATATCAGGCGGAGATCGCGCAGGGGCGCCTCGAAGCGCTTCTCAATTTTCAGACGATGATCACCGACCTGACCGGGCTCGACATCGCCAACGCGTCGCTCCTCGACGAAGCGACCGCCGCGGCCGAAGCGATGGCTCTTTGTCATGCCGTTGTGGCTGATCGCAGAAAATTTTTCGTCGCGGATAATTGTCATCCGCAAACGATCTCGGTGGTGCAAACGCGCGCGAAACCGCTTGGCATTGAAATCGTCGTTGGAAACTTTGCCGAACCTGGGTTCGACGAGAGTTTCTTCGGCGCGCTCGTGCAATATCCGGCAACGGACGGCGCGATCTACGAGTATGCCGGAATCGCCGAGTCGGCGCACCGAGTCGGCGCACTGCTCGTCGTTGCGGCCGACATCCTCGGGCTCACCTTGTTGAAACCGCCCGCCGAATTTGGCGCTGATGTCGCGGTCGGTAATACGCAACGTTTCGGCGTTCCGCTCGGTTTCGGCGGACCACATGCCGCCTATTTCGCGACCCGCAACCAATTCAAGCGTCACATGCCGGGCCGACTGGTCGGCGTTTCACACGATGCCGAAGGACGCCCGGGCTACCGGCTTTCTTTGCAGACGCGCGAGCAACATATCCGGCGCGACAAAGCCACCAGCAACATCTGCACTGCGCAGGTCCTGCTCGCGGTCATCGCCTCCATGTATGCGGTTTATCACGGGTCGCAGGGCCTGCGCGCCATTGCCCGACGCGTTCACGATTTTGCCGGAAAGGTCGCGACCGGCCTGCAAAAGATCGGATTCGAAATCGGCCACGCCGCATTCTTCGACACGGTGCGCATCGATCTTGGCGCGGAGAAAAGCGATGAAATTGGGCAACGTGCTGCGGCGGCCGGGGCAAATCTGCGCCGGCTGAGTTCGACTGCGCTCGCGGTTTCGGTCGATGAAACGACGACGACCGCCGATGTCGAACTGCTTCTGTCGATCTTTCGGGGCAGCGGCGCGCGCGATTTCGATGACGACAAGCTGGGCGGAAAAACCTTTCGTATTCCAGAGTCCGCCATCCGCACTTCAGACTTCCTCACCCATCCGGTCTTCAATACGCACCACACGGAAACGGAAATGCTGCGCTACCTGCGCCGGCTCGAGTCGCGCGATCTTTCGCTTTGCCATTCCATGATTCCACTTGGCTCCTGCACGATGAAGCTGAATGCGACCGCGGAAATGTTTCCTCTTTCGTGGCCGGAATTCGCCAGGCTGCATCCGTTTGCCCCTGATGATCAAACGGCCGGCTATCGCGAAATGTGCGCGCAACTCGAAGGCTGGCTGGCGGAGATGACCGGCTTTAGCGCCGTTTCGTTGCAGCCCAACGCCGGGTCGCAGGGCGAGTACGCTGGTCTCCTCGCCATTCGCGAGTACCACGCTTCGCGCGGCGAGAACGCACGCAACATTTGCCTCATTCCCACCTCGGCCCACGGCACCAATCCGGCCAGTGCCGTCATGGCCGGATTCAAGGTCGTGCCGGTCGCCTGCTTGAAGGATGGCGACATTGACCTGGCCGATCTGCGGGCCAAGGCCGACACGCACAAGAAGGAGCTGGCTGCGCTCATGGTCACGTATCCTTCAACCCACGGCGTGTTCGAAACGACCATTCGGGAAATTTGCGAAATCGTTCACGCCCATGGCGGCCAGGTCTACATGGATGGCGCGAACATGAATGCGCAGGTCGGTCTCTGCCGGCCGGGCGATTTCGGCGCGGATGTTTGCCATCTCAATTTGCACAAGACTTTTTGCATTCCGCACGGCGGCGGCGGACCGGGCGTCGGCCCGATCGGCGTCGCTGCACATCTCGCGCCCTTCCGGCCCGGCCTCCCTGCTCTCAGCTCTCCGGGTTCGACCGTCGACTCGCCCGGCCCCGTGGCCGCGGCACCTTACGGCAGCGCCAGCATTCTCACTATTTCCTGGATGTACATTCGCATGATGGGCGCGGTTGGCCTAACGAATGCAACAAAGGCCGCGATTCTCAACGCGAATTATATCGCCAGGCGCCTCGATCCCTATTTTCCGGTGCTCTTCAAAGGCAGGGGCGGGCTGGTCGCCCATGAGTGCATTCTCGATTTGCGCGAATGGAAGGCCGCCGGCGTGGAAGTGGAAGACGTGGCCAAGCGTCTGATGGATTACGGATTCCACGCACCGACTGTTTCCTGGCCGGTCGCTGGCACCATGATGGTCGAACCGACCGAGAGCGAAGCGAAAGCCGAGCTGGATCGCTTCTGCGATGCGCTCATTTCCATTCACGGCGAGATCAAGGCGATCGCCGAGGGGAAAGCCGACCTGAATAATAACCTTCTTAAAAATGCACCGCATACCGCGCGCGTTGTTAGCTCGGATCGATGGGAGCGCCCTTATTCGCGCGAAGCGGCTGCCTTTCCCGCGCCGTGGACACGCGAATTCAAATTCTGGCCCGCGGTCGCGCGCATCGACAGCGTCTACGGCGATCGCAATTTGTTCTGCACCTGTCCGCCGATCGAAGATTTCGAGGGCTAAGACAGGTCGCGGGCGCCCTGGCCGTTTTCCTCGAGCGCTTTGCGCAACTGCCGTTTCAAATTTTGCCGCGCTGATTTCTTGATGGCGCGGCGCTCGGTGGCCACGGCCTGTTTCTGCGCGCGACGTTCGCTGCGGGTTCGCTCATCGACCTCGGGAGGAAGGTGCACGATCTTTGGTCGCAGGGCACCGACCTTTCGCTCATTGGGCCGGGCGTACGGTTCCATTGTGTGATTCTAACATCGTTCCGGCGCGCGTCACGAGACAAGGCCGCGCGCTTCGCTAAGATGATGAACAAAACATGAAATACGTTTCACTCGGCCAAAGCGGTCTCAAGGTTTCCCGCATCTGTCTCGGTTGCATGAGCTACGGAGTGCCGGAACGCGGCAGTCATCCATGGTCGCTCAACGAGGAGAAGAGCCGGCCGTTTTTCAAGCAGGCGCTTGAGTTCGGTATCAATTTCTTCGATACGGCCAATGTCTATTCTGACGGTACGAGCGAGGAAATTACCGGACGCGCCCTGCGCGATTTCGCGAAGCGCGACGAGATTGTGCTCGCGACCAAGGTTTACTTTCCCTGGCGGGATCGGCCCAACACAGGGGGCCTTTCCCGCAAGGCGATCATGGCGGCGATCGACGACAGTCTGGGCCGGCTCGGCACCGATTACATCGATCTTTATCAGATTCACCGCTGGGATTATGAAACGCCGATCGAGGAAACGCTGGAAGCGCTGCATGATGTCCTAAAGAGCGGCAAGGCGCGTTATCTGGGCGCGTCCTCGATGTTTGCGTGGCAATTCGCGCAGGCGCTCTACCTGGCGGATCGGCACGGTTGGACGCGCTTCATCTCCATGCAAAATCATTACAACCTCATCTATCGCGAGGAAGAACGGGAGATGATGCCGTTCTGCGTGGATCAAGGCGTCGGTGTGATTCCGTGGAGCCCGCTGGCGCGCGGTCGCCTAACGAGGCCGTGGCAGGAACGAATGGCCACGACGCGCGGGCAATCCGATACGTTTGGTAACAAGATGTACCGCGCGACAGAAGAAGCCGATCACGCGGTCGTCGATCGCCTCATCAAGGTCGCCGAAGAGCGCCAGCTTCCGCCTGCGCGGGTGGCGCTGGCCTGGCAATTCACAAAACCATATCTAACGGCGCCAATTGTCGGTGCGACGAAACCGCATCATTTGGAGGATGCGGTCGGTGCTTTGGACGTCCACTTGTCGACTGAGGAGATTGCAGTGCTCGAGGAACCGTACATTCCTCATCCGGTTCTGGGTTTCGAGTAGGTTCTAGACTTCCGAGGCCAGTTCCGGCGTCGCGACCACCCGGGTCGGCACCAGCCGTAAGGCGGAGCCCTGCGCTTCCTGGGCCGCTTCCTCGCCGGCTTCGTGATATTCGGCGTCGCCGTTCACCTGCCAGAGATCGTAGAGTTTGCTGTCAGCCAGAATATTTTCGACACACAGCATGGCGGTCATCATGGCGTGATCCTGGTTGTTGTATTTGTGCATGCCGTTGCGGCCGACGAGGTGCAGGTTGGGATAACGATTTTCCAATTCCTCGCGAATCGTTTCAACGTGCCGGGCGTAATCGTCGTCGTAAACCGGATAGGCTTTTTTCTGCCTGACGACACAACCATCTTCGACATCGCCGGGTTGAGCGAGGCCGATCTGTTGCAGTTCGCGTTTGGCCAGCTCGGTGAGGTCAGTGTCGCTCGAATCCCAGAGGCCATCGTGCTCAAAGCAAAAATACTCCAGGCCGTAGCAGGCTTTCTCCGGGTCCGGCACCATCTCGGGCGACCAGGAACGGAAGTTTTGAATTCGACCGACCTTCACGCCCGGGTCGTGAATATAAATCCAGTTATCGGCGAACATGTTTCGCTCTTTCAAAATGAGCATGACGGTCAGGAAATCGCGATACTTGAGGCTGCCGGCGGCACGTTCAACCTTGGCCGAAACCCGCGGCGACAAGCCGCGCACCAGTTCGCGGAGCGGCGCGGAAGAGATGACATGCTCGGCTTCAAGGAATTGTTCGTGACCGGCCCGATCGCGGTAGCGCACGTTCCAGGTACGCGCGATCTCGTCATAGGTGCAACCGGTCACGCGTGCGCCCAATTCCAGTTCGCCACCGAACTGTCGCATCTTTTCGGCACACGCTTCCCACATGAGGCCGGGACCTTTGCGCGGATACTTGAAGGAATTGATGAGGGTCCTAATGACTTTTGATTTGTCCCTTGGACGGCGTTGCGGGAACAAGGCGTTGCGGATGGCGCTGCCTAACGAGAGACCTTTGATGCGCTGCGCCGCCCAGTCGGCCGAGATTTCGCGGCAGCTCATGCCCCAGACCTTCTCGGTGTAGCTTTTGAAGAAGATATTGAAGAGACGCCGGCCAAACTGGTTGCTGACCCAATCTTCGAAATTGCGCGGATCGCATAGGGGAAAGAGTCGCGCCCTGAGCCAGGAGAGAAGGCAGAGCGCCGATTGAAAGAGGCCAAGCTTGGCGAGCGCTTCGAACGGCTTGAGCGGGTAGGCGAAAAACCTGCCGCCGTAGAAAATGCGGGAGCTGCGCGGACGCTCCAGCATGTCATCCGGCAGAATTTCGTCCCAGAGTGCATTCACTTCCTTCGACTTGGAGAAGAAACGGTGGCCGCCGATATCGAAATGAAAGCCCTTGTAGGTGGCGGTGCGGGAGATACCGCCGACATAGACGGGATCGGCTTCCAGCACCTTTACCGGCACGTCGTTGCGGGCCAGCAAGTAGCCGGCCGTCAAGCCGGCCGGGCCGCCTCCGATGATGGCCACTCTGGTTTTCATTTGTTAGGCAATAAAGTTTCCCTGCATAAAGTTCCAGACATACCAGCCCTGCAGGCCAAGCCCGGCCGCGCAGATCAGCACCGTTACCGCCAGGCCCAGCGCGCGCACCGGGAGGGAAGGAAGGCGAAATTGTTGGAAGTAGTGCAGGAGGGCCAGCACGATCAGGGCATGCACGCAAAGATCGTAGCGGAGCATGCTTTGCATTTGCACCGAGGCGACTCCGGCGAGCGAAATGTAGAAAATAACGGCGGCGGCGAAATAGAGTCCGATCCGCTGTCGCCATTCGGTATCGCGGCGCAAAGCGGGCAGCAGTTCGACCAGAGCGATGACACCGAAAAGAACGGCGGCGAGCGTCGTGGTCAGCTGGCTGGCCAGCATGGTGTCGTTGAGCGGCGGCAGCAGCCAGCGGTAATTGGCCGGATTGAAGGCGGCGAAATAGTCGGGCTCAATCGCCCAGCCGGCTTCCTGCGTCAGCATGTAAATATCCCAGCGGCCCCAGTGTATCTGGCAGTAGATAAAGAACGAGATCGCTCCGAGCATGGCCACGCCGGTGAGCGCGACGGCCGAGCCGTATTGGCGAAACCAGTCACGCGGCCGGCGCATGCTTTTCCAATCATGCCGGAAAACCGCACGCACAATCGGATAAGCGGCACACGGTATCCCGACGATGCGTGTCGCCGACATGGCGAAACCGTGAAGCGCAGCGAGGCTTTTGGCCGTCCGACCCTCGGCCCCGCTCCAGTAAATGAAACCGGCCAGCGTCATGAGAAAGAGGGACTCCGAGTAACCGGCCACGAGATAAAACGCAGCGGGATGGGCCGCGACGGCGAGGGCCCCAATGAAGCGCAGACTGCGCGAGATCTGCCAGCGTTGGCAAAAGAGGAAGAAGTAGGTCCAGAATCCCCACGCGGCCAGCTGCGCGACAAGGAGCAGGGCATTGAAAGTATGCAGATGGAAAATGCGTTGTGCCCAGCTAACCAGGAGCGGATAGGCCGGAAAGAAGGCGACGTTGGAGACTTCCATCACCTTGTGATCGATCGGCGGAACGCTCGTACCGTAACCGCGATCGACGATATTGGCGAACCAATAGCTGTCGTGCTGGACGAGCGACCAGTAGCGATCGCGCAGTGACCAATCCGGCGCGGCCAGCCAAAGCGCGAGCGCGATTTGGAGCAGCGTCACCAGGAACCCGGCTCCCAGACAATAGAGAGATGCGCGGCGGATTTTCATCGGGCAGGCAAGCAGCTCACGACCTTGCAATCGCATCTCTTCTCCATACTGGACGCGCACTTAACATTGGGGTCAGTTGGACGCTGCGTTGGCTGATTTATTCGTCCGGCAAACATGCGACCTCCGGACGGCCGCCGAGCGAACCCCTTTCGCCATGCATCCGATCCAAAAACTCTCACCGTTCGGGTCCGGCCCGGACCTTGTTAACGTCGTGATCGACACGCCGCAAGGCAGCCGGAACAAGTTTGGCTGGGATGAGGAGCTGGAGCTCTTCTCGCTCACCGGCGTGCTGCCGGCGGGTGCTGTTTTCCCGTACGATTTTGGATTCGTTCCCAATACGCTGGGCGGCGATGGCGATGCGCTCGATGTGCTGGTCTTGATGGATGCGCCGGCCTTCGTCGGCTGCCTCGTGGTGACGCGGTTGCTGGGCGTGATCGAAGGGCAGCAAAGCAAGGATGGAAAGACGGAGCGAAACGACCGGCTGGTTGCGGTCGCGGTGAATTCGCGGACGCACGAAAGTCTCGAGACGTTGCAGGATCTCGACGCAAAGCTGCTGGAGGAGATCGAGCATTTCTTTGTTTCCTACAACGTGATCAAAGGGAAAAAGTTCAAGTGGCTTGGTCGTTATGGGCCGGCCCGCGCGCGCAAGCTCGTGCAGGAAGGCGCCCGCGCCGCGCGGAAACCGACATGATTGGAAGGTCCTCCCCGAGGACATTGAGGAAGAAACGTCCTCGCGCTCGGAGAGCGCGATCCACCTAGCGGCGCAACTGGCGCGTGACCAGCTCGAGCGGCGCGACGACGGAGCGCGGAGCGGGAGCTACCACCTGCGAATGATCGCTCGCGATCTCGGCGTAAAGTTCCTCGTAGTGCTGGGCTGCGCTTTCCCAGGAAAATCTTTGCCCCATCGCTCGATCGATGAGCACGGGCCAGACTGCCCCAGCGTAATAAATTTCGCGGGCTCGTTTGACCGCATCCCAGAACGCCGCGACCGACGCGTCGTAATAAAGAAAGCCGTAACCCGAATCGCTCCACGGATCGTAATCCTCGATAATTTCCTGAATACCCCCCGTGGCCCGCGCCACCGGCAGCGCGCCGTAGCGCAGACTGTACATGGCGCTCAGACCGCTCGGCTCGAAGCGCGATGGAATGAGGGTGAGATCGCTGCCCGCTTCAATGAGATGCGCCAGTCTCTCATCGTAATGCCGATGGTAAGCGAATTTCGTGGGATACTTGCGGGCGGCGATGGCGAGCGCGGTTTCGTAGGCCGGATCGCCTTCTCCGAGAATGATGAGACGAGCGTCGTCGGAAAGGAGCCGATCGAGGACGGGCATCAGCACGTCGAAACCTTTCTCGGAAACCAATCGCGTGACCATGCCATAGACAGGACTGCCTGGACGCGGCGCCAGCTGCATGGCGGCGAGCAGCTCCGCCCGACAAAAGTCTTTTCCTTCCATCGCGTTCCTTTCGTAACGCACCGGCAGGAACTCGTCGGTCGCCGGATCCCATCGCTGATAATCGGCGCCGTTCTGAATGGCGACGAGCTTGTGTGAGTTTTCGCGGATAACCATGTCGAGTCCGCAGCCGCCTTCCGGTGTGTGCATTTCCCGCCGGTAATGCTCGCTTACCGTGGTGACACGATCGGCGTAAAGGATGCCACCCTTGAGCAGATTCATGCGGCCGAAAAATTCGAGACCATGGAGGGTGAAGTATTTCTCCGGCAGATTTGTCAGGCCGAAATCGAGTCCCCAAAAACTGCCTTGGTCGGCCAGATGGTGAATGGTCAGCACCGTGGCGAAGGGGAGCCGTTGCTCTTTCACCAGCACCGGCACAAGAGCCGCGGCCCAGTCGTGCACGTGCAGGATTTGGGGTGCCGGCGCGAGACGGCGGGCCAGTTCCAGAGCGGCCTTGCTGAAGAAAATGAAGCGTGCGGCGTTGTCCTCATAGGGATCGCCTCCTTCACCGTAGATACCTTCGCGATCGAAAAATTCGTCGCAGCGTACCAGAAAAACCTGCACCCCGCTGCCGGTGCGCGTTTCCCAGAGTTCGGCGAGGTAATTCTTGTCGCCGAGCGGAACTTCAACGGTGATGCCGGTTTCGCGCAGCGGGAGCGCTTCGTTTTCGCGAATCTCGCGATAAAGGGGGAGAATGCAGCCGACCTCGTGACCGCGCGCGCGCAATTCGCGCGGGAGGCCTTCCAGTGCATCGACCAGGACACTGGCGCGCAAAAGGGGCGGGCCTTCGCTGCTGATCATCAAGATTCTCATCGGCTTCGCATCTGAATCGTTTCTGAGGAGTAAAAGGGAACTGAGTTTCCGCGAACACAAAGCCGCAAGACCTGCAAAAAAGCAATCATACAACCGAGAAGCCGACGACCGGCACCAACTCCCGGCGCGATGTCAATCTGAACGGCACGATTAACAAACAGCTGGTATGATTTGGCTGGTAAAAATTGAAATCCGGCCTGGCACTGGGAGGAAGTTCCCGAAGGCGGCCAGAATGAAATCGTCACGCTGGAATAGATGAAACCAATCATCGCACTCGTGCTGCTTTTCCTTCTCGGCAGTTGTCGCAAAGGGACGCAGAGCGGGCCAGTTTCAGGAGCGTGCGATTTGCTGGAGCCGGAGCAGGTCGAGGCAATAATTGGCGCACCGATCGAGCAACGCAAAACGAGCAGCCATGGCAGCGGAGGTTTGCTCATCTCGCAATGTTTCTACGTCGCCAATCCGCCTAACAAGTCAGTCAGCATTGTCCTGACGCGCACTGATCCGAGCGCCCAGGGAGGCTTGAAGGCTCGCGATTTCTGGAAAAACGCCTTTTCCGGCGAAGGCGAGAAGAAAGAGGCGGGCGAAGAAAAAGAAAAGCGGCCGCCGCGTGAAGTCAAAGGGCTGGGCGACGGCGCCTATTGGACGGCCGGTTCACTCTATGTTCTGCACGGCGATGCGTTTTTGCGCGTGAGTGTTGGCGGCCCGGAGCCGGAAGAAACCAAACTCGAGCACGCCAAGGCCCTGGCCAAAGTTGCACTGGACCATTTCTGAGCTGTGCCCCAACGAATGACAAATTTGTCAGAAAAAAATCGCAACCCAGACGCGCGCGTCCATATGCCTTCGCACGAATCAGCCACGTCGACGCCGGGATGGCGAATCGACAACCTGTAAAAACCCACCGCAATCCTTCCTATGAAAAGAATCTCTCACCCAATAGCAGGTCGCGTGACCCTTGGCGCGCTCTTCATGGCAATGGGCTTCGTCCTGCTTCTCTTCGCCTTTTCCACCGGTCAGGTTCATTCGGCTGCGCCGCCTAACGGATCGATTGGTCCCGTCGGCGGCCCGCTCGCCTGGGATGGCACCGCGACAGGAACGGGGGCCGGTGGAGGCGAAAGCAGTTGCGTTGAAGATGTGAATTGCGACACGTTTACCGTCACCGTGACCGGAACACAGGCCGACTGGGTCACGGCGGATAAACGCATTGAGGTCACCATCGCCGTTCAGAACATGGCGAACGATTACGATCTGGTGATCCACAAGGACTCGAATGCCGGGCGGATCGTCGATACCTCCGGCAACGGGGCCGGTGTAAACGAAGTCGGACACATCGTTCCTTCGGTCGACGGCGTCGGCGTTTATACGGTGCACGTCATTTACTTCGCCACTATCCCGGGAATTCAATATCACGGTAGCGCGGCGTTGGTACCGCTCACCCCCGCGTCGCCGCCTCCCGCTCCGGTCGATATGGCCGGACCGATCGGCTATGAAAACTTCGACGCGCCGGGCGAAGTGACACCGGTCAACACGACGACCGGTCCGACCGTTGAATATCTCGGTCGCGGCGCGGGCGAGCCTTCCATCGGTGTTGATTTCAATTCGGATTCGCCAAGCAGCATTGGCGGCGTAACCAATTTCCAATCCGATCTCGAAACGATCTTCGTTAGTTTCGAAAACAGTTGCCCGAACGGCGGAGTGACCGCGACGTGGGTGAATCGCTCGGCGCCCACTTCGCAGCTCATCGATTCCGATCCGATCGGTTTCACCGACCAAATGACGGGCCGGGTCTTCGCGGCGGAACTAACCGCGACGTCGCCGACCTGCAAGGTTTCCTTCACGGACGATGACGGCGTGAGCTGGTCGCCGACAAGCGGACCGCTCGGTTCCGGCATTGATCATGAGACGATCGGTGGCGGACCTTATCACGCGCCCTTAAACGGTGTCGTTTATCCGAACGCCGTTTACTATTGCTCGCAGGACCTGGTCGCGGCCTTTTGTCTGCGCAGCGACGACGGCGGCGCGACCTGGGGACCGCCGGTCCAAACCTACACGACGGAATGCGGTGGATTGCACGGCCATGTCAAGGTCGGCCCGGATGGCACGATCTATTTGCCTAACAAAGACTGCGGCGGACAGAGTTCAGTCGTGGTTTCAGAGGACAACGGAATTACCTGGTCGATTCGCAAGGTTCGCAACGCGACAGTCGAGACCGGGACAAGCGCGAGCGATCCGGCTGTCGGCGTTGATGCCAACGGGCGCGTTTATTTTGTTACGGCGGATAACGACAGTACGGCGGTTGTGGCGACCTCTGACGATCACGGCAGCACCTGGAATGACATCTTTGATGTGAGCGGTGCGCTCGGGCTTCATAATATTCGTTACCCCGCGGCGATCGGCGGCGGCGCCGGTCGCGCCGCAATCGCCTTCCTTGGCTCGACTTCGGTCGGAAACGCGGATTCGGCCGGATTCAACGGTGTCTGGCATCTGTACGTCGCTCACACTTTTGATGGCGGCGCGAGCTGGACGGTGACCGACGCCACACCTAACGACCCGGTGCAGCGGGGCTGCATCTGGACCGGGGGCGGGGCCAATATCTGCCGCAACCTGCTCGACTTCTTCGATATCTCCGTCGACAAACAAGGCCGCGTTGAGGTTGGCTACGTCGATGGCTGCCCGGGAGGCGCCTGCGCGCAATCAGCCCCCAGCGCGACAGGCAACGGTTATGCCGCCGTGGCTACGATCGCGCGTCAATCGAGTGGCCGCCGCCTTTTCGCTGCCTTCGATCCAGGCAGTTCGACTTCGGCTCCCGGCATGCCGTTTATCACGACGCGCCGCGTCGGCAATGTTGTGCACTTGGCTTGGTCGGAGGGGGATACGGGGAATTCGCCGATCTCCGGCTATGAAATCCTCCGCGGCACGACAAGCGGAGCGGAAACGACCCTCGCCAGTCTTCCGGGAAATCAAACGAGCTACGATGACGTGACCGCGACGGACACAGCCTCCACTTACTACTACAAGGTGGTGGCGACGAACGCGATTGGCCCGTCATGCCCGAACAACGAAGTGGCGGCGCCTTACGTGGGCGACACCTGTTCCGGTCTGATCATCCACCAGAACGATCCGAGCCATCCGGAAGGCAGTCCGGCGATCATTCCGCCGCTGGCCATTGATTATGTGGCCGTGGGCGAACCGACCGCGGACAGTTTCCTCTTCAAAATGAAGGTAACCGACTTGACCACCATTCCGCCGAACAGCCGGTGGCGCATGGTGTGGGATTCCTACAGCTCGCCCGGCCAGCAATATTATGTCGGCATGCGTAGCGACGCCAGCGGTGCGGTCACCTTTGATTATGGAACGATCGCCACAGCCGTGGTTGGTCTTGTCGTTGGCGTCCCGGAAGAGACCCGCGTCGGTCCGGCAGCCGGTAACTTCGATCCCGACGGAACGATTACACTCATCGTGCCGAAATCGGAAGTCGGCGACCCGCAACCGGGCGATCTGCTCGGCGCCATGAACGGCCGCACTTTTACTGGCGACACACCGGAGACGCAAAATTATGAACGCTCCACGACCTTGGTCGACCATACCTTTGTCAAGGGACAGACCGATAACGCTTATCCATCCGCGACCTACATGGTGGTCGGTAACGCTTCTTGCGGGTCGAGCATCCTGCCGATCAGCGCCGTCTCGCGCAAAACGCATGGTTCGGCCGGCGCCTTTGATGTTCCACTGCCGCTGACCGGTACGCCCGGCGTGGAACCGCGCTCCGGAGGTAGTTCCGGCGGTTTTCAGGTCGTCGTCACCTTCGTCGATCCTATCACCTTCAGCTCGGCGAACTCAAGTGCCGGGATGGTCTCGAGCACGACCACCGACGGGAGCAGCGTCACGATTAACCTGTCCAATGTACCGAACGCTCAGACGATGATGGTGAACTTGTTAGGGGTAAGCGACGGCACCAACACGGGCGACGTTGCCATTCCGATGAGCGTGCTCTTGGGCGACACCAACGCCAGCGGCACGGTCAGCTCTGCGGACATCGGCGAGACGAAAGCGAACAGCGGTCAAATCACCAACGCCGCAAACTTCCGCACAGATGTCAACGTAAACGGTACGCTGAGTAGCTCCGACATTTCGCTCGTGAAAGCGCAGTCCGGGACCGGCCTCTCCGGTTCGCGGTCGCGTTCTCCACAGAAAGACCCATAGGAGGCAGCATTTGCCCGAATCCCTCTCCCCTTCAAAAGGGAGAGGGTCAGGGCGGAGATGTGCCGGACAAATATTCTTTCTTTAACCAGGCGAGTGCTTCCTCGCGCGAATGGAGGTCGCCTTCCAATTGGTGCGTTTCCACGGTTTCCAAGATTTCGCCGAACTTCGGCCCAGGCTTCAGGCCGAGCGCGATCAGATCGTGACCGGTGATGAGCGGCGGAGGAATGATCGGCTCGTTGGCAAACTCCTCCTGCTTGCGCATGAGAAATTCGTAGTTGTCGAGCATCTGGTGGCTGCTCGCGCAATCGACGCGGTGCAATTCGAGCTCGTCGGCGAAGGTCGGTCGCGCCATGAAGCGCTTCAGCTTTGCCACGCGCATCTTTGGCACATCCTTGAAAACCATGTGCTGGCGGACCGCTTCCACGGTGGCGTCGATTTGCGCGCGCGAAAAGCGCAGCCGCTCCATGATTGCTTCCGTCATTTCCGCGCCGATACGGTCGTGGCCGTTGAAACGGATTCGGCCGTTTTCATCGATCGCCGCCGTCGGCGGTTTGCCGATGTCGTGAAAGAGAACGCTGAGAACGAGCGGCAGGGAAACGCGCGGTGGCAGCAGTTCGAGCATCAGACGCGTATGACGAAAGACGTCGCCTTCCGGGTGAAATTGCGGCGGCTGCTCGCAGCCTTTCATGGCTTCGACTTCGGGCAGAATCGCTTTCATTAAACCGCTGGCGTCGAGCAAATCCCAGCCGCGCGTGCGTTGCGACGAAAGGAAGATGCGCACGAGCTCTTCGCGGATGCGTTCCGCGCTGATCTCATGGATGGAGGCCGCGCCCGCCACAATGGCGCTCCAGGTATTCGGCTCGATTTCGAATTCGAGCACGGTAGCGAAACGCACGGCGCGGAGCAGACGCAACCGATCCTCCGTGAAGCGTTGTGCTGGATCGCCAATGGCTCGGATGATGCGTGCTTCCAGATCGGCGCGGCCGCCGACAAAATCGATCACTTCGTTCGCGATCGGATCGAAAAACATGCCGTTGATGGTGAAATCACGGCGAGCCGCGTCCTCCTGCGGCGAAGAAAAATGGACCTGTGTTGGATGACGGCCGTCGAGATAGGCGCCGTCCGACCGAAAGGTTGCGACCTCGAATTGGAACTCGTTCTCCAAGACAACGATGACGCCGAAATGCGCGCCGACCGCATAGGTCCGCGTGAAAAGCTTCTGCACCGCGGCGGGGCGTGCATCGGTCGCAATATCAAAATCCTTCGGCACCTGACCGCGGACCAGATCGCGCACGCAACCGCCTGCCCAGTAGGCGACGTGACCCGCGCCGCGCAGGCGCGCAACGATCTCGCGCGCCGTCGTTTCCATGGTGGAAGGCCGCTTTTCCATGCGGGTTACTGTAGTGGCCGTGGACAAATGCCGCATCTCATATCACGCCGCGCTGCAGGCAAAAATCAGGCGCACTCACGCGCGGGAAAACGATTCCTTTATATGAACGAAATGGAAACAAAGGGGAAATGGGATCAGATCAAAGGGAAGCTGAAACAAAAGTACGGGCAACTGACGGACGACGACCTGACTTTTGCCGAAGGCAAATCCGATGAGCTTTACGGCCGCGTGGCCGAAAGGCTGGGCCGCACCAAGGAGCAGGTGCGCGACGAAGTCGAGAAGATGTAGCTGCGCCAGACGGAGCAGGCGTCGACAGGCGCATCTGTATCGTTAGGCCGGCGTTTCCCCGGCAATTTTTTGAATGGCGGCTTTCAGCTCGAACCAGTCAACCGGCTTGGTGATGTGCCGGGCGAAGCCGACGGCGAGGCTCTTTTCGATGTCCTCTTTCATCCCATAGCCGCTCAGGGCGACGCCGGAAAGCCCGTAGCGTTCGGCCAGTTCGCGCATGAGGTCGTGGCCGCTTCCGTCGGGCAGACCAAGATCACTCACCAGGACGTCAAAGCCGCAGCCGTTCCTGGATTCCGTCGCCGCGGCGGCAGCTTTCGCTCTCGCTTCTTCCAGACAGGCGGCGCTCGTGACCTGATGGCCGGCGCGTTCGAGCAACCGGCAGAGTTGCGCGGCGGTGTCAGCGTGATCTTCAACGAGAAGAATACGCAGGGATTGCCCGGGGGGCCGGCCGGGCGACGCGGTCGTCAGCGGCATCGCCTTGCCTCCGGCTCGAGGCGCCACCGTGCCCAGACGCAGAACAAATTTGCTGCCTTTGTTTTGTCCCTCGCTCTCCGCCGTCAGGCTACCCTTGTGCAAGTCGACAATCGCGCGACTGATGGCCAGACCGAGACCGAGTCCACCAAAGACCCGCGTGCGTGAACGTTCTCCCTGCTCGAAGGCATTGAAAATCCGCGGCATGGTCTCCGCGCTGATGCCAATGCCGGTATCGCTGATTCCGACAACCAGATCGGGATGCTCCTGTTTTCCATCGAGTGAGGAATCGGTCGCGGGGTCGTTGTAGACGCGAATATCGATGGCGCCGGCGACGGGCGTGAATTTGCAGGCGTTCTGCAGCAGATTCCAAAGCACCTGGGTAAGACGCGAGCTGTCGGCGAGCACGTGCGTATGGGTGGCGGTGATTTCGAGGGAAACGTGCAGCTTCTTCCGGGCGGCGGCGGCCGAGAAGTAGTTTTCCATGGCGTGCTCGAGCAGAGTGCGCAGGTCGACGACCTGGCGATGCAGCTCCAGTCTGCCGCGAATGATGCTCGTCACATCGAGCAGATCATCGATGAGGCGCGCTTCGACTTCGATATTGCGACGAATCGTTTCCATTTCCCGCAAAATATCGGGCGGGATGTTCCGGTCCTCTTCCAGCATGGCCACGGTGGCGAGAACCGGCGTCAGAGGCGTGCGCAATTCGTGGCTGAGAATGGCGAGAAATGTGTCCTTGGCCTTGTTGGCAGCTTCGGCGGCTTCCTTGGCGCGACTCAGATCCTCTTCGTTCTGTTTCGCGACAGTCACGTCCATGCTGACTCCGCTCATGCGCACGGCTTTTCCTTCGGCGCTGTAAAAGGCGCGACCGCGTGAAGCCATGTGGCGAATGTTGCCGGCGCTGTCGATAATGCGGAAGGCGACGTCGAGATCGCGCTTCTCGATGACCGCTTCGCGCATAACCCGGGTCAGATCGGCACGGTCATCGGGATGGACCAATTTCAACCAAGATTCCAGCGTCCCATCGAACTGTTCCCTCGTGCAGTGAAAGAGCGGATACATATAGTCGTCCCACGTGATGCGGCCGGTGAGAAGATTCGAATCCCAGGTTCCGGTCTGCGATCCTTTCAAGGCGAGCTGAAGACGTTCATCGGTCGCCTTAAGGGCAGCGTTGCTTTCGCCGATACGGGTGAGCATTTGATTAAACGCATCCGTTAGCTGCCCGATTTCGTCGCTCCCATGTTTGACTGCGCGCACTCCGTAATCCTGCCGCTCGGAGACGGCCGTGGCGACCTTTGCCAACTCCAGAACCGGAAGGGAGATGCGCCGTTGCAGAGTGGCCGTGAGGGCCATGGCGCCAAACGAAGCGAACGCGCCAACGAGCAGAAGCATGGTCCCGTAGACGTTGAAACGGGCGTACATTTCGTCGAGGTCGGCCTGCAGGAAAATAGTGCCGAGCGGCATCTTTTCCTGCACGATCGGCTGGTAGAGAAAGAGGTGTCCTTTTTTGAAGACATGTCCGCGTCGCGCGGGATGCGCCGGGAAGCGGGAAAGCGGGAGCGACGGAGGAAAATGGGCAAAGATTTCGCCGTTTTCATCGTAAATGGCCGCGGCGGTAACCTGTTTTTCGGCCGAAAGGGCACTCAGGATTTCCTGCGCGTTCTTCGGGTCGCGGAAGGCGAGCGCGGCCGTGCTGTTCGAACCGATGATTTGCGCGAGCACGTTCATGTTGAGGGCAAGGGAGCGGCGGAAGGTGATCAGTTCGTAGGTGATGAGCGCACTTCCCATAAGGAGGAGCGCGCAAGTGCTCGTCACCATGATGACGAGCATGAGTTTGCGCTTGATCGGGACGTTGCGAAGAAAACTTGTCATGCTACGGCCTGAGTTCGGCAATGCGGAGAAGCTTCGAGCTCACTTCCATCTGGGCTGCGCGCACCGCGCTGGTGTTAATGCTAAGACGAATGCGATTGCGCCGGGTCGTTAGGGCAATCATGCCGCCATGGTCCAGAAACTCTTCCGTCTCGCCCACCGTGACGACATCCTTGTGAGCGACGGCGGCGAGGATTTGATCCACCTCTGCGGAAGCGGGAGCGCTCACGAAGAGCAACTGGCAATTGCCGATTTGAGACGGGCTTCGGTAATGCTCGATCCGGATGGGGCGATCGTGATAGGTCTCGCCCGCGACCGCCTCGTTTAACATGGGGCCGAAAGGGTCGCGACCAATAACGCCGATGACGAAGGGTTGTTGCGGCGAAGCAAAGGCCGACTTCGGCCAGTCGATAAAACGGCAGAAATTGTAGAGAAAGACCGACTTCAGCGCGTACTCGTTAGGCGAGGGCGGCGCGGCCGGAAGCGGTCCCGGCAAAACGGCCAGGAAAAGATGGGCGGCGGCGAACGGGGCAACCAGAGATGCCGCCATCCCGCGACGTCCAAGGTGCTTGAGCGGTCTCAGAAACTCCATTTCAAGGTCCCGTAAACGCTGCGCTGCACTTCCCGTGTCAGGACGGGATTTGTATTACTGAACTCAGCATGCGCGTCGTCGAGCAAATTGCGGCCCACGATGGCGATTTCGAGATTTCTCACCGGCGACCAGGCGAGTCTCAAATCCAGTTCGAGGTAGGAAGGTGTGGCGGGATTGGGCAGCGAATCAGCGTAGCGCAGGTAGGCATCGAACTGAACGTCCTTGGCCAGGTCGATGGCGGAATGGATGAGAAAGGAAGCGTCGGGATCGTTCGCCTCGATCGTGCCATTGCTCGTATCGAGACTGTCGGGGTCGTGATGAAAACGAAGATGTCGCAACGAGATATTACCTTCGACCAGCCACCAGTCGTTGATGCGCCATTGCACGGCGAGCTCGCCGCCGTAGGAGCGGGCGTTGAGTTTGTTCTGAAACAGAAGTGGGAAACCGGTTGCGCTTTGCGGCTCCAGGCTGCGGAGATTGTCGTAAACATTGTAATAGCCAGCTAAATCGAAGGAAAGCTGGTTTGTGGCCTTAACCCGGTAGCCCAACTCATAGGCCACCAGCTCTTCGGAATCGAAATCGCGATTCGTGATCAGGACCGTTGGTCTTCCGGTCGAAGGGTTCGGCGCGATCAGATCCTGGTCGAACTGCGTCGGCGTGCGCACGGCGCGAGAGATCGCGCCCCAGACCGTCTGGCTCGGCGCGGGCAGCCAGAGAAAACGGCCGGTCGGTTGAATTTCAAAGCCGCTAAAGCTGTTGTACTCAAACTTCGAGCCGCCGATGAGGGAGAACTTATCGGGCAAGATGTGCCATTCGTCCTGCGCATAACCGCTGACCAGGTGCACGTCGCGATGATTCGGGATGAAGCCCAGGCCGGGTCCGAGATCCGTGATGCGATCGGACGAGAAACGATAGTTTCCACCGTAAACAATCTGATGCGCGCCGGCGCGGAGCGAATATTGAGCCTCGGCGTCGAATGTATCGCGGTTCTCTTCCCCGGTCCCGGGAATCTGGCGGTGTGTGCGATCGAAATAAGTCTGCACACTCAGGCTTGATTCCGGCGCGAGTTGTCGCGTCCAGCGTCCGATGATGTTTTGGCCGTTCACGTCAATGTCGTCGGCGTTTAGCTGGCCAAAATGGCCGGCGTAAGCGTCGCCCTGCAGAGTGAGCAGATCGTCGGGCCGTGGTCGCGCATCGATCCGAAAACCTCCCTGCGTGATGTCGCTGGCGTCGCCGGCACTGCTTCCATCCGGCAACTCGAGCGCATCGCGGCTCTGGTGCATGACATAGACACGGTAAGAGATGTCCCTGCCGATCATGCCGCCGTAACGAATGCCGCCGAAGCCGGTCTCCTCGTTACCTCCTCCTCCATAAAGAAGCCAACCCTGTGTGTCCTTGGCTAATTTGCTGCGGATATTGATCACGCCGTTGACGGCATTGGCGCCCCAGAGGGTGGCGCCGGGCCCGCGGATCACTTCGATCTGTTCGAGATCGGGCAGGAAAGCCTGCTGCACATCCCAAAAAACACCGGAGAAAAGCGGTGTATAGAGAATGCGGCCATCCATGAGGACCTGGATCTTGTTGGCCGTCCCAATGTCGAATCCGCGCGTCGAGATCGCCCAGGAATCGCCGCTGATCTGGGCAACTTCCAGGCCGACACCCAGACGAAGCGCATCGGGCAAGTTGGTCACGCCGGAACGCTCAATCTCGTCGCCGGTGATGACGTCGATGGCGCTGGCCGCGTGCGAAAGAAGCTCCGGCCGGCGCGAAGCCGACATGATTTCGACGTCGACCAACGCTTCGAGCGGCAGTTTTTTCAATTCCGTGGGGGAACGATAGCTGGGGTAGCTTGGGGGCTCGGCGGGCGGGCTTGGTTCTGTCGGGGTGCGGTAAGCTTCCTGCGCGCGAAGAGTCGAGGCACCAGCGATCACGCTCGCCGTGGCGACGAGAAAAAGGCACGCTGGTATCCAGCCGCTTGAAAAAAGCGGACGGATATCAGCGGGCCTCGTCCTATGCTGAAGCCGGCTGTTTCGCAGTAACACGGAGTGGAGAAGCAGAATCTAACGAGCTAAAATCAGGCCAATGTGCCGAGAGTTTTTTGTTTCGGCCGAACTCGACAAGAAGAGACGCCAAAGGGCCAAAATTCGGCCGCTGCGCGAAAAGCAAAGCAGCTGCAGACGGGATGAGAGCTATGGGCAGGTTGCTATCCACGGTTGGCGGGCAACGAATTATTCACAGTTTTTGGCGGGTCAAGGCACCGGTTTCCCGCATCGCGCTGGCGCCGATGAAACCAGCGGGCGATTACGACATCGGTCGAAGAGTGGGCCACGATGGAAGCAGCAATGACCAGGGCGATGAGGTGGAAGATTTCGTTCGCATCACGGACGCCCGCGCTCACGATGATGAGCCCGTAAACGACCGAGGCAAAACCTTTCGGGCCGAACCAGGCGGCAGTGAGCCGTTCACTCCAATCAAGTTCGCTGCCCCAGAGCGCCAGGAGCAAGGCGACGGGACGCACCACGGTCAAAGCAAGCAAGGCAAAAAGATAACCGCTCGCCGATATGGAACGCAGAAAATCAATTGAGATGAGCATGCCGAAAACAAGAAGAGCGATGAGTTTGAGCAGTTCCGCCACGGTCGTGCCGAAATCGTGGAAGCGATCGCGTAACTCAGAGCTCACACTCGCGACTGTGACGCCCGCGGCGAAGGCGGCCAGGTATTCGTTAGCGGTGGTGATTTTGGAAACGGCGTAGACGAGCAGTCCAATGGCGAAGGCATAAAGCGGCTGGTAAGAACGCGCCACGCCAGAAATGCCACTGCGCTCGACCACGGCGGCGAGCCAGGGAATCGCCACTCCGAGCGCGATGCCGAGCGCGAGTTCGCCGGCCAGGATCGGCGTCGATTCGGTGTGCGCGCCGGCCGCCGCGAGCAGCGCGAGCACAATGGGCAAGGCGATGCCGTCATTCAGCCCGCTCTCCACATTGAGGACAAAGCGGAGGCGCGCCGGGATTTCCTCCCGTCCGACAATGGCGGCGGCGAAGACGGGATCGGTCGGGGAAAGGACAGCACCGATGAGAAACGATCCGATCCACGAAATACCCGCCACCCAATGGGCGAGCGCCGCGGTGCCTAACAGAGTAAGTGGCAGACCGAGCAGCAACGCCCGTCCCGGCAAAGCCCAGGCCTGAGCCAGATGGCGCAGGCCAATACGCATTCCATCCGTGAAAAGAACGGCGAAGAGCGCGAACCCGGCGAGAGTCGCGACCACTTCGCTCTTTGGAGGGAACGGCGCGAAGCCGAAAAGATGCGCCAGGAAACCGGCCAGCAAGAAAATGACTGCGGTGGAGAGAACACTGCGGTCAGCCAGTTCCGAAGCCAGAACAGCCAGCAGGAGGGTGAGCGAAAATAGAACGACAACGACCACGGAAAAAGAGGCCTCGATGCGCCTCTCAGCAAACCGGGCGCCGGCGATGCAATTGAAACTCGACAAGCCGGGCTGCGCCCCGTTTGGTTTCCGGTGAACCGTTCGACCTCATTCCAGTGCGCCTGAAACCTTCTCTCGACTGGCTGCTCATCTTTGTTCCAATCGCTGTTGCCTTGCGCTTTTGGCCGGGTGAACTTTCACCGACCGCACTCTTTTTCTGTTCGAGCCTCGGCATTATTCCGCTGGCCAAATGGATCGGCTGCGCCACCGAAGCGCTGGCTGCACGCGTCGGCGCAGGCATCGGCGGTTTACTTAACGCGACTTTCGGCAACGCCGCGGAATTGATCATCGGACTTCTCGCCCTCGGGCATGGTCTTACCGGTGTCGTCAAAGCTTCGATTACCGGTTCGATTATCGGAAACATTCTGCTCGTCTTCGGCCTTTCCGTCCTGAGCGGGGGCTTGAAACATCGCGAGCAACATTTCAATCGAACCGCGGCCCGCACTTCGGCCGTTTCGCTGACCCTTGCCGCCATTGCCCTTGTCATTCCGAGCATCTTTCACGTCGCGGCGCGCAATCGACCGGAAGGCTGGAGCCCGCATCTCGAACAACGCCTCTCGCTGGCCATCGCTGTTGTGCTCTTTCTGACCTACATCTGCGTTCTTATCTTTACGCTTAAAACGCACCGCCAGCTTTTTGCGGGCGCCGTTGGAAGCGATGATGCTCCGGCCTGGTCGCGAAGGCGTGCGACCGTCATTTTGCTGGTCAGCACGGCGCTGGTTGCATGGCTCTCGGAATTTCTCGTTGGCAGCATCAATGCCGCGCGCTCCGCCGTCGGCCTGACGGAACTTTTCGTGGGAGTTGTCATCGTGGCCATCGTTGGCAACGCCGCCGAGCATTCCTCAGCGGTCGTTGCCGCGCTTAAAAACAAGATGGATTTGAGCATTGGTATTGCCAACGGCTCGAGCCTGCAGATCGCCCTGCTCGTTGCTCCCGTGCTCGTCTTTGTCTCCTACGCGTTCGGACAGCCGATGGATCTGGAGTTTTCCCTGCCCGAGATCGTCGCCGTCGTCGCCGCCGTGTACATTCTTTTCCAGATCAGTGGCGACGGCGAGACCAGCTGGATCGAAGGCGTGCAGTTGCTTTCGGTTTACGTCGTGCTCGCGATCCTGTTTTTCTATCTGCCGCCCATGGAGCCCATTCGTTAGGCGGCAGGGACTGCCTTGCTTTGTCGAAAGGAATGGATGACGAAGCAGACGAAGGCGACGCAGATGCAGGAATCGGCCACGTTGAAGGCGGGCCACGGATGCGCCAATGGGACGTGCAGATCGAAGAGCAGGAAATCGATGACGTGACCGTGGAGCAAACGGTCGCTCAGGTTCCCCAAAATCCCGGCCAATAAAAGGGCAAGGGGAAGGTCGCGCAAAAAATCGCGTCGATGTGTTCGCAATAACAGCATCGTTACGACGACGAGGGCGACGAGCGAAAGCACGACGAAGAATGTGTTGTTATTCTTGAAGGAACCAAAGGCGGCGCCAGTGTTTGTCACATGCACGATGTCGAAGAAGCCATGGATCACCGTCTGTGGCGCATCGGGATCGATGAAATGGAGCACCAGCCACTTCGTTAGTTGATCGAGTGCGTAGAGCGGCAGGGTGAGAAAAACAATGAACTTCATGATCGAAGCCTGAAGCTAGCCGACGACCTCCGCGCAGCGATCGCACAAATCCGGATGCGCCGGGATGGTGCCGACGCTTTCCCGGTGTCGCCAGCAACGCGCGCATTTCGCGTAGCGCGTTTTCATGACCGTCACCGACGATTCTTTGGCAGGTTTCAGTTCCAGATCGCTCAGGATGAAAAATTCCTCGAGTTCCTCGTGCGGTGTTTGGGAGATGATCTTCTCATCAGCCGAAAGAACGACCGCCGCTTCGAGTGTATTGCCGATCAGTTTTTCCTGGCGTGCCTGCTCGATTCCCTGGCCGATGACCGCACGCAACTTCAGCAATTCCTCGACCCGCTGCCTGACGATCGGATCATTCCATTCTCGATCGACCTCCGGGAATGTCTGCCAGTGGACGGATCCGCCGGCCCCGCCATAACTCCAGGCTTCCTCGGCGGTGAAGACAAGAATCGGAGCGAGCAGGCGGCAGAGCGCATCGTAAATTTTCTGCATGGCTTTCTGGGTTGCGCGGCGCCGCGGCGAATCAATCGCGTCGCAGTACATGCGATCCTTCGTCATATCGATATAGAGACTGCTCAGGTCGACGGCGCAGAACTGATTCAGCGTGTGATAAACCTTGTGGAATTCGTAAGTCGCGTAGGCCGCGCGGCAATCGGCGATGACGCTTTGGAGTCGGTCCAGGATCCAGCGATCGACCAGGGTAAACTCTGCCTTTTCGCTGGCCGGCGTCCCGGTGCTAAAATCGGAAAGATTGCCTAACAAAATGCGCAGCGTATTGCGAATGCGCCGATAGGTATCACCGAGCCGGGTGAACATTTCCTCGGAGAACGGCACATCGTCCGTGTAGTTGATGCTGCTGACCCAGAGCCTGACGAGATCGGCGCCGTGTCTGCCAACGAAATGGCCTGCATCCATCGGTTTGCTGTATGTGCTCGACTTTGAAATCTTTTTGCCGTCCAGATCGACGACGAAGCCATGCGTGACGCAAATGCGGTAGGGCGCGCGATCGTTCAACGCCACGCTCGTCATGAGCGATGATTGAAACCAGCCGCGATGCTGGTCGGTCGCTTCCAGGTACATGTCGGCCGGATCGCGCAATTCCGGATGTGTCGCGCAGACGGCCCTGTGCGAAACGCCGCTGTCAATCCAGACATCGATTGTGTCGTTGCGGTGCGTTGTGCCGGAAGGCAGATCGAGTTCGCGCGCGAGCGCTGCGTCATCGAGCTCGAACCAGATGTTCGAGCCGCGCTTCGCAACGAGGTCGGCCAATCGTCGAATCCATTCGGCGTTGAGCAATGGTTCGCCCTCAGCTGAGTAGAAGACGGGCAGCGGCACGCCCCAGCTGCGCTGACGCGAAATCACCCAGTCGGGTCGCGACGCGACCGTGCCGGCGATACGGTTCTCGCCCCACGCTGGAATCCACTCCACTTTCGTGATCGCCTTGAGTGCCTGGCTGCGCAGATCGTCGATTCGGATGAAAAACTGCTCGACCGCGCGAAAAATGATCGGCGTTTTCGAGCGCCAGCAATAGGGATAGGAATGCTGATATTTTTCCTCGGCCACGAGCATGCCGCGCCCTCGCAGCAGCTGAATGATGTCGGCGTTGGCGTCAAACACGTATTTGCCGACCAGTTCCGGGACACCAACCTCGTCCGTGTAACGCCCATGATCGTCCACGGGCGAAAGAATGGGCAGACCATTCGTTTTGCCTAACGAATAATCGTCCTCGCCGTGACCCGGCGCGATATGGACGGCGCCGGTTCCCGTGTCCATGGTGACAAAATCGGCCGTCAGGACAATGGCTGTGCGCGGTAGAAACGGATGCTGCGCACCAATGCCCTCCAGCTTCGCGCCGGGAAAAGTCTCGAGCGGTTGGCCGGTCGGATCGAACTTCGTCGCGGCACAGAATTGCGAGACAAGCTTGTCGGCCAGGAGGAGCTTCTCCACCGTTGCGCCGCGCTGAAACTCTTGCAGCACGTAGACCTCTTTCGGGTGCACGGCGATGGCGAGATTGGCCGGAAGCGTCCACGGCGTTGTTGTCCAGATGACGATGTTCGCCTTGTCCTTGAACGGCCCGGTCACGATTGGGAATTTTACCCATACAGCCGTGTCTTCGCGGTCCTGGTATTCGACCTCGGCTTCAGCCAACGCCGTTTGCGCACCCGTGCTCCAGAAGACCGGCTTCAGACTTTCGTAAACAAGGCCTTTCTCCACAAAGATGGCGAAGGCGCGCAGGATTTCCGCTTCATAAGCCGGATCCATCGTGAGGTAGGGATGCTCCCAGTCGCCCAGCACGCCGAGCCGCTTGAATTGAGCGCGCTGAATATCGATGAACTTGCGCGCAAACGCTTCCGACTTCTGGCGAATCTCGAGCGGGGAAAGTCCGCGCGATTCCTTGACCACCTTGTATTCGATGGGCAGGCCGTGACAATCCCAGCCCGGGACGTAAGGCGCACGAAAACCGGCCATGGTTTTTGATTTCACGACCAGGTCCTTCAAAATTTTGTTGAGCGCGGTGCCCATGTGGACGTCGCCGTTGGCGAAGGGTGGGCCGTCGTGCAGCACGAACAACTCGGCGCGCTCGCGCGCTTTCTGGATCTGTTCGTAGAGCCGCGTTTCCTCCCACATCTTCAGGATTTCCGGCTCGCGCGTGGTCAGGCTCGCCTTCATCGGAAAATCCGTCTTCGGAAGGCGAAGTGTGTCCTTGTAATTAGCGGCCATGGCGGAGCGGCGACGCTACCATCCGGCGTCCGCCAACGCAATTTGCAGCGTAGCTCACAACGCGATTGTCGGTGCAGTCGGACGTTTGTTACAGCTGTGTAACGATTTAAAATTATCGCAATTCATACAGCCAATTTCTGCGTCTGATGCGAAAAGGGCGCGATACTTAACAAGACGTTCGCCAATCGATAACCCCAACGGGCGGCCCGACTTTCAGGAAGAACAACGCACCCCTAACAAACATGAAAAAGAATACCCCGACAAAATTCGGCTTTTCCCTTACACGACTCACGGTCGCACTGCTCCTTTGCCTGACGGGCGTTTCTCTTGCGGCCCTGAGTTGGGCCGCGCAACCGCGCTCGTCCCGGCACTCCGCGAAACTGGGTGGACCTGCCGCGCCAACTCCGGGCACCGGGACCGTTTCCCTGGCCACTCCAACTCTGAGTTATACGGACGGGCCGTTTGTCGTGCCGAACGTTACCGGAACGGCCGGCGATCCCGATTGCACCGCTCCCATGTCATGCAGTGACTTTGGGTTGACCGTGGACATGTCCGGCGGTCCGGATCCAGATCCGGGCAAGCAGGTTCGCGTCAGTGTGGAGTGGCCCCTGTCGGCAGCCGATTTTGATATTTACGTTTACGCCGGTTTTCCCGCGACCGGTTCCCCGATCGCGACCTCGGCTTCCTCGGCGGATCCCGAAGTCATCATTCTGCCTGCCCAATCGGCCACCTACACTATTCGGGCCGTGCCTTTTAATCCGGGCGGGCAAAGCTACACCGCCACCGTAGCCCTTGAAGCGGTCACGCCACCACCACCACCGGGATCCGCGCCCGCGCCCCGCTACCAGAATTATCCGGCGCCGGACAGTGCGATTGGCGCCGATCAGGCCGGCGAACCTTCCATCGGCATCGATTGGAATCCCAATGTCCCATCATTGAAGGACGGCCCGAATCCTCCCAATCCGACCACGCCGCCCATGAACAATATCAATTTGAATCTCGGCGGCGTTGCCTTTTTCACCGCGAACCTGAACGAATTCCGCGTCAATTTCGATGATTGCTCGTCGCCGGCCAAGAATGTCTGGGAAGACGTGACGAATGCGTCGGAAGGCGTCACGACGCTGGATCCGATCGGTTTCGTCGACAGCGCGCTGGGCGACACGAATCCGCCATCAACGCCCTACCGCCCGGGTCGCGTTTTTCAATCGCAGCTCGCCGGGGCAACCAGCATCACCTCATTCTCGGATGACGACGGCAACACCTGGACGCAATCGCAAGGGTCCGGTCAGCCCGCCGGAGCCGACCACCAGACTCTGGGCGGCGGACCTTATGCACCGACCGATACCAACGTGGTTCCGCCCGTCATCGAACCACCGCACCCGACCTATCCGAATCAGATTTACTACGCATCGCAGGATGTCGGCACCGCTTTTGCCGCGCGCAGCGACACCGGTGGTCTCACCTTCAACCCGGGAATCCCGATGTGGGATCTCACGCAATGCGGCGGGTTGCATGGTCACATCAAGGTCGGTCCCGATGGCACCGTCTATGTGCCTAACAAGAGTTGCGGGAGCGGCACAGCGGTGGCGGTTTCGCGTGACAATGGTGTGACCTGGACGGTGAAACCAATCCCGGGGAGCGGCTCAGGCGACACCGATCCGTCGGTCGCCATCGGCGCGGACAACACCGTTTACGTTGGCTATCAGAACAGCGACGGGCATCCGCACATCGCGGTTTCGACGGATCACGGCGACACGTGGCACGACGTGGATGTTGGCCAGGGCGTGATTCAAAACTGCGTTTTTCCGGAAGTCGTGGCGGGCGACGGGGATCGCGCGGCCTTTGGTTTTCTCGGCACCTCAACACCGGGCGGTTATCAGGGCACGAATACTTTTACCGGGACTTGGTACTTTTACATCGCGACCACGGTTGATCGCGGTCAGACCTACACGCTGGTGGACGCGACCAATGGCGATCCGGTCCAGGTCGGATCGATCTGTACTGGCGGAACGACCTGCGGTGGCGATCGGAATCTGCTCGACTTTAACGATCTGCAAATTGATGCCCAGGGCCGCGTCCTGGCGGCATACGCCGATGGATGTCTTGGGCCTGTTTGCGATGCGAGCACAGCAAGTTCCCATCCGCCTCCCTACAATGAATCGCGCAGTGCCCTGGCCAGCGTCATCCGGCAATCGGGCGGCCCGCGACTCCTGAGCGCATATGATGCGGATGCGAACTGCGGCGGCGATCCGCTCACCTGCAATCCCACCGCTCCCGGCGCACCGCGCGTCGAAAGCGTGACTCAGGTCGGCGCGGCAGTGCGTCTGGTTTGGTCGACTCCGGATAACGGCGGCTCGCCGCTCATCGGCTACAACGTTTACCGGAAGGACAACGTCAACACGAATTATGCCTTGCTAGGCACGGTCACCCAGAATTGCCCGGATTGTAAGACGACCTACGACGACGTCACGGCGATCGATCCTTCTCTCGAGTACATCTACAAGGTCACCGCTCTCAATCAGGACGTGGGCGAAGGGGCGAGTTGCGGCGAGTTTCCAGTCGGAGAAGCCGGTCCCTCGGGCAGCCCCTGTTTGCTGCCGGGTCTCACCATTCTGACCGATCAATCGGGCGATATCTTTACGCCGATTGGAGTGTCGCCAAATCCGGCCTGGGATTTGCGCAGCCTCTCTGTGGCGGAGCCCTATGCCTCCACGCCCGACAAGATCGTCGTCACACTCAAGGTCGAGGACCTGAACGTCGTTCCGCCCGATACCCGGTGGCCGGTGGAATTCCTGATCAACGGAAACACCACGAGCGGTTACTGGGTTGGCATGAGCACCTCCGTGCTCGACGGCTACGCCGGAACGCCGGTATTTGTTTACGGAACGTTTGATCCAACCGGTGGAACCGGCGGCACCTACGGGAATCCTTCCAACGCGGTCGGCACACTGGACGCGGCGAGCAACTACAACGCCGATGGCACCATCACGTTGGTCGTTCCGCGCGCCTTGATCGGAAATCCTGCGGTGGGCGATCACCTCAACGGCTTTCTCGTGCGAATGCGAGCCGATCTCGTGGCGGTTGCGTTCACACCGGACAATATGCCGGACAGTCTCGCGCCCTCGGGCGACTACACGATTGTGGGCAACGACGCGTGCGCTCCGAATTCCGCGCCGATTGCCGCGCTCACCGCTTATCCGGTCGACGGAAATCCGGGCGATCCGCCACAGGGCGATCCGCCTCTGGCCATTCATTTCGATGCTTCGGCTTCGAGCGACCCCGACTCGGGCGATACGATTGCCTCTTACACATTTGAGTTTGGCGATGGATCTGCGCCGGTCACCCAGGCCAGTCCGACCATTGATCACACTTACATGAGCAACGGCCATTTCCGCGCAACGGTCAGAGTCACCGACAATCACGGCCTCCAGAGCACGAATGCAGCGCAGGACGAGATCGAGGTCGAACTTCCGCTCAATGGCATCGTGTCGAGAAAGACCCACGGCGCCGCGGGCAATTTCGACGTCAACCTGCTCAACAGCGACGGCACCGCCGATGTGGAATGCCGTCTCGAAGGGAGCGGTTATCTGCTCATTTACACCTTCGGTGACAGCGGCGAGTTCAGCACCACCGGACAGGCTGCGAGCGTGACGATTACCAATGGCGGCACCGTCGCCAGCCACGGGCCCGGCCCGGGCGGAAATCAGTACAGCGTTACGCTGACCGGCGTGACCAATGCGCAGCATCACGTCGTAACCCTGGATGGTGTCCCTGTGCACAATAACGGCAATAGCGGTGATGCGACGCTCAAGAACGTTGGTGTGCAGTTCGATCTGCTCCTTGGGGACACGAACAATAGTGGATCCGTCAGCTCTGCGGATATTAGTCAGACAAAGGCACAATCCGGAAGCGTTCCGACCAATTCGACGTTCCGCACCGATGTGACGACGAACGGCGTGACGGATAGCGCCGACATCTCGCTCGTCAAGTCGCAGTCCGGCACTTCCCTTCCGAGCGCACCGACCCAGGCGCGCAACGGGGGCAGGCAGAAGTAGAAATTCGTTAGGCAAAAACGCCTGACCGCCAAGGAAGAAAGGGAGCGTGGCGACCTGCGCTCCCTTTTTAATCCTCTTCGCCCTCGACGGCTCCGGCACGCTTGAGCGAAAGAGAATGGAGATATTTCGGGTCGCGCCCCATGGCCACGACGATCGTTTCAGGATCCCCGCCCCTGGCCGGCAGTTTCCACTGGTAAATGAAATTCTTGATCTTCGGATCGCCGACCTGGCGCGCCTTGTTCAAGTCGCCGATCTCCCGATAGGCGATGCGCTGCGCATCCTTGTCGTTCCGCGCAATGCCGGTGACATAACGCAGCGGACCCTTTTTCCCAAAGCCGATGATGACTCCGGAGAACGTCTTGTCCTTTATATTCCAGGCCTCGTCATTTTTTTCCGAGCGGATGAACGTGCCGATCTTTTTCAAGCGCGCGTGCACCTGGTCGGCGTTCATGTGGAGATTGAAACCCAGGATTTCGCGTGGCGGGTCGCCGGCCGAGAGAGGTTCCAACCCCAGCGTGAAGAGCAAAGCAAAACCGAAGAGAATTTTTCGTTTCATGGCTGAACGAATTATCGACATGTGCACCACGGGGAACAAGTCGGAGTCACAGATGGCGCCATTCGACAAAGCTGAAAAAAACTTTGCTTTCCCTCAGTCGTCCCTTCATTTTCCTGCGCCTTGAGCAGAAAAGCGCAAACCTCGGCCGGCCCTGTAAACGCACCTTTCCGCCGCGTTCGCATCGTTCTCTACACCCTGGCGGCACTGTTCTCGCTGGCCGGCATCGCCGACGCCACCTATCTCACCATCCAGCATTTGACCGGCGAAAGTCTCGTCTGTGGCACGGGCGATTGCGGCAAGGTTTTGGGAAGCGCCTATTCCGCAATCGGTCCGATCCCGCTCGCAGCGCTTGGTGCGCTGGCCTATTTCACTGTTTTTAGTTGCGCAACGCTGGCCGCTTTTTCCTACGCTCGTGCCCACACTTTTCTCGCCATCACGGTCGGCCTGATGTTTCTCGTCACCTGTTTCCTGCTCTACGCACAGGCGTTTCTGCTCCATGCCTTTTGCACGTATTGTCTGTTTTCCGCAGCGATTGTCTTCTGTCTGGCCGGGCTGATCATTGCAACGCCTCCTCCGCCCAAGACGGTCTGAGGTCCGGCGCGACCCGTGATCGCGCCGGCTCAAAGAAAAGAGTCGAAGAATTATTTGGTGTTGGCGGCTTTCATTTTCTTCGCCAACTCGAGATGCTCTTTTAACACCGGCAGCGTGTTGTCGATGAACTGCTTCAGGTCCGGATTCTTCACTTCCTTCTGGGCATCTTCGAATTCGGAGATGTCCTTTTCATGATCCTTCACCATGTCCTTGGCGTAGGCTTTATCGAAGGCGTCGCCGGCCGACATCTTCGAGAACTTGTCCACGGCTGCCTGATGCCTGGCGTTGAGTTTGTCGGGAACGTTGACGCCGAGTTTTGAAGCAACTTCCTTGAGATCGTCATTGGCTTTGCTGTGGTCTTTGACCATGCGATTTCCGAAATCCTTGACGTCCTGGCTTTGCCCTTTCTCGGCTGCGACCTTGCCCAGTTCGACTTCCATCATGCCGCCGTTGGCCGCCTTCTTGATAAACTTGGTTTCCATCGCGTTGGCTTTGGCGTTCTGATCCGCTGCAAATGTTGCCTGCCACGGCGCCCCAATCACCGCCGCCAGCCCAATACTAAAAACGAGAGTCTTGAGTTTCATATGCACAAGCATCGCGGGCCGCCTCGCGCGCGGACGTGACCAGATGTTTCAGCAGAATGGCGGTGTGCGAAAAATGGCGCGCCGCTCAATTCGGGACGCACGCCGGGGCCGTTCTGCACGAATCACCTGTGCATGAAGACGAAAGACTCAGGCCGCACGACCTCGCCCGGCCGAAGAAAGGTTCATAAGAGCAAGCCGGAGAACGAAGAAGTGCCGCTGCGCGATTACGCGGCGCTGATCGCTCTTTTCAATACGGTTCTGGCCAGCTTCCTTCTCTCCCGCAAAAATTCTGATTTGCCCGAGCGTATTGGCGCGGGCGACCTGTTCTTGCTCGGCCTCGCCACGCAGAAATTGAGCCGGGTGCTCACACGTGATCGTGTGACCCAGCCGCTGCGCGCGCCCTTCACCGAACACGAGGGATCAGGCGGCGCGGGCGAAGTCGAAGAACGGGCGCGGGGCACTGGTCTGCGACGCGCCATCGGCCAATTAATCACCTGCCCGTATTGCGTGGGGACTTGGCTGGCCTCCATCTTCATTTACGGTTTTGTCTTTAATCCGCGCATCACACGCCTTGTCGCCAGTATCTTCGCCGTGGGATCGATTGCCGACTTCGCTCAGCACGGCTATGCCAAGACAAAAGAGCTGACGGAATAGATTTGTTAGCGTGCGGCGCGTCTCCTTTTCGCCTGCAATAACCAGTAGGCTGCGCCGCCGACCAATCCCCACGACGCCTGAATGATGTAGCCGAGTGACGCGCTCAGTGCAGCCAGCGCCGCAGGCACACCGGCCAGCCTGCTCAGCAATGTTTGAAAGAGCGTTTCCCTGACACCCAATCCGCCAAACGAGATCGGGATGCCCGTAATCGTGTTTACCAACGGCATGATGGAAAGAAAATCGAAGACACCTGGCCCATGTCCTGTCCGGCTGGCGAGAGCATGGGCGGCGCAATAGAAACTCAGGTAATAGAGAAGATGCGAAGCGATGGTCAGGGCAAAGCCGAGCCCGACCGTGCCGAGGTGTGCGCGATAAAGATGGAGGGCTTTACCCGCCTCGACGAGCGCCTGGCGGAACGGCAAACGTCTCGGAAGCTTCGGCAAAAGACGAAATCCAATCGCGCCTAACAAAAGAAAGACGAGCAGGGAAATGCCGCCCAGAATGGCCAGAGCCAGGTAGGTGACATGGGCCGTGGCCGGCGATTGTCTCAGCCAATCGAAACGCGTGAGAACGACGACGAGAGCGAGGAACAAAATCGACCAGAGGCCGAGCAATCGATCCATCGCCACAGAAAGTGTGACGCGCGCTTTTCGGCGGGGCGCTTCCTTGAAAACAAAATAAAGCCGCATGGCATCGCCGCCAACCAGCCCCGGCAGGAACATATTGAAGAACAATCCAATCACGACGATGGCACCCGCACGCCGCCACCGTAGAATCACGCCTTGCACGCGCAGGAGCATTCGCCAGCGCACGGTGGCCAGCGTTTCGACTGAGCCGTAGCAAAACCACCCCATCGCCAGCCATCGCCAGTCGGCCGCGCGCAAAGCCTCTCCGATCTGCGCCTGCTTTTGCGGATCGTGGAAGACATAGAAAATGCCGGCCGCAGTGACCAGCAGCTGCAGCAAAATCAGGGCGGCGCGTCTCAGGATCGCGCCGCGGTCGCTCATCCGCAGAGTTTAGCCTTCGAGCCAATTTACGGCGAGGCCGAACGTGCTTATAATTCGCCTGATTTTCGACTACGCCCGAGGCGAGCATTTCCGAATCCCACATGTCACCGTTCCTGCGCAAACTTCTCGGCCTAAACTGGCTCCTGCTCGTCAACATGCTGGCTCTCGCCGTCTTTGGCGTGATCGCAATCTACAGCGCCACTTACATGAGGGATGATTCGATCACCTCGGAATTCTGGCGCAAACAAGCCAGCTGGGTCGGGGTCGGATTCGCCGCCTTTATTGTCGTGAGCCTGATCGACTACCGCTGGATTCGCTGGGGCGCGCTGCCCATGTACTTCGCCGGTCTCGTTTTTCTTGTCCTGACCCGATTCATCGGTTCGAAAGTTTACGGCGCACGCAGTTGGTTGCATCTCGGTCCGATCAATTTCCAGCCGGCCCAGCTCGCCGTTGTCGCCGGCATCATGGTACTGGCGCTTTTCCTGAGCCGCTTTCGCCAGATGCATCCGATGCTGCGGCTGCTTCTGTGCGGCGCAATCGTGGGCGCGCCCATGCTCCTCATTCTCATGCAGCCGGATTTGGGCGAGTGCATCATCTGGGCACCCGTTTTGCTGGCTTTGCTTTTCGTGGGGGGCGTGCCGATTCGTTATCTCGTCTGCATTTTGCTCATCGGCGTTGCCTTTATCCCCATTGCCGTCAATCTCGGCCTCAAACCATATCAACAGGACCGCATCACGGCCTTCCTGCATCCGGAGATTGACCAGCAGGGCTCGGCCTGGGCCATCAATCAATCGCTCATTGCCATCGGGTCGGGCGGGTGGTCCGGCAAGGGATTCAAGGCGCCGAACACGCAAATCGAGATGGGCTTTCTGCCCTCGACCGCCATTCACAACGACTACATCTTTTCCGCCATTGGCGAACAGTGGGGTTTTGTCGGCGGCCTTTTCCTGATCAGCGCGTTTGCCCTTCTCCTCATCACCTGTCTCTTCGTCGCTTTTTTTGCGGGCGATCTTTTTGGAACGCTGCTCGTCATCGGAATTACGGCGCTAATTTTCACTCACATCTTCCAGAACGTCGGCATGACCATCGCGCTCATGCCGATCACCGGCGTGCCATTGCCGCTCATCAGCTACAGCGGATCGTTCGTGCTCATGATCATGTTTGGTCTTGGGATCGTGAACAGCGTCTGGGTGCATCGCAAAGTGGAGGTGCGCTAAGCGCGGCGCGGCGATTTACAATCGGGCCGGGCGCACCTAAAATCGCGCCGCCCATGGAAAGCGATTACAAGGTCAAACTCGAGATCTTCGAGGGACCGCTCGATCTCCTTCTTTACCTGATCAAGCGCGACGAGATCGATATTTACGACATCTCGCTCGAGCGAATCACGAAGCAATACCTCGAATATCTGCAGGCTTTCAAGGAATTGAACATCGAGGTGGCGGGCGAATTTGTCGTCATGGCCGCGAATCTCATTTATCTGAAGAGCCGCAGTCTGCTCCCGGCGGATCAACAGCCGCCGGAGGAAGATGTGGACGAAGACGATCCGCGCTGGGATCTGATCCGTCAGCTCATTGAGTACAAGAAGTTCAAGGAAGCGGCGCAGGAATTGCAGGAACGGGCGTTGCAGCAGGAGCGAATGTTCGTGCGCAGCGTCACGGCGCCCGCGCTTCTGGCCGACACGCCCCTGCGCCTCGGCGAAGTCGGAATTTTTCAATTGATCAACGCCTTCCAGACCGTGCTCAAGCGCGTCGAAGCGCGCGAAGATCTGCAGGAAATCTTCGGTGAAAACTTTACCGTCTCGGACAAGATCGAAACGATCCTGCGCCGCATGGCGGGCGGCGCGCGCCTGAAATTCGGCGAGCTTTTTTCCGGAACCGTCTCGCGCGTCGAGATCGTGGTCACATTTCTCGCGCTGCTGGAATTGATTCGATTGAAGCAGGTGCGCGCGCTGCAAAGCGATCCATTCGGCGAGATTGAAATCGCGGCAGCGACCGCCTAACGAGCTCTGGATTGACGTAATGGCACGCGTCCTCGTCGCTGGTTGCGGATACGTTGGTCTGGCCGTGGCCCGGCTTTTTCATGCGGCCGGTTGGGAGGTCGAAGGTTGGACTGGGCATCGCGAATCCGCCGAGCGGCTGGCAGGCGAACCGTTTCCGGTCGCCGCAGTCGATCTGACGCAACGCGCCAGTGTGGCAAATCGCGGCGGGTGTTTCGACGCCGTCATTCATTGCGCGAGCACGCGTGGCGGCAACGCCGAAGTCTATCGCGCGATCTATCTCGAGGGGGCGCGGAATCTCTTGACGACATTTGCCGACGCAACCCTGCTCTTGGCCAGCAGCACAAGCGTTTATGCGCAGACGAATGGTGAATGGGTGACCGAGGAGAGCCCGGCCGAGCCGATGCGCGAAACGGGACGCGTGTTGCGGGAAGCCGAAACCCTCGTCCTCGCGCGCGGCGGGATCGTGGCCCGGCTCGCCGGGATCTACGGTCCCGGCCGCTCTTTCCTGCTTCGGCAATTTCTCGAAGGCAAGGCGATCGTCGATCCGGCGCGCGATCGCTTTATCAATCAGGCGCATCGCGACGACATCGCCGCCGCTTTCTTCCTGCTTATTGGAGAGCGCGCTTCACCCCAGGTCCACGGCAACATTTTCAATGTGGTCGACGACGAACCGAAATTGCGCAGCGAATGCCTGGGCTGGCTTGCCTCTCATCTGGGCCGCGCACCGGCTTCCATTGGTTCGGACGAGCGCGAGCGGAAGCGCGGCGAGAGCAACAAACGCGCGAGCAACGCGAAGCTGCACGGGCTTGGCTGGAAACCGCGTTTTCCGACGTTTTCCGAGGCGATGGAAGCCAGTATTTTGCCGGCCGAGAACCTCTCCGGGATGCGGAAATAGTCGGTATGGAAGCTGCTCGCAAAAACCGATGCGGCAGATCAAACTTACCGGTCGAGAAGCGATGGTTGTGCGAGCGATTGGCTTCACTGAACCCGTGCTCGGGGCGGAAATTGCAGATTTCACCCGCATGGAAAGTGAAGATGTGACCGTCGCGCTGAACAGTCTCATGTCGGCCGGTTTCGTGGAAAGCATTCCCTACTACGATCAGGTGCAAATGGCCGATATGCCGGTGACCGCTTTTGAACTGAATCCCGGGTACGTGCAGGGAATCAAGGAAGCGTTGCGCCGGCCCTGATCATGAGGCCGTCGCGGCCGGTTCCGCCTGGCTCAGGCGCGGCCGGGCGCTGCGTTCGCCGAACAGTTGGCGAATCACCTCTTCGACAGGCAATTCCTGTACGCTAATGTCGGTGACCGAGCAGGCGCTGAGCAGTTGACGCGAAACGGCGGTGACGTTGGCCCGCGGCACTTTCAACTGCACGCTGAGCGGAGTTTGCTCAACCACTTCGCCCAATTCCGAGAAATCGCGTTCCTGTTTATCGGCAAAAGTCAGGCTGATAATCTTGTGGCCGGAAAAACGGTCGATGATTTCGTTGAGCGGACCGTCGAAAAAGATTTTGCCGTGATCGATGATGAGAACGCGGTCGCACAATTCCTCGATGTCCTGCATGTAATGGCTGGTCAGCATGGTGACGATGCGGTGCTCGGCATTATAGATGCGCAGGAACTCGCGCACCCGTTTTTGGCTCACCACGTCGAGGCCGATGGTCGGTTCGTCGAGGAAGAGAACGCGCGGCTCATGGATGAGTGCCGAGATCAATTCCATCTTCATGCGTTCGCCTAACGAGAGTTCGCGCACCATGACGTTCATTTTATCCTGCACTTCGAGCAGCTCGCTCAGGCCGCCGACTATTTTCCGGAAACGCGTCCGCTCGATCCCGTAGATGGCGCGGTTGAGCTCGAGCGATTCCTGCGCGGGCAGATCCCACCAGAGCGCATTCTTCTGACCCATGAGCAGGCTGAATTGCCGTTTCATCTCATTGCGCCGTTCCCATGGAACAAAGCCGAGCACACGGGCTTCGCCCGAAGTCGGGTTGAGCAGGCCCGACAGCATTTTCAGGACGGTCGTTTTGCCCGCGCCATTCGGGCCGAGGAATCCGACCAGCTCGCCTTCCTCGATTTGAAACGAAACCGCGTCGACCGCGCGCGTCTCATCGTAATGGCGAAAGGCCAGCCCTTTCACCGCGCCCCAAAGCCCGCGGTCCTTCCGATAGGTGCGGTAAACTTTGGTCAGGCCCGAGGCTTCGATCGCGCTCATGTTGCACGAAGAGTTAAACGACGAACAGCGCGGCGCAAAGGCCGCTTTCACTCAGGCCGCGTTCGGGCGGACGCCGCTGGCACTTTTCCGCTTGAGCAGGGGCAATGTTTTCTCGACCAGCGCTTCGGCCGTGATGCCGTGCTTTTGGCGGAGCGCCGGAATGTTGCCGTGCTCGATGAACTGATCGGGCCAGCCAATGCGCACGACCGGCGTGTGAATTTGCTGGCTGTACAAATGCTCCATGACGCCGCAGCCGAAGCCGTTGTGCAGGACGTGATCCTCCAGCGTGCAGACGACCTCGACGCTGCGCGCGAAAAATTCGAGCGTGCCGGTATCGATCGGCTTGATCCAGCGCGGATTGATGAGCGCGACAGAAACGCCCTGCGCCTCGAGCAAACGCGCCGCCTGTTCCGCCACTTCAAACATGTTTCCGAGTCCAAAGATGGCGACGTCGCGGCCGTGCTGCACGACTTCGGCTTTGCCGATCTCAAGCAGCTTTGGCTGCGCCTTTGGCTTTGCGCCCGTGCCGGCGCCACGCGGGTAACGCACCGCGATCGGGCCGGAGTTGTAATGTGCCATGGTCCAGAGCATGTCGACGAATTCGTCTTCGTCCTTCGGTTGCATGTGCACGATGTTCGGGATGTGCCGCAGATATCCGATATCGAATAATCCATGATGCGTCGGCCCGTCGTCGCCGCTCAATCCCGCGCGATCCATGCAAAGTGCGACATTCAGATTTTGCAGTGAAATGTCGTGAATGATCATGTCGTAGGCCCGCTGCATGAAGGTCGAATAGATGGTCAGGAACGGCTTCAGTCCCTGGGTCGCCAGACCGCAGGCAAAGAGAGCCGCGTGTTCCTCGGCAATGCCGACATCGAAGTAGCGGTCGGGATGTTCTTTCTGGAAAATTCCAAGACCCGTGCCGCTCGGCATCGCGCCCGTGATGGCCACGATCTTCTTGTTGTTATCGGCGAACTTGGCCAGCGTTTTGCCGAGCGTTTCGGAATAGGTGGGCGTTGGGGCGGGCGCGGTCTCGCCGCTCTCGATCTTGTATTTGCCGAGACCGTGAAACTTGTCGGGCTTGGCAATCGCCGGCTCGTAACCCTTGCCTTTTTTGGTCAGGATGTGCAGCAGCACCGGCTCGTCCTGCTTCTTGAGAAACTCGAAAGTCTTGATGAGCAGCGGAATGTCGTGTCCGTCGATCGGCCCGTAGTAGCGAAGACCGAGTTCTTCGAAAATGACGCTGGGGACGAGCAAATTCTTAACGCCTTCCTCGACCTTGTGGGCCAGGTGCAAGGCCGTCTTGCCCGCGACCGTTTGAATGAAGCGACCGGCCCGTTCGTGCAGGTAGGCGAAGGCAGGATGCGTCGCGATGTTGTTGAGGTAATTTGCAATCGCGCCGACGTTTTTTGCGATCGACCACTCATTGTCGTTCAGGACAACGATGAAACGCTTCGTCTGGGCCCGGACATTGTTAAGCGCTTCGTAACTGATGCCGCAGGTGAAGGCGGCGTCGCCCGCGACCACAACGACATCTTCGTTAGTCCCGCGCAGGTCGCGCCCGACGGCCATGCCAAGTGCGGCCGAGAGCGCCGTGCCGGCGTGGCCCGCGCCGTAACAATCATGCTCGCTCTCCGTGCGCAGGAGAAAACCATTGAGGCCCTGGTATTGCCGCATGGTTTGAATGCGATCGAGCCGCCCGGTAAACATTTTGTGGACGTAGCCCTGATGGCTCACATCGAAGACGAACTTGTCGGCGGGCGTTTGAAAGACCCGATGCAATGCGATCGTTAGCTCGACCACGCCGAGGTTCGGTCCAAGATGGCCGCCCGTCTGGGAAAGAACTTTAATCAGCTCATCGCGCACTTCCTGGGCAAGCTGGGGCAGGTCTTCTTCGCGCAACGCCTTGATGTCGGCAGGTGACCTAATGCCGTCCAGCAAGCGCGGGGCAGCGTCAGAAGAGAGTGGCTCGATCATTTTCCTTTTTTTCCTTTGCTGGTTCCGGAGGCGAAACAGGCGCGGAATCGGTGGCCGGTTCAAACTTCTCGACGACCGGTTTGCCGGCGCTGTTGCGGGTGATGATTTCGATGCGTTGCTCGGCGCTGGCAAGTTTTTCCTGGCAAATTTTGACCAGCTTCATCCCTTCCTCGTAGCGCACGATCAGATCTTCGAGAGGCAATTTACCCGACTCCATTTGTTCGACGATCGCCTCCAGCCGGTCCATCGCGCTTTCGAAATTGGTCTCGGCATTTGCTTTCTTGGGCGGGGTCGGCATACGGCGAAAAGAAACAACTAGCATAGCGCGCCGCATAAAAAAGAACCGAGTTGGCCATCCTTCCCCCTTCTGGCTGGAAGTCCGAGATGGCCTGAGAATCGCCCAGTTGGCATAAGCAATGCTAAAAACCATAATAACCATGCATTTTGTTAGGCGTATCCTCCTCCTTGGCGACGAAGCGCGAGTTTGCGCGCTGGTTAGGGATAGTCTCGCCGTGGCCGGAGGTTTTTACCTGCGCGAGGAGCATAACAGTCATATCGCCCTGCAGATCGCTCACCGGTTTCGTCCGGACGGTATTTTCCTCGGACGCAGCAACGATGCGAATGGCTGGGACGGGGTGCTTCACCAAATCAAGACTGATCCGATGTTGCGAGCGGCCCCTGTTTTTGTCCTCAGCTTCAGCGGCGATACCGTGGTCTTCGATGGCTCGCTCGACGGTTATGAGTTTTCCGCGACCCCCATGAATATCGCGGAACTGGCCAGGTCGATCGGAGAGTTGTCGACGCTGTAGAAGAGGAACCGCTTCGCGAAGCGGCGAATTACAGACGCTTTCGCCGCGCCGAGCTTTCCATCAACTTCTTGAGCCTCTTCAGTCGAGTCTCTTCCTTCTTCGCGCTCAGAATCCACCAGCTCATTTGCTTCCGGTAACCCGGCGGTTGCGTCTGGAAAAAATCCCAGGCCGTCTTGTTACGGCGTAATTTTCCGGCGTACGGCTCCTCGAGTTCCGGGCGCTGTTGTTCGTAGGAGTAAATACCGACGCGATTCTCCTTTCGCGCTGCGAATGCCTTCAATCCCGGTTCCCCAACACGTCCTTCCGCGATGAGCGTCTGACAACGCTTCATGTTGATCGCGCTCCAGATGCTTCCGCGCCGCCGCGGCGAAAACCGGATCATGTAACTCTCCGCATCGATCGATTTGCGAATCCCATCGATCCAACCCACGCAAAGCGCTTCATCCACCGATTCCGGCCAGGTGATGCTTGGTTTGCCCGAAGCCTTGCGATAGAACCCGACCCAAAGCTCGGCTGCCGTCGCGTGATTCTTCTCGAGCCACCGCCGAAAATCCGCGGGCCTGCGGAAGAATTGGATCTTCACAGGTGGGGGCGATTGACGCCAATCGCCTGGAGAGAGCAGCCGGCAAACACGTCACGCCTGTTCCTCGCGCGATTACGGACGGTTCGGTGCACCGCCCCTGCCGTGGTCGGCATAAGAGGCCTAACCGATTTGCGCCTTGTAGGCGGCCGCGTCCTTCAGATTCTTGAGATCGTCGGCGTTATCGACCTTGAGCACGAAGATCCAGCCTTCCCCGAACGGATCGGTATTGATCAGCGCCGGATTCGATTCGAGAGCCTGGTTCGCATCGACGATCGTTCCTTTGACCGGCGCGTAAATGTCGCTCGCCGCTTTCACGGATTCGACCACGGCGGTCGCTTCCTTCGCGTTCACCTGGCGATCTTTTTTCGGCAGCTCGACGAAGACCACATCGGTCAGCTCGGCCTGCGCATGATCGGTAATGCCGACGCGAATGTTGTCGCCCTCGCGCTTAATCCATTCGTGCGATTCGGTGTAAAGAAGGTCGTCGGGAACGTTCATGATTTTTTATAGAATGGTTTTTTCTCAATGACGGCGGGAAATTTGTTTTCGCGGATTTCGATCTCGAGCGGCGCGCCGATTTTCGCCTCCGCTGCCGGCAGGTATGCCATGCCGATGCCGTAATTCAAGCTCGGCGAAAGCGTGCCGCTCGTCACTTCGGCGACGCGCTCGCCATTTTGGTAAACGCCGTAGTGGGGTCGCGGCGGTGGCCCTTTTCCGGTCATGCGAAACGGAGCGAGTTTGCGCGCCGGGCCGTGTTGCTTGTCGTGCGCCAATTTCTCGCGCCCGATAAATTCGCCCTTTTTCAGGTCGACGAAAAACCCGAGCCCGGCCTCGATGGGATTATGCTCGGGCGAAAGATCGGAGCCGTTGAGCGGATAACACATTTCCAGGCGAAGCGTGTCGCGCGCGCCGAGGCCGCACGGCTTCGCTCCGGCTGAGACAATCTTGTTCCAGAACCAGATTGCGTCATTTGCCGGAAAGAACATCTCGACGCCGTCCTCGCCGGTATAACCAGTTCGGGCAATTGACACTTCTTTACCATCTTTCGCGAGTTCGATGATCTGATTCCGGGGCGGTGGATCGACACCGAAAACGGCTTTCATGATTTCGACAACTTTCGGACCTTGCACCGCGACGGCTCCGAAATTCGCGCTGCGATTTTTGAGAGCAATGTCGGAGGGTCGATGTTTTTCCAGCCAGGTCAGATCCTCGTCGCTGCGGGCCGCGTTCACGACGAGGAGAAACTCGTCAGGCGCGGTGCGATAGGCGATCAGGTCGTCGATGATCCCGCCGTTTTCATTGAGCAAAAAAGTGTACTGGCCCTGGCCGAGTTCGAGCTTCTCGGTGTTGTTGGTCAGCATGCGATTGAGCCAGCGGCCCGCTTCCGCGCCGGTCACAACGAATTGTCCCATGTGCGAAATATCGAAGACGCCGGCATTTTTTCGCACGGCCTGATGTTCGTCCACGATGCCGCTGTATTGCACCGGCATAAGCCAGCCGCCGAAGGGAATCAGTTTCGCGCCGCATTTCACGTGCTCCTGGTAGAGCGGCGTGGTTTTTTCGGCGGTGTCGCTCACGCCGCTGAGATTAGACATCGCCTTCGCAGTGTCAACGCGTGGCGGTTGACCATCCGGATGACGCCTCTAGGATGAACGGAATGACTTTTCTCGATAGACTGGAGCGGCGTCTTGGCTTTCTCGCCATCCCCGGCCTCATCCGCATCGTCGTCGCCTTCAATGCGCTCGTCTTTCTCCTCGTGCGCCTGAATCCGGAATTCCAAAACGTGCTCTCGCTCAATCCGGCGCGCATCATGCACGGGGAAGTCTGGCGCCTTGTTACCTACATCTTCATTCCGCAAACCTTTAGCTTCTGGTTCATCCTGCTTGTCCTCTGGTTTCTCTGGTTTATTGGCGAAGGACTCGAGCAGGCGTGGGGCCCGTTTCGCGTGACGCTTTATTTTTTTGTTGGAATGATCGGCACGACGGCCGCTGCGTTTTTCTTCGGCTCAAATTTTTCCAACAGCATGCTGACAGCCACACTCTTCTTCGCTTTCGCTCGTTTTTACCCTAACGAAGTGGTCTATCTTTTTTTCATCCTGCCTTTGAAGGTCAAATGGATTGCCTGGGTCATGGCGGGATTTCTGGCCTTCGGTTTTTTCGCTTCCACGAACGGTTACCGCATGGCACTGGTCGCCGCCGTGAGCAATTACCTCATCTTTTTCGGGCCCGGTTTTATCAGGCAGGCGCGCCAACACCAGCAGGTCGCGGGACGACGGAAGCGTTTCGAAGAAGCGGGGCGGGACGAGTCTGAGCCGCTGCATCGCTGCACGGTCTGCGGCGCGACGGAACAAAACGATCCCGATCTCGAATTCCGCGTGGCCAGCGACGGCGAGGAATATTGCATGAAGCACCTGCCGAGCGTGGCCGGGACGCCGCACTGATGGAGAGATGCTTGTGCGAGGCGCCGCCGATGCGAAACTTGCCGCGATGACCAAGAAAGAAGGGGCCCTCGTTCCGGAGCAGGGCTGGCATTGTTTGCATCTCTATTACCGGATCGAGTTTGGGCAATGGCAACTGCTCAGTGCCGAGGAACAGCGCGCAGCCAAGACAGCGCTCTCGGAATTGGTGCAGGAAATTCGCGCCCTGCCCGAGACGCAGCTGCTCACCCTCAGCATCGTTACGCCCAAGGCCGATCTTGGGTTCATGCTTGTGACGCCCGATTTGCACGAGGCGAACCGCATCGAGAAGCGGCTCACTCTTTCGTTAGGCGCGGATGTTCTCTCACCGGTTTACAGTTATCTCTCGCTCACGGAAGAGAGCGAATACCGAATGAGCGAGGAGGATTACGCGCAGACTCTGCGCGAACAGAAGATTGCACCCGACTCAACGGAATTCACGCAGGCCATGGAGGCATTCCGCGAACGCATGGCCAAATATCGCTACGAGCGGGTTTATCCGACCCTGCCGGATTCGCCGGTTGTTTGTTTTTATAACATGAGCAAGAGGCGCGGCGAGCAGCGCAATTGGTACGCGCTGCCGGTTGAGGATCGGAGGCGTTTGATGCTCGGTCACGGCGCGGTCGGCCGGCGTTACGCCGGGAAAGTGAAACAGCTCATTACCGGTTCGACCGGTCTGGACGATGCCGAATGGGGCGTAACGCTTTTCGCGCAGGACACCTTCAATATTAAAGCAATCGTTTATGAAATGCGCTTTGATGCGGTGAGCGCGGAATATGGGGAGTTCGGCGAGTTTTACATCGGCCTCCAACTGCCGCTCGACGAACTGTTCCAGCGATTGCAGCTTTGATTCGCTTTTTCGGCGGCGGCAGTCTATGACCGCCGCTTCCGAGAAGGATGGGTGACAGAGCGGTCTATTGTGCACGCCTGGAAAGCGTGTGTGCCGAAAGGCACCCGGGGTTCGAATCCCCGCCCATCCGCCACCCAGCCAATGGATATGCCTTGCCTCGCGCGGCGGCTTTGGGAAGGATGCGCTCGTGCGTCGATTCCTGGCAATTTCCTTCTGCTGTCTGGCGACATTGGCTTTGGCGCAGAGTCCACTGCCATCCGGCGTCAATCTTCTCGAAGCGGCGCGTCACAATTTTGAATCTGGAAAATTCGACGCTGCCTGGACCCTGCTCGACCAGGCGGCCAGACGGAAAAAAGAGAGCGGCGAAGCGATCGACCTGCGGGGCCTCATCCGCATGGAACAGGGGAAATGGCGAGATGCCGAGAAGTTCTTTCGTGCTGCGCACGCAGCCGACGCCCATCTCTTCACGCCCCGCCTTCATCTGGGCGACCTTCTGCTCCGTGAAAAAAAATACGCCGCAGCGCGGGACGTTTACGCCGACCTGTTCAAGGAAGCAAACATCCTTATCTCGGTCGAGAAACTGCGCTACGCCATTCTTCTGACTTATCTGGCGCAGCACGACGAAGAGCACGCGCGTCAGGTCTACGACAAAATTGTTTTCCCGACCGAAAGCCCGGCCTATTACTACGCTCAGGCGGCCTGGGAGTTCGCCCATGGGAAGGAGCGGGACGCGCGAAAATGGCTCAACACCGGGAACCGGATCTTCGACGCCAGGGAGACGGCCTGGTTTGCCCAGCCGCTTTACGATCTGGGTTGGATCAAAAAAAAGCCGCAATTGGTGGCGCCTTAGGTCTGGTGAGGGGAAATGCCTTGGCCTAAGATCCGATCCCGCTTTCGCCGGCGACCACGCAGAAAATAACGCACGATGATGAGCCAGAACAAGAAGTCCAGATGGTGGCTGCGCCTGTCGATTGCAGGGGCGCTCGTTTTCTACCCGGGAATTCTGACAGCCTCGGCTCAGGAACGAAAGGCAGTCCGAGCGCCGGCCGTTGATGCCGGCATGATCCTCGGTGTTCCGCAATATGGCGAGCGCGGCGTTGAGCAGCGAACATCCAATTTGATGGCCCGACCGGGAGCGACGGAAGCGAGAACTCGAGCGAATGCAAAAGCCCTTCACCGGCTTCCTGACCGCAGGAGACTTCCGCAAGATCCCGACGCCTTATTTCAATCACAGTGGCCACCGCAGGGCGCCGAAAAATTGGGCGCGCATGAGACGCAGCCGCCAGTCACTTCTGCGCCGCAAACGGTCAGCACCACTTTTGATGGTGTGACCGGCCCGACCGAGACCAGCTCGTTCCCGCCCGATACGATGGGCGCAGTCGGTCCGACGCAGTTTGTTATCTTTGTCAACGGACGGTTGCGCAGTTTCAACAAAACGACCGGTGCCGCGGACGGCGTTCTCAACATTAATCCCGACATGTTCTTCGCCTCAGTCCTGACACCGGTGACGCCGCCCGCCGTTAATTCCACGAGCAACCCGCAGATTCGTTACGATCGCCTGACGAATCGGTGGTTTCTGACCATGATCGACGTGCCGGGCTCATCAGGCGCCAACCCCGGCGACATGCCGAATCGCATCCTCATCGCCGTTTCCGATGCGGCCAGCAACGGCGTCATTAGCGGTGGCACGGTCTGGACGTTTTATTTTGTGCAACAGAACACGCTCGGCGGTGGCGATACCGGCGAGTTCCTCGATTTCCCTTCGCTCGGAGTCGATAACAACGCGCTCTACGTCGGGGGCAACATGTACGACGCTGCAACCGGCGCATTCGTCACCAGCTCGGGTTTCGTCGTGCGCAAGAGTTCCGTTCTCAGCGGCGGTCCGGTCGTGGCGACGGCCTTTCGCGCGCTGGTCACGAGCGGCGATCGCGTCGATTCGGCCATCGGTGTCGACAACTTCGATCCAGCGGCCACGGAAGGTTACTTCATCGGACCAAGCTCCGCCGCCTTCGGTCGCCTGCTCATGCGGCGCGTGACGAATCCCGGCGGCACGCCGTCCATCTCCGCCAATCTTTCCATCACGGTGAACGCGACATCCTTTCCGATCACGGTCGATCATCTCGGCGACACCAATGGTTTGGCCGGCAATCTTGACGCCGTCGACGATCGGCTCTTCGTCGCACACATTCGCAATCATCGCCTGTGGACCGCTCATAACATTGCCGTGACCAGCGCCGGAGTCGCCACGAACTCCGACGCGGAACGGCGCGATGCTGTGCGTTGGTACGAACTCGATGTGCCGGTCGGTTCGGGAACGCCCACGGTGGTGCAATCAGGCACCGTTTTTGACGGCGCCGCCACCGTTGCAGCCGCGCATCAATATTGGATTCCGTCTGTCATGGTTTCGGGGCAGGGGCACGCCGCCTTTGGCTACAGCACGGCCGGGACGAACTTCCATATCGATGCCGCGACGAACGGCCGTCTGGCGGGCGATGCTCCCGGCAGTTCCGGGGCGGTCGAAATTTTCACCGCCAGCAGTACGGCCTACAATCCGCCGGGCGATCCGGGTCCGATGCGCCGCTGGGGCGATTACTCCTTCACCAGCCTCGATCCAAACGACGACATGACGATGTGGACAGTCCAGGAGTTCTGCGATGGCACGAACACCTACGGAATCGAGGTGGCAAAATTGCTCGCACCACCACCGGCCATGCCGACTTCCGCCAATCCGTCGAGCATTCCTGCGGGTCAGTCGTCTGTTTCCACGACAATTACGGGCACTTCAACTTCCGGCTCGGGCTTTTTCGATCCGGGCGCGGGATTTGCCAATCGCGTCACGGCGACAGTTACGGCCGGGGTCACCGTAAACTCCATTACCTATACCAACCCGACCCATATCACGCTCGACCTGAACACGACCGGCGCATCAGGCGGAGCCAAAAATGTCACCATTACGAATCCCGACGGGCAGGCGCTGACCGGCACTGGCATTCTCACCGTTACGGGTGGTCCTGCCCTGCAGCTAACGAGTGCTGTCTCGCGCAAGACGCACGGCGCGGCCGGAGCGTTCGACATCAATCTACCGCTTTCCGGCTCGCCCGGCATCGAATGCCGGAACGGCGCCGGCAACTACACGTTCGTCTTCACCTTCAACAATAATGTCGTTAGCGGCAGCGCCACCGTCACGACCGGTGCGGGCAGCACCGGTGCCCCCACTTTCAGCGGCAACACCATGACTGTGGGCCTGAGCGGCGTCACCAATGTCCAGCAAATCACCGTCACGTTAAGCGGTGTGACCGACGTTTTTTCGCAGGTGCTGCCAAACACGCCGGTCAACGCCAAAATGCTGATCGGCGATACGACGAATAATAGTGCGGTCAGCTCGAGCGATATCTCGCAGACCAAATCCCAGTCAGGCGCCGTGACCAACGCGGCCAACTTCCGCGAGGATGTCAACATCAACGGAAGCATCAGCAGCGCCGATATTTCGCTGGTCAAGGCGAACGTCGGCTCCGCTTTGCCCTGACGACTGATCGAGACTCAGTCGCCGGGTCGCGGGCAAATCTGCAGGTTGGGCCGCTCTTTCACGATGCTGCGGCTGGGCAGCACGCCGCGAAAGTTGAGGTTTGGATAGACAATGCAATCGCGTCCGAGAATGGCGCCGGGATTGATCACAGTGTTGCAGCCGATTTCGGTCCGGTCGCCCACCACTGCGCCGAATTTTGTCAGGCCGGTGGCGATGCTGCCGTCCGCGGCGGCCACGGAAATTTCGCCGTGATCCAGTTTCACATTGGAAAGAATCACGCCGGCGCCAAGATGTGCGCGATACCCGAGGATGGAATCGCCCACGTAATTGAAGTGGGGAATCTGCGCCTCATCAAAGATGATGCAGTTCTTGAATTCGCAGGAATTCCCGAGGACGGCGCCGTCGCCCACGATGACATTTTCGCGGACGTAGCAGCCGCTTCGAATCTGACAATTCTCTCCGATCCAGGCCGGACCTTTCAGGACGGCACCTTGTTCCACCACGGTTCCGCGGCCGACAAAAACGGCGTTGCTAATGAAGGGCTTGCCCATGAGATCGCCGAGCACAACCGGCTTGAGACGAAATTGCAGATAGCTCGCGATCTGCTTCAGCGCTTCCCAGACGTAGGTCTGGTTTTCGAAAAGTTTCGCGTGTGCGGTGTGATCGAGGCTGAGAAATTCGGCAGGCGAAAACATCTTTTCAAACTAAACACCGCCGCGGCGCGAGATCTTTTGTCCATCCTTGGTATCTCGCACTTCCCAACCACGCGTCTTCAGTTCGTCGCGCAATTCATCACTTTTTCGCCAATCTTTTGCAAGCCTTGCCTGCAGCCGCGCTTCTCCGAGCGCGACAATCTCCCCCGGTAACTCCGTTTCTTCGGCGGAAAGAGCAAGGGTTTCGTTGGCGCGCTCCCACCATTTCAACCACGCCGCGGCCGTCGCCGACGCAAGCTCGGCGGCGTCCAGGGCGCGGTTCGTCTCACGAACCGATTCGAAGAGAAAACCGAGCGCGGCCGAAATATTGAGATCGTCGTCCAGCGACAACGCAAAGTGATCGTTAGACGAAACGTCCGCCGGTGAAGCGGCCTGGCCTGCACATTCGCGCAAACGCTCCAGCCAGTCGTCAATCCGCCCGAGAGCCTGACGCGCCTCCTCCATTCCTTCCCAGGTGAAATTAAGCGGCGCCCGATAATGCACGCGGAGAAGGGCGTAACGCACTTCGCGCCCGCTGTAACCGCGCGCGAGCACATCGCGCAGGGTGTAAAAATTGCCCAACGACTTCGACATCTTCTGTCCATCGACGAGGAGATGGGCGCAATGCAGCCAGTAGCGCACGAACTGTTTGCCGGTCACGCCTTCGGTTTGCGCGATTTCGGCTTCGTGATGCGGGAAAATATTGTCGACGCCGCCGCAATGAATATCGAGCTGTTCGCCGAGCAGTTGGGTCGACATGGCGCTGCACTCGATGTGCCAGCCGGGCCGGCCGCGTCCCCACGGACTTTCCCAGGCCACCGCGCCATCTTCTTCATCCCACGCTTTCCAGAGCGCGAAGTCGCCCACGTGCTCCTTGTCGTACTCGTCGTTGCGCACGCGGCCGGTCGACTGCAGTTGCGTGAGATCGAAGTGCGCCAGTTTTCCGTAATTCGGGAACTTTTTGATCCGATAGTAGACCGACTTGTCTTCCGCCTGATAGGCAAGGCCGCGTGCGATGAGCGTTTTGATCATCTCAATCATGGCCGCGACGTAGCGGGCCTCGGTGGCGGCGGGAAATTCGCGCGCGCGTTTGATCCGAAGTGTCTCCAAATCTTCGAAGAAGGCTTGCTTGAATGGCGCTGTAAATTCCCCCAGAGCAACGCCTGCCTCCCGCGCGCCACGAATCGTCTTGTCGTCGACATCCGTGATGTTCATGACGCGATGCACTTCGTAGCCGCGCGCTTCCAAATGACGCTGCAGCAAATCTTCGAAGAGATAGGCGCGAAAATTTCCAATGTGCGCGTGGCTGTAAACGGTCGGGCCGCACGTGTACATTTTCACAAGCGGTGGGGCGAGCGGCTGGAATTCCTCCAGCGCCCGCGAGTAGGTGTTGAAAAGACGAAGGGCCATGAGAAAGGGATGGGGTTAATGGAGTGGTGGAGTGGTGGAGTGGTGATGCATGAAGACCCGCATTACTCCATTCCTCCACCACTCGATTCCTCCACCTCCACCGCCGCCACGGCCATGGCGGCCATTCCTTCGCCACGCCCGATCGCGCCGAGCCCCTCGTTGGTTGTCGCCTTGATGCTAATGCGCGTTTCTGCCAGTCCGAGCGCGTCGGCCAGATTTTTTTTCATGGCCGGAATGTGCGGCGAAATCTTTGGCGCTTCTGCGAGAAGCGTGGCGTCGACGTTTTGCGCGCGCCCTTTTTTACCGGCCAGAATCTCGCGTACCCGCCGCAAAATCTCCAAGCTGCTGATGCCGCGAATGTTCTCGTCGCTATTCGGAAAGTGATGGCCGATGTCCGGTTCGCCTATTGCTCCTAACAAAGCATCGGCCACGGCATGCGAGAGCACGTCGGCGTCGGAATGTCCTTCGAGGCCGTGCGTGTGCGGAATTTCGACGCCGCCTAAAATCAATTTGCGACCGTTCGTCAGCCGGTGCGCGTCGTAGCCGATGCCGCAGCGAATCATGCGCGTCACAATTTGAGATCGATCACACCGTTGCTCGCGACGACGCTGTATTTGTCCTTCATGTCCGGGCGCGGTTTCATCTTCACGGTACCGCCGGCTGTTTCGACCAGAATCCAGCCGGCCGCGATGTCCCAGAGACTGATCCCCTGTTCGATGTAGGCATCGAATCGTCCGCAGGCCACATACGCCATGTCGAGCGCGGCACTTCCCATGAGCCGGCATTTGCGCGCCCGATGTACCATTGTCTGCAGCAATGGCAGACCGGAATCGATCGTGGCCGAAGTTTTGGAAAGACCGACAGAAAGAATCGCTTCCGCCAAATCGGCGCGCGTGCTCACGCGAAACGGTTTGTCGTTCAAGGTTGGTTCCGCTCCCTTTTGCGCCGCCCACAATTCGTTCCGCATCGGATCGAAAATCACGCCGACGATGATTTCGCCGTTCCAGCGCAAGGCGATCGAAACGCAGAAGTGCGGGATACCGTAATAATAATTCACCGTCCCGTCGAGTGGATCGACCACCCACTGATGTTCGCTCGTCTGATCGCCGACAATTCCTTCTTCGCCATAAAGCGCATGATTCGGAAATTGCTGCAGAAGTGCGCGACTGATGAGTTCCTGCGCCTGAACATCGATCTCCAGTTTGATGTCGTGCGCTTCCGTGACGTTAACGTGCAAAGGCTGGCAGAATCTGCTGCGCAGCAGATCGCCCGCCTCCTGCGCGGCGGCCACAGCTGCATCCAGATAATGCCTCATGCCGTGAGAATAATCGGAAACCTGCCGCGCGCTCTGCAAAATTTTCCAACGGTGGCAAGGAATTGCCGCTGATGACAGCGGCCTCTGCAGAAGGAACGCGGCGGAACAAGCGACAAAAAAATCGGGAGGAGAATAAATTCTCCTCCCGGGTTGAAGTTAGGGGTTTGACTCCGAAACAATCCGGAGTGGTTTAGCGAGCGTTAAGCTCTAGTGTCTCTTCGACTTTTTGGCCGCCTTCTTTTTGGCGGGAGCTCTCTTCTTCGCTTTTTTCTTTGCTGGCATCGTAATCCCCCCTTTCAATCCGCAATCGCGGTTGTGATGTGAAGGTTAGTGATTTGTGCTTCACTTCTCGTGTCAGTAATCATCACGTTTTTTTTGTCAAACGTTTTTCACACACACTTTGAACAATTATTTTCAGCAAAGAGCGCGCCAAAACTTTTTTTTTCGCGCGCGGAAGTCGTAGGGGGCGTTCGTTAGGGAAAAAAATAGTGAGCTCGTTAACGTCGCTTTCCATCCCGGAATCGCGCGCGCTAACGTCATTGGCCACGATGAGATCACACCTTTTTTTGCCTAGCTTCATTTGTGCGTTTGCCGCGACGTCTTCGGTTTCCGCGGCGAAGCCGACGACAAAAAAAGAGCGCGGACCCCGCGCGATCGTCGAGAGAATGTCGCGGGTCGGCGCCAGGGCGAGCGAAAGTGCACGCGCGCTTTTCTTCATCTTGTCACGCGTTGTGCGCGCCGGCTTGTAGTCGGCGACGGCCGCGCACATGACGAGCACATCGCAGCGCCGCACCGCGCGTTTTACGACGGCGAACATCTGATCGCTCGTCTCTACCATTTCGCGGCGCACTTTGTTAGGCGCAGCCAGACAGACCGGGCCGGAAATGAGAAACACCTCGTGACCGGCGGCCGCTGCGGCTTCGGCAATGGCGTATCCCATTTTTCCGGACGACCGGTTGCTCAGGAAACGCACGGGATCGAGCGGCTCGCGCGTCGGCCCGGCCGTTACGACAAATTTCACGCGATGAGATTATCCTGGCGCGCAAGGAGGAACTCGACACGAAAAGCGATATCGTTCACTGGCCATAAACGCCCCATTCCTTCGTAACCGCAGGCGAGCAGGCCTTCCTCCGGCCCGATTAATTCCACGCCGCGGCCTTTCAATTTCTCGACGTTCTCCTGCGTGGCGGCATGTTCCCACATTTTGCCGTTCATGGCCGGAGCGAGCAAAACGGGCGCCCGCGTAGCCAGGGCGATGGCAGCCAGCGGATGACTGGCCAGACCGTGGGCCAGCTCGCCGATGATATGCGCGGTGGCCGGCGCGATGAGCAAGAGATCGGCGCGGTCGGCCAGCTCGATATGTCCGGGCCGCCAGTTTTCCTTTTCGTCGTAGAAACCGGTTGTGACCGGATTCTTGGAAAGCGTTTGCAACGTGAGCGGCGTGATGAACTCCGTCGCATCCTGTGTCATAACCACGAAAACATCATGGCCCTGTTTGACGAGAAGACTGGTCAGCTCCGCGGCTTTGTAAGCGGCGATCGAACCGGTAACGCCGAGGACGACCGATTTGGCGCCCGAGCTGGGCTGCAGGATTTTGCGCGGCGCCGGCTTCGCGCGTTTGCGTTTTCCGTTCATGCTCCGTTCAAAACCATTCGCCGGCTCAGGTAACGTTCCGCTCCCATTATATGTCGGAACTTCAGCAAGTCTTCCTCCACTGACTGGCTGATGATGGTGTAGCGGTAATCCCGCCAGAGCGCCATCTCGCGTGCCGCCGTGACGAGCCGGCGTTCGATTTGCGCTTCGTTCTCCGTGCCGCGCTTTAGCAAACGCCGCCGCAATTCATCCAGATCGGGCGGCATGATAAAGACGTCGCTGAGCGCCTCGCGAATAAAGGGATCGTCGCAATTGCGAATGGCGGCGGCGCCCTGCGTATCAATGTCGATGAGAACATCGACGCCCGTGTGCAGGTTCGCGAGGAGCGGTTCGCGCAACGTTCCGTAGTAATCGTCGTGCACCTTTGCGTATTCGAGAAATTCTCCGGCCTCGACGCGGCTCCGAAATTCCGGCTCGGAAATAAAATGGTAATCCTCGCCGGCAATCTCACCGGCCCGCGGTGCGCGCGTCGTGCAGGAAACGGAGTAAACAAAGTCGGGCGTCTGGCGGAGAGCATCGCACAGAGTCGTCTTGCCGGCTCCGGAGGGCGCGGAGACGACGAACAGAATTCCGTAGCGGCTGAACTGCTGGGAATTCATTGCCCAAGGACGAATTTGTTAGGCATGCGCGGGCAGGATTTACTCAAGGTTTTGGATCTGCTCGCGAATTTTTTCCAGCTCCGCTTTGCACGCGACAACGCGCTGCGAAATGTCCGCGTCATTCGATTTGGCCCCGAGCGTGTTGAGTTCGCGAAAAATTTCCTGGGTGATGAATTCGAGCGTGCGGCCGACCGGCTCGTTTTTGCGCAGGTGATGAGCGAATTGCGCAAGATGACTTTCCAGGCGCGTGAGCTCTTCTGAAATATCGGAGCGATCGGCGAAGAAGGTAATTTCCTTGACCAGCCGCTCGTCGTCGATGTGGAGGACGAGACCGGCCTTGCTCAGTCGCTCGATGAGCGCATCGCGATATTTTTTGACGACGTTCGGATAGAGCGCACGCACTTCCTTCAAGTCTTTGCGCATGACTTTGAGCCGGTGAATCAAATCCTTGGCCAGATGTTTGCCTTCGCGCTCGCGCATCCTGATCAGCTCGGCCAGGGCGCTTTCGAGGGCGCGTTCGATCGCGGGCCACGCCTTATCGGCGTTAAAGCTTTCCTCCGGCTGACGCATGACGCCGGGCGCCTGCAGAATCGTGTTAATGGTGATTTCGCCGGGCGCGTTGAGTTCTTTTTGCAAGGCATGCATGGCGTCAGCGTAAGAGCGAGCGAGCACGGTATCGAGCGCCAGCGCGCGCGTCCCGTTGTTTCCCTGATGGAAGGAAACGACGACGTTGGTGCGGCCGCGTGAGATCTTCTGGTTCACGGCCTGCCGAATGCGCGGCTCCAGCTCGGACAGATCGCGCGGCAGATTGACCACGATGTCGCTCTGCTTTCGGTTCACGGAGTTCAACTCCACGCTGAACTTCGCTCCGCCGTGGTCGATTTCGCCGCGGCCGTAACCGGTCATGCTTCTCATGCCCTCAAGCTTTAAAAGAGTGCGGCCAAATAACAAATGGAATCCGCGCGGCTTCTTATGGTTGTGTCGGACGTCCACCGCCGCTGGTGGGATCGCGCAGGGGGACGCGTTGTTGATAAAGGTCGAGATCGCCCTGCAACAATCGAGCGACGGCGGACCGGCCCTGCGCCTCTGCTCGTTGGGCGCCGTCGCGTGCGGCGTCAATCGCTTCGGCGAACCGGCCCGTTTCCGCGAAGGCCGCCGCGAGCACGCGAAAGGTCATCGGACTGCGAGCACCGGCGGTTTGGCAGGCGCGTTGCGCGAGAGTCAACGCTTCGGCTCCATCGCGAAACTTCGCTTCCGGCGAGGTGGCTAAAATCCAGGCAAGACTCATCTCGGTTCCGATTTTGTCCGGTTCGAGATGCAGGGTCTCGCGCCATTCCGCGATCGCCTCCGCAACTTTGTTCTGTCGGAGCAAAGCCGCGGCCAGGTTGCTGTGCATCTCGGCATTTTGCGGCTGGCGTTGCAGAATAATCTGCCATTCAGTCGCCGCTTTTTCCGGTTCGCCATTTTTCAAAAGCGCGATGGCGAGATTATTGCGGGCGTCGATGTTTCGCGGATCGACCTCGAGCGTTTGCCGAAACTCGGCGATGGCTTCATCGAGCCGGCCTTTTCTTTGCAGAGCGAGAGCGAGGTTGTAGCGCGCCGCAAAGTTCTTCGGATTCGTGGCAATCGCTTTTTGAAAAGCGGCGATCGCCTGATCGAGCTCGCCTTCGTTGAGGAGGATGTTGCCCAGGCTGTAGGCGGCATCGTCGTCGCCGGGACGAATGCGCAGGGCTTCGCGGAATTGCGCCACGCCTTCCTTTTGCGCACCGCTTTGCACGAGCGCCTTTCCAAGGTTGCGGTGCACTTCGCTGTCGTTAGGTCGTAGCTTCACGACTGCGCGATAATGTTCGATGGCTTCGGCGAATTCCTTCTTGCGCAGGAGCGCGTTGGCCAGATTGGTCAGGCCATTCGCGTCATGCGGGCGGATTCGGAGTGCCGCTCGGTCGTGCGCAATCGCTTCATCGATCCGGCCGACTTTCATCAAGGCCGTGCCGATGCCGCGCTCGGCGACGTCGTTGTTTGTCGTCACCTCGAGCGTGTGCGTCCAGAGCCGAACCGGACTCGACCAATAGGCCGTTTGATTCCAAGCGGCGATCGTGAGCGCCACCATGATCGCCGCGGCCGCCAAACTGAGAACGACTCTTCGTGCACGCCACCTCTCGGTGAGATCGGCGACGCCCCAGGCGATTAGAAGATAAAGACCGATCTGCGGCAGATAGGTGTAGCGATCCGCATGTCCCTGCCAGCCGACCTGCACGAGACCGATCACCGGAACGAGCATGCCGAGATACCAAAACCAGCCAGTCACGAGATACGGATGTTTTTTACGGAAGACGAAAACCGCGACCGACACGACAAGCAGTGCAGCCAAAGCCAGGACAACGAGTGCGAGCGAAAGGCTGCCTTTGGGATGCGGATAAAAGACCGCCAAATTGGTCGGCCAAAACATCTGGCGCACGTAGATCCAGATGGTGACGAGAGCATTCTCGACGCGCCAGCGCAGCGGCCAATTTTGGGCGGCTTCGAGCGCGGGTTCCTGCGCGAAAATCGTCGCCACCGAAACAGCGGCGGCGACGAGAAGAAGCGGCACCTTTTCCAGCAGCAGCCAGGAGGTCAATCGCGTTTGCGTTTCCTCCGAGGCGATGCGGCGTAGCGGCCAGTAATCGAGCAGGAGAAAGACAAAAGGGAGCGTGACCAGCATCGCTTTGGCGAGAAGGCCGAGCGAAAACGCGACTAACACCAAGGAGTAGCCGGCGAAAGAAGGGGGTTTGCGCGCATAACGAATGTAGGCGGCGAGCGCGAGAAAAAAGAAAACGCCGCTGAGCACGTCCTTGCGCTCCGATATCCAGACGACCGATTCGGCGCGCAGCGGATGAATGGCGAAAAGCGCCGCCACGAATGCGCTTCGCCAGGTCGCACCTGTCATTGCGCGAAAAACGAAGAAGAGAAGCAGAACGGCGATGCTGTGAAGAAGGAGGTTTACAAAATGGTAGGCGCCCGGATTCAATCCGAAGAGCTGGGCATCGAGCATGAGCGAAAGGGAGGTGAGCGGATGCCAGTTCCCAACGAGCGGGCGCGTGAAGGCAGAGACAAGTCCGTACCAGGTGAAGCCGCGGTTGATGTCGGAATTCTGGTAGACGTAATAGTTGTCGTCGTAGTTGAGAAAATCGAACCGAAGCGTCTGGCCAAAGACAATCCAGGTGATGGCGAGCAGGCCGACGCAAATCGCAATGGTTGGCCAGCTGGATTTGAGGAACGGTTTTTTCGACGGCGATTTTTTCTTCGCCTTGCCGCGCTGATGGCGACGACTCATGGCAAATCGCGGAATCTGTTCCGTCGTGTCGCCGATGAGTAGCGGAGCGCCGTCGCGAGGCAACCGATCCCGTAGCGGAGACTGGCCCACAGACCGATTGAAGAGGCTTCGGGAAAATATCGCGTCGGACAGCTGATTTCTCCGATGGGACAGCCGAGCGCGATGGTCTGCGCGAGAACCTGATTGTCGAAAAGGAAATCGTCGGAATTATCTTCCAATGGCAGGCGTTCGAGGAGTGGGCGCGCGAAAGCCCGATAACCGCTGTGATATTCGGAAAGTTTGGCGCCGAGCAGAAGATTTTCGACGAGGGTAAGAGCGCGGTTCGCGAAATATTTCCACCACGGCATTCCGCCGTGCCGGGCCCGTCCGCCCAGAATACGCGAGCCGAGCACGCACGGATAAAGACCGCTCGCGATCAGCGCGCTCATCGCCGGAATAAGCGCCGGCGTGTATTGGTAATCGGGGTGAATCATAATGACGATGTCGGCTCCGGCAGCGAGGGCGAGGCGGTAGCAGGTTTTCTGATTGCCGCCGTAACCGCGGTTCCTTGAGTGAACCTCCACCTGCACCTGTGGCAGGGTGCGCGCCAGCGTCGCGGTCTCATCCTTGCTGGCGTCGTCGACCAGAATGACGCGATCGACGATGCCGTGCGCCATCACTTCATCGTAAGTCTGACGCAAGGTTCTGGCCGCATTGTAGGCGGGCATGACGACGACAATTTTCTGACCGTGGAGCATTTAGTGACGCGCCCTCCGGGTGGCTGGAAGCAGTTGAGCGAGAGCGCGCCGATGGGGCGACGGAACGGGCAATTCTTCTAGCGCCTCGAACGGGAACCATCGTTGATGATCGTTAGGGGTTTCCGCGCCGATTCCGTCGAAGACGGCAAGCGTGATGCGATGATGAGTAAACGGGAAATCGAGTTCCAGGAGCGGCGATCGTTTCGGCGTCAGGCGCAGCCGCGGCATGATCCACATTCCGCGCCAGCGTTGGTGCGATTGCTCGAGAAGCACGCGGTTTCGCCGTCGCGCGAAAGTGTGCGGTTCGGTAAGGCGAATGAGGCTCGGCTTCTTTTTTTTCCGCGGCAAGGTCTCTGGTTCGTCGGAGGTACAAAAACAACGCACCGGACATTCGCCGCAGCGCGGCCGGCGTGGAAAGCAGATGGTGGCGCCGAGATCCATGAGGGCCGAATTATGTTCGCGCACCCCGGTGGCGGGCAGGAGCGCCGCGGCGCTTTGCCAGAGATGCGCACGGCCGGCGGCGCTGTCGATGGGAATTTTGCAATTCGTCAGGCGCGCCAGCACCCTGGCGATGTTGGCTTCGACGATTGGAACCGGGTGATCGAAGGCAAAGGTGGCGATGGCACCCGCCGTGTAACGACCGACACCCGGCAAGCGCGCTATTTCTTCCAACTGCGCGGGGATTTTGCCGGCAAAATTCTGCGTCACGTATCGGGCGGCGGCGTGAAGATTGCGGGCGCGCGTGTAATAGCCGAGGCCCTGCCAGGCGTGAAGAACATCCGACTCTTCCGCGTGAGCGAGCACGGCCAAATCGGGGAATCGCTCAAGCCAGCGCCGATAGTATGGAAGGACGGTGGCGACCTGCGTTTGCTGCAACATCACTTCGGAAACGAGAATGCGATAGGGATTGGAAGTTCGCCGCCAGGGAAGATCGCGACCGTTGCTTCGATACCAACGGGAGAGCGCCCGGCGAAATCGAGCTGCTCTTTTTTGCGGGAGATGTTTCGCTTCGCTCAACATGACACGTTAGAAGGTAATCGTGAACGTTTTCACCGCGCCGCTCAATCTCGATCAGGCCAAAAGGCTGCGTGCGTTGCTCGACCAGCTCGGTTTCGAATTTGGCACCAAGCCTTATACGATTTTCTTCGCGCAAAAAAACAAGTTGAGCGTCGCTGTTTACGAGAAGGGACCGAAGATTCTCGTGCAGGGGAAAGGTGTGCAGGAGTTCGTGCAGTTCGAGCTGGAGCCGAAGATTTTTGGAGAGGCGCGGCTCGGCTACGAAGAGGTGCATTCGCCGGAAATGTTCGAGCCGCACTTCGGCGTCGACGAAAGTGGCAAAGGAGACTTTTTTGGACCGCTCGTCATCGCCGGGGTTTATGTGGATCGAGGGATCGCACGCAAGCTTCTGGAGAGCGGCGTGCAGGACAGTAAACGGATTACTTCCGACGCTCGCATTCGCGCGCTGGCCGAGGAGATTCGGCGGGCGGCCGGGACCCTTACGGAAGTGATCGTGATCGGTCCGAAAAAGTACAACGAACTGTATGCGAAGTTTGGCAATCTCAACCGCCTGCTTGGCTGGGGGCATGCGCGTGTCATTGAGAATCTGCTCGCAAAAAAGCCCGATTGCCCGCGGGCCTTGTCGGATCAGTTTGCCAACCCCCGAGTGATTCAAAATTCCCTGCTCGAACAGGGGCGAACCATCAAGCTGGAGCAGCGGACCAAAGCGGAATCGGACCTGGCGGTGGCGGCGGCGTCGATCCTGGCGCGGGAAGCTTTTGTCGATTGGCTGGAGAAGCGCGGTCGCAGCCTGCAAATGCGCCTGGGCCGGGGGGTTTCCGGAGGCGTGAAGGAGACGGCGCAGGCCCTGGTCGAGGCGCAGGGGGCCGGGATTTTGCGCGAGGTGGCCAAGGTGCATTTCCGCACGGCTCACGAAGTCGCTCCGGACAGCTTTCCCGCTCCGCCGCCCCGCCGAGAGTGGCGCCGTTAGGAACTAACGAGGGCAGTGGGCAAGCTTCCTGCTTTAGTTTTGCTGACCTCCTTGGTGCATACTGTGGAAACAAGATTATTAGTCCTGAATCCCGATCCGGTCTTCCAAGACCGGGCCCTGCGCGTCTTCGACATGATGGAAGAGGCCGAGGTGCGCATCGTGCGCACGATGGCACAGGCTATTTTCGTTCTCCTGGCCGAAAATTTTGATGTTTTTGTGGTCGAAGGCGAGACGCAGGTGGCGCTCAGCCAGGCAACCAATGCGCGCCAGCATTTTCCATCGCTGCGGGTTGTTTGTCTCGCGCCGCGGCCAAGCGAGCCGGAGGCGATCATCGAAGCGCAGCAGCAAAAGATTATCCTCATTTCCAGCAACCGAAGCGACGCCTATCTGCGGCGTCAACTGCGCCACACGCTGCACGGCGTGGGCCAGCAGGCGGTTGTGCCAACTGAGGGGATCGATCCGTGCCACTCCCTGATCGGGAATCTCAACCAGTTTTCCGCCGCCGAAATTTTGCAAATGAGCTGTCTGGGACAACGCAGCGGTCGTTTCACCTTCAAATCGGGTCGGGGCAACAGCGAGATTTATCTGCAGTTGGGCTCCATCCGGCATGCCGTTTTCGGCACACTCGAGGGTGAGGCGGCCGTCGCGGAAATTTTCCGGTGGCGGCAGGGCCGTTTCTACTTTGAAGAAGGCATCATTAGTCAGGTGCAGACGGTCGACCGGCCGTGGGCGCACCTGTTGATCGACAACCTGCAAAAACTGGATGAGACGCTTGAGCTCGTCACCGCCAAGGGTCATCGATGAGAGATCCGGAATTGGAAAGCCAGTTGCGTTTGCTGTCGCTCCAACTGGATAATTGGAAACGGCTGCACGATCTGATCACCTACGGTCTGGACAAGGCGAAGCCGATTATTTCCGCCGAACAGGAACGCCAGTTTACCGAGGTGCGCGGCAATCTCCTGCAGGAGACGGAGCATATCCTGACCGATCTGAATTTGCTGACCGAGCTGTCCGGCCGGGCCATGAACGTGTTGCAGCGCTGCGTCTCGATTCGGGGCGTGCGCGAACTGGCCAATGAAGAAGTACGCCGCCTCGAAGCGGAATGGAATGGTGTCTTCACAAAACTCGGCATTGCTCAGGGGCAGTTGAAATCCCGGCGCAAGGCGTTGGCTCAGCAATCTCCTTTTGTCTATTATTTCTCTCGCCTTTTCGGCCGGACTGCGTTAAGTCGCTGAATCTCACGAGCTTCCGGCGTCGGAAGAGCGGGAACCGAAAAGCGCCAAATTCTTTTTGGCGAATAGGCCCGCGCAAAGTGAGGTTGGAAACCGATTCGGAGTTAATATGGCAAAACTCACCAAGCGAGATATTGTCGTAGCGATTAGCAACCAGACTGGCATGGTCCAAAGTCAGGTCTCGGAGGTCGTGCAACGCACCCTCGATCACATCACCGACAGTCTGGCCAATAACGTGGCGGTGGAACTGCGCAACTTTGGCGTTTTCCAACCGCGCTTGACCAAGCCGCGCGTCGGGCGCAACCCAAACGAACCCGGCAGCAGCTTTGTCATTCCCTCTCGAGCCACCGTTAAATTCAAGGCAGGCAAAATCATGCGGCAGCGCGTGGAGAAGCTTTCCCGGGAATTAAAGGAAGCCGCGCAGAGGAACGGCCAAAAAGTGGAAAGTCGCAACGGCCACAACGCCGAGGTCTAAATCGCGATCGGATTTCCCGGCCTTCCGCTCGAGTTTCTCAAGACGGATGCGCCGGCTCTTCGGCCAGCAGTTTCCGGATTGCGTTCTCCAGCCGCTCAAAGTTGATCGGCTTGGTCAGATGTTCGGAGAATCCTGCTTCGCGCGCCCGGCTAATGTCGTTCTCCATTCCAAAACCGCTCAAGGCAATGCCGCGCAGCCCTTTTTTACGGCGAAGTTCCTCCATGAGATGGTAGCCGCTCCGATCGGGTAATCCGATGTCGCTGATTACGAGATCGAATTGCTCCGCTTCCGCCCTTTCCGTCGCCTGATCGGCCGAATGGGCGACGGTAATCTGGTAACCACGCCGCTCCAGCATCATCTTCATGCCGAGGCAGGTATCATGATGGTCATCCACGACTAGAACGCGATGGCGGCGCTGGTCGCCATCGAGATTCTTGAGGAGAGGGCGCGGTCCTTCGGCGCCTTTGCCAGCCTCTTCAACCGAAGGAGCGGCAACCGTAGAAAGTTTCACCGTGAAGGTGCAACCCTGGTCCTTTCCCGGGCTGGAGACACTGATGGAGCCGCCATGCGCTGCCACCATCGCTTTGGAAATGGCCAGGCCGAGGCCGAGCCCGCCGAAGCGACGCGTGATGGAACTTTGCCCTTGTTCAAAAGCGTTGAAAATCTTGTTCAATTTTTCCTCTTCGACGCCAATCCCGGTATCAGTGATCTTGATTTCGATCTCTGCCGGTGTCGGATTGAGCGTTTCAATGACGATCCGGCCGTCGAATGGCGTGAATTTGACCGCGTTCTTAATCAGATTCCAAAAGACCTGCTGCAAACGAGCAGGGTCGGCTTCGGTGAAGGTGCGTTCGGCCCGCAGCCGAAACTCAACGTGCTGCTTTTTCGAAGCGATTTCGTCGCGACAGATTTCGTAGGCCCGCTGCAAAATTTCGTGGACTGAAGCGACCTCAAAGGTGAGCTGAAGCTTGCCTTTGGCGATGCGCGTCACGTCGAGCAGATCGTCGATCAAGCGGGCTTCCAATTCGACGTTCCGCCGAATCACTTCCAGAGCATGGCGCATTTCCGCGGTGTCGGGGCTGGTCGCTTCCAATTCGCCCACCATGGCGATGACGGGAGAAAGAGGATTGCGCAATTCGTGAGAGAGCAGGGCGAGGAATTGATCCTTGGCCGCATTCGCATCGATCAGTTCCTGGCGGAGCGTCACATCGCGCGTCTTGTCTTCCACCAGATAAAGCACGCCCTGGATGGTTTGGAGCGGTCCTTGTAAGCGCAGCAGATTCACATTTACGAAACGCGTCCGGCCGTTCACATCGGTAAACGACTGCTCGACTAATTGGTAAGGCGCGCCGAAATGCAGCACTTTCTCGATCGCTTCAGCCGGCGCGATCTTTACTTCGTCGTAGGTCGCTTCCTGGATGTCCTTCTCGGGCGGCAGTTGGCCGAAACGCTGTGCCATTTGCGCAAACGCCTCGTTCGCCTGAAGAAAATGATGCGAAGCTGGATCGACCAGCGCGATGCCGCTCGGCATGTTGGCCAGGATTTTCTCGTTGAAAATTACTTCCCGCTCGATTCGTCGGGCGGCCTCTGTCTGGCGGCGATAAAACTTCGCCCCGAGCCAGGCAAAGATCGCCGTGAGCACCATGAGCCACAGCGCCAGAATCGTCATTTTACTGAGCAGGTCCTCGACCGGTCGATAGGCGACCTTTTTCGCCTGCTCGAGGACGGTCAACCACCCGGTCGATTCGCCTGGAGCGGATTCGACGGGAGCGAAGGTGTAAAGTGTTCCGCCGTCTTCGAGATGTCCCTGCTTGTTGTGCCGAATTCGATCGATCAACTTGGCGTTGGTGACGGCGCTCGGATTCGGATTGGCCTGGAAATCGCGGTTGAAAAGCGCCGCCCCCCGCTGGTCGATCACCTGACAAATCGATTGATTGGTGAATCCGATGGTGGAGAGGCGGCGTCCGATTCGTTCCACCAAAACCGACACGCCGAGGAACCCGACCACGCGACCATCGCGCGTGCGCACGGCTCCGACCACATCGGTGGCAATGCGATTGTCTAACTGCCGAGGGTGGACCGGCGAAACAAAGGATTTCTGAGTCGCGAGAGCGCCTGCCTTCCAGAGATGCGAATCAAAATCTGTTCCGACGCGATCCGGCAAGGCGGGCACGGAGGCGATGAGCCGTCCATCGGCGTCGGTGATAAACATTCCGTCGATGCGCGGATGAGAGAAGAAAGTCTGTCCAAGCCATTGCTGACCGACGAGGACCGCATTGGGGTCGGTCGGGATTTCGGCGAGATCAGGACGGTTCTGGTAGTAATCAATGATCGTGCTCTTACCATCAAGATCGTCGCCCACCAGATGGGCGATTAGTTGCACGAAGGTTTGCCGATCACGCAGGATCTTGCTCTCCAGCGTCCGGGTCAGAATGGTGTAAGAAACCCCGAGCATGAGGAGCGACGGCACCCAGCCTGCCAGCAGGATGGCAAAAACAATATTGAATCGCCGCAGACGACCTCGGTCGTGCTGGCGAGGTTTTCGCACTGTCTTCATCGCTCGGCCTTAATAAATCGGCTCGCTCCGTCCGTGAGGCAACTGCATACCTTCGGCCGGCCTAATCCGTGTGCTGTATGGCGCGGTTCAATTCCCGCGCTTGTTGATGAAGCCCGCGGACCTCGACGATGGTCAGAGTTTGTCCGGGCCGCGGATGAGCAAATTGGCGAATGACCTTCATTCCGGCCCGTATTTTCTCGAAGAGCGGCGTGATCGCCACGGCCGGAGGCAACGTTTTCAATTCGTCTGAAAAATAATCTGCCAGCTCCGGCTGGATGAGGGCATTGGCCCGTTCCGGCGAAAAGTCATTTTCCACGGCCGCGCTCGCGATTTCCAAACCACGCAACCAACCGCCCAGGCTGATGAGATGCGCCATCTTTTGATCGCGCAACTCGACCATGGCCTCTTCCACGTCGGCCTGCGTGGCGCCCAGTTCCTTGCGCACAGCCGACCACGCTCCGCGGCGGCCGAGTTCCGTCAGGCTGGCGCTGTGGCGAATGACGCGATTGCCGACCCCGAGACTGCGAGCCTGGCGAAGCAGGACGCGACCAACATCGTCAACCAGGTTTTTCCTTTCGCAGGCCACGACCAGAAATCCGTCAGCCACCAGTCTTCCGAAAACCAATCCCATTTGCTCCCGGCTGGCGTGCGTGGGCGTAACAAACGGACGTCGCAGTTGATCGCACGGCAGCGGCTTCAATTCATCGAGTCGCTGGAAAATGTGGGCGATCGACGGAGCGGTGTATTCGTTTACGCCCAATTCCTCCCGCTCGTAATCCTGGTCCTGGGCGACAGCGATTTCCGAAAAGAGCAGCCCGCACCACAGAGTGAAAGCCAAAAGGCCGGCCAGTCGTTTCATTCGCAATGGAATCGGGCGGTGACGTGCGGCCGATTGCCTGTGCGGTCGGCTTAGTCCGCGTTCCTTTAGGGCAAGGCGGCCAGTGGCGCAAATACCTATTGCATTTCCGCCTCTGGCGCAGCAGTGCGCCCGACGCTGCACCGGCATTTTTTGATTTGACGGAAACGGCGGAAGCGGCATCATGACGCCCTCGCTGACCATTCGCGGCAGCGGCCCAAATCCATATGCACGGAAGCGCCGGATACCTCATTTGGACGATCTGCTATTTGTCCGTTCTCATCGGGCTCTCGGCTTACGGCATCCACCGTTACTTCATTATTTACCTGTTCCTGAAACACCGGAAGCGCCCCATGCAACCCGCCGGCCGGTTCGAGCAGCTGCCCAAGGTCACCGTGCAGTTGCCGATTTATAACGAGATCTATGTCGTTCGGCGCCTGCTCAAGTCGGTCAGCAACCTCGATTATCCCCGCGAACTTCTGCAGGTCCAGGTGCTCGACGATTCCACGGATGACACTCGTGAGGTGACGGAGGCGTGTGCGGCGGAGCTGCGCGAGCGCGGATTCAATGTGCAGCTGATTCAGCGGATCGATCGAGTCGGGTTCAAGGCTGGTGCCTTGGAGGAAGGGTTGCGCTCGGCGGAAAGCGAATTTGTCTGCATCCTCGATGCCGACTTTGTCGCCCAGCCCGATTTACTGCAGCGCACCATTCATTTTTTCACCGATCCGCAGGTTGGCATGATTCAGACGCGCTGGGGCCACTTGAATCGCTGTTATTCCCTGCTCACCCGTGTCCAGGCGATGTTCCTCGACGGTCACCTTGTCCTTGAGCAGACCGCACGGAGCCGGAGCGGCCGTTTTTTCAATTTCAACGGAACAGCCGGTTTGTGGCGGCGCAGTTGCATCGAGCAGTCGGGAGGCTGGCAGCATGATACGCTGACCGAGGATCTCGATCTGAGCTACCGCGCCCAACTGGCCGGCTGGAAGTTCATCTTCCTGCCCGACGTCGTGACGCCGGCCGAGTTGCCGGTCGACATGAATGGTTTCAAATCCCAGCAGCACCGCTGGACCAAGGGTTCGGTGCAGACCTGCAAGAAACTGCTGCCGCGTATCTGGCGCAGCCCCCTTCCATTCCCGATCAAGCTCGAAGCAACGGCTCATCTTGTTTCCAATTTCGCCTATCTTCTCCTGGCCTGTCTTTGCGTCCTGATGAATCCCTGGGTCGGCGGCCCTCAGGGCTGGGTCCGCACGATTCTCATCGACATCCCGATTTTCCTGACCGCATCCGTTTCCGTGGCGATCTTTTACATCTGCGCGCAGCGCGAATTGCATCCGCGCAGCTGGGCGAAGGAAATTCTGTTTCTGCCCTGCCTCCTCTCGCTCGGTGTTGGCCTCTCGCTCAATAACGCTCGCGCCGTCCTGGAAGCGATGTTCAATCATCATTCCGATTTCGCGCGCACGCCGAAATATGGGATCGAACGCAAGGCGCAGCCGTGGCGCGACTGCAAATACATGCCGCTCAAATCGTTCCTGCCTCTGGCGGAAATGATCTTCGCTCTTTACTTCACCTATTTCGTCTGGTTCGCCGCCTCCCATCATCAATATCTTTCCCTGCCCTTCCTCATCATCATTCAGGTCGGCTTTCTCTACGTCGCGCTCTGTTCTCTTTCTCAATGGTTGCCCAGATTCACTTTTGGCGGCAGTCGGGCCCGGGCCGCACTTCCGGCGTGACAAACGGAAAAATTCTGCTAAAAGCTGGCCCGATGTTTCGCGCTTTGGTTTTTGTCGTGGCTCTTTCGTTGGCGGGCCGCGTCCTTGCTGCGGTCGAGAATTCGGACCGCGTCATTGTCAGCATCCGCGAGCAGAAACTGATGCTGGTGCAGGCCGGGGCGAATGTCGCCACCTACCCGGTTTCGACCTCTCGCTTTGGCCTTGGCGATCGCCGGGGCAGCATGGCCACGCCGCTCGGTTTTTTGCAGGTGGCAAAGAAGATTGGCGACCACGCGCCGGCTGGCGCCGTTTTTCACAGGCGCCGTTTTACCGGCGAAGTGTTACGCCCGAATGCGCCCGGCCGCGATCCGATTGTCACGCGCATTATTTGGCTGCGCGGTCTCGAGCGCGGAAACGCGCGCGCCTTTGACCGCTGCATTTACATTCATGGCACGCCGCAGGAGAACCTGATTGGACGTCCGGCAAGTTACGGATGCATCCGCATGAAATCGTGCGACGTCACCGCACTTTATAATCAACTGCCGACCGGCGCGCTCGTCCAGATTGTGCCGGATAAATTGCCGAGGCTTCCCAAGGGGCGCGCCCGTCCCGTCCTCGCGCCAACGCAAATGGCGCAATTGAAGCCGGGCGCCAAACCGGCGCCCTTGCGCGGTCGCCGCAGCGCCATGATCGCGCGAGCGGAACACGATTCGCGCAGCTAGGGTTATCGCGAGCGTTTGACAATCCGCGGGCCTGCCGCGAGCGTCCACGCCCACGAAAGTTTTCAAACATGGCCAACACGAAATCCGCCGCTAAACGCGCCCGCCAAACCTCCAAACGCTCCCTGCGAAATCGCAGCGTCATAAGCCGCTTGCGTGGGATGGAGAAGGACAATGCCGGTTCCAGCCTGAAGCCGGAATCCGCCCGTTCTCTCATTTCCGCCATCGATAAGGCGGCCAAGCGCGGCATCATTCACAAGAACGCGGCCAACCGTCGCAAAGCACGTCTGCACAGAGCTCTCGCTGGCGCCAAAGCCGGAGCCTAACCTGCCCAAATCCGCATTGCATATCTTGCAGGACGGATAGATTTCTGGTCGATGATCCCGGCTTTTCTTCTCATTCTCTCCGCCATCGCGTATCGCATCCTGATCGGACTTTTCGGGCATGCGGGCTCAATTGGCTGGCTTAACTTCGCGCCCCTGGCCGCCATCGCGCTGTGCTCCGCTGCCTGCTTCCCCGCGAAGTATAAGTTCACCGTTCCCTTCGCCGCGCTTCTCATCTCGGACGTTGTTCTCAACGCACACTACGGCTTTTCGTTGCTCAGCCCGTTCGTCATCTCGCATTACCTCGGCTTTGCCATCGTTGGTTGCCTCGGTTTGGTCCTGCAAAAGCGTGCTTGCCTGAAAACGCTTTTGCCGGCTTCACTGCTTGCCTCCCTGATCTTCTATATGGTCACGAACTCGGTTTCGTGGATCTACGATCCGGCGTATTTGAAGGATTTTGGCGGTTGGCTGCAGGCGCTCACGGTGGGCAATCCCGCTTACAGCGCCACGCCGACCTGGATGTTTTTTCGGAACTCTCTCCTCAGCGATCTCTTCTTCACGCTTCTTTTCGTCGCCTGCATGAACCTCGGCCGCGGTCTTGGAAAACAGCGGGCCGAAGCGGCGGTGCCTCACCTCGCGTAACCGGCATGCAGCCGCCGGAGCAACGCGACGAAGTCGAGATGCTCTCGTTGATGCTGTTGATTCGGCGTTTCGAGGAGCGGGCCAGCCAGCAGTATCAGGCGCAGAAAATCGGCGGCTTTTGTCACCTTTACATCGGGCAGGAAGCGGTTGTCACCGGCGCCATTGCCGCGACGCGGCCCGATGATTACATCATCACCGCCTACCGCGACCACGCTCATGCCCTGGCGCGCGGAACGAGCGCCGACGCCTGCATGGCGGAGTTGTTCGGCAAAGTGACCGGCTGTTCGCGCGGCCTCGGCGGTTCGATGCATTTTTTCGATAAAAAGAATTTCATGTATGGCGGACACGCCATCGTTGGAGCGCATGTTCCCCTCGCCGCCGGCATTGCTTTCGCGGCCAAGTATCGCGGCGAAGACCGGGTCACGCTTTGCTTTTTCGGCGATGGCGCCATTAATCAGGGCTCCTTCCACGAAGCGCTTAATCTAGCCGCGCTCTACAAACTGCCGATCATCTTCATCTGCGAAAACAATCTCTTCGCCATGGGCACTTCGGTCGAGCGTTCGACTTCGCTCAAGCAAATCGTCGATCGCGCCGAAGGTTACGATATTCCCGGCGAAATCGTCGACGGCATGAACTTTCGTGAAGTGCGCGACAAGCTGGCCGAGATCGCCGATTCGATTCGAAAGGAGGCGCACCCGGCCTTCGTCGAGATTCGCACCTATCGTTACCGCGGCCATTCCATGTCCGATCCGGCCAGTTATCGGACGAAGGAGCAGCTCGAAAAATATCGGCTCGACGACCCGATCACGCGGCTGCGCGCGCAGCTTGCGCGGGAAGGGAAATTGACTAACGAGCAATTCGACAAGCTGGACAAACAGGCCAAGGAAACGGCCCTGGCCAGCGTCAAGTTTGCCGAGAAAAGTGACGAACCGCCGCTCGCGGATCTGCACAAGTACACCTACGCCGAATGAGCGCGAAGATGCGGGAAATCACCTATCGACAGGCGCTCAACGAAGCGCTGGCCGAGGAACTCGAGCGCGATCCCGATGTTTTTCTGATGGGCGAAGAGGTGGCCGAATACAACGGCGCCTACAAGGTCAGCCAGGGCCTGCTCGACCGTTTCGGACCGAAGCGCATCATCGACACGCCGATCAGCGAAAACGGTTTCGCCGGTCTCGGTGTTGGCGCGGCCATGGTCGGATTGCGGCCGATCATCGAGTTCATGACCTTCAGTTTCTCGCTGGTCGCCTTTGATCAGGTGGTCAACAACGCGCCCAACATGCTCACCATGTCGGGCGGGCAATTCAACATTCCAATCACCTTTCGCGGCCCGAACGGTCCCGCCCATCAGCTCGGCGCCACGCATTCCCACGCCACCGAATGTTTGTACGCGAACGTTCCCGGGCTGAAGATCTGCACACCGGCCACGCCGCGCGACGCCAAAGGGCTTTTGAAAACCGCGGTACGCGACAACAATCCGGTATTGGTTTTGGAATCGGAGCTTCTTTACAGCAGCAAAGGTTTGATTGAGCCGGCCGAAGAGGAATTGCTCATACCACTCGGGGAAGCGGAGGTGAAACGCGAAGGCAGCGATGTCACGATCGTTTGCTATGCCCAAACCGTGCCGCTTGCCCTGGCTGCCGCCGGGCAGTTGGAAGAGGAGGAGATCAGCGCGGAAATTGTCGATTTGCGTTCGATCAAGCCGCTCGACGAAAAAACCATCTTCGCTTCCATCGCGAAAACCCATCGCGTCGTCATCGTGGAACAGGACCGGCCGTTTTGCGGCGTTGGGGCCGAAGTGTGCTATCGAATTCAAAAAGAAATCTTTGATGAGCTCGACGCACCGATCATGCGCGTATCACAAGAGGATGTCCCGATGCCCTATAACGAGCGGCTGGAAAAAGCGGTCCTGCCCAGCGCGGATAAACTTATCGCCGCTGTCAAAAAAGTCTGCTACGCCTAACGAACGCTTCCGCCATGCCTGAAATCCAAATGCCCAAGCTGAGCGACACCATGACCGAGGGCACGCTCGTGACGTGGAAGAAGAAGAAAGGCGACAAAGTTTCGGCGGGCGAAGTCATTGCCGAGATCGAAACCGACAAAGCGACGATGGAATGGGAATCGCCCGAGGACGGGACGCTGACGGAAATTTACGTCAAGGAAGGCGGAAAGGTGAACGTGGGCGACCGGATCGCTTTTATTGGCGAGGAAGGCGAACAGGCGCCCGCCGCCGAAAAAAAGAAAGAAGAAGCAGAGGAAGCGGAAGGGAAGAAAGAAGAACCTTCCGCCGAAGCGAAACAGCCAAAAAAAGAAAAGGCCCCCAGGCCGCCCGAGAAAGCCCGGAAAGAAACCGAAAAGCCCGCTCCGGCGAAGGCGAAGAAAAAAGAGACTACTCCGCCTCAGGAACGCTCGGAGGAACGCGCTTCCGCTCATCTGCCGTCGTCAGGCGAAGCGCGCGTCAAAGCCTCGCCCGTTGCTCGGCGAATTGCCGGCGAACTCGGCGTCGATCTCTCCAGCGTTAACGGCACCGGCCCGGATGGGCGTGTCACCGAAAGCGACGTCCGTGCCGCCAGCAAAGCTGTAGCCGGGATCGCTGATCCCGGCCGCTCCAAATCCAAGGCGTCAGCGCCTTCGCCGAAAGTCGGCGAGGGCACGCGCATCAATCTCTCGGGCATGCGCAAGGTGATCGCGCAACGGCTCGTCGAAAGTCTCGGCCCCGTTCCGCATTTTTACCTCAACATCGAAATCGATGCGGGCCCGCTCGTCGCCGCGCGCGCCGAATTAAAAAGCGCCGGCGAAGATGCCGATGCCGCGAAAATCACGATCAACGACTTTGTCTTGAAAGCTGCCGTCGAAGCCGCGGTCAAGGTTCCCAAGGTCAACGCCTCCTTCGATGAAGAGGCGCTTGTGCAATACAGCGATGTCGATCTCGCCGTCGCGGTTGCCATCGATGATGGTCTCGTCACGCCGGTCATCCGCGCCGCGCAAAATAAATCGCTGCGCGAAATCAGCGAAGCGGTCAAGGATCTGGCGCATCGCGCCCGCAACAAGCGCATGAAGCCGGAAGAATTTCAGGGCGGTACCTTTACCGTTTCCAATTTGGGCGGTTACGGCATCGACAATTTTTCCGCCGTCATCAATCCGCCACAGGGTTTCATTCTTTCCATCGGCGCGCTGACCAAAACGCCCGTCGTCGATGATTGCGATGCCATCGTTGTCGGTCATCGCATGAAAATCGGAATGAGCTGCGACCATCGCGTGATCGACGGCGCGCTCGGCGCCGATTATCTCAAGGCTCTGCGCCAATTGCTCGAAAATCCGACCCTTCTGCTGATCTAGCGCGGGGAACAGGCATCGATTGGGTTAAATGCTCGCAATGTTGAGAATCCCGGCACCGATTTCGAAAGACCGCAGGCGCGCGCCGAGATCGTAGATTTGCGCGGTGGCGATAATTTCGTCGGCCTGCGTTTCGTCGACAATTTCCTGCAAGCGACGCTCCACCGTTTCCGGTGAGCCGACGACGGCATAACGGGTCCGTTGCGCGACGGCCGCCTCTTCCGCGGCGTTCCAACGGCCTGACATGGAATCGACCGGCGGCGGCAGGACGCGCGGATGACCGCGCATGAGCGCGAGTCCCATCTGCTGGGCGGATGTGAAAACCCGCCGTGCTTCCTCGTCGTTCTCCGCCGCGTAGAGGCCGATACCGACAATGACATGCGGCTGCTTGAGCGCGCGCGACGGCTGAAAATGTTCCCGATAAATCTTGAGCGCGACGTGCAGGTATTCCGGCGCGAAGTGGGAAGCGAAAGCGAAGGGCAGCCCGAGTTCGGCGGCCAGTTGCGCGCTGAAATCGCTCGAGCCAAGAAGGTAAAGTGGAACATCAAGACCGGCGCCGGGCACGGCGCGGAGCGGTTGATCGGGCCGGGCGGGCGCGAAGTAGGATTGCAATTCCACAACGTCATCTGGAAACGTGTGGCTGTTGCTGCCGAGACCGCGGCGCAAAGCGTGCGCGGCCAGGCGATCACCGCCCGGCGCGCGCCCGAGGCCGAGATCGATGCGGCCGGGATAGAGCGAAGCGAGCGTGCCGAACTGCTCGGCGATGATCAGGGGCGCGTGATTCGGCAGCATGATTCCACCCGCGCCCACACGAATGCGGCTCGTTAGGCCAGCGACGTGATCGATGACGACAGCCGTGGCCGCGCTGGCAATGCCGGGCAGGTTGTGATGTTCGGCCAGCCAGTAGCGATGGTAGCCCCATTGTTCCGCATGCCGGGCCAGTTGGCCCGCTTGTCGAAAGGCAAGCGCGGCATCACCGCCTTCGATGATGGGACAAAGATCGAGAATGGAAAAGAGCGGCATGACTTTGGCGGGACATGTTTTGACACGCCCACCCAAAACAATAACGCGAACGAGCGCGCGCGCAGCCGGCGAATGTTTGCACGCGTCAAAATCGGGGTACTCTCATGAGATGACGATTCCGTTTTTTGAGGTGGCGGCATTCACAAAGCAGCTCTTTGGCGGCAACCCTGCCGGCGTTTGCCTGCTGCAGGACGAATGGCCCGCCGGCGGGCTCATGCAGCAAATCGCGGCCGAAAACAATCTGGCCGAGACGGCGTTCCTCATTGACCGGGGCGATTTTTACGACCTGCGCTGGATGACGCCGGCGGTGGAGGTCGATCTCTGCGGTCACGCCACGCTTGCTGCCGCGCATGTGCTTTTTGAACATCTGGGCCGCTCGGGCAGTCGCGTCCGATTTCAGTCGCGCAGCGGTGAGTTGCCGGTCGAGCGAATGGGCGAACGGTTCATCCTCGATTTTCCTGCGCAGGCGCCGGACGAATGCGAGGCGCCGTCAAAATTAAGCGAAGCACTTCGCGCGCGACCGAAGGAAGTCTTGAAGGGCCGCGACTATTTCGTCGTCTTTCGCAATGAACGGGAAGTGGCGGATATCAAACCCGATTTCGCCGGGTTGACTGAACTGGAGACACAGGGCGTGGTTGTCACCGCGCCTGGCCAGGATTGTGATTTTGTCTCCCGTTACTTCGCACCGGCGGCCGGCATTCCGGAGGATCCGGTGACCGGTTCGACGCACTGCGCGCTCATTCCGTATTGGTCGAAACGGCTGGGAAAGCGTGAACTCTATGCCCGCCAAATCTCAACCCGCGGTGGCGAACTTTTTTGCGAAGATCGCGGTGAACGTGTTGGCATTGGCGGAAACGCCGTCACTTATCTGGAGGGCCAATTGTACATCGGCGAAAATCCGTGGTCATGGCGATGATCGTGACATGCCCGGGGCCGGTTGCCTAACGAATCTCAACCTCGATCGGCAGATAATGATTGACCACATACGTCCCGAGGTCCGGATCGCGCGTGGGCGGTTGGGTTTGCCCGCGAGCGTCGGTTGCGCGGGCCATGAGAATGCGACGCCCAGGCTGGGAGGGAATCGACCAGTCGAATTGCCACAGGCGCCAGGCGTTTTTGATGGAAGGGCCGGTGAGCGTGGCTTGTTGCCAGGATTTGCCACCATCGTCGCTCAATTCCACTTTTGTGATCTCTGAATCGCCGGTCCATGCGCCGCCCTGCACGCGATAAGTCTGGCCGGCCGGCACAACCTCGTTCAGCCCGGGTCGCGCGATCTCGGCCTTGACCTGCATTTCGTCTAACGGCCGCAGTGCCGGCCCGGCGTCGCCCCGTTGCCAGTAGGAATAATCGACCGTCTGGTAGTAGCCGTTATACGGTTGCTGTGCCACGACAATGCGCTGCAGCCATTTGATCGAGGCCATGCCGTACCAACCCGGTACGACCGCACGCAACGGAAATCCGTGGGACGCGGACAATGGCTCGCCGTTCATCTGTAAGGCAAGAATGACGTCGGACAACGCTTTTTCCCTGGGCAGGCTGCGTGCGAAATGAATCTCGCCCGCCGGCTTCGGCATCTCGCCGATCGTTCCTCGATCCGCGCCTTCGAGGATGATCTCCAGCGCATTTGCCTGCATGCCGGCGCGCTCGAGAAGGCTGCGCAAAGGAACGCCGGTCCATTCCGCGTTGCCGACAGCACCGAGTCCCCACTGCGTTCCCTTCACTTTCGGAACGAGAAAGACGCGACCGTTTCCGGCGCACTCGATGGTGGCGGCGCGCGTCTGCATTTCCATCTGCATCAGTTCGTCGTAGCTGAGCTGCAACGGCCGCGCGACCGCGCCTTCGACCTGCAAACGCCATGTCCGCACGTCGATTTCGGGCACCGGAAAATGCGAGCGAACATAAAATTGGTCGTTAGGCGTGAGAAAACCGTCCAGCTTCCCGAACGGCATCTCGAGATTGGCCGGTTCTTTTTCTCGGATGATCATCGTTTTGCGGGTTTACAAAAGTTTTAGCCGGGTCAGATCCTGAGCATCGATCATTCCGACCGGTTTTTGGTCGTCGTCGACTACGACGAGATCATCGATCCGGTGACGCTCGAGCAGATTGAGAACTTCCACGGCCAGCTTGTCGCGGTGCACGGTCACGGGGTTGAGTGTCATGAGATCGGCCACCAGGCGTTCGCCCACGCGGGGGTCGGCCTGGAAATGCCGGACGAAATCTCCGTGCGTGAAGATACCGAGCAGACGTCCGTCGCTGTCGGCCACAACGGCGGCGCCGGCGCGAACGTCGGTCATGGCCTTGAGGACGGCGCTGATGTTGGCGTCGGGCAAAAGGAGGGCGAGCGCTTCGCGCGGACGCATGATTTGATGGACGCGCAGGAGCAAACTGCGCCCGATCATGCCGGCAGGATGAAATTTCGCGAAATCCTCCTTGTTAAAACCGCGCGCTTCCAGAAGCACCATGGCGATCGCGTCGCCCAGCACGAGCATGACGGTCGTGCTCGAAGTCGGGGCGAGATTCAGCGGGCAGGCTTCCTGTTCCACGTTCACGTCGAGCACGATGTGCGCATGCTGCGCGAGGGTCGATTTCGGATCGCCGCACATCGCGATGATGCGCACCCGAAAGCGGGCGATGGCGGGCAGGATGCGGAGCATTTCCTCGGTTTCGCCGCTGGCACTGAGGGCGAGGACGACATCGCCGTCGGCCACCATGCCGAGATCGCCATGCAGGGCGTTTAATGAATCGAGCACGACGGCGGGCGAGCCGGTGCTGGTCAGGGTAGCGGCGATCTTCGCCCCGATATGTCCGGATTTCCCGACGCCGACGACCACGACTTTGCCACGCGCCTCGACGGCGTCCTTGATCAGCGTGACCGCGTCCGTGAAGTTTTGATCCAGGCGTTTGCGCAAACGTTCGAGTTCAAAAATTTCCAGCTCGAGGACACGTCCGGCCTTTTCAATGTAATCCATCGTTCTATAGTTGTGATTGTGGGCCGAGGCGTCGCAGCGGGCAAGAGTAGCATGGCGCCAATAGTTTGAAGGGAGAAAGTTATGAAATTGTTTCTGCTTTTCAGCCTGGTTTTGGTGGGAATGGCAGCGAGCGCGTCGGCGCAAAGTTACTCGACGACAGCGCCGCGCCGACAGGTGCAGCAACAGCGGCAACGTCCTCCGCGGTTCTTCCATCGGGAAGTAACCGGCGTCGTCCCGCGCGCGGTCCGCGGCGGCAATCCGCTGCAAATGTTGAATCCGCGCGCACCGGCTCGTTACGGTACGGCGCGCGAAAGTGTGATGGTTGATCCGGCCGATCCGGGCAAGTGGAAAGGCATCAAGCTTTTCACTTTCCTCTTTTGAACGGCGCGACCGGGGCGGAAAGCAGCGACACGAGCATGCGTCCGGTGGTCGCGAGTTATTGCGCGACCTTCCTCAAGCCGGAGATGCTGCACATTTATCGGCAGCTCACGGGCTTGCGCCGAGTGCGTCCGATGGTCGTTGCACAAAAGCGCGAGAATGCGGAACGCTTCCCGTTTTCACCGCTCGAGGTCGTGGGAAAACCGGGCGGCCATTTCCTGCGCCGCTTCTGGTTTCGCCAGGTGCGTGACGCCCCGTGGCAAATTTCGCGAGGCGAGCTGCGGCGGTTGATTGAAATTCTCAACCGCCACGATGCGGCTCTGCTCCACATCTACTTCGGCCACATTGCAGTGCATCTTCTGCCGCTCATTCGAGCATGGCCTCGGCCGGTGGTCGTTTCGTTTCATGGCGCCGACGTCGGTGTTGATCTGGAGAAACCGGCCTATCGCGCGGCTACCCACGAGATGTTGAAAGAAGTGCGTCTCGTCCTGGTCCGGTCGTATTCGTTAGGCAAAGCCATTGCGGAGCTGGGTTGCGAGCCGGAGAAAATTCGTCTGCAACGAACGGGAATTCCGGTCGCCGAAATCCCATTTCATGAACGCGTCTGGCCGCAAAATGGTGCGTGGCGCCTTGTCCAGGCCTGCCGGCTTATCGAGAAGAAGGGTTTGCGGACAAGCTTGCGTGCTTTCGCAAATTTCGTCGGGCGATTTCCCCAGGCGACTTTCACGATTGCCGGCGAAGGGCCGTTGTTGGAGAAACTTCAAACAGAAGCGCGGGCGCTTGGCGTTGCCGGCAAGGTTTCGTTTCCAGGTTTTCTTTCACAGAGTTCGTTACGAGATCTTTTTTATCGCTCACACATTTTTCTTCATCCGAGTGAGACCAGTGCGGACGGAAATCAGGAAGGGGTGCCCAATTCGATGCTGGAAGCGATGGCCAGTGGCTTGCCTGTGTTGGCAACGGAGCATGGAGGCATCCCGGAGGCGATTGAAAGTGGAAAGAACGGCCTCTTGGTGCCAGAAGGCGATCACGCAACCTTCGGTGCGAAGCTATTTGAGCTGACCGGCGAACCGCAGCGCCTGACGGACTTGGCGCGTCGTGCAGCCGAAACTATTGCTCGAGAATTCGACCTCGTCGCCCAGGTCACGAAACTTGAAGACCACTATTTCGAAGCAATGGGCAGCAGCGATTGATCAATCGGCCGCCGTTTGCTGGGTGAAAATCGCCTCGATTTTTTTTCCGATCGTCGGGAAGCTGAGATCCTTTCGGGCGCGCTGCTGCGAGGCCGCCAGCATTTGTTCGTGAAATGCCAGATCGCGCAGCACACGCTGGGCAATCGCGAAGACGTCCGCGGTATCGCGCCCGAAGCTGCAAGTGTCGGCGAAGGCAATGCGATCGATTGCGCCATTGCCACCGACGCAAAGCATGCGGCAGAGCAGCGCGTCGCCCGCGACCTGCCCAGGCACAAAACTGCTGTCGAGTTGCAGCACGATTTTGTGCCGGCTCACTTCGCGCAGGTAATCGGGGTAGGCGAGGCGGCGGTCAAAAACGTGCAGCTTGCGCGCCGGAATATTGAGGGTCTCGAGGAGTCTCAGACCGCGCCGTGCGTCGCCGTTGTGCACGGCGATTGGTTCGCCGGTCCGTTCCCCCAGGCGGCGAGCCAGCAACAAGGCTGCGAGATGATTTCGCGATGGTACGTTCCACTCTCGTGTGCCGACAAAAATTCCAGAACGCTCCGTGGCCGGCCGGGAAAAATCCCATCTTTCATCGCCCGCCGGGTAGGGCGTCGGAACGAAGACGGCGCGGTCTTTTTTTTCCGCCGGCAAAAGCGAGCGGTAAAACTCGGCAGCTTCCGGCGTTGTGCCGAGACAAAGATCAGCCGCAGCGACAATTTTGCTGAAGCGCGCCAGCTTCGTCGCGTCGCGCAGCTGCTGGGCGATTTGGTGCAGGCCGCATTCCTTCAGAGAAACGGCGACGATTCGCCTGGCTTTCTTGAGATCGCGCAGCGCTCGTTCGGCGGCGCGAAAGTCGCTCCGCAATAGTAACAGAACCGGGCCGCCTTCGGCCAGAGCCGCCCGTGTTTCCCGCTGGAAACTTCCACCCGTGCAGGCTGCGAAGGCGTGAAAGTTTACCGGGGCATGCTCGCGACCGGGCTCGCCCGCGCCTTCCGAAAACGATTGTGCCGGATCGCGCCCGCCGGGATTGAGCACGGTCAAACGAAATGAGCGCGGCGCGGGGGACGCCATTACTGGTCGCCCGGCGTCAGGGCGGGCGGCGGTTGTGGTTTTAAGATGGAATCCTGAGGCACCTCATCCATCGGACGGACCGGCTCGGCCCGGCGAATCTCCACCGGCTGTTGCGGCGCCGGAGTGCTGGTCGTCGCAGGATTGACCGGCTCGGCCCTGAGAACGGGAATTGGCGTCTCTTCCGACGGATCGGCCGCCGGATTAACTGGCTCTGCTTTGAGAACGGGCTTGGTCGGATCGGGCAGGCCGTCAGGGCTGGACGACTCTGCGATCGCCGCGACGGGAGGAGTCGGTGTTGGCGTAGGAGTCGTCTCCGGTTTCGGCACATCCGTGGAGTGAACGGCGTGATAGGGATCGTTATCGGCCAGAACGGTCGGCCCCTGCACTGCGACCGGCTGGACCTGGTTGGTATCGATGGCGAGCGCGGCGCGAGGCCATTGAGCCTGCGGCAAATCGCGCACAATGCGACTGCGCATATCGCCATGGACATTGCACGGCTCGGTCGGCATCTGTTCTTTGGTGGCGAGCTCGCGATAGGTGGTGCGGTGATGAACCGTTTCCCCGGTCGGTGTCGTGACCGTATCGTAGCATTTATCCGTGGCGAGCAATCCGGATTTCGCGCAAATTTCCACGGTCTGCAAGCCGGATGGCTTCGGAATTTCCTGCGGTCGATATCGGCCGATGGACGCATTCATGATGTCTACCCAGACCGGCAATGCGATCTCGCTGCCGAAGGCGCCGCGATAGATTTTCTGCGGTTTATCGAACCCGGCCCAGACCGCGCAGGTCAGGACGCTGTCGTAACCGGCAAAAAGCGCATCGGTGAAATCGTAGGCTGTTCCGGTCTTGCCGGCGGCCGGGAAATTCTTGAGACCGTATTCCTTTTCCGCGGCCTCTCCCGTTCCAGATTTGAGCGCATCGACCAGGCAGGAGTGCACCTCGTAAGCGATCGGCGGTTTGAGCACCGTTTTGCGCGAACTGTCTTCCTCCGCCTGCCAGACGACATTGCCATCCTTGTCGTCGATGCGATCGAGAATATGCATCGAGTTTGGTCGCCAACCCTCGTTAGGGAAAATTGTGTAGGCCAGGGCCAGCTCGGCCAGCGTCACTTCGCTGGTCCCAAGAAACGTGGCCGGGAAGGGTCGCAACTCGGAGTGAATGCCGGCGTTGTGACAAAGTTGAATGACGTCATCGACGCCCGGTTTCATGCCGAGCCGGATGGTGGCGCTGTTCTTCGATTTGGCCAGCGCCTCGCGCGCAGTGATGGGACCTTCGTAACGGTTATTCGGATTTTCCGGACCCCATTCACCGAGAATGCCGGTCGTACCGCCGATCATGACCGCGCGATTATCGAGCGCCGAATCCTCAACCACGGTACCCGGATAGTAGCCCTCGCTGAAGGCGGTCGCGAAAACGAACGGCGTCATGGCCGTGCCGGCGGGCCGTTTCGCCTGCAGGGCACGGTCATATTGGTTGTGCTCGAAATCACGCCCGCCGACCAACGCGAGAATGCCGCCGGTCTTGTTGTCCACCGCGATGACGGCGCCCTGCAAATAATCGGGTGGGCCGGGCGCCTTGCCCTCATCCTTGCGCGCCTTGTTAAACTCGGCCGCATATTCCGCATAGGTTTGATGATTGTAACCGGGATGCTTTTCCGCCTGGTCGAGGTGCGCCTTCAAGGACTCTTCCGCCACCTTCTGCAGATCGCCGTCGATCGTGGTGTGAATGCGGAAGCCTTCGTTCAGCGCGCGATCCCAGCCGACCGCCGCAATCACCTGCTGGCGGATGTAATCGACCGCATAGGTCTGGCCGCGGGCGTTTTGGCGCGTACCGGTAATGACGTCTTCCGACTGCGCGCTGCTGCACTGCTCGGGCGTGATGAAACCAAGATCGCGCATGCGAGCCAGGACGACGTTGCGCGATTCCCGCGAAGCTTCGCGGTCGGTCCAGGGCGAAAGTTTGTTAGGGCTTTTGATCAGCCCCGCGAGCAGCGCGCATTCCGTAAGGGAGAGTGAGCGGGCCGATTTTCCGAAATAACCGCGCGCGGCCGCTTCCGCGCCATAAAGCCCCCCGCCGAAATAAATCCGGTTCAGATACAGCTCCATGATCTTCTGTTTCGAAAAATGGCCTTCGATGCGACGAGCCAGGAAAATCTCGAGCAATTTGCGGCGGAAGGTTCGCGCCTTGAGCGAGTAGCTGTTGCGGGCCAGTTGCTGCGTAATCGTACTGGCGCCCTGGCGGACATGGCCGGCCGTCAGATTTTTGAGCGCGGCCCGCGCAATCCCCATGAGGTCGTAGCCGTTATGCGTGTAGAACTTGTTGTCCTCCATCGACACGACCGCGTTCACCAGATTCCGCGGCAACTGATCGTAGGGAACGGTCTCGCGGTTCTCGACATAGATCTGGCCGAAGATCTTGTCATTCCGATCGAGAATCACGCTGGCCGATTCCATCTGCTCGAGCTTGCTCAAATCGTACGAGGAGGCCTGTTCTTCCAGATGGGTTGCCAGCACGAAAAAGTAGATGCCGCACACAATGAACACGAGCAGGGCCAGTCCCGCCGGAATGTAGAAGGCGGGGCGCCTGTACCACGGCGGGCGAAAGCGGTTTAATGGACTTGTGGCGAGATAAGAAAGAGGCATGCCGGACGGTAAGAAAAAGGGTGATCGGCTTCGGGCGCAACTTATGGGCAATTTCTGGGGAGTCCAAGGGGCTTGAAGCGATGAAGCGAGGAAGCGTTCTGCTATTCTTCCGTTTCAACACTTTAATCCTTCACGCTTCAACGAATCCATGTTCACGGGCGAACCGGCTCTCATCGATTTCATTCGCGACCGCATGCGCAGGCAGGGGCCCGTTCCCTTTCGCTGGTTCATGGAGCAGGCGCTCTATCATCCCAAGCACGGTTACTACAGCTCTGGACGATGCGGCATCGGCCGGCAGGGCGATTATTTCACAAGTGTCAGCGTGGGACCGCTTTTCGGTTCGCTGATGGCGGCGCAATTCGCCGAGATTTGGGATCAGCTCGAGCGTCCCGCCGTTTTCACGATTGTCGAACAGGGGGCCCATCACGGAGATTTTGCGCACGATGTGCTGGTGGCCGCGCGCCGACGCTCGCGCGAATTCTACCGGGCGCTTCGCTATGAAATCATCGAGCCGTTTCCAGTTTTGCGGGCGCAGCAGGCGCATACGCTGGAGTCGTTAGGGGAGAAAATTGCCTGGCACGAATCGCTCGAGGCGCTCTCGCAGTTCAATGGGGTCTATTTTTGCAACGAACTGCTCGACGCCATGCCTGTGCATCTGGTCGCCGCGGCGAACCAGTGGCAGGAGCGTTACGTCCGTGAAGGTTTAGAGGGCTTTGAATTTTGCGATGGCCCGCTTTCCGTCGAGCCCTTGCAAAACTTCCTGCAGGCCATTCCACTACCGGCGCCGCCCCACGAAACAGAGGTGAATCTGGCTGCCCTTGGCCTGATGGAGACGCTGGCCACGAAATTGGAACGCGGTTATGCCCTTATTGTCGATTACGGCTATGCCCGGCTCGCTTTTTACGCGGCGGAACGGCGAAATGGGACCCTTCAATGTACGATGAGGCATCATGGCATTTCATCTCCGCTTCAGAATGTCGGACATGCCGACATTTCCGCGCACATCGAATGGACGAGCGTGGCCGAGCGAGGCGGACGATGCGGCCTGAAGCTCGCCGGATTTACCGATCAACACCATTTCATCTCGGGTCTCATCACAACACTTCTGGCCGAGGAATTTTCTGAAAACGCCGGCACGGCCGAGCGGCGGGCGTTGCAGACGCTTCTGCATCCCAGCCTGCTGGGAATGACTTTCCAATTCCTTGGCCTGAGTCGCGCCACGCCGAACGATCCCCCGTTGAGTGGATTCTCTTTTGCCGGCGACAGCCGTGCTGCCCTGACCTTAACGCCAGAGATCAGGTGATTTTCTTCGCCGCGACCACGCCGAGGATGAAGAAAATCACACAAAGCGCGAGGAAGAGGAAGAAGAGAAATTTCGCGATTCCAGCCGCTGCGGCGGCGATTCCGGTAAACCCAAAGATGGCCGCCACGATTGCGATCACCAAAAAAATTATGGCCCATTTAAGCATGTTTGATTGATCTCCTTTCCTGATTAATCGCAGCGCACCGCCGCGTTGCGTGTCGCCAGCTGCCACCGGCATCGACGATCGCGGCTCGAACCTTGGCGCGAGCGGGGCTACAGGGCCTCGACAATCTCGCGAATGAGCGATGGACCGCGGTAGATGTAGCCCGTGTAGATTTGGAGAAGATCGGCGCCCGCTTCGATTTTTTCGCGCGCGGAGGCCGCGTCGAAAATGCCGCCGCTCCCAATGATTGGCAGCTTTGTAAGCTGACGCAGGGCCCGGATCATCATGGTCGATTTTTCTCGTAACGGTTTTCCACTCAGGCCGCCAGCTTCATCGAGCGCGGCCGGAACGGAACTGTGATCGATCGTTGTGTTCGTCGCAATCAGGCCAGACACATCGCGCTCTTCACAGACCGCTACGATTCGAGCGAGGTCTTCGGACGCGAGATCGGGGGCAAGTTTTACGAGCAACGGCTTTTGCGCTGCGCGATTTTCCTGGCCAACAACGCGGAGGAGCGCGGCGAGGGCGACTGTTTCCTGGAGTGAGCGCAAGCCGGGCGTGTTCGGCGAGCTGACGTTGAGGACAAGGTAATCCGCAAATGGAGAAAGCCGCCGGAATGAATAAAGATAGTCGTCCGCGGCGTTCTCCAGCGGTGTGATCTTCGATTTTCCAATGTTGATGCCGACGGGAACGCGGGGCCACCGGCCGCTCGCCCGCAAACGCCGTAATCGTTCGGCCACCACATCGGCGCCGTCGTTGTTGAAGCCGAGCCGGTTGATAAGAGCTTCCTGCTGCGGCAAACGGAAGATGCGTGGCCGCGAATTTCCCGGCTGGGGCCTGGCCGTGACAGTTCCAATTTCGATGAAACCGAAGCCGAGCGCTTCCCAGGCGGGCAGAGCGACGCCGTTCTTGTCGAAACCGGCAGCGAGGCCGACAGGATGCGGGAAAGTGAGACCGAAAAGCGTGCGAGGCTTCGAGAGGATCGATTTGCGGGGCAGGAATAGGCCAACCAGGGTTAACGAACGAATGGCCAGATGATGCGCCGATTCGGGCGGCATGGAAAACAGCAGTGGCCTGACGAATAGTTCGTAGGCACGACCTGCTTTCATTTGCCGATGCAGAACTGCGAAAAAACGGAGTCCAGAATTTCCTCCGTCCCGATCGCCCCCAGCACTTCACCCACGGCATCGAGTGCCCCGCGCAAATCGATGGCTACATATTCCGGCGAAACGCCTTCGGCCAGCGCGGCGCTCGTTTGATCGCACGCGGTCAGGGCGCGGCGCAGACAGTCGCGATGCCGTGTATTGATGGCGATACCGCTCTCCGTTCCCAACTGCTGTTGCGTGATTCGTCCGAGAATCTCTTCCTCCAATTCGTGCAGACCCGCCTCCGTTGCGCAGGAAATGCGCAGCGCGGCACAGTCGGCCCAATCTTCGTGTTCGGGCAAATCGCTCTTGTTTAAAACAACCAATTCGTTAGGCCCGGGCGGATCGGCCGCAAAATCTGCCGGCCGCGGTGCGTTCCGATCGGCGATGTGCAGGAGAAGGTCGGCCAGGGCCAGCGTCTTTTCCGTGCGCGCCATGCCGGTTCGTTCCAGCTCGTCTGTCGAAGGGCGCAACCCCGCCGTGTCGGTGACGCGCAGCGGAATGCCGCGCAGGTTCACCGTCTCCTCGATCGTGTCACGGGTCGTGCCGGGAACATCGCTCACGATGGCGCGGTCGTAACCGAGCAGGCGATTGAGGAGGCTGGACTTGCCGGCGTTCGTCGCGCCGTAGATGACGACACGCACGCCTTCGCGCAAAATGCGGCCCTGCTCCGCTGTGGCAAGCAATGCTTTAATTTCCTGGCGCACGGCTTCGGCCCGGGCATGCAAAGCAGCGCCATTCTCGGGTGCGATGCCTTCCTCGGAAAAATCGATCGACGCTTCCAGTTGCGCGCGGAGGGCAATGAGGCCATCGCGAATCGCACGGATGCAATCGCCGAGCCGGCCCTCGAGCTGCTCGGTGGCGGTGCGCAGCGCAAGATCAGTTTGCGCGCGGATGAGATCGATGACGGCTTCGGCCTGGGTCAGGTCCATTTTGCCGTTGTGAAAAGCGCGCTCCGTAAATTCCCCGGGCTCGGCCGCACGCGCCCCGGCCCGCAAACAAGCCTCGAGCACACGCGCACTCACCAGCACGCCACCATGCCCGCTGATCTCGACCAGATCTTCGCCCGTGTAACTGGCCGGTGCTCGATGGACCGAAACCATCACCTGATCAATGACGCGATCGCCTTCCATAATTTCGCCCACTCGCTGGGTATGCGATGGAAATTCGGAAGGCTTTTCCCGGCCGCGGAAAATGCGGTCCGCCGCTGCCACCGCCTCCGGGCCGGAAATACGAACGACGGCGATGGCTCCTTCGCCCGCCGGCGTGGAGATGGCGGCAATAGTGTCCCGAAAGGCAGCCATTTGTCAGGCGATCTCAAGCGCCTTCTTCAAGGCGGCGACGCATTTTTCATTTTGCTCCATGGTGCCGATGGAAATACGAACCCACTCGGGCAGTTGATAACCCTTTAAGGCACGCACGATGATTCTCTCGTTGAGCAGTGCTTTGAAAACATCCGCGCCGTTCCCAACGTTCACGAGGACGAAATTGGCGGCGCCTGGCACGAAGCGCAGTTTCATCTTTGCAAACTGGTCCTGCAGATAGGCGCGCCCTTCGTCGGTGATGCGTTTCGTTTCGCGGATGTGCGCAGCATCATTGAGAGCGGCCAGCGCACCGGCCTGGGCAATACCGTTGGCGTTGAAAGGTTGCCGCGTTTTTTGCAGGACCACGATTAATTCCGGCCGCGCCATTCCGTAACCGAGGCGCACACTAGCCAGGCCGGCGATTTTGGAAAAGGTCCGCAGGACGACGACATTTCGCCCTTCGCGTACGAAGCGGACCGTGTCGGGTGGATTGGTCACATACTCAAAATAGGCTTCGTCGAAAACGACCACGACATCATCGGGAACACGGGACATGAAACTGTCGACGGCCTTCTGGTCGATCAGCGTGCCGGTCGGGTTATTTGGATTCGCGATGAAAAGGAGACGGGTCTGCGGCGTGACCGCAGCCAGCATGGCATCGAGATGGTGATGATAATCCGGGCTCGGCGTTTCAATGACCCGGGCGCCGAAGACGGTTGCGATCAATTTGTAGGCCACGAAGGCATGCTGCGAAATAATGACGGCATCACCCGGACGGAGGAAAGCGTGGCCAAGAAATTCGATGATTTCATTGGAGCCGTTGCCGAGGATGAAATGATTGCGCGGCAGATCGAGCTTTTGCGAGAGGGCTTCGCACAAATAATGCCCGCCGCCATCCGGATAACGATGCGCCTGGCTCAGGGCCTCGCGCATGGCGAGGAGGGCTTTTGGCGACGGCCCGAGTGGATTCTCGTTCGAGGCGAGTTTGACGATTTCGCTGGCGCGGGCGCCGAGTTCGCGAGCCGTTTCCTCGATCGGCTTTCCGGGCTCGTAAACGGAAAAGTCGCGCAGGGCCGGGTTGGCGTGTCTCCAGATCGGATCCATGCGCTGGGAGTGTAGGCAGAATTTCAAAGTTGAACAGGTGTAGCCGCCCCACTGTGCCGCGGCGCTGCGGCAGGCTCAGTCAGCTGTAGCCACGGCGTTCGGTCGCTGTGCCGGTCGGGCCAGGCTTGGGCCGCGCCCCGACAGAGCGGGGCGGCTCAGCTGCGAGGTTGCTATCGCGGCAGAAAAAAGCTGTTCAGGAAACAGCTTCTGTCGGAACGTCCCGCCTTATGAACAGCCTGCATATGCTCGCCGACGGGAAACTCCTGGGCATCGCGTTGAATCCGTGGAAAATCATCGGGTTGAGCGGCAGCCTCATTTTCGGTATTCGTTTTCTTATTCAGTGGATCGCCTCCGAACGCGCTCGCAAAAGCGTCATTCCCTTCGGTTTCTGGGAATGCAGCGCAGTCGGATCATTTCTGCTTCTCAGCTACTTTGCCATTTACCGGCACGACTCGGTTGGAGTCCTGCAAAGTGTGTTGCCGCTTCCGATTTATCTGCGCAATCTTTACTTCCGCTACACGCACCATCACGCGAGGCACGCTGGAGCCGAGCCGCGCTTGGAGGAATGAGATGATCCGAAAGTGTCGTCACAGGATGATTCGGCTCGACTTCCGGACCAGACTGGGATTGTGATTCCGTTCGTTAGGGATGAAAACAAACGATATCATTTACTTCGACAACAACGCGACGACGCAACTCGATCCGGCCGTGGTCGAGGAAATGATGCCGTTTTTGACCAGCCTTTATGGCAATCCCTCGAGCGGGCACCGTTTCGGCGCGCAGGTGAAAAGCGCCATCACACGCGGACGCGAGCGGGTGGCTGCGCTGCTCGGCGCCGCGCCTGAGGAAATCGTTTTCACGGCCAGCGGTACGGAAGCGAACAACACCGCCATCAACGCCGCGTTGCAGTTGGATGCCAACCGGCGTCACGTCGTGACCACTGCGGTCGAACACAGCGCCGTGCGACGCCATTGCGAAACTCTGACCACGCGCGGCTATGAGGTGACGTTTCTCGGTGTCGACGGCGATGGTCAGCTCAACATGGCGGAGGTCGAGCGCGCCATTCGCCCCGACACGGCCATCGTCTCCACGATGTGGGCGAATAACGAAACCGGCGTGCTTTTTCCGGTCGAGAAGATTGCGGAGCTCGCGCGCGGTAAAGGCGTCTTCTTTCACACCGACGCGGTGCAGGCGGCTGGTAAGCTGCCGATCGACCTGTCGAAAACGGCCATCAATTTTCTCTCGCTGGCCGCGCACAAGTTGCATGGACCGAAAGGAATCGGCGCCCTTTACGTGAAACGCGGAACCCGTTTCCGGCCGATGATCCTCGGGGGCGGCCAGGAGAACGGGCGGCGGGCCGGGACCGAAAATGTCGCTTCCATTGTTGGCTTTGGCAAAGCGGCCGAACGCGCCGGTGAAGAGATGCACGACGAACAGACGCGTGTGCGGGCCATGCGGGATCGATTCGAAAAGGAATTGGTCGCCAAGATCCCGGGTGTGCATGTCAACGGCGGCGCGGGTGGGCGCCTGCCGAATACGAGCAATCTTGCCTTCGATGGCGTCGAATCGGACGCCGTGCTCACGTTGCTGGATCAAAAGGGAGTTTGCTGCTCGGCCGGTTCGGCTTGCCGCACCGGTTCGCTCACTGCTTCGCATGTTCTGTTGGCCATGGGTCTGAATGACGAACGCGCACGGGCCAGCCTGCGGTTTTCCGTAGGTCGATTTAATACGGACACCGAAGTGGAGCGAGCCCTCGAGGTGGTTCCGGAAGTCATCGGTAAATTGCGCTCTCTCTCCGCCGAACCCACTTTTGCCTAACGAACCGTTTTGAGTTGTTGAACGCGGAGCCCCGGAGTGCGTTTCGACTTTTGGGTGGCTCTCAAATAAATTGAAGTCGACAATCGGGAAATGGAGACACCGCCCTTCGATCTCGCGAGTTTGCGTCACGACTATGAGGCACGCGGCCTGCGCCGGGCCGATCTCGACGCCGATCCCATCCACCAATTCACAGCCTGGTTTACGGATGCAGCCGGGGCGGGTCTGCGCGACGCGAATGCCATGAGCCTGGCCACGGCGGCCGCCGACGGCACGCCCTCCGTGCGCATCGTTTTGTTGAAAGGCTTCGACGAGCGCGGCTTCGTCTTCTTTACGAACTACAAGAGCGAAAAGGCACGGGACCTCGAAGCAAATCCGCGCGCCGCCCTCGCGCTTTATTGGACGCAATTGGAACGCCAGATTCGGATCAGCGGCACGGTGGAAAAAACGTCGCGCGAAGAATCGGCCCATTATTTTCATTCCCGCCCCATCGGCAGCCAGCTGGGCGCATGGGTTTCGCATCAGAGCAAGGTGATCGATGCGCGCAAGGTGCTCGATGCGCGTCTGGCCGAGATGGAGGAACGCTTCGGTCGGGGCGAGATCCCGCTTCCGCCCCACTGGGGCGGGTATCGGGTCCAGCCGGTCATCATGGAATTTTGGCAGGGCCGTCCGAATCGTTTGCACGATCGTTTTCGTTATACGCGACAGGAGAACGGCCTTTGGAATATCGAACGACTGGCACCTTGATTCGTCAGGCAAATCATGTCGCAGCTGCAAGCGATCATCGGCGATATCACGAAACTGTCCGTGGATGCGATCGTGAATGCCGCGAATACGACTTTGCTTGGCGGCGGCGGCGTCGATGGGGCGATTCATCGGGCGGCCGGGGCGCAATTGCTGGAGGAATGTCGCTTGTTAGGCGGCTGTCGGCCAGGCGAGGCGAAGCTGACACGCGGTTATCGTTTGCCGGCGCGTTTCGTCATTCACACGGTTGGGCCGGTTTGGAGGGGCGGCAGGCGTGGCGAGGCGGAGACGCTGGCGAATTGTTATCGGAATTCGCTGCGGCTCACGACGGAGAACGAGATCAGCTCGATTGCGTTTCCGGCCGTTAGCTGCGGCGCGTATGGTTATCCAATGGAAGAGGCGGCCAGCATTGCCGTGCGCACGGCGCGGGAGTTTGCGCGCGAGCAGGAGAAGCTGGTGAAGATTTTGTTCGTCGTTTCGAGCGACGAAATTCTGCGACTCTATCGCGCGCAGCTTTAGCACGGGCGTGGGTCGTCCCGCGCGTAAGCGAGGGACCTCGCGATTTTCGGGGAAGACGTTCGTGAGGTCCCTCGATTACCCTCGGGATGACCAGCTCTCTTCGGTGTCGCTGCGTTGGCTCCCAGCGTTCTGCTCCTCACGATCACCTTGCTCGTTGCGCGTGGGTCTTCATCTTGCACGATGCGACGAAGCGACCTGCCCATTTTCGATCTTGAAGCCGAGATTGTGGCTGCCTTCCGCGATCAGGCCCGCCTTGTCTTGCAGGCACCGACCGGGTCCGGCAAATCGACACAGGTCCCGCAAATTCTGCTCGATCACGGTTTGCTTGGCGATGGTCAGGTCGTCATTCTGCAACCACGCCGCCTGGCGACGCGGCTCCTCGCCGCCCGGGTGGCTTCAGAACGCAAAGTGCGTCTCGGCCACGAAGTCGGTTATCAAATTCGGTTCGAAAATGTGACGTCGAAGGCGACGCGTATTCGGTTCGTGACGGAAGGCATCCTGCTCCGCCAATTGCTGGACGATCCGCACCTGCGCAATGTCGCCGCGATTCTTTTCGATGAGTTTCACGAGCGCCATTTGTACGGTGACATCACCCTTGCCCGAGCGCTGCAATTGCAGGTGACGGTGCGGCCCGATCTCAGGATCGCCGTCATGTCGGCGACGCTGGAAGCGGCCACTCTCGAAAAATATCTGGCGCCTTGTCGCGTGCTCAGATCGAGCGGCCGCATGCATCCGGTTCAGACTGAGTATCTGGAGAAGCCGGTCCGTGCGGACGAGTATCCGGTCTGGGATTTGGCCGCGGACGAACTCGCGCGCATTGCGGGCCGAACAGAAGGTGACGTCCTGATCTTCATGCCCGGCAAGTATGAGATTGGCCGGACCATCTCCGCCATCCGTGCGTCATCGGTGAGCGATCGGTTTGTCGTGTTGCCGTTGCACGGGGAATTGACGCCGGCCGATCAGGACGCAGCGCTGGCCGATTACGCGAAACGAAAAGCGATCGTGGCCACGAATGTCGCCGAGACCTCGCTGACCATCGAGGGCGTGCGCGTCGTCATTGACAGTGGGCTGGCTCGCATCGCGCGTTACGATCCGCGTCGCGGGATCAACATGCTGTTGATCGAAAAGATCAGCCGCGCCTCGGCGGAACAACGCGCCGGACGCGCGGGACGGACGGCGGCGGGTCATTGCCTGCGGCTTTGGACGGAACGGGAGAATCTCGACCGCGCGCCGCAGGAGTTGCCGGAGGTGCGCCGGCTCGATCTGGCGGAGGTTGTTCTGACCTTAAAGGCCAGCGGCGTCGTGGATGTAGCCAATTTTCGCTGGTTCGAACCGCCCGATCCGAAGGCGCTCGAGCGGGCCGAACAACTGCTCGTCGACCTCGGCGCCCTAACGAGTGCGGAATCTGAACGGGGTCGCATCACTTCGCTCGGCCGGCAAATGCTCGCCTTTCCGGTGCATCCGCGTTATGCGCGCATGTTTCTGGCCGCGCAGGAACAGGGCTGCGTGCCGGCGGTGGCTCTGATCGCTGCGCTCACGCAGGGCCGCAATTTGTTGCGCCGTCCTGAGGGCAAACAAATGCGGGAAGATCGGGAAGATCTTTTCGGCGGCGAAGCGGACTCGGACCTTTTCGTTCTAATGCGCGCGTTTCGCTTCGCGCAAAAGAATCAATTCGATGCGCGGCGTTGCAGCCGGCTCGGCGTGAATGCGTCGGCGGCGCGCGAAGCGGAACAATTAGCCGAACAGTTCACCTCCATTGCGCGAGCGGAAGGGCTCGAGGTGGAAGCGCGCGAGACAAAACCGGGTGCGATCGCGCGCTGCGTGCTGGCCGGATTCCCGGATCAAGTCGCGATGCGGCTGGATGCGGGCACGTTGCGTTGTGCGCTTGTGCATCATCGACGCGGAGTGCTGGCACGCGAAAGCGCGGCGCATGAAGCCCCGCTCTTGGTCGCTTCGGAAATTCGCGAGATCGAAACGAGCGACAAGGAGCGCACGGTCTTGCTCACGCTGGCCACAAAGATCGAGGAGGAATGGCTGCGCGAATTATTCCCGGAGGCTTTTCGTGAGGAAAAAACCGTCACGTTTGATCCCGTCACGCGACGTGTCGTGGCCCGGCGCGACACGCGTTTCCACGATTTGATTCTGCACAGTGCAGTCGTGCCTAAGGTTCCGGAGGAAGCCGCGGCGGGGCTTCTCGCTCGTGAAGTTCTCGCCGGAAATCTGGCGCTCAAGAATTGGGATCACGCTGTCGAGCAATGGATGATGCGCGTCAATTGCCTGGCGCGCTGGTTTCCAGAAATGGAATTGCCCCACATCGGCGAGGTGGAGAAACTCGCGTTGCTCGAACAGATTTGCCTCGGCGCGACCGGCTACAAGGAAATCAAGGAGCGCACGGTTTGGCCGGTCGTGAAATCGTGGCTGAGCGAGGAGCAGCAACGACGGCTCGATCAGCTCGCTCCGGAACGTCTGAAACTACCGGGCGGGCGTTTCGCGAAAATCATTTATAGCGAAAATGAGCCGCCCACGATCGCGGCCCGAATCCAGGATTTATACGGCGTGGAGAGCAATCTGACCATCGCCGGCGGGCGCGTGCCGCTGCGTCTTCAGGTGCTCGCGCCGAATCATCGGCCGATTCAGGTCACCGAAGATCTCGCCAATTTTTGGCGCGAGACCTATCCGAAAATCAAAAAGGAACTGCAGCGCAAGTATCCAAAACACGAGTGGCGCTGAGGCGAAGGACTCACCACGAAAGAACCCGAAGGTCACGAAGCGGAGAAAAGGATTTCAGTTAAGAAAATCTTCGTGAACTTCGTGTCCTTCGTGGTGGAAACCGACATCGCCCCGCCTCAAATCCCGTAGCGCACGCCGCGGGAAGGATCGCGCGGTGCAACCACGCCGCTCAAACGCTCCCAGGCCGCGCGGGTGGCATGGCGCGCCTCATCCCACGGAAGAGCGGAGCCGATGCGATGCTTTTCGTAATCGAGCGCCAGGTCGTCCTCGATGTCCTCGTACGCTTTGCCCTGATGTTTGGCGAAGCCTTCGTAACCGGTGCGATAGGCCGGAGCGTAATGCTCGAAGGTGGCTTTCTCACCGGCATAGGACTGTTTATGATGGTGCTGGCGCCAGTAGGCTTCTTCTTTTTCAGGGTCGACGACGATGTCTGATTTGTTGGGATCATTCTCGTTCATGAATTGCCTCCTTTGGGATTGTTAAAGACGTTCGCGACTCATCGCGGCCTTGGATGCCGATGGCCGCTGTCTCGATTTCCGAAGGACGCAGCGCAAAGTTGAGCTACGATATAGGGTTATGATCAATCCAAACGGTGATGAATTTGTGAAGAACGATCCGTGGTCCGGTTCGGCCGGGTCCCGTGAACAGGAAAATCCGGAAGAGGGCGCGCGCGCCAAGGTGCGACAGACAGCTCAGCGCGTTTCGCAGGCAGCCGGACAGACATGGCAGCAGGCGCGTGCGGGGGCGAGCACCGCGCGTGAACGGACGGAATTTTTCCTGCGTGAAAACCCGGTCCCGACCGTCCTCGGCGCGCTCGTCGTGGGCCTGGCCATCGGTCTGGCCATCCGCTACGCCTCGAGTTCGCGAGAGAAAGAGATCGTGGTGAAGAGCCCGTGGGGCGATGCAAATCTCGGCGCGCTTTGGCCGTTCGTGAAGAACGTCCGGCGCAAATACGAAGATTCTGCTGAAGCGGTGAAGGAAGGCGTCAAGGAAGGCGTTGAACGCCTGCGCGACATCGACGTCGATCGCTACGTCAAACCGCTGCGCAAGCGCTGGAAATCCTGGATGGACTAAGAGCGCTTCCGTTTCTCATTTTAGTCAGCTTGGCTAGGGCGAAGGGGAAGTGGGAGGAGTCGTTGAGGAGGGAACTGGCCGGGACGGTGTGCCGGCAAAGGGATTTTTCCCGACTGGAGGCAACGGGAGGTGGCCGACGCCACGCGGATTCTTCAACAGCTGGTCGGTTTGAAATTCCTTTGAAACCTCGGCTGCCGCGCGCCGCGTCATGTTTTGGGCCACTTCCATTGAATCGCGGAGCAGCGGCACCCGTTCAGCCGTCCATTTCTTGCCGGCTGGCGTGTCGAAGAAGGCGAGCAGGCCTTTCACATCGTCGATCGAAAAACGTCTGGCGTAAATGGCGACCAGTTCACTGCGCAGCTCCTCGCTCCGGATTCGGCGGCGATATTCATCCCAGTATTTTTCGGGCACGTTTGGCATGACCTGCTTCATCGCGGCCAGTCCCTGGAAAATGCGCTCCTCCGCCATTTCCACTTCACGCGTTTTGGTCAGGAGTTCGCGGATAAGCTTCTCCTTTTCCGGATCACTGTTTTGCGTGGCCGAAGTTTGCGGCGCGGCGGCTGCGGAGGCCGGCGCGGGAGTTATCTGACCCAGGGTGGAAAATGCCAGCACCGGGGAGGTTAACAGAGTGGCTGTGACGAGTAGCTTTTTCACCCTCTTCTTTTCGCTCACTGATGGCGTAAGGCGCAAGTCTTCATTGATCGGGTGTTGCACACAACTCCGGGAAGTTTCGCCTTCGAGGTGGAATGCCAGCTGACAACTTCGCGGATTCGCTTACCGGTAAGCGCATGCGAAAATTTTGGTGCGGCACCGCCGCGAGCAGCACGCTCTTCCTATTATGGGCTTGCGCCTCATCCCCGTCTGTTCCAAGAGCGCAGCGCATCGAGCGGAGCGAGAGCTGGGGACACTTCAGCGGCCCGGTCGAGGCGCGTTGGGACAAGGATGGATTGGACATGACGCTGCTGACCGAATTGCGTTACACCGATCCCGATGGTGTCGTCTGGGTCGCACCAGCCGGCGCGAAGGTGAACGGCGCATCGATTCCGCGCGCTTTCTGGTCGATCATTGGCGGACCGTTTGATGGGAAATATCGAGCCGCTTCCGTCTTGCATGATGTCGCCTACGGCGAACAGACGCGGCCGTGGCCGCAGGTCGACCGCATGTTTTACAACGCGATGCGCTGCAGCGGCGTGGGGATGGTCGAAGCCAAAACCATGTACTACGCGCTTCTGCGCCACGGTCGTCATTGGAAACATCCGGTGCGCCGGGCCGAGGCCGCGCCACCGGAGAAGAGCGCGCTGCCGGCCGAACGCCTGACGACCGTTGATCCGGGGGAAGTGGATGCGATCGAAAATTGGATCGAGCATAATGATCCGAGCCTGGAGCAAATCGAGACGCGCGCCGGCGGCAAAAAGCATTAGGCGGTCCCTCGCCTTCGCTCGGGATGACAAGCGTTTGGTTCAATCGTAAGCTCCCGGCATGCGCAAAGTTTTGAAAACCGACAACCAGCCGTTCGAGGTCAAGCCGCAACAAAAATCGGTCTTCATTTGCATGTGCGGCCTTTCCAAGAACCAGCCGTTTTGTGATGGCTCGCACAAAACGGTAGCGGGTGAAGAGGGTGGCAAAGTTTACGAATACGACGCCGAAGGGCATCGTCGCGAAGTCTAATCGCTTCTTCGCAACCGCGGCCGCCCGCTCGATCGCCGGCCGCTTCTACTTCAAGGCGGCACGATAAACCAGCATGGCTGCAGCGATGTCTTCGACGGCCATGCCTAACGATTTGAAAATGGTGGTCCTGGTTCGATGCGAATCGACCTTGCCAGCCAACGCCTCGCCAAGCTCACCATGAATCTCTGCACCGGACAGAATGATATCGCCGGATTCTACGAGCGCCGCCTCGCGCGAATCGACAAAAACCACGTTTTGCATGGTTTCGTCGTCCAGTTCCCGCCAGTCAAACCGGCAGGCACCTACGGCATTCACGTGACAGCCAGGCTTAAGCCAACCGCCGCACAGAACCGGGGTTTTGGAACTGGTAGCGGTGACGATGACATCCGCACCCTGCACCGCCTTTTCTGCAGTCATTGCTTTCCCGCCGATTTCCTCCGCAAACCGTTCCGCGTGCGCCGCCGTCGGGCTCCAAATCCGAATCTGATCAAACGGCCTCACCAGTCGGAGCGCTTCGACATGACTGCGGGCCTGCACACCACTGCCGAGAAGGGCCAGAGTTTTTGCGTCCGACGAAGCAAGAAATCTGGTGGCGACAGCGGAGACGGCAGCCGTTCGCATTTCGGTGATTAAGCGGCCGTCCATGACGGCGAGCGGCGCGCCGGTCTCGCGCTCAACCAGAAAAATTGTCGCCATGTGCGTCGGGATTCCGCGCTCCGCGTTCGGGGGATAGAAAGTGACAATCTTGATCCCCAGACCTTCCGCCAGTGCGGGCATCATTCCAAAGAATCCACCCGGCGGATCGACTGCGATAACGGAGCGCACCGGTTGGATGACTTTCCCTGCCGAAAAATCGATCAGGGCCTTTTCCATGACCGGAATCAAATCCTCCATTCGGAGATGACGCCGAACTTCGTCTTCGCCGAGGAAAAGCGGTTGGATGTGGGCCATTGGACGTTGCCTGTTCAGCCTACTTTGGCAGAGCTGGAGTGCTCCTTCCGTATGCTGAAGAAGGCAGTCTAACGTCTGGACGCGACGAAATCGCCTTCGAATTCGGCTGCCACCCGGCCGGCTTCCTCCACGCTGACTTTTAGCGTAATCCGCGCTTTTCCCTTCTTGCCGAGCGCAGCCTTGAAGGCCGCCAGTTCTGCCGGCTGGGGCGGCGGACAAATGGCGTGGATTGTTTCGCGCACCGCGCGGAGATAACGAATTGAGCTTTCGGCCACGACGACGTGAACGGTGGGATCGTCGCGCAATTGCAGCCAGAGAAAGCCGTAGCCGGCCAGGGTCGCGACGGCGTTAATGCTGCCGCCGAAGCCGGTTTGCAAATGATTGGCGTTTAGTGCGACCGGCGCTGCGACGACAAATTCACCTGAGTCGTTAGGCAAAACACGCAGACCCATCGCGCGGGTCAGCCGAATTTTTTCATGGAAGAATTCCTGCGCGGCCTGGGCGCTGGCTTCGTCGATCACCGGGCAAGTTTCACCAGATTGGCGGGAGCGCCTTTGAAAAATGTTTGGCCGGCGCGATCCCTGTGCCACCGTCCGCGAGATCGCTCGCGCCATGCATTCGCCGCCCTCCGCTTTCTTTTCGCTGCTTCTCATCACCATTTTGGCGGTGCTCGTGCCGGTCTTGGTGAGTCGCCTGCCAACGGTGCGGCTGCCCATCGTGGTCGGCGAAATCCTGGCCGGCATCATCATCGGGCGGAGCGGATTCAATCTGGTGGAACGCACGCCGACCCTCGATTTCCTGGCCGAGTTCGGTTTCGCGTTGCTCATGTTTTTGTCCGGACTCGAAGTCAGTTTCGCGGCGCTGGCCAACTCGCTGCGCGACGGAAAAAAGCGGCTGCGGGCGGACGGTCCGATTCCGCTTTCCCTGCTCAACTTCGCGGCCACGCTCCTGCTCGCCATTGGCGTCGGGTTCTTTCTCAAGAATCTGGGAATGGCGCGCAACGGCATCCTCATGGGATTAATCCTGAGCACGACCTCGTTAGGCATCGTTATGCCGATCCTGAAGGAGCGAGGCATGAATTCCACGCCTTACGGTCAGCTCCTCCTCATCTCGGCGCTGATTGCGGATTTTGCGACCCTTCTTCTGCTCAGTCTTGCCATTACCATTATCAGTCGCGGTTTCGGCTTCGACATTCTGTTCTTCCTTGTCCTGCTCGCTGTCTTTCTGGCCACCGCGCGGCTTGGGCAATGGGCCAAACGCATTCCCGGTTTGCCGCGCATGATCGACGAACTTTCGCACGCCACCGCACAGTTGAAGGTGCGCGGCGCGCTCGCGCTCATGGTCGTCCTCGTGGTGCTGGCCCAATCGCTCGGGGTTGAGTTGATCCTCGGCGCGTTTCTGGCCGGCGCCATCACCAGTCTCATCGGCGGCGAAGACAAAACGCCGCTGCGCGAAAAACTCGATGCGATTGGCTACGGCTTTTTCGTGCCGGTCTTTTTCATCAACGTCGGCGCCAACTTCGATTTGCACGCCCTGGTTGCTTCCGAAACCGCGCTCCTGCTTGTGCCGATCCTGATCGTGGCCGCTTATCTGGTGAAATTTCTGCCGGCTTTCGTCTTCATCAGGCTGACGGGCTGGCGCCGGACGCTGGCCGCGGGCGCGCTTCTCTCCTCGCGCCTGTCCCTCATCATCGCGGCCTCATCCATCGCCCTTGATCTTGGACTCGTTAGTCCGGCCGTGAACTCGGCGGTCATTCTTCTCGCCATCGTCACCTGCACGTTGTCGCCCATTCTGTTCAACCGAATCCTGCCCGCGCAGGCTGGACCGCAACGCGGCGGCGTGGTCATTCTTGGGACCGGTCAGCTCGCCATGTTGCTGGGTCAGCGGCTCAAGCAGGCCGGCGAAGAAGTGACCTTTATCGGGCGCGATCAGGAACAATTGCGCCATCTATCCACTATCGGATTTCGCAGCATTCCGGGCGATGCGTTCGATCTCGAGCTCCTGCGCAAGGCCAACGTAGCCAACGCCCGCGGTCTCATTGCCGTGACCGGTTCGCCCGAGTTAAACCTGGCCGTCTGCCGTATGGCGCGCGAGGAATTCAACGTGCCTGCCATCATCGCGCGTGCCGAGGATCCGGCCATCATCGCGGAATTGACGAAGCTCAACGTCAACGTCGTGCAACCGGCCATGGCGGTCGCGCTGGCGCTCGAAGGCGCGCTCCACTTCCCTTCGGCATTCAGCATGATGATGAATCAAGAGGACAACGTCACCATGGTCGACATCACGTTGCGCAATCCCGACATGGCCGGGCGTCCGCTGCGCCGCATCAAGGTGGCCGGGAACGCACTTATTGTCGGCGTTCATCGCGGCGGTGAGGTCATGGTGCCACATGGCGACACGGTCCTGCGCTTGCGCGACACGCTCGTTTTGGTGGGCGAACCGGAAGCGTTGCGCGAGGCGCGCCGCCAGCTCGATCCGACAAGTCGTTAGGCAAAGAAATGTGGAGCGCTTTGTGCCAGGCGCCGTCACATCATTTCCGCCACATTAACGTTGCGCCTGCTTGAGCGCGGCCAGCTTTTCTTCCGCCCGGCGCACATCGGCCTTCCGTCCGCTGCCGAGTGCGAGGAGCCTTTTTTGCCGGCGAAGATTCATGGCCGCGGCGTCGAGTTCCGCTCGATGTAGTTCGGCGGCCGCTTTCTCGGCAGCGGAGGCGTAGCCGGCCAAACGTGGATCGGCCGCGCGCTTCTCCGCGTTTTGACCGATCTCGACGACGCCCTTGGGCTTGGCGAGTTTTGCGCGGGCTTCATCGAGCCGGGCTGCCGCCAGGTCGGCCTGCAAATGAACGACGCGCAGAGCGCTCTTTTCCGCATCCACTTTCGCGAGCACCCCCGCCCGAAAAAGGCGTTCGACCCACGACGCGCTGTGCTTGGCCCGCTCCAATTGCCTGGCCAATTCCGCGACCGTCGCGGAGGATGCGGCGGTCCTTGTTTCGGCCGCGGGGGTTGGTTCCGGGACGAGCAATTGCGGTTCGACTTCGAAGGGTTCTTCCGAAGGGCCTGGCAATGGCTGGGCCGGCAGTGCGCCTAACGAAAACCAAAGGGAAATTGGAAACGCCAGCCAGCGTCTCATGCTCGCATTATAGCACGGTGGAACGCGCTCTCCGAGCGCGTTAATGGTGCTTTCTCGCTCGTCGCCTATCGGGCTCGGAGAGCCCGATCCACCTTGGATTCCTGCAGAAGCTGAACAAGTCGATCCTTCCACAAGGACGCCACCGTGTGGCTGCCGTGGCCGCGCGTTTTGTCGCTGAAAGGAATGATTACGGCGCGCCCATGCGGCACGCGCTTTATTTCGCGCTGCAGAATGCCAAGCTCAGGCGGATTGATCAGATCATCGGCGGAATTCATCGCGAGGAGCGGCGCCTTGATTTTCTCCAGCTCCGGGCCCGGATCGTAATCGCGCGAGGCGGCCACCGCATACAGCACATCGTTCGCGTCGTCCTCTTTCATGATCCGGGCGACGAACTTGTCGAGAACCTCATCTGTCTTCGCCAGAGTCGGCGCTTCTTTCTGGCGCAAAACCGGATTGCTGCTCATGAACCAGAGCATCTCGGCGGCGGTGCGCAGGCTCGGTGGTTGCGTTTGATATTCGCCCTTCTGCCACGCCGGGTCGTAGCGTATTGCATCGATGACCATTCGACGCCAGGCGCGATTGCGTCCCGAAATCTGCGTCGGCAAACTGGCCAGCGGCATGAGCGCATCCATGAAATCGGGATGTTCTTCGCCCCACATCCAGCTGTGCATGCCGCCCATCGACGTGCCCATGATCAAGCGCGCGTGGTTCACGCCGAGGCCGTCGGTGAGCAAACGATATTGCGCCTCGACCATGTCGCGATAACCGTATTGTGGGAACTTCGCGTGCAATCCATCGCTCGGTTTGCTCGATTTCCCGTGCCCAATTCCGTCCGGCAGGATGATGAAGAACTTCGTCGCGTCGAGCGGTTGACCAGCACCGAAAAGTTCGCCCGCAAATTCCGGCCGGATGAACTGCGCGCCGCTGCCGGTCGTTCCGTGCATGATGAGAACGGCGTTGCGCGTTTTCCCGTGCGCATCCTTTTCGGGTTTGCCGATCGTCCGATAATGAATGCGCAACTCGGGGAGCGTTTCGCCCGATGCGAATTTGAAATCCCGAATCGTGAAATCGCCTTCCGTCGGCGCTGGATAAGGCGTGGCGAAAATCGCAGTTGCAGCCAGAAAAGAAAACAGCGTCAACATTCGCAGAACTGAATTCATGAGCGGCCCTTTCTTGCTTTGGTTTCGAATTTAATTCCGGCTTTTTGCACTTCGCGGTATGGCAAAAGCCAGATGAGCGATTCGTCGTGCAGATCGACCACCTGAATGCGGTTGCCCCACGGGTCGCGAAAATCGCAGCGGAACGGCGGTTCCAATCTCAATTTGTATTTGCCCGTCACCTTCTTGCGTACCTCCGCCAACTGGGCCTCGTCGCGCACGATAATCCCGAAGTGTCGCATCCGATCGGGCCGGACCTTGTCTACTTTAAAGATGGCGAGGAACTGATGATCGCCGAGCCTGAAAAAGGCATCGCCTTCGCCGCTGTCCATCTTCTCGAGATTGAAAACATCCTGGTAAAACGCGACCGCCTTACGGACGTCGTCCACTTCGATGGCCACATGATTGCACCCATAAACCTGCACACTCATGGGCGTAGAATAAGCGCGCATTCCTTCCTGCGGAAGGGGGCGCCGGGATTGCATTTAAGGAACCGGGCTGAGCGGCTACTAATCGGATAGTGAGAAAAGTTCAGTCGAGATTAGCCGGGGTCTTCAGCCAGTGGCTGGAGGATCACGGTGGAATCCCGGTAAAGATCGCGCGCTCTTTCGCAGCGAATCCGGACGATCAGCGAGATCTGCTCCAGGAAATGTATTTGCAGCTCTGGCGCTCGATTGAATCATTCGCCGGGCAGAGCAAAGCGTCGACCTGGATCTATCGGGTCTGCCTGAATACGGCCATGACGTGGCAACGCTCCGAAAAACGGCGCCGGCATTTTCTTAATTCGACCGATCTCCCCGAGTTCTTCACGCCGCCCGAACGGCTTGCCTCGGCATCGCTGCTGGAAGCGCTTTACGCCGTTATCCGCGAACTGCGGCCGGCCGATCGCGCGCTCATCCTCCTTTATCTCGATGAACGCAGTTATCGCGAAATCGGCGAGGTCATCGGCATTTCCGAATCAAACACCGGTGTGCGGCTCCAACGCATCAAGCGCGAGCTGGCCGAGCGCCTCAGCCAAAATCCATCGCTATGAATCCCGACGAACTCAGAACCCTTTGGTCACAGCAAGCCGTCACTCCATCACTCGTTAGGCTGTCGCCGGAAGCAATCTGGCGTTTGGCCAGCGAGAGCACGCGTTTCAAGCGCACTATCTTTTGGCGTGACGTGCGAGAATGGGCCGCCACCATCCTCGTAGCGGGCGGTTTTCTCTACATGGCTCTGAAACCGGGGCACATTCACTGGCTCATGATCGCGGCCGCGATCATCGCCTGCCTTCCCATGAGCTATGTCGCTTTACGAGAACGAAAAAGCCGGGCGCCCCAGGCTGCCTCGCTCACCGATCATCTCCGGAATTCGATCGCGCAGGTTGAGGAGCAAATCCTTCTTCTGCGATCTGTGGGGCGCTGGTACCTCGCACCGCTCGCCCTCAGCGCGACTCTTTTTCTTGTCGACGGTTTGATCAACGCGCCGCTTCCGCGCGCTGAACGCACGCTTCTTCTCATTCCGTTTGTCCTCGGCGTGGCAATCGTCGCGGCCGTCTTCTACGGCGTCTGGTGGATCAATCAACGCGCCGTCCGCCGACATCTCGAGCCCCGTTTGCGACAACTCGAGGAGACGTGGGCGGAATTAGCGAATGGATCGAATGCGCCGGCCTCGTGACGGCCCCGCCCTATTTCCTCCCTCGCAGAATGGCGGCGGCTTCGCGGTTGATTTCGACAAGGTCGATTTTGCGCGGGCGGAGATAAAATTCGTCGATCAAAATCTGGACGAGCGCGGCGGCGGGGACGGCGAGAATGGCGCCAAGAATGCCGAACAGGCTGGCCATGGCGAAGGTAAAAAAGAGAATGTTAACCGGATGCAGTCGCATCTCTTTGCCGAGGACGACAGGGACGAGAAGATTCAGTTCGACCTGGTAAACGATGAGGATAATGGCAAGGGCGAGCCAGAATTTCGTCGCACCCAAACTGAGCGCCAGGAAAAGGATTGGAATGGAAACGAGAAACGCGCCGACGTTGGGCAGAAACTCGCCGAGAAAGGCGAACACACCGAACATCAGCGCCGGTTGCACGCCGATTATCCACAGACCCGTGCCGATGGAAATGCCGGTAATGCAGCCGTTAATGGCAACACCGCGCGCCCAGGAATGCATCTGCCGCATCATGCGGGCGAGAGTGCGATGGGCCTGCTCGCGATATTGGTCGGGGGTGAGCGCGAGATAGCCGGCTACGAGCGGTCGCGGATTGATCAGCACAAAAACAAGCAGCAGAAGCGCGAGGACGACACTGAAGACGCCGCCGACAATGCCCAGCGTCGAGCGCAGGAGAATATTGCCAATCGCACCGGCTGCCGCGCCGATGCGACTCGCAATCTCATCGGTCTGCGGCAGAGCTTCGCGCAGGGCGGGGTAACGTTGGGCGAACGAATCCATGCGGGTGCGAATCCCCTGCCAAATGGAGGGCGCGTTGTGGATCAGCTCCTGCACCTGATTGGCCAACGGGGGAACGGCAAAGAGAATGACCGTGACGGCTGTCGCGATCAGCGCGATGAGCACGAGCGCGACGCTGAGGATACGAGGCACGCGGCGTTTCTCCAGCCAGTTAACGAGCGGGTTGAGAACCATCGCGAGCAGAAACACGATCGCGAAAAGCATTATGACCGAGCGCAGGGAACTGACGACCAGCCAAAGAACGACGAGAAGAACGATCAGCCAGACGATGCGTCGGGCCTCACTGGAGTTGGGCGGTTTGTGATCGCGCTTCGTTTCGTTCATGAGAGGTGAGCTTTCCGTGCCGTGACGGAGTCTGGCTGAGACCAACGCGGAAATCGAGCGGGAAAGGCAGCGCGCATCCTGCAAGCCAAAAGCAAATCGTGAGCGTCGGCGCCTTGATTCGCTTGCACGCGTCAGCGAGCATGGAGCGATCGATGGACGAACCGGACGAAAAGAAGCTGCGCATTTCCTCCTTCGCGTTGCACTCGGCGCGCGGCCTCATTCGCGGTCAAACCACGCGCCGCTGGACAATGTTTGTTACGCTGGTGGTGGCGCTGGTTTTGTTGTTCGGTGGGTCGACCTTCCTCCAGCCTCTGCTGCTCGCCCATCCGCTTTGGTTTATCATTTTTTGGTTTGTCTGCGCCTGGCTCACGCTCCTCGCAGTCTTGCTTGCTCTTTTCGATCTTCTCCTTCTGCGTGCTGAAAATCGCGCGGCCAAACGCGAGCTCGCGCAGAAGCTTTCCGACGAAAAAAAATAACCGGCGGCCGCGCCGGAAAATCGAAGCGGGCGGACAAGCCCCCGCTTGCGCCAATCGTTTCGCTCGCCGATGATCCGCGCTCGTTGAAACTTTCAAACAAGATCGGAAAGCTCGCGCGCGGTCAGGCCTACCGCCGCGGATGGCGTCGACTGCAACGCATCCTGCATCCGATTCCGTTGTCTTCGCTTCTCGAGAAGATCGATCAGGATCGCCTGCGGGAGATCCAGGCGCGCTACCCGGCATCGCCGCAAAATGCGACGAAATACACCGACATCAGGCATTGGTTGAAACTCAATATCGCGCGCGCCCAGGATTTAAAACTCAATCAATCGCCATCCCAGGAAATTCTGGATCTCGGCTGCGGCGGCGGCTTTTTTGTTTTCATCTGCCGCGCGCTTGGCCACCGCGCGCTCGGCCTGGACAAGGAAGGTTTCCCCGTCTTTCGCGAACTGGTCGATCTTCTTGGCATTGAAAGAAAAATGTGGGAAATCGAGGCCTTCCAGCCGCTTCCTCCCTTCGACCGGCAGTTTGACTGGATCACTGGATTCTCGACCGCATTCAATCGCAACGCTGACCACTCGATCTGGGGACCGGAGGAATGGTCGTTTTTTCTGCAGGATCTGACGAAGCATTTGCGGCCGGGCGGCCAAATGTTTTTCGGACTGAATCCCGCATTCAACGGATGGTATTATAGCGACGACCTGCGCGACTTTTTCGTTAAGGCCGGTGCGATCGTCGAGCGTGAACGCATTTTTTTCCCACACGCACCGGCCATAGAGTTCGATTGCGCCGAATACCCTGCTCGGCGAGCGTCGGGTGAGCGTTGAAGGATTCAGCAAAAGGCATCGGCTACAAATCGCGCGAGGAGATGGAAGCGACTGAGCGCGCGACCCTCGCGCCGTTCGCGCAAAAATCAGGCGACTCGCGCGGCCGAAAATATCCCGAGCCGAGCCACGCCTATCGGACCGAGTTTCAACGCGACCGGGCGCGCATCATTCATTCGCGCGCTTTTCGCCGGCTCGAATACAAGACACAGGTCTTCCTCAATGGAACCGGCGACCATCTGCGCACGCGGCTTACCCATTCCATCGAGGTCGCGTCGATCAGCCGCACGATCGCACGCGCCTTGTCGTTGAATGAAGATCTGGCCGAAGCAATCGCCCTGGCGCACGATCTGGGGCATTCGCCCTTCGGACATTCAGGCGAGGAGATGCTGGCCGAATGCATGCGCGATCACGGCGGGTTCGAGCATAACCGGCAGAGCTTGCGCGTGGTCGAGTTGCTCGAAAACGCCTACCCGCAGTTTCCCGGGCTAAATCTCACCTTCGAAGTTCGCGAAGGTCTGCGGAAACATCAGGCCTTTTACGATTTGCCGGATCTTGGTTCCGAAAAATACCGCTGCCCGTCGCTCGAAGCGCAGATCGCCAATCTGGCCGACGAGATCACTTATTACAGCCACGATCTGGATGATGCGGTCGATTTTGAAATTCTCGGTTCCGCGCAACTAGAGGAAAACAATGTCTGGCAACGAAGTCACGCGAACGTGCGCCAGCGTTATCCCGATGCACGCGAGCCGGAGCTGCACAAGTTGGTTATTCGCGACATCATCGATGTGCAGGTGCGCGACGTGGTCGAATCGAGTGCCCGCGCGCTCGCGCAGTCGGGCGTGCAAAGTGCGGATGAAGTGCGGCAACAACCCCTGCCGCTCATTCGCTACAGCGACGAACTCCTGCAGGCCAACCGCGAGCTGCGGAAATTCCTGTATCAGAACGTCTATTATCATCCGCGCGTGGCCCAGGTAAACAAGCGCGCCTGCGAGATGTTGCGCAGCGTTTTCGAGGCGTATCTGGAAAATCCTGGCTCGTTAGGCGAGACGGCGACCCGGCGCATCGAGAGCGAAGGTCTGCCGCGGACGATCTGCGATTACATCGCGGGAATGACTGATCGGTATTTGCTGGAGGAATATGCGCGGTTGTGCGGGGACGCCTCTACAGCTCCTCGCGCAGATAACGGATGACGAGTCGGAGCCGTTGGTTGACGGTGAGTTCTTCGAGGATTTCCTGACGGCGGAGAGGATCATTGATGAAGGTCGCGGCCATGAGGTCGGCGAGCATTTCCGGGTCCTCCAGATCGGAAAGGTAATCGTCGACCTTCCCGGGCAGTTTCCGGCCGCTCTCTTTGAAGCGATCGTAAAGTTCGAGCACCTTGGCGCCGAGCGCTTCTGTCTCTACCGTGGTTTTCGAAGCTGTGCGCAACGGCTCGATCCGCGCAACGGGGAATGGTTCCTCCTGGCTGAAGTCCGAAAACCGGACGCGCTGCAGGCCCTGCAGAATCAAATTCGAAGTGCCATCCTCGCGGCCCACGCAGGCGCGGATGAGGCCGACGGTCGAGGTATGAAAGAAATCGTCGGCCGATTCCCAGGCGAGGCGGTCCGGTCGGACGAGCGCGACACAAAACATGCGCTCATGGCTCAGCGCGTAACTCAGCATGTCGCGATAACGGGATTCGAAAATATAGAGAGGGAGAAGCGCGTGTGGAAATAGCAGCGCACCCGGCAACGGCATGACCGGAACCTCGGAAGGAATCAGCGGTTCGCCCATCGCTAAGGATACATCAGGTGTCGCAATTCGGAGAGGGAAAGCTGACCGGGAACAACCGCGCACCCAAGGTGCGCATAATTCAAAACGGAGCCGGCTCGGACGAGGCGGCGGCGAGAAATTCGCCCGAGCCGGCCCAAGCCCATGAGAGCAAGTGACGATGTTCGCCCGGCATCGCGCATGAGAGCGATGAGACGTTCGACTTCCTCAATCCGGTCTGTGCGCGCAGCAATCTTGCAAATGTCGGCGCCCAAGGCATCCGCCTTGGCCACGATGCGGTGCAAAGCGACACAACTGGGAGTGGATCTCAGATCGTGGTGTGAAAGAATGAGGCGGACTCCGAGTTTGCGCGTCTGATCCAGCACTTTCGTGAGAGCCGGGACAGAGCGTAGTTCCAGATCGACGTAGCGCGCGCAGAAAAGAAAGTTCAGGAGCAGATTGCGCCGCCGCGAGGCCGAAAGAGAATGGACTCCGCCCTCAGCCGGGCTGCGCGCGGTAATGATGAGGGGGGCTTTGAGTCTCGGAAGAGCGGCGCGGATTGCCTCGAGGTTTTCGCTCAAGCCGTCGAGGCGCAATTCGAACAGATCGGGCGACCGGCGAAGGCGAGTCGCTCGATTCAAGTCAAGCTCCGAACAAATGACAGCCACCAGCTGAGGACGGGAAGGGGCTTTAATTGTGTCGGGCAGTGTCATATCATAGTGGCCCTGAAAGTTCAGGATTCGCCGGCCGAACGCATCGATCAACATGCTCGCGCGCAAACAGGAATTAAACACGCAAATGCAGCAGGTGCTCGACGCGCTCTTGCTGGCTCTCTCGCTTTTGGCGGCGCACGCTTTGCGCTTCTACAGCACCTCCTGGTTCAACCTCGCCTTCGGTATCGATCCGTTCCAAAACTACCAATGGCTGCTCGTCGTCATCATGCCTTTCGGGCCCATTCTGCTCGACCTGCAGGGTTTTTATGAGGCGCCACTGAACAAAACCTTCCGCAAATCGCTCGTCCAGATCGTATGGGCGATGATTTATCTCAGCATCTTGGTCAGCGGCTGTGTGATTTTTCTGCGCTTCCCGCTGGCCAGCCGCTCCGTCGCGCTCCTCTTCATCATCATTGGAACGATCGTGCTGATGGTGCGCGAGCGAATTATCGTAAGTTACATTCGCCGGCGCGCCTTGCGTGGGGAACTGCGCGAGCCGGTCCTGCTGGCCGGCGTGCCGCAGGATATCGCCGCGCTCGAGCAATCGCTTTCGAACGAGCAACGGCTGCTCATGGAAGTGGTCGGTCGCATCGACATCGAAAAGCAGCCGATTTCCGACCTCGTCGAAGCGATGCATCATCACGCGGTTTCGCGCGTCATTTTTGCCGCGAGTCACAGCCAGTTGAATCGGGTCGAACAGGCCATCGGCGCCTGCGAAGTGGAAGGCGTGCCGGCGTGGCTGGTCGCTAATTTCATCCAAACTTCCATAGCCAAACCCGACTTCGATGCCTTTGCCGGGCGACCGATGCTGGTCTTTCGCTCGACGCCCGATGTCTCGTGGGCCTTGCTCGTCAAAGGTGCGATCGATCGCACGCTCGCCTTCATCGGCATCATCGTCATGCTCGTGCCGATGGCGGCAATCGCCCTCACCATCCGGTTGACCTCCAAGGGGCCGGTCATTTTCCGGCAACTGCGCGCGGGCAAATATGGAAAGCCGTTCGTCATGTATAAGTTTCGGTCCATGATGGACGACGCCGAGATGCGGCGCGCGGAACTGGAGCCGTTCAATCAGATGCGCGGGCCGGTTTTCAAGGTGGAACGCGATCCCCGCATCACCCCCTTCGGACATTGGCTGCGGCGCACAAGCATGGATGAATTGCCGCAGCTTTTTAATGTGCTCTTCGGCGACATGAGCCTGGTCGGTCCGCGCCCGCTGCCGGTCTACGAAGTGGAACGTTTCGAAGACACGGCACAACGGCGACGCCTGAGCGTAAAGCCGGGCATCACCTGTCTCTGGCAAATCAGCGGCCGCAACGAGGTCGTCGATTTCCACGAATGGGTCCGGCTCGATCTTGACTATATCGATCGCTGGTCCCTCGGGCTCGATTTTCGCATTCTATTGCGAACGATTCCGGCTGTCATTTTCGGCCTCGGCGCAAAGTAGGCGGCAATTTTTCCGCCGGGACGGCGAATGCTACGGCAAGCGAGCCGCGACCATCATTCTTCTTCGCGAGGAGTGTGCGCGAGGATGCGCTCGACATACTTCGCGAGGATGTCGAACTCGAGATTCACGTAGTCGCCGACCTCCAGGGTGTCGAGATTGGTGTGGCGTCGCGTGTGTGGAATCACGTGCACAGCAAAGCTTCCCTTCTCGAGTTCGGCCACCGTGAAGCTGATGCCGTTAATGGCGATCGAGCCCTTCAGGGCAACGTACTGAGCGAAGTCCGCCGGCAATTCCACGGCGAGCCGGCGATCGTCTCCTATCGTTTCAAAGGCGAGCGCGCGAACTGCGCAGTCGACATGTCCCTGCACAAAATGGCCCCCGAGGCGGCCGCGCGCCGAAAGAGCCCGCTCAAGGTTCACGGGGTTGCCCGGTCGCAATCGGCGCAGGTTGGTGCGCTGCAAAGTTTCCTCGAGCAGATCAAAGATGAGATGTTCCCTGCGTTGCGATGCGACGGTCAGGCAGCAGCCGTTCACCGCCACGCTGTCGCCCCGACGAAGATGCTCGGCGATGTCAGGCGCTGAAAGTTGCAGCTGCGTGCCGCGATCGGTCGCACGAATCCAGAGAAGTTCTCCGATTTCTTCGATGAGGCCGGTAAACATGATTGGGTATGGCGCCCGCCAGCATTGCGACAAAAGCAGGCGTTGCGCAACCCGAACTTCCGAGCCACCCAACGTGTCGCTTAAGTCGGCTTTTGCGCGCCAATCACGATGGTGCGGCCGAGCAGCAAATCGGCGCTGTTCATTTGCCTGACGAGCGGTTCGTTGGCTGCGTTGATCGTGCCGAAACGTTCTTTTTCCCGGCGGATGGCTATTTTCGAAAATAGTCGAATTGGCAGCCAGAGCGGAATGAGACCGGCCAGCGAGGCGCGCTGGCGCTTATCGATCGAAACCGCGATGTTGTTGAATCCGGCATCGCTCAGGGCATGAGCGACATAAAAAAACGAAACCGGATTGATATGACCACCGGTCAGGTAACGGTCGCTTTCGCGCACGTGCAATGGGCCAAAGAGATTGAAGAAACCAAAGAGCAGATAGCGAAGGCGCGAGCGCAGATTCAGGATATTGGGCGTGGTCACGATGAAAAGCCCCCCGGGTGTCAGGACACGAAAGATTTCGCGGAAGGTTCGGCGATAATTTTCAATGTGTTCGATGACTTCCGTGCAGGTGATCAAATTGAAAGTGGCGTCAGAATAGGGGAGTGCCGCGGAGTTCAAATCGACCACATCGACTACGACGCCGGGAAGGCGCATTAAGTCGTTCCTGTAGTCACAGGCGGTTGCCACCACGGGAAACTGTTCTGTAATTCGTCGGATGAGCGTTCCATGTCCGGCGCCGATATCGAGATAGCGACCGGAAATTTGCGGCGCGGTCGCACGAATCGTTTCGACGACCGCATCGAGGATCTTATCCGTACTCAGTCCCATGAAAAATCGAAGGGGCCGGATTCATCAGCCGGCGGCATGAAGCGCGCGATGTTGCCGGCGGAAGTCGAGCGCATGGCGAACAATCCAGTTGGGAAACCGGGCTGGCAAGAAAGAAGCGAATGTTCGTCCGGGCGATTTTCGACGCGGTGAACGATGAATCGTCTGGCAAAGAAACAACGGATATCCGGCAAAATATACGCGACCTCGCGCCTCGGAAATTCACTGGAAAATGCCGAAAACCGGAGAATGACGAAATGGGCGGCGACATTCGGTCTCTTCCGGGCGTTCAAAAATTTTTGAAAAAATTGAAAAAAAGGCTTGTCAGCCCTAGGAATCCGCTCTAATGCCTACCCCAAACCTAACCAAACAATGGAGAAACTAATGATAAGAAGTGTACTCACGAAACGGGGATTCCTTCGCACCGCCCTGGCGGTTGGCGTCGCGATTCCTTTTCTTGCCGTGCAAGGCGCGTTTGCTCAAGAGCCAGACGCCTCGCCGGCCGCTAACAGTCCGGCGGAACCGCTGAACGCTGCTGGCGCAACCGGCGCCGGCCCCCAAGCGGGTGCGGAAGCATCAGCCGAGCGCGTTATCGTCACCGGTTCAAACATCCCGACGGCGGAAGAAGTCGGGCCGAACCCGGTCTTGAATATCAACCGCGACCTGATCAACAAATCGGGTGAGCGCACGGCGGAAGAACTCGTCAAGAATCTTCCCGTGGCCAACGGCGGTGGTGTTCCGATCTCGAATAACGGCACCGGCTTCACCCCGGGCGCGTCGGCGATTTCGCTGCGCGGCCTCGGACCGGAAGCGACCCTCGTCCTGATCGACGGTCGGCGCATTGCGCCATACCCGATCGGTAATGGCGGCACTTCTTCCTTCTTCGATTTGCGCTCCATTCCGGAAGCCGCCATCGAAAGCATCGAAATTCTGAAAGACGGTGCTTCGACCACCTACGGCGCCGATGCCGTGGCGGGCGTGGTCAACATCAAGTTGCGCCACGACTATCGCGGCGCAGAGGCCACGGTCGAGTACGGCAATACGCTCGACAAGGATTCCGGCGAATTCCGGGCCTCGACGGTGTTTGGTGTGGGCGACGAAAATACCCAGGTGACTGGTGCGATGAACTACTATAAGCGCAATTCGATCTTCAATAAGGATCGTGGCTTATTCGTCCGTTCCGCCGTTTTTGAGCAGCAACTCGACGCCGGAAAACCTCCAGCTGACTTATGAGTCGGTTATCGCAGCCGGCGGCACTCCTCCGGCAGGCACGGGCCCTGGTTCGTGTCTTCTTCGGTCATGCCCCCTTCGGCTCGAACGGTTTCAGCCCCGCTTCGGCTTATACCTACACTCGTGGCCGCAGTTCGGCTTACAACTACAACCTGAACTCGAGCTCCTTCCCGGGAATCGAGAGCCGCGGCGGTTTCGTGAACTTCAGCCACAAGGTTTTTGGCGATCAGATGGTGATCTTCGGTGATCTCTTCTATGAAAATACGAAGATCGCACGATGAGTTGGCTCCGTCGGCCACTGGTTCGTTTGACACGCCAGGTTCAACATCACTGGCGATTCCGCCGAATACGGCTTTCCCGCTCGATGCAAATGGGAATCCGATTTCTCCGCCAAATACGCCGACCTCGGCGGAAACAGGTGTCCCAGCGGACGCCTTCAACCCGTTCAATCCATTTCAGCAGATCATCTCGGGCGGCACGCGCGCTCGTTTGCTCGAATTCGGCAACCGTCTGTTCGACAACGAGACGAACAACTTCCTCTCGACCGTTGGCATCCGCGGCGACAAACTGCTTGACGGAACGTGGGGTTACGACTTCGGGTTTCGCTACAGCAACGTCCAGGCGATCGCCGAGGGGACCCTCGTTTCCGCTTCCCGCTTCGACCGGGTCCTGAACCAGAATGACCCAATCTTTCAACCGGGCGGTATCTTGGCGGGTCAGCCGCTTTCAACCCGTTCGGTGATGCCCTGCGTGGCGCTGCGGTCCCGGGTAACTCCGCGGTCGTCAACTTTGCCACGGTGCATCCGAAAGATGTCGATACGTCCTCGATCGGGGCTTTGGACCTGAACATCTACACGCACGTCGCTCTTTAAGCTGCCGGCGGGTGGTGTTGGCTTCGCTTTCGGCGGCCAGTTCCGTCGCGAGCGCTTGATGCAGGACGTTGATCAGATTAACATTGAGGGCGATATCATTGGCAGTTCGCCCTCGGCTACGACAGATGCGGGCCGAAAAGACTATGCGTTCTACGCGGAAACAAACATCCCGATCTTCAGCCCGACCTTCAACTTCCCCGGCTTCTATTCCCTGGAATTGGATGCGGCCGTGCGATATGAAGCGTTTGAGAATAACGACACCAATGTCGCCGTTCCGAAATTCGGTATTCGCTGGCAGCCGATCGACGATTCGTTGACCATTCGCGCGACCATCGGTGAAGGTTTCCGCGAACCGTCTCTCATCGAACTCTTTGCCAGCCCCACTTCGGCGCTGACCGGTGTAAACGACATTCTGCCGACATCTCTGGGGGGCCCGCCCTTCCCGCTGGGCGATCCAAGGCGATTTGAACCGGAAGAGCCAGTTGTCTTTACGAGCTCTCCGACCTTGCAGCCGGAAGACTCTCGCGCCTTCACTGCCGGCATGGTCTACACGCCCAAGTGGGTGTCGGGACTCACCATGTCGATTGACGTCTACGATATCGAGCGCACCGGCGTCGTGATTCAGTCGAACATCAACGACATTCTGCAGCGTGAATTAAACGGTGGTCTCCTTCCGGGGGAAATCGTTCAACGCGACGCGGCCGGCATCATCACTCGAATCTTCACGCCGTTTATCAACAGCGGAAGCCTCAAGGCCAACGGTATCGACTTCGGTCTGCAATATATCTATCAGACACCGTTCGGTACCTTTACCTCGCTCACCAATGCGACGTGGCTGAACTCTTACCAGTTCGCTCCCTCTGCAGGGACCCCTGAGCAGGAAGAAGCCGGTCGAACGACCGACAAATTCTCGTCCAACGACGGTTTCTTGAAATGGAGAGGCATCTCGCGTCTCGACTGGAACTGGCAGGGCATCGACGTGATCGGAACCGTCCATTACCTGGATGGCTTCCACGAACGCACTCCGGCCGGACACGAGCACTGGGTCAAGCAGACCTGGACCTTCGACGGACAGGCTTCGTATGACTTTACGTTCGTAGCACCGGTTGAGTCGCAGCCAGTGGCTGGCTACTCGAAGGACAGCAAGGAAGTGGTTCGCGGAAAAGACGGCAAGGCCATGGAAACGGCCGCCGGACAGACGACCACCTACGGCTTGCCGCTCTGGAAGCAGGCGTTGAACAACACGACGATCGCTGTCGGTTGCAACAACATCTTTGGCGTGGATCCGCCGAACGCCTACGGGTTCGGTGGCAACTCGACGAACTATCCCGGCTTCCTTTATGACGCTACCGGACGCTTCGTCTACGTCAGTCTGACCAAGAAGTTCTAAACTCCAAACAAGGTTAGTTACAGAGGGGCAGCGGCTTTTCACCGCTGCCCCTTTTGTTTTTGAGCGGCTTCCCTCGAGAACCGACAACGTCCGCGCTTGCCGGAGGGAGATTGCGCGACGGGCCGCCAGTTTGATAGCACGTCCCTTTTCCTTGGGAAGAACCGGAAGCAATCTGCGATTCGCATTTCTGCAGAAATCGATGAATCGACCGAGTTTGCGATCCGCGGTCGCCGAGCTCGTCGTCCAGTGTGTGCTTGATGATGAAATCCGCGGCGACATCGCCTTAAGAAGGAACGAACCGGATCGTCCCTGGGGCGCCGGCCTTGGGCCGGAGTCGTTGGCGTTCAAGGGCCGCGCCAGTCGAATCGGCAAGGGGCCTTGGCCAAACTAAACCGTCGGGGCGTCCGCCACGCCAGAGAGCGTCTGTTTTCGCGGCAGAAGCACGCAAAAAGAATGGCACGGTCACTGCTTGTATCTACTCAAGCGAGTATGATTACCATAAATACACGATTCCTTTCGCGTCGGACCATTTTGGCGTTCTTTCTGGTCGCTATCGGCTTTTATGCGGCGTCCTCCTACGGGAGCGGCACCCTCATCACCGTGAGCACGACTCCATACGATAACCAAATGCGCCGCATCCGCCCCGTCTTGGAAACGGCGCCGGAAGCGACGCAGCAACTCTCCGTCCGGCTCGTGAACGAGTGGATCGGGAGCCTGCGGGCGATCCCATACGGATTTTCACAGCTTTGGAAAACTCCCTCCGAGGTCGATCGGAGTCCAGTCGCTGACTGCAAAGGAAAAGCCGTGGCATTATATGAAAAGATGCGCGCCTGCGGGGCCACCAATCTCCGTTTGGTCATCGGGAAGCGAAGTCCATCGAGCAGATCGACACATGCCTGGCTAGAGTGGACGACCGGCGGCGAGACATACGTTTTGGATCCAACAATTAACTGGATGGCCTACAGGGTGGATCGACTTGCAGATAACAGCTATGTTCCGTATTACGCATATGCGGGCAGCAGAAAATATCGGGCCGCATCCGCCACTCTATTGGCGAAAAACTAGTCGCCTCCAGCAGGAAGCGTTGCTATCGGCGCTGAGGAAAGGAAGCATCTGAAACTGGGCGACACGTTGCAGACGATAAGGGTCAGCAAGGCCTCTCCTCACGACACATTCTCGGGTGCAAAGGCCTTCTTCGGGAAGTCTGAGGTGAGATTTGCGTACGATCGTTTGGCCCGGGCGAACAGAACTCGTGTTCGAATGCTGAAAGGAAATCCTTTCCTCATGTAAGAATTGTGTTGCAAAGAGCGAGCGGAATCCATATTATCGTTTTTGTAGCTATGGAAATTATGAACGCCTTCGCATCCTTCCGTTTAGCCCGATCATTGCCACTTTTCTGTTTCTCCCTTCTCGCGGGAACGTTCTCGGTATCCGCTGAGATTAGCCTCCACAAGGTCCCGCCGCTGACCGTCGAGCAGGCTCCGGCCTATCCGCAGAATCTCGCGCGTTACGTTTTAGGAGCGCAAATTCAGGTGAGCCCGGAAGCGCCGGGGGCGAAGCTTCAGCTCAGCTCGATGTCAGAAGATACGAATCAGGCTGCCGCGGCGCTTCTTTGTGATGATCCCACGGTCGGTTACGCCTTGTCGAAGGGAACAACCACGATCGTCGTTTCGCTGCCAAATATCGAAAATGTGGCGAGTGTTTCATTCGTTAACCGTGGCGCCAAGGGTGAAGTCAGCATTGCGACCTCGAGCGCCCAGCTTCCTATCGACAGCCCACAGTGGCACGACGCAGCTCAAGAGCAATTAAGCCAGGCCGTAAAGGCAAAGATCGGACCGGCCGATGCAAAATATGTCAGAGTGACCTTTAACGTCACCGAGGGCGGTCGCATTGCGGGGTTTGGTGTTTACTCGACGGCAGCAGTTTCGGACTTCACCATGCCGCGCCAGCGCAAAGTCAACTTGGAGAGTGAGCCGGCCAGCGCTACTCTCATCGCTGATAATCTTAGTGATGTGCACGATCGTGCCCGGGCCCTTTACGTAAGCTCGGGAAGCGACTTCAAGCAGGCGAATCACATGATTGATGATCAGCCCGGAACGACTTACACCTTCGCGGCGGGCGATTCGACTCCGGTCGCTGTCGTCGACCTAGGAAGGGTTTGCGACGTACGACGCATTTCCACTCTTTATTCTCCTCGAAAAGGTACGGTCGACTTCTTCGTCCTGAAGACGCTGCCGGTGATGGGCAAATCGGAAACCGAGCAGCTGAGCGCCAGCGCGTTGCAAAAAGGCGCGCCGGCCGGAGGTACTCCGGCTTCGACCAAGGCGCCTGAATTGCCGGCCAGCACCGGTGTTTCCGCGGAAGCTCTCAATAACCTTCAGCCGGTTGCCACGGTGGCGACGAACGGCGAAGGCATCGCAGCGGTCGATTTCACCCCTGTTTCCGGACGCTTCGTCATGGTGCGCTGGAAGGAAGCAGCTAGTTCCGGGGCGCCGTTTTCCGTGGCGGAAATTGCCGTCTTTGACGGCAGGAAGCACGCCGAGCAAATGCTCGCTGCGAACGAATCTGCGGCGAATGTTTCCTACGGCGATGGAAAGTCCATGCCCGACGGCAAGACGATGGAGGCAGGCAAGGAGGTGCGGGAACTTGAGCCAGAAGCACCGGCCGAAGGACCGCCTCCCGGTTTGCCGCAGCATCCACCATTCACTTTCATTCCGGAAATCGTTCCGACCAGTCCATAGTAAAGACTCTTCGTTAGGTGAACCCGTCTGCTGGCAACGGCGGACGGGTTTGCCTTTTATGCCAATCGTCAGGCTGCCGACGGTCAGGCGAAATCGCTCTCAAAGATTGTCACGAATAATGGTGAAGAGCGCGGTGTTATCCAACACACCATGGAGTTGCTCTGCGCTCGGCCCGGTCCCGAACACAATCACGTCATCGACGGTCGGGAGAGCTTTTGGCGCGAAGACGGCAGCGGGCTCCAGTTGCGGCGGCCCATCGCGTGTTGTCCTTTCTGGGCCGGTAGCTGGCGGCTCGCCCGACTCTGTCACGACTGCGGGCGGGTAACGCTTCGGACCGTGCGGTCCGCTCGCCCAAGTGAACCAGGGCGCTCCGGCCGAATTCACGCCGAGCAGAGCCACCCCGCTGTCTTTGCGAAAAGGAAAACCGTTAAGACTGAGCCCTCCGATCGCGCAATCGCCCGTGACCAGAACCGTCGATTTCTTTCCGACATAACGACGAGCCGTCGCCACCGCGCGATCCAGCTCAATGGTTTCAGCGAGTGTTTGTCCGGCGTCGTTTTCCTCGGCAGCCTTTCGCATCAAGCCGGCATCGACGATGAGAAGATAGCCGTCGGGATTGAACTGCAAGAGTTCAACCGCCCGCCGGACCATGTCGGACAGGCTTGGTTGCTCGCGACCACTGGCTACCCGGCCGGCATAGGGAAATTCGCGCTCGCTAAAAACACCGAACAGTTTCGGACGACGCCAGCGCGGAATTCCCTCGAGATCGGCTTTGGACCGAACAATATCAAAGCCATTTCTCCTCAACTCGAACAAGAGATCGCGCTGATCGGTTCGCTCGCCTCCCTTTGATCGCGGCAAAAAATCAGCGGAGCCGCCGCCCAGGATGAGATCGAATTTCCCGTCACCGGCCAGGGCCAGGGCGAGACTTTCACGATCCTCCGCGTGGGGCACATGCGCGTAGAATGCCGCCACGGTTGGATCGGTCAGATTCGTGTTCGTGAGCAATCCGGTGGCGCGACCACTTTCGTGCGCCAGTTCCACGATGTTTTCCAGAGTCTTGCCGTCGGGGTCGACGCCGAAAGCGCGATTGTTCACTTTGACGCCTGTGGCCAGCGCACTCGCCGCCGCCGCCTGATCAGGAGCGGCAAAGTCGTTTGAATAATTTCTGAGCAGCGCCGCGTTGTCCATCGAGTCGAGCGAAAGCGACGTATCGGCGCCTGAAGCATAGACGCGCGTGGCAGCGAGTCGGCCCGGCGACAATCCTTCGCCAATGAAGAGCACAATTCCGAAAGGCTTTTGCACGACCCAGTGTTGAAAGTACAGGACGCCGAGGCCGATGAAGGCGAGCAGACAGAAAAGCGCCAGCAATTGATTTCGCCGTTTCATCGAGGCGATGTAGGAGCCGCTCGTTGGCGTTGTCAACGAAAGAACCGCTTGTCTCGCGCGCCGTTCGTCGGCATTGTGCGCCGCCATGGCAAAGCCGGTCATGCTCATTATTCGTGACGGCTGGGGGATCAACCCCGGCGGTCGCGCGCAAAGCGAGGCCAATGGCGACGCCACGCTTCTCGCACACACCCCCTTTCACGATGAGTTGTATCGCACGTATCCCGGCAGCCACCTGAGCGCCAGCGGCAAGGACGTCGGCCTGCCCGAAGGGCAAATGGGAAACTCCGAGGTCGGTCATTTGAACCTCGGTGCCGGCCGCATCGTTTATCAGGACCTCACCCGCATCAACAAGGCCATTGCGGAAGGTGAACTCGGAACAAACAAGGTTTTGCAGGAGGCTTTTGCCGGGTGCCGTGGACATCGTTTGCATCTTCTTGGTTTGGTCTCGGAAGGAGGCGTGCACAGCCACTACACTCATCTGCTCGCGCTTGCCGCCGCCGCCAGGGCCGCCGGCCTCGAGGATATCATGGTGCATGTTTTCACCGACGGGCGGGACGCTTCGCCTACGGGAGGCGCCGAGGTTGTCGCGACCTGCACGAGAGAATTGGCGAAGAGCGGGGCCACCATCGCGACGGTCGTCGGCCGCTATTATGCCATGGATCGAGACCGCCGGTGGGATCGAACGAAGAAGGCGTGGGATGCGGTGGTGCTGGGAAAAGGAAAGATTTGTTCCGATCCTCCAGCCGAAGTTCTGCGTCGCGAGTACGCGGCCAGCCACACGGACGAGTTCATGCCCCCGTTGATTTTCTCTCACCCTAACGAACAGCGTGTCCGCGATGCCGACACGGTTCTTTTCTTCAACTTCCGGGCTGATCGGGCTCGACAATTGTCGCAGGCCTTTCTCTTCGCCGACTTCGATGGATTCGATCGCGAGATGTGGCCACGGGTGCATTATCTCACGCTGACGCAATACGATGCAACCTATCCATCGCCCTTCATTTTTGCCCCCGCGGAACTAGCGCACATTTTGGGCGAAGTAGTAAGCGGCGCCGGGAAGAAACAGCTGCGCATTGCCGAGACGGAAAAATATCCGCACGTCACCTATTTCTTTAACGGCGGAATCGAGAAACCTTTCCCCGGCGAAGATCGTAGAATCGTGCCGTCGCCCAAAGTCGCAACCTACGATTTGCAGCCGGAGATGAGCGCCCAGAGGGTGACCGAGGAGGTCCTCGCCCGCATGGCTGATTACGACTTGATCATCCTGAACTTTGCAAATCCTGACATGGTGGGACATACCGGTGTGGTGGCGGCCGGAATCAAGGCGGTCGAAACAGTGGACGAATGCGTGAGCCGAATCGTGGCAAGACTGCTCTCGTTAGGCGGAAAATGCTTCATTACGGCAGATCACGGGAACTGCGAGCAAATGCGCAATGCGGATGGTTCGCCCAACACGGCGCACACCACGAATCTCGTTCACTTCATTTATGTGGCTGAAGACGCAGCGAAGTTCCGGCTGGAGGATGGAATTCTGGCCGATGTCGCGCCGACTCTCCTTTTTCTCATGGGATTACCGCAGCCAGGGGAAATGACGGGCCACAATCTTCTTGTTCCCTGCGCGTGAAAGCGGCGCGAACTTCACAACGGTGACCGGCGTTTCGCCTCCGTCACTTCCTCGAAAGTAATTCCGAGGTTTCGATTCAGCCGGCGCGTTCCGGTAACGGCCAAACGCTGGAGAAATTGGGCCCGCTCTTCGATCGAGGTTTCGTGCCATTGCGGTTTTTGAGCCACTATTAATCCATCTTCTCTGGCTACGAGCGCGCCCCAACCGCATGGAATTTCAGCCGCTCGAAAGAGTTCGTCAGGTAAGACGAGGAAGAACAGATTGGCGCACCGATAGCGGCAGAGCGTCTCGAATTTTGTGCCGTCGCGCAGCTGATTTTGCAGGGCGCTCATTTCTCGTAAGACGCGCCCATAGCTGCGATGTCCGATGGCTCGGAAATCGTGGCCATCGAATTCCGGGAAAAGCAATTCGCCGCGCCGCAACGCCGGATAATGCACGCGCAGATGCTTCTCCAGGATTTGTCGTCGCTTCTGCACGACGTGGAGCCGTTCGCGAGCCTGGGCGGCGCGTCGATTGTCTCGTCGCAAGTCGGGCATCGCTTGTTTGCATTCAAAAATGGCCGTCCACCCGAGCTCGCCGCGAACGGGTCGAAAGGCCGCCACATCCGCGCGATAGCGGCAGCGCGTCAGGGTAACTTCGAGCGCACAAGCGGCGTAACCCTGGGCCTGGGCCCACAGCACGGTCATCCGTTTCAGTTGCTGATGCGCGAACGTCTCGCCGCCGGCGCTGCCTATTCCCGCGTCCATTCCGCCAATTCTTTCGCCCAATAGGTGACGATAATATCGGCGCCGGCCCGCTTCAGCGAAGTCATGATTTCGAGCACGGCGGGGCGCTCTTCGAAGCAGCCTTTGGCGGCGGCGGCCTTCACCATCGCATATTCACCGCTCACGTGATAAACGGCCGTTGGCTTGGCAAAGCGCTCGTGCACGCGCCAGAGGATATCGAGATAGGGCAGCGCCGGTTTCACCATGATGATGTCGGCGCCCTCTTCGACATCGAGCGCGACTTCGCGCAGCGCTTCCCCTGCGTTGGCGCAATCCATCTGGTAAGTGCGGCGGTCGCCGAATTGCGGCGGGCTTTCCGCGGCCTCCCGAAATGGTCCGTAGAGGACGGAGGCAAATTTGGCCGCATAACTCATGATCCCGGTTTGGTCGAAGCCATTGGCGTCGAGGGCTTCGCGCACAGCGCCGATGCGTCCGTCCATCATGTCGCTCGGGGCGACCATGTCGGCTCCGGCCCCGGCGTGCGAGAGGGCCGTGCGGACGAGAAGCTCGACCGTTTCATCGTTCAGAACATGAAAGTGGTCGCCGTCCCTCCGCGTCACCCCGCAATGGCCGTGGCTCATGTATTCGCAAAGACAAACATCGGTCATGACGACCAAATCCGGAGATTTCTCTTTTATGGCGGCAACGGCGTTTTGCACGATTCCGGCGGGATCGTAAGCGGCGCTGGCCTGCTCGTCCTTGTGCGCTGGAATGCCGAAAAGCAACACGGCCTGCAAGCCCAGTGCGGCGGCGCGTCCCGCTTCCTCCACCGCATCGGCGATGGTGAGCTGCTCCACTCCGGGCATGCTCGCGATGGCGCGTCGGCCGGATAATTTTTCGCTCACGAAGAGCGGGAGAACGAAGTCGTGAGGGTGCAGCTTCGTCTCGCGCACAAGGTTGCGCAGGCCGGACGAACGGCGCAGGCGGCGCGGTCGATGAACCAGGTTCCTCACGCCGCGAGGCTACGCGCACGCACGGATGGTCGCAAGCTCGCCAAGGGATGAGTCCGTCCGGCGGGCGGGCTTGACGGAGCCGAGCGTTCCATGTAGCGGCTGCTTGAGCTTCGTGAGCCAAGATGCGCGCCGCTGCCAAATCTCGAATCGATTATCTGCTGATCGATGTGAGCAATTCCTTTACGAAACTGGCCTTCTCCACGCGCACGCGCATCGGCCGTCCCAGTCGCATTCCGACTAACGAGTTAAGCAGCACAAAACTAAAAGCGCATCTGGGCGGGAAACAGATCGGGTGTGTTGTCGTCTGTTCGGTTGTGCCGGCAAAAAATGCAGAAGTGAAAAGGGCGGCGAAAGGGATGAAAATCCTGTGGCTTACCCCGCGCCTGAATTTGGGCGTGACGATCGATTTTCCGAATCCAAATGCAATCGGGGCAGACCGGCTGGCCAATGCGGCGGCCGTCACAACACTCTATGGCGCGCCGGCCATTGTCGTCGATTTCGGAACGGCTGTGACGTTCGATATTGTTTCAAGTGCGAAGGCTTACATCGGCGGCGTGATTGCCCCGGGCCTCGAGGCCATGACGAACTTCCTTTACCAACGCACCGCCCTGTTGCCGAAGCTGGATTTGCGCGAGCCACGCAGCGCCATTGGCAAATCGACCCGGGAAGCGATGATGGCCGGCGCGATTTATGGCTACCGCGGTCTGGTCAGCGAAATCATCACGCAGATCAGGCGCGCGCCGCAGTTTCGCGGAGCGAATGCGAAAATCGTGGCGACCGGAGGTTACGCAAAGTTGATCGCGCGGCGAGTTTCTGCGATCGATGTCGTTCATCCGAATCTAACGCTGGAAGGTCTGCGTCTTGTGGCCAACGCAAATCTCAAATAGAAAGTCGGTTAACGATTGCTCGATTTCGGCGTAAATTCTGCTTAAGTAAGCGGCCGAAAGCCAATGTGTGGCTGGCAAATTTTAGCTTGTCATCCAATCCTGAGGAAGGTTTTATGCATTCTTCGATGAAGATCCGAAAAATTGCGGCAATTGCCATCCTGGTTTTGAGCTCGGTGGCGGCAACAAACGTTGCGCCTACCAAATCCGAGTTGGAAGCAATGTACGACAAGGCCTTTCGCGCCTTCGATGCCAATAATTATCCCGAGGCGCTGAAAGAACTCGACGGCATTGATGCTCGCCAGCCCGATCTGGCCGAGTCACAGAATTTGCGCGGCGTTATTTTCATGCGCGAGGGGCTCTACGACAAGGCGGAGGCCGCCCTTTATCGTGCCGTCGAACTCGATCCGAAATTCTGGAACGCGCGCTTCAACCTGGCCGAGATCCCGTTCCTGCAGAAGAACTGGGACGAGGCGCGCAATCGCTTTCAGGCCTTGCTCTCTTCGAATTCATCGGAGCTTCAGGGGGAAGCGACGCAGCTCATCCAGTACAAAATTCTGCTGACCTACGTTCTCGAAGGCAAGGAGAACATGGTGGACGCGTTCCTCTCCAAGTTTGAACTCTCCAACGATACGCCGGCTGTGCAATACGGAAACGCGGCCATCGCTCTGCAGCATAATGATGACAAGAGCGCGAAACGCTGGATTGCTGCTGCGGAAAAGAATTTCTCGCCTCAGCTTAACAAATTGTTCGCCGAATCCCTCTACGAGGTGGGCTGGATGAAGAAGCCGGACGGCGAATCGCGCGCCGCTCTCGAGCTGACCTCGGCGGCCGAACGCGCCGCCCGCACGAAGGAGTTTGCCAAGGGCAAACTCGAGGCGGCGGGAGAGGCTTTTCAGCGCCGCGATTTGACGACGGCCCTCGGTCTTTTGGATCAAGCCGACGCCGCCGACCCGAATCAAGCCGCCAGTCTCAACCTGCGCGGCGAGATTTTGATGGAGCAAAAGAAATACGGCGAAGCCGAGAAGCTCTTTCAGAACGCGCTCAAAATCGACCCGAAATATCGCGAGGCCGAGTACCAATCTGGCCCAGGTTCCCTTCAAGCAAAAGGAATACGACAAGGCGCGCGATCGCCTCGAGGCGCTTTTCGCGGCTACGCCGGGCGGCGACAAAAATCAGGCTGCGCAGCTGATCAAGTTCAAGATTTTCATGACGCTTCTGCTGGAGGGCAAGGAGAGCCGCGCGCAGAAGATGATGGATCAATTCCAGTTCACGGGCGATACACCCGCCCTCTACTACGCCCAGGCTGCCTGGGAGTTTAAGCATCACAACGACGCCAAGGCCAACGATTGGATCACCTCGGCGCGCAAGATTTACTCGCAGGCGCTCAATATCATTTTCGCAGATCCATTCTACGATGCCGGCTGGCTGAAAACTCCGGCCGAGGAACCGGCCTCGTCGTTGCCGGCGGTCGCGCAGAACGAACCGGCGGCATCCGCGAATGGCAGTCCTTTGATCGAGCCGAGCCCAATCCCCGGAACCAATTCGGCGGAAGTGACGGCGCCCAATCAGGAGGTCGCGAGCGTCGCGCCTTCGACCAGTCCGGTGATTTCCGGAATGGAAGCGACTTCGGCCGGCAGTAGCGTGCCCGCCGTAGCCGGCGCCGCTGCGCCCAGTGCATCGATTGCGATTCCTCCTCCCGCTCCCCCCGAGAAGAAGGCGGCGGCTATTTCACAACCCATTGCCTCCAAGCCGAAGGCAGCGGCTGCTGCGCCAGCCGAGAAGAAAGCCGCTGCGCCTCTCATGGCGACGGCGAAAGCTCTCTCGACTCCGGCCACCGTTCTGGCTCCATCACGTGTCCGCGAATGGACCCAGCCAACCATTGGCGAATCGATCTATCGCCTTGGCGATGGACATAGTGTGCTCGTCGCACTTCTACTCATCAGTGGTCTTGGCATTCTTGCCTGGGTTATTGTCCCCGAAGTTCGTCACCGGCTGATTCCGGCTCTTTCCCGTCGCGTTACGCCTGCGACCGAACCACAGTTTGATGTCGATGATGTCAGCCTCAACGCTGACAAAGTGGACGAAGTTGAACGTCCTCGCTTCAGTGCACGTCCACCGCAACGATCCATTCAACTAAAGGCAACCGAACCCTCGGTCCGTCGCGCCGTCTTTCCGGTCGGCCGGCCGAAGCATGAGATTGTGCATGAGCCGGAGCCGGCGCCCGAAGAGGTCGCACCAGCCTACGTTTCGCCCGTCATTTCCAAGGCGCCTGAGATCGTTGAGGCTCCGGTAACACCGGAAGTTGTGGAAGCGCCGGAAGCCGTCGAAGCGGCAGAGGTCGTCAGAGAGCCAGAAGCCGTCGAGCCGCCGGTTGCTGTCGAACCGGAGCCAGAACCCATTGGTGAAGCGACTTTCGCGGCGCTGGAGGCGATGTCGGTTTCCTCGTCTGACGTCGAGGAGGAACCTGAAGTCGAGCTCGTGGCGGCGGAGGAATTTACGGAACCCGAATTTGAACCGGTAGCGCAGGGATGGCCTGTGCCCCATCAGACGACCGTCATGGAATCGGAACCAGAACCCGTCGCGGAGGCAGTCCCGGTTGTGCCGGAGCCACCGAGCGTTCCGAAATTTGTTGCTCCCGAACCGATTGTGTCACAGCCTACCACACCTCTTATGCCTGAAACCCAAACTCCCATTATTCGCACAGCTCCAACCGGCGGCACTCCAATGCCGACGACGGGTGGCACTCCGATGCCGGCCGCTGGAGGAACCCAAACCGCTGTTCAACTGACGTTCTCCTGCGAGATCGCTTCGCTGCAACTGACCCCGTCCTTCAAGATGGGTGCGCTGCAGGTAAAACCGATCTCCAAGGTGGTTATGATGCGGCTGTCTCCTTCACAGCATCCGCAGCCTGCCATGAACCTGCAGATTACCTTTGAGGTCTCGTCGGCCCAGGCCGCGGGTGGTTCGCTCGGCACCGTGCGCCTCACGCCGTCGCAGCAGCAGAAGCCGGGCGTCATCACTTCCCCCGCCTTCAATATCTCGGGCGTGCAACTGGTCTCAGGCTCGGAGAGCGCTCCAGTGCAACTCACCCCGTCGCATCAGGGGAAAGCTTCCGTCCACGTCACGGCCGCCTTCCAGATCGCGAGCGTCGAGTTTTCGCCCTCGCTCGAAATCGCGTCGATCGTTCTCAACTCCTCATCGCGCAATGTCTCAGTGCAACTGCCGGGCGCGGGGCCCAGCTCCATCGAAGGAGCGCCCGTCTTCGAAATCACCAGCGTGCAGATGGGCAACGGTGGCGAGATCGGACTCATGCAGCTTTCACCTCCGGGGAGCAGCGCGAAGCGCTAAGGGCTGCCAAAACGTTAAAGACTGCAGAGGCCGCCGTCAGGCGGCCTTCTCTTTTGCGGCTGTCAGCTGCCGGAAACGGCGCCCGCTATTGATCCGGATACGGGTTCTCAGGCACGACTCTTTTTTGCGAAGCGACCGCGATTGAGTGATTGCAGTGACTTCGGGAGAAATTCTCCATCCCGCCGGATCAACTGGCCGTTGAAATAAATCTCTCCTCCGCCGTAGTCGGCCCGCTGAATATTGACCATGTCCCAATGGACCTGGCTGCGGTTCCCGTTGTCGGCCTCTTCATAGGCCTGCCCCGGCGTGAAGTGAAAGGAGCCGGCGATTTTTTCGTCAAACAGGATGTCCCGCATGGGCTCCAGAATATGGGGATTAAAGCCTAACGAGAATTCGCCGATGTAACGCGCGCCCGGATCGGAATCGAGGACCTTGTTCAGCTTTTCGGAATTATTGCTTGTCGCCTCGACGATTTTCCCATCCTTAAATTTCAGGTGAATGTTGTCGAACCCGATACCCTGATAAATGGTCGGGGCGTTGAAGGTAATGTAACCCTGCACGGAATCTTTCACCGGACAGCTGAAGACCTCGCCATCGGGAATATTGCGATCCCCCCCGCAAATGATGGCCGGGATTCCCTTGATGCTGAAGCGTAGGTCGGTCCCCGGGCCTTTGATTTCCACGCGATCGGTTCTTTCCATGAGCGCCTTCAACGCTTTCATGCCGGGCTGGAGTTTCCTGTAATCGAGGGTGCAGACATCGAAGAAGAAATCCTCGAAAGCCTCAGTGCTCATGCTGGCGAGCTGCGCCATGGAAGGCGTCGGCCATCGCAGCACCACCCACTTGGTCTTTTGCACGCGCTGGTCCTGGACCGGTCTCATTTTCCGAGCCAGCAACTTCATTTTTTCCGCTGGCACATCAGAGAGCTCGGTGATGTTGTTGCTTCCACGCAGCGCGATATAGGCATCCATTTTTTTCATCCGCGCCAGTTCATGCTGCGCCACAAGATTGAGCTGCCGCTCGCCCGCTTCGAGCGCCAGCTCGCGGCTCACCCGCGCCCGCTGGATCTGGGTGAAAGGAATGGCGCCGGCTTTGCGCGCGGCGCGGATCAAAGCAATGGTCATTTCATCGGGCACATCAAATGCCTCGATGAGGACCTTTTCATTGCGCTGCAGGCGAGTGGAATATTCGACCAAAAGCTTGGCCAGTTTGTCGAAACGGGCGTCGTGCATAGAAGCTAATCATCCCACCGCGCCCGCGGCATGCAAGCGACTCGCTACGAAGCAACGACCCGGACAAGTCGCGCGGCGAAGGCTCCATCAAATCCGTCCTGAAACGGCGTCATAGATATTTGCTTGGTCAGGCGCATTTGTGGAAAATGGCGCAGCAAAGCTTCCACCAACTGTTCGTTTTCTTCAGGCTCGAGGCTGCAGGTGCTGTAAACGAGTGTTCCGCGCTCTTTCAGGAGCGGTATGAGCGCACGCATGATGCGCAGTTGTTGCAAGGGGAGTCGCTCGAAATCATCGGGTCGCAGGCGCCACCGCACATCCACCCGGCGGCGCATCACGCCGGTGTTGCTGCAGGGCACATCGGCCAGAATGCGATCGAACGGAGCGCGCTTCTGAACGATCGGCGGAGCGGATTGTGTCCAATCGCCTCGCGCAGTTTGCACGATGTCGGCGCCGAGGCGCTGCAAATTGTCCGTCATTCGCGCGAGGCGCTCCTGGTCCCGGTCGCAGGCGACAATGGTGCCATGGTTCTTCATCATCTGCGCCAGCAGGGCCGTTTTTCCCCCAGGGGCGGCGCAGGCATCGAGGACCGTCTCGCCCTCTTGTGGGGCCAGCAACTGGCAGGCGGTCGCCGTGCTTGGGTCCTGCATGTAGCAATAACCCCGGCCGAGAGCTTCCCGCGGCAGGGAATCGAATTCGACAAAGTCCCGGGTGCTGACGAGAGGACGATTTGGATAAAGCCGATGAAATTCCTCCGGATCGATCTTTAAGCGGTTAATGCGCGCGTAAAGCGGCGGCGGTTGATTATTCCACTCTGCCAGAAATGCTGCCGCTGTCTCGCCGAAATGGCCGGACCAGCGTTCCAAGAGGAACGGCGGCTGCGAAAAACGGACAGCAGCCGGTTGGAGTTTCGCGGCTGCGGTCAGCTCCTCTTCTCGTCGCTGTGCCGAACGCAGCAGAGCGTTGATGAGTCCGCGTTGCCGCGTGGTGGCAAGCGCCACGGTGGCGTGCACGGCCGCGTGTGGTGGCGTGCGGAGCAGGAAAAGCTGGTAAAGCCCAAGCCGGGCCAGATCGCGGGTGCGTGTGTCCAGTTTGCCTTCGCGCAACCGGCCGATCCAAAAGTCGAGCAAGGTCAGATTGCGCAAAACTCCGTAAAAAAGCTCCAAGGCAAAGCCGCGATCGGCGGTCGCGAGCTGACTTCCTGCAAGGCGTTCGCCGACGATCGTGTCGGCGAAACGTTCGCCCTTCTGCCATTCGCGCAGAGCGGCGAGAGCGAGAGCGCGAGCCGATGTGGACATGCCCCGGCAGCCCGCGTCGCTAGTCCGGTTTCACCGTCTTGCGTCCGATGGAATGGTAATGGAACCCAAGTTTCCCCATCGTTTCCGGATCGAGAAGATTGCGTCCGTCGAACACAATCGGCGTGGCCATGCGCTGTTTGACCACGTCGAGATCGATCCTGGCAAATTCTCCCCATTCCGTCGCAATGACGAGCGCTTCGGCTCCATCGATGGCTTCGAGCGGTGATTGGACAAAGTGAGCTTGAGCGACCTCGGGAATCTGGCGCGCCTTCGTCATTCCCTTTGGATCGTAAACCGTAACGTGCGCGCCTTCCTTCAGCATGTCGGCGATCAAATCGATGGCGACTGACGAGCGGATGTCGTCCGTATCGGGTTTGAAGGTTACGCCCCAGACAGCGATCTTCTTGTCGCGCAAGACCCAGAGCGTATCGCGGAGCGCCTTAAGGAAGCGGTCTTTCTGGGTGGCGTTTACGCGCTGCACTTCCTTGAGCAGCGTGAAAGGGACGCCCAGATCTTCGCTGATGGTGATGAACGCGGCGATGTCTTTTGGAAAACAGGAGCCGCCGTAGCCAATGCCGGCATTCAGAAAATTGCGGCCGATGCGGCGATCCATGCCGATGCCATCCGCCACTTTCTCAACGTCAGCACCGCTCGCTTCGCAAATGGCGGAAACGGCATTGATGTAGGAAATCTTGAGGGCGAGGAAGGAATTGGCGGCATGTTTGATCAACTCCGCGCTGTTGACGTCGGTGACAAGGATCGGCGCCATGAATGGTTCGTAGATCTTCTTCATCAAATCGATTGCGCGTTCGCTTTGCGCTCCGATGACGATGCGATCCGGCTGCATGAGGTCGCTCACGGCGCAACCTTCACGCAAAAATTCCGGATTACTGACAACATCGAACTGCGCACCGTGGCGGTTGTAACGCCGGATCGATTCCGCCACCTTTTCGCCGGTCTTTACCGGAACAGTACTCTTGTCCACGATGACCCGGTAATCTTTGAGGACGCCGGCGATATCGCGCGCCACTTTTTCGATAAAGCTCAGATCAACGCTCCCGTCCGGCTGCTGCGGAGTAGGAACGGCGATGAAGACCACCTGCGAGTTATCGACTCCCTCCTCGATGCTGCCGGTGAAACGAAGGCGGTGCGCGGAAACGTTGCGATGAATGACCTCTTCCAGCCCGGGCTCATAGATTGGCACCTTGCCCGCTCGGAGCGTCTCGACTTTCTGTGCGTCGTTATCGACGCAAATGACGTTATGCCCGACGTCGGCAAAACAGGCGCCGGTAACCAAGCCTACATATCCAGAGCCAATGATGGAAATGTCCATAGGAAAACGAGAGCAAATATTCTGCGCGCCGGGCGGCGGAGCAGGAAGAAACGGGCAAATTGCATAAAATGCAATTGCGATTCCAACGTGTTATGGCGTGTTGGTCGTATCGCCTGTTCCCGTCGGGTCGAAGTTTAGGTCAAAGCTGAATTTCGGAAATGCCTTAAGCGTAAAAGTCAGGAGGAAACCGTATTCCTTCACGCCGGCGTTGTCGTTAATGATAGCCCCGAAAGAGGCCACCCAACTCGTCAGGTCGCGGTAGACGGTGTAGCGCTGTGATTCGAGAATACCAGTTTCGGCTTCGTATTGTTCGCTCGCGCCAAAACCCCAATTGTCGTTGAGACGATAGTAACCGCCGACGGTGATCAGGCTACTGTCCAGAAACGAGGGATTATCGTGCAGATAACGATGTCCGACCGAGATCAAGAGATTGGAGATTGGTTGCACGGTGACCGAGGAGTTAATTTCCGTGAACCCCTTATCGAAGGCGGGAACCTGCGAATTGAACACGATCGAAACCCAGGGCACGGGACTGAATCGAAGGCGATTGAAGAGATTCGAGTAGCGCGTTTTGTCGAAAGGGTTGTCGATGTTTACATCGATGTAAGTTTCCAATTCCATCCAGCTGATGGTGAGATCGTCGCGACGGGTTTGCAGCCGATTGCGCACGCCGACCCGCCAGACGGTCCAGTTATCAATGGAGTCGATGGAAGTGAAATCGGGAAAATCGATCGGGCGCAGTTGTGTCGAAGGTTCATAACGATCGAACTGCAAAATGGAAGCAGGGTCTGCCCCGTCGGTCGCGACATAGGAGAAGTTGGTGAAAGGTTGAATGATGTGCCGCAGACCGTCGAGTCCGAGCAACCGGCTCTGCGCGCCTTCCCAGGTGCGGGAGACTTTGAAGGAACCCTCTACCCCGGTGTTGAAGGCCGTGCGAAAAGCATCGCCCCCGTCAACGATCGGCTGACGCGGGTTGGCGAGGAGGAAATCGGGAACGAACGGGTTGGTACTCTGGCACAAAGAGCGTCCGGCCCAGGTCGCGAGTCTCCCCGTAATAGGTGGCGCGGAAACCGACCCGCGGCACGATCGAGAGCCACCCAAAATAGGTATTCGGGTAGAGCAATTGGTGAAAAGTGTCGGCGCGAAACGTGCCGTAGTCTTCGAAGCCGGTGCCGGCCGCGAAATTGCGGCGCAGGTCAGCCACTCCGGTTTCACCTTCATAAAAAATAGGGCTCCCAAAAATGGCGTGCCGTTTAATATCGAGCACGACTTCGGGTAACCGCTCTGTCGTTTCAAAAAAGCTATTGGCCTGAAAACGAGTGATGGCGTTGAGTGTGTAGAAAGGATCCGTCTTCGTCAGCGTGACGACATTGTCCGGTTTCGGGTCGATACGAAACTCGCTCTGATAGAAATCCTCCAGCACAAAGGCGTCGCTTAATTTTGTGATGTTGGCGGTGGCATAGAGATCTTCCTTGAAGTAGGTGCGATCCTGAAAGGTGACGCGATAACGCGACGTTCCAATCGCGCCCCGGGGCACGTTCGTCTGATTCAATCCCGGGTTCTGGTCCTCGAGAAAATAGGTGCGCAGCTTGGCAAAGCTCTTCTTGTCGGCTCCGTAATTAATGTCGGATTCGAAGCCGAGAGCGATGCCGCGGCGCGCCCGGTAATCGAGTCGCACGCGACCGCTGAGTTCTTTCGTGATGGGAAACGTGACCTGGCTGAGGAGCGAAGGACCCCACGAGCTGAGATAGGCGGGCGAGACCGAGAAACTGAAGGAATCGTCGAGCGATTGGTAAAGATAGGGCCACCAGAAAATGGGCACTTTGCCGATGTAAAGAGTGACGTTCTGGAAGACGACGCGATCGTTTTGATAAATGCGGACCGTCCGTGCCCGCAGGTGAAAATTAGGATCGGCGGAATCGTTCGTCGTAAAGGTGCCGTTATGGACGACTGTTTCGTCGTCGGAGAGAACGGAAATCTGTTCGCCTGAGATAAAATAGGGCGCGTATTCCGTGCGCATGTCGGTCGCACGGATTTGCTTCGTTTCGACGTTGTAAATGCCGCTCTCGCCCACGTAAAGATGGATACCGCGGTAGATGCGTACGTTACCGTGGACTTCCACTTCATGCGTCGCCGTATTGTATTCGGCGCGGTCCGCATAAATATCGGTATCGCCGATATGAATCGCGACATTGTCCCGCGCCGTGGCGATGCCATTCTCGTAGGTCGTCTCCCCCGTGGCATTGATTTCAACCGGCAGGTTTTTCGGCGTCTCGATCGCTCCCCGCGCGCCGGCGGCCGCTAAAAAGAGCCCGAAAATGAGCGGTAGCGGATGACGCATGGCGGTCGCCGAAGGTAGCGAATTGGTCTCTCCTTGCAAAGGCGAAAACCCCTGTGGCGACTAGGAAAGATTCAAACGCGCGCCAGCGATTTGATGGTTGAGACCACACGTCAAAACGAGAGCCTGTCGGTTGGTTTCGGACCCCGGGGAATGCGATGCGTTCTTTTTTCCCGCGTGTAGCAAGGGTGGCAGTTGCTTTGTCGTGAGGGCCTGCGCGGCCGCAATCACCTGCCAGATCGCACCCGCCGCCAGAGCTTCGCCCAGCGCCGGCTTGAACGTGTAGTGGGCGCGTTCGCCACCGGTGCTGGCGAAGGCCGCCGTTTCGGCGTGATCGATAAACGTGCCATTGGCGCTTCCGATCAGAATGCTGGCCTCTTCTTCGGCCAATTCGATCAGGACCTGCTTCATGATTCCCGGTGCTTCCTTTTGTTGCGGAAAGTTGGATCCAGCGTCGATCTGGTCCAATTGCACGGCGCCCTCGCGCCCAAGCAGGATCGCCCCTGCACCTTCGCTAAGAATTGTTCCCTGTGGCCGAGCACGAAAGACCTCGAGTGGCGGCTTGCTTCGGAGCAGTCGCCAGCGGTGGTAGGCATCGCAAAGAAGCCAGTCGACTTCCTCCGCGGCGACGACGAGGCAGTAATCGAGCGTTTCATCACGCATGAGATCTTCCGCCATTTTTAGTGCGAGCAAACCAACCGCGCTATCACCGACGAGCGTGTAGGTCGCACCCGTGATTCCCATGACAGCGGCCAGATGACTGGCTGGCGCATTGAAAACTGTCTCCGGGAAAAGCAGCGGACTGGCGGCTTCCGCTCCGGTCGCGACGATGTCGTGGTAGAATCGTTTGGTGTAAATGACGCCACCATTTGCCGTGGCGAAGACGAGTGCCATGCGGTGGGCGGCGTCCGGCGGATTGAGGCCGGCATCCTGTAAAGCCGCGAGGCCGGCTTCGACGGCGAAACGCGAGATGGCGCTGGCGCGACGCAGGCGGGGATGGGATACCTTGCTGTCAGGAATGCGGAACGCCGGATAGACTCGCGGATTCAATTCGCTGGAAATCGTTTCAACAGTCGCCTCGCCTCCGCGCAAGAGTTCGTTCCAGACTGTCGGAACGTTATTGCCGAGCGGTGTGACCCAGCCGGCGCCTTGGATCGCCAGCTTCATGCGGCGCGCTGCAGAACGATGGAAGCGTTTGTTCCTCCAAAGCCGAATGAATTGGAGAGAGCGACATCCAGCGCGACCGGTCGCGACTGGTTGGCCACAATGTCGAGTGAACCATCGCCCTGGCGGAAGTTGATATTGGCCGGAAGAAACTGATGGCGCAGCGCGAGCAGGCAAAAGACCGCTTCGATGGCTCCGGCTGCACCTAACGAGTGGCCCATCATGCTTTTGGTGGAACTGACCGGGACATGTGGAAGCAGCTCGGCAATCGCTTTTCCCTCTGCCGCGTCGTTGAAGGGTGTAGCCGTCCCGTGCGCATTAATGTAGTCGACGGAGTCTCGTCCGGCCCCGGCCAGCGCTGCCTCCATGGCCTGGCGCGGTCCGCTCCCGGAAGGGTGCGGCTGAGTGAGGTGATGATTATCCGTTGAGATGCCGTAGCCGGTGATCTCTCCCAAAATACGAGCGCCCCGCGCCTCCGCCGTTTCGAAATTCTCCAGCGCGAGCAGCGCGGCCCCTTCGCCCAGGACGAGACCGCTGCGTTCTGCGTCAAAGGGCCGGCATTTTTCCGGCGTGGCGGCCCGCAGGGAATCGAATCCGACAAAAACGAGCTCCGAAATCGCGTCGTAACCGCCGGTGAGAATGCGCTGATAACGTCCGGAGCGAACGCATTCGAAGGCGTGCCCAATGGCGTTCGTTCCCGAAGCGCAGGCATTCGCGATGATCTGGCAGGGCGCGGTGATTTCGAATGCTTCCTGCGCGTCGATGACCGGCTTTTGCGGCGGGTAATTAGCCACCCGGGACGCAGCATGCCGATCGTTCTGTCCGGCGACCAGACCGCGGTAATATTGCTCGCCGAATGGCATCCCTCCGCTGGTCGTGCCGATAACGGTCAGGTCTGGCTGAAAGCCAGGCGTCTGCTCGAGCAGTTCATCGAGCGCGGTGATCATCATGCGTGAAGCCCGCGAAAGGCGCTTGGCGCGTCGTAAACGGCCCGTGCTGTGCCCGAAAAGCTCGGCATCGGGGATCTGGCCGGCGGTTCGGCAGCGGCAGTGGTCTACGCAAAAGCGGGTCACCGGTGTGACACAATCGCGCGCCTCGCGCAGGGCCGTCGTCGTGGCCTCCAGACCGAAACCCAGCGGGCTCACAATCCCCGCCGCCACCACGGCAACCCGGGCCTTTCTTGGATACTCTTTTTGGGTCTGTTTTGATGCCATTTTCAGGGTAGTCTGGGGCTCCTTTCCATTTGCTTTCTGGGGGAAAGCAATCTACTAATCAGGCCGAAAAGAAAACGGAGGCTCGGGACCTAGGTGGATTGTCAGTTGAGTGTATCAGTGGCGATTTGAAATCCGATGATCGGGAACAGAGATCTTGGCAGCGTTTTCCACAACAGACTCAGATGGGAACTAAATTATACGTAGGAAATCTTTCCTTCAATACGACCGAGACCGATCTTCAGGATCTTTTCGCTCAAGTGGGGCCCGTGCAGGAGGTCACCCTCATGCAGGACAAATTCACCGGCAAATCACGCGGCTTCGCCTTTGTCACGATGACGTCGGAGCCCGACGCGCAGAAAGCCATCACAGAATTTAACGGCAAGACGGTGGAAGGCCGGCCGTTGACCGTCAACGAAGCGCGTCCGCGCGAAGCTCGCCCGCCTGGTGGCGGTGGCCGCGGTTACGGCGGCGGCGGTGGTGGTGGCTATGGCGGCGGCGGTGGTGGCGGCGGTTATGGCGGTGGACGTCGTGAAGGCGGCCATCGACGTGATCGTTAAGCCCAAAGCGAATTTTTGACGAAAGCGCCTGGCCAAAAGTCAGGCGCTTTTTGTTTGGTGGCCGGGACCCTGCAGCGTTCATGTAAGGCTGCGGACGCCTCGGCGCGCGAACTCATTTTGCTGAGCGGAACGGCGCGAGAATCCGGAGCTGTTCGCGTCGGTCGCGCCCCTGCCCGGTATTTTTCGATGTCCAGCGCTGAACGCATTATCACTGAGATGCTGGCTGCGGCCGACATTCGTGTGAACGGAACACGGCCGTGGGATCTTCTTGTGCGCGATCGGCGATTCTTTGCTCGAGTGCTGGCCGATGGTGTTCTCGGCTTCGGAGAGTCCTACATGGATGGTTGGTGGGAGACCGACGCGCTTGATGAACTTTGCTTTCGGGCGAGTCGCGCTCACCTCGACGAGCAGGCGCGCATGGATTGGCGAACGGCCGCGGCCCTGCTCGAAGCGCTCTTCATCAACCGCCAAACCCGCCGGCGCGCCCGTATTCTGGCCCGGCGGCACTACGATCTGGGCAACGATTTCTTCGAAGCGATGCTCGATCCGGCCATGCAATACTCATGCGGCTTCTTCCACGGCACGGAAGACCTGGCTGAGGCGCAGGAGCGCAAAATGGAGCTCATTTGCGCAAAGCTCAATCTGCAGCCGGGACTGCGATTGCTCGATATCGGTTGTGGCTGGGGCGGGCTCGCTCGCTACGCCGCGGAGCACCACGGATGTCGCGTGGTCGGAATTACCATCTCCGAAAGGCAGGCCGAGTACGCGGCGGAGCATTGCCGCGATTGGCCGATCGAAATCCGCCTGCAGGATTATCGCGATCTGCACGAGCGCTTCGATCGGGTGGTGAGCGTTGGCATGCTCGAACATGTTGGCTTCAAGAACTACCGCACCTATATGCGAATGGCGCGCCGCTCGCTCACTGATGACGGTCTGTTTCTATGTCAGTCAATTGTGACGCCGGTCTCCGCCTGGCGCACCGATCCCTGGATCTCGCGCTACATCTTTCCGAATTCCGTCTTGCCCTCTCTCAGTCGCCTGACGAAGGGTGCGGAAGGTTGTTTCATCCTGGAAGACGCACAGAATTTTGGTGTTTCCTACGATCCAACTCTGCTGGCCTGGGAGCGAAACTTCCGCGCAACCTGGCCCCGTTTTCGGCAGCGTTATGGAGAACGATTTTATCGCATGTGGCGATTCTATCTCCTGGGATGCGCCGGGGCTTTTCGCGCACGAACCATCGAGCTTTTCCAGCTGGTATTTTCCCCGCACGGAGTAGCGGGCGGCTACCTGCGACCGGATATGGAAATGGGCAGGGCTGGATTCGAACCAGCGAAGGCGTAAGCCAGCGGATTTACAGTCCGCCCCGTTTGGCCACTTCGGTACCTACCCGTTTGGCGCGAGCGTTCATATAGGCTTGGCCCCAGAACGTCGCAAGTTTTTTGCCTCCGGTTATCCGCCGCCTGGCCGGTCGAAAAACTCGGCCACCGCCTCGACCACGTAACGCTGCGCCTCGCGCCTTAACTCCGGGTAAATCGGCAACGCCAGGGTTTCCCGGGCGGCCCGCTCGGTCTCAGGCAGATCGCCTTCCTGGTAGCCAAGCTCGGCGAAGCACGCCTGCTGATGCAGGCCGAGCGGATAATAGATGGCCGTGCCAATGTCGCGCCGGGCAAGATGTTCGCGCAGGGGATCCCGATGCGATGTGCGAATGACGTATTGGTGATAGATATGATGATTCGTTAGGCCGCGAGCGCGGTAGGGTTCCACTGGAAGCGTGACGTGACCTTCGAGACCGGCGCGCTCAAACTCTTCACGATAGACGTCGGCCGCGCCGCGCCGCGCCGCCGACCAGCCGTCCAAGTGCGGCAGTTTCACCTTCAGAATGGCCGATTGAATTTCATCAATCCGAAAATTACCACCAATGAAGTGGTGAAAGTAGCGCGGTTCCATCCCGTGTTGACGGCAAACGCGCAACCGCTGGGCCAGGTCGTTCTCGCGACAGACGATCAGGCCCGCATCTCCCGCAGCGCCCAGGTTCTTCGAAGGATAAAAGCTGAAACACCCGGCAGCACCCATGCTGCCTGCTTTGGCTGGGCCGTTTTCGAGTGGGTACTCGGCGCCGATAGCCTGAGCAGCATCCTCGATGACGGTGAGGTTGTAATTGCCTGCGCAGGTCAGAATTGGCGCCATATCGCAGCAAAGGCCGAACAAGTGAACAGGAATGATGGCGCGAATCTCGCGGCCGGCACTGTCTCGCATCTTTCCATCCGAACCGGTGCGCGCGTCATCGCGCAGAAATTTCTCCAGGAGCGGTGCGGACAGATTGTAAGTGACCGGATCGATGTCGAGGAAGACCGGTGTGGCGCCGACCCGTGCGATGCAGCCGCCCGTGGCGAAGAAGGTAAACGCGGTCGTAAGGACGGCATGCCCCGGCCCGATGCCGAGCGCCATTAACACCGCAAGCAACGCGTCCGTTCCGGAAGAGACGCCGATGGCATGCGGCACGCCACAATACTCGGCCACCGCCCGCTCGAAGGCCTTCGTCTTGGGTCCGAGGATAAAATGTTGCGTATCCAAGACTTCATCGATTTCCTTCCGCAACGGCTGCGCGAGGGTGCGATATTGTTCGCTGAGGTCGAGCAAGGGGACGCGCATGGCGCAAAAAGCATGGCAGTTCCCATTGCGCGAGCAAACCCGAACTTTGGGCCTGCTTGGCCACCGTTGACCACCCCCCGCCCATACGGTAGACTCCCGGCCATGTCGTTGCTGCGCGGTCTGTTCTGGATCGTCCTCTTTATCTTTTTCACCTTCTGCTTCGTCGTGCTTTTCGAGTACGGCACGCACGACTTTGCCACCGGGTTCCAAAAGGAATTCGAACGCGCCAAGACGTTCGTGACGCACAAGGTTTCCGGCGACAAGAAGAAGGACAAGTAGCCCGGCTCTTCACCGCAATCGCTGGTAAAACAGCACCGCGGTGATGATCAAGCCCAGGGTGGTCACGCACAGACGCACGGTCCGCTGTGAGACCTTTTGCGCGTAGTGCGCCCCGCCGTATCCGCCCGAAATCGAGCCGACGGCAACGATCGCGGCCGCCGGCCAGTCGATCATTCCCTTGCCGATGAAATAGGCCGCCGCGACCACGTTGATCAGGAAAGCGAGTGCATTTTTCACGGCGTTCATCTGGTGAATGTTTTCGAAACCGAGCAGACCAAGACTGGCCAGCATGAGAATGCCGATCCCGGCGCCGAAGTAGCCGCCGTAAATCGCCACCACGAACTGAAACATCATCGCGAAAGTGAGCCAGCGCCAAGAAACACGACCGGACCTTTTTGAGCGAAGCAGGTGAGCGAAGAAATTCCGTGCCGTAAAGAGGACGGTGGCAAAAAGGATGAGCCATGGAACGAGCCGATCGAAAACGCGCTCCGGTGTGCGGATGAGCAGGACCGCACCGAGCAGGCCGCCCGCCAGACTGACCAATAAGAAACGCCGAATCCATTTCCAGGCCGAGGGCAGTTGCTGCCGATAACCGGCCACGCCGGCCAATGTGCCCGGGAGTAATGCCACCGTGCTGGTGGCATTCGCTCCGATGGAGGGAAGTCCGGCAAAAATTAGCGCCGGGAAAGTAAGAATGGTACCGCCGCCCGCAATCGCGTTCATCACCCCTGCGGAGAGACCTGCCAGCAGGAGCAGGAGAATGTGAGGAAGCGTCACCGCCTGAAGTTCGCCCGCCCGGCGATCATGCTACGAATTCCAGTTCAATTTCCCGCGGCAAATAGCCGCCCCGGCGGCCCGCGCCCAAAAATTCGCGAATCGCGGCCCGGCCGCTTTCGCCGTAATCGCGCGTGTAATCGTTCACGTACATGCCGATGAACTTGCTCGCCAGAGGCGCGTCCATGTCGCGCGCATATGGCATGGAATGCTGCACCGCTTCGTCCCGATGCCGCAGTCCGTATTCGATGCTCTCGCGCATGATGGCGAGCAATTCGCTGCGGACAGCTGGGGAAATGTCCTTGCGCAGGACATTGCCGCCGAGCGGCAATGGCAATTGCCTCTCGCGTTTCCACCATTCGCCAAGATCGATGACTTTTGTGAATCCGGCCCGTGCATAGGTGAGTTGGCCTTCGTGAATGATGAGGCCGGCGTCGGCGCGACCACTCTTTATGACATCAAAAATCTGGTCAAACGGAACCACGACATAGCGGAAGTTTCCGAGATAAATTTGCAGCGCGAGATAGGCGCTCGTCATAAGGCCAGGAACGGCAATGGTACGACCACGCAGCCAGTCCCGAATTGAATCGTCGGAAGATAATGGTGGCCTGTTGAGGCTGACGACCATTGGTCCATACCCGTCGCCCATGCTCGCACCGCAGGGCAGCAGCGCGTAACGATCGCTCACGTAAGCGTATGCATGGATCGAGATGGCGGAAATGTGCAGCTCGCCGCGCATGGCGCGCTCATTCAGGGTTTGGATGTCTTCCAACCGATGTTCGAAACGATAGCCGCGCAGGTCGATCTTATGTTCGGCCATCGCATAAAACATGAAAGCATCATCCGGATCGGGCGAATGGCCGAGCGTGAAGAGGGTCGTATCGGCTGCGGGCATGGGCCGATGCTAGCGGCGGCGGCTGGCCGGCGCAACGCCGGCACCTTGCGTTTGCGTTCCCAAAGCCGTTCCGATAACCTCTGGCCGATGGCAAAATCGGCACTTGGCAAAGGTCTCGGCGCGCTCATTGCCGCGCGGCCTTCGGTGGCGCGGCCGGAACCCGATGCCGGCGAGAAAGTTCACCAGGTCGCGCTGGCCAGCATCGTTCCAAGTCCTCTGCAGCCGCGTAAGGAATTCGAGCACGACGCGTTGCAGGAGCTGGTCGAATCCATTCGGCAGCACGGAATCATTCAGCCGCTCATCCTGCGCAAGGTGGATGGCCGCCATGAGCTGATCGCGGGAGAGCGCCGCTGGCGCGCCGCGCAGGAAGTCGGTCTCGCCGAAGTGCCGGCTTTGGTCCGCAGCGCCACCGACCTCGAAGTGCTCGAGCTTTCGCTCATCGAGAATTTGCAGCGTGCCGACCTGAATCCAATCGAGGAAGCGCAGGCCTACGCGCGTCTTTCCCAGGAATTCGGGATGAAGCAGGAGGAGATTGCGCAGAAAGTGGGACGCAGCCGCGCCGCTGTCGCGAACGCCATGCGGCTGCTTGATTTGCACGAGCAGGTGCAAAAATGGGTCATGCAGGATCTTATTTCGGTCGGGCACGCCAAGGTGTTGCTGGCGCTCAAAGTGCCCGAGGAACAACTCTTCGTCGCGGAGACAATCTTGCGTCGCAGTGCCACCGTGCGCGCGACCGAGCGCCTTGTCGCCCGCCAGCTTGGGAATGTCCAACCGCGACGGCGACGTCAACGCGGCGAGACGGTCACGAGTGATGCGGCTCTCGAGGATTTACAGAATCGCCTGCAACATTATCTCGGCGCTCACGTGGTTTTGCGGCACGAAGACAAACGAGGCCGCATCGAGATCGAATATTACGGCAATGACGATCTCCAGCGCATTCTCAACCTCATCGGTTTGCCGCCGAGCGATCTCTGATTTCCAGGCAGATGCCATCAAAACGAATCCGGTCATTCTGAGCGCAGTCAGGCATTTCTCGATTGCTCTGACGCGCGGCGTCTCTCTTGTCATGTCATTTGTCAGGCAAGGAGGGATTTTGTTTCTTCTGCTGGCCAGCGCGGCCTGCGGCCAAAAGGCCAGCCCGCCCAGTTACGGCAAACCGTGGAACGATTTCTCCGGAAACAGGGCGCTGGCTGACGTGCAACAGCTGGTCGACTTCGGACCGCGGCCGCCCGGTTCGCCCGCCATCGAGAAAGCACGCGATTACATCTCGCAACAACTGAAGCGAGCCGGCTGGCGGGTGGCGCAGCAAACCTTTACCGACAGCACGCCGCGTGGCGCGGTTACTTTCGTAAATCTAATCGCCCGCTTTGGACAAGAAGATGAAGCGGCCGACAAGAACAGGAGCCTGTTTCTTCTCTGCTCGCACTACGATACGAAGATCTTCGATAACATTCGGTTCGTCGGGGCGAACGATGGCGGCTCCAGTAATGGCGCTCTTCTCGAAATCGCCCGCGTCCTTTCCGCCTATCCTGAGCTGGCCGCCAAAACCGAACTGGTCTTCTTTGACGGCGAAGAAGCCTATGAACGTTTCACCGCCACCGATGGCTTCTTTGGCAGCCGCTATTTTGCACGCGAGTTGCAGAAGGAGCATCGCACCGATCGCTATCGCGGCGGTATTCTGCTCGACATGATGGGCGATCGTTCGCTCACCATCACGCTCTCTCCTGATTCGCCGGCCGACATGGCGCGCGACATTTTCGCCTCGGCCGATGTCCTCCAAATGCGGTCCTACTTCACCTACTTCAACGGCAACATCAGCGACGACCATACTGCTTTGAATGCGGTCGGTATTCCGATGATCGATCTCATCGATTTCGACTTTCCCGCCTGGCACACGGCCGGCGATACCATGGACAAGATCAGCGCGGAGAGTTTGCAGATCGTCGGCGCGGTTACGCTTTATTACCTGGCGGAATTTGCCTTTCGGGAATGAGGTCGCGCACAGAATTATTTCTCACTTTCCTTGCGATCGTGGCGGGAATCACGGCGGCGGAATTGGCCTGGCGCTCGGTTTTCTGCCGCGATCTTCTCGGACAAATCATCGGCCGCGGACACCTGGTCGCGCTGGTGAATGGTCGCGGCATTTATGAAACGGATGTCGGCCGGCTCGCCCAGGCAGATGCCTATCTGGCAGGCAATAAAGAAATCGCAGGGGAAACGCGCGCGGATTTGATCGATCGCCTCATCGCCGCGGAAAGTTTGCGCGTCCGCGCGACTCACGAAGCCGTCCCGGGAGCACAAGTCGAGCGACAGTTTGATTTGTTGCGGGCCCAATTTCCGGACGACCGGGGCTGGGAAATCGCTTTGCAGAAGAGCGGGCTTTCCCCGCAAGATCTGCGTGCCACTGTGACGAGGCAGATGCGGGAGCTTCGCTGGATCGAGAAGCAAATCGGAGGCGGCTCGGTTTCTGACGAGGCGGCCAGCCGTCAATATTTTGCCGCGCATCCGGCGAATTTCGCACTCCCGCGACGCTTGCGTGCGAGCCATCTCTTTCTGGCCGCGCCTGTGGAAACTCCCGAGGACGTCGTGACCAGCAAAGAGCAGCTCATCGATTCGCTGGCCGAGCAACTGCGCAACGGTGCCGATTTTTCGAGCCTGGTGGCTCAATACTCCGAGGATGAGGCGACCAAAAACCGCGGCGGCGATCTGGATTATTATTCGGCCTGGCGAACGCCGCCGAAGTTCTTCGTGGCAACGTCGGCGTTGCAAGTCGGCGAGACCAGCCCGGTCTTTCGCTCAGCCCTCGGTTTTCACATCGCACGGCTAACAGATGTGCAACCCGCCCGGGCCATGACGTTTCCGGAGGTCCAATCCAATATCCGTCTTTCTCTGGCCAACCAAACGCGGCAGGAGGCGGTCGGGAACCTGATCGGGGCGTTGACGCGTCGAGCCGTGAGAGTCGCACACTGAACTTCGGCATTGCGTGCCGAAGTGTTTGAACTCAACTTCCATCGCCTCCCAAAAGTTTTATGTCTCGTCGCAGCAGGAAGAATGTTGGCTTGATTGGCCTCGGCATTATCGGCCGGCGCGTGGCGGAGAATCTCCGCAAACGAGGATTTCAGGTTTATGTCTGGAATCGAACGCCGCGGCCGGTCCCGAACTTTGTCGGTTCAGCCGCGGAGGTGGCCGAACTTTGTCAGTTCATCCAGCTCTTCGTGGCGGACGACCAGGCTTTGCTGGACACGGTGGAGCAGTTGAGCCCGGGGTTGACGGCACATCACGTGGTGGCCGCGCATTGCACGGTCTCGCCCGAGACGATGCAGGCGGCCGCGGAGAGCGTGCAACGGCGCGGTGCGCGCTTTCTCGATGCGCCATTCACCGGGAGCAGGGGCGCGGCCGAAAAAGGCGAACTCATTTACTACGTCGCCGGGGATGACGGCGCGTTGCAGCAGGCACGTCGTTTCCTCGAAGGGAGCAGCAAGGAGATTGTTGAATTTTCCGAGGTTGGTGAAGCGACTCTGCTCAAGGTGGCCACGAACATGGTCACGGCGGCCAGCGTCCAATCGATCGCGGAAGCGATGACGTTGGTGGCCAAGTGCGGCCTGTCCCCCCAGAAATTCGCGCGCGCGTTGCGCAGCAATGCCAGCTATTCCGGGACCATTGCCCTGAAGCTGCCGAAAATGATGTCGAACGATTTCGAACCGCACTTTTCGGTCAAGCATATGCTGAAGGATCTGCAGATTGCCGCTCGACTGGCGCAATCGCTCAACCTGGATTTCACGGTCACAGAGGCGTCGCGCGACGCGCAATTGGAGGAAATTAAACAGGGTCGCGGCGAAGAGGATTTCTCGGGTGTAGTGCGCAAATTCTTCCCTGAAGGAATGCCCCGCAATGAGGAACCGCCCCCGGAGACTGAGAAGGTGACGAGTGCACCGGCCGCTGAACCTGCGGCGCCCCAGCCCGAAACGGTGGCGAACCCGGCGCCGGCAGGCGAGACCGGCACGGAGCCAACCGGTGAAACCGTGGCCCCGGTCAGTCAACAAACCGCTGTGGCCGACGAAATATCGTCGCCTCCCCAGGAGAATTCACCGGCCCCGCCGTCGGTCCAGGAACCCGCGCCGAACGACGGTTCAAGACAAAAACAAACCTTCTTCCGCCGCCTATTCCAACGCGTTCGAAGTTGAGATTGGGAGAGCGCGAAAATGAATGAGCCGAACCTTCCGGGAAAGGGTGCCTTTTTCGATTTGTCGGACCGTGCCAAATTTCGAGTCGGCGGCGCCGATGCTTTTCGTTTCCTGAACGGTCAAATTACGAACGACCTTCGCAAAACAAACGAGACCGAAGCGATCGAGGCGTGCGTCTTAAGCGCGAAAGGAAAAATAAATGCGCACATCTTCCTCCGAGGCCTTCCGGCCGGTGATTATCAACTCGACGCAGCGATGGACCTGCGCGGCGCCTTGATGGAACGCCTCGAGCGCTACATCATCGCCGATGATGTGCACATCGAAGATGTAACCGATCAGTTGGGGCTTTTTCACGTTTTCGCGCCAGTGCGGCCGGAGTTGCCTAACGAATGGCGTATTGTGCAGGCCCGGCGGTTTTCTGATACAGGCTGGGATGTCTGGACATCGAGCGAAGAGAAAGAGAAAGCACGCGCTTTCCTATCCGAGCACTTTGCTTTTCAGGGCGAGGCAGCAACGGAAAGATTGCGGTTGGCGGCCGGTCTCCCGAGATGGGGCCGGGAGCTGAGCGCGGAGATCATTCCGATTGAAGCGAACCTGGAGGAACGATGCATCGATTACGAAAAGGGCTGCTACATCGGTCAGGAGGTTATTTCGCGAATAAAAATGTCCGGCCAGACGAACAAACGGTTGCGCGGCCTCGTTTCTTTAGGCGGAGAGCCACTGGCTGCGGAGATGCGGCTGCAGGCAATGTCGGAAGAACGCGAGGCTGGTTGGATTACGAGCAGTGGTTCTGTTGGAGGCAGGGAAGTCGCCCTCGGTTTTGTGAAGCGTGGCTTCAATGACCCCGGCACAAAGTTGAGGGCCGTCAGCGCGGATAAGGCGATTGAAGTGCAGGTTCAAGCGCTGCCGTTCGCCTGAAAAAACGGCTTGTCACGAGAAACAGCGATGGTTGCTTGTGCAGTCTCCGGCTGCGTCCGGAGCGACCCCCGGTTTCGTAAATCACGTTGCTCCGTTGACCGTTTCGTCGCCTCAACCGTAGTGTGGCACCCTGACCGAGCTTGCTCATGGCTAAAGTTGTTTTCACGAACGTCACCAGGACTCATCGGGGTTCGTCTCCTGTGCACGGTGGCGACGTCCAGAACATCAATCTGGAAATCCCGGACCGGGCGTCCGTGGCCCTGACCGGGCCGCCGGGATCGGGTGGGACGACCCTTCTTCGCCTGGTCGCTGGCTTGGAGCAGGTGACGGAGGGCGAGATTTCGATTGGCGATAAGCGGGTGAACAATCTGCCGCCCACGAAGCGCGAAGTAGGAATGGTCTTCGCCGGGCCGAGTCTCTATCCGCAGTTGAGTGTACGCGATAGCATCGCGCTCGGCCTCAAGATGCGGAGGTTTTCCCGCACAGAAATCGAGAAACGGGTCACGGATGCCGCTCAGGCCGTCGATTTACAGGACTTACTGACGAAGAAGACGACCGAACTTTCGTCCGTGGAGCAACAGCGTGCCGCGCTGGCTCGCGCGATCGCGCGCCAACCCAGGGTTCTTCTTCTGGATGACCCATTCTTCAGCCTCGAGTCGGGAAGCCGAGCCGAGTTGCGACAGACGTTGAGCAAACTGCACGACCGTCTGCAAACGACAATCCTCCTCGCGGTGAGCGATCCGCTCGAAGCAATGATCCTGGCAGATGAGGTGGCTGTTCTGGAGAGCGGCGTAATTCAGCAGTTCGACAAAGCGCAGGCCGTTTACGATTGCCCGCAAAATGTTTTCGTGGCCGGTTTCCTTGGAAAACTGCCCATGAATCTGTTGCAGGGGGAGCTGCGTGAGGAGCGCGGCGGATTACTATTCCGGGAAGCCGGTGAAGGCACGATTGAGTTGCGCTGGGGCAAGGAGGAGCAGCCGAAGGAACTTGAACCTTTCGTTGGCCGCCAAATCATCGCCGGGATTCGACCCGAGGAGATCGCGCCGCTGGATTCGTCATCGAGGGCCACTTCGCCACCTGATTCCTTTCCCGCGATCATCGATCTCGTGGAACCGACTGGCGACGAAACGCTTCTGCATTTGCAGACCGGTGCGCACCGTCTTCTCTGCCAGGGGCGTGGTTTCATCGAACGAAGCGAAGCCGGGCGCCGGGGGCGATTCAGGGTCAATTCCGGCCACCTGAATTTCTTCGATCCCGCCACCGGTCAGCGGGTTGGATAATGGCACTGCTGTAATCCCTTTTCTTTTCGTAACTTGCGGCCAATTTCGGCATTGCGTTTGGACAAGTTTAACGGATAAAGTGGCTTCGCGGTCACCCAATCCATTCCTGCCATGAATCAAAAACTACTTGCCGAAATCGGCCGAACGCAGCGGCTTGAAATCCTGAATTCGCTCAAGCGAAGCAAAGGCATGTCCGTGAACGAGCTCGTCGCGAAGATGAAGATGAGCTACATGGGCATCAAGCAACATTGCCTGACCCTTGAGCGCGACGGTTACCTCGACACCTGGCGTCGCCCGCAAAAAATGGGCCGGCCCGAGATGGTCTATCGTCTCACCAGACGCACGCACGATCTGTTTCAGTCCGACAGCAATCGATTTACCCTCGAACTGCTTCAGTCGATCCAGGAGATTCATGGCCCAAACGCGCCGGAGAAGCTCCTTTACAACGTTTTCGAGCGGCGGACGGCGGCGCTCAAGGAAAAGGTCAGGGGCGAAACCGTAGAGGAGCGTGCCAGATGGCTGGCCAAGACCCGCGATGCGGAAGGCTACATGTCGCAATTCGTCACGAACGAGACGGGCGGCCCGCAAATCCTGGAATGTCACACGCCGATCCTGAATTTGATCGAGCGTTATCCCATCCTCGGCCGGCTGGAGCAGGACATGTTTGAGGCCGTGCTCGGGACGAAAGTGAGACGTGAAGAATCGCGCAGCTCGGGCCTCTACGAGTGCGCCTTTTATTTTTCGCTCTGACCGACGCTTCGGCGGGGCGAACACTATTTTCGCTTTCGCCCGTGGAAAATTTCGGTTGATTCAAGGCCCATGCCCCGGGCCTTTCCTACTGCCGTCATTGAAAATATCCGCCCGCTTATCGACGGCGGCCGTTACCCGGTCAAGCGCGCGGTGGGCGAGGACCTGGCGGTTGAAGCCGATATTTTCAGGGATGGTCATGATGTCGTGGCCGCCGCTCTCAAGTGGCGCGTTCTGGGCGAAGAACGCTGGCACGAGACGGCCATGGCCTTCGTCGATAACGATCGCTGGGGCGGAGTCTGCACCCTTTACGAAAACAGCACCTATGAATATACGGTCGAGGCCTGGACCGACACCTTCAGCGGCTGGTGCCACGAGTTTCGGACGAAGTTCAAAGCCGGTATCGGCAATTTGCAGAGCGAAGCCCTCGAAGGCGCCGGCCTCATACAAGCGGCCGCCGCGCGCGCGACCGACCCCGCCGACCGGAAGCGGCTGCTCGAATTGGCTGCGCGGCTGAGGACGGCGGACAATGCGGAAGTCGATCGCATCGCCCATTCGGGTGAATTGGCGGTGCTCATGGCAACTTATCCGGACCGTTCCAATGCGACGCAGTATGCGCCGGCGCCGCGTGTCATTGTCGATCGGTTGCGTGCGCGCACCGCGGCCTGGTATGAATTTTTTCCGCGTTCCGCCGAAGGGCGCGGCGATCGTGGTTCCACTTTTCTGGATTGCCTGCCCCGGCTCGAAGACGCCAAAGGGATGGGCTTCGACGTCATCTACTTTCCTCCGATCCATCCGATCGGTCACACCAATCGCAAAGGCCGCAACAACTCCGTGACGAGCCAGCCGGGCGAGCCAGGCGTCCCCTACGCCATCGGGAGCGAAGTTGGCGGCCACAAGGGCATCGAGCCGGCCCTCGGCAATCTCTATGATTTCCTCTGGCTGGAAGGCGAAGCGCGGGCGCGCGGCATGGAGATCGCGCTCGACTTTGCGATCAACTGTTCGCCCGATCATCCCTACGTGAGGGAGCATCCCGAGTGGTTTTACAAGCGTCCGGATGGAACCATCAAATACGCGGAGAATCCGCCCAAGAAATACGAGGATATTTATCCGCTCAATTTCCGCTGTGCGAACTGGCGGGAGCTTTGGGACGAGATGACGAGCATCATTCTCTACTGGGCGGAGCGGGGCGTGCGTATCTTCCGGGTCGATAATCCGCACACCAAGCCGGTTGCGTTCTGGGAGTATCTCATCGCGAAAGTGCGGACGCGATTTCCCGACACCATCTTTCTTTCGGAAGCGTTCACGAAACCGAAGATGATGAAAGCGCTGGCCAAGGCGGGGTTCACCCAGAGCTACACCTATTTCACGTGGCGCGTTTCGAAACAGGAACTGACCGAATATTTTACCGAGCTCACGCAAACGGAGATGCGCGAGTATTTCCGCGGCAATCTCTGGCCGAACACGCCGGACATTCTCCCGTTTCATTTACAGGAGGGGGGACCGCCCGCCTTTCGCGTGCGCGCCGTGATGGCCGCCACGCTCTCCAGCCTCTACGGCATTTACAGCGGATTTGAGCTCTGCGAGAACGCTTCACTCCCCGGGCGCGAGGAATACTTCGAGTCGGAAAAATATCAATGGAAAGAGCGCGACTGGAATGCGCCAGGCAACATCAAGCCGCTCATCACGCGTCTAAACCGCATCCGCCGCGAGAATCGCGCCCTGCATTACTATGATAACCTGCGCTTTTATCCCGCCGATAACGACGCCATCCTGTTCTACGGCAAGATGACGCCGGCGCGAGACAGCATCATTTTCGTGGCGGTGAATCTCGATCTGGAACGCAAGCAGGGCTGTTTTGTTGAGCTGCCGCTGGGGGACATCGGGTTGTCCGAGATGGAGCCATATCAAATGCACGACCTGCTGACCGAGGCGCGTTACACATGGCAGGGCCGCCGCAATTACATCGAGCTGGATCCACAGCTGCAGCCTGCGCACGTCTTCCGACTCCGCCGCAATGTCGGCGACGGGAAATTTGTGTAAGCGGAAAGCTTGAGAATACGCGGGGTCATCCCGAGCGCAGCGAGGGGCCCCACAAATAGCTTGCGTGAACGCAGCAAGATGGACCATTGCGAGGTCCTTCGCTCCGCTCAGGATGACCCCATGGCCACCGCGCAGTCGAAAGTTCACCACGCCCTTTCGCGTCGCCGAAACGCCCCCGCAACCTGTCATGTCGAGCGAAGTCGAGACATCTCTGATTATTTGCCGCGGGCCGAGGGCCTCGCCGCTCCGATACAGTCAGAGAATTCTCGACTGCGCTCGGAACGAGAAGACAGCTCTTGCCGCCCGCGAGTGGCGCTCACGCGCTGCACTGGGAATCCGCCTTCGATTCCGCGAAATTTGCATCCGGCCGACCACTCTCTATGCTATGCGAAGTTTCGGCATGAAAACATTCATCCTGCTGAGCGCCTGGCTGGCGGGGGCTGAGCCACTCCTCGCCCAAAATGTTCCATCGACCGCGCCCGACCTGCCGCGCACCACGTCCATTCTCCAGGCTATGTTGTCGGCCGGGCCGATCATCCTCCCGCTTTTCATTCTCTCCATCTTTTCGGTCATGCTGGTAATCGTTTATTTCCTCACCATCCGCCGCGGGGCCGTGGTCTCAAACGGCTACATGGCGACGGCTGAAGCTTTGTTGCGCAAGCGCGATCATCTCGGGCTGCTCGCCGTCTCAAATCGCCACGGCGAAGGCATCGCACGGGTCGTGCAAAAGGTGCTCGATTTTTCAACCAAGAACCCGAATGCGGAATTTGGAGAGGTGCGCGAAATCGCGGAGACGGAAGGCACGCGCGTCGCGACCAGTCTCACTAATCGCGTCACTTATCTCGCCGATATCGGCATGATCGCACCGATGATTGGTCTGCTTGGCACCGTCATCGGCATCATTCGTTCCTTCGGCGCGCTGGGTGCCGATCTCGGCACGGCCCGCTATGCTTTGCTCTCGAAGGGAATCAGCGAGGCGTTGATCAATACGAGCGCCGGTCTGGCCATCGGTATTCCCGCCATGATCTTTTACGCCTTCTTTCGCGGACGCGCGCAGCGGATCATTTCGGAGCTGGAAGCGGCTGTGACGCACATTCTGGCATTGCTTTCGCTGCAATACGGCAAGCGGTCCGAGCGGACGCCTGTTTTGTTAGAAGACGAATTTTGAATTTTGATACCGCCACGCGGTCAAAGTTCTGAAGCAGTTTTCGCCTAAAAGCTGATGAATTTGCGCGGTCGTGCCACCTTTCAACATCCCGGCATCCAGCTGGCTCCGCTGGTCGACGTCCTGCTGCTTCTGCTCATCTTTTTCCTGATGACCTGGAACGCGGCGCGCAACGAAAACGAACTCGACGTCAAGGTGCCGAAGGCGAGCTCGGCCAAGGAAAAAATGGCGCCCATCGGCGACGTGATCGTGAACGTTAAATCGGATGGCAGCGTGGTCGTGAACCATCGAACGCTGACCGGCCAGGATCTGACTGATTTGCTCAAGAATCTCGTGCAACTTCACGCCGACCAGGCGGTGGTGATTCGCGGTGACGAGGCCGGCGCCTACAAGAACATCGTTAACGTCCTCAACATTTGCAGCGAAGCGGGCGTGACCAACGTCGCTTTCGCCACGGCGAAAAAATGAGCCGCCGTTTCTGGTCGGCCGGCCGGCTCGTCGTGGCCGGCACGTTGTCGTTCGTGATCTCCGCGTTCGCGCAGGAAGTGCGGCGCGCTCTTCCGGTCAACGAGCCGCCGATGGGGCGACCGGTTCCATTCGATCAGGCGCCGGGTACGCCGACGCCGGCGCCACAGGTTCCCGTGCCGCCAACGTCCGCGACGCCGGCGGTCGAGCCCGGTGTGGCACCGGAAGAATCGCCTGAACAACGACAACTCAACTACGCCAATGCGCTCTTCGCCCAAAAACAATATGATCTGGCTGCGCCCGAGTACGAAAAGTATGTCAGTCAGTTCGACAGCTCGGCGGGGCGCGCGGCCGCCTATTTTTATCTTGGGGAATGTTATCGGGCGCTTGGCCGGAGCTCAGCGGCGCGCTCGAGTTTTCAAACCGTGCTCGATCAATTTGGCGACAGCGAATTCGCCGGCCCTTCCGCCTACGGGGTGGCCGAAATCCTCTTCATGCAAAAGGATTACAAGGGCGCGCTTCCGCTCTTCCATCGCGCCGCAGCCAGAACGAAGGAGTCGGCGCTCGCTCTTTCCGCTCGTTATTTTGAAGCACGTTGTCTCGAGAACCTGGATGAAAAAATCGAGGCAGCCGATGCTTACGAGCAGGTCATCGACGCGAAGAATCCAAACCCTTATCGCGACGATTCCCGCCTGGCCACGGCTTCGATTCTGATCGCACGTGGGCGAAAAGCAGACGCCTTGAAACAATACGAGGCACTCGCTAATGAGACGGACAAGGCGCCGTTGAAGGCGGAAGCCACCGTGCGCGTAGGCTTGCTCGCACTGGACCTCGCACAAAACGAAAAAGGCAAGACCGCCGCAACCCTGACGCAAAAAGCGACCACCCTTTTACAGAAGGGAAAGGGACTGCGGGAAGCGGGAAAATGGCGCGGCATCGCCCAGGTCGGGCTCCTGCGCCTCCAATATCAGGCGGGAGATTATGCGAAGGTCATCGCCAGCTACAAACGGGACGAGGACGAAATTCCGGACGAAGTGCAGCCCGAAATATTGCTGCTGGTCGGCAATAGCCAGCGCCAACTCGGCCATGCGAAAGAAGCCAATGATGTTTATCAACAGATCATCGCGAGATACCCGTCGCGTGATGAAGCGAAGGACGCGCGCTATCAGCGTTTGATCAATCTCTACAACTCGAATTCGCCGGAATTGCAGAAAGAGATCAATGTGTTTCTGAGCGAAAGTCCCTCGACCGAGCGGGCCGATCAGGCGCGTCTCCTCGAAGCCGAAGCCCTCTACAAAGACGGCAAATTTTCCGAAGCTGCTCCGCTTTACAAGGAACTCCGTTCCGGCCAGCTCTCACCGCGATTGCGTGCGGAAGCGGCCTACAAGCTCGGATGGTGTTACGCCCAGATGAAGGATGCGCCCCACGTGATCGAGGCCTTCAGCTATTTTCTGCAGGCCTTTCCCGGGGATCCGCAGGCGCCCACCGCGCTCATGCAGCGCGCTCTCGTTTATCAGGAGAGCAAGAATTACGATGATGCGCTGGCCGACTTGAATGCATTGCTCGCTCACTATTCCAAAACCCCGGAACGCGAGGCGGCCCTGCAGCAAAAAGCGCTTATCCTCGGCCAGCAAGCGGACGGCAAGGGAATGGCGGAAGCGTTTCGCCAGTTGCTCAAGGAATTCCCCAAGAGCACGGTCGCGGCTCAGGCGCACTATTACATCGGCAAAGCGGCTTTCGAGGGGAAGGACTACAAGACCGCCGTCAGCCAGCTGGATGCCGCGCGCGAGCTAAACAAGGAGCAATACTACAACGTGGCCACGCTCCGCATCATCTCCTCCTGGTTTTATCTGAAAGATCGCGAAAGGCTCACCGAGGAGGTCAACAACTTCATGGCCTCAAGCAGCCAGGCGCGCGTGCCGGCCGAGATCCTCGAGTGGCTCGGGCTGGAATATTATAACGCGAAAAACTATGAGCTGGCCGAGAAATACCTTTCCGCTCTCAGCCAGAACGACAATCTGGCCGGGATGAAACCGGACTTTTGGTTTTATCTCGGCGATGCGGAAGCGAAGCTGAAGAATTTTCCGGCCGCGGAAGCGGCCTACTCGAAGTATCTGGAAACAGCGACCGATCCGGCGGGCAAGGCCAAGGTGTTGCTGGCCCTCGGGGCGGCGAAGATCGGCGCGCACAAACCCGATGAAGCGCAGAAGATCGCAGAGGAGATCATGACGCTGCAGCCCGAAGGGCGCGTCAACGCCGAAGCACGTTTGCTCGAGGGCGAAGTGGAACTTGAGCGACAGAAATTCGACGAGGCAAGCAAAGCGTTCATGGGTGTGGCGCTGCTCTATGACGATCCTGCCATCACACCGCGCGCCTTGCAGAAGGCGGCCTTTGCCTACGAAAAGGCAGGCAACAAAGCGGAAGCCGATCGCATCACCAAACAGCTGCACGAGAAATATCCCGATTATGCCGGCGGCTAGGTTGGGGCGCGATGACTGATCGCGTGAAGAAAGATTAGCTCGCTAGGCGACAAGCAGGGTTTCCAGCGGCAAAGGTCCAAGAAATTGTTTCGGATCGTCGATCTGCAGAACGGGCTGGGCCAAATGTGCGGCTAGAAAACTGACGTCAGGTGTAGCGGCGATGCCGGCCTGGGCGATAATTTCGGATTCGGCCAGCTGCTCGATGATATGCCGGACTTTGGCTGATAAATTGCGCGGGTCGGTAAACTGGACCGTGCAGACTCCGGGGACCGTTGCTTCCACGTAAGGTGCGAGCGAGGCGGCGTGCTGCAGTAAAATTTCATTCAGCAATTTTTCCTGCGGCGGTTGTCGCGTTTTGATGACCAGCGCCAAATAACGCGCCATTCCTTGGCTGGCTGTCATGCCTGCGACAACGCCGGCTTCCTCGGCTGCTCGATTCAATTGCAGGATGATGGCTTTGCTTTGCCCATCATCGAGCAGCGCGACCGGTTGATTCTGCAAAGTGGGTTGATGGCGCAGGGCGGCCTGCAGATAAAAATTGGGGGCGCGAATCGTGGCAAACATCAATTGTCTCCCATGGCGTGGCGGCCGTGGTGTGCGCGTTGCCGGTAAAATTGCAAACGCGGTCTCGTTTGTGTGGATTCGAGATCAGCCAGCTGAGGCGAATTTTCGAGCGTCAGTTTCAATTGCGCGCTGCTCACCGTGCTGCGACGAGTCAAAATCAACAGCGCCGTGGGCGCCGGCTCGGTTAATCGTTGCAGACGGTACCAGCTGGTTTGCGGAATTTTTTCGCGGGTGGGATTGAGCACCAGATCGAGAATGAGCAGTGGAAAATTTCCGTCTCGCAGAAGCAGGTCGGCGGCTTTGACGGCTTCCAATCCGTGGTGGCAACGGATCCAAAGTAAATGCCGTAAAAGAGCAGGAGAAAGTGGCGTGGGATCGAACGAATCTCGCCCATCAATGAGTGCGAGAAAATAATGTTCGCGCTGAGCAGCGCGCAATAGCGCATAAATTAACCAGGCGCAGCCGGCCTGCGGAAGCGGGCTGGTGATTTCGGTCAGCGCGCCTTGCCGAAGACCGCCGCCGGTTGCTTCATCGAGAGCTTGTATGCCCGTGCGCAACGATTTCCCCGGCGCCAGCGGCGTTTGTGGAAAACGCGTCGCCAGCATATTGCGCAGGTCAATGATCTGGCGATGGGCGGCCATGGCCAAAGATGGCACTGCTCATCATATGTTCAAACGAACTTATCCGCGGAGCTTGCGCCGCTGTGCGGCCGGCTGTTTCCGCAAAAGCGATACCATGACACCTTGTACTCGCAGTTCCCGCGCCGGAATCAGATCGGGAAATTGTGGATTCTCCGCCTTCAAATACGGCCGGCCATGTTCCATGACATACCGTTTCAGCGTCGTCTCGCCATCGATCAATGCCGCCACGATATCACCGTTCTGCACATCTTTGCGATCTTCGAGAATGACGATATCCCCATCGAGAATATGCGCATCGATCATCGAATCACCCCGCACGCGCAGGGCGAAAGTGGGGTTATTCCTGGAAACGTTCGCCGACTTCGCGTCGAGGGAAACGTGGCCCTCGATGGTCTGCTCGGTCAGCGTTGACATGCCGGCCGGGATTTGCCCGTAGATCGGGATATCGGTGATGCGCACCTTTTGCACCGGCGTAATGAGGGCGCGGGCCTTGCGGGCGTGCCGGTCGAGAAAACCCTTCCGCTCGAGGACGGCGAGGTACTGCATGACGGACGTTTGGCTGGCCAGGTGGAAATGTTTTTGAATCTCGCGCGTGCTCGGCGTAATGCCTTTTTCCCGCTGCTCGTTCTGGATAAAGTCGAGCACGTCGCGTTGTCGTTCCGTGAGCATATAAACAGTGTTCGTTAGTCCAGAAAAATTGCAAGTTCAAATGAACACCATCCTTGGAGGGGCGATCTGCCGTCAGGGAGAGGCGGATCACCGCAACCGCCCGCGGCGATCGGCGTCGCATCGGTCATTAACTTCCCAAACCATCGAAAAAACCGGCCGGTCATCCTGAGCGCAGCGAAGGACCTCACGGATCATCACACGCGGCCTCCGTTCGTGAGATTGTTCGCTTCGCTCACAATGACCGCACGAAGCGATGAGGCGATTATTGTAGATCGAGCGGGCGAATATCCCCTCGGGTGATTGAGGTCAATCGCCCTGCCTTAAGGCGTGAGGTGCAATTGCATCTCTTTGAGCTGCTCGATCCAGCGCATGAGAAAGCTGATGGTGGCATACAGCATTTTCAATTCTTCGAGCACGCGAGTTTTGTCGGTCTTCCAAACCGCATTCAACTGTTCCAACTCTCGCAGGCTGTTTTCGTGCAAGGAACTGACCCGCCGCAGCGTCTCGCCTATTTCCTCTGCCAATTGCGCGGCTTCCTTTCGCGCGAGCGAGCGACTCAACGCACCGGTCGCATTTTGCATTCGTTCCGGCAAAGTGCGTGCCTTTTGGGTCAGCTCTCCGATGCGCAGAAAAAATTGCTGCATCTCGTCCGTGAGCGCGACTTCCGCGCTTCGAGTTTCGCTTCCCTCCAGTTCGAGCAAATGCTGCAACCGCTGCTTTGGATCGCTCAGCGCATGGTAAGCGGCATTGATATTTTCGAAGCCTGTTCTCGCCGCGTTGGGCGCGATGTCCGGGTGCGCCTCTCGCGTGAACTGATGGTATTTCTCCTTGAGTGCGTCCAGGTCAAGCCACGGTTGCCGCGGCTCGCCGAAGAGCGCGAAGTGATCGGTCATGCCGAAAAGCTTTCGCCACACGAACAATGGGCAACCGCGTTCGGGTTGGTGACCTTGAATCCGCCCTTCTGCAGATCGTCGCTGTAATCGAGCAGCGAGCCGCTAACAAACAACGCGCTTTTCGGATCGACCACCACGCGCACATCGGAGGAGTTCACGAGAATATCGCGATTGGCCGGGCCATCGACCAGATCCATTTTGTATTGCAGCCCGGAACAGCCCCCACCGATGACAGCCACGCGCAAGGCCCCGTGTGCGCGGCCTTGTTTTTCAAGCAGGGAACGCAGCTTGCGCGCCGCGTTCTCGGTCACTTTGACGAGACGCTCGTTGCCGATCTTGTAATTGATTCCCGCCGCTGGGGCGGTGGCGTTGTTCACCCGGCAAGGTCGAGGTGCGTCGCGGAATATTCAAGGAGCGGCGCTTTCCAGAGCGCCGAAGGGTTGATCGGCCACCCGGAGATGGATGCTCCTTGACAAGTGTTCGGCCGCGATTTCGGCGATCGCAGCCAGACTTGAGACGTGCTGGAATTTTTCGCGCAAGGCTTTGCTGCCGGGAAAACCCTTGGAATAGGCCATGAGCCGCGAGCGCATTGATCGAATGGCCGGATCCTCGGCGCCCCACTCGGCGACGGCGAGGCGACAATGTTCCTGGATGAGCGCCCATTTTTGTTCAGGCGATGGGGCCGGCGGAACGATGCCCGTGGCGAGGTATTCCTTGGTCTGATGAAAAATCCACGGCGCGCTCATCGCGGCGCGGCCGAACATGGCTCCGGTAATGCCGGTCTCGCTGCGTCGACGCGCAACATCGGCGGCAGTCGTCAGGTCGCCATTGCCGATGACCGGAATGGAAATCGCGGCGACCACTTTGCCGATGATGTTCCAATCGGCTTCGCCGGAATATCCCTGGGCACGCGTGCGGCCGTGAATGGCGATGGCGGCGATGCCGAGATCTTCGAGAATATGGGCAACGCGCACGGCGTTGATCGAATCGGCATCCCAACCGGTGCGGATCTTTGCTGTGACTGGGAGCGGCGCGACGGCACGCACGACCGCGGCCACGACGGCGCTGAGCACTGGGCAATCCTTGAGCAAGGCCGAGCCGCCGTTCTTGGCGACGACTTTGTTGACCGGGCAGCCGAAGTTCAAATCGATAAAGTCAGGCCGAACCCAATCGACCACCTGCCGAGCGGCCTCCGCCATGTGTTCCGCATTCGCGCCAAACAATTGCACACCGAGCGGGCGTTCGACCGGATCGAAGTCGAGATAGCCGCGCGTGCGTTCGTTGCGCCGGAAAACGCCTTCGGCGGAAACGAATTCGGTGACGAGAACATCGGCGCCGTGAGCTTTGCAAAGCTGGCGGAAAATTTTATCCGACACGCCGGCCATAGGGGCCAGGTAGAGAGGAAAGTGGGCGTTGGCGAACCAGGGAAGCGACGAGCCGTTAGATCGTTGAATCGTTACATCGTCACATCGGGCCGATTCACGATTCACGAACCTCGAATCACGTCCCAGAGCTTCCTCATTCGTCATTGATTCGGATTTTGTCATTCGAACTTGGTCATTAGCCCAACAACTTCCTCCTGCACCTTTTCGATCTCATCGAGGCGCAGCTGCGGATCTGTCACGATGAAGACGTCCCCGGTTTTGCCATGCTCATAGATCAAGACGCGCCTGTCGCCACTCGTTTCAGTGTTGATCTGCTTGAGCACCCGCTTGCGTTCGAGCATGACCGCGAGCACGTAACAGGCATTGGCACGCTCGGGATTGTTCTCGGCCAGCAAACGGCGCAACAATTCCTCAGCATTTTCCTTGGCCAACGGCTCCGGCGGATTTGGTGGAGGCGGTTCGTAGCGGGTTTTCCAAAAGGAAAACGGCTGGATGTTTTCGTTACGATTGGCCCAGGCTTCCTCGCTCAGGTCTTCGCGCCGAAAACCGTCCGCTTCGCGAAAGAGCAAGGTATAGAACTGTTCACCCGGCGCAAAAGGCCTGCCTATGCGCGCGCAGGCGTCGGCGCGATGTTTGATTGGCCATTCGTTGGCGAGCGGATTCATGAGGCCAGGATAGGAGCGGTCCGGCGCAGGTGAAAGCGGGGCTTGTCGCGGTTTGAGGAACGCAGGTAAAGCAGATAAAGGCCGATGGCCCCAAAGACAAGATTTGGCGTCCAGGCTGCGACCCAGGGCGAAATGCGGTCGCCTTCGCCGAGCGCCAAAAAGAGATGGGTCATAAAAAGCATGGCAAAGACAAGCAGAATGGCAGCGGCCACACTGGCCAGAATGCCGCGCCGGGAAAAGCCAATGCCGAGCGCCGAGGCGATGAAAACAATGACGAGACAGTTCCAGGGCAGAGCGATGAGATATTGCAGATGCGTCCGGAAAGGCGCGAGCAGGGTGTCGGGAAAATCGGCGTTGTATTGCACATAGCGGCGTAATTCCGGGACGCTAAGGGTTTCGGGACGGAAATTGGCGCTGGCCAGGCGGTAGGGAGTTTCGCTCCAGTTTTTCTCAGTCAGCGAATTCAACAGACGATCCCGGAGAATGTTTCCGGCTGCGTCGTAATCGACCACCTTCAATTTTTCAAATTCCCACGCCTTGGTCTCTGGCCGATAGACAGCCCGAGTGACCAGGTAAGCACGAGTAATGTTATCGTTGCCGTCCTGTTGCAAAATCTCGACATTATTGAAGACGTTTTCGCCGGGCCGGAATTGCTGCACGAACCAGGTGCGATGGTCGGTCCGGTTGCGGAAGATTTGGCCGATGACGCCCTTCTCCTGACGCCGGCCCGTCGGGTCGAGAAAATCGCGCCGGGCCTGATCGGCGTGGGGTGCAAGCGAATAATTGAGCGCCGCGCTCCCAAGGGAAGTGAGCACGCCCATGGCGAAAAGCGTGATGAGGACGCGCGGCAGGCTGAGACCGGCCGTGAGCATCGAGACAATCTCGTTCGCGCGGGACATCCGGCCGAGACAGAAAAGAAGGGCGAGCAGCAGTGAGACTGGCAGGAGAACCACCATGATCTCCGGCAGCTGCGTGAGGTAATAGTAGAGCACGTGCGGGAAGGCCATGTGTTCGTCGAGAAAGGTGGAGAGATTATCGCTCACATCGTAAATGAGCCAGATGGAGATGAAGGCCGCGATGCAGTAGAGATAGATCTGCAGGAAATTACGCAGGATGTAGCGGTCGAGCAGCTTCACGGGATTTGTGAATTTTGAATTTTAATTTGCGATTTAAGCTAACGCCTTGCAATGATCGCGCTTAAGGAAAATCTGGGGAGCGATTTTGTCGAACGAGTTCGCTCGATTTTTTCCGAGAGCGGTCTGCTTTCGAAGGCGAACAATTTCGAATACCGGCCCGAGCAGCAGGCCATGGCCGTGGCGGTGGCGCGGACGCTCGAAGAAGAACGGCATCTCGTGGTCGAGGCTGGGACCGGTGTGGGCAAGTCGATTGCCTACGTGACGCCGGCCGTTCTTTATGCCCTCGAGCAGAAGAAAAAGGCGGTTGTTTCCACGCACACGATCAATCTCCAGGAACAGTTGCTGCATAAGGACATTCCGATCCTGAAAAAAATTCTGCCGGTTGAATTCGACGCGGCCCTCATGAAGGGGCGACAGAATTACGTTTGTCCGCGCCGCTTGGAGCGCGCTCTGCAACAGTCGGCCGAACTCTTCACGACCTCCGAACAGGCGGAGCTGGGGCGCATCGCCGAGTGGGCGCGCACGACGCGGGATGGTTCGTTGAGCGATCTTTCCATCGAGCCCGACCATAAAGTCTGGACGCAAGTTTGCAGCGAAGCGCACATCTGTACGACGAAGACCTGCGGTCAGCGGGGAGATTGTTTTTTCCAGCAGGCGCGCAAGCGATTGCTCGTCGCCGATCTGATCGTACTCAATCACACCCTTCTCTTCATGCTGCTCGGCAATCCCGAGGAACTGGCTGAGCGGGAGAGCGGCTACCTTTTCCCTAACGACTTCCTCATTTTGGACGAAGCCCACACTGTCGAGCAAACGGCTTCGCGCCAGATCGGGATTGGAATTTCGCAATACGGTCTGCGGGTCGCGGTGCAGCGTCTTTACAACGCGCGAACAAAGAAAGGCCTCTTCACAGTGACACGTGATGCACCCGGTGTGACGCTGGCCGGGTCGCTCGTCGACGAGGTCGATCAATTCTTTGGCGCAGTCGAAGCGCGTTGTGATTTCGGCAAGGGACGCGAGATGCGCGTACGCGAACCGGAGCTGGTGCCCGACACGATCAGCACGCGACTCATGGGATTACAGGCGCGGATTGTTGAAGTGGCGAAGCGCAGCAACGACGAATTTCTCAAGGTGGAACTGCAGGAAATGGGGCGCCGCGTGCGCGACGCGCGACTCGGCATTGCCATGTTCCTCGAACAGAGCGCGGAAGGGCACGTTTACTGGGTGGAACGAACCGGCAAGACGCAGCAATTCCTGACGCTGAATGCTGCACCGATCGACATCGCGCCGGTCCTGCGCCGCATGCTTTTTCGGGAAGATTGTTCCTGCGTCATGACGAGCGCGACGCTGGCCGTTGGGCGCGAAGACCTCGCCTATTTTCGTAACCGTATCGGTGCGACTGAAGCGCAGCCGCTGCAACTGGGAAGCCCGTTCAATTTCCAAAAGCAGATGAAGCTTTTTGTCGTGCAAAAGATGCCAGACCCGCGCGATGCCGGTTATCATGCCGCACTCGCCGAATGGATTGGCCATTTTGTCGATGAAACGGACGGACGCGCGTTTGTTTTGTTTACGAGCTACCGCGGGATGCAGGCGTTGTCCGATCAGATGCAGAATTTTTTTGCGAGCAGGAAACTGAACCTGCTCGTGCAGGGGCAGGGCGCGCCGCGCAGCCGTTTGCTCGAACAATTCAAGAACACGCCACGCAGCGTGCTTTTCGGGACCGACAGTTTTTGGATGGGCGTGGATGTGCCGGGTGAAGCGCTTTCCAACGTCATCATTACGCGCCTGCCCTTTGCCGTGCCGGATCATCCGCTGGTCGAGGCAAAGCTGGAGCTGATCCAGGAACGGGGTGGCGATTCGTTTACAGAATATTCCCTCCCGGAAGCGATTCTGAAATTTCGCCAGGGTGTCGGGCGTTTGATCAGAACGAAAGGGGATCATGGCATCGTGGTTGTATTGGACAATCGCATTGTAACAAAGCCGTACGGTCGCGCCTTTCTGAACGCGTTGCCGAAGTGCCCGGTCAAAATCATCTAACGGCCGGAACGGTGCGGACGAACTCAAGTGTTCACTTGAACATATATGAACTCTGAACATATTCCCGGCATGCAGCGCTTCATTTTTCCAGCGGTCCTGGGCGGAAGCGCGCTTTTGCTCGGCTTCGTCGTCGGCCGCTATGTTTTCCCAGCGGCAAAAGTTTCTTCCGTAAATCATCCGGGGTCGGTTGCCACTTTTTCTGGTACGAGCGCCAGAACGACCAATCCTTCGCTCGACTCCGCGGCTGCACCAGCCGCGCAGGTTGCGAATATTGCCGCGACCGCGCCCGCTTCTTCGGCAGCCATGTCGCCGGTTTCCGGTAAGCAGCTCGTGGCCCAAATCAAAGCCGCTCTTTCCAGGGTGGGACGACAGCAAGTTTACCTCGCCATCACAAAACTGATGGACTCGGTCGATGCGAGCAATGTGCGGGAAGCGCTCGCCTTTGCCCAAACCCTGCGGCCACAGGAACAAAGCATCGTGCTGCCGCTGCTCGTCGGTCGCTGGGCGCAAATCGATCCGCAGGCCGCCCTCAGTCAGGCGCAAAGTTTGCCTCCCGGCGCCGCGCGCACCTGGGCTGTCTCGAGCGCCCTGGCCGCCTGGGCGGAACAAAATGTGAGCGCAGCCATGGCCTGGACCGAGCAACTGCCGGCCGGAACAGAACGCGACCAGGCCATGCAGACGGTCATTTCCGCCATGGCGGAAAAAGATCCACAGGCCGCCCTCAATTTTTTGCAAAGTCTGCCCCCGAGCCGCAAGCGCCAGAATTTATACTGGCCGATCTTCAGTCGCCTAACGAGTAAAGATCCGGCGGCCGCGGCCCAGCGCGCGGCGGAACTTCCCGCCGGTTCGAGTCGCGACACCGCCCTGCAGGTCGTCGCGTCCAACTGGGCCGGCCAGGATCCGGAGGCGGCCTTTGCCTGGGCGAACGCCCTGTCACCGGGACAGGGACGCACCAACGCCTTGCAAAATGTTTTTACGAGCTGGGCGGCCAGGGATCCGCAGAAAGCCGCCACCATGATCGATGCCTTGCCGGAAGGCGCGATGCGGGAGCAGGCCATGAGCAATATTGCGCGGCAATGGGCGGCCACCGATGCGCAGGCCGCCTTGAATTGGACGCAGAGTTTGCCGCCGGGCGATGCTCAGCAAAATGCCTTGAGCCAGGTGCTCGCCGCCTGGGCCCAGGTGCAACCGGAGGCGGCCGCGGATTACATCGAGAAAATGCCGGCTGGCAAGGCGCAGGAAAAAGCGATGACTGCCATCGCCATGCAACTGGCGGGAAGCGATGTGCAGGCCGCCCTGACCTGGGCGCAAAAATTACCGGCAGGCCCCGGCCGGCAAAACGCTCTCACCAGCATCGTCTCGCAATGGACGGAAGCCGATCCCCAGGCCGCCGCCAATTTCGCTCTGCAAATGAGCGATGCCGATGGCCGCCGCAATTTGCTGGAAAATATTGCGCGGCAATGGGCACGCCTCGATCCTTCCACCGCGCTCTCCTGGGCGACGAATTTATCCGACAGCGCGATGCGCGATTCCGTTTTGCCCGGCATCATTGCGACCATGGCGGACAGCGATTTGCCGCAGGCGACGCGTTTGGTTTCGCAGATGCCGCCGGGCAACGCGCAGGCCAATGCCGGCGCCGCCATCGCCTGGCAATGGGCGGGCAACGATCCGCAGGCCGCGAGCCAATGGGCCGCTTCCTTTCCGGAAGGAGCGACCCGCCAACATGCCTTCGAGAGCCTGATGAATCGCTGGGTGCAAAGCGATCCCTATGCGGCTGGCTCCTGGCTCGGGACGTTGCCGGCGAGCGACTCGCGCGATGCGGCCGTCACCATTTACACGCAACGAATTGTTTCTACCGATCCGCCGGCCGCGCTGCAATGGGCGCAATCCATCGGCAACGAAAACAAGCGCAACAGCCAGCTCGAATCGCTCGCCGGCACCTGGCTCAAGACTGATCCGGCCGGCGCCGCCAGCTGGATCGCGAATTCATCGCTCCCGGATGATATCAAAAAGCAGCTCCTGCCGCCTTCGCACTAAATGAACGCCGAGGAACACCGCATTGAGATTCAGCGCATCATCGCACTGCTGCACAAATGGGGAATTCATACGCTCGGCGAGCTGGCGGCATTGCCCGTGGACGAATTGAGCGCGCGTCTCGGCCCTGAAGCGGTGCGGCTCTGGCAGCGCGCCAACGGCACTTCCACGCGTCTGCTCAAGCTTGTGCAACCGGCTGAATCGTTCGCCGAAAGTTTCGAGTTCGAACACGAAATCGAAACGAGCGAGCCGCTGCTTTTCATGCTGCGGCGTTTTTTGGAGCAAATCTCGCGGCGCCTGAGCGCGCTCTATTTTGTTGCGCGGGAACTGACGCTTGTTCTGACCTTTAGCGACAAAAAGCGCTACCAACATTGTTTCATAATTCCGCAACCGACGCGGAGCGTGAAAGTGCTCTTTCGCATGCTGCACACGCATTTGGAAAATTTTACGGCTGAGTTTCCGATCGTCTCCGTTTCACTTGCGGCGGACGCGGCAAGACCGGCGCAACAGCAATTCGGCCTTTTTGAAACGGCCTTGCGCGATCCGGCGCAACTTTCCGAAACGCTCGCACGTCTGAGCGGTCTGCTCGGCGCGGAACGCGTCGGCACGCCGGTGCTGGAAGAAACGCATCGGCCGGATGCGTTTCATCTCGAGCCGTTCCTCTGGCAATTAGAGGAAACAACTGCAGCCGAAGAAACGCCGTTGCCGTCTTATGCGCTGCGCCGTTTTCGTCCACCTGCGTCAGCCGCGATGTTGCAGGCCGAAAATGAGCCGGTTCATCTGCGCAGCGCGGAGTGGCAGGGCGCGGTGCAGGAAACGGCCGGCCCTTATCGTATCTCAGGCGACTGGTGGGATGAAGGCGCCTGGGCGCGGGCCGAGTGGGATGTGCAACTGGAGAATAGTGTGCTCTGCCGCTGTCATGAACAGGCGGGGGGTTGGTTTGTGGAAGGGATTTATGATTAGCCGTTGAAGCGTGAAGAGATGAAGCGTTAAAGCGGATCGATGGCCGCCCGCTTCAACGGTTCAACGGTTTAACGCTTCAACCCAACCATGGCCTACGTCGAATTGCACGCCTGCAGTGCCTTCAGCTTTCTGCGTGGCGCGTCTTTTCCCGAACAAATGGCCGAACGCGCGGCCGAGTTGGGCATGCCGGCCATTGCTTTGCTCGATCGCAACGGTGTCTACGGCGCACAACGTTTTTCGGTAGCGGCGCGTGAAGCCGGCGTGCGGCCGATTGTCGGCGCCGAACTGACCCTGGAAGAGGGCGGTGTTCTGCCGGTGCTGGTCGAGAATCGCATCGGCTACAAAAATTTGTGCGAACTCCTGACACAAACGCATTTGCGCAGCGAAAAGGGAACTTGCCTCGTTAGGTTGGAGGAACTGGCCGAATTCAGTGAAGGGCTGGTGGCGCTGCTGGGGAGCGCCGGCTGCCAGCCTGCTCCGTCCGGCAGCTTGCCGGACGGCATTGCAGTGAGAACCCGGAAGAGCGGAAGAAGTTTGCGGCAGGTTGCCGCAAACGACAGGCTGGCAGCCTGCGCTCCCCGGAATATAACGGAGCGCTGCGAGCGTCTCGTGCGCATCTTTGGCGAGCGAAACGTCTTCATCGAAATCCAGCGGCATTTTTTGCGCGGAGAAAAGGAGCGCAATCAGGCGCTCGTCGAACTGGCCGATCAATTGCACCTGCCGTTGCTCGCGACCAACGGCGCGCAGTACGCCGCGCCGCAAGGACGCGAAGTGCTCGATGTTTTTACCTGCATCCGCGAGCACACTCATCTCGATGCGGCCGGCCGATTGCTCGCGCAAAACAGCGAGCGCCATCTGAAGAGTGACGCCGAGATGCGCGAAATGTTTCGCGATTTACCCGACGCGATCACGAATACGGAACGCCTCGCGGAGCGGCTAGAGTTCTCCCTCGAAAACATCGGCTACAGCTTTCCCGATTTTCCCGTGCCCCAGGGCCACAGCATGGATTCGTTCCTCAACACCATCGTCTGGTTCGGCGCGCAGCAGCGTTACGATGCCATCAGCAGCGCGGTGAAACGCCAGTTAAAGGAAGAGCTCGCCCTCATCCGCAAGCTCGGTTTCTCCGGCTACTTTCTCATCGTCTGGGACATCGTGAATTTTTGCCGCGAACACAACGTCATGGTGCAGGGACGCGGCAGCGCCGCCAACAGCGCGGTCTGTTATTGCCTTGGCATTACGCCGGTCGATCCGGTCAGCAATCATCTCGTCTTCGAACGGTTTCTGAACGAAAACCGCAAAGGCTGGCCCGATATCGATCTCGATCTGCCAAGTGGCGACCGGCGCGAAAGCGTTATCCAGGAAATCTACCGGCGTTACGGCAAGCACGGCGCGGCCATGACCGCGAACGTGATTACCTATCGGGGCCGCAGCGCCGCGCGTGAGATCGGCAAGGCACTCAACTTTTCGCCCAATATTCTCGATCGTTTCTCCAGCCTCTTCGCCAACGGCGATTTCCCGCATACGCTCGATCTGCCATCGCAAATCGAGCAGGCCGGCCTGCCGAAAGCGCACCCGCGCATGCCGGCCTTCGTCGGGTTATATAAGGCGATTTATGGGTTGCCCCGTCATCTCGGTCAGCATTCGGGCGGCATGATCATTTGCCAGGACAAGCTCAGTTCAGTCGTGCCGCTGGAAAACGCCTCCATGCCGGGACGTGTCGTCGCGCAATGGGACAAGGACGACTGTGAGGATCTTGGCATTGTGAAAGTCGACTTGTTAGGCCTGGGCATGATGTCGGTCATGCAGGACGCGTTCGAGCTTTGCCGGGAACGCGGGCGACCGCTCGATCTGGCGCATATCCCGAAAGATGACGGTGCGACTTTTAAGATGATGCAGGAAGCCGACACGATCGGCGTTTTCCAAATCGAGAGCCGCGCCCAAATGGCGACGCTACCGCGCATGAAGCCGAAATGTTTTTACGATGTCGTGATCGAAGTGGCGATCATTCGGCCGGGTCCGATCCAGGGCGACATGGTGCATCCTTATCTGGCCCGCCGCGCCGGCCGCGAGAAGATCACTTATTTTCATCGCGATCTGGAATCGATCCTGAAGCCGGTGCTGGAACGAACGCTCGGTGTTCCGCTGTTCCAGGAGCAAATGCTCAAGATCGCCATGGTCGTGGCTGATTTTTCCGGTGACGAGGCGGAGGAACTGCGGCGCGCCCTCAGTTTTCATCGTTCGCAGGAACGGATGAACAAGGTGAGCGTAAAATTACGCGCGGCCATGGAGCGGAAGAATCTCGGACCCGAGGTGATCGAGAAAATCATGCAATCGATCACGTCGTTTGCGCTCTACGGTTTCCCGGAATCGCATGCCATCAGTTTCGCCATTCTGGCCTACGGCAGCGCCTATCTGAAGGTGCATCGCGCGCCGGAGTTTTACGCGAGCCTGCTCAACAATCAGCCGATGGGCTTTTACGCACCGGCCACCATCGTGAAAGACGCGCGCCGGCACGGCGTCAAAATGCTGCCGGTTTGTGTGCAGGAATCGGATTGGCTGTGCACGGTTGTCACCGATGACGTGGTGCGTCTTGGCTTTTGCCTGGTGCGTGGTTTGCGGCAGGAACACGGGGAAGAGCTTGTCAGGCAACGGAAGATGCAGGCGTTCGCTTCGCTCGATGATTTGCGGCGACGGGTTAGCCTAACGAAGGATGAATTGCGCGCGCTGGCCTTATTAGGGGCTTTTAATTCCCTGGCTGAACATCGACGCGACGCCTTGTGGCGGATCGAAGAACCACTCCACGATGATCTGCTGGACGGATCGAGCGTGGGAACTGGTAAGAGCGAAAAAAATTTACGGCAGGTTTCCGCAAACAACAGGCTGGCAGCCTGCGCTCCCCGGGAAAAGAAGACGTCGCCGCTCAGGGCGATGACGTTGCCGGAACGCGTGCAGGCGGATTACGAAGGCATGAGCCTGACGACCGGTCCGCATCCGATGAAATTGCTGCGCGACAAGCTGCCAAATATCTGGCGCGCGGCCGACCTGAGGCATGCGCAGCATGGCCGCACCGTGCAAATCGCGGGCAACGTGATTTGCCGGCAGCGGCCCGGCACGGCCAAAGGTTTCGTTTTCATCAGCCTGGAAGACGAGACCGGCGTGTCCAATGCGATTGTGACGCCGCAACTGTTCGAAAAACTGCGGCTCGTCATTACGCAGGAGGATTTTCTTTTAATCGAAGGCGAAGTGCAGAATTCGGACGGCGTCGTCCTAGTCAAGGCGCAGAAGATCGTGCCACTGCTGCATGATCAGCTGATGGGAGCGGAGTCGCATGATTTTCGGTGACGGCTGAAGCGGAAGAACGCGTCGCGCTAAGACCGCTTCAACTCTTCATCGCCTTAACCCTTCAGCGCCCCCTCAATGACACCCGCACCCGGGGCCGCAACCGCCGCTCTTCGGCGCCGGCGAGGATGCGGCGCCGCTCTTCATGACGCCGTAGCCGCCGGTGATGACGCGACGCACCGGCTCGCCCGTTTCCGGGTCGGCGCGCAGCGGTTCGTCACTCATGCTCTGCTTCACTTCGAAGCGCCGCGCGGGCTTCGCCGGATCCGTCGTTTCGTAAACGTAAATGGGCATCGGTTATTCGGCGGCGTGTGACGATTCTTTCGGCGCGGTCGGCTTCTCGGGCGATTTCTTCCCGGATTCCATCCATTCGGTATGGAAAACTCCGGGCTTGTCCACACGTTCGTAAGTGTGGGCACCAAAAAAGTCGCGCTGAGCCTGGAGCAAATTCGAAGGCAACCGCGCCTGGCGATAACTGTCGAAGTAGGCGAGCGAAGCGCTGAAGGCAGGCACGGCCACGCCCTCTTCGACGGCAGCCGAGACGGCGGTGCGCCAATTATTTTGCGTCTTCTCGATGATGCCGGTGAAGTAGGGATCGAGAAGCAGATTGCGCAGTTTCGGATCCCGCGCGTAAGCGTCGGTGATGCGATTGAGAAAAACGGCGCGGATGATACAACCGCCACGCCAGATGGTGGCGATGTCGCCGAAGTTAAGCTTCCATTTGTATTCATTGCTCGCGGCCCCAAGCAGTTCCATGCCTTGCGCGTAGGAAACGATTTTTGAGGCGTAAAGCGCATCGCGCACCGCATCGATCAAGGCCGCCCGATCACCGCTGAACTTCTTTGTCTTCGGTTGCGGCAAAATTTTCGAAGCGACGACGCGATCCTCCTTGCGCGATGAAATGACGCGCGCTTCCACCGCGGCGTTTATGGTGGAGATGACGACGGAGCGGTTGATGGCCGATTGCAATGTCCAGATGCCGGTTCCCTTCTGTCCCGCCTTGTCGAGAATGACATCGACGAGAGCCTTGCCGGTTTCCGGATCGATCTTGCGAAAGATCTGCGAGGTGATCTCGATGAGATAACTGTCAAGCTCGCCTTTGTTCCATTTCGTGAAAGTATCGGCTAGGGCGTTGTTATCGAGGCCGACGACGTCCTTGAGAATGGCATAGGCTTCGCAGATGAGCTGCATGTCGCCGTACTCGATGCCGTTGTGCACCATCTTGACGTAATGGCCGGCGCCATCCGGCCCCATGTAGCGACAGCAGGGCTCGCCATCCACCTGAGCCGCGATCTTGCGAAAAATAGGCGCAATGATTTCCCATGAGTCACGCGGACCGCCCGGCATGAGCGAGGGGCCCTTGAGCGCGCCTTCTTCGCCGCCGGAAACACCGCAGCCGACGTAATGAATGCCTTTTCCTTCCAGCTCTGCACAGCGGCGTTGTGTGTCGGTAAAAAGCGAATTGCCGCCGTCGATAACCACATCGCCTTTTTGAAGTAGCGGAGCAAGCTGAGCGATAACGGCATCGACGGGCTTGCCCGCCTTGACCATGATCATGGCTTTGCGCGGCGGCTTCAGGGCGGCCACAAATTCCTCCATCGTCGTGGTGGGCTGAACATCCTTGCCGGCGGCGCGCTCGGCCGCGAATTTCTGGGTCACGCTGGCAGTGCGGTTGTAAACGGCCACGGTGAAGCCTTTCGACTCCATGTTGAGAGCGAGGTTTTCGCCCATGACCGCCAGACCAATCACTCCAATATCACATTGCTTCATAACGCTTTTCAGTATCTCCTAGGAATGCCGGGGGGATAAAGATTTTTCTCCAAGGCGAGCGCGAGCATGGTAACGGCAAATCCGGAAGTTCTGATTACTGAAAACGCCCTGGTATGGCCGGGTCCATTCCTCGAAGCGAATTCGGGGGCAGTCGTCGAATTTTGGGGCGTGGTGCGCGAAACGGAAGAAGGACGCGCCTTGCATGGAATCGACTACGAAGTGCATCGTGCCATGGCCCAGCATCAAATGGAAGTGCTCGCGCAAACGGCCGTGGAAGAATTTTCACTGAAGCATTTGTCTCTCTGGCATCGCGTCGGTTTCGTTAGGCGAGCGGAGGCTTCCCTCTTCCTGCGTATCGCGGCTCCGCACCGCGAGAAGGCTTTTGCCGCGAGCCAGTGGCTGATCAGCGAACTGAAGCAGAAAGTTCCAATCTGGAAGCGCCCGGTCTTCGCGCCTGCACCGGAGATGCAGTCGGTCGGGGCCGGGAGTCGGAACGTATGAACTGGGCGAATCGCCTGACGCTCAGTCGGCTGGCTCTCACGATTCTCTTTGTCATTGCGCTGAATTCCACATGGGATTACGGGCGCACCGCTGCGCTCGTGCTCTTCATCCTGGCGGGGGCAACCGATTTTCTCGACGGCGAGATCGCGCGGCGTTACGCGATCGTGACAAATTTCGGAAAGCTGATGGATCCGCTGGTCGACAAAGTGATGATGGCGGCGGCTTTCATCTGTCTGGTGCCGTTCAAGGCGATCCCGGCCTGGGCGGCAGTAGTTGTGATCTCGCGCGATTTCTTGATTACCGGGATGCGTCTGCTGGCCAGTGCGCGCGGCCAGGTTCTGCCGGCCGAACGTTTGGGCAAGCACAAAACATCGTGGCAAATCGTGACCATCTTGTTTTTCCTCGGGCTTCTCGCCGCGCGCGAATTGCGCTATGCGAGCGGCGCCACCACATGGTGGCTGAACGCCTGGTATCGTGGCGGGCCCGTGCTCATCTGGATTGCCGTGGGCCTGACGCTTTACTCCGGTCTTGGCTACGCGTGGCGCCACCGTGCCATCATGGCAACGGAAGGGTAAGAAACGCGCGGCGAGATTGCCGCTAGAAAAAGCTCTGCGGAACTTCGACGCGATCGCCCGGCTGCAGCTTCACATCCTTGGACGGATCCCGGCGAAACTGGCGGACATCGTAAATGCGCGCCTCATTGCCGCGCAGAAGGCGCACGCGTTTTTGGTCGGCAAAATCATTGAAGCCGCCCGCGGCGTTGATCGCGGCCAAAAGCGTCATGTCTTCGGTAAATGGGACTCGTGTTGGAGAGCGAACGGCCCCGCCCACATTCACGAAACGCGCCTGCGGCTGCATCATGATGGTGATGGTGGGATTGGTGAAGATCTTTTGGTCGCGATAAACGTGCTCGATGTCGGCCGAGACCTGTGCAGGCGTGAGGCCGGCGGCCTTGACTTTGTTAATATAGGGCATGTTGAGCATACCGTCCGCGTCGACCGTGTAGGTATTGTTGACCTGCGTTTGTTCGTCGACCGGAACACCGGAGATCTTCAATTCCACCGGGTCTCCGACACGCAAGGCCGCCTGTCCCAAGGCGAGGGTGGTGAAGCCAAGAAAAATGGCAACCGTCCAGAAGAGGGTGCGGCGCATTAGTATTCCTCCGGATTGCCGGCCGAGCCGTTGCGTGCGGTCGAAGCGGTGGCGCGATGAGAGGTGCGCCGGGCTTCCCGATCGCGTGGCTGATAATAGCCGTAGTAGTTTGTGTAGTAGTAGTAGTTCTGATCGTGCTTGAGATCGACGTTGTTAAGAACCACGCCGAGGACCGAGCCGCCCACCCCGAGAATGGCCTGCTTCACGCGCGTGAGCATGGCCCGCGGAAAACGCCGATGCTGCACGACAATGATGGTTTGATCCACTTCACTGGCCACGACGGAGGCATCGCTGACTCCAAGCATCGGAGGCGAATCGAGGAAGACGATGTCGTATCGAGCCTTCAACTCCGCGATCAAATCCGACATGCGCTGGGAATTGAGGATACCGACCGCATCGGAAGGCAAAACGCCGCTCGGCATGACGGAGAGATTTTCGACGGTTGTCGGAAGGATGACATCCTCGAGCGGAATTTCGGTTGTCAGGTAATTCGTTAGGCCGGTTGTGTTCGGCAGGTCCCAGATCTCCTGTTGCGTCGGGCGCCGCAAGTCGGCGTCGACGATCAGGGTGGAATAACCGCCCTGCGCGGAGATGAAAGCGAGATTGGCGATGGTGGTCGACTTGCCTTCACCCGGTCCGCCGCTCGCCACCGAGATGGTATTCGCCTCCGGATTCTTGCGATTGAATTCAATATTGGTGCGCAGGATTCGATACGCTTCGGCGTCGGGGGTATCGCCGGCTTCCCTATGCAGGAGTTGCACGCCTTTCGGCACGATCGCCAGAACGGGAACTCCGAGGAGGCTTTCCACGTCGTCCATCGTTTTCACGCTCGTATCGAGATACTCGATAAAGAAGGCGAGCCCGAGTCCCACGACCAGACCGACGAGAGCGCCGAGGGCGAGATTCAAGGCAACGCGCGGCCGGGCCGGATAACTGGGCGGTTCGGCTACCTGTTTGATGCTGACGGCCATGCGGGGCATGGCCAATTCCATGGCCTGGCTTTGCGCGCGTGTGCGCACGCCATCGAGAAGCATCTTTTCCTTGATGTAGGCGTTCTTGGCCCGCGTGTAGTTGGCGCTCAGGTTTTTCGCCGCAAGTTGCCTGTTGTTGATCTGGTCGAGACGCTTTTGCAAATCCTCCCGCGTCGCGTGTGCGGCTTTCAGATTTTTCTCCAACGCGCTGCGGATGCTGGTAATCTGTTCCTCGAGTTGTTGGGTGTACACCTTCTCCGTCGCGCGGAGCGCCTTAACCCTTGGATGATTTTCACCGAGACCGGAATTTAAGAGTAATGTTTCCTGCGCCACGGCATCCTGATAATTGGGCAGGATTTTTTGGATAGTCGGATCCTGAATGTTCAGGGTCGGCAGCATGCGCATGAGCTCGTCACCCTTGACTTTTTCGATCTGCGCTAACTTGCTGGCGAGGGTTGCTTCGGTCGCTTCCGCTTCGTTGACTTCGGTCTCCTGCTTCAACACCATGGTGTTGACGGGCGCCTGGGCGTCTTCGGTGCCTTCGGGATTGAGGTCGATGATGTGTTCCTGATCGCGGATGCGCGCCACTTCGGTCGCGGCATCGTTCACCGCCTTTTGCTGTTTCGCCACTTCCTCGTTCATGGTCGAGACGGCACGATTGAGGATGTCTTTTTCCTCCTCGACACGTTTGTCCTGATAAACGGAGACGATCTTATTGGCGATATCGGCGGCTTCCTGCGGGTCGGTGCTGTAGACGCTGATCTGGAGGAGGTCGGTGTTGCGCACTTCGTCGACATCGAGCTTGCGGCGCAACATCTGGTAAGCCTGCTCGCGGGTCGGGCGCGAACCGCCCTTGGCCCATTTATCCTGAAGCTTCAGATCCTCGATCACCGGGTAGAGAATGCCGGTGCGCTGAATGACCTGATAAACCGTGGGCGCCAGCTGCGGATCGTGAATGGGCATGCTCGGATCCATCTGGCCGAAAATGCGCGGGTTTTGCGCCATCGATTTCACCTCGACAAAACAGGAGGCCTGGTATTCGCGCGGTTGAAAATATGTGACGACGGCGGCCGTGATGAGAACGAGCAGGAAAGCGACCAGGATTAGGACCCAGCGGACGCGGACGACGCGCCAATAATCGAGAAAGTGGAGTTTTACCTCTTCCGTTTGTGCCATAGCAATTCCTCCGCGAGGGGCGAAGAATCTATCAGGAATTTTCGCCGAAGCAATGTCTGCCTGCCGCCTGCGCTAGAACGCAAAGTTCACGCCGGCGTAAATGCGATTCCGGTAGTATTCGCGCAACCGAATGTCTGATTCGACATCGGAAAAATCGTAGCCCAGTTCCACTCCGAAATTCCGCGTGATGGCGTAGCGTCCTGAGAGAAGAACGACAAAACTGTCCTCCGCAAAAGAAGGCGAGAGAATGCCGAAGCCGGCAAGCCCATCATTTTCGTCGTGCTGATAAAAGAAGCTTCCGCCGACCACGACGCGCGAGCTGACGTTGTAGCGCAGGGAAAGACCCGTGCGGAAAGTTGTGCGGCTGGGCGAACCCGGAACATATGGCTCTTCAATGGAATAGCGATTGGTCCAGGTTGCCGAAAGCCGCGGGCCGAGCGCATAAATCAAAGTGCCTTCGAAATAGGGATCGGTTTTATCACCGAAGTTGTCGTAACTGCGAAACTCAGCGCCGCCACGGACCGACGCATTCAAGCGGGGGCTGAAACTATGATCGAAGCCAGCCAGAACAAAATGCGTCATCGAGTCCCGCCCGAAGCGATCGTAATCGACGACCATGTAGCGGTATTCGCCGACGAGCGTCGTCATCGGCCAGATGAGAAAGCGGAACTCGTTGCCGAAGGTATGTTCGAAGCGATCTTCGAAATTGCCAATAGCCGAGTCCTCGTACCACGTTGATCCAAAGGTGTAGCTGGTGACCGTGGAGAAGCGCGGGGCCCAGAGATAGGCGACGGAAAACTTATCCGCCGTGAAGAAATAATTCCCGCTATTACGATTGAGACCGGCGTTGAAATTGAAATCGGGCTCAACCTGATAGGTGGCGTAAACGCTGGCGGCAAAAGTGAGGCGGGGCGTCGCCTTGTGGGTGGCAGAGAGCCCCAGGTAGGCGTTCACGTCGTAATCCCTGCTCCCGGGGCGATCGAAATAATAGGAGACGCCGGCTCCGGTCTGAAGATTTAGCTGAGTGCGCGGGCTGCCGAAATTATAGGTACCGCCGACGGCCGCGTTCGTAAACCAGGAACCGGCGCGGTTAAAGGTGGTGGAAAGCGTGTTGTCATCGTAGCCGCCGCGAACAGAAACCGTGACGTGAAAGGGGAAACGGGAAAAATTCCCGGTGCCAAGGTCCCCAACGGTGGTTTTGCCGCTCGATTCAACGTCCCCAACGGTACTTTTACCGCTCGATTCGGTGCCGATCTCCTCCATCCCAGCGAAAGCCCTTCCATGCGGCAAAAGCAAAATTACGGCGAAGGCGCAGCCGAATTTAGCCAGTCTAAAATATCTCATAGGCCCAGTTGATCGCTCCAGATTATCAGTCGATGCGTCGCTATGCGTGGCTTTCCCTGCCGCGCGCCTCGAAGAGTATTCGGACGCGCAAAAGGGAGCAATCCTTTTTTTTATCTTTCGGAAGACTTCTTTGGGGGCAATGGGGTGGTCGGGGCTGGCTTGCCCTTCGGCTTGACCGGAGCGCCTGATTTGCACCAGCGCTCCAGGTGAGCGTCATAGTAATGTTGGATGGAAGTGGATCTGGGATCGAGCCTTCGCGCCTGCTCGTAGCGCCATTCTCCCTCGGCGAACCAGCCCAGCGCGTCGTCCGCAAAAGCGAGCTGCAGGAGAAAGGTCTCATCCCGGGGCGCCAAAGCCAAACCGGCGGCAGCAGCCTGGCGTGCAGCACGATAGAATGACCGGCTGGCTAGTGGGTGTGCCATCGCGCCGCCCTGCATCATGCGAGCGCGGGCCAGGTAAAAGTACAGGTTGGGATTCTCCTTTTCGTATGCGAGTCCGCGTAACGCGTATAAAATCGAGGCGGCGGGGCGGTAATCGCGTAACGCGGTGCGTGAACGCTCGGTGAAGTACTCCCCAGGCAAAAGGCGAGCGCCCTGCACGGCAAGAATAAGTGCGATGACCGGCAGCGTCAGCCTCCAGAGGATCAGGGAAACGCCCGCCGGAGGCGGTTCAGCCTCCCATTGCACGCCGGCATTGGCCAGAATGCCGAAGACAAGGGCGAGCAAGAGCAGGTTGGCCGGGATGTGGAGATTGAAGTCGAAAACAGAATGGACCATGTAGGCGCTCACGGCAGAGAGGGCGCCGATGTTCAAGGCGAGGCCGTTGCTGAGCAGACGGAGCGAAACACTCACCCGTTTCGGGCCGATCCGCCGAAAATCCTGCCAGCCGCGCCGCAAGTGTGCGAAAAGGAAAACGGCGCAGCCCGCCGCCCCGATCAGTCCATATTCAGCGAGCAAAGAAAGATAGTCGTTATGCACGTGGACGGGATCGAGTTGCATGCGAGCCGTCCGGAACTCGCGCCCGTAAAAGCGGTAGGTGCCGCTGCCGGTCCCGAAAATTGGATCAAGTTTCCATTGCTGGAGTGCGGCTTCCCAGAGGTCGATTCGCATGTTGGATTTTTCGAATACGTTCTCGGCCCGGCCGGTCAGGAAATCGCTCTTTTGAAACAGAAAAAGAGCGAGCGCGGCGAGCACGAGCCCGGCGATAAGACCCGCACCGCCGATGCGCCAGAATAGTGTCGTCCCGCTTTGTTTGAGGACGAGCAGACTCAGCGAGGCAAAGACGAGCAGGCTCGCAATCACGCTCAGGTAACCGCCTCGGCTTCCGGTCAAAGCGACTCCGACATAACAGGTGGCGACGGCGTAGCCGACCAGGAGTTTGCTCCAGGTGGGCCACCGGCTCCAGCAGACAATGCTCAGGCCAAAGATCCCGGTCACTTCAAGCAGCCCGGCCAGATGATTTGGGCAAATGTAGAGGCCGCTCGCTCGTCGCCCGTAGTCGAAGCGTTGCAAAAAGGAGATCGGCATGTAGTTGAGACCATCGCGGAACTGGATGGCTCCGACTCCGACATGCACCATGCCCAAAACGAGCAGCCAGACGAAAAGCCAGAGACGCGATTTCGCGCCGGTAAAAATGCAGGCCACAAAAAAATAAACGAGTAGCCCCGCGAGAACCGAATAGACATCCGAGCGTGCCAGATATGGGACAGGGGAAACAAGAGCGCGGCCAATAATGTACCCGAAGAAAATAGCGGCACTAATCAGGCAGAGCTGATCAGGTCGCGGTTTGGCGCGCCGCAAAGAGAAGAGAGTCAGCAGGCCAATAAGGGCGAGCGCGGCGTAGGCCGGAAAACTGAAAAGCAAACGGGTGCCGCCGATGAGCACCTGGATGATGGCAAATGCCGCCGCCAGCAAAAAACCGGAGAACGCTTCAGCGACGCGACTGGCGAGAGCAGTTGTTTTCAAACCTGGCGCTTAAGCCGCGAGCAAGACACGCGGAGAAAAGCGGCAAAAAGAAAAGCCGTTGCGCTTTTTTTCGCAACGGCTTTTCGCGAGAGGAGAATCTGTTTACTTATTGGTCACCGGCGTCGGCTGGCAGGGGCCGGCAAAGGCGCCCGGATGCGTCCGCAGGAATTCATCAAGCTGCGAGGCGAAGACCAGGACTTCGGTGCCATTGTCGCATACCGTGACCCTCGATTCTTCCGGGTTGAAGCCACCACCACCGCCTCCGACCGAGCCTGGGGGAGGATTCTGGTTGATGGCCGGTGCATTGCTGAAATTCCCACCGCCTCCGCCGACGCGGCCGACCTGACCGATGGCATCGCGGCAATCAGGGGCCTGCGCAATTGCATCGTCGATAATGGCCGAGGCATCGTCGGGACTGGCGTTCACTCCAACCGCCACGACTTCGGCAACGAGCGCGCAATCGCGCGAGCCAAGGCAACGCACCGAAATGGAAACAGCCTCCCGGGCGGAAATTTTGCCGGTGGCGATAACCGCCTTCACGATCTGCGGTGCGGCGTCGCGATAGCTCTTCACGGCCGCGCAAAGCGCGCCGGCCAGTTCGTCATGGTTGGCCGTCTGGACTGTTTTGCCAGCCGGCAATTGCGCCTGCAGCATCTGCAGCGGCGTCATCTCGGCGCCGACCGCCGACGGAGCAGTGGCCGCCCAAAAAACGGAAGCCAGGGCGAGACCGAGAAGAACGACGAACGCTGCCCGGAACGATGCCGACAGGTGCTCGCCACTATTGACCATGAGCATTTTTTTCATAAGAAATCCTTAAAATAAGAACGACCCGTTGCTTTTAATACCTGCTCCGAGGGTGGGTCAATACAATTTTCCTTGCCTGTGAAAAGCGGGCAACGGGAATCGAACCCGCATGGCCAGCTTGGAAGGCTGGAACTTTACCATTAAGCTATGCCCGCGCGCTGCTAAACTGCCGCCGAGGCCAGCGAATGCCAAGCGGAATTTGCGCCGCCGGCACTTGCTTTTCCCTCGCTCCGTCCGATACCAGAACTAATCATGAAACTCTTTTGTCTCTCGCTCTTCTGCAGCGTCGGGCTTGTCTTTTCCGCCCATGCCGATCTCACCATCACGCAAAAGGTCGAAGGCGCCGCCACGCCTCTCGGGACCATGACTATTAAGGTCAAAGGAGACAAGGCGCGTATCGAGGCCGCTCCCCAGATCACCACGATCATGGACAGCACGACGGGTGAAATGTGGACCCTTCTCAAGGATCAGAAGCGGGTCATGCATATTACGTCAGACAAATCGAAGGCCATAGCCGACATGGCCAGCAAGTATGCCGCCGATAAAAACACCGGGTCCGCGCCGAAGCTTGTTCCCACAGGCAAGAAGGAAACCATTAATGGATACGAAACCGCCGAATACAAGATCGAAGGCGGTGCGACTTCGGCCACCTGCTGGATTGCGCTTCACTACCCGCACGCCGACGCCATTCTCAGGCAATTGCAGCGCATGCGGCCAGCCAACTGGAACGTCATGAGAAAGGCGATGCCCGATTACAGCCAGTTCCCTGGTATTCCGCTTCGCACGGTCGTGGAGATCGAGGGAAAAGGTCAGATTGTTACCACCATCCAATCCATCAGTGAAGATGCGATTCCGGACGATCAATTTGTCGTTCCCAAGGACTACACCGAGATGAAAATCCCGGATTTTTCCAGCATGATGAAACCATCGGGCGCGTCGCCCGTGAAGAAGCCGTAACATACGGCTCGTAATGCCGGTGCCTTCCCCACTCATTCTCGCTTCCGCTTCACCGCGACGACGGGAATTACTGGAACGCGCCGGTTATCGCTTCGCCGTCCGCGTGCCTGACGTCGTGGAGACGTTCGGGCCGGAAATGACCGTCCGCGAAGTTGCTCTCTACAATGCCACGCGCAAGGCCCTTGCCATCGCGCGTGCCGCCCCGGCAGCGGTCGTCCTGGCGGCCGATACCTTGGTCGCGCTCGATCACCGAATTCTCGGGAAGCCGGAGAGTCCGGCGCAGGCGATCGACTTCCTTCGCCTGCTCAGTGGACACACCCATCAGGTCTGCTCGGGAGTGGTCATTTGCCAGGGACAAACCGGCCGGCGTTCCATTTTTTCCGTGACCTCATGGGTGAGGTTTCGCTCTTTGAGCGACGAACAAATCCGTGCCTATCTGGCCGCGATCGATCCCCTTGATAAGGCCGGCGCCTACGCTGCCCAGGGAGGTGGCGCGGAGATCATTGCCGAGATTGCCGGATCTTTTTCCAATGTCGTCGGCCTGCCCATGGAGGAAACGGTGCTGGCTCTGCGCGAGTTCGGATTGGAACCCGCCTCGGCTTAACGAGTCTCAGCCATTTTCGCTTCCGGCGGCCGCGGGGCGGGCAACGGTTCGCGCTTCAGGACACGATAGAGGAACCAGACGATGAAACAATTGATCACGAGCAGGGTCACCGCGCCGACCGTCGGTTGATGCCACATATGACGTACTTCGAGGGGAATGAGCGCGCCTGTCGCAAAAATCATCAGATATTCCGCCCAGCGTTTCTGGAAATAAACGCCGAAGCCCTCCGTGAACAAAATGGCCGCGTAAAACAAGGCGAGTAGCGCGGTGGCCCGCAATTGTCCGGCCGCGAGGGCTGTCTGCAGTTTCTCCAAAAGGAAAAGAACGGCGCGGCTGTGGTGCAGGAGGAGTTCGTCATCCGCCCAGTTCGAGATTTGTTCGAGCCAAAGCGTGCGGCTGTTGAGGAAAAAGAGCGAGGCGCTCAGGCCGACGAGGAGCAGGCCCTGCAGAATCTTGAAAACGGCAATGAGCTTGAGATAGCGAACGCTGGCCGGGCGGCGCAAAATTTTCGAAACAGCGGAAGCTTTGCGCACAGCAGAAGTGTCGCCGAAGCCCGCTCAATTCGCAATGGGGCGGCCTTGGCGGTGGCAAATTTCGAGCTTGTTCCCGCTCGGGTCCTCGAAAAAAAGCGCGTAGTAGCCGGGATTGTATTCGGTCCAGACTTGCGGGCCCTCGAGATTCAGGCCGCCGGCCTGCCTGACGACTTCGGCAAGACGATCGACCTCCACGCGGCTCTCCGCCCAAAAAGCGATACGCGTGTCGTCAGGCTGATGCCGGCGATCTTCGATAAAGCCGAAAAATTCAACCGGGCCCGGTTCGCCGGCATAGAAGACGCCCCATTCCTCGGCGCTGTCATCCGCCGTGAAGCCGAGGGCTGGCAGAATCGTCCCGTAGAAACGTTGGGCCACGGCGCGGTCTTTTACGCGCAGATCAATGTGGTCGTAGAGCCGCTTCTTCACGGAGATGATCTTGAACGAAGGCGTTTTTTGGCGCAAGGCCTTCCAGAAAGGGCGCTTCCGCCAGCCCGCATCTTATGCGATGTGTCCCGGCGAATCCGATGCGCCAAATCATTCTCGGCGGCTGCCTTCTTTGCGCGGCTCTTATCTTCGCCTCCGGTTGCGAACATCGCGACAATGCGGTCTCCGGCACCATCGAAGTCGATGAGGTGCACGTCGGTCCGCGTTCCGGCGGGCGTGTCGAAAAAATCTTTGCGCAGGAGGGCGATGTCTTGAAAAAAGGCGAGCCCATCGCACAACTCGATGCCGCCGAACTAACGGCCCAACGCGATCTGGCCACCGCCCAAATCGAGACAGCCGAGCGCGACGCCGAGGCGCAGGCCGCGCAGCTCGTCTTCCTGCGCTCCGATGCGAAACGCCAGCAGGATTTGCTCGCGCATCACACCGTTTCGCCGATGGAAGCAGAGCGCGCGCAGACCGCCGCCGAAGCGCAGGAGAAAAATTTGGCGGCGGCACGTGCGCGTGTCGTTCAGGCGAAAGCGCAGCTCGCCGAGATCCAATCCCATCTTGATGAAATGAAGGTGGTCGCGCCGGCTCCTTCCGTTCTGGAAATCCTGAGTGTAAAAGTGGGCGACATTCTGCCGCCCAACGGCGAAGTCGCCACCCTCATTCTCCCGCAACACCTTTGGGTGCGAGTTTACGTTCCCGAGACCTGGCTTGGCCTGATTCATGTCGGCGAGGAAGTACGGGTGCGGGTTGATTCCTTCCCCGATCGTGATTTCGGCGGCACGGTTGAGCAAATCAATCGCCAGGCCGAGTTCACGCCGCGCAACGTGCAAACGGTCGAGGACCGCATCCGCCAGGTTTTCGGCGTGAAGGTTCGCCTCGATAATTCCGAGGATAAACTCCGCGCCGGCATGTCGGCGGACGTGTATTTCCCGAATATCAAATGAATCTGGAAACCAGGAAGCCAGGAAGATATGCGGTCATCCCGAGCGGAGCGAGGGACCTCCCGAGTTCTTGTTGACGTAACTTGTTAGGCGAGATCCTTCGCTCGCGCTCAGAATGGCCGCATCTCATCTGCAACCTCCTGGCTTCCTGGTTTCCAAATTTTCCTCATGAGCGAAGTAATGATCGAATGCGCCGGCCTGACGAAACGTTTCGGCGATTTCACAGCTGTCGATCATGTTTCCTTTTCCGTGGCCAAAGGTTCCATCTTCGGCTTTCTCGGTCCGAACGGTTCGGGCAAATCGACTGTTATCCGCATGCTTTGCGGCATCCTCGAGCCAAGCGAAGGCACCGCCCGCATCGGTGGCCACGACGTTGTGAACGACACCGATTCGATCAAGGACATGATCGGCTACATGTCGCAAAAATTTTCCCTCTACGACGAGCTGACCACGAATGAAAATCTTATTTTCTCCGGCAAACTCTATGGTTTGCACGGTCGCGAGCTGACCGCGCGCCGCGATGAATTGATCGCGCTCACGCATCTCGAGCCATATCTCGATCGTCGCGCCGCGCTCCTCTCCGGCGGCTGGCGCCAGCGGCTGGCCATGGCCTGCTCGCTCATGCATCGGCCGACCGTTCTTTTTCTCGACGAGCCAACGGCCGGCATCGATCCCGTCGCGCGTCGCGAACTGTGGGATTTACTTTTCGAATTCGCGGGCCGAGGCATGACGCTTTTTGTCACCACCCATTACATGGACGAAGCCGAACGCTGCGATCACGTCGGCTACATTTACATGTCAAAGCTGATTGTTTGCGGCGAGCCCGACGACCTGAAGCAAATGCCCGAGGTCAATCCGCCCGGCACGCGCCGCCTCGATGTCACCTGCGATCACATCACCACGGCGTTGCGCGCCATGCACGAAATGCACGGCGTTGTCAGCGCCACAGTTTTCGGGCAATCGATGCACCTGCTCGTCGATGAAAGTGTGCGGCGCGCCGAGATCGACGAAAAGCTGCGCCAGGAAGGCATTGGCGCGGCGGAAATTCACGAAATCGGCCCTTCCCTCGAAGATGTTTTCGTCACGCTCAGCGAAAAACACGCGCAAGAAACCAAACAACAGCGCGCGGCATGAAACGCGTTCCTTTCCGCGGCCTCGGCGCCATTCTCTTCAAGGAATTCATCATCGTTTGGCGCGATCCGATGACGCTTTTCTTCATGTTCTTCCCGCCGCTCGTGGAAATGGTGGCGTTCGGTTACGCACTCGACACCGACGTCAAACACATGCCCATGGTCGTGTTGAATGAAGACCGGACGGTCGGCAGTCGACAGTTCATCGACCGCTTCGAGAACACGGAAACGTTTCACGTCATCGGGGAAGTGCATAGCGTTCGTTCCCTGACCAGTGAAATTCGGCGGGGTCGCGCTTCAGTTGGCCTGGAAATCCCGCCCAATTTCATGCGTGACGTGCGCGCGGGACACGGCGCGCAGGTGCAGCTCTTGGTCGATGGTTCGAATTCGACCACTGCCCTCCAGGCCCTCAACACCGCGCTCAGCGTCACCCTCACGCAATCGCTCGAATCGTTAATGCGCGAGACCGGCAAGCGCGCGCCGCCTGTCGAGATTCGCCCGCAGATGCTTTACAACCCGACCATGCGCAGCCCGAATTTTTATATCCCGGGCGTCATCGGGATCGTTTTGCAAATCGGCACGACCTTCGCCACCGCCATGGCCGTGGTGCGCGAACGGGAAAAGGGAACGCTCGAACAATTGCTCGTTAGTCCGCTGAGCCGCTGGGGGCTCATGCTGGGCAAGCTCGTCCCGTATCTCTGCATCGGCATGACCATGGCCGTCATTCTCTTCGCCATCATGCGTTTTCTTTTTCACGTGCCGATCGCCGGCAATGTCCTGGCCCTCCTTTTCGCCACCTTCGTTTATGTTTTCGCGCTGCTCAGCCTCGGCTTACTGGTCGCGACCAAGGCCGAGAACCAGATGCAGGCTTTGCAGATGTCGATGACCTTCATGCTGCCGAGTGTTTTCTTTTCCGGCTTCGTTTTTCCGCGCGAGACCATGCCCTGGATTTTTTATGCGCTCGGCGATCTGCTGCCCGCCACCTTTTACATTTCGCTTATGCGCGCGCTCGTTCTGCGCGGCGCGCACTTTTTCGAATACTGGCCATCGCTCGTCATTCTCATCATCATGTCGATCGGGCTCTTCGTGCTTTGCGCGCTCCGCTTTCGCAAGAAGATCGGCTGATTCGCTCGCCCATAATGAAACGCATTTTCTGGAGCGCAGCGCGCGTTACGCTCGCGGTCGTCGCGGTCTTTGCGTTACTTTGGTGGATCGGAGTGAGAATGCCCGGAAAGAGCGTCGCGCAGGCGGCTCCGCTGACGGCGGCGGAGCAGCAATTGCGTGCCGAACTGAAGGCCGACGTGCAGACATTGGCGGGCGAAATCGGCGAGCGCAACGTCGTGCGCTGGTCGCAGCTCCAGGCGGCGGCGGATTTTATCGAAACGTCGTTCGCCCGCGCCGGCCTCACGATCAAACGCGATGCCTGCGAAGTGGAAGGTCGCATTTGCCACAATCTGGAAGCGGAGATGCGCGGATCGGATCCCGAAGTCGTGCTCATCGGCGCGCATTACGATTCGGTTTTCGGATCGCCCGGCGCGAATGACAACGGGAGCGGCGTGGCCGCGATGCTGGCGCTGGCGCGAAGGTTTGCCGGCCAACCGCCTCGCTACACCATGCGTTTCGTCGCCTTCGTTAATGAAGAGCCGCCCTTTTTTCAGACGCCGAAAATGGGCAGCATGGTTTACGCGCGGAACTGCAAGGCGCGAGGCGATCGCATCCGCGCCATGATCAGTCTGGAGACGATCGGTTATTTCTCTGACACGCCGGGTTCACAAAAGTATCCGGCGGCCGGCCTCGGCATCTTTTATCCGCGTGTCGGCAATTTTATCGGCTTTGTCGGGAACGTTCCGTCGCGCGCCTTGCTCCGGCAGGTGCTGGCGCAATTTCGCGAGGAGAAAAAATTGCCGTCGGAAGGCGCGGCACTGCCCGCGTTCATTCCCGGCGTCGGCTGGTCCGACCAGTGGGCCTTTTGGCAGAATGGTTATCCCGGCATCATGGTGACCGATACGGCGCCATTTCGGTATCCGTATTATCATTCGCCTAACGACACAGCGGATAAGATCGATTACGACCGCTTTGCCCTGGTCGTCAGCGGCCTCGAGAAAACAATTGAGCGGCTCGCTTTCTGAGGCGGCGAGGAGTCAGCCGCGCCGAAGTTCGCGCCGAATGACGAGCTTCAATCCGGACCAGATTTCATCGACGGCGCAGACTTTGATATCGACGAACCCGAGCGGAAGCGCGACATCGCGAATCACGTCCTCGGTCACGTCGGTCGAAACACCGCAGGATTTCTTCGGCCACGAAACCCAGAGCGTTCCGGCTTGATCGAGCTGCCGGCGCAACCGGACAAGGCGAGATTCGAGATCTTTCCGTCGCGTGACAAACAGATGCACAAACTGCACGCCGTCTGTCGATCGCGCGGTGATCTTCGCGCCGGCCGGCAAATCGCCTAACAAGTCAGAGTAGTTCTGCGGCGCTTGCAACGCGACCACCCGGGCCTGGTCGCGAATGCCGAGTTTCTTGACCAGCGGCGTTCCGGAATATCCCGCCATGATCTCTTATCATGGCACGCAGGCGCAGGCGCACGCAATCAGGTAGGGGCCTCGCGATCGCCCCGCGGCACAATCTCCCGCGCTGCGAGCTGGGCACCACCGGCGGTTCGGTGAACCACCCCTACCGGTTTCGAGCGCGCCCGAAAGAGCTTGGCCTTCCGACGGTCAATCGTGTTAGCGTCGGTCCGATTCGATCTTCGTCATGCAAATCATCCCGCGCTCACCCAATGCCGGTCCGGCCCCTTCCCGTGTGAAACCGTTTCGTCTCATCCTCGGCATTATCGGACTCATCGGCCTGATCATGACGGCGTTTTCGCTTCTCTTCGGTTTCGTTTCCATCCCGACGAATTCCGTCGGTGTGCGCACTCGATTCGGCGCGTTCAAGGGAATTGAGAATCCGGGTCTCACCTACGCCATTCCGCACGTGGATGAAATTACCGTCGTCCCAACGCAGCGACTCCTGAAATTGGAGTTCGGCTTCACCACGCCGAACGCGAGCAATGAATTCCAGGGCGATCGTGCGCCCGAGGATACCGAGACGATGATCACCGGTGATCTCAACACCGCGCTCGTGCCGTGGGTCGTGCAATATCGCATTACCGATCCAAAGACTTACCTCTTCGGCGCGCGCGAACCGGAGCAGACGTTGCGCGATCTTTCCGAAAGCGTCATGCGCGAAATCATCGGCGACCGCACCGTCGATGAAGTTCTCACCATCGGCCGCCACGATATCGAGATCGCCGCGCTCAAACGCCTGGTCGAACTTTCCTCCGAATACGATCTGGGGTTGCAAATCCAGCAGGTGCAACTGGCCACCGTACGTCCGCCCGCGCCCGTTCAAGAGGCCTTTAACGACGTCAATCAGGCGCAGCAGGAAAAGCAAACCGCCATCAACCAGGCCTGGGCCGTTTACAACGACGCCGTGCCGAATGCGCGTGGCCAGGCCAAGGAAATGCAGAAGCAGGCCGAAGCCTATGCCTTTCGCCGCGTCAATCAGGCGAAGGGCGACGCCGACAAGTTCAATCTCCTGCTGACCGAATATCGCAAGGGGCCCGAGGTCATGCGCCGCCGTCTTTATCTCGAAGCGATGGAAGCGATCCTGCCGTCGCTCGAGCGCAAGATCATCATCGACGACAGCGTGAAAGGCATTCTGCAAACGCTGCCGCTCAACAGGCCCGCTCAGGCGCCTGCGCCCCAGCCATGAGTGCCATGGAATCTTCGGCCGCCAACCGCATCCCGAGCCCTTTATTAGGCCTGTTGCAAAGTCGCACCATGGCCGTCATCGGCGTTATCTTCATCCTCACCGGACTCAAGTGGGGCGCGATGCTCTTCACCGTGCATCAATACGAAACAGCCATCGTTACCCGTTTCGGCAAAGCCATTCGCACCGAGACCACGCCGGGTCTGAAATTCAAAATTCCGTTTATCGATTCCGTTCACCGTTTCGATAAACGCATCCTGGCCTGGGACGGGCCGCCGACCGAATGCCCGACGAAGGACAAGCTCTATCTCATCGTTGATTGCTTCGCGCGCTGGCGCATCAGCGATCCGCTCCTCTACTACAACCGCCTCAACGACGAACGCAGCGCCCTTTCGCGACTCGACGACATTCTCGGCAGCGAGACGCGCACCGCCGTCGCCACGAATGATCTCGTCGAAATCATTCGCGTCACCAAGGGCCGCAAACCGTTGCGCGATCCGGAACTGGAAAAATCGGGCACCGTCCTGCCGTCGAGCATTCCCGATATCGAATTCGGCCGCGGCGAGATTGAGAAACAAATCACCGAACGCGCCCGCCAGAAGATCGCCGATTTTGGCATCGAACTGCTCGACGAACGTTTCAAGCGCAGCAAATACAACCCGGCCGTGGCGGAGAAAATCATCGAGCGCATGTCGAGCGAGCGGCACCAGATTGCGGCCCGTTTTCGTTCCGAAGGTCGCGGCGAAGCGGCCAACATCAGCGGTCAGAAAGAGAGCGATGTCGCTTCGATCATCTCGGTTGCGACCAAGGATGCGCTCAAGATTCAGGGCGAGGCGGACGCCGAAGCCGCGCGCATTTACGCCGCCGCCTACTCAAGTCCGGAGGCGCAGGAACTTTACCTCTTCCAACGCAGCCTCGATGTCGCTCGTTCCGCCTTCGAAAAGGACACCACCGCCGTCATTTCTACCAACAGCGATCTCGGCCGCCTCCTCAAAACCATGGGCGCCGCCGTCACGAATCCGAAACCGGCGCCATAACGGAAGTCAGCTGCCAGCCTGACTCGGCCGACTGGCATTCTACCCCTTTTTCTCGGGCAAGCGTGCGAGCCCGGTGCGACCGATTACCTTTGTGGAATGATTTCGCGCATCCATACCATCGGGCATTCCACGCGTTCCATTGAGGACTTCCTGGCCGCTCTTGCAGCCAACGAAATCAAGCTCCTTGCCGATGTCCGCCTGTTGCCCGGATCGAAGCGCTATCCGCAATTTAATCGTGATACGCTAGCTGAGTCGTTAGGCGAGCATGGTATCGGCTATCAACATTTTCCCGAACTCGGCGGCCGTCGGAAACCGCGGCCGGATTCGCCGAACGTGGGGTGGCGCAATGCGGCCTTTCGCGGCTATGCCGACCACATGGGGACGCAGGAATTTCAAAGCGCGCTCCGACGACTGCTCGATATTGCCGGGCAAACCGGTCCGACCGCCATCATGTGCGCGGAAGCGGTCTGGTGGCGCTGCCATCGCGGGTTGATTGCCGATCTGCTCAAATCGCGCGGCATTGAAGTCGTTCACATCGTCGATGCGAAGAAAACGGAATCGCATCCTTATACCTCCGCTGCGCGCATCCTGGATGGCACGCTTAGCTATGCAGCGGGTCAAGGAGAGGCGGACTCCAGGCCGCCTGCGGACAGCGCTTCCTTCACGATGGGCGGTTAGGAAGCCGCCCCTCCTTGAATCCTATTGCGGATCAATCACGCGCCCGATAAACAAACAGAGACCGGTCGAAGCCTGCTGAACGAGATAAACAAACGGCCGGTCCACCTGCACGACGATCGGTTGTTGGCGGGGCATCGCGCTCGTCGCGAGCATCATGGCGGCCGCGGTCGCAGCGGCGGCTTCCGTGCCTTTTTCGTCCACGTCGATAAAAGTTTTGTGGAAGACCTTTGAGAGATAAAGGTACTCGTTAGGCCGGCGTACCGCCATGCGATCGAAATTGGCGCTGCCCTGCGGTTCGTCGAACGCGCTCTTCATGCCGAGGGCTTTCAGCTGTGATTGCAACGCGATGGTTGGCGGTTCGAGCCTGAACTTCGGCACGGTCAGCATGAGGTCGGCCGTGCGCAGCGGCGTACAATCAGCCAGCAACTTCGCGTTCAACTTCACTTCCAGGTTGGTGAGGCTGTTTCCTTCGTCCGGCAATAGAATGACAAATCGCAGATCGCCGCCCCGATAAGGCAGGCTGACCGCGGTGAAACCATCTTTCCGCGCGTAGCCGAAGGCGTGCGTGTGCCGCGTCATCATTGGCACTTTCACGGACTCGCTGCCGTGCACATGAAACGGCTGCGGTTGCGTCATCTGCTTCTCGAACGGCTCGGCCCACGGTGCCTTGAGATAGAGCGCGTTCACGAGCACCATGCGTGTCGTGTCGTCCAATGCGCCGGCCGGGATCAGGTTTTGAATCTTTTTGCGCGTCTGCTCGGCGACCCAGTCGTTGATCTTGTCGGTCGCCTGCGCCGGGTTGCCTTTGAAATTCAGCCGGTCGAGCGGCGCGCCGAGACTGGTTTTGACGAGGGCCAGAAAGCTTTCGCGAAAATTGTAACCTTCCTGCGCGAAAAGGCGGTTCGCCATATCGAGCTTGATCGGCTCGGTTTTTTCGGATGGGAAATTCGGACGGACGGTGGTTCGCGCCATTTCGTCGAGCGATTTTTGCAGCGCAGCAAAACTTGCGTGGACCTTGCCGTCGTCGCCCGCGAGATGGAGCACACGCGCCATCTCCGCTCGCGTTTCGCCGGCTGCGCCAGCCATGGCCATGGCGAGCGCGGTCTCGATGGAGTAGGGCGAAAGGCAAAGGTTGCCGTCCCTGGCGGCGAGCTGGTGATAAAGATCGAGCCCGAATTGATTTGTCGCCAATGCTGCCGGCTGGGAATTCGAAGCCGACGCCGGCCGGAACGCGATCAATCCGAAAGAAAGCAGAAGCAAAATTCGTCGAAAGCTCATTTCACGAGCGTGTGATGGCCTGGATATACCGCGCGACGGATCGCGCCACTGCCGCTTTCGCATCGGAATGAATCTGACGATCCCACCACGCGCCGTAGATACGGTCGTAAGCGAGCGAGGCCAAAGCATCATCGATGGCGCAGACGCTGTCCGCGGGCAGCGGAATGAGATTGGGATAGCTGTACATGAAGCTGACGTTCCTGTCGGGGCCGACCTGGAGAATGTCGCCGGTGAGCAGCGCACCTCGACCGTCAGCGCCGGCCGTCCAATGCAACACCGTCCCGCCGGCAAAGTGTCCGCCGCAATGAATCAGGGTAACGCCGGGCGCAATTTCTCTTTGCGACCCATTCCAAAATTCGATTGCTGAATCAGGACGCACGACCCAGTCGCGGTCGGCCGCATGCAGATGAATAGGAACGCCGCCGAAGGCGCGGCTCCATTCGACCATGGTCGTGTAATAATGCGGATGAGAGATGGCGATACCGCGTAATCCGCCTAACGATTTGATGACTTCAATGGTGGCGTCGTCGAGCAGGCTGACGCAGTCCCAAAGGAAATTTCCATGCACCGTGCGCAAAAGAAGCGCGCGTTGTCCGATGGCAAAATCTGGAGTCGTGCCGATACCGAACAGACTGTCTTCGTATTGGCGAACACTGTTGCGATGAACGGCACACAATTCGTCCAGTGTCGTCCATTGCTGACCCGAAGCGGGTACGTATTGCCGTTCATCTTCACAAATGGCGCAGCGCGCTGGCGGCGCAGCGGACTCTGCAAACTGCGTCCCGCAGGTTTTGCAGATGAAGTGCTTTGGGATCACACGATGCCGCGACGAAGCCAGCTGTGCTTACCCGCCATCAATTCCTGCGTGAGACGGTAACCGCTGCGATCGGTATTCGCTTTCGTTCCGGCCAGGTGATGATCGAAGCGCAGCCTGGCCGAGCGACAAAAATAATTGGCGAGCGAGAGAATTTCTTCGGCTGGTTCGCCGGAGTTGATCTTTGCCTGCGCGAAGGAACAGGTCGCGCTGATCGCGAAAAGTTCCGTGGCCGCACCGACAAAACGGGAGAGAAGAAGTTGTTCGCGATCGAGTTTCGGACCGAATCGCGCCATGGCGTGGAATAAACCGCGAGCGAGACGTTTGCTCGCCCGCGCCGCGTCGTTGATGTGCGCCTGCAAATCCCTGTGCAGACCTTTCTGCTCGCCCGCGCTCCCGCCTAACCACTGTTTCGGATACCAGCCGGCGTAGAATTTGCCGGAGCTGAAGATGGCCTTGGCCCGTTCCGACATCGGCAACTGCGTATTGAAAATGGCGCCGCCCACCTTGAGATGCGGGTCGAGCGCTTCGCGCGCAATGAAGAGCCGCATGATTTCGCTCGAGCCTTCGAAAATCATGTTGATGCGGCAATCGCGCAAAAAACGTTCGACCGGAATGGGCTCTTCGCCGCGGCCGGCGAGCGATTCAGCCGTTTCGTAACCGCGGCCGCCGCGTACCTGCATCGCTTCATCGGCGATGCGCCATGTCGCTTCCGTCGCCCACATTTTGCACATGGCGGTTTCGATGCGCAGATCGCCCGCCTTCTGATCGACCAGCGCGGAAGTGAGAAAGGTCATCGCTTCCATGGCGAAAACGTTAGCCGCGATCTCCGCGACTTTGCCGGCGATGGCGGAATGCTGGCCAATGGGTACGCCCCACTGCACGCGTTCGCTCGCCCATTTGCGGCAGATTTCGAGCAGACGTTTCGAGAGTCCGACGCAGGCTGCCGGAATCGTCAGGCGGCCCGTATTCAAAGTCGTGAGAGCGACCTTCAGACCCTGGCCTTCCTTGGCGATCATGTTTTCGCGCGGGACCCGCACGTTGGTGAATTTGACGATGCCGTTGTAAAGCGCGCGCAATCCCATGAAGTGGCAGCGATACGTGATCTCGAGCCCGGGCGTATCGACTTCGACGATGAAGGCGGTGATCTGCTTGCGCTCGCGTCCTTTCACCATCTTCGGTGGCGTGCGCGCCATGACCACGAGCACGCCGGCTTTGATCAGGTTGGTGCACCAAAGTTTTTCGCCGTTGAGGATGAATGCGGAACCCTCTTCGGTCGGATCGGCGCGCAAACTCATGTTCGCCGGATCGGAGCCGGCATTAGTCTCGGTCAGGGCAAAGGCGGAGATCTCCTTGCGCGCGACCCGCGGCAGATATTTCCGCTTTTGCTCTTCTGTGCCGAACAAAAGCAGCGGTTGCGGCACGCCGATCGATTGGTGCGCGGAAACGAGCGCGGTCAGATTCGCATCCCAACTGCCGAGAATCATGGCGGCGCGGCCGTAGTTGACCTGCGACAAGCCAAGCCCGTCGTATTCCTTCGGAATTTTCACGCCGAACGCGCCCATCGCGAAAAGGTCGTCAATGTTCTTTTGCGGAATCTCGCCGGTACGGTCGATCTCGTCGGCATCGACATTTTTCTCGAGGTAATCGCGCAGCTCGCGCAGGAAATCTTCGCCGGCGGCACGATCCTCGGCGCTTTGCTCGGGGAACGGGTAGATGCGTTCGAAATCGTAGCGACCGACGAAAAGGTTGCTCGCGAAACTGCCGCGATCGTCGAGCGGGTCGCGTGAGCTTTCGGCCAGCTCAAGCGCGGCACGCTTTCCCTCCGACATTTTGGACGTGTCGATGACGGAAGCGGTTGCTTTGGCGGACGTGGCGCTGGTTTCTTCGCGGACCTGCTTTTCGGGAGCGTCGAGTGGCGATTTCATAAAATGTGGCGCAGGTTTTTCAACCTGCGCGGATGGCGCTGCGCAAGTTGAAAACTTGCGCCATTTTTCTATTCACGGCCATAAAACATTGTGCCGTCAGCAGCATGCTGACGCAGCAAATCAGAAGCGGCAAATTTTTCTCCGGCGCTGGACTGAAGACGCTCCAGTTCGGTGACCGCCTTTTTGATTCCAATATTTTCGGCAAAGCGCAACGGGCCGCCGCGGAAGACCGGAAATCCGGTGCCGAGAATCATGCCGTAGTCAGCATCCTCAGGCGTCGCCACCACTTTTTCTTCAAGGCAGCGCGCGGCTTCGTTGACCATGAGCAAGACCAGGCGCGTCGTTGTAGCCGGGATCGTCGATCCCGGTCCTTTGCCTGCGTCATCGTCCCCGGCTACAGTGTGACCGCGCCATTTTTCTAGCGATTCGTTAGGCGATTGCTGTTTGCCTTCGTATTTGTAAAAACCGGCGCCAGTTTTGCGACCGAGCAATTTTGCGTCGTGCATCTGCCGTAAAATTTTTGGGGCGTGATCGCGCACGCCGAACGCTTTCTCCAGCGTATCGGCGATATCGACGGTGATATCGATGCCGATCTCGTCGATCAAGCGCAACGGCCCCATCGGCATGCCCCATTGCAGCAACGCTTTGTCGATTTCTTCCGCGCTGACGCCGGCTTCGAACATCTCGGCCGCGTCGAGCAGATACGGGAAGAGGACGCGATTGACGAGGAACCCGGGGGAATCGCGTACGAGCACCGGAAGCTTGCCGATTTGGCGGGCGAACGCCAACGCGCCGTCGCGCGTCTCGTCGGAAGTTTGTTTGCCAATCACGACCTCGATCAATTTCATGCGGCTGACCGGGTTGAAAAAATGGAGGCCGACGACGCGCGCAGGCGAGCCGGTGGTGGCCGCCAGCTCGCTAATCGGCAGCGCAGACGTGTTCGTGGCGAGAATGGCGTCCGACGGGGTATGTTCGGCCAGTTCGGCAAAAATCTTCTTTTTCACCTCGAGCTTTTCCGAAGCGGCTTCGATGACAATGCGTACTTCGCGCAAATTCACAGGAGCCGTCGAGGCGACAATGCGCGCGCGGCCTTCCTTCGCTTTGGCCTCCGGCATGATACCGCGCTTGACCGCGTCGGCGTAAGTCTTCTCGATGTTGGCCAGGCCACGGTCGATGGCTGCCGTGTCGACGTCACGCAAAATAACCGAGACGCCGCGCGAGCTGAGCCATTGCGCAATGCCGGAACCCATGACACCTGCGCCGATGACAGCGGCATGGACAATTTTTTCGGCCGGCGTTTTGGACGAACCCTTCTTGTATTTTTCGGCGAGGAAGAAATTGCGGATGAGATTCTGTGTCGCATCGGTGGCGCCGAGTTCGCTGATGGCGTCGAGTTCCATGGCGAGCGATTGCTCGATCGAGGAACGGCCGGCGCTCTTGATGATCTCGAAAGCGCGCCCGGGGGCGGCGTTCCCGGAAGGTTGTGGCGGGGGAACGGTCAGATCGGTGTTCGCGGCGGCACGCTTTGGTTTGCCCGCCTTGATTTTTTCTTTCGCGATCTCGAGCAACTTGTCCTGCGAAACGACTTCATCAACGAGGCCCAGCTCGAGCGCTTCTTCGGCAGAATGAAGTTTTCCCTTGAGAATAACTTCAGCCGCGTTCTCGCCGCCAATCAGGCGCGGCAGACGCGTCGCTCCGCCCCAGGCTGGCACCAGCCCGAGGGTCGTTTCCGGGAGTCCGATCTTCGTCGCGCGATCGTTCGAAGCGATCCGATAATCGCAGGCCAGCGTGATCTCATAGCCGCCGCCAGCACAGGCGCCGTGAATGGCCGCGACCGTTGGCATGCCTAGTCCGGCGATGCGGTTGAAAACCTTTTGTCCTTCGGCGATGAAACCGCGCAACTCGCCGGTGCGCGCCTGTTTGAGCAACGTCTTGAGATCCGCGCCCGCGATGAAAATCGATTTCTTGGCCGAGCTGACGATGAGGCCCCTGATCGCGTCGTTGTGCTCGATTGCTGCCACATGTTTGCTCAGCTCACTCATGGTGGCGGCGTCAAAAATGTTTGCTCCCGATTCGGGCCGATCGAAGATCAGGAGGCAAATGTTGTCGTCGCCAATTTCGCGGCGGACCATGGTTCCGGTCGGAAGCGCAGTCATCCCGGTTCATTTTGGCCAGAATCGGCCAAATTCCAAGTAAGGATGCGGGCGACATCCCACGTTGCGCAGGCTGGGGCCGAATGCTAGAACTCGGACGGCGTTCGCCCGGGGGCATCCATGGTCGGCAAAATTCTCATCCCGGAAATCAAGAACCTGATCGAAGCGCGCAACTTTGCCGCTTTGCGAGAGACCTTTCACGATTGGCCGCCAGCCGACATTGCAGAGGTGATCACCGATTTTCCAGAGGATTACCAGGTGATCATCTTTCGGGTTTTGCCAAACGCGATTGCCGCGGATGTTTTCGAATACCTCGATTTTGAGGCGCAGGAACAACTGCTGCGGGCCATGGCGCACGAGCAGGTGGTCGCGATTCTGAACGAAATGTCGCCGGACGATCGTACGGCGCTGCTTGAAGAAATGCCAAGCGCGGCCGCCCGGCAGTTGATTCAATCGCTCACCCCGGAGGAACGCCGGGTAGCGAGGGCATTGCTCGGATATCCGGAAGACAGCGTTGGGCGTTTGATGACGCCGGACTTCATCGCCGTGCGCAGCGATTGGACGGTGCAGCAGGTGCTCGATTACGTACGCGAACACGGGCGGGACCGCGAGACACTCAACTTTATCTATGTCGTCGATGACCGCGGGAAATTGATCGACGATCTGCGCATTCGCGAGTTTCTGCTGCGGCCGCTCAGCGCCCGGGTGAGCGACTTCATGGATCGAAATTTCGTGCATCTCACGGTGAATGAAAATCAGGAGGAGGCGCTCAACATTTTCCGAAAATACGATCGCGCCGCGTTGCCTGTGGTGGATTCGGCCGGCGTGCTCGTCGGCATCGTTACCGTCGACGACATGCTCGACGTCGCCGAAGAGGAGGCGACCGAAGACATCCAAAAGGTTGGCGGTATGGAAGCCCTGGATGAGCCCTACATGCGCACGCCGCTTTTGCAGATGGTCAAGAAACGTGCGGGCTGGCTGGTCGTCCTGTTTTTGGGCGAAATGCTGACCGCGTCGGCCATGAGTTATTACGAAGCGGAGATTGCCAAGGCGGTGGTGCTGGCGCTTTTTTTACCGCTGATCGTTTCGAGCGGCGGCAATTCCGGGTCACAGGCTTCGATGCTGATCATCCGGGCGATGGCGCTTGGGGAAGTCACGCTGCAGGATTGGTGGCGAGTCATGCGGAAGGAGATTGTCTCCGGTTTGTTGCTCGGGTGCGTCCTGGGAGCGATCGGCTTTATGCGCGTCGCGGCGTGGGCGCAATTTTCCAACATTTACGGGCCGCACTGGCTGCTCGTGGCCGTGACGGTCGGTCTCGCGCTGATTGGGGTTGTCCTTTGGGGGTCGCTTTCGGGTTCAATGCTGCCGTTTGTTCTGCGGCGTTTTGGGGCGGACCCGGCAACATCGTCGGCCCCTTTTGTGGCGACGCTTGTCGATGTAACCGGGCTCGTGATTTATTTCACGATCGCCTTGCTCATCATGCGTGGCGCGATGTTGTAGATAGATCGAGCTCTCCGAGTTCGATGAAATGCATGCCGAATTAGCGCGTCCGGAGGTAGCGCTCCGTCGTTAGGCCGGGATGCTTATCCACTCGTTGCGGGTGTATGAATCGGCGACCGCCTGCACCACGCGCATGTAACGGACGCCGTCCTCAAAATCGGGATGCGGACGAATGCGGCCCCTGGAGCGGACCGCAGCAATGAAATCATTTTCAACGTGCCAGTGGCCTTCGAGATCGGGCGTTGTTTCGACAGAATGCAATGCCCGGTCGCCCGCCAAGCCGGCTAGTACCTGATCGGAGCCGAAATCGTAAACCAGCGTGCCTTTGCTGCCGTAGATATCGAGGCGATCGGACGGCGCGAGGGCATCGACACCGCTGAATTCGAGCACGCCTTCAGCTCCGCCGGCGAAGGTGCAGAGCACATTGACCATGTCGGGTATCATCACTTCGTAACCCTGACGCGAAGGATGCAGGATTTTTCCGCGTGCGAAAACGCCAGTGATGCCGCCGAGCCAGCCTTGGAGCACTTCCGCGTAAATGCCGAGCGTGAGCACATTGAGGCCGCTGATCTCGATCCGCTGCCGCCAATGGGCCGGCAGATCAGGATCCAAATAGGAGCTGGTAAAAGATTGCAGGCGAATGTGGTGCGGCCGGCCGATATAATCCTCGGCCAGCAATTTTTTCATGAGCAGATCGCCCCGCATGCCGTGAGGCGGCGGGCAAAGCATTGTCACCAATTGCGGATAACGGCGCGAGGCGCCCAGCATTTCTTCCGCCTCGGTCAAATCCATGGCCATGCGCGCCTGACAAAAGACATGCTTGCCCGCTTCCAAAGCCGAAATGGTGACAGCCGAATGCATGTAGGGCGGCGTGCCGATCCAGACGATATCGACTTCGTCGAGCGCGAGAAGATCGGCCCAGTTTTGCATCGGATTCGCGCCGGGCGCGTTTTCCTGACAGAATCTTTCGGCGCTTTCGTAAGTGGAATTGCAAACGGCGAAGATCTCCACTTCGGGAATTGCCTGCAGACCAGGAAGATGCCGCCGGCGCACGATATCACCCGCTCCGATCATGCCGATGCGCAGCTTGTGATTATTGTTTCGGTGCATCTTGGCAGGGTGAGATGAATTTGACCACGGGAGAGAGACGGCGTTCAAGAATCACTTGACCGCATGGGAGGGGCACGCCAGCTTACGCCTCTTTTGGAGGAATCATGTCGAAGGTTTGCAGCATAACCGGATCGAAAGTTTCACGCGGCAGCGTGATTCATCGGCGCGGCATGGCCAAGAAAAAGGGCGGCGTCGGGCGTCACGTCACGAAAAATGTGCGGCGCGAATTTGGGCCGAACCTGCATGAGCACCGCATTTGGGTGCCGGAGCTGAAACGGCACGTGCGCATTCGCGTCACGGCGCGCGGGTTGAAGACGATCAACAAAAACGGCGCCTTCGCGACCTTAAAGAAGGCCGGCGTGATCGCGGCCTAGGCGGTCGCTGATTCCGAACCGCCCGCTGACGCGGAGCTCTCCGCGGGAGGCGGCTCAACGGCCTCGGCACCATCCATGGCCACGGGTTCCGTTGGCGCAGGTGGAGCGGCGCCTGTATCAAGCGTCGAGTCTTCAGGCTCGGCGGCTGGCCCAGTCGCCGCCACATTTTGATCCGACTTAAGCTCGTTAGGCTGCGCTTTTGTTTCCACCTGTTTCACCCGCGGCAAATCGAGCGAGCCGTCGTTGAATTCGATCATGTAGCCTTCGCTGATCAGCCATTTCAAATCGGACGCGAGCGTCAGCTTCATGCGCTCCGTCTCGCCACTTTCCCGTTCAGCGGGAATCAATTTTCCGGCCAGATCCTTGCGATGCAGGCCGGGCGTTTCGCTGACCGCGGCCAGAATGCCCTTGATGGAGTCCGAGACCGAAGTGTTCTCGTGCTGAAACGCATGAATTCTTACCGGTGAAACGAAGAGCATGCCGCGCCGATGCCGGAAAATATTGAGCCCGGCCTGGCGCAAGGCTCCGGCCAGTTCCTGCATCATGTTGGAGGGCGAACGCGTCTCGTGCACCCAGGCATTCTCGATGAGACGATGGAGCGGACGATCGGGCAGCCGGCGGCTAAGGACGCCGCTGATGGTTAATTCCGGCGCGCTGCGGACGAGAGCGGGCAGGTGATGTTGCCGAAAATGACGTTCCGCTTCGCTGCTGTTTTGGAAGGTTAACGGCGGGTCGATCTGCTTTGTCAGGTAAGTGGTAATGTTGCGCGCCCTCTCCTTCCATTCCTCGACGGCGGCCGGATCGCTCACGATTTCGATCTGCCGCTGGTAATCGGCGAAACTCATGCGCCGGCTGAAACGCTGTTCGTAGAGATTGCGCAATTGGGCCTGGTAACTGTGGTGATTGGTCGGTCCGAGTAAAGTGCCGCTGGCCCGGCAGCGCGCCACGTTGCTGAAGTTTCCCTTGATTGGCTCCGCCTGAGTAACCTCAACGTTGTAGAACTCTTCGTGCAGCGCCGGAAAGGCGGCGTTTTCGAGCAAACGCTGCTCGCTCGAGACCGGACCGTGTTCCCCCAATTGGTAGAGTGGCGTCTCCGTCTTGCTCGTTAGGCGCACATCGTAGCGTTCCGGTTTTTCCAAGAAAAGCCGGGCCAGAGCGTAAACCGAATAGGTGACCGGGCCTGCTTTGATCTGCGCGATCACACTCTCCAAAGCCGGCACATGCGGCAAAAAGCGAACCGTTACGGCAGGCGGCGGGGCGGGCGTCGGTCGATCCTCCCTCCGGCGAGCGCCCGCAGGCGGCGGTTTGCGGTCCGGCCGGCGCTTGTTTCGATCACGTTTCTCTTCGCGTCCGCGCGGTCGATCCGGGCGGCGAGCGCGATCATGGGGACGGTCGCGACCGCGGCGAGGTTCCTCGCCATCTTCACCTTCGAAATCTGAGTAGTCTCGAGCGGCTGGCGACTCTTTCACCCAGGCCGGCATCAACTTCAAATCGAGCAGGTCGGGTGACGGTGCGGACGGTGGCATTTTCTCCATGTACGCCAAGCGTACCGGAAGTAAACTACGAGCGTGGGAAGGGGCTGGCGCAGCCTGCCTGAAATAGATTGACAAGCCGGTTAATTCATTTACTTGCCATGCAGCGCGGAGAGATTTAGTTACTGCCCGCCCAGCCAACCCAACAACCAAGTTTTTATGTCGGAAAAATCAATTGAAGAGAAGGTCAAGGACATCATCGTCGAGCAACTCGGGGTGAATCCCGAGCAGGTGACGCCCACGGCATCCTTTATCGAAGATCTGGGCGCCGATTCGCTCGATATCGTCGAGTTGGTCATGGCTTTCGAAGAGGAGTTTTCCGTTGAAGTGCCGGACGAGGATGCGGAGAAACTGCAGACCGTCGGCGACGTCATCAAGTACATCGAGGAGCGGGCCAACAAGGGATAATTCGTCCCTTCGCCAAACGCCCTTACGAAGAACACGGCTTCGGCCGTGTTTTTTTGTTCCCGGTTGCAGTTCAATCAGGAACGGGAAAACTTCCCCCGGATGAATCTCGAGTTTCTGGAGCGCCCGCTTTTTCACCTCGGGCACAACTACGTCTCGCTCCTCGGGCTCGGCGCCTTCGTCGGCTTGTTCGTTTGCGGTCTGATCGTGGTAAAAATCCTGCAAAGCCAGGCCATTCGCCGCTTTTTCGGCCGGCTCAAACTGGACGCCAAATTCACCGCCATCATCACCACCATCCTGAGCCTGGCGGCTTTCGTCTTCTTCACCGTCAGCGCCGTGAACGCGGCCGGCATTCCGCTTTCCTGGAGCGCGCCGATTCCGGGATTGCCGCTCAGCCTGTTACAGATCTTTCTGCTGGTCGCGCTGCTCGTCGCCGTTTTTTGGATTTCATCTCACACGAAGCGCTTTCTCTTCAACCGCTTCCTTGTCAACAGCGGACTCGACCGCTCGCTGCAGTACGCCATCGCCCAGATCGTGAGCAATCTCGTGCTCATTGTCGGCGTCTTCATCGTTCTTGAAAATACTGGCATCAACCTCGGCGCGCTCACCGTTTTTGCCGGCGCAGTTGGTGTCGGCGTGGGCTTCGGCCTGCAAAATATCGCCAGTAATTTCATCAGCGGCCTCGTCATTCTGGCGGAACGACCGATCACCATTGGCGATCGCGTGGAAGTAGCCGGCATCACCGGGCAGGTGCAGAAAATTCGTGCGCGCAGCACCGTTATTGTGACCAACGACAACATCTCCACCATCGTGCCGAACCAGAAGTTTATCGATTCGCCGGTCACTAACTGGACATACGGCGACCCGCGGGTGCGCTTCCGCGTTCCGGTCGGCGTCGCGTACGGCAGCGACGTGAAAAAGGTAGAGCAAGTTCTCATTGCCGTCGGCGCCGCCGACCAGCATACCCTGGACGATCCGGCGCCGAGTGTCTTTTTTGTCGGATTCGGGAACAGTTCACTCGACTTCGAACTGGTGGTCTGGAGCAGCGAGATGAGCAATCGCCCCCGGCGCTACCGCAGCGATCTGAATTTCGCCATCGAAGCCGGGCTCAGGAAGGCCGGCATCGAGATTCCCTTTCCACAACGCGACCTGCATATCCGCAGCGGCGTTCTGCAAATGCGGCAGGTTCCGGAGCACAAAGAAGGAGGCGCCTAGGCCGTTGGCCCGGAGATTTGGGCCTTGCGCCCCTCCTAAAATTCCGATAGCTAGGCGGTTACGAAAAGCGGCATGCAGGCGGCGACTATTATTCCGTTGCGCGACGGATCAGCGAGGATTTTGTCGCACGCCGAGCTCGAGAGTTGTTCGGCGTGGCAGGAAACCTTCCGGAACCATTGCAAGGATCACCGTTTCTACGAAATCGTTGACGGAACTTTAAATTCCGATTTCGAGCATCATTACATGGTGCTGGAAGATTCCGCCGGGAAAGTGCGAGCGGTGCAACCAATTTTCTTCGTCAGGCAGAATGTGTGCGAAGGTGTCTCCGGCCGTTTGCGTCGCGCTGTCGACGCATTGCAGCGCCGCTTCCCGCGCTTTCTCACCATGCGCGTGCTGATGGTCGGTTGCGCGGCGGGGGAAAGTCATCTTGGTGTTTGTCTGCCCGGCGACGAAGAATGGGCGGCCGAATCGTTGCACGAATGTCTTAAGACCTATGCGCGCAGCCGGCGTGCTTCCCTCGTCGTTCTCAAGGATTTTTCCGCCCGCTACCGCCCGGCCCTGCGCAGCTTTTCCTCCAACGGCTATGCCCGCATCCCGAGCATGCCGATGACGCAATTGCGGCTGGACTACGCCGACTTCGAGGAATATCTCAACTCGTTAGGCAAGGCCACCCGCAAGAATCTGCGGCGCAAATTTCGCAAAACGGAAAGCGCGGCGCCGATCAGTTTCGAGGTCATGCAGGACATCACGCCCTACATCGACGAAGTTTATCCACTCTACATGCAGGTGCATGAGCGCTCGCGTCTCAAGTTCGAACGCTTGACGCGAGAATATCTTTGCCGTCTCGGTCGGCAGATGCCGGAGCGCACACGCTTTTTTATTTGGCGTCAGGAGGGAAAGGCTGTGGCTTTCAGCCTCTGCATGGTTCATGGCGACACGCTCTACGACGAATATCTCGGACTCGATTACCGCGTCGCCCTCGACCTCCATCTCTACTTTTACACGTTACGCGACATTCTCCGGTGGGCACTGCGCGAGGGATTCAAGCAGGTACTGCAGCAGTCCGTTGAACTACGATCCAAAACTGCATCTTGGGTGCGATCTCTTGCCGCTCGACCTTTACGTGCTGCACACCCACTCACTTTTCAATCCGATCTTTCGTCGCGCCGTGAAGCTGCTTGAGCCGACCCGGCACGATCCCGTCCTGCGCCGCTTTCCCAACGCGCATCAACTTTGATCGCAGCGTCGGCCGAGGCGGGGGCGCTGAAAATGTTTGCGGCCCACGCTCGGCCGTTTAAACAACCCGGATGCGCGATGCATTGAGCGGGTTTCGCAACCCGTGGCTGCAGTTGAGTTTCAGTGTCCTTTGCGTCTTCGTTTCTGAATTGCTCCTGAAACGCGGCGCGGTCGCCACGGCCGACCCATCCAGCGCCTGGGGGTGGACCGGGATCACGGGTCTCGCTTCGCCCATTATCTGGCTGGCCATCGTCTTCGTCCTGCTCAGTTTCGTCAGCTGGCTTTACGTACTGAAATATCTCCCGCTCTCCATCGCCTTCCCGCTGTCGCGGGTGGTTGATGCGCTCGTCCCGCTCGGCTGCTGGATTTTTCTCGGCGAAGCAATCTCAATTCGGCGCTGGTGCGGAATTGCGCTGGTCATCATCGGCCTCGCCATCATTGCCCGGCCGGTTGCGCGCCTGGAGGAACGCTTGTGAACGCCTGGTGGGCACTTCTCATCTTCATCGCGCTGATCAGCTTTGTGGCCGGCCAGCTTTTGCTCAAAAAGGGAATGGAAGGAACGGTCGGCGACCAACCAAATGACAGTCACAGCGTCGGCTTTTTGATTGGCGCCGGGATTTTCGCGATGACGATTTCGTTTTTCCTGACGCTCGGTCTTCTGCAACGTTTCGATCTCAGTTACATCTATCCGTTCCAAGGCCTCAGTGTGGTCCTGATCGCGCTGACGGCAGCGTGGATTTTGCGCGAACGCCTGACTTTCCCACTTTTGTTAGGCGCACTGCTCATCAGCGCCGGTATCGTGCTCGTCTCACTCAGCTAAGAGCGGCCAAAGACGAGCGAAAGCGGCCTGATTTGTTCGCTCGATTTCCGCAGGGTCGCGCGACGGCAGCTTTGGATGATCGTACCAGGCGACAAACCGCTGTCCCGCTCGCGCATATTGCTGCCGGGAATAGGCGCCGCACAAGTCGCCACCGCGGATCGGAGCAGCATCGCGCAAGATCCCAAGCGCCCAGGCCAGATCCTCGAGGGTGAAGCGACCGCTTTCCCAATTCGTCGCAGCGGCGTCGGCAGACAAACAATCGAGATCAATCGTCACATACACCGGCATGCCGTGGAGATTTTTGAGGAAAGCCGAAAAGCGCTCCTGCCAATTGGAACGGACGATGGCGCCACGTCTTTGGCAGGCCCGCGGCGGCAAGTCGTCTGCCCAGGGATGCACTTCAAGACGTCCGCTTTTTTCCGCGCGCCGGTTCCCAAACAGTTGCTGCGGCCACCAGCATTCGAAATTGCCGCAACCCCAGACGCTCACCTTTTGCACGTGCGGAAGTTCGAGCGCGCGATTGACCCAGCCGCCGCAGGCCCATTGCGGCGGGCGACGGTCCCAATCCGGATGATTATCGAATGAGACAACGACGAGCGGTTCGGTGTAACGACGTAACCACAGCGCGCTCAAGTGATGAAAATCGCCCGAGCCGTAGAGCGTGAATGGCTTCAGCGCCGGTTGCACTTTGCGATGAAACTTCTCGATCAACCGCCCCGGTGCACTGAAACGCAATGGCGGACCCCACGCCGTGAGATCGAGCGTCTCCATCGAGAGCGCCGCCGCCGGCCAGGCATTGTCGAGATTTAAATGCGTCGACTTGCCGCCGGCAACGCAGCTCGCCTCTCCCGGCTCGAGCGCGTCAGAATCATGCGCGCAAGCTTCGTTCGCCATGCGAACTAGATAGTCGAATTATGGCGGCAAAAAAACCCAGGAAAAAGAGGGGCTCTGATCGCGATCTTGTTTGCCGGCTGCAGGATGCTTTCCGTCTGTTTGCCCGGACCGCTTCTTTCGTTCTCGGCAGCGCTTGGGCGTTCGTCGTCGCCGTTACCATCATCGTGGTCTGGGCGATTACCGGTCCGGCCTTCCGTTTCTCCGATACCTGGCAGCTCATCATCAACACCGGCACGACCATCGTGACTTTCCTGATGGTGTTCCTCATTCAAAACTCGCAGAACCGCGACACGAAATCGATCCAGATCAAACTCGACGAATTGATTCGCGCGTTGAGCGGCGCGCGCAACGACATGCTCGACCTCGAAAAAATGTCGGACGACCAATTACGGAGCCTGGAGAAGGAATTCGAAAAGCTAGGGGATCGCGCCGCCCGCGCCCGCGACAGCGAAGACTAGGCGAGTTCGCGCGCTTCGCCGTTCTGCACAAATATTTTTCCGCGCGGGCAAAGCCGGAAGACTTGGCATTGCCGACAATCCGGCCTGCGCGCAAAACAACGCCGCCGCCCATGCCAGATGAGCCAGTGGCTCCAGTTCGTCCAATGCTTGCGCGGCACAAGTCGCATCAAGTCCTGTTCGATTTTTTCCGGGTCCGTTTTGTTCGTTAGGCGAAAACGCTGCGAGAGCCGCATCACGTGCGTATCGACAACAATTCCTTCATCGACGCCAAACGCGTTACCGAGGACGACGTTGGCCGTCTTGCGCCCAACGCCGGGTAGTTCGCACAGCTTCGCCATCGTTCGAGGAACCTTGCCGCCGTGTTCCTCGGCAATGGCTTTGGCAGCGGAACGAATGCTCTTGGCTTTGTTTCGAAAAAAGCCGGTCGAACGAATTGCATTCTCCAATTCCTCCTGCGGGGCGCGCGCATAGGCCGCGGCGGTCGGATATTTCTTGAAGAGCGCCGGCGTGACCATGTTTACGCGCCTGTCCGTGCATTGGGCCGAAAGAATCGTAGCCACAAGCAGCTGGAGCGGATTCCTGAAATAGAGCTCGCAATGCGCGTCCGGATAAACGCGATGGAAAACCCTGACCAGCTGAGCGACCCGTTCGCGCGCCGTCATTTCGTCGAGGCTGGCTCGTTAGGGGATTCGGCAGGTGTCCCGTTGCGCCGAAATTTCCGGACGAAGAGCCTGCCTCGTTTCATGACTCGGCTAGCCCAGGCAAATTCGGTGGCCAGAATGGCAAGACCAACCGGGATGACGAGGAGCGCCGGCCCCGGCAGCACGAGCAGGGCGATGCCGATGAGAAAGACGGTCGCGCCGATGATGGCGACGAGAGTCTTGCGCAATCGAGGACGTGTCTCAAGCCCCAGCTTCGCCGCCCAGCGTTCGACTGCCTCCTTCATTTGGTTTTCTTCCTCCGATTTGCGTCGCGTCGCAAACGAAACCGGCCAGCTCGCCGTTACGCCACCGCAAATGGCGCCAGCTTCGGCTGCAACTGCGGCGGGACATGCGCCACGATGAGCGCCGCTTCCCCTTCATATCGCAGCTCGAGGACATGGCCGATGCGGTGAACTTCGGCGATCAAACCGGATTCGCTCAACGGCACCCGATAACGGGAGCGCAATCGCCAGGAGGCGAGCTGATCTTGCAAAGCCGTGACGAGGTCGGGAACGCCGGCTCCCGTCCGCGCCGAAATAGCAACGCTGCCGGGAAATTTCTTCTGATAAGTGGCAGCCAGCTCCGGGTCGGACAGCGCATCGATCTTGTTGAAAACGAGCAGGGTCTGTTTCCCGTAGGCGCCGAGTTCTTTCGTCACCGCATTGACCGCCTCGATATTTTCATCCACGCGCGGATGACTCAGATCGATGACATGAATGAGCAGATCGGCCTCGCTCACTTCCTCGAGGGTCGCCTTGAACGATTCGATCAGCGTATGCGGCAGCTTGCGGAGAAACCCGACGGTGTCGGTCAGGAGCACGCGTTGTTTGTTAGGCAACGTGAGACTGCGCGTGGTCGGATCGAGCGTGGCGAAGAGTTTGTCTTCCGCCACCAGATCCGCGCCGGTGAGCAGATTGAGCAACGTCGATTTACCGGCATTGGTGTAGCCCACCACGGCCGCAACCGGCCATTGATGGCGCTTGCGGCCCTGTCGCTGCACGTGACGCACGCGCCGAACGCCTTCCAGTTCGCGCTCCAGTCGCGCAATCCGTTCCTGGACGCGGCGCCGATCGACTTCCAGCTGCGTTTCTCCCGGCCCCCGTGTGCCGATGCCACCGGTCTGTCGCGAAAGGTGATGCCACATTCTGGTCAGGCGCGGCAGGAGATACTGCAGCTGAGCCAGCTCGATTTGCAGCCGCCCTTCGCGGCTCCGCGCCCGCTGCGCGAAAATGTCGAGAATGAGCTGGGTTCGATCGAGCACCTTGCGCGAGAGCAAATTCTCCAAATTGCGTCCCTGGGCGGGCGAGAGTTCGTCGTTAAAAATGACCGACGTAATCTGCTGTTTCTTGAACGACTCCTTGATCAGCTCCGCCTTTCCTTTGCCGATGTAAAATGGCGCGGTCGGTTTCTGCAATTTTTGCGTAACCGTATCGACAACCTCGGCGCCGGCCGAACTGGCCAGCTCGCGCAATTCCTCCATGGAATCGCGCAGATCCCATTTGGAAACGCCTTCCTGTTCGAGGCCGATGAGGAGCGCGCGCTCCTGTTTTTTCTTGGGGGTAGTTTCGATCATCCCTTTGGCGCGAAGGTCAGACGAGCCTCGCGCACCATCCATTCCAGAGCCATTGCCGGGCTTTGCAGAGATAAGTTCAGCACGGGAAAAGTAGTTTGGCGGCGAAACCAGGTCAACTGCCTTTTGGCATAGCGACGCGTCGCCTGCTGGATGGCAGAGATGCAGGAGGCTTCGGAGATTTCGCCGGCCAGAAGCTGCCGGATTTCGTGTAAACCAAGCGCCTTGGCCGCGGTCGCCCCGATCTTCTCATGAATTGCGCGCACCTCTTCGACAACACCGCTTGCGAACATCGAACTGACGCGCCGATTGATGCGTTCGTTGAGATCGGCGCGGTCGCGAATCAGAACAACACCTTTTGCCGCAGAGTCCGTTCGTGTAGAGGCGGCCGTCCCGGTGGCTGCTTGCCGATTATCGTCTCTGCCGCCGGGGACGGCGGCCTCGACAGGCTTCCAACTGCGCGGCTGGAGGGAAATCGGTTTACCGGTCAGCAGGCAAATCTCAAGAGCGCGGGTGACGCGCCGTCGATTTTTTAGATCTACAGTTTCAGCGGCATTGGGATCGAATTTTATGAGTCGCGTCCGCAGCTGGTCTAACGAGAGCGCATTCAAATCAGCGCGCAGGCCGGGATGGGCCGCCGGCCGTGCGTCGAGACCATGGGTGAGCGCTTTAATGTAAAGTCCACTGCCCCCCGCGATGATGGCCGTCCGGCCGCGCGCTTCGATTTCCTGCAAGACGTGAAGCGCCAGCCTCCGGAATTTCTCTGCGTTCATTTCGTCGCCTAACGAAAGGTTACCAATGAGATGATGCCGAGCCCTGGCCAGCGTTTCGGCATCGGGTTTGGCCGTGAGCAAATCGAGTCCGCGATAAACCTGAAAAGCATCGGCGCTGAGGACTTCCGCGCCGGAAATCCGGGCGGTTTCCGCGGCGATCTCCGATTTTCCAACCGCCGTCGGCCCGACGATGAAGAAGGCGCGATGCATCATCTCGGGAAGAGGCGCAAAAAGAAAACCGGGAGACGCGCGGGCCGGCCCGCCTCGTCTCCCGGTTGCAGATGCGTCGTTGCCTCGGTTATGCGTGTGACTGTTCGCTCGATTTCGCGCCGCTCACCACGAGCTTGCGGCCGAGGAATTCCTTGTCGTGCAATTCCTGCACGGCGCGCCTGGCTTCGTCGATGGTCAGCATTTGGACGAAGGCAAAACCCTTGGAGCGCTGATTATGCTTGTAGGTGACGACTTCGGCGTTCTGCACCTGGCCGACGCCGTTGAACAGCTCGAAGAGATCGCTTTCCGTCGCGTCAAAGGAAAGGTTGCCGACGTAAAGACGCGGCGAAGTGACTTCAATGGCTTCAGGCTTGCGGGCCGGCCGCGGCGAGCGCGAACCGTTGCGGGAAGCTGTCGTGGTGATTTTCTCCGGACGTTTTCCGTTGGAGAAAAGCGCCGTGATTTTTTTCCAGAACGATTTCTTGGCCGGCGCTTTGCTGGCCGCCGGCGCCTGACGCGAGCGACCCTCGCCTCTTCGTCGGGAGCCGCCGCGCGAACGCCGCGAATTTCTCCCCCCTGAGGAATGAGATTTCATGTTGATCCTTAATTTTTACCCAATTTGTTGTTAGGCGGAGCGCACCTCGCGGTGCACGGTCCGTGGCGCACGAAGGCTGCGAGCTTTCTTCGAACTGCTCGGCAGCGGCACACGCCGGCGGAAACTCCGCCTCATCTCGTCGGGAACGATCTCGAAACAAAGGGCCAGCTCCATTGCGCAGCAGGCGATCCAGCCATAATGCCAACACTTGCGTGGTTGCGTTAGAAATTCTGAATCGCCGTGAAAATGGGAGGGCCGGATTCTTGAACAAGATTCCCGACATCTGTGAATAACTAGCCTTCCCGGCCGGCGTTTGCAAGGGGTTTGGCGGACGCCGGTTTCAGCGCCCCGTCTGCCTCTGCAGGAACCAATCGATAAACTTCGGCAGCCCCACGCTCAGCGGCGTAGTTGGACGATAGCCAAGCTGTTCTCTGGCTTTGGAAATGTCGGCACAGGTCAGCGGAACGTCGCCCGGCTGCTCGGGCAGACGCTCGATCTCCGCCTTGCGCCCAAGTGCTTCCTCAATCGCGGCGATCAAATCCTTCAGGGCGATGGTTTGGTTTTCGCCCAGGTTGAAAATATCGAAGAGTGGGCCTTCATAGGCGAGCGCGGCCCGCACGCCCTGCAAAATGTCGTCGATGTAGGTGTAATCACGACGCGTATTGCCGTCGCCGAACTGTTCGATTGGTTCGCCCGCAAAAATCTTTTTCGTGAAATGATGAATGGCCAGGTCGGGGCGCTGACGCGGTCCGTAAACGGTGAAGAGCCGCAGGGCGACAATTCGCATTTGATAGAGATGCGAATAGGTCGAGCAGAGAAATTCGCCGCCAATTTTCGTGGCGGCGTATGGGCTGATCGTTTGCGTGAGCTGCATGCTCTCGGAAAAGGGCACCGTTTTGCAAATGCCATAGACCGATGAGCTGGAAGCGAAAATGAAACGCGAAACTCCGCTGGCGCGCGCGCCTTCCAAGAGGTGGAGCGTGCCGGAGACGTTCGTGTCGTAGTAAAGTTGCGGTTGTTTGATCGATGGCCGTACGCCGGCGCGCGCAGCCAGGTGCACAATGGCGTCGAATTTCTCCCGCTGAAATAGAGAGCCGACCGCTTGAGCATCGCGCAAATCGATTTCGTGCAGGACGATCTGCTTTGCGAGATGAGCAATGTTCTCGCGTTTGATCTGCGGATCGTAAAAATCGTTGAAGTCATCGAGAACGGAGACTGTCTCACCCGCGGCGAGGAGTTTTTCGACAAGATGAGAGCCGATGAAACCGGCACCGCCTGTGACCAAAATTCGCACGGCGGGAGGCTAGATTGGCAATTGCCAATTGCCAATTGCCAATTGGCCCGGCGGCGTAGCGAGGGATCTCGCAAATTATCCCTGGCGCTTTTGGGAGGTCCCTCGCTGCCCTCGGGATAACCTGCGGACCAGGGGTGGCAACGGGCCGAGCTTCGTGCTCATGATGAAGGGTGACCGAAGAAGTTAAGACTCGAACCAGCGCCGCGCGGATCATGTTGGCCGTTTGCTGGTTTGTCATCATTTTCGTGATCGCGTTGGGCGCCACATTATTCATCAGGCTGCGCCGGGAATCTTTCCCACCGCTGCCCATTGATCCCAATTTGAGCATGGCCGCACCTCTCGACCTCGCCTCGCTTCCGACGGCCCGCCGTTTCGATTTTCCCATCGGAACGGAAAACGGCGCTTTCGGATACAACGCGCAGCCATTTACGCAAAACCGGCACCTGGGCGATGACTTGAATGGCATTGGCGGCGAAAACAGCGATTTGGGCGACCCGATTTTTGCGGTCGCTGATGGCTGGGTCCTGCTCGCGCGCGAAGGCGGCCCGGGCTGGGGCAAAATCGTGATCTTGCTGCATGCCTATGAGGAAAACGGCGAACGGAAATATGTGCAATCGTACTACGCCCACGTGCAAACGATACTCGTTAGGCCAAGGCAGACAGTGAAGCGCGGAGCAAAGATCGCCACGATCGGAACAGGCGAAGGACGCTACTTTGCGCATCTCCATTTCGAGATGCGAACGTTTGTCACCCCATTCATCGGGCCCGGATACCGGGACGACACCCGAGGGTGGCTCAATCCCACCGCATTCATCCTGAAACATCGCGGTGCGGCCGACGACGATATCGGTCGACCGACCCTGTAGGTCAGGCGGTCTTAAGCAAATAGATCCAGTTCAGCGCGAGCAAGCCGACGACAGAAAAACGCACCAGCTTACTTTGCGTAACCGTGAAATCGGTCACGCGCAGCCGGGGCAGCCGCAGCAAAAGGACAACGACAGCGTAGCAATCGAAAAGCGCGATCGCGCAATAGGCGACAAAGGCGAGGGGATTGAAATGCCAGGATGCCGAAAAATAACCATGCAGGAATTGAATGGCGGCGCGGGTGGCTCCGCAGGTCAGGCAGGGGTGACCGGTGAGGGCGAGGAACGCGCACTGGGGCCAGGGCAAACCAAAGGTGAGCCAGCCGGCGGCCAGCCCTCCGCCACCAACACTGGTGGTTAACCAAATCAGCTCATGATCGATCTCCGCAGGAGCTCGATGCCGCCAGACCGCTCGCATTTTTTTCGCTCAATGATTGCCGAAGATCGCTCCCATCGCGCCGAAGAAAAAGCCAAGCAACAGACCGCCGCCGCAGCAGACGATAATCGGCAGAAAAACGGCCAGGACGGCGCGGCCGGTATCGGTTTCGTGGGCGCGGGCCAGGCCGATGCATTCGACCACGATTGCCCAGACACCGGAAATGGCTCCACCGCAAAGAGGAATGATCATGAGCGGATAGGTCGAACCAAGGCAGTAGCAAACCACCCGCGTCGTTGTTTCGAAACTCCGCTTCGCACCGCCCACCAGCATCAGGCAAAGATGCAAAATGGCTGAGCCAACGAAGACGACAATCAGGATAAACACCGGGATGAGGATAAGGAAGAAGATGAATCCAAGCCCTGCGCCGAACATCTGTCCGAGCGGGTTGCGCCCCGCCATCATCCCGACCGACCGGAAGAGAAGACTGAAGACGAGATAAAAGAAAAAGCCGACGCTTCCTCCGATAAACGCATAGATGAGTGGCTCGCCCAGACCGCCCTCCGTCTTCATGACGGTGAATGCTTCAGCCGGTTGCAGCAAAACCATTTTCATTGTCTCGAAAAAAGCGTTCACGATTCCGAGCTCTTGCCGGCGATCCCAGGGAAAACCGGCCCGCGGACCGGTCGCGGCCGGTGCCAGAGGTCCTTCTGCGGCCGGAGGTGCTCCGGCGCCTTCCGGCGCTGGTGGCGCGGCGGCAACCTCGGCGGCGAATTCCTGGAATTGCGAGAGGGGTTGCCAGGAAGTCATTCCTTCCCGCCAGCCGAGATCGCTGGGCAGGAAACGCCCGGAGCGCAGGCCTTCGCGAACTTCGTTCTCGGGGAGGACGCCGAAACTGGTGCTGCCGCGGTTGATATGGATGTTGGCCATGATGAGGGCGTTGTAAGAAAGCACAGGCCCGAAGTCAATCTGCATCGTGCCGTCTCGCCGACCCTGGATCGATTGAGTCCGAAAGAATCGGCGTGGAATAATCGGGACCCTCGGCTTTAATCGGATTCCCAATGAATCAAGACGCACCGGCAATTGGCATCATCGGGGGGAGCGGCCTTTACCAGATGGAAGGGGTGACGGAGCCGACGGAACACGAAATCGACACGCCTTTTGGATCTCCCTCGGATGTGATCGTGGGCGGGAAACTGGGCGAACGGCAGGTCTATTTCCTACCGCGTCATGGGCGTGGTCACCGCCTTTTGCCGCACGAATTGAATCATCGCGCCAACATTTATGCGCTGCGCTCACTCAATGTTCGCTGGATCATTTGCGTCACCGCGGTCGGCAGTTTGCAGGAAAAATACGCGCCGCGCGACATCCTCTTCCCAACGCAGTTCTACGATCGGACCAGCCGCGGAACTGAGCACACCTTCTTCGGCAACGGGATCGCCGCGCACATCAGTTTTGCCGAGCCGATCTGCGGACCACTGCGCGATTTGCTGGTGGAGGCGGCGCGTGAATTGAAAATCAAAGCCCATGACGGGGGCACTTACGTCAACATGGATGGACCGGCCTTTTCGACGCGCGCCGAGTCGGAGCTGAACCGGCGGCATGGATTCGACGTCATCGGCATGACCAACCTGCCGGAAGCGAAGCTGGCCCGCGAAGCCGAGATCGCCCTTGCGACCATGGCCATGATTACCGACTACGACTGCTGGAAAGTGGAGGAGGATCCGGTCTCAGCCGAGGCGGTGATCGGACATCTGATCGCCAACGCCGATACCGCGAAGGGGCTTTTGGTCAGGGTCATTCCGCGCATCCCGAGAGAGCCGAACTGGCCGGAGCATTTTGCCCTCGACTCCGCCCTGGTCACGGATCGAAAGCTCTGGCCGGAGGCGACGAGGAAAAAACTCTCGGCGATTTTAGGGCGGTTTGACGGTTTGGGTTAGAGTTTTCGCAATTTTGAGTCGCGAAATTCGGAAGCAAAAATCGTACTTGCTTCTCCAGGTCAAAATATAGTAATTATAAAGACCGTCGGAGATCGACCCCGAGTTAGTCACCCAATCGCACCTGAAATGAAGATCAAATCCATCGCTTGTCTGCTCGCCCTCGCTCTGCTCCCCGCGTGCACGACCACGCAAACCTCCCAAAAAGGCACCCTCGAGGAACGCACGCGTCAGCAATACGCCAGTGCCAATGCCGAGCCTGCTCCTCCGGCCGAGGGGCCTCAGGATATCCCGTCCGAAGGACCGGGAGATCCAAATCGAAATCCGGCGCTGGTCCCGTCGCCGCTGCTGCGAGAATCGGCTGCTTCCGGCAGCCCCTAGCACGGCTCCTCTCCTCCGAAGCTACCGGGCACTCAGCCTGGTCAACGCTTCGCATAAGGCGCGAAGCTGCGCATCATCGTGATTGGCTGTGACGGTGATGCGTAGCCGCGCCGCGCCTTTGGCAACGGTCGGATAACGAATCGCGGGAACGAAAAACCCTTCCACGCGCAGGGAATGGGCCAGGCCGAGCGCCTCCTGTTCATCACCCAGGATCCAGGGATGAATGGCGCTGCCGCGATCGTCGCGTGAAAGCGGATTCTGGTACGGTGAAGCCGGCAACCCGTCACGCAGCGTCTTGATGCGGTGCCAGAGAAGCTGGCGGCGTTTTTCGCCTTCCGGCGAACCGAGAAATTCGAGCGCGGCGATGGCCGCCGCGGCACAGGCGGGCGGCGGCGCGGTCGAGAAAATGAAGGAGCGTGCGCGATTGATCAGCCATTCGATCAGGCTGCGTGGGCCGCAAACATAACCGCCGCTTACACCAAGCGCTTTGCTCAGCGTACCCATTTGAATATCGACTTCGTGACTTAAACTTTCCTCCGCCACGAGGCCGCGACCATTCGGGCCGGCCACGCCGACGGCGTGGGCTTCGTCGACGAGCAGCAAGGCCCGGAAACGCTTCTTGAGTTCGACCAATTCGCGCAACGGCACGCGGTCGCCATTCGTGGAAAAAATCGATTCGGTGATGATGAGGATGCGCGCCTCGGCATGCTCGCGTTGCGCCGAATCAAGGAGGCTTTCCAACTTGCCGAGATGGTTGTGGGGAAAGGCGCGCAGAGTGGCGCCGCTCAATTTCGCGCCATCAATGAGGGAAGCGTGACAATGCTTGTCGAGGAGAACGACGTCGTTCTTGCCGACGAGCGCCGGAATGATTCCCACGGCAGTGGCGTAACCGCTGCTAAAAGTGAGCGCAGCCGGTGTTCCGTTCCATCGCGCCAACATCGCCTCCAGACGGACGTGTGGTGATCGCGTTCCGCTGACGAGGCGGGATGAGCCGGCCCCGACTCCGAATTCGGCAATGGCGGCGGTGGCGGCGTCGCGCAATTGCGGATCGCTGGCCAGACCGAGGTAATCGTTCGAAGAGAAATTGACCAGCGTCTGCCCTACGACCTGCACTTCGGCGCCTTGCGCACTTCCGATCTCGCGTACCCTGCGATGGAGGGACCGCGCTCGGAGCGCCTGAAGTTGCTCCTGGAAAAGATCGCTCACGGCCGTTGCGTCAGAGCCAAAGTGCCCACGAAAGGAGCGCGGAAGCATCTTGCCAGACGCGACTCTTTCCATCACCGAGAACGACTACAATGATATCGCGACCGGGACGCGCACCGCTGGCGATGAGGCAGTGTCCGGCCGCTTCGGTGTAGCCGGTCTTCATGCCGTTGCAATAAGGAAGGCGCTTCAGGACTTTGTTCGTGTTGTGCAGCTCGCGCGTGCGCCCGTTCGCATAACGAAAGACCAGCTCGGGCAGGCAGACGATGGAGCGAATGGTTGGATTGGCATAAGCGGCTCGCGCGATGATGGCGAGGTCGCGCGCGGTCGAATACTGGCCGGGCAAAGGCAGGCCATTCGGATTGAGGAAATGCGAATGCGTCGCGCCGAGCTGCCGGGCGCGCTCGTTCATGAGGACGGCAAAAGCGTCAATGCTGCCTGCGCAGTCGCGCGCCAGACAGCGTGCCACGTCGTTTGGGCTTTTGACGAGCAAGGCGCGCAGGAGGTCGATGCGCCGATAAACGTCTCCCGGCTTGATATACAGCTTCACCGGTTCGGCCATGGTGTCGCTTGCGCGCACGACCACGTCCCTGTCGAGAAAACCGTGCTCGGCGACGATAAGCGCGGTGAGCAGCTTTTGCGTGCTGGCTGCCGCGCGTTGCTGATCCGCATTTTTCTCGTAAAGCACGTCGCCGGTGCGAGCATCGACGACGAGGACGGACTTGGCACGCGTGTGCGGCACGGTGTCGTGATCGTTTGTGGCCGAGGCTTCGGCGTGGATCGATGTACCGCTCAGGAGGAGCGCGGCGAAGACGGCGATGGATCGCCGGTTGAAATCGGTCCATGTCATGGCCCAGGAACGTAGAGGCATTCTTTGGGAATGCGCAAGGCCCGCGTCGCAATTCGGCCGCCTAACCATCCTTGCCCGGCTGAATCAGTTCGATCTCGTACCCTTCCGGCGCGTCGATGAAGGCAATCGCGCCGCCGTTGCCGTGTTCGTGCGGCCCATCGGAAAGCGGGTAGCCCTTCGCCTTTGCCTGCTCGGCAAACTTCTTCATGTCGTCCACCTCAAAGGCAAGATGAGTCAGGTCGGGGCCGACGACGATCGGCCCGCTCGGATCGTATTTGCAGATCTCGATTTCCTCAGCGCTGCCCGGCGCTTTCAAAAAAACCAACTGCGATCCGCGGCCGGAGGTGTGTCGTCGTGTTTCTTCGAGTCCGAGCACATTCTTGTAAAATGAGACGGTCTTCTCGAGATCGGCCACGCGATAGCGCGTGTGTAAGAGTTTTTTGACCATGACACTCTTCTTGGCCCTGCTCCGACCGGAATTCAAATACGAGCCGTCTTCCGGCTGATCTATTCTGCGCGCAAGGCAATCATTGGATTCACCCGTGTGGCGCGGCGCGCCGGGACGAAACAGGAGGCCGCCGCCACCGCGGTGAGCAGCCCCGCCACCGTGAAGTAGATGAACGGATCGAGCGCGTTCACTTTGAAAAGGATGTTTTGCAAAGCCGCTGCGGCCAGCACACCGAGGAAAAGCGCGGCCGCCCCGATGCCGAGACACAAACCAATGGCCAGTTGCCATGCACCCTGCGTCATGACCAGCCGGAATATTCTGGCGGCATCCGCCCCAAGCGCCATGCGAATGCCGAATTCCTGTGTGCGCTGGTTTACCGAGAAACTCATCACACCGTAAAGACCGACGGCGGAGAGAACGAACGCGACAACTCCGAAAATGGTAAAGAGCGTCGCGATCAGGCGATTGCCTCCCAGGATCTCGTTATGCAGGCGCTCGGGCGTACCGGGAAAGTAGACAGGCAGATCGGCATCGATCTGCGCAACCGCCTTGCTCAAAGCCGGTCCGAGGGTTTCCGCACTCTGCCCGGGATGCGGACGCACGATGATGGTGCAGAACTGGGGCGCCGGACTCGCGCCGAGCAACGGCACATAGAAGCCGGCGCTATCCGTCTGCTGATTGAAGGGGCCCTGCATGAGCGTGTCGGGAACGACTCCGACGATCGTGCGCCATGGTTGCGGCTGGCTTGGATTGTAAAAGCGAATGCGCCGCCCGATCGGGCTTTGATTGCCCCAATACTTCCGCGCGAAACTGGCGTTCACGATCGCGACCGGCTGTTTCGCGTCGCTGTCTTCGATCGTGAAATCGCGGCCTTCCAGGATCTTCAAGCCGATTGTCTTGAAGTAATCGTCGGAGACAGCTTCGGAATTGCCGCGCGGCCGATCGCGATCGGTCACATAGCTCTTCCCATCGACCTCATATTGACCGAAACCGGCGAAAGTCATGCGAAACCGGTCGCTCATGGCGGCGCTGGCGAAGGCCGGATTACTGCGCAGACTGCGCACCGCGCGGAGGAAGAATTGTCGGCGTGCGTCGTCCGTCGGATAAGAACCTTCGAACAAGCCCATGCGCGCGGTGTAAATGCCGCTTTCGTCGTACCCGTAATCGAGTTTTATCTGATTTCGGATGGAGCGGATTTGCAGCGCCGAGGCGATCAGAAGAGCAGCCGTCAGCGCGATCTGGCCGACTACGAGAACCCGGCTGATGATGTTGACGAGGCGGTTGCTGTTGCCGCGACCGCCTTCCTTCATCATCTCCGCGGCGTTTGCCCGCGCAGCCAGCAGCGCCGGAACAAAACCCGAGATCAGAGTCGCCAGCAAAACCGCGCCGAGTGTAAACCAAAGCACCTTTCCGTCGATCGTGAACTTCACCCAGTATGGCAGCGGAAAAGGAAGAGCGTTCGTTGTTCGGACGAGCAAACCGACGGCCCAGTAAGCCATGATGACACCGACGATCGCGCCCATGACCGCGACCAGAAAACTTTCGGTCAGCATTTGCCTGACGAGCCGCCAGCGGGTCGCTCCCAAGGCCCCGCGAATGGCGAGTTCCTTCGCCCGCAAAGCGGCCCGGCCGAATTGCATGTTCATGACATTGACGCAGGCGATGAGCAAAACCACGATGACCGCGCCGAGCATGGCGTAAATGGTCTGGCGCAACTGCGGTCCGGTGAAGGCGTTCAAGAGCGGCTGCACATTCGCGGAGACAAGCTGGCCATTGGTCTTCGGGTGATCCTTGGCCAGTCGTTTGGCCAGGCCGACGAATTCCGCGTTCACCTGATCGAGACTCACGCCGGGTTTCAGCCGACCCATGACCGATGGTCCGATGCCGCTCGGATCGCCCCGCGGCTTCGCGGGAAATTCATTGAAGAGCGGCACCCAAAGCTCCTCGTTGACCGGGAACTTAAAATTGGGCGGCATGACGCCGATGATGGTGGCGGCCTTGCCATTGACCCGGATAGCCTGCCCGACAATGTGCGGATCGGCGTTGAAATCGCGTTTCCAGATTTCATTTCCGAGAATCGCCACCTTTTCCGCGCCCGGCTTGTTGTCGGCCACCGTGAAATCGCGTCCGAGAATTGGAGAAACGCCGATGATCTTGAAAAAATCCTCCGTCACATAACCGCCGGTGTAACGCTGTGGATTGTTGCGATAGGAAACGTTGATGGTCGAACCGTTGAGATAGGCGGCCATTTGCGAAAACGATTTCTGCGCCGCGCGCAGATCTTCGTAGTCCTGCGACGATGGGATGTTGCCATTGCCGAAATTATTGTTTTGCGACGTGTCCATCGGATCGATCAGGCCGACGTTCATCAACTGCTCCGGATGCGGGAAGGAAAAGCCGCGCAGGACGACGCCATTGACGACGGTGAACTGTGTCGTGACGCCGCAGATTCCGAGGGCAAGAACGGTGACGGCGAGCAGACAAAACATTTTGTCCTTGAAGAGGACGCGGAGGCCGATGCGGATGTCTTGAAGTAGAGAATCAATCATAATGCTTCATGGGTTGAGGCTGATGAAACGTGGCGGCGGCAGGGCCATGGCAAGGATGAGATGCGTGAGGAAAGCGATTTGGATTCAGATTTTCTGCACGCCGCCGCTATTGCAGAGTCTGTGCCACGGGCAAGCCTCAGGAGGCAAGTCGTTGTGAGAGAGGAGATTGATGGTTCTGCGATAACGTACAGTGACGTCGATATTCTTCGGTTTCGGGATGGCAATGTCCCGGATTCGGGAAGACGGTTCGATACATGAAAGACGCCGCCGCTCCGCGCTTTTGTCTAACGGACTCCGGCCGCTGGTTATTCGTTAGGCAAAATCCGCTTCACGCAGACGATTAACTTCAGCGATGGCTTCGTGCTCGAGTGGGGAATTGAGGTAGCCGACCGTCAGGCATTCCATGAGATACTGACGCAGGAACGGAAGAATCCCGCCGAGCCGTTCGTATTGCGCAGTATGCACCAGTTCGTGCGCAATCAATTCGCGCTCGCGCCAGCAATCGCTTCGCACAAAGATTCCGTAGCGCAAGGTCAGGCCGCGCGTGGCCGGCGTCAGAAACTGGATCGCGGCGGCAGCGGCGCGCAGAGCCAGATCGTCCGGCGTAGGAACGCTGCTCAGCGAGAGCAGGCGCACGCGTTCCGGTTTCCGCACCCCGATCGCAACGGCATCTGTCATTTCCGCATTGGTCAGCGGAACGCCCTCGCCCAGGATGCGATGCTCGACCGATTCGGCCCAATCGGCCGCCAATGGCAGCAGTTTTTCAAACTGCGCAATTAACGATTGGCGATCCATGAAATGAGCCCCGGGCGCCTTCCCGGCCGAAGGACGTATCGTCTACGCTTCTTCGTGGCCGATGACGAGATGGATGATGCCGCCCGGATCCGAAATCCAAAAACCGTCGAAGTCTTCGCGCAACGGCTCGACTTCGTCGCGACGAGCCACCCCGTTAATCTTCAGGTAAGAGGCGGCAGCTTCCGTGTCGTTCGTCTCGATCTCGAGCCAAATGTCGGGATGACTCAGGTTCGGCACGCGATCGACCCAAAGGCGCATCGGGCCGAATTGAAAGATGCAACCCTCCGGTTCCTCTTCGATAAGAGGCAGCCCGAGCGTGTCGCGATAGAAGCCAACCGTTTGCTCGTAGGTGTGGCTCGGGCATTTGATCGCGATGTTCGCGCCTCCCGAAAATTGCGGGCCGTTGACGTTGGCTACCATCGATTGTTCGAACCGAGCGGAGGATTAGCCGCCGGAGGAACCCGCGCCACCCGGCTTTGTCATCGATACGGGGTCGAGCGCAGCATTGAGTTCCGGCTCGGGCAAAACTTTCTTTTCGAGACACAATTCGCGCACGGTCCGGCCGGTCTTCGCGCTTTCCTTGGCAATTTCCGCGGCGCGATCGTAGCCGATCTTCGGCGCCAGGCTCGTCACCATGGCCAAAGAAAGCTCGACCAGTTCACGGCAGCGCTCTTCGTTCGCCTGAATGCCAAGCGCACATCTTTCGGTGAACGCATCGCAGACGTTGCCGAGCAGGCGAATGCTCTCGAGAAGATCGTGCGCCATGACCGGCATCATGACATTGAGTTCCAAATTTCCATTTGCCCCCGCCCAGGTAATGCAGGCGTCGTTGCCAATGACCTGCGCGCAAACCATCATCATCGATTCGCACATCACCGGGTTGACTTTGCCGGGCATGATCGAGCTGCCCGGCTGCGTGGCGGGCAGACGGATTTCACCGATGCCGCAACGCGGCCCGCTCCCCAACCAACGAATATCGTTCGCGATTTTGAAGAAGCTTACGGCAATGGTCTTGAGCAATCCGCTCGCTTCGACCACGGCGTCCTTGCTCCCCTGTGCCTCGAAATGATTCCTGGCTTCGCGAAAGGCGATCCCGGTCCGCTGCTCGAGATGGTGCATGACTTTGGTGGGAAAATCGGCGTGCCGATTGAGACCCGTCCCAACCGCTGTGCCACCGAGGGCAAGCTCGCGCAGAACCTCGATCGCGCGGCCGGCTCGCTCCTTTGCATAAGCCACCTGCTGCGCGTAGCCGCTGAATTCCTGGCCCAGCCGCACCGGCGTGGCGTCCATCAAATGGGTCCGGCCGATCTTGATGATGTGATCGAATTCTCTCGCCTTGTCCTCCAGCGCGGCGTGCAGCGTTTCGAGTGAAGGGATGAGGCAATTCTTGAACTGCTCGGCCGCGCTGACGTGAATGGCGGAGGGGATCACGTCGTTGCTCGACTGCCCCATGTTGACATGATCGTTAGGGTGAACGGGGTCGCGCGCCCCAATCGGTTTGCCGGCCAGCTGGCAGGCACGATTCGAAATCACTTCATTAGCGTTCGTGTTCGTGCTCGTGCCGGAACCGGTCTGGAAAATGTCGAGCGGAAAATACTCGTCGAGCTTGCCTTCCGTCACTTCCTCGGCCGCCTGCACGATCAGAGCGCAACGATGCGCATCGAGCAGGCCAAGATCGTGATTGGCCTGAGCGGCGCCCCATTTAATGAGACCGAGCGCGCGAATGAAAGGCCGCGCAAAGCGATAGCCGCTAATCGGGAAATTCAAGACCGCGCGCTGGGTCGAAGCGCCATAAAGGGCCGACTCCGGAACCGACATCTCGCCCATGGAGTCTCTTTCGAGACGGGTCTTGCCCGGAGTCATCGGGTGTGTTCCGCCGTCAACGGCGCAGGTTTCATGGCGGCACGATCGTGCCCGTTGAGACGATGGGCCTTGTGAAAGGCCGTGATGAACATGGGTGGGATGTTTTGCAGGAAATATTCGGATTCCGCTCGCTCGAAAAGCGTGGCGTGCTGCCGCAGTTCGTTCGTCACTTGGTAGATGATGAACACGCCACCGGGCTTGAGCGCTTCGTAGGTTTTGCGCAGCAGATCGCGTTTTTTGTTGATCTCAAGAATGCTAAAAGGAATTCCGGAAAGGATGTAATCGCACTGGGCGAAGCCGCGGCGTTGCAGTTCCTCGGGCAGCGTCGCGGCGTTGGCGTTGATCACGTGAACGCGTGGATCGCCCGCGAATTGCCGGCGCAGATCCTTCGAGAAATCGGGGTCGAGTTCGAATAGTAAAAGATGCGAGGCCGGATGCATGCGGCGCACGATTTCCCGGGAATGAACGCCTTCGCCCGGGCCATATTCCGCGATCACGCGGGGGCGGCTCAAATCCATCCGCCGGGCCACCCGATCGACCAGCGCTTTCGAGCTCGGAATGATGGAGGCGACCTGAAATGGCCGTTGCAAAAATCGCTTAAAGAACAGGACGCTCATGGAGTTGCGAACTTCCACCTCTCACTGGGCATTGTCCAGCGACGATCTGGTGACGGATTCACGAAGGAGAATCGCTCCTCCGCCCCCGGGCCGGACGGGTCTCGCTGAACCTAACCCTAACGAAGAAAGAAGAAAGGATTGACATTGATTCTAAAATTTATAAAGCTCACCGCGAGAAATGTCTTGCCCAACTTGACGTAAATTGCTGATTTCCATCCATGCATAACCTCCTGACGGTCAAGGAAACGGCCAAGTATCTGCGGATACCACTTCCGACCGTTTACTACCTCGTTCAACGGGGTCAACTTCCCGCCATTCAGATTGGCGGCCGCTGGCGCATTAAGAAGTCAGCTCTCGACAAGGATATTCTCAAGGAAGAAAAGTCCGGCCAGCCAACCGTCCTCGTCGTCGACGATGACACCAGCCTCCAGAGTCTCTTTAAAATTTTCCTCAAGAAAATAGGCTTCAGCCGTGTCGTTGTCGGCACGGTCAAAGAAGCGATCACGGCCTTGGAGAAGCAGAAATTCGATCTGATTTTTCTCGACTTGAAACTGCCCGATGGTCCGGCCGACGACGTTTACGACACGGCCAAGGAAGAACAGCCTCATTGCCCCATCATCGTCATCACCGGCTATCCCGATAGCGACATGCTTGACCGCATTTTGGCCAAGGGTCCGATCACCGTTCTGAAAAAGCCGCTCAAGGTCGAGCAGCTGAAGGAAACGGTTCGCATTCTCGGCCACAAGGACGCGGTCAAACTGGCGGCCTGATAAAGCGCCGAAAGCTGCCGCGCGCCTCCGCGCCCACGCAGGGCCTGGCTGCTTCCTCCTTGACTCGCCACTTATCAGTTGGCACTTGTCCCCTAAGCTTGCGCGGTTAGCTCAGTGGTAGAGCACTACCTTGACACGGTAGGGGTCACAGGTTCGAACCCTGTATCGCGCACCATCAGCCGGCCCACGGTTCAGTGCGCGAGCGCTTCCTGCCTTGGCGCCGGTTCCGCCTGGTGGGCGCGCGAATTTGCCAGGCACAACTCCAGTTTCGCGGCCAGCGAATCGACGAAACGCACATCGAACATCGAGTTGTTATCTCCCTCCGCGGCGTAGATTTCGATGCCACCATGCGCCAATCCTCTCCAGCCTTCTCGCGGGTCGATTGCGTAGAGGGAGGGCGCTTCTTCAGTGACAAACAGAATCATGCGGCCGGGATAAGCAGCGGGAGCATAAAGCTTGGCCGCCGAAACGTTGATATCCGCCACGCTCAGGAGTCGTTGTGCGCCACGGGCGGCACTGCCGACCGAAAACTTGGGAAGCGCATGCCAGAGGGCGGCGCGGAAAACTCCGAAGAGGAGCGCGCCAAACGCGGCAGTTTTTTGAGTGAGGGCCAGCACCTTTTCGCGGAATCCGAGCGTGCGGAGTTTTTTCAATTCGTGGCTGATTCTCTTCCCGAGGTAAATGCGGTTGAACGGCCAGCCTTTGAGAGCGCCCGGGGCGGGGGCATTAAACAGCACGAGCAAGCCAACTTCTTCGCCACGGCTTTTTAGGATCCGCGCCATCTCATAAGCGATCATGCCGCCAAGACAAAAACCGCTCAGGAAATAAGGGCCCTCCGGCTGCACCGCGCGAATTTCCTCCAGGTAATGCGCGGCCATTTCTTCAAGCGTGTGATGAGGCGCCTCACCACCCAGCCCTTGTGACCTCAATCCGTAAACGGGTTGGTTCGGACCGAGGGCGTGCGACAAATTGCGACAGAAAAAGATTTCGCCCATGTGGCCGTGGACGCAGAAAAGAGGCGGTTTGGTTCCGGCTCTTTGAATTCCAACAAGGGACGAGCCTAACGACTCTCCATTCCGGCCGCTGATGATGGTGGACAGCTTTTCGATCGTCGGGGCCTCGAGCAGCATCGCCAGGGGCAACTCCATGTGGAAAGCCTTCTCCATCCGGGTGAAGAGCCGCGCCGCCAGAATGGAGTCGCCGCCGAGCTCGAAGAAGTTTTGACTGACCGTGATTGGTCGGATCCCGAAAGCTTCTTCCCAAAGTTCTACGAGGCGCGACTGAACTTGGACTTTAGGGAGGGATCCATTTTGGCCGCCAGCGGCCGGTTGTTTCCTCGGAGCGGAAACGGACGCAGCCGGGGTTGGTGCTGCGTTTTTCGAAATGCGCAGATCGCCGATTCGCGCGGCGGGATTGTTCGCGATCGCCGCCAGGATGGCGCGGTAGTCCTCATTGAGCTGCTTCATTGTCGTCGTGCGAAACAGCTCCGTGCTGTACTCGAGAATGACTTCGAGGGCCGGCTCGGCCTTCAGCCACACCGTCAGATCGTATTTGGCCGTCCCGGGATAGGGTGAAAACCAGCTCATCTTCAAACCCGGGACCTCCGATTTGTCGCGCGGGGCATTCTGCAGGATGAACATCACCTGGAAAGGCGGTTGCCCGCTGACCGCGTTCGTCAGTTCGTGCAAGGCCATGCCAAAAGGCAGATCCTGCGCGGAATATGCGTTCAGCGATGTTTCGCGGACACGCTTGAATAATTCACGCCATGTCGGGTTGCCACCGAGGCTGGTGCGCAGAAGCATGTCGTTACCGAAACGACCAATCAATTCCTCCACTTCGGCGAGCGAACGATTGGCCGCGCAGGTCGCGACGCCGATTTCTTCATCGCCCGAATAACGATGAAGCAAACACTGAAAGGCGGCCAGCAGCACCATGAACAGGCTGACCTGCTCCTGACGACACAACTCCTTGAGGGAAGTGGCGAGATCGGTGTCGATCAGCATGGTTTCGCGGGCACCGGCGTTGCTGGATTGAAGTGGCCGGGGAAAATCGGTGGCCAGATGTTGAAATCCGCCTGGATTGGCCAACTGCTCCTTCCAGTAAGACAATTTGGAACTCAGGTTTTTGCCTTGAAGTTGCTCCTGCTGCCAGCGGACGTAGTCGGCATAGTGAAAGGTAATCCTGGCAAGCGGCGACTCCCTGCCAGCGGCAAAGGCCCGATAAAGCTCCTTTAGCTCGCGCGCGAAAACACCGGTCGACCAATCGTCGTAGACGAGATGGTGAGTCGTCAGGTGGAGATCGCAGGCATCATCGGCCAGTCGCACCAGCGTAGCCCGCAGCAACGGCCCGTTCGCCAGGTCAAGAGGCAGCCTGGCATCGTTTATCGCTATTTCCGTGGAGCGCGCTTCTCGTTTCTCCTTTGGAACATTACCCAAATCCACCATGCGCAGCGCCTGTTTCCGGAACGGAGCAACGAATTGGATTATTTCCCCTCCGCGCATTCGGAAACACGAACGAAAGACATCGTGGCGACGAACGACTTCATCCAGCGCGTTCGCGAACACGTCGATCTTGAGCGGCCCGCGCATACGGAGCATGAGCGGGAAATTGTAAACAATGCTGTCGGATCCCGCCGGTTCCTGAACCCACATTTCTTGCTGCAAGAACCAGTGCGGAAAGGCGAAAGCACTCTCGGTCCGCAGCTCCGGGTATTCTCTGCGGATGGCGTTCAGTAGATCGTTGGGCGTCGGGGTTTCAGCAGGAACGACCTCGATTTTTTCGACAAGCGCCTCGCCTTTGATGTAAGCCGACAACTGCGACACACTTGGAGCCTCGAACAGTGCTCTAACCGACAGATCAATCCGGAATTCCTTGCGCAGGGCCGCGATAATTTTGATGGCGAGAAGCGAGTGCCCACCCAGTTCGGAAAAGTTATCGTGAATCCCAATCCGGGATATTCCCAGCACGTCCTGCCAGATTTCAGCAACAACCTGCTCCGTTTCATTCGTCGGAGCGTCATAGTCAGTTGTCAGGCTCGGCCGATCCGAAAGAGGGGTCCTGGGTTGCGCGGACGGTTCGCTGCCATGGAAAGAGGCCAACGTAATCCACTGGTTGATTCGAGCGTCCAAATCGCCGGTCGAAACAATGACCTGCCCGGGATTTTTCGCCGCGAGAACGGTTTCCAGTGCGATCATCGCTTCGTCGGCGGACATGCCGAGCTCCGCCAGGGTCCTCCCGATTCCGTCTACGCCCCAAACCTTGTCCTGCAGACGCCACACATCCCAATTCACGCTCGTCCATGGCGTTCGACCGGCCCGATTGTGGCGGCGCGCAAACATATCCATGTAAACATTGGATGACGCGTAAGCGGCCTGCCCGATGCCTCCCAGAACGGAAGTCAACGATGAGAGCAGAAGGCAAAAATCCAAAGGTTTACCGTTTAGTACCGCCTCCAGCACCTGCAGTCCGTGCACCTTCGCCCGAAATTGAGGATCACAGTACGCCGCATCCACATCCTTTATTTCCCGATAGCTCTCGGCGCCGATGATGCCCGCGCCATGAATCACGCCGTGCAGGTCACCAAATCGTTGCCGCGTCTGGTCGATCACATTCCGCATGGCGGCGAGATCATCGACGCTGGCGTCGAAGTACAACACTTCACCGCCTGATGCTTCGATTTCGATGATCCGCCTGATTTTGTCAGCGACAGGGTCGTCCGTTGAGTGGTTGGCCAGCCAGGCATTCCATAATTTTCTCTTGGGTAATTGGGAGCGGCCGACCAGGACCAGCCTGGCCTTGTAGATTTTGGCCAGCCGCTTCGAGATTTCGTAACCAATGTTCCCCAGTCCCCCGGTGATCAGGTAGACGCCTCGCTCGCGAAAGACAGATGTTCCTTCCCGCTTGTTCAGCTGCACCGGTTCATACGTTTCAACCCAGCGCCAACTGTTGCGATAGGCCACAAAGATGTGCGGATCCGAAATGAGGAACTCTCCGAGCACTTGCTCGATTGCGGCGTCGGTTGCCATGTCCGCGCCGGCCAGGTCCAAATCAATGCTTTTCGTTCGAATGTTTGGATACTCCTGGCGGATGACCATGCACGGTCCAAGAAGCGTTGCTTTTTCCGGGCTGAGCAATTCACTGCCGTAAATCTCCTGAACATTATTTGAGAGAACGAAGAGCTGCAGATCGTTTCTCAGATTTTGCGCCGCCAGCGCCCTCGCGAAAAACAAAAGGCTGTAGAATGCCCGACCCTGTGCCTGCGCGAAAGCGCCTTCGTTCCCGGGCGATTCCATCCTTGTGAGATTCCACGCGTGGACGACCTGATCGGGAATCCGATCGTTGGTTTGCAATGCTCGAGCCAACAACTCGTAGTCGTGCACGCTGTCTGGACGAAGGAGGAAATTGCTGGCGTCAATCTGCCGAAACGTTTCGCCTGCCCTGACCGTGGCGACTTGCTGGCCGGCCTGGTTCAAACGCTCGACAATCCGCGTGGAAAAACCGCGGTCGTCGACAAAGACAAGCCATCTTTGTTTTCGGCCAAGCGCGGGAGCCAGCTCATCCGCGCCGACCGGCTGGGATGGCGTTCGTTTCCACGACGGAACGTAAAACCATTTCGCCGGATCGTTGTTCTTGTGCACCGACGTTGGCTGTGACCGCATTGTCTCCGACGCTGGGACCGGGTCGAGCCAATAGTTTTGCCGCTCGAACGGATACGTGGGCAGTGGGATTCTGCGCCGTTCCTTTGCCTGCGGCAGGTTTTCCCAGGCTATCTCGACTCCGGAAACCCAAAGTCTCGCGACGCTGTTTAGCAGGAAGGTCACGTCCGAGTGATTTTCGTAGTGGTGCCGAAGCGAAGAAGCGATGACCGGGTTCCCGGCATCTTTCCGGCTCGGATGCTGCGCTGCCAAAACGTTGAGGGTCTTGCCCGGGCCGACTTCCAATAGAACGGCATCCCTGCGGCGCCACATTTCGCCCAGACCATCGCTGAACCTGGCCGTGTGATTGGCGTGTTTCGCCCAATAGTTCGGGTCCGTGGCTTCCGCTTCCGTAATCCAGTTACCGGTCACGTTCGAGATGAAGGGAATCTTCGGCGCGTGCAGCTGAACCTCTCTCACCTGCTCCGTGAACTTCGGAATGATCGGGTCGAGCATGCGAGAATGAAAGGCGTGCGCATTCTGCACGGGCCGGCTGACGATGCCCTTTTCGTTCAGGGCCTTTTCGAATTCAGCGACCGCGGCACCCGGGCCGGCGACCACGCAAAGATTCGGACCGTTGATCAGCGAGATCGACAAGTCGCGATGAAGAAGCGGCTGGAGTTCCGACTCGGACAAAAGCACCGCCAGCATCGCGCCCTGCGGCAGGCCGCTAACCAGTCTGGCGCGCTGACAAATCAGTCGCAGTGCGTCCTCCAGCGAAAACACTTCCGCCAAACACGCCGCCACATATTCCCCCATGCTGTGTCCGACGATCGCGTCAGGGACAATCCCGAGGCTTTGCCACAACCGGGCCAGAGCGTACTCGATCGTGAACAACGCGGGCTGTGCATGGATCGTTCGGTTGAGCGTCTGCGCGGCCGGCGTTGAAGCTTCACCAACACTCCGCCCCAGCATCTTCTTGAGGTCGATTCCTTTGACCGCGGTCCCGCTCTCGCCGTCGGAATTCTCCGGGTAGATGATTTCGCGGATGTCCAGGCCGAGTTGCTTTTCGATTATCGTGGCGCAGCGATTGACCTGCTCGCGGAAGACGTCGAAGCACTCGAAGAGATCGCGCGCCATCCCGACATAATGATCGCCGACTCCCGGCAGCAGGAAGATGACTGGCCCAACGGATTCATCGGTCTGCGATGAGATCACTCGCTTTGATTTACCCTCGGCCAGGGCAGCGATGGCATCTTCTCGGTCGACGCAAACAAGAGCTTGCCGGTGGTCGAACGCCCGGCGGCCTGCTTGCAAGGTAAGAGCGACGTCCTCGAGGCTCGCGCTCACGTTGTTCTGTAAGAACGCAAGCAAACCAGTCGTCGTTGCATTCAAGGCGCTCTCGCTTTTCCCCGAAAGAACGAGCAATTGTGGCAAACGCGAAGGTACGGCTTCCCTGATGACCGGCGCTTCTTCGAGGACGAGGTGGGCATTTGTGCCACCCATGCCGGTCGACATCACCCCAGCACGCCGCGGCCCATCGCTTGTCCACGGCGCCAATTTCGCATTCACATAGAATGGCGTGCTGGGGAAATCGATTTCGGCGTTCGGCTCGCTGTAATGCAAACTCGGCGGCAGGGCCTGATGCTCCAGCGCGAGAACCGTTTTGATAATGCCGGCGATTCCGGCCGCCGCGTCCAGATGGCCGATGTTGGTCTTGACCGAGCCGATCGCGCAATAACCCGACTGCTGCGTCCAAGTACGGAACGCTTTCGTCAGCGCCGCGATCTCAATCGGATCGCCCACCGGTGTGCCCGAACCGTGCGCTTCGATGTAGCTCACGCTCTCCGCGTCGATTCCGGCATTGGCCAATGCTTCCACCACGGCGTCGGCCTGGCTGTTCACGCTGGGCGCGGTATAGCCGGCTTTCTCTGAGCCATCATTATTCACGGCGGAGCCTTTTATGACCGCGTGGATCGTATCGCCATTCGCCAGGGCGTCGGAAAGCCGCTTGAGAACAATGATTCCTCCGCCACTGCCGAAGACCGTGCCATTCGCGTTGGCGTCAAACGCCCGGACATGCCCATCCGGAGAAACCACGCCTCCCCCGTCACAAAAATATCCGGCCCGATGCGGAACACGGACCGAAACAGCCCCGGCCAAAGCCATATCCGTCTCGCCGCTCAACAAGCTTTGGCGCGCCAAATGAACGGCGACCAGAGAAGTGGAACAGGCGGTCTGAACAGTGATGCTTGGTCCTTTCAGGTTGAGCTTGTAGGAAATACGCGTGCTGAGGAAATCCTTGTCGTTGACGATTAATGTCGGGATGTAATCCTCGGCAAATCGGCTCCCCAGGCCGGCGCTCATGAAATAGGTGTTCATGGCGGAGCCGGTGAAAACGCCGATGCGGCCCGGGTAATGTTCCGGATCGCATCCGGAAATTTCCAAAGCTTCGTGCGCCAGCTCCAAAAGAATTCGATGCTGCGGATCCATCGTTCGGGCCTCGCTCGGAGAGAAACCGAAGAACGCGGCATCAAAAAGTCCAGGCCCGTCCAGGATTGGCGCGGCCTTCACGTAACTCGAGTTCTGAACGAAGGACGAAGGCACTCCGGCGCCGAGAATCTCCTCATCGCTCAGTCGAGCAATCGACTCGATGCCCTCGGAAAGATTTTTCCAAAAAGCATCCGGATTGGACGCGCCGGGAAATCGGCACGCCATCCCCACGACCGCGATGTCATTCTCAATCTCCGCTGAAGATTGATCTTCGGTAGTTTGCATCTTCACTTCTCAGCAACAGTCATACAAACCATAAAATACCGGCGGGGTTTTCCGGAAGAGAAATGTCTGGGTGCTGAAGTAAAGTTCCGAATCGCAGAAATCACCGATACCCGATTAGCAGACAGTGCGCCGCGTAATCATTAAGCCGCGATTCTATTCAATTAACGGGCTGAAATCCAGCAATTTGCGACGTGTTGTGGCGAAACGCGGCCAGGCGAGCGCGAAAAGCTATTTCTCGGCGCTTTTTGCCTGGAGAACCGGTTCCGGCAGAGCCTTGCGATCCGCTTTGCCGGTCGGTCCAAGGGGAATCTGGTCGATCTTCTCAAAATGGCCCGGCACCATGTAGTCGGGCAGATGTCTTTGCAGGTAAGTTCTGAGGGAATCGATCTCCAACTCCGGTTTGCCGACGACATAGGCGACAATCAGAACAACGTTCTCGGAGTATTGCTTGACGACCGCGAGGCAATCGATGACGCCCGGAAAACTCCGGCTCGTGTTTTCGATCTCACCGAGCTCAATGCGTAGTCCGCGAATCTTAACCTGGTGATCCTCTCGGCCGAGGAATTCGATGTTTCCATCTGGCAACCAGCGGGCATTGTCGCCTGTGCGATAAATTCTTTCCCCTGGATCGGCCGGATCAGCCACGAACTTCTCCCGTGTGAGATTGGCGTTGTTCAAATAACCACGGGCCAAGCCGACACCGGCAATGCACAACTCGCCGATTTCGCCGAGCGCGACCGGCCTGCCCTGCTTAAGAATGTGGAACCGGGTGTTGTCGATCGGCCGCCCAATCGGAACTTTGTCGAAATCATTGCCGGTCGGGCAGTCGAAATAGCTGACATCAACGGTAGCCTCGGTCGGGCCATAAAGATTCGTTAGGCGCGCCCCCGTTTTGCTGCCCCAAACGTCGTTGAACTTCTTCACATGACTCGGCGTGAGCGTTTCGCCGCTGACGAAGACGCGGCGAACCGAAGCCAAAGCCTGCAAAACCTTCGCGTCTTTTCCGGCCAGATATTCCAGAAAGACGTTCAGCATTGAAGGAACGAAATGCAGCACGCTCACGTTGTGCTTCCGGACCGCGTCGACAATGAGCAGCGGCATGGCTTCGCCGCGCGGGACCAAAAAGCAGAGCTTCGCGCCGTGGAACGCCCACCAGAACAGCTCCCACACTGAAACGTCGAAGTAGTAGGGCGTCTTTTGCAGAATCACGTCCGCTTCGCCAAGGGGATAGGCGCGCTGCATCCAGTTGAGCCGGTTAACGACCGGGCGATGCTCGATCATCACGCCTTTCGGTTTTCCGGTCGATCCCGACGTGTAAATGACGTAGGCGAGGTCGGTCGCCTTGTTGACGATCGGAGGATTTTCGCTCGAGCCCTCGTCTGTTCGTAAATCCTCGAGGTTGATGATCGCTCCACCAAATTTGATTTTGTTCGCCGTCTTGTTCTGCACGAGCAGCAGATCGACGCCGGCGTCCCTGAGCATGAACTCAGTTCGCTCCGGCGGATTGTCGGTCGAAATGGGCAGGTAGGCGGCGCCCGTTTTGAGGATGCCCAGAAGCCCGATCATCATCGCGAACGATCGTTCGACCATGATCGCAACGATGCGATCCGGTCCCGCACCCTGCGCTCTGAGCAAATGCGCCAACTGATTGGCCCTGGCGTTCAATTCGCCGTAAGTGAGCGAAGCCATCCCGAAAACTTTATCGTGCTCGCAGAAGACGGCGGTGGCCGCGGGAAATTTCTCGACCTGCGCTTCGATCAATTCCTGGATCGAAACCTGGTCCGGAAAAGCGTGCTCCGTGGAGTTGAATCGGGCGATCTTCTCCAGATCCGCTTGAGTGGCGAAACGCGGCGATGTGCCATCCATACGAAACGCGATCAGCTCCTGGGCCGGGCAGATTGGTCGACGAATATTTTGCCTAACAACTCCTCATGGATTTGCGTCGTGCCCTCGAGGATTTCCATGAGCTTGGCATCGCGGTAATAGCGGGCGACCGGCGACGATTCGTGGCAACCGCCTGCGCCGAAAATCTGCACGGCATCCGACGCCGCCCTGACCGCGGCGCGCGAACTGTAATATTTGGCCATCAAAGTTTTGGCGAACGCTTCGGGCGAATGGTCGTCCTCGGCGCGGCAGGCCGCATGGCAGAGCAGGTGCGCGGCGGCCAGGTCGGTCCCCATCCGTGCGAGCAACGAGCGAATCATTCCCACGTCTCCGATCGTTCGATCGTCAATCCTGCGCGTCGCAGCGTAGGCCGCGCTTTTTTCGAAACAGGCACGCAGAAGACCGGCCGCCGAGCAGGCTGTGCTAATCCTCCCGATTTGCAGGCCGACCGGGGCGATATGCGAGAGAGCAAAACCCGCTTTGCCGACAATGTTCTCGGCTGAAATTTCAACATCGCGAAAATGGATTTGCGCCAGGCCGGCCGCGCGAAACCCGAGCATTTCTCGAATCGGCTCGATCTCAAGCCCGGCCGCTTCCCGTTGCACCAGGCACGCGACGAATTTGTCGTCCAGTTTGCCGAAGACCAAAAAGAGACCGGCGCTCTGTCCGTACGAAATCCATTTCTTCGTGCCGTTTAGGAGAAGGCAGTCGCTGCTCTCCTTGCGCCGAAATTCAGTTTGCAGCGATCGAATCGCACTGCCTGCTCCTGGTTCCGTCAGGGCAAAAGCACCCAGAACCTCTCCTTTAGCCAGCCTAGGCAACCATTGCCTCCGTTGCGCGTCCGTGCCCCATTTCAGGAGCGTCGCCGCCACCATCGACTGTACCGTGATCAGATCGGTCAGGGCAGACGAGCCGTGTCCCAACGCTTCGTTGAGCAGGCCGAAAGTCACAACATCCCATCCCTGTCCGCCATGCTCCGCCGGGATGATGCCGCCGAGGTAACCGCGTTCGGCTAACGAGGAAATGATCGAAGCAGGATTTACCTGCTCTTGATCCCATTGCGCGGCGAACGGCTCCACCCGCGCGGTCACGAAATCGTTGAACTCGCGATAACGGGTTTTTTGCAGATCGCTCAGCAGATTTTCCATGGTGAGGACGCGGCCATGCCACTATGCCGGAAAAGCCGTGGCTCGTTAGGCGGCGACGGCCCCGTTCTTCTTCAGGACAAAAGCGGTCGTGGCGTTAATCGACTTGAAATTTTCAATGTCCAAATCGTCCATCCCGACTTCAATATGAAACGTCTTTTCGATGAACGTCATCAGCTGCACCGCGAAAAGCGAGTTCACCAGGCCGGCCTCGAAAAGATGATCGTCCTCCTTCAAATCGGGAAGGTTGATCGAGCTGAGTATAAATCCGGTAACGGCCTCTTTGATTCTGTTCTCGGCGTCGGCGCTCATACAGGGTGTGAAGCAACAAGCGTGCAAGGTGACCGCGCTCAGGCCTCCGGATAGGTGTGGAATCCCTTTCCCGTCTTGCGGCCCAAATGTCCGGCGTCCACCAGTTTTCTCAGGATTGGCGCGCACCGATACTTCGGATCACGATAACTTCCGTAGAGCACGTCGAGCGAACGCATGACCGTGTCGAGGCCGATCAGGTCCGCTGTTTCCAGCGGCCCCATTTTGTGTCCGAAACACTTCTTGAAAATGGCGTCGATCGTCTCGGCGTTGGCCACGCCGTCCTGCAGGACAAAGGCCGCTTCGTTCATGAAGAGATGCGAGATTCGGTTCGAAACGAAGCCCGGGAAGTCCTCGACCACGATCGCCTCCTTGCCCAGTTGCGAAAATAACCGCTGCAAAATGGCCAGCGTTCCGTCCGAGGTGTGATAGCCGCGAATGACCTCCACCGTCGGCATGGCGTAGACCGGGTTCATGAAATGAAGGCCGATAACGTTGGCGGGCCGTTTGGTGGCACTTCCGATTTTCGTGATGGAAATGCAGGAAGTGTTTGCGCCGAAACAAGTCGCCGGCGGCATCGCGCGCTCGAGCTGTTCGTAAACCTTTCGTTTCACCTCCCAGTCTTCCAGCACGTTCTCGACGATGAAATCGCAGGAAGAAAGATCGGCAAAGCTCGTCGTGAACTGCATGAGCCGAAGCGCCTCCTCTTTCTTTACGCGCGCCGCGCCTTTCCAGATAAGCGGCGCAAAACGGATGTCCTTCAAGATTTCCGACTCCGCGCGTTTCAGGTACTGCCGCGGAAATATCGAGAACGACCGCGCTGATGCCGTGCAGGACAAGGTCGGTGACAACCCCGCAGCCGATGTTGCCTGCGCCGACCACGCCAACTTTCTGGAGTTTCATCTCAGGGCGGGCTTTCTTCTGTGCTTGATCCGCCGGCGCTGCTGACCGCGCATGTGAGCCTGTGTCGCATTACTTGAATCGTCGTCGCGGCCCGGGTTTCGCGTCAGTTTGGTGGCGAGTAACCTGATTGTCGGACATTCAAAAAGGGCTGTGATCGACAGGCTGATTTTCAGCTTCTTTTGAATCAGCGCGATGACGTGCACGGCGCGAAGTGAATTTCCGCCGGCTTCGAAAAAGTTTTCGTTAAGTCCGATTTGCTTTCGGCCCAGCACTCGCTTCCAAATTTTGGAGAGCGCGCTTTCAGGCGAATCGCCGGGCTCGATCTCAAGGAGGGAATCATCGGCCTTTCCATCGGCTCGGAAATTCTCGATTGCCTTTGCTACTTGAGTGATGCCGGAGAGTTCATCGCAGATGCGCTGGAAAATTTCGGAGCGATTCGAGGCGCCGAAAGCAGTTGCGCGTTCCGCCGTCGCCTTGGGCGAGGTCTTCTTTGCCGCCTGTTCCTTTTTGTCCGGCTCGTATTGAAGCGTCGCCAATTTTTTCGCAGGGACTTTGATCGATCCATTCCCGGTTTCGTCTTTCGCCATTTCGACGTCCAGGCTTTTGAGAAACTCGAAGGCCGGGCGATTTTTTTCACTCGGCCGATAGGGCAACTCCACAAGCTTCTTGCCTTCGCGTTCCGCTCGCCGGCCCAATTCCGCGAGGAGTTGATGCTCCACGCCGCGGCCCAGCACACGGCAGCTCAGCAGGAAAGTGTCGACCGTGAATTGGTCCGCCGTCGCTTCATACAGGAGGACACCGACCAGGCCGTAATCGCCGAACCGGTCGCTCACTTTCGCGACGAGGCATTTTCGTTCTCCGTTGGCCAGCCAGCTTCTGATTTCTGATTCAGAACGCCTGATCGTGGTGAAATTGAATTGATTGGTTCGCAGCGTCAGTTGCGCAACTCGCCCAATTTCATCGTCAGTCGGTTGGCTCAACGCGACGCGCAGTTGCAGACCGTTGAGAAAATCCTTTAGCGAAATTGTCTCTTCGCGGAAACGGTCACGCTGCGCGTTTTCCTGATACATCAGCGTGCGCTTCTCATCTTCCCGCGTGGCGGATGCGTCGCCTAACGACCAAATGCCATTCAGAAAGGCCGGAATGGCGGCTGGATCCTCCGGCAACTGGAGAGTCAACACTTCCGGACATCGAGCTTTGACCTCGGCGCATTCCATTGGGTCGTTGTCCAGGAAAACAAAGCTGTCGAGCCCGAGATTCAGTTCCCCGGCCAGCGCCCGGAGGTTATCCGACTTCTTGTCCCAGTTGATCTTCCACGAGACGAGGTGCTCGCGTTTCAAGATCATTTCCGAGCGTTGCTCGAAAACATCGAGCACATCCTTCTCGTTGTTTTTGCTGCACAAACAAAGCAGCAGACCGGCCTTCATCTGCCTGAGTGCGAATTCCTGGAGCGCGCGGTGAGCATCGGTGATGGTGATGCCGTGCAGCCCGTCTTCGCCGCAAATTCCATCCCAAAGCGTGTTGTCGCAGTCGAGGACGAGCACCTTGGCCGGCTTGGCCTTCTGTTGAAAAATCGTGCGAAACAAAGTTGTCCCGATGGCCGCGTATCCTTCCGGTGTATAAGGCACATGGCCCAGCTCAAAGCTGTGCGCGTCGTAGTAATCAGGCAGCGGATAACGCTCGAGAATGGAGCGAGCCTCGATCGGATAAACATTTCGCAGGGGTCTTGTTCGGGCCAAAATTTCCTGCTCCGCTGTGTCCAGCGCTTCGTTCCGCTCCGATTTCGGCGAGCGCGGACAGAAGCCAAGAAGCAGCGGCGACGTCGATTCACGGCAAAAACTCGTCAGGGCCGCGCAAAATTCATCAACGGTTTTCGACAGGCTCCGTTCGCTGCGCACCGGCTGGTCTTCGCGCACGGCGTAAACATTAAAAAGCCCCGAGTTCTCAAGTAACTTTTCCTGCTCGGTCGCGCAGCGATAGCCTTTTTCCGAAAGAAGGTGCGTGACGAAATTGACTGTCTTTTTGGTCGGATCGTGAATCTCAATGACGATCTGGTCGATAAGCGGCCAGTGCCGGTCTTCAATTCCCTTGATGATCTCCAGCTCGCTCTTTTCCGCGTCGATCTTGAGCAGATGAATTTTTTCGATCCGGTTTTCCCGAATGATATCGGACACCGAGGTCAGCCGACACTCATAGGTGCGCTGACGAAGTCGTTCGGAGGTCAATTCGCTCACGAAATCGTCGATGGCTCCGTTGCTATCGACTTCGGCGGTCAACGTATTGCGCACGACCGCTTCGATGGCCGTTCGATCCGCGTCGGCGTTTGAATGGAAACTGGAGAAGACGGAGGAGTTTTCGTAAAACGTGAAGGGTGCGCTCCCGCTCTTGTCGGAAACACCGCACTCGAAAACACGAACGTTTTCGCCATACGCGCCGCAGTTGGCCTTCAGCAGTTCGCCGACCACCGGAGAGGGTTCGAAAGCATAGATGGCGGGATTCCGGCATCGGCTCATCACGAAGAGCGAGAAGAGCCCGATGTTCGCGCCGATATCGACGACCGTATCGCCGTCGTTCAGGCGAATCCCGTGACGCAGATAACATTCGTCGCGGAAAATTTCCTGATAGAGATAGTCGGTCTCGTAGGGCTTCAGTTCGACGATTTCCAATCCGTTAGGCAAAACGCGCCGCGCACGATTGTGGAAATGCTTGTCTGCTCTTTCCCGATCGAGCTTCAATCCAATCGGCTGACTCTTGCTCGCCCAGTCTTCCGGATTGAGCAGGACGACATTGATGCCGTCGGTATTCGCGCGAAACGCACTGCCGCTGTCGAGCAACTGTTGGAACACCTGATTGTAGGGTGCGAATTCGACCTCAGTCGAAAGGCCAAAGCAGTCGCCCCAGAACTTAAGCGAATCTTCCACTGGCTCGGCGGTGAAGCTCGAGGCGATGCAAAGTTTTAGCTTCTCGCGCTTGTTCGTATCGCCGGCGACGGCGTTATCCCAGTAGGAAAAGGCAACACCGGTGAGTTTGAGGTAGTGCTTTCCCGAGTCGTCGAAAACATCGATATGACCGACTTCGCCATCCGCGACCGCGCGGTGAGTGGCGAGCGCCCAGAATGTTGCGGGAAGATCGCAGCTCAGGATTTCGATTCGATCGATCGATCGCAGGATAAAGGTGCGGCCATTATCGAGCATGAACGCGGCGAGCAGTTGCGTGATCGAGTCGAGCACGGTCGGATGCAAGTAGTGTTGGTCGCGCTCCGGCTGGTTTTTCGGCACGTAAATTTTGCCCAGGGCCTGATCTTCCGATCTCCAAACGGCTGCGATTTTTTGAAAACGCGGGCCATATTGATTACCGTTGGCTCGCAATCGCCGATAGAATTCATTCGCACCGAGACCTGGGGCGGTGCGCGACTGAAATTCTTCGATTGAAAATCTCCCAGCCGGCTCTGTCTGAGATACGAGCTCTCCGGAAACCATTTCGATGCTCGCGAATCGTGTGCCCTGATTCTTCGCGGAGAAAATGTATTCGGTTACTCCCGGCGTTTTCCCGACCATGTCGACGTCGATCGCGACGTCTTCATCGGAGAGAATGACAGGATTCAGGAATCGGACATTTTGCAGAAGCGCCGACCTGTTCCCGCCGGGCCCGAGGTGATCGCGCAAAACCTCATCGATATAGAACGAGCCCGGCAGCACGATCATGTCCTGAAAACCGTGGTCGGCCAGGTAGGGAAAGGCACCCGTTCCGACCCTGAGGGGCGCGGTTTTAGAGGGCAAGCTGTCCGGTGAGAAAGTCACAAACCGTTATGCTAGCCGTTTTTGCGCCAGAGAGGGTAGATGAACTTTCGCTTCGTCGTGACTCGGAACGGCGAGCGCCGCAGCAAACCCGGCCGGGACAGAGACATCGCGCACCAGCCAGCGGGTATGATCGCTTTCGACCACGGTGATTTCGATGAGCGACCCTTCCTGCGCATTTGCCGTATCGATCACCTCGATTTTGCGAACATCGATTCCGAGTCCTTGGCCAATGGCTTTGACGCAGGCTTCCTTGCGCGTCCAGGCGCGCAGGAATTCCGCGCCGCGCAATTCGGTGTTCGAAAGGTTCCGCCAGCTCTTCAGCTCCCGCGGCGATAAGATGCGCGCGGCGAGATGATCGAGATCCTTCGAAAGATTCGCGGCCGCTTCCAGATCGACGCCGACCTCGCGACTCCAGGAGAGCGCGAAAATCGCCCGGCCGGCGGAATGCGATAGATTGAAATGCAGCCCAGGCTCGCCCGGCTTTCCGCGCAACATCGGCTTTCCGTGCGGACCGCAGACAATGGCAACTTCGGCCGGCGCCTTTCCCAAAGTTGTCCCTAACAAATAGCGCACAAGCCCGCGAGCCGCTTCGTAATGGTGTCGGTCCTGCGGAAACCGGAAACGTTCGGCCCGGGCTCGCTCCGAGGGATCGAGGACTGCGACACAGGCCCTGAGTTCATCGGCCGAAAGAGAATCCAGGTTCGCCAGCCAAATTTGCACATCGTCCTGTGGCGAAGGGCAGGTTTGCAGGCGGTGCAACGGACTTGAGTTCATGAGGGAGAGATGTCGTCGGAACGTTCCTCTGACGAAGATAACCCGGAATGGGGCAGGCAATGCTCGATCGTTTCCGCCAGATTATCGACATGCGCCGTAATGCATTCGAGATGACTGCCGGTCAGCGGGTGGACAGTCACCTTCGGCGCGAGCTGCTGCCAGGCGCGGGCCAGGTCGTCGCCGCGGTGCAATAAATCTTCCGAAAGCAAAACAGACATCCGACCGGGGTAAGGTCGGGGACGATAACCGGCTGAGGCCCAGAGGAAGGCCGAGGGAACATCGCGTTCCTGGCTCAGCTCAGCTTCGAGATCGCCGGCCCGGTTTCCATTTCTCACCTGCCGTTGCAGCAGCCCGAAAGCGGAAACGAGTCGGTGACGAATCTGGCGGGTGACGAGCCGCATCTTCTCGGGCACTTTTTCCTCGTACCAAAGCGAGAACTGCGTCCGGCGCAGAGCCCATTGCCTGAAATGGTCGATCTGCGCCGCGTCGCTCCAACGGAGCAGACGAGCCGCCATCGCCGTCAGGTCACGCAAGACGCGCAAGGTTTTGTCTTCCGGCGCGGCGTCGATGACCAGCAACATCTCCACTTTTTCGCCATCACGAATAAGCTGCTGGGCCAGCTCGTAGGCGACGAGGCCCCCGAGACAAAACCCTCCGATAAAATACGGGCCATGCGGCCGGACGCCCCGCAATGCGCGCCGATGTTTGGCCGCCATCTCTTCAATGGTCGGAGCCGTCGGCAGTGCACGGACATCCTGCGGCGGCATGACGTAAAAAGGCTGCTCGGGACCGAGCGCACGCGAAAGTTTCTGACTGTAAAAGCCACCGCCGAAAAGATCGCCATGCAGATAAAAGAAAGGCGTGCGCGTCCCCGTCTCGTTCAACTTGAGCAGGCTGGAAGATTCATCCATGGCCGCCTGCGCAATTTCCAGGGCGAGGTTTTCGATGGTCGGCTCGGCAAAAAAAGCCACCGGCAGAATGGCCTTGCCGCATGCGGCCTCCGCGCGCTGCAGCATGCGCAGGAACTGCAGCGAAGTTCCGCCGAGATCGAAAAAATTGTCTCGAATGCCGATCCCGCGCACCGCGAGAAGATCTTCCCAAATCGCGATGAGCTGGAGTTGCAGGCCAAGATAAGGGCGGACGCTCCGGTCCCCGGTCACGACTTTGCGTTCGGCGCGTCGGGCGCGAGGACCGCCTTCGGGAAGTGCCGGTGCGGCGGAAATACGCCGGGAGGGATTCGCCACCACGCTTTGCAGCAGTCGCTCGTAGTGGCTGAGCATTTTCTCGACGGTCGCGCGGTCAAGCCGCGCGGTGTCGTATTCGAATTCCAAATGCAGCCCGTCGGTTCGATCCGTAATGACAACGTTCAAATCATGAAGCGGGCGGGCGTGCACGCGGGCCAGCGGCTCAATCGTCAGATCGCCGAGATGTGCGACCGGTTCCGCGTTTTCGGAATGATAACGGAAAGCAACCGGCAGCCGCGCGGCCTCGAAATCGTCGAGCAGCAATTCGAAGGGCACCTCCTGATGATCGACCGCGTCGGAGGAGATTCGACGCACCCGGCCCAGCAATTCGATGAAAGTCGGATCGTTGCGCAGATCGGCCCGGAGAAGAAGCGGGTTGCGCAAGGGACCAACGATCGTCGCCAACTCCTCGCGCTCACGATTGGAACCGAGGCCGGCAATGAGAAATTCTGTCTGCCGTGTCGCTTGCAGGAGGAGCATTTGCAGCGTGGCCAGAAAAACGGCGGAAGGACTTGCACCGGCGCGCGTGGCGAGGGCCTTTGTTTTCTGCGCCAGCTCCGGTGGAAGAGGCCGGGTGCATGCTTCGACCGGGATATTGTTGTTCGTTAGCCGGGAACTGTCGGCGGGAAAAATGATCTCAGCCAGATTGCCGCCAAGCTGTTGTTTCCAATATTCGCACTGCCACGAGAAATAATTCGCCTCGATCCGTTCGCGTTGTTGCCGGGCGCAGGCGGTAAATGCAGAGTGCACCTCAGGCAGAGTCGGCTCGCCTTGATTGGCAAAGGCGGTGTAACAGATCAGCAATTCGCGCTTAAGCAGGCTCATGCTCCAGTCGTCCGCGACCAGGGAAGGCAGGCTGAGGAGAAGAAGATGCTTGAGTTTTTCGAACTCCAGCAGGCGTGCGCGCACGAGCGGTCCATTCGCCAGGTTGAATGGTCTCCCTGCCTCCTCACGAACGATGCGAGGTATGTCTTTCGCTTCATTTTCCGGCTCGAGCTTCAGGTTAAGCGTCGGCCAAATCGTCTGCCGGAGCTCCCCATGCTCGCTCGCAAAAGTGGCGCGCAATTCCTCATGCCGGGCGACGAGGTAATTGAGAGAGTGCTCCAGGGCTTCGCGCTTGATCGGACCACGCAGCAACATTGGCAGCGTGAGATTGAGCGGCGGGCCGGCCAGACAATCGAGCAGCCACAAGCGTCGTTGCGCCAGCGTCGTCGGAAAGCTGAGGCGACTCGCCGCTGGCTCCGTTTTTCCCAACCACCGCGCGATGGCAGCGGGGTATTTTATTTCCAGCAAATTCGCCATCGCCCGGATGGTTGGCGCTTCGAAAAAAATTCCGGGGGAAAGCTGTTCCCCGATCGCCTCGCCTAACTGATTGATGACACGCAGACCGGCCAGCGAATGGCCGCCGAGATCGAAGAAGTCATCGCTCGGACGAATGGTGTCCAGGCCAAGGACTGTTTTCCAAATCGCCGCCAGTTTCTCTTCGAGCGAAGTCTCAGGGGTATTTGAAATCTCCGCTTCGTTCGCCTCGGGACGCGGCAAAGCGCTTCGGTCCACCTTGCCGTTTGCTGTGCGGGGCAACGCCGGCAAAGCGACGATGGCGGAAGGAACCATGTAATCAGGCAACGATCTTTTCAGCGCCGCCATCAGCGTTGGCGGCGCCGCCGAGGCAACGACGTAAGCGATGAGACGTTTCTCGTCCGGCGTATCCTCCCGGAGGATGACAACCGCATCGCGAACATCAGGGTGCTGTTTCAAGGCCGCTTCGATCTCGCCCGGCTCGATGCGAAATCCACGCAGCTTGATCTGATTGTCCCTGCGACCGAGGAACTCGATGACGCCGTCCTTTCGCCAGCGGGCCAGATCTCCGGTTCTATAAAGACGCGCATCGGGTTGGTCGCTCGATGGATCCGTCACAAATTTTTCCGCGGTTAAATCATTTCGCCGCCAGTAACCCCGCGCGAGACCGTCGCCCCCGATGCATAGTTCCCCCGCCACGCCCGACCGGGACCGGTGCGAGCCTTTCATCCACGATTTGGACCGTGGTGTTCGCAATTGGCTTGCCGATGGGAACAGGTGTGTCGAGTGGTGCGTTACGTTCGATCGTATGGCAACAGGCGAACGTCGTGCTCTCTGTAGGTCCATAACCGTTGATCAGGCGCGTCGATTTCAAGGCCGCGAGCGCTTTCCCAACATGGGCCAGGGAAAGAACGTCACCGCCCGCGAGGAGCTGGCTCAAGGGACGCAGGTCATCCAATCGTTCATCGACCATGGCATTGAACAAACCGGACGTGAGCCAGAGCGTGGTCACTCCGTGACGCGCGATGGCGCGCCCGATCTCTACGAGCGTGGGTGGTTCTGGCGGCATCAGAACGAGGCGGCCGCCGTTCAAGAGCGGCCCCCAGATCTCGAAGGTGGCGGCGTCGAATGAAATCGGAGCGAGCTGAAGAAACGTTTCGTCAGGCGAAAAAGAGGCATAGTTCGTCTCCCTGACGAGCCTGACGATCGCCCGATGCGGCACGGCCACGCCCTTGGGTATGCCGGTCGACCCAGACGTGTACATAATGTAGGCGAGATCGGTCGCTTTGCCGGTATGGCTGAGATTGGCATTGTCGGCCCCGGGCTCCTGTTCATCGACACAAATGACCTGCGCCGTGCTCGCTTTGGCGGCGACATCGTTACGGCGTTCTTTGGAAGTCAGAATAACCGGCGTCTGCGCGTCGGTTATCATCAAACCGAGGCGCTCCGCCGGATAGGAAGGATCGAGGGGCAGATAAGCGCCACCAGCTTTGAGAATCGCCAGGAGCGCGACGATCATGTCGAAAGACCGCTCCATCCAAACGCCGACCGGCACATCTCGTGCAACCCCCAGTTGTTGCAGGCGCCGCGCCATTCGATTGGCCCGCCGGTTCAGTTGCTCATAGCTCAGCTGTTTATCGTTTAAAACGAGGGCCGTTGCGTCTGGTCGACTCTCGACCTGTTCTTCAAAAAGGCGATGGATCGGCGTGTCGCATGGATAGGATGTGCGCATCCCGCTCCATTCCGGCGGCGGCATCTGTGCTTCGCCCGCTTGGCGCCAGGCCAGACTTGTCAGGCGGGCGACCGATTGCGATGGCGTAACCGCGATCTGCTGAAGAAGCTTCAGCCATCGTTTCTTCAAAAGCGCGATTGTTTCGCGCTCGAACAGTTCGGTGTTGTAAATGAACGAGCCGGCCAAACCTTCGGCCCGATCATCAAGGCCGAGCTGGAGATCGAATTTTGCCGTCCCGGTCTCGACGTCGAGATGAGTGAAATCCCAACCGGCCGGCAACGGTTCGAGCGGCGGTTCGACCACGATCAGGACCTGGGCCAGCGGTGCGCGGCCCGGATCGCGCTGACGAGCAAATTGCTGTACTAGCAATTCGAACGGGACCGTATCGTGCGAGAGCGCGCCGAGCGTGGCGCTTCGCGCGCGACTCAGCAAATCAGTGAAAGGCGCATCTTTGGCAAACGCGCATCGAATTGGAATCGTGTTCAAAAAACAACCGAGCAGTTTTTGCGTTTCCGCATGATGTCGTCCGCTGCTGACACCGCCGACGACGATATCCTCCTGTTCGGTGTAGCCATGAAGCAGTGCGACAAAGGCGGCTACCATGGTGATGAAAAGCGTCGTGCCCTGTTCTTCGCTCAGCTTTTTCAGGGCGGCGGCCGTTTCGGCGGGAACCTGAAATGTCTCCATTGCTCCCGCGTAGGTTTGGGTCAGTCGGCGATGATTGGTTTTCAGGTCGAGAGCCGGAAGTTCGTGCAGCGCTTCCTGCCAGAAGATGAGGTCTTCCGGCGCAATTTCGCGAACAGTATCTCGCTGCCAGGCGGCAAAGTCAGGATATTGAATCGGCAGCTCGTCAAACGGCGCTGTTTCGTTTTTCGCGAACGCTTCATACAGGCCCAGCAATTCCGGCAACAGGACCTGATAAAGCGAAACGCCGTCGAAAATAATGTGATGCAGTGTGAGAAAAAGGCGATACTCGTCGTCGCTCAGGCGGACGAGCCGCAGCCGGTACATCGGGCCGCGCGCGAGGTCGAAAGGTTGCCGCGCGTCTTCAGTGGCAAGTCGGATGGCTTCTGCGGCTGGTTCTGCATCGGCTCGCAGATCATGAAACGGAATGGCGAGCTGAGGCGGCGGCGGTTTTACGATTTGGACACCTGAGTCTCCGCGCCATTCGAAAGTCGTGCGCCACGCTTCGTGTCGCCTGACGACCTCGGTGAACGCACGCTCCAGCGCGGCGATATTGAGCGGGCCGCGCCGATGGATTGTAATCGGCTCGTTGTAAATCAGAGAGCTGCCCGCCAGTTGCGAATGCAGCCAGATTTGCTGCTGACTGTAGGAGAGCGGCGCCGGTCCGTTGTCGCTTCTTTTCGGAATTGTGGCTGGCGCCATGTCGCGTCGCTGCGCTGCGCCGCGCAGATATTTTTGCAGCAGAGCCTGGCGCGCCTGCGAAAGCTCGACCGTAGCTCTCGGGTCCGCCTGCATTTAGTTCTTCGAGAATTTGACCGGCAGCGCCGTCAGACCGCGCAGCCCCGAGTTATTCCGCCAGGTCAGCGGGCCCGGTCGTCATTTCCAAATTCGGCAGACGCCGCAAAATGGTTTCGAAGGCGATTTGTCCCTCAATCCGCGCGAGCGACGCGCCAAAGCAAAAGTGGCTCGACCAGCCGAAGGCGACATGCTTGTTGTCCTTGCGATCCAGGATGAGCTCGTCCGGTTCGGGAAAACGTTCCGGATCGCGATTGGCTGCCGCCATGATCGCCATGACGGCCTGGCCTTTGCGGATCTGCTTGTCGCCAATCTGCACATCTTCGCGCGCAATACGGCCGGTATGCTGGCTCGGACTTTCGTAACGCAGGAGCTCCTCGACGCCGGATTGGAGCAGGTCGGGATGATCGCGGAGACGGTCGAGTTGCTCGCCATGGCGCATCAGGGTAAGCAGGCCGTTTCCGATCAGGTTCGTCGTTGTCTCCTGTCCGCCCACCATGGTCACGACGCAATTGGCCACGATCTCTTCTTCACTCAGCCGATCGCCGTCGATCTCGGCGGTCATGAAGGAATGAATCAGTCCTTCGCGGGGATGCTCCTGCATCTGGGCGATCGCATTTCGAAAATAGTCGACCAGGTTATTCGTGCTCTCGAGGACGCGCGGGATGCGATCGGGATTGTGCTGAAAATTTCCCAGCATCTCCGCGAAATCGGCCGACCACTTTTTCAGGTTTGCGTGATCTTCGGTGGGAACCCCAAGCATTTCCGCCGTGACAATGGCCGGCAGCGGAGCGGCGAAGTCGGCGATGACATCCATTTCGCCCCGTCCCTGCACGCGGTCGAGAAGGTCATCGGCGATTTCCTGAATATGTCCGCGCAGGACCCGCACGCGTTGCGGCGTAAAGGCCGCCGAAGCCAGTCCGCGCAGACGCGTGTGGGCCGGCGCATCCATGAAGAGCATCTGCCTGACCATCACCTTCGCGATCGGATTCAAAGCGGACAGCCCCATCATCGAGAGTTGTTCCGGCGTCGGTGTGCGATCGGCGGAAAAGGAATGCAGCACATTCAGCACGTCGGCATAACGAGTGACAACCCAGGTGTGGAGAAAGCGATCCCAATGCACCGGATCCTCCGAGCGCAACCGGCGATAGAGCGGATAAGGATTGGCCAGAACCTCAGGTTCCAGCAGTCGAACAAGGCTGAGGCTCGCGTCGGCCGACGTCATTGCCAGCTCTCTTCGGCTTCATTCAATGCGGCCAGCGCTTGCTCGACTTCCGCTTCGCTCATTGCGCTCAACTTGCGTGTGAGCGCCTCCTCAATCCGCACGGAGAGCTGTGTCACGGTCGGCGCATCAAAGACATCGAGTAATTTCAATTCCGCGCCAAAAGCGCCGCGCACGCGCTCCACGATTTGTGCGCCGAGAAGGGAATGCGCGCCGAGATGGAAGAAATCATCATCCGCACTCACGCGCGGGAGTTTCAAAACCTCCGCGATGATACCGGCCAGCGTCTCCTCCACCGGGGTGCGCGGCGCCACAAAATCCTTGTCGGAGGCTCCGTTTGGCAGGGTCGGGACAGGCAACGCATCGCGATCGATCTTGCCGTTCGCGTTCAGCGGCAGCCTGTCCAACCAGACAAAGGCGGCCGGCTCCATGTAATCAGGCAGGCGTTCGCGAAGTGTGCCGCGCAAACTTTGCTCGTCAGGCTTCGAGTCAGGCGTCGGAACGACGTAGGCGACGAGCCGTTTTTCGCCGGGCGTATCTTCGCGCGCCACCACGAGACTCGCCTGCACGCCCGGTTGTGTCCGAACGACGGCATTGATTTCGCCGAGTTCGATGCGGTAACCGCGAATCTTCACCTGATCATCGGCGCGCCCCAGAAAAGCGATCTCGCCGTTGGGCAAACGGCGCGCCAGGTCGCCCGTGCGGTAGAGGCGATTCCTTGCAGGATCCGTGATAAAACGTTCCGACGTGAGCTGTCGGCGATTGCGATAACCGCGCGCCACGCCAGCCCCGCCAATGTAAATTTCGCCGGTCGCGCCGTCCGGAATTTCTTCGCCCGCTTCATCGAGAAGGTGAACGCAAACGTTGTCGATCGCGCGGCCGATCGAGGGCAGCGGATCATGCTTTGTATCGGGGGCGATGATTCCAGAAGTCGCCACCACCGTGCATTCGGTCGGTCCGTAGTTGTTGACGAGCGCGAAAGGAAGACCGGCCGGCGGGAATCGATGCAACGTATCCGCGCCCGTAAGCAGAAAACGCAGCGCAGTCTCGGCCGGCCAGGGCAGCCCGATTAACTGCTCGGCAATGGCTGTGGGAACGAAGCTGATCGTGATTCGTTGGGCCACCAGCCAGTCGCGTAAGGCTTCGGCCGAAAGCCGTGTTTCTTCATCGGGCAAATGAAGCGAAGCCCCGACGGCCAGATGCGGCCAGATTTCCCAGACGGCCGCATCGAAACCAACGCCCGCCAGGCAGGTGGCGCGGTCGGACGAATCGAGATCGAAAGCATGGACATGCCATGCGATCAGATTCGAAAGATTGCCATGCGTGATTTCGACGCCTTTCGGCTCGCCCGTCGAACCGGATGTGTAGATGACGTAGGCGAGATCAGATGGGTTTGCTATGGCGTGGCTGAAAGCCGGCCCATCCTCGATTTTTTCTGCATCCAGATCGATAACGAAAGGTCCAAGGCCGGCGAAGCGATGAGCGAAAGCCTGCTCCGTGACGACGAGTGCGGCGGCGGCGTCCCGCAAGATGAAATGAAGGCGATCGTTCGGATGACTCGGATCCATCGGCAGATAGGCAGCGCCGCATTTCAGAACGGCGAGAGCGGCCACGACAAAACGGGGCGAACGTTCGAGGCAGAGCGCCACCACGGTTTCCCGACATACGCCTAACGAATGAAATCGCGCGGCCAGCGCAGCCGCCCGGCCATCGAGTTGGCCGTACGTGATTGTCTCCGAGCCCATGGTCAGCGCGATCCGTCCTGGATTGAGCCGCGCCTGGACGACGATCAGCTCCGGGGTCATTTTCTGAGGCCCGCTGCTTGGTCGCGCAAAGACTTTGACGGGGTTATCGACGGGCATTGGCGTGGTGTTCATTCTGCAAAATCTTTGGGCACGACATAAAGGATTATCGCAAGGGGGTATGAAGCGGCATTCGTACCGCGCAGTTACGTTTGGAGCAGGTTTTGTTGGCGAAAAAACGGGCGGCGGCGGAACAAAGCCGCCCATTTTATGCTAAGATTGCCGGGGACCTGGGGCATCATGATCTGCGCATTTCGCTTTGTTCGAAGCCGACGAAGCATCTGGCTTATCGCGGCCGCCATTCTGCTGGGCGTGACGCAGGCGGATGCCGTTATCCTTTATCGCACCGGAGATCCGACTGCCAACACCACGGCGCCGACGGGAGCGCTGGCCAACAGCGGATGGCAATACGAAGGAACTTTCGGCGATTATCTTGGCACCGCCATTGCGCCGCATTTTTTCATTACGGCCCAGCATATCGGCACCGCTTCCGATACGTTTGTTTTTCACGGGGCCAATTACACCATCGTGCGCTCGTACGACGATTCGGCGACGGACCTGCGTCTTTACGAAGTGGCCGAAACATTGCCCACCTACGCTCCGCTTTACAGCGGCAACAGCGAAGTCGGCTTGCATATGGTTGTCATCGGCCGGGGCAAACAGCGCGGCGCGCAGGTCATGGTCAACGGACAACTGCGCGGCTGGCAATGGGGCTCCAGCGACCACGTGCAGCGCTGGGGCGAGAATACGGTCGCCGCCATCAGGCAGCTCTCGCCCGGCGGAGAAATGGTTTACGCGCTCTTCGACAGCAATGGTTTGCCTAACGAGGCGCATCTGGCCAACGGCGATTCCGGCGGCGCGGTCTTTGTCGATGATGGTGGAGTCTGGAAGCTGGCCGGGATCAATTATGATGTCGACTACCTTTACACGCAGCCGAACGGGCAGGGCATTCTCTTCGCCGCCATCTTCGACGAGCGCGGGCTCTACGATGAAAATCGAAATCTCGTCACCGGAAATTCGCCGGTCCCGTCCGGCTTTTACGCTTCCCGCATCGCGCCGCGCGTTGGCTGGATTGATGGCATTATCGAGCCGCGCCTGATCAATATTTCAGCCCGCGCCGCCATCGGGTCAGGGGAGCGGGTCGCCATTGCCGGCTTCATCATCAACGGCAACCCGGGCCAGACTCAGCGGGTCCTCATCCGCGGGCTCGGCCCGTCGTTGCAGGTGAACGGCCTGCCCGTAGCCGGGCGCCTCCAGGATCCGGCCTTGTATTTACACGACGCGAGTGGTGCCACCATTTCCAGCAACGACAACTGGCAACAGAGCGCGCAAGCCGCCGAGATCCAAAGCAGCGGCCTCGCTCCGAGCGACAGCCGGGAGGCAGCGCTCATCGCCACGCTGCCGAGCGGCAATTACACGGCGGTCCTAACCGGCGGCGCGGGCGGCAGCGGGATCGCCTTGGTCGAAGTCTACGATGCCGATACGATTGGCCATGCCCGGCTTGGCCAATCTTTCCGGCCGGGCCAATGTCGGGACCGGCGACGACGTCCTCATCGGCGGGGTCATCGTGCATAGCATCTCGCAGCATTTGCTCCTTCGCGCCATCGGGCCGGACCTCGCCGCTGACGGGGTGACCGGCGCCTTGAGCAACCCGATGCTCGAGTTGCACGACGCCAACGGCGCAACCCTCGCCATTAACGACGACTGGCAAAGTGCGTCCAACAGTTCCGACATTTCGGCGACGGGCCTTGCCCCTGACGATCCCCGCGACGCAGCCATTCTTTTCATCCCCGGCCCCGGCAATTACACTGCCGTCGTGCGCGGAGTGGGACAAAATAATACCGGCATCGCCTTGCTCGAATCGTATCTTTTCGAATAAAGGTCCGGCCTTGCGCGGCCGCTTAAACGCCGTCTCTTTTCCGTTCCATGGCCGCGTGATATTTCTTGCGAATATCCGCGATGTCCACGGTTGGCCTGGGCAGCTTCATGCCAAATCCTTCCAGCGTTTCGACGACGATTTCCGAAATGGCCAGGTTACGAAACCATTTGTGGTCGGCTGGGATGACGAACCACGGCGCTTCGGGTGTGCTGCATTTGTTGACCGCATCTTCATAGGCCGCGCTGTAATCGTCCCACTTCAGTCGTTCCGAATAATCCGATTCGCTGATTTTCCACCAGCGCGATTTATCATCGAGGCGATCCTTAAAACGGCTCAGCTGTTCGTCTTTGCTGATGTGAAGAAAGAATTTCAAAATATGCGTGCCGCCGGCCACGAGACGCCGCTCAAAATCGTTGATGTAATCGTAACGCTGGGACCAGACTTCTTTCGGAACAAGATCGTGCACGCGGACGACGATCACGTCTTCATAGTGGGAGCGGTTGAAGATGACGATCTCGCCACGTCGGGGGGTCTTCTCTTCGATGCGCCAGAGGAAGTCATGCGCCAGTTCCTCGGCCGTCGGTTGTTTAAATGGCACGACGCGGCAACCCTGCGGGTTCATCGAGCCGATAACATGCCGAATGACGCCATCCTTGCCGCCGGCGTCCGGCGCTTGGAGACAGATGAGCAGGGAGCGCCGTTGCTCCGCGTAAAGCTGGAACTGGAGTTCATCCATCCGCTTTTGCAACTTCTTCACTTTTTTGCGCGCCGACTTCTTGTCTTCATTGCTGTCGGCAAACTGCGGATCCTGATCGTCGAGGCGAAAATGGCGCCCCGGCGTCACGACAAATTGCTCTCGATAACTCATCGAAAAATTTTCCTGACTGTTTACGCTATCGTCACTTTTCTGGCTTCTTTGACAATGCCTTGAAGTCTGAAACCAGGTCGAACAATTTCTTGCCGCGCGAGGCCAGTCCGCGGAGGAATCGGAGAAAGCGACGGAAAACTTTACACTTTTAGCATCCTTGGCATTTGGAGGCCGAAAAATTTAATATTCATAAGCTCCAGTATTTCAATGTCTTAGAATTGAAACGTCGGCTTCGCAAAGGCCCGCGGCACCATTCTTGCGACACTTTTTGGGCTACAGGGAAACATGGATAGAAATATGAAAACGACTACACATAAATTGCTCCTCGCTTTGTCAGTTGCGGCCGCGCTTTCGTTCGTCTCGCGCGCTTCTGCGAATCTGGTCAACAATGGTGGTTTTGAAACCGGCGATTTCACGGGGTGGACGCAGAGCGGAGACACCAGTTTTACCGGCGTGAGCAACGGGGACATCAAACAGCGGAGATATATAGCGCCTTTTTTGGCCCTGTCGAGATCGCTTGGCTTTATTAGTCAGGATATCAGCACGACGGCCGGCAGCCTCTACGATCTCAGCTTTTTCCTGGCGCAGGGGAACTTTGGTGGAGAGCGGCCCGGCATCGTGCCGCCGGGATTCTTCGGCGACCCTCCTAAAGGGAGTATTTCTAACGAGTTTCAGGTCTTCTGGAATGGCACGATGATTTTCGACGGCATCGATTTCCCGGATCAACCGTTCACGGAAAGCATGTTTACAGGGCTCATGGCGACGGGTAGCACCACGGAACTGCGATTCGCGTTCTTCAATTCGCCCAGTTTCTTCTATTTGGACGATGTTTCCGTTGACGCGCAAACGACTGCCGTTCCGGAAGGACTTTCCACGCTCTGGCTGGCGCTGCCGTTCTTTGGCTTGATCGGCTACACGCAGCTCCGCAGGCGGAAGGCCTGATTCGGTCGGTCGGGTAAACAGCCCGCATCACGCCCGCTTTTCGTCCTTCTGCAGCGCTTCGAATCCGGCAACGAGATCGAATAATTCCTCGTCGATCGAGGACTGGCGAAGCTGATGGAAATCGCGGCCGAGATTTTCGAGCAGGTCGTCGATGTTCTTGTCTGCACGCTGCATCGCGGCGAGGCGGCTGGCGTTTTCGCTCGCGAGCGATTCGGCGCAGGCGCGGAAGATCGAGACGAAGAGATATTCACGAATGAGTGCGCGTAATGTCGCGGTGCCGCTGCCGATGACTTCGGGCAAATTCTTCGCCGGCCAGGGAATCTCCATCAGCTTGCGGCGCCAGGTTTCGTCCAGGGGGAGGAGTCGCTGACTGACCGGCTCGTAGCCCGCTCCGGAGGTGGGGCGGTTGTAGAAGAGGTATATCTCGGTGACTTCATTGCGCTCGCGATAGGTCTGGTACTCGGCTAGAATTTTACCGACAAACGGCGCGATGGCTTTGATGGAATTCGGCACGCCGAAGAGGCCGAGCGGCAGGAACCCCGCGTCTTGCAAGCGCGCATGCGCCCGCTCGCCGACGGCCCAGACCTGACCTTTACTCGTTAGGGCGGCGAGAGCCTTTACGGCATGGTCGGTTACGACATCGTTAAACTGGCCGATCAATCCTTGATCGGAGCCGAAGACGACGGCGGCGATTGCGTCTGTGTCTCGATGATTGTTCCCTCCCGCGAGCAATGCGGAGGAACCAGTTGCGCGAAAGCAGACGCTCAGTCCCAATTCCACCGTACGATAGTAATCGCCTAACGACCTCACCGACTTTTCGTACTGGCCGATACTCGAGGCGGCCAAAGCTTTCATGGTCCGCACGACCGATTGAAGATCACCCGCGCTGCTGATCTTCCGACTCAGGCTGGCGCTCGTATCACTCATGGTAAAGTCGCGCCATCGTTCATACTGTCGCCCCAAACCACGCTCCCACCCCGGCGGTCAGAGCCATAGCCAACGCTCCCCAAAAAGTCACCCGAGCAACTGAAACCCCCACGGGCGAGCCTCCGGCGCGGGCCGCCAGCGAACCCAGCAGGGCGAGGAAGACAAGCGACCCGCCGGATACCGCCCAGACCAGGGCTGATCGAGGCGCCAGGAGAACCATCAGGAGCGGCAGGAAGGCGCCGACGGTGAAACTGCCCGCTGACGCGAAGGCGGCCTGCACCGGTCTGGCGCTCAAGGTGTCGGAGATTCCCAGTTCGTCGCGGGCGTGGGCACCCAGTGCGTCCTTGGCCATCAATTGCGTCGCGACCTGCCCGGCAAGCTCAGCCTCAAGTCCGCGGGCGACGTAGATGGCGGCGAGTTCGGCATGTTCACTGTCAGCGCCGGACGCCAACTCGGCACGCTCCCGTTCCAGATCGGCGTGCTCAGTATCGGCTTGGGAACTGACGGACACATATTCACCGGCAGCCATGGACATCGCCCCCGCAACCAACCCGGCCAAGCCGGCGACCAGCACGCTCTTGCGGTCGACGGCCGCGGCGGCCACGCCCACGATCAAACTGGCGGTGGAGACGATGCCGTCGTTTGCGCCGAGCACAGCGGCGCGGAGCCAACCGATGCGATGGGTTCGATGAATTTCAGGATGTCTCATGTTGAATGCTCCGGTTCGGCTTTGGCTTTCGGTTTCGGCTGGAAAGGTGCGAGCGCCTGTTGCGCGAGGTCCGTGATCGTTTTGCGATCCTCGTCGCTCAGTTTGTCGGCGGTGTTCAAGCGCTTGATGACTTCCGCTGGAATCTTCGCGGCGGCTTCGCGCAACGCTTGTTCGGCTTCTTTCATCCGTTCCAGCGGCACGTCGTCGAAGAGTTTCGCGTTTAACGCCAACAGCACGGCGATTTGTTCGACCACCGGAACCGGAGCGAATTCCGGTTGTTCGAGACAGGCGCGGATGCGCCGCCCGTGCTCCAGAATCTTGCGCGCTTCTTCATCCAGCCTTGCGCCGAAGCGGGAAAAGGTTTCGCGTTCCTCGAACTGCGCGTAGGCCAGCTTGAGATCGCCAGTCACGGCGCGATAGGCCGCCAACTGCGCCTCGCCGCCGACGCGCGAGACGGATTTGCCGACATCGACTGCCGGCAGCACGCCCAGTTCGAAGAGCGACGGCGAAAGATAAATCTGTCCGTCGGTGATCGAGATCAGGTTGGTCGGAATGTAAGCGGAAATGTTTTGCGCCTCGGTCTCGATGATCGGCAAGGCGGTGAGCGAGCCGCCGCCGAGTTCCTTGCGCAAATGGGTGGCGCGCTCGAGCAGCCGCGAATGAATGTAAAAAATGTCGCCCGGAAAAGCCTCGCGCCCGGGCGGCCGACGGAGCAATAACGAGAGCTCGCGATAAGCGCGCGCGTGATGCGTGAGATCGTCGTAAACGATGAGCACGTCGCGGCCTTTTTCCATGAAATGCTCCGCGATAGTGGTTGCGGCGTACGGCGCGATGTAAGCGAGCCCGGGCGGATCGTTTCCCTCGGTCACGACCACGACGGTGTAATCCATCGCGCCTTTCTCGCGCAAACCAGCAACCGCTTTGGCCACCGCTGACGCGCGCTGGCCAACGGCGCAATAAACACAAACGACATCGCGACCGCGCTGGTTCAGGATCGTGTCGATCGCGATCGCGGTCTTGCCTGTCCGGCGATCGCCCAAAATCAACTCGCGCTGCCCGCGCCCGATCGGAATGAGCGCGTCGATCACTTTCAATCCCGTCTGCAGCGGCACCGTCACCGGCGCGCGATCCATGATCGGCGCGGCAGGCCGCTCGATCGGCAGACGTTCGCTCGCAGCCACCCGCCCGTTGCCATCGACCCCGCGACCCAGCGGATCGATCACCCGCCCGAGCAATCCTTCGCCCACCGCCACATCCATAACTCGTCCGGTGCGTTGAACTTCATCGCCCGCATGCAGACCCTCATATTCACCGAGCAGGACGACGCCGATTTCCTCCTCGTCCACGTTGAACGCGATCCCGAAAAGATCGCCCGGAAATTTGAGCAGCTCCTCAAACCCCGCATTGGGAAGACCGGCAACGCGTGCGATGCCAGTGGAGACGCTGATGATCGTCCCGATTTCACGCGGCGCGAGTTGCGGCTTGAACGCTTCCCGCGCCTGATCGATTCCCGCGAACGTGCGATCGAAGACGCTCTGCAAACTTTCCGGCGCCGCGTTCATTTACTTTTGTGCGACTACCTTTTGCTCGTTAGGCCGCGGCTTCGGCTGGTCCTTGGCTTTCAACAGTTCTTCGACGCCAGTTTCCAAACCTGTGAGGTAATCAGCGATGCTCCAGGCGAGCTTTTGGCCGTTCGCGTGAGTTCGATGCCGCTGACCAAATCGGGCGCGGTTTCGAACCGGAGTTTGATTTCTGCTCGAGAAGGTTTCGCTGAGCGCTTTTTGAATGGCGGCCTGTTGCTCGGTGGGTAGGTCGAACGCGCTGCGCACGATTGCGGGATCGGACTCCGTCTTTAGCGCTTCGGCGAGGCTCGCTTTCGTCTTTCGCGTCCAGCGCTTGCAGGCGTCGGATGAAAACGTCGGCGGTGCGTTCTTCAAGGCTGGCGGTGGCGAGGTCGGCGAGCGTCTTGCGCGTGATGGCGAAAACTTCCTCCTGCGTTCGGCGGCTTATCGCCTGATTCAAATGCGCGCGTCGTTTCGCAGCGTCTCGCCGCGCTTTGCGCTCAGAGCGTCGGCGGCTTTGCGCGCTTCGTCGAGGAGTCGCTCGCGTTCGGCTTTCGCTTCGTCGGTTGCTTTGCTTAGGAGCGCGGCGCGTTGCTGGTCGAACTCGTCGTTCTTGTGCTGGAAATCGTCGCGCTCCTTTTTGGCTTCGGCTTTTTTGGCGGCGGCATCGGCCAGTTCGGCGGCGATCTTCTTCTCGCGCGCGTCGATCGCGTTCAGGATCGGTTTGTAAAGAAAGCGCCGCAACAGCCAGACGAGGATGAGGAAGTTGAGCGCCTGCGCCCCGACGGTGAACCAGTCGATGAGCATGATTACTTTCCGGCCGCCTGCGCGATGACGTGATTCCAGAACGGATTCGCGAAGATCAAAATCATCGAGACGACGAAGCAGTAAATGGCGGTCGATTCGATCATGGCGAGGCCGACGAAGAGCGTGCGCGTGATCGTGGCGGAAGCGTCGGGCTGCTGGGCTAGCGCGGTGAGCGCGGCCGCGACCGAGCGTCCTTCGCCGAGGGCCGGCATCATACAACCGATACCGGTCGTGAGGCCGGCGATGACGATCGAGGCGACCGCGATGAGTGTCATGTTATCCATTAGTGTGTCCTTTGTTTGTTAGGCTGCGGGAAGTTTCGCCCGGCGCGTGCGGGTGGCCGCCGCGATGTAAACCGCGGCGAGAATGCTGAAGATGTAGGCCTGCACCATGCCGGTGAGGAGGCCGAGCGCGGTCATGACGATCGGGAAAATGAACGGCGTGATGGTGAGGAGAATACCGATGATCATCGCCCCGCTCATCATGTTACCGAAGAGACGAACGGCGAGCGCGAGGGTGCGCGAGAGTTCGCTGATGATGTTGAACGGCAGCATGATCACCGTCGGTTCGGTGTAGGATTTGAGATAGCCGCCGAGGCCCTGGTCCTCGATTCCGAAGAGCGGCACGGCGACGAAGACGCAGAGCGCCAGCGCGGCAGTGGTCGAGAGCGAAGCGGTCGGCGGCTCGTAGCCCGGAACGATGGTGCAGAGCGCGGAGACGGCGACGAAGAGAAAGAGCGTGCCGAGAAAACCGAGATACTTCTCCGGGTGTCGCAGACCGACGTCTTCGATCTGTCTGTTGATCCCGGTGACGATGATCTCCAAAAAATTCTGCCAGCGGGTGCGTTCCAGTTCGGTGGAAAGATTGCGCGTGATGAGCTTCGCACCGACCGCGAGCACGATCATCAGACCCCAGGTGAAGACGATGGTGCCATTGAGTTTGAGAAACCCGTGCTGCCAGAAAATCATCTGATCGGGACTAAGGCGCATGACTGGCCTCCGCTGTTCGTGAGCTCTGATCTTCGGACGGCGCGCGAATCAGCCAAGTCACGACGAAACGCGCGATGACGAATCCGAGCAGACAGGCCAGCAACCGCCGCCAATCGCCGCGGCCGACAAAGTAAAAGCCGGCGAGCGCGATGCCCGTGCGCAGGAGCGTGCTGCCGAAAAACCAGAGCGCGGGTTGCCTGGCCGTAAGTCCTTTCCGAACGGTCCACCAAAGGCCGCCGAAAAAAATCGCCCCGAGCAGGAGGCCCGCCGCGCCCGCGAACAGCAATGGCAGTAAGTCATTCATCGTTAGGCGCCTCGTCCTCCCGCATGGCCTGTTCTTCCTTCGCGACCCAATGCCAGGCGTTCAGACAACCAATCATCAGCCCCGCGACCAGAAGTGCGAGCGTCCAGGAATGGCTTCCGGGATGATGCTTGTCCAACCAGATCCCGAGCGCTGCGCCGAGCAAGGTCGGCACGGTCACCGACCAGCCGATCAACCCCATCATGCCGAGGCCGAACCAGACGCCCGGATTGCGATTGCGCCGCGCCTTGATTTTGCGCGCCGCCTTCACGCCGACTTGCCCGGAGAAATCTGTCTCTTTTGAATCGTTAGGCGCTTCATTCATTTCTCAAAGCTTGCGAACCGATGCAGAAAGCCGGTTTCCAATTTCGCCATGACCGAGCGGACGTTTCGCTCCTCCTCATCGAGCGCGAGAAACTCCTGCTTCACCGCGTCGTGCAACTTCCCGAGATCCCTCCCGCCGAGGGCGCGGCGCACGGAGACGAGCACCTCCGCACCGGTTTTCACGAGCACGCCTTCGTCCACCGCGACGAAGACCTCGCCGTCGGATTCGGTTTCGTAAGTCAGAATCCCGGGCGCGAGCGTGGCCACGCAATCGAGCCGGTGCGGGAGAATTCCAAACGAACCATTGTTGGTCTCCGCGACGATGCGCGACACGCCGGTCTTCTCGGCGAAGACCTGAAAGGGAAGAAGAATCTTAAGCTGCATGCGCGGCGACCGGTGTCGGCTGCGGTTGTGGTTTTGTTTTCGCCTTGGCCTCGTCGACTGCGCCGATCATGTAGAACGCGCCCTCGGGTAAGTCCTTGAATTCATCGGCCAGGATTCGCTCACAACCGTCGAGCGCATCCTTTAGACTAACGAGTTTACCCTTCATGGCGGTGAATTGTTCGGTCGTGAAAAACGGCTGGGTGAGAAACCGTTCCAACCGGCGGGCGCGGGCGACGACGTTGCGATCCTCGGGCGAGAGCTGCTCGAGACCGAGCATCGCGATGATATCTTTCAGCTCGGCGTATTGCGCGAGCGTGCGCCGGATTTCCTGCGCCAGTTTGTAATGGCGTTGGCCGACGATTCCCGGCGTCGCCATTCTGGAACTCGATTGCAGCGGATCGATCGCGGGAAAAAGTCCTTCGCTCGCGCGCTGACGCGAAAGCACGATCGACGCCGAGAGATGCGAGAAGGTGTGGACGGCCGCCGGATCGGTGAAATCGTCCGCCGGCACATAGACCGCCTGGATCGAAGTGATCGCGCCGGTGTCCGTGTTGGCGATGCGTTCTTCCAATTCCGACAATTCCGTTCCCATGGTTGGCTGATAGCCAAGCCGCGATGGTATTTGCCCCATCAAGCCCGACACTTCCATCCCGGCCTGGATGAAGCGGAAGATGTTATCGATCAGCAGGAGCACATCGCGATGTTCGTCGTCGCGAAAATATTCGGCCATCGTTAGGGCGGCGTGCCCGACGCGGAAACGGCTGCCCGGCGGCTCATTCATCTGGCCGTAGATCATGACCATGTTCGCCAGCACGCCCGCTTCTTTCATCTCGCGATAAAGCTCCTCGCCTTCGCGGCAGCGCTCGCCGATCCCGCAGAAAATGCTCACGCCCTTTTGATGCGAGACGACGTTGTGAATCATCTCGGTGAGCAGCACGGTTTTGCCCACGCCGGCCCCGCCGAAAAGGCCCGCTTTCCCGCCGCGTTCTAACGGCATGAGCACGTCGATAACTTTGATCCCGGTCTCGAAAACTTCCGATCTGGTGGAGCGCCGTTCCAACGGCGGCGGATCGCGATGCACCGAACGCCACTCGACATCCATCGGCGCTGGCTCGCGATCAATCGCATTCCCGAAAACGTCGAACATGCGCGAGAGAATGCCCTTCCCGACCGGCGCCTGGAGCGGCCCGCCAGTGTCCTCCACTGCCATGCCGCGCGCGAGACCTTGCGTCGGCGTAAGCGCGATCCCGCGGACATGGCGCGCGTCGTTTTGGGCCAGCACTTCGATGACGATCTCGTTCCGCGCGCCCGCGCGCAGGATCGAATAGATCGGCGGAAGCTGCGCGTCGAAACGCACATCAACCACGCTGCCGCGGACCGACGTGATCACCCCCGAATTCCCGCCGCTCGCTTTGCCGATCATGCGGATCGTGTCTCCATCGCGGCATCGTATCCACCGCGACGTGCAGCTCGGTTGCACGCGGCCCGATGAGCAAGAGCCTGCTGCGCAGCGGACGCATTCGCTTCCTTGCCCCGCCAAATTTCCAAAGCCGGTTGTTGAATTGCGCGCGAGAACGAGAAGGCCAGTGCCCACGGCATGCGCCCCTTGAACCGAATATTCATCGCGTTCAAACGTGCCGAGGCCAGCTCGGCCGATTGGCCGCCGGAGAGAAACGCGATTCCCGGGACCGTCGCGGGGACGGTGTGCAGAAAACAATTCACCGTGGCGTCTGCGACTTCGTCCACGCCTTCCTGCTGCGGACATTCCAGTCCTGGAAGAACCATGTTCGGCTTGAGCAATATCCCCTCCAGCGCGACTCGCTGGTCGGAGAGTTGTCGGAAAACCGTTCGTAGGACTTCCTCGGTGACCGTCTCGCATCGCCGCATGGTATGCGTGCCATCCATCAATACTTCCGGTTCGACGATTGGCACCAAGTCCGCCTCCTGACATAAGGCCGCATAACGAGCGAGGGCGTGGGCATTGGCCTCGATGCAGCCGGAGGTGGGAATGCCTTCGCCAATGGCAATGACCGCGCGCCACTTGGCAAAGCGCAGACCCATTTCGTTGTATTCGGCAAGGCGTTGGCGCAGGGCGTCGAGACCTTCGGTTACTTTCTCTCCCGGAAACCCCGCTAACTCTTTCGCGCCTTTGTCGACTTTAATCCCGGGCACAATCCCGACATCGGTAAGTGCCTTGATGAATGAAGTCCCGTCCTTTGTTCGCTGACGCACGGTCTCATCATAGAGAATCGCGCCGCTGATCGACTCATTGAGCCCGGGCGTAGTGACTATCAGCTCCCGATAATCGCGGCGGGCCTCTTCGGTCTGCGGTATGCCCAGCTTCGCAAAACGCTTGTTACAGGTTGGATTGCTCTCATCCATCGCGAGCAAGCCTTTGTCGTCTGCGACCAAAGCCTGCGCGGTATCCATCAGTGCTTTCTTATTCATCTCGTATTTTCCCATTTCCAATCTCTGATCTCCGGCATGTCTTCCCCATAGCGGCGCGTGTAGGCGAGGTGATCCAGTAACTTGTCGCGCACGAGCTGTTTCAGATAGGCGCCACGTGCACCGAGAACCGGCACGCGATCGATCACATCGGTGACGAGGTGGAAACGGTCGAGGTCATTCCGCACGACCATGTCGAACGGCGTCGTGGTCGTTCCTTCCTCCTTGTAACCGCGCACATGCAGATTGTGGTGATTCGCTCGCCGATAAGTCAGCCGGTGTATCAGCCAGGGATAACCGTGAAAGGCGAAGATGATCGGCTTGTTCGACGTGAAGAGGATGTCGAAATCCTTGTCGCTCAACCCGTGTGGATGCTCGGTCTTCGGCTGCAGCGTCATGAGATCAACGATGTTCACGGCTCTCACCTTCAAATCCGGGAAGTGCTCGCGCAGAAGTTGCACCGCGGCCAGCGTCTCGATCGTCGGCACGTCGCCCGCGCAGGCCATGACCACATCGGGCTCATTGCCGCCGTCGTTGCTGGCCCATTCCCAAATGCCGAGGCCGGCGGTGCAATGCTTGACCGCCGAATCCATTTCGAGCCATTGCAACTCCGGTTGTTTCCCGGCCACGATGACGTTGACGTAATTGCGGCTGCGCAGACAATGGTCGGTCACGGAAAGCAGCGTGTTGGCATCCGGCGGCAAATAGACACGAATGACATCGGCCTTTTTGTTGACGACGTGATCGATGAAGCCGGGATCCTGATGACTGAAGCCGTTGTGATCCTGCCGCCAAACGTGCGAGGTGAGCAGATAGTTGAGCGACGCGATCGGCCGGCGCCACGGAATGTGTCGCGTCACTTTCAGCCATTTCGCGTGCTGGTTGAACATCGAATCAACGATATGAACGAACGCTTCGTAGCAGGAAAAAAATCCATGCCGGCCAGTCAGCAGATAACCTTCGAGCCAGCCCTGGCAAAGATGTTCGCTCAACACTTCCATGACGCGGCCGCTGGCTGACTCGTGCTCGTCGCTTTTCAGAATCGTTCCAGTGAAAGCGCGATCGGTTACATCAAACAGATGTGTCAGGCGATTTGATGCGGTTTCATCGGGACCAACCACGCGGAAGTTGCGATTCGCCGCATTCAACTTCATCACGTCGCGCAGGAATTCGCCCATGATGCGGGTGGCTTCGGCGCGGATTGTTCCCGGTTTCGGCAGGTCGACCGCATAGGTGCGGAAATCGGGCAGCTTCAGGTCGCGAAGCAGCCGGCCGCCATTGGCATGGGGATTGGCGCCCATGCGGCGATCGCCTTTTGGTGCGAGCTCGGCGAGTTCCGGAATCAGGCGGCCGCTTTTGTCGAACAGTTTTCCCGGCTCATAACTCTCCATCCATTGCTCGAGAATTTTGATGTGTTTCGGCTTGGTCGCCAGCTCGGCCAATGGCACCTGATGCGCGCGCCAGGTGCCTTCAATTGGAACGCCATCGACCTTCTTCGGCCCCGTCCAGCCTTTCGGTGTTTTCAGAATGATCATCGGCCAACGCGGCCGCTCCCGGAAACCGCGGCTGCGGGCACCATCCTGGATCGATCGAATCTCATCGAGCACGCGATCCAGGGTCGCAGCCATGATCTGATGCATGCGCTCGGGCTCGTTCCCTTCGACAAGGAACGGTTCGTAACCGTAACCGCGAAAGAGCTCTTCCAATTCCTCCTGGCTGATCCGCGCCAGGACGGTCGGGTTCGCAATCTTGTAGCCGTTCAGATGAAGAATCGGCAGGACCGCGCCATCGCGCTCCGGGTTCAGAAACTTGTTCGAGTGCCAGCTGGTGGCGAGTGCGCCGGTTTCGGCTTCCCCGTCGCCCACCACGCAGGTCACGATCAGGTCGGGATTGTCAAAAGCCGCGCCGTAGGCGTGGGCGAGCGAGTAACCAAGCTCCCCACCTTCGTTGATCGAGCCGGGAGTTTCCGGTGCAACATGACTCGGGATCCCGCCCGGAAAGGAAAACTGCGTGAACAACCGCTTCAATCCCATTTCATCCTGTGAAATGTTGGGATAAAGCTCGCTGTAGGTCCCCTCGAGATAAGTGTTCGCAACCAGACCTGGCCCGCCATGTCCCGGGCCTGTGACGTAGATCATGTTCAAATCGCGTTCCTTGATCACGCGATTGAGATGAACATAAATGAAATTCAAGCCGGGCGTCGTTCCCCAATGGCCTAACAAACGCGGCTTGATGTGTTCGAGCCTCAGTCGCTCCTTCAGGAGGGGATTGTCGTAGAGATAAATCTGGCCGACCGAAAGGTAGTTGGCCGCGCGCCAGTAGGCGTCCATTTTCTGCAGCAAATCTTTCGAAAGCTTCTCCCCGTTTTTCTTTTTCATTTCTCTCCTTGCCCGGATCGAGCAACCCGTGCCGCCATGGTCGCAATCACCCGTTCCTCGTCGGTTGGAATGACGCGAACGTTGACCCCGCCTTTACTCACGACTGGAGCGTTGCCGGCATTCCTCTCTTCATCCAGTTCGACACCGAGAAACCCCAGTCCGCTGCAAATACGTGAGCGAATGGGCGGCGAATTTTCCCCGATCCCGCCGGAGAAGATGAGCGTCTCCAGTCCGCCCAGGGCCGCGGCGAATGCACCGATCCATTTTTTGATTCCATAAGTGAAAACGCTCAGGGCTTCGGCCGCGCGCGTGTCGGTTTTCTCCAGGTCGAGAAGCTCTTTCACGTTCGAGGTTGTTTCGGAAAGGCCCAGCAGGCCGGAGCGTTCGTTGATCATCCTGTTGAATTGTTCCGCACTCATCTTTTCGGTTTGCGCGAGATAACCGGCGAGGCCGGGATCGAGATCACCCGAGCGAGTGCTCATCGGCACCCCTGCGGCTGGAGTGAAAGCCATGCTGGTGTCGATCGATTTTCCCCCGGCCACCGCGGCGAGGCTGGCCCCGCTGCCGAGATGAACCAGCACAATTTTCCCGCGCGCCGCCTCGCGCCCGGCCAATCGCTTCAGTTCCTCCATCAGGAAGGTATAGGACAAGCCGTGAAAACCGTAGCGCCGAATCCCCTTCGCTTCGTAGGCGCGCGGGATGGGCAGCAGTTGCGCCACGCGCGGAAGTTGGTGATGAAACGCCGTGTCGAAACATGCCACCTGCGGAACGTCGGGAAACCGATGGAAGAATGCTTCCATCATTTCGATTTCCTCAGGCAGATGTTCCGGATCGAACGGGCTGAGCCGGCGCAGACTTTCCAGCATTTCCGGCCGGATCCGCTGCGGCTGCCAGTAGTGAGGGCCTCCGTGAACCACGCGATGACCCACCGCGAATAGTTTTTCGCTTCCGATGTTTTCGCTGGCCCAATCGATCAAGAGTCTTGCCGCCGCTGTGCGATCCGGCGTGGCCACGTCCCGCGAGATGTTTTGCCCGTCTCTCTCGACTTGGAATCTGGATTGGGGCGATCCAATTCCGCTGACCTGACCTCTGAGAATCCGTCGCAGTTCCGGCGCGCTCTCGAAAAGGCCAAACTTGATGCTCGAGGACCCGCCGTTCAGCGCCAGAATCAGCGTGGCCGCCCTAGTCATGGGATGGTTTCCGCCAGCCAGTCGCCGTCGGCATCCTGTCGCAGGGTGAAGCCGGCCCGCTCGCTCACACTCTTCATGGCCGGGTTATCCTGCGCGATGATGCCGAAGACGCGTCGCAGTTTTTCATGACGCGCGATCTGGACAAGTCGCCGCAGTAATTTCGTGCCGATCCCTTTGCCCTGCCAGGCATCGCTGATGAGCAGCGCAAACTCCGCTTCCTCCACCCCGTGTTCCTTGCTCAGTCGTCCGACAGCCAGAATCTCGTGACCGGTTTGCCGGTGTTCGTGTTCGACGACGAGTGCGATCTCGCGATCGTAATCATTGAAGCAAACGCGTCGCAGGCGTTCGTGCAGCGTTCGTTCTTCCAGGCCCATAAGCCCGAAGTAACGCGAACGAACGCTTTGTTCGGAAAGGCCGGCATGAAATTTTACGAGCAATGGCTCGTCCTCGGGACGAATCGGGCGAATCGTCACCGGCACCTTCCCGATTTTCCAGTGCTCGATGTATTCGGCCGGATACGGCCGGATGACCGGATGCGGTAAAGCGGATTCGTCAGGCGCGTCGTGCAATACGATCCGCGCATCGAGGGCAACGAGCCGGTCCGTCGAGGCGAGGAGCGGGTTGATATCGATTTCCTTGATCCACGGCTGTTCCACCACGAGTTGGCTGAAGCGCACGAGGACATCCTCCAGTGCTTCCAGATCGATCCCGGGCCGCCCGCGAAATCCGCGCAGGGCCGTGTAGATGCGCGTTTGTTCCATCAAATGACGCGCCAGCGTGCGATTGAGCGGGGGCAGCCCCAGTGCGCGATCCTTGAAGATCTCGACGAAGTGACCGCCGGCCCCAAAGAGAAGTACCGGCCCAAATTGCGGATCGATGCTGCTGCCCAAAATCAATTCGTAGCCGTCGGTTGCAACCATCGGCTGCACGGTCACGCCGAGGAAACTTTCCGCCGCTACCGCGCCTTCGATTTCGCGGTAGGCCTGCCGCACCTCGGCTTCACCATTCAGATCGAGCTTCACACCGCCCACGTCCGCTTTATGCGTGATCGTATGCGACAGGATTTTCAGCGCGATCGGTCCGTCGAATTGGGCCGCTTTCACGGCTGCTTCGTCTTCACTTTTGGCGATGATCGTCGGAACGGTTGGAATGCCATACGCGGCGAGCAGTTCTTTCGACTCCGCTTCTGTGAGCAGCGTCCGCCCGGATGTTCGCGCCTTTTCGATCAGCTTTCCTGCTTCCGTCCGCGCCGCGGAACCTTCCTGGCCGGTGGGAAGCGTTGGCGTCTCGTAGAGCGCATCGAGCGCATGTGTGAACTGCCAGAGATAACAAAAGGCGCGCGCGGCGCTGTCGGGATAGCTGAAGGTCGGGATGCCGGCGCGATCGAGCGTCGTCATCGCTTCCGCTACGCTGGCCCCGCCGATAAAGCTGGCCAGGATTGGTTTCCCATCGAGGCGGGCGAACTGCCTCAGGCGACCCGCTACTTCATTCGGATGCGTCACCGCCTGGGGCGTCAGGACGACGAGCAACCCGTCATTGCCCGGATCGCGCGCCACGATCTCCACCGCGCGCGCATAACGCTCGGCGTTGGCGTCGCCAATAACATCCACGGGATTGCCATGGCTCCAGTGCGGTGGGAGAACGTGATCGAGGTTGGCCATTGTCTCCCTGGAGAGCTGTGCGCTTTCGCCTCCGTTCGCGATCAAGGTATCCATGGCCAGAACGCCGGGGCCGCCGCCGTTCGTGACGATGGCCAGCCGTGGTCCGCGCGGACGCGGCTGTTTGCCTAACAATTCGGCGATGTTGAACAATTCGGCGATGGTGTTGACCCGCAAAACGCCGGCCCGTCGAAAAGCGGCATCGCACACTTCGTCGCTGCCGGTGAGCGCGCCGGTATGCGAGGCCGCCGCTTTGGCCGCCGCCTGAGTGCGTCCGATCTTGATGACGATGATCGGCTTGGTCAGGGCCACTTCGCGTGCGGCCGAGAGAAAGGAGCCCGCGTCGCCGATCGATTCCATATAAAGCAAAATGCTGCGCGTGCGCGGATCGTCGCCGAGGTGATAGATGAGGTCGCCCCAGTTCACGTCGAGCATCGAACCGATGGAGATGAAGGCACTGAAGCCAAGGTGATTCGTCAGGCTCCAATCGAGGATGGAAGTGCAAAGCGCGCCGCTCTGGCTGATGAACCCGATGTTTCCGGAGAGGGCCTGCAAGCGGGCAAAAGTTGCGTTCAAGCCGATGTGCGGCAGCATCACGCCCACGCAATTCGGTCCGATGATTCGCATCGGACCGCGCGCTTTTTGAATTTCGCTTTCCAACTCGCGCCCGCGTTCCCCGATTTCCTTGAACCCGGCCGAGATGACGATCGCTCCTTTCACGCCGGCGCTCGCGCAGTCCCACACAATCTGCGGCACCGTTCTGGCCGGGGTCGCGATGACCGCGAGATCGATTTCGTCAGGCAAATCGGCGATCGCGGGGAAGCTCTTTAGCCCGAGCACGCTCGCGTGCTGCGGATTGATTGGGAAAACTTCGCCCGGAAAAGAGCGCAGGTTTTCCATCAGCGCCCGGCCGACGCTGCCTTGCGCTGCACTCGCACCGATGACCGCGACCGAGCGCGGCGCGAGCATGGCGGCGAGGTTTGGCCTTTTCGCGCCAGGTTTGAGTTCCGTGCTCTTCTGCATCCACTTGCACTCTTGCACCAGTCTTGGCGGTGACCAAGCACGTGTGGTGAAAAGCCAACCGGCGCACAGCGATTAGCAAGATTGGACCGATTCTTATAGCCAGGCCGAACCGGAAATTGTAGGGCCGAACCGGAAATTGTAGGGCGGGCGCATCGCCTGCCCAGCGAAACCGACCGAGGCAGGCGACGCGCCCGCCCTACAATTGTTGGGGCCGCGTCAGGCAGCGAGGGAAAACGAAGAGAGTTGAGCGTTTAGCGTCGGCGTGGAGAATCCCGGCATGAGTGACAATCTCCTTTCACGCTTCCTGCGCTACGTTCAGATCGATACGCAGTCGGACGAGACCAGCAGCACCTTTCCGAGCACGGCCGGTCAACTGGTCCTGCTGAAGATGCTGAAACATGAGCTGACCGAGCTGGGTGCGGCGGACGTCCAGATGACGAAGCACGGTTACGTCATGGCCAGCATCCCTGCGAACACGCGCAAGTCTCGCGTGCCGACCGTCGCCTTTGTCGCCCACGTCGACACGGCCCCGGATTGCTCCGGCAAGAACGTGAAACCGATTGTTCACCGCAAGTACGACGGCTGCGTCATCAAGTTTCCGGATAAACCGGGCCTGACTCTGGCTCCTGCGACATCGCCGGAGCTCCGAACCGCCATTGGCAAAGACATCGTGACCGCGAGCGGCACGACGCTACTCGGCTCCGACGACAAGTCCGGTGTCGTCGTTGTGATGGCCTTGGTCGACCGGTTGCTCCGCGAAACGAAGCGCAAGCACGGACTAATCCGAGTCTGCTTCACGCCCGATGAAGAGATCGGCCGCGGCGTGGACAAACTTGATCTGCGCATGCTCGGGGCGGACGCCGCCTACACGCTGGACGGCGGCGCTCCGGGCGAGATTTGCTGGGAAACCTTTTCCGGCGATGCGGCCGAAGTCGTCATCGACGGCGTCACCACGCATACGATGGAGGCGAAGGCCAAGGGCATGGTCAACGCCGTCTATCTTGCAGGGAAACTGCTTGCTGCTCTTCCGCGCGAACGTTGCGCGCCGGAGACGACCGAGGGAAGAGAAGGTTTCATTCATCCGATCCATGTCGAGGGCCGGACCGAGCGGGCCGTGGTGAAATTCATCCTGCGCGATTTCGAGCTGAACGGCCTGGCCGAGAAAGGCAAAATGTTACGCGGTCTTTGCGCCGGTTTACAAGCAACCGAACCGCGGGCGCACATCCGCTGCAAGATCCGCAAACAATATCGCAACATGGCTTACTGGCTGCGCAAGGACATGCGTCCGGTGGAATTGGCGCGCGAAGCTTTCGCGGCCGCGGGTCTCAAACCGTACGACCACCTCGTGCGCGGCGGCACCGACGGCTCGCGCCTGACCGAATTGGGCGTGCCCACTCCCAATCTCTTCTGCGGCGAGCACAACGCGCATGGTCCGCTCGAATGGGTTGCGGTGCAGGATATGGAATCAGCGGTGAAGGCTTGCGCTCACCTCGCTGAGTTATGGGAGAGAAAAGGCTGACTTGGAAATCTCCCCCGCCGCGAGGTTGGAGAGGCAAACGTCTCCTGCTAGTTTGATGGAAGGTAAACGTCACAGTTTGCAAACTGTGAACCGAAATTTAACGGCATGCCAGACGCGATAAGACACGACCGAATGGATGCCGATGGGTGCCGGCTGCGTAGAGAGCCCTTTCCGTCTTCACAAAGCCTCTTTTCTCCAGTTTCGCCAGATGCCGGGAGAGCGCCCGCGCCGGGATCTTGGTGGCCGCCTGGAGTTTAACGAGTGAGTTCGCGCCGTTCGCTAGTGCGCGAAACACCTCCACTCGTCGAGGATGCGTGAATGCCGTGGCCAACTTAAAAATCGCTTTGATCGGCTGGGCTCTGCGTCGGAAGACCAGGCGCAATGTTTTGACAATTTCTTCGGCAGCCCCTTCGCCTGTTCCCGGAGATGCCTGATATTCCACCCGGCGGCCAACGCGTCGGCAAGTCAGCAATCCGCGCGCTTCCAGAGCGCGTAAGTATTGACTGGCCGCCGGCATCGACAAGTTCATGCGCTCGGCCACCGTGGATACGGTTTGGCTTGGTTGCCGGATCAAGAGAGCAAGAGTTTTCAGGCGTTTGCGGTTAGCGAGAACACGGCAGGTCCGCCAGAGCGTCGGCTGGCTCGATGATGGCGGGTTGGCCGGAGTCATGTTCACACTTTGCAAAGTGTGTCCAATTGGTCAACGCAGCAGTTTGAGAGAATCCCGGCTGGCTAGGGACGGGACTACGGCGAGACCCCAGAGTGCCGCTGGTTGCGGGCAAGGGCATGCGCGCCCGGTCGAGCTGGCGCGGCCGGCGGATTGGAGGATTCGACATCGATTACCACGAGAGGGGTCGGCATGTTTTGAAGTGGGCGGAGAAGATGAAATCGCCGCGGCTACTCGAACGTTGCGAAAAGGCCGCATCGGGACTGTGGAGGTGGGCCGCGCCGGACTGCTATAAGTGCCAAGCACTTGTTCGACGTGAGGCGCTTGGCACAAGCGCCTCTGCACGTCAGAAACCACGCCGGAGATTATTTGCCGAGGTGATCGGTCGAGTGGATGAAGGCGGCTGCGTCGTCGTGGAGGGCTTTGAGCGATTCCTGATGGGCGTAGACCATGTGACCCGACTGATAGTAGTGATATTCAATGTGGTTCTGGAGCCGTTCCGGAATGGGGAGATGGTGCATTTCGTACCAGCCTTCGTAATACGGCGTGGCCAGATCGAAATAACCGCCAGCCAGAAAAATTCTGAGTTCCGGATCGTATTTCATGGCGCTGGCTAAATCGGGCATGGTGTTGGTCGCCTGTTGCAGCGGCCGCTCCGCCCCCGGCGGCTGATGCTGGAAATTCCAGGTCTTCCAGATCCTGATTCCGGGCTTGAAGGTTTTGTCCTGCCCGTAGCGCAACGACTTTCTCACGTAGTTGTTGAAAGCCGAGACGTAAGCGGAACTGATAGCGGCGGCCTGCGGATCGTAATCGGCCTCCTTGCTCAACGGGTCCATGGTCGGCCCGGAAAAGCGCGTGTCGAGCCGGCCGGTCGTGGTGTCGGTATCGTCCTGCAGGTTTTTTTCAAACTCGCCGCCGTCGATGCGCAGGTTGGCTTTCAGGATATAGCTGACGGGCAGGCCGGTGTAGGCATGCAGTTTTTCGGCAATGGCCTGGCGTTGGGCTTTCGGCAGATTCGCGCCTTCCTCCAGCGCATGCGCATAGTCGTGCGTGGCGAACTGCTCCACTTCCTTGATGAGCGGTTCGAGCTGGGCGGGCGGATTCGGGCCGGGCAACTTGTGATGGTACCAGGCGGTGGCGGCATAGGTCGGCAGAGCCACGATGTAGGGCAGTTCGATCCCGGGATTGTTTTCCGGTTCGTCCACGCTCAAGTCGAAGTTCAGGATCTGCGAAAGCATCATGACGCCGTTCAAGTCGACGTTGTAATCGTGCTGGAGCAGGTTCACGAGCACGGCGGCGCGCGGCGTTCCGTAGCTTTCGCCGAAGAGATATTTGGGCGAGTTCCAACGTCCGTACTTGGTGAGATAGGCCACGATGAATTCCGCGAAGGCGTGCGCGTCCGGGTCCACGCCGTAAAACTCTTTTTCCTTGTCCTTACCGGCGATGCGACTGAAGCCCGTTCCGGGAGCGTCCACAAAGACCAGATCGCTGGCGTCGAGCAGGCTGAAGTCGTTATTGACGATTTGATACGGCGCGGCCGGGGTATGCGCGTTATCCGCGGTGATCACCCGCCGGGGTCCAAAGGCGCCCATGTGCAGCCAGACGGTCGAAGAGCCGGGTCCGCCGTTGAACAGGAACGTGACGGGCCGTTTGTCCGCGTCCACATGCTGTTTGCTATAGGCCACGTAGAACATCGAGGCTTCGGCCGTCGGATTCTTGTGCTTCTCTCCGCTTCCTTCCCGTTCCTCGCTCTCTTCGCTCTCCTGGTTCTCCTTGTTTTCCCAGTGCGCCGCCGAGGCCGCGTCATCCCAGCCTTTGGGATGGACGACGAGGGTGCCGGCCACGGCCTGATATTGGATTGAGCTGCCTTCGACCGTCACGCTGCCGTTGCTGTTGGCAGATTCGGGCTTGAAGTTGGGCGTTGCACTCGGCGCAGGCGTAGAATTCGAATCCGCGTCGGGATTCTTTTTGGAGGCGGCTTTGACTTGCACCGTGAGTGCAATCGCCAGGAGGAGGCTGAAGGCAAGGCGAAACGAACGGTGGAAAGCAATTTGCCGTTTAGGGGCTGCGCGATTTTCTGAAAAGGATCTGTCGGTCACGATTTTAGATTCTGGCCGGGAACGGAGTTTCGAGCAAACGCTGTTTGGCTTTCGCCCGCCTCAGACAGCCCGCCGATCGGCCGCGCGTCACCGCGCGTTCTTCAGGGCCTGGGCGATCGCCTCGGGAGTCGCGCGGTCCTTGTAACCTTCCAGAAAAAGTTTCGCGCGAATTGTGCCGTCGGTTCCGACGATAAATGCGCCGGGATACGGGATTCCGCTGGCGCGTCCCTTTGCTTCCTTGTTGCGAATGCCGTAGGCGTCGATCGTCTTGCTACCGGTGTCCGAGAGCAACGGATAGCCGATCGATTTCCTGGCCGCGAAGCGCTTGAGAACCTCCGGTGAATCGTAACTGATGGCGACGACGTGGCCGCCCGTCGCCTTAATCTCTTTCAGATCTGATTGCAGTTGGACCAACTGCGTCTGGCAGAAGGGTCACCACTCGGCCGACCGGAAAAAGACGAGCGCGACCGGCCCTTTCTTGAGCAACGCCGACAGAGAGACATCGCGACCGTGCTGATCCTTGAGGGTAAAATCCGGGGCATGCCGGCCGACGGCGAGACCGGTTTTTTCCGGTGACGCGGGCGCGGCCGCGCTGGCGGCTACAGCCGACGTCAACAGCAGCGCGCAAGCGGACAAAGCTCCGGCGATGCGCATGCGTGTCATATGAAAAGGGTAGCAAGCTCGGCGTGGGTTGTCACTTCTGCGCGAGGCCGACGAAACGGTTTCCGCCGTGGCGAAAATTCTTCTTTGCTTAACCTTCGTTCAGCCAGGCTCGCGCTTCCTCGATCTTGTCGTGCGTGAAATAGCGCACGGTCGCGGTCGTGAATGGTCTGCAGAAAATTGCCATGCCGTGCTGCCACCTGGTTTCGCCGACCATGGCCAGCCGCTCGATGTCGCGAAAATGACGTGCCCCGAACTTGGTATCTTCCCACGCGGCGCTGGCCGTCCAGCCATGGAAATCGTGCATCACCATCAGCATGCGGATCTTGCCGCGCGCGGCCACGGCCCCGTCCACCGCGGGAACAAAAGTTGTGTAGTCTTCCCTGACCAGTTTGCCGGTCACAAAAACCTCGAGGGTTTTTCCGTCGTCGCTTTGTTTCAGTTCAATCGCCATTTTCTTTCGCCTCCTCGAATGCCTCCATGCCGCCGGTCACATTTTCGACGTCCTGGTAGCCGCGCGCCTGGAGGAGACTGCTCGCCACCGAGCTGCGATAACCGCTTCCGCAAATAATCGCGATCTTACGGTCGTCGGGCAGATCGGGCGGCTGTTTGGCAAAGGCAGAGAGCGGCACATGTCGTGCGCCCTCGATGTGATTGTTCTGCCACTCGGAAGGGGTGCGTACATCGACAACGAGCGGACCGTTGTTCTGCAGGTTTGCCTTCAATTCCCGCGCACTGACCTGCGCCAGCTTTTGTGTCCGGGTCAGAGCCGCCGCCCTGACGTAACCGAGCACATGGTCGAAGCCGATGCGCGCCAGCTCCAGACGCGCCTTCTTCGCGTCTTGCGCAGAGGCGACCACCAGCATGATCGGCTTTTCGCCGGGGACAATGAAGCCGGTCCAGGTTGAGAACGACGGGCTGCCCACGCCGATATTGATGCTGCCGGCGAAATGTCCATCTCCAAACTCATCCGGTGGACGCACATCGAGGACGACCGCGCCGCTTTTTGCCGCTTCGGTCAACTGCGCTTCCGTCATCTCATTGAGCGGCGGCAGGCTGCCGAGCGGTTCCGATCCTTTCAGATTCAAGCCGACATCGTAGGAAAAATAGGCCGGCCGATCCGGAAGGTTGGCCGTCATTTGTCTGATGAATTCCTTGCGGTCGCTGATCTGCATCGCCCAGTTCAACTTCCGTTCCTGGCCCACGAGTGAGAAGGGTGCGTCCGAAATGGCGCGACCGCAAAGCGAGCCGGCTCCATGGGCGGGATAGACTTTCACGTCGTCGGGAAGGGTCAGGATTTTGTCGTGAAGCGAATCGTAGAGCTTGCTCGCGAGCGCGCCCGGATCTTCATCGGCATCGCGCAGGTCGGGTCGGCCGACGTCGTTCACGAAAAGCAGATCGCCCGTGAAAACAACGACCGGCTTTTCGCCTTCGCGCACCAGAAAGGAAAGGCTGTCCGGCGAATGGCCGGGTGTTTCGAGCAGCTCGACCTCGAGGGACCCGATTTTCACCCGCTGACCGTCCTGGGCGGCGACGTGCTCGGTACTGCGCGGGCGCCAGATGCGAGACATAAATCTTTGCGCCGGTCCGTTCCGCCAGTTCGCGAAAACCGGACGCAAAATCGGCGTGCGGATGGCTGTTGAAAATGGCGACTATCCTGAGGCCTTCACGTTTCGCTTCGGCGACGTAATCGTCGACGTTGCGTTTCGGATCGACGACGGCGGCTTCGCCGTCCGCTCCGAAGAGGTAGGAAGCGTGAGCAAGTCCTTCAACAAAGAATCGTTTTAGATACATGGCCAGAGAGATGGTTGGAGTTTCGTCAGGCAACCGGGCTCGGCATTACCCCCTGAACATGCCGCGCCCGCACAGCTGCGGCAACCAGTACCGTTTTGGAAGCCAGGGCTGCTCAGCCCCTGCCTGGCGCGTGTCTGCTGTTCTCCGCCGGTATTTCATTCGCCCCCTACCGCAAAGCACGATAGAAACGAAGCGATGGCGCAGGAATCGGTCTTGCCCCAAGGAAATAATGACGCCGGATCGGCTTTGCGGTCGACCGATTGTCGGACTCACCTGCTCAAGAACGGCGACATCTTCGCCATCTTCGATCGCCGGGGAGATATTCGCGCATCTCGCGGCGGATTTGGCCTTTACCATCAGGACACGCGGTTTCTCTCCCACTTCAGGCTCGTGGTTGCGAATGGCGAAGCGCTCCTTCTCAACTCGGGCGTGTCGGAAGACAACATCATCTTCGGCGTTGAACTGATGACCGCCGCCGATATTCGCATCAGCCGATCGACGATTCTCTGGCAAGATGCAGTTTATCAACACCTCCGGCTGCAGAATGAATCAAGCGCCCCGGCGAGCTTGAAATTCAGTCTCGAATTCGCGGCCGATTTTACCGACATCTTCGAAGCGCGTGGTTGTTCGCGTAAAAGGCGCGGAAGGACGCGGCCGGCGGAAGTGAGGAGCGGCGGGATTGTGCTTGGTTACGAAGGATTGGACGGGCGCGTGCGGAATACCTGTTTGTTTTTCGATCCATCGCCTGATCGATTGACGGAAACCCAGGCCGAGTACGCGAGCCACCTCCAACCGGGCGCAGAGGCTTCTTTCTGCTTCGTCGTTGGCTGTGGAACGGTGGAGGTCCTGCCTTATGAAAGGGCCCGGACGGAAGCGGTGCAGGCTCTCCGAGTGGCGCGCGCGCAACAGGCCGAAATTGTTACTTCCAATCCGCGATTCAACGAGTGGATCGAGCGCTCGATTTTCGATCTCCACATGCTGCGGACGGAGACGGTCTTGGGTTCGTATCCGTACGCCGGCATTCCGTGGTACAGCACGGCTTTCGGACGCGATGGAATCATTACTGCACTCGAATGCCTGTGGTTCGATCCTTCGCCTGCCCGTGGCGTGCTCGCATTCCTCGCCGCCACGCAGGCGGAGGCCGAAGATCCGGAACGGGACGCCGAACCGGGGAAGATCGTGCACGAAACGCGCAGCGGCGAAATGGCTGCGCTCGGCGAAGTTCCCTACGGCCGCTATTACGGTTCCATCGACTCGACGCCGCTCTTTGTCATGCTGGCGGGAGCGTATTACGAACGGACGGCCGATCTGGCCTTCGTGCGTTCCATTTGGCCGAATGTGCAACGCGCTCTCGCGTGGATCGAACGTTCCGGCGATCTGGACGGCGACGGTTTTGTCGAATATGCGCGCCGCTCATCGACCGGCCTTCTTCATCAGGGCTGGAAGGACTCGGCTGATCCCATCTTTCACGAAGATGGAAAACCGGCCGCGCCTCCCATCGCCCTGTGCGAAGTACAGGGATACGTTTATGCGGCAAAGCGGGCCGCAGCTGCGCTCGCCACCGCAGTCGGAGAAAAAGATCGGGCGGTCAGCCTGAGGAATGAGGCGGAATTTCTGCGGCAGCGATTTGAAGAGTCTTTCTGGTGCGAAGATCTCGGGACCTATGCGCTCGCGCTCGATGGCGAAAAGCGCCCGTGCCGGGTGCGTAGTTCCAATGCCGGTCATTGCCTCTTCACTGGCATTGCCAACCCGGAAAGAGCGCGACGCGTGGCCGAGGGCCTGACGAGTGGTCATTCGTTCACCGGCTGGGGGATTCGCACGCTGGCGGCTGAGAGCAGCCGTTATGACGCAGCTTCTTATCACAACGGTTCCGTCTGGCCGCACGACAACGCCATCATCGCGGCCGGCTTCGCGCGTTACGGATTACAGCGCGAAACAGCGATGGTTCTGAGCGGATTATTCGAAGCCACCGATTTTTTCGATCGTCGCCGAATGCCTGAGCTCTTTTGCGGATTCGAGCGTCGGGCGGGAGAAGGCCCGAAATCCTACCCGGTAGCGTGCAGTCCGCAGGCGTGGGCGGCCGGCGCGGTGTTTCTGCTTCTTCAATCCTGTCTCGGCCTGCAGGTCAACGCCGCCGAGCGACGGCTCGTTTTTGCCAAACCGATCTTACCTCCATTCCTGGAAAGTGTGACGATCCGGGAAATGCGCATCGGCGATGCCTCGGTCGATCTTCGACTGATCCGCAACAATGAACAGGTGGAGATCAATGTTCTGCGCGAGGAAGGCAGCGTCGAAGTCGTCGTTCTAAGATAGCGGCACACCGCTCACGCGTTGCAGTTCATGCCGAATGCGAGCCGCCAGTTCGTCGATGGCGGCGCTGACTTCAGGTGAGATTTTTTTGCCGGCCGTGAAATCGCAGCCTTCGATCCCGAACAGAATGAGACGCGGTGGAAGCTGACCGAGCGCGCGTGCCAACTCAACCGCTTCGGCCACGCTGAAGGCGTGCGTCGAGTAATGAAAGAAGCCTGATGGGATACGAGCGCTCGTTGCGTCGAAGCGATGAATCGTTCCCGGCGCGCGGCCGGACCTGGCCGCGTCAATCACGATGACGTCAGTGGCGTCTTTCCATGCTTCGATCAGCGCAGCACCTTCGCCGCTTGCTTCGCCGATCGCGACATTGGGCAACTTCATGGCACGCAGACGCTGCGCGATGGCCGGGCCGGCGCCATCGTCGCGCCGCCACGGATTGCCGACGCAGATGATCAACGACTGTCTCGATTCATTCACTCGCGGATAATCTCGAGCTTTAGAAAATGCGTCGAGCAGGAGATACACGGATCGTAGTTACGCACCGCCTGCTCGCATTGCCACTTGAGTTCTTCGTCCGGCAAGTTCACGCGCGGCGGGACGAATCGGCGGAGATCGTCCTCGATTGTTCTTTGATTTTGCGAAGTCGGCGGAACGATTTTCGCCTCCCGGATCGTCCCTTGTTCGTCAATGCGATAACGGTGATAAAGCAAACCGCGGGGCGCTTCCGTGGCGCCGTAGCCGAAGGCGGCGCGCGGTGTCACTTCCACCGCGGGTCTATCCGGCGGCTCGTAATTTTCGATGATGCGTAATGCTTCGTCGCACGCCCAGAGAACCTCGACCGCGCGCACGATAATGCTTCGAAAAGGGTTCCGGCAGACCGGGCCGAGACCGGCTTCGCGCGCGGCGTCTTGCGCGAGCGGCGAAAGCCGGTCGAAGTTCAAACTGTAACGCGCCATCGGGCCGACAAAGTATGCTCCATGGCCTTTCCGCACGGCGTGCAGCGCGTTCGAATGCGCGACCTGCTCCTCCGTGAAGTGCTCCTCGAATTCAGGCGCGGAGATGTCGAGCCCCCGATTGGAAACGATCCTGCCGTCATTGAACGGATACTCGTCAGGGTGACGCAGGGCGACGAATTCGTAATCCTGTTCGTACTCGGGAAAAGGGAGAGTGCCGGTCCAGCGCACCGTTTCGAGCGCGGCCTCGCGCGCCCATTTCAACTGCTCCGCCAGCGGCCCGAGCTCGGACCTGGTCGGCACGCGAAAAAATCCGCCGAGACGAACATTGATTGGATGCACCGCTCGTCCCCCGAGGAGCGTGATGATGGCGTTCCCGGCTTTTTTCAACCGCAACCCGCGCTGCACGATCGGCGCGTAATCCCTGGCCATGTGGATCGCGCTTTCGTAGCCGAGAAAATCGGGCGCGTGCAGCAGGTAAATGTGAAGGACATGGCTCTCGATCCATTCGCCGCAGTAAATAAGCCGGCGCAGATCGCGCACCGGGCCAGTCACGCTCACGCCGCAGGCATCCTCCATGGCGTGGGCCGCGCTCATTTGGTAGGCGATCGGGCAAATGCCGCAAATGCGCGATGTGATGTCGGGCGCTTCGCGAAAATCCCGACCGCGCAGAAACGCTTCGAAAAAGCGCGGTGGCTCGAAGATTTTGAAATTGACGTTGGTCACCGCGCCGTCTTTCAGCCTCACGAGGAGGGAGCCTTCCCCCTCGACGCGCGCGAGATAGTTTACGCTGATGGTTTTGGTTGAAGACATAACGGTTAGAAATGACGAAGTCCGAATGACGAATGACGAAGGAATGACGAAGCTCGAATGACGAAGGGCGATCGCTGCTTGAATTCGTCATTCGGATTTCGGGCTTCTTTTGTCATTCTGGTTTCGTCATTTTCTTCCTTTTCTCACAATGGAGAAGAAGATCAGGTTTAGCTCTTTCGCCTCCTGCCAGAGAAGATGCGCCCCTGGCTTCAAACCCGGTTCCGCGCGGGTGATGATGCGGAGAAAGAATTTGGTTTCGCGCACCTCCTTCCGGCAGCGGTTGATATTCAGATGAATTCCTTCTTCGAAACCGCATCGTCCGCCTCGCAGTAATTCGCTCCCACACTCGTTCTGGCGCCAACCACCCTGATCGATCAATCGGTTGTTCACGGGCGAATGCGGAATCGTCTTCGCAAAATCAACTACGGCTTCCGCAAACCGCGCCGTTCGTTCCTCCAGATCAAAGCTGGGCGTTTCGCCCTCGCGAACAACGGATATTTCATCCGCATCCGCCCAAAACCGTTCAAAATCCGCCGGCGCATTTTGTCCTTCGGGCTTTGGCTCTGGTTCGTCATTCGTCATTCTGGTTTCGTCATTTCCCCTTCATGCTTCTCGCTCTCTTCGCGGAACGGCTTCTCCCAGGCGTTGAAGTTGCGAAAAGCGCGCAGCAGATTCGGTTCGGAAACCTCCAGTTCGTCGCTCATCCAATTTGCGAGCGATTCGGTGTGCGGCGTTTCTTTTGCGCCGAAACAGCCATAGCAACCGCGATGGTAGGCCGGGCAAAGGGCGCCGCACCCCCCGTGGGTTACCGGACCAAGGCAGGGCGTGCCGTGCGCCACCATCACGCAGACAACGCCGCGGCGTTTGCATTCCATGCAAACGCTGTGCGGCGGAGTGTTCGGCGCGCGTCCGGTCAGAAAGGCGCTGATCACCTCAAGCAGCTGTTCCTTGTTAATCGGACAGCCGCGCAGCTCGAAATCGACCGGAACATGCGCGGCGATCGGCGTGGACGTGGCGAGGGTCGAGATGTATTCGGGTCGCGCGTAAACGATGGAAATAAATTCCTTCACGTCCCTGAAATTGCGCAGCGCCTGGATCCCGCCGGCCGTCGCGCAGGCGCCGATCGTGACCAGATGTTTCGAGACACGACGCACTTCGCGGATTCGCTCGGCATCAGACGCGGTGGTAATCGAACCTTCGACGAGGGACAGATCGTAGGGGCCTTTCACGACCGCACGGGAAGCCTCGACGAAATGGGCGATTTCAATTTCACCCGCCAGCGTGAGCAGCTCATCCTCGCAATCGAGCAGGCTGAGCTGGCAACCGTCGCACGAGGCAAACTTCCAGACAGCCAGTTTTGGTTTGCGCGGTTTTTTCATCTCACAATTCCCGAACGCCGAGAAGCGGTTTGACCCGGTCGTAGCGAAAGACCGGCCCGTCTTTGCAAACAAAGGCCGGCCCGAACTGACAATGTCCGCAAAATCCGACAGCGCATTTCATGTTGCGCTCGAGCGAAGCGTAGATGCGATCGGTCGTCAGGCCGCGTTTCTGTAATTCGAGTGCGGTGAAGCGCATCATCACCTCGGGGCCGCACATGAGCGCGATCGTCTTCGGGGGATCGAAGTGAGCGTGCGGAATGAGCCGGGTGACGACTCCGACGTTGCCGGTCCAACGGCCGACGACATGATCGACCGTGATCTCCACATGCAGGTCGCGGCGTCTGCTCCAGCGTCGCAGTTCTGCGCGAAAGGGAATGTCCTGCGGTGTGCGCGCCCCGACCAAGAGCACAACTTCGCCAAACTCCTTCCGGCGGGCGAGCGCCTCGTAAATGACCGATCGCAACGGAGCCAGGCCGATGCCGCCCGCCACCAGGACAAGGTCGTGTCCGACCGCTCCTTCGAGCGGCCAGCCCGCGCCGTACGGTCCGCGCACACCGAGGAGATCGCCCTTTTTCAGCCTCGCCATCGCGCGCGTCACGGTGCCAACCGCGCGCGTAGTGTGAAGAAGCGGCCATGGTTCCAGTGGATTACCGCTGATCGAGATCGGCGCTTCTCCGACCCCAAAAACATAAAGCATGTTGAACTGCCCGGAGACGAAAGCCAACGGCGGTGCTCCGTTCGTTGGGGCCAGCGCCAGCGTGAAAGTATCGGCCGTTTCTTTTCCGACCTTTTCGATTCGCCAGGGCCGGGGCAACATTGGCTCGTCAGGCTCAATCGGATTCGGCTCAAGAGCGCGTGCCATAAACGTCGAGTAATTGCAGCCGCGTTGCGTGGAGTCGCTGCATCATGATCTGAGCGGAACGCATGGCCAGTTCGTAACCGAAGTCGTGGTTTTCCTCGCACTTTCCGCGCAGGCACTTTCCGTCGAAGACCGTCGCGCGCAGGCTCTCGATCGCGATGGCGTCCAGGTGCCAGAGATAGGGAGGAAAAAGCCACGACCAACCGATCACTTCGCCGGCCCGAGCGGTTTCGAGCACGACCGGCCCACGCCCCGGTACGGCGGTCTCAAGCCGCACCCGGCCGCTGCGCACGAGATAAAAGTAATCCGCCGCATTGCCTTCGTGAAACAAATACTCGCCCGCCGCGAAATGCGCGTTGGAGGCGCAACCGGCAACGAGATCGAGATAGGCCGCGTCGAGCCCGGCGAAAAACGGATGGTCCTGAATGAGGGTTTTGATGTCTTTCATATTTTCAAATGACGAATTTCGAATGACGAATGACGAAGGAGAAGCTGAGGCATTCCGAATGACGAGCGCCACCCGCCACGTTTCTCATTTGAGCGGGATTCATTCTTTCGATCGTCATTCGTCATTCCGTCATTCGTCATTTCTGATTCCCCATTTCTCCTTCCCGCAGCGCGCGCACTTCTTCGGTCAGATCGATCGCCACCGGGCACCACGTGATGCAGCGTCCGCAGCCGACACAGCCCGAGGTGCCGAACTGGTCGATCCAGGTGCCGAGTTTGTGCGTCAGCCATTGCCGATAACGGGACCTGACCGTCGGCCGCACAGGTCCGCCCGCGAGGTGAGAAAAGCCGATGGTGAAACACGAATCCCACTTGCGCCAGCGCTCGGCGTGTTCGCCGGTCAGGTCGGTCGTATCCTCGACATTCGAACAGAAGCAGGTCGGACAAACCAGCGTGCAGTTCGCGCAGGAGAGGCAGCGCTCCGCGACGTTGTCCCAGCGCGGATGCTCGAGATTTCGGTAGAGCAGTTCCTTGATGCCGTCCGTCTCGAGCGTGCGACCCATCTGAGACGCGGCCCGCCCGACGGCGGCATCCGCTGCCGCAACGTCCTCGTCCTTCGCCGGTCGTTGCGGCAACTCCGCGAGGATCTCGGCGCCCGCCTCGCTTCCTGATTCGACCACAAAATAATGCCGGGAGCCCTCCAGAATTTCGGTGAGGGAAAGATCGAAGCCCCACTTCGCCTTGGGCCCGGTTTCCATTGAAACGCAAAAGCAGGTGCCGCCGGCCTGCCCGCAGTTCACTGCGACGATGAAGACATTTTCACGGCGAAGGCGATAGGACCGATCGACGTGCGGGCCGCCGAGGAAAACCTTGTCTTGAATGGCGATGGCGTGGATTTCGCAGGAGCGCACCCCGAGAAGCGCCAGCTTTGGCGCCTCGATCTCTTCCGGAGTCACTTCGAAACCATCGGGTGTCCGTCGCGCGCGAAAGACCCGTTCCTGCGGGAGGAAGAGAAACTTTTTCCAGGAATGCGGTCCCACGGCATAGCCGAAGACAGCGGCATCGTCTCTTTTCCTCAGGCGATACGTCCCGCCCTCCTGCTGATCGGTCCAGCCGACAGGCAACTGTTGCGGGTCGCTGAGCGAATCGTAAACGATGGCCCCGTCTCGCAAGGTCGGCCCGACCACCTGATAGCCGCGGCTGCGCAAGACCGCGAACAAGCGCCCCAAATCCACTCGTTCCAGAATCGCTTGCCTGGTTTTTAGTTCGTTAGGCATGGCTTAACCAAAAGACGCCGGCGATCGCGTCGGCCGCACGGGTCAGGAACGTTCCGGCGGCCACGATCACGGCGGCGGCAAAAACGAACTGGGCGATTGCCGCGATCATGACTCGCGTTCGGATTTCCGCTCTCTGCCGTGGCGCACGATTTTTGTCAATTCAATGATGGTAACAGGTGCGAGCGAGAGAGCGAAGATGACGAGCCAGTCGAACCCGAAGTGCGGCACGATGTCGAAGAAGACTCGTTTCGTCAGTGGCAACCAGAGGAGCGACATTTGCAGAATCCCCGAGAGGGCGATTGCGCCTAACAAATACGGATTCGTGAAAAGCCCGAGCTGCGGGAGGGTGTAGCGCTGACTTCGGCAGGCGAAGGAAAAGAAAAGCTGGGAGAAGGTGGTGACGTAAAAGACCAGGGCCTGCGCGTAGGCGGTCCCGGCTTCACCATAGGCGTAGGCAAACCCGCCGATCATGGCGCTCGAAATAAAAAGACCGTGCAGCAGAATGCGACGACCGCGTTCCCTTGTGAAAAACGCCTCGCCGGGCGGCCGGGGCGGTCGCGTCATGACATCGGCCGCCGGCTTTTCCAGGGCCAGGGCGAGCGCCGGAATGCCGTCGGTGATGAGGTTGATCCAGAGGAGCTGGATCGGGATGAGCGGCACCGGCCAGCCCACCAGGGCGGCGATGAGAACGAGCGCGATCTCGCTTGCGTTGGAGGAGAGGAGGTAATGAACGAACTCCTGGATGTTGTCGTAAATCCCGCGCCCTTCTTCGACCGCATTGACGATCGAGGCGAAGTTGTCGTCCGTCAGGACCATGTCGGAGGCTTCCCTGGTCACGTCCGTGCCGGTGATTCCCATGGCGATGCCGATATCGGCGGTCTTGACCGCGGGTGCGTCATTCACGCCGTCACCGGTCATGGCCACAACCTGACCACGCGCTTTCAACGCCCTGACGACCCGCAGTTTGTGCTCGGGCGAAACGCGCGCATAGACCGAAGTGCGATCGACGGTGGCGCGCAGTTCCTCGTCGGACAACCGGTTCAGTTCGGCGCCGGTAACGGCGCGGTCCTGCTCGGCGGCGACGCCGGTTTCCCGGGCTACGGCAAGAGCGGTCGCCGGATGATCTCCCGTAATCATGACCGGACGAATGCCGGCCGATTTGCATTTGGCCACGGCGAGTCGCGCCTCTTCACGCGGCGCATCGATCATGCCCGCAAAGGCGACGAAAATCAGGTCGCGTTCAGCGCTTCTTTTGAAATTGTCGTCGGCTTTGCGCCAGGCGAAACCGAGCACGCGGAGGGCGCGGTCGGCCATGGTGCGACTTTCGCGCAGAAGTTCATCGCGCCGCGCCGGGGTCAGCGGTCCGATATCACCGGACCGTTGCTCGAAGGCGCAACGTTCGAGCAGAGTTTCCGGCGCCCCTTTCGTGTAAATGACCGCCGGCTCGCCCTTTCGTTCCAACACGACGGACATGAGTTTGCGCGCGGAATCGAACGGAATTTCATGCACAACGGCATGGTTGGAATCGCGTTCTAATCCCGCCTTCCCCGCGGCGACGATCAGGGCTCCTTCCGTTGGATCGCCTACAATTCGCCAGCCGCCGTCGTTTTTCTCGGGCGACTTCAGCTGTGCGTTGTTGCACCAGAGACCGATCTTCAAACCAAGGAGGAGATCCGCCTCGCTCCCGACCTCGGTCGGTTCGGAGTTCTCGCCCAAAAATTTACCTGTCGGCGCGTAACCACTGCCGGTGACACGGTAATGGCGCGCAGCCGTCACCACATCGGTTACCGTCATTTCATTGCGTGTCAGTGTTCCGGTCTTGTCGGAACAGATCACCGTGACCGATCCGAGCGTCTCGACGCTGGCGAGTCGACGGATCAGAGCGTTGCGCTTCACCATTCGTTGCAGGCCAAGGGCGAGGGCGATGGTAACCACAGCCGGCAACCCTTCCGGCACCGCGGCAACAGCCAGACTGACAGCGAGGAGAAAGGTGCGGGCGAGAGTTTCGCCTCTCAGGAGTTGCAGCACGAAGATGATCAGGACGAGAGCGAGGCAACCGAAGATGAGAAAACGTCCCAGTTCGCCGAGCCGCTTCTGCAGCGGCGTCGGTTCGCGTTCTTCGCTCTGCAGAAAACCGGCGATGCGTCCCAGCTCGCTCTTTATCCCGGTGGCAACGACGATGGCGCGCCCTTTCCCGGCCACTGCGTTCGTCCCCATAAAGGCGGAGTTGATCCGCTCCGCGATGGTCGCGTTTTCAGGCAGAGCCGCATCGGCGTCTTTGGCAACCGGAGTGGATTCCCCGGTCAGAGCCGCTTCCTGCATGGTCAGCCCGTAGGTCCGGACCAGCCGCAGATCGGCCGGAACGCGATCGCCCGCTTCCAGCTCGACGATATCTCCGGGAACCAGTTCTTCCGCCGGAAGGACGTGCAGGCTTCCCTCTCGCAAAGCGCGCGCATTAGGCGAGGAGAGTTTCCGGAGTGAAGCGAGGGCGGCTTCTGCCTTGCGTTCCTGGAAAAATCCGAGGAGCGCGTTAAGCAGGATAATGGCAAAGATGGCGCCGGCTTCCAGCCAGTCGCCCAGAATTCCGGAGATGATCGTCGCCGCGAGCAGGATCCAGATAACCAGCTCGTTGAACTGCGCCAGAAATCGCTTCCACCAGCAAGGAGGCGCCGCTTCCGGCAGCTTGTTTTCCCCGTAACGCTGCCGCCGCGCGATCGCTTCGGAAGAGCCGAGACCTCGTTCCGGATCGGTCGTTAGGCGAGCGACGACCTCGGGAATCGACTCGGCGAAGGCGCGCTCTTCATTCACGGATTGCTTCTGCTTCCTCGTCTCTGCGCGTGGGCACGACGAGCACCGGCATTTTGGCGTAACGAACAACCTGTTCGGCCGTGCTCCCGATCAGAACATGCGGAAGACCGGTGCGGCCATGCGTGGCGATGACAATCACATCGACCGGCACCCTGGCCGCGTATTTGCAGATTTCTCGCGCCGGCACTCCGCGACCAATGGCAGTTTCATGGCGCACTCCTGCGAAATCGTTCTCTTTCACGAGCGTATCCATGTGAGTCTGCGCCGAGTTTTTGATATAACGGTCGAGCTGCTTTTCGTCGTAGACAACCACCGGCATGTCGTAATGCTCGAAATGGAGCACGTGCAGGAGCCAGAGCCTGGACCGAAATGTTCGCGCCAGCTTCACGGCGTGCCGGAGCCCTTCGGTTGAGCAATCCGAAAAATCGACCGGCACCATCAGCTTGCTCATGGCCGGCTTTTTGGTCCGCCGCCTCAGCGATCGCGTCACCAGGACCGGACAGGGCGCGTGCCGGATAACGCGTTCCGCGGTGCTCCCGAGAACAGCGCGCTTCCAGCCCGTGCGGCCGTGCGTTGAGAGAACGATCAGGTCGACCTTCAGTTCGGCGGCCAACTGACAAATTTCATGAAACGGCCGGCCGATGCGGACGTGGCAATCGCCCGCCTTGGAAATCTTTTCCTCTGCCGCCAGCTCGATCAGTTCGTCGTAAAGGCGTTTCTCGATTTCCGGTTCCGAAATGACGGGCGGTGGAGCGATGGGACCAGCCAGCGGATATTCGAAATGATGCACGTGCAGGAGATGCACTCGTGCCTGGCAACGCCGGGCAAAGAATTTTGCCCAGCGAATCGCCTCCCGCGAGGCGCGTGAAAAATCGATTGGAACCAGAATTCTTTTGACGCACCCGGTCGAATCAGGGGTGCGCTGCGTTCGTGGGGATTTCTTTTTCATTGGTGGCGACATTTATCCTTTTAGTGAAATCAAATCACGGCCTTTCCGCACGCACGACAAAAACGGGCCGGCGCGTCCCGGCCATGATGCCCTGCGCAACCGAACCGAGCAGCGTTTTGGCAAGGCCGGTTCGCCCATGCGAACCAACGCAAATGGCGTCGGCGCCGAATCGTTCCGCCGCCCGGGTGACAGCTGCGGCCGCATCTTCATTCTCAATGATCTCCGCTTCAAGATTCAGTCGATCGGCCGCGTCCGCGGGCACGAGCGCCCGCAGTTGCGCGAGCAATTTCGGATTGCTGACCTCAGGCCGTGGTTCATCCCCGGCGCTCGGTTCGGTCCTTTTCGGTCCGGTCACAGTGATCAATTTCAGCGTCCCGCCGCGCGGGGTGATGGCGCACGCATAAGCAACGGCCTTGTTTCCAAGAGCGGAGAAATCGGTCGCCGCCAGCACGCGCTCCAGGCGCGGCGCGATCAGACACCGTTTGTCGGCCGCCGGTGGGACGACCGCCACCGACACCAAAGCGTGATGCAGAACGGTGCGCGAAACCGAACCAAAACGGAGTCTCCCAAAACCATGGCGCCGGTGAGTTCCGACCACGATGAGATCGACTTGCTGCCGTTGTGCCAGCTCGAACAAATATCCTTCCGGATGTCCCCAGCCGGGCTCGACCGTCACGGTCACTTTTTCCGGCGGCAATTGCATCGCCACCCGTTCTCGCAGATCGCGTTCGAGAAAATTCTGAATCTCGGCTGGATTACCGGTCAACGGCAACGGCCCGTGATATCCGAGACGCTGCGCTTCATCGGGCGGCCAATCGATGTGCACGACGTTGATTTCGCACGGACCGGCTTTTTGCAATCCGTTAATCCATTGCAAAGCGGAATCGCCGGCCGCGGAGAAATCATATCCCGCGAGGACACGCAAGGGTCGCTTGTCGCGGAGCCAGGCATGGAGCTGACCGCCGGGGCGCACGATCAATGTCGGAATCGGTGAGGTCTCGGCCGTGCGTTCCGCGACACTCCCGACGAGGAGGCGCCGAGCGAGCCCATGGCCTACCGCACCCAAAACGATGAGCCGCGCTTCCGATGCCACCGCGGCCGTGACCAGCTCGTCGAACGCCGAGCCGGAAAGAATTTTTTCCTGCACGTCGGCGCGGCGCTGACGCAGGCGTTCCGCTTCATGCGTGAGTTGGCCGCGCTTTTGGGAAAGGGCTGCCTCGAAAAGGGTGGGGTCGACTTCGGCGAACCCGTGAAATTCATCGACGTGCACCAGAATGAGCGGCACTCCCAGTCGGCGCGCGAGATCGGCCGCCATATCGGCCGCTTCGCCGGCCGCGGCCGAGAAATCGGTGCCGCAAACGATCGGTTGCCCGCCTGCCGTCTCTTTCACGTCGGTCCCTCTGCTTCGCCTAACGACCTCGCCGGCCGCGCCCCGACCATACGGGCACACCGCTGGTGTCGCGCAGCTTCAGGATTTCATCTCCTTTTTTGATCTCGGCCGCGATGATGGTCGGCTTGCCATCGATTGTCACGCGCGAACCGGTCACACTGATGGTGTCTCCGGTCGCGACCTGCATCTTCTGTTTTTTCCAGAACCAGGCCGGTCCGAGGTCAACTGGAATGGTTTCGGCGGCTGTTTTCAACATCAGATGGACACCGTAACCGCGCACTGCCGGCGGGCTGGTTTTTTCCATCGAGACCACCGTGCCGTGGGCCGTTTCCACGGTTTTGGCATCATAGTTTCGTTGCGCCGATGCGCTCGACACCAGGAGCCCGCCAAGGACCGCGACGAGCGCGACGATTTTTGATGATTTCTTCATCTTTCTTTTCCTTTCCGACCTCTGGGTTGTTTCAATTTCCCCTCCTGTTCCAGGATGGCGAGAGTTGTTTGCAAGACTGTGTCCGGATTAAGTGAAATGCTGTCGATGCCCTGTTCGACCAGAAATTGGGCAAACTCGGGATAATCGCTCGGGGCCTGCCCGCAGATGCCGATCTTGCGGCCTTTCCTGCGACAGATTGCGATGACGTCGGCGATCATTTTTTTCACGGCGTCGTTTCGCTCATCGAAAATGCCGGCCACGATCTCGGAGTCCCGGTCCACTCCGAGAATCAGTTGGGTGAGATCGTTCGAGCCAATGCTGAAACCGTCAAAGATCTCCGCAAACTGCTCCGCCAGGATGACGTTGCTCGGGATTTCACACATGACGTAAATCTCCAGCCCATTTTCGGCACGTTGCAGTCCGTGCTTTGCCATTTCCGCGATGACCTTGCGTCCTTCTTCCACCGTGCGGCAGAACGGCACCATCAATTTCAGGTTGGTCAGGCCCATTTCGTCCCGCACCTTTTTCATGGCGCGGCATTCGAGTGCAAAACCAGCCTGATAGCGCGGGTTGTAATAACGCGAGGCGCCGCGAAATCCGAGCATCGGATTTTCCTCAACCGGCTCGTAGGCGCGGCCGCCGATCAAATTCGCATACTCGTTAGTCTTAAAATCGCTTAAGCGAACGATGACGTCCTTGGGATGGAATGCCGCCGCGATCATGGCCACGCCCTGGGCCAGCTTGTCGACGAAGAATTGCGGCTTGTCGTCGTAGCCGACCGTCAGCTTGTCAATCTTCGCCTTCACTTCCGCATCATCGATCTTTCCGTACTCGAGCAGGGCCAGCGGATGGACTTTAATGTAGTTGCTGATGATAAATTCCTCGCGGGCCAGGCCGACGCCGTCATTCGGAATGAAGGAGAGGGAAAAGACCTCTTCCGGATTCGCCACGTTCATCATCACTTTGGTGCGCGGACGCGACAGGTCTTTGACATTCGTGCGGTGTACTTCGAAAGGGAGCGCTCCGTCGTAAACAAAACCGACGTCGCCTTCCGCGCAGGAAACCGTGACGCTTTCGCCGTCGCGCAACAATTCGGTGCCATGTTCGGTGCCGACAATGGCGGGAACGCCCAGCTCGCGGCTGACGATGGCCGCGTGGCAGGTGCGTCCGCCGCGATTAGTCACAATAGCCGCCGCTTTTTTCATGATCGGCTCCCAATCCGGATCGGTTTTATCGGTCACCAGCACTTCGCCCCGCCGAAATTCATTCAGATAATGCGCGCTCTTGATGATGTGCACCGGACCGTTCGCGATCTTCGAGCCGACACTGCGGCCGGTAACAAGCACGCGCCCTCGCTCCTGCAGCTCATAGGTTTCGAGCAGGTCGCGATCACGTCGCGATTCGACTGTTTCCGGCCGCGCCTGGACAATGAAGAGCTCGCCCGTTTCCCCGTCCTTGGCCCATTCCGTATCCATGGGCGTCGGTCTGCCTTTCACCTCGCTGTAGTGGTCTTCAATCAGGCAAGCCCAACGAGCGAGGATCAGAATGTCCTCGTCCGAAATCGCGAATCGATTGCGGTCGCCCGGCGGGACCGGGACGTTCTTCACCATCTTGCCGCCGCCCGTGTCGTAAATGAGTTTGAATTCCTTGCTGCCGATCGTTTTCTGCAGAATGGGCCGGAAACCCTGCTTCAGCGTCGGCTTGAAAACATAATACTCGTCCGGTGTCACCGATCCCTGGACGACGTTTTCACCCAGTCCGTAGGCGGCGTTGATGAGCACGGCATCACGAAAGCCCGTTTCGGTGTCGATGGTGAACATGACGCCGGAAGCGCCCAGATCGGAGCGCACCATCCTCTGCACCGCCACGGAGAGGGCAATCTCGCGTTGATCGAACCCTTTGTCCGCTCGATAGGAAATCGCGCGATCGGTAAAGAGCGAAGCGAAACAGCGACGGCACGCGTCGATCAGGGCATGGTTTCCGCGGACGTTCAGATACGTTTCCTGTTGGCCGGCGAAGCTGGCGTCCGGCAAGTCCTCGGCCGTGGCGCTGCTCCTGACCGCAACTCCGGCATCGGCCTGACCGCTTCCGCGCAGCCGACCGTAGGCAGTCAGAATTTCATCACGCAGAACGTCCGGGAAGGAAGCGGCCAGAATCGCTTCGCGAACCTTTGCTCCGGCCTCGCGCAGGGCTTCCAGATTACGGGTATCGAGTCCGCGCAGCAGCCCGTCGATCTTTTGAACGAGGCCGCTTTCGCTCAGGAAGCTGCGATAAGCGTCTGCGGTAATGGCAAATCCATCCGGCACTTTTACGCCTTTCGGCGAAAGTTTCCGAAACATCTCGCCTAACGAAGCTGTCTTGCCACCGACCGACGGAATATCGCCTATCGAAATTTCACTAAACGTCCGAATGAACATGTCGTATCGGGCGCCCTGACCTGGCGTTTTTTCTTCCCTGATGGCGGGCGCTGCTGACATGGAAGAAAATTGCCGCGTGAAGCCCGGCGTTCTTCGCTCGAATTGCGATTTGCCGCCCATTTTTTGCGGCCCCGCGCATTATTTACTCCGAACCAGTCTGCCTTGGCCTGCGCAAATTTTGCCGAACCGTTCGCCGGGAAAGCGCGATCGCTGCTTCGCCCTTCAGGCGGGGCGTTGCGAAGAGATGTCGACCAGTTCCTTGCAGATCGAACCGATCTGGCCGATCGCCGCTTTCGTCATCGGCCCCTTTTTGCTCTCCATGAGCGCTCGAATTTGGCGGATTCCTTTTAGCATCCTGGCAATGACATGGCGGCGGGCCCGGTCGCCCTTCATATCGACAAGCTGTTTCTCGAGGTAATCGAGCAGGGCCGGTTGCCGGATGAGCTCGGCCCGGGCGGGAGAATAATCCTGCAGAACGAGATCGCAGAGCGCTTCGGTCCCCCGCAGCCAGCCGGCCAGACTAACGAGTTGGGAAAGCGGTTCGCTTTTCAGAGCGACCATTCCTTTTTCCAGATCGGAAAGGACCGCATCCCATTCCCGGCGGGCCGGTCCCCACTGCTGGCGGTCGGCATAATCCATGATGCTGCGGCTGCGCCGCAGCGCGCCTTCTTCCACGCCAAGCCCGCGGGCCAGTTTCCGCACGAGGTTGCCAAGGTCGTGCACTTCGGTCGAATCCTTCGCCTCCATCGCGATGAAGCCTTCGGCCACGGCGACGCCGAGCAAAAGGGCCACCTGCACTTCGTCGCCATGCGATCTTCCAATGGACGACCTCCGGGCGCTGCACGGCCGGCCAGTTCGCGCCGCGGAATTTGTCCAGCGTCTGAAATATCTTCTTCGGGACCGGGACCAGAATGCCTTCCACCGGTTTAGCCTGAGAAGGCAGCTGCGCAATTGTCGGGGGAGGCGATTGTGCGGAAGCCGGACCGGCCAGAAGAGCAATCAGAAAAAGAAACGCCTTTAATCGAGCTACCACGATTTCAAAGGCCGCTTGGGAATGTTTCTTCGACTTCACCCGCCACCCATTCGGCTGTACGCTCAAGCGGTTCCAATGCGCGAGTGTGATCGTAATGCAGGATGCCGTCGAACTGATCCGGCAAACGGGCGTGAAAATAGTGGCTGGCCAGCTCCGTCTCGGGCCGGTAGATCACGCCGATCGCGCGCTCGAGACGCGGCGTGCGCAGAGAGGCCGCCAGTTCCGCATTGTCGCGCAGGTTGAGAAAGAAATTCGGCCCCTCATCGACCGCATGAAAAAGGCCTTCGTAACTGTCACGGTGCCCTGGGCGCACTTGTTTGCGCTCGGCCGGGCCATCCCAGTCTGACGCTGCCGTCACCGCACCATCGTAGGTGCTAAAGCCGATCGAAACCGCTTCCTTCCCGAAATGTTCGCGCACGAGCTGTCCGAGATTCAGTTCGCCGCGCTCGCTCATCTGGGTGGCGCGAGCGTCACCCAGATGCGAGTTGTGCGCCCAGACAATCACCTTGGCCGGCGCGCTCTTTCTGCCGAGATGAGTCGTTAGGGCAAGGAGCGATGCCATCATGTGGCTGTCGCGCAGGTTCCAGGAGGAGACTTCATGCCGGAACATGTTGCGATAATATTCCTCGGCGTTGCGTACGACGAGTGCGTTTTGTTCCGCGCAGAAATAGGCGTCCGCCGCCACCTGCCCGTCGCGCTGCAGATAATCCATGGCTTTGCGCCGCAGCTCGACCAGTTCCTGCACGACCGCTTTTTCGCAGGTCGGTGTCATCCCGAAGCCGGCCGCGTAGCCGTAGGTTTCGACCTTCTTGCCGAACTGCTCGAAGCAACTGTAATGATGGCGCGCTCGCTTGGCTGCTTCCGGATCGACCTTGCCCAGATAGGCGAGCACGGCCTCGATGGAGGCATGGAGACTGTAAAGATCGAGCCCGTAAAAACCGCACTTCCGATCCTCGAAAGGCTGCTCGTCATTGTGTTCGCGCAGCCATCCGACGAAATCGAGCACGTCCGCGTTACGCCACATCCATTGCGGGAAACGCCTGAAGCCGCTCAGGGCCTCCTCTGCATCCGCATCTTCGCCTGCGCCGCGCGCGAAGCGATTCACCCGGTAGGCGTCCGGCCAGTCGGCTTCCACCGCCACTGCGCCAAAGCCGCGTTGCGCGATGAGCAGTTTCGAAATCTGTGCGCGCACTCGGTAGAACTCATGCGTGCCATGGCTGGCTTCGCCTAACAAAACATAACGCGCATCCCCAATCAGGTCCAGGATCGGGTCGAAGTCTTTGGGCGAGCCGAGCAGCGGCTCCGCCATTCGGCCGATCAAATCGAGCAAGGAAGCGGAATCGTTCATGGAAACTCCCCTCTAGGTGGAGGAGCAACGACTGGGCACAACCATGACCGGACATTGTGCATAGCGCACGATCTGTTCGGCGACACTCCCGAGCAGCGCGTGGTCGAAACCGGTGCGGCCATGGGTCGACGTGACGAGCAGATCAATGTCCGGCCGGCCGGTCGCGGCGCAAATTTCATCCACGGCAAACCCGGTCCGAATCTCGGTTTCGCATTTCAGATCGCGCAAAAAGTTCAGTCGGGTAAAGGCGAGCATGGCGGCGCGCGCTTTCGTCAGGCTAAGCTCGTTCCACTTTGAAATGTTCGCCCCGACTCGATCCAGGATCACCGGAGCCGGCGGGGGAATGGCGTGGAACAGGGAAAGCTCGGCCTCGAAGACCGCGGCCAGGCGCGCGGCGAACACCGTTCCGACCTGCGCGCATTCGGAAAAATCGACCGGCACGAGAATTTTACGGATGGTCAATTCCCGATCGAGGGGTCCCTGTGGAATCTCGGTTTGGCGTTTGCCCGGGCGGACGATGAGCACCGGGCAGGAGGCAAAACGCACCACCCGCTCGGCCGTGCTTCCCAGCACAATGCGTTTCAATCCGGTATGCCCGCGTGTCGCGAGAACGATCAGATCGGCCTCGATCTCGCGGGCCATCGCGCAAATTTCCTGATCAGGCCGGCCGCTCCGAACATGAGCATTCTGCGGCCAGAAAGGCCGTGCTTGCTTTTGTCGCAGACTGGCCAGTCGCTCCTCCGCCAGGGTGACCGAGGCCGCGACCCCGCGCAGGAGGTGTCCGGCTCCGGCCACCTCCGAGGCTTCATCCGGTGGGCTGACATGGAGCAGGTGGACGACGGCGCCGAACCTTTTCCCGAACGCCACAGCGTAGCTGACCGCCTGCATGGAAGCCGGTGAAAAATCGAGCGGCACGAGAATCGTTTTAATTCGGACCGGCGCTCGGGGTTTTCTCACGAATACACCGGCTGGTTCGACTTGCCGTGGTGCCGCGGCTGGGCGTGGGCCGTCTTCCATGATTGCTTTCATAACTGAATCACGTCGGCGATTCGACGCAATGCCGGCTTCGTGCCCCGAGTCGGGGGACTCGAACAGCATCGTTAGGCGCGCGGACCGCCGCTGTCAGGCCCTCCGATCTCAGGATTCGCTGCTATTCCCAAGATGTTTGCGAAACCACATGGCGGCGAGGCGGGCCACTTCTTCGAGCGCGCCCGGTTCTTCGAACAGGTGGGTGGCGCGCGGGACGACGGCGAGTGATTTCTCACAGGTCAGCTGCTCGAAGGCTTTCTCATTCAAGCTCAAGACTTCCTCATCACACTCCCCTACGATAAGGAGGGTGGCGGCTTTTACGTAGGCCAACGCCTGCCCGGCAAGATCCGGCCGTCCGCCCCGTGAAACGACCGCCCGAACTTTTGTCGTGAATGCGGCCGCTGCCACCAGCGCCGCCGCCCCGCCCGTGCTCGCGCCAAAATATCCGAGCGCGAGATCTCGAAAACGCGAATCATCGCCGATCTCCTGCGTCACCGTGACCAGTCGCCGCGCCAATAACCCGATATCGAACCGCAGATGTCCGCTGTGAGCATCGGCCTCCTCTTCGCCAGGCGTGAGCAAATCGAACAGCAGCGTGCCTACGCCGGCTCGGCGGAGGACTTCTGCGACCGCCCGGTTGCGTGGACTGTGACGACTGCTGCCACTGCCATGGGCAAAGAGAACAAGACCGCGCCCTTTCGCCGGGATTTCGAGATCGCCGGTCAGCATGATCTCTCCACAGGCAAGACGAAGCGCGAGAGACTGGGGGGCAGACGCAGGGCCTGCGGCAGGGGAATTCGTTTGGCCACGTCTCTTCACAATGACAAGCAAACTACATCTGGAACAGCGGCTGCGTGCCGCGCACATCTTGCGAAGAGCTGCGCAATTCTTGCGACCGTTCTTTTGCCGGGCTCGACGGCATCATGACGGCCCCAGCGTCAACTTCCTCGCGATTTCGCGCAGGTAACTGCGGCCCCGGCGTGCATTCGCCATGGTCTTCTCGGGATCGGGGCGGCCGGCCATTTCGAGAACGAAAGCGCCGTGGAATTGAATCTGGACGAGATTCTTCAGCAGTTGCGGCCACGGGATATCGCCATCGCCCGGCGGCCGGTGATCGTCCTGCGCGCCGCCATTATCGTGTGCATGAATCATCTTGAGATGACCGGCCAGCTTGTGCACGAGATTGTGCAGGTCGCCGGATAGAAAGGCATGGCCGGTATCGAGGCAGGCGCCGACCTCGGCGCCGTTGATGCCGTCCAGAATCCAGAGGATGTCGCTGGTGTTGCCGAAAAGCAGATGGGGCAGCTTGTTTTCGAGCACGCAGATGATGCCGAGCTCGTGGCAGCGCCGGGCGATCGCGTCGATCGATTCGATGACGTGTTGCATGCGGGGCAACTGCTCGTGCTGCGGCATGGGCGCGGGATCCTCCGGGCCGGGATGCAAAACAAAATAATGCACGTGCAGAAGAGCGGCGGCCTGCGCCGCTTTGCAAATCTCGGCCACAGACGCCTTGCGCTGCGCAGCATCGGAAGAGGAAATATCGATGTATGGCGCAAAGGGCGCATGCAGGGAATAGGCTTCCATTCCGAGCTCGGCGATTCGCTGGGCGGCGCGACAGACCGCCGCTTCGTCGTGAAAATCGAGATGCCCGGGCGACGAGCAAACCTCGATCGTGCTGAAGCCGCTTTCACGGATTAGCGGCAGACAATCAAGAATGGGATGGTTGTAAAAGCAGCCGGTTGAAAGGCCGATGCGCCAGTTGGTCATTTGCTCTCCGGTTCAGGGCGGACTCTCTGAAATCGAGCAGATTGAATCCGCAGTTCGAATAGGGACAAATCCCCTGTTCCTGCGCCGAGACGCAGTTGAAATCGATTAAATCGTCGCGGCCGGTCACGAACAACCCGGCAAAGATGCGGGTGTAAAAATCGGCCCGCGTCGCCCGATCGTATCCCTGAAACTGGGTCCAGCCGAAAGGACGCGCGTATTTGGAATGGATCAGGCCGGCGATATGCCGCGGATGCCAGCCGAGGGCGAGCATGACCCGGACCAGTTGTCGGAGGCGGGCCGGCTGCAACAACAAGTCGTTAGGCTGTTCCAGGACCAGGCGGACACAGGCGGGCAGGGTCTCGAGCGGAAAGCGATCGTAGGTTTCGTTCCACGCCCCGGGGGCATGCGGTTCTTCTCCGTAGAACCAGTCGTGAAATTGAGCCAGTCGCGAGACAGAATAGTCGGCCAGTAAACGTTTCGTGCCTTCGCTCGCGTCCGGGATTTTCGTGTCGGAATTCCCGGCCAGCTCGCGTGTCGCAGTGCGGTTGCGCATCACCCGCACCCCTTCGCGCCAATCCATTCCCTGAAGGGGAACGACGAACCAGGGCGGCAGTTCGTCCAAAATGGCGGCGTCGATTTTCCATCGTTGCTGCCACGGCTTCAGATACACGCTGAAGGGCACACGCGTCATGCGCGTATGAAGCGGGTCGCCGTATTCGGAAATATCGAGCGAAATCATTTCGCGCCCGCGTTCGAAACCGCCGACCTCGACCGCGGTCAGTTCCACCGGAATGGCGCTGCGCGGGGCCGCCTCTGTCTTGACGCGGCCGGCCAGGAATTCCATGACCAGGCCCAGACCGGCGAACGCACGGGCCAGTTCTTCGGGCACACGTTTTCCTTCCGGACGGTGCGGTGAAGTTTCCAGCGCCCACAAACTCTCCGGCCCGCGACCGAGCGTGACGAGTTTCTTGAACGCCTCCGAGTCGCGACGGATACGCCAGACAAAATGATGGCCGCGGCCGCTCAGAAGATGGAGGAAGGTGAAGCCGTATTCGCGCAGGGTCCGTTCGATCGCTTCGGCCACCGGTTGCTGCAGGGCAAAGGTCCTCTCTGGATTGACGGACGCCTCGCCGGGTCGATCGAAGTTGACGTATTCGACGTCGAAATCAGCCAGCAGGGAGGTTTCATCCCAAAGCGAACGACAGATTTCGAAACCGTTTTCGAGGAGAGCATCAAGCGCTCTCTCGCTCAGGCGTTGCTCGAGAAATTGATGCTCTTCGTCACCGGCGGTCAGATAACGGCAGGTTGGTGCCGTCTGCGCGTCGCCGCCGAGAAATTCCAGGATCCGCGCCCGGACATTCCTGTCGCGATAATAATGTCTCCGTTCTTCCACCGAGATCATCCCACTTCACCTCACGCCCGATTCGCGCGGCCGGCTAGCGGCCATTTGCTTTTTCCTCTGCAATTGTTGCGTAAACGAACGTCTCGACAATCTTCAGGATAAGGCGGGCCCGGCACGATGACGAATAATCTCAAACCTGACGCATTTCTGGCCGGACTCAATGACTCCGAGCGCGCAGCCTTGTCGAAGATCGCCGTGAAAAAACGCTTCCCGGCCGGCAAGCCGATTTTTCGCCAGGGCGAAGCGGCGACCGGTTTTTATCTGATCGAGAAAGGATCGGTTGCGCTGCAGTGCAAGGTGCCCGGTGGCCGGCAAGTCGAAATTCAGCAACTCGGTCCCGGCGAAATCCTCGGCTGGTCGTGGATGGCCGAGCCGCCGCAGTGGAAGTTTGGCGCGATGGCCTGCGGCTTGGTGGAGGCGCAGTTCTTTGCCGCCGAGGATGTGCGCGAGCAATGCGCGCGCGACCCGAAACTCGGCTACGCCCTCATGGAGCGCGTCGCCCTTGCCCTGATGGAACGCTTGCAGGCCACCCGGCACAAACTCCTCGTCTTTGTGCAGCGGGCCCGCGGCCGGAACACGCAAATTAGTTGAAGCAACGGCGCTCAATGCTCGATGAGCCAGACCGGCACGCCATCAGCAACGGAAGCGGGATTGCTGGCGTTTCTCAAAAACCCATCCTCTTACCCGCGTCGGCCGCGCGAAGTTCGGTTCGTGCAAACGCACATCTCCTGGGTCTTCTTCGCTTCGCCGTTTGTCTTCAAAGTAAAGAAGCCGGTCGATCTCGGCTTTGCCGATTTCAGTTCGCTCGAAAAACGCCGCCGCTTTTGTGAACGCGAAGTGGAGCTGAATCGGCGACTCGCTCCCGAGACGTATCTCCGCGTCATCCCGATTTATCGAAAAGACGGAGGCTACTCCTTCGAGACCGAAAACGAAATTGCGGAATTTTGCGTTCAGATGAAAGAACTGCGCGACGGTTTCTTTCTCAAACAATTGCTCGCTCAAGGGCGCGTCGGCGAAACCGAAATCAATCGCGTGATCGCGCGGCTGCGCGGCTTTTACGAGTCGGAAAGGTCGCTTCCCGAAATCGCGCAGTGGGGTGCGCCGGAGAAATTGAAGATCAGTACGGACGAAAATTTCGCGCAGGTGCAGCCGTTTGTTGGCCAAACGATCACGCCGGTTGCGTTTGAAACCGTCCGCCATTTTACGAATGGATTCTACGCGCGTCACCCGGAACTCTTCTATGAACGGATTGCGCAGCACCGAATTCTCGATTGCCACGGCGATCTGCATCTCGACCACGTGCACCTCACGCCGGAGGCGGTCACGATTTTCGACTGCATCGAATTCAACGACCGCTTCCGCTTCATCGACATCGCAAACGATCTCGCTTTTCTGGCGATGGATTTTGATTTTGAGCGGGCGCACAAACTCGGCACGCTTTTTCTGCATCGCGCCGCGCAAAGGCTGGGCGACCCCGGCATCCTCAGGGTGGCCGATTTCTATAAATGCTATCGCGCGTTCGTGCGCGGCAAGATCGAGAGCCTGCTAATAAAATCCGAGGAGCACGCACAACGTGCCCGCCGCTACTTCCAGCTCGCTCTCCGCTATGCCACGTTTGGTTCCGAACCGTTGGTTCTCGTGGTGATGGGACGAATCGCCAGCGGCAAGAGCACGGTCGCCCGACGGTTCGCCCGCGAGCTCCACTGGCCGGTGTTTTCTTCCGATGCGATTCGCAAGACACGGGCCGGTATTCCCTTAACGAGCCGAACGGCGCCGGAATTGCGCGGCCAAATTTATTCGGAAACGATGAACGAACAAACCTACCGGCAGCTCGTGGACAACGGCCTCGCGGCACTGGCGACACACGGCGGTGTTGTGCTTGATGCGACATTTTCCAGCCGCGCGAAACGCGATTACCTTCGCGAGGAATGTGCGAAAGCGCACGTTCGCCTGCGGGTGATCGAGCTTGCTGCGACGGAAGGGGAGATCGTGAAGCGATTGCAGGCGCGCGAACAGAACGAGCAAGAACTCTCCGATGCGCGTCTCGAAGATCTCGCAAGACTCAGCGCCGCCTATGAAGCGCCGTCAGAATTCGGCATGGAACTAATCAAAGTCTCGACGGACATTTCATCTTCCGATTCAGTGAAAACAGCGCTTTTGCGGCTGGCGGAACGGCGGGCCTCCTGAGCGCGATCGCGCAAGGCTGTTTCGCCTGCCTCACGCGCGCAATGCGCGCAACGAAACACCGGACCTTTTGCTTCGACACCGTGACCGATGACTTTTGTCACCGCTACGATCGCATTCCGGCGCCATGACATGGATCGCGCATGCAAAGCTGTCGAAAATTAGCGTCTTGCCCTCATATCTGATTTCGAACCTTCTCGCCAAGACTTGCGAGGGCGCGGCTCTTCCTCGCCGCCTCCAGTCTAGGCCGACACGCCCTTCGCTTCCTCGATTTGCTCTCGTACACCCCTCGAAGGTCCGATGGCGACCCGGACGTGATGTGTCGAATGGTCGTCGTGAAGGATTATGACCTTGTCCTCGATCAGAACCCCATCGAGCTCGAGCGTAGCTACGCCCTGGGAGCAATGCTCAGGATTTTCGATTACAAGCTCATAGAACGCTTGGCCATACCGATATCGCAGACTGAGGCGCGGCCAGTCTTTTGGAATCACGGGATCAATCACAAGACGATCACCGCGTCGTTGAAAGCCGACAATTTCCTCCAGCCAGACACGGTAAATCCATCCCGCCGCGCCGGTGTACCAGGTCCACCCGCCACGACCAAGGTGTTCGCCTAACGAGTAAACGTCGCCGGGGATCGCGTAGGGTTCGACCTTGTAGCGCGCGCAGTCCTTCTCGTCACGCGCGTGCTCGATGGGATTGAGCATGCGGAGAAAGCGCACGGCCTTGTCACCATCACCACAGCGCGCGAAAGCCATTGCGACCCAGGCCGCGGCATGAGTGTATTGACCGCCGTTTTCGCGAATCCCGGGTGGATAAGCTTTGATATAACCAATGTCGGGGGAGGCCTCGTCGAAAGGCGGTGTGAGGAGCTGGATCAGGTTCACATCTTGCCGGACAAGATTTTCTTCGAGCGCGTGGAGGGCGCGAGCGATGCGCTCGGCATTATCGGACTGAGCGAGCACGGCCCAGGTTTGCGGAAGCGAATCGATGCGACCCACCGAGTTTTCGGCCGAGCCTAATGGTGTACCGTCATCGCAATAGGCGCGACGATACCAGGCGCCGTCCCAGGCGTGGGCTTCCACCGCCGTCGCCAATTGTGCCGCGCGATCCAGCGCTGCCGCTGCTTCCTCGCCGCGGTCGCGCAGGGTAAGCAGCTCGGTGAAGTCACGCAGCACACAAATTTGAAACCAGGCCAGCCAGACACTTTCGCCCTTGCCCTCGAGTCCGACGCGGTTGAGCCCGTCGTTCCAGTCGCCTCCGCCGATCAACGGCAATCCGTGCGGGCCGCTCGTCGCGCTATGGGCGACCGCGCGGCGGCAATGTTCGAGAAGCGTGTCCTCGAGGTGCAGAGATGGCCGGAACAAAAAGACTCTCTGCCTCTCCGGGCTCGAGCGCTTTGCCTTCCAGAAATGCAATTTTCTCGTCGAGGATCATGGCATCGCCGGTCGTCACGGACGTAATGCGCGACCACGTAGGGCAGCCAAAGCAAATCATCGCTGATCCTGGTGCGAACGCCCGCTCCCGAATCGGGATGCCACCAATGCTGGACATCTCCTTCGATAAATTGCCGGGCAGCGGCGGCCAGAATCTGGGCGCGCGCGATCCCGGGCGCGGCGTGAACCAATGCCATCACATCCTGCAGTTGATCGCGAAACCCGAAGGCGCCGCTCGATTGATAGAAGGCAGTGCGACCCCAGACGCGGCAACTCAGCGTCTGGTAAAGGAGCCAGCGATTGAGCAGGAAGTTGGTCGAAAGCTCGGGCGTTTCGACTTCAATCGCTCCGAGCAGACGATCCCACCACTGGCAGGTTCGCTGGAATGCAGCCTCGGTTTGTGCCGGATCACGGAATCGTTCTACGAGCGCCTGCGCCTCTTCTTCATTCTCCGCCTGGCCAAGGATGAAGGTAAGTTCAGCCGTCTCGCCGGGATCGATCTCGACGGCGACTTGCAGCGCGGCGCAAGGATCGAGTCCGATCCCGGTTTCACTCGTTAGGCTTTCCTGTTCCATGGCGATGGGGCGACGCAGGAGCGATGTCGCCCGATGAAAGCCGTGCGATTGGCCGTGTAGGAGTGCGGCGCCGGCGTTCCGCTGGCGAAGACGACGCGGTCGCCGAGGTCCGGGTCATACGGATTGCGCGCGAACAGGCTCTGGCTTTGCCCATCCCATTTCGTGGCCAAATGCATCCCGGTCTTTTCCGGATCCGAACCGAGGACGAGCATGGTGTAAGCAGTGACCGTGAGCCGGCGGCGACGCGACGAGCGGTTGCGCAGACGCAATCGCTGCAAACGCACCGGCAATCCACCCGCGTCATCCGCCGGTACAAAATGAAGGAGCCGTTGTTCGATCGCGTGGCTGTTGTGCTCGAAGCGCGTGTAGCCATGACCATGGCCGATGCGGTAGGCATCCTTCTCCCGAATCGGTTGCGGGGTGGGCGACCAGACCGCGCCAAGATCGTCATCGCGAATGTAAATCGCGCTACCGGGCGGATCGGTGACAGGATCATTGAACCAAGGCGTCAGCCGATCGCTCTGGCTGTTGCTGCCCCAGACCACCTCCGTGCCTGACTCGGAAACGAACGCGCCGAACTTCGGGTTGGCCATGATGTTGATCCAAGGCAGCGGTGTCTCCGCGCCAGGCCGAGATAGATGAGATATTCCCTTCCGTCCGCGGTGAAGCCGCCGAGGCTGTTGAAGTATTTCAATTCCATGAAGGGCAAAGGGGCCAGGGTTCTTCGCGGAATGGCAGGCCGGGTATGAAAGGTTTTGGATGAGTCACAACCGGCGAGCTCGCCGCAAGCTGCTGGCCTAACGTCCCGCGCGCGGCGATCAGGACCAGGCGCGCCGCGCTTTGCAGGGCGATCAGTTCTTCACTCGAAATCTTGCTCGCGGCGCGCAGGTAAACGCCGCCCGGTTGATCGACCCCGGTGAAATGTGCTTCCGCTTCGGTCAGGCGGCGCAGTTGCCTGGCCAGCGGCTCTTCGTAGCTCGGCGGTTCTTCGCTCACGAGGACGAGATCGGTCTTAAGCCCGTGCAAACGCCAGAAGGTATGCGCGGCCAGAGCCTGCCGGACCAGTTCGAGGTCATGCAGGCTGGCGATCATGATGACAACAATCGGGAGATCGCCCGAGATGCCCTGACGCCAGAGCGCGTGTTGCCCTTCGCTGCGTCGGGCGAGTCGGGCTGCGGGGGGACGCAGTTGGGCCTGGGGAAAAAGGACGTGGCCGGCCAGTTGTTGAAAAGTTTGAATGTCGGCAGGACGAATGCGCAGTCGTCGCATTTCGAGTTGGGAATGGGTCCAGGCCGTCTCGAAAGCGCGAGCGCAGGTGTGAAACTCCGCGTAACGCTCAACGAGGGCGATGAGCGCAGGACGCGAGTCCGCCGCGAGGGTGACAAGCGCGAGCTCGAAGCGTTCGTTGGGCGCCAGGGTGATCTGGCGCCGAAGACTGAAGATCGGGTCGAGGACCGCGCCGACTCGACTCGTTAGGCCGCGAACCAGCGCGGCCGGGTTCGTCAAAGTGCGACCGCGACCGATGAACTGCGCACGGTCAGTTTCGTACTCAATCGGGCTGCCGTCGGGAAGGGGAGATTGCGGGACCATGAGATGCGCCGTCCATACCGGTTGCTCCTCGGGGGAACGGAGGCGGCGATGGGCCAGGAGCGCTTGGTAACGCGGCAGCCATTCGGTTTCGATGAAGAGTTTATTGAAGGCGGGATGCGCGAGGTCCGCTCGGTGAGGTGCGAGAGCCAGCTCGAGATAGCTGGTCGCCTCTAGGCGGCTGACCTGTCGCGAAGTATTCACCAGGGTGAGACGCCGGACTTCCGCATCATCTTCGGCTGAGATCGCCACTTCCGTGATCGTCTCGCAGGGCCCACTTCGGCGACGAAACTCGGCCTTATCGGGAGTAAAGCTCCAGGTGTATCGCCGTTCCGGAGCGTGCATTGGGTCATGGGTGGCGCTCCAGGTCGTGCCGTTCTCCAGGTCGCGAAGATAACAAATCGGCCCCGGCGCCTCGCAGGTGGCGTCAGCGCGCCAGCGGGTGAGATTCAAATCCAGCCAGCGCAGATAGCCGCCGCCGGCATTGGTCAGCGCCACGGAGCAGGCGCCGTTCGAAAGAAGATGGACCCGGGCTGAGCCGGTCTCCGGCACCTCTGCGACGACTTCTGGTCGCCGCCGTGGAAGCAAGTGGGGAGCTGGCCGTTCCTCGTGCGCCTCAGTAGTGGCGGGCAAAATTTGATCGGGAATACGCTCATGCAGCAGCGGCTCGGTCGCGCGCACGCGCGGATCGGAATGAAACCGCCGCTGGATCGCATGCTGGTTAAGCGCGTTGTCGAAAGCCAGCAGCGCCATCCCCTGGTGATGGACCATGTAGGTGCGAATCAGGATTCCGACCGCGCCCCCTGGTTCCGCCCGGCGCGAGTAGTCGATTGCTTCATAAAATCCGCAATCGCCTAACAATTCCCTGTCCTGGAGAAGGGCGAGCTGGCGAAGATTCCGCACCGCCGTGGCCGGCTCGACGGGCAAGGCGAGTGCGGTGGCGTAGGGAGCAACAACCAATTCCTGTTCCTGCGCCCGGCGCAACGCCAGCGCCGGCACGCCAAAGGCGCGGTATTGATAGACGTTGTGGCGATCGAGCGCACTAAAGGCTGACTCGGAGATTCCCCAGGGGACGCCGTTTTCTCGGCCATAGGCAATCTGGCAACGGACGGCGTCGTGGCAGGCGCGATCGAGGAGCGAGTTTTCCTGCGTCGCATTGAAGAGAAGCGGCATCAGATATTCGAACATGGTGCCGCTCCAGGAGAGCAGCGGCAGCCGGCCATATGCGGAACCAAAGACCCGGCTCAAGGCCCACCAATGCTCCACCGGTACGTCACCGCGAGCGATGGCGAGAAAACTCGTTAGGCGCGCTTCACTGGCGAGCAAATCGTAAAAGGAAGTGTCGAGGCGGCGTTCCGCCACCTGATAGCCGATGGCAAAAATGCGGCGTTCCCGATCATAAAGAAACCGCAGGTCCATCTCCTTCCCGAGCTGCTCACATTTCCCGAGCAGATCGTCCAGCAAAGCCAGCTCTTCGTCGGCCTGGCGGCGGGAATGTTCCACCTCGGTCACCAAATGATCGAGCCATTCGCGCACGGCTGGCGGGATACCGCTCTCTTCGCCACGTCCGTGACACGCGAGCAGCGGGGCGAGCCCCGGAATGCCTTCGGCCGCGATATTGCGGAGCGAAAAGGTGGCGACGAGCGCTTCACGCCGAGATTCGTGGACGGCTTCGCCTAACGAGACCAGTTGACGGGGCGGCGCCATCAGCAGTTCGATCGGTCGAAGATATTTGTCGATCACGCCATTCCAGGCGGCGACCTGCTTCGCGAGCTGTTGCGCCCAATAGGTCGCCGCCTCATCCTCCGTCGCGCGAGAGTATACCTCGAGTTCCCGCGCCGGTTCCCGCGCCGCTCGTAAACGAGCGATGACTTGTTCCAACTGTGTCGGCTGGTCCGCCGTCAATGCTCGCAGCTGGAGAAAGGCGGCGGAGGCCTCTGCCTTCGGCGCGCTCTCGGCGACCAGTTCGATTGTGTCGGCGATCCCCTGCAACGCGCTGGAACCCAGTACAGGACTGGTGGCCAGTTCTTTACACCCGATCTGGAACGTCCAAAGGCCGGCGAGCAAATTGCCGCTATCGACCGTCGAGACGTAGCGCGGATGCAACGGCTCGAGGCTTTTCAGGTCGTACCAGTTCAAGAGATGACCTTCGAATCGCTGCAGCCGCCCGATGGTTTCGAGGGTAGCAAGGTTGCGCGTAATCAGATCGTCCGGCGTGATGTAGCCAAAGTCGTTCGCCGCAACGGTGGCCAGCATCCCGAGACCGATGTTTGTCGGTGACGTGCGCAGGAAAATTTCCCGCCGCGGCGTCTCTTGCACGTTATCCGGCGGCAGCCAATGCGTCTGCGGGCCGACAAAGTCATCGAAGTATCTCCAGGTGCGTCGCGCCGCGCCGCGCAGGAATTGCCGGTCGCCCTCGGTGAGAATCCCCCCGCGCCAGCTTTTGGCCGGTCTGTTGATGAGAGCGACAGCGACTGGAAAAAGCAGCCAAAGAAAAGAAAAGGTGCCGCCGCCGTGGCCACGCCGCGCGATTCCATTGCCATCACGACCCAAAGCGCTACCGACCCAAACGGGATCCACAAACGGTGAAAGATGAATTGTCGCTCGCGATTGCGCGCACGCAGGTGCGCGTCCTGGGCCGCTTCCCATTCGAGCAGCCGCCGATGTGAGATCAAGCGTCGATAGACCACGCGCCCGATCGCATGCACCGACATCCCGGCATGATCCGGCAGGAGGAGGATGAGAAAAATCGACCGCAGGAAACGGTCGCGCGGCTCGCGCCACCAGCGCGTCCCGGGAGGCGGCGGATGAATAAGCAACCCCAGCAGTGCAGTCAGGACCGGCCAGAGCATCAGCCCGGCAATGATCGCGCTCCACAAGAATGGGTGGTGGGTGAACGTCCATCCCGCCAGGAGCAACGGGACCAACGTGGGCGGCACCAGACTGCGCCGCAGGTTATCGAAAATCTTCCAGCGGTTGAACGGGGTGAGCGGATTCGGTTCCTCTCCGCCACCATGGAGGGGGACGCGGGACTTCAGCCAGTCAATGATCTGCCAGTCGCCCCGGATCCAGCGATGTTGCCGGCTCCACCAGGCAATAAAACTACTCGGGAACACATCCAACAGCTCGATGTCGCTGGCTAGTCCCACCCGCACATAGCTGCCCTCGAGCAAGTCGTGACTGAGCAGTTGGTTTTCGGGAAATCGGCCCGAGAGCAATCGATGGAACGTGCGTAAATCGTAGATCCCTTTACCAATGTAACTCCCTTCGCCCACCAGATCCTGGTAAACGTCGGAAACCACCCGGGTATAGGGATCGATTCCTCGCTGGTCGGCAAAGATGCGAGAGAACCAGGTCGCGCTCGCGCTCGGCAGCGAAGCGCTCACGCTGGGTTGAATGATGGTATAACCGCGCCGCAGACACCGGCCGTCCTCCGAGAGCCGCGCCTGATTCAAGGGATGCGCGAGCGTTTCGATCAACCGCCGCGCCGCGTCACGCATGAGCTGGGTGTCGGCGTCGAGCGTGATCACATAGCGAATGCCCTCGAGCGCCGCCCGGTCGCCGACGACGAGAAAGCCTTCCAGCTCGGGCGCCTTTTCACCGAGAAGAAAACGATTGAGCTGCTCGAGCTTTCCTCGTTTCCGTTCCCAGCCGATCCAACGTTGTTCGCTCTCGCACCAGCAACGACCGCGATGGAAAAGGAAGAAACGACCGGCTCCATGTCGCCGATTCAATTCCTCGATTCCGCGCCTGACAACGTCGAGATACTCGGCGTCCTCCGGCATGTGCTCGAGCGGCGCATCGGCGAAATCAGTCAGCAACGCGAAGCACAAGTTCGGGTCGGAATTTCCGAGATAGCGAATCTCCAGACGCGTCAGCTCATTTTGAATCGCCGGCAGCGTGGTGAGCAATGTCGGGACAACGACCAGGGTGCGGCATTCGTCAGGCACGCCTTCTTTCCGGAAGGACATTTTCGGCAGCACCCGCGGCGGCAGGAACGTGGTCGCGAAATAATTGACCGCCAGAACCGCCAGCTCGCTCGCCGGGATGATCAGCAAAATACCGAGCAATCCGAAAGTGAGTGACGCGATTGTGCCTTGAATCAAATAAAGCGGCACCGCCACCACCACGATGGTGAGCACAAAGATGCTGCCGAAATAAGCGCGGGCCGGATAGGCGCGGAGCCATCGTCGCAAATGCTCCGCCACCGGGACGCGCGCGCCGATTTTGCGCTCGAGCAGCGGCCGGCCTGCATCCACGAAGTAATAGCCAACATGGCGTGTGACTTCGTCCTTGCCTGCTTCGGCCAGCGCCAGCGCCGCTTTAATGACTTCGCGCTCGGTCCGCTTCGCGCCACGGGCCAGTTGCTCGAGGGCGGTGCGATAACGATCGCGTGTTTCGAAATCCGATCGGTTGTAAACTCCAGCCGGGTCCGCCGCCAACTTTTGATCGGCCCAGCTGATCGACTCGAAAAATTCGGGCCAGGAGGTGTGCGACAGGCGCCGGCAACTGTTGATCAGATTCGCCAGGGTCGTCTGTTGCGCGGCCTGCCGCCGATGCTCCTGTCGCATCGTCTCGAGCAAAGGCGCCCGGAAAAACCGCTCCAGCCAGCCGGTCACCGTCGGCAGGACCGCTTCTTCGTCGTAGAGATGCGCCACCAGTTCACTGGCGAAATGCGGACTCGGCTCGGGATGCCGTTCCATCAACCGGTCCATCATCTTGAGCAGGTGCCGCGAGCCGTGACGCGCCGCGGTCATCAGCCGACTCGCCCAAAAATCGGCTTCCTCACTGAAATTCTGCTGCTCCGCGACCTGGCCGGCCAACTCACGCAAGGACTCGAGCAACTGCACTCGCAGCATTAAGGGCAAAGCCCAAAGCTCTCCGATATCGAGCGGCGCCGCAGTCTGGAAGGCGGCAATGAAATTGCGAATCGTCTCCAACTCCAGCTCGCCGCCGCTTTCCGCCACGATTTCCGCCGCCAGCCGGTCCACGCGCGGCAATCCGGTTTGCGGACCATTCGCAATCAGCGGCAGCGCTCCGTATTGCTTCGGTGGCAGACTGCCACGCAGATCCGCAATCTGCTCGCGAATGAGGTAGGCGTTATCGAGCAACCATTCCGCGGAAAGGGTGAAAGCGTGATGCATGTCGGCCGACATGGTTAGGCTGGCATTGGCTCGTTCCAGCGTCTTCTCGATCTCGCCCAGCCGCACCAGGAATGAGGTGCCGCGCGCTTTCGTCTCGCGGCTCACCCCAAAGGCGTGGGCGAGCGCGATCGCATTCCTGGCAATCCGCCGACCTGAGGCCAGCTCGCGCGCAGGAGGCCTGGCCGGCTCGAGTCCGGGCGTGACACGAAATGCCCAGGTGACCGGTTTTTCCTCCCCGGCAGCATTCAAAATCTCGAGGACTCGCGCCGTCTCGCCCGGTTGCACCTCTGCCAAAACAACCGTTTCGTCAGGCAGAATCGACTTCGAGAAAAGTCGCACGCTCGCCGGGTCGATTCGCCGGCGGAGAATCCAAGCCAGGAGACACCCGGTGAGCGTGCCAGCGGTCGCGAAGCCAGCCAGGAGCAGGCTTGGTTGGAACGACCTCTGAAATTGAAAAGAGTCAGTTTGCCAGCAAAAAAATAATCCCGAGCCAAAACCGAACAGCAGCCCGAGGATCGCGCCGCTGAACTGCGGAAAGAGGTTTTCTTCCACCCGCGGACGACCTTTCGCCCGAGCGTGGATCGCGGCGATGCGCGGAAATCGCGACCGGCGGAGGTGTCTCAGCGCAACGCGTGCGATCTCGGGTCGCTTAAAAATGCCTGCTCCGAGAATGGATGTGGCATTATGGCGGGTCGATCTCACAGAGGCATTGTCAGAGTTCTCGGAACGCTACCGGTTTTCAAGAATGGTCTTCGGAAAAACAAGGCGAGCCATCGGAAACAGGTCACTGAGCAGGATCAGCGCGAGGACAGCCAGAGGCATCGTCCCGGCGGCGGCCCGCGCAAAATCTGAACAGATTCTCGCAAGCGGCGATGAGTAGACCCATTCGATCCCCTTCAGGTTGATGGCACGGAAAGGAAAATAATTATGAGCACATTAACAGTATGGAATCCGTTTCGGGAACTCGATGAGGTACAGCATCGCCTCAGCGGTTTCTTCGGCGGATCATTCAACCGAATGGGAAACGGCGACGGCGGCCTGAAACTCGCCGAGTGGTCGCCTCAGGTGGACATCACGGAGGACGACAAAGAATATCTGGTGAAAGCGGACCTGCCCGAGATGAAAAAGGATGAAGTCAGCGTGACCATGGAGAACGGCATTCTTTCGATTTCTGGCGAACGCAAGAGCGAGAAGGAAGAGAAAAACAAGAAGTTCCATCGGATCGAGCGGTGCTATGGGAGCTTCGAGCGCACGTTCACAATCCCCGAGGATGCGGACGCAGCGAAAATGAAGGCGGAATTCAAAGACGGAGTTCTGCGCGTTCATGTGCCAAAGAACCCGGTGACCCGGCCGAAAAAAATCGACATCAAAGTCGAATAGGAAAAAACGAAGGCGGCGCTCGACGCGGGGCGCCGCCATTTCGTGGGGCAACAATGAAAACGGGCCTCCCAATTCTGCCCCTTGGAATTTTGTTGCTCTTCACTGGTTGTGCCGGTCTGCCGGTCGGCGCCACACCCCGCCTGACTCCCGCAGAGAAGATGATGTGGTCCACCTACGCCATCGGCACGGCAAAGGGAATGGCGGCCTGCATCATTGTTAACAGAAAGGATCGTGCTGCGCCCGGCGGCGTCGTGCCGGTCCTGGTAACGGCCAAGCATGTGTTGGCCGGCGTCCCCCATGGGCCGTACTACCTCGCCATGAGAATGCCCCGCCCTGACGGAAAACCGGAGGTCGCTGTCCTGGAAATCGCCCCGGCCTGGCTTTCGCGCACCGCCTATACGAAACACCCGCGCGAGGATGTCGCCGCGCTCGAGCTGCGCATACCGCGCGAGATGGCGAAGCGCGTCCTGCTTCCCTCATTCATTGACGAGGATGCGATTGGCCGCCGCGGTGACGAGGCGCATCCCGGCGATCCGGTTTCTCTCCTTGGATTTCCCAGAGTTTTTCCCGGTACCGAGGGCGGTTTTGCCATTTTGCGCGGCGGAACGGTCGCCTCCTACGCGCCGGGCGCCTCGCGCGAACTCGAGAACTTTCTGGTCAATGCGAACGTCTATGCCGGCGACAGCGGCGGTCCGGTCTTCGCCAGTAATCCGCGCGGCCGGCGGCCGATTTTGTTGGGCCTGATGACGGAACGCATCGGAAAGAAATCCGGGGACGTTCCGCTGGCCGTCGCGATCAATGCCGAAGTGATCCACGAGACTCTGCAACTATTGCCTCGAAATGATCCGGGCAGTTTCGTCGGCTCGGATGCTGAGTCCAGCCGGCGCGGCCAGACCACGGCGCAACTGAACGGCCCACCCGCCATGTTCCTGAAAGTCGTACGCGCGAAGCGACCGTCGGCGCTGCCCATCCCGGTCGCACCGCCCCGGCAGGATTGGCGCTGAGTTTTATCGGTGAGCCAAAGCCTCTTCTTGCAATTCGTAGAGATAGCGGACCAGGCCGCGCATCGGGACAATGAGCGCAATGACTGCCGCGACAAGAAAGAAGATTTTGTGCAGCACAATACCCAGGCCGATCGATAACCCGGTCAGCAAAGCGATCGTGCGGCCTTCGGGTTTCTGCATGGAAGTGTCAGTTTTCATTTTGCCTTCTACTTCACCTTAAAATCCAATCCTTTTCGCGCTTTGCATTTTTTGGGAAACGCCCGCCCTCTTTTGTCGCTCTCATTCCCTGCTCGGGGCGCGGCCGTGTGCGCAAGGCCACCCGGGTTGGCATGAACGAGAACGCAAGCATTGCGGCTCTCCTTATTTTCGCGTGCACTTTTTGCTAGCGAAGTTCCAGCGCAGGCGCGGGGCCTGCGTGCAGGCTGATCCTTTGCGCATGGCGCCATTCGTAGGCGAGAATACCGACGCCGCCGAGGATGAGGGCGAGAACGATGGAAAGTTTGACCGCGTCGGAGAAAAGAGGGGCGCCGGGCTTGAAGAGACGTTTGCCCCATCGTGCCGCGCGGCCCGATTTCACGACCCTGCCGGAGGAGGGTCGCCAGGTTCTCGGTCTGTCCAACATGGCCAGGATCGGTCACCCTGTTATTCCCGAACGCGGACGACGTTGCCGCCGGCTACGGTAATCTCCGCCAGCCGACCCGGCGCGATCCGAACACTCCAGACCTGTGCCGGCAAACCGTCATAAATGATGTCGTTGCGGAATACGGGCGTGCCGTAATAGTCGAGCACAAGCTGTCCCGGCATCCCGACGATGACGACGCCATCGTTGAGACGGTCGAGCCAGGTATCGAGAAGCATGGGGCCGTAGCCCATGTCGATGAGGGTATCGAAATAAGCGAACACCTTGAAGTGCCGGGGGTCACTCACCTTCAGCCAATCAAGGCGTTTCCGAATGTAATCGTTCGCAAGGGTTCGGCGGGGTGAGGCAGGCTGGCTTCGGCCCTCGAGGTCCCCGGTTTTTCCGAATGGCAATCCTCTCTTTGTTTGCTGTCCCTCCGCGGCCAATGCGAAGGAGGTCATGCAGACGAAGCCCGTTAAAAGCGTTATCTGCGTGATGCGTCTGACGTGTCCCCTTATTTTCATGGCGAGAAGCATTCCATGCCCCGGCACGCGCGGTATCGGCTCTGCGCCCGAACACGAATAGGCGCAGTGCTTATCGGTCAGGAATGCCGGTGCCCGCCCAGTTCTTCGGTTTCCACGTAGCGCACCGCCTGGCGAATCATTTCTGCGCTGGTGGCAAACTTGAGCTTCTCTTTGATGTGGTCGCGATGCACCGAAACGGTCTTAGGACTGAGGTTCAGCTTGCCCGCGATCTCCTTCGCTGTTTTCCCTTCGCCGAACAGGCGGAAGACTTCGAACTCGCGGTCGCTCAGTTTTTCCAGGGGCGACGTGCTCCCGCGCGGGCGCGTCGCGGCGAACGCATCGAGCACGCGCGCCGCCAGTCTTTCACTCATGTAAGAATGGCCGCCCAGCACGCGGCGGATGGCGGCCAGAAATGTTGGGCCGTCGGCATCCTTCATGATGTAGCCTTTGGCACCGGCGCGCAGCGCGCGTTCCGCGTAGAGCGTTTCGTCGTGCATCGAGCAGACGAGAATGCGCAACTCCCGGTGCAACACGAGCAGGTCCTTGATCAGGTCGAGGCCACCGCGACCCGACAAGGTGAGGTCGGTAATGACGAGATCGGGTTGCGTCTGCTCGACCGCGGTCAGTGCTTCAGGCGCGCTTACGGCCATTGCACAAACGGTCAGGTCGGGCTCGGCATCGAGCATGAGCTGATAACCGCGCAGGACGGAGCGATGATCGTCCACCAGCAGAATGCGGGCTTTCGGCGGAGACTTCCTGTTCGTTTTCGTGGTCATGCGGGCATCCTGACGCGACAGGAAATACGCGTTCCTCCGGCCGGAGCGGCGCCAATTTCGAGCAGACCGTCGATCAGGCGCGCGCGATAACGCATGACGCGAAGACCAATACCGTCGTTAGGCGAGGCCTTCTCCTCCAGACCCGAGCCATCGTCTTCCACTTCGAGGAGGAGCGCGCCGTCGCGATGCTCGAGGCCGATTCGAATCTCCGAGGGAGCGGCGTGCTTCAGTGCATTGTTCAGGGCTTCCTGGGCGATCCGGTAAAGATGTCCGGCCATTTCGGGATCGGCCACGCACACCGGATTCGTCGCATTCAAAAATGCACCTCACTCCGCCGCCGCGGCTCGATCTTCTCGGCGAGCAGTCCGAGGGCACTGATCAGGCCGTCGGCCACCAGCGTGACCGGAGCGAGGCCGTGCGAAAGTGCGCGGGTCTCGGTGATGGCGTCACGCAGCTGTTCGCCGATATCTTCGCCGCGGGAGGCGAGGGCCGGTGCGTCCGTTTTGAGTGCGGTAATGAGCGCATTTGTCGTTAGGGAAGCAGCCGTCAGGAGCTGACCCAGGCTGTCGTGCACGTCGTGGCCGATGCGCCGCTGCTCGCTCTCGGAGATTTCGAGAACTTCGCGTTCAAGCCGCAGTTGTTCGCGTTCGCGCTGGCGGAGCCGCGTGGCCATGGCGGCAAATTTGGCCGAGAGCCCGGCAACTTCGTCTCCGCCCGGCAGAACTTCGGGCAGTGCTGTTTTTCCTTCGCCAAAGTCCTCCACGCTGTGGGCCAGCCGGGCCAGCCGCTCGGCGAATCCGAAGTGAAGCACGGCCCAGAGGACGAAGCTGATCAAGGCCATGGCCGACGCCATCCAGATGAGCTGGGTTCGCGCGTCCTCCCGGGCGGCCACGATGGCGGCGCCCCGGTCGAAAACCAGAAGCGCCCAGCCCGTTCCATTTTTTCCCAATTGGAAAGGATGTGCGCTGAGAACGGCGTTTCCATTCTCACCGTGCTGCACCTCCGGTTGCTTCCTGCCATTGATCAATGCGGCGGCCGGCGCCAGGAGGGTGTCGGCCGCCAGTCGCCCCCGTAAAGTGCCGGTGCTGTCCACGATGATTCGTCTCTCTCCATCCACGATGCCGACGGCCTCCTCTTCCGGCACATCGGGAACCGCTTCCACCTCAGACTGCAATGCATCGCGCTCGTCCGAGGCGAGCAATTGCCGACTGACTTCGGCCAGGCGCTGACCGCTGGAGTCGGCCCTCTGGCGCACCTCGGCGAGATGGCGGGCCAGATCCAGATCCAGGTTGAGCCGATAATCAAAGAAGGTGGCCAGCAACCCGAAAACGAGTGCGAGCAGGGGAGCGGCGATTCGGATGGGCGGCGGAAAACGCACCGCGGGAACGTCGCACAGCCGCGAGACGAAGGCGAGACGGTGGCGCGATTTCGAAGTAGGTAGAACGCCTATTTGCAATTGGCGTTGCCGCCAATGGTGAAGGCCCGGCCGGATCGTACTCTGCGGCGATGCAAGCGACCGCAAATCCGATCACGTTTCCTGAACGGGTCCTGGCCAGAAAGAAGACCAAAACCGGTCGTCTTTCCCCGGGCCTTGCCGTTTTGATTTCTCTCGGTCTCGTTAGTCTGATCGGCGGCTTCGATTACATCACGGGGGATTTTTCGATGACGGTATTTTACCTCTGCCCGGTGGCGCTGGCTGCCTGGTACGCGGGTCCCTCCAACGGGTGGCTTGCCGGATTTGCCAGTGCCGCCGCCTGGTTGGCCAGCGATCTGGCCCGCAACAATCATTCCCGCGACCTGACCATGCCGTATTGGAATGCGGCCATGATGGTCTTGATCTACGGCGTCGTCGTCCAGCTTTTGACCGCCCTCCAGCGCGTTCAGCTCGCCCTGCAAAGACGTGTCGAACAACGCACCGTTTCCCTGGCCGAAGTGCATCATCGGGTGAAAAATAATCTGCAGATTGTTTCCAGCCTCCTCATGCTCCAGGCGGAGAAGCTGGCCGATCCGAACGACAAGGCCGTTTTCGCCGAATGCCGGGATCGCATTTGTTCGATGGCTCGTTTGCACGAGCAGCTTTACTCCGGCGGTCAATTCAACGACGTGGATTTTGCGTCGCATCTGCAGGAGCTGGCTGAAATGCTGGTCCGCTCCCACGCGCCGCCGGGCTGCGATTTGAACTTCGAGGTCGAGGTCGATTCAGTTCCTATGGATCTCGATAGCGCGGTGACCCTCGGGCTCATCGCCAACGAACTCATCCTCAATGCCCTCAAGCATGGCCTGGCCGGGCGAAGCACCGGTAACCTCACCATCAGCCTGCGGGCCGGCCGTCGCAATCAAATGTGCGTGCGCGACAGCGGCCGCGGGCTGCGCCCCGGTTTTGATGCCAGCAAGAACGGAAAGCTTGGCCTTGAGCTCGTCCTTGGCATGACTCGCCAGATTCACGGCGAAGCGAAAATCGGCAACGACCCGGCCGGCGGGACACGGGCGACCATCATCTTTCCGCCGGCGTCACTTTCCCATAGAGGGCGTTCTCTTCCCGCTCCAACTCGACTCACCATGCCTGATACGCGCGTTCTCATCGTCGAAGATGAAGCCATCACCGTCACCGCTCTTAAGCGCGAACTCACTGCGCTTGGCTATGGGATCGCCGGGACCGCCGGCACGGCCACGGAAGCCTTTCATGCCGCGGAGGTCGGCCGCCCGGATTTGGTTCTCATGGATATTAACCTGGCCGGCGCGTTCAACGGCATCGTCGCTGCCGTTGCCATCCGCGGTCACTTTCATGCCCCCGTCGTTTTTCTGACAGCCCACGCGGATGCCCGGACAACCGGGCATGCGGCACGGGCCGGCGCCTTTGGATATGTGCTTAAGCCTTTTACCGCGCCGAGCCTCCGCGCCGCCATCGAAACCGCGCTCCACAAACATCGAACGGAGATGGAGAGCCGTTCTCCGGATGCGACTCCTTAAAATCGTCGACGCGATTCGCCGCTCCTCTCACCCGCTGCATCGAGGATTTCACGGGAGAGTAACTCGAAGCAGGCCGCGCCTGCCTCTTACCGGTTGTGCAAAAAAACGAGACGATCTGCGCGCCTCCGCCTTTTTCAGGCAGAAAACAGGATTCGCACAAATTCTCGCAAATCGAGATGAGCATCCCGGCGACAGCGTTGTCGAAATTTAGAATGAGAAAGGAAACAAAAAAACTATGAGCACATTGACCACGTGGAATCCTTTCCGTGAACTGGATGAGGTGCAAAATCGCCTCAGCGGTTTCCTGGGCGGATTCAATCGATTAGGCACCGGCAACGGCGGCCCCAAGCTGGCCGACTGGTCGCCTCAGGTGGATATCACCGAGGATGAGAAGGAATATCTCGTCAAGGCGGACCTGCCCGAAGTGAAGAAGGAGGACGTCAAGGTCACGGTCGAAAACGGCATTTTGTCCGTGGCGGGCGAGCGCAAGGCCGAGAAGGAAGAAAAGAAGAAGAAATTCCATCGGATCGAGCGGTTCTATGGGAACTTCGAGCGCACCTTCGCGCTGCCGGAGGACGCGGACGCCGCCAGGCTCAAGGCGGAATTCAAAGACGGAGTTCTGCGCGTTCACGTACCGAAGAACCCAACGGCCCAGCCAAAAAAAATCGACATCAAAGTCGAATAAGAAAAACGAAGGCGGCGCTCGGCCCGGGCGCCGCCAAATTCGCCAGGTCTGCGAAACCTTCGGCGGCCGAAGAGGCGCGATCGGATTTTATCGGCCCGGGCTGGCCTTCGTCCTCACCGGATTGGGGGAAGCAGATGTTCCGACCTGTGCTTTCACGCTGGCCACATCTGACGCGGTTATCGTGCCGCTGACATTGACATCGGTGCGGAAATTGGAAGTCGATACCGCCTGACCTGATTGTCCCTTGGTTTGAGCAACATCCGACGCATCGACAACGCTGTCGCCGTTCGTGTCGCCAAGCAGGATCGCCATCGGAATGCTCACGGCCTCTGTCGCCACGCCATCGCCGACCCCTGAAAGAGTCAGCACAATCTGCTGCGCGTTCAAGACGCCCGTGAGATCAACCGTTACTTGCGAGCCGCTCACGCTCCGGTTCCCGATCTTTCCCGTGCCGACGTCGCCGTCGGGAATAACGAAAACAGCACCGGGGCAGCGTTGCGACGTGATCAGAACGACAGCGAGCGCAACAAGGAAATAAGTCGGGAGGGATGACTTCGCGATCATTTTGGTTCTGGGAACAGCGATGATAACAGCAGATCCCGGGCAAGCCGGGCGTCGCTCGCGAAAATTTTGACAGGAAACCGACCGACGCTTTTTGCGCGGTGCGGCGCGATCGGCCGCTCCAGTCTGTCATAAACGAGCGAGCCGAAATCTTTCGTTAGGCACGCCGCCTTACGGCCTGTCGTCGAAAGGCAAAAAAGCGCCTCCGGCAGAGGGCAATTTCCGCACAAGAAAGAGCAAGTTCGGAAGAGTGAATCCCTTCATCCGGCTGCTTCTTTGCATCAGGGGAAACAAACATGGGGAAACTCAAACATAGAAAGAAGGAAAAGATGAAAAGGGGATCCTCTCAACATCCACAAAGCAGACAAACATCAGACGGCCGCCGTTCCCCGACGGTTGGCTTGTTTCTTATCGGCCTGATCGCGGCGTCTCGCGATCGGGGTATCGTCAGCCTATGCGCAAACGTACAGCGTCACCGATCTGGGAGTTGTTTCCGGAATGAAGACGAGCACGTCCGCTGCGATCAATAACGAAGGTCAGGCGACCGGCATTTCCAGTGCCGGAGAGCATCAATGCGTGTTCTGGTTCGACGGCACAACGATGAAGGAGATGAAGGACATCAGCGGTGTTGGCAGCCGCGGATTTGCCATCAACGCCTCCGGACTCGTGGCCGGCGACAGCACCTACTTCGTTCACCTCCTTAACGTGAGTCGCGCGGCTCTTTTCAAAGAAGGGCCGATCCGGGATCTCGGAGTGCTTGCCGGGCGGATTGGTACAGCCGGGCCAATGGCATCAACGCCTTTGAACAGGTGGTCGGTTTCTCCGGCCCAACCTCTGACGGCGAAGACAGCCGGGCCTTTATCTGGACTTCCACCCTCGGCATGATCGACATCGGCACGCTCGGCGGACCCTATGCGCAGGCTAACGCCATCAACGATGCCGGTGTCGTCACCGGCACGGCCCAAACCAAGGGCGGCCGCATCGGCGAGACGCATGCCTTTCTCTATCGCTTTCAGCAGATGGGGAACGGCGCCATCCAACCGATGGTCGACCTCGGTACTCTGGGCGGCAGTTCCAGTTATGGCATGGCCATCAACGCGAACAACCACGTCGTCGGCTATTCCACGGTGAATTCCGTAGAGGCTCGCGTGCATGCATTTCTGTATGTGGGCGGAAAGAAGCTGACCGACCTCGGCTCGCTCGCCCCGGGTGTGCGTGGAGCGGATAACAGCGTGGCGCTGGGAATCAACAACCTGGATCAGGTGGTTGGCTACGCCTATACGGCGGGCTTCGGGCCCACGCCGCAGCCGACCTCGCAGGTCGCGTTCGTCTACGGGATGGGACGTATGCTCCATCCAACGATGATCAACCTGAATACGTTGATCGGCGACGCGGCGCAGGACTTCTGGCTCTCCTCGGCGAATGGCATCAATGACAAGGGCCAGATCATTGCCGACGCCTATGATCAGAGCGGCACACCCCACGCTGTTCTGCTCACACCGACCAAAGGAGGAGGAAAATAACAACACATGATAAAAAAGGAAGACGCAGCGTCTCTCAAGTTCGCGAAGGGCTTGCGGGAGACGCTGCCGGGACGGCATAAAGCGAACACACTCAGTTCCGGATCTTGCCAACCGAGACGCGTGTAAGACGAGTTCGATTTCGTCAACGGCCAGCATCGCGCGTGATTATACCTGCTTCGATCGATCCACTCAGTCATCCGGTTTCCGGGACGACCCCATTCTGACTTTCAGATAAGCAACGATCTAGAAAGCCGGGCGTTCTGTTTTTCCCAGAGGCGACACAAGATAATCCCGCCTTCGGGAAAGCAGGTCATTGAGGAGAATGTTGCATCTCCAGCTAAGTTCTTGTCGCGCTGGTTGTAGCGCCGAATGCAGACGGCGGCACGTCTTATGCGATGGCATCGCAGGACCGATAAACTGCAACAATCAACTCATGGAGGAGTTATGATAAACAAGAAGATAATCGTTAGTCTTGCCTGCTGCGCGCTGATTGCGCCGCTGGCCTTCGGACAAGGTTCAAAGACGGCAACGGGCGTGGAACAGGGAGTGACGGTGACGGGAACAAGCGCGACCACAACGGTTGAAGGAGGCGAGGTAGCACGCTATCAGCCTGCCAAAACTCTCGTTGTTTATAACGAGGGCGCGGGTCGCTACGTCCTCGACGGTCGTGGGCATGTGTTCAACAGCAAGGGGGAAATGGTTCGGACCGCCATCAGGCCCGGCACCCGTGTGCGTGTCTATTTTGCTAACAACGGGGGTGTGCGGACACTCGATCACGTCGTGGTGGATTGAGGTCGCACAGTCTGCCATACGGCCAACAAACGCCGCAGGTTTCGCGAGCCTGCGGCTCGTTGGTCGGTAGGACACGCAGTCGACTTGTAAGCACACGTTGACGTTGATGTTCCATCTTCGCCCGCAGACTCTAAGCGTTCGTTAGGCTTGCTATTTGTTAGGCAGACACGAGAAGATCGTGTTGCTGTAGCCGCGGCGCTCTGTCGCCGCGTCCCGGCAACGCCCCGACTGAGCGGGGCGGCTACATCGGACAGGACGGCCCGCGGCCAGCCCGCGTGATTCTATTGACCGCGAACAGACTGCGCACGACAATGACGGCTCACCCGCGTGTCGAAGCGCGTTTTGCTTCGATGTCGTTCGTTCGTTAGTGGGCGCCTGTTCGGCGCCTGTTCTTGCACGAGCTTCCGCTCAGCAAACAACCCAACAGGAAATAAATAAAATGAAACTACTCACGGCTACACTCGTGGCCCTCACCGGGTTCGGCCTTTGTGCCGCGCCTTTGGCGCTCGCCGCGGATGATTCCGCGGTCGAATCGAAAATCAAGTCGATGGAAGATCAATGGGCCGCGGCCCAGTTGCAAAAAGATCACGGCGCCAGTGTTGTCGAGGGCTTCCTCGCCTCCGATTACGCTGGTATCAGCGCCAAGGGACAAATGCGGAACAAAGCCGAGCAGGTTGAGCAGATCCGCAAAGACACGGATACCTACACCTACTCGAAAAATGACAGCATGAACGTGCACGTCTATGGAGATGCCCTTGCCACTGTCTGCGGCACTTCGACGGAAAAAGGCACGGACAAGGACGGGAAAAAATTCAGCCGTTCCTACGTCTGGCTGGATACCTGGATGCAGCGCGATGGTCAATGGCAGTGCATCGCCAGCGCCGGCGCACCCTTAAAGAAGCAGTAACGAAAGCACGCGATAACTCGCGTCACTTAATCGGATACCGTCCGTCATCACCCGATGCGGACGGTATTTTGCTTTTTCCGGCCATTGTAGCCGCGGCTCTGTGAGCCGCGCCCACGTAAGAGCGCGAAAGTCGGAGCCGGAATCGCCGCTTCCGGCCGTTGTAGCCGCGGCTCTGTGAGCCGCGCCGCAATGATTCTCAACCCGCGCCGGTTTTCCGCCACTTGGCGCGATGAAGAATGAACACGACCAGCCAGACTGCCCCGGCCAGAGCGCCCGCCGGCAGAGTCACGAGCATGAACCATCCCGACACACCAAGCGAGTAGAGCAGATGGCCGTAGTCCTGCCCGTTGATGATGCAGGGATGCACCGAGCCTTCATCCACTTTGCAACCGTAAGCATTCGCAATCACCCCGCAAAGCATGACCGAAAAGATCGGTGCCAGCGCAAATAGCGCGATCAACGCCGCCACGATCCCGTAGAGAATCCATGGAAAACGTTTCCGTCTCGGGATCGGCGGCGGTTGAGCAAGCGGTGCGTTCATGGCGCGGGCTGAGTTTTTCTGAACCTCTCGTCGTCGCCAATCTCAAAACGGACATCCGAGCGAGTTTGTTACCTGAACCCCACAGTTGAATCACGCCTGTGCTGTCTGGTTCAGCTTCGCCGGTCGGCTCCAACTAACCTGGCAAAGAATTCAAACCCGCTCTTGGACTGCTGTAGCCGCGGCGCTCTGTCGCCGCGCTCCGCCAACGCCCCGACTGAGCGGGGCGGCTACATGCGCTTCGCCGCGCTCCGGCAACGCCCCGACTGAGCGGGGCGGAGTGCAGGCGCGGCTTATTCCCAATTTTGTTTCGTTAGGGCAACTTATATCCTTCGACCAGGGCGATACCGGTGGTGCCGTTTTTGCCCCGCACGATCGCGGTGTAGGCGCCGCTGCTGAATGTCCTCAGGATGGCGGCTTCATTGGGATCGGTCGGCGCCAATCCCGTCGCCATGATCTCCGGTGCCCTGGGTGTCCTGCCAGTTGTCGTTCGATTGGAGTAAAGTGCCGTTGCTGTCGTACAAGTCGAGCGTCGGATCCTGCAGTGCGCTCGGTCGACTCCCGCGGCCGTCAACTCCGGTCCGATCGCACGGAAGAGCACTTGCGTAGGAACTTCCCCATGAATGATGACGCCGCCGATCAGGACCCAGTTGCCCGTCTGCACCAGGCCCCGGGTGGAGATATTCCCCAGGTCCGTGCCCGCATCGGTCCCCAACGCATAGACTTCCACGAGCGCGTTACCGGTGCTCATGCCCACTCCGCTGGTCACTGCGGTATAAGCGCCCGGCGCCAGATTCATGAGGATGGCTGATTCCTTTGGATTGGTCGGCGCGAGGCCGGTGGCGGTGATCTGCGGACCCTGGGTATCCTGCCAGTCATCGTTTTGGGCGAGCGCCTGGCCCTGGGCGTCGAAGAGTTGGAGCATCGGATCCTGGAGCAGACCGGGCAAAGGCACGCCATTAACCTGAAGCGATGGTCCAATGCCTCGCACCAGGACCATGCGCGGCGCGGTCCCGCGAATAATGAACCCGCTGATCGCGACGTTCTCGCCCAGGCCCACTCCGACACGGGCGGACGCATTCGCCAGCTCAGTCGGTTCCGCGACGAGGAAATAACGCGCCGGGCTCGGGATGCCGTTGGTGAAGACGGTCACCAGGGCTGGCCCGTGGGGAAACCCGGTGATCGCCTTGGAAGTGAAACTTGTATCCGACCAGCCGGACATCGGATCGACCGGCAGAAAGGCGACCTGCCCGCTATCGAGGCTGCGCAATTGCACGACCGGATAATTGCTCGAGGAATTCTGCGCGTTGCCGCTTGAGGCTTCCGAGACACCCTGGAAACGCGAACCCGTCAGCGCGACGACATCTTGATTGAAGAACGCGCTCGCGATCTGCGGTTGCCAGGCGCTGTTGAAACCGAGCCCGACATCGTAGAGTTCCGCGCTCGACTGGGCCAGTGCCTCCGGCCACCAGCACTTTCCCATTAGGCAACAACGTCGCCGTATGGAAGGCGCGCGAATTCATCATGCTTGCGGTGGCCGCCCACATTCCAGTCGCCGGATCGTAAAGTTCGGTAGGGCCACCGGGGCCTACAGCCCCGGCCGCCAGCACCATGCCGCTGGGCAACAGCGTCGCCGTGTGGCCAAGACGTATTGCATTCATGCTACCCGTCATCGCCCACATCCCGGTGGCCGGATCATAAAGTTCCGCGCTCGACAAAACGTTTGTCCCCGACGGCCCGTTTCCGCCGCCGGCCACCAGTAGCTTTCCATCCGGCAGCAACGTCGCCGCGTGGGATTGGCGGGCTTCATTCATGCTGCCCGTCGCCGCCCAGCTTCCGGTGGCCGGATCGTAGAGTTCCGCGCTATCCAAAACGTTTAGTGCGGCGTTCGGCCCGTTGAAGCCTCCGGCCACCAGCACCTTCCCATTAGGCAACAACGTCGCCGTGTGTCGAGCGCGGGCGGTGTTGAGGTTGCCCGTCGGCGTCCAGCTCCCTGTCGCCGGATCGTAGAGTTCCGCGCTCGACAAGGCGCCTGTGCCGTTCTGGCCGCCGGTCACCAGCACCTTTCCGCTGGGCAACAACGTCGCGGTATGTAGCCTGCGAGCGGTGTCTGAGGTTGCCCGTCGCCGTCCAGCTCCCGGTGCCCGGATTGTAGAGTTCCGCGCTCGCGAGAGCGTTGCCGTTGTCGTCCCCTCCTCCCGCGACCAAGACCATGCCGTCGGGGAGCAAGGTCGCGGTATGCGAATCGCGTGCGGTAATGAGGTTGCCGGTCGCCGTCCACATGCCGGTCGCCGGATCGTACAGTTCGGCGCTCGACAAAGTGGTTTGAGTGCTGTCATGGCCTCCGGCTACCAGCACCTTCCCGTTGGGCAGCAAGTTCGCCGTGTGGCCCCCGGAGCGGACCGTTGCCATACTGCCCGTCGTCGTCCAGGTCCCGTTCGCCGAATCGAAAAGTTCGGCGCTCGCGAGTGCGTTGAAGGCGCTGTCCTGCCCCCCCACGACGAGGACCGGGCCGTTAGGCAGCAAGGTCGCGGTATGGAGACCGCGGCCGGTGACGAGCGAACCGGTCGTCGTCCAGGTTCCAGTCCCCGGATCATACAGTTCCGCGCTCGCAAGAGCGTTACCGTTGCTGTCCAGTCCCCCCGCGACGAGGACCATGCCGTCGGGTAGCAGGGTCGTGGTAGGCCGGAAGCGGGCGCTAGCGAGCGAACCGGTAGTGGTCCACGTTCCAGTCGCGGGATCATACAGTTCCGCGCTCGTGGTGCGAGTGCCGTTGCCGTCGAATCCCCCCGTGACCAGCACCTGGCCGTTGGGCAGCAGGGTCGCCGTATGGAAAAAGCGCGCGGTGACGAGTGAGCCGGTCGGCGTCCACGTTCCTGTCCCCGGATCATACAGTTCCGCGCTCGCGAGAGTGTTGCCGAGGGTGTCCTGTCCACCCGCCACAAGGACCATGCCATTGGGCAGCAAGGTTGCGGTATGGCGATAGCGGACGGTGGCGAGCGAGCCGGTCGCGGTCCACGTTCCCGTCGCCGGATCGTACAGTTCCGCGCTGGCGATGGTGCCGATGTTGTCCTGTCCCCCGACAACGAGGACCATGCCGTTAGGCAGCAAGGTCGCGGTATGGAAAGCGCGGCCGGTGACGAGCGAGCCGGTCGTCGTCCACGTTCCCGTCCCCGGATCGTACAATTCCGCGCTCGCAAGATGATTGCCGTTGCTGTCGAATCCCCCCGCAACCAGCACCTGCCCGTTGGGCAGCAAGGTCGCCGTATGAGCATTGCGGCCGGTGGCGAGCGAGCCGGTCGGCGTCCAGATTCCAGTCGCCGGATCGTACAGTTCTGCGCTCGCGAGAGGGGCGCTGTTGTTATCGCTTCCCCCCGCGACGAGAACCATGCCGTTGGGCAGCAACGTCGCCGTAGGGAGAAAGCGGCCGGTGTTGAGCGAGCCGGTGGCGGTGAACTGGAAAGGAGCACCCTGGCAGGGCAAGGCCAGCGCCAGCGCGCCCCCGAGCAGGAGCATTCGCCACCCGAGCCGGGAAAGAAGTTTCAGAAATGCCGACCCGAAGCCGGCGTGGAGTGGACGTGGCTGATTCATCATTTTGTTTCCTCCTCGTGGGCCGCACTACGCTGAATGCGCCTCAACCGAGAAAAACCCAAAGGGCCACGCAACCACCGCGCCGACTCGACCAATCCCTTCGTGAGACTGGTGACGAAACGAAGTCTATCGGGTCCGCCCGCGGCGTGGCAATCCTATTTCCCCCACTTTGTCGCGCACCCGCTTTCGACGCATCAGTGCAAGCGAACTCACGCGCACTGTAGCGGCGGTCTATGACCGTCGCTCCGCGTCACCGTCGCCTCGGCCTCATTGAAAATCCCAGCCGCACGCCGGTGGAACGCGCTCTCCGAGCGCGTTAACATCTCAGACGAAGTTTCAAGCAACTTGCACGCACTTCACATTTGTCTCGCTGCCAGAAACGCCCTGTAGCGGCGGTCTATGACCGTCGTCTTCACGTCATCGGAAAGAATTTCTGGCCGCGCCGATCCGCGTGATCGACCGCATTTCATTAGCGGGGAACGTGACTGCTTAAAGCAGTCTGGTGTCGCTTCAGGACATCGGCAAGGCAGCGGCGGTCAGACGGGGGACCTTCAAGATGCGGGATGATGAGTTTTCCTGAATCTCTCCTTGCAGGCACTCTCAAGCGCGAGCCGCGCGCAGTTCCTCCCAGACGGTGTTTACCTTCGCATCATCGACCAGCGATGGGTCGGCGACGATGGCGTGAAACCCGGGGACCATCGCTTCAGTATTCCTGGTCCAGGCTTCCAGCCAGCCGTCTGGATTCTGAGGGAACATGATCATGTGGTCCCCGAAGATATCGAGGGTGTACATGAGGAGCCATTTTTGCGCGACATTCAGATCCGCCAGATTGAAACCGGTCGCCGTATCAGGATTGACCGGAAGAAAGCGGGAAAGAAAATCGAGATAAGCCTGATAGCGTGGCGACCTGTGGAAGCGCGTTGCAGCCAGCATATCGAGAACAGTGCGCCACCAGTTCGCCTTATTTGTTGAAAACTCGAAAGTTCCGAGAAAAGCAAGCCGCTCCGGAGTCCGGGGGGCGAGCCCAAGGGGAGAGCAGTGGGTGGCGTTTTTTTGCAAGCGCAGTCAGAATCACAATCGCCCCGGAAGATTTCAACCCAATTCCCTTTGCGTCGAAGTAACTTCACGGCGGCTTCGGTCTTTCATTCAAATTTCCAATCGTTCGCAATTTGAACGTTGCTCGGAACTTGACCGCTTAAAGCGGTCGAGTTTTAAGACAGCGTTATCATTGAAGTCGTGTGGCAACGGCGGCGACCCGTCGCCCGCGGAGCTGGCGCCGGGTAAAGGAGACAAAAAACATCAGGCAGAGCGAATAGTTCGACTGATTGACTCAGTGCGGTCGTCTCCTTAAGATTCCCGCAAGCATCAAGAGCGCGCGCCAATGGTTGGCGCGCCACCAACCGAGCCCGCTGAGGCGGGCCGCGGTGGTGCAGAAGCAATCTGCAAAAGGATGCGGCCATGGAAGGAGGCAAAAATGAACAATGACAACAGCGAACGGGCGCGTCACATCGCGGCCGATTTCACTCTCTATCTAAAGGACGGGTGCATTCTCATCCGACCCGAGACGCCGACGGCGCAGCGGCACATCGAGGAAAACGTCGGCCAATACGAAAAGTGGCTGATGAAATTTCACTTCGTCGACGGCTCAAGCGTTCTGTTTGGATCAGGGCCGGGCGGCGGCATTTTCCTGAAACCGAGAGTCGACCTCGGTACGTTGTCCGACGCACTGGTGAACCGCGGCTTTATTGTCGTTAGAGACGAGAAGCAGGATCCGCCGTTCGTCCGGCTGGTAATCGGTGCGACCTACGGCAACAAGAGTCCCTGGCTCTTGCACATACACAACTGCCAGATCCCGCGAGAGCTCTCGAAGATGATCATCAGAGGCGCGGGGAAACCAAATTGACTTCGGTCGGTGGCGGCGGCGGGTGTAGCCGCGGCGCTCTGTCGCCGCGCTCCGGCAACGCCTCCGGACTCGTAGCGAGGCGGCTACATGCTCTGTCGCCGCGCTCCGGCAACGCCCCGACCGAGCGGGGCGGCTACATGCGCTCTGTCGCCGCGCCCCGGCAACGCCCCGGCTGAGCGGGGCGGCTCATGCTCTGTCGCCGCGCTCCGGCAACGCCCCGACTGAGCGGGGCGGCTACATGCTCTGTCGCCGCGTTCCGCCAACGCCCCGACTGAGCGGGGCGGCTACAACGGAGCGTAACGACGCGCTTGACGATTCTCAGAGGCGCGACTCACACTTCGGGAATGATGTCACTCCGAAATGTTTTGGTTGTCTCTGCAATCTGGCTGGCCGCCTCCACCGCGGCGCTGGCGGGCGATAGCGCGAGCGGGACGATTACCTTTAAGGCCGGTAAATGCGAGGTGAAGCACGGATACCTCGTGCGAGGCCCGGATGAGATGGATCCGAGCAAGACCGTCCTGCGAATTTACCTTTCGAGTGCCGACCTTGGCGCCAGGATCAAGGCGTGCAAGACCCTTTCCTGCGCCGATGGCGCCCTGCAGGACGGCGCGATGGTCGACTTCAGCGATGCCCGTCACCTTGCCTACGCGGTTCGGTTAAACGGCGAACGCCTCCAATATTCCGGCGGGACCGACGGCGAGGCCTTTAGTCTTACCACCAATGAGCCGAACCACCTTGCCGGGAAATTGCACATCGACGATAGCGCGGCCGACGGGGCCAGGATCGACGCCACCTTCGACCTCACCGTCATGAACACCTTCACGAGCGCTCGTTAGGCGAGTGGGAGTGCCAGGGCCGGCTGTGTCAGCCCCTGCTGCGCAAAGGAGTTCGGCTTCGGCAAGGCGATGGTGAGGCCGCCGCCAGGGTCATGTCACATGCTCGTCAGGCAACGGTCAAAGAACTTGGGGATTTGGCCCCCATTCCCTTGCTCGTAGTCCCGGAGTTCCCGACGGCGCGACCTGGCTTGCTTGCCTGCCGTTGAAGTCGTCCATAAAATGATGCGTCTATGACCGTGCCCAATCGGGATGAACCCACATCGAGCATTCCAATGATTATTGGCGGCAAACCGGTTTCGACTCGCACCACTTTCCCGGTGATTAACCCGGCCACCGGAGAGCTTTTCGCGTCCGTTGCGGCCGGCGATGTATCGCACCTCGATGCGGCCGTGGCGGCCGCTCGCGCCGCTTTTCCCGCCTGGAGCAGTAGCGCCGACGCCGAACGGCAGCGTCTGCTTCATGCCATTGGCGATGCGCTGCAAACGAACATGCCTGAACTCATGGAATTGGTGACCAGGGAAACGGGCAAGCCACTGAAAGGCCTTAATGGTGTCGGTGCCGGCATGGAAGTCGGCGGCGCGATCGCATGGACCCGCGCCACGGCCGATCTCACGCTGCCGGTCGAAGTCATCCAGGATAACGAGGAAGCGCGCATCGAAGTTCATCGCAAGCCGCTGGGCGTAGTCGGCTCCATTACGCCGTGGAACTGGCCGCTGATGATCGCGATCTGGCATGTCATTCCGGCGTTGCGCGTCGGGAACACGGTGGTGATCAAGCCGGCCGCTCTTACCCCGGTTGCCACGGCCAGGTTCGTTGCCTTGGCGAACACCATCCTGCCGCCGGGTGTCCTGAACATTGTTACCGCCCCGGGCGGCTCGCCCGTCGGGCCGGCCATGGCCAGGCATCCGGGAATCGACAAGATCGTGCTAACAGGCTCGACCGACACCGGAAAGAAGATCATGCAGAACGCCGCCATCAATCTAAAACGTCTCACCCTTGAGCTTGGCGGGAACGATGCCGGCATTGTCCTGGAGGATGTCGATCCCAAAGCGATCGCGCCTAAATTGTTCGGCGTCACGTTTCACAACAACGGTCAGACGTGCGCCTGCCTGAAGCGTCTTTATGTGCACGAGAGTATTTACGAAGAGCTTTGCGCCGAGCTCGCCGGGATCGCGAAAAAAACAGTCGTGGGCGATGGTCTGAAGCCCGAAACCGAGCTGGGCCCCTTGCAGAATAAGGCGCAACTGGCCTATGTGCAGGAACTGGCCGAGGATGCACGCGCCCACGGTGCGCGAATTCTTTCAGGCGGCCGGGTAATGAAAGGGAACGGTTACTTCTTCGAACCAACCGTCGTTGCGGACGTGACCGAAGGGATTCGCCTGGTCGACGAAGAGCAGTTCGGTCCCATCCTGCCAGTGATCAAGTATTCCGATGTGGAGGATGCCATTCGCCGGGCTAACGCCAGCCCGAATGGGCTCGGCGGTTCGATCTGGTCCAACGACTTGAAAAAGGCGGCGAAACTTGCGATGCGCCTGGAATGCGGCACGGCGTGGGTGAACGAGCATGGAGCCATCCAGCCGAATGCCCCTTTTGGAGGCGTCAAACAATCGGGGATCGGCGTCGAATTCGGGCCGTATGGCCTGAAAGAATACACCTCGATCCAGACGTTAAAGGTGATGAAGTCCCTGCCGGCCGCTTGATCGAGCCGGACGAACTGTCGAAGAGTTTAAGACGCGAGCCCATTTCTTCCGCGCTGGTTGAAACCTGACTGAGGGTTAGCGGCGGTTTTGCTTTTCCGGCCGGTATTCGCCGGGAACGCGGCATGCTGTTTTGCCTTGTTATGCGAACAACTGCTCTGCTCCTCCTTCTCTTCGTTTTTCCGACCATGGCGAAAGCCAGAATTGGCGAAACAGCGATCCAGTTTGCCGACCGGTACGGCCCACCGAAAGACACACCGAGTTCAAAAATATTGGACAAGAATTCGCCCCTCATCGAGGGGGCGACGCATCACATGTACGAATACCAAGGGTGGAAAATTCGGGCGGCCTTCCTTCAACTGGATGGGCCGTGCGTGCGGATGGATTTTCAAAAGCTGCCAGCGGCAGGCGGCTCTGCGCTCATTCGGGATTACGAATTGCAAGCGATCGCGGACGCGAACCTGCCAGCAGGAATGTCATGGAGACGCGTCGCCTATGATAATCCGGATTCGCCTAACAAGGCAGCGAACAAACTTTTCGAGGCGTATTTTGGAGAAGCGCTCGGTCAGAAAATGTGGCAGCGAACCGATGGAGCGATTCTGTGGTTCCGCAGCAGCTTGATCGTTCGTCTTGAACTCCCCGCGGCGCGGGAATACGAGGCCCAATTGAAGGCAGCTAAGGATCAGGAAGCACGGGCCTCAGTTCCGGAGTTTTAGTGTTTCCAATCATTGGCAATCTCCGCGAAATTGGCAACTTGACCGCTTAAAGCGGTCAAGTTCCTAGCGGCGTTGTTTGTTGGAAGGCGAGGAAGATGCGACCGTTCTGATTGCCAATTCTGGTGAGGCGATACCGCGTCGGCGATTTCAGTCTGCGCCGGTCGGGCCCTGTGTGCAGTCCGATCAGTTCAGTCGAAGTGTCAAAGAATTTAAGATTTGACCCCATTTGACCCATTCTTGCTGATCCCCGTTGCTGATCCCCGGCCATCCGCGCCCAAGATTTGCGTTGCCGCCGGGCATCGAACCGGCTTGATTGGCCACGTGGACGCGACCGAACCGACCCTCATCAATATCGGGCTCTACACTGTTCCCGAGGCCGCGAGGCTCACTCGCATTTCGGCAGGCAAGATTCGACGGTGGCTCAAGGGTTACCGCTTTAGGAGTGGCAAGAGCGTTCATCATTCGGATCCCGTCTGGCAGGGCGAGGTGCAGCCGGTCGAGAACAAGCTCGCTCTCAGTTTCCGCGATCTTCTCGAGCTGCGCTTTGTCGATGCGTTTATTCGCGGCGGGGTGAGCTGGCGCACCATGCGCCGGGCGCATGAGAGGGCGCAGCAGGAGTTGAACACCACACATCCGTTCTGTTCGAATCGAATCGCCACGGATGGAAAGAACATCCTCCTGCGGCAAGCGGAGGAAGATTCCGATGAAGTGCTGATCGACCTCGTGAACAATCAGCGGGAATTCCGGCGTATCGTGCAGGATTTCCTGAAGGAACTCGAATTTTCCGGCGTCGACATTATCTGGTATCCGCTGGGCAAGCAGCGCCAGATCGTGGTCGATCCGAAGCGAAACTTTGGTCAGCCGACCGTCGCCCGGTCGGGTGTGCCCTCGCAGGTCCTCGCGCGCAGCGTGAAAACCAATGGATCAATCGAAGTGGTTCGCCATTGGTTTGAGGTTTCCGAGCGTGAAGTGCGCGATGCGGTAGAGTTCGAGTCCCTCCTGGCTGCTTGAGATTCTTCCTCGATAACAACCTGGCACCAAAACTGGCCCGCGGTTTTCACCAGTTTGTCCTTGGCGAACACGAAGTTGTGCATCTGCGCGATCGTTTTGATCAAGACACGCCCGATGTGGACTGGATGCACCAATTGGCTGGCGAGAGTGGCTGGATTATCCTCTCCGGAGACGTTGCAATCGGGCGCAACCCTTACGAAGTCGCAGCGTGGAAAGCCGCGGGGCACACCATCTTCTTTCTGAAGGCTGGCTGGACAAACATCGGGTTCTGGCAGCAGGTTCAGAAGCTCGCCCGATGCTTTCCCGGCATTCTTAACCAGGCTCGTCGCGCTAAACCGGGGGACTCCTTCATCGTAACGGTGAACGGCAAGATCAGCAAGTCATCGAATCATTGGCAATCTCCGCGAATTGGCAACTTGACCGCTTAAAGCGGTCAAGTCCCTAGTTGAAATCACCAGCTTTGTTGAAACCCACGCCGCGGTCGACGCCTGGGGTCATGTCGAACGCTCGTTAGGCAACTGTCAAAGAATTGAGATTTGACCCCATTTCATCACGCGATGCTTTCCCGGCATTATTAACCAGGCTCGTCGCGCTAAACCGGGGACTCCCTTCATCGTAACGGTGAACGGCAAGATCAGCTATTCATCGAATATTGGCGATCTCCGCGAATTGGCAACTCGACCGCTTAAAGCGGCCCAGTGCCAAGCGGCAAAACTGTTGTTAGAATCACCACTTTTTTGGGAGGCGAGGACGATGTGCGCACGCCCATTTACCGCTTCTGATGAACGGATAGCCTGCGTCTGCGAATTCGGGTTGTGTCGGCACGGCCCTATGTGCGTGCGGATCAGCTCACTCGAAATGTCGAAGGGTTTAGACGCGAGCCCGTTGATATGTTTGCGCCTGTGTCATTTGATTTCGCTTCGTCGAGTGTCTCCATCGAAGTGTCAAAGAAGTGAGACTTGGCCCATTTCTTCCTCTGATCTCGAAGAATTCAGGATGTTTGCTGTACTTCCGTTGGTGCGGCGCTAGAGCTCGCGTCGTGTTCAGGCGTCCCCCACTGGACGAGCTTTTCTCTCGGCCAATTATTGGCCCAGGCAATTGCATCGGCCGTTTCATTGAGATAGCTAGCGACGATGTCCCACTTTTCGCGACACAGATCGACTGCGGTAGTTGGGAGAAAATGACATAAATCGCTTCCAATTAGGTTTGACGAATTCGGCTACCCAACGCGATGGGACAAAGAATACGACAGGATCGTAAACCGGCCCTGGTTCTCTTTCCTGAAGGTCGACAAGAGCATACCAAAATGATTGAGAGTATTTGTTGATTATTCTCGGTTAACAATTCGAACGCCTCGCTACCATACCGGTTTCTTCGATAGGCATTCTGAGACGTCTTAACCTGAAAGTTGATGCTTCTCTTTCCCGATACCGAGGTTGCGATAAATTATGCTGCGATTTTCGAACGTGATCGCGGCTTGTGCCCTTGGGGCGCTAGATTTCGTGCGAGGTGAAAAGTTTCGTCTGTCATTCCGACAAATTGGTCTCGCTTTGCTCATACGCTGTATTTTGCCGGAACTGCGGATTTTATTGTCAAGCAAAAGCGCTTGCGAGGCGCTGTCTCAGGCCGATTTTTTCAACTCGGTTGAGAATTTTCAAAAGATTGGACTCCGCTCAGTCGAAGCGTCCACTGTTTTCAACGCATTATGCCGACCGCGTTCATTTCCCGAAATCAGTCGCGTCTCGGCTCTGAATCGGCAACTCATTTTGACAACGCTTGGCTGTAGAATCGAAATTGCGGTTCAAGTTCCTAGCGGCATTGTTGTTGAGGATCACTTGTTTGGCAGCGCCGGAAGAATTCCCTCCGATTTCCCAGCTTCTGAATTTTGATCTTGCTTTTTGGAGTGCGACAATCTTTTAGCGTCTCGGCTGCTTCCGTTTTAATGGCACGATCGTCAATCGAAATGTCGAAGAATTTAGATTTGACCCCATTTCATTGCGGTCCATAGCTCAATATTTGCGCCCATGACGGAGACGGCATGCAAATCGTATTTTTTGTGTTCGGGGCTAGGCAAATCACTCTGATATCGGACCAATCGACGTTGACTGACCTGAGGGCATTGCCGGCCGCGACTTCGAAATCTCCTCGGTGGTCGTTTAGCCAGGAGAGGTAAAACAGGCTCTGGTTGATGAGATCCGCGGATTCGACCTTTTTGTATTCAATGATAACCGGGTTGTTCTCCTCAGATAGTGCCAACGTGTCGATCCGGCCAGCATGAGTGATTCCGGTAGAGAACTCCGAGGCGACTAGGCGGCAGCTGAAGGTGGCCGAGAGGCTGTTCTCAATGAGGCGTTGAAGACGCTTTTCCGAGTCGAGTTCTGACTGCGGAATTGAAGCCAATGATTCGTTGGTGATCTGGAAGAGCGGCATGTTTTATGTCAACGATGTCGGCGGAGATGGGATGGAACGCACGCCCGTTAGGCAACTGTCAAAGAATTTAGATTTGACCCCATTTCACTTGTCAGGAGCAGATAAGCGGGCACACTTCCACGGTAGAAATAAAACGGGACTAAGCGGCAGCGCATGCCGCACCGCATCCACCATGATCGCCTTCAGCCGCGCAATAACCGATCGGCGCTTCAACCGCCGCCGTCTCCGGGATCGATTCCGACATGGTTTTCTTCTATCCGACCGAATCGTCAGCGAAAAGCCCGATCATCCGATTTGGAAACGTCGATCTGGAGTTCTTGAATTAGAAAGTCAGGTTGCAGACTCGAATGGGGAGAAGATCTCCTCGAGGAGCTGGCGAGCACCGCGAAAGCGCCCGGCAAACTTGTCAGAATGCTCCTTCTGAAGGTCGGCGGCAAAGCTATCCCGGTAACGGTGATACTCCTCGAGCGACTGGCAGTGATACTGCATCGCATAGACCGGATCAGTCGCCGCGGACTCGATCACCTTGTAGATGCGACACTCGGTGAAACAGCCTGTGCGGATGACATCGGGAACATGGATCCGCTTCATCCAATCGAGCCACTCCAGCTCGATGCCAGCCTCAACGGTTATCTCAACGCGGTAAATAATCATGCTGTCGAAGCCAAAGTGTCAATTGCTCTAACGCTGCGGGACTAGGCGCGCACCTTTTCGCGCGAAAGATGCTACACTTTTCCTGATGGAGGCGAATAGAAGACATTGTCATCAATCCGGGTTACTAATAACGCTTGCGCAAACACTCGCCGACCTGATCCGAAAGGGCGCGGCGATTTCCGACAACCGGTTCGATCCGCCGATCTTGGCCCCGATACTTTTCGCAGCATTTTTGCCGGACAACGAACTGGCCTATTACCACCTGTTCAGCGAGGACCAGAGCGGTTTGCATTGTGTTCAATACGACACGGCCGCGGTCGTTAACGGCTACGTCGATTTGACGCTTGCGAGCAAACGAATCGGCTACATCGGGTTGCTGGAAGATTGGCCGGAAATCCAAGACCCGGCGTTCGTCCGCGGGGTCTTAGTGCAACGCCGGCACATGCTCGATTCGTCGGCCGATTATCTCGCCAACTTCAACGCGATCTTCGCGCCGACCGGGGTCAAGTACCTCACCATGAAACGACTACGATATTGGAACATCGATAACGGCACCTGCCTGTTGCGGGAAACCACGACCGATGCGGGCATTACATACGACTCGCTGCACAAAGACGGGCAATGGCAGAACGGGACCGGCCTGGCCGTCGACCGGTTATTTCGCACGATAATATCGATTGGGAAGCTATCGATGAAGCGGCCGCCAAATCCCTCGCCCGCGATCTGGGCGGTTCCCCCGACGAATCCGCCCCTGAATAAAAGCGCCAAACGGCGCTAAAATTCCCTCTTTCGCTGAAAATGGCCACGTCTCGGAAGCGAGAAGTGCAGCTCTCTAGCGCTGGTTGTCCCAGTGGTTGCTTTTTTTCAACGATTGAGGGCCAAATTGCGGTTTTAATTTTCGGCCGGATGATCAAATTCGTTGCGCGCTAGATTTGGTTGATTGTCAGAGCTCATCGCAGATCGTCGAGAAACTCAGATGCCGGTTTGATACCGGTGACAAGTAGAAAATCTCGTGCCCGCGTGCAGGCAACGTAGAGAAGGTGACGTTCGGTGTCGTAAACCTCTTTTAAATCGGCTTCGTCGCCGACCGATTCGATTCGTTCTTGCAACGGCAGGACTTCGTCATCGCAGCCCATCACGACGACGGCCCGAAACTCCAAGCCTTTTGCCAAGTGCATCGTGCTGATGGACGCAGAAGTACTGTTGGCTCTACGTTCTCGTCCAAGACTTTGAAAGGGATGCCGGCTCTCTCAACGGCGACACGAGCGCGCGGGAGTTGCGCGGCCGATCGGACAAAGATCCCGAACTCCTGAGGGGCCACACCTTCCTTCGCTCTCGCCAATAGCCACTTGGCTACGCCATCGATTTCGTCTTCCTCACCATTGAAGGTTCGGATTGTAGGTATCGGACCGTTGAATACGGAAATGGTTTTGCTCCGATCCTGCGGATTCCCATCGAGATCGGCCATCTCGCCACCTAGTAACCGATCAGATTGGGAGCGGATCTGATGAGACGTTCGGTAGTTGACGTTGAGGTTGTGAGAACGCCCGCGGATATCGACGCCCAGTTCGAGCCAAGAAAAAGGCTGCTGGAAAATCCTTTGCCCGAGATCTCCGGCGAAGAAAAAACTGTTCGGCCGTCCCATGGCCAAGGCGGCAAAGAAGCGGAGATGAGCGACCGTGAGGTCCTGCGCCTCATCGACAATGGCGAAGTCGAAAGGCGAACGTTTCTCTGACTCGATTGCCGCGGCGAGCTTGGTGAAAAGCTGAGCGGTCGTAAGGAGACCGCGAGCGGAGAGCGCCGAGCGGACGCGATCGAAAATCGACCAGAGAATCACTTGCTGCTTTTTCGGGATCGTCGTCTTGCGACCCAAACGGCTGACGTTGCTGTATCCTTCGAGGCTATCCAACTGCCAGGCATCGACGATTTGGTCCCATTCGGAGAGGAGAAAGCGCTGGCTGAATTTGTGGTCCGGACTTCCGCCGCGGAGTCGCGTATTGTCGCGATGATGTCTCGGCTGGTACGAGATCGGGAGTGCCGAAGCGCGTTTGGTAAAGGCGGATACCAATTGCGTCGATGGAATAAACATCGATTCGCTCTCCGAGGTTTGGTTCGTTTGAGATAAGTCGGCGCAGCTTTCGGCGGAGAGAATTGGCGAGCGTCTCTGAGAATGTTGTCAAAAGCAGCCGCGCTTCAGGATGCTTCCGAGCAAGAAAAACCGCTCGATGCAGCGCGACGATTGTTTTCCCAGTTCCGGCGGAGCCGGCTACGCGGGCCGGGCCGGCGAAATCCTTCTCGATCAGGCTGCGTTGCGCGGGGTGGAGGAAGATCGACCATTTATCCCAGGGAAATTCGAGAGCTCGGGTCAGCTCCTCGACATTCTCGACCACGCGAAATCGCCTTTGCGCATCGGGATGTTCGAATGGCGTGACCGGAGCGACTTCGCGCGGTTTCGGTTTGCCACCCGTCGCAAGTTCTAGAAGCGCCTCTGCTGCTTCGGCCGGCAAATGCTCACTGACTGTGAGGATGCTGTCCTCGTCTGCATTTTTCACGTCAGCCAGCCACTCCTCCGGGATGCCATATCCGAGCAGCGTGTCCTCCGAAAAACTCGCAAACACCTTTGGCTTTTCCTTTTTCGGGAGCGGAGCTTCAACGAAGGTGGGAACAACGATCTCCTGAACCCGCTCTCGAATCTCTACTAACTGCGCAGCGCCAGTTTTCGGATGCGTTTCTAGTTTGCGCCTTTCCGCCCAGCGATAGGCATCGTCGTGATGGCCGACATAGCAGAGGAGCAGGCTCTCCTTCGTTCGATGAACGATCAGGCGCATGTCGCGCCCCACACGCGCAGACCAGAAATTTTTGTCTTTAGCGTGATCGATTCGATGAAGAGCCATTCCGGGATCGACCGGATTCATCTGCAGATCGAAGGCGGTCGTCTTGGCGATCTTCTGCTCTTCGCCGGTCAGGCGCGCAAGACTATCCGTGAAGCTGTCGGCGATGAGGAACTCCATCACGACGGTGGCCAGAGGCCTTCCTTTGTCAGCCGGCGCTCAATTACTTCTCCCGAGACAGCGAACCGGGCAGCGATCGGCTTTGCCAGGTATCCCATGTGGCGTTCATCCCGAAGCTCACTTCGCTTGAGGCCGCTTCGCTCCGCCTGCGAAATAACAATCTCAAACTCCGCCGCGAGCTGGGTGGGAGGAACGAGGAGGCGGCCGGCAAACTCGTAGGCATGATATTCCAGGAAGCCGTATTCCTTATCGGGCAAATCGAGCGTGAAGCGGACCCATTCCTCGATCGAACCGCGAGGCATCTTCTCGAATATCGACTTGTGCAGAACATAATGCCCGAGCTCGTGGGCCACACTGAACCGAAGTCGGTTCAGATATCGATCATCCATGTAATGGCGTTGATCGACCATCAGCGTTTGCCAGTCGCCTAAGAGCAAAGCGTCGATGTCTTCCTCTTCTCGCATTCTGGATACCGGGCGGATATCGAGCCCCAGCTCAAACTCCGCGATCGTCAGTACAGTTCGACCGGAATTTTTCCCGACGGCCAATGGCGCTCGCCAAAGTCGTCCGCTTCCCGCCAAATCTGCGAACGATCAATGAATGGAGCCTTGAAGTCCCGAGGGTCCACTCGCTTCTCAGGACGCTTTAATCTTTTCGACGATCTTGCGAAGTTCCTTTTCCGTGGGCCGTTGGCCGCGCAGTGTCCGGAAAAACGCGGGGAGGTGCTTTACGACTTCCGCATCGTCCATCAAATCCTTCGGAATCATTCCGCGGTCAGCTGCCGCCAGATCGAAGAAGAAGTACCACTCGTCACTTCCTTCGGACAGATTCAGTGCCTGGGCATAGCGCGTCAAAATCTCTCGATCCTGCGGGGGAACCATCGCTCCGCGTTCCATTCGGCTGATGTTTCCGGGATCGGCACCGGCGGCGATACAGAAATCCCGTAACGTGATACGCCGCTCTTTCCGCAGCGCTTTGAAGAACTCCGCGAAATTCTTATGAGGTGTGTTCATGTCGCGTTGTTTTGTTGTGCAACAAATACAACAACGGGCCACGAAAGTCCACTTTTAGCCAATCGCACGCACCTTGAAGCCGCGTGCAGGAGGCCTTTATCGCTCCGGGTCATCATCGAAATCAGCACCTGTTAGCGAATCATCCACGGTCCGCTGAACCGCGGCAACGACAGCTCTGTCACGTTTGAGCGCCGCTTGAATTAGCGTCCTCAATTGCGCAGTTGTTTCAGCGTAGGCTCCTATGTAGCCAGACCGAATGAGATCAAGAAACGCATGCTCTCGAAGATATCGCCCGGACAGAGCTTGATAACTGATTCTGAGACCTTTTTTCGGTCCTTTGAGTGCCGGATCCTCACGCAGCTTTTCGAAATGATCGAGAGGCGTGATGATTCCACCGTTTCGGATGGCGGCATTTCTCTTCACAAACTTCAAGTAAAACACTGAGGGATTGAGTCTGTATTCATGCAATCCCCGCCATGCTGGGCGGCAAAGCGACGCATCCGGCGTAATTCATCAGTTAACTTTGCATCCGGTCGATAAATCCAATCCAAGACCGCTGTGTCATTCCATACAGGTTCGAGCATCTTGTCCTGCAGCATGACAAGGCTTTGGCGGGTGACATTTAGATACACCAGATCAACACCGAAAACCTGCTCGAGTGGACGACGATTGGCGGTATAAATTTCAAGCGTTTCAGCGCCGCGTTCAAATATCGCATGGCCCGTTATCTCACTGGAGACAAGTTCATATCCTGGAACATGTCTGGCGTCGTGCTCGATTACGGAATCTTCCATGACATGGAGGCGGGCAAGCGACGTCTCTCGTCCCTCGACAAGTTCAAGGGATTGCGCTTGGTCGTCTCTCGCGAGACCAAACGCTCTCAACGCCGTCTGAACCGCATCCTGCTGTAAGGCAGCCACGTTTCGAAAATACTTCGGGGTCGCGAGCGACTCAGCGATCGCTCGCAACGCCCCACGATTCGACCGCAGGGACGCGAGGCCTTCGATCAGCTTCTGACTAAGCTTGGGAGATAACGTTATCACCGACCTCTGTCCGCGTAGCCGGCTCTTTAGGTTTTTCGCATGCCTGCGATCATCCAAAAGACCAGCAAGACTACCCTCGGACTCCGGGCGAATCCTAACCACTCGCTTAACCTTTATCCGGACTGAGTGTAGTGACAGCGCCACGGGAACTCGCCAAACCGAAATACATCGCCTGCCGGCCTTCGACAACGCCTCTTATTAGACACGGCGTTGAAGTCTTCACGCCTTGAAGGAGTGAATGGGATCGCGCAATAGTGAACTCGTTAAGTCCGCGGCGAGATTCGCTCAATCTTGTCCACTCACCCTCGTCGAAGCGCAGAAGAATAAGGGGTCTGTGGTCGACGAACTGTGTCAACTCTTGTAGCCAAGGCGTTTTCACATATCGAGCAGACCAATCAGCTCTCACTCCGCCCGAAACACCTTCATCACCTCGTCGCCGAGGTGATTGATCACCTTCACGGCGATGCGGCCGGACTTCGGCTTGTCGAACGGACGCGAGGTGTCGCTGTGCAGCGTCGCCCAGGCTTCCGCGTTGATCTCGGCCTTCAGCGTGGTCTTGAGCGCGCTGTAGGGATCGTTCGCGCCGAGGAAGTAGGCGTGGCGGACGAAGAAGCTCTCTTCGTTGTAGTCGGTGTCGATGAACCAGCAGGCGATGCCGTCGGCGCCGTCGCTGACGACTTCGCCGGTCTGCGGCTTGAAGACGTCCACGCCGTTCACCTTCACGCGCAGCTTGCCGTCCTTCTCGGCGAGCAGGGTCGATGTCCGGCTCGCCGAAGATGACGAAGAGGTTGCCCTTGCCGGTGTTCTTGAGGTCCTCGGCCATGTGCAGGTCGGCGTTCATGCGGGCCTTGAGCACGGGGATGCGGCCGAGCTTGCTGAACTCGGTGGTGTGCGCCTCGTAGTTGAAGGCGCAGGCGATCAGCACATCGAAGCCGGCATCGCCAGCCTCGCGGGCGGCGGCGACCAGGTCGGCGCGCTGCACGGTGCCGAACTCGGGGCCGATGAAGATGGCGGCGCGCTTCTCGGTCGTCGCCTTCGAGGTAGCGGCCCTCGGCGCAGACCGAGATCGCCGGGCCAGGGCGTGAGCGCGGTGAAGTTGATCCTGTCCTCCTTGTGCGCCTGCTGCACGCCGGCGGTCTTGAGGTTCTCCAGGATCATCTGGGGGAAGGACTGCTTCTGGCGCCGTACTCGGCGTGATTCCGCGACGCTGGGATCGATCAATTCGTCGTTCTCATCCACGCCCAGCACGCGATGCGGGCTGAGGCTCTCCACGGTGAACGGCCGGCCACGCGGACCTTCTTCTTGTCCTCGTAGGGCTTGTCGTAGAGGTATTCAAACTCGGCCTTGGCGGCGATGGACTTGTCGATCTCCTGCTGCCGGGCGATGCGGGCCTGCCACCAGTCGGCGTGCAGCTTCTTCGCCGCGTCCGGCCACTTGGCATCGGCCTCGCGCGGAATCTCCCACTCCTGCCAGGTCTTCTTGAGCGCAGCGTTCAGCTTCTCGCGCAACGGCTCCAGCTTCGCCTGCCACTGGTCCCAGATGACATCGATCTCCGCGTTGTTGGCGATGGACTTGAGCGTGATGTGCGGCACGCGCTCATAGACGAAGCCGTGGCGGATGTTCCCCTGCACGGGCTGCGAACTCGGCGCGGTGCGGGTGACTTCGGCTTCCTTGAGCTGGCCATCGCGGGAATCGGCCAGCAGGTAAAACGGATAACGCGCGCCCATGATGCGGGCACGGGCCAGCGCCAGCGCCACGCGCGAGGTGTCAATCGTGATCCAGCGGCGGCCCCATTGCTCGGCGACGGTGGCGGTGGTGCCGGAACCGCAGGTCGGGTCGAGCACGAGGTCGCCGGGGTCGGTGGCCATGAGGATGCAGCGTTGAATCGACTTTGTGCATTGGTTTGGACGACGTAGATCTTGTCTCTGCCGAACTGCCCGCAATGCGTGTCGTCCCAGATGTTGGTAATGGCTGACTGTCGCGAAGTCGCTCAGAAGATCGACGATAGCGAACGTGCTTCCGGCTCATGCGCAAGCGCGATCTGCCCGTGCTAGACGCGTCACATGCCCAGCTCGTTGGTCTTCCAACATGCCCTTGCCTGGATGCGAAAGTCTGTCCCTGCGAAACTCGACAGTGAAACGTCGATGCCGCGTGCTCCGGCTCGTAATGTATCGGCGTCGAAACGATCTCGTGAATGCGGCTGGCAGAGCATCGCAGCGCGTCGCTTCGTCTCTGGTCAGTCGCCGACAGCTGCCATCGCGAAGCATCGGCAATCGGTGTAGTGCTCGCACTCCGGCAGCGCTTCTCGCTCTCAGTAACAGCTGGTCGATACTTTGACGTGATCTCGTGTTCTTGCATACCAAAGCGATGTAGTCGACAGCGTCGGTCGAGAACGTCTGACTGCCGTGAGCCTGGTCGTCTTCGAAACGCAATTTGGCTGACGAAGTTCTCTCCCCGAACACCTCGTCCATCACCGCCCGGACGCGGTGGACATTTTCATCGCCGATCTGCACGAAGATGGAGCCGGAATCGGTGAGGAGATCGCGGGCGACGGTGAGCCGGTCGCGCAGGTAGGTGAGGTAGCTGTGGATGCCGTCGCGCCAGGTGTCGCGGAAGGCTTTGACCTGCTCGGGCTCGCGGGTGATGTGGTCGGCCTTGCCGTCCTTCACGTCGCGGCTGGTGGTGGACCACTGGAAGTTGCTGTTGAACTTGATGCCGTAGGGCGGGTCGAAGTAGATGCACTGCACCTTGCCCGCGCAGGCCCTCGCGCTCGGCCAGGCTGGCCATGACCTGGAGGGAGTCGCCGAGGATCATGCGGTTGGACCAGTTCTGGTCGTGCTGGTAGAACTCGGTCTTGTCCACGCCCTTGGGGATGCCGTTGAAGTCGGCGAAGAGGTCGGGCGTGAGCATCGCCGGCTTCGTGCTGCGCTCTCGCGCGTCTGGCGCAGCAGATCGTCGATCAGCACCTTCGGGTGAACCTTCTCCTGGATGTAGAGCGGCGGCGCGTGGACGACGAGGTCGCTCCAGTCCTGCTCATCCTTCCCGCGCCAGACGAGCTGCGGGTCGAGGTCGGTGTTGCGCGGTGTAGCGCGTCTGGCAGCGGCTTCTGCTGCTCCTTCTTGAGCACGGACTGGATACTCGGCGGTGGGGATGTTCTTCCGCTTGGCCTCGTCGTGCTTGAGCGTCTCGACGGTCTTGCTGGCGGACTTCTTGGCTCATGTTCAGTGTCTTGGGCATGGCGTGCGTTCGATCGTCAGTTGCGCTCCGACACGGCGGACTCGATCATCTTGTTGAACTCGCTTCGACCTTCGCCTTGAAGTCGGCTTCGATCTGGTAGACCTCGGTGAACTCGGCGAACGCCCAGCGGCCGTAGCGTGCCGAGATGGTTCACGCCGGGCACCCAGTAGGTGTCCATCGTGGATTTCTTCTCCTTCGCGTCCTCGCGCCGGTAGCCCTTGATCTCGACGACGAGATGCAGCAGGTCGTCGGCGCCGTGGCCGTCGTCCACCAGCACGATGAAGTCGGGCAGATACTTGCGAGTCTCGGAGCCGTAGCGGTACGGCACTTCGAGGCCGAGGTTGTGGTTCTTCGCGTAGGCGCGGACCCTGCGGGTGCGACTCGGCGACGCGGCAGAACTCCGCCTCCCAGTCGCTGTCGAGCACGACCCAGTTGACGTGGCATCGGTCGGCGGGCTCGTTTCCCAGCGGTCGGTCGCGACGTGTTGAAGCGGACGTGGCGCGTGGAGCCGGTCGGGTTGTAGGGATCGAGCAGCGCCTTGATCGGCCGCTCGCCGAGAACTTCCGGGTGATCGCCGCGGTGATCCTGTTGCAGGCCATGTCGGCCAGCTCCTGATACATGAGCAGCGCCGGGATACGTGTCGCCCTTGCAGACGAGGCAGGTGTCGAGCCACTGCTTGGTGATGCGCTTGAGCTGGCCGAAGAGGTGGAGCTTCGGCTCCTCGCCGGGGTCGCGCCACTTCGTGTAGAGCAGCCGCTGGGTGACGTGGAAGACGAGCGTGGAGGGCCGCATGTCGCCCAGATGCTCGAGGCTCATGTCCACGCCCTCGCCGATGATGCCGGAGTTGCGCGTGATGGACGGCCCGACGAGGTCGGGGCTGAGTTCGAGGATCGAGTCGTCGTTGAAGTCGGCGGTCAGCCGCTCCTCCGGCAGCTCGACGCGATAGCCTTCGACGCGCGGGAAGCGGATCTCGAGAGCGTCGCGCTCGGGGCGCACGGCCTTGACCTGAACCGTCTCGCGCGGCGGCTGCGGCGGAGCGACGACCGGCTTGGCCGTGAAGTCGAACGGAATGCCGAAGACGTCGGCGTACTCGACGTTGAAGAGCCCTTCTCTCGTTCAGGTCGTAGGACTGGCGGCGCAGCGCGCGACCGATGACCTGCTCGCAGAGGAGCTGCGTGCCGAAGGCGCGGATGCCGAGGACGTGGGTGACGGTGTTGGCGTCCCAGCCTTCGGTCAGCATCGAGACCGAGACGACGCAGCGGATGGAGCCGCCGAGCTGGCCCGGCTTGCCGACGGTGTTCATGACCTCGCGGAGCAGCTCCTGGTCGGTGATGTTGTCGCCGGCGCGGGATCGCCGGTGCGCTCGACGATCTCGCGGCGAAAGCGCTCGATCTCGTCGGCGGCCATGCCGCGGAAGTTGTCGTCGAGCGCATCGCCGGCTTCGAGTTGCTCGCTGTCGATCAGCAGCGTGTTCGGGCGCGGCGAGCGGGTTGCCGGTGACTCGTCGAAGTTGCGGAACAGCGCGAGGCGTCCGTTCTCGAGCGTGGTCGGTGCCGTCTTCGTTCTTGCGGTGGAAGCCGGAGATGAAGTCGTAGACGAGCTTCGAGATGGCGGTGTTCTGGCAGACGATGATGAAGCAGGGCGGCACCTTGATGCCCGCTTCCTGCCAGAGCTTGAAGGTCTTCTCGTAGTGGCCGTAGAGCGCTTCCAGCGCGGTCTGCAGGCGCGTCGGAAGCTTGAGCGGGTCGAGCTCCTCGCCTTGCCCGCGGCCCTTCTTCGGCATGTCCTTGCGGATGTTCTCCCAGAGGTTGCGGAACATCGGCATCTCGTCGCCGGGGATGTTCTCCGCGACGGGGACGCGCGGCAGCTTGACGATGCCGCACTCGATGGCGTCCATGAGCGAGAAGTCGCTCATCGTCCACGGGAAGAGCGTGCCTTCGGCGTAGCCCGAGCCGCGGAGGAAGAACGGCGTCGCGGAGAGATCGATGACGCGGCGTGATGCCGAGCTTGCGGTTGACGGCCTCGAGGCCGGAAATCCAGAGGCGCGCGGCCTCGTTGTTCTTCTCGGCCTCCTTTCTTCTCGTCGCCCTTGAGCGTCTTCTTCGTCCGCGTCCCTCGGCTTCTCGCGGTAGCAGTGGTGCGCCTCGTCGTTGAGGACGAGGATGTTCTTCATGCCCATCAGGTCGGGCATGACGCGCTGGAGCATCTGGCCTTCGGTCTCCAGCGTGTTCAGCTCGTCGCCGTGCGGCCTTGCAGCAGCGCGCGCCGCCCTTCGGAGAGCTCGATCCGCTCGCGCAGCTTGAAGGCGTGGTAGTTCGTGATGACGATCTTGGCCCCGTTGACGTCGTCGAGCATGTCGCCGGGGACGAGTTCGCGGCTCGGCGTAGTAGCTGTCGGGATCGTTCGGCTGGAGGACGCGCAGGCGGTCCTTGATCGTGAGGCCGGGCGCGACGACGAGAAAGCCGCGCGTGAACTGCTTGCTGCTCGGGCCGCCGCACGGCGTTGATCGTCTGCCACGCGATGAGCATCGCCATGACGGTCGTCTTGCCGGCGCCGGTGGCGAGCTTCAGCGCGAGGCGCATCAACTCCGGGTTGGCGTCCCTGTTGGCGCTCGCGAGGTGGTCGAGGAGTCGCTTGCCCGCTCCCTGCGATTGCGGCGCGACCTCGGTCAGCCAGATCGCCGTCTCGACCGCCTCGACCTGACAGAAGAACGGGCGGATGCCGCTGAACTCGTGGTGCCGCCAGTGCTGGAGCAGACGCGCGGTCTCGGGCGTGACCTGCCACTGACTCGGGTTGGGCAGCTCCCGCCACTGATCCACCTGCTGCCGCACCTCGTTGATGATCGAGGTCGGGTCGTATTGCTGCTCCTTCGTCGAAAGGCCCTTGCCCTTCGTCGAAGACGATCTCGCTGCTGGGCGGTCGGCGCTCTTCGCGCTTCTTCGGCTTCGGGATCGGCGTGATGAACTCGGCCCGGCGGCGGCTCGCGATGATCCTCTGCGTCGGCTGGCCGTCGTCGTCCAGCTCCCAATGCCGCGTCGGGTATTCGTAGGGCGAATTCAGGATCGGGTGATCGAAGAAGGGGTTGGGACCTTCCGGGGCGGGCATGATTGCGCAAATTTCTTAACGGAAGCGGCGGCGGCGTGCAAGCGCGAGCGCGCGACCCGCTCGCGGTTAATGGTGAATGGGGGAGGGGCGAAAGTGGGAAAGTGAGAAGGAGAAATTCGGAATGGGGAGTGCGGAATGCGGATTTTTACTATGGAAAGGCAAAAGCTGAAACGCTGAAAAACTGAGATGCTGAAATGGGGAAGAGTCGAACGTGGGAAAGTGCGAAGAGTGGAAAGTTGGTGAATCGTGAATCGTCGAAGCGGAACGCGGGCTTGTTCAGTCGCCGGAATCCTTCTTCGCGCGTTCCATCTCTCGCTCGATCATCCTCTCCTTCTGTCCCCGGAACCATCGAGGGGTGAAGACGCTTAAACCATGCGCAAGCAGGCCGATGCCCCAGCCCAAAACCGGCCATTTAACCCACAGGTATTCCGGCGATTCCGACAGGTTAATGCCGAGGAGAAGAAGATTGACCAAAACGTAGATGAGGGCGTGGCGATAGAATCCAAGCTTCGCTTCCACCCGCGCTTTTGCTCGATTGTAGCCAGCGTCGTCCATGCAAGAAAACGTAGAATTAGGGATTAGGAATTAAGAAGCAGGGGAACGTGGGAACGTGTGAAAGTTAGAAGGTGGGCAGGACTTCGGCAAATGCTGAAAAGCTGAAAAGCTGAAACGCTGAAATGGGGAATGCGGAATGCGGGATGTGGGAAGGGGCGAAAGTGGGAAGGTGAGAAGGTGCGCCGGTGTTATTTGTTAATGGTTGTTGGTTATTGGGGTGTGGCGCAAATACAGACGACAGACCACGGGACTACGGACGAAAGAACGCCACGCGTCCGTTTGAAGTGCAGAAGTTTAAGTTGAAGAGGCGGACGACAGACGACGTAAAACGCTGAAATGGAGGAGAGGCGTTGAAACTGGCGCATGCGATTCGGCGACTCAGGGCTTTGGGATTTATGGGTGACGCTTGGCACGATAATGCACTTTCGGTTCCGCAACGAGGGTCCGAGCGATGCCGCGAGTATTTTGCGGCTCGATCGCAACCCGTACCGTCGCGCCGAGGGCATCGGCAACGCGGCGAAGCATACTCAGAGAGTGGCCTTCGTAGGACGGTGATTCGAGTCGGCTAATGTTTTGCTGTGAGGTTTTCAGTTTCCGGGCGAGATCCTTTTGCGAAAGTCCGGCCTTTTCGCGAAGCGAGGCAATCTGGAGAGCGATATCCCACGCTTCCCCAGCTTGTTCAAAACGCCGGGCGAAATCGGGGTCTTTCAGTTGTTCTTCCAAATAAAGATCAAAGTTGGTCTTCTTCATATCTTTGCTGCCAGTCGCGCATGCGTGTGCGCGCGGTCGCAAGATCGCGCCCGGGAATTGCATGCCCTTTGTTACGGATCCCGTGGACCGCGATGATGCGGCGACCCTTTACGAAAAACCAGAGCACCCGCGTGTTGAGTTTGCCGACGTGACGCAGCTCGAACAGGCCGCCGCCAAGCGACTTCGCGAGCGGTTCGCGATGGTAACGCCGGTCGCGCAACTTGGCCAGGCCTCGAACTACCGTGGCATGATCTCCGGGATCACTTTGCTTGAGTTCCTCCAAAAATTCTTGCACCGGGATGGCTCCGTTGGGGCTGACGTAAAATTCTATGCTAAATTCCATTCAATTCAACATCAAATTTGATGTGCATTAATGGGGCGGCGGTGGGGGAGCGCGAGCGCGACACGCTCGCGGTTATTTGTTAATCGGTATTGGTTAATGGGGGAAGGGCGAAAGTGGGAAGGGCTTCGGCAAATGCTGAAAAGCTGAGACGCTGAAAGGCGAAAAGAAGTAGAAAGGAGAAATTAGAAAGTAGAAAGTGGGAGGGTCGGTGAATTCAGAATCGTCAATCGTTACAGGGTGGGCTTTGTCGCGTCGTTTTCAGGTTAAGACATAGCGTCCGGTCTTTTTCGTTCCGACACGACGCACCAAACCCGCTTCCATCAAGGGCCGCAACAAATCGAGCGCGCCCTGCTTCGATATTCCTAATGCATCCCAGATTTCACGTGGAGCCAGTGCCTTGCGTTCGCGTAGCAGATGCAGCAATTGCTCCTGCCTGGGTCGAAGGACCAGCTTCGCCTTGCCGGCCTTTGCCGTCAGTTTCTGGATCCGGCTCCAGACTCGCTCCAGAGTGCCACGCAGTCCTTCCGCGCTGTACTCAAGCCAGCTCGTGAGATCGTCATTTTCCTGGCGAACGTTTTTCAGGGCAGAATAATAACGCGGTCGATCCTCCCAATAGAATTCGTCGATCGAAAAAATGTGATGGTTGTCGAAACCGCGCCGATAAAGTTCCCACAAACTCAGCATTCGGCCGGCCCGTCCGTTGCCGTCGGCAAATGGGTGAATCGTTTCAAACTGGTGATGCACGACGGCCGAACTGAGAATCGGAGAAATTTTTGCCGCATCGTTGTTCCACCACCCCAGCAGGTCTGACATCATCAGGCGCACCCGCTCCGGCGGTGGCGCGACATAATCACCCACGCGCACACGAATCGCCCGGTATTCGCCGGCCGTCCCCTGGTCCATCACCTTGCCGGCCATGATGCGGTGCAACTTCAACACCTCGGCGTGCGTGATGACGGCGCGTTGCGCGTTCTTTTCAACAAAGCGCAGACCGGCGAAGTAATTTGCCACTTCGCGACGCGCGCGCTGCGCGGTCGCCGGAATCTCGCGGCCCTCTTCGATGGCGCGGACCTGTTCCAGGGTGAGCGGATTACCCTCGATCGCGGTGGAAGAATGGGCGTTGCGGATACGGGTATCTTTTTGTAAGGCCGGAATCCATGGCACCTGGACGGCGGCGGCCAAAATGCGCTCCCGCAACCCTGCGATAATCTCGACTTTCGAGAGGAGCGCGGGGGTGATCTGATAACGCGGCTTGAAACCCATGGGATTAGTCAAGCGTAAGTCAAGTTTTTGGTCAAGCGGCGAGTTGCCGCGGCCGGGAAGGTGGGAAACTAGGAATTCGGATTGGGGATTGCGGAGTGCGGAATGATGGGGAGAGAGGGCGGAGGGCTGGCCGCGGCCGGCAAACTGCGGGCGGAAGACGGGATTACAGACAAGGCGAAATCGGGACGGCCTTATTTGGCCGCGGCGAGTCAACTCTGCAATCAGTGGCGCTCCCGCGCGCCATGCCAGAAACGGAGGATCCGCACTGTCGCCGCCGTTCGATCCACGCGATAAATGATCAGATAGGAGCCGACAACCGAGAAACGTGCACCGGGCCGCTCTCTGAGGTGCCCACCTCGTTCTGGAAACTCTCGCAGGGTCTCCGCGCGGTCCAGGAGCTTCTGGCAGAAAGAGACCGCCGCCGCAGGATTATCTCGGGCGATGAAATCGCGGATTCGTTGGAGATCGCGTAGCGCTACGCGCCCAATGATGACCTGCCAGGTCACGAACCGATCGTGCGACGGACATCCTTGATCGGCACTCCGCCTTCCTTTTCCCAGCAAGCGTCTGCTTCGTCTACCGCGGCCAGCAATTCTGGGGAGGCAGTCAAAGAGCGTTCCTCGAGCAACCGGCCTGCGGTCTGCCAGATCGTCTCGAGATCGTGCGGCGGCAGGGCTGGCAGTTCGGCCAAAATTTCGATTGTGCTCATGCGGTAATTCTACCGGGTAATCGGTTGTTCAGAAAGGCAAAAGCTGAAGCATTAGAAAGTAGAAAGTAGAAAGGAGAAAGTGGGAGAAGAAATGCGGATTGCGGAGTGCGGAACGATGGGGCCTCGGAGAGCGGAAGCACGCCGAGAACGTCAGGCGGGCCTTCTCGTTTTGATCATGAAAGCGGCGACGAGGCCGATGAGGAAGAAGCCGACGATCTGGATGAACATGTAGGAAAGGGTGTAGGCGCCGGGAAAGCCATACCAGTTCCAATAGGAAATGTTGGTCGAGATTGCGGTCAGGATTCCGGCGACGAAGACGAAACCAAATCGCCCGCCGAAGGTGGCGATGCTGGTCTGGGCGAGCAGCCAGATGACGAGGAGGGCCTCGATGAATTCGGTGCCGAATTCGACACCCAGCCATCGGCCAAAGGTGAAGGGACGCCCGGGCGGATGATAAACGAGCATGCCGGAGGGCTGCGTCGCATAGAGGCCGGGGATGCGTTCCATGGCTTCGTGTTTTTGTTCCCGGGTCGCGCCGGGCCCGGCTCCGCCCGAGGGAAAGATGTAAATGGCGGAACGATCGCCGATGCCGGCCTGAAGGGCGTCGAGGACGGTTTGTTCGTGCGGGATTGTGCGAACGCCAGTTTCGCCCAACGGCAAAAAGGTGTGGGCGATGAAGGTCCAGATGAACATGGCGATGGCAGCGAGGATGGCGGCGAGAAGAATGCGCATGAGAGGAAGTAGAGGTGAGAAAAGAGAAAGAAGGAAGGGAAATCGCGCGGGAGGCGTGAGGGTTAATGGTTATTAGTTAACGCCATTAACGAATAACAACTAACAGATAACCGTGCTTGCGCTGCGCGCGCTCAATCCGCCGGTGAAAGCATGTGGTATTTGCTGCGCTCGAGGATGGGGCCCTTGGTACTGCCGCTCAGGAATTGGACGACGACCGGATTGCGCGAGCGTTTGAGGGAATCGGGCGTTCCTTCTTCGATGATCTTGCCGCGATGCAACATGGCCATGCGCGTGGCCACGCGAAAGGCGCTCTCCATCAAATGTGTGACGATGACCGACGTGACCTTCGATTTTTCGCTCAGGCTGACGATGAGCTCATCAATGACCGCGGCGACGACGGGGTCGAGACCGGCGGTGGGCTCGTCGAAAAGAATCAGCTCGGGTTCCATGACAAGGGCGCGGGCAATGCCGACCCGCTTGCGCATGCCGCCGCTCAGTTCGTGCGGCATGAGCCGCGCGCTGTCGTCCATTTCGACGAGCTCGAGTTTTTCGTCGATGATCCGGTCGATCTCTTCTTTGCTTTTATCGGTCAGTTCCTCGAGGGGCAGGGCCAAATTTTGGCGGACGGTTTTCGAACTGAGAAGCGCCGCGTCCTGATAAACCATGCCGATGTGCGTCCGTATTTCCTGCAATTCGCGCGGTGTGAGCCTGGCGATGTCGAACTCGTCGAACAAGACCGCGCCGCTGGTCGGCTGCAGGATGCCGAGGATGAGGCGGAGGATGGTGGTCTTGCCGGCGCCGCTTTGGCCGATGATGACGAAACGGTCCTGGCGTTGCACGGCGAGGGAGACGTCGTCGAGGACCAGTTTCTCGCCGAAAGAAAGACTGACGTGGCGGAGTTCCGCCACGGTAGAGGGGAGAGGGCGCCGATCGTTCGTTAGGGCGGAGGGCATATTCTCCACGTCGGCGCCAATTTTAGCCGTGCTTAATTCTCTCCGAAAGATATTTATGATTTCCGGGGGGACCGCTTTGGCTGGGACTCAGTTTGCCGGCAATGCCGCGGAACTTCGCGCGCGTGTCGGCCCATTTCCTGACCGGGGCGGGCACGATCGATCCCCAGCGGTCGCTCGTCAGGCCCCTGTGCATCTCGACCTGCTGGATGGTGGCAATGAGCCGGGGCAGACTGAGCGGTTTGCCCAGGCAAAAAGCGGCGCCATGTTCGGCGGCGATCGGACCCATGTAGGCTTCTTCCAGCGCGGTGACGACGATGATGGGCGGACGTTCCGCCTGCGCGCTGATGGCTTCGAGCAAGGCGAGCCCGTGCGTACCCGGATCGACGTCGACCACGATCAGCTCGAGGTGGCGGACTTGCTTTGCGATGATTTCGAAGGCGTCGCGCGCCGTCCGGGCAATGAGGAGCGCGTAATCCTGCCGGGCCGCGGCCTGCGCGATCATCTCGTCGCAGTCGGCGTCCGCGTCGAGCAAGAGAAGGGTTTTGCGTTCCATCATCAGGCCCGCCCCTTGCTCGGAACCACCACGACCGGACAATCGGCGTAACGCGCGACGTGTTCGGCCACGCTGCCGATCAAGGCATGACGAAAGCCGGTGCGGCCGTGCGTGGCGATGACGATGAGATCAACGTCGGTCCGCGCCGATTCACCGCAAATCTCCTCGATGGCCGAGCCGGTGCGAATTTCCGATTCGCGCCGCACCTCGCCGAGCGATTCCGATTCCTCCCAGGTTTCCATTTCCGCGCGCGCCTGCGTCTTCGCTTCGGCGACGAGCGGCGCCATCGCGCCGTTCATGCGATCCAGGCTGACGACCTCGCGGTAGGGGAAGACGACGTGCAAAAAGCGAAGCTTGGCGCCGAGCGACCGCGCGAGAAAGGCGGCGTACTCGGTCCCGACCATCGAGCAATCGGAAAAATCGACCGGCACGAGAATCTTGCGCAGGGCGAAAGGAGACCGGGCGCGCGCCCGGGCGGTGGCGGGCGAAAGCGTCTTGCGCCGCGTGATGAGAACCGGGCAGGGCGCGCAACGGATGACGCGTTCGGCCGTGCTCCCGAGAAGGACGCGGCGGAAAGCGGTGCGACCGCGCGTGGGCAGGACGATGAGGTCGGCATCGATCTGCCGGGCGACGCGGCAAATCTCCTGGACGGGACGGCCGGAAAGGACATGGCAGTTGTCGGGCGAGAATTTGACGTCGTGCTGTTCCTGAATCTCGGCCAGCCGATCCTGCAGAAAGGCGATGGCGTCGGCTTCATTGAGCGTGAGACTGCCGGCGCGCTCCAGCGCCATGGCATCCGGTGTGGGCCGGACATGGACGACGTGGATGGTGGCGCCGAATTTTTCGGCCAGCGTGACCGAGAACTTGAGCGTGCGAAAAGAGGCTTGTGAAAAATCCACCGGGACGAGAAGCGTCTTGATCTGGAGCGATTGCTTCCGCTCCACGGCCGGGGCGGAGACGGAAAAGATGCGGCTGGTGACGGTCTCGGGCGGCGCGGTGAAGGAATAATCTCTCATTTTGGCCTTTCGTCAGGACGTGGCGGTTTGATGGCTTTCGCGGAACTTGTTGGTGAGACGGCGTTCCGGAAAGGCATGAATTTTCCCGTTCCGGGGTTTTGCCACCGGCTCGTTAGTGGGCGGGATGGCCGGCTCCTTTTTTTTCAGCGCCCTGGTGCTCTGGGCGGCCTGCCGCGCGCGTGCTTCCGGATGGGAAGGAACGATGAGGACGGGCCGGGTCGCGCGCCGAACGATCTGTTCCGAGGTGCTGCCCATGAGCATGTGCGGAAGTCCCGTGCGTCCGTGGGTGGAGGCGATGATGAGATCGATCTTTTCGTCCTGGGCAAAGTCGCAGATGCCATCCACCGGGTGGCCGACGCGAACGGCGGTCTCGAACTTCACATCGCCGAAATGCGTGCGTCGCACGAACTGCTGCATTTGCAGTTCGGCGCTTTCCTTTGCGCTCTCTTCCAGGCGCGGGATGTCGTAGATAACAGTGCCGTCCGCGGCGTAGACGTAACCGAGATCGGCCACGTGAAGGAGGAAGATTTTGGCCGCAAATTTATCCGCGAGTCGAATGGCGTACTGAAGGCCGGCAAAGGCGTTGTTGGAGAAATCGACCGGAACGAGGATACGATCGGTCTTTTGCGGGGGTTTGCGCTGGATGAGGACGGGACAGGGCGCGTGCTGGACGACGCGTTCGGCGACGCTGCCGAGAAAGAGATGTTTGAGACCGGTGCGGCCGTGGGTTGGCATGACGATGAAGTCGATTTCCTTTTCCCGGGCGAGTTCGCAGATTTCGTGAAAGACCGGAAACCCCTCGCGGATGTAGCAGTCATCCGGTGAGAGCTCGTAATCGAGCGCCCATTTTTTCAGGGTATGGGCGGCGCGTTCCTCGGCCTCGTCCAGAAACGTGGTGATGGAGAGCGGCATCGATTCGCCCGGGGCCATGTAGGGGAAGAGATAATGATACTCGTGCACGTGAACGAGATGGATGGTGGCGCCGAAAGGCCGCGCGAGCTGCTGCGCAGTTTCGATGGCACGAAGCGAGAGTTCCGAAAAATCGATCGGAACAAGAATGTGGCGAAGGCTAAGCTTTTTCATGGTGATAATTTGTTTTTGGATCGTTAGACAGAAATCTTCCCGCGACGGGCAGAAGCAGAAAAAAGATGAGAAAACCGGCGAGCAGGACGGGGGTGGTCAACGCTTCCGGAAGCTCCGACCCCACGATGACGCCCTCCTTTGTCGTGAAGGCAGTGGCGGGCTGAGCCGAATCGATGTTCGTCCGGATATCGCGGGCATTGAGCATCAAAGGCAGTCGGTTGTGACGCGGCGCATTCTCAGTTGCGCCCCGCACCGGAAAAGCAGGGCCGAAGATTCCAGCGGCGACGAGCACGGCCACCGCCATTGCTCGGCTCGATCGCTTCCAGAACCGTGTCGTCATTTTATTGGGCGGGGCCATGTCCATTATTTTCTACGCGGCCATGGCCAGGCGATTAGCCGGCAGTTGCGAGCGGTAATCGCTTGGCGATTGGCCAAAAATCCTTTGAAAGGTGCGGTTGAACTGGGTGAGCGACTGAAACCCGACGTCGTAGGCGATTTCGCTGATGCGCAGGTTCGGATTGGAAAGACGCACGCGTGCATCTTCCAGGCGCACGCGGGCGACGTAGTCGGTGAACTTGAGGCCGGTCGTTTTGCGGAAGACCTTGCAGAAGTGGAAAACGCTGGCCCCGGCGGCCCGGGCCACTCCGCCTAACGACAAGGGCTCGGCCCTGTTCTGGGCGATGAACTGGCGCGCCTTCGTGATGATGGGCGGCTCGGCGTTCTCCTGTTCGAGCACGACCTGATTGCTCAGGGCCGAGAGTTGTTTCGCGAAAAAGTTGAGCAACTGCACGGTCGCTTCATAGCGGGTCGGCGACATGAAGGGGGTTTGCTTCCAAAGGGCGGCCGCTTTTTTTTCTGCCGGCGAGCCTTTCGGGAAAATCCGCCGGCTGCCCTTCTTGAAAGTCGAAGTCCTGGCCGGCCTGGTGAAGACCTGGCCCGTGGCGAGAAAGCCAATGACGCGCTCGCCGAGGCGCACGGGGACGGTTGTTTCGGTGAGGCCGAAGGGGCATTGAATCGAGACGGGGCCTTCGCCGGTGTTCTTGGAGCAACGGCCCTGCGTTTGCAGGCAGAGCGTGCAGGTCCCCTTGCCCCCGGCGAGGAACGCGCAAAATCCATTTTCGTTTTTCTTGCCTTGAAAAGGCAGGCCGAAAAATTCGACCGGCCGCAGGGTCAGCGGCAACCCGGTCGCTTCGCTGAAGGTGCGCTCGTACTGGCGATAGAGCTTCGACTGGGTAAGAGATTCGAGGAGTTTCTTGTCACCGTTAGGTGCGGCTTCATTTGGAAGAGCGGCGATTTGCATGTCCAAACCTTGCGGTTCGGCGGATCGCTTCTCAATCAGGGCAATCCATATATCGGCCTGGTGGGCCGCTCTTAATGCCGATAAGGAAAATCCCCTATCGCGCCCGGGGAAAAACACGCGGACGCAGGCGGCAAGGGGATTTTTCAAGGGAGCTATCCTTTGCTTTCTCGCACGAGGAGGACGGGGCAATGGGCGTAGCGCGAAACGCGATCGACCGTATGCCCGAGCTCGATGCCGCCGAGCGCCGCCGAGTTGTGCACTCCCAGGACGATCATTTCCGTATGGTGTTGGTGAGCCGTGGCCAGAATTTCCTGGAAAGGGACGCCCGCCCGGACAAGCGAACGCAAAGCGTGATCGTGATTGGCGCCGTGATTGCGGCCGAAGGTGAGAAGACCTTTTTTGGCGGCGGCGGCCGAATTGAAAACGACGCGGCCGGCGTCAGCCGACGGGGCCAGCACATGCAGGAGCATGATGCGCGTACCGTCGCCGGCCAGATCGAGAGCCTGACGCAGGGCTTCCTTGGAAGCAGCCGAGAAATCGATCGGTACGAGAATAGTTTTCGGGTGGCTCCGGCGACCGTTCTGCTGCGTCAGTTTTTTGCTTTTCACCACCGATCAGGTTGAGGCCTGCGCCGCGCGCTGTCCGTGCAGCAATTGTGAGAAGCACGGCATTTCTTGCGGGAAGTCGCGGGCCGTGGCTTCCTTCAATTGCCGTGACTTCCGATTTTCCGCTCCATATCCTCCCGCTGCGTTCGATCGAACGCGTCGTGCGATGAAGTCTTCGAGAGAGGGGAAGAAAAAGCAGCGGCGGCGCGCGGCGAAGAGCGGGCCGGGCAAAGGGCGCCCGTCGCCGCCGCGGTTGCCATCCGCGCAAATTCTCGACATTTCGCAGGACGCCATTTTTCTCTGGCGCAAGCCGGGCGGGATCGAATTTTGGAACCGAGGCGCGGCCGACCTTTACGGTTACAGCGAGAGCGAGGCGCTGGGGAGTACCTCAGCGAAGTTGCTGCACACGCAATTTCCGGTCTCGTGGGCTCTGGTCGAGAAACAGTTGCGCGCGCGCGGGTCGTGGCAGGGCGAACTGCGCCAGCGAACCCGCGGCGATCGCGAGATCGTAGTCTCGGCTCGTTTTCAACTCATGCCCAAGGCAGGCAAGGGCATGCTCATCCTGGAAAGCACGCGCGACATCACGGAGATGAAGCGCAATCAGGAGGACCTCGAGCGACGGTTGCGGGAGCAGGCGGTCGGCGCGCGTTTCAGTCTCGATGCGCTCCAGGCCACCAACATCCGGACGATTTGCGATGATGCCACGCATATTCTCACACGTGAGCTGGGCGCGGATTTCGCCGCCCTCTTCGAACTTTCCGCGGATGAAAAAACGATGCTGCTCCGTTCCGGGTCGGGCTGGCGCAGCGGCCATGTTGGCGTCACCGGCATGGAGATCAGCGAGGATACTCCGGACGGGCGGGCGCTGCTGTTGAATCAACCGATCGTGATCGCGGATGCGCGGCACGACCGGCGTTTGCGCCTGCCGAAATTCATGCGCGATCATGGCGTGGTCAGCAGCATGTCGGTTGTTATCCAAGGGCGGAGCCGGGCCTTCGGCGTGCTCGGCGTGCATACGGCGAAGCCGCGTATTTTCGATGCGACCGATGTTCATTTTATCGAATCGATCGGCAACATTCTGGCGACGGCGATTTCGCGCATCCAGTTCGAACAGGAGCTGCGCGAAACGACCAGCCGGCTGCGGGGCATCGTGGACACGGCGGTCGATGGCATCATCACGATCGACGAGCGAGGCATCGTTGAAACAGTCAATCCGGCGGCGGAACGGATCTTCGGTTATGCGGCCGAGGAAGTGGTCGGCCATAACATTTCCATGCTCATGCCGGAACCGTATCGCTCCGAACACGACGACTATCTGGAACGTTATCGCCGCACGGGCGAGCGGCGCATCATCGGGATCGGCCGCGAAGTGCGCGGCCGGCGCAAGGATGGGAGCGAGTTTCCGATCGATCTGGCGGTGAGCGCGACGAATCTCGAGACGCGCCGCATTTTCACCGGGATGGTGCGCGATATCACGGCGCGCAAGGCGCTGGAGCAGGAAATTCTCGAGATCAGCGATCGCGAACAACGCCGGATCGGGAGCGACCTGCACGACGATCTTTGCCAGCGGCTGGCCGGCATCCGGTTTTCCTGCGATGCGCTCAGGAAAACGCTGGGGCAGCGCGCGAAGGATGGCGTCATGGAGCGGGTCGAAAAAATCGCCGCCGCCGTGAGCGAAGCGATCGAGCGCACACGTCTGCTGGCCCGCGGCATGGCGCCGGTGGCCCTGGAAAACAATGGCCTCGCCTCGGCGCTGCAGGAGTTGATCCAGGGAATCAACACTCTCTTCGAAGTGGAATGTCTTTTCCAAAGCGACGGCCAGGTGGCGATCAAGGATTCGATCGCGGCGACGCATTTGTATCGGATTACGCAGGAAGCGATCAACAACGCGCTCAAGCACGCGCATCCTTCACGCATCATCGTTTCGCTGGCCAAAGCCGACCGCCACTCCGTCCTGACGATCGAGGATGACGGCGGAGGTTTTGCTCCCTACGAAACGCAGCGCGCCGCGGAAGGAATGGGATTGCGCACGATTGCGTATCGCGCCGGGATGATCGACGCTGATGTACAGGTGCAATCCGCGCTCGGCCGCGGCACCAAAATTATCTGCACGTTTTCGTCCGACCTGTGAAAAAAACACGCCGCTCGTCGCCTGCGCCGGCCCGGAAGAGTCGTGTCCTCATTATCGACGACCACGTCATGGTGCGCGAAGGCGTGGCCGAAATTATCCGGCACGAACCGGACCTCGACGTTTGCAGCACGGCCACGACCGCGCAGGAAGGTCTGGAGGCGGTCGACAAGCTGAAGCCCGACCTGGTCATCGTCGATATCACGTTGCCCGGAAAAAACGGCATCGAATTCATCAAGGACGCGCGCGCGGCGTACCCGGAGCTGCGCATTCTCGTCATGTCGATGCACGACGAATCCTTGTATGCCGACCGGGTGCTGCGGGCGGGCGGGCGCGGTTACATTCGCAAACAGGAAGGCGGGGATAAACTGATCGAGGCGATGCGGCGCGTCTTGCGCGGGGAAATTGCAGTGAGCGAAAAGATGACCGGACGTTTGCTCGAGAAGTTTTCCGGGCGCAAAACGATGGATTCGCCGCTGGAAGGTCTGAGCGATCGCGAGCTGGAAGTGTTCCAGCTCATCGGGCAGGGCAAGACGATGAAGGAAATCGCCGGCGAACTGCATCTCAGCCCCAAGACGGTGGAAGTGCACCGCTCGCGCATTCGCGAAAAACTGCGCATCAGCAGCGCGGCGGAACTTATTTCCTACGCGGCGCGCTGGAGCGAGACGCAAGCGTAGGGCGGCGCGTTCTTAATCTTCGTCTTGGCGGACGGGCGTAGCGGACGTCCCGTTCTCGCCGGCGTAGATGTCGAACTCCTGTTCCATGAAAGGCGAGAGGCCGATGGTCGGCTCGCGCTCTTCATGAGGGGCACGAGCCGGCCGTCTGGACTTTTTCAGCCGACGTGGGAACCGAGGTCGCGCCACTCTATGTGGGACCGACGTATCAACCGTTTCAGCCTCTTTTATCTCTTTCATCGAGCGATTCCTCCACGAGGAGCGCGCGCGGATCGTCCAGCGCGCAGGAGAACTCCGATCCGCCTCTTCGATTCACGCAGACCAGATGCGGCGTCCGATCTTTGCAGCGGCGATGGCCAGAGCCGTATGGCGCAGACCTGGAGCTCTCCTTTGTTTTTCGCGCTTTCGTTTTCATGTTCTGATCCCGGCGTATTGTAAGGCGGAGGTCGCCAGGGGCTCGGCGACGATTGTGGAAAGCTGTGCATTTCTTGTCCGTAGGCGGGTCGAATTTCCTGGCTCAAGTTGCGGCAAAAAATGGCGCGCGAATCGCAATTGGCGCGGAGAGAGACTGGCCGATCCGGGGAAATGTAACGCATGGACCAATCTGTCGTTAGGCGAATCGGTGTCCTGACGAGCGGGGGCGACGCTCCCGGTATGAACGCCGCCATTCGCGCGGTGACGCGGCGCGCGCTTTTTCACCGGCTCGAGGTCGTCGGCATTCGCAACGGTTTTGCCGGCCTTCTGGGAGGAGACTTTCAGCCGATGGGCGCGCGCGATGTCGGCCGCATTTCGCATCTCGGTGGGACGATTTTGGGGACCGCGCGTTGCGCCGCCTTTCGGACGGAGCCGGCTTTGCGCGAAGGCCGCGCCGTTCTCGTGAAGAACGGAATCGATGCGCTGATCGTGATCGGCGGCAACGGCTCTCAGGCGGGGGCCCACGCTCTGGCCCGGCTCGGCTTCGCGACAGTCGGCATCGCCTCGACCATCGACAACGATCTTTACGGAAGCGATCTCACCATCGGCGTGGACACGGCCCTGAACATCGCGCTGGAAGCGATCGATCGCCTGAAGGTAACCGCTTCGTCGCATCATCGCGCTTTTCTTGTCGAAGTCATGGGTCGCAACTGCGGTTACCTTGGCCTCATGGCCGGTCTGGCTGGCGGCGCGGATGCGATCGTTGTGCCGGAGATCGAGCCCGAGCCGGAAGCGATCGCCGAGGAATTGCGCGCTGCTTATGCACGCGGGAAATCGCACGCGCTCGTCGTCGTGGCGGAAGGCGCCTCCAACAATGCCGACAAACTGCACAATTATTTTTTGGAACATCGCGACCGGCTGCAGTTCGAGTTGCGCGTCACGAAACTGGGTCACGTGCAACGCGGCGGCGCGCCGACAGCCTACGATCGTATTCTGGGTACGCGCCTCGGGGCCGGCGCGGTCGATCATTTGATCGCAGGCGAACGCGATGTCGTCATTGGGATGAAAGGCTCGGAGGTGACGGCGACCCCGTTGTCGGAAATCGTCGGCAAACAAAAGCCGATCCGCTCCGAACTGTTTCATCTCGCGAGATCCCTGGCCAAATGAGCGCGCCATCGACTAACGGAAAAGAGCACATGATTCCCACGTCAGAACATGTCGCGCACATTCTGGCCAAGCATCCCGATGTGAAACAGGTCCGCCTCGATCCGCAACGCCGGACGGTCAGCATTGGATTTTACCGGTTGCCCGATGCCAGGGTTTTGACCGAAATCGAAGCGGCCGTGCAGGATGAGCTTTCCGGCGAATGGAATATCACGATGCACCCGGCGCAGGCGGATGGTGATTTTCATCTGCACGAAATGGGCGATGGCGCGATCGAGTTTCATCGGGCGCATCCGCGCGGCGAGCCCAGGGTAATCTGGAAACGGGTCCTGCTTCCGGCCTGGCGCAATCGCCCCGTGCCGCCCACGATGGTCCGCGATTACCGCATCATGCTCGTGCTCGCTTCGATTTGCGGAGCGAGTACGCTGAGCGGCTTTGTTTTACTTCGCGCCGGCTTTCCGGCCGCGTGGTTCGCCCCTTGTTTTGCGGTTGCCTATTTCTCAGGCGCCTGGTTTGCGGCTCAGGATTTTTGGGCGGCGCTGAAGCAGGGAAAGATCGACATTCAGTTCCTCATGATCGCGGTGGCGATCGGCGCGCTTTTTGTCAGCGCCTACACGGAAGGGGCGACCCTGCTGTTTTTGTTTTCGCTGAGCAACGCGCTCGAACAATTCGCCAATTATCGCACGCGCAAGACGATCGATTCCCTGCTCAAGGCGGCGCCGAAAGAAGCGTTGCGCCGTGAAGACTCGCGCTGGGTCGCGATTCCGGTCGAGCAGGTGCGAACGGGCGACGAATTGCTCGTTAGGGCAGGAGAGCTTTTTCCGGTCGATGGTCAACTCATCGAGGGTGCGACCTCCGCCGACGAATCCGCCCTGACCGGCGAATCGCTCCCGGTGCCGAAGCGGCTGAATGATGCGGTGGCGGGCGGAACCCTGAACCTGGAGGGACAGGCGATCATTCGGGTGACGCGCGAAGCGGGGGAGAGCGCCTTGAGCCGCATTCTTTCGCTCATCGAAAGCGCGCAACGGCAGAAGGCGCCGGCCCAGCGATTCACCGATGCCTTCAGCCGCTATTACACCTGGTTCGCCCTTTCGCTCGCCGCCATCGTTTTTATCGTTCTCCTCGGGCTGCACCATTCCACGGCGCACGCCTTTTATCGGGCCATGACCGTGCTGGTGGTGGCGTCGCCCTGCGCTCTCGTTCTGTCCATTCCCTCCGCCATTCTCGTGGCCATCGCGGTCGGCGCGCGTGACGGAATTCTGTTTCGCGGCGGCGTGGCCATCGAAAATCTGGCCGGCGTGACGCAGTTCGCTTTCGACAAAACGGGCACGCTGACGAAAGGCGCGCTGGTCGTTTCCAAAATCACGGCGTTTGGCTCGCAATCGGAGAATTCGGTGCTGCAGGTGGCCGGCTCGATGGCCCAGCTCTCGACCCATCCGCTGGCCCGCGCCATTGCGCGCCAGGCCGAAGAGCGGCAGTTGCCCGCGCTCAAAGCGACGGAATTCAACAACATCCCCGGGCTCGGCATGGAAGCGCTGATCGGAAGCGAAAGAATTCTGATGGGGAGCCGAACGTTGATGCGCGAACGTGGCATCGCCCTGCCCGGCATCGAAGTCACGAGCGCGGCCGAGGTCTGGATCGCCGACTCGGGCGCACTCGGTGTGATTTACCTGCGCGACGAGGTTCGGCCGAAGGCGCGGCATGTCATCGAATTCCTCAAGCAGCGCGGGGTGAGCGTCACGCTGATGACGGGGGATCGATTGCCGGCCGCGGAGAACGTTGCCGCCCAGGTTGGGATCGACGACGTGCGCGCGGAGTTTACGCCGGAAGCCAAACTGGAATGCGTGCACGACTGGCGCACGGCCGGCCGGAAAGTGGCCATGGTGGGCGACGGCATCAACGATGCGCCGAGTCTGACAGCGGCCGACGTTTCCATCGGCATGGGCGCGCGCGGTTCCGATGCCGCGCTCGAGCAGGCCGACGTCATTTTGATGCACGACAAAATTGAAAACGTGGAGCACGCCTTCGAACTGAGCCGGCGCGCCCGGGCCATCATTCGTCAGAACATCACGATCTCGTTAGGCGTGATTTGTCTTTTGCTCATCTCGGCGCTGGCCGAAAAGATCAATCTCACCACGGGCGTCCTTGGTCACGAAGGAAGCACGGTGGTTGTGATACTCAACGGGCTGCGTCTCCTGCATTTTCGCAATCGCGCATAGGGTGCCGCTTTCATCCGCTGGTCAGGTGGGACGGCGCTGACCACGGAACTGGCGGCCCTCCTGGATGCCTTCGCGGCGCATGATCAGGTATTCTTTCCCATCGCCGCGATTTTGATACTGCCGCAAGCGCAACCGGAGAAAGGAGGGAGCCTGCGCCGGTTCGATGACGTGGAACCCGATTCCGCCATAGAAATCCACCAGATGCGCATACGGGATGCAGAAGCAGCTTCTGCCATTGAGTTCTCGATCCACCGTGGCAAGGAGTCTTTGCCCGATTCCCCGGCGCTGGAACTTTGGATCCACCTGCATGCCGCGCAGCACCATGACGCCTTCTTCTGCCGCCAGGCGGACGATCCCGACCAGGTGGCCGTCCTGTTCAGCGAGAAGCACCGCATCCTCCGGCCGAATTCCGCCGGCGTATTGATGCTCGGCATAAAAGCTGAGCGCTCGCGCAAGGTCGCCCGCGGTCGCACATCGAACTTCAATCGACATAATTGAACTGCGCTATCTCAGCGCGGCTTTGTTACCGGGTGGCCCGCTGCTTCCCAAGCTTTAAATCCGCCGGCGAGGTGGGTAACATTTGAATACCCCATCTCCTGCAACGTATCGGCGGCGAGTGCCGAACGTCCGCCAGAATCGCAGTGCAAAATGATCCGCCTTATGCGGCGTTTTTGGCTCAATTCCATTACGAACGTCAATTGCGCTTCATTCGTCTTACCGAGACGCGTTGGCCGGGCGCATCGGTTCGGCCGGCAACGTTTTTCGGAGATGCTTTTTTCGGACGATGGCGCGGCCGGCCAGGATGTGCGCGGGCAACAGAACAACGACACCGAGACCGATCCAGGCATGCCAGCGACTGAGCCAGGCGCGTAATTCTTCGCCGCCCGCATAGTAGAGTCCGTAGCCGGTGACGATGAGGAAAATGTTAACGGCAATGATGAATGCACCGGTCAGGCGATTGGTTCGTGCTTTCCAACCGCGCCGGACGTGTGCGGTGAGCGCGCCGAGTACGAGAAGCGCAAACATGGCGGCGGCTCCGTGAATCTTGAGCAGCCAGGTCGAAATCTCGCGATCGGAAATTTCATCGGGACGCGTTTGCGCGAGCATCCAGCCTGCGCCGGTCGCGACGAGCAAGCCGAAACTCGCATAGACCGAAGCCTGGGAAAGGCGGCTAAGCCGAAAGGTCGAGCGTTGCATGCCAGTTGGAACTGCATTGCGCATCTCCTGCGCTGGAAACGAGAATGGCTTCCGCTCCGAAATGCTGGAGTGCGGCCGAAGCCTGTTCACCTGAGATGATGGCGACTTTCGTGAGCGCATCCGCTGTCATCGCCTCCCGGGCGCGCACCGTCGCGGAAGCGATTGACCGGGCGAGCCGGCGCCTGCCGCCATCGACGATCTCGCCCGCTCGAGGATCGGCGGAAAAATAATGGGCCGAGGTGGCCAGCGCCGCGTTCGTCACGGAAAAGGTAAGCAAGGAATGTCCCGGGTCGTGCGGGTGTCGAATAGCGACAGGAAATCTCTTTTCACCAAAAACGCGCAGGTCGCCGCCGGCGTTGACGAGGCCGGCGGGAACACCGCATTCCTTCAAAACGGTCACGGCGCGATCGACCGCGAAGCCCTTGGCGATACCGCCGAGATCGATCCGGATATCTGGATTGCGGAAACGCACCGATTTCTTCGGGTCGAGCTCAACGTCGGAGAAACTGCCGCTGTGCTGATGCCGCAGCGACAGAGTGACGTCGAAGATCCCTGCGGAGAGCCGATACAATCGGGCGGCGAATTGAAGAACGGCAAACGTCGACTCATCCAGAGGAACCCAGGTGTGTCCGGCGTTTCGATTGACGAAGGAAAGGGTGCTGCCGGGATCGTGAAAGCTCATGCGCGACTGCACCTCGGCAATCGCCTCGAACGCTGCGGCAATGGCGCAATGAGCGGCCTGCTCGCTCATGCCTTCCACGGCTACTTCCACATAGGTGCCGAGAAGCGGGCGAGCCCGCCGAATTTCAGCGAAGCGCGATTTCATAAAGGGCGAGGAGACGGCGCACGCCTTCGGTGACGTGGCGGCTGGAAAGCGTCGCCCCGCTGATATTGCGGATATCGTGATCGAGACGAAGGGGGGCCTGCGCCGTTTTGCCGGCAAACTGCGCCCGCCATTTCGGATCGCGAATCTGGTAACCGTACCGATTCGCGGTAATCCATGATCTCGATCTGTTTGACCGCGCCATGACTCGTTAAGCCAAGAGCGAAAGTGATGAATTCATGTTTGCCGAGGACTTCATCGACGATGAACCAGCCGCCGCTCGCTGACCCGCCAGACCCTGGGGCGGTTTGCGCAGGCGCACGGCGCTGGCCTTTTCAATCGCGCGTTTTTGCGCGGGAGTGAGCGGGAGATTCAAGGGCGAGAAACTGGCGCCGGGAAAAATGACTTTCTGGGCCTGCTCGACGGTCAGGTAGGTGACGGCGAAACATTGCGCCGATGTGATGACGAGCGCAGGCGCGATGACGAGAGGTTTCCAGTAAGTCATCGATCAAAAATTGAAGCCGACCTTAAGACGGAAAACATGCCTCTGTTCCTCGGCGAAGCTTTTGCCGTGGGCTGGTTCGTCGATGCCCTTGCCGAAGACCTGATAGTTGTAAGTGAGCGTGGCCCACCAGCGTTCGCGCGCATAGTGGAGGCTGGGGCCGGCGTAAAAAACGCGATGCTCGAATTGGTAGAGATCGAAGAGCGGATATTCGGCGCGAAAATGTCCCTCCGCACCGACGAACCAGTTGGGGGCGAAGCGATAGGCGACGCCGCCCGCGCTCTCGAAGGAAAATTCCCGAGGATATTGTTCGGCCGGCTGTTTTCCCCAGGCCCATTCCGCGCCGAAATCGAGGTTAATAATGAGCGTGTCGTCGAAGAAATCCTTCTGCAGGTCGATCTCCGGTTTGAGATAGCGCTCGTGCTGCGGAAGTCCGTCCACCTCGTCGTTGAGCAGATAGCCGCCCTCGAGACGAAGGGCGAGGCCGATTGGGTCCTTGAATGGACTGAGCGCGCGATATTTGGCGGAAAACTCGAGACCGCCGAAGCGGTAGTTGTCTTTGTCGGGCAACTCGGGAACGTCGCAGTTGTAAAAATAATGGTTTACAACCGAGGCGCTCATCTGGAGCTGATCGGTCACGCCATATTCGATCTCGCTCTCGAAATCGGTGCCGTAGTAAGTACCGCGATCTTTTCCGGTGCGGAAGGTGGTGAACTGGTAGATTTCAAACCGGTTCTTCGGCAGCGTCTCCGCGCCGCGGACAAAGCCGAACAATTGTTCGTCAGCGTGCGCGATCGAATTGCAGAAGAGCGCGGTGGCAACGAGCGCAATCCGTAGTTTCATTGGCCGGCAGCGTAACAGCCGCCCAAAACGAGCGCTGCCGGTGGATTGCCAATTTTTGGCGGCGGCTTGCGCTCATCCGCTCGTCTCTTTCCCGAACGAAAAAAGCGCGAGCAAACGACGAATCAGCTGGCCGAGTGATGTCGCTTGCGATGACGGCGGCTCGCGACCTTGGCGTGATGATGGGAACGATGATGCACCTTCGCGCTTTTCACGACGCGATGCTTGCGATGATGGGTTTGCGCAATTCGTGAGCGATGTTTGCGATGATGATTCTGCGCGATCCTCGCGGCATGGCTGTGATGATGAACGGTCGTCGTCCTGACCGGATGATAGGGTCGATCGGTTGGCTTGCGTGTGCGCAATGGCTCGGGACCGTACGGGACGGGCGGCTCCTGTAGTTCCTCTTCCACCGGCGCGGGAGGGGCCTGCAGATTCTTCCCGCGATGGACGGGCGGGGCGGCCATGTCGTTGAAATAATCCCCGACGTCGTAGGCGAAGAAGACGTAGGGCGGCACCATTTGCGAGTGCACCTGACCGGCGGCGTCGCGCAGATCGAAATCATAAATGCCATCGATGCCCAACGAGTTGGGAAAGGGCGCGGCGTGAGAGCGCTTGGCGACGATCACTCCCTGATAAGCACAACCGGAGACGAACGCGGCGAGCAGGCCGAGGCAAACAATAAAGGTGGAACGCATAGTTTTTGTGACTCTTGCGGGTGAATCTGATTTTGGCGCAGTGCTGGTTTTATGTATTTTGCCCGTGCTCTGCCAGCATTTTGTTTCAAAATTGATGCCCGTTCCTATCCGGCTGACCCCAAAATATTTTTCCCTCTGATAAGCGCAAGCGGGCTCTCCCATCCGAAGAATGGGGAAACTCCACAAAAGGAAACACATATGCTCTGGACAATCTTTATCATTCTGCTGGTGCTCTGGCTGCTCGGCCTCATCACCGGATACACCCTCGGAAACTTCATCTGGCTGCTGCTGGTCGCGGCCGTGGTCGTGCTCATCATTCAGCTCATTTCCGGCCGGCGCACGCTCTAGCTGCGCCACCTTTATTCATGAAACCGGGCGGAATTCTCGGCATCATACTCATCGTCATCGGTATCATTGTGCTGGCTTATGGCTGGTTCGGTTCCGTTGGCTTCACGACCAAGGAAAACGTAGCCAAGCTCGGTCCGGTCGAGATTAACAAGGAGAACGAACATCGGGTGCCGGTCGGCCCGATCGTCGGCGGGGTTTGCGTGGTCGGCGGCATTATCTTGCTCGTCGCCGGCGGGAAAAAATAAGGGCCGCCGATCCGGCGAACCCATCTCAGGCGACTGTTTCGGCGGTCGCGCTGCGCCGTTTTGGGTGCAGCGCGAGCCGCCGTGATCGTCTTTGGCAATCCATCATCCGGGGCGGCCTCGCAGCGTGGATTTCTCCACCGCGCCTCGGGCAAAGTCCGCGGCGCCAGCCCCTCGATGACGAAAAATAATGAGGGCCGATTCACGCTTGCACGGCCCCGGGGAACGGCCTAAAAGCTTAGCCTCCATGGTTCATCACATCGTTCTCTTTAAGCTCAAACCGGAAGTGACCCCCGCGCGCGTCGAGGAGATGATGATGAACACGCGCATGCAGTTGCTCAAGATTCCCGAGGTGCTCAGCATCAAATGCGGCAAGCGCATCGATCCGGAGCTGCCCTGGCCGTTTTTCATCGCCATCGATTTCGAGTCGATGGATAAGTACGAAATCTTCCGGGAGGATTCCATCCAGGTGAAATTCATGGAGGAAGTGATCAAGCCCAACACGGCGGACTCACTCACGCTCGATTTCGAGATGGATCCCGGGAAAGACGTGCGTTTTTCCTGAGCGGACCTGACTTTTTGCTTTCCCATCCCGGGTTTCCGGTCTCCGGTGTAACGCGATGCGGCTGGCGTATCTTTACTCCCGTTATCCCGTCCTCTCGCAAACCTTTTGCGACATGGAGATGCTGGAACTCGAACGGCGCGGGTTCGACCTGGTGATTGGCTCGGTCCATCCGCCGCTGACAAGTCTGCGTCACGAACATATCAGCCGGTTGCGCGCGCCGATTCAGTACGCACCGCCTGCGCCGGTCATGCGGGTTTGGGAGAAAAAGGCGAAGGCGAGCGGGCGCTGGCCGCAGGGGTTGATCGACCAACACGAGCGGAAGTTTGGCCACGGCTTCAAGGCCGCGTTGCGCGCGCGCAACGCCTGCTATTTCGCCCAGCTCTTCGAATGGAATGGGATCGAGCATGTGCATGTGCACTTTGCCAATCGGGCCGCCCATACCGCCATTTTCCTGAAGGCGATCTCGGGCATTCCTTTCAGCATCACCGCGCACGGCCAGGATTTCATGTCGGATCTGGGCGACGACCGGCTTCTGCGCGAGATTTGCGCAGCCGCGGAGTTCGTTGCGGTGGAAACCGATTACAGTCGCAAGCTCCTGCAGAAAAGCTGTCCGGAAGCAGCCGCGAAAATCCATTGCGTCTACAATGGGATGGATTTCACCGCATTCCGTGCGATGACGCCGAAGCCAGTGACGGCGACCGAGCCTGTGCGCATCGTCAGCGTTGGCCGACTGGTCGAGTTCAAGGGTTTTCAGCATCTGATCGAGGCCTGCGGACAGTTGCGAGACCGTGGTCTCCGTTTCCTCTGCGAAGTGATCGGCGACGGGCCGTGGCATTGCCAACTGCAGCGGCAAATCGAGCAGCTGAAGCTGGAGAACAATGTGATTTTGCGCGGTGCCGTGACGCAGGCGAAGGTTTTCGAGGCGCTGCGAAGCTGCGATATCTTCGCGCTCGCCTCCACGGTGGATCGCGCCGGCGCCAGCGATGTTTTTCCCACGGTGATTCAGGAAGCAATGGCCTCGGCGCGGCCGATCATCTCGACGCGACTGGCCGGGATTCCCGAAACGGTCGTCGATGGTGCGACCGGGTTGCTCGTTCCTCACGGCGACGTGGATGCGCTTTCTGACGCCTTGCAAAGACTCATCGGTGATCCGGCGTTGTGTACGCAGTTTGGCGGCGCCGGGCAGGTCCGCATCGAGAAAAATTTTCAAATCGGCGCGACCATCGAACCGTTGATTAAACTTTTGCCCAAAGCCTCCTCGTCGCCCAAGCGGTCCCGCGTTTCTCAAAGCGAGCCTCCTCGGATCGCCTACCTCATCGATGTTTGGCCCGATCCCCGGCTGTTGAATTTGAGAACCGAACTGCGCGAAATGGAACGGCGGCAAATTGCGATTGCGCCGTTCGTTTTTCGAATGCCGGAAGATTCGCGTCTCACCGCGGCGACGGAAGAATTGGCCGCGCGTCTCGAGTTTTTGCCCGACGCCCTCGCCGTGGAAGCAGAGTGGCAGGCGCACCGCGAACTTGCCCATCGCCTCGAAAGCGATCGCGCGCTTCGGGAGCACCGGCCACCGGCCGATCTCTTTCTCGAACAAAGCCGCTTCGCCATCGCCCTCCTGCGGACGCTGCGGCAACGAGGCATTCAACATGTGCACGCCACGAGCTCGCGCTCTCTGCTTTGCGGTTTGGCTCTCAGGAAATTACTCGGAACCACGCTGAGCGTGTCGGTGGAAAACAAGCCGCGGCTCTCCGCCGCCGTTTTACGAGAGGCGCTGCGCGAATGTGTCGGCGGCAGGATTGCAAGATCGGGCCTGACGAGCGGCGATGGTTTTCTCCCGGAGCGGCGCGGGCTTGGCGCGATGGGTTTGACCGGCACTGATAAATTCTGGCAGGAATGGGCGAAACGATTAACAAGTTGGGCTCAGCAAAGACCGATCGCGTCAGGCAACGTCCCGTCATGAACAAAAAAGCCATCATTCTCGCCGGCGGCGCCGGCACCCGTCTTTTCCCCCTGACCAAGATCGTCTGCAAACAGCTGCTTCCCGTCTACGACAAGCCGATGATCTGTTATCCGCTGGCCACGATGATGCTCGGCGGGCTGCGCGAGATCCTGATTATCTCGACGCCGAAGGATCTGCCCATGCTGGAGGATTTCCTGGGAGATGGCTCCCGGCTCGGCATTCGGCTCGAATACGCGGTGCAGGAAAAACCGGAGGGCATTGCCCAGGCCTTTCTGATCGGCGCCGATTTCATCGGCGAGGCGGGCGCGTCGCTCATTCTGGGCGACAACATCTTTTACGGGAAACTCGACTTCTTCCGCGACGCGCTCGCCATTGCGAAGGGCGCCTGCATTTTTGGATATCAGGTGCGTGACCCGGAGCGGTATGGCGTGGTCGAGTTCGGCCCGGATGGAAAGGCGCGCAGCCTGGAGGAAAAACCGAAGAAGCCGAAGAGCCAGTATGCCGTGCCGGGCCTCTATGTTTATGACGAACGCGTTGTCGAATTTTGTCGAACACTGCAACCCTCCGCGCGCGGGGAGCTGGAGATCACCGATCTCAATTTGATCTACCTCAAGAAGGAGGAGCTGCATGCGCGCATGTTGAGCCGGGGAATGGCCTGGCTCGACACCGGCACCCAAACCAGCCTGCTCGAGGCCGGCAATTACATCGCGACCATCGAACATCGCCAGGGATTGAAGATCGCTTGTCTGGAGGAAGTGGCGTTTCGCATGGAATTCATCGATGAAACAGCCTTGCGTCGCACGGTCGACACACTGCCGCAGGGCGACTATCGGGATTACCTCAAAATGGTGTGCGACGAGGGGCCGATAGCGGGGGCAGGCTAAAATCGGGCCAACTGTAGTTTCGCAAATTAAGTACAAACATCACAGCGACTCTCACTTCTGAGACCACGCTGTTGCCTTCGCGGATTTTGCCTGTCTCGGAGTGAAATTTTCGCGTTGTCGCGAATTTTCGTAAAGTTTTTCGCCACTGAACTTCTATAAATACCATGATTTAGGCATATTCACTGCTGCGTTACGAATCCGGATGACGACTTCTTTTCCGGATATTGCTGCTTTGAAACCCGCTGATCGCGTGTCCAAGCGCCCGGCTCCTAAGCAACGGCTTGGCGTCGCCTTGGGCGCTTTCACTTTGGTCGAAGTCATCACCTCGGTGGCGATTATTGCCGGCATCAGTGTCGCCTTGACCACGGCTTTTCTACAGATGAATACGTACGCGGCGCTGTCTCGTTTGAAGACGTGTGCGACGGTTATCGCTTTAAATCAGATTGAGCTGGTCTCGACCGATGCGCCCTTCAGTCCGCCGGACGAGCAGGTGCCGGTCGAACTGGTCCTCGGCACCCAAACCGCGCCCCTCATCGTTTACGACGACCCCAATGCGAATCTCTCGGTTTGGGGAGTCATGACCACGGTCGTGGAAGACCCCGGCTATTGGCAGAACAGCATGAACCTGAATCTGCGCAAGATCACTGTGACGATTTCCTACACGTTCCGAAACAAGAACTACTCCGTGACCATGCACACGATCAGGGCCTCGGATGTCTAGGAAGATGAAAACGCGCGCGCCACAACCCTGCGGCTACACGCTCATCGAAGTGATGATCGCGACGGCCTGTTTCGTCATCGTGGGCGGGGTGGCTTTGACGGTCCATCTCAATGGCCTGTCGCTCTTTCGCAAGGACGGAGCCATCGCGGCGAGCCACGAGGCGACCCGCAAAATTCTGGACCGTTTGGAAAAGGAAGTGCAATCGGCGATCTCGATTCCCGCTCTGGTCGGGACCAATCGCGACGTCATCGACTCGACCGGGCCCGCCCCGGGAATTGCCTTTTTGCGGCAAAGCGGCCCGATCCGTCAGGTGGCTGCGACGGCCGCAGCCGGAAGCAACGTCATTCAATTGAATTCCGGTCCGTCCGTCACGGTGGGCCAGCGCGTCCTGCTTCCAGCCTACGATATCGAAGGCGACGTGACCGCCGTGAACGGCAATTCGGTCACCCTCGCCACGACGATGCCGGTGACCGTCAGCCTGACGGCAGACGACGGGAGCGCTCGCAACATCGTCGCCCTTGTCACCGACCTTGTCAGCTACGTCGTCATCAACGGTGAGCTGCGCGAATATCAAAATCCCTCGACCAACCAGTACAACGTCGTCGCTGCCGGGATCACGGAGCCGAATCCGTTCCGCCTTCCTTTCAACGCCGTTCCCACGCCGACACCGTCTCCATAACTCAACAGATAAGAAGCCACCTATGAAACATCTCCGAACCCTTGGTCTGACCGGGAGCGCCTTGATTCTTGGTCTTTTTCTCGTTCTGGTTGCGCCGCGTTCCAGTGTCGCCAGAAAGAATCACCCGCCGCCGACTCCCACGCCGACGCCGTGGCCGACCCCGACTCCGACACCGACGCCGACTCCCACGCCAACACCAACTCCAAGCGCCACGCCCACACCGGCATCGCCTACTCCCACGCCGACGCCGCCGAACACCTCGCGCGCAGCCAGCGCAGATACGACGGTCGATAACCGGTTTGTCGCCGTGAGCCTGCAGGTAGGCGACGGGCGCAAGCAAACTGCTCTCGACGTTTACACCAATGCCCTCATTCATTCGAACGCGCGGATCGCTACGTCGCAGGGCTTTTACACCGCTTCGCAACGTGGAGAATCGGGTCTGATTCAAAACCCGACTCCAGGGCCTACCCCGGTTTATTTGCCGCAGGATCTCTGGCGGAACGACCCGCTGCCGAAAACCGCGGTCGACTGGAGCTGGAACGGCCACAAGAAACCGCAGAAACCAAAGAACGGTAATTGATCATGAGAAAGATTCGCCTGGCCAGCAAAGGCAGCGCCTTACTTGTTACTCTCGGCGTCCTTGTCGTCACCGGAATTCTGGTGGGCGCAGCGCTGACCCTGACGCAGGGAATTTCGCGTGGAGCCTATCGCAGTACCATTCGCTCGACGGCAACACAGATGGGTTTGGGAGCGATCGACGTGAGTTTTGCCGGATGGCGGGAAGTCGCGCGTCGCACCTGGAATCGCCCGGCCACCACGGCGGAACTCGCCTCAATCAAGAAAGCGGTCATGAGCGATTTCGGCAGTCCGACGGGGTATTCGATCAGCAACATCACAGTGAGCGCGGTCACACCGCAGTTGAATGCAATCGATCCCACGGCGTCGCCGGTGCCGGCCTACGGACCGAGCGATTCGACCCAGAGTTACTTCTATCTCGCGACGGCCGACGTGACGACATCGACCCTGGGCTGGCCGCTCAAGGTCAAGGTGCGCCGGCTCTTTGAGAAGCAAAGCATCTCGCCGTGGAACTACGCCATTTTCTACGATGGCGACCTTGAGATTCACCCAGGTCCCTCTCAGGAAATTACCGGCTGGGTGCATACGAATGCGATGCTCTACACGGCGCACGACTCGCTCACCTTCGGCTCAAAGGTGACCAGTGTGCAGGGATGGTCGATTGGCTTCAAGGGGGAAGATAAAGCGCACAACGGTGAAACGCCGACTTCGCCCAGCTATCAGGCCGACATTCCACCGGCCAAGGACACAAATCATCAGCCCTTCGGAATCGATCCTTGGGCGGTTTTTGCCGCCCGTTATCCCGATCTTTCCAATGACGGGTGGCTGGAGCTCATCGAACGTCCCGTTCCCGGAAAACCCGATCCCCAGGGTGATGCCCGCTACTACAATCAGGCCGCCATTCACATCCTGGTCGATAACTGGAACAACGTCACCCTGACCGACATCAATGGCACCGCCATTACCGCTTCCAGCACCGGTAACAATGGCCAGCTTTACGCGGCTTTTCATAACGCCATCAATACGAACACCAATATTCAGGACAATCGCGAAGGGGCGCTTGTTCGCGTCGTCACTCTTGATGTCAGCCAGATAACCGATGCGGTAAACCACGGCACGCTGCAGAATTTCAACGGCATTGTTTACATCGCCGACACCAGCGCCGGTGCCAACGGCGCCACTCCGAAGCGCGGTGTGAAGATCGTCAATGCGAACACGATTCCCAACGGCGGCCTCGCCGTAGTGAGCGAAAATCCGATGTACATCAAGGGAAACGTCAACACCGGGAACAGTAATCCGCCCTCCAATACGGTACCCGACCCCACGCAGCCGACGAGCGCGGGGTATACGCGCCAGCCGACCCTGTTTGCCGGTGACGCAATCAACATCCTTTCTAACGCCTGGGTTGATGGGTCCACTGGAACGAATCAGTCGCCCCCGACGGCCAGCAATACGACAGTCAACGCCGCGCTTCTCGCCGGCATTGTTCCTACCGGCACGGTTGGCAACAACTATTCGGGCGGCGCCGAAAACTTTCCGCGGTTCTTGGAGGATTGGGGCGGGAAGTACCTCACTTACTATGGCTCGATGGTCTGCCTCTATGACAGCGTTCAGGGCAACGGTCCCTGGGGAAGCTCGAACGTCTATTCACCCCCGAATCGCCGCTGGTATTTCGATACGAGCCTGCGGCAAAACCCGCCTCCCGGGAAACTAACGACAGCCAACTACCTTAAGGACCGCTGGTGGACCGAGTAACCTACAACATGCGAAAGATCGGTCGGTCCACGCTTCTTTCGCGGTTCGCCGTTTTCATGCTGGCTTCCGCTTTCTCACCGCACGCCCGCGCCCAGGAAACGGCATCGACGCCCGTCGGCGTGTCGTTGCCGTCAACGGAGATCGCCGTGAAGTTGGATGGAGCCACCTTGAATTGGCTGAGCTTCCGTTCCAGCCAGGGGGTTCTCCATTACACGCCGCCAGCCGGATGGACGGTTTCGAGCGGGACGAGCCAAACAACCCTTACTTGCGGTCGTGTTCGCGCCACTCTGGCGATTGCCGACCTGGGCGCTCACGTTTCCAACAGTAACGCATCCGAGAAAGCGAAGACGGCCAGGAGCAAAACAGGCGAGACGCTGACGATCAAGGCGCATACCGACAGGGATGTTTCGGCCGATTCGGATCCGCTCCCGATCAAAATCGGAGGCCAGAATGTAACCACGGAAAGCCGGACCTATCAGGTGGCCGGCATTCCTTTCGCGCGGCATCGGATAAAGAGCGATGGAAAATCGTGGCAGGTTGCCTTGGAGGTGGAAGGCCCCGAGCAGGAAATGCAAAAAGCGGAGCCGGCACTTTTGCAAAGTCTGTGCAGCATCGAGCTGCTCACTCCGAAGGAACAACAAGCACACGCCCTCGCCAGGGATGAAGATGCCGTGGCTCAGGCTGCGGCCAAAAGTTTTCGCCGCCCTTCCACGAGCAACGCTCGCCGAAAACGCGGAAGTTTGGATTAATTTCGGCCTAACGAGTGGCAGACGGCGGCGGTTGTTCCCGGCGCAAATGATTGGTATCGGCCAGCAGTTTCGTGATCGCATCCGGCGCTGTCGCGTCGTAATAGCCGCGAATGATTTGATGGCGATCGACCAGCACCATGCGCGTGCTGTGCACCGGCTGCCCGGCCCGGGGGCTCGCGCCAACCGGGAGCTTGAATCCATTGCGCATGAGATCGTAGATGGCCGGCTTCGGTCCGGTGAGAAAATCCCAGCACTGCGGGTTCGCGTTGAGTTTGTCGGCGTAGCCGCGCAGGACGGCTGGCGTGTCGCGCTCGGGATCAACGGTGAAAGAAACCAGGTGCACGTCGCTTCCGGCGAGCGGCTTTTGCAATTCGCTCATGCGCGTGCTGATCATCGGGCAGGGGCCGGGGCAGCTCGTATAAATGAAATCGGCGATCCAGATTTTTCCGGCCAGTTGGGCAGTGCCGAAGGGCTGGCCGGCCTGATTCGTGAGCTGGAATGGCGGCACGACACCGCCATTAGACAACGAGCGATTGCGCAACCGCGCGACTTCAGCCTGCCGCAACAGCAAAAGATACCCGACAACAAAGAGCGGAATGAGAAGCATGGCCAGCTTCCAGGCGAGCGAGACCCTGGCAAGCGGCGGATTAACCGGGGCCGACGTCGCCTTCATGCCCGGGTCAGGACGAGCGCCAGCAGGAGGAGCGGAAGATAGATTATCGAAGTGAGGAAAAGCGCGCGCGCCGTCTCGAAGGTTTTGTGACGATGAAAACGCATGGCCATGGCGATAAACCAACTTCCCAGGGCCAGGGCGATGGGAAGATAGACGACGGTCGTGAGGCCAAGATAGGCGGGGGCGCCGGTAATGATAAGCAGGAGCATGCAGAAGAGAACGCCCTGACTGGCGCTGCGCACACCGGTGACATCATCGCGCGACAACATCTGAAACCCGCCGCGTGCGTAATCTTCGCGATACATCCAGGCGATGGCAAAGAAATGCGGCATTTGCCAGCAAAAGAGAATGGCGAAAAGGCTCCAGGCCGGGCCCGAAACATTGCCGGAGGCGGCGGCCCAGCCGATCATCGGTGGAAGCGCACCGGGGATCGCACCGACCAGAGTGTTGACGGTGGTGACGCGCTTGAGCGGCGTGTAAGCCAGCACATAAATGACGATGGTGACGGCGGCAAGAAACGCGCTCAACCCATTGCAGGTGACAGCCAGCGAAACGACACCCGCGACCGAAAGCACGATGCCGACGATGAAGGCGTCGCGCGGTTGCATGCGCCCGGCGGGAATGGGGCGGGATTTCGTGCGTAGCATGAGCGCGTCGAACTGGTGTTCCCACCACTGATTCAAAGCGGCCGCGCCGGCCGCGGCCAGGGCGGTCCCGAAGACGGCCAGGAAAAATCCCGCGCGATGAATCGGAACGTTGGCGCCCAGATAATACCCCACCGCCGTCGTGACGAGCACGAGCAAAGTGAGTCGGGCCTTGACCAGCTCGGTCAGATCCTGGAGCAAACGCCGGCGCGCCGTCCTTGGCGCCGAGGCCATTTCTGCGCGGGTTCCGATAGCCGCTGCTTTCACGATACCTCCATTTCACGGGTCAGAGGTTCCGGTTGAGGCGCTGCTTCATGGCTCGCCGTATAAACGAAGCGGAGCGAAATGGTGGAGAGAGCGACACCAAAGGCGAGCATGGTTGCACCCATGGCAACGTGCGCTGTCGCAATATCGGCTGCTTTATTGCTCCAAATTGTCCAGGCGCCCAACGTGATCTGCAAGAACAGGAGCACCACCCAGAGCGTCGAGAGATTTCGCAGAAGCGCAGAGCCCGGAAATTTCCGTCGCACCAGAAACCAGAACGCAATTACTCCGGCGGCGATGAGAAGGGCGACTCCGCGATGGGCCATCTGCAGCCAGATCTGAAATGCTGTCACATCGGAGAGTCCCCGCGCATCGCGCCAGACGTTGATGCGTGCGAGCGCGGCCGGACTCGTGTCCGGAATCCATTGATGATAGGCGGTGGGAAAATCGAGGATGGAAAGATCGCGATGTTGATGGCGCATGGTGGCACCGAGTCCGAGCTGCAGATAAATGACCGCTGCGGTAACAAGGGCCACCCGGGCAAGCACGCGGCCGTTTTCCCTGGTGCGATGATCGGCATGGATTTTTTGCCAAAGCGGCGAAGTCACGAGCGCCATGACAACGAGCAGTCCGAAAAAGGCCTGCGCCAGACAGGCGTGGAAAATTCCGATCTGGGCTTCCAACAACGTTACTCGCAAACCGCCCAGAATTCCCTGCAGGACGACGGCGCCGAGCGCGACGTAGCCGAGATTGCGCACCCAGCGGCGGCCCTCGGCAAATCCGAGCCAGACGGCCAGGATGATGGTCAGAAATCCGACCGTCGAGGCGATGAGGCGATGGACATGTTCGAAGAAAATACCGCCGACCCATTTCGAGACGGGAAAGAGAAACATGTTGTAGCCGAAGGTGGTCGGCCAATCCGGCACGGCCAGGCCGGCGTTTTTACTCGTGACCATGCCGCCGCTGCAGATGAGGAAGAGGGTCGCGCCGGCGAGGAGCCAGGCGAAACGATGCAGCCATCTGTTGGGACGACGCTCTGGGACCGCCGGATTTCTCGGTGAAGAGTCTGCCACAACTAACAGTGCGACGGCCGCAGACCGCCGCTACAGAAATTCTTAACCTCCGCCGCCGGGTGGCGGGACGCTGCCGGGTGTCGGACCGGGCGGCGGCTCGCCCGGTGGACGTTGCAACGGCGCGGGCGCGCTTTGGGTGCCGGCCAGCTCGGCCCGCTCCTTCAGCCAGGCTTGATAATCGGCTGGCGTATCGACGACAAGCGTCCCCTTCATGGCGTAGTGGCCGAGGCCACAAAGCTGGCCGCAGACAATCTCATACGTTCCCGTCTTGATGGGCCGAAACCACATCGGAATGACCTGGCCAGGAATCGCATCCTGCGCGATTCGCATGTCGGTCACACAGAAATTGTGGATCACATCCTTGGATGAGACCTGCACGATGACCGCCCGGTCGACCGGCACATGCACTTCGCCGAGCACGACAAGGTCGTCCTTTGAGGCCGGGTCCTTCGGGTCGAGGCCGATCGGATTGGAGTTTGTCACCAGGTCGATTTCGCGCCGTCCGAAAATACCGTCCGGCCCCGGCAGATGGAAATTCCAGTTAAACTGCTGGCCAATGGCGTGGATCTGGATGGCATCCTTGTCCTTCGGGAATTCGTTCACCCGTTTTGCCCAGAGTGGAATGGCGAAACCGAGCAGCAGGACGGCTTCGATGAGAACGACCGCAAACTCGAGGTGGGTCGAAATACCGCTCGTCACGCCCTCATGATTCGCCTTCGGATGCCGCTTTTTGTGAAAGCGGATCAGGACATAAACAAAAAAGATCGACCAGCCGAGAAAGAGGGAACCCATGAACCAATGGGAAAACTCAATGAACTTGTCGATCTGATAACCGTGCTCGGAAGCATTCGGCGGCATCCCGAGAAATTCATTAATGAGGGCAAGCGAACAGCTAATCATACTGGCTGAAATCTTCCTCGGTCAGTTCCTGATGCGGTTCGAGCGGCGTATTGGCATGCCGCCAAAGGTGAAAACTGAAAGCGCCGACGCCGCCCAGGACCGACATGATCGCGCCGATCATCACCCAGATGGCGACTGCCATATGGGCGCTCGATTGTGAATCGCGGGCTCCGAAGCAAACCGCGCAGGCCATGGCCTGGCCCGTTTGCGAAGCGAGCAGCAAGACGAACAGCCCAAAGATTTTTGCCTTCATGAGATGATGCGCAGGCGCTTCATTTTTCGATAGAACCAGATGCCGTAGATGAACAACCCGACGGCGGCGAGAAACGAGCCAATGGCGCCGCCGAGATAGGCCGGTTCGCCGAGGAGAAGATCAGCCCAGACGCACCAGGCCCCGCAGCCCAGGGCGAGGAGGATGGAGAAGGTGATAAAGACGATGTGGAAACCTTTAAGCGACATCTAGTGAGTAATTGGATCGTACCAGGCCAGATAAGTTAGCCAGAAAAGACCGAGCACAAAAATCCCCGTAAAAATCAGGACGCGATAGATGAGACGTTTTTCGGCCGAAAGGTGCATGAAGATGGCCGCGACGAGGCCCGCCTTCAACGCCGCCACCAGCATCGCGACGGCGACGTTGGCCTTTGGTGTTCCAAAGTCCACGTAAGAAAGAAAAACGGTCAGCGCGGTGAAGAAAAGCAGGGTTCCGCCGACGAACATGTATTTTTTGACGTGCGAGGCGACATGATGCGCGTACTGCTCGTGCTCGCTCGGATCGGGCGTGACGTCGGGCGGATTGTTCATAGCAGGTAGAAGAGTGGGAAGACGAAAATCCAGACCAGATCGACAAAATGCCAGAACAAACCGGCTACCTCAACCCGGTTGGCCAGATGCTCGGGATTTCGCTTGTAAAGATTCGCCCCGATCGGAAGCCAGAAATAGGTGAAGACGAGAACGCCGGCGAGGACGTGCAGGCCGTGCAAACCGGTGATCGTGAAATAGGTTGCGAAGTAGGTGCTGTGCGTCGGCAGAAACATGGTGGCGCGTTCCACATCCGCCTTTTCAACGGTGGCGATTTTGTTTGTGGGTGGCACCCAGAGGAAGTGCGGCCGATCCAGTTTGGGATTGGTCGGGTCGGTGTAAACCTTGTCGAGGGCGATCTCGTATTCCTTGATGTTGGGATTGTGCAGCGCCTCGCGATTGTGCAGATGCCCGGTAATCTCGACGCGCGGCGCCAGGCCTTCCTTCATCAGGTGATGATTGCCCAGCAGCGGTTCGTATTTTTCAAGGGCCGAAGGCTTGATGTAAGCGCCGAAGTGATCGTACTTTTGCGGCCATTCGTAGGCCAGTTTCACCACGAGGAAGAGAACGCCGCAAAGAATGGTGAGGCCCATGTAAACCTTGTAGCGCGTGAATTGCCGCATTTTGAGCGCGGCCCAGGCCAGCACGACGGTAACGGACGAAATGATGAGGATCGCCGTGTTCATCGTGCCGACGGGGACATTCAACAGGCCGTGAGGCCAATAGCCGGGAGCGGCGTCGAGTCGCAGGAAGATGTAGGACGAAAAAAGTCCGCCGAAGAGCATCACTTCGGAAGCGAGGAAAAGCCAGATGCCGATCTTGGCATTCCAAAGCCCCGTATCGGGCCGGGCCGAAACTGTGTAGGGAATTTCCATGTCGAAGATTCGTTCGGTCTTTACGCGTGTACCGGCTCGGCGGCGGGTTGCGCCAGACGTTCGTTCGCGTTGATCGGAACGTTCTGCATGGTGTAGTCACGCCGGCGTCCCGGCACGCTATATTCGTAGGGGCCGCGATAGGCGACCGGGGTGGTGACGAAATTGCCGTGGGGCGGAGGCGACGGCGCGGTCCACTCCAGGGTGGTGGCTTCCCATGGATTGTCGTCCACTTTCTGGCCGTGTTTGATGCTCCAGAAGAAGTTGATGATGAACGGAATCTGGGCCAGGCCCATGACCCAGGCGGCGATGGAAATCGGAATGTTCCAGTGAAAACCGGAAATGCCCCAGGCTGTTTCGTTGGCCAGATTCCAACCCTGCCCGCCATCGTACCAGCGCCGGTGCATGCCGAGCATGCCCTGCAGAAACATCGGCAGGAAAATTACGTTCATGCAGATGAGTGACGGCCAGAAGTGCACCTTGCCCCAGAAATCACTCATCTTGCGACCGGTCGCCTTCGGAAACCAATAATAGATGCCGCCGAAGAGCGCGAAGATCGTCCCGGGCGCGACGATATAATGAAAGTGCGCGATGACGTAATAGGTATCGTGCAGATAGAGATCGGCCGAATTGAAGGCGAGCGGAATGCCGGTTAATCCGCCGATGCCGAACATCGGCAGAAAGGCGGTCGCGAAAAGCATCGGGACGGTAAATCGAATCGACCCGCCCCAGAGAGAGATGAAGAACGCGCTCAGGATGATGACCGACGGGATCGAAATGATGAGGGTGGTGGTCTGGAAGAAAGCGCTGACGGCCGAGCCCATGCCGGTGAGCCACATGTGATGCGCCCACACGATGAAGGAAAGGAAGCCAAGCACGAGAACGGAAAAGACGAGCGACTTGTAACCCCAGATCGGCTTGCGCGTGTTGTTGGCCAGGATTTCACCGACGATGCCCATGGCGGGCAGAATCAAGACGTAAACTTCCGGATGCCCGAGGAACCAAAAGAGATGCTGCCAGAGCAAGGGGCTTCCGCCGCCACTGACATCCACCGGCGTGCCGTTGGCGATGAGGCCGGCTGGCAGGAAAAAGCTGGTATCGGCCACACGATCCATCAGCTGCATAATCATGGCCGATTCCAGGGGCGGAAAGGCGAGGAGCAGCAGAAACGCCGTCACGAACTGCGCCCAGACGAAGAAAGGCAGCCGCATCCAGGTCAGCCCCTTGGCGCGGAGCTGAATGATGGTGGTGATGAAGTTGACCGCACCGAGCAGCGACGAGGTGATGAGAAAAATGAAGCCGATGAGCAGCATGGTCTGGCCATTGAAGAGCCAGTGATAACCGGGCCCGCGATCTTCCAGCACGGTCAGCGGCGTATAGTTCGTCCAGCCGAACTTGGCCGCGCCCCCCGGCACGAAAAAGCTGCAGAGCATGATGACGCCGCCGACGAAGAAGGCCCAGAAACTGGCCGCGTTGATTTTCGGGAAGGTCATGTCGGGCGCGCCGATCTGCAGCGGCACCACGAAATTGCCGAAGGCGGCGAAGGCCAGCGGCACGATCCCGAGGAAGATCATGATGGTGCCGTGCATTGCGCCTAACGAGTTGTAAAATTCCGGCGTCATGACGCCGCCCGGGGTGCTGCCCTGGCCGAAAACGCGCTCGATCAAATTGCCCACCACCGGAATGGCTTTGCCCGGATAGGCCAGCTGCCAGCGCATCAGCATCATCAGGCAAAAGCCGAGGAAGAGGAACAGCATCCCGCCGATGCCGTACTGGATGCCGATCACCTTGTGGTCGGTCGAAAAAACGTATTTCCGCCAGAAACCGAGCTCGTGGTGTTCGTGCTCGTCGTGATGATGAGGATCGTGGCCGGGATGTGATGCGGTTTCGGTGGAAGCGTCCATAAGGCGAAAGGGTGAAATTCAATATCACGACAAACTTCGGAGAAAAAGCGGGAATTTTCCGAATGACTGAAGGAATCTTGCCTCCGGGGCGCGATTTTGTTCTCCTTCGGCCTTCGTCATGAAATTATCCGGCCCTTTGCAATTGCTCACCCTGTGCTGCGCTCTTTCCCTTGTTTCCTGCGCTGACCCGCCGGTTGGCCCACCCGAGACGACGGTGCGGGCCGTGGCCAGCTCGCGTTCCGTGGCCGAGCGCCGGGTGGTCGTTTTTCCGGAAATTCGCGGAGAGACGGCCGGGATTGCGGCCGAGCACAACTGGACGGCGCAAAACCTGCCGGGCTGGCGCTGGCAATCCCGCGATGTCATGGAGGACTACGATGGCCGAGTCTATCATCGCGTTATCCTGGCAAATGACCGCGGTCGCGAGACGACCATCTATTTTGACGTGACTAATTGGTACGACCTGCGCTGAAACCCGTAGGAGCCGCCGTCCGCGGCGGCCATTCGGCGAAGGGTGAATCCGGTGACGACGGCCTCGACCGGGCTGGAGTGTGATGCCTCACACCATCGGCCGAAATCGCCCGACGATTTCCTGAAGCCGGCCGGTGATCTGGCCTAACGAACAAACTTCCACCGCCTCGAGCAGGGCCGGGAAGGTGTTTCCGTCCCCTTCCACGACGGCGGCGAGCTTGTCGAGCGCCTTCTCGGCTTTGCCCTCATTCTGCTTTTTGAATTTCCTCAAACGCTCGACCTGCTTTTTCTGTTTCGCACGTGGAGTGCGGGCAAGCTCCATTTCCGGCATTTCCGCCGCGCCGTTGCGGTAGCGATTGAGGGCCACGATGGGGCGCGTCCCGTCGTAAATCTGCTGTTCGTAACGGTGCGCCGCAGTCTGGATCTGGCTGCGCTGATAGCGATTTTCGACCGCCCCCATGACGCCGCCCATGCTCTCGATCTGCCGAAATTCCTCCAGAATCGCTCTTTCGACGGCGCGCTCGACGGCTTTCATGCCGGGCGACCCGCTCAGCATGTTCATGGTGTGCTTGAAGATGCCCGATTCCTCCAAAAGGATGGCCTGCCCGTGGGCGGCCAGCCGAATCCATTCTTCGCTCGGCGTGGTGAACGGTTCGTCGGCGCTGTTGGAATGGCAGGAATTGGTGCCGTTCATGTAGGCGAGCATCAGTTCCGCCGCTGTGCGGGTGAGATTATTTTTGAACTCCGCCGCGATGAGCGATCGCCCGCTCGTCTGCGTGTGCAGCTTGAACATTTGCCCGCGCGCGTTTGCACCAAATACGTCGCGCATGCCGATGGCCCAGATTTTTCGCGAGACGCGCGCCAGGGCGATATATTCGACATCGAGGCCGCAATCCAAAAAGAAGGAGAGCCGGGGTGCGAATTGATCGACCGGCACACCGCGCGCGGCCAGCATTTCTGCATAGGCGAAACCGTTGGAGAGGGTGTAGGCGGCCTGCTGCACCGGCGTCGAACCGGCTTCGCCAATATGGTACCCGCTGATCGAAACCGGATACCAGCGCGGCATGTGCGAGCTGGTCCATTCGATCATGTCGCAGAGAAAACGCAGTGACGCTTCCGTCGGAAAAATCGTTTCGTTCTGCGCCTGAACTTCCTTGAAAATGTCGGCCTGGATGGTCCCGCGCAGATTCGCCACCACTTTGGGCCCGAAGCGGCGCCTGGCCGCCGCAATATACATCGCCATGATGATCGGGGCCGGACCGCTTATCGTCATGGAGGCCGAGAAATTCGGCGCGCCCAGTTCGAAGCCGTCGTAGAGGCGCACCATGTCCTCGACCGTATCGACCGCCACCCCGCCTTCGCCGATTTTTCCAAAAACGCCGTCCGCGTCGCTATCGATTCCGTAGAGCGTGGGTCCGTCGAAAGCCGTGCTCAGTCGCTTCGAGCGCTGGTGTGCGCTCAGGAAATGGAAACGCTTGTTCGTGTCCTCCGCGAGCATGAGGCCGGAGAACAAACGGGTCGGTTCCTCAGTCGGTTCCGCCTTGGCTTTCGCGCCGTTCTTCTTTGCCCCATTTGCTCCCGTGCCGGCACCGTTCGGCGAGCGCGTGTTTCCGTAACTGCCCGTCTCGATTTCCGGCAAGGGTTCGAGATACATCTCGCGATAGGCACCGTTAAGATAAGGGAATTCGCCCGGCAATCCGTCGCCGAAGAGATAACGCGCGATCTCACCCGGCTCGTCGATCTCGGGCAGGGCGAGTCGCGGCAGGGGCAACCCAGTCGGGGCGCGGGCGACTGGTATTTCAGCCTTGATTTTGTTCCAGCGCTCCGAGATTTCGCACGCGAACTTCTTGTCCGTCCGGGCCCGTTGCACCTGCTCGAGCACGAATTTCCCGTGCTTTTCCACTGCGTCGACTACTGCTCCCAGCTTGCTCATCTTTTTCTTTTTTCTTTCGCCTGATCCGACCGCCGGGCCGTTCGGTTCGGTGCGACCAGCGCTCGCGCGTTGCCAACCTTCTCCTCGGCGATCAGTTCGTAAAGCTCGTCCACACCGGTATCGCGGTGTCGCTTGGCTACCGTTGCGACGATCTGTTGCGACCGTTTGTTTTGCCTCAGTCGATGTTCAATTTCGGAGAGCGCCGCTTTCGCGCGCTCCAGGTCGGTCTTGTTCACCACCACGATGTCGGCCACATCGAGCATGACGATCTTCTGCAGCTGCAAACGGGCGCCGTAATCGGGATTCATGACGAGCACGGTTTGATCGATCAGCTTGCTGCGGAACGGAAGCGCTTCCTGTCCGGTTCCAACGGTTTCGATGAACACGTAATCGAAATCCGCATTCGTCAGGCGGGCGAGACAACTTTCCGTGGCGGGGGACAAACCGCCGGCCTGGCCGCGCGTCGCCATGCTGCGCATGAAGACGCGGTCATCCTGCGAATTGATCATGGTGGCGCGGTCGCCCAGGAGCGCACCTTCGCCGATCACGCTCGGATCATGCGATAGAATTGCGATCCGCGCCTGCGGTTGCCGTTGCAAAAAGCGCAGCACCAGTTCGTCGATCAACGTCGTCTTGCCGGCGCCGCCCGGCCCGGTGAAACCGATCACCTTTGCGGTCCGATTTTTGCCGTTCGAAGTTTGAACTTTCTTCCCTCTCGAAAACGCATCTTCAATCGCCGTGAGCTCGCGTGCGAGCGGGAGATCGTGAGCGCCATTTCGGCCGGCCGGCTTCTTTCGCGGTTTCCGGTACTGTTTCCCGACATAATCGGCCATTTCACCGAGCGAGGTGCCGGCGAAGAAAATCTCGTCCACCCCCTGACGCTTCATCTGGCGCGCGTCGTCATGCGTGATCGTGCCGCCCCCTCCGCCAAAAACCGCAATATCGTCGGCTCCCTTTCGTCGCAGTTGCCGGACGACGTCCGCGAAAAAATCAATGTGGCCGCCGTTGTAACTGGAAATTCCAATCGCCGCCACATCTTCCTGGATGGCGGCCCGCACGATATCGCCGACATAACGATGGAAGCCGAGATAAACCACTTCGATGCCGTGCCGGATGAACTCCAGATTGATCGTGTTGATGGCACTATCGTGCCCATCGCAGATGGGAACAGCGGTTAGGATACGAACGGGCGAGGACATTTCTTCAGACAGGATTAACCGGATTTTCGGATTTCCCAAACGAGATTCGTTATCTGATTCCTTTGAATCATCGGCCGAATCCTGTAAATCCCGTCTATGTCTGATTCGTTGGATTTCGCCGGCAAGGTTGTGCTCGTGACCGGCAGCTCGCGCGGTATTGGCGCGGAGATGATCAAAGCCTTCGGCGCGCGGGGAGCACAATGCATCGTTAACTACATCAGCGATCCGGCCGGTGAAAACAAAGCCGGAGCCGAGGCGGTGGCGCGGGAGTTGAAGGAACCGCTTGTGGTCGATTGCGACGTGACAAGGCCCGATCAGGTCGAAGCGATGATGAAACAAATCGCCGATCGCTTCGGCTGCCTCGACATTCTCGTCAACAATTCCGGCATTATCCGCGATCGCACGATCAAGAAACTGACGCTGGAGGAATTCGAGAGCGTGGTGCGGGTGAATCTCGCGGGAACGTTTAACGTCACGCAGAAAGCGGCCGCCGTTTTGCGCAAAGACGGGCGCATCATTAATCTCTCGTCGGTCAGCGGGCAGATGGGGTTGTTTGGGCAGGCCAATTATTCCTCAAGCAAAGCGGCGATCATCGCCCTGACAAAAGTGTCGGCGCGCGAGTTTGCGCGACAGAACATTACCGTGAACGCCATCGCGCCCGGGTTCATCGACGTTGGCATGAGTAAAGGCATGCCCGACGAAGTGACGGAGAATTTCAAAAAACAAATCCCGCTCGGCCGCCTCGGCGATGCGAAGGAGATCGTCGACGCCGCTCTGTTCCTTGCCTCACCCATGGCCAGCTACATCACCGGCCACGTCCTGAACGTGAACGGCGGTTATTACATGGGCTGATGGGTGGGAGGCGCGGGCGCCTCGCCCGCTGTTTCACGCGCCTCGCGGGACGCCCTGGCCGATCGTGCTTGAGCCAGGTGGGAGCGAATGCCCCCTCAAGCGTCGCGGCGGGGGCGCCGCAACGAGCGGGCGAGGCGCCCGCGCTCCCCGGACAGCCACGGCCAGGTTTGTTTCGCGTCACGTCATCCCAAATTCGAACGAGCGCGTCCCGTTTCCGGGAAATAGTTAGTCGTTAGGCAAAACAGCCTGATGCTCTTAAGTTTCGTTCAGGCAGGTAGTTCGAACTGATTCCTTGTCGTGGCATATTCTTTGCGCAATGCTGCGACGCCGCCATCGCATTCTGCCTTTTTGCGGCTCCTATGAACCAACGCTTCTATCTCGCTTTCCTCGCCAGCCTCTTCGTGCTGGCCACAACCAAAGCCCAAAGCCCCAGCCCGACTCCGACGGTGGACGAGCTCGTCGCCAAGAATATCGAAGCCAAGGGCGGTGCGCCCGCCTTGAACGCGATCAAGACGATCCGCTTCGAAGGCCGGCTTCTCTTTAACCAGGGACAAATTGAACTCAAATACAGCGAGACGAAAAAACGCCCGGACAAGGTGCGGACCGATGCCGTTCTGCAAGGGATGAACCTCGTCCAGGCATACGACGGTGCGAGCGGCTGGAAAATTTTTCCCATCTACGGTCGCAAGGATCCGGAGAAAATGTCGAACGACGAAGCGAAATCGCTGGTTGAGGATGCCGAGATCGGCGGTCCGCTCGAAAACTGGAAAGCCCAGGGTAAAACCGTGACCTATCTCGGCACGGAGGATGTCGAAGGCACTGCCGCACACAAGCTGAAGGTCGTGCGCAAAAACGGCGACGTCAGCTACGTCTATCTGGACCCGGATTATTTCCTGGAGATTCGCATCCTCGATCAGCGCCAGGAACAGGGCGCGCAGGTCGAAGTCGAAACCGATCTCGGCGATTACGAAAAGGTCGATGGCGTTTATTTCCCATTTTCCGTTGAAGCCGGCCCGAAGGCTTCGAACGACAAACAGAAAGTCATTCTCGACAAGGCGGAAGCCAACATCCCGGTGGACGACGCCATCTTTGAATTTCCAGCCAAGGCCGCCAAATAATGCACTCCTTCATTGCCATGCGTTTTCTTACTTTCCTCGCTTCACTCGCTTTCGTCAGCGTCGCCCTCGGCGAAGGGCCGGCTTATAACTCCGCCACCATTTCCGGGCTCGGCGCCCGCAACATCGGCTCGGCCACCATGAGCGGCCGTGTTTCCGCTATCGCCGCCAACCGCGAGTCATCCGGCAAGCTCACCATCTTCGTCGGCGCGGCCAGCGGCGGCGTCTGGAAATCGGAGGATAGCGGGACGCATTATCGTCCGGTCTTCGACGAGCAGCCGGTCCAATCCATTGGTGCCATCGCGCTCGATCCGAAAAACTCGAAAAACGTCTGGGTTGGCACCGGCGAATGCTGGACGCGCAACAGCGTTTCCTACGGTGACGGCATCTACAAATCGACCGACGGCGGCGAGACCTGGGACAAGATGGGGCTGCCGAAGTCGGAACGCATCAACCAGATCATCGTCAGTCCGCAGAGCAGCGATACGGTTTACGCTGCAGTGCCGGGTGCGCTCTGGAGCGATTCGCCCGATCGCGGTCTCTACAAGACGAGCGATGGCGGAAAAACGTGGGATCTCATTCTGAAAGGCTCGAACCTTTCCACCGGCGCGTCGACCATCGCGATGGACCCGGCGAATCCGAACGTGCTCTTCGCCGGGCTTTGGGATTTTCGCCGCCAAGGCTGGACCTACCGCTCGGGCGGCGAAACGCCTAACGACCCATCGGGAAGCGGGCTTTTCCGGACGGCCGACGGTGGCAAGACCTGGAAGGAAATTACTCCGGAGGCCAACAAGGGTTTCCCGAAAAAACCTTATGGCCGGCTTGCCGTCGCCATCGCTCCTTCGAATCCGAAGCGCGTTTACTGCTTTGTTGAGTCGCCCGATAGCGCCCTTTTTGTTTCCGACGACGGCGGCCAGACCTGGCAGGAGCGCGACAAGAGTCAGTGGATGGTTTGGCGTCCCTTCTATTTCGCCAACCTGATTGTCGACCCGAAGAACCCGGATCGCCTTTTCAAGACGGACGGCGCGCTTATTATGAGTGAGGACGGCGGGAAGAGCTTCGCGACGGTCGGCGGTTTCAACGGCGCGCACGGCGACGTGCATGCCGTCTGGATCGATCCGACGAACCCCAAGACCGTCATCTCAGGTGACGACGGCGGCATCTGGTACGCCTACGACGGCGGCAATCGCTGGTGGAAAGCGAATAATCTGCCCATCTCGCAGTTCTATCATGTGAGCGTGGACGAGGCCGATCCGTATCAAGTTTACGGCGGTCTGCAGGACAACGCCTGCTGGGTGGGCCAGTCGGAATACCCCGGCGGCATCACCAATTCGCAGTGGGAAAATCTTTATAACGGCGACGGTTTTTACACTTTCACCGACCCGGCTGATCCCAACTACGTTTATGCCGAGTATCAGGGCGGTCACGTCGGGCGAGTCAATCGCCACACGCTCGAATCGCGCACCATTCAGCCGCAGGCCAACTACAAGGAAAAGCTGCGCTTCAACTGGAACACGCCGCTGGTCGCTTCGCCTAACGAGAAAGGAACGATCTACATCGGTGCGCAATTCCTCTTCCGTTCGCGCGATCACGGCCAGAGCTGGGAACGCATCTCGCCCGACCTGACGACGAACGATCCGGCCAAGCAAAAGCAGGAACAATCGGGCGGCGTCACGGTGGACAATTCCGAAGCGGAAATGCACACCACCATTTTCTCGATCAGCGAATCGCCCAGGGACAAGAAACTCATCTGGGTCGGGACGGACGACGGAAATCTGCAACTCACGCGCGACGGCGCGAAGACCTGGCACAATGTGGTTGGCAATGTTCCGAACCTGCCCAAGAACTCCTGGGTGCGCTGGGTCGAGGCGAGCCGCTTCGACGCCGGCACGGCCTACGCCGCTTTCGATCGACATACCTTCGGCGATTTCGCGCCCTACGTTTTCGAGACGACCGACTACGGCCAGACCTGGGCGCCACTCGTTAGTCCGGAGAACACGAAAGGCGTGCGCGGTCATGCTCACGTCATCAAGGAAGATCTCGTCAAGAAAGACCTGCTCTTCCTCGGTACCGAATTTGGCCTTTTTGTCTCGATCGATGGCGGCCAATCCTGGGCGCAGTTCAAGGGTGGCCGTTTCCCGGCCGTGGCCGTGCGCGATCTCGCCATTCAGCCGCGCACGAACGATCTCGTTCTGGCCACCCACGGGCGCGGCATTTGGATCATCGACGATATCACGCCCTTGCGCTCGCTCACGCATGACTTGTTAGGCAAGGAAGCAAGTTTTGTCGCCGGAAAACCGGTCCAACAACAACGAATCGAAGCCAATGGCGGCTGGCCCGAGGGCGCCGCGACCTTCACCGGCGACAATCCGCCCGACGCCGCGGTCATTAACTATTACCAGAAATCGCGTCACCTCTTCGGTAAACTGAAGATCGAAATCCTCGACGCGTCCGGTAAGGTGATCGACACCGTCCCGGCCAGCAAACGGCCCGGGCTCAATCGTGTCACCTGGAACATGCACGAGAAACCGCCGCGCGTTCCGCCTGCCGCCCAGATCGCCTTCGCCGGCGTCAATGGTCCGCGCGTTCTTCCCGGCACCTACACCGTGCGGATGACGAAGAACAACAAGCCGTACGAAATGAAATTAACCGTGGCGCTCGACCGTCGCGACAAGTTCAGCGCAGCCGACCGCAAGGCCCAGTACGAAGCGGCCGAGAAGGTGAAAAATCTGTTTGGCGACGAAAGTGCGCTCATGGATCGCATCATGGCCTTGCGAGGCGAGTTGGCGCAGCGAGCGAAGGCGCTCGCTTCGGACGAAGCTACGCGCAAAGCGGTGACCGATTTCGACGACAAAGTGGACGCGGTCCGCAAGAAAATCGTCGCCACGACCGAAGGCGGCGCCATCACAGGCGAGGAACGGTTGCGCGAACACACCGACAAACTTTACGGCGCGATCCTGAGTTATGAAGGCAAACCGGCCGCCTACCAGGTGGCGCGGATCGATTCACTCCGGCGCGAGCTCGAGGACGTGGCAAAGGATTTCGAAAATCTGCTCGCAAACGAGCTGTCGAAATTGAACGAAACACTCAAAGGGAAAGGGCAGCCCGAAGTTTCGCCGCCGCCGGCGAAAGTCGCCTTCGAAGACAGCGCCTCGCTGCCGGGCGGTTCATCGGGCGGATCATTCGATCCGGACATGCCCGGAACGGCTGTCGCGTTGCCGGCCGACTTTCGGCTTCTGCACTAGGCGCGATCGGTTACTTAGGGGATACGTTGGCACCGTACTGAATGTTAGTCGCGTTAATTGTAGGTTCCTGAAAGAAATAGGTTAATTTCGCTTTGTTTCTTCCCCATTAAAGACAAGCTCCTGTGAGCGATTCCATTCGCCTTCCGAACAGGAGAGCCAGGATTTGATCGTGACCGTTCCTGCCTGCTTGCTTTTGTTCCTGACAACGACAGAAACCGTGACTCCGTAGTCCAGGTTACCATCAATCAATTTGGTGTCCGGTTCTCCGTTGATGCTGAGGACTTCACCGTGTGGTTGAGCCCTGCCTCCGACAGTGCGCTCAAACCACCCGCGGCGAAAAGGACAACATCCTCCTCTTTATAACAACTCCCTTCTTTTTTTTTTTTTCTCCTCACTCTCTTTCTCCTCTCTATTTTTCTCCTAATAAATCCTCCATTTCAAATAACTCTTAAAATCTTACCTCTTCCTCTCCTTTATTTTCTATGTAGAACCTAACTCTTCTTATGATCCCTCTAAACTATCTTTCTTTCTGCCTTCTTAACTTTTATGCCTGCCTTTACCTCCTCTTTTTCTCATCTCTCTCTTTAACTTTTACATCTATTTTAGCGCGCGCACCTATCCTATCGCCTCCGATGTGCTACTAAACGCCCCGCCTGTCCAAAGATGGACAACCTTCTCCGCGTTCCTCTATCAACTGGAGCATGAACGCATCTCCAGCGCAGCGCAGATTCAGCTGCAGGTTAGCTTATTCTATCATCTTTTTTAGTTCTCTAAACTCTATATCTTCTCCTTCTCACTCTTCTTGCCTTTTTTATAACTAACCCTTCTCTATAATACCTACCAACCCTATATTTAACTCCTTCTCTCCCTTCTCTTCCTTCTTATTTCTTCATTTTTCTTCTTTCTCTCCCTTCTCTCTCTATCCTTTTTTCTCTTTTCTTTTTCTCAGCTCTTCCTCTCTTATCTTCTCATATCTACTCCCTCCAGATTCCCGAGCGAGCGAATAACCCAGAGTCAGTCCTGCTATGGCGAGGCCGCCAGCCGCTTTCCAGCCTTCTTTTTTACTCCATCCTTCTTATCTCCCCCTCGCTCCCCCCCTCTCCCTTCCCCTTCCCTCCCCCCCCCTTTACCCCTCTCACCCCTTCCCCTCCTCCCCCGGCCTGCAAGGGCGGGATTCCAATCCGTCGAACCTTTGCCAGGGCGAGATGCCCGCAGATAATCGCGACGATACTTGTTAGGCCGCCACAAATACTGATGATGCCGGCAACAAGCGAGGCGATGGCCAAGCCTGAAGTCGTCCGGGATTGAGGCGCAGAAGCAGGCAAGGGAGGCGGGTTATCCATGCGAATATTCTGCCGGAAGCGGCGCGGCCCCTCTCTCCCTTTTTTTTTTTTTCTTTCTCTTCTTTTTTCTTCTTTCTTTTTTCTCTTTTTTTTTCTTTTCATTTTTTCTTTTTTTTTTTTTTATTATCATTTATAATATTTCTCTTTTTGTTCTATTTGCTAACTGAAAGGAATCACTCTCTTCTACTTTCATCGAGGGAGTCGACTCTTTGAGTTTCAGCTCTGATAGTCGCTGGCTGGCTCTCGTACTGGGATTGCTGCCCGTGTGATCGAGGCTGCCAGCGGTAAGAATCAGTCACGTTGACTTCGCCGAGGGAGCAAATTCTGTCTGTTTCAGTCCCGATGCCGCTGGATCGGCGCCGGCGGTAGTGACAAACCGCCCGCGTGATCGAGGCCGCGAGCGGAAGGAATCAGCCGAGTCGAATTCGCAGATAGGGTATTTGCAGTGAGTTTCAGTCCCGATGGCCGCTGGTTGCCGCCAGCAGCTACCACATTACTAACCAAAGGCTAGATGCCCGCAGATAATCGCGACGTACTTGTTGCCTCAGGCCGCCACAAAATACTGATGATGCCGGCAACAAGCGAGGCGATGGCCAAACGCCTGAAATCGTCCGTATTTATAAGGCGCAATAGAAGCAGGCAAGGGAGCGGGTTATCCATGCGAGATATTCTGCCGGAAAGCGGCGCGGCGCCTTCAAGAAGTTTCAGGCGACGTTGCCGGCCGGCACCTCCGCCACAGTCGCGCCTTTTATCTGGCTCGTTCGAAGGGATCGGGAATGATCCTGTCCGGATATTGCGTCAGCGGTTGTGGCTCGCGCGAAGCCTGTTGACTCATGGGTGTCGGCGCGGCGCCCAAATAGAACTCACGCAGCTGGGCGGTACGACGGTTCATAACCATGAGGGACGTTGCCAACCCGTTTCGTGTCTGTGCCTGGGCATCACGAAAGTCGATCCAGGCGCGCTGCGCGTCCCGCAGCATCTCCGTGTCTGATTTGTCGAGGATGGCGAGGCAATCCCGGTATGCTGCATTCAAATCCGAATCGGCCTGTGAAAGCTGTTGCGAGATTTGGAACCGACTCACATCGGAACCGGAATTGAGGAGCATGCGCAGCGTATCGCGACGCGCTTCCAGTTCGGCGGCCCGAGCCGAGACAAGCCGGCTCGGCGGAATTTTTTCCTTCGCGGCCAGGGTGGAGAAAGCGGCTTCGTTTTTCTGTTTAAAAGTGACCCAGGCGCGTTCGGCTACTCGCAGCCGATTGCGGTCGGCCGGCGGTAACGTCGTGATCAATTCGCGATAAACGGCGTTTAACTCCGCATCGGCCGTCTGCACTCGCTGATCGATCGCAGGATTGGGCTGGCCGCCGGCCTGCGCGAGAACAGCGAGCAATCCCGCGGCAACCATGCTCCTCCAATGGGGGCAGCGAAGGCTCATATCGCGATGCAACCACAGGTGGGGCCCGGCGATCAACGCAAAATTGCCGCTGCTTCGAGAGCACGCTTGACTTGCCGCAACTGATATCTTGTAACTGAAGCTGCGTTCGAACCAGGCTGTTATGAAGCATTCTCCCCGAAGGAAAATTCTCGCAAGTGTCGCACTCGTCGTGCTCTCTCTTTTGAAACCCTCGGCCTCGGCGGAGCCTTCGGACGAAGTGCGGAGGGCTTTCATCAACCTGCATGACGACATGGTGAAGCATAATTGCGGCGATGCGCTCGGCTGGCTTTATGCCCGCCGCGAACAACTGAAGGACGACCTCGTCGATGAGCTTTATCGGACCGACGCCCAGGGCGCTTCCGCCATCATGTTTTTGCTTTTGAATGTTCGGTCCTTCAAACCGGACGAGCGGTTCCTCAATGCTGTTGTCAGTGGGCTCGCCGAAAACGATCGCTACTCCGTCCCAGGCAGGTTTTTGTGTGACTACCCTTCAGCGGAACCGGGCCGGATCGGAAGCACATGGGCATATGTCGATGCGCACTTTGATATCTTCGAGCCACGGTTAACGCAGTTGATTGGCACGACCGGCGATCCGTGGATTCTTTGGGCCATCGCCTGGGAGTACAAGAGCCGCAAAATGCTCGAGCAAAAGATCGCTCTGTTTACTCCCGAGGTGATGAGGAAAGCTGCCGCCAATCTTGCTGACGACAACGTAGGCTATAACGCGTCGCAGACGGTGCGCCTTTTCCTTCTTCTTGGCGACCGAACCGTGCCCATTTTGAAGGAAGCTGCGCAGAGTTCCGATGCGCAGGCTCGAAACGTGGCCCGGGCGACTCTTGATGCGCTAAAAGGGAGCCATCGCGCCTTCGGATACCTGAATGCACATCTTAACATCGTTTACCAACTACTCGGCCTCCCAGGGGCGCAGCGACCCGCCGAATATCCGCCGTGGCTCAACGATGAAACCGAGCCGTACGCCCACAACGAAAAGCCCTACCCTTGACAAGGTCATGGCTTTGACGTTTGAGCCTCTTTCGCTGCGATTCGTTTGAGAGTTTCGGGAGCGCCCTGAGCGAGCAACGCGGCTTCGGCCAGGGAAGCAGGCTTTCCCTCCTGGATGCGCGCATTGATGTAGGAGGTCACCGTGGCGGAGCCGTGCGGCGACAGCGTGCGTTGGGCGGGATCGTCCAGGAACCATCGAAGAAAAAGCCTAATGTTGTTCGATTGCGCGGTCTTCGCGAGATTTTGCAGCTCGCCGAACGCCGGAACCCGGTGCGGCGCGAACCGTCCCGAATCCTGAAGTCGAGAAGAAGATAACGCTCTGGCGAAGGTGGCCAGACGATTTCTCTCGTTAGGCTCGATTTTCGAATCAACATCCCATTTGTGGATCGTGCGGTTATTCGACGCAGTGAAGAGAATTTTTCCGTCGTGGCTGAAAACAATCTGTCGCACCGGTGCGCCGCACGGCATCGATTCGCTGAGAGGTTGGCCCGTGGCCACATCCCAAAGGCGCGCGGTTCCATCTTCAGACGCCGTCGCCACGCGCTTCCCGTCCGGGCTGAAGATCGCCCGCGCCACTCCGAATCGGTGACGCAAAGCATCGCAGATGGAGCGCCCCGTCTGTACATCCCAAACCGCCGCGGTGCCGTCGTCGGAGGCGGTAACGAGTTTTTGCCCATCGGGGCTGAAAGCGAGGCTGACGATGGCCGCCTTGTGTCTCAGCGCAGCATAAAGCTTTTTCGCGCCGGCGATTGACCAAAGCTGCGCCGTTCCGTCGCTCGAAGAGGTGGCGATAGTTCTTCCGTCGGGAGAAAACACAGCATCGGTCACTTCCTTTTCCGCTTTCAGGGCCGGGCCGGCTTCTTTTCCGGAGGCGGTGTTCCAAATTCTCGCCGTCGCGTCCCCCGATGAAGTGAGGAGCAAACTGCTGTCCGGGCTGAAGGAAATGGAAGTGATTCGTCCCTTCTGAATCATGGCCGAACCGAATGGCCGCAGATCGGGCAACTTCCAAAGTTGCGCGACGCCGGCATCGCTCCCGGTGGCCAGGAATCGGCCATCAGGACTGAATGCCAGACAATCGACGGTGCTCTGCGTATCGTCCGAGACGGCGGCCACCTTGTCCTTACTCGTTAGGCAAAGTCGCGCGTGACCGTCCGTTCCGCCGGTGGCGATCCATTTGCCGTCCGGGCTGAATGCCGTAGAGACAATCGGCGTGCCCTCCGAAACGGATCGTGTCTTGGCGAAAGCGGTCGCAACATTCCAAATCGCGAGCGTTCCGTCAGCGCTGCCCGCGGCCAGCGCATCGCCCGTCGGGCTGATGCACAGTCCTCCGATGGAGCCGCCGGTCGAGAATTTCTCGCTGACCGGATGAAAGGCCGGCGTTTTCCAGACTCGCGCCACCCCGTCGCTCGTTGCGCTCAGCACAGTCTTTCCGTCGCCACTGAAACCGGCCGCGACAACCGGAGCGCCTGCGCGAATCGGCTCGGCCAATGCTTCACCCGTCAATGCGTTCCACATCTGGACCTTTCCCGAAGCCGACCCAGTCAAAACGCGCAATCCATCCGGACTGAAAGCAAGTGTAGCGACGGTATCGCTTGCGGCGATCGGCTGCTCGAGAAGCGGTTGTCCGCTGCGCGTCCAAATGTGGACGAACTTCCCGTCAGAAGTGGCGATGAATTTGCCGTCGCCGCTAAAAATCACCCTGCTGACCGGCGCATCGTGATTCAGTTCAGCCCTGACTTCGCCAGTGGTGACGTCCCAGAGACGGGCGGTTCCGTCGTCACTGGCGGTGGCGATGAGCGTACCGTCCGGACCAAAGCAGGCGGCATTGATCTGTGTGGTATGGGCAAGCTCGGCCAGTTGTCGATTTTCCGGCACCTTGAAAATTCGCGCCGATTTTCCGCTCACCGTGAGGAGCAGGGAGCTGTCGAAAGGGTGGAAGCCTAACGTGTGGACATTTTCCGCCTGGCGCAGTTCCCCGATCCTTTGCCCGGTCGAAGAATCCCAAAGCCGGACCGTTCCATCGCGCGAACCGGTGGCGATCCAGTGAGAGTTTGGGCTGAAGGCCGCGCAGTTGATGGCGTCTTCGTGTCCGACCACCCATCCTGGAATGGGAGCGGTCGATTTTGCATCCCAGAGACGGGCGGTCCCATCGAAGCAGGCCGTGAGAATGTAGCGACCGTCCGGACTGAAGGCGGCGAGGCGCACCAGTCTTTGATGATGCATGGGCGAGCCGATCGGCTGACCACTGCTGGAATCCCATAGTCGCGCTGTCCCGTCGTCCGAAGCCGTCAATACGCGCGTGCCGTTGGAATTGAAGCATGCGGTCGTAATAGCGCCGCCGTGGGGCATGGGCTGCGACAGAGGCACCGGCCACAGGCGCTGGGTGAGAGCAAACCAAAGCCGGCTTGCCGCGACCGTTGCCTCCGGCGGTTCTGCCTCGGTCGCTCGGGCGAGGACGGCAAGCGCGCTCGACGCTTCGCCGCTCTCGAACAAACCTTCGGCGCGCGTCAGATCGGAGAGGATGAGAATGCGCTGCGTTTCGCGCTTACGCGTCGTTGCCGTTCGCGCGGCCAGAACGGCAACGACACCCAACACAGCGAAAACGACGACCAGTGCCGCCGCAACGCTCAAGGCCTGCACAAAACGCCTTCGGTTCGCGCGTTCCGAAAGCTTCACATATTCCTCCTCGACCGGCGCGAGATGTCCCTTCTCGCGCTGGCGAACCTCGAGCGCCTCGGCCAGGACCACGCCGGTGGCGAGGCGATCGGCATTTTTCTCTTCCCGTTCCCATTCCGCGGCGGCGGACGCGAGTCGGGTACGCTTCCGGAGATGTCCTGTCTCGGCCTCGAGAAGATTTCTCGCCCTGGGCCATTCGTTCAGAATGGCCTCATGCGCGACGGCCAGGCGGCGGGTTCCGCTCGCATCCGAGTCGGCCACCAAAAGGCGGGCTTCGAGAAACTTCTCAATCACCTCTCGTTCGCCCGGTCCAATCGAATGCTCCGATACGATGTCCGTTCTGCGGGAAAAGCGAAGCAGTCCATCGCCGTCGCCTCGTTCACTTGCGCCAAGCGTGGCCAGCCTAACGAATACCGACGGTAGCGAAGCGCGGCCCGATCGCGAAAGGCGATCGTAAACCTGATCGGCCATGGTTACGAAAACGCCGCGTAGCCCTCCCGCCGGACCGCCGCCGAGCTTTTCATACTCGGCGTGGGTGAGAATGCGATCGGCCGCGCCGAGATCGAACAATTGGTCGAGCGCAAACTCAAGCAGCGGGAGCGTGTCGGCGTCGTGCATTGCTTCGTCGCGCAAGACATCGTCGAGTCGGCCGAGATTTGGATGATCCTCGAAACGCACGCCGGCCGCCTGCGCGGGAAGGCGAATGATCTGGCCCAGCGCCGTCGCGGTCGGCGGCAGCAGATGAAATTGCCCTTTGCCCTCCTTCAACCCGACCAGGGCTGGAATCTCCTCGCAACGCGGGAAGAAATCGCTTCGCAGGGTCGCGACCACCCAGACGAAACCGCTCCGGACTAACGAGTCGATTGCACCGATGAAAGCATTGCGGTTTTCGGCCGGGAAGCGGTCGTCGTGCGTAAAGATTTCCTCCAGCTGGTCGAGCCCGAGAATGAGCCGGGGTTCCGGATAACGCAGCTGGGTGAGCAGTTCGCGCGCGTAATCGGCGTCGGCCGGCCGGCCCTCGCGAAGCGATTCTTCGGCCTGCCTTTGCAGGTTGCGCTTCTCTGTCTCGTGCTCCTGTTGCGCGATCTGCGGCAAGAGGCCGGCGATCAGCATTCCAACGCCGGCGGCATTTTCGCGCAGCATCGTGGCGACATCGGGTGCCGTCTTGCCACCGGTGGCCAGTTCGGGAAGAGCGGTTGGGGCGAGCAAAGCGGCCGCCAGGCCGTCAAACAAATCTCCCGTGCTTTGCGATGGTTGCATGACGCCCCTTCGCCAAAGTCCGATGCCATCGACGCCCCCGGCGCAGAGCAGTGGAATCACCCCCGCGCGCAAGAGCGAAGACTTCCCGCTGCCGCTGCTTCCGAAGATGAGAACAAAGGGCGGCTGCCTTTCGTTGGCCCGGTCGCGCAGTTGTCCGATGACGCGATCGATTTCCTGGGTTCGTCCAAAAAAAATCGGGGCGTGTTCGAAGTCGAAAACCTTGAGTCCGCGATACGGAGAGCCTGCCTTCCATTCCGGGGCCTGGAGTTGCGGTTCGCCGGCCGGGAGGCCCATTTCTCCCGTTAGTTCGACGATGAGTTTGCGCAGATGATCTTCGAGCCGCTCTTCGAAGTCGGCCGTGTGCGCATAGCTGTTGAAGGCGGCTTTGAAGGTGCCGCCGTCGGTCGCATCGGTGAACCAGCGATCGATGAAGCTCTTCAACGCTTCCCATTGTCTTTCCCGTTCTTCGCGCAGGTCCTGCGGTTCCGCCGGGAAGGAAGGCACTTCCGAGCGTCGATAAATGAGAAGACGCGGCGTTTTGTCAGCCGACCTGCGATAGGCCTCGAGAGCATTTTCGAATTCGAACTCGGTTCCGGAGCGATAACGCGTTCCGTCGGGCCGGGCATGTTGCCCGTGCAGGCGTGAGCCGAGACGCGACCAAAGGATGCCGATGAAAACATCGAAGCTGGCCGGCGGCGGTATTTGCCCCTGAAAATCCGCGCCGGCATGCATCGGCTCGTGTTCCCAAAAGTAACCTTCCACTTGGACGCGCTGCGACCACTCGGCGCGCAGTCGGGCGATCAGCCTGGCCGCGGATTCGCGCTCTCGGCCGACATCACCGGGACTGCTCACGAAGATGCGCACGGCTTTCATCTTGGCAGTTGTTCTTATGAACTTTGGCGGCACGGCGCGAGTGAATTTGCGTGCGTCCCGAGAAGACGGAGGAAGCAAAGCAGATTGCCTTGGACCGGTGAAACGGATAGATCTGTGCGCGAAAAGCTTCCCATCCCGACCTTTCAGAAGCGATGAAGAATCAACTTTGCGAAGGCGGCGGACCGCTGCCTCTGGTCGTAGCCGTCACCGGTCATCGCGATTTGTTAGGCGAAGATGAACCCGGCTTGCGCCGGCAGATCGAGGCGGTCTTGCTTCACCTGGCCAACCTTCATCCCTTCACGCGCCTTCGACTTCTGTGCGGTTTGGCCGAAGGTGCCGATCGCCTGGTGGCCAAAGTGGCCTTGGATTTTTTCGCGAAGCATCAGCGCGGCGACGAACTGGTGGCCTGTCTTCCCATGGAGCGTTCGCTTTACGAGACGGACTTCGAAACAGCCGAATCGAAGCGCGAATTTGAAGAATTGCTGCATCGCGCCCAGGCAGTGATTTCGCTTCCTTTGGTGAAGGGAAGCAATCGTGCGAGCGTGGAAAAGCCCGGTCCAGAACGAGACCTTCAATACGCCGCCCTCGGATCGTATTTGGTCAAGCATTGCCAGGTTCTGCTCGCCTTATGGGATGGTGAGGCGACTGCCCTGATGGGCGGAACGTCTTCCGTCGTTGATTTGCAACTTGGAACACTGCGCGGCGATTTGGGCTTCGACCCAAAGCATCCATTGGACGGTGTCGAGAACGGCCCCGTTTACTGGATTCCAACGCGCCGACTTAAGAGTCCGTCCCGTCCGCGAGAGGAACAATGGCAATTGCTGCATGGCGTAAATGACCGGGATCAGGACCAGTCGCGAAAAGTTTCCGCGCGGATCACCCGACGCATGGATGCCTTCAACAAAGATGTGATCCGTAAAGCGGCGCTCCTAACGAAGGGACGCCCACAAAGTCGGAAATATCTTTTACCCGAGGAGGAACAGCGACCATTCCTCGGCACAGCTTTGGAGACCATCATTGACCATTACGTCACGGCTGATTTGCTGGCGCAATACTACCAGGGGCGAACCAGGCGGTCTTTCCAGGTGCTCATCTTTGTTTGCGGTTTGAGCGGACTTTTTCTCCTGGAACTGTTTGGTCACGGCCCGGAAGGCATTCAGTCGGTGGCGTTGCTCGCCTACCTGGTCGTCATTCTTTTTGCCTATGTCTGGTACCGGCTGGCCACGCGGCGCGAGTTGAAGACGAGGCACCTTGACTACCGTGCTTTGGCGGAAGGATTGCGGTTGCAGTTCTTTTGGAGCCTGGCCGGTGTCAGGAAAGAAGCGGCCGACCATTATCTCGCGAAACAAAAGACGGAGCTCGACTGGATCCGCCATGCCATCAGGCTCTGGAGCGAACCACTGAGCCAGATCGATATCGCTCCGCGTCTCGACCTTGTTCGGCAACACTGGGTGGATGGTCAGCGCAACTTTTTCCAACGGGCGGCCGGAATGAACGACGAGCGACATCAGCAAGAAAAAGGGTGGACCCGCGTGCTCTTGCTTGGATTGGTCGCCATCGCGCTCGTCGCAGCCGGCGCCGCCGTTTATGAGTGGGTGGCGGGCGCCTCAGAATTTCCCGATCTGCCCGCCTGGTTTTCGTCGCATCGGTTCTTGGAAATGGATTTGCACGGGGCGCTTCTCATTCTCATGAGTATGTTGCCCGCCGTCGCGGCCGCCATTGTCGCCTATTCATTAAAGATGGCAATTACCGAACAGCGCAGACAATATCACCGCATGTACCGTCTGTATGATCGCGCCGCGAACCGTCTCGATCAGGCCGTGCGCCACAACAGGGCTGACGCGGTCGAAAAAATTTTCCTGGACTTGGGGCTGGAAGCGCTGACCGAAAACGGAGACTGGGTTCTTCTGCATCGTGAGCGCAAAATCGAAATGCCATTGAGTTAATGAAAAATCAGTTGTTTCCCCTGGTCGTTGGCGTCGTCGCCGATGGATCGACCTTGTCGGCGCAAGTGGCCGAAGGGGTTCAGAAAATTCTCGGCCAACTCGGCGAGCGTTCTCCGGCAGGCGTCATCGCCGTGACTCTGCCGGACGAGCAAACCGCCTCGCAATTGAGCAGCGCAGCGACGGCGGCCGGAATCAGCTGCGAGACGATCTCAGACGAGCCGACTTCAGCGGAAATGGATTTGGTCGAGGCGAGCGACCTGCTTTTGCTGGTGCCCGGCGCGGCGGCCGGCGCCGATACTGATCGCGCGCAGGAAAGTCTTCTCGGTTTTGTGCAAGCTCTGGGGCGGCCGGTTTTGCGGATGGACGGGAGCGGAGCCGTGTTGGGGGAAATTCCTTCCCAACTGGAAAGCGAAAGAGGATGGCTGAGCGAACTGTTCGAACAGGCGGGGCTTTCGCCTAACGACTCGTTGCCGACGATCCAAAAAAGGATGGACGAACTGGCAAATCGCGCTGCGCCCATCACGCGACGATGGTGGAAATGGATTCTGTTCCTGGAGGGAATCACCGTTTTGGTTCCGTTGGCCTGGCTGGTGCAACGCCTCGTTTTTGTCCGAATCGAGTGGGTGGCCGCGGTGACCTTTTTCGCTGTGCTTCTTCTGGTGGCCGTGAATTGGTGGCTGCGCTGGCGCGGCATGCAAAGAACCTGGGCCCGAGCCCGACTCGTCGCCGAAGTCGCGCGCTCTCTGCTGGCGACGATGGCCTGCCCCGAAGTGCATAGTTTGGCGGTCGAAGCGGAGGTTCCGTCCTTGCGACCGTTGCGATGGATCGCGCGCCGCGCCGCGTCGCCCCGGCCGTTTCCGGAATGGCGCCAGCTTTATTTGGAAAAGCGCATCGACGATCAGGACAGATATTTTCGTGACAAGCAGCAGCAATCGGAACAGCAACGAAAGCAGCTGACCCGCTGGGCGACGTTACTTCTGGACATCGCGCTGGCCTTCGCCTTTGCCGGCGCCGTCATTTGTTTCGCCCCAGACGCGCGCACCTGGCTCAGGATACTGGGCGACTTCCGGCTCGAGATCATTCTTGGATTCGCCGGCGCCGCCATGCCTCTGGGCCTGTTGCTTGTGCAGCTGTTGCGAGGTTTGCAGGAGGTAAACCGCCGGACGGCTCGCTTTGCGCAGCAACGTCACATGCTCCAGCAGGCGCGGCTCCGCCTCGGCAATCTTTCTTCGTCGGCTGCCGCGCGTCGGGTGGTCGAGGAAACAGAACGCCAGTTGCTCGCGGAAGTTTTGGAATGGTATTTTCACGCCGAAACCGCCGAACATTTCTTTTCCCTTCGCGAACGTCCGGAGCGGCGCCGGTCTCAAGAGTCGCTGGTTGAAAGCAAGCCCTCGACCGCGCGCGAAATGTCGACGCGCATGCTGAGCGGGATTGGATCGGCGGGATGGTTTTTCGTCAGAGTCGTCCTGGGCCGCGTTCCATGGATTGTCGGTTCCGGCGCGGCGGCCTTGATTTGGATCTTTTACTTTCAGCCCGCTGATCTGAAATCGAAAAACCAGCTCAAGGTTCTGGCCGAGTTGAAAGGCAGCGACGGCGAGACCTGGGACCCGAGCGAAGAACGAGCGGAAAATGGCTGTGTCGTCATCGTGCATGGATTGTGGGGCCACTCCGTCTTCACCAGCTCGAAGGACAACTGGATGCAGCAGATGGCCGAGGCGATTGAAAAACGCGAAGGCAACAAACCTCCCAATATTTGTCTGGTTGACTGGCAGGGCGTGGCGACGCCGTCGAAAATTTACAACATCATCGGCCCGCAAACAGCCCGCATGCTTCAAGACGTGGCAGCGATCCGCCCGCAAGCCTATCAGGTGGGAGACGAAGTGGCCTTTCGCCTGGCCCGGCTTGTTTTGGAGAACAGGAAAATTCGTCGTGATCGGCCACTTTATTTCATCGGACACAGTGCCGGCGGGTTTGTTGTGGCGCGTGCGGCCCTTACCTTGTCGAAGTTGCATCTGGCTCCTTCGCCACTTCGAGTAACAATCCTGGATACACCCGCGCCCGACAAAGAAATCCTGTTCGATTTGCCGCGCTGTTGTCCGGTCGATTTTTACATCACATCGCCGGTGGGCGGACGCACGCCCAAGGTGTTGCTGGCGAATTTCTCGTTAGGCGCAATTCACATGAAGCAGCTCGTCGCCCCTGCCGACAAAAACTGGCTCGATAAACATCGCTGGGCCTACGATTGGTTTAAGGAAACAATCACCAATCCGAAAAAATGGGTTGATGAGGGTTTCTCTCGTTCTTCTTTTTGCAATCCACCTTCGAGGTCCGAGGCGCGTTAGGCAGAGCAGTAACAGCGACGCGCGACAGTTAAGGAAGAGAGGAAAAAGACAATCATTCTTATGGCTGAATCAAAGACCAACGAAAACGTCGTTAGGCCACGACGCTACGCGGTCTTCCTGAGCTATCGGCACGCGGACAACAAGGAATTAGGGCGGCAATGGGCGACGTGGCTCCATCAAATGCTGGAGAGTTACGAGGTCCCGCCGGAATTTGTGGGAACCCAGAACGGGCGCGGTGAGCCGATTCCGTCCAGTCTCTATCCGGTCTTTCGAGACGAAGAAGAGCTGCCGGCTGACGCCGATCTGACGCGCAATATTCGCCGGGCGCTCGAGAACAGCGCTTTGCTTGTCGTTCTCTGCTCGCCGAGGGCTGTCGGCTCGCGGTTTGTTGCCGAGGAGATTCGCCATTTCAAGGAATTGGGGAAAGCGGATCGCATTCTGGCGTTGATGATCGACGGGGAACCAAACGCTTCAGATGATCCCGGGAAACAGGCAATTGGTTTGTCGGCCGAGTTGGAATGTCTACCTGAGCCACTACGGTTTGGCGTAATGGGCAACGACGGGCGAATCGATTGGACGGCCCGCACCGAGCCGATCGCCGCGGATGCGAGACCGGGAGGACAACCGGTGCAAGGGTGGACGACCGGGGCTGCTTACCGCGAACACTTGGAGCAGGAAGGGCAGCTCAGAGCTGACATCATTCATCGACAGGTGAGCGATTACGAGAAGCGGCTGGAACTGGCCAAGCTCAAGGTTATCGCCGGTGCCTTGGGCGTTCCTTTGGGCGAGCTGACGCAGCGGGACAAAACATTTCAACTCAACAAGGCGCGCCAGCGTGCCCAACTTTTTCGACGAATCGCCGCCGGCTTCGTCATTCTGGCCTTGCTTGCCTTGGCTGGCGCCGGCGTGGCGTGGTGGCAACGAGCTCGCGCGCGAGCTGCGCAAAAAGAAGCTGAAAGACAGACCGCAATCGCCAGGACCGAGCGAGATCGTGCCCTCAAGCAGGTCTACCTCAACACAGTGCGGTCTGCGGCTGAGCATATCGAAGCCGGCGAATACGCGAGGGGCCGGCAATTACTCTTGAGTTGCCCGACCGAACTTCGCGCTTGGGAATGGTGGTATCTGGTAGCGCGTTGCGGCCCGGGCCCAATGCCGCTGAGCGAACTCTCGAATTTAGAGGAACCTTCCTTGGCGAAGGCGGCTGGAACCCTTCGTTCTCAATTGGACGAAATGGCGCAAAACACAGCAGGAAACGAATATGATCCCCGCCGCGTGGTGCCACCGCAGCCTGCTAACGCTGTGGCGAACCAGTTGATTCTTTCCTATCAAATATCCGGCGCCAAAAATGGAACGTCTTGGGACGCTTGGCGTGGCGGCGATCCGTCCGGCTCCGTCCTGCTGAACAGCTTTTATACAGGCTTTGGAGGATTGAGGATTGCCGCGATTTTGCTCGGCCCGCAGAATAGCGTCTGCTGGAAAGCGGAAGTGAGCCAGGACCGATCGCCTGCGAGAATGGCAGGTGGCGATCCAGTCTTGGAATCGGGTGATCATATCGCGTTCCTTCGTGAACGTTACATCGTAGGCGAGCCGATGGTTCAGCCCAGCCCCGGTCCGCTCGCGCCGGACAGCGCGAGCGCCAAGGAGGAAGCTACCTGGCCCGACAATCCACCGACGCCGAGTCGGGCGGCGCGGATTCGATTCAGAGCGGCCAAACCTTCCTCTGTGCGAATCAGTCCCGACGGAGATGATAGAGCGACGCGCTTCTGGGATCCGAATGAGCGAAATCGCAGACTTGAACCGGTGGAAATCGATACGGAATCCGGCCAGGTAAGCGTGTCCACGACAGACCGATTCAGCGATCTGATTCCATTTTGGGAGCTCGAAAAGCTCCAAGCACAACCTTCACCCGCTGCGCTCGCGGCCGTTCTTAAGGAAAGAGAGAGCTTACCTTCCGAGTTCGAACGGGATTCTCAAATCGTGCGAGCTCAAGCGGGCGCCGCGGGGCCAGTACTTTTTGACCACATGGGGAGCGGGTAGCGTAAGGCTGCGTGACGGAACCACCGGTCGTATTCTTGGAGAAACCGTGCGCCCCGGAACGATCGAGGAATCCTACGGAGGCAGCGCCGCTGTAATCCCGAGCACAAACCTCGTCGCCGGTTGGTTTTGGTGGAAGGACCGACTCGTGGCCGGCGTCGTCGATTTGGAAAAGATGAATGTCATCCGCAAGTTTGAAAAGGCGGACACCAATATGATGTTCCCTTACTCGGTGAGTTCCTCAATGTCCATCGCACCGGACGGAAGCGAAGCGGCCTTCGAATTTGTCGGACGCAACGAACACCTTTTCGCGGTGTGGAATCTGAAATCCGGTAAGCTTGTTTACGCTCACGACGTTCGCAATTTTTACCGGCCCAAAGACTCTTCCGAGTACAGAATCGACCGTCCACGTTCCGGACGCATTCGCCTGGCATCCAGGATCCGAATTTGTTGCTCTGACTCTTCCTTCTGGCATCACCGAGCTTCGGAAGAACTTCGCCAGCAATCCCTTCGCTCGCCTGGAACGCATCGTCCCCTCTCGTGATTTCAGTGTGCAGGAGTTTGGCGAACCTGGACGTCTCATTATCGGAAACGCGGTTGTCGATACCGCATCGTGGAAGACAATCATTACACTTCCTCCCGGGAATCGCGTATCTCCGGAAGGCGATCTGGCAGTCATCGAGACGCGAAGAAATGTCATCGATGTTGTTCGACTAAGTTTGCGCAGAAAAGGCGGCGAAGCGGAACCGCTTCCGCCGCTCCGGCTCAAGAGTTGGTTGCTTCTTCATCAGTTGCGCGAGCAATCAGGGAACCGGCCAGCGGGCGCGGAATCTGCCCCCCGCGACCTCCAGCAGCTTGATCAGGATGCCCCCGCCAGTACCGGTCATGCTGAGAAATGAACGCGCCAGCCGCGCGGAATGATCTTCATTAATCGAAAGAGCTGGATGATTAATGCCGGCGGAGAATCTCTTTCGCCTCTTCGGCACGGGAGCTTCCTTGGACAAGCGTCGAAACCTCGTCCGGCGAAAGTCCGCTCGGCGCGCGCGGGGCGAGGATTCTGATCAGAGTGTATCTCTCCATTCCTGAAGTCGATCCGAGCAGGCGCGACATCTCGTCGAAGGTAAGCGGGGTGTGCAGGCGCTTTGCGAGAAGGCCGATCACGTCGTTGCGCCGGCTGGCTCCGCTGATCAGGTCCAGAAGTTGGGCGACCGAGATCTCACCAGGCAACCGCTCTGCAAAATGACGAATCAAGCCGTATCGTTCCATGCCGTTGGTCGATGCGAGAATGCGCAGCAGATCCTGCACGGGAATCGGACTCGGGAGACGCGCAGAAAGGAGTTCGACCGCGTCGCTTCGGCGGCTGGTGTTCCCAACCAATGTCAGAAGCTGATCGACGGAAATTTCACCGGGAAGACGCTGCGTAAAAAGGCGAATCAAGCCGTAGCGCTCCATGCCGTTGGTCGATTCCAGAATTCGCAAGACCTCTTCCACCGGAAGCGGACTGGGTAGACGCGAAGCCAGGAGTCCAATCGCATCGCTTCGCCGGCTGCTGGCATCGATCAAATTGAGAAGCTCGTCCACCGAAATTTGCGCGGGCAAACGTTGCGCAAACAAGCGAATCAAACCGTAGCGTTCCATCCCGGAAGTCGATCCGAGAACTTTCAATACTTCGCCCACCGGCAGCGGACCGGGGAGACGAGCGAAGAGCATTTGAATGGTGTCGCTGCGGCGACTTGTTCCTCTCGTCAGGGCGAGAAGATCCTCCACGGAAATCTGGGCGGGCAGACGATCCTGCTGCTCGCGAATCGCGCTGTAGCGCGCCATGCCATTGAGATTCCCGAGCGCAGCCAGAACATCGGCAACGGCGCGGTTCGCCTCGCGCGTCGGAGTTTCCTCAGATCGGACGGGCGTTTCCGTCGGCTCTGGTGTCGCCGGTCTGGCGGTGGGCGATGGCTCGGGCGATGCGGAAGCCGCGCTCTCCGCTGGCGGGGGCGACGCCGTCACTGCGGAAACCGGAGGTGGCGAGGGCGCCGACACACTGGACGTCGCCGTTGCGGACGGTGTGACTTCCGGCGGACGTGCCGGGGTCGATGGAGCCGGCGCAGGCGTTGTGACGGTCGACTCAGTTCCGTGCAATGGCGACAGCTTTCCGTTCCACAACCACCAGGCCGCACCCGCCAAGGCGGCTATGATGAGCAAGAGAAGCACCGCCAGGCCGAGGCGTCTGCCGGAATTGCGCTCTCTTTTCTGAAACACCGGCGCGTCGAGAGAATGTCTTTCGACCGATTCGCCCTCGCTCGGACTGAGCGTGCGGATCGAGTCAGCCAGGCGATCGAGATATTGCTCCATCGGCGGCGTCCATGCATCGATCCAGTGGGCGTCGGAGATGAATAATTCGAGCGAGCGCGATGGTTGCACCTCGCGCACACGGACAGGCAAGGTCGGCTTTCCGTAGCTGACTGCGCGTTCAATCTCTCGCTCGACAAACTTCGATGTGTTCGCGTTCTCCGTGAGGACGAGGATGACCGCGTTTGCGCTCTGGATGGCGCTGATAATTTCCTCCCCGTAACGATGTCCCGGCCTCACGTCCCGGGGCGCGATCCAACAGCGAATGCCTCGCTCTTCCAAGAACGCGCAAATTCGCTCAGCGACCTCGTGGTCCTGATTGGCGTGAGAGATGAATGCCGTTGGCATTGGGTTCTGCTGGTTGGGCACACGTCGCCTCTGGAGGTGCCGGGAACGTTTGTAACGACGCCCGAACCGGAGACTCAAGTTCTAAACTTCGGACGAAGTCGGCGTGTCAGGGAGGACGGCGTTCAGCCAATCCGCCCTCTTTTCCTTCAGATGATCGTCCAGGACGGTCCGGATGAAGCGCTGGATATCGCCGCCGCAGTCGGCGCACAGCTGCCGTATCGTATGCACGCCGAGCATGCGATAGCTTTCGAACTGCGACTCGGAGAAGAATTGATCCGCCGTGCTCTCGTGCGGGAATCCCTTGTTCCTCTTCGAATATTCGAAGATGTCGCGCGGCTCGTCGCCGTAACAGACCGGTTTGATGTAGATGATGATGCCGTCCGGCGCGTTGGCGCCGTCCACCATGGAATAACGAATTCGGCCGATGGCGCAGTTGTGGCCGCGCTCTTTCATGGCATCACGCTGAGCGGGCGGATAAATTGTCATCGAACCGAAATCGATCGAGATGCCGAGGTCGATGCGAATCTTGCGGATCGATTCGCCCAAATCGGCGAAAGAGCACTCCGGATCTTCACCGGCGTCGCTCACGACAATGTAATGGCAGCGTCGCAAAACCATTTCGTAGAGACCGAGATTTTCAAAATGGCCGCCGTCGGAAAGATAGACATAGGGGTGAAGATCATTGGTCAGGCCGAAAGCTTCCGCGACGATGGGAGCGAGGCTGAAATTTGGGGAATCCTTGTTAAAACTGCGGTTGCCGGTGCGCCCCGGATTCCCCAGCCAGGTGCCCAGGCGAACGTTGAGCAGAGTGAGAACGAAGGTGACGAGCGGCGAGGAATGATATCCCATGTTTGGACTGGCGGCCGCGCCCGAAACGGCCACGGCCGTGCCTAACGACATACCGTCCCGGCCGCCGTAGCGCGCGCCGGCCGGCCCATCGCTTTTGCGATAGCCAACCTCGAAAGAGCCGCAGTGGAGCGGAGACGCCGTAAAGCTTTCCGCCTTTCGTTCCTGCCAGGCGAGCCGGTCCCCGCCCACCAGATTCAACGTCATGTTAATGACGGGCAGCAGTTTCCGGTCGAATTTTCCGTCGTGCCACAGTTCGGCCAGGCGAAGGTTGTCGGTTTCATCGAAGCCGGTGAAGGGATTCGGTTTTCGCTCCAGATGGGAAGCGCCGAGATAGCTGCGGATGATGCGGTCGCGATAAACCGCGTGCAGAGAGAACCGGTTTGGGTTGACGACGTAGGCCATGGCGAAGGCGGCGAGAGCCAGGCCGGCGCCGAAAACACCCACGATGAAGGCAGGTGTGAACAGGATAACGTTCAAATAGGGCTCCGCATAACCGAGAAGATGCGACTTGTTGTCGAGCTTCCAGCCGAAGTGCAGCGCGTTGCCCACCTGCATCATCGTCCACGTCATCCCCTTGATGAGCAGGACGGCCAAGACCGCGATGAAGATGGCGGAAGCAATGGTCCCGAGGCGCGTCATCACCGCACTGGGAGGATTGCTTCCGGCCTCGTCCCGGGTCGCCGGCACGCGTTTGCTGTGGCCCGACAGAAACGTTACCAGCCCGGCGATCCCGCCGGCCGTGACGGTCGAAATGGTCCACGAAAGAAGGAGCGGACCAAAGATGACCAACGCGCTAGCCAGGGTCCAGCAGAAGGCTACGACCAGAATCCAACCCGAGGCGCGGCCCCACCATTCGCGATCCTCGTCTTTCGTCCAGCGGCTCGAGATTCCAGCGAAAACTGCGATGGCGAGATAGAAAAGGAGCAGGAAGAGCGGCAAGCCGAAGCAGCAATAAAGCTCCGCAACGGCCACGGGCTGCGGGAAGAGCTTATCCGCAGCCAGCCAAAGAAACCAGCCACCGACTCCGCCCGAGACGATGACGGCGAGAAATTCCATCGGTTTGAATCCGTGTGAGCGGAGCAGGGAACCGATCCACGAGAGAAGATGAATCCCGATGCCGAAGTAGATGAAGACAACCGAGGGGTGCGGTGGAAAGATTCCGAACAATGGCCAGGCAGGCGGTTTCTTGCCGTAGTAGGTGAACCAGGCCCAATGTGCGGTGAAGCAGATGGCGGAGAGAAAGATCGGAACCAGGCAGAAGATGAGAAATTGAGTCTGGGTGTAAGGTTTTCGGCCGCCGCAGGGAAGACTCAGTCCCATGAAAGCGACGGCGACGACTACGCAGGCACCGCCGGCCCAGAACGGGATCACCGTGTAAGGCGGCGGATCGGTCATCAGCGTTGCCGCGTAGGTCCAGGGAATGGCGAGGATGACGCAGAGCAGGGGAAGTAAAACGAGCGAGGTCAGGATCAGATTGCGCAGATAGGTTGCGACGAGTGTCCAACTGTCCGCCGAAAGGAGCCCAAGTCGCGGGCTCAGATAGTTGCTGTAGTTGCGAAGGTTCTGGATTTCGACCGGCTCGGGATTCGGCCGGGCATCGTCTTTGGGTTGGGCGAGTTGCTCTGCAACACTCGTTAGGCCACCATCGGCCCGCTGGATCCAGGCGCTCAGCCAGCCTCCGATATAGCCGCCGCCTGAGACCGTCGAGAGGTAATGAAACTTGTTCAGCAAGCCACAGCGGGCCAGACCCTGAAGAATGCCGAGAGCAAACGTCGCGCTGCGAATCCCGCCGCCCGAAAGACAAAGAGCCGCCCGCTCTTCCGGGAGTGCGTGCACGGCGGACCAGACTGCTTTCAATCGGGCGACCGGACTGTCATCAGGAGACGACGGTTTCGGTGCGGTGCCATGCAGCGCAACAAATTCCTGCTCGAGCACTTCGTGCAAAGGCAGAACGGGATTAACCGATGACGGTGCGGTCGCCATGGGAAAGGCGGTTGGCTCAACGGTTTACCGAGATTGGACCGCTAAGTCAATCCTGCGTGTCCTGAGGGGGGTTGACAGAAAAACTCCATTTGTACGAAAATGACTTTGTTGCTAATCCTGGGCCCGAGCTTCTCTCTTGGATCTGCCCTGTAATTAATTCCTGCTCAATTCATTCGTACTATCAATATGTTCAGATCATTCGCTTCACAGACGTTTTTGCGGCACGGTTTTCTCGTTCTGTTGCTCGGCCTCACCTGGCTGCTTTTGGCCCGTGCGCAGGCTACACCGATCACGGTTAACTTTTATCAGTCTGGCTTTACCGGCGGCGGATACATCAGCGGCACGCTCACCGGGGAGGATCTCAACAACGACCACATCATCGACGCGAGCGAATTCGCACCCTTCTATGCTTCCGACATCGTCTCCTTCTCGGGCAATGCGCTGTTGCCGACCTTTTCGTGGCAGGGCTTTTATTTCGGGCCGCAGTTGAATCTGCTGACCATGGAGTTGGGGATGTGGAGTGAAGACCTCGGCCTCGGTCCCAGTGGCGTCAGCGGATCGTGGGATTACTTCTCGCTTTTTTCGCCGGACAATCCGCTCCAGGGAGAGATTGAATTTTCGAACCAGCAGGAGCTCGTCCGGCTCGTCACCCGGCAATCCGCGGTCGTCACGGCGGTGCCGGATGGTGGCTCGACCTGTGTGCTGCTCGGTCTCGCCCTCGGCGCGCTCTCGCTCGCGCATCGTCGTCGTTTGTCCTGATTCGGCGGATCGCCGATGTTGCTTGGCGTCGGCGCCAGCCTTCGACCGATCCTCGATCGGGTGGTGGCAAGGCGTTTGGAGCGTTGAGGCGTTGGAAGAAAGCCAGCGTTAAAGCGGCCAGTGCCAAGTCGCTTTTTTCTTCAACGTCTCTGCCCGGTCACTCTCCGCTAGATTTTCGCACAACAGCGGCGACATATTGCACACGCTGCGCCCGTAGCTCAGCCGGATAGAGCAACGGATTTCTAATCCGTGGGTCGGGTGTTCGAGTCACCCCGGGCGCGCATTCGTTAGGCAAACCCGCTGGCAGCCTTCACGTCGACTTTCGTTCGTGATCGAGCAGCCATTTTTTGCGCCAGAGGCCGCCTCCGTATCCGCAGAGAGTGCCGTCGGCGCGAATGACGCGATGGCAGGGGATGACGATGCACATCATGTTCGTGCCGTTGGCGCGGCCAACCGCGCGGCGCGCGCCCGGATCGCCCAGGCGTTCCGCCATCCACGAATAGGAACGCGTCTCGCCGACCGGAATCGTACGCAGGATTTTCCAGGCGCGCCGTTGGAACTCGGAGCCAACGGGGGCAAGCGGCAGATCGAATTCCAGATTCTTGCCGGAGAAATAATCGGCCAACTGTGCGCGGATCGCATCGAGATGGCGATGCTCACCCGGAACGACGCTCTTGCGCAGACGCTGCCGCAAGATCGGCAATTCCCGCTCCAGCGCACGCCGGTCGCCGAATTCGAGCAGGCGCAGACCGTCATCATCGGCCACGGCCAGCATCATGCCGAGCGGGGTTTCGATGCGCTCGGCAAAAAGACAATCGCGCTGCTTCGCCGCCGTGGGCGGGACGCCAAAAATGTGGGTGAAAGCTTCGCGAAACCCGCTTTCCGATTCAAAGCCGCTACCGTTACGCGCCTCCTCGACGCTCTCGCCCCGGCGCACTTCGCGCAAAGCCAGACCGAGGCGGCGGGCACGATGATATGCCTGGAAGGTCATCCCGTAATGCCGTTTGAACTGACGGCGCGCGGTCGAGGGATCGATCGAGAGGGCGGCCAGCTCCTTGTCGGTCAGACGCCCATCCGGCGCCTTCTCCACTTCGGCGCGCAGACGTTCGATCAACTCCGGCGGTCGTTTCTCCGGATCCATGGGCTGACAACGCAGGCAAGGGCGGTAACCGCCCAGCAGTGCCTCGTTAGGCGAAGAAAAGAATTCGACATTTTCGCGGGCCGGCTTTTTCGCGTGGCAGGTTGGCCGACAGAAGATTCCGGTGGTACGGACACCGACAAAAAAGATTCCCTCGAAGCTCGGATCGCTGTTCACGAGAGCGCTATACATGGTTTCGGAAGGTGGAAGAAGTTCGGGTGTTTTCATGCGCGTTCGATGCGGAAGGTGTAGCAGCCGCGTGTGACACTGCGGGCCTGCAGGAAGGCGGTCTGCGGGTTCTGGAAAAGTTGCGCGATGGCCGGCTCCGGCTGGTCGTTCTCGATGACCATGGCATCAATCATATCGTCGTTTCTATTATAGGCCCGGAGCACGCGCTGTCGGCGGAAATCGACCGGATATTCATTGGTGTTTGCGTAGGAATCGCACGGCTCGGCGTGGACGAAGATCGGTCCGCTTTCGGCGTAGGGCCGGTCGGCCGGGATCGAGGCGAACGGAAAGAGAATCATCTGTTGGCCGGGCTTCGCCCACTGCAAACAGTGCCGGCAGGGATAACCATCTGGGGAATCGGCCGTGACGAGCGCGTGATCGGAAGCACCTTCCCTGAAGCGCCGCCGTGCCGCCTCGGCGACGTCACGGGGAAGCGGGATAATTCGGAAGCCTGAGCTTTTCATGAACACAGCTAAACGCCCCATCTCTGGTCGCGCATCCACGGAATTCGGGCAGTGAATTCAGTTGTAGCCGGGATCGCTGATCCCGGCCGGAGAAACGAAGGCCTGGCGATTGTCGAGAAAGCCGGGATCAGCGATCCCGGCTACAGGATCACCAGCGATGGAAAGCGGGATGGCCTTCCTTCACCGCGACAAAGGTCCCGCGGCACGTGGCGCAAACTTTGCCGCCGCCGCTCAGCGTTCCCTCCACCGTGGCGCGATCTCCGCTCGATTCCACGACGCGGGCGGCGAGCGACACCGGACGGTTTGTCGGCGTTGGGCGAAGGAGTTTGATGGCGTAATCGGCCGTCACCGTGCAGGGTGGATGATCTTCGCCGGCTTGCTTCATCAAGTAATAAGCGGCCGTCCAGTTGCAGTGGCAATCGAGCAGGGCGCCAATGATTCCGCCGTTCAGAACCCCGGGAAACGCTTCGTATTTCGGTTGCGGCTGCCATTCCGCCACGACGTCGCCGTCTTTCGGAAAACTGCGAATGCGCAGCCCTTCCGGGTTCGATGGGCCGCAGCCGAAACAGGCGTTGCCCGGAGCGTACTGCTCTTGTAACGATTTCGACTCGTCAGGCGACATGGCGACGGCCGCGGCCGCTATTCGGTCGGCATCCCGGTGTAGGGCCGCGCCTGGGGTCCGGTATAATGCGAACGAGGCCGAATCAGGCGATTATGATCGTGCTGTTCGATAACGTGCGCGCACCAGCCGGCCACGCGCGACGCCGCGAAGACCGGCGTGTTCAGCTCCGACGGGAAATCGAGCATGGTGAAAACCGGCGCCGCGTAGAGATCGACGTTCGCACACAATTGTTTTTCCCGTTCCATCGCTTCCTCGAGTTTTTCGCAAATCGGCACCCATTGTTCGCGCCCGAGCCGCTTGCCCAGATCCCGCGCAATCTCGCGCATGATGGGCACGCGTGAATCGCCCTTTTTGTAAACACGATGGCCGAATCCCATGATCTTGGCCTTTTTGGCCAGCTTGTCCTTGAGCCATAATTCGGCCCGGTCCGGAATCTTGATTTCGTCGAGCATCTTCATCGATTCCTCGTTCGCGCCCCCGTGCAACGGCCCCTTGAGCGTGCCGCAAGCCGAGGTGACCGCGGCGTACATGTCGGACAGGGTCGAGGCGGTCACGCGCGCGGCAAAAGTCGAGGCGTTGAACTCGTGATCGGCATACAGAATAAAAATCGTGTCGAGCATCCGGATTTGCCACGTCTGCGGAACGGCTCCGGTCAGTTTGTAAAAGAAACTGCCGGCCAGAGTAAGATCGGCTTTTTCCGGGATGCGTTCCTGCCCGTGCAACATGCGCCAGCCGTCGGTGATGAGGGTGCTGACTTTCGCAATGAGGCGAATGGCCTTGCGCACGTTGGCCGCGTGCGAGTTGTCGTTCAGATCCTTGTCGAACGGCGCCAGCATGGAAACGCCGGTGCGGAGCAAATCCATGGGATGCGTCGTCTTTGGAAGAAGCTTCATCATCTTTACGACCGGGTCGGGGATGGTGCGTTCGGCGGCGATCTGATTCGTGAAATTGGCCAGCTCACCGCCGTTAGGCAGTTCGCCGTTGATGAGGAGATAAGCGACCTCTTCGAAGCTGGCCTTCTCGGCCATGTCGTGAATATCGTAGCCGCGATACATCAAGCCGGCATTGGGATTGACCCAGCAGATCTCGGTTTCGCCGGCGATAACTCCGGCCAGGCCGGGGCTGTAGGCTGGTGTTGTGTCAGTGCTCATAGGTTTTGTTTTCCAACCGCTCTCTCCTTCGGGGTGAGCGGAACGGTGCGGGCGCGAGTCAGAGCAGAAGCAATCTCTCCCTCTGAGCCGCGGGGACGCCGCTCAGGAAAGTAGAGATGTTTCGGCTTCGCTCAACCAGACAGTTTCGTCCTGGTATTAATGTGGAGGCACTTGGGCCAAGCGCCGACGGTTTGGACGAGAGCGCTTGGGGCAAGCGTCTCTACATCTTCACGCTGAATCCCGGCCACTTTCCCGCCGCCGGATCGTATTCGAGCGTTTCATACAATTCTTGGCGCGTCTGCATCCGCTCGATCCATTTCTCCTGCGACCCGGCCTCTTTCAGATCGTGGAAGAATTCTCCCGTCGCTTTCATTGAAACCCGAAAGGCGCTTTGCGGAAAGATGACCATCCGATATCCGAGTTCGCCGAGTTTTTGCACGCTGAGGAGCGGACTCTTGCCAAACTCGGTCATATTGGCGAGTAACGGCAGCTTGATCTCCTTCGCAAAATCGCGGAACTCCGTCTCGCTCTCCAGCGCCTCAGGAAAAATGGCATCGGCGCCGGCGTCGATGTAAGCTTGCGCTCGCTTGACCGCGCCGTTGAAATTTTCCAAGGCGCGGGAATCGGTCCGAGCGATGACGAGAAAATCGCGATCGCGTTTTGCGGCCACCGCCGCGCGAATTTTTGCCACCATTTCCTCCGTTTCGATCAGCCGCTTCCCCGCGAGGTGACCGCACCGTTTCGGAAATTCCTGATCCTCAAGATGACAACCGGCGAGGCCAGCGCTCTCCAGCTCGTAGATGGTGCGTCCGACATTCTCGGCACCGCCGAAACCGGTATCGGCATCGACAATTGCTGGAATCTTCACCGCATGCGCGATGAAGCCGGCAAGCGTGGCGACCTCATTCAGCGTGAGCAGCCCGACATCAGGGAGACCGGCCGTGCAGTTCGCCAGCCCGGCGCCGCTAATATATACCGCATCGAATCCCGCGCGCTCGACCTGTCGCGCCATGGAGGCATTGGGCACGCCTGGCATGGTGACGATGCCTCTGGCGATGAGTTCACGAAGTCTGGCCGGCATTGAACGCTGCGTCATGGCGTATCGTAGCCTTTCTTCGTTGCCTTGCACGCGCCCCGGCGTGTTCGCAGCATAATAGTATTACTTCACGCTAAACCGGTTCGTGTAGAAATACCCGGCCCCTTCCATGGTGCCACCGATCACGGTGAAGGGTGCTGTGATCAATGCAGTCCACAGCGAATCGTTAGGCCGGCATTCTCGCCAGCTTCATTAATTCGTCGGCTGATTGCGCCTCCTCGAGTTTCCAGGCGACGTCGAGGAGTTTGCGTGCGCCCGCTTCGCCCAACTCCGGGACAACAAGGGAGTTGAACTTTCCTTCCAGCTGTTTGTCGCTCACCGGATTGAGGGCGTTGCCCAGCGGGTAATCAACCCGCTTGGTCAGGACGCGACCGTCCTGCAACGTGACATGCACGATGTTGGCGACGGCTTTCGCGTAGATGGAGCTGAGTTCGTCGTTCCGTTGCACCGTCACTTCCTCGAGAAACTTCCAGATCGTCGGGTCGGTGAAACGCTGCGGTTGAAATTGTTTCTCCGTGACCTCGCCATCGATGAGCGCGACGGCGGTGATGTAAGGCAGGCTGTGGTCGGCTGTCTCACGCGTTTCCGGTTTCCATTTTTCCGGCTCGCTCCCAATGATGTCGACGGAGGCGTCGTGACTTTCGATCCGGACCGACTGGATTTTGGCGGGATCACCAATCTCCTTGCGCAGAAAGAGCGCCGCCTCGATCGCGCTCTGGCTGTGATATTCGGCCGGCCAGTATTTGATGCTGGTGTTGAGAATCATGGCGGCCGTCCCTTCGTTGACGTCTTTCTCGGCAGGCCGTTTCACGAAAACTTCGCCGACCTTGCCTAACGACACACCGAGCTCCTTCTCAAAACCCATCTGACCTTCAAAGATCGGAGCCGGACCGGTCATGCCGGCGCGCGCGAGGAGCGCTGCGTAAACGCCAGAGCGCGCCGCGTTGGCGAAGGCGACGCCTTTCCAATGAGAAAGTTCGCCCACCCGAGCCTGGCGAAAGGCGGCGCAATTGACGCCCGCGATGTTGACGGCGTGTCGCGTTTTTTCGGGATCCAGTTTCATCAAGCGGGCCGCGGCCAGCGCGGTCGAAAACGCGCCGTAGGTCGGATGATCCCAGCCGCGCGCGCGAATGCTGGCTGCATCACAGAAACGGCATTGCACTTCGTAGGCGAGCGCGATCGCCGTAATCAGCTCGCGGCCGTCCGCGCCGACACTTTCTCCGACGGCGAGGACTGCAGCAATGTTATCGCTCGGATGTGCCGGTTCTTTCGAAAGGTAGGTGTCGTTGTAATCGAAATAGCGGATGCAACAGCCGGTCGCGAAAGCAGCCCAATCCGGCGGTGCCTTATGATCGGTGCCGATGATGGTTCCGCCGTGTTTGGCCGAGAAATCCGAAGCGACCTTGCGTGCGATCACGCACGGTTCCTCATGCCAGGCGCCTAGCGCGCAACCGAAGGAATCGATCACCCGGCGTTTCACCTCGTGCACGACCTCCGGCGCGAGATCTTCGTAGTTCAGCGAACAGGCGTATTCCGCGAGGCGATGGGCGAGTGATTTGGACGTCATAAAAATTTGAGCCTGCAATCTGGCGATGAATTGTGGATGAGCAACCGTGGAGCAGAGCTTGTCGCAAGTGCGGAGGGCGCGGAATCGGAAGGCGCTTGGCACAAGCGCCTCGACATCTGCGCAGATTTCATCGTGTGCATTTGTCCATTGCGCGGTAGAAGAGCCCGTCATTGTAGGGCAGGCGCTCCGCCTGCCTGGATTCGGCCGCCTGCCTGAACCGGACCGGCAACCGAAGCGGTTGCCCTACAATTTTTCTGATCAATCGCGCCGCAGCAAGCGGCGGATATTCACTCTGGCTGTCTCAACGCCAGGGAAGGCCGGTTTCCAACCACCCCGGGTCCTTAGGAAAGCGCCGCTCCTTGTTGCGTCTGCCGATCCATGGTTAATCTGTTTCCCATGAGCAAAGTTTACCCTGACGCCAAGGCCGCCCTCGACGGCCTGCTTCACGACAACATGACCATCGCAGCGGGCGGCTTTGGCTTGTGCGGCATCCCGGAGAATCTCATCGCGGCGCTGCACGACAGCGGTGTGAAAGATCTCACCATCGTCGGCAATAATGCCGGCGTGGACGGCTTCGGCATGGGCGTATTGCTGCCCGCCCGTCAGGTAAAAAAAGTGATGGCTTCCTACGTGGGCGAGAACAAGGAGTTCGAGCGCCAGGTATTGGCCGGCGAACTCGAACTCGAGCTCATCCCGCAGGGCACATTGGCGGAACGGCTCCGTGCGGGTGGCGCCGGCATTCCCGGCTTTTATACCCGCACCGGTTTCGGCACGAAGCTGACCGAGGGCAAGGAGACGAAAAAATTTCGCGACCTCGAGTATGTTCTCGAGCCGGGCATCAAAGCCGAGGTCTCGCTCGTGAAAGCGTGGAAAGGCGACAAGGACGGCAACCTGATCTATCGCAAAACCTCGCGGAATTTTAACCCGATGATCGCGAGCTGCGGCAAAGTCTGCGTCGCGGAAGTCGAAGAGCTGGTCGAGCCGGGTCAACTCGATCCCGACCAAATCCACACCCCCGGTATCTTCGTCGATCGCGTCATCCAGGGAGCGAAATACGAGAAGCGAATCGAATTCCGCACCGTCCAGGGGGCGGGCAGTGCGCAGAAAGCCAACCCGACGCGCGACCTCCTCGCCAGACGCGCCGCGCAGGAATTGCGCGACGGTTACTACGTCAATCTCGGCATCGGCATTCCCACGCTTGTTGCCAACTACATTCCCGAAGGGATGAACGTCACCCTGCAGTCTGAAAATGGATTGTTAGGCATCGGACCCTTTCCTGAACCCGGCAAAGAAGACGCCGACCTTATCAACGCCGGCAAGCAAACCATTACCACCCGGCCCGGCTCGGCTTTCTTTTCGAGCGCCGATTCCTTTGCCATGATCCGCGGCGGTCATGTCGATCTCGCCATCCTCGGTGCCTTTGAAGTGACCGACAAAGGCGATATCGCCAACTGGATGATCCCCGGCAAGATGGTCAAGGGTCCCGGCGGCGCGATGGATCTGGTGGCGGGGGTGAGACGTGTGGTCGTGGTAATGGAACACACTTCGAAAGACGGCAGCCCGAAGATCATCAAGGAATGCACCCTCCCCATCACCGGCAAAGGCGTGGTCGATCTCATCATCACCGATTTGGCTGTCTTCGAAGTGAAAGAAGGCGGCGGCCTCCGCCTCATCGAGCTCCAGCCTGGCGCTAACCTTGACGATGTTCGCGCGAAGACCGGTGTCCCAATCGAGGTCGCGCTACCGAGCTGAGCACAACGTGATCCGCGCTTCGGGACACACGCCGAGACCAGTCGCTTTGGACTCGCTGGAGCCTCGTAGTCCGTGGCGTTGAAGGATGGAATAATCTGGGCACGCCCCCGCGCAAACGGTTAAGCTTGCTTACCGAATGTCTCCCGGTGAACAACCCCGCTTGCAGATTGGGCACGTCCTTTTCATCGACATCGTCGGTTACTCCAAGTTGCTCATCAACGAGCAGAGCGCGCAACTCGAGGCGCTGAAGAACATTGTGCGCGGGACGGAACAGTTCCGTCTCGCCGAGGCGGAAGGCAAACTCCTGCGCCTGCCCACCGGGGACGGCGGTGCGCTGGTTTTTCGCAACCACTCCGAAGCGGCGGTCCTTTGTGCGATGGAAATTAGCCGGGAGCTGAAAAGGCACCCGCAACTTTGCGTCCGCATGGGCGTTCACAGCGGGCCGGTCAATGAGATTACCGACTTGAACGAGCAGGCGAACATCGCGGGAGGCGGCATCAACATCGCGCAGCGGGTGATGGATTGCGGTGATGCCGGGCACATTCTGCTCTCCAAACACGTTGCCGAAGATCTCGAGCAATTCGAGCACTGGCAGCCGTTTCTGCACGAACTGGGCTCGTGCCAGGTGAAGCATGGCCTGCGCGCGGAGGTTACCAATCTCTACTCGGACGAAGTGGGCAATCCACAGCTGCCAGCGAGGTTCCGGGCCCTGAAAAAACATCGCCGGCGTGTGCGCTGGGCCGAAGCGGCCGTGGCGCTGCTCGTTCTGGCGGCGATGTCCGCGGCACTTCTCTACCTTTTGCGCAGAGGATCGACGGGGTCGCTCGAGAGCGTTGCCGACAAAAGCATCGCCGTGCTGCCCTTTGAAAATCTGAGCCGCGATCCTGAGAACGCCTTCTTCACCGATGGCGTGCAGGATCAAATCCTGACGAACCTCGCGCAGATCGCCGACCTGAGAGTGATCAGCCGCACCAGCGTGATGCAATACAAGAGCGGCACGCCGCGCAACATGAGCGAGATTGGTCAGCAACTCGGCGTGACACATTTGCTCGAAGGCAGTGTGCAACGGGCCGACGGCAAAGTGCGGGTCAGCGCACAATTGATCGATGTGCGGACGGACGCGCATCTTTGGGCTCAGACTTACGATCGCGACCTGGCAGATGTTTTCGCCATTCAAAGCGAAATCGCCAAGGCCATCGCCGATCAGTTGCAGGCGAAACTTTCGCCTAACGAAAAGAAAGCCATCGAGCAGAAACCCACCTCAGACCTGATCGCCTTCGATTTCTACAACCGCGCCCGAAATCTTCTTCTCACGATTACCTTCACTAATTTGATCCAGCGCAACCTGCGAGAAGCGGTTGATCTGCTGACGCAGGCCGTGGCGCGCGATCCTTCCTTCTTTCTTGCGCAGTGCCAGCTCGCCTACGCCCACGATTACCTGTATCACGTCGGTTACGACCACACTCCGGAGCGGCTGGCCCTGGCCGAAACAGCGGTCGAGGCGGCCTTCCGTCTCCGGCCAGATGCAGGAGAAGCACACCTTGCTCGCGCCGGACATCTTTACTATGGCTCTCGCGACTACGACGGAGCGCTGGCCGAACTGGAGGCCGCGCGACGCACCCTGCCGAATGCTCCTCAGGTCTTCGAGTTGACCGGCTATATCCTGCGCCGACGCGGCCAGCGCGAAGAAGGATTGCTCAATCTGGAGCAGGCCGTGGCGCGCGATCCTCGTAACATTTTCATCATGCAGCAAATGGCGCTCAGCAATGTCCAACTGCGGCGCTACCCGGCGGCCGCTACAATCATCGAACGCGCACTCTCCATCAAACCGGACGACGTGGACATGAAAGTCTATCGCGCGGAAATCATGTGGTACTGGAAAGCTGACACGCGTGCTCTGCATCAGACGCTGGAGGAAATTCGCGCGAAAGATGCCGAGGCGATCAAGGGCGTGGCCGATACCTGGCTATTCTGCGCTTTGGCGGAAAGAGATGCCGCGGCCGCGCAGAAGGCCCTCGTTGCCCTTGGGGACAATACGTTTGGGGACCCTCCAGTCGAGTTCTCTCGCGACTTCGGCGAAGGTCTCGTGGGACGAATGAGCAATGACGAGGTAAAAGCGCACGCCGCTTTTACTGTCGCGCGCGCGGCGCAGGAAAAGCGTCTCCAAATCCAACCGGATTACGGGCCGGCGCTTTGCGTTCTTGGATTGATCGATGCCGGGCTCGGTCGCAAAGAGGAGGCTTTGCGCGAAGGCCGGCGCGCCATGGATCTGCTTCCAGTGGAAAAGGATTCCATCAATGGCGCGCACATGATCGAGTTTTTCGCTGTGACCGCAGCCTGGGTAGGCGAAAAAGACCTCGCCTGCGAACAGCTCGCCAGGGCAGTGCAGCTGGGCAGCACTTCGCTCAGCTACGGCCGCCTGAAATTGCTGCCCTGGTGGGATCCGCTCCGGGGAGATCCCCGCTTCGAAGCGATCGTCGCCTCGCTCGCCCCCAAATAGCCATTCTCAAATTTGGGGTGCCGGAGGAGGGGTGCATGGGCGGTCTTCCCGAAATGAGGAACACGCGGTCCTTCTTCGACGAGCTGAAACAACCACAACATTTAAGGATCTTTGTAGGGCAACCGCATCGGTTGCCACCTTTCAGGAATGGCAGGCGGAGCGCCCGCCCGACAATGACAGCGGTGATGCCTCCTGCTGATTTGGAGTGACCTCTATTGTTCCGAATTGAAGGAAGCCAAATTGTAGGGCAACCGCATCGGTTGCCACCTTTCAGGAATGGCAGGCGGAGCGCCCCGCCCGACAATGACAACGATGATGCCTCTTGCTGATTTGGAGTGGCCTCTATTGTTCCGAATTGAAGGAAGCCGAATTGTCGGGCAACCGCATCGGTTGCCATCTTTGTGTGCGGCAGGCGGCGTGCCTGCTCCATGGCCGATTCTTTTACTCGACTCGTTCCCGCGGACACAGCAGAACCAAAACAGAGGCGATCACCCAGCAGGCGACCATGAAGATAAACCCGCTGTGAAACGAGCCGCTGCGCTGGCTCAGGTCGCCGATGATCTTGGGACCGACGAATCCGCCAATGCTGGCTGTGCAATTGATAAAGCCGATCGCGGCGGCCGCGGCTGAAGCCGAGAGAATGGAACTGGGAAGCGCCCAAAACGAGGGCAGATAGGCGGTCGTGCCGAACCCAATTAGGGAGAACACAATCACGAGCAGAAGGGTCGAATGCGGGAGAAAGAACCATGTGCCCAGCGCCAGCGCGGCGGTCAGTTGCGGAATGGCGAAATGCCAGCGGCGCTCGCGTAACCGATCGGAACTCCAGCCGAGCAGCAGCATTCCAAACAGGCCGACGACGAAGGGGATCGCGCCGACCCAGCCAATTTTCTGCACATCAGTCCAGCCCGTCAGCCGTTGGAGCATGGTCGGGAACCAAAACCAATAAGCGTAACCGCCGGTGTAGCAAAAGAAGAGGCCGGCCGTGAGCACCAGAACGGACGGATGCCGAAGGGCCTGCCAGATGGTGACGTGTTCGACGTGCGCTTTGGCCTGTCGTTCTTCGGCGAGGCGACAGGTGAGCCAATCGCGTTCGTCAGGCGGCAACCAACTCACTTCGTTAGGCCGGTCCGGCAGAAGGAAAAGGGTGGACGTTCCGAGGATAATCGCGGGGATGCCTTCAAGGAGAAAGAGCCAGCGCCATCCGGGAACATCGAGCCAGTGCACGCGCAGGATCGCGCCGGCCAGGGGTCCGCCGAGGATGTAAGCGATCGGGATGGCGGACATGAATCGCGCCACCGCCTTGCCCCGGTCCTGGACGATGAACCAATGGGACAGATACACAATCACGCCGGGAAAGAATCCCGCCTCGGCCGCGCCGAGGAGGAAACGCGCGCCATACAGCTGGAGCGGCGTGCGGACGAAACCGGTCAGGGTGGTGAGCGCACCCCAGGTGATGAGAGTGAGTGACAGCGTCCACTTTGCGCTCCAGCGCTCGACCAGGAGGGCACCGGGAATTTGCAGCGCGAAGTAGCCAATGAAGAAAATCCCGCTGGCCGTGCCGAAGACCGAGTCGCTCAGACCCAGGTGGCCTTTCATGCCGAGGGTGGCATAGGCGATGTTGGTGCGGTCGAGATAGTTCGCGACGTAGAGGAGAAAAAGAAACGGCAGGAGCCGCCAGGCGACGCGATTGCGCGTCCTGGCCCCGACATCCGATGGCGGACAATTCGTCATTTTCAGTCTCGATTGATTGTGCCGCGCATCATAGCGGCTTCCACCTGGGTCACAATTTGAAACCTGAGGGCACGATTGACGGTATTCCCTGGCTCGGAAGATTTTGAAGGGCGTGCCATTCGTTAGGGAAACTGCCGGCTGTTCTTTTGGCCGCGATCCGTTTAGAAATGGCGGAATGGAAGCGTCCCGATTCCTCTCGCTGGTTCTGCTCCTCTTTGTGTGCGCGGCTCAGGGGGCTGAAATTCCAGGCTTCGACGGCGAGTACGCCGACAAACATTTCCTGAAAGGGCAGGCCGTTTTTCAACTCAGTCTCACGCAAAAGGGAGAACAGGTGCAGGTGGGATTCGATGCGGTTTACAACGACGGTCACGGCGCCGCACCGGAAGGAGATGGCATGGGGAAAATTGTCGGCCGGAAAGTGCAGTTCACCTTCAAGGACAGTTTTGGCAATTCCGGCAACGGTACGATCACGCGCACGGCGGAGGGCGTGAATTTGTCGATGCGTACAACGCACGTGGCCGAACCGCGCTGCCTTGCGTTTTACGGTCAGAACATGCCCCTGCGGCGCATGGCGAAGAAGTAGGCGATGGAAATCGGTCAGGCTTCTTCCTCGGCCTCTTCGCCGTGCTCGACGATATCGCCCTTTTGGAAGAGAACGCCCTGTGCGATCTCGCGCCATTGCGGCTTGGCGCGCAAGAGCCACTCCAGGTCCATGGAGAAATGCTTAAACTCCTCCTTTTGCGCATCCTTCATGATGGCGCGCGCGCTCTTGTCCTTTTCCACGGCCATGCGCTGCTCGTACCAATTGATGGCTTCGGCTTCCTCGCCTAACGAGGCAATCATGCGGGCAAAGGTGCGTGTTTTGGCCGGCAACTCATCGGCCGGCTCGTGATATTGATCGAATCCCATGGCAAACCCTCAGGCCGGCTCCCGGTCCGAGCAAGCACTCCAGCAACCGAAGTCGCCCTCGGCGATTGTCCTACATTTTTGGCGCAGGCGATGGACTGGCGGCCGGCTTCTGTTCCGTCGCAGGCGGCGCGCCACCGGGAACATCGGCATCGGCGGGAACCGCGAGAATATCGGCTTCCTTAAAGGATTCGGTACGACCGGACAGTTCCTTGCGCAGCGCACCGACGCCTTCCGGCGTAACGGGTGCTCCCTTGTTGCCCCAGGCGGAACGCTCATAGGTGACAACGTCTGCGATCTTTTCATCGGTCAATGTCTTGTCCCAGGGTTGCATGACGGCGGATCCAAAACGCTGCCCTTTCACGGTGACCGGGCCAACCAGACCCTTGAGCACGATCATGACGTGCCGGCGCGATCCACCGTTGACGATGTCAGAACCGGCCAGAGGCGGGTATTGCCCCGCGACACCGAGGCCAGTGGCCTGATGGCAGGTGGCGCAGTTCGCCGCATAAATCTTGGCGCCTTTCTCGGCGGGCGTGAGTTCGACGACTTCGGTCGCGGCCGCGCCGGCCTTGCCGGACTTGGCCGTGCGGGGAGCACCGCCTAACGGATCGAGACCGTCGCCACTGAAGTTGCCGGAGTAGCGGCCGAGATAAGCGCCGCCGAAGAAAACGGCGAGGCCATAAACGGCAACGAGCCAGAGGGAGAGCGGCTCGAGACCGACACGTGGCTCGCGTTTCTCGCGCGAAATGGCGGCATGGACCTGCTGCACGTCTTCGCTTTCGCCGTAGTCCATTCCCTGGCGCGGGCGTTGTTCAGGAGTGCGTGGACTTTCGTTCATTTCGCCTCCTTTCCGGCCGGGGTCGCTGCCGGCGTCGCCGGGGCCGCCGACGCAGGTACGGGTGCGGCGACGACTGATTTCACTTCCTTGAGGGGATGAGATTGGTCGAGCGACATCAGATAGGCGACCAGACATTTCGCATCGTAAGTTGGTACGATCTCCCAACCGATCGGCGGTGCTTCGTCGGGAGCGCCGGCGAAGTTGAGCGAATCGCCGGAGGCTTCGCCCACAATGCGTCGTTTCTCGTAGAGGAAACGATACGAAGGCATGTCGGAATCGATGTTGATGCTGCGCGGATTGTAAAGATGCCGATGATGCCAGGCCGCCGTGTAGGGCAATGGTGTTCCGTTCGCGACGTTGCTGGCCTCAGCCGATCCGGTAGGGAGTGCGGGCGGCACCGGCCCGGCGGGCGGCGCAGGCGACATGCTTTGGCCGGCCAGGGCCGGCGTCGGCGAAATGGCGGGGGAAGGCGATGCTTTGGCAGTTGCTGCGGCAGGAGAGGCAGCGGCCGACGGACTCGCACCGGCTGTGGTCGTGGATGGTGAGGCGCTTGAGGCGGGCGAAGGTGAAGCGTTCGCGGCGGGTGATGCAGCGGTGGCCGGCGCGCCCGCTGCGGCCGGACTTGCACCAGGGGCCGGCGATGGGCTTTCGCTGCCAACCGTTTGGCGATGTCCGACATTGGCCAGGTCGGGTCCCATGCGCATTTTGCCGAGCAGAACCGGCCGTTGAAAAATGTAATCGCGCGGCGCGCTCCGACGCACGCCCCACTTTCGCTCGATGTCGGACGAGATGTAATCGGCGCGGACCTGCTGGGTATGGCAATAAATGCAGCCATTGGCTGCGTAAACCTGCCGTCCGCGCGCGACCATACCCGATTGCGGCATCGGATAGATATCGGTTCCGTCCTCGTCGCTCTGTGGATTGAGATGACCAATCTGTGCGTTGGGGATGAGGATCAGCCCCACCCACGAAAAGGCGAACGTGCCGAAAATCCCAAGAACGAGCGCCGGCAAACCTTTCACGCGTGTCCCTCCTTTGATTCAGGTTCCAGCGGATTCAAGAACGTCGGGGCAGTCGCCGTGCGGCCGAGGCCGAAGAGCATCAGACCGAAATGATAGGCGAAAACAAAATGGGAGACGGTGAGCAGAAGTCCCGAGAGTGTCCGGCCGCGCAGGTAGGGCAGGATCGATTGCGTGCTCTCCATGAACGAGAGCGAGCTGTCGTGCATGCTTAACCCCTGCATCAGACCGCCGACCAAGAGCATCAGCACCATCAGACCGACGCCATAAACGGAAGACCAGAAATGGAGCTTGATGAGAGTGGCATAACGCCATTCACGCCCGACCAGCCGCGGCACGATGTAGTACATGGAACCGAACATCACCATGGTGAAGAAGGCGTAGAGACCAAGGTGCGAATAGGCGATGCTGACCTGCGTGAAATGGACCACGCTTGCGACCGAGCGCAGAGAAATAAGCACGCCAACCGCGCTGAAGACGGTGTAGGAAATCGCGCCGAAAACGGTGAAGCGCAGCGTCGGGCTGTAGCGCATGAGCGGAAAATAACCGCGCATGGTCATGTGGTGATTCAAGCCCACGGTCGCCACCGGAATGATGCAAAGAATCATGGCCGCGATGCTCGCCGTGATCATCCAGGCCGGGAACGGCCCGTCGACCATGCGCTGCATGCCGGTCCAACTGGCAAAGAGCGCATAAGTCCAGAACCCGATGGTGGCCAGATGATAACTGTAAACCGGCCGGCCGATGACCTTCGGGATCATGTAATAAGCCGTCCCGAGGCCGATGGCGCCGAGCCACAGAAACATCAGATTGTTCGCATACCACCAAGTGACGACGGTTTGCATGACGCCCTGCACGGGCACGATGAAGAGGGCGACCTGCGCGGTGGCGTAGAGCGACGGAAACCAAAGGAAGGCGGCGAGCAGGTACCATTGCGTGATGTAGATCGTGTCGCCGCGCCGGAAGCGGAACATGAGCACGGCCCACGAAATGACCAGCAGGTAGGCAATAAAGAGGACGATGGCGGCGTAGGAAGGAAATTCGAGCCATTGATAACCGGTGCTGTCGCCAATCAGGATTCCGCCGACACCGAGAAGCACTCCCAGATTCCAAAAACCGGCACCGGCTACAAGCAGCAAGGGATAACGAAGAGTCGTGCGACAGAGGCGCGCCATGAGCCAGATGCCCGTGCCCATGCCGGCCATTGAAGCCCAGCCGTAAACCATCACGTTCATGTGCACCGGGCGAACGCGACCCCACGTCAGGAAACTGACTCCGGAGAGCCAGTCGGGCGCGTGCAGTTTGAAGGAGACAAATCCGGCGAGCAGTGTGCCTAACAACAGCCAGACAATGGCCGAGGTGTAGAACATCAGGACCGGCAGGCGCGTCGAGGCATCAATCAGGGCGCGTTCGACCTGCTCGACGTCGCCCGGCGTGACCTGTTGCGCGGAGAGAGGCGGTTCGTGGGCAAGACCGGCTGGGAGACCGGTGCTGGCGGTTACTGTTTCCATCGTGATGCTTCGAGAACTAACGCTTCGAGTGAACCCGGTGGCGGCGGACGGCGCCGGAACCAACGACGACGCGGCATAACGAGATCGGTCGGCTGACCGATCGGCTCCTCGGCGTCGAAGATGATTTCCATCCTTTTGTCGGAGCGCTTCATGTTGGTTAAAAATTTACGCAAGCTCATGGCGTCGGTGTTGGGGTCAGACCGGCCGGCGGAATCGGCGTGCCGGCTGGGTGTTGCACCGGAGTCGTGACCGGCTTGTTGCCGGGGTTCGGCCGGGCCGGGCGCGGAGGCGGCGAAGCGGCCGGCGTCGCCGAAGGACCGGGCTGCGTGCCGGGTGCCACAGCTGGAGGATTGCTCGCGCCAGCGGGTTGATTGCGATTCTCCGATTTCGGACCTTCCACCGACACCGGTTCGGGGGTCGGATTGGTGCGCATGTCCGGCGAACCGCCCGGCACCGGAGTGGCTGGTGCGGCCGTCTTCGCGGAAGGCGTGGCCGAGGCAGCGGGCGCGGGCTCGGCGGGAGCAGGGGTGGCGATCGGGCCGGCGACGGTCGGTTTTTCGACGGCGAGCTCCGCGCTTGCCGCCTGCATGGCGCGCTCAATTGGAATATGGACGACGCCCTTTTCCTTGTTGACCCAACCATAACTGCCAAGCGCCTTGTCGGCTTCCTTGTGGACCTCGGCCAGTTTTTCGAGCCGTATCCTGGCGCGTTTCGATTCGTAATCGCTCCCGCGCGGCATCGCTCCGATGACGACGAGAACGAAAAATCCGAAGATGACGAAGAGCAGAACAACACCGACCCAGGTCGAAAACCTGGCCGGCGGCTGCAAATCGTAGCGGATGTGTTCTTCGGTCATGATCAATTGCTCAGGCGCAGCGATTCAATCAAACGGGGATCGCGCACGGGGAAGAGGGAAGATTTCGCGACAATACGGAGGAAGAAAAAGGCGAGCGTGGCGCCAATGCCGAGGAGCGGGACGAGATCGAGAAAACTGAAGTGCACGCCGTTGCCGTGCAACGCCGGCAGAACGACGACGTACATGTCGAGGCATTGCATGAGCAGAATCCAGCCGGCCATGTAGCAAAGTTGATGCGGATGTTTCTTAATCGAGCGCAGCAGCAAAATCCCGAACGGGACGAAGAAGCGGCCGAAAACGAGAATGGTGCTCAGGATCCACCACGATTCGGTGTTCCGGCGGATGAAGTATTCGGTTTCCTCCGGAATGTTGGCATACCAATAAAGCATGTATTGGCTGAAGCCGATGTAGGCCCAGAAAACGGTGAAGGCCAGCATCCACTTTCCCATGATGTGGTAGTGCTCAAGCGTGACCACTTCCTGCAAATAGCCGGCCTTGCGCAGCCCGGTGATGACCAGGACGAGCAGCGACATCGAGCTGCCCGCCGCGCCGGCAAAAATATACGGACCCCACATGGTCGAGAACCAGTGGTAGTTCAGGCTCATGAGCCAGTCGAACGCGCCGAAGGTCAGGCTAAAGCCAAAGAGCGGCAGGCTGATGAAAGCGACCTTGCGAAGCTGCACGGTAAAGCGTGGGTCGCCGTCCTTATCCTGCTTCACGGAAAGCCGCCGCAACGTCCAGGCCGAGAGAATAAAGAAAGCGAAATAGAGAATGGTGCGGATGAGGAAGAAGGGCCAGTTCAGATAACCGCGCTTGGAATCGAGAATCGGGTCGTAGCCCGGCGGAACGTTGAGCCATTCGAAGAGATAATGACGCAGGAAAATGATCGGAATGAAGGCAAGGGCCAGAATGGGCAGGAGTGAAACGATGTTTTCCAGCTGACGTCTCACGACCACGGTCCACTCCGCGTCGGTGGCGTAATGAACGATGATCCAGAAAAGACAGCCGGCGCAGAGGGTGAAGAAAAAGGCAAAGGCGAAAAGCCAGGAGTAGCTGAATTGTCGCGGCCAGAAAATCCAGCCCACCACGCTGAGACCAAGGCCGACAATGGCAAGGATGCCCAGCAAAACCGAAAGGCCGGCGAAGCGGCTTCTCTCAAAATATTCGCCTTCCGGCGTTGGCATGACGTGGGCGCGTTCGCTCATTTCTTCTCCAAATCTGCTCGATGTTCCGCCGGCACGTCCCCGAGCGTTGCGTTTTGGCTGCGCTGGAGGGCGCGCAGGTAACAGATAATGGCCCAGCGATCAGCCACGGTCACGTTCGGGCCGTAGGGCATCATCGTGTTTTTGCCGTGTGTGATGGTGTTGAAAATTTCGCCGTCCGCCATTTTACGAATGCGTTCATCCTGCAGGCTGGCCACGGTGTTGAGACCCAGTTGCTTGGTGATTCCATTGCCTTCGGCGGTCGGTCCATGACAAACGGCACAGTTGATGTTGAAGCGTTGCCGGCCGCGTTCCATCAACGCCGGCGTCACCGGAATGGGAATGCCGGTTCCCCAGTTTTTTCCCATCATGCCGGTGTCGTAGTAGTCGGTCCCTTCGCTGAATCCGAGCCGATACTGTTCTTCCGGAACCGGCACCGGAACGCTCGGTGCGGCGATGGTGGTCGGTTTCGGCATTTCGTAACCGAGCGGAACCGTCCCGTCGACGGGCGGGCGATTGCCGCGGCCATCGGCGAAGAAATTGAGCGGCGCCTGGGCGTTGACGCGCGGCTGGCGCACCATGTCGGGAAAAACTTCGACGGGCGAGCCGGTGCTCTTTTCTCCGCGGAAGCCGAAGACGGCGACGAGCGCGATGGCCAGCATGAAGAAGATGAGGAAGAACCCGCGCAACATATCAATCTTCGTGGATGAGGGTGATGTGCTGGCCGCCCGTGCCCTCGAGCAGTTCGCGCGCTTCCATTTCGGTAAAGCGCGGATCGCGCGCTTCGATGGCGAGGAAAAATCCGTCGTTGGTCACGCGACCAAAGCGGCGCCAGTTAAACATCGGATGGTACCAGCGCGGCAGGCCGTTCATGATGAGCACGGAGAAAAAGGCTGCGAAGGCCGAGAAAAGGACGGTCAGTTCGAACATGATCGGGAAAAACGCCGGCACTGTTTTCCAGTCGAACGGTTTCCCATGCACGACGAGCGGGTAAATGATCCACGACGGCCCGAATTCAACCGTCATGGCAGTGATGAAGCCGGTGAGGCCGCCACACAATACGACCGCGCTCAGCCACGATTTGCCCAGGCCCATGGCGCCGTCCATGCCGTGGATCGGGAAGGGCGAGTAAACATCCCAGCGTTTGAAGCCGGCGTCGCGCACGCGCTTGGCCGCTTCGTACAGGGCCTGCGCCGTCGGATATTCGGCCGCGATTCCGTAAACCTTATGACCGGCCGGCGTCCTCAATTGCGCTCCTTTCCGCCGGCCGCAACGGGATGATGTTCCTCCGGCGTGGCATAATGCGGGTCGGCTTCCGGCAACACGATTTTCACTTCCGACATGGCGATCATGGGCAGGAAGCGGATGAAGAGAAGGAAGAGAGAAAGGAAGATGCCGAAGGTCCCGACAAATGTCCAGATATCGACCCAGGTCGGAATGAAGAGGCCCCACGAGGAGGGGAGAAAGTCACGATGCAACCCGCCCACGATGATGATGAAACGCTCGAACCACATGCCGGCGTTCACGCACATGCAGACGAAGTAAACGACGTAAATGTTCCGCCGGCACCACCGGATCCAGAAGAGTTGCGGCGAGAGCGAGTTGCAGAAAAGCATTCCCACCCACCAGTACCACCAGTAGGGACCAAAGATGCGGTTATAAAATGCGAACCGCTCGTATTGATTTCCACTGTACCAGGAGATGAAAAATTCCATGGCATAGGAGTAGGCGACGATCGAGCCGGTCAGCAGAATGATCTTGGCCATCTTGTCGATGTGCTGCGGTGTGATGATGTCGTGCAGCTTGTAGATGGCGCGCGCCGGAATCATGAGGGTGAGCACCATGGCGAATCCGCCAAAGATGGCGCCGGCCACGAAGTAGGGTGGGAAGATGGTGGTATGCCACGTCGGCAGGATCGAGGTGGCGAAGTCGAAGGACACGACGCTGTGTACGGAAAGAACGAGCGGGGTGGCCAGGCCGGCCAGGAGCAGGTAGGCCATCTCGTAATGCCGCCAGTTGCGATTTGAGCCGCGCCAGCCGACCGCGAAAATGCCGAAGAGGAATTTCTTGATCTTGCTCGTGGCGCGATCGCGCAACGTGCCGAGATCCGGGATGAGTCCCGTGTACCAGAAGAGCACGGAAACGGTGAAGTAGGTTGAGACCGCGAAGACATCCCAGAGGAGGGGACTGCGAAAATTCGGCCAGATACCGTAGTTGTTAGGCAGCGGTGCCAGGTACCACGCCATCCAAACGCGGCCCACGTGCACACCTGGGAAAATGGCGGCGCAAATAACGGCGAAAAGCGTCATCGCTTCGGCCGAGCGGTTGATCGAGGTGCGCCATTTCTGGCGGAGCAGAAAGAGAATGGCCGAAATGAGAGTGCCGGCGTGACCGATACCGATCCAGAAAACGAAGTTGGTGATGTCCCAGGCCCAGCCGACCGGATGATTCAGGCCCCATGTGCCGACGCCGGTGGAGATTTGGTAGCCGAGGCAAAAAAGACCGAACCCCGCGATGAGCGCGGTGATCGTGAAAGCAACCCACCACCAGCGCGGCGCCGGATCTTCCACCACGCGGGAGATGCGCTCCGTGATCCAGGTGAAGTTCCGCCGGTTGAGAACGAGCGGTACGCGCGCGAGCGGCCGCTCGACCGTCGCGGCGGCTTCGCCTTGAATCACTGCGGGAGCTGTCGGTGTCGGCTCCATTTACGGATTTCCTCCCGGGTTCAAAACTCCGGCGTCATGCTCTTCGTATTCGTGTTTGCCTTCTTCTTTCGTTTCGCTGGGAAGGCTGGCCACTCCGATCTTGTTCGCGTCGGGCATCTTCGGATTCGGATTACGCAGCCGCGCCAGATAACTGGTGCGCGTGTTCAAATTCAAATACTCGAGAATGCGGTAGTCGCGGTTCTGCTTTTTCAATTTTGAAACGCGACTTTCCGGATCGGCGATGTCGCCGAAAACGATCGCTTCGGTCGGGCAGGCCTGGGCGCACGCGCTGGTGAAGGAATCGTGCGGAATATGGAACTTGTCGGACCCGCCGGCCCGCACGTGCGCAGCAATCTTGGCCTCTTCGATACGCTGCACGCAATAGGTACACTTCTCCATAACGCCGCGCATGCGCACGGTCACGTTCGGATTCTTCGACATCTTGATCGTGTCGGGCGCACCCTTCGTCGTGAGCGGGCCGAGATATTCCTTATAAACGCTGAAGTTCCCGGCGATTTTCTCCTTCCCAATGGGCCGCTGATTGTAATCGAAGAAATTGAAGCGGCGGACCTTGAATGGGCAGTTGTTCGCGCAATACCTCGTGCCGATACAGCGGTTGTAGGCCATGACGTTGAGACCGTCTTCGCTGTGAATGGTTGCGTTGACCGGGCAGACCGTTTCACACGGCGCATTCTCGCAATGCTGGCACATCATCGGTTCGTGCACGATCTCGGGATCGACCGGGTACTGGCGCCAGTCTTCGCTGAACGGTTTGGCGCTGGCGTAATAGCGATCGATGCGGATCCAGTGCATGGCGCGGCCGTGGCTGACCTGAAGTTTGCCGACGATCGGGATGTTGTTCTCCGCCTGGCAGGCGATGACGCAGGCGCTGCATCCGGTGCAGACGTTGAGATCGACCGACATGCCCCACTGGTTAGGCGCGGTCAGCGGTGGATGGCTGTAGATGGTGGGCAGGCGCTTGGGCAATTCTTCATCGCCGGCGATCGCCTTCACAAATTCCGGCTCTTCGCGGTAATGATCGAGCGTTGCTTCCCGGACGAGTCCGCGTCCCTCGATGCTCCAGTGATCCTGCGTGATGGAAAGTGCGTAGGTGTCGCTCGTTTTGCGCACGCTAATTTTCTCGATGGCCTGCTTGTCGGCCACGATGTAATGCGGATTCGAGGGCGTGCGCAGGAGGTAGGCATCGAAACCTGCTTCCTCGCCGACCGGGCCGGTGTGTTTCCGGCCATAGCCGAGCGGGATCGTGATCGAATGATCGGCGTGTCCGGGCGAGATCAGTGCGGCGATAACAAGTTGTCGCTTGATGTGCGGCCGCTCTTCGTGCCCCTGCGCGTTTTTCACCGCCGGCTTCGTCATATCAACGGCCGTCGTCTCGACGGTGATCTCGATGAGGTCGCCAGTACGAAGGCCGAGCCGTTTGGCGAAGGCAGGGCTCATGAGCGCGGCGTTGTCCCAGGTCAGCTTCGTGACCGGGTCAGGCATTTCCTGGAGCCAGCCGTTATTGATGTAGCGGCCATCATCCATGGCGTAACTGGCCACCAGCACAATCTCCGGCGATTTCTCGTCAGGCGGTTCCGTCGGCGCCCACAGCGTGTGCGCCACGCCCCCCGCGGTATTGGCGTTGAAGGAAGGCGTTTTGTCGCGCGTCGGAATGTGCGCGGCGAAACCGTCATGCAAAAAGCGCGACCAGGCCGTCGCGAAATCGCCCGGCGGATTGGTCGCGCGAAACGTTTCCTGAATCAATTCCGGGCCTTCCACCTTGGGCTGGCCGAGCAGAGCCTGCATCATGTCGAGCTCGGAGAGCCCGCCGAAGAGTGGCAAAATCATGGGCTGAATCGACAGATGCGAGCCGCCCGCGGTGAGCGTATCACCCCACGATTCCAGATAATGCGCCATGGGCACATGCCATTGGCTTGAGCCCGAAGTGGCATCTTCGTAATAACCGAGCCGCACGACGTCCGGCACGGCCTGTTGCAGCTCGGGCCAATCAACGGGCCGTTTCGTTTTCGGATCGAGAGTCAGTTCGCGCGGCGCGTTATAGACCGGATCACCACCGAAAATAAAGAGCTGTTTGATGCGGCTGGCTTTGATCTCGGCGGCGAGTTGCAAAATACTGCTGGCGCTGCGGCCCAGCGGCACTTCCCGCACGAGCAGAGTTTTGCCGAGATTCTTCAAGGCGGAGTTAATGCCGTAGGCGAGTAGTTGCACGACGACGGGCTGCGTCGGGCCGGACAAAACGAGACTCGCGCCCGGCTTCGCCAGAAGATCGCTCACCAGTTCGTCCAGCCAGCGCTCGTTGAACTTGGCACCGAGCGGCTTCTTCAGTGTGGCCAATACCGAACCGAGGCTCGTGTCCTTCGTCGCCACCGCAATCTTCGAGGCGAGCGCATGGGCGAAGGCTGGTATCTGACTGGCCGCGCAGCGCAGCCGATGATCGGCCATGGCGCCGGTGAGAGTGAATCGATTCTCGACGACGTAAAGCCGGTTCATTGTGTCCTTCGTCGAGGTCACGCGGCGTCGCGAGGCGAAAGCGCGCACGGCTGCGAGGTCGCCCTGGCCGCAATCGAGAAAATCGCTGTCGAGCGCAAGAATCACGTCAGCGCGGTCGATCTGCGGAATGAGCCGGACGTTTTCGCCAAAACTGATCTGGGTCGCGAAACTCTGGGCCGCACTCAGGAGCGGATCGTAAACGACCCAGCGCATCTTCGGATAAAGCTTCTCCAGCTCACCCCGCAAACGCTCGCGCGTGGGCGAATTGGTTTCCTCGACGAGAAAGGCGAGGCCGGCGCCGCCGTCGGCGGTCAATTTGGGGCGCAGTTCCTCGAGATACTTATCGAAGGCGGCGCGATCGGCCGTCTTGCCCTTTTGCACGAAACGCTGGGAGCGCGATGGATCGTAAAGCTGGAGCAGCGAAGCTTGTGCGAAAGCGTCGCTCGCACCGGAGCTGGCTGGATGGAGTGGATTTCCATCGACCTTGGTCGGCCGCCCGTCATGCGTAGTGACGACGAGCGGCATGCCGCCGTTTCGCCGCGGCATGGCCGTGGCGTAGAAGAGCGGTTTGCCCGGAATGGACCACTCCACACTCTTGGTGAAGGGAACAAGATGCGCCTCCGGCCGGCGACAACTGCTCAAGCCAAAGCCGGCCAGGGCCATGGAGGCGCCCATGAACTTGAGGAAACTGCGGCGCGACCATTCGTCACCCTCCAGCTGGGCGGCTCCGGCCGGGAATTCGCGTTCGAGCCAGTCGCGAAACTCCGGCGTATCGCTCAGCTCGCCGAGACTGCGCCAGTAGCGTTTTCCGGTAAGCGATGCGGGCGGGTGTTGCAGGACGCGTTTCATCGATGACACCCCTGGCAGTTCGTCGGCGGATTAATGTTCCAACGCTCCTTCAGCGTGAGTCCGATTTCCGTCTGAGTCAGTTTTTTCTTCTTCGATAAATCCTCGGTCGCTTCCTTCGGCTGGCCGTATTTTGCCACGAAGGCGGCCGGGTTCTCGTCGGCCGGTTTCCAATCGAGATTGTAGACCTCGTTGTTCGGGCGGAGGAAATTTTCGGGATGGCGGTGGCACTCCAGACACCATTTCATGCTGTGCGGCTTGGCGTGGTAGACCACCGGCATGTGATTCACCTGGCCGTGGCAACTGGCGCAGCTGATGCCGCGGTTGACGTGGGCCGAATGGTTGTAAAAAACGTAATCGGGCGGTCGATGAATCTGCACCCAGGCGATCGGCTGCCCGGTTTGCCAGCTGTCCCGCACCGGCTGCAGCTTCGGATTGTCCTTCTGCACCTGCGTGTGGCAATTCATGCAGACCTGCGTGTTCGGAATGTTCGATTTCGCGGCTACGTCCACGAAACTGTGGCAATAGCGGCAGTCCATGCCGAGCTGCGTCACGTGCACGTCGTGTGGAAACGGAACCGGTTGCACGGGCTGGTAGCCAACCTTGGTGTATTTCGGCGTGACGTAATACCACGTCGCAGCCGTCAAACCACACACAGTGACGGTGCCGCAGATGGCGATCTTAAGCGGCAACCAATTCGACCAGCGTGGAAAGAAATTCGCCATGGCCGATCAGCGCGCTCGGTCGCCGCGCAACGGCCACCCTTCCCGGGGAAGCAGACAAAGTCGAAATTGAAAAATTGCGGCTCTCAGATGTTGGCAGGGTTAAGGTTTTTCGCCGGGGCGGAGCAGCGAAGCGGGACACTCTATTAATCGAGATTGCATTGGCAAAAACAAAATTCAAAACACCGGAAAAAAATCCCGGTGAACTGCCACTGATATCAGGAGAATTCCCCCGGAGCGTCAAGTGCAGACTCGCTGCGGCGTGCCCGCCCCATTTGCAACCGACTGCAGCGCGCTCCCCCTTTTCCCCTGCCGGATAATCGTTTCGCAGTGCACGGTCGGATGCTGCAGCGAGGAGTGCCGAATGAAGCTCTGCCTTGAATCCCGGGGAAGACGTTCGTTAGGCCAGAGTGAGCCCGGCCGAATCCGGCGGCTTACGAATAAAGGTACTCGTCGTGATATTCGCGCGAGGGTGCGAACTGCACGCTTTGATCGCCGCCGGTCTCCGGATATTCGAAGATGTTGCCTTCGTAATTTCGGATCACGATTTTCTCATTGTCGTGGTAGAGAATGTAACCGGGATTGACCGGCACCTTTCCGCCGCCGCCGGGCGCGTCGATGACGAATTGCGGCACGGCATAACCGGTGGTGTGGCCGCGCAGACCTTCGATGATCTCGATGCCTTTCGCGACCGAACTGCGCAGGTGCGAGGAGCCGTTAATCAAATCGCACTGGTAGATGTAATAGGGACGCACGCGACACATGAGCAGTTTGTGGACGAGCGTCTTCATCGTCTCGAGATCGTCGTTCACGCCGGCCAGCAGAACGCTCTGGTTGCCCAGGGGAATACCGTGATTAGCCAGGCGTTCGAGCGCTTCCTTCACTTCAATGGTCAGCTCGCGCGGGTGGTTCACATGCACGCTCATCCAGAGCGGATGATATTTCTGGAGCATGGCGCAAAGCGCGGGCGTAATGCGTTGCGGCAAAAAGATCGGCACCCGCGTGCCGATGCGCAAAAATTCAATGTGCGGAATGGCGCGCAGCCGGCTCAGGATTTTCTCCAGCTTGTCGTCGCTGAAGAGGAGGGCATCGCCGCCGCTCAGGAGCACATCACGGACTTCGGTGTGTTTTTCGAGATAACGAAACGCTTCCTCGAAATCGGTATGCAATTCCTGTTCGCCCACGCCGCTGACCACACGGCTGCGCGTGCAGTAGCGGCAGTAACTGGCGCAGCGATCCGTGACCAAAAAGAGCACGCGATCAGGATAACGATGGACGAGACCGGGAACCGGCATGTGCGAGTCTTCCCCGCACGGATCGGTCATGTCGTAGGGCGAGCTCCACGTTTCCTCGATGCGCGGGATGACCTGACGCCGGATTGGATCGTCCGGATTATCGCGCGGGATCAGGTTAAAAAAGTGCGGCGTGACCGCGAGCGCGAGCTTGTCGCCGGAAAGCAGCACACCGCTGCGTTCCTCGTCGGAAAGCACGAGATGCTGTTCGAGCTGGGCGAGCGAAGTGACGCGATTTTGCAGCTGCCATTTCCAGTCGTTCCACTGTCCCGGCGCAATCCCACCGTCGCGGGACCAATAACCGGGGGCGTGCGAGAGGAACGCTTTCCCATCCTTTTGCTCAGAAGCAAGAGTGACCATTTTTGTTTGTAGGAAAAAAGCTAAGGGCCTTAATAATCGTGTCAACGAAGGCACTTGGGCGTGCGCCACGCACTTGCTTTGCCGGTAAGACAGCACGTTGTTTGCTCTGCAATGAGGCTCCTTTACAATTTGAACGGTCGCGCCGACGCCATGTCCAAAACTCCACTCATCATGCGATTGTTGTTTGCTCTTTTCCTTTCTCTGCCGCTGGCCTCCGCCTTGATGGCGCAACCGGCTCCGGCCGAAGCGAGCCCTACTCCAACGGTGGCGGCCGCCGCTGCCGCGCAGGGCAAGGACGTCGTCCATCAGCTTAACAACGCCTTTGCCCACGTTTTTGATGTCGTCGCCCCAAGCGTCGTCATCATTGAAGTGACGAAGAAGAGTGATGCCGGCGACGGTTCTTCGCTGGACGATCTTTTTTTCCAGAATCAGCCGGATGAAAATAACCCGCACTCGTTTCCGCACGGTTTTCCGCCGGTGCAGAGCGAAGGATCCGGCTTCATCATCCGGCCGGACGGTTACATTTTTACCAACCAGCATGTCCTCGAGGGCGCCGACAAAATCGATGTGCGCCTGCGAGACGGCCGCAATTTCCCGGCGAAGATCGTGGGCACGGACGAAAAGACCGATATTGGCGTGATCAAGATTGACGCGAACAATCTGCCCGTCGCGCAAATCGGCAACAGTGACAAGGTGCGTGTGGGACAGTTCGCCTTTGCGATCGGCGCGCCGTTCAAGCTCGATTACACATTCACCTACGGCGTCATCAGCGGGAAAGGCCGCAACAAACTGCTCGACAACGTAGGCTATTCAATCAGCGATTACATCCAGACCGACGCCTCGATCAATCCGGGTAACAGCGGCGGCCCGCTTTGCGACATCGACGGAAAAGTGATCGGCATGAACACGCTGATCAACGGTCTGAACCGCGGCCTCGGGTTCGCCATTCCGAGCAATCTGGTCAACGAAATCGGCCAGCAGCTGGTGGCCGGGCATAAGATCATCCGGTCGTGGCTGGGCATTCGCATTGAGACGCTCGGGGACGATTCGTCGTTGCGCGATCTTTTCAAAGGAATCGATCGCGGCGTGCTCGTGCGCACGATTGAAGCCGACGCGCCCGCCTACAAGAGCGATCTGCGGCCGTTCGACGTCATCACCAAAGTGGATGGCAAACCAGTCGACACCGATTCGCAATTGCAGCGCGAGATTTTGAAAAAGAAGGTTGGGCAGACCGTGCAACTGACGGTTTGGCGCAAAGGCCAGACCTTGCAGGTTCCGGTGACCACGGGAGAGTTGCCGAACCAGATCTCCCAGGTTTCCAATACGGCGCCGAGCCCACCCGCACCTGCGGTCACGCCGGAAGATGCAAACAAGCTTGGGCTGCAGGTTCAGGATTTGACGAAAGATGTGGCGATGCGGCTAAAACTTAGTGCGTCGCATGGCGTCATTGTGACCGATGTGGCTGATAACAGCATCGCCGCCGCGCAGGACATCCAGCGCGAAGACGTTATTACCGAAGTCGATGGCCGGCCTGTTACGAACGTCGCGAGCTTTCGCGAAGCCCTCAAGAAAGCGGATCCGCAGCGCGGGATTTTGCTTTATCTCGATCGCAAAGGAACCAAGACCTTCGCGGTCCTGCGCGCCAGCGAATAGATCGCTCACAGCCGACGCCGATCGGTCCTCTGCGGATGATGTCAGCGCGGGCTCCGGGCGGTCATTTTAGCGGATGGGCGCGCAAATATTCTCTTAACGGCACATTGCCGATGAACATGTTTTCGATGGCGGCGTCGCCCCGACGAACACGCACGGTCACGTAGACATTCCGCTTTTCTCGGGTGCTGTTCTCAAGGTAGGCGCGTTCCGCCTGAGGCGCGATGTCTTCTCCGACCCAGTATTGGCGGAAGGGAAATTGGATGCGTTGGATATTGTGCGACCACCCGCCAGGGATCCCTTCTACCACATTGTCGCCGCTAACCTCAGTTGTACCTGAGGTGATCTACTTGTGCAAAGCCATCGGGATCTTCTCGTAGAACGGCGTAAACAAAAGGGACACTTATCGATTCGTTTTGCGGCACTTCTTCGGCGGCAAAGCGCAACGCGACGTAGCGGCCCCGAATTGCGTCGATCGGATCAACAGGGGCGGCCCTGAATTTCCAAACGCGACCATGGCGAAGCGTTTGTTCGCGTTTCCAGATGACCGATCCGGGTACGCTCACCTGAAGGAGGGCGATCACGAGAAATGCCGTGACGCGCACCAATTTCATGTGGCTGCTCTCCTTTTGAAGAAAATGACATTTGCCACAAGAAATCCAACACCCACGACGATAAATCCGAGTCCGCGTGTTAGAAAATTCAGGTCGGTGTCGAAAAAGCGCGCGATCGCGAGTGCGGCGATAATCAACAGCCCGAAGTTTGCCCGCGCAATGCTGTTTGCTCGGATTCCTCTGACTAACAAGTCGATCCCGAGAAAAAGCGCGTAGCAATTAAACAGAAGAGCTGCCCAGATCGAACCCGAATTATTTATGACACGCGCGTGAAATCCTGAAAACAGTGACTCGGTGTGCTGGGACGCATTTACGATCAACCAAGCGGCAATCGAAACCACAGGTAGTGCGCCCGCGACCAGGCTGATATCGAGCCTTCTCCGACGAAACACTGAACTGAAGAAGAAGATCAGGGCGACAGCTGGAAAAAATAGCTCGATGCCGGTAGCTGATGCGTACGAAGTATTTTCGATTCGGAGTGCTGATGTGTCCATATGTGCGCGCCATCGGGCCGGACCTGGCTGATGCTGGAATCCAAATTCCGCTGGCCGATCCAACCTTGGAATTGCACAACGCGGCCGGCGACTTGATTGCCATCAATGATGATTGGCGCAGCAGCCAGGAATCAGACATCATTGCCACCGGCCTTTCCCCACAGAACGATCGAGATTCTGCGATCGTCGCGACCCTTATTCCGAGCCTCTATACCTCGATTGTGCGCGGCAAGAATAGCACGACGGGGGTTGGGTTGGTGGAATTTTACAGGCTGAATTGAAGAAGGCGGGGAAGCCGCCGGGGACGGCGGCTGCTACAGGAATTGCTGCAGGAGCGCGGCGGCTATCTCTTCCAGTCGAACACGCCTTTTTTGAGGGCGTAGACGTAACCGACCATCAGGATGGTTACAAAGCTGAGCATGCTCCAAAAGATGGTGCTGCTGTGCGCCACCATTTCCCGGTAAACGACGGCCCACGGATACATGAACACGATCTCCAGATCGAAGAGGATGAAAAGCATCGCAACCAGGTAGAACTTTACGCTGAAGCGCGGTTGCACTTCCCCCTGCGGAACCATGCCGCATTCGTAGGCGCTGTCCTTGGTCCGGGTGCGCCGGCCGGTTTTTCCGAGAAGGACGCTGATCAGCAACGCCGAAACGGCGAATCCCACGGCCACTATGACTTGCAGGAGGACCGGGAGATAGTCGCGAAGCATGGCGCTTCGTTAGAAACCGGAGTTCGTCGACCTAGCGGGCAGCCGCCGCGGCGTGGGGATGACCGTTTTGCGGGGCAATGGCCTGAGCCAAAGCAGACGGAAGACCCTTGTATTTCTTGCCATTCTTCTTCACCGCACCGCGGGCCACGAGGTTTTGCAATTTTTCGTAGGCACGCAAGCGGAGCATCTCTTCACCGCCGCTGGCTGCGTTCCGCGCGCGCAGGTTTTCGTGCACGATGTCAAAGAGCTGCTTGAACTCGAACGATGCACGCCGGGAGAGAACCGCTACCAGTTCCTCGGTGACGAGATCGGGAACTCGACGCGAGAATGCATTTTTCTTAAGAATAGCCATAGGGCGCGCATGATAGCACGTTTTGGCAGTTTGGCAGCTATTTTATCGCCCCGTCGCCAAACAAATTCTTAGCTGCCCGGCGAACCGATCTGAGACGCAATGTCGCTACGGAGTTGGCGCCGGAAATGGCGCAGGCGAGGCGGTCATTGTCGGAGTCGGCGGCGGGGCCGGCGACATGGTGGCGGTCGCCTGCGGGGCCGTGACCGTTTGCGGTTGTTGTCGATAGAGTGTTGCTAGACCTCCGCCTATCGCCATGAGGCCAATTCCGGCTTGAAACATTGTCATCGGACCGATCGATTCGGTGACGTAGCCGTCATCCTCGTAGTTTTGCGACATGACAATGGGGCTGAGATGTTTTGTGACCACCTCTGCGGGTGGCCATTTGCTCACATCGATGCTCTTGTTCAGCCACGGGGAAAAGGCGGCTGCCAGAACCAGGACCGGCCGCAGGGTTGCATCGAGCCGGGTGTAAAGAAGGGTCGTATCGAGATAGACAAAGGCCTGATGCGGAGCGGGAACAGCTTTGGCCGCTTTTTCGTAAACCTCCGAGGCCGCCAGCTCGGAACCACCTCCGGTATTTCGCTTCATCGCGGCTTCGACGGTGCTGGCTTTCGTCCCGGCCACAAAGATGCGATCGGAGAGGGCGAGACTCGGGGCAAAGGAAAAAAGATCGGCTGGCGTTTCGAGCGAATAATAGTGCACGCCTTCTTTTTCCTCTTCGCTCCACCCGGGCTCGGCAGAGGGAGCAGTGAGCTTCGCGAGAACCTGGCGGGCTCGCGTGGCATCCTTCACGGGCAACGTGACTAGGATGGACGGCAGCTTCTCTGCCGCCGGCCAGTCCCCCAGCAGCCCCAGCTCGGCGCCAAAGGCCCCATTCCATTCTTCAACCGTGAGGTTGCTGGAAGCGAGAGTCCTAGCCAGTTTTTGGACGGGGGCCAGAACCCCGGCCGCTGCCGGGGCGTTGGCAGGCCATGGTATTTTACCCGGAAGATTCAGGAAGCTGGCGAGATAAAGAAACGTCTCCTTCGTCCCGAGCGAAAGCGAACCACGAGTCAGAGGACCGGCCTCAACGGGTTTCGGCATGCCGAGAAAAAGCACATCGCGAATTTTCCCGTCGTCAAAGGCCAGAGCGGCGCAAAGGGCATGGATCTGCCGATAAAGAGGTGGCGGTCCCCCTTTTGGCGTGGACCCGGCGGCCTCCAGAAGTGGGGAGAGTCGCTCCAAATATCGGTCCACTCTGCCGTAAAGCAGCGCTGCGTAAATGGAAGGCATGTGCTTCATGGCCGCCGCGAAAGTGGCATCCGCCGTCAGGCCGTTCTCCCGGTCGCGCACGCGTCCATCCGCGCGATCCAGGATCGATTTCAACTCGCCGAGATCGTTCCCGGCAAAAATCCAATCTTCGTCCCGCACCGTGAGGAGCGTTTGCTGGGCGGCGCTGGCCGACTCGATCTGGTGTTCCTGATAGCTGATCGTTTCGCTTTTCGCGTCCTGAAACCGGGCCAGCAGGCGGGCTCGCCATTGTTCCATCCATTTTTCCGCCTCGGCACCGTGGCCTCGGCAACGGAATCCTCCCACCAGCTTCATCTCGCCTTTGCTCCGCGAAACCACGGCGAAAAAAGCATCACGTGGGTCGAGTCGCTCGAAATCGGCCAATCCCTGCGAGGCCCGCTGGCTTTTTGGCATTTTCGCGAGCGACTTGCCAAGAAAATCCTGCACTGCCGGTTCTTTCCACAAATGATAAAGCTCCGTCTCGTGCCAGCGGGTGCGGCTGCGATTGAAATCCGGCACATGCGCCAGCAGCAGGGTCTCCTTGGGCAGGAGCGCCGTTACGGCGACCGGCGAGTTCCTTTCCGCCACCCGCAGGCCGTACCAGATGGCGGCGGCGACCAGGGCCGCCACAAGCACGAGGCCGAAAAACCATTTCATGAGACGGCAGTCTAGATGGAGCGGCGCGCGGCACAAGCGCCGCCACGTCAGGCCCGCGGATGGAACTTATGATGCACCGCTTTCAACCGCTGCTGATCCACGTGTGTGTAAACTTGCGTGGTCGAAATATCGGCATGGCCGAGCATCTCCTGAATAATGCGCAGGTCCGCGCCGTTCCCGAGCAGATGGGTGGCGAAGCTATGTCGCAAAAGGTGTGGATAAATGTTTGCCTCAAGGCCCGAATGCCGCGCGCACGCCTTTACGATTTGCCAAAGCCGAGCGGTCGTTAGTCGGGTTCCGCGCGCCGAAAGAAAAATCTCACTGCCGGTGCGGCTTTTGACGAGGTGCGGGCGTTCGGCGGAAAGATAAGCGGCGAGGGCCTGGCAGGCTTTTTCCCCGACCGGCACGAGCCGCGTTTTGTTGCCCTTTCCCGTTACGCGCAAAATGCGCTCGGTCGCATTGAAATGCTCGAGGCGCGCGCCGGCCAGCTCGGAAATGCGCAGCCCGCTCGCGTAAAGCAGTTCGAGGATGGCCCGATTTCGCAGTCCCAGCGACACCTTCGTATCGACGCTCTCAATCAATTGCTCGACCTGCAATTCGTTCAGAGTCTCCGGCAAATAGCGCTCGATTCGTGGCAGCGAAAGGGCCTCGGTCGGGTCGCGTTCCAGTGTCCCTTTGCTCGTCAAGAAGCGAAAGAAAATCTTCAGGGCGACCACGATCAACTTGATCGAGGAGGCGGCCAAACCGCCCGCTTTGCGGGCCGCCAAATACTCGCTGACCAGCCCCAGCGAAACCTCGCGCGGTCGGCTGACTTTTTTCGCATGCGCGCACCAATCGGCGAACTCGGCCAGGGACCGTTGCGTGGAGAGCTGATAGTTTTCGGAGAGGCCGCGCTCCACCGCGAGGAACCGGATGAAAGAATCGATCTCCGAGGTCATGCCCAGGATCATCCCCGGTTTCGTCCGAAAGCGCACATCAAATTCCATGGGCGGGCCGGGCCGGAGCGGAGCGGAGGCGCGAATAATAAATGAGGGACAGCCGCTGCGCCGCCCGCCGAATCCGTTGACAAGCGAACGCGCAGTAAACGATGATTACCCACCATGAGCTTCGACTTAAACTCGCTCGTGAACGATTGGCCGCATGAACCGGGCGCCATCAAGGTGCGCAAGATCATCGGCGTGGATGGTCGCGAGAAGCTGCAATTGCGCATCGACCTTGGTCTGCTCCAGATGGAAATGCAGGGCCGGCCGGATGGACGCCGTCCCCACAACGCCGAGTCCCTCCTCGTTTATCATCAACGCCGGGCCGCCCGGGCCGAGGCGCGTGGAGAAAATTACGAGCTCACCGCCGAGCAATGCAGCGATCTGCAACAGGAAGGCATTCAGTACTACCACCGCTACCTCAGCCTCTTTCAGATCAACGAATTCGCCGGTGTCATCCGCGACACGCAGCGCAACCTCGATCTCTTTAACTTCGTGGCCGAGCACTCCCAGCGCGACGACGTCATCTGGACATTCCAGCAATTTCGGCCCTACGTGCTGATGATGAACACGCGAGCCAAGGCTTCGATTCTCCTTGGCGAAGGCAAATTTGCCGATGCCATCCACGAGATCGAGGCCGGGCGCGACGCCATCACGGATTTTCTGCAACAGTCCAACTTTCCCGAGCTGGTCTCGAAGAGTTCCGAGATCGCTTTTCTCGAAGAGTGGCTCGAAGAAGTGCGAGCCAAGCGTCCGCTCACCCGGCTCGAAATCATGCAGCGTGAAATGGAGATCGCCATTTCACGAGAGATGTATGAACGCGCCGCGGAATTGCGCGACGCCATTCGCCTTCTCCAGGCCGGCAAGTAAGGTGGAACGCGCTCTCCGAGCGCGTTTGGAACACCATCACCATCGGAGAAATCGATTCGGCTACGGCCCAACGTCCCGCGCCGGGAGGCAGAACTGCACCAAAAATCCGTGTGAATCGGCCAAATCTATGGATCATTTCGAATCATGAGCACGCCGCCAAATCCTTCACTCACCGAGCGGAAGGAACGCTGGGCTCGCAAGATGAGCGGCAAAGCCAAATCGACCGCGCGCTCACACGATCGTCTCCCGCCCGGCCAGCACGTGACGCCTGGCTTTCCCGTGCTCGATCTCGGCATCAAACCGGAGATTCCCCTGACCGAATGGCGGCTGAAGGTTGGCGGTCTCGTCGAGAACCCAAAGACCTTTACCTGGGAAGAATTCAATGCTCTCCCGCAGTTCGAAGACGTTTCCGATTTCCACTGCGTCACGACCTGGAGCAAGTACGATTGCCGCTGGGGGGGCGTCGCTTTCTTCACACTCGCCGATCTCGTTAGGCCAAAGCCTGAGGTCAAACATGTCCTGTTCGGCAGTTACGACGGCTACAGCGCGAATGTGCGTCTCGAAGATGTGCTCGATGACGATGTTCTCATCGCCACGCGTTTCGACGGCAAACCGCTGCCGCGCGAGCACGGTGGCCCCGCGCGCATCATTATTCCCAAGCTCTACGCCTGGAAAGGCGCGAAGTTTGTGCGCGAGATTGAATTCGTGGCCGAAGACAAACCCGGTTTCTGGGAAGTGCGCGGCTACAGCAACACCGCCGATCCCTGGACGGAAGATCGATTTTCCTGAGAGCGGATCGGGGAAACCGGAGACCGGAAAGGACGGCCTACAGGTTTTTCCCATCCACAGTAACCCGCGGACGAAACCGGCCGTAGGAATCGGGAATAATCAAGAGCGTGGCCCGCTGGCTCACCCTCAAGTCAGCTTCGACACTGCATTGAGCTGCCGTCCCGTTCGGCAATTCCGTGCGCAAGGTGAGAGGCAAGCGCGCGTGCGGCTGACCCGCAGCCGAAACGCTCTGGCCGTAGGACAGGGCCGTCACGATCTTGTTGGTCCGGCTTTGAACCGACACGACGAGCCCGGGGAAAAAGTTCCTGATGATCAAAGTGCCTGTCGTGGCCTTCGGATCGTTTGTGTCGTTCATGAACTCGACACCCCGTGGGGACACCAAAATCGTGAAAAATGTGTCTGGTTGCACATCGACGACAAAGGTTCGCAAGGGCGTGCGGTGGTCGCCGGTCTTGAAAACCGCCAATTGATAGCGCCCGACAGGAAGTTCCGTGTAACTGGAATATCGATAAGAAGTCGCTCTGGAAAGGAGAGCCGATTGCTCTGGCGCGGCGCCGATTTTCACCAAATCGAACTTCCCGCAGGACGGGGGGAGCATGTTCCAGAAGCGCAAATAGCCGACTTTCGAAACAGGAGTTTGGCTCTGTGCGAACACGGCCGCGACACAGACGAAAAGAACGAGAACGCTAGGGACCGGCGTAAAGGATTTGAATCGCATAATTATCGGGCTTTCGAAAACGAGCCGCTACCGATCCGGGGGACGACGGATCGAAGGGGTCGGACGGCGGGCCGGCCTCCCAGACCGGATCGATGCGAAAAGTCACTTGTAGTTGCGACGTGGCTGTGACCTTCGGCGTCAGGCCGCCCGGCTGTTGGATGAGCGACTGCCCAATAGCATGAACCGTGAAGATGTTCCCTCGAGTCGTGATCAACTCCACCAATCGTCGAAACAACTCTTCGCGACCGCGATCGTAGACGGTCGCCGTATTCACACCAGTAACGAGAGCGTTGCCGCTGTTGAAAATCGGCATCTCAGAAAGTTCACCGCGCTCTGCCATCGGCCCCGCCGTATTGGCAAACTGCGGATAAATCGAAGAATCGTTCAGAACCCGTGCCTTGATCTGATCGATGAGCACCTGCACGCTGGCGTCGCTAAAGGTTTGCCCGGCGAGCCCCGGATCGGAATCGGGGGTTGGCTGAAACGCGTAGCCGTAAAGCGCGGCTTTGAACGCGACACCGCCGTCGCGCACTACTCCATTGATGTTGATCAGACCATCGAGCTGCGTGGCGTTGTTCGTTCCGAAAATGTCCGTTAGGCGCCAGGCGATCCATTGGCGCGACGCGGAATTGCTGTTTCCATCCCAGAGACCGCCTTTGTTTTCGGCGGTGTCATATCTCTCGGGTTGGCCAATCCGGAAAGTCCGTCCTCCGCCCCGGCTGTAATGAATATCGTCCGATCCATTCGGAGTTGGACCGAGAGAGCGGACCGGATCAAAGATGTGACCAAGCTCTCCGATTGACGTGAGCGGCGCATTGACAATGACCGCGGGAGCATGTGTTGCGTTGGCCGCGATGTTCGGAACAGGATCGGTCCACAAGCCGGGGTTCACGTAGGTTGAGTTGAGGGCGGTAAAGGACGCATCATCGTTCGTTGGAGAGGGGACCTGATTTCGGTTGAGCTCCGTTTTGTAACCCGTCTGGTCATCGTTTACAGCCGAACTGGAGTTCAGGCTTAGCTGCTCGTTGTTCGTGCGTGGATCGCCGGTTTGAGACGCGCTCGGGCTAAAAGGGGGATTGTTTCCCTTCAAACTGCAGGCGCGAAAATAGTACTTGGTAATATCGGAGCGCACGCTGTCTGCATTGCTATTGCCGTCGTCCACATTCGCCGTGATGTAGTAGGCGGCCGGCGCGCCAAACGACTCCAGGATACCGTCGTCATTTCCCAGGATCAGTTCCGTTTCAAAGTCTGCCGCGTTTGAACTGTTGAGTGGCCGCGGAATGCTGTTGATGCGGAGATTGCTGCCGCTCTTCTTTTTCGTTATGCCCTCGTAAATCCGGTATCGATCCGGCGGCTCGCCGGCGGGCGGACGAAAAACTCGTGAAGCATCTACTCCCGGAAACGCCGCGGGCAAAGCGGCTGGATCGGTCGTCAGGACGGTGGCCGCCCCGGCTGCGAAAACGAGGCTGTCGCCATTCGCATTCCTGAAGTCGCTTAAGGGAATGCTGAAATCACGACCAGGATCTTCCGGGATATCGTCTCCTCCGCCGGAATCCCAACCGAACTGATTGGCGATTCTCACAAAGGGATTGGGTCCCAGACTGGCCACCGTAATATCTCTGTTCGTCATGTTCCAAAACTCGAGATAATGATCAATCTCGAGTTTGTAATTGGCGCTTTCGCCGAGACGGTTACTGAAGACGAGCTGCTTGACGCGGAGCATGTATTCCTCAATAAAAGGCACCGCTTCCTTTCCGATGGCGATGACTTCATTGGCGCCGCCGGCCCCGCCACCCGGAACGCTATGCGCTGGCGCCGATCCGATTTGAACGCTGTAAGCCGGCTGATCGTTGTTGACGATGGTCGGTTGCGAATCGCTGTCGATGTAATCGCGGATATTCGCGGCGATCTTGTTAAGGTAAATTGTTCGGTGCGGATCAGAATAGGTCTGTGGCACGTCGAAGGAATTGAGGTCCCTTCCCAGACGATAAGAACGCTGTCCGAAATTCGGCGCGTTGAAGTCGATGGCAGCAATAATTTCATCGAGCTGCTTTCGAATGTCGGTTGCGGTGGTGGAAGTCGTAACGACGCTGTTGAGGTTGACGCGCTTTGCGCCGCTGCGTGACAGATTCAAAGCACCGGAATGAATGGTCGCTTCGAATTTCGATGATTCGGCGAGGGTGGATTGATTGTTGAGTTGATTCAGATCGCGTTCTTCGAGAAATCCGTTCGGGAAAAGAGAACGGAACGTGGCGATATCATTCGCCAGGCGATCAGGATTTGCGCCGGGCAACACGATCCGGAGCAAGCCCTGCAACGGAATTTCAACGGGAGAAGCGCCGGGCGAATTTGATCCGCGCGGAGTGGTGCCCATCAGGTTGACGTTGGCCTTGAAACTCTCGTCTTCCATCCAATAGGCGCAGCGTCCTGCGATCCTGCCAGATGAATCGGGCATGTTCATCCAGAGACCGCGAAAGGCCGGCCGCGCAGTGCCCGACGGTGCTCCGATCGTTCCGTGCGTATCGCCGGGAAAACGAGCTTGATTCAAATCAAACGAATTACTGTCGTCGAGCACCGGCAAGGCTGCTCGCAATGTCGCCTGCCGCCCGGCTTGGGTTTGTGGTGGTGGCGGGATCGTAACCGATTCTGCACCGGAAATGAGGGGCAGTGCGTGTAGGGCGATCGGGCGCGTCGCCGTAACATCGTCAGGGGATTGTTCGCGGTAATAAAGAACCGTGCCCTGATATTGCAGGTTACCGTTCGTGTCCGTGACCACTTCCCAACTGGTCGCTGAATCGGAGTAGTTCGAGAGGTTATCGACGAGTCGAGCGATTGCGACGTTTGCAGCGGAGTAGGCCGCCATCTCGGCCACAGTCTTATTGGCTAGCGCGCGCGATGTGTTTCTCTCCAGCGTGCTGCTGGTCAGATAAGTGACGGCCATGATGCTCAGAAGAACGATCGTGACGAGGGCGATCACGAGAACGAATCCCGGCGCTTGTGGCTTGGATACCGAACGATTCTTCATCACTGAACTGCATCGAGCATGACGCGCGTCACGAATTGCTGTTCGTCGGGCAGAATGACGTTTTGATAGACACGCGACGAACTGTCGAACCAGATGTCTCGCGTCACTCCCAACGTGGCCAACTTCTGGCCAAGTGCCGGACTGAGCGCCTTGAATCGCACTTCGATCCATTTCCACTTCGCGGATGCCGGCGCCGTGGGCGCGGGATAGGTTTGTGGATAGGCGAGAGTTCCACCGTCGGGCTGTCCGCCGGGGGCAAAAGTGAGGTTCCAAATGTATGAGCCGACGTTGTCCTCGGCTTCGTGGGCAGCGGTCAGGTTGCTTCTCGAGAAGAGATCGGAAAAGACCAAAGGATTGTGGGCCGCATAGGCATTCCTGAGATTGGCAAAGGTCGCGTCGCTGTCCTTGAAAAGACGTTTCAGTATGAAAGCATTGTGGGACGTGTCCCAGACGCAGTAATAGCCGACGGTGCAGAGATTGCTCTTTCCGTTGTTTGAAATCGCGGTGACGACATAGGCCTCCTGATTTCGACTGTCGGTCCGAGGATCGTCAGTCGGATCTTCAGCCAGGACGAGCATGGGTGGGCTTGCATAAACGGCCGCATGGCGCAGATCCTGAGTGATCATTTGGAGCGCGGCACGAGCATCTCGAAACGTGTCGATGCGTTGATCGGCCCGGCGCCATTGGCGGGTGGTCGCCGCGAAGACTTGAAACAATAAAGTGAGGATCAGGACCGCCACGGCCATCGCGACCAACAGTTCAATCAACGTAAAGGAATGGGGGCGGCGGACAGGCAACAGAATCATCGCGTCTTGTTTCGAAATAGATAAAAAAACTCCGCCGATTTTGACGCGGCCGATTTTCCCGATACCCGGATTTGAAGGCGGCTCACTTTTCCGGGTCCGAGCCGAACGCCTCCGCCAAGGTCGGGATCGTTCTCAAACCTCAACTCGATTTTGTAAATGGAATCGAGGGCTCTCGTGTGCGTGATGTTCGGGCGACCCGGCTCCGGAAAGCCTGCGTAAAGAAGAGTGTTGGCGTTGTCGCCGTGCATGTTGTTTAAGGTGGCCAAATCGAGCCTCAATCCGTAGGAATCGACCGCGGAAAATGAGGTCGATTGCGCATCGATTGAGGCGATGATCGCGTTAGCCAGCCCAACGGCGCGGGTCTCGTCAATGTTCGAGCGATCGGAAGTGAGGCCGATCGGGAACACCGCGAGAAGAGCCACGAGAGCGAAGGCGACGATGCCAAGGGCGACGGTCACCTCGACCAGCGAGAAGCCGGAAGCCCGTTGCATCGGAGGACGGGGGGCGATGTTTCTCATCGAACTACATATTTGGCGCGGCCCGTAAACTTCGTGATCTGAATCTCGTCACGAACCGGCTCACCGGACGCCTCCCTTGCTGTGGGGCTTTCCGCGTTGGCCGTGGCGGTCCCTTCGAAGACCACCAGACGCATCGGAGCCGAGGTGGTGGGCTGAACAATCGCTCCGGTCGGATCGAATTTCAGATATGGAAAGGCAAGATTCGACGCGCCCGGCGCGAAGAAGAACGGCATGGTGGTCGTATTGCTTCCGCTGGTCACGGACGTTCCGTTGACGTTGCCACGCTCATCGGGCGGTTCGTTCCTGCTTCTAAAGCTGATTCCCATGGGCAGCTTTTGCCACTTGGTGATCTGGACGGTGCCGGAGCCCGCGGCGTTATCTGCAAAGACGGCATACGCTTTGTAGGAATATTGGTCCGCGATCGACCTCGGAACAGGCGGCACGATGTCGGTCGCGAAAGCCACGTATGCATTCCGATGGCCGGTAATGGCGAGCGCGCGTGCCTGTTCCAGCACGCTCAGGAGATTTCCAATCGCTCCCTTCCGCCCGGTCGACTTGGTAATCGACGTCACCGCCGGTACGAGGGCGGCGAGCAAGACGGAGATGATCCCGATGACGACGAGAAGTTCGAGAAGGGTGAATGCCGAATAGCGAATCCGGATTGCGAAATTCGGAAGGCGAACTGCGTGGTGGAGCGGGTCAAACGCCGGCGGGCGAGGCGCCAAAAACGGCAGGCAGGGGCAAGCAGTCATGGGGGGACGAACTCACCCAGCATTGTAGCGGATGATTGGCTTGAATCCGAGAAAAAAATGCGGACGGGACCGGGAAAGGCGCGTGGCGCCCAGCGAAACGGCACCCGCGTTGAAGGGAACACGAGACTCCCGGGGGATTTTTGCCGGTAACGGCGCGCTCATGGGCATGGTTCTAGCTTTTAGAGAAATGCCGTGCTGGAACACACACTTTCAGAGGAAGAGCGCAGTCAGATCTCTCAGACCATCGAGATGTTTGAGGTCATTACTCAAACGCAGCCCGATGATTATCAGTCGCTGGAGATTCTGAAGGAGGGTTATCGGAAGCTCGGGAAACAGGACGAATCGCTCCGCATTTCGCGCAAGCTGGCCGAGGCATATTTCAACGTCGGTTCCTACACACTGGCCATGCAGGAGTGTGAGGCGCTCCTCCTGCGAGACCCAAATGCACCGGAGATTCTGGCTCTCCTGGGTGAGATCGAAAATCGTCTGCAGGCGGCCGGACATGTGATGAGGGAAGGAGCCGAGACCGGGTTGGTCGCGCCGGACCTGGCCGGAAGCACGAGCTACAGCGGCGGAGCGCTCATCGAATTGCGCAAGACGCGCGGGGGCAAGGAAAGCCGGCAGGAATTGAGCGACCGCGGCGACGACCATCTCGCCAAATTTCTCATCATGCAGCAGCTCTTCCCGGAGGAAGAGGTCACCGCAGCGCTTGAGACGGTCAAGTTGTTGAACAAGGATCTGAGCGGGCAATCGCTGGCTGCCTCGCTCCTGGAAAAAATTTGCCGACAGGAAACGGACAAGCTTGAAGCAGTCCTCTCGGCTCTGATCGACCGAACCAAGTTCGCCTATGTGCCGCTGGAATATTACGACATCGACCGGCAGGTGGCGCGGATGCTACCCGATTATTTGACCCTCGGCCGGCTTTTTGTGCCGTTCGACCTGATCAGCCGCACCATCATGGTGGCGTGCTGCAATCCCTTTGATGCGGCGGGACGCGAAGCCGTCCAGCAATCGCTCGATTACACGGTCACCTGGTACCTGGCCCAGCCGGACGTGATCCTGAGATCGCTGCAGGACATTTACCGGTTGGACGCCCGGGCCTAACGAGCGATGAGAACGAAGTCTTTTGGAGAACGAATCGCTGATGTCCTGATCGAGGACGGTTTGCTCCTGCCCAATCAGCTCGAGGAAGCGATCGCCCTTCAGCGACAGGAAGGTGGCCGTCTGCTCAAGATTTTGACGGACAAGCAGTTCGTCACGGAACAGGACATGACCTTCAGCATGGGCCGGTGTTTGAACACGCCGCCGATCAATCTGGCGAAGCTGCGCGTGCCGGAGGCGGTCATGTCGCTGGTGCCGCGCGAAATGGCGAAGGCCAACAAGCTGGTGCCGATCGCGCGCCTCAACGGCAAGCTTTTCGTGGCCATGGCCGACCCGACGAACATTCTCGCGGTCGACGATCTGAAGCGCCGGGTCCAGTTGGAAATCATCCCGATGATCGCCACGGAGAAGTCGGTGGCCGAGACGCTGGCCGGCGCGCACGGCGGAGCGAACATGACGCAGGTGTTGCGGCAGGTTTCGGAAGAAGCCGCCCAAAATGCCGACGTCGAAGTGCAGACGGCGAAGAACGAGGAAATCGATCTCGACCGCCTGGCCGTGGACAGCGAGGACGCGCCCGTCATTAAGATCGTGAATTTGATCCTGGTGCAGGCGATCAAGGAAAAGGCATCCGACATTCACATCGAGCCGTTCCATCGCACGCTGAAATTGCGCTACCGCATCGACGGCGAATTGATCGCGGCCGAATCGCCGCCCAAGGCGCTGCAGTTGGCCATCACATCGCGCATCAAGATTTTGGCCGGCCTGAACATCGCCGAGCGTCGCATCCCGCAGGACGGTCGTTTCCGCATCAAAGTCATCGGCAAGGAAGTGGATTTGCGTATCTCGATTCTGCCGACTGCCTACGGCGAGAAGATCGTTATTCGTATTCTCGATAAATCGTCGCTCACCGGCAGCCTCGAACAGATGGGAATGGCCGAGGAGACGCTGGGCAAGTTCCGCAAAGCGATCGACGCGCCGCACGGCATGATTCTCGTGACCGGCCCAACCGGTTCGGGGAAGACGACCACGCTTTACTCGGTGCTGCAGGAGCTGAACAACCCGCGCTACAACATCGTGACAGTCGAGGACCCGATCGAATATGAGCTGACCGGCGTGAACCAGGTCGCGGTGCGCGGCGATATCGGCCTCGATTTCGCGACGGCTCTGCGCTCCATCCTGCGCCAGGACCCTGACATCGTGATGGTCGGTGAAATTCGCGACAACGAAACGGCCGACATCGCGGTGAAAGCGGCACTGACCGGCCACCAGGTCCTGAGCACGCTGCACACGAACGACGCCGCCGGCGCCATCACGCGTCTGGACGATATGGGGATTGAGCCGTTTTTGATTTCGAGCTCAGTCATCATGACCTGCGCCCAGCGACTCATTCGGCGGGTTTGCACGAATTGCCGCGAGGAATTCCAGCCGGAGCCGGAAATTTTCGAACGCCTCAACATGGAGCCGACCGAAGGCGCGGTCTTTTACCACGGCGCCGGATGCGATCGCTGCAAAGGACGCGGTTATCTCGGGCGGCTCGCCATTGTGGAAGCGCTGCCGGTGAGCGAAGCGATCCGCCGGTTAATCATCAAGCGGGCCTCGGCGACGGTCATTAAGACCCAGGCGGTCAATGAGGGAATGAAGACGTTGCGCATGGCGGGAATCGACAAGGCGCTCGAGGGCGCGACCACGCTTGAGGAAGTGTGGCGCGTGACGGCAGAGGATCACTAAGGACATGAAGATTCCATTTCTCCATTATTTCATAAAAGCGACGCCGGAACGCAAACACTCCAGCTTTATCCTGCCGAAAACGGTGGCCAAGCCGGACGGAGACCGCTTGAGCAAGACGGTCATGCCGAATGTTACGCGTACGGTGGCGGTGGAAGACCAGAATGGAGAGCCGGTTACAGTGCATACACCGATGGCCGGTCCACGCCGGTTTTCGCTCGGGCCCAACAAGGAAACGATGGCCAACAAGAAATTGCCGCCTGCCGTGGCGGTGGCCCTGGCACCACGGGTGGAGCGGGCGATTTCCTTCGATGTCGCCTCCATCGTCAAACATTTGCCGCCTGGCCTGGCCAAACCGCTCGAGAGCATCGACGGAGAGCGCCGGATTCTGCTTAAGGCGGAGGAGCTGGAGCGCGGCATGGCGCAGGGACGACCGAATGTCTCGTTAGGCAATCTTTACGTGCAGGCCCCTGAAATTTTCCTCAAGGAGGTGGCTCCGTCGGACGAGACGTTGATTAATCTTCCGGTCGACGAAGTGATGGAAGCCTTCATGCAGGTGCAGGTGCGTCGCGATCAATTGCCGGACCAAACCGTGGCCCAGGTGGAAACGCCATTTTTGCAGGTCACGATCGAGGATAACGAGCGCTTTGGCCTGCCGACCACGCCGGCGCCGGTTTTGGCCGAACTGCCGCCCATGCGCCTTGAGCTGGCGACGGCGGAGAGCATTGCTGCTGCCCAGCCGGAAAGTGCCTCGGACTTTGTGGCGGTTCCCGCTCCGACTCAGATTTCTCCCGACGCGCCCGTCCGTATTTCTCTAGAGGAAAACGAGGCGGAGACAAAAAAACAGGCTGCTGCCCCCGGCAGAACCGCTCCGGAACGCATACCTTTTCATCTTCCACCGAAAGAAACGGGTGCGCCCGCCTCTGAGAGAGTTCCAGCCTCATGTGGGCCGCCCGTTTCAACCCCGCGCCAGGCGCCTCCACCGCCGGTTCGCATTACGTTTTCACCGGAGGATTTGGATCAGTCGGAGAGTTCTTCCGCTGCCGCCGAAGCCGGCCCGCAGAAGAAGATCTCGCTCGGTCTCAAGGCAATTCTGCTGAATCTGCCCGTCTTTCAACTAAGCGGTGACCCGAAGGAGGTGCCCGATGACGTGCGCATCGAGCTGCCTTTCGAACTCATCGAGCCGGGCCTCCTCCAAGGTCGCGTGGCAGTGGCACCCGAACTCTTCCAGCGTGCGCTTCCGGCCGATTGTCGCCGTTTCTTCGACGGCAGCGATCCTAATACTCCGGTCGTTCTGCCGCTCAACGAAGTCGTCAAGAACATCCCGTCCGAAACCCTGCGCATGCGCGACGACCAGGAGCAACGCGAAACCGCCGAGACGATCGAGACGCCATTTTCGACCGCCGCCGAGGAAGATGCTCAACGCCTCAATAAGCCGGGCACAACTGGAGCCGTGCGAGGTGAACAATCGGCAGTTCCGGAAGCTCAGCCGACCTCCGCTACCTCCGACGTCGCCAAAGCAGAGGTTGCTGCAGCGGAGCCCGCTCCTGAGGTCGCGACGCCCGTGCCGCCGGCCAAAGCCGCCGTCCCCGAAGCCGCACCGGTGAACCAGGCGAAGACGATCATTGCAGAGGCGAGTCAGTTACCAGGCGTGAAGGCCTGCTCGGTCAGTTTCGCCGATGGCCTGAGTCTGGCCGGCAATTTGCCTGATGAAATCGAAGCCGATGGCCTCAGCGCGATCGCCCCTCTCCTGCAGCGCATTGAAAATCACGTGCTCGGCACCAACATCGGCGGTCTCCATGCCATGACGCTGCATTGCGCGCTCTCCACCGTCACTTTCTTCCGATACGAAAACATCTGTCTGGCGGCTTTGCACGCCAACGGAGAACTCACCGGCGATGTGCGGGAACGCTTGACCAAAATGGTCGAGCGCCTCTCCCGCGCTTATTCGCAACCAGAAGCCAGCCATGTCCATCATTAACTACGCCAGCCGCGAGATTCAGTTCAAAATCGTTTACTACGGGCCCGCCCTTTGCGGTAAGACGACTAACCTCGCTTACATTCATCAACGCATTAACCCGGCGAATCGCGGCGATCTCGTTTCCCTCGCCACGGCGGCCGATCGCACCCTGTTTTTCGATTTTCTGCCGGTCAACGCCGTCGTCATTAAAGGCTTCGTCACGAAGTTCCAACTCTACACTGTGCCCGGCCAGGTCATCTACAATGCGACCCGCCAGCTCGTGCTGCGCAGCGTCGATGGCATTGTTTTTGTGGCCGATTCCCAATGGGAAAAGATGGAGGAGAACGTCGAGAGCTTTAAGAACCTGGAAGACAACCTGGCCAAGCAAAATGTCTGCGTCGACGACATCCCCTACGTGCTGCAGTACAACAAACGCGATCTGCCCAATATCGCTCCGGTCAAGTACCTCGAATACGTGCTCAACAACCGGAAGCGGCGTGCCCAGAGTTTCGAGGTCATCTCCAGCACGGGACAAAACGTCTTTGCCTCGCTCAATGCCGTCTCCCAGATCCTTCTGCACAAGTTCAGCAAGCAAAGTGAAGTGCCCAAGACCGCTCCCCTGCCTGTGGCCGTGCCGCAGGAAGCGCCCGTCCAACCGGAAGGAGCCAGTGTATGAACGCCATTCCCGTCTTTACCATTGAAGATGTCGCCACTCTCGACGGCATCCTGGCCGACTTCCTGAAGAAGGCGGAGGCTGACCTTACCGTCGTGATCGATCGCGGCGGTAATGTCATCTCCCAATACGGCGATATCGCCGTCATGGATGTCACGATCATCGCCGCGCTTGCCGCCGGCTCCTTCGCCGCCACCAAGGAACTCGCCCGTCGCATCGGCGAAGTGGAATTCAACGCGCTTTACCACCAGGGCAACGGCAATCATATCTTCATGAATTCGGTCGATGACGATACGATCATGATCACCGTGTTCGGCCGGCGCACCACAGTCGGGCTGGTCCGCTTCTATTCCGCCAGTACCGCACAGACCATCGCGCAGCTGCTCAAATCGCTACAGGGACAGAACGTCGAAGCGCCCACTTTTGAAGCGGCCGACATGCCGGCCGGCGCCATCTTCGCCGACGGCTAATGTAGAGGCGCTTGTGCCAAGCGCCTGACGGCTAGCAGCCGCTCCTTGTTGCGAGGGGCGCTACATCGTGCTGGAAGACCGCGCAGTGGAGCCGGGCTTCAGATGTTCGTCGAGGAATTTTTCCATGGCCTCGTAGAAATCGAACCGGTTCTCTTCGTTATGAAAGCCGTGTCCTTCGTTTTCCTTGACCATGTATTCGACGTCGATGCCACGTTTCTTCAAGGCCGCCACCATTTGATCTGACTCCGCCTTGTTGACGCGCGGATCGTGCGCGCCCTGCGCGACGAAAAGCGGTGTCTTGATCTTGTCGGCATGCATGACCGGCGAAACCGCTGCCATCATCGCCTTGTCCTTCACCGGATCGCCCACCATCTCGTGGAACATGTCGAGATACGGTTTCCAGTAGGGCGGAATTGTCTTCATGAAGGTAAACATGTTGGCCACTCCGACATAATCGACGGCCGCCGCGTAGAGATCAGGCGTGAACGTGACCCCCGCCAGTGTCGCGTATCCGCCGTAACTACCGCCGTAAATCGCAACCCGCTTCGGGTCCGCGATGCCCTGCTTGATGAGCCATTGCACGCCGTCCGTGATGTCGTCCTGCATCTTGCGGCCCCATTGTTTGAAGGACGCTTCCCAGAATTTCCGGCCGTACCCGGTCGAGCCGCGGAAGTTCATCTGCAGCACGGCATAGCCGCGGTTGGCCAGGAATTGCACCTCGGGATTGAAGCCCCACGTGTCGCGATACCACGGTCCACCGTGCGGGTTCACCACCACCGGCAAATTCTTCGCTTCGCGCCCGACAGGCAGAGTGAGATAGCCATGAATCGTCAGGCCGTCGCGGCTCTGATATTCGATCGGTTTCATGGATGCGAGCTGATTTTCTTTCAACCACGGCGCGACCTCGGCCAGCTTCGTCAGCTGCTTCGTCTTGCGGTCGTAAAGGTTGCGCGTCCCGGGGGTGCGGTCGTTGCTCGCCATGACGATCAGTTTCTGCTCCGCTTTGTCGTGCGCCACGACCTCGACTTCATAGCCGGGCAGTTTTTCCTCCAGCGTCTTGTAGAGCGCCTCCGTTTCCGGGTCGAAAAACTTCCGCTCCGGTTTCCATGTCGTGAAGGTGGCAAAGGTAACAACCTTGCGTTTCTTCGAATAAGCCAGTGCATCGACGTCCACGTCGGGATTTGAATAGAGCACGCTTGTTTCTTTGCCGGTGGCAGGATCGATCGTCACAACGGCGGCCTTGTCGCGGCCGATATTGGAGGTGGCGTAGATTTCTTTGTTGTCGAACGTGTAAAACTGCGGCGCCAGTTGTTCGCGGAAGTTCGTCGTCAAAACCGTCTTGAATTGGCTCTTCTCATCCGGTCGCGTGAGCAGGCTCGTGTTCACGCCGTCCGTTTCAAGGGCGGCGCGAATCTTGCCGTCGTGATCGGTGATCCAGTTCGAAACCTTGCCCGGATTCTCCGCCACCATTTTCATTTTGCCGGTCGACACATTGAGCCGATAGGCATCGAATATCTCCGGATTGCGCTTGTTCAAGGTGATGAGGATATCGGTATTGGAAACGTCTTCGAGATCGTCTAAAACTCCGGCCCGCACCTTCGGGAAGGGCGTGAGGTCTTTCACTTCCCCGCTCTTCAGATCGACGCGTTTGATGTGGAAATTTTCGTCACCTTTGTTGTCCTGCGCGTAGAGCAGAAACTGATTTCCTTTCCAGCCGTAGTCGCGAATGTCGCGATCCTTTTCCGAAGTGACACGTTTCGCTTCGCCGCCTTCCGCCGGGCGCACAAAAATATTCATGCGCGATTCCCACGGCTGCAGGAACGAAAGCATCTTGCCATCGGGCGAAAGATCGTAACCGCGACTGGAAGGATTCCGAAAGAAATCGCGAACCGGAATCTTGGGCGGCACGTCCGCCTGAGCAGCCCTTGTATCGTTCTTTTCCGGAGCCTTGGCCGGCGACGGCGATTGCGCAAAAGCGCCCAGAGCGAATGGTAAAATGAACAGCGAAGTGAGCAGGAATTTCTTCATAAGACTTTGATAGGATGCCAGGGAGGGGCCTCTTGGATTCAAGATTATTGCGTCCTTTGACCCGCCAGAGAACAGAATGTTCAAGCCTTTTGCTGACATCGGCGGGGCCGCTCCCGGTCGCGAAAATGGTATCCTAACGACTCACTCGCCCTTTGATTGATCGTAGAAAAAAATGCTTACGAGCAGAATCACGCCGGCCATTGCCGCGGCGAGGAAAAGTAAAATGGCCAGGCCGGGATACCCCCAGATGCGGAAACTGGTGTCGACCCGCATCAACATGGCTGCGCCAACGATGAGCGCGGCAATGATCAGGCCAACGGTGATGCGATTGGCGACCTTCTGAAATCCTTCGATGAGGGTTTTCTCGTCGATCGCATCAATTGAGACTTTTAGTTCGTTATTTGAAATGGCGTCGATGATCTTGTTCAGGCGCGCCGGCAAACGCGCGAGCAGGTCCTTCATTTCGAGGACGCCGCTGAAGAGATTGCCGGGAGAAACGCTGCGCACGAGGCGTTGTTGCATGATCTCGGCGGCATTGCGTCGGATCGAGGCGTTCGGATCGAATCCCGGTTCGAGAGCGCGGCCGACCTGATCGAGATTGAGCAGCGTCTTCCCGAGCATGGCCAACTCCGGCGGAACACGAATACCGCTCTCCGCCGCCGTTTGTGTGACTTGCAGAACGAGCCGGCCTACCTGCATCTCCTCGACGGTTGCACTTTTTTGCGCGGCCACGATCCCGGCAATGCGGCTCGTAAATTTCTGCTCGTCGAAATTCGGTTTCGTTTCCCCGATCTTAATGGCGATGGAGGCGGCTTCGTCACCATGCCCTTCCGCGATGGCCAACAGCAATTGCAGCAAGTGTTCCTGCAACCGCGGCATGACGCGGCCGACCATGCCCAGATCAAGCAGCGCGATCCGATAATCATCCGTGATGAAAACATTACCGGGGTGAGGATCGGCGTGGAAAAAACCGTGCACCAGAATCTGTTCGAGATAGGCGCGAAACGTCTGCTCGGCCAGCGCGGCGCCGTCGAACTCCATGCGGGCGAGCGGACTGAGTTCGGTAATCTTTTTCCCGCGCACGTAATCCATTGTGAGCACGTGCGCGGTGCTGTAATCGGCAATGGGCGCCGGCACGATGATGCGATCAAAACCCGCCAGCTGCTCACGCAACTTCGCGAGATTGGCGGCTTCCTGTCGATAATCGAGCTCGCGCAAAAGATTCTGCCGAAACTGTGCGAGGGTCTTGCCGAACTCGTAGCGCTGACCCATCTCGGTGTGCGCGTCGAGAAAGCCGGCGATATCTTGGAGTGCATCGAAATCGTTGACCATCTCTTCGCGAATGCGTGGTCGTTGCACTTTCACCACCACCGTCTGCCCGCTGCGCAAGACTGCGCGATGGACCTGACCCAGCGAGGCCGAAGCCAGTGGTTTCACGTCGAAATCGAGAAACGCTTTCGACAAACGCACGCCGATCTCGGCGGAAACGATCTTTTCGACCTCGTCGAATCCGAACGGCTCAACTTGATCCTGCAATCGGCTGAGCGCATCGAGATAGGCGCGCGGCATTAATTCCACGCGGGTCGAAAGCAATTGCCCCAGCTTGACGAAGGTCGGCCCGAGTTTTTCGAGATCATCGGCCAGCTCGTCGGCCCTGGCCCCTTCCTCCGGCGCAACACGCTGCTCGTCCGTCAGCGTTTCCTCGAGTCCTGTCGTCTTAACAAGATCGGAACGGCCGTACTTGACCAGCAGCCAGGCGATCTGCCGGTAGCGGTTGAGATGCTGCGGATCGAGTGAAATTCCCATGGCGAGTTTGTTTGCCCGCGCCGCTTTGCTCCACCTTCAGCACGCGGACAGCCGGCCCTAATGAAACGAAACCCGACTGCTCCGTGGACTTTAGGGACGGTGTCGAGTCCCGAAAAATTTCACCGCCGGGGTTTACCGCACGGCAGCGTCGACCATCTCGTGACAGGCTTTGTCGTCGGCTTCCAGCCAATCGAAAAGCGGCGTCGTTTTCGGATCGAGACCAAGCGGCTCGAGCTGCTCGACGTACCAGTCACGCTTCTCCGGATTGCGATACGGGTTGTCTTTCAACATCTCCTCGCCCCAGGCACGTTTCTCTTCCTGGCTCTTAGGCACGCCATGTTCATCGACCCACTTCGCGATCTCCTCGTCGCTGGCGCCCGTTTTCACAAACGCTTTGAAGTCGTCCCCCTTAAGGCCCTTGAATCCGAACAACATGTTGTCGAGCGGACAATCAAAATGGTAATCGCCGATGTTCCCCCAGAGCAGGGCACGGCATTTGTCGATCGTTCGCCCGAGTATGACGTAACCGCCCACCTTCACCTTGGGGCTGCGCGGCGCTTCCTTCGCCAGATCTTTTCCTGAATGATTTTTTTCCATGATTCAATCCCCGAGATGGAATCGTAACGGCACAGCCTGGCGGCTGCACCAACCTTCACTTCAACCGGCGAAAGCAGCCAGAGACGGTCGCGGCTGCGAATCAAAGTCATATGGCACAGAAAAAGGAAATTATTTCGACGGTAAACAGTTTGATCCAGACGCTCAAAGACGGGCAGGAAGGTTTTCAAGAGGCCGCGGATGGTGTGAAAGATCCGGAATTGAAATCGCTCTTCCGCGAGTATTCCATGCAGCGGGCAAAATTTGCCGGCGAATTACAGGAGCAGGCGCGGCAGCTGGGCGATGGTGAGCCGGAAACTTCCGGCAGCGCGAGTGGATCATTGCACCGGGCATGGATCAACCTGAAGTCGGCCGTCAGTTCGCATGACGATCATGCCGTTCTGGCCGAGTGCGAGCGGGGTGAAGATTCAGCAGTCGCTTCTTATGACGAAGCGATGAAAGCTGAGCTGCCTTTGCCGCTCCGCGAAACTGTCACTCGTCAGCAAAACCAAGTAAAGGTGGCCCACGATCGGGTGCGCAATCTGCGCGACGCGCGCAAGAGCTGAACCCTGCTACTGCGGCCCCGTCTGTCCGATTTGCTGTTTCGCGAAAGCGATATCGGCGCTGCTGACCGAGCCGCTCAGATTCAAATCAGCTCGGAAATTCGAACCGTTCAACGTCTGCCCGATCAACGATTTTATTTGGCTAACGTCGCTGGCATTTACCGAGCCATTTCCAGTGGTATCGCCTGCGAGCACAGTCATCGGAATTGCGACATCGCTAAAATTCCCTCCGCTGCTCTCGCCGCTCAATGATAGCCTGATGGTCTGGCCATTTGCGACCCCGGTTAGGCTGACAATCACCTGAGACCCGCTGATCTGCGGTTGGCCGTGAATCTCGGCGACGCCCGAGACCTCTGCGGTTGCCGAACTGACCGGCGTGACAAAGGTCGCCACAATTTGGTAACCACCGGAAGGACCTGCCGGGCGGCACTCAACTCCGGGAGCGCCTTCCAACGGGAGATTCACATCGAATGTTCCGGCGGCGCCATGCGTTTTGCGAGAGACGACACTGATCGGCAAGTTGATCTCAGAAGGATCCCGGCCAGTGATGTATCTGTAGCCGGCAGGAATTCTGGCCATGTTCGAAGGACTAAAAACGTCCGGAGGATTGGCGGGATCGATTGGCGGCCATGGGAGATGTCCGAACCAACTCGGCTTTGCGCCGAGGTAATAACTGTCTGGTATTGTGTGGTCTGAGATGTTCGGATCCCACAGCTGGCTCCGGGTAAAGTAATCGTAGTTTCCGTGCCTGATCAGTGTGGTTTTCACGTTCAAGTCCAGCGCCTGATATCCGCTCGGCAGGCTCTCGAACGGGGTATAGTCCGGTGGAAATTGCGGGCCAACCGTTTCTGTATATCTCGTGTTGCCGAGATTAGGATAGCCCAACTGGTAAATTAGCTGTGTCTCGGGATAATCGATAGCTTCCGAGGTGTAATTGCCAATCCCGGGCACGGTGGAGAATGACAAATCGCCGAGCACATTGCCCACGACATTGTAGTAATTGGACATCCGGTTGAGCTGAATGGCTCGCAATCCGCTCGTGATCGCGATGGGGTTGGGAACGCCGGCGGTGTAAGGCTTGGCCAGGGCCCAGTTGCGCAGGATCGTGTTGTGACTGGATGACCCGTAATAACCGTCGGACGAAATTCCGTTCCCAACAATATTGCCTTCGGCAAGATTGAAGCTGTTATGCGCCCCATGGTTAAAGGAAATATCCGCTCCCGCCACGGAAGTGCCGGTCACCGTGTTTACACAGAAGTTGTAGGCGATGACATTGCAGGCATTGCCTCCGACTTCGTCGCCGAGGGTAATTTGCGGAAAGCCTCCGTTGTCACACAGATTATCTTCCACCAGGTTCCAACAACTTCTGTTGAAGAGATCAATTCCCTCGTGGTTAGGCCCCGAGGTCGTGAGGGTCTCGTGTGTGTAGCAATGTCGTATTTCGCTCTGGTTGAAAACGATCAGCAACATTTGGCGATTTGTGCTCCTCTTGATCTCCACGTTTTCGATCCAGCAGCCCCAGGCCTGCTCGGCCTGGATCCCGGTGGGCGTGAGGTTGTTGCAATCAATTGTCAGATCTTCTACTCCGACTCCCTCAATCGGAGAGCTGGGATAGGAGACCAAAATTGGCGAGTTGGTAAAATCGCAGGGCAAGGCATGATTCAGGGTGATGGTGTTTTGGTTCTTCGCCACGATCCGGAAAGTAATAATCTGGGGCATCGAGACCGTGCCGCGCACGTAGGAGAGTTCCTCCTGAGCGATATGGCACAGGCTGCCCACGGCGAAAGTCGCCCCACGCGCTACTGTCACAACGTTGCTTCCTCGAGTCGCTCCCCCCGTGACCGGGATTCCGCTGGTTGGGTATGGCCAATCGGCACTTCCGAGTTGAAGGGCCGAATTCATCGGGGCGGCAACTTTGATGATAGTCACTCCCTGCCCTGCTCCGCGGATCGAATAGTCGCTTTTGTGCACCCTGCTGATCGTGTTCGTAATCAGGTACGTTCCCGCAGGACAATAAACGACCTTGCCCGGGGGGCAGTCGTCGATTGCTCGTTGTAACGCCGCAGTATCGTCATGAACGCCGTCTCCATAACAGTGGTATATCCCACTTCTCGTGGTCTGTACGTCGACGAAGATGGCCGTGCGGTTCGGAATTCCTCCAGGAACTCCGACATTTCCGTGCCAATCGGCAAGACGATCAGGTGCAACGACTTCGGCCAGCGAGCAGGTCAGGCCTGCAAGCAAGCTGCAAACTATGAGTTCCAGCTTCATAGCGGGGAGCCTTTTCAACAGTTTTGGCGATCATTGTCAACGACTACCGCGCGCAAATGGCGGTGCCGGTTGTGGCGCCGACACGCAGTGGAACCCATTATCCCCCAACAGCTTGATAGTGGCCGAGACCTCGCCTCCACATCATGTGGGCGGCTGCAAATGTTACAATCACCCAAATCACCTGAATTCCGAGCCCTTCCACCAATTCCGCGCCCCGCAAGCGCTCTTGAAAAATGGCAATCGGACAGAAAAGCTCATAGTAGAACGGCAGCCATTTCATGACCGCCTGAACAGCCGTTGGCATGATGTCGATGGGAAACATCTGGCCGCCGAGAAAATACTCGAAGGAATAGACGATGAAAACGATCGTGGAAATTTCCAAAATCCAGAACGCCATCAAGGCCAGCGTGTAGGTGATGAAGAACTGGATGAACGCCGCCATGACCAGTGAGAAAAAGGCAAAGACATAGGTGAGAGGGGTTGTCGGGAAGACAAGGTAGTGGCGGAAATAGAAAAAAATGAGAGCGATCGGCACTATTGTAACGGCGGTGTAGACGAGCCGGCCGCTCAGGAAAATGCTGAAACGATAGCCAAGATAGTTCATTGGCTTGGTCAGGAATGAATTGATCTGACCCTCGCGAATGTCGGAAGCGATTTGCCATTCGTCCTCCGTGGGCGTGACGAGGTTGGAGACAAGAATGGTGAGCAGATAGTAATAGATCATGGAGCCGTAGTCGTAGCCATGAAGCCCGCCGCCGTGCTCCTTAAAAACCGCGCGCCAAAGAAAGATGGTTCCCGCCAATGGAATTAATCCAAACAAGGCCCGCAGGAAATAATTCCAGCGATAAACAAAGGTGTTCTGGATCCCGAGATTGAAGACGGTGAGATACTTGGCGACACGCATTCGTTTGGGTGTCGCTCAGGATGGCCGCACTCCTCGCGCTGACTTCATGGCCAGGTCAGCTGCCAGTTTAAGGGCAGCGATCATGGAATCAGCACGCGCGATTCCCTTGCCGGCAATCTCAAAGGCGGTGCCGTGATCGGGACTTGTGCGCGGAAAGGGCAGGCCCAGCGTGACATTCACGCCTTCGTGAAAAGCGTGCAGCTTGAGCGGGATCAGTCCTTGATCGTGATACATGCAGAGGACCGCGTCCCAGTCACCGTTAGCCGCGTGGAAGAAGACAGTGTCGGGTGGGAATGGGCCGGTGAAGAAAGGTGACGAGTGAGGAGTGACGAGTGACGAGTTGAGTTGACCGATGGCGGGCGAAATAATTTCAATTTCTTCGAGGCCAAGGGCGCCGGACTCGCCGGCATGGGGGTTCAGTCCGGCCACCGCCACGCGGGGCGCGGTGATTCCTCGCCCCTGCAAAAAAGCCAGCAGCAATTGGCCAACGCGCACAATTTCGCTCGTCTTCAACTCGCTCGCGACACGCGCGAGCGGCAGATGTGCCGTCACCAGAGCGACGGTCAGTTTTCCGCCGGTCAGGAGCATGGCAAAGTTTTTGACGCCGCAACGCTCCGCGAAAAATTCGGTTTGGCCGGGAAAGGCAAAGCCGATCTCGTACATACGCGCCTTGTGGATGGGACCAGTTACGACGGCCTGGAGCCTGCCGTGACGGGCCTGAGAGACTGCTTCCTCGAGAGCGTGAGCGGCGGCACGGGCCGTTTCGGTGGTTGGTCTGCCTAACGAACAATCGGGATATTGGCCGATGATCTCATATTCGGCCGATTCGGGGAGTTGGCCGGACTGAAGCGCGGTGCATACGATTTCGGGTCCAATACCCGCCGCGTCGCCCAAGGTGATTCCGATGCGAACCGGCATGGCGCATTGTCACGAAGGCGTCGACTGCACGCAAGCTGTGACGAACGCGCTTCGCCAGCGCGGGTCGCCGCTGGGCTAAAACTTCTTGATGTAGGCCTTCTGCCGCAGACTGGCCAGCCAGCGTTCCGCAACGCGCTGCGCTTCCTCCTGCTCGAGTTTCTTCTCAATTTCGCCGCGCACTTCGGCGAGCGGACGGCTCACGCCGCCATTTCTTTCGTCGACCTTGAGAATGTAAAAGTTCCCGCCCAACTCGATGATGTTGCTGATTTTTCCGGCTGGCAGATTGAAGGCCACCTTTTCCAGCTCGGGCGCCAGCGTTTTGCGCTCGACCCAGCCCCAATCGCCTCCCGCATCGCGCGTACTGTCTTCAGAGTAGATCTGCGCCATGCGCGCGAAGTCCGCTCCATGCACGAGCTTGCCCAGAATCTCCTCGGCCAGCGCTTTCTGCGAAGCGCGTGTGCCTTCGTTGCCGGGGATCATGATCATGCGCAGTTTGACCTGCTCCTTGCTCGTGAATTGGTCACGGTGCTCCTTGTAATATTCGTCCACCTTGGCCGGTGGAATAACCGTGGTCGGCTTGGCGTTTCGTCCTCGCATGGCCTGCACGATCATCTTTTCCTTTTCGAGTTTCTTGAACTCGGTCAGACTAAAATTCTGCGCCTGCAGCGTCTTGATAAAGGTATTGCGGTCGCCGCCGAACGAATTGCGAATCATCTCATCGATCGCCTGGTCGATGTAATGCTCGGGGATTTGGTAGTTCTCTTTTTCGAAAGCCTGGATGATGAGCTGGCGATCGATCAAATCCTGCAGAGCCGCGGCGCGCGCTTCCTGGACCTTGGTGATCAGCTCGTTGCCCTGATACTGCGAACGCAGCAGGCGTTCGCGCGGCTCCACCAGATCGCGCACCTGGGAGTAGGTGATCACGTCCCCGTTGACGATAGCGGCGATGCCGTCCACCACTTCGTGATCGGCGGCGAGGGCGCCGCGGCAAAGCGGCGAAAACGCGCAAAGCGAGGCGGCCAGAATAAAAAAAAGGAAACGACGAGCCATGGTTAAAGTTTTCTGATCAGCTCAAGAATCTCCGAAAGTTGCTGATCGATTGTAACGGAACTTAAGCGAGGAAATTTGCCGCCGACAAGTATAAATTGACCATGCCGCGTCAGCATCAATTTGCCTTCGCGCACCTCCACGCGGCTGACCCCGACCCGGGCGGCAGCGAGCCTGATGTCGATGAGGACAAAAAGATTGTCAACTGCCGGCGGGAACTTCCCGAAGCGGTCCCGCCAATCCCTGCGCAGAGCCTGCGCCTGCTCGGCGGTCGTGACTTCGGCGGTTTGTCGGTAGGCCTTGATGCGCAAGGCCGTGTCGGCGATGTAGTTGGAGGGAATGAAGACCGGAATGCGGCGCTCAGGATCGGCGCTCAGGTACTCCGCTTCATTGGTGGCAACGAAATCAAGCCGCGTTTCCACTTCGAGGCGGGGCCGGAATTTTCGGCCCTTCAACTGCGAGACGGCCTGCTTGAGGAGCTGGCAATAAAGATCGAACCCGATGGCCACGATATGCCCGCTCTGCGCCGTGCCCAGAATGCTGCCGGCTCCGCGAATCTCCAGATCGCGCATGGCGATACGAAAGCCTGCGCCTAACGAGCTGTACTGCTTGATGGCGTTGATGCGTTTACGTGCCGCGCCCACCGTCATCATCTCGCGCGGCAGCATGAGATAGGCGTAGGCCTTGTGCTCGGCGCGTCCAACGCGCCCGCGCAGCTGATAAAGGTCGGCCAGCCCAAAGCGATCAGCCCGGTCGATGATGATGGTGTTGGCGTTCGGAATGTCGAGTCCGCTCTCAATGATCGTCGTGCAGACGAGTACATCGATTTTCCCGGCCACAAAGCGCGCCATGACCGCTTCCAATTCGTCGGCGTCCATCTGGCCATGACCGAATTCAATCCGCGCTTCGGGACAAAGATCGGCCAGACGATCGCGCATGCGCTCAATCGATTGCACACGGTTGTGAAGGAAATATACCTGCCCCTGACGTTCCAGTTCGCGATTGATGGCGTCGCGGATGATGCGTTCATCGTAGCCGCAGACCACTGTCTCGACGGGCAGGCGATTGAGCGGCGGTGTTTCGATCGTCGACATGTCCTTCACGCCGACGAGCGAGAGATAAAGCGTTCGTGGAATAGGCGTAGCCGAGAGGGTGAGAACGTCCACGAGTTTGAAGAGTTCCTTGAATTTCTCCTTGTGCAGGACGCCGAAACGCTGCTCTTCATCGATGACGACGAGACCAAGATCCTTGAAGCTGACATCGCCTGAGATGAGGCGATGGGTGCCGACGACAATGTCAATGCCGCCTTCGCGCAGCAGTTCGAGGACCTTGCGCTGTTCACCGTGCGAGCGAAAACGGCTCAACATTTCAATCCGGACGGGATAGTCGAGCATGCGCTGACGGAACGTTTCAAAATGCTGTTGGGCTAGAACGGTCGTGGGTGTGAGCACGGCGACCTGTTTGCCTTCCATGACCGCTTTGAAGGCGGCGCGAATGGCGACTTCGGTTTTTCCGAAACCGACATCGCCGCAAATAAGACGGTCCATCGACCGAGCGCGTTCCATGTCACGCTTCGTCTCGACGATGGCCTTGAGTTGATCGGGTGTCTCACGAAAAGGAAAGGAATGTTCGAACTCGGCCTGCCATTTCGTGTCGGGGGCGAAAGCATGGCCGAGCTGCGTTTCGCGTTCGGCCTGTACGGCCAGCATCTTGCCGGCATAGTCGAAGATGGAAGCGGCCGCATTTTTCTTTGCGCGCGACCATCGGGCATCGGCCAGCGAAGAGAGCGGCGGGGATTTTTTCCCGACCCCAACATAGCGCGAAACGAGATAGGCCTGCTCGAGCGGCACGTAAAGTTTGGCCTCATCGGCAAACTCGAGCGCGAGCACTTCCTGCGCGGCGCCATTCGTATTTGGCATCGTGACAAGGCCGAGAAAACGACCGACGCCGTGTTCGAGATGGACGACGAGATCGCCTTCGCTCAGCTCGCTGAAGTCGATTTGAGCGCGATGGCGGCCGAGACGCTCGGCCCGCTGGAGCCGGCGGCGGCCGTGTGTGGGGAAACGGCCGAACAGTTCGGCGGCGGAAAGAACGACCAGATTGCCATCCGGAAAAGCGAAACCACGCGGCAATGTCCCCAGGGAAAGCTCGATCCCGCCTAACGAATCGGCGCCAATGAGCTCGCGAAAGCGCTCAATTTCACCTTCGGTCTGAAAGTAAATGACGACGCGCGTGCCGCCTTCGCGCCATTGCTGCAGCCGTCCGATAAATTGCGTCCGCTTCGCTTCCGCGAGCATGAAGTCGCCGACGGCAAATTCTCCGATCTGCGGATCCTGAAAGGCGCCGGCGAAATCTTCCGCGGCGCCGGACTCGAGTTCGAGCCAGCCTTCGCTGATCCGAATAGAAACCTCGTCCTCTTCGTCGGGTTCGATACCGACGCGCACATGATCGGCAGCGATGTAATCTGTCACCCGGCCGCGGTGATTCTCCGCTGCGCCGAGGAGAATTTCGACGCCGGACCGACTGCGGATCGACGTTTGTGTATCGAGATCGAACTCGCGCAGCGATTCGATTTCGTCATCGAAAAATTCGAGGCGGACAGGCGCAGGTGCCTGCCAGGAAAAGAGATCGAGAATGCCGCCCCGCACCGCGAATTGCCCGCGTGTCGTCACCTGAGCGACGCGTTCATACTGGGCGGAACCGAGGGCTTCCATGACGCTCTCCATCGTTCTGGCCTGGCCGCGGTTGAGTGAAAGGATCGCAGCCTGCAGCGTGTTTGGTTTTGGCGCCGGCTGCTCCAGACCGTTCCGAGTTGCGACAATGAGATGCGGTCCGTTTTCGCGCTCGATGCGGGTCAGCAAAGCGAGCCGCTCCGCCGCAATTTCCGGATCGGGCAAAATATTTTCGACCGCGGCGAACTCCGCTTCGGGCAGAAAGAGACCGTGCGGCGCCCAGTTGAGCAGACTTTCGTAGAGCGTCTCCTGGGCGTGGACGCTCGGACAAACGATCCAGAGCGTTTTTCTGATTTCGTGCGCGAGGACGGCCACGAGGAACGGCTGCGCAGATTCGATGACATGTGAAAAGGACACCCGCCCGGCGCCGGGTTCGATCTCGCGCAGCTTGCAGGCAATAGCTTCCGTGCCCGCTATCGCCGATAGCAGGCTGGCTTCTCCCGATTTTTCCACTGCGAAGCTGTCGCCGAAAAGAGGCGCGACTTCAATAAAGGCCAGCTCAAGGGCGGGCGGTTTACCGAACGCCCGTCGGTCTTGGAGACCCGCGCGGGCAATTGAGGTCAATCGCCCCCACCTAAAATGGGAGGTGAGCAGCTATATTTCGCGCCCGAGCGCATTGGCTACGGCGCGGAGGCGCGGCACCAGTTCCGCAAATGTGTCTGGCAAAATGGCCTGCTGCCCGTCGCTTTTCGCGGAATCGGGCGCATGATGGACTTCGATAAGGAGCGCATCCGCGCCCGCGGCAAGCGAGGCGAGGGCCATCTGCGGCACAAATTCGCGCAATCCGATGCCGTGCGTGGGGTCGACCACAACCGGCAGGTGCGTGCGCGCTTTGAGTAGCGGGACAGCATTTAGATCGAGTGTGTAACGGGTGGCGTTTTCAAAGGTGCGTATCCCGCGTTCGCAGAGAAGCACATTCATGTTGCCCTCGCTCAGGATGTACTCCGCGCTCATGATGAGATCGTTGATGGTGGCGCCGAAGCCGCGCTTCAAAAGAACGGGCAGTTTGCTGTGCCCCACCTCTTTCAGAAGTGAAAAGTTCTGCATGTTGCGCGTGCCGATCTGCAGACAGTCGGCATATTTTTCAAGCAACTCGATCTGACGCGCGTCCATGATTTCGGTGATGACGGGCAGGCCGGTCGCGGCGCGTGCTTCCGCCAGGAAACGCAAGCCATCTTCGCGCAAACCCTGGAAGCTGTAAGGTGAAGTGCGTGGTTTGAACGCGCCGCCGCGCAAAGCGCGGGCACCGGCTTTTTTCACCTGCTCCGCGATCGAAAGAATTTGCTCCCGACTTTCGACGGAACAAGGGCCGCACATGAGCACGACGTTTTCGCTGTGCCCGACGCGCACGTTGCCAATGGCAACCGAGGAGGGCGCATGATGGTTGATGGCGGAAGCGAGCTTATGGCGCTTGAGCACCGGCACGACCGCTTCGACGCCGGGCAAATTGGCCAGCGGTTTTTCGCGAGTTGCATCTTCGGGACCGGTGACGCCGATGATGACGCGGGAAGCGCCGCGGCTGATCTGCGATTCGAGCCCGAGTTCGCGCACGCGAGCGACGATCCGCTCGATCTGCTCCTCGGTGGCGTTGGGCTGCGTGACGATGATCATGGCTTTGGTGGCGGCAGACGAGGATGTCGCCGGGAAGAAAGAAGTGCAAGTCGGGAGCCGCCCTTGCCTGCGGCCATCGCTTAGTTGGTAATGGTGACCGGCGTTCCGATGGAAACCGACTTGAAGAATTCCTCCGCCATGAATTCCGGCATGCGGATGCAACCGTGGGAAGCGGGATAACCGGGAAGATAACCGGCGTGCATGCCGAAGCCGGGAGCGATCTGCATATAGTAGGGCATGGACGCGCCTTTGTAATGAGCGCCGGAGGGTTTTGGATCCTTGCCCAGCTCGATGTTAGGCATCACCACATTCCCGCCGGCATCCACATAATCGCCGTAGAGACTCGAAGCGTGATCAATATCTTTTCCAATGATCCGATATTTGCCGGGCGGCGTGTTCTTGCCTTCACGTCCGGTCGAAAGTTGCGAGATCCCGACGAGCTGCCCGCCCTTGTAGAAGTAGGCTCGTTGCTCGCCCAAGCTGATCTTGACCGACGGCTTGCCTTCGACGCCGTCACCGTCCCAATAAGAAATGGTATCGACGGGCGCGGAGGAAGAAACCGGACCGTTTCCATAAACGCCACCGAGATATTGAGTATCGGCCGCGAGACGGGGATCTTCGCTCTCGCAGCCGGCCAAAAGAAGCAATGCAACGGCTGCAATCAAAATCGGAGAAGAGCGGAAAAAATGGTCTGCCATAGGCGGAAAAATTTGAACGACGCCATTATCGCTCAACGAGGCGAAAGTCAAGGGAGAGGGCCGTTATGCGAGTCCGGCTTGAATTCTGCTTTTTGTACTCGAAAATCCCGCCGGTCACCGCGACGCCTTCGCCACATGCCTACTTACGACTATGCCTGCGAAAAATGCGGCAAGAATTTCGAGGCGTTTCAATCCATGCGCGATCCCGTTTTCACCGTTTGTCCGAAGGAGCTCTGCCGGCAGAAAAAATGGGGCCGCGGAAAAGTGAAGCGGCTTCTCGGCACTGGTGCGGGATTGATTTTCAAGGGCTCCGGATTTTATATCACTGATTACCGCAGCAACTCCTACAAGGAGGCTGCCAAAAAGGAAGGTTCGTCGACGGGTTCCGGCGGAGGGGAAAAATCAGGCGCTGCGAAAGAAGGCGGCAGCGCTGTGCCGGCCAAAAAAGCGCCGGAAGCAAAGCCCAAAAAGGACTCCGCCGTATGACAAAATTAATCTGCCCCGATTGCCGTCATGAAAATGAGATGGAGCGCGTCTATTGCCACAACTGCGGCGCGCGCCTGAATCGTTCGCTGCTGACCAAGGAAAAAAATCCCCCGCCGCCCGTGGAAGAGCCGGCCCAGATTCAGAAGCGTCTCCGAAAGGTAATCAACCCGCCGGGGCTACGAACACGGGTTGCGCTCATACAGCTGGGCAAGATACTCCTTGGCGCGTTTATTTTTGCCGCTCTTTTGGAAATGATTCGTCCGCCGGATCTTCCGCCTGTGACGAAGAGCGTCGATCTCGGCCCGCAGATCGGACTCGACCTCGAGAGTGCTGTTCTCGATCACCGCGGGGCACGTTTCACTTACTCGCAGGCTGACATTAACAGCTACCTGACGACCGTTTTCAAACGGAAAAAGACTTTGCTGGAAAAGCCGCTGCTCCACTTTGAAGGAGCCCAGGCCATCCTCGAAGAGAACCTTTTCCGTCTGAGTGTGGCCCGTTCGCTTTATGGCTATTCGCTCTATACGGGCATTGCCTATCGGGCTGGAGTCAAAGATGGAAAGATCAAGGCCAACGTCGTCGCTGGCAGCATCGGGCGGATGCCCATTCATCCGGCCCTCATGAAATACGGGGCGATCATGTTCCGGGATCTTTGGGCGGCGCTGTCGCAGGATCAAAAAGAGGTAGCCAGGATGGCCACGCTCGAATTTCATCCCGGCGCGGTGGTGCTGATCGCACCCTCCACTCCGGCGACTCCTGCGCCCGCCGCCGCCCCCTGATTCGCAAAAACGCGAAGCGCTTCGTCCCTGTAACTCCGCCCGTTAGGCGAGGCCCATCGTGGCCAGCAACTGCGAATCGATTCGGCCGTCGACGCGCAATCCGTGCGTCCGTTCGTAACCACGAATAGCCCGCCGTGTTCCGCGCCCGATAATCCCGTCGATCGCGCCATGGTAATAGCCGGCTCGGGCCAACTCCGTTTGTACCGCCACAACGAGCGAACGTCCGCCGCGTTCGACGACCGTCCCTTCATAAACCGGGGAGCCGTAGGAGTAATAGTAGCCTGGATAATAAGAGCCATAGTAGCCGTATGGATACCCGTAGTATGGATATCCGTAGGCATAAAACGGATAGCCGAAATCAAAGTAAACATTTGATCCGCCATGCCAGCGGTGATGACCATGATGGCCGCCATGCCAGCCGGAATGATTTACGAAGTGTCCGCCACCATGTCCGCCGCCGTGTCCGCCGCCGTGTCCGTGGTGCTGCGCAAATGCCGGAGTTGCGAACGAAGCGCAAAACGCGACCGCGCCGCATAAAAGTAATCTCTTGATCGTCTTCATATTGTTTGGGGTTTTGAGGTTTAGACAACTGGTATCATACACCCGTTTGAATTTTTACGCATCTCACAATAATTATCGTGTTTCGTTCTCGCTTCGGCTGGGCCTCCTCGTCTAATCTTCGGCCCCGGTGTTTTCAAAGGTCAACCCTTTATCTTTGGCAACCGCAGTCTGCTTGCTCGGTCTTTCTTCAGTGCAGGCACTCCCCGCCCGCAGCGTCAGCGCCTCCCGCCAATTCATTGTTTATGGAAACGACCGCGCGCTTTGCGGTGTGCTCGGCGATGTCGGGGAAAGAACGAAAGCAAAATTGCTCGGCCTTCTCCACGAGCGTGATAATTGGAAGACGCCGATCGTCGTTAATTCCCAGCTCGCGCAGGCCAATTTTCCGGAAGCGCCGGAAGTGGCGCTTGGCGTCAGCCAGACGGGATTCGGCTTGAAGTTGCAGCTCGATCTGACGATCGGAGCGAACGTGCAAAGCGCCCGGGTCGAACGCGCCTTCCTGCGGGCCGTTCTGATCGAGATGATGTACCGCGGGCGACCTTTTCTTCCAGCCGGTAATCCCTACGTCGAACCGCCCGATTGGTTGATCGACGGCGTTTTGGCGTGCGCCGAAGTCAATCGTGAGACGGAAACCGCGCAGGCGCTTTTCGCGGCGCTCCGCTCGCGCCATCTCATCTCTCTCGAAGCACACCTGCGGCAAAATCCCAGCCTGCTCGATTCTCCTTCGCGCATTCTGTATCGTGCCTGTTGCCGTGCGCTCGTGCACGGGTTGGCGGATTCTCGCGGCGGACGCGATTCCCTGGCGCGCTTCATTCGGGAACTGCCGGACGCTTCGAATGATCCGCTTGCCGATCTGCAGCTCTACTTTCCGGTGCTGGGTCAAACCGAATCCAGCGCGGAAAAAGAATGGCGTCGCTGGGTTGCGCAGGAGGCGGCGCAAAAAGGCGTGGCCCCGTTTGCGGTGGCCGAGAGCGAGCAGGCGCTCGACGAAGCTTTGCGTTTTCGTTTTCCGGCCTCAAAGGAACCCGAACGAATCTGGCGACTCGAACAATTTGCCGAGTTTAGGCGCCTGCCGCAGCAGGCGGTGGTTCTGCGCACGCTCGACGACAAGCTGATGCGCTTGAGCGGATGCGTTCATCCGCTCCTGCGGCCGACCGTCCTTTCCTACGAACACCTCGTGGCGTCCCTCGCCCGCGGGCGAACCTTTGGCCTCGCGCGAAAACTCGCTCGCCTAACGAACGCGCGCCGTCTCCGACGGATGCGCTTCGAACACGTCGAGGATTACATGAATTGGTTCGAAGCCACGCAAATGGGAACGCGCAGCGGGAAATTCAGGGAATATTTGAAGGTGGCCCATGAGCCGGCAGCGGCGCCACGCCGGCGGGATTCCATCTCCGTTTATCTCGACGCGCTGGAGAACCAATTTCAATAGTCCGGTTCCCCAAACCCGCCGGCAAGGGCGCAGTTGATCATGCCGGTGTTGCTGTTTATCATGCGAGGCCCGCGGAAGCGCGGTTCTGCATGCAAAAAATCGGATTCGCTGAAGCTTTGGAGTCGATCCTCGCAAATGATGCGCGGTACCATCGCGATGCTTACGTCTTTTTGCGCGACGCGCTCGACTTCACGACGAAGCAGCAGAAGAAACTGAAAGGCGCGCTCGTGCGGCACGTGGCCGGGCCGGAATTGCTGGAGGGCGTGCGGCAATATGCGCTGAAAGAATTCGGTCCCATGGTTCTGACCGTTTTCCATTCCTGGGGAATCCAGAAATGTCAGGATATCGGGCACATGGTTTTCAATCTGATCGACGCGGGCATTTTCGGGAAAACGGAGGAGGATTCGATCGAAGACTTCAAGAACGTGTATGATTTCGAAGAAGTGTTTGTGAAACCGTTCGCTCCGGAAAAACCAAGCGCCTCGTCGCCGCCCGCGCCGCTGCCGGAGCCGAAGGCTCCATGAAACGGCTGGCCTGGCCTGTCGCGCTTTTCTCGGGATTTATGTTGAGCACCGCCGAACTAAACGCTGTTCCCTCGGAGAGCAGTGCACTGATTTCTTTCCCGCCAAACACAGCGCAGAAATGGGTTTTGCCCGATGGCCTCACCGTGATCGTGCAGGAGGATCACAGCGCGCCGGTTGCCAGTGTGCAGGCATGGTGCGCGACCGGCAGCGTCTATGAAGATCAGCATCTCGGCGCGGGCTTGTCGCATATTCTCGAGCACATGCTTTTCCAGGGCACGAAAACGCGCCCGGCCAATTCCATTGCCCAAAAAATTCAGGACGTGGGCGGTTACATCAATGCGTATACGTCGTTCGATCGCACGGTTTTCTGGATCGATGTGCCTAACGACGGCGTTGCGACCGCGCTCGATATTCTTGCGGACGCGATGATGAATTCGACGTTGCCCCCGAAGGAATACACCAAGGAACAGGAAGTCATTCGGCGCGAGTTCGCCATGGGCATGGACGATCCCGATCGCATGGCCACGCAGCTTCTCCTCGCCACAGCTTATCAGAAACATCCCTACCGTCTGCCCGTCATCGGTCAGATCGAAATTTACAACCAGCTGACGCGCGATCAGGTGATGGAATATTACAAGGCGCGTTACGTGCCGAACAATCTCACCTTCATCGTCGTCGGCGACGTGAATGCGCAAAAGGTGCACGATCAGCTGGCCGCTTATTTCAAGGATTACCCGCGCAAATCGTTGCAACCGGTTTACATCCCGCCGGAGCCGCCCCAACTCGGCCGGCGCGAGGCGCACAACGAATTTCCCACCGAACTGACCCGCCTTTCGCTCGCCTGGCACATTCCGGAGATTACAAACCCCGATGTGCCGGCGCTCGATCTGCTTTCGACGATTTTAGGCGATGGTCGCAGCTCGCGCCTGTATCGACGCGTGCGTGAGGAAAGCGGGTTGGCCTACGGCATCTCGGCTTTCTCCTACACGCCGGGAGATCCCGGTCTGCTCGGGATCGACGCGACGGTCGATCCGGCCAAGCGCGACGCCGCGCTGCACCTCGTTCTGCAGATTATTGGGGAGATCAAAAAGGACGGCGTGCGTCCCGAGGAATTGACGAAGGCAAAAAAGGTCGTGCTCAGTCATCAGTTGAACACGCTGACGACCATGCGTGGGCAGGCTTCCGATATCGGCTCGAACTGGCTGCTTACGCGGAACCTGAATTTCAGCCGCGATTACCTGGCCGCCGTGCAGAAGGTCACGCCGAACGATATCCGGCGCGTGGCACAGCATTATTTAACCGACGAAAATCTTACCGTGACCTCGCTGGATCCGAAAGGTTCGCGGACGGCCAGGGAGGAAAAAGCGAAGCCGGTCGAGGCCGGTCAGATTCAGAAATTCGAGCTTTCGAACGGACTGCGGGTCCTGGTGCGCGAAGATGGCCGGCTGCCGCTCGTCAGCATCAACGCGGTTTTCCGCGGCGGCCTTTTGGCGGAAACTCCGGAGACGAACGGCATCACTCGCCTGATGGCGCGTTGTCTTTTGAAGGGAACGAAAACGCGCACGGCCGAACAGATCGCCGATACGATCGAAGCGGTCGGCGGCAGCATCGGAAGTAATGCCGGCAACAATAGCTTCAGCGTTTCGGCCGAGGTCACGCAGCCGGACATGAAAACGGCTTTGGGCCTCGTCTCCGATATCCTGCTCAACGCGACCATGCCGGAAAAAGCGGTGGCGCGAGAGAAGGAAGTGCAGCTCGCCGGCATCAAGGAAGACGAGGAGCAGCTCACCACGGTCGCGCGCAACATTCTGCGCGACGCGCTCTTTGCCCATCATCCTTACGCGTTGCGCAGCAAAGGGTCGCCCGAATCGGTCGCGCATCTGAGCCAAAAGGATTTGCTCGCTTTTCGCGATCGCTATCTCGTGGCCAAGAACGGCGTTCTCGCCGTCTTCGGCAATGTGAAGACGGAAGAAGTGAAGCAGTTACTCGAGAAAGAGCTGGGCAAAATGAAACCGGGCGAGCTTGCCCTGGCGAACCCGCCGTCGCCCCCGGCGCTCGAGAAAAAGGAAACAGTGGAAGCCGATCGCGACAAGGCGCAGGCCGTTCTCATGGTCGGTTATCCGGGCGCCAGCATGTTCAGTCCCGATCGTTATGCGCTGGAATTGATCGATGAGGCGAGCAGCGATCTGGGCTCGCGCTTTTTCATCCGCATCCGCGAAAAGATGGGTCTGGCCTATTATGTCGGTGCGAGCGAAATGCAGGGGCTTGTCCCGGGATTGTTTGCCTTCTATCTCGGCACCGATCCGCAGAAGCTCGAGCCGGTCAAAGCCGCGCTCCTCGACGAAATCAAGAAACTGGCCGACGAGGGCCTAACGAGTGAAGAGCTGGCCCGCGCCAAGAAGAAGCTGATCGGTCAGCAGCAGATTGCCAATCAAAGCAACGACGCCTTTGCCTATATGACGGCCCTCGACGAACTTTACGGTCTGGGATTTGATCATTACAAAAGGCTGGAGGAGGATGTGAATGCGGTCACGCTCGATGATGTGAAACGAGTCGCGGCCAAATATTTTCGCGATCAACCCTACGTCGTTGCCACCGTGCGACCGCCCAAAAAATAAACCATGGCCGAAGTCCAAACCAACACCCAGCTGGGCGAGCTTTCGCAGCGCTTCGTCGAGTTCGTCATGATGCACGCGCAAAACGCCGCGCTTTTTCTCGGGCAGATTCCGAATCCGCAAACCGGCCAGGGCGAAGTAAACCTGGAGCTGGCCAAAATGTTCATCGATCAGCTTTCGATGATTCAGGAAAAAACGCGCGGCAACTTGAGCAACGAAGAGAGCACCGTGCTGCGCAACGCCATTTCGAATTTGCAGATGGTGTTCGTAGAGGTATCGCAGGCGCAGAAGGGTGGCGCCCCCAAACCGAGCGAACCGTCGTCGGCTCCATCCACCCAATCTGCGGCGGAAAATCCGGCTGCGGCCACGCCACCGCCCGTCGCTCCGGAACCTTCCATTTCTTCCGAATCGGAATCGCGCAAGAAGTTCACCAAGACCTACGGCTCGGAATAGGCAGGAGCCATCGGGCTCAATCGCTCCCGGGAACGGCCGGATTCCTCATTCACCCAGGCAACCTTCCGTCTCGCCTGCTGCGTATTGCATTGCATGCCCGCGACGTCTCGGAACGGTTCAACTACGCGAAAGCGCGCTGCCTCCCGAATTGAGGTCGAACTCGAACCGGAAGAAGCGGCCGAAGAAGCCGGTCTTCGCTATATCAGCGATGAGCAACCGGGCTACACGCGCAAACGCAACGGCAAAGGCTTCCAATATTTCGATACCGACGGGAAGTTGATACGAGACGAACCCCGCCTCCTGCGCATCAACCGGCTCGCCATCCCGCCGGCCTACACCGATGTCTGGATTTGCCCTTCGCCCAACGGCCACATCCAGGCGACCGGTCGCGACGACCGCGGGCGCAAACAATATCGTTATCACGATCGCTGGCGCGAAGTGCGCGATGAAAACAAATACGAACGGATGGTCCTGTTCGGCAAAACGCTGCGCAAGATCCGGCGTCGTGTTCGGCGCGACATGCGGCGTCGCGGTCTGCCGCGCGAAAAAGTGCTCGCGACGGTGGTGCATTTGCTGGAGCGCAGTTTTATCCGGATCGGTAACGAGGAATACGCGCGCGAAAACAAATCCTTTGGCCTGACGACCATGCGGAACCGCCATGTCGAAGTGAATGGCGGCAGCGTTCAGTTTCATTTTCGCGGGAAGAGCGGCGTGAACCATGAAGTCGAAGTCAACGATCGCCGCGCGGCGCGCATCATCCGCAAACTGACCGATCTGCCGGGGCAGGAGCTCTTTCAATATGTGGATGGTGAAGGGGAGCGCCATAGCGTGACCTCGGAAGAGGTGAATGATTACCTGCGCGAAATTTCCGGGCATGATTTTACCGCGAAGGATTTTCGAACCTGGGCCGGGACGGTTCTTGCCGCCATGGCGCTTGCAGAAGTGGGCGCTTTTGAAAATAAGACGCAGGCGAAGAGGAATGTGCGCCAGGCCATCAGTGCCGTCGCGAAGATTCTCGGCAACACGCCGGCCGTTTGCCGAAAGTGTTACGTCCATCCGCTCGTGCTCGAAACTTATCTTAGTGGCGAGGCCATCGAAGGCCTGAAACAGCGCACAGAGGAAACGCTGGTTGACTCGCTTAACGATTTGGACGCCGCCGAAGCAGCCGTGCTTACTTTTCTGCAGGCGCGTCTGGCTCGAAAAAAATAGGTTACACCCGAGATACCGACGGCTGAGCTGTAGCCGCCTCGCTTTGTCGAGGCGCCGAAGAGTTCGCAGCGGGAACGGAACCCACGGCGACAGAGCGCCGTGGCTACAGGTCGGCGTAACCGGTCACGCAAACGCAGTCGTCAATTTGCTCGTAGCGGAGATCGCCCAAGCGCAGCGCCTCCGCGCTCGTCGCTGCTCCCTTGCCTGGAAAAGCGACAACGGGTCCGCCCACCATCATGGGCGCGAGGTAAACTTGAAACTTGTCGATCAACCGGGCATCCAGCGCCTGCCCCAGGATGTCGCCGCCTCCTTCGATGAGAACGCTCGTAATCTCGCGCTTTCCCAGCTCGCGCAGCACTAAGGCGAGCGATTGCTTCGACAACACAATGCTACGGTTCGCGTGTCGATCGGTCAAAAGCTTCGCCCCAGGCGGCAGTTTTCCAGAGCGGGAAAGGACGACGCGCCAAGGCTGTCGCCGCCTTCCCAGACCGCGCACGGTCAGTTGCGGGTCGTCCTGACGCAGCGTTTCTGCGCCGATCAGAATGGCATCCACTTGTGCGCGCAGTTTTTGAGCGTGCCGGCGCGCCGCTGCGCTCGTCAGCCAGCGCGATTCGCCAGGTGGCCTCGTCAGACGACCATCGAGACTCATCCCGCACTTCACGATTACAAACGGCCGCCCGGTTCGAATCCATTTGTTGTAGGCTTCGTTCAACCCTGTGCATTCCGCGGCGAGAACGCCTTCTGTTACGTTGATGCCGGCGGCGCGAAGTTGCGCGACGCCGCGCCCCGCGTGTCGTGGATTCGGATCCAAGGCACCGACAACCACGTTCCGAACGCGCCGTTCCAGAATGGTGTTGGTGCACGGCGGCGTGCGGCCCGTCGTCGAGCACGGTTCCAGCGTGACATAAAGCACGGCATCTTTCGGAAGGGCGCCGCGCACGGGCGCCAGACATTCGATCTCTGCATGCGGCGCCCCGGCTTTGCGATGATGACCGCGCGCCACAATTTTTCCGCGCACGACAAGAACGGCGCCGACCGCGGGATTTGGGCTCGTTAGGCCAAGTCCTTTTTTCGCTTCGGCCAAAGCGGTTCGCATGAAGTCTTCGTCGGAGCGGCGGGATGGCACGGAGCGAGTATATCGCCGCGTTAACCTTTGTCACAGCGACCGCCGCTCAACCACGAATTTCAGCGACAAATTTGCTCGATTCCTTACCGGTGCCGCAGAGGTCAAAAATTGCATAAGGGACTACAGTTCACGCGTTTATCAGCGCGAACGGCGTGCGCTGAGGGGTTGGCATTTTGATCGCTCTACAGAAACCGCAAAAACTTTTCAGGAGAAAGGAAACTACATCTATGAGTTTAATTCGTTATCAACGTCCCGAACTGACTGCCTGGCCGTCACTCGACCGCTGGGCCACGCTCCGGGATGAAATCAGCGATCTTTTGGAGATGCCGTTCTGGTCGAACGTCGGCCGGCAAGGGCAGCTCTTCAGTGGCTGGACGCCCGCCCTCGATCTCTACCAGAGCAACGACAATGTCGTCGCCGTGGTCGAGCTGCCCGGCATGCGCAAGGAAGATATCGATATCTCCATGCACGACGGCATGCTGAGCATCAGCGGCGAGCGCAAGGCCGAGGCCAGGGAAAAAGACGGCGAAAAAGCCGAACGCACCGAGCGTTTCACCGGCACCTTCCGGCGCAGCATCACGCTGCCGACGCGAGTCGACGCCGGCAAAGTGAGCGCGACCTACAAGGACGGCATCCTCACGGTGACGTTGCCGAAGGCCGAGGAAGCCAAGCCGCGGAAAATTCAGGTCAAGGCCGACTAAGGCCGCGGTAGCCTGAGGAGGCTGCCGAACATCAAATCAGAGGAGGAAAGCAATGGATACTTTAGTTCGGGAAAATCGAAATGCGGATGAGCGGGCGCGCGAGCGTTTTGTCGCGCCGCCTGGCAGCATTCGCGAAGAAGGCGACGGCTACACGCTGAAGCTGGAAATGCCGGGCGTGAACAAGGAAGGGCTTGAGATTTCGGTCGAGAATAACGAGCTGACCGTGGTCGGCCGCCGTTCCGTGCCGGGGATCGAAGGAATGATTCTGCATCGCGAATCGCGCTCCGAAGACTTTCGGCGCACCTTTGAGATCGATCCGTCGATCGATGCCGGAAAGATCAGCGCGAAGATCGAACAGGGAATCGTGACGCTCACGCTGCCGAAGGCCGAGCACGTGAAGCCGCGCAAGATCAGCGTGCAGTAAACAGAGACGGTTCGTCGCAAAAATTGCAGGGGCCGCGGGCGAGAGCTCGCGGCCTTTTTTGTCAGCACAGACCGAGAAAAAATTGCTTTTCCACTTGGCGAATCCGACGGGAAGGGACTTACTTAACGCCACCCCACTATGGCTACAAAAACAGAAGAAAAATCCGCTGCCGACAAGATTACCGCTGCCCGTAATAAGAATCTCGATCTCGCTATTCAACAGATTGCCAAGGACTACGGCGATGGCGCCATCATGCGTCTGGGCGATGAAAAAATTGTCGATATCGACGTCATTCCGACCGGCAATATTTTGATCGATCGCGCTCTCGGTGTGGGCGGTTTCCCCCGCGGACGTGTCGTTGAAGTTTACGGCCCCGAATCATCCGGTAAAACGACGCTCACGCTCACGGTCATCGCCCAGGCACAGAAACGCGGCGGGCTCGCCGCCTTCATCGACGTGGAGCATGCGCTCGATCCGCAATATGCGCGGCGGCTCGGCGTCAATCTGGACGATCTGCTCGTCTCGCAACCGAACTCGGGCGAAGAAGCGTTGCGCATCTGCGAGACGCTCGTCCGTTCCAACGCGCTCGATGTCATCGTCATCGATTCGGTCGCGGCGCTGGTCACGAAACAGGAGCTCGAAGGGGAAATCGGAGACACGACGGTGGGCGCGCAGGCGCGCCTGATGAGCGCGGCGTTGCGCAAGCTCACTTCGCTCATTTCCAAGGCGCGGACCTGCTGCATTTTCACGAATCAGATTCGCGAGAAGATCGGCGTCATGTTTGGCAATCCCGAAACGACGCCAGGCGGCAAAGCATTGAAGTTTTACGCCAGCGTTCGCATCGACATTCGTCGCATCGGTGCGATCAAGCAGACCGATGGCGTCGTCACGGGAAACCGGACGCGCGTGAAAGTGGTGAAGAACAAAGTCGCGCCGCCGTTCACCGAAGCCGAGTTCGACATCATGTATAACGAAGGCATTTCCTCGACCGGCGCCTTGCTCGATCTCGCGCTCGAAAAACAAATCATCGAGAAGCGCGGTTCCTGGCTCAGCTACAAGGGCACGCAGCTCGCCCAGGGACGCGACGCCGGCAAGGAAGCGCTCAAGAACGATCCCGCGCTCTACGAAGAGATCGAAACAGCGGTCAAAGCCCAGCTGGACGAAGAGAAGAAGTAAGCGCGAACGTCGAAACGTTTTTAGCGTGGTCATCCCGAGTCCGGCGCGGGACCGCACGAGTCCAGCAAAAGCTTCCGCCCGGGCCAAAGCCAATGGCATTTGGATGACAGGCAAATGGCCGCCGCCTCTGTAAAATCGCACAATTCGCGCTAAGCTTCGGCCCATGACTTCCGCTGAGATCCGGCAATCATTTCTCGATTTCTTTGGCGAGAAACAGCACACCATTGTGCCCTCGTCGTCTCTGATGCCGGATGCGCCGAATCTGCTTTTCACCAACGCCGGCATGAACCAGTTCGTGCCCATTTTTCTCGGCCAGCAAAAGCCGGCCTGGGATCCACCGCGCGTGGCCGACACGCAAAAGTGCATCCGCGCCGGCGGCAAGCATAACGATCTCGAAGACGTCGGCCTCGACACCTATCACCACACGTTTTTCGAAATGCTCGGCAACTGGAGTTTCGGCGATTACTTCAAGAAGGAAGCGATCGAATGGGCATGGGAACTGGTCGTCAGGCGTTGGGGACTTCCGCCGCAGCGACTCTACACCACCGTCTATCGGCCCGGCCCCGGCGAACCGGCCGAGTTCGATCAGGAAGCGCACGATCGCTGGGCGCATTTGTTTCGCGAAGCCGATCTCGATCCCGCCGTGCACATCGTGAACGGCAACAAGAAGGACAACTTCTGGATGATGGGCGACACCGGCCCGTGCGGGCCCTGTTCGGAACTGCATGTCGACCTCACTCCAGACGGCGATACGCGCGGCGCATTGGTCAATGCCGGCGATCCGCGCTGCATCGAGATTTGGAATCTCGTTTTCATCCAATTCAATGCCGATGCCGACGGCAGTTTCTCGTCATTGCCGCAGCGCCACGTCGACACGGGGATGGGTTTTGAGCGCGTGACGGCGATGATTCAGGGAACGAAAAATTTCACCGACTTTTCGGGAATCATCTCCAACTACGAGACCGATATTTTCCGACCGATCTTTGACGAGATCGAAAAACTGAGCGGCCACAAGTACGGCAGCACGTTGCCTGTCACCGGCTCTCAACTCTCAACTCCCAACTCTCAACTCATCGCGACGGACGTCGCCTTCCGCGTCATCGCCGATCACATCCGCACCTTGAGCTTCGCCATCGCCGATGGTATTCAGCCGAGCAACGAAGGGCGCGGTTATGTTTTGCGGCGAATTTTGCGCCGTGCCGTGCGTTATGGTCGCTCGTTAGGGTTTCGGGAACCGTTCTTCTACAAGCTGGTCGAAATTCTCAGCGCCACGATGGGAGATGTTTTTCCGGAAGTTCGGGAACAGGCCACGAAGATCAGGGAGACGATCAAGCGCGAGGAAGAATCGTTCAATCGCACGCTCGATAACGGCATCGACCTTTTCGAGCGCGAAGCTGAACGAATTCTGGGGAGCGCACGTGGCTCGCGTGCCGTTTCCGGCGGCTCGCCGGAAACCCTCAACGGCCCGCAATACTCAAAGCGTAATCTCCCCCACTTTGAACGGCCATGGGCTAAGTACGCGGTCACTTTCTCCACTGCAGATCGCAAATCGCTTTCGCCGGAAGCACGGCGAATCGTTCTCGATTGCGTCCTGTACTGGAGCGAGCGTCGGTATCAACTCTACGCCGCGACGGTGATGCCCGATCACGTCCATTTGCTTTTCGAGCCGCAGATCAAGGAAAACGATCAGAAGGGCGATCCGGTTTTCTATTCGCTTACGGAAATTCTGCACACGATTAAGTCATTTACCGCGCATGAGATTAATAAGATCGAGGGCGGGGTCGGTGCGGTGTGGGAGAAGGAATCATTCGATCGGGTCATTCGTTCCGAGCGCGATTTGCAGGAAAAATTTGCCTATATCACGCGGAATCCCTGGGATAGCGGGGTCGTTGGGGAAAAGGAGGATTATCCTTGGGTTTGGTGGCCGGAGGCATCTCGGCGAGCCGCCGAGATGAGCACGCCAGCGGCGTGCGCTCCCCAGATTTCTGGCGCGTTCGCCTTTCGCCTCTACGACGAACAGGGATTTCCACTGGACCTCACGGAGCTGATGGCGCGCGAGCGTGGGCTGTCGGTCGATACGCAGGGTTTTGAAAAATTGATGGAGGAACAGCGCGACCGCGCTCGCAAGGCGCAGAAGAAAAGCGTGATCGAAGTCGCGGACGAAGCGGTTCGAACGCCAACGAATTTTCTTGGCTACGACCATGATCACACGGGCGCCGACGTGGAAGCGGTCGTCGAGGTGGGGCCGAAGCGCGGTGTGATTTTGAACAACACGGTGCTTTATGCGGAGATGGGCGGCCAGGTGGGAGATCGCGGCGAAATGATCGGCGAAACAGGCCGGTGGGAAATCGTCGATACGCAAAAATCCGGCGCGGCCTGGGTTCATTTGCTGGAAGGGAAAAATGCTCCGGCAGCCGGCGAGCATGTGACGGTTCGCTTTGACAAGACTCGACGCGCGACGATCCAACGCCATCACACCGTCACGCATTTGCTGCACTGGGCATTGCACGAACTTGTTAGTGGCGAGGCGACGCAGAAGGGCAGTTACGTCGGGCCGGAGAAGCTGACGTTCGATTTTTCGAGCGCCGCGTTAACAAAGCAGCAGGTACGCGATGTTGAAAAGCTGGTGAACGAAAAGGTCGCGGAGAATGCGCCGGTTTCATGGACGGAAATTCCGTACGAAGAAGCGAAGGCGCGCTCCGATATCATGCAGTTCTTTGGCGACAAATATGGCGATACGGTGCGCGTGGTGCAGATCGGCGGAGCGCCTAACGAGTTGAACGGTTATTCGATGGAACTCTGCGGCGGCACGCACGTGCGCACGACCGGCGACATCGAACGGTTCCGGATTGTCAAGGAAGAAGCCATCGCGGCGGGTATTCGGCGCATCGAAGCTGTGGCGGGCGAGGCCGTGATGAAATGGGCGCAAGAGGAAGCGGCGCGGCAGGATGAGAAGTTTGCCGCACTGGCGAAAAAGAAGGCGGACATTCGACCGCTGCCGGCGTTTGATGAAAAAGACGCGGCGACAATCGACGCGCGGGCGGCGCATTTGGACAAGGTCGAAGGAGAAGTGCGCGAATGGGAGAAGCAACAGGCGAAAGCGGCCGGCGCGGAATTGCAAAAGCGCGCCGCGGGAATCGCGCAGAAATTGGTCGATGAACATGGCGGCAAGAAGATTTGCGTAACGGAGATCCAGGAGGCTGACGGTTCGCTGCTCCAGGCCGTGGCCGACGCGCTGAAGGGAAAGTTTGAAGGTCCGATTTTTCTGGCCGGTTCCACGGATGGAAGAGTCGATCTGGTCGCAGCGGTACCGAAAAGCCTGACGGACAAGTTTCAGGCAGGCAGTCTGATTCAGCAGGTGGCTCCGATCGTCGGTGGCAAGGGTGGCGGCCGGCCGGAGAACGCGCGAGGGGCGGGCAAAGACGCTTCAAAAATCGAGGAAGCCCTGGCCAAAGCGCGCGAATTGTTGAGTCGTTAACGAACCGCCAGTCATGGGACGAGCAGTGTCACTGCGGCCGTGATGACAAAAGCAATGGCGAGCAGGACCGCATAGATCGCGGTGCCGAGCCCGAACTTAAACAGGGTAGCGAACCAGTTCTGCCGATAAACGCGGCGGATGGCGAAGAGCAGCTCGACGACTACCGCTACGCTGAGGAAAAAACAGACGATCGGGGTGAAGGGTTTCGGCGCTTTCCAGGCGAGGAGGAAACCGGTGCCGATGATGAGGACGGTGGAAAGAAAGACAAAGGCGTGTGTATGCAGTGCGAAGACGAGATGCTCGATGTAAAAGCGCTTTTTGAAAATGTAGAGAATCTTGAGCACAAGAGCGAAGAGCGGGATGCAGCAAAGCACCATCGGGGCAAGATTCTGAATAAGGGCTTTGAGAAAAAGATCGCTACGATCACCGGTTGAACCCAGCTTCTCCTTGGCGCGTTTCTCGACCCAGGCCCCGAAGGGAGTCTCTGTCTTCTCGTCGTCGAACTCGAAGAAGACGCCTTCTTTCTTCGGTTTGGGAGATGCGGTTGGGCGCAGGACGAGCGGACCGGATTCCAGTCGCGGAGTTGGCGTTGGGGTTGGGGAAGTTGTCACAATGAAAATGGGCGGCGCATTTTGACTCGGAGCGGCAGCCTGCGTTTGGGCACCGGATTTTTTGGAACCATTTTTCTTCCCGGCCGGATTGGGCGCAGCCTGGAAGTGCGCGCCACGCGCGAGGAAGTTGATGACGAGAAAGAAAATGACGCTGGCGATGAGATAGACGCGAAGGGGATGAACATGCCGGGCGCGCTTGCCTTCCACGAATTCGTTCGTTAGGCGCCACGGTTTGATGAGCAGAAGGCCGAAGGTTTGCAGAAAACGTTCATCGAAATTGAAGAAAGCGTCGGCCGCGTCGACGAGAAGCGAGGCGAAGGAGCGACGGTAATCTACGGCCGCCTGACCGCATTGCGCACAGTACGGTCCGACGAGCGACGCTCCGCAATTTTCGCAGTGAGTCAGGGGTGGCCCCTGCTTCTTGCGGCGCCAACGGCGTCTTCGCGGATAACGCTCCAGCTCCGAAGCGATGGCGTCACCCGCGATGAAGGGCGTGGTTTCGTCGGACATGCCGAGGCCAGCTTAGCCAAAGATGACGAGCGGCGTCTACGGGCAAGGCGACGAACCTATTCGCGCGCGAAATAGAGCAGGCCGGTGCCGAGCGTTCCGGCCAGGTAAAGGACGAGCGCGCTTTCCACGAAGTAGGGAAAGACCATCAGGGCAAGCCCGAGAAACATCGGTTTCCAGGCGCTCATGCGCTTGCCGTAAACGAAGGCGACAAAACCAATGGAGCCAAAGATGAGGCCGCCAACGAGGTTGGCCGTGCTGAAATTTCCGAGGGTCAGGCCGGGCATAACCTCTCTTGCAGCTAAATGCGGGCCACCCCGGGTAATGACGACCGCGCCGTCAAAACAAAGCATTGACCCGTCTCGACGCCGGATGTCACGATGCGCCGCAAAATCCGGCCGCGAAATATCCGCATGGGGACGCGCGCCAGTTTGGGAAACGATCAGCCGTGGCTTCAAAACTTCTAAGAACCAAGAGTCCCGATCGCCTCATGGCCGAGGCGGAAAAGCCGGAGCGCAAAATGAAGCGCTCACTCACTGCGTTTGATCTGACCTGTCTCGGTATCGGCGCGATTATCGGTGCGGGAATTTTTGCACTGGCCGGAACGGCCGCAGCCGGCGAATCGGCGCGGGTTGGCGAATCGATTCTAAAAACGCCGGTCCTGAATTTTATCGAGGCTTGGGTCCGGCATACCGACTTGGTTTTTGGTCGACCGGCGGCAGGTCCGGCCGTGGCGCTTTCTTTCGTGGTCGCGGCGATCGCCTGCGGTTTTGCCGCCCTTTGTTACAGCGAGCTGGCCGCGATGATTCCGGTCTCGGGCTCGGCATACACTTATTCCTACGCGACGCTCGGCGAAATCATCGCCTGGATTATTGGCTGGGATTTGATTCTCGAATATGCGGTCGGCAACATGGCGGTGGCGGTGGGCTGGGCCGGCTATTTCGTGCAGTTATGCGCGAATTTCGGTCTCAAATTCCCGCTTTGGCTGGTCAGTGATGAGACAACGGCGAGCACCATTATCGCGAAGGGAGGTGCTCCCTTGAACGACTATTCGTCGACGACGCTGCCGATGATCGCCGGGCATTCCATCGCCATTAATCTCCCGGCATTTCTCATCGTCGCCGCTGTGACCGTGCTGCTGATCTATGGCATCCGGGAGAGCGCGACAACGAACACAACGATCGTGCTGCTCAAAGTCGCGGTGGTCGTCTTCGTGATCGCATTTGGCGCCTTCATGGTGAACCCGACGAACTGGCATCCGTTCATGCCGAGCGGATTTGGCGGAGTGATGAGCGGGGCAGCCATTGTTTTCTTTGCCTTCATCGGATTCGACGCCGTTTCGACCACGGCGGAAGAAACAAAGAATCCGCAACGCGATCTGCCCATCGGGATGATCGCGAGCCTGATTATCTGCACGCTGCTCTACGTTTTGATGTCATTCGTGCTCACCGGGATGAGAAAATACACAACCTACCTGGGCGATTCGGCGGCGGTGGCGACCGCTTTTGCCAGCAAACCATGGGCGCAGGCGCTCATCAGCGCCGGTGCGCTCGCTGGGCTCACTTCTGTATTGCTCGTCTTCCAACTTGGACAGCCGCGTATCTTCATGGCCATGGCGCGCGATGGTCTGCTCCCGCAATATTTTTCCCGCATCCATCCGCGTTTTCGGACGCCGTACATCACCACGATATGGACGGGCATGGTCGTCGGAGGGGTGGCCATGTTCACCGATATTGGCTCGCTGGCCGATCTCACGAATATCGGAACACTCTTCGCTTTCGCGTTGGTCTGCTCGGGTGTGATCGTGCTGCGCCGGAAGGATCCGGGTCGCGCACGGCCGTTCCGCGTTCCGTTTGTCCCGCTCTTTCCGATCCTTGGCGTCCTTTTTTGCGTGGCCCTGATGCTCAGTCTGCCGATCGAAACATGGATTCGTTTCTTCGTCTGGCTGGCAATCGGTCTGAGCATCTATTTCCTCTATGGAATACGCCACAGCGAACTGCAGCGCGGGGTCGATACCGGCGACACGGAAGAGAGCGTGCCGCCGATCATCCGTTAGGCGTTAGCCCTCAAAAGTCTTCGCCACGAGGGTGGCGTTGTGGCCGCCGAAACCGAAGGAATTATTCAGCGCTACCCGAACCTTCCGCTCTCTGGCCACGTTGGGGGTGTAATCCAGGTCGCATTCCGGATCGGGATTCTCCAGGTTGATGGTCGGCGGGATGATCCCGTCTTTCATGGCCATCAAACAGGCGGCCATCTCGACGGCGCCGGCTCCGCCTAACAAGTGACCCGTCATCGATTTGGTCGAGCTGATGGCGAGTCCGTTCTTCGCATAATCGCCGAAGACGGTTTTGATGGCGCGGGTTTCGCAAATGTCGCCCAGGCCGGTCGAGGTGGCGTGGGCATTGACGTAATCGACTTCTTCCGGACGAATGCCGGCATGCTGCAAAGCCATTTGCATGGCGCGAGCGGCCCCGCCTCCTTCCGGATCGGGGGCGGTCAAATGATAGGCATCGGCTGAGAGACCGTAACCGGCGAGCTCGCAGTAAATTTTGGCCCCGCGCGCCTTCGCATGTTCGAGTTCTTCGACGATAACGATGCCGGCGCCTTCGCCCATGACGAAGCCATCCCGGTCGCGATCGAAAGGACGCGAAGCACGCTCCGGTTCGTCATTGCGAGTGCTGAGCGCTTTCATGGCCGAAAAACCGGCCAAGCCGATCGGAATAATGGAAGCTTCCGAACCGCCGGCCACAAAAATGTCGGCGTCGCCAAATTTAATGATGCGCCACGATTCGCCGATGGCGTTGTTGGAAGTGGCGCAGGCGGTGACGATGCAAAGATTCGGCCCTTGGGCACCGAATTCCATGGAGATGAAGCCGCTGGCCATGTTGCTGATGAGCATCGGGATTGTGAAAGCGGAAACGCGCGAGGGTCCTTTTTGAAGCAGCGTTTTGTATTGTGTCTCGAGCGTCTCGAGGCCGCCGATGCCGCTGCTGACAATGACACCGAAACGATCGCGCTCCTTGATCGCATTCAGGTCGAGGCCGGCATCTTCGACCGCCATTTTCGAAGCCGCGAAAGCGAGCTGAGCGAAGCGATCGGTGCGGCGCACATCCTTGGGATTTTTGAAAAGCGGTTTCGGATCGAAGTTATGGACCTCGCCGCCGATGCGACAATCGTAAGCCGAAACGTCGAACGACGTGATGGCGTGGATGCCGCTGACGCCACTGCGGAGGTTCGTCCAAAACGTGGCGAGATCATTGCCAATGGGGGTGATGACACCCAGACCGGTGATGACGACTCTTCGATCGTTGTTCATAGCAGTTTGATTCGTTAAATCGCTACATCGTTAGGCTGTTCGGCAGGCGGAACGATGCAACCTATTTAGCGCTTTAACCCACCACGTCCACTCAGCGCGTGCCCATGCCGACACTTTGGACGGTCTGGAATAGTTTGCCTTCCGTCTTGATGGAAGGGGCGATGATAATTTCGGTTTGCTGAAATTCGGCAATGTCGCGCGCGCCGACGTTCCCCATGCAGGTAGTGATGGCGCCGACCAGATTTTGGCTGCCGTCATCAACTTCCGCCGGGCCGAAAAGGATCTGCTTGAGCGAACCGGTCGCGCCCACCTTGATGCGGGTGCCGCGCGGGAGATTGGCGTGCGGCGTGGCCATGCCCCAATGATACCCGGCGCCGGGCGCTTCGTAGGCCTTGGCAAAAGCGCTGCCGACCATGACAGCGTCGGCGCCGCAGGCGAGCGCTTTGCAGACATCACCGCCCTTGCTCATTCCGCCATCGGTGATGATCGGAACGTAGCGCGCGGTTTTTTTGAAATAGGCATCACGCGCCGCGGCGCAATCGACGGTCGCCGTCACCTGCGGCACGCCCAGCCCGAGCACGCCGCGCGACGTGCAGGCCGCGCCGGGCCCGACGCCAATAAGAACCGCGGCCGGCCCGCATTCCATGATCTCAAAAGTCACATCGTAGCCCACCGTGTTGCCGACGATGATGGGAATGCGCATCTCGCGGCAGAATTTTGCGAGGTCGAGCGATTTATATTCGGACGAAATGTGGCGAACGGTGGAGACGGTGCTCTGCACGACGAACACGTCGGCGCCGGCTTCCTGGGCGATGGCGCCGAACTGCTCGGCGCGCTGCGGAATGGAACTGACCGCGGCGATCCCGCCGGCGTCTTTCATCTGCCGGATGCGCGCGGCCACTAAATCTTCCTGCACCGGCTCCTGATAAATTTTTTGCAGCAGCGCGGTGATGTCGGCCTTGTCGGCCTCGACAATTTTCTGCAGCACTTCCTGCGGATTCTTGTAGCGGGTCTGGACGCCTTCCAGATTGAGAACCGCGAGCCCGCCGAGCTTGCTCATCTCGGTGGCGAAACGCACATCGACGACGCCATCCATGGCGCTGGCCAAAATCGGGATTTTGAAGGCGAGCGCTTCAGCATCGCGGCGCGGCAGGCGCCAGGTGATGTCGACTTCGTTGGGATTGATGGTGACGCGGCCCGGGACGAGAGCAATCTCATCGAACCCGTAGGTGACGCGGGCTTTGCGATTTCGGCCGATCCACATTCCCATAATTAAATTCGCTCCAATTTATATCTTTCGTTCAGGCTGCCGCAACGCGGGCATCGTGGCAACAATGCGGGTGTGCGATCTTCAAACTCGAACGCACAAATCACGCAGCGCAGCCGGTAACGCAATGCGCGTCGCTCCCGGCGCCGGCGATTCCACTCGCCCACTATCCAGAGGAGAAAAACGGCCGCAAGAAAAACCAGCAGGTAGATTGTGACCAGAACGGCGAGACTGACGCGGATCACGGCTGCGTTTTCTCCGGGGCGGGTGGCAACATCACGTCGTTGCCCCATTCGACGATGGCGAGGCCCCAGTGCAGGTGGCCGGGCGCGCCGGCTTTGGCTTTTTCACCGAACCGGCAAAGGGCGAGAGCCCGGCGGGCCTCGGCGTCGAGCGTTGGATCGCCGGACGAACTTTGCAGGAAGCAATAACGCACGACGCCCTGCCCGGAGACGGCGATGCGAAAACGGGTGCTCTCCGGTTGTTCGCGGGTGGAAGCGGAAGCGTGGATGACAGGTGCGGCGACCACCCCTAACGAGCTAAGTTCGTGCGAGAAAAAGATGGCGGTCGGTGCGGGAGCGGGCGCGATCGCCGTCGGAATGCGCGAGACCGGCACGGGAGCGGGAGCGTCGGCAGCCGGGACATGCGGCGCGACGGTTTCCGGCGGCAGATGCTTCAGGGCCGGTTGAATGAGCGAATACGAGGGAATGTGGCTGAGCCTCGGCAGGATAAAGTCTCGTGCATTGGGGGAACGCTGGGTCGTGGAAGCCAGCGCAGGATCTTCCGCTTCGATCCAACGCAGGAGCGTGCGGCCTTGTTCGGTTTGCGGCGAAATGAGGCTGACGCGGGCCGGTGGCGGAAGCAGGGCCACGGTGGGCGGATAGGCGATTTGGAAAAGATAAAAACAGAAGGCATGTCCCGCGGCGGAGAGGCCGATGAATCCGAAAATGGCCCACTTGCGCCGGCGCGGCGATTCCCAGGCGAAAAGGGTTCCCTCGTGCACGAGCGCGCTCACGGCTGCGGGGACGTGGCGAGCGCCACGGAGCTAATACCATGTTCGAGCGCGGCGTTGGTCACGGCCACCACCGCCTCATAAGGAGTGAAACGATCGGCTTTGATGACGATGCTGCGCTCTTCGCGCTTGGCCAGATCGAGCAGGGGCCCGAGTTGCGCGAGTGTTACTTTCTGATCTCGAAAATAGATCGAAGGGTTCGCCCCGCCGGTGATGCTGATGATTTGCTGGTTAACCTGAGGCGCGAGGGCGAATCGGGAAAAAGGAGCCGTGATGGCGATGCCCGGTTGCAGAACAAAGTTGGAACTGAGAAGCAGGAAAAAAATGAGCAGGAAAAGAACGTCGAGAATCGGAAAGACGCAGAGCCAGCCAAACGGATAATTGAGGGTGCGCGTGAGTTTCATTTCACGTCCTGCCGAGGGAAAAATCCGCTGCCTAACGATCGCGGTCCACGGCCCGGCCTTCGCGTGCTGCTTCGAAGCTGATGATCTCGGTCATCGGTTCGCGATCCGTCAGCATATGGACGACTTCAATGCCGGCCCGCTCCATGTCGTGCATGATGGTATTGACCCGCGCGGAAAGATAACTGTAGGCGACAAAGGTGGGTGTGGCGACGACCAGGCCGGCCGCCGTCGTGAGCAGACTTTTGTAGATGCCGTTGGAAAGTTCGGTCACCGTCGCGTAGCCGCCGTTTGAAGTGACCATGCTGAAGGCTTCGATCATGCCGGTAACTGTGCCTAACAAACCAAGCAGCGGTGTGAGAAAGGCAAGGGTGGCGAGAACGCCGAGGAAGCGCTCGAGCTTCGGGACTTCCAGTTGTCCCGCTTCCTGGACGATTTCCTTCAGCTCGGCGCGGGGAGCGTCGTGCCGGATGATGGCAGCGTGAATGACGCGCGCCACGGGACCGGGCGTGCCAGCCGATTCGTGCAGGGCTTCGGCAAAGTTGCGACGCCGGACGAGATTCGAGAGTCCCTGCAGAAATTCGCCCACGTGGATGGTGGCGCGATGGAAGTAGAACAGGCGTTCGGCAAAGACTCCGATCGAAATAATGCTGCAGATAAGAATCGGCCACATGAGGAGGCCGCCCTTCTGGATGTAATCGATCATTCGGCCCTCTTAGTCCTGTTTTCTCTTGCAGGCAAGCAGTCGTCTTGACCTCCGTGGAGGTGCCAGGGCCGATCGCATCAGGGATCGATTGCGCGACCGACAAACGCTGCATCTGTCGAAAAGGGGGCAGACGCACCCATGCGAAGCGGGAGAAAGCGGCAAGGCGAAAGGTCAAAACGGAGCGCGAAAGAGGCCTTACCTCGCCATGCAAAAAAGCCTGCAAACTAGGCATTTATTTTATTGACCGCTGGTACGGAAAGTGGTTAGAAGTGGGGGAAAGTGGGAAAGAATGGATCGATTCTCCACTGCACCATGGATATCGACTCGCCAACACAGACTTTCTACGCCGGTGAATTCCGGCATGCGATTGACGAGAAAAATCGCCTTACCATCCCTTCGCGCTGGCGCCGCGTCGAAGGCGAAGAGTTCATTCTGCTGCCCGAGCCGAATCAACAGCATCTGCTTGTCATGGCTCCGGAGGAGTTTGCGCGCATGAGCAGCCGGGCCGCTTCGCATCAGAATGTCTCGCCGCGCGATCACCGCATTTTTTCGCGTCACCTGCACGCGCGCGCGGAGCATGCCGTGGCGGACAAACAGGGCCGGCTGGTTTTGCCGGATCACATCTGCAAGGAGCTTGGCCTGAAGGGAGAGGTGGCTCTCGTCGGCGGGCAGGGACGTTTTGAGATTTGGAATGTGTCCCGGTGGAAACGGGCGCATGAGGAAGAAAAGGCCACCTACCAACACGTGGCCGGATTGGTTGGATTGTAAACGTTGCTCTCGAAATTGGATATGAACGCATTGCTGTTATTTGAGCGGCCGGTTTGGTTCGCGACCGGTCCGCTTGTCATTGAAGAGGAGGCACAGGAGATGGAGGAGGAATTCGTTTATCACCGTCCGGTCCTTGTGTCCGAAGTCATCGACCTGCTCGCCCCGCGTCCCGGCACACTCATGGTGGATGCAACCTGCGGCGGTGGAGGTCATACGGGGGCCATCCTGCGCGAGGGCGCCAATGTCATCGCCCTGGACCAGGATCCCGAGGCGCTCGCCTTCAGTCGAGCCGAACTGGCCGAATATCAGGATCGCGTTGTTTTTGCGGAGACCAATTTTCGAAAGGCCGATCAGCTGCTCGATCAACTTGGCATTCGCCAGATTGACGGCGCCTTGCTGGATCTGGGCGTCTCATCCCATCAGCTCGAGAGCGCCGAGCGCGGTTTCAGTATTATGCGCAGTGGCCCGCTCGACATGCGGATGGATCCGCGGCGGGATCTGACCGCGGCCACAATCGTGAACAGCTACAGCGAAGAAGATTTGACCCGTCTCTTTCGCGAGCTGGGCGAAGAACCGGCCGCGCGTCGCATTGCCAGTCACATCGTGAAGATACGCAAAACGGAGCCGTTCACCGATACCTTGACGCTCGCCCGCCTGGTCGAAAAAATTGTGGGCCGGCATGGGCGGCGGCATCCGGCCACGCAGGTTTTCCAGGCGCTGCGCATGGAAGTGAATGATGAGCTGGCCGCGTTGAGCGAAGGGCTGCAGATTTTTATCGATCGTCTTGCGCCGGGGGGTCGCATTGCCGTGATTACCTTTCACTCGCTTGAGGACCGGATCGTGAAAAACCTCTTTCGCGATCGCAGCCGGGAATGGCTCGACCGACCGGAATGGCCGGAACCGCGGCGCAACCCGGACTTTGACCTGCAACCGGTCACGCATAAGCCCGTGGAACCGAGCGAGCAGGAAAAGCGCAACAATCCGCGTTCGCGCAGCGCAAAATTGCGGGTGGCGGAGAAGATCAAATGAAGCATCGGGCGCGTCGCAAAAATCTCAACCGCATCGAAGCGGCTTCGCTGGCACGCTGGATTGTCATCACGGCTTTCCTCGCGCTGACCGGCCTGATTTACGTGTATCTGAGCCTGCAGTTGCATCGCATGGGCGATGAACAGCATCGCCTCGAAAAAGAACTGGCCAGTTTGCGAACCCAGAACGAAGTGGCCAGCGGCCAGATCGCGGCGCTCACCTCGCGCACGGCGCTGCAACGGCGGTTGAAGGAGGGATATCTGAAAATGATCCCGATCGCCGAACAAAATATCGTGCGCCTCAACATCCCGCCGGCGCCGGCGGAAGACGCGATTCGTCCGGTCGCGAACGAACAGCCCGGCCGATGAAATGGAACGGCCGCCTGCGCTGCGCACTGGTCTGCCTCGGCTTCATCTCTCTTTTTAGCCTTTTTTCCTTCCGGCTCGTTTATCTGCAGCTGATCAAGCACGACGAGTATGCCGGTCTCGCCGCGGAGAAACACGGCTACAAGCAAATCATCTACGCTGAGCGCGGTGTCATCTTCGATGCCAACCAGGAAGTGCTGGCGCATAATTTTCCGGTCGAAACCGTCGTGGCCGATGCCACCCACTTGCAGAACGTCGAGGCAGCCATCCCGATCCTGCGCGATGCGCTCAAAATTCCTGCGCGCGAGCTGGCCGAGAAACTCGGAACCGATCGCCGCTATATTGTTCTCAAGCGCGAGGTTCCGACCGCGCTCGTTGCGACTCTGCGCACACAACTGAACAGCGAGAATGTGCGCGGCATTTATTTCGAGCACGATTCGGCGCGCATTTATCCGAATGGATCAATGCTCTGCCATGTCATTGGATTTACCGATTTCAATCATCACGGCATCCAGGGAGTGGAAGCCTCCATGGATCAATATCTGCGCGGTGAAAACGGCTATCGCTACATCGAGCACAATCGGGCCGGTCAGGAGATCGTCCTTTATCGCGGGCCGGAGCATGCTCCGCGCGACGGCTACCAGGTTCATCTGACCATCGATTTGAATCTGCAAAACATCGTCGAAAACGAACTCGACGCGGCCATGAAGGAGCTGCACCCGAAGAAGGCCACCATCATTCTCATGCGACCGCAGACAGGCGAAATCCTGGCCCTGGCCAATCGGCCGGCCTTCGATTTGAACAAGCGCGGCGAAGCCAAACCGGAGCAGATGAAAGATCGCGCCATCGTCGACATGATGGAACCGGGCTCAACCTTCAAGATCGTGACCGCTTCGGCCGCCCTCAACGAACACAAAGTCAGCCCTGACACGTCAATCTTTTGTGAAAAAGGTGCCTGGAGTTACGGCGGGCGCGTTCTGCACGATCACAAGGCTTTCGCCGATCTCAGCGTCCGCGATGTCCTGATCAAATCGAGCAACATCGGCGCGGCCAAGCTGGCCATTAGCGTCGGCGACGAAAAATTTTACGAGTACATTCGCCGTTTTGGTTTCGGCGAACGCACCGGCATCGAGTTGCCGGGAGAAATTCCCGGTCTTATTCGGTCGCCGCAATCGTGGAGCAAAATCTCCATCACCCGCATTCCGATGGGACATGAGATTGGAGTGACGGCTCTGCAAATGGCGGTGGCGATGTCCGCCATCGCCAACGGCGGCAAACTGATGACGCCGCGCATTGTCAAATCGATCACCAATGCGGACGGCAGCACGGTGACCAGATTTTCGCCGACCGTTTTGCGTCAGGTCATTTCACCTACGACTGCGAAGCAAATAGGAGACGCACTGCGCGGTGTCGTGAGCGATCGCGGCACCGCTGCAGCGGCGGCGGTCCCTGGTTTCATTATTGCCGGCAAAACCGGCACGGCGCAAAAGGTCGATCCAAAGGGCGGCTACGAGCACGGCAAGTATGTGGTTTCGTTCATCGGATATTTGCCGGCCGATCATCCGGAATTCGTGGGCCTGGTTGTGCTGGACGATGCCCACACGGCCAATCCGGAATTGAATTACGGCGGGCTCGTGGCCGGCCCGATCTTCTCGCGCGTGGCGGAAAAGGCGGCCCGTTATCTCGATCTGCAGCCGCATGAGGAATTAACCAAACAATCGGCGGCGGGACGCGTTGCCTTGACCAATGCCGCACACCGTTGAGCGTCTTGCACCCACCAATCGATTATTCATGCTGCTCAAAGCTCTCATCGATTCCATTCCGACCCGGGAAATTCTCGGGCCACTTGATCGCCCAGTGGAAAGCATCGCGTACGACTCACGGCGAGTGCAGAAGAACGGCCTCTTTGTCGCACTGCGCGGTGAAAAGAACGACGGCCACCAGTTCATCGGCCAGGCTCTCGACAAAGGGGCGAGCGCCATCGTAACCGATCGCGCTGAGAAATACGCGCAGGCTACGGCCGTCGTGGTGGAGAACACGCGACCGGCTCTGGCCGACCTGGCGGCCGCCTTTTATCAACACCCGATGCGGCGGTTGAAGATGGCCGGCGTCACCGGGACAAATGGCAAGACGACAACGACGTTTCTGATCAAACACATTTGCGACAAAGCCGGGCTTCGTTGCGGTTTGCTCGGCACGGTGCGTTACGAAATCGGCGAGCGAATTCTCCCCGCTGTGCGGACGACGCCGGAAGCGCTCGAAGTGCAGGAACTGCTCACGCAGATGGTCAACGCCGGTTGCAAAGCTGCGGCCATGGAAGTCTCCTCGCATGCGCTCGCTCAGGACCGGACGCGTGGCCTCGAGTGGGATGTGGCCGTTTTCACCAATCTCACGCAGGACCATCTCGATTTTCACGGCACGATGGAGAACTACTTCGAATCGAAGGTGAAACTTTTCACCGGACTGCCCGGGCAAACGGTGAAACGCAAGTGCGCGGCTGTCGTCAACGCGGACGATCGTTATGGCGAGCGTCTGATCGATCGGCTCGACAAAAAAATCCCGATCGTCAGTTACGGGATGGGCGCGCGAGCCGATTTTCGCGCTTCAAATTACCGCATGGAATTCGGCGGCACTTCGTATCAGCTCGATGCGCGCGGCAAAAGTTATCTCGTAAGGGTGCCGCTCATCGGACGCTTCAATGTCGCCAATTCCATGGCCGCGCTGGCCGCCGCCACCAAATTGGGCGTCAACCTGCGCGAAGCGATCCTCAGTCTCGGGAAATCGCCGCAGGTGCCCGGCCGGCTCGAAGCCGTTCCAGCGAAACGACAGTTTCAGGTCTTCGTCGATTATGCGCACACCGACGATGCCTTGCTCAACGTTTTGAAAACGCTGCGTGAACTCGACCCGCGCCGGCTCATTGTCGTGTTCGGTTGCGGCGGCGATCGTGACCGGCAGAAGCGTCCTCTCATGGCGCGGGTGGCCGATCAAAATGCCGATTACAGCATCATTACCTCGGATAATCCGCGGAAAGAAAATCCCGAAGCCATCATTGCCGAGGTCGAAAAAGGATTTCGCTCCGATCGTTATGAAATAGTGACCGACCGCACCGAGGCGATCTCACGGGCCGTCGCCCTGGCGCAGCCGCGCGATATCGTGCTTATCGCCGGCAAAGGCCACGAGAGTTACCAGGAATTCGCCGATCACACCATTCCCTTCGACGACGCCCAGATTGCGAGGCGCGCTTTGGAAGATCACCCGGTCGAGTTTTGAAGAGAAATTGCCTAACGAATAATATCACGCCTGGCCCCACGTCTCCATGGAACCGTTAACCCTCAACCAACTGGCTCAGTATGCGGACGGCTCGCTCGTTGGCGGCGAACCAGGCACGCTCGTTTCCCGGCTCAGCACGGATTCACGCACGCTTCAGCCAGCCGATCTGTTCGTGGCCTTGCGCGGCGCAAATTTTGACGGGCATCGCTTCGTCAAAATGGCCGCCGAACGCGGCGCGGCCGGCGCCATTGTCGAGCGCAACTGTTCCGCCAAATTGCCGCCATCGTTTGCGCTGATCCGCGTGGACGACACTCTGGCCGCCTATCAGCGAATTGCCGCGCGCTATCGCCAGTCGCTCCCCCTCAGGGTGATCGCGATCACCGGCAGCAACGGCAAAACCAGCACGAAGGATTTTACCGCCGCCGTGCTCGGCCATCGTTATCGCGTCAGCAAGACGGAGGGAAATTTCAATAATCATGTCGGTCTGCCGCGCACCATCCTGGAAGCGGGGGCGCAGGATGAAATCGCCGTCTGGGAACTGGGCATGAATCATCCGGGCGAGATCGCCGTGCTCGCGCGACTGGCTGGGCCCGACGTTGGCATTATTACAAATATCGGCGTGGCGCACATCGAATTCATGATCACGCGCGAAGCCATCGCGCAGGAGAAAGGCGCCCTCGCCGAAGCGCTCGAACCGGAAGGGACCCTGATTCTAAACGCCGACGATACCTTCAGCGCCAGTCTCGCCCGACGCACGCGCGCCAAAGTGATTTTCGCCGGCGTGAAAAGCGGATCGCTTCGCGCCACTGATCTGCGGCAAAGCCCCAGTGGCTCGGAGTTCACCATTCTGGAAGGAGCGCACCGCTGCCGCGCGCAATTACCGGTGCCGGGTTTACACATGGTGCAGGACGCCCTGCTCGCGGTGGCGGCGGGGCGTCTCTTCGGTCTTTCTCTGGAAGAATGCGCCGGCGGTCTCGCTTCCGCGCCGCTGACCAAGGCGCGGCTCCAGATCAGGAACATCCGTGGTGTTGATTTTATCGACGACAGTTACAACGCGAATCCGGAATCAATGTGCGCGGCTCTGCGCACTTTGGTGGAACTCGAAGCTGACGGACGGCGCATCGCGGTGCTGGGCGCCATGGCGGAACTGGGCGCCGAATCGGAACGCGGCCATCGCGAAGTCGGCCAGGCGGCCGCCGACCTTGGAATTGATCGCCTCATCGCGATTGGAACCACCGCGGCCGCCATTGCCGATGCGGCCCGGGGCGCCGGTCTCGAAAACAGCACGACGGTCGCTTCGCCTGACGAGGCTGGGGATTTGCTCGCGGAGGAAAGTGTCCCCGGCGACCTCGTTCTCATCAAAGGCAGCCGGACGGCCCGAACCGAGCTGGTTCTGGAAAGGTTTGCGCAACGCCAGCCGACCGAAGGAATCGCCTCGTGATTTTTTACCTGCACAACCTCAGCGAGCAGTTCAAGGGACTGAACGTTTTCTACTACGTCACCTTTCGTTCGGTCGCGGCGGCCGTGACGGCTTTCTTGTTGTGCCTGATTTTCGGGAACTACGTCATCCGCAAGTTGATCTCGCTCAAAATCGGACAACCGATTCGCACCGCCCAGGAAGTGCATCGTCTCGCGGAATTACACGCCGGCAAGCAGGGCGTTCCGACGATGGGCGGTGTCCTCGTCATCGGTGCGGTTTTTGTCTCCAGCGTCATCTGGGCGCGGCCCGATAACCGGTTCGTCTGGCTTGTCCTCTTCACCATGCTTTGCCTCGGCGCGCTTGGTTTTGCCGACGATTACCTCAAGGTGACCAAGAAAAAATCGGAGGGTGTTCCCGGGCGCGTGAAACTCCTTTGCCAGTTCGCGCTCGCCATCATTGTAACCGCGGTCTTTCTCACGAGCCCGTTGCTCGAAGTGCAGGCCCGCTCGCTTTATCTGCCCTTCTTCAAGAATCCGATCGTGACCGACATGAGCTGGTTCACGCTCCTCTTTTTCGCGCTCATCATCATGGGTTCGTCCAATGCGGTGAATCTGACCGATGGGCTCGATGGTCTCGCCATCGGCTGCACCGTCACGGTCGCGCTCGCTTACGCGGTGCTCGCCTATGTGGCCGGAAATTTCCGCGTGGCCGAATATCTGCAGGTCCCGTTCTATCCGTTTACCGGCGAGCTGACCGTTGTTTGCGCGGCACTCGTCGGGGCCGGCTTCGGTTTCCTTTGGTTCAACTGCCATCCCGCGCAAGTCATCATGGGCGACACCGGCTCGCTCGCCCTCGGCGGCATGCTGGGTGTCGTCGCCATCTGCTGCAAACAGGAGCTGCTCCTCGTCGTGGTCGGCGGCGTTTTCGTCATCGAAGCCGTCTCGGTCATTCTGCAGGTCCTGAGTTTCAAGCTGACCGGCAAACGCATCTTCGCCATGTCGCCCATTCATCACCATTTCGAGTTGAGCGGGTGGAAGGAAAACACCGTCATCGTCCGCTTCTGGATTCTCTCGGGAATTTTCGCGCTCCTCGGTCTGGCCACTTTGAAACTGAGATAATCCCGTGCGCTACCAAAACAAAAATGTCGCAGTGCTGGGAGCCGGTCTGAGCGGAACGGCGGCGGCGCTTTTGCTCGTCGATGAAGGGGCGCAGGTCACTGTCCTCGACAGCGCCGACGAGAAAAAACTGCTCCAGCCGACGCTCGATAATCTCCGCGCCCACGGCGTCCGCGTCATTTGTGGTCCGGCCGCCGACAATGATTCGTCCGTCTACGATTTCGTTGTCCTCAGCCCCGGCATCGATCCGGACTGGCCGCTCGCGCAGAATTTCTCCTCGCGCAACATTGAGACGATCGGGGAGTTGGAGCTGGGCTGGCGCTCCTGCACGGTTCCAGTCATTGCCGTGACCGGCACGAACGGCAAGACGACCACGACGGAATTGATCGCCCAGATGCTAAATGCCTGCGGCCAGCGCACCGTCGCCTGCGGCAACATCGGCAAACCGCTTTCTGAAGTCGTTAGGCGAAAGGAACCGTGCGATGTCCTTGTCGTTGAAGTCAGTTCCTTTCAACTCGAAACGATCAGCACTTTTCGTCCGGCCATCGCCGTCTGGTTGAACTTTGCGCCTGACCATCTCGATCGTTACCGCACCGTCGCCGAATATCGCGCCGCCAAGCTGCGCATTTTCGATTACCAGACCGCGGATGACGTCGCCGTCGTGAACGCAGGAGAACAATTGCCCGATCTGGCGGCGCGCCGCGTCACTTTCAGTGCCTATCTGGACGAGGCCGATTTTCGGCTGGCCGGCGGCGCCATCGTTTTCCGGAACGAGCCGGTGCTGCGCCTCGCCGAGGCAAAGCTGCGTGGCTCCCACAACATCGAAAACCTCATGGCCACACTGGCGGCCGGTCGGGCGCGCGGATTGAGCTTCGAGCAGATGGTGCCCCCGCTCTGCGCCTACGAACCGCAGCCGCACCGTTGCGAACTGGTGCGCGAAGTGGCCGGCGCCACCTATATCAACGATTCGAAAGCGACCAATCTCGACGCGGTCGAGAAAGCTCTCCAGGCTCAGAGCAAACCCGTCATCCTGATCGCCGGCGGCAAAGACAAGGGCTTTACCTTCGATCCATTGCGCGAGCTTGTTTCGGAAAAAGTGCGCGCTGTTGTTTTGATCGGCGAGATGGCCGAAAACATCGCGCGGTCCTGGAAAGGCGCGGTGTCATGCGAACGCGTTGAGTCGCTCGCCCAGGCGGTCGCCCGCGCGCACGCCCTCGCGCAGCCCGGTGAAGTGGTCCTCTTCTCTCCGGGCACTTCTTCCTTCGACATGTTCAAGAGCTACGCCGATCGCGGCGATCAATTCCGTGCCCTCGTGCACGCATTGCCCAAGGAGAAAACATGAAGCTGCCCACCCTGATCAGACGAAAAAAGAAACTCCGCGCCAGCACCGCGCGGCGCTCGCTCGCACTGCCGGAGGCCGATTACGAAGAGATGTCGGAGCCGAACATGAAGCTCTCGCGCGCCCTCCTCATCGTGCTCGTGCTGCATGTCGTGGCCGTCGCCGGCATCATTGCTTTTAACACCATCAAGGTGCGTCAGGGACCGTTGCTGCAAGGTCACGCGAGCAAATCCGCCAAGCATCAGGTCGCGGGCGAAACCGCCGCCAATACCCTGCCGGCGGTGGCGCCGCCGACCAAGGTTTCGGCGAAGAAGAATGACGACGCCAGGGCAACTCACGTTTCCAATACGGAAGCGGCCAGGGCACACAAGAGCGAACCGGCCAAGGCGAAAGCCGAAAGCCATGAGAGCAAGGTCGAAGATTCCGGCAAAGTTTACGTCGTAGTGAAAGGCGACAATCCGGTAACGATCGCGCGTCATCTGAAAGTTTCCTACGACGACCTCATGGAGCTCAACCGCATCGAAGACCCGCGCAAACTGCAGATCGGCCAGAAGCTGGCTATTCCCGCCAGGCGACCGAAATCGAAGAAGGACGACTGAAACAGCATGCAGCGTAAGAGCGCATACTTCCTTTTCCTGGCCGTGCTGGGCATGCTTGTCATCGGCATCGTCATGCTCTTCAGCACGAGCGCGTTTGCCCGGAGCGCGCACGGCGACGTTTACTATTTCATCAAACGCCAGGCCATCTGGCTGGGCCTGGGCCTGGCCGCTTGTACGGCCGCGACACTTCTCGACTACCATTTCTGGCAACGGACCTGGTGGCTTTGGTTCGCCCTCGCGGTCGTCACGCTCACTCTTTGTTTTGTCCCGCATCTCGGCCGCCTCATCAACGGTTCGCGCCGCTGGGTCGGGTTTGGGTCGGTCGCCTTTCAGCCTTCGGAAATCGCCAAGCTCGCCGCCATTTTCTTTCTCGCCGCCTGGTTCTCGCGCTTTGAGAAAGAGAGCGGCAGTTTGCTGCAGGGATTCCTCTGGCCGCTTCTCATCATCGGCCTTTTGCTCGGTCTCATCGTCACGGAAGTCGATCTCGGGACGACTGCGCTCATCGGGGCAACCGCTTTTGTCGTTATGTTCGTGGCCGGGACGAATCCGGCCCTGCTCGGTCTTATCTCGTTAGGCGGGTTGGGCGGCATTATCTTCGCGGCCACGCAAATGTCGGAGCGCATGGGCCGGCTTACCGCTTTCATGCATGTGGAGAAATACCAGCAGACCGACGGCCTCCAGCAGATGCAGGCCCTCATTGCCTGGGGGAGTGGCGGCATGGAAGGGCTTGGTCTTGGTAATGGCCGCCAGAAGATGCTCTACCTGCCCTACGCCCATACCGATTTCATTTTTCCCATGATCGGGGAAGAGCTCGGTCTGCGCGTCAGCCTGCTCGTCATCTTTCTCTTCGTCATCATCATCGTCTGCGGAACAATGATCGCGCTGCACGCGAAGGACCGTTTCGGCCTCCTCCTCGCTTCGGGCGTCGTTTCGCTGCTGGCGCTGCAAGCGGCGGTCAATATTGGCGTGACCACGTCGCTCTTGCCTAACAAAGGATTGCCGCTTCCTTTTATCAGTTACGGCGGCTCGAATCTCGCGGCCTGTCTTTTCGGAATCGGCTTGCTTCTCAACGTTTACCGTCAGGCCGTTCTCGAACCGGCCGTTAACAAAAAGCGTGTCATCATGCGGGCTCGCGCCACTCCTCGGATCTAACGAAAGACCATGAATGTCGTCATCGCATGCGGAGGAACGGGCGGACATCTCTTTCCCGGGCTGGCTGTGGCCGAGGTCTTCAAGGCGCGCGGCCACGACGTCATGCTTTTCATTTCCGAAAAGGAGATCGACACCCTGGCGGTCGCGCCGCACTCCGATTTCCGCCTCGAAAAACTGCCCAGCATCGGCCTGCCTTCGCCCTTTTCGCCGGCTATTCTCGGATTCGTTAGGCGATTCAACCAGAGCCTTTCCCTCTGCCGCGGCATTTACCGGAAGTTCAAACCGCACCTCGTTCTCGGCATGGGCGGATTCACTTCCACCGCTCCGGTCATGGCGGCGCGTTTTCGCGGGCTGCCCGCCTTCATTCACGAATCGAACGCCATCCCCGGCCGGGCCAATCGCCTGACCGCGCGCATGGTGCGCGCCGTCCTCCTCGGCTTCAAGGAATGCGCGCCTTTTTTTCCGAAGGTGCGCACGGAATTCACCGGCACGCCGATTCGCATCGATTTGAAGCGGATCGATCGCGCCGCGGCGCGCCAGCGGCTTGGCTTGCGCGAAGATGTCATGACTGTGCTCATCATGGGCGGAAGCCAGGGCGCCAGCGGGATCAATCAGGCCGTCATCAAGTCGATGGCTGCGATCAGGGATTTGCCGCTGCAGATGATTCATCTGTCCGGCACGCGCGACGAACAGCTGGTGGCCGATAATTATCGACGCGAGAACATTTCCGCCTACGTGGCCGCTTTTCATCATCACATGGAGGAAGCATATAGCGCGGCCGATTTTGCCATTGCCCGCTCCGGGGCGGCCAGTCTCGCGGAGCTGGCGGCGTTCGCGCTCCCTTCGATCCTGATTCCGTATCCCTACGCGGCCGACAATCATCAGTTGCGCAATGCGGAGATTTTCGCGCAGGCCGGCGCCGCGCTCATTTTGAAGGAATCTGAACTTGCGGGCGATCTGCTCGCGCGAAAAATTCGAGACCTCGCAACCGATCCATCCAGACTGCAGGCCATGTCCAAAGCCTGCGCCGCGCTTGCTCCCGACAACGCCGCTGCTCTCGTGGTGCAGGCCATGGAAAAATACACCGATGCAAGTCGCTGAGCTCGATTTACAGAAAATGCTGACGCGCGAGCGCCATCACATCCATCTCATTGGCGTGGCCGGGAGTGGCATGAGCGGCATCGCGGCGTTGCTGCTCGAACTCGGGCACGACGTGAGCGGCTCCGACAAGGTGGCCTCCCTCGAGACCGATCGTTTGCAGCGGCTCGGCCTCCGGTTTCATGTGCATCATCGCGCCGAAGACGCCCGCGACGCTGAGTTGATCATCTATTCCTCCGCCATCAAGGAGGACAATCCGATTCTGGCCAGCGCCCTTCTCGATGGACGCCCAAAGCTGCGCCGCGCCGAAGCGCTCGCCGCCCTCATGCAGGGCAAACGCGGCATCATTGTGGCGGGCATGCACGGCAAGACCACCACCTCCGCCATGGTTGCCCACGTCCTCCGCGAAGGCGGTTTGCATCCGTCACATTATGTCGGGGCGGAAATTCCGATCCTCGGGACCAATGCCCATTGGGATCCGCGCGGCGAGTATTTCGTCGCTGAGGGAGATGAGAGTGATGGCACGATTCGATTCTTTCAGCCGGAGCACACGCTGCTGCTCAACATCGAAGAGGAACATCTCGATTTTTATCCCGATCTCGCCGCGATTGATGACGTCTTCACGCAACTCTGCGAACAGACGCGCGGCCATGTTTTCTACTGCGCCGACGACATCCACGCTGCCCGACTCTGCCGGACGCGCGCGCGCATCGTTTCCTTTGGGTTTTCTGAGAAGGCCGATTATCGCGGGACCGAGATTACCCTGCACGATTTCGCATCGGTCTTTTCCGTTTACCGGCGCGGCGAACTTCTGGGCGAGGCGATTCTCAGCGTACCCGGCCGGCATAATGTCAGCAACGCCCTCGGCGTGATTGCGCTGGCCACGGAGCTTGGAATTCCGTTCGAGAAAATCAAAAAATCGCTCGGCCGATTTCAGCACGCGCGCCGCCGCTTCGAGATCAAGTACCGAGAGCGAGCGTTTTCTTCTGGTCGATGATTACGCGCATCATCCCACCGAGATCAAAGCGACCCTGGCCACCGCGAAGTCAGTCGGGCGCAAGCGCGTCCTGACCATGTTCCAGCCGCATCGCTATTCGCGCACGAAAGCATTGCGACGCGAATTCGGCCGCGCTTTTGACGATGCCGATCGCGTTGTCGTGACAGATGTTTACGCGGCAAGTGAAGCGCCGTTGGAGGGAATCAGCGGCGCCATTATTGCCGATGAAATTCGGGCGCATGGCCATGGCGGCGTCAGTTATCAGCCGCGCCTCGATCGGGTGCACAAGGATGTCGGCAACATGATGCTGGCGGGCGACTTGGTCATGAGTCTCGGCGCCGGCAACATTCACGAGCAACTTTCGCAGCTCGCCGCCGATCTCGTTTTGATGGAACAGATGGAGGCCATCATCGGCCCCGAAGGGGTGGTGCGGCTTTACGAGCCTCTCGCGAAACACACGACGCTGCGCGTCGGCGGTCCGGCGCAATTTTGGGTCGAGCCGCGCACGGAAGCAGCCTTTGCAGAGCTGATCCGCTTTTGCCGGCGCGAAAAACTTCCGCTTTTCGTCATCGGTCGCGGCTCGAATCTGCTCGTCCGCGATGGCGGGATTCGCGGCGTTGTGGTGCATCCGAGCGGCGGGGAGTTCGAAAAAATTTCCGTGCAGGGGGACCGGATTACCGCCGGCGTCGGTGCGAAATTGAAACAGATCGCTTACGCGGCAAAAGCGGCGGCACTCGGTGGCCTCGAATGGATGGAGGGAATTCCGGGCGAAGTTGGCGGCGGGTTGCGCATGAACGCGGGAGCGATGGGCGCGCAGACTTTCGAGAACGTGGTCAGCGTTCGTTACCTTGACGGCGAAGGCAACGCGCACACGAAAACGCCCGAGGAACTGGATATTCACTATCGGCATGTCCCTTCCCTCGACGAAAATTTTGCCGTCTCGGCCGTTTTTCGCGGAAGGCCGGCTGCGGTCGACGAAATCACGCGCAAGCTTGATGAATCGCAGCAGAAACGGCGCGCGACGCAGCCGATTGCGAAGAGCGCCGGTTGCATTTTCAAGAATCCGGAAAGCGGTCCGGCCGGGAAACTGGTCGACGAACTCGGACTGAAGAACGCGCGCGTTGGGGATGCGCGGGTTTCGGAAGTGCACGGCAATTTTATCGTGAACGACGGCGCCGCCACCGCCGCGGAAATGCTCCAGTTGATCGAGCGCATCCAGCGCGAAGCGCGCGAGAAGCGCGGCGTCGAGCTGGAAACCGAAGTGCAAATCGTGGGAGAACCGTCGTGAGAAAAACGCGCTCCCGGACAGGAATCCAGCCATGAACGCGCTTGCTGGAAAACAGATCGCTGTCCTGAAAGGCGGGCCAAGCTCGGAGCGGGAAGTCTCCCTGGCCACGGGCGAGGGCGTGGCCAGGGCGCTGCGTTCGTTAGGGACGAACGTCACCGAAGTGGATGTCCACGGGCCCGATTTCACCATTCCTCGAGAGACCGATCTCGCCTTCATTTGTTTACACGGGACGTTTGGAGAAGACGGTCAGTTGCAGCAAATTCTGCAGGAACGGCGTGTCGCCTATACGGGCGAAGGTGTGGAGGAAAGCAGGCTCGCTTTCGACAAGATTCGTTCGAAGGAGAAATTTCGCGCCGCGAACGTGGCCACGCCTTACTGGCAGGTCATTTCGAAGAATCAGCGTCCGACCATTCCGGCACCCTATGTGATCAAGGCGCCGCGCCAGGGCTCGACGGTGGGCGTTTACATCGTGAAAAGCGATCGCGAAGCCGATGCGGCGCTGAGCGGCGCGGCCGAATACGATGACGAACTGCTGGTCGAAAAATTCATTCCCGGTCGCGAGCTGACCGTCGGTGTTCTGGGCGACCTGGCACTGCCCATTATCGAGATCATTCCGAAGGACGGGTTTTACGATTTCAAGAACAAGTATCCGTTTCTCAATCCCCAGGCAGGCGGCGGCGCGCGGCATGTTTGCCCGGCGCAGCTTTCGGAGGAACAAACGCGCGCCATTCAGAAGCTGGCCTTGCGCGCGCATCGCGCGCTTGATCTGCGCGTTTATTCGCGGGTCGACATCATTCTGCCCGAAAACGAAGAGCCGACCGTCCTGGAGCTGAACACCATTCCCGGGATGACGGCGTCGAGTCTTCTGCCGGAAGCAGCCGGCGTGGCCGGCATCGGCTACGAGGAATTGTGCGCGCGCATCATTGACCTTTCGGAGGCGGCCCGGCCTAACAAATGAAAAAGACGCGCCGTTCAAAACCAACTGTCCGCAACCAGCGCGTCTCCAATTCGCGCCAGCGGCGCCGGCAGCATCTCCTTGATGTCAAGGTGCGCTCGCGCAAGGCGACGCAGCATCGCAACCGCCGCATTCTCGTTTTCCTGTCCAAAATCGCCCTTGTTGTTATTGGCTGCGCCGGCCTTTACGTGGGCGTGCGTGAAGGAGCGCGCCGGCTTTTCTTCGAAAATCCTGATTACCAGCTGCGCCAGATCGAGGTAAAGACCGACGGTACCCTGCAGCGCGAGCAAATTCTCAGGACGGCCGCGCTGCACGAAGGCGAAAATATTTTCCGCATCAACCTGCAGGCGGTGCACGATGCCCTGCAGGAATTGCCTCAGGTGGACGAGGTCGAGGTGACCCGTCAGCTGCCGGCCGAAATCGACATTCACATCGTCGAACGCAAACCGGTCGCGTGGATCACGAGCGAAAAGGAAATCACCGATCCGTTCGCCTCCGATGCCGCTTTTCTGGTGGATGCGCGCGGCGTTCTCATGAAGGAAAAAAAACTGCTGCCCGAATACCTCGGCCTGCCGGAGATCACCGGATGCAATGACGAGTCGTTCGAGGCCGGCTCCGCCGTGCAATCCTTCGAAGCCAAGGCGGCGCTGGAACTGCTCCGTTTGAGCAGCGGCAGTTTCATGCAGACGCGCTTTCAGATTCGGAAGATCGACGTCTCGAGCGGCTACTCGCTCGTCGTCACGGACAAGAATCACACGCGCGTCACCTTCGGATACGATCGCGTGGTTACGCAGTTGCAGCGCCTCGAGCAGTTCCTCGTCTATTCCGACGATTCGAGTCGGCAGTTGGAAACGGTGAACCTGCTGGTGCAGCGCAATATCCCCGTCACTTTCACGAAACCCGCCGCCGAGGTCATCAACGAAACGGTCGATCCCGAGGGCGAGGGGCCGAAGAAAATCATGAAGGCAAAACCGGTCTTTCCTCTGCCCAAACCGGCCCCGGATCGGGTGCCTGAGAAAAAGGCAGGGGCGAAAAAATCGGTGACGATTCGGAGAGCAGAGCCGGTGCGCGTGCGCAGAGCCGTCCCGGTAAAACGGGAAAGAAAGGATTAAGGATAATGGCGAGCAGCGATTTGGTGGTCGGTCTGGAAATTGGAACTTCGAAAATTTGCGTTGTGGTGGGCGAAACGCGGCCCGACGGCACAATCAAGATTCTTGGAGTGGGCCAGGCTCCTTCGCGCGGCGTGCGCAAGGGCGAGATCGTCGATTTCGAAACGGCCATGAAATGCGTGCACGAAGCCGTCGTCGACGCCGAACAAAAGAGCGACGTCATGATTCGGAGCGTCTACATCGGCGTCTCCGGATCGCACATTGAGAGTTTCAACAATCGCGGTTCCGTCATTATCCCGGAGGACCGCGACGAGATCGACGAACAGGATGTGGAGGATGTGAAGATCAACGCGCGCGAAGTCAGCATTCCGGCGCAGAACGCCTTCCTTCATTCCATCATCCAGTATTATCATGTTGATGGTCAGGACGGCGTCCTGAATCCGGTCGGCATGCTGGGCCAGCGGTTGGAGGCCGATTTCCACATCATCCACGGCGTGCGCACGCGCATTCAAAACACGATTCGTTGCGTGAAGGAACTGCCCCTCGAAGTAGAGGATGTCGTTTTTAATGCGCTCGCCTCCGCGCAGGTCGTGCTCACCCAGCACCAGAAAAATCTCGGCGCCCTCGTCGTCGATATTGGCGGAGGCACGACTGACTACATTTTGTATGTCGACGGGGCGGTCCGGCAAAGCGGGTCGTTAGGCGTAGGAGGTGACCACATGACGAACGACATCTCCATGGGCCTGCGCATTCCCATGGCCCGGGCCGAGCGTTTAAAAATCGAGGAGGGCAGCGTCATTCTCGGCAATTGTCTGCCCGGCGAAACCGTCCTCCTGAAGGATGATTCCGGTTTTGCCGGCAAGGAAATCGAACGCGAGACGCTCAATACGATTTTAAATCTGCGTTTGCGTGAAACATTCGAGCTCCTGAAGCGCCAGCTCGAGCAGGAATCATTTATCAATTACATCGGGGAAGGGATTTTCATTACCGGCGGCTGCAGTCATCTGCGCGGGATCGATCATCTTGCTTCCGAAGTTTTTGAATTGCCGGCCCGAGTTTCCCACGCGCAAACCATGTCCGGCCTGACCAGCGCCTTCGAAAACCCGCAGTTCTCCACCGCGATCGGCCTGATCAAGTATGCGCAGGCCGTGCAGGCCGATCGCCGGCCGCGTCGCGGTTTCACCCGGATTTTGGGCCGCTTCTTCAGCAACATGCGATGAAATGCCGCATGATTCCCGATTCTCAGCCTAACGACAAATAAACACCATGATCCAACTCAGCAAAAACTACAGCCTGCCGGAACGCGACGACGAACTCATCCCGATCAAGGTGGTGGGCATCGGCGGCGCCGGTTCAAACGCTCTCGATCGCATCGTGCTCGACGGTCTCGAACGGGCCGAGCTCATCGCCATGAATACCGATGTGCAATCGCTGGCCAGCTCGGTCGCCTCCAGCAAGGTGCAGCTTGGCCGCACCATCACGCGCGGGCTTGGGGCGGGCGGTGATCCCGAGGTGGGCTACAACGCCGGCGTCGAATCAACCGATGAAATTCGCGAAGCGCTGGCCGATGCGCGCGTCGTTTTCATGTGCGCCGGTCTCGGCGGCGGAACCGGCTCCGGGGCCGGTCCGCTTGTGGCCCAACTGGCCCGCGAGGCAGGTTCGCTCGTCATCGGTCTGGCCACGCTGCCGTTTTCCTTCGAAGGCCGACGCCGCACTGTCCAGGCGGAGGAGGCGCTCGATCGCCTCCGCCAGTCGAGTGATGCCGTGATTTGTTTCGAGAACGATCGGATGGGCGACATCGTTGCGCCGAAGGCCGGTATCCATCAGGCGTTTGCCGTGGCTGATTCAACCATCAGCCAAAGCGTGCGATCCATCGTCAACCTGATCCAGCGCCCGGGTCTGATTCGAATCGGCTTCGACGATCTGCTCGCGGCGCTGCGCAGCCCGAACGGCCGCTGTCTTTTTGGATTTGGTGAATCCGATTCGCCAAACCGCGCGCACGATGCCCTGAATCAGGCCTTGAAAAATCCGCTCATGGATCGTGGCCGGATGCTGGCGGACGCTGCGCATATTTTGGTGCAGGTGGCTGGCGGCCCCGCCATGACCCTGTCCGAAGTGGAGATTCTGATGAAGGAACTCGGCAAACACATCAGCGACGAGACGCAAATCCTCTTCGGCACGGCGGTCGATAATCGCATGGGCGATCGATTGAGCGTGACGCTGATCACTTCGCTGGCCGCGGAAGGAGCCGCCGTGGCACCTCCGAAAAAATTTACACCACATGTGCTTCCGCAACCGCAGCCCGAGCCGGAACCAGCCATGCCGCCCGTCTGGGAAAAACGACCGGAGAACCCCGCATCCGCTGCCGCCGAGATCTCGGCGCCCTCTGAACCGGCGACGACTTTCGTCACCGAATTTGCCGAAGTCATGCCAATGGAACCGGCGCCTGCCGAGGAGCCGGTCGAAATCGAAGCGCAGGCCGAAGAGCCGGTGATGGAAAAGCCGGCTCCGCCCGCGCCGCCGCCGGTCCCGCGCAAGAAGGTGGCAGCGCCTACTGCCGACAAGATTCCGGCGAAGAAAATCGTTCAGGCCAAGCAGGAAGTATTGCAATTCGAGCCGGTCAATCGTGGCCGTTTCGAAAAGAGCGAGCCGACCATCGTCGAGGGTCAGGATCTGGATATTCCCACGTTTCTTCGTAAAAATGTCCGGGTAAAATAGGCCATCGTCGCCGAACTGAACCAAACCGGCACGCCTGTTTCTTACCCGCTTCACAGGGCCGACTGGCACGTTTCATGGTGCAAAAGGAGGTGCGCCATGAAAAGGAACCACGGCTTTACCCTCATCGAGATCATGATCGTCTCCTCGATCATCGCGCTGCTCGCGCTCTTTGCCCTTCCCGGTTTCATCCGCGCGCGCCAGACGGCGCAGGAAGCGAAATTTATCAACGCGCTCCGGGTGGCCGGCAACGCCTTTGATACCTACGCCATGGAAAACAACAGCTACCCGGCCGACGTGAATCGAGGGATTTGGCCGCCAGGGATGCAGAGCTATTTCGGTCCGGAGTTTGATTGGACGGCTCCAACCCCGATCGGCGGCACGTGGGATTGGGATTCGAACAACTTTGGATTCGCGGCGGGCATTTCCGTGGTCAGCCCATCGGCTGACATTGTGAGAATGCAGACCGTCGATCGCAAGATCGACGACGGCGACCTTGCCACTGGTCACTTTCAGGACATCGGCTCCGATCGCTACACCGATATCCTGCAGAATTAATTCGGTCGTCTCGTCCCGCCGGACGAGTCGATTCCTTCGCCGCCTTTATTTCTTCATCAAATCCAGCACGGCACTGGTCATGGCGATCAAGCCGGTGCGAATGGTTGGCTCGGGCACGGGGGCGAATTTGCTCGAGTGCAGACTTGGCAAGGGCGGCGCGCCCGGTTTCTTCGAAGCGGCAATCTTTTCCGGCGCGACCGCACCGACATGGAAGTCGACCGCCGGGATGGAATGATCGGGCAGGCTGTATTCGGAAAAATCCTCTCCGCCCATGGTTGGATCGACGATCTCGACATTGTCTGCGCCTAACGATTTTTTCCAGACACCGATGAGACGCTGGGTCAGGGCTGGATTGTTATAGGTGGAAGGCGTGAATTCATTCTCACGCACATGCACGTCGGGCATCTTATCCTGCGGCCAGCCGCCGGCGATGGCGCAGCCCCTAGCGACCTGCGCGATGGCGGCCAGCACCTGGTCGCGCACATCCTTCTTATAGGTGCGGACGGTCAGCTGCATTTTTACTTCATCGGGAATGATGTTGTGCTTCGTCCCACCGTGAATCGAGCCGACCGTGATGACGACGGGGTCGATCGGGTTGACCTGGCGGCTGGCAATCGTTTGCCACATATTGATGATCTCGGCTGAGAGGACGATCGGGTCCTTTGTCTTGTGGGGGTAGGCGCCGTGTCCGCCCACGCCATGCACGGTCACGTCGACGGAATCGACGTTCGCGTAAGTGTATTCGGGGGTGACGCCAATGTGGCCGGTCGCCATCTGGGCGTTATCGTGAAAACCGAGCGCATAGTCCGGTTTCGGGAACCGCTTGTAGAGGCCGTCGTTCAACAAGGCGCGCGCCCCCGTGCCGAGCTCCTCGGCTGGTTGTGCAACGAAGAGCACGGTGCCGTGCCATTGGTCCTTGAGCTTTGCCAGTTCGCGCGCCACGCCGATGAACGTCGCGATATGTACGTCGTGGCCGCACGCGTGCATGACATGGACTTCGTCGCCCTTCTGATTTTTCGCTGTCACCGTGCTCGCGTAGGGGAGCCCGGTTTCCTCCTGAACGGGCAACGCGTCCATGTCGGTGCGCACGAGCACGACCGGTCCGTCGCCGTTCTTCATCACGCCGACGACGCCATAGCCTTTTTCCTGTGGATCCTTGTATTTGCCGATGTGATCGGTCACTTCGCAGCCGGCTGCTTTCAGCTCTTTTGCGACCAGCGCGGAAGTGCGCTGCTCCTCCGTGGAGAGTTCCGGATGACTGTGTACATCCTTGTAGATGTTAAGCAGCGAAGGCAGCTCGGTTTTGGCGATGCTCTCGGGAGTGGACTGGGCGAAGAGCGGGCTCGTGACGAGTCCCACGCAAACGACAAGGGCAAAAATCTTCATCCGGCATTTATAGCTGGCATTATGTGTTGGCGCGAGCTTGTCGTCCCGACCGATTTGCCAGCCTGTCCGAAACAAGGAATCTCTCACTGTGGCTTTCGAAGATAACCAACTTCTCTTCGGCTCCGATCCGACGCCGCGCATCGTCGCGATCGAGCTCGGCGAAACGGGCACAGTCAACGTCTACCGGCGTGAGTCGGGTGGAGCGACCGTTTGCGACACGGAAGGGTTCCATCCCTTTGTCTGGGCCGACGGTGACGTGGCCGATCTCGGCCTGACCAATGCCGAAAGGCTGAGTGGTGAGTTGAAATACAACTGGCTCGTTACAACCGAGAGCTGGAAGGAACTGATCGCCCTGCGCAACGGCCTCAAGAAAGCTGGCCGCAGTTTTTTTGCCTTGAGCGATCCGGTGCAGCATTACCTGACCCACACCGGCCGCACGCTCTTCAAGCAACTCCCCTTTGCGGAATTGAAGCGAATGCAGATCGAAGTGTTGTCTTTCGGCGGCGGCGATCTCGAGGCGGCGGCGGACGATCACATCACGAGCATTGCGGTCGCCGATAACACCGGCTGGGAGGAATTGATCGAGGTCGATCCGCGCGCCATTGATGAATCCGAGCATGCCGCTATCAAACGCCTGACGACCCTGATCAGAGAACGCGATCCCGATGTCATCGAGGGTCATAACCTTTTCAAATTCGACCTGCCGTTTGTCGTGGCCCGCGCGCGCAAGGCGAAGACGAAACTTGATTGGGGCCGGAGCGGCGGCTTTCTCCGCTCGCGTCCGTCGCGGCTTCAGATCGCCGAGAAGACGATCGACTATCCCAAATTTACCGTGGCCGGGCGGCATTTCGTCGACACCTTCCTGCTCGCGCAGTTTTACGATGTCGGCATGCGGTCGCTGTCCGGTTTCGAGCGCAGCGATGTCGCCCAACATTTTGGCCTGACGAACGCCACCGACATCTCGCAGTTATCCGCCAGGGAATTGCAGCGCGCCTGGCTTGACGATCCCAGGCGTTACCGCGAACGCGCCCTTTGTGCGGTGCGCGAGACGCGCGCCGTAGCCGATCTGCTCAGCCCCAGTTACTTCATCCAGGCGCAGATCTTTCCCTACAACTATCAGGATGTGATCGTGCGCGGCAACGCCACCCGCATCAACGCGCTCTTTCTCCGCGAATACCTCCGGCAACGCCACGGCATCCCGGAGATGCCGATGGCGCGCGGTTTCGAAGGCGGCTACACCGACATTTTCTTCACCGGCGTCACGCGCAACGTCTGGCATTGCGACGTTGCTTCGCTTTACCCCTCGATCATGCTGCAGTTCGACTGCTTTCCGGTGAACGACCAGCTGCAGATCTTCCGCCATCTGCTTACCGACCTGCGCACCTTTCGCCTGCAGGCGAAGAGCGATATGCGCGACGCCAGGGATGCCGCGTCGCGCCAGTATTTCCATGCGTTGCAGAACACCTTCAAAATCCTGATCAACAGCTTTTATGGTTACCTCGGTTTCGCGCAGGGAAATTTCGCCGACTTCGAAGCGGCGGCTCGTGTCACCCAGATCGGCCGCGATTTGCTCAAGAAGATGATCGAATGGCTAAAGGCGAAAGGCGCGCAGGTCATCGAAGTCGACACGGATGGCATTTACTTTGTCCCGCCCGGTGACGTCGAAGAAATTGTAGGGCAACCGCACCGGTTGCCGGGAGCCGGGCAGGGCAGGCGAAGCGCCCGCCCTACAATCGAACAATTGCGCGCCGGACTCGCGAAGGAACTGCCGCCCGGGATCGAGGTTGAGTTCGACGAGCAGTTCGACGCCATGTTCAGCTATAAGGCGAAAAATTACGCGCTCCTCACACCGAAAGGCGACGTGATCATCAAGGGCGGAGCGCTCAAATCGCGCGGTCTCGAGAAGTTCCAGCGCGTTTTTCTCGAGGAAATGATCAAACTTCTCATGGAAGGAAAGACGGAAGCCGTTCCCGGTCTGCGCGACCAGTTTGCTCAAAAAATCCGCGACCGCGAATGGCCGATCGAGATGCTCATGAAGACCGATACGCTCCAGGATTCACTCGACAAGTATCGGCAGAAAATCGCCGGCGGTGGCCGCAATCGTGCGGCTGCCTACGAGCTTGCCCTAACGAGCGGCCGGAACTACAAGCCGGGCGATCAAATCAGCTATTACATCACCGGCAGTGGAAAGAAGGGAGCGGCCTATGAAAATGCGAAACTGGCCTCCAGTTTCGATCCACAGAATCGGGATGAAAATGTGGATTACTACGCGGGCAAACTCGACGAGCTCGTGAAGAAGTTCCAAAGCGTCATCGGCGCGACACCCTCGGCCAGGCAGGAAACGCTTGCGCTCTGAACGTCCGTAAGGCTGTGTTGCGCATTCGGCCAGCCACGAACGGGGACGACGACGCGATCTGCGAAATTTTTCGCGCGGTCGTCACGCCGGGCGACACTTACGCCTTCGATCCAAATATGTCGCGGGACGAGGCGCTCGCTTATTGGATGCACGAGGGCACGCACACTTATGTTGCCGAAGAGAATGGCAACATTCGTGGTACTTACATCCTGAAAGCGAACCAGGCGGCCGGTGGTGCGCATGTGGCCAACGCGGCTTTCATGGTTGCGCCGCGGGCCCGAGGGCTGGGGGTCGGACGCGCCATGGGCGAGCATTGCCTGGAGGAAGCGTGCCGGCTCGGTTTTCGCGCCATGCAATTCAACTTTGTTGTTTCCACGAACGAGTCGGCCGTGCATCTCTGGCAGGATCTCGGGTTCGAGATTGTTGGCACACTGCCGGGCGCGTTTCGGCATCCGACCGAGGGCTACGTTGATGTGTATGTAATGTTTCGCTCGCTCACGGGCCATTCATAGGTAAGAATCGCCTAACGATGCAGACAGTCATTCAGGTCATTACCACTGGGAGCGGCGGGTCGCTCCGCGAGAAAATCATGACCGATCAGCGTCTCGAAAAATTCGGGCTCGTTCCTTCCGAACACCAGCGTCCCGGTCGACCGCATGGCTGGGCCAAGATTCACGGTGAAAACACGCATGGCGCCATTAATCTCGAATGGCACGCCGGGACGGCGACGCTGATTTGTCGCGTTATTACCAAGCTTGGCAACAAACCAAATTCGATCATCGGATGTTTCATCGACTACCTGCTCGCCTGCCATCAACGGCGCATCCTGGCCATTCACATCATGCGCCGTTAGAGGGCGAGCCGCATCTCGTTGCGTCGTTTGGGCCCGAGTCGTCGACCACGCGGCGTTGTCAAGATTGTCGCGGCGCTGCGTCTTCGACAAAGTCCGGACTGCGTCGCGGAAGGATTTTGAGAGATCAATCTGCAAGATCGGCTTCCAGGTCGCCCGAATAGCGTTTGATCGTTCCCGCTTTGCGCTCACGGGCGCCGCTTCTTCATCTGCTTCTCAAACCGCTCGAGCTTCCCTTCGGTTATGCCTTACTCCTGCAGGGCGTAATCGGCAGACTGGCAACGCTCCCACGAACCGAGAACGATGGAACCCGGAGGGCGTCCGGCAAGCTGCCGGACGCGACAGGCTGGCAGCCTGCGCTCCCCAGAGTCTACCGCGCCGCGCGCGAGGTCAGGACATTTCCCTCAGGATCTGGTGACTGCCCCCCGCATTGGGATGGGTCTTTCGCAGAAACGCCCTACAATGGGCGCATGTCGTTCGTCGCGGAACCGGTTTATGTCGCGACGGTCCTTTGTCTGCTTGTCGCCTTGGCCGAATGGATTTCACGCCGCAGGTTGTTCAGTTACCTCGGGTCGGCCCTGATCGTCATTCTCGCGGCCGCGGTGCTGGCCAACGTCGGTCTATTGCCCTCCTCGGGAAACGCGCCCGCGCTTTACGACGGCGTGTTTAACTATATCGCGCCGCTCGCCATTTTCTTTCTCCTGCTCGACGTCAAATTGCGCGACCTGCAACAGGCCGGCCTGCCCATGCTCATTCTTTTTGCGCTCGGCGCCGCAGCCACCATGGTCGGCGTGCTCGTCAGCTATCATCTGATTGCCCCGCAGAATCACGGCGTCGAGAAAGGTTTCGCCGTTGCCGGCATGTTCACCGGCACTTACATCGGCGGGAGCGTCAATCTCAACGCCATCGCCCTGCAATTTGGTCTCGGCAAAAACGGAACCCTCTTCGCCGCAATCAACGCGGCGGACAACATCATCACGACGATCTGGATCGTGGCGACATTGATTCTGCCTCGTGTTTTGCAACGGCTCTGGCCGCGGCCGGTGCCGGCTGAGGCGGAGAACGCGGCCGCTCTTGACCTGGAGATTCCGGAACGAACCAGCGTCCTTGATTTTTCCATCCTGCTCTCGCTCGGGCTCGGCAGTCTCTTTCTTTCCCAACTCGTTAGTCGATTTTTTCCGACACTGCCTTATGTGCTCATTCTCACGACGATTGCGCTCGCCCTCGCGCAATTACCGGCCGTACAGCGGCTCGGCGGCGCCAAAGTCATCGGTTATTTCACGGTTCTCATCTTCCTGGCCGTGGTCGGCGCCTATTGCGATCTTGGGGCTCTCATCGCCAATGGTGCGGTCGCGGGGATCCTGCTCGCCTGGGTCACGGCAATTGTCCTGCTCCACGCGTTGCTCCTTTTCGGTATCGGTGCGCTTTTCAAACAGGATTGGGCGATCATCTCGGTCGCTTCGAACGCCAACATCGGCGGCGCCACTTCCGCGGGCGTGCTGGCCACCGCGATCGGCCGCGGCGATTTGCGACTGCCGGGAATTCTCGCCGGATCGTTAGGCAATGCCGTCGGCACTTATGCCGGCTTCGTCATCGCGGAACTCCTGAAGCAGTGATCGGCGCGAAAAGCGATCGTTACGCCGCGAGAAGGTTCGAGGTTGCCTCTGGTTCCATTTCGCGCGATGGCACGGGCATGAGTTTGCAAACACGATTCATCTCCTTTTTCATGGTCCTTGCCATTTCCCTGACTGCCTCGCGCTCCTTTGCGGCGGCGGAGAATGATTTTTCCGACGTCAAGGCGCAGGTCACCAGGCAGCACGACGAAGCGGTCAAACGCTTGCAGGACTGGATCGGCCAGGTCTCCATCGCGGCTGAGGATCGCGGTTATCCCGAAGGCGCGAATTACATGATGAAGCTGCTAAACGAGGCCGGTTTTCAGCGAGCGGAACTCGTGCAAACGGACGGCAAGCCCGGCGTTTTCGCCACGCTCGACGCCGGTGCGCCCAAGACGGTCGGACTCTATTTCATGTACGACGTGAAACAATTCGACCCGAAGGAATGGTCGTCGCCGCCAACCGAAGCGAAGATTGCGGACAAGCCGGGCCTCGGCAAAATCATGATCGGCCGCGGTGCCGTCAATCAGAAGGGGCCGGAGGCGACCTTTCTCGAAGCGCTGCACGCCATGAAGGCGGCCGGACGTAAGATGCCGGTCAACTTTGTGTTTGTCGCGGAAGGCGAGGAGGAAATCGGATCGCCGCATTTCCCGCAGGTCGTGCACAAGCCCGAGGTCGAGAAGGCGCTTTCGAAGTGCAGCGGAATTTTCATGCCGTTTGCCGCGCAGGACTTATCCGGCATGGTCACGGTCACGCTGGGCGCAAAAGGTGTGATCGAAGTCGAGCTGACATCGACGGGCGAGAAATGGGGGCGCGGCCCGCTCAAGGACATTCATTCCTCGAACAAGGCGCGCGTCGACAGCCCGGTCTGGCATCTGGTTAAGGCTCTCGGCACGCTCGTCAACGAAGACGCGAGCGAACCAGCAATCGAAGGCCTGACCAAAAATGTGCGGCCACTCAATGCGAAGGAAAAGGCGCTCATCGATACCGCGGCGAAACGCTTGAACGAAGCCGACGCCAAGAAAATCATGGGCGTGAAACATTGGGTGCGCGACATCAGCTGGACGCAGGCTCTGGAGCGCATGGCGGACGAGCCGACCGTGAACATCGAAGGCATCATTGGCGGTTACACCGGCCCGGGCGGCAAAACGATTTTGCCACACAAAGCGGTCGCGAAACTCGACCTCCGCCTCGTCCCGAACCAAACAGCGGCGGGCGCGCTCGAGGCCTTGAAAGCCCATCTGAAAAAGCACGGTTACGGCGACATCGATGTCAACATGACCGGCGGCTACGATCCGACGACGACCCCGGGCGATTCGCCGATCATTCAGGCCGAGGAAGCGGTTTACAAAAATCATGGCATCGACCCGGTGGTGCTGCCGCGTTTGGGTGGTTCCTGGCCGGGTTATGTCTTCACCAACCCGCCGCTTAGTCTGGGGGCGGGACATTTTGGACTCGGCCATGGCAGCGGTGCCCATGCGCCTGACGAATATTACGTCATCGAATCGGCCAACCCGAAGATCGCCGGCTTCGACGATGCCGTCATGTCGTACGTCGAATATCTCTACCAATTGGCGAAATGAGGGCGGGCGGTCGATCCGCCGGATTCGTTAGGCGTTTTCGGGCGATCTGCGCCGCGGTATGACGGCAGCGACCGAGCAGGATATTTTTGCATTGAAGGAGCCCGATTCGGCGCTCTGGACACTCTACGTCATCCGTGCCGTCCTCTCGGGGCCGGGGTTGCTCGTTGCGCTGCCGTACCTTTACTTTCGCTATCACACGCTGCGCTACACGTTCGATGACGAGGGCATTCACATGCGCGTCGGGATTCTTTTCCGGCGCGAAGTGAACCTGACCTACGCGCGCATTCAGGATATCCATTTGCGCTCCGGTCTGCTGCAGCGCTGGCTCGGACTGGCCGATATCCAAATCCAGACGGCGTCCGGGTCATCCGATGCCGAGCTGGTCATTGAAGGATTCAAGGAATACGAGGCGATTCGCGACTTTCTCTATACGCGCATGCGCGGCTACCAGAGCGGCAAAGCGCATGAAGCTTCTTCGGCAAACGCGCCGACCGCGGACGAACCGAAAACCGAAATGGTCGAGCTGCTGCGCACGATTCGCGACGAACTGCGCGAGACGCGCCGATCGCTCGAGCGCCGCGAACGTTCTGCCGATTCGTCCGGCGACGAAAATCCTTCACCGCATGTTTAAGCTCTTCCGGGAATGGTGCGAACGGTTCCTGCGCATACCGGGCGATCCGGAGCCGCCGCCCGGCGATGAGGCGCGCACGCAGCGTTTTCGCGCGGCGCCAAACTATTACAAATACCTGCTCGTCGTCTGGGGACTCAAAACGATCGGGGCGCTCTGTATCTTGCTGCCCCTGGAAATCGGACCGCTCGTCGCCGCGATGGAGCTGCGCGATCAACGTCTGCTTGGCGCTGCGCTGATCGGCTTGCCGCAAATCATCATCCTGCTTGTCATCGTGGCCCGCATCTTTTCTCTCGCGCTCGTCCGGCTGGATTTCGAGAAACGCTGGTATCTCGTGACCGATCGCAGCCTGCGCCTGCGCGAAGGCATCCTCAACGTGCGCGAAATGACCATCACCTTCGCGAACATCCAAAACATCTCGATTTCGCAGGGGCCGATTCAGCGCGCCCTCGGCATCGCCGATCTGCGCGTCGATACCGCCGGAGGCTCGAGCGCGTCGCGCCACGAAAGCAAAGGCATGCCGCAAAATTTGCACACCGCATTTTTTCGCGGTGTCGAAAATGCCAACGCCATTCGCGAAGCGATTCAGAAACGCCTGCGGGCCCTGAAGGATTCCGGGCTGGGCGATCACGAGGAGATTGCAACCGCCGGCCAACCCGTAACGACAGGCTTCATCTCCGGGCAAGTCCTCACGGCTCTGCGCGAAGTCGCGTCTGAAGCCGCCGCCCTGAGGGCTGCTGCCGCGGTCTCGGGATTGGGTTGAATTAGGAATCCAGGAAGCCAGGAAGGGGAATTCTGTGACGGCCGCGGAGCGCAGGCTGCCGGCCTGCTGGTTTCGGCAACTCTGCCGAGATGAACTTTCTCATCGCGCGCGATTCGCTCGACCCAGTCGGCGTGCAGTTTCGGCTCAGGCCGGCCAGACTGAGATAATCGCAAGGCCAGCGTGGCCGCGGCCAACTCAGGCGTCGGATCATGGCTGACATCACAGTTGGCCGAATTCTTGTGCGATTTCCATGGCTCGCACGAGATCGGATCTCGCCCGTTCGGGATTGGTCTTTTCCCAGGCTTCGAGGACTCGCCGGGTAGCCGCGCTCAGTTTTGGGGGAAGGGGGTGCTGGCCTTCCGCGAGTAATCCGCTGGCATGTTCGATCGCGCGCGCCAGGTCGCCTGCTTCAAGCGCAACCGCCACGAGAGGCCAGATCGCCATCCAGTCGAAGCCGTAGGGATCTTCCATTCCATGCCACAGCCGCAGGGCCTCGCGACCGAGTTCCTCCGCCCGGTTGAAATCGCCGTCGCGCCACGCGACCCAGGCAAGGTTCGCCCTGGCCATGGCCACATACTCAATCATTCGAAGCTGCGTCGCGAGCGATATGGTTCGGGTCGCGAAATCGCGCGCCTCGTCGACCTGATGCGCGCAACGATGCGCCGCCGCGAGGTAATTGAGGCAACGGGCCTGCAGGACGAGATTTCCGCAACGTTGCGCCAAAGCGAGAGCGTCTTCGCAATGTTGCGTTGCCTCCGCAAAGTTGCCGCGCCAAAGGTGGGCGAATCCGAAAACGAAGCGAACATGCGCAACTTCGGACAAATTACTGGCGCCTTCGCTTTGCTCCACCGCGCGCGCGGCCAGTTTCACGCATTCTTCGGATGGTTGATAACGCGACCCGGTAAGAAGGGAGAGGGCCAGCATCTGGAAAAATCTTCCACGCTGAAGCGGTGTGCCGTTTCGCTCGACGACCGGACGATATTGATCGGCCAGCTCCATGATTTCGCCGGCCTTGCCCTGCCAGTACAGGAGATGCATTCGGTCGAGCTGGATCTGCACCTTCTCCTCCCACCATGACGTCGGCGATATATCACTCTGCGCGCCGAGCTCTTTCTCAGCGGCGTCGTAGGCGCGGGCTGCTTCCTCATAGTGACGCTGGGCGCTATGGGTGAGGCCGGTCTTGCGATAGAGGCGCGAGCGTTGCACAATCTCCGCTGGCGCAACAGCCGAGCGCGCCCGCTCGTAGCCTTCTCTCGCTTCGATTTGCTCGCCTATAAGAGTCAGAACATCCGCCACGCCTTCGTGCAAGCGGGCTTCCGAAATGCCGGTCAGACTCTGCCGCTCTGCAGGAGAGAGCCGCTCGATTTGAGCAAGAGCCGATCGATAGAAGGCGAGCGCCTCGGTATTGGCAAAAGTTTCCTGTGCGCTCTGCGCGGCTTTGGCCAGGTGACGAACTGCCTGCAGCGGCGCATCCGCTCGTTCGTAGTGGAAGCCAAGCGTCGCCGCCAGGTCTTCGATCCGCTCAGGAAAGAGTTTTTCGATGGTTTCGGCCGTCGCCTTGTGGAAGGCCCGGCGCCGCGTCATTAGCATCGAACCGTAGGCGACTTGGTGCGTGACCGCGTGTTTGAAAATGTATTCGCCTTTCTGGAGCGGGGCGGTTTCCGAACCAGTTTGCTCTCCTGATTGGATGAATTCTCGCTTCTGCAATTCGCAGAGCGCGCGCACCAGCCGTTCCTCGGGACAAGCCGGATCGTAGAGATGACTCAGGATACGGTCCTGAAAAATGCGCCCGATAACGGAGGCGTTTTGGAGGGCATGTTTGTCAGGGCGCGGCAGACGATCGATGCGCGCCGCCAAGACTCCCTGCAGGGTATCCGGAATGTCAATGGAGCGCAGCTCGCGCGTCGCGACGGCGCCGTTTTCCTGCAAAACGACCGCGCCCGAATCGAGCAGGGAACGGAGGAGCTCCTCGAGGAAGAATGGATTTCCCTCCGCGCGATCGAGAATCAGGTCGCGCATGGCTGAGGGGAGGTTCTCGATGCGCAACAATTGTTGCACGAGCGAACTGCTTTCGCTGCGCGTCAAAGGCTGGAGCCGGACACGATGAAAGCTCGACGGATGGGTCTCGGCTGCACGCGCCAGGAGCTCGAGCACGCGGCCTTCCTCGGGGCGCGCCGCGCAAAGAAGGAGCAATGGCGCCCGAGCGGTCAGCGGCATGATGCATTCGAGCAATTCGAGCGACGAAGAATCGCTCCAATGCAGATCTTCCCACACGAGGACGAGCGGATGTTCGCCGGCGCAAGCCAGAACGTAATCCTGAAACGCCTGCAACATGCGGGCACGGAGTGCATCGGCGCTCAGGAATTGCACCCGGTCTTCCATGGCCGGTTCCAAGGGCAATTCGAACGCACGGGCCAGATACGGGTAGACCTCCGGCATTTCCTCTCCGAAATGCTGCGCGAGGGATTTTCGCAGTGCCGCCGCCACCGCCGCGGGCGGCGCGTCCGATTTTAGGTCAAGCAGGTTTAAGAGGAGATCCCGAGCGAGCGAAAAGCTGATTCCAACGGTGTAGGAAAGGGCGCGGCCTTCGGCCCATCTCACTTTTCCGTCGGCGTGCGCGCGCGCCTCCGCCAGTAATCGGCTTTTGCCAAAGCCGGCGTCACCCGTGATCGCAAAAATGCTTCCGCGCATCTCCTCGAGCGCTGCAATAGCGGACAGGATGTCGGCGATTTCCGCGTCGCGGCCAATAAGCGGGGCATGCAAACCTTCGATGCCGCGTGTCGGTTTGGGCGCCGCTTTGGCCTCGATCAGGCGATAACACCCGATGGCCTCGGCTTTTCCTTTCAGGCGCATGGCGGGCAGCGTCTCGAATTCAAAAAGCGCGGCCGTGCGACGGTAGGTATTGGGGCCGACAAAAATCTCACCGGCGGAAGAGGCATCCTCCAGCCGGGCCGCCAGATTCACGGCGTCACCCATCACCGAATAATCGCGATGGTCTTCGGTTCCAATCCTGCCCGCGATGACCGGGCCGGTGTTGATGCCGATGTGAAGGTCGAGGGAAGTGCCATGCGCGCGGTTGAATTCAGCGATCGCCTCCATCATGCCAAGCGCCGCCCGCAAGGCGCGCTCGGGATCATCCTCATGCGCGAGCGGCGCGCCAAATAACGCCATGATTTCGTCGCCGATGAACTTGTCGATGGTTCCTTCGTATTTTTGCACGACCGGTACCAGGTATTCGAAACAGCGATTGACGAGAGTGCGTGCTTCTTCCGGATCCAGCTTCTCCGCCAACGCGGTGAAGCCCGTGATATCGACGAAAAGAACCGTGACGATTTTGCGTTCCTCATCCGCCGCCTCTTCTGCGATGGCCCCGAGCTGCGAAAGCTGCTGGCGCAACGCGGCGATTGCCGGTCCGACGACGGCGTCGCCGAGCGCCACGCGTTGAGCCTCCAGGCCCGCGATTGCCGCGGTCAATTTCCTTGTCTCTTCTTCCTGGTCAGACATCGAGACGGTTCCTGAGTTTGGGTTGGAGGAGGCGTTAGACCCCTTCTATAAGAGAACGGAACAGTTATCGAGTTATCTTTGCCGGCGGGCGCGGGCGACGCATCCGAATTTGGCTTCCGCAATTAGATACGCAGACAAAAATGCGATCCGGTGGCGTCTCTTCAATGAATCCGATTGCGCCGGAAGGCGCATCTCAATCATGCTGGGCCTATGATGACTGACCTCCGTTTCGCGCTTCGTCAGCTGCTCAAGTCGCCGGGGTTCACTTTGCTGGCCGTGATCACGCTGGCGCTCGGGATCGGGCTGAACACCGCGATCTTTAGTTTGATCAACGACCTCTTTCTGCGCGGGCTTCCCTTCAAGGAGCCCGGCCGCCTTGTTCATCTTTTCACGCAGCCGAAAGGGGGCGACACGTTCGATTACCCGCTCTCTGCGCCGCGCTTCATGCATTATCGCGCTGGCCAGAAAATCTTCGACGGGTTCGCGGCCGACACGTTCACTGCCTACACGCTGACGGGTTTGGGTGAGCCGGTGCAACTGCAGGGCTTTCGCACGACGTCCAACTACTTCGACGTGCTCGGCGTTCGCCCGATCATGGGCCGCACATTTCTGCCGCAGGAAGAAGAGGGGGCCGATGTCGCGCTGATCTCGGAGAAATTCTGGCGCAGCCGCCTGGGCAGCGATCCCAAGGTGATCGGACGAAGCATTACACTCGACGGCACGTCGCACACGATCGTCGGCGTGTTGCCGAACATGCCGGCACAATGGGTCGGCCCGAACGGGAACGAGGTCTGGACGACGAAGCCGTTTGTTCTCCCCGGTTTTTCCTACGAGCGCATGATGCGCGGAACGGCGTTCCTGCGCGTGATCGGTCGCATGAAGCCGGGCCAGACCGTCGAGCAGGTGCGAGCCGCCCTGCTCCCGCTTTCGCAAAGTTATCGCGCGCAAAACCCAGGCAAGATCGACGCGGACGTGAGCAACCTCGTCAAGACGCTGCCGGTGGATGTGAACGGGGATCTGCGGCCGGCGTTCGGGATCCTGCTGGCGGCAGTCGCTTTCGTGCTGCTCATCGCATGCAGCAACGTGGCGAATTTGTTGCTCGTGCGTTTTAGCGGCAGGCGACGCGAGATTGCCCTGCGCATGGCGCTGGGTGCTTCACGCATGAGCGTGCTGCGGCTTTTTGTTCTGGAGAGCCTGCTCGTCAGTGTACTCGCCGGAATCGCCGGTGCCGTGCTGGCCTGGAAAATGGTGCCACTTGTGCCGAAACTGGCGGCCGATTTTCTCCCGCTCGACCCGGGCAGTCAGATTGGTTTGTCCCTGCCGGTGCTCGGCTTTGCCATCGTTCTTTCGATCCTGACCGGTCTCGCCATGGGGGTGTATCCGGCCTGGCAAAGTTCGCGGGCCGATCTGGTCGATGGCCTCAAGGAAGGTGGGCGCGGCACGAGCGGCAGCGTGAAACAGCAACGCTTCCGCAGGATTCTCGTCGGGGCGCAGGTGGCCCTTTCCGTCACGTTGCTGGCCGGCGCAGCCTTGCTCATTGTCAGTTTCGTTCGTCTCAGTCATCAGGATCTCGGCTTCCGCTCGGAGAATCTCTGGGTCGGTTTTCTTACTTTTCCCGCTGCGCCCTACCCGGATGTGGCGGCGCGCGCACGTTTCACGCAACGCCTGGACGCCGCCCTGCGCACCGTCCCGGGATTCGAGCGGGTCAGTCTAAGTGGCGACATCCCACTGGTCGGCGGCAACCGCACACTTTATACACGGCCCGACGGCAATATCCCGCCGATCGCGGAACGCGCGGCCGCGCCATCGCACGACATCACGCCGGGCTATTTCAAGACGTGGGGCATTCCGTTGCTCGCTGGTCGCGACTTTGACGAGCATGACCTCGTCGATCATCAGGACGTCATGCTGATCAGTCAGGCTGGCGCGCACAAGGTTTTCGGGAACGAAAACCCGATCGGGAAAACCCTGCTCACCACCAGCAGCAGCGTGCCGACCGAAATCATCGGTGTGGTCGGCGATGTGCGATCGGAGCGCGTGGCCCAGCGCAACGACATGGAATTTTATCGGCCGTGGGCGCAGGAAAATTTTCCGTTCCTCAGCCTGACCGTGCAAAGCAGATTGCCCACGGCGGAGATCACACGACTCGCGCAAAAAACATTGAACGGCATCAATCCGACGCTGGCCATCGCCCAGCCGCAGATGATGAAGGCGATCGTTGCGCAAGCACTCGGCCAGGCGCGTTTGACCACCATTTTGCTCGGCGTTTTCGCCGGGGTGGCATTGCTGCTGGCGACGGTTGGCATTTATGGCGCGGTCGCTTACACGGTCGAACAACGCACCGGCGAGATCGGCGTGCGCATGGCCCTGGGCGCGCAAACCGGCGACGTCCTGCGCCTCGTCGTCCGGCAGGGAATGACGCCGGTGCTCTTTGGTCTCGTCATCGGCCTGACGACTGCGCTCGTCATTGGCCGCCTGATCAAATCGCAGCTCTACGAAGTCTCGGTGTTTAATCCGTTGCTGCTGGGCGCGACCGGAGCGGTGCTGGCTTTGGCCGCTCTGCTCGCCTGCCTCCTGCCGGCGCGGCGGGCCAGCCTGCTCGACCCCTCGCAGGCTTTGCGCACCGAATAGATGTAGTGGCGCCTGTGCCCGGCGCCCGCGCATGGCCTCGACGTTTGACACAAACGCCGCTCCATCATTTGCATCTCCGGTGCTCTCCATCCTGCGTCGCTATTTTTGCGTTGTCCTCGTGGAAGCAGTTCCCGTAGCATGCCGGCAGCGTGAAGGTTGCTATCTGTTTACGCGCATTACTGTTAGTGGCCGCCGGAGCATTCTTTTTTTCGGGCTGCCAGAAACCAGTCGAAGCGCAAAAGCCGCAAAAACTGGTCGTCAAAACAGAGCCGGCCGAACCTCTGAGCCGCGCCAATTTTCTGAGCAGCGCCCCGGAATACATCGCTACGGTCAAGGCCGATCAGGAGACGGAGCTCAGTTTCAAAGTCGGCGGGATCATCGACCAGATCGGACCGGAGCCGCATCATGATTGGGATGAAGGCAGCAAGGTCAAGGCGGGCGATCTGCTGGCGCGTTTGAAGCAGGCCGATTTTCGCAATGCCCTTGCCTCGGCCAAAGCCGCGGCCGAACTGGCGGACGCGAACAACGAGCGGTTAAATAAGCTTCTGGCCAAGAACGTCGTCTCCCGGCAGGAAGTCGATAAGGCGAAAGCGGATGCCGAGACGGCAAAGGCCCAACTCCAGCAGGCCGAGCAAAACCTGCGCGATTCGGAACTGCACGCGCCTTTTGACGGCACTATCCTGACACGTCTCGTCAACTCGGGCGAAACAGTTGGTGCCGGCAAACCGGTTTTGCGTTTCGGCGACCTCAGCGTCATGCAGGTCGAGCTCGGCGTGCCCGATCGGCTGGTCGATCTTTTCAAAGTGGGCGACAGCATTGACGTGAAGATCTCGGCCCTGCAGGGCCGGCCGGCTTTGCGGGGCAAGATCAGCGAAGTCGGCGTGGCGGCGAACAACGCCGGTCGCCTTTACCGGATCGTGATCAAAGTTCCGAATCCCGACGGTACGATTAAATCGGGAATGACCGCGACGGTGAAAGCCGGTGGAACTGGCGCTGCCGCCAAGGGCCAGGTCGTCGTTCCGTTGTCGGCGCTGGTCGCACCGCCGGAGCCGGGTCTGTCGGAAAACAAGCCGCGCACCCAGCTGGCCGTCTTCGTGGTGAAAGATGGCAGGGCGTCGCTGCGTCAGGTGAAGACGGACGATATTGTGGCGAGCTCCATCATCGTCACGAATGGATTGCAGCCGGGAGAACAAGTTGTGACGCGAGGAGCGAGCCAGCTTTACGACGGAGCGCCGGTGGAAGTGCGCTGAGCCCTTACACATCGGCATGTCGGATCAACCTGCGAACAAAATCCAAACCGGCGGCCTGGCCGAATATTGCGTCAGGCATCGCGGCGTCACCTGGACGGCGCTCATCGCGGTCCTCATCTGGGGCGCGGTTTCCTTTACCAAACTCGGGCAGCAGGAAGATCCTTCCATCCCGCAACGGGCCGGCTTGCTCGTCACGCAATTTCCCGGCGCGACCGCCTCGAAGGTGGAAGAGCTGGTCACCAAACCGATCGAACGCAGCGTCAGCGAAATGGCGTCGATCGACGAGATCAGCTCGCAGTCGCGGCCGGGACTTTCGACCTTGCTGATCAAACTGCAGCCGGGCTCCTACGAATACATCGGCCTGGAATGGGAAAAGTTGCGATCGAAAATGCGCGAACTCCAGCTTCCGGAAGGAGCGCTGCCGCCAATTCTTTCTTCCGACTTTGGAACGACCATCACCCTGCTCTTCGGTATCACCAGTCCACCGGCCACCGACGCGGAATGCATCGCACGCGCGAACCTGATTCGCCACGAACTGGCCGACCTGCGCGGCGGCAAATCGCCCGCCGGTCACGCTGCCGTCGTTGCGTTTTTCCCGCCCGGCGTGGCCCAAAGTTACCGCGCCTTTATTGGTCAGGGTTTCAAGACCGCGCTCGATGCCACCGGCATGGCGGCCAACGTGCAGATTCGCCAGGGTCAATCGTATCTCTTGGCCGACGTCGTCACCTCGGCGACGCGCGCGCAGATTCAGCAGTTCATCGACGGATTCGTGCGCAGTGCGACCGGCAGCGGCCAGGAAAATCATCCCGATTTCACCGCACCGATTCTGCTCATGGGCGATGAAGATCCGCTTGCCCAGGTCCGTGCGACGGCGCCGCCGCGCTACACCTATCGGCAGCTCGAAGATGCAGCGGACGATTTCGAGGACGATCTCAAACAGGCCGGCAGCGTGGGCAAGGTCACGCGCATCGGCATCGTACCGGAAACGGTCTATCTGCTTTACTCTTCAGCCGCCGCCGCCGGCTACGGCCTGGCCCCGGAGGCGATCGCGCAGGCCATTGCGGCGCGCAACGCCATTATTCCCGGCGGCACCCTGCACACGCAGGGCCAGAATTTTCCGGTGCAGCTCTCGGGCGAGTTCAAGAACGAGAATGAGTTGTTAGGCGCAGTCGTCGGCGTCGGCAAGGCGGGTGCGCCCGTTTATCTGCGCGACATTTTTGAAGTGCGGCGCATGTACCAGGCGCCGATTCCTTTTAAGGTGGACGTATACAAGCGCGACACGCCCACGGCACCGCTGCGCGGGCGGCGCGCGGTCATGATCGCGGTGGAAATGAAGCCGGGCCAGATCATCAGCCACTTCAATGACGAGGTGCGACAGGTCGCCACCAATCTCGGCCAGCGTCTGCCCGAAGGCATGTCGATTGAAACGCTCTCCGACCAGCCGACCGCGGTGAAGGATCGACTGCATCATTTCATTCGCTCGTTCATCGAAGCGGTCATCATCGTCATTCTCGTTGCGCTTTTGCTCATGGACTGGCGTTCCGCTCTTGTCGTCGCGACGGCTATTCCGCTGACCGTGGCCATCACGGTGGGCGGCATGAACCTGGCCGGGATCCAGTTGCACCAGATTTCCATCGCTGCCCTTATCATCGCGCTCGGCATGCTGGTGGACGATCCGGTCGTCGCCTCCGACGCGATCAACCGCGAGTTACATCACGGTCAGCCGCGCGACCGCGCCTCATGGTTCGGTCCGTTCCGGATGCGGCGCGCCATTTTGTACGGAACGATCATTAACATCGTCGCTTTTCTTCCGCTCATGCTGCTGCCGGGCGACACGGGCGCATTCGTTTTCGCCATCCCGGCGGTTGTGACGATGGCGTTGATCGCTTCGCGCATTGTCTCGATGACGTTTGTTCCGCTGCTCGGTTACTATTTTCTGCGCGGCCAAAAAGGACTCGAGGAGGGTGGCGAACTGCGCGGCTTCTTTCTCTTTCGCTGGATCGACCAGGCCCTGCGCGCCGTGCTGCCGCGTTATCGCGGCGGTCTCGAATCGGCCCTGCGCTGGCCGTGGCTGGTCATCGGGTTCACCTATCTGTTGCTCGTGCTGAGCTTTGGCCTGACCCGGTTTTTCGGGACGCAATTTTTCCCGCCGGCCGAGCGCAATCAGATGCTGATCGATATCGAACTGCCGGCCACCGCTTCGCTCGGCAGTACGCGCCAGACGGCCAATGACGTCATGGATATCCTGAAAAAATATCCCGAAATTGCGAGCACGGCCGTTTTCACCGGCGGGACTGCGCCGCGTTTCTATTACAACGTCGAGCCGAAAGCTCCGGCCAGTAACCTTGCCCAGATTCTGATCAATACCCGAACGCAGGACGATGTCCCGCCGCTTCTGGTTGAGCTTCGGCGCGAACTCGATACGAAAATTGCGGGGGCGCGCTGCATCGTAAAACAACTCGAACAAGGTCCGCCCATCGGCGCCCCCATTCAGATACGCCTGAGCGGGCCCGACCTCGACGAACTGCGCGAACTGGCCGATCAGGCCAGCGCCGCCGTGCGCCAGGCCGGCGGTTACCATGTCTACGACGATCTCGGTTATCGTACGCCGAACATTTCCATCGATATCGATCAGGACCGCGCCAATTCTCTTGGCATAACGAATCAGCAGATCGGCCAGATCTCGCAGGCCGCTTTTGGCGGCGTGCCCATCACGCAGCTGCGTGAAGGCGATCACATCATCCCCGTCGTCGTTCGCCTGCGCATCGAGGAACGCGACCAGGCCGAGAAAATCCGTGCTCTCTACATTCACAGCGCCAACGCGGAGCCGGTGCCGTTCGCCAGTTTTGCCCGGATCAAGATCGAACCTTCCTACGCGCTCATTCCGCACTACAACCTGCTGCGCACCGTCACGGTGAATTCCTACGCGCCCGCCGGCGTCCTCTCCTCGACCATTCTGGATCACGCCCGCTCGGCGCTGAACGCCATCAAGCTGCCGCCCGGTTATCGCCTCAACATCGCGGGTGAAGACAAGGAGTTGAAGAAAGGGCAGTCCGAAATGGGAGCCGTCATGCTTGTCTCGATCACTTTGATCGCGCTCGCCATGCTCTTCCAGTTCAACTCCGTGGCCAAGGCGGTCGTCGTATTGCTCACCGTCCCACTGGGATTGATCGGCGCGTTTTTTGGCCTGGCTGTTACGCATTCACCGCTCGGCTTCATGGCCCTGCTCGGAATCGTCAGCCTGGCCGGCGTCATCGTCAGCCACATTATTGTGCTGAGCGATTTCATCGAAGAAGCGCGCGCCGAAGGAATGCCATTGGAGAAGGCTCTCGTGCAATCAGGTCTCGTTCGGCTCCGCGCCGTGCTTGTCACGGTTTTGGCGACGGTGGGCGGGCTTTTGCCGCTCTTCTACACGGGCGGCGCGCTCTGGCACTCGCTCACGTCGGTCCACATCTTTGGCCTGCTCATGGCCACTGTGCTGACGCTGGTGCTTCTGCCGGTGCTCTATTTCGTCTTCTGCCGGCGTCTGAACTGGATCAAGTGACCGCCAGGTCTTCGCGCCATTTCCTTCTGTAACCGGGATCGCCGATCCGGGACTTCGTGGCGTTCTCATTTCCGTTCGGCCGGAATCAGCGATCCCGGCTACAGCGGAAGTGAGACAACTCAGAACGTTTTGAGATATTCCTTGAGCGCCGCCTTGTCGTCATCCGATAACGGCACCGCGAAATAGTGGCCGCGATCCTGCACCCAGTCAGGACTCTTGCTCACCTTGAGCAAGGCCGGACCGGCTTCCTTTTCGAAGAGGCGTTCACCTTCTTCATCGGAGAGACGCTCCTTCTCAATGCGATGACACACCTTGTGCAACTTCCAGATTGCGGCGAGCGCATCGAGCGGCGGCGCGTTCGGATTCATGCTGGAGATCGCATTGATCGGCATCCCTTTCGGCAACGGACCGATGCGCAAATCCCCAAGCTTGCCCGCCGCAAAGTAGCTCAGCGGGATAAAGCCCAATCCGACAAGCAGGAACAGGACGCCGAACAATATCAGAAAGATGCGTCCCGCTTTTTTACGGCGCCGTCGTCCGCCCAGAATCAAGACCAGGCCGAGCCCGATAATCAGTGCGGGAAGAAGCCACGGCCACGCCGTGAACGGGCGCGAGATTGGACCAACGATTCCTTCGACCGCGCCCGGCAGATAAACCGCCGAAATAACAAACCAGCAGCGATCCCTGACCCGCGCGATGGAATCGGTCCCATGCCGTTTTTCCGGATAAAACATCTTGTCGATGGCATCGTCGAAGGCGCGCATGCGACCATCGACGGAAGGATCGGCGTTGTATTCGCCTAACGAATTGTTGTGCAGGAACGGCGCGGCCGCCCAGATGGCGACCAGGGTGGGGACGCGATAGAAGCCGGGTCCGCCCCCGCGCACCTTGTATTTGTAATCCTCTTTCGTGAACGGGTCATAAACGGTGATCTCGCCGATGGATGGCGTCTTTTTGTAGTTCTCTGACGAAAATTCCTCCCAGATCTTGCCGCGCGTGGCGTTGTCCTGCAGAGCGCGTGAAGCGTTCGTCTGCAGCAGCGTGATCGGATAGCGCGTGTCGTTGGAGAGGAAATTATCGACCAGAAAGTCGGGCTTCAACACTTCCTGCTGCGCCCAGTTCGCATACTCGACCGGATGATTGAGGATTTGGTCGTCAGGTCGTTTGCTCGAATGACACGGCATGCATTTCTCGGCAAAAACGCTGCGGCCGCGATTCAGAATGTTTTCGTCGGTTGTGAGATATTTCAGGCCGCCCGGCGCATCGCGCAGCGGCATCGGTCCGCTCGCCCGGATGAGATAGGCGGCGAGGTTCGGAGTCCGCGCTTCGGTGGCCTGCCAGTAAACGGAATGCTTCCGGGCATAGGGGATGGAGAATGGTTTTTGTTTGCGCACCCCGATGATCGGGTTGTGACATACGATCCATTCTTCGCCAAACATCCCGATGTTGACGAAGACGCGATCGAGCGCGCCCGCCACTCCAATGGAATCGGCCCCGTCGACGAGCACATGCGGGACGCGCCGAAGCGGTGTGCCCGGCGGCATGAGAACGGACGCGCCCGTGACCAGCTCCTCTGTCGCGACCGAAAGGCGCGCCGGCACGTTGTAGATGGAATTGATGATGTTGGGATTGTTATTGTTGTCGGTCGCGATGATCGACGTCTCAACCGTTCCGGGATTGGCCGACTCGAGCACGTGATAGAGGAAATCGGTCGGTTTCAGGTTGCCGCCGAAGACGCCGCGCGTGCGGAAGTATTGGTTTCCAATTGTCCCGGAAAGATTCTCCCAGGCCGGCGCTTCCGGATCGGCCGCGGGATGGAGCGGATGAAAGGCGACGTGACAAAGCGCGCAGGTCATCCCGACGCGATACGGCCTGACGAGCCTGGGGTTCTGATAATACTTCGGATCCGTGTAATAACGTTTTGCGTCCCACTTTTTTGCCGCTTTCTCGTCGAAGTTCGGATTCGGAAAAAGGCGGAAGCCGATCACGCCCGTCGAAAGCCCATCGACAACCGGGTTGGTCCCGTCCGGGCTGGGCGAAACGGGTTGATCGACGTAAAGGCCATATTTGTCCGGCTTGGCCGCTTCGCGATAGCCGGGTTCGTTCATCAGGCCAAACTTCGCGAACCGCTCCGGCCGTTCGCGCGAGTCGATCACTTTGAGAAAATCGATCAGGCCATAGCCGTTCCGGGCCATGTAATCCCAGAAAGCTTCGTTCCCGCCGGTCCACAGCATCCACGTGTTGCGTCCCTTGATTTCGTCCGGGGTCAGCTGAATGCCGCCATCCATGCCCGGAAACGGGTCGGCCGGCGTCTCGGGGAAATCAGCCACCGTTTTGCCGGCGGCCATCGCTTCATCGACAACTTCCCGGCGTTTGCAACCGCCGAGCAGGAGGAGCGCGACGCCCAGGCCGAGAAGAATCGCGCGACGTTCTCTCATGATTCTCCCGGCGCGGCCGAAAGATTCTCGCCGAGCGAAGCGCTCGATTCACTCAGAGCGAGGGCGGCTTCGCGGCGCATATGCAGGAGTTCGACCCGCGTTTTTGCACGCACGGTGGCGGTACGGCGGACGCGCTGGAAGACGGCGACTTCGCCAAAATGATCGCCCGGACCAAGCGTGGCCAGCACAGTGGGCGGCTCGCCATTGGCGCCTTGCTTAACGACCTCCACTTCGCCGCTGCGGATGATGTAGAGGCTCTGGCCGACATCGCCTTCGCGCACGATGTCCTGCCCCGGTTCGTAATGCACAGGCGTGATGCCGACCGGCTTCTGCACGTTCATGTTGATGACGTCGTTTCCGAAAATCGGCAGAAGCAACCAGTCGATGATGAGCCGAACCTTTTTCTCCCAGGCCGGGATGTACATGAGAACAACGGAAAACCAGGCGATGAAGCCAAGTTTCCCTTTCAATGGAATCCCGCGCAGGTGCGCGGCGGCGCGATTTTTGCCGACAGTGCAGGCGTCGCCAATGCCGCTGAAGCGAAAAGGCTTGAGCGGGCGGCCTTCGATGCTGGCGCGAATATTCGCCCCGGCGCGACCGCCGGTCGTCAGGGCCCAGATGGCGAGCGCGGGGGCGGGGGTGCCATCACGCCGCGGGACGGCCGCGCAATCACCCGAGCCCCAGATGTGATCCTGGCCTTTGACGCGACAATATTCATCCATGACGAGCCGGCCGTTCTTCGTTCGCTCGAAGGGAACGAGATCGAGCAGGGGAGATGCAGTTGTTCCGGCACAGGCGATGATGGTGCGCGTGGGAATGCGTTCGCCGGTATTGAGCAACGCCTCTTCCGGCGTGGCCGAAGCGAGGCGGCAATTCAGGATGATGCGCAGGTTCGGTAAATCGCCGAGCGCGCCCATCGCGTAATCGCGCAGCCCGGGATAACGATTGGCCAGCTCGGGCAGAATCGTGTCGCCCGAATGGACGATAGTGACGCGAATTTTTTCCGCCGGGATATTTGGGAAACGCTTGCGCGCAATGGCGGGCAGCGAGTCGGCCAGCTCGCTCGCCACCTCGATGCCGGCGTAGTTGCCGCCCGCGACGACGAAGTTGATGAGGCGCTCGCGCTCGACCGGGTCCTGCTCGATATCGGCCAGCTCGAGCATGGTAATGATGTGATGCCGCGCGGCCAGGATGTCCTGGAATGCCTTCAGGCGCAGAGTGTGCTCGGCCATTCCGGGGAAGAGCTTCAGGTTGATCATCGTGCCGACGTTGAAGACAAGATGGTCGTAGTTAACGGTGAACTGCCTCCCGTCGAGCGCGCGGCTGAAAAGAATTTCTTTGTTCGCGAGATCGATCTTCTCGATCTCGGCATTCCGAAACTGGGCCCGGCCGTAAATCGTGCGCAATGAATTGAGCACATTGCCGGGCTGGATTTTGCCGGTCAGCACGGCGGGAACGATGCCGTGGAAACAGGTGAAGTTATTGCGATCGATGATGGTCAGGCGAACGCGGTTATTTCGAATGAGCGGGGCGAGTTTTTTGTAGAGAATGATAACGCCGAAGCCGCCGCCCAGCGTGACGACGTGGGGCACGCGATGCTGCTCTTTTGCTGAATCTGTCATGGCCGCGATTCGCTGTTCGCCTTCCATGTTCAACAAAGAGCGGCAAAAATGTAAAGCGGTTTGGCCGGCAATGCGCGTCGTAAAAAGCTTGACGCCAAGGGGAAGCTTTGGTGAGACAGACCTTATGGAAAGACGCACCGGCGTCGAAGCCCACAACTGGTTTGGGGATATTCGCTTCCGTCCCGCCGTCATCGTGCGGCCCACGAGCGAGGCGGAATTGATCGCCATCGTCAAGGACACGGCGAACTATCCGTCGCCGGTTCGGGCCGCCGGTTCGAGCCATTCCACCACCCGCTGCGTCGTCTCCGAGCCGGGCACGAAGGTCGAAATGAAAGGGATGAATCGAATCGTCCAGATCGGGGGCGATCGCGTTACGGCGCAGGTCGGCGCCCTCTACATCGATGTCGCGAAAGAACTGCAAAAGCACGGACTCCAGTTCTACGTCAACATCGAGCTCGGAAATCTGACCATGGGTGCGGCCGCCTGCACGCACACCAAGGATGCGTCGTTCAGGGACGAATACGGTCAGGTTTGTTCCTACGCCGTCGGCTTTAAGGCGATCCGGCCTAACGGAGACATCCTGGTCGTGGGCGAAGATCAGCCGGAATTGCTCCAGGCCATGCGCACCAGCTTCGGTCTCCTCGGCTTGATCTATGAAGTCACCTTCAAGGTGAAGCCGCTCAAGCCAATGGCCTTTCATCATGAGGTCTTCACGGTCGATGAATTTGAACGGCAACTGCCGGCCCTGCGCGAGCGCGGCGAGTCGATCATGTATTATCTCTTTCCGTTCCAGGACAAACTCGCGGTCGAGTTTCGCAAGTATGTGGACGACGCGCAGCCGGCCACCAGTCTCGCCTGGAAAATTCGAAACCTTTCCTGGGGAACGATCGTGCCCGGCCTCGGTGCGACCATTCGCAAAAGTATCCCGAGTCCCAAGGTTCGTTACGCGCTCTACGAAGGACTCGGCGGCATTTCGCGCTTCCTGCTCGGCGTAATCAGCGGCACGAATTCTTATCCGGCCGACCAGATGATCCGTTATCCGGACACGGCCGGCGCGACCCGTTATACCTTCAGCATCTGGGCGTTGCCGGAGGAGAAATTCGTGCAGACCATGCGCGGTTATTTTGCCTTTTGCCGCGATTACTACAAAGCGCACGGCTATCGCTGCGACATGCTCAATGTCGGCTACCGCATCAATCAGGATCAAAGTTCGCTCTTCTCCTACACCTGGCATGGCACGGCCATGACCCTCGATCCGGTCTCGACGGCCGGACCCGGCTGGCCGGAATTTTTGGATGCCTATAACGAATTCTGCAGCCAGAACGGCGCTTCTCCGCTTTTCAATCAGACCGGTCGCCTGACCAAGGCGCAGGTCGAGAAATCATTTGGCGACCGGCTTGATCGTTTTCGCCAACTGCAGCGCCAGTACGACCCGGAAGGCCGCTTTGTGAATTCCTTCTTCGCCGACATTCTTGGTTTGTCCGCGAGCTAACCCGAAATCCGCCAGCCGCTGCGCATGACTGATACCGACGTCATCTTTCAACCGCTGACGGCGCGCAATCTTTCGCTCAAGAACCGAATCATCCGCTCCAGCATCTCCGGCCGGATCGATAACTACGACGGCAGCGGCACGCTCGCGCGGATCAACTTCGATCGGCGTTTCGCCGAAGGCGGCGTGGCCGCGGTGATCTCGGCGCACGCTCCCATTTCGGTGAGCGGTCGCATTTTGCCCAACTATGCCATGATCGACCGCGACAGCGCGTGTCGGTTTCTGGCGGGAAATGGTGCGGCAGGTGCATGACTGCCGATTGCAAATACATCATCCAGCTGATTTACGGCGGATTCAGGCCGACATCCGCGGCGTGGAAAACCGGCGCAGGATTGCGCTCAGCCCGACCGGCAAACGCGACAGTTTCACCGGCATGCCGGTGCAGGCCATGACGAAGAAGGAGATCGACCGGGTCGATCGAGATGTTCGCCGCCGCAGCGGCGCGGGCGCGCGAGGCCGGCGCGGATGGCGTCGAACTGCAGGGCGCCAACGGCTACATCATCACGCAATTCCTCAGTTCGGCCATCAACGACCGGACCGATGATTACGGCGGCTCGCTCCAGAACCGGGCGCGGTTTCTTCTCGAAGTGGTCGCCGCCGTGCGCGGCAAGGTCGGCGGCGATTTTTTCCTCGGCGTGAAAATGAACGCGCAGGACAACCACAACGCCGGCACCTTCCCGCTCGACTGGAAAAGCGGAAACGAAGTGCCGGATGCGGTGCAAATCGCGCGCTGGCTGGAAGCCGCCGGCGTCGATGCGATCCATGTTTCGACGGGCAGCACGTTTCCGCATCCGAATAATCCGGCCGGACCGCTCAACTGGAAATACGCTTCGGTGCCGTATCAGAGCATGCTCTCGAGCGGTTCGCACGTCCGGCGAAACTATTTCCTCATGCGCCACGCGGCGCTGCGCTGGATCCTTGCCCTCATGTGGTCGCGGCGGCAGAAGTTCATTCGCGCCGGCCGCGTCGTTCCCGAATTAATCGAGGGAATCAGCGCGACCGATGCGCACAAGATCAAACAGGCTGTTTCCATCCCGGTCTTTTGCACAGGCGGCTGGCAGCACGCCTCGCGCATCGCCATGGCCCTGAGTCGTGGCGATTGCGACGCCGTCACGATCGCGCGTCCGCTCCTGGCCAATCCCGATCTGCCGCTGCGTTTCCGCGCCGGCGAAGACGGACCCGCCCCGGGCAAAGCCTGCACTTATTGCAACAAATGCCTCGTGAACGTGATCGAACTTCCCATCGGCTGCTTCGAAGAAGCGCGCTTTGCCGAGTACGGCGACGCCGCCTACGACAAGATGATCGAGGGCGTCATGTCCTATTACCGCGACGAAGTCCCGACCGCGCCCCTCTAGCCGCCCCGCTCAGCCGGGGCGTTCCCCTTCAATGGCCGCTTTCGGCCTGACGATCAATATCGGCCACTCGGCGCGTGCCGCGAAGGTGGTTGCCGGTGCGCCAAAATCGATCTCCTTCGTCCAGGGTGGTAATGTGCTGACGACCGCTGCCGCTGCATCGGGTACCTCGGCATCGGTGCGCCGCGAAATTAAATCGGTCTGCAAGCTCGCCGCCAGGCGCCGGCCAATCTCTGTCACGGCCTTCTCCTGTTCGTCGGAATCGAAAGCAATCACCACCGGTTTGCCCTGCGCCCGGATGCCCAGCCCGCGGCGATCGACAAAGACGAGCGCGTCGCAGGGTGCGAGCCGGAAAACACGGTGCACGAGCGACCTCACGACGGGGCGCTCGATCGATGCTCGATGCCAGCCGAGCAGTATCATATCGCACTGCTGCGTCGCTGCGACGTAGGCCAGGTCCTGGCCCACGTCGCCGGACAGGAATGAAATGGCACGCGCGGTCACGCCACCACGCGTCACCTGTTGCACGATTCGCTCCATGGCATCGACCGATCGCTCGACCACACTTTCTTCATCGCGCAGACCGGTACGAAACTCCGGCGCGCGCGGCGTCGGAATCAGCCGCACTAACAACAGTTCTGCCGGACGTTCCTGTCCGGTCAGGCGAATGGCGGCATCGACGAGCGAGAGCGCATTCTCCGGATTGCCGAGCGCAACCAAAATGCGTCGCGCCATCGGCGCCGGATCGCCGCCGGCCAGCACCCGCACCATTTCGCGGCGCGGCATGATGCTTCGCAGGATCGGCGCAGCCATGAACGTCGTCAGGAGCGCCATCACCACCATCATGGCGAAGGTGCGATCGGATAGAACGCCCAGACTCAGGCCGACGGAGAGAATGACCAATTCCGTCAGGCCGCGCGTATTCATGAGCGTGCCAAGCGCAAACGAGTCGCGCATCGAATAGCCGTTCAGCTTCGCGGCCAGCCCGCAGCCGGCCAGCTTTCCGAAAATGGCCACCGCCACGATGGCCAGCGTCCAGAGAAAAAGCGCGCTGTTGTCGATCGCGAAAAGGTTCGTGCGCAGTCCCGCCACCGTGAAAAAGATCGGCAACAGCACGACGACCGTGAAATCTTCGATCTTGTCGGTCAGTTCATGCGTCATGCGCGACGACCGCGGCATGATCGCCCCGAAAATGAACGCGCCGAAAATGGCGTGCACACCGATCCATTCCGTCACCCAGGCCGAGAGAAGCAGCCCGACCACGACCGCCGCCACCTGATCGACCGTCAGACGGCCGATGGCATCGTGACGTTTCGCCACCAGCATCAGCAACCGGCGGCCGACCGTCAGCAGGAGCCCCGCGAACAACGCTGTCAGCAAAAGCGCACCGCCGGCCTGCGCCGCCGAGCCCGACCGGGTGATGCCGACGACGGCCGCAAGTAAGATCCACGCCGTCACATCATCGACCGCCGCCGCGCAAAGCGCCGCTGTGCCAAGCGGCGATTTGTAAAGGCCGCGCTCGACCAGAATGCGGGCCAGCACCGGAAACGCCGTGATGCACATGGCCGCCCCCATGAAAAGCGAAAAGGCGAGCGGCGCCGGCATTCCGGTTACGCCGGGCGCAAACCGTCCGCCATTGTTCAGCGTCAGCAACGGAATGCCGATGAGCGCGCCCAGAATGAACGGAACGGCCACGCCGCTCAGCGAGATCGTGAGCGCGCGCCGCCCTTCTTTGCGAATGAGCCGCGGATCCAGCTCGAGGCCAACCAGGAACATGAAAAAGATGAGCCCGAGGTCGGCCAGCTGATGCAACGGAACCTCAGGCGGGAAAAGGCGCGCCGAAAATCCCGGCGCGATGCGACCGAGTACCGTCGGTCCGAGCAGAATTCCGGCCACCATTTCTCCGATCACTCCCGGCTGTCCGATGCGGCGGGCCAGCGCGCCTAACAAACGCGCCGCTGCGATTATCACGGCCAGATCGAAGAGCAGGAACAGGAGCGTCTCCGTACCCTGCTTCATACATCACGCCGCCGCGTTGCAGCCGCCCCGCTCAGTTGGGGCCACGACGACCATTGTAGCCAGCGCGCCGACGACCGTTGCAGCCCGGATCGCCGATCACGGCGGAAGATTCTGCGAACAAAGTGGCGATCGTGCGGCTTCATACGCCTTGATCGCGTATTGATCACCACTTCCGTGCGAAAGCCGAGCAAATCTTTTGGCCAGCCCCGAAATGGAAGTCAGGCATCTTGTCCGCCAATAGGACGGACTCGTCCGTGGCGAACCTAACTCGGCCGATGGGCATCCTGTCGGTCTCTTCTACCCTTCAGCCCTTTAACGATTCTCGCGTCACCATTCGCGATGGCTCGGGCAGCGCATTTTCCCTTGCCATGACCCGCAGCAGCCGATCATATAACGCAACATGTTTCCCCATTTTACGGACGGCGGCTCCTGTGGCGAAGGGGTTAGACAGATTTTATCCGCCATTAAAGGCAGATATTTGGGGTCGAATTCTCGTTAGGTCTATGAGCGCGCAGCCTGCGAACGATCTCGAAAAACCCGCTGAGCAGCTTGTCGCCGAGATGCAGCAACTTATCGGTGGTTCGCCGACCAATCCTGCTTTCAACACGCGCATCGCGATGCAGGCGCTTCACAAGTTTGCCTGCCTGCTCACTATCGTCAGCGCCGCCGCGGACAAACAGAGTCGCCGGATTGTTCGGCTCACTTGGGCATTGCTCGTCTTTACAGCGATGCTTTTTCTGTTCACCATATTCCTCTACAAGGATACGCACACACTGGCCAAACACGAAGAGGCAGCCAGCCCACACAATGCAAAATTGCCATAGTGGGATTATCGCAAAAAGACCTAACCAAGCGATGCAGCCAACCCCGCCCGGCGTGAAGTCAATATTACTCATGGCTCAACCTTTCTCTTGCTGCCACGCTCGCCGTCGGCGGTGTGGCTGATCTTGTTCTCGTTAGGTGACAAAGCGCGCGCGATGAAAACGCTCCTAATCGACGATATGCGCTCGGATATTCACGTTCTCGCTGTAGATCTTCGAGATGTGCTCGTTGCTCTTGGCGATCGCGCCACACATTCAGAATGGCGCGTTCGCGACGTTTGGGCTACGGGCGACGATTCGGCGGAACAGCTGCAGAGCCTTGACGCCACCTCAGCGGTTACGGGGCAGCGGTTGCGTGAGCTTGCGCAGGAGGTCACGCAGGTCATCGACGGCGTTTTCAGCGGATTCGAGTCCGGCGCAGCCGAGCCGTGGGTTGTCATCGAGGCCGTCGATAGTAGTTATTATCTCGTTCGCTCGGACGACGCGGGCGTTCTCGACATTATCAGAAGCACGTTTCACCATGTCAGTGATTATGAGCAGCCAGTCACCTAACCAGGCGATGGAGCCAACCACTGGCCGGCGTACGCCCAAGTTTTCCATGACTCCGACCTCACATCCCGCTGCCACGCGCGCTCTCGCCAGTGGTGGCTCATCTTGTTCTCGTTAGGCCTATGAAGTTGCTCGTCACTATCAGCCTTATCTTGGCAGCGGCGATCTCCTCACTGCTCGCTGCATCTTGGCTGGATCAACTGCCACCCCCGGATCAGATGTTGTCCCGGCGCAACATCCATCGGGCGGTGCTTGCACTCGAACGCGAACCGCTCCACAAAAACGCGGATTTCATCCGACCCTTTCTCATCGGCCACTTCAAGAAAGTGGATTACATCATCTGCGGCGACGTGCTCGGGCCATTAACCGAAGCGAAAGCGCTCCAGCCGATAATGTGGCAAATCATAATTGCCTCCGGAGATTGGGTCGAAGAACACCCAGACCGTGCAAAGGACATTTCTGCGTATACCCTCGCGGGGCTCGAAAGCGGAGTTCGGGCTTACAAAAACCTTCGTGCAGCCAAGCCCGCCATTAAGCACAAACTGATGGATGAGCTTCTCGCCAGGTACGAGAATCATACATTAAAGCAATGGAATGCCGAGCACCCGTGCCGACCGAAGGCCTAACCATGCGATGGAGACAGGCTATGACTGGTTGCAAGTGTTTTAGGCGGCATTTTTGAGAGTGGGATTAAGGTGGTGGTTTGGTTGGTAAGGTTTTCCAGAGCGTAGGACCGCCACTAGTCTGCGGGTGAGGATGCGCATGAGATGACTCAAGGCGACCTCGTGATGTTTGCCTTGGGCACGTTTGCGCTGATAGAAGCTGCGTAACTCAGGATCGTGTTGCGCTGCGCTGAAGGCACATTGGAAGAGAGCCGTGCGCAGTGTTTCCACGCCACGCTTACTCATTTTGGTGTGTCCGAGCCATTGGCCGCTTTGGCGCACTCGCGGGTCGTTACCCATAAAGGCTTGAAGTCTGGCGGCAGCCTGGCGGTTGCTGCCTGCGTGCAGGATTTCGGCGGGCAAAAAAGCCAGCAGCTTGGCGGCGTTGAGCGCTCCGAAGCCCGGGATGGTTTCAAGAAGTGCTTTGTTCTTTTGATCCACGCTTTGGGCGGCTTGGGCTTCAATCTGGCGGTCCAACTCGCGCAAGCGCTCTTCCATGGCGGCGATGCTTTGGAGCAGGGCCCGGAGAGCCGGTGCACTGGCCTGGGCCAAGTCGGGATCAGCCACGGAATGAGCCGCCAGGGTTTTAATCGCGGCGGCTTTGGGACGTAGCATCCAGTTTTTCTCGATCGTGGAGCGGCGCATCTTTGCGATGGCGGCCGGGGTCGGCGCCTGAGCCAGGAGTTGGCGGATGCCCACCCCGTCAATTTCAAGCAGCGCACCCAACTCGGGGAAGCTGACATCGAGCAGACTGCGATAACTCTTTTTTAGATTGCTCAGGCTTTTGCGCACCGCTTTGCGGACACTTTGCAGCCGCTGCGAGCAAAACTGCTCGGGTTTAATCCTGAAGCGGTAGAGAGCCAGGAGCTTTTCTCCCTCAGTGCGGCCGATGCCACAGAGCTGGCGCGCATCGATGGGATCGCTCTTGTTGTCGCGGATGGAATTTTCCACCCTGTAGAGCCGGCGCGCGATCAGGGGATTGATCACCACCACGGTGTAACCGGCTTTGGCAAGCGCGGCCGACCAGTTGAGATGGAGCATGCCGGTGGCTTCAATGAGCACGAGCAACTGCTCCGGATCGAGCACGTGCTCCCGGAGCCCGATCAGCAGTTCGCGCAGACCGATGGCCCTAACCGGCAGATCTTTTTCGAAGAGGAAGCGTTGCTGCGCTCCGCTGAGGGCGGCGCGCACTTTGTGTTTGGCGGCATCAAGGCCAAGGATGTAAGTTGGTTTCATTGAGAGGTGCGGTTTTGAGTTTTGAACTAATGAATCGGTCCGCGATGGCTTTAGCTTATGGCCAGGTAAACGCTCCAGGCGTTTCAGGCGATCAAAGCTCATCACTGGGCCGGTTGAAAAATGGCCGACCGGTCTCTTCTCCATCCAATGCTCCCTTAAAAGGGGCATGGCGAACGGGCTAAGACTCGACCGACCGAAATAATTAAACCAGAACCGCCCTCTCAACTCACTCCCCAATAATGCAAACGCGTCCACACCCCTCACATAAGCGAACCGCTGGCCGGCGTACGCCGAAGATTTCCATGACTTCAACGTCACGTCCCGCTGTCACGCGCGCTCTTGCCAGCGGTGGCTCATCTTGTTCTCGTTAGGCCTAACGATCGTGACGCGACGCAGCTTAACTTTCGTAAAATGGTTCGCAGCATCGTTTGCTGTCCTCACGGTGACATGTGTTGTCACAACGGCCTGGATCAGCCGGTCGGGAGATGCCCTTCGCTTGCCGATTCCGCTCGATAGCGGATACGCCATTAGCCGCGAGTTCCATGTTCCGCAGCGAGCGAGATATCGAATTGAACTTCGCTGTTCTCGTGTTATTCCGTTCGAGCAGTTACAGCGAGCTTTGCACGGCGGAAATCGCGTCGCCATTCGCCTGAACGAGGATGGAGTTGCCAGTGACCTGCACCATTTACCTGAGCCAGTATTGGACAAGGATTTCGGAAATCTCGGATTCGCGAAATCGTGGATCAGCCAGGACATCGCCATATTTGTAGGTGACCCGGACAAGAATTATAAGATCGATTGCACGGTCGTTCGACCACTGCCAGAACTGAACGTCACGCAACCGACTCTGATCGTCGGGTTCGATCCGCTGGAGAATGAGGCGCGCGCCTTCGGCTCGGGCCTACTCCTTGCCGCCAGTGTCATCTGTGCGATCGTCGCGCTCCTACTCGCCCTGCTACATTTTTGGATATGCCGCCGAGCGCGACCAAGGCCTAACCAGACGATGCAGTCAACCGCCGGTCGCTCAGAAGCGAACCTTTAACATGACTTCAATACTTCCATCACAGGGTAAGCTCGCTCTCGCCAGTGGTGGCTCATCTTGTTCTCGTTAGATGTATGCCAACCAGCCCTTCAGAATGGAGCGCACTGATCGGCATAAGCTTCGTAGCAGGCATCGCATGCGGCGTCCTGTTCACACGGCGGCGATGGCTAGTTATCGGCCTCGCTGTTTTTCAGATCATCGGAGCGCCGGCCATCTATTACCTGCCCCCTGTTTGCGCCGGAAGCGATTTGGCAGAGTATCACGCGTGGAGCTTCTTGATCATCCCTATGCTCGCAGTGCAGAGCTTTGCGCTTTCTCTCCTATCAGCTTGGACGATTCGCCGTACGCTACGCCTGCGTCGAGAGCGACGCCGAAACATCTAACCAATCGCTCGAGCCAACCGCTGGCCGCTGTGAAGCCCACGTTTGATTTTATTGAAACAGTTCTCGATGCTTGCCACGCTAGCCGCCGCCAGCGGTGGCTCATCTTGTTCTCGTTAAGCTCTATGGAAAGCAATCAACTGTCTGCCGTGGAGATGCTGTGAACATTTCAGGGCTCGCGAACATCGCTGAAATTGTGTCCGGTTTCGGCGTCATTGCATCACTCATTTTCGTTGCCATGGAAATCCGGAAGGGGACTGGGCAATCGAAGATGGCGAACTGGGCTTCGCTTGTTGATCGATACAATGCCGTCTACAGTCAAACCGACGACATGGCGTTTGCCAACCTCGTGGCCAAGGGTCGCAAGGGCTACCACGACCCCAGCGATGGAGAGCAGATCTCATTCGGGCATTATCTAGAGCAAATATGTATCGCGAACGAAGCTCTCTTGGTATATGCCCAAAGCATGGTGCACGGCAAGGAGGATGCGCTTGCCGTCTTCAGGAAACAGATTCGCTTTCATCTCGGCTTCAAGGGGGCCAGGGAGTGGCTCAAGGACTTCGAAAGCCAGAGGGCGTTTCCAGCCCCCCTGACCCAGGCGATTCATCGGGCACTCAACGAGTAGCCGGGACTTGTATGGAAATGTTTATAGTTCGGCCTAACAATTCGTTCAAGCGGACGCGCGTACTGCGCGCCGCTTATCTCAAGCGTTAGGCGCTTAGGAAGCACGTAATGCGACCCCTTCGGTATTCCATCAACGTCACAGTGGACGGCTGCTGCGATCATCGCGCCATACCCGCCGACGAAGATTTGCATCGTCACGCAATCGAGAACATCGCTCAGGCTGACGCCCTCCTCTTTGGCCGCGTCACGTATGAATTGATGGAGGCCGGGTGGCGAACGCCGACGGCGACGATGCCTGAGTGGACGCAGCCCTTCGCCCGCACAATCGACGCGGCGAAGAAATACGTCGTGTCGAGCACGCTTACCCATGTCGATTGGAACGCGGAGTTCGTGCGCGGGGATTTGGCGAAAGCCGTTCAGCAGCTCAAGCGCGAGCCCGGCAAGGGACTGTTTACAGGCGGCGTGAAGCTCCCGATGGCGTTGGCGGAGCTGGGATTGATCGACGAATACGAGTTCGTGGTGCACCCCAGGATCGCGGGCCACGGACCGATGCTATTCGCGGGACTCTCGAAGTGGATCGACTTGAAGCTCGTGAGCCGGCTGGAGTTCGGCTCGGGCGCGGTGGCGATGCGGTATGAGCCGAGAAGGTAGCCATCGGATTGAATGAAGCCGGAAACGCCTAACCAGGCGGTGGAGCCCCTATGAGGGTTGTCAACCGTGGAACGGGTGTGGTTCGTTTTTCTTTAGTCTTTTCCTTTCCCGGTTTTTCCAACCTTTGGTGGTTTGATCCGCAGGGCAGCTCCCCTTGTCGTGGTTTTCGCCCGCAGGCGAGTCACCAGCTCCTATTCGAGCATCGCTTTTTCTAGCGAGCCCATGATGTCTTGTCTGACTTTCGGGAAGCCGCCTTGGGCGGAACGCGCCCCATCTAACCGATGATCCCCCTTCTGGGAGGACCAGCTCCAGCGCCGAGCAGCGTTCCACCCTGCGGCCCAATCGCACTCCTTTGGTTTGGAAGTTTTGTTTCGTAAAAGTTTATGAGTTTAAAGTTCTTCGTCGGTCCAGTTTTGATCACACCGAAGCCGCCGTGCACACGCTCCAGCCCAGTTCGGCCGCGCTCGCCCGGCCCGTTCGCCAGCGCCACAGATCAATGGCCAGTTGCCGCGCCAGGGCCACGGCTATTTTTTTCTTCAACGACGCTCCGTGCTTAAGCTTCTCCAAATATTTCTGCCGGGCGTGCCAGTTAGGCTGCCAGCGCAGGAGTCGCCACACCGCTTCCACTAGCAACGTGCGAACATGTTTGTTCCCATGCCGGTCGATGGCGCCGAAGCGTTGCACCCCGCCACTGCTGTGCTCGCTCGGACAACACCCCGTGTAACTGCCCACCGCTTTGCGATGTTGGAACCGTCTCCAATCGCACACTTCCCCATCGATTAGTGACACCGTTAGCGCGCCCAATCCCACCGGGATTTTTTCTTCCCTCACCAGCGCTTCAATATCCTGAGTCAACCGCTCCAAGTGCCTTTTGCAATGGCGGATCTCTTCCACCACCGGTTCGAGTTGAGTGCGCACAAACGCGCTGCACTGCGGCCCCACTCGTTTCCATTTGCGCGGTCCAGCCCACCCCGCCTCCAGCGTCTCGTGCTCATGCTCCAGGCGCAGCGCTCGCCCGTGATTCTCCAGCCGCCGCAATTGCTTCTTCCAAAACTCCCGCTGCCGCCCCAGTTCCCGTCGCTGTTGCTCCCCACGACTCGGGATCCGAATCGGCCGCAATTCCTCCCTCTGCCCATCCAGATAGCGCGACAGCCGCACACACAACTCCCGCGCATCCATCCGATCGTTCTTCCGCCGCCGCTCCAGATTCAATCGCATCGGCGTGGTAATGAACGAGTGCGCTCCGGCTTGCCTCAACTCCTCGTGCAGCGTGTACCCAAACCCGCAGCACTCATACACCGTGTAAACCGTGTCGCCTTGCCCCACTTTCTGCCTGATCCACTCCAAGAGTTGCTGACGCCAATACTTCCGCCCCAGGCTGATCGCTCCACCCCCACACTGCATCGCCACCGCAATTGAGCGCAGCTCCACATCCAGCCCCACCTTCCACATCTGCCTCTTTAGCGCTTTGCTCTCCGCTTCGCTCTTGTTAAACTCTATCTCGCCATGAAGGGTTGTTGTTGTTTTGTTTTTCATACAACGCGTGTGCCCGTTTTGCCCACGCTTTTCAACCCTTCATGGCATCTAGCCGCCACCCGCCGTACGCTCAGATTTTTGTATGACTAGAACCTCTTTACTTCGAGCACCGCGCTCTCTCGGTGGCGGTAGCTCACTTCTGTCTCGTTAGATTTGAGCCGCCATGAAACTCGCCCGTTCAACGCTGGAATATTGGGCGCTTGTCGCTGAGATCGTGGGTGGATTAGCGGTCGTTATCTCTGTCATCTACCTTGCCGTGCAGATCAGCGAGAACACCCGGGTCTTACGGAGTCAGGCACATTACAATGCGCTCTCCCTCGCTCAGCGGCCGTTCGAAATGGCGATCGAGAATGATAGCTTGTCGAAGATACTCAATGTCTGTTTCTCCACGCCAGATAAGCTGAGCGACGAAGAGTGGATCCGGTGCAGCGATTATCTGTTCATGCAAATGAATGCCTGGGAATATCTCTACTACCAGAATCGAGACGGCTCTATTCCCAAAGAGCTCTGGGTCGGCGCAGACGCGTCGTTCAAGCAGATGATCGCGACCAAGGCTGGGTACTCGCGGTTTTGGGCGGAGTGGGAGACGGCGTTCGATGAGCCTTTTCGGTCGTACGTGACGAGGGAATTCGCGAAGAAACGCGTCCCATCGCCGGCCACGAAGAAGTAGAGTTTGCGAAACGTAAGCAAATTTAACCAGGCACTGCAGCCCCTTGCTCTCGTTCGGCCTCAAATGGACATTCGCGCTGGTTCGCCCTCTGATGCGGAAGCCGTCGCCGGTTTGATCGCTAGCTTCCAGAGCGAGCTGACCGACGATCCATCCGGTGCCGGTGCGGAGGGCTATCTTGCTTCCGTTTCTGTGCAGGCCGAGCGCGAGTACTTGGCTTCGGCACGCTATCGCTACCTTCTGGCTTTCTTCGGCTCTGAGCTCGCCGGCTTCATCGCCATACGAGACGGTTCGCATTTATTTCACTTGTTTGTCGGCCGGGCATATCAACGCCAGGGTCTTGGTCGACGGTTGTGGCAACAGGCCTTGCGGGAGCTGTGCACCCCGAATAGCGAAAGGGTTTTCACGGTCAACTCGAGCCTCTCGGCGGTCCCGGTCTATCGCAGCTTTGGCTTTGCTCCAGCGGATTCACCGCAGAGCGTCCATGGCATTTCGTTTCTCCCCATGCAGCGCCCGGCCTCCCTGATATGAGGCCCGACCAGGCGAAAGCGAACAGCGGACCGTTCTGCCGCCAACTCTTGAAATGACTTCCGGTACTTTCATTCCGAGCGCGGCACATTGATTCGCCTTGCCCAAGGCTCACCCTTCGGGCGAGGGTCCATGTCACACCGCTTGCCGCGGGCTCCATTCTCGTCCGCCATCGCTCATTTTCTTCTCGTTAGGGTCGGACGATCCCGCTTGACCAATCGGCTCGCTCTTTGACACATTTCGACATGGGATCTAACGCCACGCATCGGAGGTTCATATGAACATCCTGTTGTGGATCCTGCAGGCACTCGCCGCGCTCCTCTACGGAGCGTCGGGCATCATGAAGGTCTTCATGTTCGACAAGGTAAGCGAAGGGGTCCCGTCCTTTGGTGCGTTGCCGCGGGAAGCCTGGATGGTCCTCGGCATTCTCGAACTCCTCTGCGCGGTTGGGCTGATCGTTCCCGCCGCCTTCCGCTGGCAGCCGACGCTCACGGTGGTGGCCGCGGCGGTCCTGGCGGTCGAGAGCCTCGTGTTCGTCGGGGTGCACGCCAGGTACCGCGAGATTACGCCCATCATCTTGAGCGGCGTGCTCGGCCTCCTGATGGCGTTCATCGCCTACGGTCGAATGGTTCTGAAACCGATCTTCTGACTGGCAAACCCCGTTCGCCTGCGTCCTGCTGCCACACTGAGTCGTATGATGGCAACTGATAAAGAAGATCAAGACAGCTCAGCGATCATGCTCCCAAGAACGCCTGATCGTACAGCTGGAGCCCACGGTCCCACTTTGAAATGACTTTCACAACGGCACAACGAGCGACGCGCGCTTTCGCCCACCGTCGCTCATTTTGTTTTCGTTAGGCGTATGGCGAGCGCAATCGAGGGCGGATGTTTATGCGGATCTGTCCGCTATCGTCTAAACGTGAGACCAAAGCAGGGGAGTGACTGCCATTGCGAAGATTGCCGACGAGCGAGTGCGGCTCCGTATGTGACCTGGTGCAGTGTGCCGAGCAAAGCGTTAGAGGTTCTGACCGGTGAATTGCGTAAAGTCTTATATGCCGATCGGTTACGCTCATTCGCCTCTTGTTGCGGCACCCCTCTGTTTATCCAGGACGAAGTCGATTCTGAATGGATTGACGTGACCGTAGCGTCGCTCGATGATCCTGAACGCTTTCCTCCGGAAGCCGCGATTTGGACAGAAGACAAACTCCCGTGGGTAAGTCTCGACCCGAGTCGGCGTGCTTTTCGTCGGAACAGAGAGGAGAACGCCTGACCACGCGCTGCGGCCAACGGCTCAAACGGCGTCGTTCTCTTGAATGCCCAGCCAAGAGCGCTTCCAGGAACCGTCGCTGGTTTTTTCCCGGAGCCGTGGCTGAGCTTGTGTTTCGTTAGGGCAACAGGTGAACGGCAATGAAACGGACCTGGACAATCATCGGCGTAGGCGACGTTCGGCGCTCTTTCAAATGGTACCAGTCGCTCTTTGGCCAACCCGAGACGGCTCCCGGTCATGACGATTTTGGTCAGATCGTCGATACCGATGGAACCGTGTTGCTCTGCCTTCACGAATGGGGCGCGCACGAGCACCCTCCCTTGATGACCCCGCACGAGGCGTCACCGGGCAATGGACTCCTCCTGTTTTTCCGCGTCGACGATTTCGACATGACCCTCAAGAGGGCGCGAGCTCTCGTCACCCGATTCGCAGAGAGATCTCACGTGAACCCGAAGACACAAACAAGGGAGTTTTCACTTCGAGATCCGGACGGATACTACGTCACGATCAGTGCGCTTTCTGCACCCCAGCAAGGGGCGCGTGGGAAGCGACGGCCTAACAAACGATTGTCGCCCGCGAAAGTGCGCGGCCAGGTCAGGAAGTCACCTGGAAGAACCTCCGCGCCTTCGCGGTTGAAGCACTGATCGTTCAACCTCCATGCGCGCGCTTCTCCTTGTCTTCGTCACCTTCGCGGTGACAAACGCTGGCAGCCCGGTCGGTGGGGCGCCCGATAAGTCATTTCTGCTCGGCTTCCTCGCGGGCGACTATCGTTTGATCGGCCAGCAGCCGGATTCCGGTGAGGCATATACCGGCCGGGTCAGTTTCCGCGAGCGCGACGGCCAATTCGATGTCACACGGACGGTGGCGGGCGTCCGCACGCGTGGCACCGCAGTGATCGAAAAGAGCGACGAGGGGATCGCGGTTCTAAGGTCGCGCTTTGCCATCAAAGGTGTCGATTACGAGGCGACCTATCTCTGGCGGTCGGACCTCGACAACTACCCGCGACTCACTGGATATGTTTATCGAGCGCAGGGGAAGACAACATCACCAGGACTGGAGGCGCTTTTTCCTATTCCGCCGACACCGAAGAAATAGAGCCGGTGATCGTGACGATGCCGTTTCGGAAGTCAGGGGCGGAGGCGAACGTGGGGACGCCGCGCAAGGTTCGCCGAGAGAATGACAAGAAAGGAGGAGCGCGAACGGCGCCCGGGATTATTCGTCAGGGAGCGAAGAGAATTCCAAGAGGAGAATCGGCTGATGATGGAGAAGTCACCCGGAGCCATTTCGTACGACGACGAGCTGAGAAGCTGGAAGAAAATTGGCATCGCCGCAGGCCTTCTGGCCTGCGTCACCTATCCGATCATGATCCTGGTCTCGCTGCCGCGCGTCCCGCAAGTGATGTTGGGCGCCAGCTTCGGACCGGCTCTGGCCGTGGCGAGCGTGGCCCTCGCCCATATCCTGCAGGCACGCCGGCGCATGCCTTCGCTCCAACTGGCTGGGATTTTCAACTGCCTGGCAGGTGCCCTCGTGACGGCGATGATCATCGTCCAATTGGCAATCAATTATTCCACGGCTCCCGCGGCTGATGAGCAGCTCAACACGCTTCTCCGGCATCGCATCTGGGACGTTGTCCTTGGGCTCGACGTTTCCTTCGACGTCTTCATCGGGCTCGCGACCCTTCTTTTCGCAATCAACATGATAAGCGATCCCCGTTTCGGCAGGATCATCGGCTGGGCCGGAGCATTGGTGGCGGTCGTCCCTTTGCTTGGAGCAAATATCTACTTCTTCCCCGATCCGCCCTACTTGCATGGCTTTCCGCATGTCGGGATCTTCACGGGAGTATGGTACCTGGCGGTGACCCTTCTGATGATCCGTTCATTGCGCCAAGGCGAATCTGTCTTGCTCAGGGCGCGGTAGAAGGACCTTGATCACGAAACTTGGAGCGGAAAGGCAGCCTGAATGGTGTTTAATGGGGTTCAGTTTCAGAAATCTTTGACACTTCATTTACAATTCGAAACAAACCCGGACAATCGCCATAGATCGGAGTTTACATATTAAGGAATTCTTAGCCTGAACCTGAGTCGACTACATGGGCACATCGAAGTGCTTTGATAGCGTCAGATGAAAAAAGCGAAAAAGAAATCGACCACGGAAAGGCGGGTTTCCTATGACAAACCAGCTCTGCGCAGCGAGGCGTTTGCCCGGGCTCTGCGCGAAGCAAAGTTGCGTGTCGCCGGGACCGGCGGTTTGCGCTCGCTTTTTGAGCAGGCCGCGAAAGAGGCGGCGTCGCTCCCAAGGGAGAGGTTCAAGGAGAATTGGCCGTATCTTCAGGCGATGCTGCGGCTGGTCCGCGCCTGCGAGCGGGGTGAATACAAGCAGGTTTCGAAGGATTCTCTGACGTGGATCGTAGCCGCTCTCAACTATTTGGTCGACCCATTCGATTTGATTCCAGACATGACTCCGTTTCTCGGTTTCGTCGATGACGCGGCTGTGGTCGGATTCGTGGCGGACAAAACCCGGCAAATGCTGGACGAGTTCATGATCTGGGAAACCAGTGGCATCGGCAACCCTGTGTAGCTCGCCGCAATTTCCGTTGACGCCTGATCGGATCTGAAGATTTGAGATTCCGGGCAAGGGTGCCGGGATCGCCGATCCCGGCGACGACCGGTATTTTGCTTGCTGCCAAAACGTTGTACTTGCTAGCGTGAAGGCGTGAGCAAGGCAGCTAAAACCATCGTCGCCTTCGGAATCTACATGGCGCTGACCGGACTTTGGCTCGTCATTTCGCCGAACACGCTGCTCGCGATTGTCCAGCTGCCGCCGTCGCACGACGGTTGGATTCGATTGCTCGGCATGTTCATGATCATCGTGGCGTTTTATTATTGGCGAACGGCGGGGAGCGAAGTGGCCGGCTTTTTCCGCGCGACGGTTTATGGGCGAACGTTCATGGGATTTTTCATGGTCTGGCTCGGGCTCACGCAAATCGGCTGGGTGCTCGCGGTCTTCGCGGTGCCGGAATGGATCGGAGCGGCAGCGACATGGTTCGCTCTTCGTTCCTCGCCCGGGAGTTCGGCCTGATGGAAATCAAGGACCGGCTTGTGCTCATCACCGGTGCTTCGAGCGGCATCGGTGCGGCCACGGCCAAGGCGATGACGCGGGAAGGGGGCCGCGTCATTCTGCTCGCGCGACGGCGTTCCGCGCTCGAAGAAACGGCGGACGAGGTCAGAAAAATGGGCGGGCGGGCCTGGGTTTATCCCGTGCGACCTGGCCGACGCCAAGGCGGTCGAGCAAACCGCACAGACCATTTTGGACGAAGCCGGTGTTCCCGATATTTTGATCAACAATGCCGGAGCCGGGCGCTGGTTGCCGATTGAAGAAACCGATCCGGCGGAAGCGGTCCAGATGATGGCCTCGCCCTATTTCGGCGCGTTTTACATGACGCGATATTGTCTGCCGGCGATGCGGAAACGCGGCACGGGTCACGTTGTGAACATCACATCGCCGGCCGGGTTTGTGGTCTGGCCGGGGGCGACGGCATATTCGGTGGCGCGCTGGGCCATGCGGGGGTTGCACGAGGCGTTGCGTGCCGAGCTAAACAACACCGACATCAGGGTGACGCTCGTTGTGCCGACGGCGGTGGCCTCGACCTATTTCGCCAACAATCCGGGCGGCGAAGAGCGATTACCCGGCATCGCCAAGCTTTACGGCAAGCTCACGCCCGAGCAGGTGGCGGAAGCGATCGTGCGCGGTGTGAAGCGGAACAAGCGCGAAGTCATCATCCCGCCGCTGTTGAAAATGACGATCCGGTTCCATCGCATTTGGCCGAGTTTCGTCGAACGCGTTCTGCTCAAAACGGCGACACGCCCGAAGAAAAGCTAGGCGAATTTATTTCGCCGCTTCCTCGAGCGGCCATGGCTGGCTGGCCAGAACCTCGCGCGCGATCTGGTAGCCGCGGTCCACGATCTGGTCGTAGGATTTCCATTCCAGCATGCCGAAGTGGCGTACATCGGGTTTGAAAAGCAGATCGACGTCGCCCACCACCTGACTCATTTTCTGCTGGCTGTTCAGCGTGTTGGCCGCCATGAGCGTCGTGATGAGACTCGGGACTTCATAACGCCGTTCGCCGCGCTTTTTGAAGCGATCCATCAACAGCCGCCAGACGCTTGGAACCTCGTCGAAATTGATTTCGCGCGGCCGGTCGGGGCCTCGGAGATCGACGGCCAGGATCGTTTGCACGCCCGTGCGCGCCATCACGTCGACCGGCATATTGTTGAAGACGCCGCCATCCACGAGCAGATCGCGGTTGCGCACGACCGGCGGGAAGACGCCGGGGATTGCCATGCTGGCGAGGAGAGCCTGCTTCAAATTACCGCGCGTATGCAAAACTTCGCAGGCCTGCGTGTAACTGCTGCTCACGCAAAAATAGGGATGCCACAGTTCCTCGATATGCACGCCGGAAAACGACCTTTCCAGGATGCGGTCGAGTTTGCGCCCGGCCAGGATCGAGACGAGCGGCACGAGATTAAAATCGCTTGTCGGATTGGCCAGAAATTCCCGGCGATTTTCGGAATAGACTTTCTCCCAACCCCAATCGGCCGCCATGCACGCGCCCAGGACCGAGCCGATACTCGTCCCGCCGAAGGCGTCGATGGGAATGCCTGCCTCCTCGAGCGCGTGAAACACCCCGATATGACACAAGCCGCGCGCACCGCCGCCCGGCAGAACGAGCCCGACGGCACGGCCGCTCAGGAAACGGGCCAGACGCGAGAGGTCTCGCCCTTCGCTGGCACGCAAATGAAAATGCCGATAGACCTTTGGTCGCACCGCCAGAAACGCCGGTGTGCCCCTGGCAAAGGCGGGCCGGCCGGTGTGCAACAAAACGAGCGTCTGACGCGCGCGCGTCAGCGGCGACGGGCCGGTCAGCCCTCGCTCTTCGGCAGGTGAAAGCGCGGATGGACCGGAGGCGCGGCCGAGCAGCAGGACTTCATCAGCCTGCCGCAGACAGCGCTGGGTCCATGCAGTGAACGTCGGGTCGGTTTCGAGCAGAAGCAGGGCATAGCGGCCTTCCAGCTGATTCAGATATTGCAGGAGCCACTCGTGGGCTCCTGGGTTATCCGCCTCGGTGACTTGCGCGGCACCACGCCGGCCGGCGGCGGCGTCGACCATTTCGCTCGTCACGTGCAGGACTTTTTGCCGCTGTTCGTGCAACTCCGCTTCCAGGCTGCGGATCAGCGGTCCGGGCTCGAGACCTTCCGTGATCGGGAGCACGGCGAGAGTCACGACATTGCGTGATGGTTTTTGCGAAGCATTGAGCCGGCGGAGCCGGTCGATGATCACGCGGCTGAAATTGAGCGCCAGATCCGGGCAGGCCTTCAGCATTTCCTGGAAGGCGGAGCGTTCGAAGCGGGCCAGGAGACTATCGCGCAACGCCACCACCGTCGCGGTGCGCGGTTCGCCCGTGAAGGCGCCCATTTCGCCAACGCTTTCCCCACGGCCGATTTCGCCGACCACTTCGGCCCTGCCATCGTGGTTGATGCTGGCCTGCAGGCGCCCGCTCATGACCAGGTAAATTGCATCGGTCGGGTCGCCTTCGCGGAAGAGCAGTTCACCACCGACGAGCTGCGTCCAATCCCAAACCAGATAGGGCCGGATGGCGTCGAACTCGTTCTCGTCGAGATTCCCAAGCAGACGCGGCAGCGCCTGGCGAAGCGCCTCGAGTTGATTGTCGCGGGTTTCTGCGATCATCGTTTCAGATTCGATGGCCTGCCCCTCATCGTTCCAAAATCCGCCGCCGCAGACCAGACCAAAAGCGGCCATTCTGAGGCGGCTTTTTTTGCCCGCTCCTTCGGGATTTCATGATCGAAAAATTCTTGCCGCCGCGGCAGCCGCCGCCGTTTAATTTTGTCATGAAATCGGCCGCTCGAATCTTCCGGATTCTGCTCATCCTGACCGTCTCACTGGCGGGAAGAGGAATGACCAGCGCAAAGGAGCCGTTCTTCGATGGGCTCGGTTTGCCTACGCGGCCACGGCTCCCATTCCCGCCAGCCATTCCCGATAATTCCGGGGAGAAATTTCGGAAGGCTTGATCTCGCTGCGGCCGCCCCAGAAGACATTCGTGTAAGCGACCGGGATTTGGCACGCGGCGAGGTGCTCGTCGATCGCGCGCTTGTGGTCCAGGAGCAGCGCCTTATCGGTGCCGTGCGCCACGGCCATGATGTTGACGTTCTTGAATTCCGGACCGGCTTCGCGCCAGTAACAATGCGTCAGGATGTGATGCCGCCCCACTTCGCCGCCCGCTTCCATTTCGCGGCCGGGCGGCACGGCCCAATGAAAGAGCGCGTTGAAACGCGTCACTCGCACGCCGCCGCCGGATGGTTTTACGTGTTCGAGAAAAGTGGAGAAGCGACCGAGAACCTTGCGCGCGGCCAGGTCTTCCGCGACGCGACAAAATTCCTCGAACGATACACCGGCTTCCGCGGCGCGGCCCCGCCACGGTGAGGCTTGAATTTCCTCCGGCGACAATTCGCGCTTGAGCGCCAGCAGAATGTTCCATTCGGCCTCGCTCAATTGCGCCACGTGCACGGGAGCCATCGTGGCGGGCTGTTCGGCCTTGCTCCCGGGCTCGATGGTTTTGCGGCGCACGTGGCCGACGCCAAGCGTAAAAATGCCCTTGGCCGGCATGAGCCGGAAATGCTCCGCGCCGACGCGTTCGGCGAGGATTTCGCCATGTCGTTGCAGCGAAAATCCGTGCGGCACCTTTATGGTCGTCCAAAGCTTGTAATCGGATCCGGCTGTGACTGTTTCGGTCGAACGCAGGACGACGTGCCCCGAAAACGGATCGCGTTGAAACATGAAGTCGAAAGCGTCGTCGATCTTTTCCGGCGGCACCTTCCAGGCGACAAGCGCGCCATCGGCCAGATTTGTGGCCAGCAATGTCTGGCGGACGCGCCGAATGGTTCCGGCCCGCAGCATGGCGGCGATGCGTTCCAGAACGGTTTCCAGCGCCACGCCGGAGCGTTGCGCAATTTCGGCAAACGGTTCGCGTACGAATCCTTCAATCTTGTCTTCCGAGATGGCGAGAATTTTTGCGTTGATCGGATCGTTGTGCTCGACAGGCGACATCGGCGTAATAACGGCGGATGCGCCCGATTGTCTACTCACGTTCCATTAAGCAACGCACGACAGCACGGCCAGAAAATGGCAGGCCGTTCCGCCGAGCACGAAAATATGCCAGATAAAATGATAATAGCGGCGGCGTTCGTGCACGAAAAAGAAGACTCCCGAGGTGTAGATAATTCCTCCGCCCACGAGCCAGAGTAGCGCGACCGCCGGTACACGGTGGATGAGCGGTCCGGCTGCACAAAGAATACCCCAGCCCATCGCCAGATATAATGTCATGGCCAGCTTTGTGTGGCGTCTCGCGCCGTACATCGTCTTCATTGTCACGCCGAGCAATGCCAGCAGCCATGTGCACGTCAGAATCGTCCAACCCCAGGGCCCGTGCAGCGGGCCCAGGGCGATCGGCGTATAGGTGCCGGCGATGAGCAGATAAACCGCGCTGTGATCGATCACCTGCAGGACGCCTTTGATACGCGTGCGCGGCCAGGCGTGATAAAGGGTCGAGCCCAAATAGAGGAGCACGATCGTAGCGGTGAAGACACACGAACCGATGAAGGCGGAAACACTGCCATGTTCCCACGAGCGAAAGACAAGCAGCGGCGTCGCAAAAAGAGCGGCAAACAAACCGAGCGCGTGACTGGCACTATTGGCGAGCTCCTCACCGAGCGATTGTGTCCAGAGCGCTTTGCTCCGCAATTCTTCGGTTGCTTCCATGGTTCGCGTCGCGGGTTTGCTTTTAAACCCGATTGCAATCGACGCCAACTCATTTAGCCGTGAAGAACATGTGGCGGGCGATTTTTTTCGACGCGGTCGGCACGCTCATTTATCTGCCGCAAAGTGTCGGTCATCATTATGCGCGGGTCGGGCAGTGGGTCGGTCTGACCATGGAACCAGCGCAACTCGACCGAGCCTTCGGGCGTTTTTTCAAGCAGATGCCGTTGCGTCCGGCCATCGGCGAAGCACGGGGGGATGATGACAAAGGATGGTGGCGGGAATTGGTCGATCGGGTGCTTGACGAAGTCCGGCCGGAAACGACGGAGCTTGATCGCGACGCCTTCTTCGAAGCGGTCTACGCGCACTTCGCCGAACCGGGAGTCTGGGAATTGTATCCGGAAGCAACCGAGGTTCTCGATGAACTGCAGGGTCGCTTTTCTTTGGGAATCGTTTCGAATTTCGACGGCCGTCTGCGCATCATCCTGGAGCATCTCGGCGTGACCAAATTCTTCCGTCACGTTTTTGTTTCGAGCGAACTGGGAGCGGACAAACCCGACCGCGCCATCTATGAACGGGCGTTGGCGGCGAGCGGTTTTTCGGCTCATGAATCGCTCTATGTGGGAGATGATCCTGTCAACGACTGGGAGCCGGCAGCCGCGATTGGTTTGCAGGTTTTCAAACTTGATCGCGCGACGAACTCGCTGCGCGATCTCATTGCATTCTTGTAAAACTTGTCAGCCCGAGCGGAAGCGAGGGATCTTTCGAATGATTGCTCTGCGTGGCCAGATGGAATCGGACCTTCGTGAGAACCTTCGCTGCCACTCAGGATGACCACGTCTCGGATGAAGTTGGGTCGCAATTCTTGCGACGGCTGCAGAAGTGGATTAAAAACGTCATTCCGCGCGGGTTGGTAGCTCAATGGTAGAGCAGCCCCGAAAGCGTTCGGGGTTGGTTGCCAGTCTGGGGCCGCGCGTATAAAACAGATTGAGCGGGTTGGTAGCTCAATGGTAGAGCAGCGCCCTTTTAAGGCGTTGGTTGTGGGTTCGAGTCCCACCCAACCCAACGCTTTCTGTCCATGGCCTGGGTTTACATTTTGAGAGGAGAATCCGGGCGACACTACATTGGCTCGACAGATGATCTGGAACGCCGTTTGGTCGAGCATCAGCGGGGCAGCAATCACACGACTCGGCGCCATTCTCGCCTTACAGAGTGTGCCGCGCTGCTGAGAGAAGCCCCGAAAAACTTCGGGGTTGGTTGTGGGTTCGAGTCCCACTCAACCCACGCTTTCGCGATGGCCTGCGAAGCGCGAATGGCCTGTAAACGAAACAGCCCCGAACAATCGTTCGGGGCTGCTCGCAACAGTGGGGTTGAGACGTTTCTTACTGCACAGACTGGCCGGAGTTTGCCTTGGTTTCGGCAATGTCGGCGCTGCTTACGGCGCCGCTAACGTTGACATCTGTGCGGAAGTTGGAACCATCGGCGGACGCGCCGACGCTGGCTTTGACCTGCGAAATATCGCTCGAGCTGACCATACCATTGCCGTTCGTGTCACCGATAAGCATGCCCGCGCTGACCGGTGTGTCCGCCAAAGTCTGACCGAAGCTATCGGAGAGATTAGCCAGGGTGACGGTAAGCACTTGCGCATTGGTCACGCCGGTGAGTTGCACCGTCATGGTGTTGCCGGCGATAACCGGGCTCCCGGCCACGCTGCCCGAACCGCCTGTCACCGAGGCCGTGCCAGTGGCCATCATATTGCTGAAGGTAACGACAAAGGTGTAAGCGCCAGCGCCATCGCGACATTCGACGCCTGGTGTACCGCTCAAGGGCAGCGGAATATCGAAGGTGCCCGCCGCACCATGAACTTTCTCAGAAACCGCGGAAACGATTTGCAGCGGATTGCAGGTAGCTCCGGGCATTGGGCCCTGCACGGCCACCGCGCTCGGGCTGCCCGTCTTGAAATAACCCAGGGTGGCGTTCGCCGCCTGCGGCGGCTGATCGGCATCGAAGCGGAAATTGTAGAGCGTGCCCCAGCGCAGAGCGTTCGCGTTCTGGTTTTGCGCGAGCGTCTCCGAGCTCCAGGTCAACATGCCGCCACTCTGATTGGTGGTCCAGGCCGTGTTGCTGTATCCCGCGTCGTTCAGCGTTCCGTCATTGGCAAATCCAGGAGGATTCAAGGGAGCGTGAAATCCGACATTGCTCACGTTCACACCGCACGCGACCGGAATGCTGAAGGACTGGACGCCGCGATCGAGATTTTCGTTGTAAACGGCATATTCATAATGCCAGACGCCAGGTGCTGTGTTCGTCACTTTGTAGCCGACAATTCCGATGCCGTCATTGCCTGGATCGGGCTCGAACTGAACAAGGGTCGCACCGGTCCACGCGGTGATTGCTGGAAAGGTGCGAACGGTGGCGGCGGCCGGCGAAAAGCTGAAACTGGTCGTGCCGCTCACGGTAAACTGGCGATAGGAAACATTGTTATACATGTTGCATTCGCCGGCGTGCGCCTGGCACCAGGCGTACTCGTGCGGGGTCACGTATTGTCCCTCGCCAAAGTAGGTGGCGCCGGGATTCAACGTGGTGTTCAGGTCGCTGACATTAACCAGAACGCGATGCGACGTGCCGTTGTGACTATGGCCGCTATGGTTCGCCGGACTGGGGTTCGATCCAGGATAAGCTCCGGTAAAAGGGTTGACCCAGGCGCGTGAGCCGAGGCCGTTCTGGCTGCCGTTCAAGCCGGCGCTGTAGGGATCGGAGCAACCCGAGCCGAGGTGGCTTCCGCCCACCCCGTTACAACCGAAACTGCACACGTTTTGGGTCAGGGCGGTGAAAGCATGCTTGAGCCAGGATTGGCCGATCTGTTCGAAACGCTCGGTGTTATTGGCGCCGCCGCTCATCCGATAGAAGTTTTGAGGGATGACGGGGTGATCGTTATTTGGCAACTGGAACCAGTCCAGGTTTTCCACGCCGTTGTTGCAGGAAGTCGTTCCGATCTCCAAGCCAACCTGGCTGCCGGAGCTGCCGCCCTGATCCATCGAGGGCAAATCGCCCACGATGACGTCGGGACCGGGCTTGGTGCCAGCCTCCGGATGACCGGGCATAACAACGGATTGAGCGGCCCCGTTAACGACTTTCGCAATCTCAATCGGAGTCATGGTGGTCGCGCTGGAGATATTTCCTACGACGGCGCCGGCGTCCGCCGGGCGCCCGAGCTGTTTGGCGAAATCGGGGGAGATGAGGAGCCGGCCGTCGGTGATGCGGAACAGATGAGCTTTCGCGTCGTAATCGTAGCCGTGACCTTCAATGTTAAAAAAGGTGAAACCGGTCTTGCTGTCCTTGATGGCGATTTGGAAAGGCGCTTCCCAGTCGTTTTGCTCCAGCACGAGATGGGCAAAGGATTTGCCTAACGAACCGGGCAACTTGACTGAGTTGAGCGGCATGAGACCCATCGATCCCATGTCCGGTCCACGCAGGACGTCGTTCAAGACGAGAATCGCGAAGTAGGAATTGGCGGCGACGTTGAAATGCAGCGTTTGCAGGTTCCCGGCCGCTGCGCCGTTGAGTCGGTTGAGATCGAGCTTCATGGTCGCGCTGCCGCCGGCCACGATCATTTTTTCGAGTGTCCCGGTCTGGCCGGACTGACTCTTTGATTGCGCGATGGAATGTCCCGCGATGATGCCGCAGGCGAGCAGCAGGGCGAGCGTGAAACGAATTAAGACTTTCCTGAACATTTTTACTTATCCTCCGGAGACGGTGCGTTTTGTGTGAGTGAGCTGAAAGGCTGATGTCATATCACCTTTCCAGCGAATGTGGACTTATTTTTTGAATTTTTTTGCAGAGAACGGCACGTTACCCACGAAATTCCGGATTTTTGCGCACCGACCGGGAATTCTCATTGATCAGCAGCCATCCTGCAGCATCTTGGGCCCGTGCGATTATCCCTTGTTCTCCAGTCGGGGAAATGATGGTAGGAGTGAATTCGGCTGCGCGGGCGCGCAGCGCGTGAGGTCTTTGTGAAGAGTGGTTGCCAGGATCGAACAGTAGATCGTCGTCCATCAGTGCGTCCAGCCGTAAGGAACGCGGCGGCCGGGGCGTTGAACAGCGGTATGCGAAAGTCGACGACGGCTCGCTGGCGGGGCGCGGTCCTCCTCCTCGTCAATCTGCTGATGATCGCCCATTTCATCCAGTGGCGCTTCACCGGTCGGACGATTTCGCCGATCGAACCATCCGAGACGATGCACACCCTCCAGCAGGGAGCGATCAATGCCGGCTTCATTTTCTTTTCCGTGGCGATTCTCGCGACGCTCATCTTCGGGCGGTTTGTCTGCGGCTGGGGCTGCCATATTCTTGCGCTCCAGGATTTCTGCGGCTGGCTCCTCAAGAAAATGGGGCTGACGCCAAAGCCATTTCGCTCCCGGCTCCTCATTTATGTCCCGCTTCTCGCTGCGCTCTACATGTTCGTCTGGCCAACGGCTTACCGGCTTCTCTTCAGCTCCGAACCGGGGCCGATCATCCCGCACTTCAGTAATCACCTGGTCGTTTCTAATTTCTGGGAAACATTTCCGACTGTCGCCGTCGCCATTCCGTTTCTTTTCATCTGCGGATTCCTGACCGTCTATTTCCTCGGGCAGAAGGGCTTTTGCACCTACGCCTGTCCCTACGGGGGATTCTTCGGACTCGCCGACAAGCTTTCGCCCTGGAAAATCCGTGTGACTGATGCCTGTAACCAATGCGGGCATTGCACCGCGACCTGCACTTCCAACGTCCTCGTGCACCAGGAAGTGAAACAGTACCGCGCGGTCGTGGACGCCGGTTGCATGAAGTGCATGGATTGCATCAGCGTCTGCCCGAACGACGCGCTTTATTATGGCTTCGGGAAACCGACGGTCGCCATTCCCAAAGCGAAGGCAAAGGCGCCGCCCCGGAACTATTCGTTGACGTGGCCGGAGGAAATCGTCGGCGCGCTTGTCTTCCTTGCCACGTTCCTTGCCGTGCGCAGCGTTTACGGCCTGGTGCCGTTTCTGATGGCGCTCGGCTGCGCGGCGGTCACGACCTTTCTCGTTCTGAAAACATGGCGCTTGCTCAAGGCAAACGACGTTTATTTTCATCGTTTCAGCCTCAAGGGCGGGGGACATCTGCGGGTTGCCGGCTGGAGTTTCGCGGCTTTTTCCATGCTCTGGATCGGAGCGACGGTGCACAGCGGCTGGCTCCGTTATCATGAATTCAAGGGTGATCGGGCTTTTCAAAATCTCCGCATTCCGGACGAGCTGGCGCTCGCGCAACGCGATCCGCAACAATGGCTTGGATCGGCCCAGCGCGAAAATGTGCAGGCCGGAAGACAACATTTTCGACTGGCCGCTTACTATGGAGTTTTTACGAACAGCGACGCTCTGGCCAAACTGGCCTGGTTCGACTATCTCTCGGGCGACGCGGAACGCTCGGTCACTTTGCTCGCAGAAGCGGCGGCTCATCAGAAAGGCCGGGCCAGGGCTCTGAGCCTGTATTACCGTGGCGCGATCTTGAATCGCCTCGGTCGTTATCGGGAGGCGCAAACGAGTCTCGATGAGGCGCTCGCGCAACGTGACGATTTGATTTTGGCCCGGCAGGAAAAGGGCGAATCTCTCTGGCAGGAGGGGCATCGTGCAGAAGCGATCGCGACCTGGGAGGAAACGGTGCGCCGCAACGCCAGCCTCGCCCTGACCAACGATTTGCTGGCCGGCGCGCAGCGGTCGTTAGGGCGATCGGCCGAGGCCGCCGTTTACGAAGAACAGGCCGACCGGTTTACTCCGGACGATCCGCTTTTTCACTGGATGCTCGGGCTGCGCCTGAAAAATGCCGGCATGAACGAGCTGGCCCAAAAACATTTCCAGCGCGCCATGGAGCTCGACCCCTCCTATCGAAGCCGCTGAAACTTACTCGCCTTCGCCGATCGGCGGGCCTTCCGGCAATTTGGCGGGCCTGGGAAATTCGAGCTGCTTTGGATTCCGCCGGAATTGATCGATTTGAAAAAGCAGATAGGCATTCTCGGCGGCTTCGGATTCATCGGCCACAGGCCTCGCTTTCCATCGCGCTTCGAGTTCGGCGATCTTTTGCAGGGCGAGCGCGTTGACCTGTTGCTGCGTATTCGGATTCAGAGCCAGCTGGAGCAAATGATTGAGACATTGCTTTTCCAGCATGCGGGCCAGCTCGCGCTCGTAGCTGCCAAGTCGCGGGTTCGGCGCAGCTATTTGCAGGGCCGCATCGAAGATTTCATTTTCCGTGAGCTGACTCTTGCCGCGCGCATTTTGTTCGACGACGCGGGAGAGCCGCGCGGGATCGAAAAGCAGGTCGAGCGCCTTGTTCACCCAGCTTTCCGCCGCCGCCATAGGATCGAAAATGGGGCCGGTATGCGGATCGAACAGCTCGCGGTCGCGCTGATAACCGGGCGGCTGCGGGGGAATGAGAGCAATCACATTGTCAGGCAGGGCGAGAAAGGATGGATCCAGCGTTTCGAGAAAAGCCTTGAGCGCCGCGCGCTGCTGATCCGTCGGCAATGGCTCGTTCGTCACTTCGCCATCGCCGCGCGCGGCGTAACTGTAATTCACACCACCGATCCATTTCACGACGGCTTCCGCCTGATAACGGTGCGCCAGGTAGACCGGAACCAGCACGTTCTCCAGCGTGGCCATGGGCGCGCCCGGCGGGATGTTCTTCTCGTCAAAGCGGCTCAGGGCAATGGCGCGCACCCGGATGAGGCGATTGAGTTCGTCCACCGGCGAGGCGCCGTTATCCCAAAGATGGGCCAGCGGATGAGCGCCTCCCGGCGGGCGCGCGTCGGCATCGGTGATGTAACGAAAGCCCTTGGTCAGGTTCCATTTTAGGATGGAGGCGAGCCCGGCCTCCTCCCTGGTGCCCGGCGCGAAATCCTCATAGCCGTAGAGGATGGTGCGCTTGTCCCAGGCCCCGATTCCCGTGGCGTAAGCCTGATCGAAATTTAGATTGCCCCTCTTGTCGACCGTGACAAGCGGCGGCGGATAATCCATGACCGAAGCGCGATCCTGCGTGCTGGCCGCGAAGTTATGCTGCAAACCGAGCGTGTGACCGACTTCGTGCGCGGCCAGTTGCCGCAAGCGGGCCAGCGCCAGCTTCAGGGCGCGCGGATCGGCCGTGGTGCCTTTGGCATAGGTTTGCATGAGACCCTGAGCGATCAAAAAATCCTGGCGAACGCGGAGCGAGCCTAACGAAACATGGCCCTTCAGGATTTCGCCGGTGCGCGGATCGATGACCGATGTACCGTAGGACCAGCCACGGGTCGAGCGATGCACCCATTCGATCATGTTGTAACGCAGATCCATCGGGTCGGCGTCGGCCGGCAATTCCTTCACCTGAAAGGCGTCGATGTAACCGGCGGAGGTAAACGCCTGGTTCCACCACGAGGCGCCCTCGATGACGGCCGACTTGATCGGCTCCGGCATTCCGCGATCGACATAATAGAGGATCGGCTCAACCGGCTCGCTCATGACGGCGACGGGATTTTTCTTGCGCAGGCGATGGCGGGTGATGAAGCGCTTGATGAGCGGCTGATCGATCGGCGTCGCGTAATCGGCGAAACTGACCGGATAAAACCCGCAGCGCGGATCGAAGACGCGCGGCTGGTATTGATCATCCGGCAATTCTACAAACGAATGATGCTCGCGCACCGTCACGGCCTTGGGCATTGGCGTGACCGAACGCAGCCAGTCGCCTTTTGGCTCGCCGACGAAAGTGAGCGTCGCTTCGAACTCCGTATTTTTCGGAAAGCTTTTCGTGCGCGGCAGAAAAATGGCCGAACGTCCCTCGTCCAGTTTGTATTCGCCCTGCTTCGTGTCCTTCAGTTTGTCGGCGACGCCCTCGGCATCATTGAGCAGGAACCGCGTTGCATCGACGAGGACGCTGCCACCCTCCTCCGCCTCGACCTTGAACCCCCAAAGAGTCGACTTGGCAAACGCTTCCTCGACCGCGGCGCGCTCGTCGGGATTTTCAGTGCGCGCGCGGAAGGCAAGGTTTTGCTGGACGAGCAGGACCTTTGGTCCGACGCGCACGAACTTAACGACATGCTCCGGCGGATTGTTTCCGTCGACATCGCCAAAGAGTCCGCGATCGAGCCCGATGTCGTTCGAGCCGACGCCCGTGGCGAGCGAATTCACGTAGAGAAATTCCGAATCGAACTTGTCGATCTGAAGCCAGACTTTTCCCTCCTTTTCGTCCCAAAAGATTTTGAAGAAACCGGGCATGGCTTCCAGGCCATGTGCCTTCCGTGCGATTGTCGGCAAAGTTTCGCCTTCCTCCTCCGCTTTTTTGGCTTTCGTCTGGCCGAAGCTTGAGGCGATGAGCGATAACGCGACCAGGAAGCTCCCAAGGCGATAGATCCGCGGCATGGCGGCGATTGAAGCACTTCCAACGCACCGGACAAAGAAGGAAAAGAAGATGAACGCAGCGCGATGCTCTTGTTCCGGGGAGCGCAGGCTGCCCGCCGGGGCTCCCCCCAAGGAAGAGAAAGCCGTCCGGCGTGCTCATTGACCAACAGACCGCTCCCGGCTAACATCAACGGATGAGTATGCCGCCCGTGCTCGCGGAGCCGGCTTCATCCCGAAGCAGCGCCCAAACGAGCCAGAAAGAAACCAGTTCCAAAGCGTCTCAGGCCCTTCGCGCGATCGAGCAGCATGTCTTGCTCGACGGGTTCAAGATCGTCATCGATCTCGAGAAAAGCCGTGGCTCGTATTTGTACAATTCGGCCACCAATTCGCGCCTCATCGATCTCTACGGCTTCTTCGGCTCGATGCCGATTGGCTACAATCATCCGCATTTTCAAAAAGCCGAGGTGCGCGAAGAACTGGCCCGCGCGGCCTCAATCAAAATCGCCAATTCAGATGTCTATTCCGAGGCTTACGCCGAGTTTGTCGAGACGCTGACCCGCGTGGCCGGTTATGCGCCGCTCGAGCGTTATCTCTTTATCGAAGGCGGCGCGCTTGCCGTCGAGAACACGCTCAAGGCGGCGATGGATTGGAAGGTTCGCAAGAACATGGCAGCCGGTCGCGGCGAACGCGGCACGCAGATCCTGCATTTCCGCCGCGCCTTTCATGGCCGCACCGGTTACACGATGAGCCTGACGAACACCGACCCGCGTAAGACGGACTTGTTCGCCAAGTTCGACTGGCCGCGCGTCTCGCAACCCTGCATCGATTTTTCCCTGCCGGAAGCGGAGCGTGAAAAGGATGTCATCGCGCGCGAGAAGAAATCGGAAGAGGAGATTATGGCGTTCGTCAGGGACCGCGGCGTCGATATCGCGGCCGTCATCATCGAGCCGATTCAGGGCGAAGGAGGCGACAATCATTTCCGTGGCGAATGGCTGCAAACGCTCCGCCGCATCTGCGACGACAATGAGATGCTGCTCATATTCGACGAAGTGCAGACCGGCCTGGGGACAACGGGGCGCGTCTGGTGCTCGCAACATTTCGGGGTGGTGCCGGACCTGATGGCATTCGGCAAAAAAGTGCAGGTCTGCGGCGTCATGGCCGGCCCGCGCATCGACGAAGTGAAAGATAATGCTTTTCGTCTGCCCAGTCGCCTCAACTCGACCTGGGGCGGGAATTTCACCGACATGGTTCGCTCGACGCATTTTCTGCGCATCATCGAGAAGGAAAAGCTGGTCGAGAACGCTGCCAAAGTTGGCGCTTACTTCGCGAAGGAGCTGGAGAAGTTGCAAAGCGAGACAAAGAAAATTTCGGCTGTGCGCGGCCGCGGTTTGTTCATCGCCTGCGACCTGCCCGATCCGAAGACGCGCGATGCGTTCTGGAAACAACTGTTTGATAATGGCCTGCTCGTCTTGAAATCGGGCGAACGCGCCATTCGTTTTCGCCCGACGCTCGATGTCACAACAGACGTGATCGACGAAGCGATGGCGGTTTTGCGCGAGCAATGTCGGCGACTCGGCTAACGTTGTAGCCGGGATCGCTGATCGCGGCATGGCAGGCGGCAGGCAATTTCCATTATCCAATCCACACCAAAAAATCGCGCTCGGAGAGCGCGATCCACCTGATGCAAAACGTTCTTAGTAAACTCGGACTGACTGACGAAAACGACGGCGTCTTTTTCGGCGAATGGCGCGGCGGCGGCGCGAAGATCGACAAAATCTCGCCGGTCGACGGCCGTAAACTGGCCAGCGTCCGCACCGCTTCGGCTGACGATTACGACACAGCCATTTCGCGCGCGCAGGAGGCGTTTTTGAAGTGGCGAATGACACCAGGTCCGGTGCGGGGCGAGACGGTTCGCCGGCTCGGAAACGCTTTGCGTGAGTTCAAACATGAGCTCGGCCAGCTCGTCACGCTTGAGACCGGCAAGATCATCGCGGAAGGCGAAGGCGAAGTGCAGGAGATGATCGACATTTGCGACCTCGCAGTCGGTCAGTCACGCATGCTTTATGGCCTGACGATCCAATCGGAGCGTCCAAGCCATCGTTTGATGGAACAATGGCATCCGCTCGGCGTGGTCGCGGTGATCAGCGCGTTCAATTTTCCCGTCGCGGTTTGGTCGTGGAATGCCGCGCTGGCCGCGGTCTGCGGCGACGCCACGGTTTGGAAAGCTTCGGAAAAGACGCCCCTCACGGCCATAGCGGTAACGAAGATTGCCGAACGCGTCTGTCGCGAGACCGGAGCCGATCCGGCCATTTTCACGCTGCTCATGGGCGATCGCAAAACGGTCGGGCAAAAACTGGCTGATGACGCGCGCATCCCGCTGGTTTCCGCAACCGGCTCCACCAACATGGGTTTTAGCGTGGCCAAAGCGGTGAACGGGCGGCTTGGCCGAACGATCCTCGAGCTTGGCGGGAACAACGCGCTCATCGTGGCCCCAAGCGCCGACCTCGAGATGGCAACCCAGTCGATCTTCTTCGGAGCCGTGGGCACGGCGGGTCAACGGTGCACCTCGACGCGGCGCGTCATCATGCATGAATCGGTCGCGTCCAAGGTGCGCAATAAGTTGCTGGCGGCCTACAAGAGTTTGCCGATCGGCAATCCGCTGGATCGCAAGACGGTGATGGGCCCGTTGATCGACAAAAGCGCGGTCGACATGGTGCAGGATTCGATTCAGCGATTAAAGGACGAAGGCGGCGAAGTTCTGTATGGAGGCGAGCGATTGGACGGCGAAAAGTACGCTGGCGGCTGTTACATGACGCCCTGTTTGGCCGACGCAAAGCCGAATTTCGAGATCGTCTGCCACGAAACTTTCGGTCCGCTCCTTTATTTGATGACCTATCGCGATTTCGACGAAGCAATGTCGATCCACAACAATGTCCCACAGGGGCTCACTTCTTCGATCTTCACCAATGATGCTCGCGAAGCGGAGAAATTCATGAGCGTGGCCGGGAGCGACTGCGGAATTGCCAATGTGAATACGGGGACGAGCGGCGCCGAGATCGGCGGAGCGTTCGGCGGCGAGAAACAAACCGGAGGTGGCCGCGAAAGTGGAAGCGATTGCTGGAAGCAGTACATGCGGCGTCAGACAAACACGATTAATTTTTCGACCGAGTTGCCGCTGGCGCAGGGGATTCAGTTCGGCGGGCCCGACGAAGGCAGCGCGACGGCGTAGTTCTCTTGCGCTCTTTCGCCGCAGTCAGATCGAAGAGCTCGTGGGTCTCGCGCGTTTCCAGCGCCGCGCCGCTGGCACTGCGGCAAGGGCAAGCAGTAACAGCCACGCCGTTGAAGGTTCGGGAACAGCGTTGGTCGTTCCGGCGATAATTCCGATGCCGGTGCTTTCAATGGCGTTGCCGACAAGGCTGAGCGTCGAAGAATTGTAAACGATGCTGGCCCAGCCAAACCGATCGCCCGGCCCCGGAACGGAATTGCCATTTGCGTCGAGCCAAAAAGCCAGCAAAAACGTCTGACCTGGAACAACTTGAATTCGGCCGCCCAGATTCCCCGTGAATGCATTGGCAAACTGGGGGGCCGTCAGGGCAAAGGCGGGATCGATGACTGTGCCGGGCAGGACGCTGTACCAGACGTGACCAATGCCGACGGTGTAATTGGTGGGTTGCAAAACAAGATTGCCATCGAGCGCGAGCAAAAGGGCCGCGCCGTCGCCCCCCAGGTTCGGTTGTGTCGTAGCCAGAACGCCGCCCTGCCCGCCAGCGAAATTGAAAGAAACACCGGTTGTGTAAACGTCGGCTCGCAACTGGCCAGCACCAACAACCGTTAAAACCGCGATGACGCACACAATGATCTTCGTGCCCGAGCGCATGTTTCCGCTCCTTCTTTGTCGAACTGATGCGAATCGAACCGTATCCAACCGAGGCTACTGCCTGGGCATTGAATTGGGAAGGGCGAAGCGTGCCTTCGATTGATCAGGCAAAGGCGGGCGTTCCGGTAATTTGCTGGCCGAGGACGAGAAGGTGAATGTCCTGCGTGCCTTCGTAGGTGCGTACGCTCTCAAGATTGCACATGTGCCGGAAGCATTGGTGCTCGTCGAGAATGCCGACGGCGCCGAGGACGTCGCGAGCCGTGCGAGCGGCGTCGAGCGCGACCTCGACGTTGTTCATCTTGGCCATGGAAACGTGGTAATGCCGCGCGGTTCCGGCGTCATGCATTTGAGCGAGGCGCATGGCGAGCAGTTGCGCTTTGGTGATTTCGGTGAGCATTCGCACCAGTTTGGCCTGCACCAGTTGAAAGCTGGCAATGGGCCGGCCGAACTGCTCGCGGCCCATCGCGTAATGTCGAGCCTCGTCGTAACACGCCATCGCTGCGCCGAGCGCGCCCCAGGCGATGCCGTAGCGTGCGTAGTTGAGACAGCTCAGCGGCGAACGCAGGCCGCTGCTGAGCGGCAACAGGGCGCTCGCCGGTAACGGGCAGTCATTGAATTCAATCTCGGCCGTCAACGCGGCGCGCAGCGAAAGCTTGCCTTCGATCAAGGTCGCCTTGAAACCGGGCGTGCCTTTCTCGACCAGGAATCCGCGGATGGCACTGGCGCTCTCGGGATCGACTCCGCTTTCGCCTTCGACTTTCGCCCAGACGATTGCGACATCGGCAATGGTCGCGTTGCCAATCCATTTCTTTGCGCCGCTCAGGCGGTAACCGTCAGCCGTTTTGCGCGCTCGTGTACGCAGGCCGCCGGGGTTCGAGCCGAAGTCCGGTTCGGTCAGCGCGAAACATCCAAGCTTCGTGCCCTGCGCCATCGGGGGCAGCCATTGTTCTTTCTGTTCGTCCGAACCGAAAAGATTGATCGCCGTCATGGCCAGCGAACCCTGCACCGAAGCAAATGTGCGCAGCCCGCTGTCGCCCCGTTCCAATTCCTGCATCATCAATCCGGCAGCGACATAACCGCGCCCGCCGCAACCGTAGCCCTTGATGGTCGGCCCGAAGACACCGAGCTGCGCCAGTTCCGGCACGAGCTCCATCGGGAATGTGCCATCGCGATAATGTTTCGCGATGACGGGCAGAAAACGCTCCTGCACCCATTGGCGTATCCTGTCGCGAACCTGCCGTTCGTCCGGGCTGAGCAGCTCGTCGAGGTTGTAAAAGTCGGCCGCTTCGAACTCTGGGGTCGCGCTCTTCATGCGTCGGGCCGACTACTTTCGCGCCGTTGTCAGTTCAAAGAGCCCACGGAAATCCTTCGCCGTCTCCATGCTCATGATAAAGCTCTGCAATTTTTTGCATTGATCCTTGCCGACGACGTCGCCACCGAGCGCGGTGAATTTGACCGCGATTTCCTCTTCGGTCATCGGGTCGCGTGGATCTCCTTTTGGAACATCAACGCGGGTGGCGTGCGACTTGCCGTCATTTGTCGTGATCGTGACGCGGCTCGGCTGGAATTTGGGGAAGAGCGCCTCGAACTCTTCGTTAGGCACCACTTTCACCTTGTCCATGATCGGGATGAGCGCCTTGTCGAGAACGCGCTCTTCCTTGAACTGCAGCGGCGTCACCATTCCGTCGACCAATCCGGCGGCCATGCAGTAGGGGAGGGAATGGTCGGCCGTTTCCTTGGAGTCGGGCCGGTACTTGTGTGGATCGCCCAGGATATCGGCGGCGCGCGCGATCACCTCGACTTTGATCTCCTTCACGTCCTCCGCCTTGATCTTGTGTTCCTTCACCGTCTTCATCATGGCGGTGAGCGGCGCATGACTGAGCGCTTCGATTGGGAAACTCTTCATGCCACAATCGAGAATCCGGTAATGCGACTTCGGCGTACTCGGCAGATCGGCGACGAGCCCTTCGCCGTCGAAAGTGGCCGGTTCGCCTTTGTATTGAACGTGGTGAAAAACGGCGAAGAGGCCTTCCTTGCCGTCGATGATATGCTCCGGACCGGAGAAACCATCACGCGCTAGCAGCGCGCTCTCCGCACCCATGCGGCCCGCCCACGGATCGACCGTGTTCTTCATGTTGGTCAACTTGCCGGCCGTGACTGCGCCCGGGCAAAACGTTCGTGCCGCGCTGATGCCCATGGCCGAGACCATCTGATCGGCCGTTAAATTCAAAACCCGCCCGGCCGCGACCGGCGCTGCGAACGCGCTCAGCGTCGCGTGATGCCAGCCGTACTCGCGTACGCCGGGCCGGCCGATTTCGCACAGTCGCATCTCGATTTCATAGGCAATGATCGTGGCGAGGATCAGATCCTTCCCGCCGAGGCCTTCGCTCTCGCACAGCGCCAGGGGCGCGGCGATGAGGTCGCTCGGATGACACGGATCGGCCTTCCAATAAATGTCGTTGTAATCCATCGCGCGGATCATGTGGCCATTGAGAAACGACGCGTCGACCGGGTTGGTCTTGAAGCCGGAGACGAATGTGGTTGCGCTCTCATTTCCAGCGCCCATCGCGCGATAATGCTTGAGCAAGATCTTCGCGTCATCCTGCTGACTGCCGCCCAGCGCGCAGCCGATCGTATCGAACCAAAATAACTTCGCCGCCTGAATCGCCTCGGGCGAAAGATCTTCGTATTTCAGGCCGCAGGCCCATTCGGCAATGACGTAGGAGAGGAGGCGCTTGGATTCGGTTGCTTTTTGTGACATAGGATTTTTGTTCGCTCGGTTCAGGAGCTTGGTCGGACTGCGGAGATTTTCAAGGCGCTTCCCTCTCCGCCACAATTTGGGTTTGTTCTACGGCCCGGGCGGACCGAGATTTCCCGCGCACTGTTGCTTCGTTCAACTCAAACCCGGAGGTTTATCATGAAAATCAATCAATACGCAGGAGTGGCCGTTGGTTGCCTGTTCCTGCTTTCGTTAACCGTAGCTGACGCGCAGAAGACGCCCTCAAAGGAACAGACTGCCGTCGAAGGAAAGCTTCGCGCCCTCGATGCGGAGTGGTCGGCGGCCGCCGCCGCCAAGGATGTCGACAAGACGGTTTCCTACTATTCGAAGGACGCCATTGTCCTCCCGCCGAACGCACCGCCGGCGACGACCAGGGAAGCAATTCGCGCACAGTGGAAAAAAGACATCGAGGGGATGGTCAACGGAAGTTGGACGCCAACCCGCGTGGAAGTCGCCAAATCCGGTGACATGGCTTTCGTGAGCGGGAGATTCCAGTGGACGTCTAAGGATGCCAGCGGCAAAACGGTGAGCGACCACGGCAAATATCTCGAGGTTTGGGAAAAGCAGGCCGACGGAAGCTGGAAATGCGGCGCCGATTGCTGGAACTCCGATCTCCCACTGCCCGCCGAAAAGAAGTAGTGCCAGCTTCAAAATAGTGACTGTCATCAGTGACGGGTGACCGCAAACTGATCGACTTTGCGACGCGTTACGCGACAGCGTGGTGCCGCCAGAATCCTGAGAACGTTGCCGCATTCTTCGCCGAGAACGGTTCGCTCACCGTAAACGAAGGGCCGCCTGCCATCGGGCGACCGGCAATCGCCGAGGTGGCGAGCGGGTTCATGACCGATTTTCCAGACATGATCGTAACCATGGATGAGGTGTCGCGTAACTCGGAAGGAACAAGATTCCATTGGACATTAACGGGAACGAACACCGGACCCGGTGGCACGAGAAAGCGCATTCGCATCAGCGGCTACGAACTTTGGCAATTTGACGACGCTGGACTCATTGAGAACTCGAAGGGTCATTTCGACAGCGTGGAGTACGAGCGCCAGCTCATGCATGGTGTCGATGGCTAGCTGTTGTTTAGCGACCATGAATCTCAGCGACCTGGCCAATCTCGGGCAAGTCATCGGAGGGATACAACCCCGACGCAAAGCCGATGGGCGCCTTCAGCATCGGTCGGCCTTCCGATTAACGCGATGTGCACTTCCGGTCAGATTCGACATCGTCGCCAACAACAAACGCGCTGGAAGTAATTTGTTGGCCGGGACCGTTTCGATTTTATGTTCTATCTGATTACGTGACGCTGGATGAATTAAACCAAGCATGCATTGCCCGCTTGCAAGAGCCGGAGTTTGAATCGCGCGTTGCCTTAATCGGCTCCGGCCCGTCATCTCCGCTCATCGCGCGTATTGAAGAGCTCCGACAACTATTGCGCGACCGATGCGCCACAGCAGAAAATCCCGCTGAGGAATTTTGGGTATTTAGCGAGCGAGCTCATGCCAAAAACCAAGCAGAATATTTTCGTGTATTGCGAACGTATGAGAATACACCGCGCTGGACAGCACATGCGTACCGGCATCTAGCAAGTATGCCGTTTCGTGGGTTCGCAACATTCAACTACGACGATCAGCTTCCGTATGAATTTCGATATCGATACGGAGAGAGGAATGGCGAATACTTTCCGTTTATCCCCCGCGAATTGGCCAGAGGTTTTTTGCCCCACAAGAATTTCTGAGTCTTCGCGACCTTGGCAATCGAGAACGGGCGATTGGCTTTTTTTAATCGCAATCCTCGGTTTGCCGTTTGCCATTGTTTCCGCTGGATCGATCGCAAGTTTTCTCATTCTACGGGCAATTGCCGGGTTCATCTTTGATCGATAAATAGACCTGGCTGGCTGTGCTCTTCCCGCGACGCTCTTAAGTCGCGTGGGGGCGCAAGCCCCATCTTTATCGCGATGCGAAGCGTTGAGGACAACGCCTTCCACCTTTACGCGCACGTGGTCAGCAAACGATTAAGGCGCCGGCGCCTCGCCGCTGTGCGATTTGACGATTGCAACATCGGCGGAATCGATCGCGCCGTCGGCATTGGCATCTGAGCGGAAGTTCGTCGCGTCCACCGTCTCACCAATTCGCCCCTTGGTTTGGGCGATGTCGGATGAGCTGACATTGCCACTGGCATTAGTATCGCCAGCGATTCTCGTCATCGGAATAATTACATCGGTTGCAGGCGCATTCGCTGCCGAGTTTACTCCATTGAGCCGGACATTGATCGTCTGCACGTTGGCGACATTGGTCACCGGGATGGTTACCACTGCACCACTCACCGTCACCGTTCCGCCATTGCAGACGCCTCCACTTCCCACACAGCCTGCGCCTGATGTCACTTCGGCTTGCGGCGTGCCGGTCACAGTTACGTTGTCAGAGAAGGTGACCACCATCGTGTAATCGTTCGTGGCGCCTCCAATCCGGCATTCGATACCGGGCGTGCCGGTAAGCGGTAGATCGATATCGAAAGTGCCCGCCGATCCGTGCATCGTTTGCGACACGGCACTGATCACTGTGGGTGCCGGTGCCGTGAGGATGAGTGGGTCGGTGTATAGGTCAAACGCGTGCAACGTGCCATTCGCGTTCGTGCCATCGCAGTTCGCGTTGTCCGCCCACGCCGTGTAGAGCTTACCCATGAACGCGGACAGACCAACGTAATCGCCATAGTCGATGCCATTGGCCGCCGCCGCCGCGTTTGAGAACCCGCCGCTCAAGCGCGTGTTCGGCGCCCAGGTCGCGCCGCCGTCGGTGCTGTAGGTGCCATAGTATTCCGCATCATCGTTAGGAATCATGTTCGTCCCGCCTGGACCGGGCACGCCGTTATCATTGCGGCAATCATGAAAGCCCACTGCCACCGTGCCGGTTGTGGGATCGAGCGCGACGTACGGCAGAAATTGGCTGTTCGTCGTCGCGTCGTCGTTCACGCGCACCGGCGCGCTCCACGTCGCGCCGTCATCAGTCGACGTACGCATCTCAATGTCAGTGTCGTTGTTCTCGTTGACCGTCTCGTCTGTGTATACCAGGTAGATGCGGTCGTTGAACGGCCCACCGGTTGCGTCCCATACCACTCCGGCCTCAGCATCGATCGAACGCCCGCTCTGTGCCGGGATGAAGTCGAAGCCGCCTACATTCGTCGCCGAAACGGTGACGCGCGCCCCGAAACCGCCCACTCCCAAACCGTCCGCGTCTACATTGGCGTAGATCGTCGCCGGGCCCTGCCCACCCGTCGGATTTTGATAGGTCACGATAACTTTACCGCCATTTGGGCCGGGTCCGACAGCGATCCCCCCGAAGCTCCCCGTCGCTGATGGGATCGACTGTTGCGCGTTGAACGGCCCCCACACGCCCAGACCCGTCACTGGCGCCCCACGCGCGACCATATTTCCGCTCGAGTTCCAGTCCACCCACACGCTCCCATTGCCCACAGCGATCGACGGTTGGTCAACGCTGCCAGTGCCCACGGTCAGTGGTGCACTGAATGTGACGCCGCCGTCAGTGCTCAAGATCACGTTGATTTGGTTGACGCTGCTGTTGATGTAAACCAGAAAGAGGTTGCCGAACGTGTCCCAGGCCGCCTGTCCGTCACAGCACGCCACATTCGTGGCCACGGTGCCACGTGTCCAAGTCGCGCCACCATCCGTCGAGTACGCGCGGAAAATGCTGTTTGCGTTAGTGTTCGAAAAGGCCACCACGTTGTTTGTGTTGGTTGGGTTGACGAGCACGAAACTCTCAGACTGATTCCCGGACACGGCGCTGACGTTTACCACTGGCTCCAGACAGGCCAGCGGCGCGGACAGATTCGTGGGTACCGATGCACGGCCTTTGGGCTTTATGCACTTGCGTGTACCGTCGGGCACATTGATGCCCTGGCTCGCCGCGAGCACTTGGGCGTCGAAAATGCATGTGGCAGACGTTAGGGAAACGGCGGCAAGCATAGTCAGGCAGAGGCGTCTGTTCATGTGTGTGTCCTATTGATGTGGCGAGTAACAGCGGCTTGAAGAGAACTCGCCAGCGGCGCGATTCCTAAATGATTCGGAAACGAGTGTCGAGCCTTCTTTTAAATGCAAAGCTCTTCGAGCCAAGCCGTTGCGCAGATGTCGGCCTCTGAGTGCCACTCTTGTGACTTTTTGCGGCACGATGCAAAAACAATTACAGGGCCAGACTGATTTCGCCGACAGCGGGACAGGTTTTGACTCCTGGACAAGTTGTGAGGCTTGAATGGACGGCGGACTTTCCAAACGTAGACCTTTCGATGTGGCGCGCCCCTGAGACGGAAATTCTCCTTTCCATCGATGGCGGCAGGACCATCTACATGCTTGTTACAGAGCAGCGTAATCCGAATGTGCAAGGTGTCTGAATCTCTACCCGGAAACGTCAAGCCTTCAGGTTCAATCCGCTTTTGTCATCGCCCGGTGGTGAACTAATTTTATCTGATCTCCAGCTTTGGCCTCACTCCTTTTCAACATCATAGCCTTTTAACTTTCCAACACCGGCCTCTTGCGGTCGCTCTCATAACCTCATCTCCGGTTGACAGCATTCGGAAAGAGCACGTCGTTAGTCTGTCTCACTATGCACCTTCTGCGCAGCATCATACTCTCGACCCTCGCATCACTCGGCCTCCTGGGTGTTCCGCTCACGGGGCGGGCGCAAGTGCCTAGTGGAGAACAAGAACCCCATTTCGCCGACAGACCCTCAAAAGCTTACGCCGCTTCGCTGCAGAAGAAAGCCGCTCAAGCCCAGGCCCGGATTCGCGCCAGCAAGGACGACCGCGACCAGCTGATGAGAGCGATTAAGCTTAACGAGGTAACCTTGGCTAAACAAGTTCTCCTCAGAAACGGATTCACCGCTGAAGATTTGCAAAATGCGAAGATTACTCTACGGACGGGCGGAGGAAAGGGAGGCGAAGACGAAATAGAGATATCTGCCACCTGTTGTGATCCTAAGGAAGTCACAATTCGACGATCCCTGGAGTACTTCACAAAGTAAGCGTTACAGAAAAACCAGGAAGCATACCTCGTAGTGTAAAGAACGCCACACCCTGAGGCAAAGCCGATGGGCGCCTTCAGTATAGGCCGACGCGCCGAACAGACGTATTTGAGATCGCCCCGGGTGATGGCACAACAAACATCGCATTCGGCGAAGGCGATAAGAATTGTACGCGACTGTAGTTGGTGATGCTCACGCACTGGCGTAATCGGCGATAGCTTTGGTGACCTCCAATGTCGAATTCTTACGGCCCTCGCCATGGCGAGCCCATGTCGCCGCGGCGACCGGGTACGTCGTAGGTGCGCAGACGATGCTTCGCGGTAACGCGCGAAGCGTTCGTCCATTTTCTTATCATGTGGATGCCGTGATCGATCGTGCACGGCGGGCCCGGTTATTCGCCATGAAATAGAGGACCGGCACAGCCATGCGGCTGATCAGGAGCGAGGCGATCTCGCCGGCCATGAGCGCAATGGCGAGTCCTTTGAAAATCGGATCGGCCAGGATGACGCTCGCGCCGACCACGACGGCGAGCGCGGTCAGGAGCATGGGGCGGAAACGAACCGCACCGGCATCGACTACGGCCTCGGCGAGCGGCATTCCTTCGGCCAAACGTTGCTCGATGAAATCGACCAGGATGATCGAATTGCGCACCACGATCCCGGCGCCGGCCATGAAGCCGATCATTGAGGTGGCGGAGAAAAATGCGCCGAGCAAACCGTGCGCGGGCAGGATGCCGACAAGCGAAAACGGGATCGCCGCCATCACGACCAGCGGCGTCATGAAGCTGCGGAACCAGCCGACCATCAGCATGTAGATAAGGACGAGCACGACCGCAAAAGCCGAGCCGAGATCCCGAAAGACTTCGATCGTGATCTGCCATTCGCCATCCCATTTCAAGGCGGGCTTCGCTTCCGTGAAGGGCTGGACGGCGTTGAAAATCTGCACGCGGCTGCCGTCGCCGCCGAACTTGCGCGCGTCGAGTTTTGCCAGCGCCTTGTTCATTTTCAGGATGGCGTAAACCGGACTCTCGATCACGCCCGCCACGTCGCCGATCACATACGTCACCGGCATCAAATTCTTGTGATAGATGCTTTTCTCGGTCGTGGTCTGCTCGATATGGACCAGCTCGCGGAGCGGAATGAGCGGCGCGCTCGCGGCCGCGCCCGGTTCGGGTAGCGCGTTGGCGTCTCCGGAACGAACCCGCAGAGCGAGCAATTCGTCCGGCGTGGTGCGCGCGGAACGGGGCAGCTCGAGCATGATATTCACGTCCTCTTTCTCGCGCGGAAGGTGGAGGAGATCGACCGACTCGCCGCCGACCGCGATGCGCAGGGTTTGCGAGATGGTCTCGGCGCTAATGCCGTGGAGGGCGGCCTTTTCCTTGTCGATGACAAAACGGGCCTTCGGCTGGTCGGCCTCGACATACCAATCGACGTCGACCACGCCTGGCGTGCTCTTGAAAATGTCACGCACTTTGCGGGCGAGTGCGTGACGATCTTTTTCGTCAGGCCCATAAACTTCGGCGACGAGTGTCTGCAGGACAGGCGGCCCCGGCGGCACCTCCGCGACCGCCACGCGGGCGTCGTATTTCGTGGCGATGGCAGCGATGCGCGGCCGCACCCGCTTGGCGATGTCGTGGCTTTGCGCACGACGCTGGCGCTTTGCCAGAAGATTGACCTGGATGTCGGCCACGTTCGCGCCCTGACGGAGAAAGTAATGCCTGACGAGTCCGTTGAAATTGTAGGGCGCGGAGACGCCGGCGTAGATCTGGTAATCGGTCACTTCGGGCTCGATGCGGACAGCGGCGGCGATTTCGCGCGCCGCTTCGGCAGTTCGTTCGAGCGAACTGCCTTCGGGCATGTTGAGGATCACCTGGAACTCGCTCTTGTTGTCGAAGGGCAGCATTTTCACTCGTACCCAGCCGAGTGCGACGGTTGTCATGGCGAGCAGGAGCAGCACTGTGATCGAGCCGAGAAAAATCCAGCGCCAGCGTGGTTGCGCGATCATCGGTCCCATTAGGCGCCGATAGATTCGGGTGAAGAAATCCTCCTCGTGCGCGAAATGACTCTGCGGCTCATTACCCGCAGTTCCTTCCGTTAGGCGCGAATACTTTTTCCCCCAGCGCAAAATCCGGATCGAAGCCCAGGGCGTAACGACGAAGGCAATCGCCAGCGACCAACCCATCGCTGCGCTGGCACCGATCGGGATTGGTCGCATGTAGGGTCCCATCAGGCCACCGACGAAGGCCATCGGGAGCACCGCGGCAATGACCGCGAAGGTCGCGAGAATTGTCGGGTTCCCAACTTCACTAACGGCTTCGACCGCGATGGCGGCCCAGTTGCGTCCCTTGTTTTGCCGGAGATGAAAATGGCGGACGATGTTTTCCACCACCACGATGGCGTCATCGACGAGGATGCCGATGGAGAAGATGAGAGCGAAGAGCGTGATGCGATTGAGGGTGAAACCGAGCAGGTAGAAAACGAGCAGGGTGAGCGCGAGCGTCGCGGGAATGGCGAGGGCGACGATCATCGATTCGCGCCAGCCGAGCGTGAGCCAGATGAGCAGCGAAACACCGATCACGGCAAGGCCCATGTGAAAAAGAAGTTCGTTCGATTTTTCCGACGCCGTTTCGCCGTAGTTGCGCGTGACCGAAATCTTAACGTCGTGCGGGATGAGCGTTCCCTTCAGGGTCTCGATCTTGCGCAGCACTTCGTGGGTGACGGCAATGGCGTTGGCACCCGGACGCTTCGCAATACTCAAGGTGACGGCCGGTTCTTCGTCCGGCGCCGAAGCGCGCGCCGCGCCGTGGCCAAAGAAGGTGTAGTTCGACGGCTCTTCCGCGCCGTCGACGATTTTGGCGACCTCACGCAAGTAAACGGGCCGACCGCCGAAGACACCGACGACGACATTCCCCACGTCCTGCGCGCTGGTGAGAAAGGCGCCCGTTTCGATGACGAACTCCTGGTCGTTGGTGGTGAGGCCGCCGGAGCGATATTGCCGGTTCGCCTGCTGCAGCATCGGGACGAGCCCGGCTGCGCTCAGGTTACGCGAAGCGAGCCGCACCGGATCGAGCAGGACACGCACTTCGCGCCGCGCGCCGCCGATGATCGTCGTCTCGGCAACGAGTGGCACAGCTTTGACCGCGTCATCCACTTCCGCCACGAGCCGGCGGAGCGTGAGGTGATCGTAACGCGCGCTGTGAAAGGTGAGGGCAAGGATCGGCACATCGTCGATCGATTTTGGTTTGATCAGCGGCGTGCCGACCCCGTGCGGAATGCGGTCGTAGTTTGAGCGCAGTTTTTCCGTCAACCTAACGAGGCATTCCTCGGGATTCGACCCGACCTTGAAACGAACGATGACAAGGCTCTCGCTGTCGCGCGAAGTCGAGTAGATGTATTCCACGCCCGGGATCTCCCAGAGCAGTTTTTCCATCGGTCGCGTCGCGCGCTCCTCCACTTCCTTGGCGGTGAAGCCGGCCATGTTCACCATCACGTCGACCATCGGCACCTTGATCTGCGGCTCTTCTTCGCGGGGGAGCAGAACGATCGCGCCGAGGCCGAGCAGGACGGCCGCGACCACGATCAACGGCGTGAGTTTCGAGTTGATGAATGCGACCGCGATGCGCCCGGCGACACCGCTCGCGCTCGCAGCATCCGCGCTCATTGCTTCGGGATGACGGGTTGTCCGTCACGCAGTAATTCCGCGCCATCACTCACCACGGGCTCGCCGGAATTGAGGCCGGCCAGGATCTCCACTTCGTCGCCGGTCTGCTTGCCGGTGCGCACGATGCGGAGCTCGGCGTGCTGATCCACAACCACAAAGACGCATTCCATCTGTCCGCGCGTCACGACGGCTGATGCCGGGACGCGGATCGACCTGCTTTCGCCCGTCGGAATCCAGACCCGGCCGAACTGACCGCTGCGCACACCTTCGGCGGCGGGGAGATCAAGCTTGACGAGAAAGGTGCGACTAGCCGCGTCCGCGACCGGCGCGACCTCGACGACCGTGCCCTCGAATCGGGCCGCGTCAGCGCTCACTTGGACGGGAAGCTTCGCGCCGAGTTTGACGTGTCCAATGAGAGCCTCAGGCACGTCGGCCTCGAAGCGCAAGGCGCGGGGATCCTCCATCTCGACGATCGGTTTGCCGGGCGCGGCGAGGTCACCCACATCCGCCAGTTTTCGCGTCACGATTCCGTCGAAAGGCGCGACCACTTTCGTATAACCGAGCATCGTCTCCATTTCCCGGGCCGCGCCTTCGGCGACACTGGCTCGCGCCTGCACGGCGTCGAATTCCGCCTGCGTCGTGATTTTCTTGTTGAGCAGCTCGCGAGCGCGGGCGAGATCGCGTGTCCCCTGTTCGCGCAGAGCGAGCGTCTGATCGAGCTTGGCCTGAATCTCACGCGGATCGAGCTGCGCGATGAGATCGCCCGCCTTCACCATCTGGCCCGGCGCGACAAGCAGCGCCTCGATGCGTGCACTGACTTTCGCTTCAATGACCGCGCGCAGCTTCGCTCGCACAGTGCCGACCACTTCTTCACTCGACGGACGTTCCTTGTTTTCGGCCACAACGGTGCGGACGGCGACCGCCGGCCGCGACTCCGCGGCGGTTTCCTTTTTCGAATGACAAGCGGCCAGCGCAAAAGCGAGACTGACCGGGAAGAGCCAAGATGAGAGCTTCATCGGCGCCTATTGTGGCGCGGCACCGCATTCTTCGCCAGGCTGGCCGATGCCCAGCCTCATGAGAATGCGCTCGAGCGGGCAGAAGCCGGTAAAGGCGGTTTGAAAAAGGTTGAAGCCGACGAAGGCCGGGAGGAGCAGCCAGAGGTGGTTCACCCAATATCCGAGCGCGAGCCCGGTGAGAACGAGCGTCCCGGCGACGAGATAGATGATGCTTTGCCTTTTCATAGTTTCGTAAACTTGTCTTTGCTTTAGCCAATCCTCAACGATCTGGCCGGGTCGCGCTTTGCACGGCTTGTGCAAAGCTCACCCTTTGTTGCGCG
>CAVYWQ010000001.1:0-1538688 GCA_963772275.1 uncultured Verrucomicrobiae bacterium | reverse complement strand
CGACAAATGCAGGCGGCGCGAGATCGAAGTCTACTGCGCCTCGCAGCGGGAGCTGAGTCCACGTTTCCAGATCGGGCCGACCTCGACGCGTCCGTTTCAGCCGGGCTTCGATCACATTTTTTTCCAAGCAGCGGCTCTTCCGTAGCGAAAATGGCGATCCGCGAAGCGACCGAAGAGGACCTTCCCGCCATCGTCGAAATCTTCAATGCCACCATTCCATCGCGCATGGTCAGCGCCATGCTCGAAGCGACGACCGTCGAGGAACGGCTGCCCTGGTTCCGCGCGCATTCCTCAGACCATCACCCGATTTGGGTTTTGGAAACGGAGGCCGGCGAAATCGCGGCCTGGCTCAGCCTGCAATCATTTCTGCCGCGCTGTGCCTACGCCGGTAGCGCCGAGGTCAGCATTTATGTGCACGAAAGATTTCGACACCGTGGAATCGCCAAAAGCTTGTTAGGCGAGGCGATCGCGCGCGCGCCGTCGTTAGAAATCACTGCGCTCATCGGCCACATTTTCGCGCATAACGAACCAAGCCTGCAATTTTTCGAGCGCATGGGATTCGAACGCTGGGGATTGCTCCCGCGCATTGCTCGTCTCGACGGAATGAAATACGACCTCGTCATTGTCGGGCGGCATGTCGACTCGGCATGAAACAGGATCTTGGTTTCACGGCGGACGAATTTCGCACCTTGCGGGCGCTGAAGACGCCGGGCGGCGTGCAGCGTTTCCTCGACGAACTGCCCTATAATCTCGGTTACACCGGTCGCTCACCGCGAAAAGTTTTACAAGATCGCACGGCCTCCTGTTTCGAAGGCGCCATTTTCGCCGCAGCGGCGTTACGGGTGCTTGGCTTTCCTCCGCTCATCTTCGATCTGGAAGCGGAACGCGATACCGATCATGTCGTGGCCATTTTCAAAGTGCGCGGCCATTGGGGAGCGGTGGCAAAGTCGAATTTCAGCGGCTGCCGTTATCGCGAGCCCGTTCATCGCACGCTGCGCGAACTGGCCCTGACCTATTTCAATATCTACTTCAACATGCGCTGGGAACGCACCCTGCGCCGCTACTCACGTCCGGTGAACCTGGCCCGCTTTGATCACCTGCACTGGATGACATCGGTCAAACCGATCTGGTTCATTGCCGAACATCTTTGCGACATTCCGCATCGTTCGCTGCTCACACCGGCCATGATCAGAAACCTTAACCGTGTCGACTCGCGGACGGTCCGTTCGGAAATGACCGATCATCGCAAAAAAGAGGACTAAAAGCGGCGCAATTGCCTCGTTATTTCATCAAAAGAGCTGAAGATTTATCTGGTTTTCTTCTGGGTTAAGAGCATAATATTCGCGCAATGAAAACTCTGCCCGCCATCCTTTTGACGTCTATGTCCCTCGTAGCCTTTACTTTGCCCGCTGGCGCGCAGAGTAGCTCGACGGCCGAACGGAGCATCTACGTCCCGCCTCCTGTCGGCAGCCATCTCGGTGGCGGATATGTCGATACCGGTGCGAGGGCGAAGCCGAAAGCGACTTCCGCCCGGCAGCGCGAGGATCGTGCTCTCGCCCAGGCCATGAATAAGTTCGACGTGTCTTCTACGATTAGCGTAGAGGGCTTTAATCTTGCCTCCGCCGCTGTTGCGGCCCAGACGCGCATCCCGGATGCGACGATCAAGACGCAGCATGCCAAGACTGGCCTCAGCTTCAGCGATTTGCTGGTGGCCAATTCTTTGGCTGAGGGCAGTGGGAAGAATTTTTCCGAGATTGTGGCCATGGAAAGGCAGACCGGCGCCTGGACTCCCGTGATCAAGAGGCTCAGGGTCAGCATGAATTCTATTGTCGCGCGCACTCGCGCCGCGGAAACATCGATGAAATATGCCGAGGCGCGGCGTCGCCGGCGTGAGGACCAGAACAAACAGGACAATGGTCTGGGCCGCGCTAATCTGGGTGGAAATGCTCCTCATCCGGGAGCAGGTTCTCCGTAGAAGGTCCCGTTGGGAGAGCGCAAAGCAACAAAAGCGCTGTCATGAAAACGCGGCTGATTGGTCTTTTCGCTTGCTCGGTTCTCACGGTGCATGCCTGGCCTGCGCTCGCCCAGGACACGCCCAAAAGAAGGACCATCTGGGTCCCCCCGCCAGCCGGAAGTCTGATCGGCGGAGGATATGTTGACGCGGGCGACGTTCCCAATCGATCCGATTCGATCGCCCAGCATCGGCGCGGAGAAAATTCCGTCCTTGCCGCGGCCATGTCCCTCCTGGATCGGCAGACCGGAACAATCGTGGAAGGTTACTCGCTGGTGTCGAGTGCGGTGGCTTGGCAAACGAAGGTGCCGGTGGCGAAAATCAAAAGGCAGCAAAAGACGACAGGACTTCCTTTCAGCGATTTGCTCGTAGCCAATTCACTGGCCGAAGGAAGCGGCAAGAATTTTGCCGAGATTCTGGCCATGCACAGCAAGGCTGGCGTGTGGACGCCGCTCATCAAACAGCTGCGCGTCAGCATGGATTCGATCATCGCCCGCACCAAGACGGCTGAAAGCTCGGTGCGGTTTGCCGAAGCGAGGAACAACCGCCGGCGAGAAGAGAACAAGCGGGACAATTTACCGATCAACAAGCACGTGGGGCCCCCGCCGGGTCAGGGTGGAGGCTAGAGCTTTCGCGGGCTTCCTCGGTCGGCGAACCTTTCCCGGCTTGGTCCTTGCCAAGCGCGAAAGTTCATCTACACTGTCCGCCTCGTATGGCAGATAGCAGTGTGACGATGGAGATGAAGGAGTTCCAGCTCCACGAAAACGATACCGGCAGTGCCGATGTGCAGGTAGCACTTCTCACCCGCCGCATCGCCCAGTTGACGGAACACCTCAAAACCAACGCCAAGGATCACTCCTCGCGCCGTGGCCTTCTCAAAATGGTGGCGCAGCGCCGGAGCCTCCTCGATTACCTCAGCAGAACCAAATCCGATCGGTATAAAAGCCTGATCGAAAAGTTAAATCTGCGTAAGTAAACGGGGACCGATTCCTGAGGCGCGGCCGTCGAATTCGGTCCGCTGTCGCCCGCCATCTTAACTACAAACAAACCCGGCGGTTCCGGGCCGATAGTACACCTTGGGTTTTAGGTTTTAGCCCCGAAACTCTTTCGAGTTTAAAACCTACAATCAGGGTGACCGGCCTGGATTTTCGCCCATCCAGAAAGTTCTTATGCAACAAAAGGTCACGGCCCAAATCGGGGCCACTCAGATCTCCATCGAGACTGGCAAAATCGCCAAGCTCGCCGATGGAGCAGTCACCGTCTCCTGTGGAGACACCATCGTATTAGTCAGCGCGGTTTCCGCCACCAGCATCAAGGAAGGGCAGGATTGGTTCCCGCTCACCGTTGATTACCGCGAAAAAGCGGCCGCTGTCGGCAAATTTCCCGGCGGCTATTTCAAACGCGAAGGGCGCCCCTCCGAGAAGGAGACGCTCACTTCGCGCATGACCGATCGGCCGCTGCGCCCGCTTTTCCCGGCCGGCTATCTCTACGACACGCAAATCATCGGGATTCTCCTGAGCGCCGATGGTCAGAACGACCCCGACATGCTCGCCATGAACGGCGCGTCGGCCGCGCTCTGCGTTTCCGACATTCCCTTTAAAGGCCCGATCGGCGCGGTGCGCGTCGGCCGGGTCAACGGTGAGTTCGTGGCCAATCCAACGCACGATCAGCGCAACGAAAGCGATCTCGATCTCGTTTATGTCGGCACTGAAAACGACGTTATCATGATCGAAGGCGCGGCCCACGAATTGCCGGAAGCTGAGTTCGTCAAGGCGCTCGAATTCGGCCACACCCATGCCCGCGAGATGATTCGTGCGCAGAAAGAACTGGCCGAGAAAGCCGGCAAGCCGAAGCGCGAGATGCCGCTCATGGAAGTGAACAAGGACATTCTCGACATCGCCTACCAGGTCGCGGGCGATCGCATCGAGGGCGCGCTTTACACCGAAGGCAAAGTCGCGCGCAGCAAGGCGGTCGGCGCTTTGAAAGAGGAAGTGCAGGCCGCCGTGCTCGAGAAATTCCCCGAAGCGGACAAGTTCGCCATTTCGCAGGCGTTCGATTACGTGCAGAAAAAAGCATTCCGCATCAGCGTGCTCGACAAACAGAAACGCATGGACGGACGCGGCTATCAGGATCTGCGGCAAATCGGTTGCGAAGTCGGCGTGCTCCCGCGCGCGCATGGCTCCGCACTTTTCCAGCGCGGCGAAACACAGGCCCTCGCCCTGGCCACACTCGCGCCGATCGAAGAAGCGCAGATGATCGACGCCTACGGCGGCGGCGAAAATTCCAAGAGCTTCATTCTGCATTACAACTTCCCGCCTTTCAGCGTCGGCGAAACCGGCCGCACCGGCGGCGCGAGCCGGCGCGAGATCGGTCACGGCGCATTGGCCGAGCGGTCGCTCGAGCCGGTCGTGCCGAGCATCGAAGACTTCCGTTACGCCATTCGCATCAGCAGCGAAGTGATGGAATCGAACGGCTCGACTTCAATGGCCAGCGTTTGCGGCGGCATGCTCGCGCTGATGGATGCGGGCGTCCCGATCAAGACACCGGTGGCCGGCATTTCCGTCGGTCTCGTGACCGAATACGGCGACGGCGGCGACCTGAAGCGCTACGAATTGCTCACCGATATCATCGGTTCCGAAGATCATTTCGGCGACATGGACTTCAAACTTTGCGGCACCGAAAACGGCGTGACCGGTTTTCAGCTCGACCTGAAACTTCCGGGCGTCAGCCACAAGATCATGGCCGAAGCGATCTTTCCGCGCGAAAGAAGCGCGCACGAAAATTCTCGGCATCATGAACGCGACGCTGCCGCAATCGCGGCCAGACCTCAGCAAATACGCGCCGCGCATTGAGACGATCAAAATCAATCCTGAGAAGATCGGCGCTCTCATCGGACCCGGCGGCAAGACGATCAAGGGCATCGTGGCCGAGACGGGTGCGGAGATTAACATCGAAGACGACGGCTCCGTCCACATTTACGCGACCAGCCCCGAAAGCATGGCGCGGGCTAAGGAAATTATCGGCGGCATGACGAAGGAAATTGAGATTGGGCAGACTTATCACGGTCGCGTGGTCTCCATCAAAGACTTCGGCGCGTTCGTCGAAGTGTTCCCTGGCAAGGACGGTCTCGTCCACATTTCCGAGCTGGCCGATTTCCGGGTAAAACGGGTCGAAGATGTAGCCAAAGTCGGTGAGATGATCTGGGTGAAATGCATCGGTATCGACGACAAGGGCCGGGTGAAACTCTCGCGCAAAGCCGCGTTGAAGGAGCGGGCCGAAGCCGAGACCGGTCAGCCCGTCCAGCACGACGGAGCGGCTCATTAGGCAACTTGCCTTCTGAGATCTAATTCACCACGAAGATCACGAAGCGGCACGAAGGGGGAGGACCACTCTGGGATCTCAAATCCTTCGTGCTTTTCGTGTCCTTCGTGGTGAATAATCAGCCGGCAAAATGAAATCCGGCTTTCTCGAAAAGCTGATTGAACGTCTGGGCCGCATCGGTCCAGAGGATGTGCAGAATTATCTGCTCCGTCTCGCGCAGGAAAAAGGTTTTCTCGAAACCGTTTTCAATTCCATCCAGGAGGGCATCATCGTCACGGATGCAGGCGGTCGCATCACGTATCTCAACAATGCCGCTTGCGAGCTGTTTGGATTCGAGGCGGAGAATTCCATTGGCAAACGGCTCGATGAACGCGTTCCTGGCCTGGATTGGGACGCGCTCGCCAAATCGAGCGGTGTGGTTAGTCGCGACATGGAAATCTTTTATCCGGCTAACAAGTTCATCAACTTCTACGTCGTTCCGCTCCTCATCGAACGTCGAGAGAGCGGCCACGCGGCTTCTGACGACAACGGTGAAGCGGTCGGTCACGCCATGATCTTGCATGACATCACGGAACGTCGGCGTTCCGCCCAGCAAACCCTCGAGTCGGAACGTCTGAATGCCCTCACTCTTCTCGCTGCCGGTGTCGCCCACGAGATCGGCAATCCGCTCAATTCGCTCCATATCCATTTGCAATTAATGGAGCGAAAAATCCGCGAACTCGATGGCCCGGAGAAAGCGGAGTTGCAGGAATCCGTCAACGTGGCTCGCTCCGAAATCAGCCGGCTCGATTCCATCGTCACGCAATTCCTGCGCGCCATTCGTCCATCCAAACCGCAACTTAAGCCGGAGAACATCAATGCTTTGATCGAAGAATCGGTCCGCTTCTTCGCACCGGAGATCGAAGCGCGCGATATCGTAGTCCAGCAGGAATTGCGTTCCGATCTGCCACTCATTGCGCTCGACCGCGATCAGATGAAGCAGGCCTTTTACAACGTCATCAAGAACAGTTTCGAAGCCATGAAGCGACGGGGCATTCTGCGCATCCGCACCGACATGGACGCATCGCATGTCCTCATTAGCTTCAACGACACCGGCGGCGGAATCTCGGCGGAAAATCTGAGCCGGATTTTCGAACCCTATTTCACGACCAAGAGCTCCGGCTCCGGGCTTGGGCTGCTCATCGTGCGGCGCATTGTTCGGGAACACGGCGGCGAAATGGCCATCGAAAGCGAGGAAGGACGGGGCGTGACCTTGACGCTGCGTCTCCCTTTTGTAGAAAAGCGCGTCCGCATGCTCGAAGCGGGGAAAAACCGCTGAGCTCTCCTCGGGGAGAGGAAGCGCAGATAGCCAGCCTGCCGCGCACCGTTGTCTCTCAACGCTTTCGCGTCAGACCAACGATCGAGATCACAATAAGTAGCGCGCCGAAGGTGCAAACGATGGCGGCGCCAGATGGCAGATCCCACCAAAAGGAAAGGAAAAGACCGCCCACGCCGCCGACGAGTGCAATAATCCAGCCTATGATCAAGCGTTTCCCGAGCGTGCCGGCCAGATTGATGCCGCAAACGGCGGGCACAATGAGGTAGCTAAAGACCAGTAGCACGCCCGCGATGCGTACAAAGCTGGTCACGACCAGACCAAAAGCGGCGTAGAAAAAGAAATCCCACCAGCGCACCGGCATTCCCTTCGCATAGGCGCCGTCCCGATCGAAGGAGACAAGCAGAAATGGTTTGCGCAACGCGAAATGCAATACGCCCACTACGACGAAGAGTCCAAAACAGCGCCAGACATCGATCGGACTAACGAGCAAAATGTCCCCCACGAGCATGCGCTTGATTTCCTCGTCGCCCTCGGCCGCGCGGCTGAGCAGGAGGACGGCCGCCGCCGCCGCCACAACGTAGGAAATGCCAATAACGGCTTCCTGCGGGATTTGGCTGGCGCGTTTTCCGGTCACCGAAAAAATGGCGGCGCCGGCCAGGGTGAAGCCAAGCGCGATGGCAAAGGTTTGCGCGCTTTCCAGGTCAAGATGCAGAAGCACGGCCACGCAAATGCCTAACGAGGCCATCTGGGCCATGGCAATATCGATGAAAATGATGCCGCGTTGCACGACGTGCAGGCCGAGATAAACAAGCAGCCACGGCAACAGAACGCAGGCCACGATGGGCCAGAACATGACTTCAAACATAAGGCGGTCTCCTTTTGATCTGCACTTCCGGAGGTCGAGTTGGCGGCGTTCAGTTATTTCATGGCGGCGGCCAGCCGGTTCACGAGCGTGTCGATTAGATTCACGTAGGTGTCGGTGTTGGGCAGCGCACCGGGGTATTGGGCGAAATCGACGACCTTCGCGCCTGTCACGGAAGCGACCTTCTCGGCGATCTTTCGATTATGATAAGGCTCGACGATGATGGCCTTGATATGTTGGGTCTTCATTTGCTGAATCACCTCCGCGAGATGTGATGGCGAGGGCGGAATGCCGGGCTTCGGTTCCAGGAAAACGTTGATATTTAAACCGAAGCGGTGCGAGAAGTAGGGCCATGAATCATGATAGGCGACGACGCTTTGGCCGCGGAAGGGCAACAGCTTCGCGCCCCATTCCTGCAGCTTCGCGTTGATCGTCGCTTCGAATCGTTTGGCATTTGCCTGATAGAACGTGGCGTTGGCGGGATCGACGGCCGCAAAAGCATTGGCGATATGCTGAGCGACAGCTTTGGCGATGATCGGGTCGACCGTGAAGTGGGGATTCCCCATGGCATGAATGTCGCCGGCGGCGCGGGTCAATGTCGCCGGCACCTCCATGAGGCGGATGCCCTGCGATGCTTCCACGCGGCCCGGTTTGCCCACTTCGATTTTCGGATTGCGCGCGTTTTGCAGCAGAGGTGGCAGCCAGCCGATCTCGAGTTCGGCGCCGCCATCGATCAGCACATCGGCTTTGCGCAAGGCGACGACGAAGCTCGGACGGGCATCGACGAAGTGCGGGTCCTCCGTCGGTTTGGCCAGGACCGCCACGTTCACTTTGTCACCGCCGACGTCGCGCGCGAGCGCGCCGAAATCTGGGAGCGTGGCAACGACGTTGAGCCTGGCCTGCGCCGAAGCGATGAGAGCAAGGAAGAGAGCGCCGATAAAGAGCGTTTTGTGATGTTTCATAAAGGCTGCGTCAGAATTTGTGGGCGCCGTGCGCACCGAGAATGAATTCAAATTGCAGAAAGACGGAGTCGACGTCGCGACCGGCCAGGAAGTCGTTAGGCTGCAGAAAATCATGGTTGTATTGCAACCGGATTTTCGAGAACTCGGTCGGGTACCAGGTCAGATCGGCCGAAAGGCGGGAGCGTGATTGCCGGGTCGGATCGTCGGTGAAAGGCGAATCCTCCATGTGCAGATAATCGCCGCGAATGCCGGTTACCCATCCCTTCCGGAAACCCCAGAGCAATTGCGAATACATGCCCCAATCGTGAAACGTTTCCGCGACCGGAAAAGTGTCGTCGAGACCGCGGCCGGCCTCGAAGCGGCGATACATGATTTCGCTTTGCCACTTCACGAACGGAAATCCGCCTTCGGCCCGCGCGCTTTTCCATTTATAGAGAAAGTCCCCGCCGTAGATCTGCGTGTGCGTGTGCATGCCGGTATCGTTCGAACCGAAAGCCCCCGAAGCGCCGAAGAGCACGGTCTGCGTCGGCGAGAGGTCGAAGGAGTTTTCCCAGCGAGGGATGTAGAGGAAATCCTGCAGTCCGCGGGCTTCGCGATCATTCGTCAGGCGATCGAAGAACATGCCGCCGTCGCCTGGATTACGGAAAGAATAACCGGTGCCACCGCGTCCGTTCTGCATGGCGAAAATCAGTTGCGAGTACCAAGGCAGCGGAATCGTCCAGGAAATCTGTGCGCCGACACCGCGCAACCCATCGGGGCCGAGCAGGCGCCCGTGCACGAGAGGATCGTCGGCAAAATCCCACGTATGCGGGTGCGTCGGATTGATCCGACCAAATGCGGCGAAAAATTGTCCGCCTTTCAGCTGCAGACCGAAGGGCAGATCGGTGGTTTGCATGAACGCTTCCTCCAGCTCGATCTCGGTTTCGTTATCGTTGTCGAGCTTGAGGACGATGTTGGCGAAACCCTGAAAATAGGGATCAACCGCGCCATCCAGCGCGATTTCGGCATTGCGCGCGTTGAAGCCACGCTGTTGCGGATCGTGGTCGCCCACTTCGATCAAATCCAGATCCCTGGCGCTCGATCCCGCGAAGGTGAACACGCCGTCAAAGGAAATGTTCATGTAATTCTTGCCACCGGCCCCGCTCACGACGGTCATCGGCGCGACAAGGGAAGCGCCTGCCCCGGAACTGGAGATTGTTTCCGTCGACGGGGTGGCGACGACCGATTCATCGGTCGTAGGGAAGGTCGTGCCCGTTGCGGTGGCGGTGCCGTTTTCGTTTACAGCGGGCGCTGTCGGAGGGCTCGCTTCCGAGGAAGCGATTACCGATTCGTCCTCGGTCGGAAAAAGCGGTGGCGCACTCGGTTCGGGCGACGGGGAAGCCCCGGCCACGATCGGAGAAGGCTCCGGTTTTTCCGGCAGCGCCACACTGGTCGGATTGAGCTTATCGATGACGGCCTGCTGATCCTTCACCTGTTGCTGCAATGCTTTCACTGTTTCGGTGAGCGATTGCACCTGCTGGCGGAGCGTTTCCATATCGGCCGGCGGCGTGCTCGACGGCGGTGTCGCCGCGATCTGGGCATGCGCCATCGTCTGCCAGCAAAAAACTGTGCCGAGCAAGATTGGTATCGTTTTCATGAACTCCTGAAGAACTCCTGGGTTTAGCGGTTCGATGGGACGAAGCGCTAATGCGCGCTCGCGCGCATTGGTTCAACGCCGTCTGAACGCCAGGAAGGCGCCGCCGCGCATGATACGCGGGGAAAACCAATGGTCAGGAGAAAGCCGGCGGGGCGTGCTCGAGCAGAGAGAAATCGAAGTCGCGCAGGGTAATCGGCGGCGACGGCAAAAGGGGCGGTTCCCAGTTTCTGCGCTCCTGTGGAAGAACGATGCGATCAGGAACAAAGAGTTCGCAATTACCGGCTCGAAACAAAGTCGCCGCGCATTCATGGTGGCCATTGCCGTGAAAGCGGGCGTGCCATTGCGGTGCGGACGAAAAGATGCTCGCCAGCAGAATGGCCAGCGCGATGAGGAGGGCCAGCGCTGGTGTGGCGGTGGCTGTGCGAATTCGACCGATTTCCATGCGCAAGCCGGCCATTGGCCGGCCCGCGCACCTAACACGTCCCGACAGTTGCCGCAACCGAGGAAAAACGGCAACCCGCGCGCTCAAAAGGCGGTGCGCAACCCAATGACAATGCTGCGTCCGGCCAGCGGCAACACCTCTTTCAAAAATGAAAGGTGATCGCGCGCTTCTTCGTTAGTCAGGTTGGTCCCGCGTACGTAGATATCGTTGTAGGTGCGGCCAATCCGGAATTTGTAGCCGAGGCTGGCATTGAGAAATGTGTAACCCGCCGTCGCCCTCTCAAACTCTGCCACTCGATTCTGCCGCGAAACACGCTGACCTTCGATGCTGGCCGTCCAGTTTTCGCTCTCATAATTGAGCGATGCACTGTAGCGGAGCGGCGTGATGCGCGGGAGTGGTTCACCGGTATCACTGTCTTCGGCATGCACATAGTCGGCGCGCAAGCGCAGATAAAGGTCGTTAGGATTGGGCTCCCGTTGGGGGGTCGCCCCCGTGATGACGTTCTTGGCCGACATGGCATTGTTCCTGGTCGGCGCAGACATGCGCGTCAGCGTGAGCGGGAGAAGATGGAAATCGATCTCTCCTTCACCACCGAAGAAATCGGCATTCTTGGGCGTGTAGTCGAAAACGCGCAGGCCATCCTCAAACTGGGCTGTCGGCGTAAAGTCGATGAAATCCTTGAAGTGATTGTAATAACCGCTCAGCGTTCCAGTGATTGCACCGGCCGTTTTTCGCAGGCTCAAGTCGATGCCTTCGCTTGTTTCCACGCCGAGAGTTGGATCGCCCACGATGAACTGGAAGGTGGCGTCGTGTCCGCCGCGTGCGAAGAGCTCTTCCGCGGTCGGGGCGCGTTGCGAAAACGTCGCATTCACGGCCAGTTCCCAATCGTCCGCAAAATGATAGATGGCCCCGGCGGCTGTGCTGAGCGGCGTGAAGTCCTGATTCTTTTGATCGGGCGACGTCAGAGAAGTGAGATCGGGATCGCTTGAATCGATGGAGACATCATCGTGCTCGACGCGCCCGCCGAACTGCATGGTAAACGGCCCGGCCTTCGCCTCCTCGAAAAGGAAGACCGCGCCCTGAATCGTTTCGGTCGGTTGCAGAAACGCATCCTGACCGAGAATCGACAGGTCCTTGACGAAGAGCTGACCGCCGACCGATCCGTTGAACGGTCCGACCGCCTCATGGACCAGCTCGAGCCGTGAATCCACGCCACTCGTCTTGAAGGTCGAGCCGATGTTATGATCGCCGTCGATCTCAAGATGCTTGTAGTCGGTGTAGACGAACTTGAAGTTCATGGTGCTGATTCCGGGAAACGGATCGATGGCGGAGCTGCGTACATTGCCCTGCCGTTTCGTGACGTCGAGACGCACGCGCGCGGGTGACTCGCTGGGATCGTCCACTTCGGGATCGTCCGGGATGCCATAGACGGAAAGGAACTGATTGAAGGAGGCCCCGAAGTAGCCTTTGTCCCAAATGTAAGAGGCGCCGATGCCGAAATCCTTCGTTTTCACATAAGTATTCGGCACGTAGCCGTGCGGATCGCGGCCAAAGACATCATCACCGAGGTACGACGGCGGAAGCTCGGCGCGAATGCGCTCGTTGAGGGCGAAGCCGGGAATGCGGCGATCGTCCGTCCGTTGGAACGAACCGTCAAGGTAAACGACAAAATGTGACGTGAGGGCCGTGTCAATCTCGCCGGCCACACTGCGTTCGAGGTCGCCGCTGTCGAATCGCGAATCGAACTCGCCGCTTAATCCGTTAGGCGGCAGCTCCACGGGAATGCGATTATCGACGACGTTCACGACGCCGCCAATGGCGCCCGAGCCGTAAAGGATGGTGGCCGGGCCGCGCACGACTTCGATGCTTTGGCTGAGCAAAGGGCTCACACTGGGCGCGTGATCGGGACTCAGATTGGAAACATCAAAGACTTCCGTGCCATCGTTAAGGACGCGTACGCGATTATCGGCGAGGCCGCGAATAATGGGACGACTGGCCCCCGGCGCAAAGCCGCTTGCGGCGATGCCAGGCTGGCTGGCCAAAGTATCGCCGAGGCTGGAGCCGGCGTGTTGCTTCAGGTCGTTTCCGTTTAGAACGGTAACGGCCTGGGCGGTATCGGTGGCGCTTTGTTCGATGGCGCCGCCGCTCACGACGACGCGTTGAATCTGGGCTGTTTTCCCCGGCCCAGGGCTGGGACCCGATTGAGGGGGGGCCGCGGGATTTACGGCATCCTGTGCCGAAACCACGCCGGCCAAAAAGACCGACGCGATCAAGAGCGAAAGTAAAAATTTCAAAATGAGTTCTCCTAAGTTGCGGTTTTATTGAATGAACTGAGCGCGGCGCTTCACGACGGGTGAAGCCGCAGACAACAGCGGCGAACGCAGAATCGGCCGGCCGGTTTAGATCGGCGGAAGGAATAGCCAACCGCACCGAATGAACAGGCGGCAGGATTGAGCGCTTAGGAGAAAGCCGGCGGCGCGTGCTCGAAAATGGCGGCGCCGAGGAAAGGCGCGGGAACCCAGAGCGGATTGAGCGTCGGAATTTTTCCAAATTGAAAGGCCGGTTCCGGAGCGACGACAACGACGGGAACGCTGCTGTGCTGCAACTTGCCCGCCGTGATCAGGGTGACGGCGCATTCGTGCGTGGTCGGGGAAGCCTCGTGGTGCAGGCGCTCGTGCAACTGCGGCGAAACCGCCAGCACGAGAGCAAAGGCAAACGAAGCAAACAAGCCGCCCGAGACCAACCACCGACAGATTGGACGACGCATCTTCATCGCGTGCGCGACTTTGCCTCCGGTGCGACCGCTCCGCAAGTGTTTCTTGTCGGAACGCCTAACGAACGTCCACCGCTGGACAGTGTTGCCGAGCTGGCTTACCGATGCGACGAGGATTTCTGATATGATCGACGCCGCCGAAATCTATTTTCTCGCCTTTGGCATCCTCGCCATCCTGGGCGGCGTTGTCGGTTATGTGAAAGCGGGCAGCAAAGCTTCGATCGCCGCCGGCTCGATCGCGGGCGTGCTTCTCATCGTGAGCGCATGTCTCCTGCCCATTCACGCCGTCGCGGGTCTGGCCATGGCCCTGGCCGTGTCGGTTCTTCTGGCGGGCCGCTTTGTTCCCGCCTTCATGAAAACGGGCAAAGCCATGCCCGCAGGCATGATATCGATTCTGAGCGTCATCGGCATTATCATCGCGGTGATAGCCTGGGTGAAACGGTAGCCGAAAGCGTGCACAAGTTTCGTCTCAGTACCTTGCGGCGCGTCGTCCTCCTCTTGCTGCTGATTGTCGGCGTCGCCATCATCTACCGATGGATTTCGCTCGAACGCTGGCATTGGCGTCTGCTTAATCTGACCGGTCCGGAATCGGAATGGGTGCCGCCGATTCGTCCGACGCCTTCGCCGAGACCGACGCGGCCGCCGATTATCTCCGGGAAATTGGAGACGGCGCGTATCTTTAATGGACTCACCCTGCACTCGGAGGTGGAAACGCCGCCGGGCGGTGCGGCTTCGGACGAGCGGATCGATCCGCAAAGTTATGTGCTCGATTTGAAACTGCAGGCGCGGATGCCGACGCCTAACAAAACAATCGAAGAGCTGGCCAAAGTGAATCCGGAACTGCCGAAGTTGCTCCCGGGTTTGGCCGGCATGTTGAAGCCCGATTCCGTCTCGCCGTTTTTCGAGAAGCTTTACGAAATGAAAGTGAAGAACCTGCGCGCGAACCTCGGCCGGCTCGATCAGGTCCTCTCCCGGCACAACTTCTACGATTGCCAGACGGTGCTGGCGCTGCAATCGCCGACGACGAAGCGCAAAGTGGTTCTGCTCCAGGCGGAGATGGACGTCGATGCCGATGGCTCCGATTCCGACCGGATGCCGATCGGGAGCGGCGCGCCGACCAACTTCAAGCCGTTCACCAGCTTCAAATGGAAGAAAAAAACAAAGGCGCCCAATCCCTACCTCGGCACGACCGAAGCCCATCTGGCGCGTATCGAGAGTGAACTGGCGAAAGCCAATCTCACACTGGAACGCAAACGCGAGCTGCGTGAGGCGCGCACGGAAGTGCGCCGCGAAATCGATGCGCTCAAGCGATACAGTTTCCTCATCGGCGCGACCGATCCCTACATCGTCATCCCGATTGGCTTCGCCGCGACCGGAGCAAAAATCGGCGATTATGCGGTGGTCGTTACCGATAACGGCATTTATCCCGCGATCGTGGGCGACGCCGGGCCGCCCGACAAGGTGGGCGAAGCTTCCTTGCGCATCGCCAGGGAAATCAACGCGCTTTCCACGCCCTACAACCGTCCGGTCAGCGAGCTGAAAGTGACGTATCTCATTTTTCCGGGAACGGCCGACGCAAAGTTCGGGCCACCCGATTTGGAGAAAATGCGCGCTCGTTGTGAGACGCTGGTCAACGAAATCGGTGGCTCGACCGTCCCACTGCATCATTGGGAGAACATTATCCCGACGCCGACGCCAACACCCTCCCCCACTCCGACGCCAACGCCAACTGCGACTCCCGCGGCATCGTCTTCGCCGTCGCCACTCGTTAGTCCAAGCGCGGGCCTTTCTCCATCGCCGACAGGGTCGCCGAGCCCTTCCCCATCTCCGACGTTCGCATTTCCGCTTCCCTCGCCCACCCCGAGTGCCAGCGCGGCGGAATAACAGGCTTTCTGCATGCGGATGTGCGCCGCACTTCTTCTCTTTGCGAGCGCGATCGCCATCATGTCGTGGGCGAGTGCACGGCTAACCACGGCGCTCGAACGGTTCGGAACGCGCTTCGGTTTGTCGGAAGGATTGCTCGGTATCCTGGCCGCGTTCGGCGCGGACGCGCCGGAGATTTGTTCGGCCTTTATCGCCCTGCACTCGCACGAACGCGAGATCGGATTGGGCGTCGTGCTGGGTTCAAACATTTTCAATCTCGCCGGCCTGCTTGGCTTGAGCGCGGTCGTGGCCGGACGAATCTCGATTGGCCGGCAGGGGCTTTGGTTTAACGGCGGGACGAGTCTGTTCGTCAGCGCCATTCTCGTCGGGCTGGTCCTGCGATGTATTCCACCTGGAATCAGTCTCGTCCTTCTCGCTCTCGTGCTTCTACCCTACGTCGTGCTCACGGCCATGCGCCCGGTGCAGATCGCGCATCTGCCGCTTCCGTCGGGGCCAAAGCATTTTTTTGAAACCGCTGTGGGCCACGCGCATCGCGATGCGAGGAGAGGCGCGGTGCTCGCGCGCTCCAGCACGTGGAGCGAGGCAATCTGGGTGCCGGTCACGCTCGGATTGGTCGTCGCTTCGAGTTTTGCGGCGGTGCGTTCGGCGGTGTCGCTGGCCGCAATCTGGGACGTGAGCGCGGCGATCGTCGGCACCATCATTCTCGCGGCGCTCACTTCCATTCCAAATGTCGTCGCCGCTGTGCAACTCGCGCTTGACGGTCGCGGCGCGGCAGTCGTCAGCGAATCGCTCAACAGCAACACCTTCAATATTCTGGCCGGCGTCGCGTTGCCCGCGCTCCTGCTCGGCTTCGCCGCGCCATCGCCGAAAATTCTTTTCGCAGTGTTTTGGCTGCTGGGCATGAAGTGTTTCGCCCTCGGCGCGGCCAGTCATCGCCACGGATTACACCGCATCGGCGGCGCTCTGATCATCACGCTTTACGTCATTTTTGCGGTTGTGATTATCTTCTGGAGGTGAGCCGAACGGTATCTTGCTTTCGGTTGTAGTTGCAAAAGAAAGGCCCGGGGAGTACCTCCTCTTTTGTTCATGCACGACCGAAGTCGGAAAATCCTTTCGGCTCTTTTAGGAAGCGTCCTGCTTCTCAGTCTTCCCCTAACGAGTTCAGCAGCCGAGCAGGCGAATCCCCGCAAAATGGCGCCGGCTTGGAAATTGCCAAATCTCAAGGGCCGATCGGTCCGGCTTTCCAACTTCCGCGGCAACGTCGTGGTGCTGAATTTCTGGGCGACCTGGTGTCCGCCCTGTCGGCGGGAAATTCCCGCCCTCATTGCCTTTCAAAAGCAATACGCTCCCATGAAAGTCACCGTGGTCGGCGTTTCCATGGATGACGGCGGCGCCGCGCGGGTGGCGAGTTTCGCAAGAAAGATGGGGATTAATTATCCGATCGTGCTCGGCGATCAAAAAATGGCGCAGGCCTACGGCGGAATCGAGGCGCTTCCGACGACCTTCATCATTGATCGCAAGGGCGCCGTTGTAACCGGCATGGAGGGAGAAACGAATCGTGCGACCCTGGACCGCCTGGTCAAACCGCTCATCAAGCAATGAAGTCCACTTGCGCCGACCGGCCGGGAATGGCTCCTTTCTTCATGCGAACGATACCCTGGCTCCTCGCTCTTGTGATTGTCCTCGTTTTGGCCGGGTGCGGCAGCCTCGATTCCGAATCGGAAGCAATCCGCGACCAGCAAACGCAGCGCAGCATGACCGGTCCCGGCGCTCCGCCCATTAATCCTCCGCCGACCGATGCCACAGGTCGCCCGCTGGAACCGGTGCCGGGCGAGATCCCGGATTATTGATCAACGGATTTGAATCGCGGGCCGCGGCCGCGGGCGCTGCCTGATCGCTCAGGCCCTGCTCTTTACTCATTCTCCCCGGCGTTTAACGTACTCACCCACTCATGTCCCTTTCCGAAACAGAAGTCCGCGACGCCTTGCGCGCGGTAAAATATCCCGGGTTCAGCCGCGACATTGTTTCCTTCGGCCTGGTCAAGGGGATCCAGATCGACGACGGCGCCGTCACCGTGCAACTGGCGCTCGCGACTAACGACCCATCCGTTCCGCAGACGATCAAGACCGAATCGGAAAAAATCCTGCGCGGGCTTGCCGGCGTGGTGGAGGCGAAAACGTTGATCGATATCCACGCGCCGCCCGCCGGCGCCGGCTCGGCCACGATCGGCGCGACACACATTCCCGGCGTCAAACACGTCATCGCCATCGCCAGCGGCAAGGGCGGCGTCGGCAAATCAACTGTCGCGGCCAACCTGGCCGTCGCTTTGGAAAAAACCGAAGCGCGCGTTGGGTTGTGTGATTGCGATATTTACGGGCCGAGCATTTCGCTCATGTTCGGCACGCGCGACCGGCCGATGGCGACGGAAGACAACCGCATCATTCCGATCGAACAATACAACCTTCGCCTCATGTCGATGGGCTTTCTGCTCGACGACACCTCGCCGGCCATCCTGCGCGGACCGATGGTCACGCGCTACACGCAGCAATTTTTGCGACAGGTGGAATGGGGCACGCTCGATTTCCTCATCCTCGATCTGCCGCCTGGTACAGGCGACATTCAGCTTACCATCGTGCAAACGGTCGCGCTGGCCGGTGCCATCATTGTGACCACTCCGCAGGAAGTCGCCCTTATCGATGCGCGCAAGGCGGCCAGTATGTTCGAGAAAGTGAACGTGCCGGTGCTCGGGTTGATCGAAAACATGAGCTACTTCCTTTCGCCAAGCGACGGCAAACGCTACGACATTTTCGGAGCGGGCGGCGGCGCGCGGGAAGCGAAACGGCTGCGTGTTCCGCTGCTTGGTCAGGTTCCGATTGATATTGCCACACGGGAGTCGGGCGACCGCGGCATGCCGATTGTGGCGGAAGCCGGAAAATCGGCGGTTGCGGCGGAGTTCATGCGCATCGCCGAGCAATTGCGGGGGCAGCTGAAATGATCTGTTTTTATCGAGAAGCCCGAAGAATTGAATGGGCACAACCGATGCTACGTCGAACGGAGAAGGTTATTTGAGCGTTGACCCTTTCTTGATTTTATGAAAAACAGTCGCGACATGGCTGCTGCGCAAGAAGATCGGTCACATTTCGTTAAGAACTCGGTTCTCTACAAGGAATTCCTGGCCGAGCGCGAAGAGATTTTGAAACACAAGTGGCTCGAGAGCGAAAAAGCCGGAGCCGACATTGGGTTCGAGAAGGCGTTGCTCGACTGGATCGTCAAGCACCGCTCGAACTGGCGCGAACGACGAATCAAGGAGGCGAAAGCCGAGAAAACCTCCTGATTTTCATTTCCTTTAAGGCGATCCTGCGAGGTCGCAAAGGAAGAGCATGAACGAAGAAAAAAAAGCTTCTCCCGCCGCCGCGCCCGTCATGGACGCTGCGGCCATTCGACGTGCGGTGCAGCGCGTCGCACACGAGCTCATCGAGCGCACGCCGGATCTCGGGTCGGTTGTTCTGGCTGGCATTCCCTCACGCGGAGTGGAAATCGCGCGGCGCCTGTCCGATTTTGTTTTTGAATTCGCCAAAGTGCGGGTGGAGACGGGCGCCATTGATGTCGCCATGCACCGAGACGATGTCGGGACGCGAGCGGAGTTGCCCGTGGTGCGCGTTTCGAAACTGCCCTTGCCACTGGAAAAGCGCACGGTGGTTATCGTCGATGACGTCCTTTACACAGGGCGCACCTGTCGCGCGGCCATGGATGCGATTCGCTCTTTCGGAAGACCGGCGCGCATTCAGTTCGCGGTGCTAATCGATCGCGGTCATCGCGAATTACCGATTCGGGCTGATTACGTCGGGAAAAACATTCCGACTGCACCGGGCGAACGCGTGCGGTTAAGGCTGCGGAATGTGGACGACGAACCGGATGCGGTTTGGTTGGTTAAGGAAAGCCCGGCGCCATGAGCATCGCCCTGACAAGAACATGAGCGCGCGCTGGACACGAAAGGATTTGCTTGGGCTGCGCGAGCTGTCGTCCGAAGAAATCAACCTCGTTCTCGAAACGGCGGATGCATTCAAGGAAGTCGGGACGCGCGAAGTGAAAAAGGTTCCGGCCCTTCAGGGGAAAACGCTCATCAACTTCTTCGTCGAACCGAGCACACGCACGCGCACGTCGTTCGAACTGGCCGCCTCCCGGCTGAGCGCCGACGTCCTTAACATTTCGGCCAGCGTTTCCAGCCTGACCAAAGGTGAAACACTGAAGGATACGGCCCGGGTCCTTGAAGCCAACCATGCCGATATCATCGTGCTGCGCCACAGCTCCGCGGGGGCGCCCCAATTCCTGGCCACGCGCGTCAAATCGAGCATCATCAACGCGGGAGATGGTGCGCACGAGCACCCGACGCAGGGATTGCTCGATCTTTATACGATCCGCGCCAAGAAGGGCGGCATCGCTGGCCTGCATGTCGTCATCATCGGCGACATTCTTTTTAGCCGGGTGGCGCGTTCGAACATTTTCGCCCTCACCAAACTGGGCGCGCGCGTTACGCTTGTCGGTCCGAGCACGCTGGTCCCGCATGCGTTCGAGAAACTGGGCGTCGCTATCTCCCATCGTCTCGACGAAGTCTTGCCGACGGCCGACGTGGTGAATCTGCTGCGCATCCAGCATGAACGGCAACGGAAGGAATATTTCCCGAGCCTCGGCGAGTATATCGCGCTTTTCGGCCTGACCAAGAAGCGCGCGAAGCTGCTCAAGCCCGATTGCCTCATCATGCATCCGGGCCCGATCAATCGCGGCGTGGAGATCGACAGCGAACTGGCCGATGGCATCCAAAGCGTCATCCTCGATCAGGTCACCAACGGCCTCGCCGTCCGCATGGCGGTGCTTTATCTCTGCGGAGGCATCGCGACGTGAGCGCGACCCTCATCAAAGGCGGCCGCATCATCGATCCGGCGAACGAGCGCGATGAGGTCGGCGATTTGCTCATCGTGGACGGCTGCGTCGCGCCGCTCTCGCAACTCTCGTTGCTGAAGGCCCGGCCTGACGAGATTGCCGCCGGCAATCTCATCGTCGCCCCCGGTCTCATAGACATGCATGTGCATTTGCGCGAACCCGGTTTCAGTCACAAGGAAACGATCGAGTCGGGAGCGCGCGCGGCGGCGGCGGGCGGATTTACCACGGTGGTCTGTATGCCGAACACTTCGCCGGTGGCCGATAGCGCCAGCACGATCGCCTGGATTCGCGATCGGGCCGCGGAAGTGGCGCGAGTGCATGTCTTGCCGACCGGCGCGATTTCAAGGAACCTTGCGGGTGAAGAGCTGGCGCCGATCGGATCGCTTGCGCAGGCCGGCGTCGTGGCGATTACTGATGATGGCCATTGCATCCAGAATCATGAATTAATGCGGCGTGCTGTCGAATACGCGCGCATGGTGGGTGTTCCCGTTCTCGATCATTGCCAGGATTACAACCTCGTCGGCGAAGGGGTCGTGCATGAAGGATATTGGAGCACTTTGCTTGGGCTGCCCGGCTGGCCGGCGGCCGGCGAGGAAGTCATCGTGATGCGGAACATCCTGCTCGCGGAGTTGTGCGATCATCCCATCCATTGCCAGCACATCAGCGCGGCGGGCAGTGTGGAGCGACTACGGGAGGCGCGTCGGCGTGGGGTCAAAATCAGCGGTGAAGTCTGCCCGCATCACCTCGCCCTGAGTGACGCAGCAATCGAAAACTTCGACACGAATGCGAAGATGAATCCACCGTTGCGCAGCGAGCGGGACGTGCAGGCGCTCTTCGAAGGAATTGCCGATGGCACACTTTCCATTCTCGCTTCCGATCATGCACCGCACGCCGGTTTTGAAAAGGAGGTCGAATTCGATCGCGCGCCCTTTGGCATTGTCGGGCTGGAAACGGAAGTGGGCCTCTTCCTCGATCTCCTTGTTCATAAAAAGAAGGCGATATCCCTGGCGCGCTTCGTCGAAATGTTCACCGTGGCGCCGGCCCGATTACTTCAGCTCAAAGCGGGCACATTGAGTGAAGGCGCCCCGGCCGACATCACTCTGCTCGATCCAAATCTGGAATGGAGCGTGGACCCGAAGAAATTCGAATCCGCCTCGCGCAACACGCCGTTTGGTGGCTGGTCACTGCGTGGGCGCGCCGTTCGCACGATTGTCGGCGGGGAAACCGTCTGGAGACTGTAGTCGCTCCGCTCCGTCAGGGCGTTCTATTGCCACCGCGCCGGAGCGCCGTGGCTGCATTCAATCAGCCGGCCTGTCCGTAGAGATAATTTTCGAGATGCTCGATGGCCGCGTTTTGCGCCGAGATCACCCACTTGACGAGATCGCCGATCGAAATCACACCGCGCAACGTGTCTCCGTCGACCACCGGCAGATGCCGGATACGGTTTTCCGTCATCATGCGCAGGCATTTTTCAACGCCTTCGCGCGGGTGGGTGATGGTGAGCTGCGACGACATAATTTCGTGCACTTTCGTTTCGCGCGAGCGTTTCCCCTTGAGCATGACCTTGCGCGTGTAATCGCGTTCTGAAACCAGGCCGAGGAGCTGGCCGTTTTCCACGACCACGAGCGCACCAACGTTTTTGTCCGCCATCAGCTGAATCGCATCGAAGACGGTGGCATCCGGCGCGACGGAAAAAATTTCCGTGCCCTTCTGGCAAAGAATCGCATCGATCGTTCCGCTGACGTCCATAGGCAGGTCCGTCGCATGGTCTGCGCGGCGGGCGAAGGTTAAGAATAACGCAGCCTGGGGCGGCGATGCAATCTCTTATCGGGGGGCCAGGCGGGGCCGGGTGAAGTCGAACTCACACTGCCGAACGAAGGGCGAAGGATCAGGCTGCGCGGCGAGCGAAAGGCGGAGCGCGCGCAACATGCGCAGGGCGCGTTCTCGACGTTCCCGCCGCGCCGAATAAGGAAGTCGCAGCAATTGCGGGCGACGATGCCGATAGGAATATGTTTTCATGCGCGCTATCTTCCAACAGTGGGTCGGACATCCGTTGTCCTACCCATGAAGATTTTGAAAAAAAATTCTACTTTGAAATCGGATTCAGCCGGGCGACCGGGTGTGTCGCGCCCGCCGCTCGAGCGCATGATGCAGATCCATGCGCAACTGCAGGCGCGTCGTTTCCCGAATTGCAATCAGATGGCCGAACGGTTGGAGGTTTCGGGGAAGACAATTCAACGCGACATCGACTTCATGCGCTACCGGCTTGGCCTGCCGATCGAGTATGATGCGCAGAAGGTCGGCTTCTATTATTCCGAACCGGTCAGCAGTTTTCCGAGCATTGAAGTCACGGAAGGCGAGATCGCGGCGCTTTTCGTCGCGCAGAAGGCGCTCGCCCAATATCGCGGTACGCCCTTCGAGAAGCCATTGCGCACCGCCTTTCGGAAAATAACCGACAGTCTGACCGACCGGGTGGCGTTCTCATGGAGCGACCTTGAAGAGACGATTTCGTTTCACAATGTCGGCGTCAGCGGAGCCGATTTGCAGATGTTCGAGACGGTGAGCCAGGGAGTGCTGCGCTCGGCCGAGCTGGAATTCGATTACCGCAAACTGAACAGCGAAACCTATGAGAGTCGCCGGGTGCGGCCATTTCACATCGCTTCGCTTGGCAACCAGTGGTACCTTTTCGCCGAGGATTTGGCGCGAAAGCAACTGCGCACTTTTGCTCTCCCGCGCATGGCCAGGGTGCGCCTGACCAAGGTGAAATTTCGGCGCCCGGCAAATTTCTCGATTCGCAAGTTCCTCAGTGGAAGCTTCGGCGTTTTCGAAGGGAGCAAGAGATACCGCATCCGTCTCCGCTTCGATGCGTTTGCGGGCCGTCTGGTCGGCGAGCGGATGTGGCATGAATCGCAGCGTTTCCGGGAAAACAAGGATGGCACAGCCACCCTCGAGCTGGAGCTGGGAGGACTGGAAGAGATCGAACGCTGGATTTTGAGCTGGGGTCGTCACGTGCAGGTAATCGAGCCCGCGGAACTGGGGCGGCGCGTGCGTGCGGAAGCGCGGGCCGTGGCCGAATGTTAGGGAAAATTTTCGCGAGCCAACGAGCTATCGTTCAATTACATCCGCCGGAGCTCGAATTCGAGAGCCAGAAAAGACTTGAGTCTGGTCGAGGTGGGTCGGTAAAACAGGTCTGGGTTTCTTCGGAGACCGGGTTCGTCGCTGGCTTTCGCAATAGAATTTGAGAGAGCCGACGTTTCGGTCGGCCACCGGAACGGCGGCGGACGGCTGCGGGAAACTCTTGGTAGATAAAACTCGGGGCGTCTGACATTCGTCCCGCATCCGGATATAAACGTATGAGTACAAACCAGCGATTTCTTCTCCTCTTCACCGTCGCGGTTGCTGCGATCATGTGCGGCGCACCGACGACACGCGCAGCTGTTCTCTACGGCGGCGGCTATTACAGTGACGTTTTCACCGTCGATCAGGACGACGCTTCGGGCGTTATCCTCGGCTATCCGGCCCCAGGAGAGGGACACATCAGCGGTCTCGCCTTTGGTCCGGACAAGCGGCTCTTCGCCTCCGTGGTTTTTGGCAGCGGGACGCCGGCTGAACTGATCGAAATCGATCCGGTGACCGGAGCGCTGATTCGAGATGTTGGCACGATTACGGACACGGCGGCCGGCCCAAACGGAGAGGTCACCGGGCTAAAGATCAGCGACCTGAGTTTCCAACCGGGGACCGGCATTCTCTTTGGAATAACGGCCGGTGGAGGACAGGTTGGCGGAGGCCTGCTTTACACCATCGACACGGACACGGCCGAAGCGACGCTGGTCGGCCAAACCTGCGCAGCTCCGTTTTCCGCTGCCATCGCCTTTGCCCCGGATGGAACATTGTACCTGACAGGACAGGCTTCCCCACCCCAAGACGCTCCGTCAGGGGGCATCGATGTTCTGGCCACGGTCGATCCGAACACGGGCGAGTGCCTGACGACTGTTCCGGTGGACAATTTCTATGATGCTTTGGCGGTTCGGCCGTCCGACGGAAAGATCTTTGCCTCCATTGGAGATGACACGGAAGTGGACACGATTGATCCGATGACGGGCCTGAGCACGTTCGTGGGCAATGCCGTAGATTACGTGGGCGATCTGGATTTCATGACCGTCCCGCAGCAGTTGGCTAATGTTTCCACGCGGGCATCCGTGGGAACGGGAGAAAACGTGGCCATCGCCGGGTTCATTGTGCAAAGTGACAGCACTCCCGGGGCAGGCCAGCTAACCGAGGTGCCAACCGCGCCGAGCAAGCGCTACCTCGTTCGTGGAATCGGAACCTCGTTGGAGGCGGAGCCGGGCATGCCGCTTCCCGGCCGGTTGCTCGATCCGGTGCTGAAGCTGTACGATGAAAACGGCGAACTTTTGGCCGAGAACGATAACTGGCGCGACACGCAGGAAGGCGAGATTGAGGGCACAGGCATGGCGCCAACAGCGGACGCGGAAGCCGCCATGGTGGTGATGCTGGCATCGGACGCCAATTACACGGCCATCCTGAGCGGCAAGAATAACACTTCTGGAATCGGTCTGGTCGAAGTTTTTGATTTGGAGAATGGACCACAGGCCAGCTCGCATCTGGCCAATATCTCGACGCGCGCATTCGTTTCCACGAATGACGACGTCCTCATCGGCGGAACCATCATCGTGGGAGATGAACCCATTCGGCTGCTGGTCCGGGCCATCGGCCCCTCCCTCGCGGCGGATGGAGTTGCCAATGCCCTTCAGGATCCGACCCTGGAGTTGCACGATGCCAACGGCGACCTGGTCGACAGTAACGACAACTGGATGGATTCCCCGGACATTACAGAGATCCAGGCAAGCGGCCTCGCCCCGACCAACGACAAGGAATCGGCCATTGTGGTCTCGCCGGATTCGGCGCCTTACACCGCGATCGTGCGCGGCAAAGACGACACGACCGGCGTCGGCCTGGTAGAAGCTTATCGGCTGCCCGAACCGCCGCCGGTGAATCTTGAAACAAGGAGGAACTAATTATGCGCGCTCATCATCAACTGCTTCGCGGATTTTTCGCGGCCGGGCTTGGGGGACTGATGTTTTGCTGTCCCGCCACCGGCTTCAGCCAAACACAGTTCAAAATTGAATCGCTCACTCCAAACAACGCCAGTGTGGTGGACGTGGACAGTGTGATTGGAGACGACCGAAGTGGCATCGCAGTCTCCACGTCCAATGTCTTCCTCACCGGTGATGACGGCACAGGATCGTGGAGTCGTTCGGATCTTTCCGGGGGAACGAACGTCGGCTTTACCTACGACGCCATCGTCATGGATCTACACACGGAGAAAGTTTACACTCTGGCCACGGCCGCCGGGGCTCCCATTGGCGACAGCGGGGGCACGGTAGCCAAGTTGATCGAACTCGATCCGGTGACCGGCGCGCTCACCTCGAACGAAATTCCGCTCTCGATGCCGTTTACTGTTTCGGCCAACACCTTTGAGGCCGGCCTCTTCTCGGGCTACGATCGCATCGTCGTCGTCGACGGTAATAACGTCGATAACGCCCCCGCGGGCGCTAGCGCCGCTCCCGTCTACAACATCGAATTGCCCGGCGGCACCGTCACGCAGATCGGAACCATTACCGCGCCGGAGTATTTCGATCGGCAATATGCGGAAAATTGGACAACGTGGGGGGTGGCGGAATTTTCCGACGGTGATGTCTCGTTAGTCTACGTGGCCGATCAAAACCGGATTGATCGAGTCAACGTCACCAGCAACGCGGTTGAAAACGTGGCCGATTTTACTCCGCAGGATGTCTACGACTCAGCCTGCTTCACGGTGCTTCCGTCGTTGAATCGCTGGTATTTCCACTACGAAGGCGGGACTCCGACGTCAATCGGCGGGGGCACGCCTAACGAGACACTTGGTTTTGCCGATGCCACTTTCTTGATCAGAAACACCCCGGAATTATCCAATATCTCGACGCGAGCTTCCGTCGGCACCGGCGAAATGGTGGAGATTCCCGGCTTTATTATTCAGACGGCGAGCGACGGAGCGGACGTCGTCATCCGCGGGGACGGCCGGGTCATTTCCGAATCGGCCCCAGCCGGCAACGTCGCTCCCGAAGGCAGCAAGCGGGTTCTGATTCGGGGTCTCGGGCCCTCCCTCGAGTCTCAGTTTGGGTCAACTATTGCAACATTGCCGGATCCGGTTCTGGAATTGTACAACGGCAACGGCAACGAAATTGCCTACAACAATAACTGGCGCGACACCCAGGAGTCGACCATTGAAGCGACCGGTTTGGCGCCGACTAATGACCTCGAGGCCGCCATGGTCGTCACGCTGACCTCGAACAGCAGTTACACCGCCTTCCTCCACGACAAAAACGGCGCGACCGGAATCGGCATGGTCGAAGTTTACGACTTACAGCAAGGGTCGGGGACAAACCTGCTTAACATATCGACCCGCGGTTTCGTCTCGACGGGCGACGATGTTCTCATTGGCGGCATCATCCTTTCCACGGGCTCTGAGGACATTCCGCGTATCGTCGTGCGCGCCATTGGGCCGTCCATGACTGCGCTGGGCGTGCAGAACGCTCTGGCCGATCCGACACTCGAGCTCTTCGACGCCAACGGCATGTCCCTCGCCATGAATGATAACTGGATGGATTCGCCCGACATGCAGGAGATATCCGACGCCGGTCTCGCCCCGAGCGATGACCTCGAGTCGGCTATTATTTTCACCCCGATGCCCGGCGGAATGTATACCGCCATCGTCCGTGGCAAGAATGAGACGACAGGCATCGGCCTGGTGGAAGCGTTCCGGATTCCGGCCGCACCGGCCCCCTAGGCGATTGGAAGAGGATTGAAAGTGCCGGACGACAGGTCCGGCGCGGGCGCGTGAAGGCGCGTCTTACCCGGCGAACTTTGCTTCGATCAGTTCGTGCACCTTTTCGGCAATGGCGCGATGTGGGAGGCGCCTGACAACTTCGTTAAGGAAACCCGAGACGAGCAGGTGATGCGCGGTCTTTGGTGTCAGGCCCCGGGTGAGGAGATAGAAGTATTCATCCTCGTCGATCTGGCCGGAGGTGGCGCCATGACTGCATTTGACGTTATCGGCTAAGATCTCCAGGCCCGGCATCGAGTCGGCCTCGGCGTCGTCGCTCAGAAGAAGATTGCGCACTTTTTGGTAGGCATCGGTGAAATGCGCGTGCGGTTCGACGCGGATAAGTCCGCCAAAAATGGTGCGGCTTTGATCGCTCAGCGCATTCTTGTAGAGCAGATCGCTGTTCGTATGCGGCGCCATGTGGTCCTGCAGTGTGCGGGCATCGAATTCCTGTTTGCCATCGGCTACGGCCACGGCGAGCAGGTCGCTGCGAGCTTCCTCGCCCGTCAGGCGGCTCTGGCTTTCGAAGCGCGAATAGGCGCCACCCAGATGGACGTTGAGGCTGAGTGCAGAAGCGTCCCGTTCGACGGTGGTCGCGTTGAGTTGAAGCGAGACGACTTCACGGCTCCAATTTTGTTCGCAGACGTAGGTGACCTTTGCTCCCGGTCGGGCGATCAGATCGTTCACGCCGCAGGCGAAGCCGGGCCGCGCCCGACCAGTCGAACGAAAATGTTCGAACACCGTCACGCTCGACAACTCTTCGGCGACGAGGAGCAAATGCGGGAACACGGCCGCCTGCCCGCCGTGCAGCCAATGAAAAATTTCAATCGGCGTTTCAATCTGCACGCCCTTTGGGATGTAGAGAAAAACTCCCGAGACGACAGCGGCCGCATGCAGCGCCGCGAACTTGCTTGAGCCGAGCGTCGTCGGTTCCGACAGGAAATGTTTGCGGAACAACGCTTCGTGTTCGACGAGCGCCCGCTCGATCGGTTGAAAAATCACACCGCTTTGCTGCAGTTCCTTCGAGATGGTATCGCGCTCGAGCAGCTGATCGTCGGCAAAAACGAGCCTTGCCGACACCTCCGTCAAGCAGACGGAACGCTCGAGGATTTCTGCCCGCTCGGTTTCTTCAAGTTTGCCCGGGAAAACGTAATTGTTGAGATCGAGCGCATTGACGCTGGAAAAGCGCCACGGCTGATCCTTGCGTCCCGGCATCGGCTGTGCCAAAAACTCGGCCCAGGCGCCGCGTTGCAGATCGCGAAACCACGCCGGCAGGTGCGCATTTCGCCCGGCAGGAGAACCGGCCAAAATCTTTGGTGCGGATTTTTCCTGCAGCGGTAGTGCTACTTCCATTTCCTGATCAAGAACGGCTGTCACGTTGTTCATGGCCGGATGTCGAGACGCGAACGGCGGCCGAAACCGCCGTAATTTCACGCTCTGGTCTGGGCGTCGAACCTAGCCGACCGAACCTTCCATCTCAAGCTCGATCAAGCGTTTCAACTCGACGCTGTATTCCATCGGAAACTGCCGGACGAGATCGTTGACGAAGCCATTCACGCTCAGGCTCATGGCTTGCGCTTCAGTCAGGCCGCGCTGTTGCATGTAAAAAATCTGCTCCGCGCTGACCTGGCTGACGCTGGCTTCATGCTGCACCGCGTTGCCGGTTCCGCGCACGGTGATCGCCGGATACGTGTCGGTGCGGCTGGAAGAATTGATGAGCAAGGCGTCGCACTCGGTGTTGTTCCTGCAGTGCTTGAGATGTTTTGGCACGTGCACGAGACCGCGATAAGTGGCGCGGCCTTTGCCGATCGAGATGCTCTTCGAGATGATGTTGCTGGTCGTTTCGTCGGCCGCGTGAATCATTTTCGCGCCGGTATCCTGATGCTGGCCGTCATTGGCCAGAGCGATGGAAATCACTTCGCCGCGGGCGCGCCGGCCTTTCATGACAACGCCGGGATATTTCATGGTCAGGCGCGAGCCGATGTTGCAATCGATCCATTTTACTTCGGCGTCTTCATGAGCGAGGCCGCGCTTGGTCACGAGATTGAAGACGTTCGAGGACCAGTTTTGCACGGTAATATACTGAATCTTCGCCCCCTTCATCGCGACCAGTTCGACGACCGCACTGTGCAGCGTGGCGGTATTGAACTTCGGCGCCGTGCAGCCTTCCATGTAGGTCAGTTCCGCCCCTTCATCGGCAATGATAAGGGTGCGCTCGAACTGCCCGAAGTTCTCGGCGTTAATGCGGAAGTAAGCCTGCAGCGGATGTTTCACCTTCACGCCCGGCGGAACGTAGATGAAGGAACCGCCGCTGAAGACGGCCGAGTTGAGCGCACTGAATTTGTTGTCGCCCGTCGGAATGACTTTGCCGAACCATTTGCGGAAAATTTCGGGATACTTCTTCAATCCTTCGGTCGAGCCGACGAAAATCACGCCCTGTTCGCCAACTGCTTTCTTGATGTTGGAGTAAACGGCTTCGCTGTCGAACTGCGCTTCCACGCCGGCCAGGAACTTCCGTTCCTGCTCGGGAATGCCGAGCCGTTCGAAAGTGCGCTTCACGTCGTCGGGCACTTCGTCCCAGCTGCGGCTCGGCACGGTACCGCCTGAGAGATAATAACGGATTTTGTCGAAGACGATCGTCTCCAGATCCTTGCTCGCCCAATGCGTCGGCATCGGTTTGCTCAGAAAGGTCTTGAGCGCCTTGAGCCGGAATTCACGCACCCAATCCGGCTCTTCCTTCACGTCCGAGATGTAATGAATCGTTTTCTCACTCAGGCCCACACCGGCGTCGCGCGTGTGCGTCTCGGGATAGAAAAAATCGCCGATGTTGCGTTCAATATCGAGAGCTGTCTTTTCGTTAGGCATGTTCGTTCCTCCTTAGGCGGCCGTCGGTTCGGCCAGTTCTTCCTTCACCCAATCATAACCCTTTTCTTCCAGTTCGAGGGCGAGTTCCTTGCCGCCGCTGCGCACGATGCGTCCCTGCACCATGACGTGGACGTGATCGGGGACGATGTAGTTCAAAAGCCGCTGGTAATGGGTAATGAGCAGGACGCCGAGCTCCGGGTTGCGCATCGAATTGACCCCATGCGCGACCGTTTTAAGCGCGTCGATGTCGAGACCACTGTCGGTTTCGTCGAGCACCGCATACTTCGGCTGGAGCATGGCCAGTTGCAGAATTTCGTTCCGTTTCTTCTCGCCGCCGGAGAAACCTTCGTTGACCGCGCGCGAGGTGAATGAGCGATCCATCTCGAGCAAATCCATCTTCTCGTAAAGCTTTTCGTAATAATCCGTGGCTTCGAGCTCCTCGCCGTCGGGCAGACGAGCCTGCAAAGCGGCTCGCAGAAAATTGGCGATCGTCACCCCCGGGATCTCGCTCGGATACTGAAACGCCAGAAAAAGGCCCTTGCGTGCCCGTTCATCCGGTTCGAGCTCGAGCACATTCTCGCCATCCATGAGTACTTCCCCCGCGGTTACCTGATAATCGGGATGGCCGGCCAGGACTTTGGCGAGCGTGCTTTTGCCCGAGCCATTTGGGCCCATGATGGCGTGCACTTCACCTCGCGGCACGACCAGCGAGAGGCCGCGAATGATCTCCTGTTCGCCAATGGCGACGTGTAAATTTTTGATGACCAATTCCTTCATGACTGGGACCAAAAACATACCCTGATTTGCCCTTATTGCGAACGGCAATTCGGCGCCGTGCGGACCGGGTTTGCCCGAGGATAAGACACCGTTTCCGGGGCACAGACTCTGCTAATTTGAGAGCCTTCTCCCGCTCAACCGTAAAATGAACATACCCAAGCCACCGCGTAATTTAGGACAACCGGGTCCCATGACGGCGCAAATGGCGAGCGAGCTGAACAATCTCCTCCAGATCATTTCCGGAACAGGTGTCTTGCTGGAAAAGGCGACCATCGAAGGCGCCGCGAACGTCTCGGTGCAGAAACATTTCGAACTCTTGCGTTCCAGTGTGGCGCGGGTTGAAAAAATCGCAGCCGAGCTGGTCCGGCAGGCCGGTGGATGCGAGCGCAAGGTCGTGATTCATCCCGATCTCTCTGTTTTCACCCGGGGACGCGCACCGACGCCGCCGGCCTTGATCGCGGCGCAGGGATCTTTGCCCAAACATCGCATCATGGTGGTGGACGACGAGCATGTCATTGGCACTCTTTGCGCACAGAGCCTGACCGACGCCGGTTATGACGTGGTCACGGTCGATTCCGGTTTCAAATGCCTGGAGCTGTTCCAGCGGGCGCCGAGGGATTATCATTTGATCCTGCTCGATCTCACCATGCCGGGAATGAGCGGCGAGGAGACCTTCGACCGCTTGCGCCAAATTTCGGCGGACGTGCCCATTGTCGTGACAACCGGGTATGCGGACAAGGAACGGCTCAAGGAAATGATGGCCCGCGGATTGGCCGGCTACTTGCGCAAGCCGCACGGACCGGCCGAAATGATCATGTATATCCGCGCCATTATCGACAGTTTTGCCCTGGCCCGACCGCTTGGAAAATAGGCGATGCGGGCCGCCAATCACCGGGCCAGCCGATCCGCTTGAGCGGCCGTTTGCGTGACCGAAAGCGCTCGAGCTACGGCGAAAACTTCAACCGATTGTGCGCCAGCGCGCATCGAAAACCTGCCGAGCGATTGGAGGTCGAAGTACTCGACGATCAGGGAGGCCACGGATGCGCTGACGATCAAATCGCTCCCAGCCGTCTTGGTGAGCTCCTGCAGCTTCCAGCTCACGTTAACGGCATCGCCAATGACGGTGAATTCCATGCGCTGAGGCGAGCCGACGTTGCCGACGACGACATCGCCATGATTGATCCCGATGCCGGTACGAAACTCCGGCCAGCCGAGCTGCCGCCAGCGGGCATTAAGCCGGACCATCTCCTCCTTCATGGCCAGAGCGGCGCGGACCGCGGCCACGGCGTCCTCGCGTGTTCCTTCGCTGTGCAAGTTTCCCCAGACCGCCATGACCGCGTCACCGATGAACTTGTCGAGGGTGCCGCCGAAACGAAAGACGCATTCCACCATCGCGCCAAGATATTCGTTCAGCTGCGTGATGAGGAGCTGCGGTTCGCTGCGCGCGGCCACGGCGGAGTAACCACGGATGTCGGAAAAAAGGATCGTGGCCGGCATGACGACACCGCCCAACGAATTTGCGTAGCGTTTGGGGCGGTCGACCATTTGGCGGACAACGTCACGGGAGACGTAACGTTCGAGCGCGCGCCGGAGACGCGTCTTCTCCAGACGTTCCGAGGTGAAATCGGAAGCCAGGCCGAGCAGGACGGCGACGTTTAATTCGAGCAGGGGAGAGATCAGAGGAAGGTAAACGGAAGCGTGATTGAAAAGAAAAAGGGCCAGCCAGACGGCTGCGGCGCAGATCATGGTAAGGCTGAGAAGGCGCAGCCAGGGAGCGCGCAGGCCAAGCGAAATCAGAATTGCGATCAGAGCCGCCAGGGCGATGACGCCGGCGCGGGCGCCGGCGGGCAATTCCCGGATAAATTCGTGATGCAGGGCCGCGTTTAGCGCGTTGAGATGCAGTTCCGGCCCCGGCATCAGACCAAGAGGGGTGAGGTGGTCGTCGTGCTGCCAGTTCCCAGCCGCCCCGATCACGACAATTTTGTCACGGAAGAATTTTCCGGAGTCGTAATTGTGTTGCCAGTATTCTGGGACAAAAATTTCGAAAATGGAGTGGATGGGAAAGCCGCGGTGCGGCGTGGCCGTGAAACGCAGCAGATAATTCTCCAAGCCCGGCGGCACAGTCCTGGAAAGGTGGCCCTTGGCCAGGACGCGCGCGGCAAGTGAATCGAACCGCTCCGAGTTTGGCTGCCGGTTCATCTGCCGCACCTGCTCAAAGGTGATGCGGTATTGCGCGCGCCGCACCACCTCGTCCTCGTCCGACCAGAAATTGGTGTAGCCAACGCGGTCGTCCAGGGGTCGCTTCTGCGGGACCAGCGTATCCGGCGGCAGGTTCAGGGAACCATCGACAAAGTTGGCGCCGATGACCACGCGGTCCTTGTAGCGGTCGAGCGCTGCACGAAATGACGAATCGTTAGGCGAAGAAATCGGAAAAGTAAGATCGAAGGCGACGACGCGGACGCCGGCGGCCATAAGGCGGTCGAGGACGAGGGCATAGACTTCGCGTGACCAGGGCCAGCTTTCGCTCATCAAACGAAGAGCGCGCGCTTCCGGCGAATCGTCGTTGGTCAGATGATAGAGCCCGCGGAAATCGCTTTCATCGAGGGTGACCGAGTCCGAGTCGATGGCGAGGAAAACGAGATTGGGATTGGGCGGGGTCCTGCGACCCGCGTGCTGCAGGGCATCGCGATAAATGTTTTGCAACCGGAGATATGCGAAAGGCTGCATGTACTCGAGCAGGAACACGCCCGCGAGTCCGAGCAAGGCAATGCCGGAAATGGCGAGGGCGCGTTTGGCGAACATGAAAGTGACAAGCGGAGCGAAAAGCGTACCTTCTCTCGCGGCGCGACCCCCAGGGGCACGACCTTTGCTTGGAGGCAGGAGTGACCCCTTTTGTCCGACCTGCCGTCGCGTCGCTCACACTCTTTCTTTGTGGGCATGCGCTTTTTGCTCAGGAAGCCTATCGGCCGGTGGAGCAATCCCGTCTCTTCCAGCAGGCGGTTCCGGCGCCTCATCCAAACGTGACGGCCGATGGCATGGCTCTGCCCGAGGGGGATCAAACGCCAGCCGATGATGACAGCTTTGGGGCTCAGCAGATTCTCAAGACGCAGGAGAAGGTGCGCGATTTCAACCTCAGCGGGGACGCCTCAGTCTTTTACACGAGCAACGCGGCGCTCACGCGGCGGGATTCCTTCGATGATTTCTTCTTCGTCGGGGACGCCGCGCTAACCTGGACTCGCCCGGTTACGAATTCGCTTCATCTGCAACTGGGTGCTCACGCTTCGATCTTCCGCTACCACGACACGTCGGTGCTCGATTTCGAAAACCTCAGCGCCGGGGTTGGAGCCATCTGGACCCCGCAGCATGCCTGGGGGATCGCCTTTGCCTTGCGTTACGACTTTGTCGAACTGCTGGATCGGCACAGCAACGAACTGCTGCAGGACCATGAGTTTTCGCTCATCGCCCAGAAGATTATTGTTCTCGGCCGTTCACACGCGCTCAGCTTTGGTCTGGTTGGTTCAGGCGGCCTTTCCGATCCCGGCGCCGAGCAACGCGACCAGATCGGCGGCAACATCGGATACTACCTCCGTGTCACGCGGCGTCTGGATGCCGATCTGGGTTACCGCCTGGCGTCCTACTTCTATAACGACGGCGGTCGCAGGGACTTAAGTCAGATCATCTCACTCGGCTTGCACTATCATCTTACCCCTCAGGCGACGGTCGAGGCCCTTCTTTCGGGTGCGACCAACTGGTCAAACCGTTCGGCGTTCGAATACGACGTCTTCACGGGCGGCAGTGGACTGACCTTTTCGTGGCAATTTTAGGGCCCTAGCCTAACGGGTGAGGGCTATAAAAACCATAATTAGGCATGTCCCCTGCTTTCCTCTCATTCGAGGAAAAATGGCTATTTGTCGCATCCCTTTCGTTCTGCTTCTGGCCGGCTCTTTGGCCCTTAGCCAGGCCGCCCCGGCTTCTTCCCTGAGCGAGGCACGCGTGACCAAAATCATTAACGACGTCCGGATCGTCGATCCTGTTGCCGGAGCGCATCGGGCAAACTTGCACGACGTGATTCGCGATCAGATTGCCTTAACCACTGGAATCAAGTCGCGCTCGGAGCTGATCTTCCAGGACGATACCCTGACCCGAATCGGGCCGGAGAGTTACTTCAGTTTCCTGGCCGGCACGCGCGACATGACGTTGAAGCAGGGGACGCTGCTTCTTCAGGTGCCGAAAGGGATTGGCGGGGCTCGGATTCATACGGCCGCGGTCACTGCGGCGATCACGGGCACGACCATCATGATGGAGTATGTGCCCAATCGAAGCATCAAGGTGCTCGTCCTCGAGGGAAGCCTCCGTCTCTCCGTGAACGGCCGATTCGGTGACTCCCTTCTCTTGCATCCTGGGAAGATGGTTTTGATGCGACCCGACGCGAAGCGCATTCCTGATCCTGTCACCGTGGATCTCAAGAAACTCATCAAGACTTCCACCCTGGTAAACATGCCGGCGGGCAAGCATGCGCGGAACGCAGCCCGCTCCCGAGCATGGACCTGATTGAGAAGGAAATTGTCCGACAGCAAAAAGAAAAAGGCTCGAAGGACTTGGTTGATACCAACCTGGTCATTCTCGGCAAGGGAACTCGTGTTCTCCTCGGTTCTGACAATTTGATTGCCACGCTCGCCCGGAGAAGCGAACTCCCGGATGTAAGGGGTTCGGAAGAATCGCCTTCCGACCCCGACCCGGAATCTTCTCCGACACCCACGCCAGCCGCGACGGCGACGCCAGCACCGGGTTTGACCCCCACCCCGGCTCCGAGCGCAACCCCCAATCCGACGCCCTCTTCGACGCCTGGGTCCAGTCCTTCGGCGACCCCAACGCCCGCCGTCACAGCAACGCCTTCGCCGACCGGGACGCCAGCGCCGACTGCGACCCCTTCGCCCAGCGCAACACCCAGTCCGACTGCGACCCCTTCCCCAACGGCGACGCCTTCCCCAACGGCAACGCCATCAGCCACGCCTTCGGCGACCCCCGCTCCAACCGCTACTCCGATCGCGGGAACCACGCCATTACCCACTCCGAACATGTCGGCAACGCCAGCGCCGTCGCCAATTTCGACCGTCGACACGCCGCCGGTCCTGAACGTCGCTGTCACTCTGGACAGCTCGAAAACGATTGAGTTCGCCCAGCCAAAGATCAAAGGCGGCGTGAATCTGAAAGGATCGTTTTACAAAGGTGCGGTCGCCGATGGCCCGGCTTCGTGGTTCGCCTTTGGCAATAGCAGCGCGTATGACGCGCAGCGCGGCTTCGACAGCCGCTTCGGCGCGAACTACGACCAGACGCTCCCCAGAGGCGGTATTGCAATCATTCGCTGCAATTCCATTACCTTTGCCGGCGCTCCACTTCTCCAGCTCAACGGACCGACGATCCATCTGGCCTTGGTGGGAGATTTGGGGATCAACGACACCGCCGTATTTGCCATGGATCTCAGCAGCCTTGGTTCCTTCACCCTCGCCACGAACAGCGGCAACCTCGCATTATCCAATGCCGGATTCACTGCCACCGGCACCACCTTCAAGTTTCTCCAGCTCTACCAGCGCGGGACGGGCGGCGTGACTCTTAACGGCAAAATCAACATTCCCGCCGCCTCGCTCTACATCGACTCCGCCGGGAATATCAGCCTTGGCGGCACGAGCGACATTACGGCCAACCGAATGGAGTTCAATTCGACCGGCACGATGAATCTCAATGGCGCGCTCAGTGCAAACTTCCTGCAACTCAGTTCGCAAAGCGCAATCAACATCAAACAGGGCGTTGCCTCGCCCAACATTCTCTACGCCTTCGCACCCTCTTTCAGCACAATGACCTCGCTCGCGGTTACAGGTGGCCGTTTGCAGATCGGCGCGGGCGGCATCGATGCGCATGGATTCGATCTCACTGGTTTTGATAATATCATCACGACGGGCGATCTCGACGCCAACAACATCAGCGCCATCAATCAGCTGTCGGTCGGTGGAACTTTCTTCGCCGGAAATACTGCGCCGACTATCATCTCCGCCTTCGGAATCGAGATGACCGGCGGCCTGTCCGGCGTGGGCGCGGCGGGCGCACCTGGAAGCAGCGTCACGCTTGATGCGCCGAGCGTCATCGTCGGCAGCGGTCCCGGCGCAATCAACGGAATCAATCTCGATGGTGGCGATAATCTGCTCGGCGCGGGTGGCGACGGCGGGACTTTGAATATCGGGACAACGCCAGGACCGATTCCCTACGACGTCACGATCAACGCCCCCATCACCGCCACGACCGGCTCCAATCTGCTGGGGACAGGCGGCAACGGCGGCACCGTCAACGTCACCAGCGACGGCACCGTGACAGTCAATTCAACAATCAAAGTATCCGACAACACATTGCTTCACTCCAGTCGTTCGGGTGGGAACATTGCCATCAACAGCAACAAGACTGCCGGCACCGCCATCAACGTCAGCAGCAGTGCGCAGTTGCTCGCCCTGCTCAATGCGGCCGCGCCCGGCCCGGGCGGTTCGATCAAGTTTACCTCGGCCGGTGGCGACGTGAACATCAACGGTGCGACCATGCAGGCCGATCGCGGAACGGTCGATGTTCGAAACAATGGCGGCAGCGGCATCGTGAATGTCAGTAACGCGACCTTGAACGCGAGCACCGTCAAGGTCGGGGCGCTGGGCAACAACGGAACGCTCAACGTCGGCGGCGGCACCATTTCCGCCGACACTCTCATCAAACTCTATGCCGGTGGCAGCAATGGATCGGTCAATTTTACCAACAACGTGACCCTGAGTGGCAACAGCGTGAAGATCATCGCCGGCGATGCCGTCACCATCTTCAACGGCAGGACGGTCACGGTGTTGGGCAACACGCCGGCCAGCGTCTTTACCAACAATCCCAACTACACAGGCTTTGGCGGCAACGGCAGCACGACGGGAACCTTTGCCGGCCAGGGTGCCGTGACCGCTCCGCTCAGTGGTGCGCCCGGCTTTTAATTCATGCAACCTGACCCTATCGCCGGTCCCGAGGCAGCGAATGCGGCCGCGTCCGCCCTTTTCGTTTTGCCGAAGTGCGATTCGTTTCGCGAAAATGCGCTGCTTCTCGGCATCGCGGAGCAGGCCTATGAGCAGGTCAGAAAAACAATCGAAATCGTTCACCTGGCTCCGCGAGAAATTCTTTTCGAAGAAGACGATCTCGGCGAAGCTGTTTATCTCATCGCCAAGGGTTCGGTGAAGATTTCCAAGCGCGGCCGGGGTGGCCAGCAGGAAACGCTCACCTATCTCATGGAGAACGATTTCTTCGGCGAGATGGCGCTGGTCGACAGCGGCAAGCGTTCGGCCCAGGCCGCCGCCGTCGACCATACGATTCTGGGCAAGATCGATCGCGCCGGCTGGGACCTCCTTTTGCGCGTCGCACCGCACATCATCCTCGGGAATTTTACGCGCGCCATCACCAGGCGTCTTCGTCACAACAATCAGCATTTCATTGAGGAAATGATGCGAAACGAACGCCTCACACTCCTCGGCACGACCATCAGTTCCATCGTGCATGACATGAATAATCCGATCGCCTGCATCCTCGGCGCCTGCGAAGTGATGCAGACGAAAATTCACAACGAACTAACGACCAAGATGGTCGGCATGATCCGCGATGCCGTCGAAAAAATGGAGACGATGACACGGGAGCTGATCGATTACTCGCGGGGGAGTACCGAGCTGCATTTGCAGGCGCTCACCATTGAGGAACTGCTGCAATATCTGCGGCCGGACTTTGCCAAGTGCGGGTCCCGCGTCGAGGTCCACCTGGATATTCTTTATGATGGCTTGATCGAGATCGACCGCCACCGCATCCTGCGGGTCTTTGGCAATCTCATCCGGAATGCGCGTGAGGCCATGAAGATTGATAAAGACAATCACCTTCATTTCGTCGTAAAACGCATCGATTCGAATGTCCGCTTCGAAGTCTCCGACACCGGCTGCGGCATTCCGGCAGACTTTTTGCCACGAATCTTCGAGCCATTCATGACCCACGGAAAAGCAAACGGCACCGGGCTCGGCCTGGCCATCAGCCGGGCTGTCATCGAAGCCCATGGCGGTACCATCGCCGTGCGCAGCAGTGAGGCCGGCACCACCTTCCAAATCGATCTTCCTTTGCGCCGCTAACGAATTTTTGCCATGAACCCAACCAAGAACGACACCGTGAATGTCCGGTTCCGCGGCGTGCGCGGTTCCATTCCGTCGCCCGGGATGTGGACGGCGCGCTATGGCGGAAACACAGCCTGCGTGGAAGTGCGCTCCGGCAATGAGATTCTCATTCTCGATGCCGGCAGCGGCATTCGTGATCTGGGCGATGACCTGACAACGGAGTTCGGCGAACGGCCGATCGAGGCGGCCGTGCTCATCTCCCACACGCACTGGGATCACATTCAGGGCCTGCCGTTTTTCGCGCCCATCTATCAGGGACGCAATCGTATCCGGCTCCTGGCCGCCAGGGGTTCGCTCTCCCGGCTTGAACGCGCCATGCGCAACCAGATGCGGCCGATTCATTTTCCGGTCGATCTCACCGCCATGCACGGGCTGGCCAGCATCGAGCAACTTTCATCTGATCAGGTTTCGCTCGGCTCTTTCGCCATTTCCGTGACCGCTCTGAATCATCCCGGCGGCTGCGCCGGCTTTCGCATCGCGGCGCGTGGTCGCTCCATTGCCTATCTGCCCGATCACGAGCCGTATTCACGCTCGATGAAAAAGGACCGGCTCGCTCGCGAGGAAAAACTGATCGAGTTCGTGCGCGGCGTCGATCTGCTCATTCTCGATACCCAATACACCGCCCTCGAATATCCGCAGCGGATCGGCTGGGGGCATGGCTGCCTGCCCGATAGCGTGGCGCTCGCCCAGGCCGCCAAAGCACGCCGCTTACTCTTCTTTCATCACGATCCTTCCCATCGCGACAGCCAGATCGACGAAATGATCATGGAAGCGCGCCATCTCGTCGGCTCCGGTTCGCTCGTCGTGGAAGCGGCTTCCGAAAGCCAGCCCATTACACTCAGCGCGACCATCGCTTCGGTCGCTGCCTAACGAGTTTCCGGTCGCGTCGCTGCGGTGGCGGCGAGTTGCGCTTTTCGCATTGCGATTTAACTATGCCACGACCGTGTACCCCGTGGTGTAACGGTAACACAGCGCCCTTTGGAGGCGTTATTCATGGTTCGAATCCATGCGGGGTAGCCACTTTGCCGTTGGCCAGCCCGCGTTCTCCCAGCCACGGGAAGGAGGAACGCCGCTTTGTCATGAGCCTCAGACCGAACGGCTCGATCGTTTTGCTGCGAATGTGCGCGATTGCTTCCTCGACCGAATCGGTCCCGTAAAGCAAACTCACATCCGGGCGGCTGATCATGCCCGCGTCCGCCATTTTGCCGATGAACTCGAGCAGTTCGCGCCAGTAATCGGTCCCCATGACCACAATGGGAAAGTTCTCGATTTTGCCGGTCTGGACGAGGGTGAGCGCTTCGAACAGCTCATCGAGTGTGCCGGCGCCGCCCTGCATGACGACAAAGGCATAGGAATATTTCACGAGCAGTGTTTTGCGGACAAAAAAATAATGCAGCCGGACGCAGCGATCGAGGTATTGGTTAGGGGCCTGCTCGAACGGCAGTTCGATGTTGCAACCGACCGAGCGGCCGCCCACTTCCCTGGCCCCGCGATTAGCCGCCTCCATGATGCCGGGGCCGCCGCCCGTCATGACGGTGAAGCCGAGCCGTGCGATGGCCGCACCCATCTGGCGCGCCATCGCGTAGGCGGGATGCCCCTCCGCAAGACGGGCTGAACCAAAAACCGTCACACATGGCCCGACGAAATGCAGGACACGAAAGCCGCGCAGAAAATCGCGCATCACGCGCAGGAGTGTGATTGCTTCTTCGAAGCGTGAGCGCGGTCCTTCCAGAAAAACTTCGTCCGCGCGCTCCGGCGGCGTGGTTAGGGCGGAAGCAGGTTTCGATTCGAGCGACGGTTTCTGGGCCATGACTTCAATGCGAACGGCGTTGCAACCTATCAGGCGCGTCCAAAGCTGGCCAGAGCGCTGGGAAGGCGATAGATAAATACATGCGCGGAATGGTGCTGGAAAAGATCGGGCAACCGCTTGTTGCGCGTGATCTCCCGAAGCCGTCGCCTGCCCCTGGCCAGGTGCTCGTGCGAGTGGCGGCCTGCGCCGTTTGCCGGACTGATCTGCATGTCGTGGATGGCGAACTTCCGGACCCGAAACTGCCGCTCATTCTCGGCCACGAAATCGTCGGCCGCGTGGCAGCGACGAGCGAGGGTCTAACCGGTTTTCAGACTGACGATCGCGTCGGTATTCCATGGCTGGGCTGGACATGTGGCGTTTGCCGGTACTGTCGTTCCGGGCGCGAGAATCTGTGCGATCACGCGCTCTTCACCGGCTATACGCTCGACGGCGGCTACGCCGAGTTCACCGTGGCCGACGCGCGTTTTTGCTTTCGTATTCCCGAGGCCTTCGACGACGTTTCGGCCGCGCCGTTGCTTTGCGCAGGCCTGATCGGTTTTCGTTCGTTAGGGAAAACAGGCGACGCGAAACGGCTTGGACTTTACGGTTTCGGTGCCGCCGCGCACATCGTCGCGCAGGTGGCCCGATTTCAGGAGCGCGAAGTCTTCGCTTTTACCCGGCCCGGTGATGCCGTCGGTCAGGAATTCGCCCGCAAAGTCGGGGCTGTTTGGGCCGGCGGCTCGGACGAAACGCCACCGCAAAAACTCGATGCCGCCATCATCTTCGCGCCGGTCGGGGCGCTTGTGCCGGCCGCTTTGCGCGCGCTCGCCAAAGGCGGCACGGTCGTCTGTGGTGGCATTCACATGAGCGACATCCCCGCATTTCCCTACCGCGACCTGTGGGAAGAGCGTTCCATTTCTTCCGTCGCCAATCTTACGCGAAAGGATGGCGAAGAATTTTTCGCGATGGCGCCGAAAGTGCCGGTGCGAACAACCACACAAACTTTTCCACTCGAACAGGCCAACGAAGCACTCGCCGCTCTGCGCGCCGGGAAACTCAACGGCGCGGCCGTTCTTGTCCCCTGAAGCGGTTTGGATAGAAGTGTCCTGCGCACCCAAATCTCGCTACGGCAGCCAATCCTTCCGGGGGGCGCAGGCTACCAGCCTGCTGTCGCCGGCAACCTTCCGGCGACCCTGAAGAGGCGTTGCGAATTCGTTGGGCGAATACTTTCATCTCTCCGCCAGGCGCATCGGACACCCGCTTTTGGGCAAGCAGCCGAAAAGGGCCGGCTGGCCGCCTGCGCTCCCCGGCCTTCCCTAACGACATCGAGCTACAAATAAGGCGAATGAATCCCGAATGACGGATAAAGCGCGTGGGGCAGCGGAATGATAATCGCCGCCAGCAGCACGAAGGCGAACCATCCAAGCAGACGCCGCGCTGGATTGAGCGGTGTGACGTCATTCAGAGGGGGCGCGTCTCGCGTTCCCGCGATGAACCAGACAATGACGGCCCACATCATCAGCCCCGGCCAGACGAAAAGGGCCAGCGCGAAAAGCGTGATCAATCCGCCCACGCTGATGGCGTGACCTTTGCGCGCACCGAACAGGGCATGCGCCATGTGCCCGCCGTCAAGCTGGCCAATCGGCAGCAAATTCAACGCCGTCACGATTAATCCCAGCCAGCCGGCGAAGGCAAGCGGATGCAAAACCAGTTGATGACCCTGTCCGGCATATTCGCCAAACGAAAATTTGGTCAGCAGGGCGAGCAAAAAAGAGGAACCGATCTGCACGCCCGTGTGCAGAAAGTTCGGTGTCGATCCGCCAATGACGATGCGCGAATAGCGCAACCCGATGAGCAGCGCGGGAATCGCGAAAACAAGGCCGGCCAGGGGGCCTGCCACGGCGACATCGAAAGCCGAACGCCGATTCGGAGCGAGCGATTTCAGTTTGATGAAAGCGCCAAACGTTCCGAGCGCGAACGGTACGGGAATGAAATACGGCAGCGTCACGCGAATCCTGTGATGGCGCGCGGCGAAATAGTGGCCCAGCTCGTGCGCACCCAAAATCACCATCAACCCAATGCTGTAGGGAAGACCGACGGCGAAGCGCCATGGTTGCTCAATCAGATTCACGCCCGAATGGAGTGCGCCGGCCCATGTCGTGGTGACGGCTGTGAGCACGAAGAGCAGCAGATTCACCCACGGCCTTGACGGCGTGGTCGTGGCCGGCACGTCGGTCAATCCCTTGATCGCCGGGAGCAAAATGAGATTCACTTCATGATCGTTCTCGCCATCCTGCAGAATCGGCGTGAACTCGTTAGGCGGAAAGATGTGACGCAATTCCTGCAGGGCCGTTTCCGGATTGGTGCGCAGGCGTCCTTTGAGCAGAAGGGTGCCGGCCCGGCTTTCCTGTCCGGTCACCGCCAGCACTGGGGCAACCTTTTCCTCCGCGTGAGCCAGTCGAGCGCGCCGCTGCACCAGCTCTTCGTCCACGTCCGGGAGGACGCCGCGGCGCCGCCGGGCGCCGAGCAGGTAGCCGATCGACAAAAAGAGCAGCATCAAGAAAAACCAGATCAGTAAAATTTCCATGCGTCCTTGTGCCGGGAGGAATTAATCATGTGTTCCGCCTCAGAGCTAATCGCCGCACCGCGTCCGCGCGGTTGCCGCCTGGATCAGCGGCGAACAGTTCGCGGCCGGGGCCCGACGAACCAAAAGCGATTCCATGGATCGCGATGTGCCATTCCCTGATCGGTTTCGTAATGACAACGGCATCCACGGCGTTCAAGAGCGGCGAAGCTCAGATAGCGCGAAGTACCATGAACATACAAACACGCAGAGCGTTCCTCCGGACAGGCTTGATCAGCGGCGTTTCTACCCTGGCCGGCGCTCGCCTCCTCACGGCCGCCGAGCCGGGAAAGAAGGCCGGTGGCGACAAGGAAGAAGAAGTATCGCCCCCGGAAGATCTGATGCGGGAGCACGGCGTGCTCAAGCGCATTCTGCTCATCTACGGCGAAGCCATTCGCCGGATGACCGCAAACCGGGAATTACCGGTCGAAGTGGTGCTCGATGCGGCGAAGATCATTCGCAGTTTCGTCGAGGATTATCACGAGAAGCTGGAAGAAAATTACCTGTTCCCACGCTTCGAGAAAGCCGGGAAGCTGGTCGATCTCACGCAAACCTTGCGTACTCAGCACGAGGCTGGCCGCCGCGTCACCGATCTGACGTTAAGCCTGGCGAAACAGAGTACCCTCAAGAATGCTGCCGAGCGCGGCCGTTTCATCGATTCGATGCAGCAGTTCATTCGCATGTATAACCCGCACGAAGCGCGCGAGGACACGGTCCTCTTTCCGGCTTTTCGCGGTCTCGTCAGCGGTAACGAGTTCGATTCGTTAGGCGAGGAGTTTGAGAAAAAGGAGAACGAGCTTTTCGGCGAAGACGGCTTTGGCAGGATGGTCGACCGGGTTGCCGCCCTCGAAAAAAAGCTCGGCATCTACGAGCTGGCCCAATTTACGCCGAAGATTTCGAGTCAGGAAAAACCGTCGCCGTAACGGGCGGTTCTAGGAACTTGTTTGGTCGAGCAGGGCGCGCACCTCTTCGTCGGTCGTCTGGGCGAAATCTTCGTACCATTGGCCAACGCCGTAGAAATCGATCGGGATCAACACGGCCACGACTTCATCGGCCACGGCCTGCATTTCGTGAAAGGTGGTCAGGGCAATGGTCGGCGTGGCCACGATGATGCGGCCGGCTTCCAACTGGCGCAGAGCGGAAACGGCCGCCGCCATGCTCGAGCCGGTCGCGATGCCGTCGTCGACCAGGATGATCGTCTTGCCCTGGACTTCAGGCGGCGGACGGTCGTCGCGGTAAGCGTGTTCGCGGCGTTCCAGTTCCTGTTGTTCCTCTTCCGTTACCTGGTCGATGACGCTTTCGGGCACGCGCAGCGCCTCGACGACATCGCGATTCAGGACGCGCACGCCGCCGCTGGCAATGGCACCCATGGCCAGTTCGGGATGGCCGGGCAGCCCGAGCTTTCGCACCACAAAAACATCGAGCGGGACATGCAGGGCCCGCGCCACTTCCGCGGCCACGGGCACGCCACCGCGCGGCAAACCAAGCACGATCGTGCCGGGCTGATCCGCATAGGCGCTTAGTTTCGCGGCCAGCAGTTGGCCTGCTTCGTGTCGATCCTGAAATCGATCGGTCATCTTTCTGCGCGCTCCATGGTGAATCTTGCCCGCGCTGATCGATCAGGCCAGCGCTTTGCTCAGCCGTTCGAGCAACTCGACCTGGGCCGGATTGATCTTGCTCCGGGCCGCTTCCTCAGAAAAGAAGACCGCCTGATCGATCTCGGGGAATTGGCCGCGCCGACCGGAACGCGGCGGCCATTCCATTTCGAAAGTATTCGAACGCAGAACGAAGCTGGCCGGAAGATCGCCTTCGAAAGCCCAGGCATGCACGGTTTTGCCGCCGCGTTGCCTGACGAACCCGAGATCGATCCAGTCGCCCTGCGGGGCGAAGCCGAGCTCTTCGGTAAATTCAATGCGGGCGCGCGCGCGCAAATCTTCGCCGGGCTGCGCCTCCCCTTTCGGGATTGTCCAGGCGCCTTCATCCTTGCCTGCGAAGAACGGGCCGCCGGGATGCACGAGCAAGACTTCCAACTCGCCTTCGCCACGGCGAAACATGAGCAGCCCCGCACTGACGCGCGAACGACGAACGGGAGCAGTGTTTTCAGCGGTCATCCTGAGCGTGAGCGAAGGACCTCCCTCTTGCGGAATTCGGGCACATGAATATTGCGTTGGCGCTAACTGTATTGGGGATGTCCCTCGTCGTCTGTGCGACCCGGGATGACCGCCGGTGATAAACTACACACGGGGACAACGCTTTCGGGCCGCGTTCTACGATCGGCTTGACGAAGCTGCGTTGCTCCCACCCGGTTTTTCCAGCGCGACCTCGAGCACCTGGTCGACGTTTTCGACCGGTACGAATTTCAATTTCTGTTTCACCTCTTCCGGAACGTCGACCAGATCCTTCTCATTCAGTTTTGGAATGATCACCGTGGTAATGCCGGCGCGCAGTGCGGCCAGACTCTTCTCTTTCAACCCGCCGATCGGCAAAACCAATCCGCGCAGCGTGATTTCGCCCGTCATGGCCACATCCGCACGGACCGGCGTATTGCTGAATAGCGAGGCCAGCGCAGTGAACATGGCCACGCCGGCCGAGGGTCCATCCTTCGGCACAGCCCCGGCCGGCACGTGCACGTGGATGTCCATGTCGCGAAAATCCTCCGGCTTTGCGCCGATCTCGCCATCGCGGCTGCGTACCAGACTGAGCGCGGCCTGCGCCGATTCCTTCATGACGTCGCCGATCTGGCCGGTCAGCGTGACGTTGCCCTTGCCCGGATAACGCGCCGCCTCGATGTAAAGCACTTCGCCCCCGACCGGCGTGTAGGCGAGTCCCGTGACCACGCCCGGCCTGCTCGTCATGAGCTTGCCTTCACGCACATAACGAATCGGGCCCAGCGTTTGTTCGGCAAACTCCGGCGTCACGTCGATCTTTTCGCATTCGCCGCGCGCGCAACGCGCCGCCACCGCGCGACAAACGGCGCCGATCTGCCGTTCCAGTTCGCGCACGCCGGCTTCGCGCGTGTAGTTTTCGATGACGAAACGGAGCGCTTCGTCCATCCATTCGCATTGCCCGGGTTTGAGGCCATTCTCCTCGAGCTGTCGCCTGACGAGGTAGCGTTTCGCGATTTCCAGCTTCTCGCGCTCGGTGTAGCCAGGCAGCGAAAGCACTTCCATGCGATCACGCAATGGCTCGGGGATGCCTTCCATGTAATTGGCCGTGGCAATGAAGATGACCTGCGAAAGATCGAAGGGAACGTCGAGATAGCGATCGACAAACGAATTGTTCTGCCGCGGGTCGAGTACTTCGAGCAAGGCGCTGGCCGGATCGCCGCGGAAATCGGCGCCGATCTTGTCGATCTCATCGAGCATCAAAACCGGGTTGCGTGTCCCGACGCGGCGCAGTTCCTGAATAATGCGGCCGGGCATCGACCCGATATAGGTGCGGCGATGCCCGCGAATTTCCGCTTCGTCGCGAATCCCGCCCAGACTCATGCGGGCAAACTTGCGCCCAAGCGCGTCGGCGATGGACTGGCCGAGGCTCGTCTTGCCCACGCCGGGCGGGCCTAACAAACAAAGAATCGGACCATGTCCCTGCGGATTCAACTTCCGCACGGCCAGGTATTCGATAAGACGGCGTTTGACCTTCTCGAGATCGTAGTGATCGCGGTCGAGCGTCGCCTGCGCCTGGTCGAGGTCGAGATTGTCTTCGCTGAATTTCGCCCAGGGCAGGTCGGCAATCGTTTCGACGTAGCTGACGATGACGGAATATTCCGGACTGGCCGCGGGGATGAAATCGAGCCGCTTCAACTCGCGCTCGGCCTGCGCCATGACATCGGCCGGCGGCTTCGCTTCCTCCAGGCGCGTGCGCAATTGCTGCGCCTGATCCTGCGCGCCGCTGTCGCCTTCGCCCAGCTCCCGCTGGATCGCCTTCATCTGTTCGCGCAGATAGGCGCGGCGTTGCGCATCGGAAAATTGCGACTGCACATCCTTTTGCAGTCGCTGTTGAATCTGCGCGATCTCGAGCTGCGAACCGACGTGAGTTTGCACAGCGCGAAGCCGTTTCTCGACATCGAGCTCCTCGAGGAGGGCCTGCTTTTGCGCAACATCGACATCCAGGTTCGGCGCCAGGAAATCGGTCAACTGCTCGGCATCCTCGAGGCTGAGCACGGCGGCACGGGCCTGCTCGGGAACATCTTGCGAAATCTCGAGCAGACGCGCGGCGGAATCGCGCAGGTTACGGAAGGTCGCCTCCCATTCCTTGGTTGCGGGCGGTGACTTGGAATCGAGCGGGCTGACTTCAGCCCGCAGGAACGGATGCGTCACAAGAATTTTGCGCAGGGCAAAGCGGCGCAAACCGCGCAGGACGACGACGACCTGATCTTCCGCCTGTCGCAATAACTTCAAAACGATTGCCGCCGTGCCGACCGAGTAGAGATCCTTCGGCTCAGGGTCCTCAATTTTTTCATCCCGTTGCGCGATCAGCCCGATGATCTTGCTCTGGGGCAGCGTTTCATCGAGCAGCTTGATGGAGGAGGCGCGGCCAATGGTCAGCGGCAGAACGGTTCCCGGAAAGACAACAAGGCCGCGCAAGGGCAAAAGCGAAAGCACTTCCGGAATCGGCGGTGTCGCGGTCGCTTCCGCGCTGTTGCCACTCTGCGGCAGGCCGGGTCGCGTCACGCCTGAGTCGTTAGGCGTGTGGAGCATGTCGATTTGTCCGTTGCTCATGTGCGGAAGGGAAGATGAATCCAGAGCAGGCCATTGCGCTGCTCGGCGTGGGCTTTGTCCACATCCACATTTTTCGGGAGCGGCACGACGCGCTCGAACGGCCCGTAATCGATCTCCATGGTGAGCAACTGGACGGCGCGCTCTTGCCTGTCGTTCGGCTCAAGCACTTCCCGTGTCCCGCACAGGGTCAGCCGTTCCGATTCGATGCGCAGATCAATTTCCGTGCGCTCGACTCCGGCAAGATCGACACAGATGCGCATGCATGTTTCACAGCGATAAACGTTGATAGCCGGGGACCAGGCGCGACCGGAAAATTGCGAAAAGGGCGAGCGTCCCAGTCCCGCCATGATGTCGTCCGGGCCGCCGAAGAACCAGCGCAGGCGAACAGTGCGAACGGGGTCCATCAGTCAGTTTCGTTCATTGGCACCCATTTTTCCAATCCCGCCGACCGCGGAGATGGGCAAAGAGGATCGCGCGCCGCTCCGGCAAAGGATGCTTCGCTTCGAGACCGGACGCGCGCGAGCGCGTCTTCACATTAACTTGCGCGGAGGGCTATTCCTTCGGCAGCCGCCGGCCGACAATGATGGCGTAAGCCGCCACAAAAACGCCGGTCATAATTACAACCAGATAGTCCATATGACGAGCCCAACCTAGCGGCGTGACTTCCACGCTCGCGGCCCTTCTTGTTTATTCCTGTGCAAAAATTGCGTTCGGTGCGGAGACCGTTTTTTTGCGGAGCCGTTAATCGCAAAAAAGGAAAAGTGTTTGGCAATTACGGAAGAGCCATCCGACCGCGTTTTGGCCAGGGTTTGGCATGAAGACGAGCAGTGCGGCACCGCGGATTCAACAACCCGACGATGAGATCCCAAACCCGGAAATGCAGGAGCGCCTGGCGGCGCATCCTTTCCTGAAAGGGATGACCCTGAATCACATTCGAATTCTGGCCGGATGCGCCATGCCCACGCATTTCGAGGCGGGCCAGGAAATTTTCCATGCCGGCGAACCGGCCAACGGTTTTTATCTGGTCGAAAGCGGAAACGTCGCGCTCGAAGAACGGCACGATAATAATGAGGTCGTCACAATTGACGTCGTCTCGGCCGGCGAGCCACTGGGGTGGTCATGGCTTTTTCCGCCTTACCTCTGGCAGTTCGATGCCCGAGCTACCTCGCCCTGCCGCGCCCTTTGCCTCTCAGGGATCATGCTGCGCCAGCACCGGGACGACGATCACTTTCTCAGCCACGAACTTTTCAAACGCATGAGCGAGGTCATGGTGCGGCGCCTGCAGGCCGCGCGCAGCAAATTGAGCATTGCCAGGAAATCTGGTGACGGAGGAAAATGATCGTGTCGCTTGCCGAAAGGCCGGGGACGAGAACCTCACAGCTTGATCCGACGATGCAGATTTATGTTTCGAAAAACGGCCAGCGCTACGGCCCCTACTCGATGGAGGAGCTTAGGAAGGAGCTTCGGGCGAGCGTCTTTCAGCCCGGGCACTTCGCTTCCTCCGATGAAGGGCGAACGTGGGTCCGGCTCGATGAGCTGCCGGGGCTGGGTTCGTTTGTTTACGATGTCGAAGCCGATGCCGAAAGAAATCTGCTCGTCATCCGTTATCACGGGCGGGTCGGACCGGACGAAGTCGGGCGCTGTGCCGGAGAAGTCGCATCCGCGCTCCCCGGCCTGGACGAGGGATTCAGGTTGCTGGTCGACTTCACCGATTTGGATTCCATGGAACCGAGCTGCGCGCCTTGTCTCAAGAGAATCATGAAACTTTGTGACGAAAAGGGAGTGAGCGCGGTCGTGCGGATTATTCCCGATCCCCGGCGCGACATTGGCCTGCAGATCATGTCGTATTTCCATTACGGACCCGCCGTTTACATTGTCACCTGCAAGACACCGGAGGAAGCGGCGCAGATTCTGGCCGACCAGGCGGACGACGGAAAGAGAGCGGCGTCGCAGCCATGAGTTGGCCGGCAATGTCATGAGCGCCGATCACGTCTTTACCCTCGGCATCGAGGAAGAATTCCAGATCATCGATCCGGAGACGCGCGAATTGCGTTCCTACATCCAGCAGATTCTCGACGACGGGAAGATGACGCTGAAGGAGCACGTCAAGCCGGAGATGCATCAATCCGTCGTGGAGCTCGGCACTGAGATTTGCCCGAATATTCAATGCGCGCGGGAACAGGTCGTGCAGTTGCGGAGTGAGCTGGCCACGCTCGCTGCGCGTCGCGGATTGCTCATCGCCTCGGCCGGCACGCATCCTTTTTCGCACTGGATGAACCAGCTCATCACGGCGGGCGATCGCTATGCCACCATCCTGAACGACATGCAGCAGATCGCCCGCTGCAATCTCATTTTCGGGCTGCACGTGCACGTCGGCATTCCCGATCGCGAAGAAGCCATTCAGTTAATGAATCAGGCCCGCTATTTTTTGCCGCACATTTATGCCCTCTCCGTCAACTCACCCTTCTGGCTCGGGCAGAACACGGGCTTCAAGGCCTACCGGCATAACATCTTCGAACGCTTTCCACGCACCGGCATTCCCGATCCCTTCGACAGTCTCTCCGAGTACGAAGATTACTTGAAGATGCTCGTTGCGACCAACTGCATCGACAACGCCAAAAAAATCTGGTGGGACGTTCGGCTGCATCCCTTTTTCGATACGCTCGAATTCCGCATCTGCGATGCGCAGTCGCGCGTCGATGACACCATCGCGCTGACAGCGATGATCCAGGCTGTCGTTGTGAAGCTGCACAAACTCCTGCGCCAAAACACCTCCTTCCGCATCTATCGCCGGCGCTCGATTGAGGAGAATCGCTGGCGTGCCTCACGCTATGGACTGGATGGGAAGTTGATCGATTTCGGCCGCAACTGTGAGGTGGAGACGCGCAGCCTGATCGGTGAGATTCTGGAGTTCATCGCCCCGGAAGTGCACGAACTGGGAACCGAACGGGAGATGGCGCATATCGAAAGCATCATGCGCGAAGGCACCGGAGCGGACCGGCAGCTGGCGGCCTGGGAAGCCACCCACGATGTGCGGCACGTGGTCGATAAAATCGTGGAAGAAACATACCAGGGCCTCCAGGTCGAGCCAGTGCATCCGGAGGCTTTATCGACCGCGGGTTGAAGTGCGAGCGTGCCCGCAAGTTGATTGCCAAGACTGACCGGAGCGCTAGCGTTATTCGATAATTATTTGCCCATGCAACTGACAAGAACTGCCTTTGGAATGTGGAGCGGCGGACGTTTCATGCACTTCGGCGAAGCGATCGACGACGCCCGCTTCGTCGACACCATCCGCCTCGCCTTCGAAAAGGGAATCCGCACCTTCGTGACAGCGGACGTTTACGGAGCGGGGCAGGCCGATACGCTGCTCGGGCGAGCGCTCGATGGAATTCCGCGCGAGAATTTCTGTTTGGTCGGCGCGGTCGGTCACGATTTCTACCAGGGCGAGCGCGATGGCTCGAAAGGGTTCCCCCGTTTTACCGACCGGACGTTGCGCCAGCCGCGCGACTACGCAGGTTATCTCCGCTCGGCCACGGAAAAATCGCTGGCCCGCTGCCGCGCCGACAAATTCGATCTTCTTCTTCTGCACAATCCCGATTCCGCCGGTTACACGACCGACGCCGTCTGGAATGGAATGGCCAAGCTGAGGGATGTTGGCCTGACGAACCAACTTGGGGTGGCTCCGGGGCCGGCCAATGGATTTACGCTCGACCTCATTCTTTGCCTCGAGCGTTTTCAGGCGCTGATCGACTGGGCTATGATCATTCTCAATCCGCTCGAGCCCTGGCCGGGCCGGCTTTCCCTTCCCGCGGCGAAAAAGACCGGAACGAAAATCCTGACGCGGGTGGTTGATTACGGCGGACTCTTCCACGACGACGTCAAACCGAATCACCAGTTCGCGCCGCGCGATCACCGGACGTTTCGTCCGGCCGGCTGGGTCGAAGCGGGCTGCGAGAGAATCGACAGGATGCGGCCGGTGGCAGAGGCGCATGGCCTCACCATGTTACAGCTGGCCTGCATCTGGAATCTGCAGCAGGAACCGGTGGCAAGCGTTGTTCCCACTCTCATCCAGGAATCCGGTCCGGCAGCGAAGCCGATCGAAGCAAAGATCGAGGAACTGGCTGCGCTCCCGGAGGTCCTTCTCACACCGGATGAGTTAGCGCGCCTGGCCGAGATCGGGGACAACGCGAATTGCATGCCCCTCAAAGGCGGAAATCCCGCCTACACCGGGGAACCGGCGGCAGACCGATGGCCGCTCACCTCCGATCTCACGACGGTGGCCACGCGATGGAATATTGATCCGGTGCGCGATCTGGCCGACGCCATGCATCCGGCCGAAGTCGCTCGTTAGGCGGGAGACATGACCGTCTAGTCGACGTCCTCGTAGATCGTCGGCTCGGCGAAGCGATGATGCCGGCGTCGATCGCTCTCGTAGTAGGCATCTGCGGCCGAAGCGGCCCACCACAGGATCGGGATAACAAGGCCAAGGCCCGCCGTGGCGAGACCGAGCAGGATACCGATCCATATGGCCAGTGGCAGAAACGCCATCCAAAGCACCCCGGATCCAATATGCCCTTTGTAGAGTTGGCCCAGCCCCGGGAATGACGGTGCTGAGAACCCCGGCGATGACATTTTGTGTGTGCGCAGCCTCGCGGCTTTGCGCTGCTGTCAGGCTATTCATCTTAAGCACTTCCTCCTTCTATCGGTAAAGCATCCAGTGCCGGCGCTTCGGCCGCTCACCATCGCTTGGCAAAGATGCATCAGATCTTGCCACCGAAATTCTTGGATCGCGCAAGATTTGAGGAGCTATTAACAATAGCGGGAGAGCCGGATCAGCCCACGGCGGTTTTAGTAAGTCATGTTAATGAGTGTTCCCAAACTTGTTTCGGACCCGGCGAAACAACAAATGCATCGGGCCGAGCCGGCCGACATTTGGAAAGCGCGCAGTTTCATCCAGGATCATTTGGATGAAGAACTCTCCCTCACCGCCGTGGCGAAGTTCGTTAAAATCAGTCCAAACCACCTGAGTGAGAAATTCAGGCGGGTGACGGGCATCAAGTTTGTGGATTACATCGCCGGGAAGCGATTTGAGGAGGCCTGCCGGCTGTTGCCGGATCAGCGGCTCAGGATCAGCGAGATCGCCTTCGAAGTCGGCTTTCAATCGCTCTCCCAGTTCAATCGCGTCTTCAAAAAACTCGCGGGCAAGTCACCGAAGGAATATCGAGCCGCGCTAACGAGGAATTAACCGACGAAAGATTGTCCGTAGAAATGCGTAGTCGATTACCCCTTTTTTTGAACAGACTGCGTACTTGTGCAGCATTCGAGCGTAACGCGGTGGATTCGGGGCATGCATAAAAAGCTTCTCTGGATCGGCGGTGGCGCAATCGCTCTTGCTTTGATCATGCTTTCCTGCAGCACGACCACGCGCACGATCATGGCGCCGCCCAGTATCCCGGGGGCCGAGTTTGTGGGGTCAAGTGAATGCGCGACGTGTCACGAAGCAATCACCCGTGATTTTGACACGGCCACGCATGCCGCCCTTAAGGCCGAAGGGAACGGGACGAACATGGGCTGCGAATCCTGCCACGGCCCGGGCAGTCTTCACGTCTCTTCCGGCGGAGCGCCGAACACGATCATTAATCCGAAGGACTCGCCCCAGACCTGCTTCCAATGTCACCTCGAAGTGCGTGCTCGATTTACTCTGCCGCATCACCATCCGGTGCTGGAAGGCAAGGTCAGCTGTGCTGATTGCCACAATCCGCACAAGGGACCGGCCATCAAGAGTGGTGGAACGCAGTTGGCCGCCGCCAATGAGACCTGCTTCCAATGTCACACCGAGCAGCGGGGGCCGTTCGTTTTCGAGCACGAGGCACTGCGGGAAGGTTGCGTGACCTGCCATCAGCCGCACGGCTCGGTTAACCAGCGGATGTTGAGCGAACGCAATCAAACGCTCTGTTTGAAATGTCACTTCCAGCAGCAGACCGCCGGCGGTGCTCTTCTCATCGGGGGCCGTGATCACTCTTCCTTCGTCACGCGCGGCACCTGTTGGTCGGCCGGCTGCCATGAAGCGATCCACGGTTCTCAGGTCAGTTCTTCTCTGCGATTCTAAATGAAAACGGCCAGGAAATTTTCAGCGTGGCGAACGGATTCGCGTCGTTGGCTGCGAGTCGGTGCGATTTCTTTTTGTGCGACTCTTCTCGGCACGCTGCCGGTGCGCGCCGGCGTCAATGCCAATGGCGACACGACCCCAACTCCGACGCCCGAGGAAACGCCCCCTCCGAATTGGATCACTCTTCTTGTCGGCGGCGTCTTTACCAATGGCGATGAAGCGCAGTTCCAGCGGCGCCACTGGCAGACGGATGGCGCTTTTGGCGGCATCGAGGATTTCCACTACGAGCAGGATGTCGGCAAGAAAGGTTCGTTCAAACTCGATGGGCACGCCATTTTCGGGAATGACGATTACGAAGGCCGTTTCGAACTGTCGCAGACCGATGTCGGCTATATCCGCGCCGGTTATCGCCAGTACCGCACGTGGTACGATGGCAACGGAGGCTACTTCTCTGGTGACAATCTGTTCCTTCAGCTTTACGACAACGATCTGGCGATTGATCGCGGAGATGCCTGGGTGGAACTCGGTCTGCGGATGCCCAACCTGCCCGAGATCACGTTTCGTTACGATCACCAATTCCGCAACGGACAGAAGGATTCGACTGAGTGGGGCGACACCAACCTAACGAACCTGACGACAAACGCGACCCGCAACATCGTTCCGACTTTTCTCGACATTGATGAGAAGCGCGACACCTTCGCCCTCGACATCAAGCAGACGATCAGCAACACGGACCTTGGTCTTGGGCTGCGTTACGACACGACCGACAATAATGACTCGCGCAACATCCGGCGGCGGCCTTTGCGAACCGGCCGATCGTTTCCTGACCGAGCGCGAGCAAACCAGCTACGATCTCTTTAGCGCACATGTTTTCAGCGAGACGCGCTTTGGTGAAAAAGTGCTTTTGACCACGGCCTACGCCTTTACCACGCTCGACAGCAACATTGGCGGCAGCCGAATCTACGGCGCGAGCTACGATCCAGTTTTCGATCCGTTGTTCGACCGCCGACAGCGTTTCGATGAAGGCTTTCTCGACCTGATGGGCGGCTCTCAATTGTATCAACACGTCGCGAACATCAGCCTCTCCTGGACTCCGGCAAAGAACTTCGTGATCGTGCCAACCATCCGTTTCGAGAAGGAGGACATCAGCAGCGTTTCAAACTACATCGAGACCAACGTTCAACCAGGGGCAGGTGGCCTCGTGACTTTGCAGGACGAACTCGAGGCGCAAAGCGACCGTTGCTTCTGGAATGTGACCGAAAGTCTGGAAATGCGTTACACCGGCATTCGCAACTGGTCGTTCTACGCCAATGGCGAATGGCTGCAGGAAGACGGTACTTTGAACGAGGATCAGATCGCGGTCGAAACCGGTGCGGTCGATCTTTTGCGACAAACCGACTCCACTGTCTGGACTCAAAAATACAAGATCGGAGCCATCTGGTACGCAATGCCGCGTTTGAACATTGCCAGCCAGTACTATTACAAGGCGCGCAATTACGACTACGACCATCCGATCGATTCCACAGACAACATGCCGCCCAGCGGTGACCGTTACCCTGCTTTCCTGCGCAACCAGGATTTTGAAACCAACGACTTCAATATTCGCGCCACCTGGCGAGCGTGCAGCACGCTGAGCTTCGTCACCCGCTACGACTTCCAGCTTTCCACGGTCGACAACCGCGGTGATTTTCTCGCCGAAGTCCAGAGCGCCAAGATGACCACCCACATCTTTAGCGAGACGGCTACCTGGACGCCGTTCTCCCGCCTTTATGTGCAAGGCGCAGTCCATTACGTGAATAGTGAGACTGATACGCCCGCCGACGAGGCTCTTCCCAACGTGATCCTGGATTTCCAGAATGATTATTGGAACGGCAGTCTCCTCTGTTGGTTTTGTCATTGACGACCAAACCGATCTGCAGGCCAGTTACTTCTACTATCGAGCCGACAATTTCGTAAATAACGCCGACTTCAGCCAGCCCTACGGAGCTGGGGCGGAGGAACATGCCGTGACCGTGACTTTGTCACGGGAATTCACCAAGCGGCTCCGTGGTTCGCTCAAGTATGGCTACTTCAGTAATCACGACGAAACTTCGGGCGGATACAACGATTACGAGGCGAACCTGATCGCTGCCACGCTTCAATTCCGCTTCTAGCGCAATTCACGTTTGATGCGAGGGTGGGAACGGAAAGGCGCATCGATGCCTGTTGCAGGCTCGCCGCCTGACTTGCCCACGGGTTGCTGAATCAAGGGGATGTTGCGGAAACTCTTTGTCTTTGTTGCCTCGCTGCAACTAACCCTCATCTGCCTGGCGGCTGCGATTCTCCTCATTTTCACGGGCACCATCGCACAGGTTCACCTTGGTATTCACGAGGCGCAGCAGCGTTATTTCCAAAGTCTCTTCGTCTGGTGGCCGCCCAACACGGCAGGTTTCAAGCTTCCAATCTTTCCAGGCGGACATCTTATCGGCGCCGTCTTGCTGATTAATCTGGTGGCGGCCCATGCCAAACGGTTTCAGTGGGCCTGGCGAAAACTCGGCATCCATCTCACGCATGCCGGTCTCATCATCATGCTGGCGGGCGGTCTCTTCACCGATCTCTTCGCCGTCGAGAGCCACATGCATCTCACGCCGGGCGACACCAAAAATTACTCCGAGGGCGGGCGGTTGATGGAACTGGCGGTCATCGACACGACCGCTCCGGCCGCCGATCAGGTGACCGCGATTCCCGAATCATTGCTCAAGCGGGAGGGGACGATCAATCATCCGAGTCTGCCCTTCACCGTTGTCGTGCGAAAGTTTTTCGAAAACTCCCGGCTGCACATGCTCGGCGCGGGCGGTCCATCCGAGCCGATAGCCAACCGCGGTCCCGGTGCGCGCATCGCCGTGGAAAGACTGCCGCGTGCCACCGGCGTGGACCAGCGCGATGTGGCCAGCGCCATCATCGAAATCGTGCCGGCTGCTGCCCAGAACAGCGACCGGAATCAGTCGTTAGGGAAGTGGCTCGTTTCCGACGCTCTCGGGCGCGCGGCAGACATTTTCCTGGGCCGGGCGCACGTGGGAATTGGCGCTTCGCCCGGTCCGCTACTACAAACACTTCAGCGTGACCCTGCAAAAGTTCTCGCACGACGTTTATCCCGGCACTGAGATCCCTAAAAATTTCTCCAGTCGCATCACCCTGCGCGATCCCGAACGCGCCGTGCAGCGTGACGTCCTCATCTACATGAATCATCCGTTGCGTTATCGCGGCGAGACGTTCTATCAGGCGGGGTTCGAGAAGGACGACCAGGCTTCCATCCTGCAGGTCGTCCATAATCCGAGCTTCATCGCGCCTTATGTCGCCTGCGTGATCGTCGCCCTCGGTCTGCTGGTTCAATTCGGCTATCATCTGGTCGGATTTTCCCGGCGCAAAAGGACGGCTCTGGCATGAAGCGTTTCTTTCCCGCGATTGTTCTTGTTCTTGCCTTCCTTTGGACGGCCTCGAGCTGGCGCCCGCCCGGGCCGGCGGCCGATGGTTTCGACCTGGCGAAGTTCGGCCGGATTCCGGTCATGGTCGGCGGCCGCGTCAAACCGCTCGACACGGTCGCGCGCAATTCGCTCCTCATTATTCACGGACGAGAGACGGTTCGCCTGACGAATGGAAAAACGCTCACCGCGACGCGCTGGCTGGTCGATGCGCTTTTCAATGCGCCCGTGGCCGATCGTTATCCGGTTTTCGTTATTCAGAACTCCGATGTGCTTGGTCTTTTCGGATGGGAACAAAAGGAGCGCAAATATTTCAGTTATGCAGAGCTCAGGCCGTTCCTGCGGCAGATCGAGGAGCAGGGTGCGCTCTCCGCCAAACTGCAGTCCGTCGAACGTTCTGCCTATCAAAATGCGGTCCTGAATCTGCGAAACGCGCTCGTCCTTTACCAGCGCCTGAAAAGCAGCCTGCAACCCGAGGACGCCCGAGATTGGGCGCGCGAAGTTGAATCTTTGACCAGTCGGGCGTCGTCAGCCGACCAGGTCGCGCGAACCATCCAGCGCAACCAGCAACTGGCCGAAACGGCCTACATTCTGGCCGCCCCGCCGGGCGCGGGTGAAACCGGCGGCTGGCAGTCCATCGGCGAAACGATTCTGCAATCGATCGGCACCGCCCAGCTTCATCCCGTCGTCAGAATGTACGCCCGCATCGGCGACGCCTGGCGAAGCGGAGATCGTGACGGTTTCAATCAACAAATTGCGCTCCTTTCCACCCGGATCGCGCAGCAACAACCGACCGCCACCAGGCGCGCTGCTTTCGAGTTTCTCTTCAACCATGTCGATCCGTTCACCCACAGCATGGTTCTTTACCTCCTGGCTTTTCTGCTCGCCTGTGCCTCGTGGCTGGTTTGGAGTCGGCCACTCAATCGCTCCGCCTTCTGTCTCCTGCTCCTGGCGCTCGCGATTCACACTTTCGGCCTCGTCTCGCGCATGTATCTGCAGGAACGTCCGCCGGTCACGAACCTCTATTCGTCGGCCATTTTTATTGGCTGGGGGGCAGTGATCGTTGCGCTCATTCTCGAGCGGATTTTTCGTGACGGCATCGGCTCGGCTTGTGCGGGCGCCATCGGATTTATCACCCTCATCATTGCGCATCACCTCGCGGGCAGCGGCGATACGCTCGAGATGTTGCAGGCGGTGCTCGACACCAACATCTGGCTCGCCACCCATGTGGTCGCCATCACCACGGGTTACTCCGCGATGTTTCTCGCCGGAATGCTGGCCATCATTTACATCGTGCGCGGTGTGTTTACCCGCTCGCTCACGCCGGCCGTCGCCCGCTCGCTCACGCGCATGACTTATGGCGTGGTCTGTTTTGCCACGTTTTTCAGTTTTGTCGGAACCGTCCTGGGCGGCATCTGGGCGGATCAATCATGGGGGCGATTCTGGGGCTGGGATCCGAAGGAAAACGGTGCGGTTCTGATCGTCCTCTGGTGCGCCATGATTTTGCATGCGCGGTGGGGCGGGTTCATTCGTCAGCGCGGGCTCATGATCATGGCGGTGTTCGGCAACGTCATCACCAGCTTCTCCTGGTTTGGGGTCAACATGCTCGGCGTCGGTCTGCATTCCTACGGTTTCATGGAGAAAGCATTTCCCTGGCTTTGCGGCTTTGTTCTGAGCCAGCTCGCCCTCATGGCGGTGGCGGCGAGGCCGTCGGAACGCTGGCGGAGTTTCCGAAGATATGCGGAGTCGCACCCAAGAATGAAGTTTACTCACCCGGAATTAGCGGTAGAAACAAAGTGAAGCACCGAACAGAAATACAGCCTATGAAAATGATCGCCTTCTTCGCCGCCGGCCTGTTGGCCGTTTCGGCAGCAGTCTCCGCCCGCGCGGCCGAGGCCAGGGAAAACTGGGAAAAGAATTGCGCGCAATGCCACGGCAAAACCGGGGCGGCCGATACCAAGATGGGGAAGATTCTGCACGCGAAGGATCTGACGGACGCGAAGGTCCAGGCGAGTTTCACCGACGCCGAGGCCGCGACCGCCATCAAGAATGGCATAAAGGAGAACGGCAAAACGAAGATGAAAGCTTTTGGCGACAAACTGAGCGACGACGAAGTCAAGGCGCTTGTCGCTTATGTTCGAACATTGAAAAAGTAGGCAGACACTGAAAAATTGATCCTATGAAACGAAGAGTATTCTTGGTTGCGGCAATGATCACCGCCTCGGCGGGTATCGCGTGGGCCGGAGATGCGGCGGCGCTGTGGACACAGCATTGTGCCTCGTGTCATGGAAAAGATGGCAGCGGAAGCACCATGATGGGAAAGAAACTGGGGGTGAAGGATTACCGTGACGCCAAGGTGCAGGCAGCCTTCAGCGATGCGGAAGCAGAAGCAGCGATCAAGGAAGGTGTCAAGACGAACGGCAAGCAATCGATGAAGCCTTTCAAGGACAAGCTTTCCGACGCCGAGATCAAGGCGCTCGTCGCGCACGTTCGTTCCTTCAAGAAATAAGCGGATGGTGGAAATTTTCCTCGTCCTGCCTTCGAGGCGTCGCGGAGTTTTCTGAGACATTTGTAAAGGCTCCTGATCGATGCCTGACAGCTCCGCACCTCACCGGTCTTTCAGGCATTACCTTCGGAACTGGATCAGCTGGATCGGGCTGCTCCTGGCCGGGAGCGCTCTTTTCGCGTTCCTGCTTCTCTTTGCGATTGATGTCTTTGCCGGTCATCGCAATCCCTATCTCGGCATTCTCGCATATGTGGCGGCGCCGCTCTTTTTTATACTCGGCGTTGTCCTCACTCTCCTGGGAGTGCTGCTCCAGTGGCGCACGGAACGGCGCGCCATCCGGGCGGCCAAACCGCTCGTCATTAAGATCGATCTGTCGCGGGCGCGTGATCGGAAAATTCTTGCCATCTTTGCCGGCGGCAGCGTCGCCTTTTTGTTCCTGACCGCGCTGGGGAGTTATCAGACCTATCAGTACACCGAATCGGTGGAATTTTGCGGGCAGCGGTGTCACCTCCCGATGGAACCGGAGTTTGTGGCTTCGCAGCACTCGGCGCATGCCAGCGTGGAATGTGTCGCCTGCCACGTCGGACCAGGCGCGACCGCTTATTTCAAGACGAAGCTCAACGGCGTGAAGCAGCTCTACCATACCGTGGCCAACGATTTCGAGCGCCCAATCTACGTCAACGACGCCAACCCGCGTCCGCCCCAGGCCATTTGCGAACAGTGTCATTGGCCGAAGCGTTATGTCGGCAACGTGGAGCGGAGCTATCACCATTTCCTCTCCGATGAAAAGAACACGCCCTTTACCGTGCGTCTCCTGCTCTGGGTGGGCGGCGGTGAGCCGGCCAATGGTCCCGAGGGCGGCATTCATTTTCACATGAATATCGCGAACAAGATCGAGTACATCGCGACCGACGAGCGGCTGCTCAACATTCCGTGGGTCAGGATAACCAACCCCAGAGGCGAGACGACCGAGTACCGGACTCCGGATTTCAAGGGTGATCCGAAAAACTTTCGCATCCGCCGGATGGACTGCATGGATTGCCACAGCCGTCCGGCGCACAAGGTCCACACGCCTAACGACGCGGTCGACCTCGCCCTTTTCACCGGGCGGATCGATTCCAGCATTCCCTGGGTGAAGTCCAAGGTCGTGAAGGCACTCGTCCAGCCCTACAAAACCAAGGCGGAAGGTTTGCAGAAGATCGCGCTCGCTCTGCACAAAGCCTATCCCAACCCGGTGCAGGGCGACCAGATCGTCAAGGAGGCGCAGGCCATTTATCGCGCGAACTTTTTCCCGGAACAAAAGCTCGACTGGCGCACGCACCCGGACTTCGTCGGGCACAAAAACTGGAATGGCTGCTTCCGTTGCCACGATGGTAATCACCTCGCGGCCGACGGGAAGAGGTCGATCAAGGCGAGCGACTGCAAAGCTTGCCATGTCATCATGGCCCAGGGCAGCGGGGCCGCTCTGAAGCAGGTCAATCCCGAAGGATTCAACTTCATTCACATCGACAGCGAGTATTCCGACTTCGCCTGCGCCGATTGTCATACCGGCGGTTTGCAGAAGGAATAGGACGGCCGCGTTCCGAAAAAATGCGCAGCTTTTTTCCTCGCCAAGCGGGCTCCGCCCAGGCTGTTTTCAAAAGAGAAAATGGAGCAACAGACCGAAGCGGTTTCAAATCCAACGACGCGACGTCACTTTCTCGATCTTCTTCTCGGGGCCAGCATCTTCGGTTGGATCGCATCGGTTGCTTATCCAATCGTTCGTTATCTCAAACCGCTGCCGCAGACCGGGGCCACCGGGCCGACCCATCTGACACGCGACGAGATGACGAAGCTGGAGCAAAAGAAATTCGTCATCGTGCCGGTCAGCGGCCAGCGTGTCATTGTCATCCAGGCGGGGGACCAGCTCAGCGCGCTGAGCGCAAAGTGCACACATGAAGGCTGCACTGTTACCTTTCAGCCCGGCCAATCGGTTATCTGGTGTCCGTGTCACGATGGCCGCTTCGATCTGAGCGGACGCGTCCTCTCCGGGCCGCCGCCCAAACCCCTTCCGACTTACGCCGTGCAACGCCAGCCCGACGGCGGCATCGTCATCTCCGAGCAACGCGCATGAACAATCACGCCGAGAAGCGCGGCGGAATCATGGGCTGGCTCAACCGCCGTTACCAGATCTCGCCCCTCCTCGACTTCCTGAGTCACAAGGAGGTCCCGCTCGGGTCGCACTGGATGGGTTGGTATTACCTCGGCGGGGTAACGATGTTTTTCTTCATCGTTCAGATCATTACCGGCGTGCTGCTGCTCATGTACTTTCAACCGGGCGAAGCAAGCGCTTACGAGAGCATCCGTTTCCTCACCACCAAGGTTCCCTTCGGCTGGCTCATTCGTTCCATTCACAGCTGGAGCGCGCATCTCATGATCATCTCGCTCCTCCTGCACATGTTTAGCACGATGATGCTCAAGGCCTATCGACCGCCGCGCGAAGTGACCTGGGTTTCGGGCTATTTCTTGTTCCTGCTCACTCTCGGTTTCGGATTTTCCGGCTATCTCCTGCCGTGGAACAAGCTGGCTTATTTCGCGACCACCGTCGGGACCAACATCGTCGCCTCAATCCCATGGCTGGGCGACTGGCTCCTCCAGGTCTTGCGGGGCGGCAAGGATGTGTACCATCAACACGCTTTATCGCTTCTTCGCCGCGCATGTTGTCATTCTGCCGCTGGCCTTCGTCGGCATCATCGCATTGCATCTTCTTCTCATTCAGCGCCAGGGCATGGCGCCACCGATCGCCGAGAAAACAGCGCCGCGCGGGATGAAATTTTTCCCGAGCTTCGCTCTGCGCGACGTTCTGCTCTGGCTCGCCTGTCTGATGTTGCTCCTCAGCCTGGCCGTCTTTCTCCCCTATGGGCCCGGCATTCCGGGAATGGACTGGGAACTGGGCGACAAGGCTGATCCTTTTGCACCGGCCTATCCCGGGATTAAACCGGAATGGTACTTCCTCTGGGAATATCAGCTCCTGAAAGAATTCCCGCCGCATCTTTTCGGCCTGGAAGGGCCGCAGGTCTGTCTCTTTGTCATCGGAATCCTGTTCCTCATCTGGGCGGTCATCCCGTGGCTCGACCGGCGCGCCTATCGCAACAAACCGTCGCCCGCTTTCAGCGACTTTGGCTGGGCCGCCATCCTTTTCCTGACCTATCTCACGTTGATGGGCTGGGACATCGGCGGCGGAGCCCGGGCCGACGATCTCGCCGCCATGCATCGGATCGCTCGAGTCTGCGCCTTATGGACCCTGGCCGCCGGGGCGGTCGTCATTGTCGTTCGATTCCTGCGCTTCGAACATCGCTGGTTCGTTCTGACCGGCGCGGCACTTCTGCAGGTTATTCTGCATGGCCTGGTCGGAATGTCGTATTTGCTGGCCGGACTCATCGCCCTTGGCCTGGCCGCCGTCGCAATCATCATTTCGATTTTCACGGGCTCGCGCGAGGGCCGGAGCACTGCGGGATGAGAACGCTTTCGGTTATCCTTCTCGGTATCGTTGTTTCCTCCGCGTTCGCGGCGGAGCCGAAGGACGTGCAGCCGGTTCCGAAGCTGGCCGAAATGCTTTCCGCCAAAGCCCCCGGCGGCCAACCGATCATCACTCCCGAACAGCATTCTTATTACGATTCCCTGAACGATCGCTTGCGCGAACTGCTCAACCAGGCGGTCACGACCGAGAACATTACGCGCGCCGAGCATTTGGCTGTTCTGCTTTCGTTAGGCTTGCGTCCGCAGAAGATGGAGCTCGTTCTTCAAAACAACTGCATCCTTTGCCATACCGATTCGGCCAGCCAGACGGCGGATGATCTTTTCACCCTGACTTCCGGGCCGGGCAAGCGGGTGCATATGAATCTGAAAGACATCGTCGAGGATATTCATTTCCAGCGCGGCCTTTCCTGCGCCGGTTGCCACGGGGGTGACCCGACCGCTCCGCTTGGTCACGATTTCGTGAAGGAATGGCCGGAGAAAAATCGGGAAAAAAATCGCGCCTGGGTCGTCCAATTCTGCGCCCGCTGCCATGCCGATCCGCAAATGATGCACGACTTCAATCCGTCGCTTCCGACCGATCAGCTCGCCAAATTCAAGGAGAGCCCGCACGGGCATCTCCTTCTTGATCAGCACGACGATCGTGCGCCGACCTGCGTGAGTTGCCATGGCGTGCACGGAATTCGTCCGGCCAAAGACCCGCTCTCCAAAGTTTATGCCCAGCGGGTGCCGGAAACCTGCGGCGCCTGTCATTCCAATCCCACCATCATGGCGGGATTCACTCTGCCGGGCGGCGCGCCTTTGCCGACCAATCAACTGGCCGAGTACCGCACCAGTGTTCACGGCCGCGCCCTGCTCCAGCGCGGTGATCTCGGCGCGCCGGCCTGCAATGATTGTCACGGCAACCACGGTCCGGTTCCGCCCGGCGTCGCCAACGTGAGCCGCAGTTGCAGCCTTTGCCATTCGGCCAATGCCAGCCTCTTCGACGGGAGCAAACACAAGCAGGCCTTCGACGAACACGGCTGGGCCGAATGCAGCAAGTGCCATGGCAACCACGCCATCCAGAAGACGCACGACAAGATGCTCGCGACCGGCCCCGGCGCCCTCTGCAGTGACTGCCATCATCAGTATGCCAAGGACCACCCGCAGTGCGAAGCGACCGCCAATTTTTTCTACAAGACTCTGACCCACATGGGCGCGGAGCAAAGCAAGCTCATCGCCGTCTCTGAAAAACTGGCCGCCAAAGGTCTCGACGTCGATCCGATCAACAGCCAGCTCGACGAGCTGGCCGACAGCCTCAAGCAATCGCGCACCCACATTCATTCCTTCAGCCGGAATAATTTCCAGCAGGTCGCCGCGCCCGGTGAACAAGCCGCCAAAAAGGCGAACGACCTCGTCGCCCATGCGCGGCAGGAGTACCGTTTCCGTCAGACCGGCCTCGTGGCCAGCATCGCCGTCATCGGACTTCTCATGCTCACGATCTATCTCAAGCTCCGCCAGATGGAGAAAAAAGAGCGCTGATTTCTGACAGGTTTTGGGAGAAGATCAATCGGCCGGCCGCGTATCGATTTTCGCGCTTGCCGGACTGGGACAATTTTGGCAGAAAACTCCTATGATTCCCCCGTTTTCCAGAATTCGGACCGAATTAGACGAACAATTCTTCGTCTTTAAATACGAACTTTCGTCTACCTCTCGTTAGATGGTGACGGAGGCAGTCACACGACGGGTTGCTGCGGCCAGGCTGTTGGCCGCGGCATCGATTATCATCGCAGCAGGCTGCGTCGCCTCGGCTGTTGCAGAAGGCAACGCAGGCACCTTTGATCGCACGTTCGCACTCCATTCGGTTCTCCTCTGGCTGTGGATGTTCGCTACGGGCACCGCGATTATTGTTTCACGCTTCACTTGGTATTATTTTCTCCTGCTCACCTTATCGCCGCTCGCTATTGCTCCCATTCCGAGCTGGATGTTCATCGTATTTCGGGTTTTCCATGTTCCATTCGATCCGTAGCCACGCCTGCCATCTAACAAAACGATGCAGCCAACCGTTGGCCGTCGCGATTTCTGCGTTCCCGTGATTTCGACGCCGTTATTGCAGTTTGGCCTCGCCTTCGCCAGCGGTGGCTGATCTTATTCTCGTTAGGCCGGCACCCGTGTTTATGCCTGCGGAGTTGAATGCCGTTATGATCTACGCGCGCGATTTGGAGGAGACGGCTCGCTTTTACCAGAGGCACTTTGGTCTCACCTCCCGAGGCAAGTTTGAAGGGCTGCTCGAGCTGGGCTCAACAACTAGAAGTCCGATCATCTTGCTCCACCCGGCAGCAAAGAGTTTGAAACTGGGCCAAGTAGCGGTCAAGCTCATCTTCGCAGTGAAAGATGTGGAAGCGTTCAAAAGAAAAAGCGCCAAGCTTGGTCTTAAGTTCGGCAGCACCCATCGAGCTAACGGCTATTTGTTTGCGAATGCGAAAGATCCGGACAAAAACTCAATTCAAATATCCAGTCGCGCCTTTCGCAAAAAGGCCTAGGCTCAACTTTGTAGTGCGACATTTTTAGCCCCCCTGGTTCTGTGACACAGGCGCTCGCAGAGATCCTTCGTGAGGTCGTGCAGCTCTCCGTCACGAAACGTCGCTCACCTGCTTTTCGTTAGGCGTCGGCCATGTGCGGAGTCTGATCATGTGGCTTGCAAACCGATCGAAATTCGGTTGGCCCGTGTTTTGCTGTTAGGATTCCAATCTGTGCGTACCCTTATCGGTCTCGTTCCTCTTCTTTGCTTAATGCCGCAACTCAGTTTTGCGCGACTCGGCGAAACAGTCGACGAATGCAAATCACGTTATGGTTCGGCCACCGGACAAATCAACTCTGAGGAAATCACGTTCTACAGGGATCATGTTATCATTATTGTTCATTTCCAAGCCGGACGATCCATTCGTGAGGATTTCTGTCCGGAAAGTGGAGGCAAGTTATCGGCGCGTCAGATCACGGAACTCCTTGCCGAAAATTGCGAGAGCTCGCTGTGGGAGGTCTCTGGCGAAACACCAACCTGCACCGGTTATTTTCGCAAAGATGGCCGAGCGAGCGCTCAAGCCTCGAAACCAAATACTCTAAGCGAAGGAAATATTAAACTCACCGTAACAGGTGCAGAACTGATCATCCAATACACGTCGGCTGCCGCACGCGCCCTGGTATCGCCGGGATAATTATGGTGCCGCTTCGCATGCTCCACACTGGTTGAATCAATCGAATCGAGCCAAGGTGGAGCGGCCTCGCGCCTCCCGCGTATTCGACGGTGGCCGCTCAGCCTGGAACTGGTTGGAAGTTTGGCTTCGAGATGCGGCCGATCCAAACTTTGAGGCGCCCGCTCACTGTCCTGAGCGGCCACCGCCATAAGGTCTGGATGTTGCTCAGGCCATGTCGAATCGCGAACGCGAGCGCTTCGTAGATGTGGCGCAAGTTCTCTGCAGGCAGTTCGCCTAGTCTGCGTTCCAGCCGATCGATAGTTAGGGAGCCGATTCCTTGCACGTTCGCAACGCTGGCCTCCCGTAGAAAGTGCAGCCTCGGCAGTTCCACCTCATATTTGCTTCCGCGGTTTTGTGTCGTCAGTGGCACATAGATCGCCAGTGCCCTGGGCGCCTCAGGATCATCTCGAGACAGGATTACGATCGGACGGGCTTTCGCCGCGAGACCGAGATCGGCCAGCCACACTTCACCGGGACGCAGGCGCATCGAGATGGTCCAGCACCTCCTGCTCGGCGACACGAGAGCGGATCAGATCAAGCGCGTCATTATCCGCCGCATCGATCAATTGCGAGACGAGTGCACGTACTTTCTCTGAGATTTCCGGCTTCCAGTTGCTTAGCTTCGTGTCCAGCTTTTCGGCAATGGCGTCCACGTTTGGATTTTACTTCCGTGCGCAATTTGATGCAACGGGCAACATCTATCGCCACAAGAGGTCAAGAAGGGGGAGGATGATCGGTTCCGCGCGCATCCCACTTGCAAACCCCGAGGCCTGAGCAGGCCAGGCGACGAGGATCGCAACTGACGATCCGGTAACGAGCCTTACCCGGACGTCCGGGCAAGAAATGCCTCGTTTTTGACAAGGCGCGTGTGGAGCGCCTCACGGCGCGGGCCGATTATCGTGTTGGCGCCACGGGCGCCGAGGAATGAAATCGACCGTTATCGACGAGGCCATCGCGACGCAACCGGTCCCGGCCCGGCAAGTCGTCAGGCAGAGCGAATCGAAACTGCCGGAGGGACTTTTCTCCGAGCGCACGCGCCGCATCGGCAGTGAAAATGCCTTCCGCATTGGCCCGCAGATTCGCGAGCTGGAGTTGCAGGGTCATACCGTGATCAAATGCAATCTCGGCGAACCCGATTTTCCGCTGGCCCGGCACATTGCCGAGGAAATCAAGCGCCAGATCGATCTCGATCAGACGCACTATTGCGATCCGCAGGGTATTTTGCCGTTGCGTGAAGCCGTCGCCAAAACTGTCTCGCGTACCCGTCGCATCGAAGTCTCACCCGAGCGCGTCGTCGTTTTCCCCGGCGGCAAACCGCCGATCGGTCTGACGCAGCAGACCTATTGCAATCCCGGCGACGAAGTGATTTATCCCAGCCCCGGTTTTCCGATTTACGAATCGTTCACCGGTTACATTGGGGCGAGGCCGGTCCCGCTCCATCTGCGCGAAGAAGCCGACTTCAGTTTCAACGGCCGCGATCTGGCGCCGCTCATCAGCGAGCGGACCCGCGTCATCATTCTCAATTTTCCTTCCAATCCGACCGGAGGCGTCGCATCGCCCGAACAGCTCGCCGAGATCGCAGACGTCATTCGCGCGAAAGCACCGCCGCAGACACGAATTTATTCCGACGAGATCTACGAAGACATTCTCTTCGACGGCCATCGTCACCATTCGATCGCTTCGGTTCCCGGCATGGCCGAACGCACCATCATCGCGGGCGGCGTTTCGAAATCGTTTGCCTGGACAGGCGGCCGCGTCGGCTGGGCTGTCTTTCCGACGAACGAAGAAGCGGCCGTCTTCAAGAATCTGAACATCAATTATTTCTCCTGCATTCCCGCCTACAACCAGATGGGCGCCACCGTCGCTCTCGAGTCGCCCCTCAGCGCGTTGGAGATCGCAAGGATGTGCGAGGCCTTCCACGAACGCCGCGACCTGATGGTGGCCGGCCTCAATGCCATTCCCGGGATCCGCTGCCGCAAACCCGGCGGCGCTTTTTATCTGTTTCCAAACATCAGCGGCATGTGCGAAAAGCTCCGTGCGATCGAAGCGCATGGGGAAATGCCGGCGTCCGATCGCGTGCGCAGCAGTCCCTCCACCCTCGTGCAGATGTTTCTGCTCTGGCGCCATCACGTCGCCACCATGGATCGGCGCTCATTTGGATCCATCGGGTCTGAAGGCCAGCATTATCTCCGCATTTCCATCGCGACCGCCCTCGGCGATCTCAAGCTCGGCCTCGAGCGCATCCGGGCCGCCGCCAATGACGTGCGCGGATTTCAAGACTTCATCAAGGAAGGCAAACACCTATGTTAACAGAACTCATTTCCCGGTCGATCACGCCGGCGCATCCGGAAAAACCAGCCATCGCATTCGGTCCGCGCCGCGGCGTCTATATCAACGCAGCCGATCGCCTCGCCGAAGAGGGCGAACCGCTCGACGAATCGACTCTCGAAGATTGCGAAACGTTCGATCTCTTTTACCGCACCCTCTGCGCACTTAATGTACAACTACGCGCCGCTCTCCGGTCATCCGGGCGGGTCGATCTCATCCGGTCGTTTTGTGCAACGGCTTCTCTTCGACGTGATGGATTACGACCTGGCGCGGCCGACGCGGCGCGATGCCGACATCATCTCCTATGCCGCCGGGCACAAGGCGCTCGGTCTTTACGCGATGTGGGCCCTGCGCAATGAAATCGCACGCATCGCCGCGCCCGAGTTGTTGCCGATGCAGGAGCGATTTCAGTTTCGGCTGGAAGATCTGCTCGGCTTCCGGCGCAATCCCTCCGCCCACACGCCGCTCTTCACCAAATTTCGCGCCAAAGCCCTCGATGGGCATCCGACGCCGGCGACTCCGTTCGTCAGGCTATCGACCGGAGCGTCCGGCGTCGGACTGCCGGCCTCCTGCGGTCTGGCCTGGGCCGCGGCGGATCTCTACGGCGAGAATGCGCCGCGCGTTCATATCGTCGAAGGTGAAGGCGGCATGACTCCCGGGCGCGTGGCCGAAGCGCTGGCCGCCGCCGGCACGGCCTCGCTCGATAACATCATCCTGCATGTCGACTGGAATCAGGCTTCGATCGATTCGAACCGTGTTTGCCGTGATGGCGAAACGCCCGGCGAATACGTGCAATGGACGCCGGCCGAACTGGCCTATCTGCACGACTGGAATGTGATCTATGTGCCGGACGGTTTCGACTGGCAGCAGATCACCATCGCACAACGTCTCGCGCTCGATCTGCACAATGGCCAGCCGACGGCGATTGTTTATCGCACCATCAAAGGCTGGCGCTACGGCATGGAGGGGCGCGCTTCCCATGGCGCCGGTCATGGCCTCTGCTCGAATGAATTTTTCCAGGCGGTCGCGCCGTTGCTTCCGAAGGAGGAGACCCCCATTCCGCGCTGCGATGGCGCGCAACGCTGCCACTGCGGAACGGATGCGACCATCCTGGAGGATTGCTACTGGCAGGCGCTCGGACTCGTCAGGCACGCGCTCGAAATACGACCGTCGACCGTGGAATCCCTGGCCGGGCAGCTGCGGGCCGCGCAAAAACGACTGAACACCGTCGATCGCCAACCGCGCGCGGAAGCGCCGAGGATTGATCTCGCCTACGAAACGGCCGCGCACACGGACGGTCAGGTACCGGGCGAGCTCGCCCTCAGGTTTCGAACCAAGGCGACCCTGCGCGACGAGCTTGGGCGTGTCCTCAATTATTATAACAGGCTCACGAACGGCGGGTTCGTTATCGCGGCGGCCGACCTGCTTGGATCGACCAGCATCAGTAAGGCGGGAGACAGTTTTCCGCCCGGCTTTTACAATCGCCAGACCAATCCCGGCGCGCGGCAGCTCGCCATCGGCGGGATCTGCGAAGACGCCATCATGTCGATGTTGTCCGGCATTTCCGCCTTTGGCAGCCACATCGGGGCCGGCTCATCCTATGGCGCCTTCAGTGCGCCTCTTGGACATATCGCGGCCAGACTACATGCCATTGGCAATCAGGCGCGCGTCACCTCCGAAGGCGGCGCCTGTCGTCCCTTCTTCCTGATCTGCGCTCATGCCGGTTTGAAAACCGGCGAGGACGGTCCGACCCACGCCGATCCGCAGGCGCTGCAGCTATTGCAGGACAACTTCCCGCTCGGCACCATGATCACGCTGACGCCGTGGGATCCGCAGGAAATCTGGTTCCTCGTCTCCGCGGCCCTGGCCAGGCGACCGGCCATCATCGCACCGTTTGTCACTCGTCCAGCCGAGATGGTTCTGGATCGGGCCGCCCTTGGCCTGCCCCCGGCCGCATTGGCGGCGCAGGGTGTTTACCGTTTGCGCTCCGGGCACGGTCACGCGCACGGTACCATTGTCCTGCAAGGCACCGGGGTCACGAATGCCTTCGTCACCGAAACCCTGCCCTTGATCAACAGCGCGGGCCTTGGCCTGAACGTCTACGTGGTGACCTCATCGGAACTGTTCGACATGCTTTCGCCGGCGGAACGCGAGAAAATTTTCCCCGAGGCTCATCAGCAGGAAGCGATGGGGATTACCGACTTCACCTTCGCGACCATGACGCGCTGGGTGCGATCGGATTACGGTCGCGCTCATTCGCTTTATCCGTTCCGGCACGGGCATTTTCTGGGAAGCGGCTCCGGCGCGGTCGTCATGCAGGAAGCGGGTCTCGACGGCAGCAGCCAGTTCGAAGCGATCCGCGCGTATGTCGATGATCGGGCCAAGAGCCGTCAGGTCTAGGGTTTTGGAAGAGCCGCCGAGAATAGCGCAAGCCAGTGAGCTTGCGCGTCTCGGCGACGACCCGATCGCGCTTTTTCAAGCCTGGTTCGAGGAGGCAATCGACTCCGGATTGAAAGAACCGAGCGCGATGTCGCTGGCCACCATCGATGCGGAAGATCGCCCGGATGTACGCATGGTTTTGTTGAAAGGCGTGGATGAGCGCGGCTTCGTTTTCTATACCAACCTCGGAAGCCCGAAGGCGAAAGCGCTCTGGCGCGATCCGCATGCGGCTCTCTGTTTCTACTGGGACAAGCTCGACAAGCAGATTCGCGTTCGCGGCCGGGCGGAGCGCGTCAGCGATGCCGAAGCCGATGCCTACTTTGCAACGCGACCGCGCCTGAGTCGGATCGGGGCGTGGGCTTCGAAACAATCGCGGCCCATGCGCGGCTATTACGAACTCGAGGCCGAAGTGGCGAAAACGGCGGTCCGTTTTGGCGTCGGCGACGTGCCGCGCCCGCCCTTCTGGTCGGGCTTTCGAGTCGTCCCGGAGCAGATCGAGTTTTGGAAACAGAAACCATTCCGGCGTCACGAACGGATCCTTTACACGCGTGTCGCCGGCGGCGGCTGGCAAACGCAATGGCTCTATCCGTAGCGGCGAGTGATTATGGCCGCGATTTGCGGACCGACAAATATTCGTGAATTCCGGCCGCGGCCTTGCGGCTGTCGCGCACGGCACGGACGACCAGGTCGGGACCGCGCACCAGGTCGCCTCCGGCGAAGATTCCCGGCACACTCGTCATTTGGTTGGTGTCGACGACCACGCCGCCCCATTTGTTGACCTCGATGTTGTCGGAATTGCCCGCGGCAAAGATGGGCACCGGATCGAAGCCGAACGCGACCAGCACGACATCGACCGGGACATCGAACTCGGAGCCCGCCACAGGTTGCGGCTTACGGCGACCTTTCGCGTCTGGTTCGCCCAGCTCCATCCGCACGCAGCGCGCCGCCGAGACCGAGCCGTTGCCGTCGCCTGACAATGCGATCGGATTGGTCAGGAACATGAAGCGCGCGCCCTCTTCCGTGGCGTTCAAATACTCGCGCCGGCTGCCCGGCATGTTCTCGAGATCGCGCCGATAAATACAAATCGCTTCGCGCGCTCCGGAGCGAATCGCGGTCCGCAGACAATCCATGGCGGTATCGCCTCCGCCTAAAACGGCCACCCGTTTCCCTTTCACGTCGATCAATGGCTCTTCCTGCGAGTCGCCAAGATTCTTTTGAATCAGGAAAGGCAAGGCATCAAAGACACCGCCGAGATCGGCGCCGGGAACATTGAGCGGTTTCGGTTTTTGCGCACCGATCGCGAGGTAAACGGCGTCAAATTGCTGGCGCAGGGTCGACAATGGGATATCGCGACCGACTTTGACGTTGCAACGGAAAGTGACGCCGCGCTTCCGCAGGAGATCGAGCCGGCGTTCCACGATTGATTTCTCGAGCTTGAAGGAGGGAATACCGTTGACGAGAAGACCGCCGGGACGCCCCTGCGATTCGAAGACGGTGACGCCATAGCCGAGTTTGGCCAGCTCGTCGGCGCAGGCGATCCCGCCCGGGCCGCTTCCAACGACCGCCACCTTGTATCCGTTCGGCGCGACGGCCACCGCGTCGACCGCGTCGTGCGCAAACGCATATTCGTTGAGGAATTTTTCGACCGCTCCGATCGCGACCGGCTCGGAGCGCGCATTCAGAATGCAGGCGCCTTCGCACAACCGTTCCTGCGGACAAACCCGCCCGCAAATTTCGGGCATGTTGCTCGTGGAGCGCGACACTTCCGCTGCCTCCAGAAACTGGCCATCCGCGACGAGCGCGAGCCAGACCGGGATGCGGTTGCCGAGCGGGCAGGTCTGAGCGCACGGTGGATCGGGACAATTGATGCAGCGGCTGGCCTGCTCACGCGCCGTCGCTTCATCGTACAAGGCATAGATCTCGTCGAAGTCACAAACGCGTTGCCCGGCCTCGCGCTTGGGCGGCATTTCCCGCGCAATGTGACGCCAGTTATGTTTCTTCGGCCAGGTCGCTGGCGGCGCTGGTCGATTGGTTTCGCTCGGCTCTGGCATTGCGTTTCGAATATCCGATGACCGGGCGAGACGAACTGCGCGGGAGTTGCCAAATACTGCGCATTTCTTGGCAGTCATTCAAGCGATGGGTTCCCATGACGAAAGCCGAAATGGGTGTTCTGCCGGGCGCACAATAACTGCACAGCAAAACGCAACTGCGGTACATCGCATCGCAGCGCGGCTGCTTATTTTCCTGTCACAACAAAGCGGTCCTCTTTCGGCGATCTGCGCCGGAGGAGGATTGCTCGAAGAAAGAGAGAATTGTTCATGCAAGTAACGGCAGAGAAAGAGAGCGCGCAGAAAAAGAGGACCCCGGGGAATCGGGTCGCTTCCCCCGCGGCCGGTCGGGCCGGCGAGCGCCGCAAAGGGGCGGGCAAATGTCGAACGCTGGATGCGAATGAGGCCGTGGCGCGAGTTGCTTACGCGCTCGATGAGGTCATTGGCATTTATCCGATCACACCGGCGTCGCCCATGGGCGAATGGGCTGATGCGTGGTCGGCCGGCGGGGTCAGGAATCTCTGGCGCACCGTTCCCAAGGTTGTGGAGATGCAGAGCGAAGGCGGCGCGGCTGGAGCCATTCATGGCGCCCTTCAGACCGGCGCGCTCAGCACCACTTTCACGGCATCGCAGGGGCTGCTGCTCATGATCCCAAACATGTACAAGATCGCCGGAGAACTGACGCCGACCGTCTTTCACGTTGCCGCGCGCTCCCTCGCCGCGCAGGCGCTTTCCATTTTTGGCGACCACAGCGACGTGATGGCGGCGCGGTCTACCGGCTGGGTCATGCTCTGCTCGGCCTCCGTCCAGGAAGCCCAGGATTTTGCCGTGATCGCACACGCCGCCACGCTCGAGTCGCGCCTCCCATTTCTCCATTTCTTCGATGGGTTTCGCACTTCGCACGAAATCTCGAAAATCGAGATCGTGCCGGATCACGTCATGCAGGCGATGATCGACGAAAGATACGTGCTCGAACACCGCGCCCGCGCCCTCTCGCCGGACCGGCCTGTCATTCGCGGGACCGCGCAAAATCCCGATGTCTTTTTCCAGGCGCGCGAAACGGTCAACCCGTTTTATGCCGCCTGTCCCGGCATCGTGCAACGGATGATGGACCGATTCGCCGAGCTGACCGGTCGCCGCTACGCGCCGTTCGAATATCACGGCTCGTCCGAGGCCGAGCGCGTCATTGTCCTGATGGGTTCCGGCTGCGAGGCGGCGCATGAGACGGTCGATTTCCTGGCGGCGCAGCAGGAGAAAGTCGGCCTCCTGAAAGTGCGGCTCTATCGGCCGTTTGATGCCGCTCTGTTCGCCGGGGCGCTGCCCGCAACAGTGCGCAGCATCGCCGTGCTCGACCGAACCAAGGAGCCGGGCTCGGGCGGCGAACCTCTCTACCTCGATTGCGTGAATGCGCTCTACGAAGAGAACCGCCGCGATGTTTGCGTAGTGGGCGGCCGCTACGGGCTCTCTTCAAAAGAGTTCACGCCCGCCATGATCAAGGCGATCTTCGATAATCTCGCGCACGCGTCGCCGAAGAATCATTTCACCATCGGCATCGAAGACGACCTTTCCCAGACGAGCCTGCCGTTCGATCCGGAGTTTTCCATCGAACCGGACGAAGTTGTGCGCGCACAATTCTTCGGTCTCGGGGCGGACGGCACGGTTGGGGCGAACAAGGAATCGATCAAGATCATCGGCGAAAACACGAATTTCTTCGCCCAGGGATATTTCGTTTACGATTCAAAGAAGGCCGGCGCGATGACGATCTCGCATCTGCGTTTCGGGCCGGCCCCGATCCGCTCCACCTATCTCATTACCAAGGCGAACTTCGTCGCCTGTCATCAGCCGTTTCTTCTCCAAAAATGCGATGTCTTACGGGACCTGGCCAGAGGCGGCACGTTCCTGCTCAATACGCCTTTCGACCGTGAGAAAGTCTGGGAACATCTTCCGCCGGAGGTGCAAGGCCGGCTCGTCGAACAGCGGGCTCGTTTCTTCGTCATCGACGCAAACAAAGTGGCGCACGAATGCGAAATGGGCGGGCGCATCAACACCGTCATGCAGACCTGTTTTTTCGCCATCGCCGGTGTGTTGCCCCGGGAACAGGCCATTACCGCGATCAAGAATTCCATTCGCAAGACGTATGGGAAAAAGGGCGACGACGTGGTCGAGAAAAACCTGCAGGCCGTTGATCGAACTCTGGCCCATTTGTTCGAGGTCAAGGTGCCGGAAAAGGTGAGCGGCAACGGTGCCAGGCCCAACGGTCACCTCTCGGGCGCGCCCGTCTTTGTCCGGAATGTGCTCGGCGAAATCATGGCCGGCCGGGGCGATCGCGTGCCGGTGAGCGCCTTGCCTAACGACGGGACGTATCCCACCGGCACGGCGCGCTGGGAGAAGCGGAATCTGGCCACCGAGATCCCGGTTTGGGATTCGCAGGTCTGCATTCAATGTGGCAAATGCGTGCTCGTTTGTCCGCACGCCGTCATTCGAAGCAAGGTCTATCAGCCTTCCGAATTGCAGGGTGCGCCCTCCTCCTTCAAGTCCACCGCCGCCCGCCTGCCGGAATGGAAAGAACTCAGTTACACGCTGCAGGTTGCAGCCGAGGATTGCACCGGTTGCGGCATTTGTGTCGATGTCTGCCCGGCCCGCAACAAATCGGAGGCGCGTCTCAAGGCCATCAATATGCAGCCCCAGCTTCCCCTGCGGGAAACGGAACGGGCCAACTGGAATTTCTTCCTTTCACTCCCGGAACTGGATCGAGGCCGGGTCTCGACGGCGAACGTGCGGGCCATGCAGGTGCAGCAGCCGCTCTTTGAGTTCTCCGGCGCGTGTGCCGGTTGCGGCGAAACGCCTTACATCAAGCTGCTCACCCAGTTGTTCGGCGACCGGCTCCTCATCGCGAACGCGACCGGTTGTTCGTCCATTTACGGCGGCAATCTCCCGACCACCCCCTACGCGCAGGATCGGCAATGGACGCGGGCCGGCCTGGGCAAATTCGCTATTTGAAGACAATGCCGAGTTCGGCCTCGGTTTTCGGGCGTCGATCGACAAACAGCAGGAGTTTGCCGGCGAATTGCTGCACGACCTTTCGCCTCAGGTGGGGCGCAGACTGACGACGGAGATCCTGAACGCGCGGCAACGCGACGAAGCGGACATCTTCGATCAGCGCGTGCGCGTGGCGGAGTTGAAACGCCGGCTCGAGTCGTTAGGCGATATCCAGGCCAGGCGCCTGCTCGCCCTGGCCGATCTGCTTGTCCGGAAAAGCGTCTGGATCGTGGGCGGCGACGGCTGGGGTTACGACATCGGCTACGGCGGCCTCGATCACGTCCTGGCCAGCGGGCGGAACGTCAAGGTGCTGCTGCTCGACACCGAAGTGTATTCGAACACCGGCGGCCAATGTTCCAAAGCCACCCCGCGGGGGGCGGTGGCCAAGTTTGCCTCCGGCGGGAAACGAGGCCCGAAGAAAGATCTCGGTCTCATGGCCATGTCCTATGGGACAATCTACGTCGCTTCCGTGGCCATGGGGGCGAAAGACGAGCAGACGCTCAAAGCGTTTCTCGAAGCGGAGGCCTTCAATGGCCCCGCCCTCATCATTGCCTACAGCCATTGCATCGCGCACGGCATCAACATGACGACGGCGATGCAAAACCAGAAAGCGGCTGTCAAATCAGCGCAGTGGCTTCTTTATCGTTACAATCCCGAACGCACACTCCGCGGCGAGAATCCGCTGCAGCTCGATTCCGCCCCGCCCGGTATCAAGGTGGCCGACTATTTCGGACGCGAGAACCGCTTTCGCATGCTCGACAAGACCGACCCGGTCGCAGCCAGGCAATTGCTCAAGAGCGCGCAGGATGACGTGAATACGCGGCGCCAACTCTACGAATATCTGGCCGCTCGAACCTTCAACCCAAAAACCACATGAAACTCGCCACCACTTATCTCGGCCTCAAGCTGCGGACACCGCTCGTACCCTCGGCCTCACCGCTCTCGCAGGACATCGACAACATCAAACGGATGGAGGACGCGGGCGCCGCGGCCGTCGTTTTCCATTCGCTCTTCGAGGAGCAGCTCCGGCGCGAACATCATGAGCTGAATTATTATCTCGAGCAGGGCCGGGAATCGTACGCCGAAGCGCTCAGTTATTTTGCCGAGCCGGAGGAATTCAAGGTTGGGCCAGAAGCCTATCTCGAGCATATCGCGAAAGCGAAGGCCTCCGTGAATATCCCGATCATCGGCAGCCTCAACGGCACCACCTTTGGGGGCTGGACCAAATGCGCCCAGCAGATCGAGCAGGCCGGGGCCGATGCCTTGGAACTCAACATCTACAATGTCGCGACCGACCCGGAACTGCGCGCCGATGAGATTGAAACCGAATACCTGACCATCATCGCCTCGGTCAAAGCCCAGGTGAAAATTCCCGTGGCCGTGAAGCTCAGTCCATATTTCACGAATCTGGCTCGCTTCGCGCGGAGTCTCGATCGCCACGGCGCCAATGGGCTTGTTCTGTTCAACCGGTTTTACCAGCCCGACATCGAACTGGAGACGCTCGAGATCAGCCCGAATCTGCTGCTCAGCACACCGATGGCGATGCGCCTGCCCATGCGCTGGATCGCACTTTTGTATGGCCGTATTGGGGCCAGCCTCGCCGCGACCAGCGGCATCCATCGCGCGACCGACGCGCTGAAGATGCTCATGGCCGGAGCCGATGTCACGATGCTCTGTTCCGTTTTGCTGCGGCGCGGCATCGATCACATTCGCGTGATCGAGCGGGAAATGCGGGAATGGCTCGAGGAACACGAATACGAGTCGATCGAGCAGCTCAAGGGGAGCATGAGCCAGAAGAATTGCCCGGACCCGACGGCGTTTGAGCGGGCTCAGTACATGCGTGCGCTTTCCACCTATCCGACGGCAAAAGTTTAGCGGCGCGCGGTCGTTAGGCGCGGCGGGCCGGGCCGAGGCGCGAGCGAGATTGAAATGAGACGGATTTGCGGCAAGATCGCCAACATATCGTGCTGAGAATTTCTCGTTTCGCCATTCTGCTCCTCGGGCTGGCCGTCGTCAGGCCGGTCATTACCGCGGCCGACCCTGCCGCGGAAGAGGCGCATTTCGTGACGAATGCGCGGCAGTTAATCCTGGAGGGCCGGCGCAGCGGAGAAGGCTATTTCTCGCCGGATGGCGACAAGCTCATCTTCCAAAGCGAACGCGAACCGGGGAACCCATTCTACCAGATTTACACGCTCGATTTGCAGACCGGAGATACCCGGCGCGTTTCGCCGGGGACGGGGAAGACGACCTGCGCCTTTTTTCAACCGGGGACCGATCGCGTCATTTTTGCCTCGACGCACGGCGATCGCGACGCCGTGGCGAAAGAGAAAGCCGAGCTCGATTTTCGCGCGAGCGGGAAGGCCCGCCGCTACTCGTGGGATTACGACGAAAACTTCGATATCTATTCGGCGAAAGAGGACGGAAGCGATCTGGTTAATCTCACGCGCTCGCCCGGCTACGACGCCGAGGGATCGTTTTCGCCCGATGGAAAGGAGATCGTTTTTTGCTCGCTGCGCACGGCCTTTCCGCTCGAGCGGCTTTCGCCCGAACTGCGCGATCGATACAAGAAGGACCCTTCCTGGTTCGGCGACATTTACCTGATGAATGCCGATGGCTCGAATGTGCGTCGCCTCACCAGCGAGCCCGGCTACGACGGCGGCCCGTTCTTCTCGCCCGATGGTCAGCGCGTCGTCTGGCGGCATTTCGAAGAGAACGGCGTCATGGCCGACATCTGGACGATGAAAACCGATGGCACGGACAAAAAGCGCCTGACCGATTTCAAGTCGATGTCGTGGGCGCCGTTTTATCACCCGAGCGGTCGCTACATCATCTTTACCTCGAACAAACTGGGCTTCGAGAATTTCGAGCTCTTCATGGTGGATACGGCCGGCCGTCACGAACCAGTCCGAGTCACTTTCACGAATGGTTTCGACGGGCTGCCCGTCTTTTCGCCGGACGGGAAAAAGCTCTGCTGGACGAGCGGACGAACGAGCGATGGAAAGGCGCAGCTTTTTCTGGCCGATTGGAACGATCAGGCGACGCGACAGGCCATCGCGCAGGCGCCTCCACGCGGCGGCGAAGAGAAGCAGGAGGCAGCGGGATTTTCTTCTGCGATCGCGAAGAGCGACCTGGAACACGAGGTGAGATGGCTGGCCGACGACAAACGCGACGGGCGAATGACGGGGAGCGCGGGCGCGCGCGCGGCAGGCGACTGGCTGGCCGATTATTTCCAAAAGGCGGGCCTGAAATCATTCGGCAAGGATTACGCGCTGCCGTTCGAATTCACTTCCGGGGAGCGCGTGCTGCCGGACAAAACCCATTGCGAGATCGCTCTCGACGGAAAAGCGGCGAGCAAGGCTGCGCTCAACGATGACTTTCGGCCGCTGGCCTTCAGCGAAAATGGAGATGTTCAGGGCCAGGTCGTGTTTGCGGGTTACGGGCTCGTTGTTCCGGAAGGAAACGGCGGCGCCCCCTACAATTCCTATGACGGCCTCGACGTGAAGGACAAGATCGTGCTGCTTCTGCGCTACGTGCCGGAGGGCGTCGAGCCGCCGCGCCGCGCCCATCTCAATCGTTATGCCGGCCTGCGTTACAAGGCGATGCTGGCGCGCGAGCACGGCGCCAAAGCCGTGCTCGTCGTCACGGGACCGAATTCGCCTAATGCCGGCGAACTACTCCCGCTGACGAACGACGGCACGGCGGCCGGCAGCGGGATTATCGCCGCCTCGATCAGTGCGAAATTGGCCGAAGCTCTTCTCGCGCCCGGCGGCAGGACCTTGAAGCAGCTTCAAAGCTCGCTCGATGACGAAAATCCGCACGCGGAACATGGGTTCCTTTTGCCGAAGGTGAATGTGAAACTGGCATGCGACGTCGAGCACATTAAGAAGAAGGGTCGCGACATCGTTGGGTATTTGCCGGCCGCGCCGGGAAGCGGGGATGAATATGTGCTGGTCGGGGCGCACTACGATCACCTTGGGCATGGTGGAAACACCTCCCTTGATCGCGCGGGCGAGGAAAACAAAATTCATCCCGGCGCGGATGATAATGCGTCGGGTGTTGCCTGGGTGATGGAGATGGCCGGCGCACTTGCCCGGGAACGGGCCGGGCACCCGGACAAATTTAAACGGGGCGTCATCTTCGCCTGCTGGTCAGGCGAAGAGATTGGACTCATCGGCTCGGCTGCGTTCTGCGAGCATCCGCCGGTCCCGCTGAACAAGGTCATCGCCTACCTCAACGCCGACATGGTGGGGCGAATGCGCGACAACAAACTCACTGTGCAGGGCGTCGGTTCTTCTCATGCCTGGCGACGGCTGCTCGAAAAACGCAATGTTGCGGCGGGATTCAATCTCGCGCTGCAGGACGATCCTTATCTCCCGACCGATGTGACCAGTCTCTACGTCAAGAATGTCCCGGTCCTGAATTTCTTCACCGGCGCGCATGAAGATTACCATCGGCCGACCGATACGGCCGATAAACTGAACTACGACGGACTCGCGCGAATTGCGAAGTTCGCCGACCAGATCGTTCTCGACCTTGCGCAAACCGCCCAGCGTCCCGATCTGGCGAAGGTGGAACGAAGCGGTCCGATCGCCGGCGGGCGGGAAACTCTTCGCACCTATCTCGGCACCATTCCCGATTACACGACCGAGGTGAAAGGGGTAAAATTGAGCGGTGTCCGCAGCAACGGCCCAGCCGAAAAAGCGGGGGTTAAAGGGGGCGACGTCATCGTGGAGTTTGCCGGCCAGAAGATTGCCAATATTTACGATTACACTTACGCGCTCGACGCCGTGAAAATCGGGAAGCCGGTCAAAATGATCGTCGAACGCAACGGGCAACGCATGACGCTCACCGTGACGCCCGAAGCGCGAAAGTAGGGCCGCTCTTTATCTAATAGCGGAGTAACGGGCGCCACCACGGGATACCCGCGAGCATGAGGAGCATGGAGAGGATATAGGCGACCGCGGCGCCGCGATGTTTCGCCCGATCGGTGCGGCCCTTGCGCGACAGCGCTCCGCCGATGTGCGCGCAAATCACCGCCAGCAGCATGAACGTGGTGTGTTCCACGGTGAAGAAACGCGACTCGTGCTCTTTCATCGCGGCTCCGAAATCAGAGAGCGCCGCCCGTGTGATCGGACTGGCCCCGAAAAAGAGCAGCAAACCGATGAGCAATTCGATGTCCATCACGATGACGAAGATGACACTGAAGAGGCGCAGATTGGTGCCGGCCGGTCTGGTTCCGCTCCAGCCGGAGAGCGAGACGAAGATCGCGGCCAGTGCGGCCGCCAGCGCGACCCAGCGAAGCAATCCATGAAGGGCCAGCAATTGCGGATAGAGATTTTGCAGCATGTCTATTTATCCCTGGTTAAGGCATTGAAGTCGAGCGCGTCGCGTAGCGTCAGGCATTGCTTCCGTTTTCCGCGCTCCGCTTTGGAAGTTTCCAGCCGCGTAATTTCGCCACTTCGAGGCCGATGGTGGCCAGCTGGGGGCTGATATCGGCGCGGGGAACTTTGACTTCGATAACAGTTAGTTTGCCGGAGTCCTGCGCGGCGCGAAGAGCGTCGTTTAGCTCGCCTTTGGTGGAAACGACGACCGCTTCTCCGCCACCGACCAGTTCGCAGATTTTGCGATAGTTCCACTGCGTAATGACATTAAAGCTGCCCTCGTGGATCCGTCGCATCGTGCCGTATCCGTCGTTGTTCAGGACGAGAATGACCGGGTTGAGTCCCAGTCGAACGGCCGTGGAAATTTCGGTCCCCGTCATTTGGAAAGCGCCGTCGCCCACCACGACGTAGGGACGGAGATTCTTCGCGGCCAGGGCAACGCCGATGCTGGCGGGCACGGCGAACCCCATCGACATGTAGTAAGCCGGCGCGATGAACTGGGCCTGTCGTTCACTGCGAATCCCGACGGCCCCGAAGATCGAGTCACCGATGTCGGCGATGACACAGCACTTCTCGTCAAGATGGAGCGAGAGGATCCGGAAGAAATCGACGACCGTGAGCGGCTCGACCTGTTCTTTCCTTCGCAACGGCCGGGGCACCGCATGAGGATTCGGATGGCGGAATGATTTCGACCGAATTTTTGTCTTCGCCAGGCTCCCGAGAAAATCGGGAAACTGGATCGATTCGTAGCGGTGATATCGGACGCTCACTCGCTCGGTCGTTGCCAGCACGGTGCGTTCGCGATCGAGCTTCGCCGTATAAAAACCCATGCTCATGTCGGTAATGAAGGTGCCGAGCATGAGGACGAGATCGGACGATTCCACGTATTTGCGCACGTGCTCGTCACTGCTCATGGCCCCGCCGTAAACGCCGAGATAAAGGGGATGATTTTCCGGAATGGCGCTCTTGCTCAGGAGATCGGTCGCGATCGGAATATTGATGCGCTCCGCGATTTGGACGACGACGTGGGCGAGGCGGTAGCGGGCCAGCTCGACTCCCGCCAGGATGACCGGCCGCCTGGCCGTGCGAATGAGTGACAGCGTTTCCTCCACCGCCGCAGCCAGGGTTGGCGGATCGGAGGTCTCACGGGCCAGTGGTGGCGGGAGCGCGATTGGAATTTTGCGATCGGCCATGTCATGCGGGACTTCGATGTAAACGGGGCGCTTGTGACGCAGGCAGGCGTCGACGCAACGCACGATCTCCGAAGCGGCGCGCTCTTCCTCGAGCAGCACCGTGCTCGCGACGGTCACTTCATCATAAACACGCCGCTGCGTTTCGAAGGTCTTCACCTTGTGGTGGAGGAGCGGATCTTTCTCGCGATCTTTGCGACCCGGCGCGCCGCTCACGACCACGACGGGCGATTTCTCGGCGTAAGCCCCGGCAATGGCGTTCAGGACATTGAGCCCTCCAACGCAATAGGTAACGCAGACCAGGCCGATGCCATTGACGCGTGAGTAGGCGTCGGCGGCGAAGCCGGCACTCGGTTCATGCGTCATGGTCACGCTGTGGATTTTCGATTTCTCGAGGTGCGCAAAGGTGGGCAGAGCGAAATCGCCGGGCACGCCAAAACTGTAACGGACACCGCAGCGGTGAAGGTATTCGAAGAGAAACTGGCCCAGGGGCATGCTGCGCGGAAAGGAGTGGCTGGGCGGCATCCGGTTCCGGAAATGGCTGTGAAAGGCAAGGCTGCCATTGGACGCCCGGACCGTGCGTCCGAGTTCGTCAGGCATGGTTCGATTCATGTGAAATTGTCAACGCTTCCGCCATTTCGAACTTACCTTCCTTTGCCAAAGATGCGGCAATTTTTGTGGGCCCGACAGCGGGGCGACGAGGCGCCGTGCGGAAATAAGGTGGCGTAACTGGACTGCCATCGCAGATTAGGGAGTGCAGCAGATTTCCGGCCCTTCCCTCGACTGGCAAACGATTCGAGAAGACTTTCCGATCCTCGATCAGGAGGTGCATGGCCGGCCCCTGGTCTATTTCGACAACGCCGCCACCACGCAAAAGCCGCGCCCGGTCCTGGAGGCGCTCCGGCGGTATTACGAACGCGATAACGCCAATGTCCACCGCGGTCTGCACGAGCTGAGTTCGCGCGCGACCGAGGCCTACGAGAACGCGCGCCGGCGTGTCGCCGACTACCTTGGCGCGGCGCACGCGGACGAGATTGTCTTCACGCGCGGGACGACGGAGAGCATCAATCTCGTGGCGCAGGCGTGGGGCGGAAAGTCCGTGCGGGCCGGCGACATCATTCTGCTCACCGGGATGGAGCACCACAGCAATCTCGTGCCATGGCAGCTGCTGGCCGAACGGACCGGTGCCCGGCTGCGCTTTGTGCCCGTGCGCGAAGACGGCAGGCTGGCGCTCGATCAACTTCCGCAATTGCTCACGCCGGAAGTCAGGCTATTCGCTTTCACCCATGTCTCCAATTCGTTAGGTACAATCAACCCGGTGGCCGATCTCTGCCGGCAGGCCCGCGCCGCTGGTGCATTGACGCTGGTGGATGCCGCGCAGAGCGCCGGGCATTTGCCAATCGATGTTCGGCAGATGGGCTGCGATTTCCTGGCCTTCTCCGGACACAAAATGTGTGCGCCGACCGGCATCGGCGCACTTTACGGTCGCGCCGAGGTCCTCGAAACGATGCCGCCATGGCACGGCGGCGGCGAGATGATCGTGAGCGTGACTCTGGAGAAGAGCACCTACAAAAAAGCGCCGCACCGTTTCGAAGCCGGCACGCCCAACATCGCCGGTGCGATCGGGCTGGCCGCCGCGATTGATTACATCGAGCAGATCGGGCGCGCCGCGATTTTTGAGCACGATTCGCAACTCGCGGCCCATGCGGCGGAGCAGCTGGCCGGATTGCCTGGAATGCGCGTGCTCGGCCCGAAGGGTGAGCGCGGTGCGCTGGTCGGATTTGTCATGGAAGGCGTGCATCCGCATGACCTCACGACCTTCGCCGATCAAAACGGTCTGGCCTTGCGCGGCGGGCATCATTGCAATCAGCCGCTCATGCGCAGGTTTGGTTTGCCCGGCACGACACGCGCGAGTTTTTATTTTTACAACACCATGGCCGAGGTCGATCGCATGATGGAAATCCTGCGCGCGGCGGTTCGTTTCTTTTCATGAACCCGGAACTGGAAGAGCTTTATCAGGCCGTCATCCTCGATCATTCGCGCCGGCCGCGAAATTTCGGGGAACTGGCGGACGCTTCCGTGCATGTCCACGGCGACAATCCGTCGTGCGGCGATGAGATCGATCTGGGAGTGAAGTTTGGGGCTGACGGCAACCTGGAGGACATCAAGTTCAGCGGACACGGCTGTGCCATCAGCCAGGCGTCCGCTTCGATGATGACGATGAAGTTGAAAGGGAAATCGCGCGCCGCCGCCGAGGAAATGGCGAACACCTTTCATGATCTGATCACCGGCGACAGCGATCAGGCATCGAAAAACCTGGGCGACCTGCGCCTGCTGCGCGGCGTCCGGAAATTTCCGCAGCGGGTAAAATGCGCGATGCTCGCCTGGCGCGCGCTTGAACAGGCGCTCCGGCAAAACGCCGGCGAAGCCACCGTTTCAACCGAAGGCGATGGCGTTTAGGAGGGTGCACGACTAACGACTCGGCTGTAGCCACGGCGCTCTGTCGCCGTGCTCGCGACATCGCGCGGGACGGGTCCGCCTCGATTGAGCGAGGCGACTACAACTGACATGACGCGCTGGCACCACCGCGCTTCGAGCGCGAAGGTTAACCAGCATGTCTGACGAGAGCGCCCGGCCGCCGATCAATTGCTGCGAGGAACCATTTCGGATTTTCTTTCCCATCGGTGCGCTCCTCGCTCTCCTCGGTGTGTCGCTCTGGCCGCTCTATTACGCCGGGGCGCTCGCGGAGTATCCCTCCATTCTGCACGCGCGCTTCATGATCGAGGGTTTCATGGCTTCGTTCATTATTGGTTTTCTTGGCACGGCGGGCCCGCGCCTTACGTCGGCGCCTCATTTCACCCGAACCGAGGTATTGGTTCTGGTCACGCTCGATCTCTTCGCGGCCGGTCTGCACTTCGGCGGTTCACACCGCGCGGCGGATCTCCTTTTTGTTCTCTGTCTGGTGAGCTTTGCCTTCATTCTCGGCAAACGCTTCGCGCAGCGTGCCGATTCGCCGCCGCCCAATTTCGTGCTTGTCGCACTGGGCCTCCTGAACGGAGTAATCGGTGCCTTGCTCCTCGCGCTCTATCAGAATCAGCTCTACGCCGCGCCTTACCGCATTGGAGCCGATCTGCTCGAGCAAGGATTTGTTCTTTTACCTATTCTCGGCGTCGGCCCATATCTCCTCGCGCGCCTGCTCAACATCTCGCGCACAGACGACTTGCCGGAATCGCGTCTCCTGCCGTCCGGATGGCTGCCGCGGGCCGCATTCGCGCTGACCATTGGCCTGACGATTGATGCAACCTTCGTCGCGGAAACCTTCGGTTGGTCAACGCCGGCCGTCTGGCTGCGCGCGGGCGCGGTTCTGGCTTATCTGGCAACGCGGATGCCGCGCCGGGGTCGCAGTTTCCTGGGTGATTGCATGCGCACCGGCCTCGGCGCTGTCGTGCTCGCACTCGCGGTCGACGCAGTCTGGCCGCAGTATCGACTCGGCGCGCTCCACATCCTATTTCATCAGCGGATTCAGTTTCATCGTTCTGACGGTCTCGATCCGCGTCATTTTCGGGCACAGCGGAAATGCGCATCTCTTCGAACGGCCACTGACCTTTTTCATCGTCGCGGGTGTGCTCATTTTTCTCGCCATGATTTCCCGTTACGTGGCCGAACTGGCTCCCGCCGCGCGCACCATTCACCTCGTTGCCGCCGCCTTCTCCTGGATTGGGGCTATGCTGATCTGGATGGTGAAGGTGCTTCCGAAGGTGACGGTGGCCGAGCTGGAAGGTTAGCGGTGCCAATGCGAATCGAATCACCGCGCCGGACGATGAGACGGGGCGTATTTTGCAAATACGCTTTGCATGACATGGTAAGCGTTGCCGAGAGCAACGAAATGCAGAAATTACCGGCATTCGCTGGCGGCTTTACAACGCAGCGATCTTAAATGTCCGGCCGCAAAACTTCACAGACTTTGCTCGGTGATTTCCGCACCGATCGGCGCATGCTCGTGCTTGTCGCGCTCGCGTTGCCGGTCGGCGTGATCAGTGCGCTTGTTGCCAAGGCGTTGCTCTGGCTCATCGCGGAAATCACCAGCCTGGTTTTCTTCCAGCGCTTTTCGCCGGTGCTCGGTTCGCTGGAGCACAATCATCTTGGTGCCTGGGTGATTCTGGCGCCGGTCGCAGGCGCGCTCATCATTGGACTGATGGCGCGTTACGGCTCGGAAAAAATCCGTGGCCACGGAATTCCCGAAGCGCTCGAAGCGATTCTCCTCGGCGGCAGTTTGATTCAACCGAAGGTGGCGCTGCTCAAACCGATTTCATCCGCCATCTCGATCGGCACGGGCGGGCCATTCGGGGCGGAAGGCCCCATCATCATGACGGGCGGCGCGTTTGGTTCCATCCTCGCGCAGTTGTTTCACCTCAGTGCCGCGGAACGCAAGACGCTCCTCGTGGCCGGCGCGGCTGGTGGCATGTCGGCGGTTTTTGCTTCGCCTATTGCGGCCACTTTGCTCGCGGTCGAGCTGCTCCTGTTCGAATGGCGTCCGCGCAGTTTCATCCCGGTAACGGTGGCGTCGGTCGTCGCCTGGTTGTTGCGCATTCCTCTGATCGGCGCCGGCCCAATTTTCCCCATCACACCGCACGCGCCATTGAACGTTGGTGCGATCGGTATCGCTTGCGTGATTGGGGTTGCGGCTGGCTTCGGTTCCGGCCTGCTCACGGTGATCGTTTATTGGTGTGAAGACGCTTTTCAAAAGCTGCCGATTCACTGGATGTGGTGGCCGGCGATCGGCGCGGTCTTTGTCGGCATCGGTGGTTGGATCGATCCGCGCGTGCTCGGTGTCGGCTATGAATTAATTCATGGCATGTTGCGCGGTGAAATTCTTGGCGCCGCCCTGATTGGTTTGATGATCGGCAAAGCGGTCGTCTGGTCGATTGCCCTGGGCTCCGGCACTTCAGGCGGCGTGCTTGCCCCGCTGCTCATTATTGGCGGTGCACTCGGGGCGGGGTTGGGGCAGTTCATTCCAGTCGGTGACGTCGGTTTGTGGGCCGCGGTGGGGATGGCTGGGATCATGGGTGGCACAATGCGATCGCCGCTTACGGGCATGTTTTTCATGCTCGAGTTGACCCGCGACATTAATGTCCTGCCGGCGTTGCTTTGCGGCTCTGTCGCCGGGCTCGCCGTGACCGTGCTGCTCATGAAGCGATCCATCCTGACCGAAAAACTGGCGCGCCGCGGCCAGCATATCGCGCGGGAATATAGCGTGGACGTTCTGGAGTTGATGCGGGTGCGCGATGTCATGGAAGCCGATCCACCGCTCATCCCCGAGACGACGCCGCTGCCGCGCTTTGCGGCGCGGATCGCGAGCGGCGATCCGCTCGTCTGCGCGCACCAAGGGACTCTGCTGGCGAACGAGAAAGGCGAGCTGACCGGAATCATCACGCGCGCCAACGTCGTGCGTGCCTTTGACCGTTCGCGCGATGAAACGCTGACCGTCCTTAAAGCTGGATCGACCAACCTGCGCGTTGCTTATTCCGACGAAACTTTGCACGACGCCGTCGCGCGGATGCTGCGGCATGACATTGGGCGGCTGCCGGTAGTGGAGCGGGCGAATGAGAAAAAGGTCGTCGGCTATCTCGGGCGCTCCAGCATTTTATCCGCGCGCGAACGTTATCACCGCGAAGAGGAACTGCGCGCCCGCGGCTTCCATTACCCCGAAGAATCGATCACGCAAAAAGCCTGAATCTGGCTGCCGCGCAGGCGGGGATCATTCTTTCTCTGCACCAACCAGTAGATGAGCCGACGCTTCGTGCGGTTTAGCGCGCGGCGAAACACAGGTTTGACGCTCCGTTACTGCCGCGCGCAAGTGTTCAGTGAACTCGCGTTTTGGCACGAGCAGAGCAACGCCAGGCTTCCGGGTTTTGGGCTGGGGTTCTATTGTAATGCTGTTAGCGCCTTGTCCTTGTTGGTCCTGCGATTGTTATGGCCGAAACCGACCACCAGGAGGATGATCATGGCTATCGGTGCGATGATTCCTTCGCGCGTCGGGAACAGCCCGAGGATCGCGATCCGGGGAAAACCCGCGAGCGGATGAATCGGCAGATAGCCGGCTTCCTGCAAGGCCGCTACCCCCTTCCCGATCAGAACGACGGCCAGCACCGCGATCAACACGGAGCTGTAGGCGAAGAATTTGCCGATCGGCAGCGTGCTGCTGTAGCGCATCATCATCCAGGCGATGACGAGCAGGGCAACGACTGCCGCCACTCCACCCGGCGAGTACGGCGCCGCCATTCCCCTGATTCCAGATCGCGGCGTAAAACAGAATCGTCTCGAACACCTCGCGATAGACCACGAGGAACGACAGACCGAAGAGGAGCCATGCGGAAGGGCCATTGAGCGCGTGAGTCAGCTTGTTATCGATATAGGATTGCCAGGCCTTCGCGTTGCTTCTGCCGTGCATCCAGACGCCCACCCAGAGGAGGACGATTGCGGCGAAGACTGAGCCGAAGCCTTCGGTCAGTTCCCGGCTGGCGCCGCTCATCCCGATGAAATAGGTGGCGACGATCCAGGTCAGGCCGCCCGCGACCAGTGCCGCGACCCATCCTCCATGCACATAAGAGAGCACGTCGCTTCGATTTGCTTTCCGCAGGAAGGCGAGCATCGCGACGACAATCAGGAGGGCTTCGAGTCCTTCACGGAGCAGGATTGTGAAGGCGCCGAAGAAGCTCGCCCACACCGACGTTTCGCCGGGAGCGAGCGCGGATTCTGCGTCGGCAAACAGCGCGTCGAGCGCGCCGACCTGACTCCGCACTTCGTTGAGCGGCAAACCCCTGGCGATGCCGGCGCGCAGTACGCCCATCGCGCCTTCGATCCGAACCATGAGTGCGCGATCGCGTGCCGACAGGATCGGTTCGGCGAGCTCGAAACCATCGAGATAGGCCGAGAGCGCAAGGTTAGCCGCGCCTTTGCGGTCGCCTTTGACGTAAGCGGTCAGCGCCTCGCCTCAAGCGAGTGCGGGCGAGCGTGAGCGAAGCCGGCCGTTGGCCCGAGAACCGCCGCCGGGTTGCGGCGCAGATAGGCGGTGACGGCGTCGGCCTTCGCTTCGCCGATTTCATGGGCCAGCGAACCCGGCGTCAGGCCGACGAGACTTCTCCATATTGATTCTGGCGCGCAGCGCGGCATCGTCCTTCCATATCCGCTCGCCTTCGGCTGCGGCATTGGCTGGAAAAGCGAAGGCACTGGCATAGAGCGCCAAGTCCCAGCGCTTCTGCGGCGGCAGCCCGGCGAAGCTGGCCATGCTGGTGCCCTCGATGCCATGTCCAAGCACCTGGTAGAATGCAAACACGCTTCGCTCGCGGGCGCGTTCCTTGTCGGTGAACGCGATTGGAGGCGGATGGAGGCCGATCGATGCCGGGCCTTTGCCGTCCCCGTTCAGGCCGTGGCAGCTCGCGCAATTTTGCGTGAACAAGGTCCGTCCGCGCTCAAAATCGGGAGGCTTCGCGGGCGTGAGCGGCACCGGGTAGGCTTTGATGAGATCGGCTGCGAGCGAGCGAGCCGTCGCCGCCACGGCCGCAGCCGGAGCTTTGGCGCCGATGAGAGTTTGCAGCGCGGCCGCCCGGTGATTGCAGATCGGTCTTCGCGCTGGACGTCGGCAGTTCGCTGATTCGCTTGTGAGCAGACGCCGCGAACTCGGTCATTTCCGCGAACTCGGTCTCGCTGATCACCCTGCCTGCTTGCACCGCAGCCGGATAATCAACCGCGATATAGTCGAGCAGTCGCCAGACGGTTTGAACCGATGCGGTATCGGCGCGCGCAGGGAAGGCAGCGAGCGCGGTAGCGAACAACGACAGGATGAGAATACGGTCACTCATGGACGGCCTTCGTGCGCTCATGGGACTCACTTGCGGCCACGTGATGCAGCCCGCTTTGATCAGGCTTTCCTTAAAGCCTCTTGCGCTTTCATGGAGTTATCTCCAGCTCGCCCGCGGCGCCAATCATCATGTCGCGCATGCTGTGATCGACGATCGGATATTTGCCCGGGCTGGGGTATGATCGCGTCGAAAACTATGCCTTCTCCGGGCGCAACGGAGTAAGTCGAGACGCCCGTGAGCGCGTGGCTTGCGTCGGCATCGGGGTAAACCGCGGCAAATATTCCGCCGATGATGTGGAAGGAACTTCAAAGATTCGGGCCAGCGTCTGATAACGTAAAGCCGAACGCGTTGGCCGACTTTCGCCTGGTCAGCGGATTATCGTTGTATTGAAATGCGACTGCCGTTAAAGACGACTTCAGGTCGGGAGTAGCCGCTGAGCATCTTGTTGTAATCGCCCGTCATGAGTGTGCCTTCGGCCTGCTGCCGTATACCATTCGCTTTGCACCAGCACGTAGCTCACGTCGGCCGGTGGCAGCGGCTCTGATTGGATCGACCATGATCGCGCCGTACATTCCATTGGCGATGTGCTGCAGCACCGGCGCGCGTGCCGCAGTGATAAATGAATACGCCCGGGTTCTGCGCGACAAACGATGAACTCAAGCTTTCTGGCCGGGATTGATCGGAGCGATAGGCGACATTCGGCGCCACCTGCGGCCGCATGGAAGATCGATCGAGTGCTGCATCGTGCCGTGGTTAACGAAGGTGACGTTCACCGTTTGCCCTTGCCGAACATGCAGAATCGGTCCGGGCACGGTGCCGTTAAATGTCCAGGCCGGTATTGCACGCCGCTCGCGATCTCGATCGTCGCGTCGCTTCGACTCGAGGCTGACGGAGACAGTCTGTCGCCGTTCCCGATGAGTGGCGGCAACACCGGCGAGCAGGCACGCTTGGTCGTAGCCGGCGGTTGTCATGCTGAGCGCGAGACAGTCATGGCAGCCAGATCAACGGCGCGACCGCGGCGGCGGCGTTTTGCGGGAGTTGGAGGGCAAGAACAGTCCTGGGCGCTGCCGAGCGTGGTTAGCGCAAAGGCAACGATGCAGATGATCGCGCCGATCACGCGCGAGCTGATGGTCCCAGTCGTAGTGCTGGCGGCGATTGCAGCGGAAGCGTTTCGGCGCCCATTCGACCAACGAATGCTCCATCGTGGATAACCAGCGCTCAATGTAGTAATCGACACTGTAAGGCGATTGGGACCGAGCAGATGCTCAAACAGCGCCGCGGTGATGAACACCAGCGCATAAATCAGCGCCGGGCCGACATTGGTTGCCCCAGAAGTATAAGGGCCGCCGAAGCCTTCAGCGGTGGACCAGATCAACAGACTAAACAGCGCGCCAGCGAAATAAGTAATCCGCCGTGCGAAACCGAGCAGCAGGCCGAGCGCAATCGCCGTTTCAATCAATCGTGTGGCGGAAATGAAGAATTCGGCGTGTGCATCGTGACCAGGCGCAGCCACATATGAAACCACGGTTGCAAGCCAGTGCAGGCTGTGCGTTCGCGGCATTTTGCAGATAGCCGACATAATGCGCGGCAAACCCCGGCTGCCATTTCAGGTAGGCATCGATCGCCATCAGAACGACCAAACGTCGCTGCGCACTCCCGCCGCGGCGACGATCAGCCAGCCGAGCGCGCGCTCATCCCTTCTTGAATTCGATTCCATCGGTAATGCTCCTTTCCGTTAGAAGAGAGAACAGCGGATCATGCTTTCTTTCTGCTATCTCTCCTCGACAAAGTGCTTTAGAAAAACCGCGTTATTGTGCTCCAGATCACGTGCGGCATAGAGCAGGGTAACGCTTCCCTTGCGGGCTTTTTGCCGAATCAGATCAACCTTGTCGAGATGATCGCCAACTCCCGCCGATAACGCTTCTCGAACTCGGCTGCTTTCTTCGATCGTGCCCAAACCATTCCGCAGCTCCGTGCTCGGCGCGATCTCTTTCAGCCAAAGATCCACCGCGGCTCTTTCTTTCGTTACGCCACGCGGCCAGAGCCGGTCCACCAGAATGCGCGTGCCATCGGTCTTCTCCGGCTTCTCATAGACTCTCTAAGTTTGATCGTCATTAGCTCCGTCCTATTCCCCTGCGGCTTTAACCACGGACGCAACCGCGTATTCGCGATACATCTTTGCCATCACGCTCCCGCTTATGCCAGCGGGACAGACTGCGACGCATTCGTAATGGTTGCTGCAGTTGCCCAGCCCTTGCGCGTCCATCGCGCGCACCATTCCGAGAACGCGGCGATGACGTTCCGGCATTCCCTGCGGCAGGTAGGCGAGATGGGAAATCTTTGCGCCGGTAAACAACATCGCGGAAGCATTTGGGCATTGCGCTACGCACGCGCCGCAACCGATGCAGGCGCCGCTTCCATCGCCAGTCGGCAGTTCTTTTTGGAACGAGGATCGAATTGGCCTCCGGCGCGGAGCCGGTCCTCGCGGAAATGAATCCGCCGGCCTGCACGATCCGATCGAGTGCGCTGCGATCGATTACTAGGTCCTTAACGATCGGGAAAGCCCGGGCGCGAAACGGTTCCACGTAAATGGTCGCGACGATCGCGGAAGCAGCGCATGTAAAGCTCGCAAGCCGCTCCCGGATGATCGGGCCCGTGCGCCTGGCCGTTGATCGTGAGTGAGCAGGTGCCGCAAATGCCTTCGCGACAATCCGAATCGAACGCGATCGGTTCTTCCCCGCGATGGAGCAGTTGCTCGTTGAGGATGTCGAGCATCTCGAGGAAGGAAGTGCTGGGCGAAATATCCTTCGCCTGGTAATCGAGCAACTTTCCTTTCGTCCTCGCACTCGGCTGCCGCCAAACCTTGAGGAGAAAGTTCATCGTTAGGCAAAGCGCGCTTTGCGCCAGCTCATTTCCAACCGGCCCATCGGCTCAAACGCCGCCGGGACGCAGGACGCGTATGCGAGGCGCGCGAGGAGCCAATGTCCCGGCATTTTTTCCGCTGCCAGCGCGACTCCTGGGAGTGGAAGTTCGGTGTCGTTTTCATAGGACTAACTCAGATCAAATGAGGTTCGTTCGAGGTATTCTTTGTCAGCACGCAGTTTCAGATAATTCCGAATGAGCAGGGCCGCCGGATAAAACACCTCTTCATCAAGGCGGATGCGCAAAAGCAGGCGCTCGGCAAAATGCAGCACTTCGGCGGCGTCTTCCGCGCGGGCGATGGCGAGCAGTTCTTCTCCCGCCGTAACGAGCTGGCGATGCTCGAGGTGCAGCGCGGATTCGTTCCTCTCCAGCTCCTCCCATTCCGAATCGTCTTTCATCCACTCCGGCTCGAACTGGCTCGCCGTTGATGGCGCGAGCAGCCCGAGGATGCGCAAGACCTTCCTCTTCGTGCTCGAGATGAGGTTCCAGGATTTGTGCGATCGTGTCAGCAAGCGCAGTCGTCCGGCCGCTGCGGCGAGAGATTTTCGCCAGCGCCCCGCTCAACTGCGCATGACTTCGTTGCAACGCTTCAGGTAACTCCAGCTTCGTCGGGGCGCGGCGTGTCGGAGGAGCGGCTGGTGCCGGAGTATCTCTTCGCTTCGATCGCAACTCCAGATATTCACCCATCAAAATCGCCAAAGGAGTGAAGACGGACTCATCGAGCCAGGATCGGAAAAGGAGGCGTTCGGCAAAGCGTGCCTCCTTCCGCTTACCCTCTTCTCGCGCGGCGGCCACGAAACGTTTAATCGCCGAGAGAATCGTCGCATGCTCGACGCGCAGATCGTGTTCGTCCTTCTTCAACTGCGCGATCTGCGGAAGGACCTCCGCCATTTCGGAAGTGACTTCTCCCCGTGCGAGTAGTCGGAGGAGCCCGAGCGGTTGCAGGACGTCCACCCGTTCCTTGGCCAGATGCGGCAAGAGGATCGCTTCCAGCACCTCAGCCGCCTCGCCGCTCTTACCACCGGTTTCCGCGGCCTGTCTCAGCGCCGTGCAAATGCGTTCTTCCCGCAGTCGCAGCGCCTTTGGAATTTCCAGCTTCATGGCAGGCGGCGCCTCAGCACCTGACTCAGGCAGGAACGGCCTCCGCTGCGACTGCTCCGACTGCCGCCAGAGTACGCGCTTTGGGAAAGAGGACATTGTTCTCCTCGTGCACATGCTGGTGCATATCCTTCTCCAGATGCGCAAGCGCGTCGTAGAGCGCGCGCATGGTGTTACAGGCCCAATCCGGCGGCGTGTAACTGTCGGTCAACTCCTTGAACAGGCTGAGCGCGGCGCCGGTGTTCTCGTGCTCGGCTTCCAGCTTCTCGAATTCGCCGCGAAGCCAGGAAGTCACGCCGGTCTTCTCGCCGCCGACCGTTTCCAAGTTGCGAATCGCCGGGAAGACGCCTTCATCTTCCTCCTGAGTGTGAGCGCTAACCTTCGCAATGAAGCTCTCGAAGGCGCGCCGGAGCTCGATCAAGCGCGGTTCGCTGTCGCCATGCACAGCCGCGACCTTTTGAGTCATGAAATCCAGCCGCGGTAACTCCTTCCGGAGATAGTCATGGTGAATCCGTTCGATGTGATCGCGCAGCGCGCTCAAGCTCAGGGTGTCGGGATCGGCCTGAGTGATCCCCGATGTGCCATCGAGCGCGGAGAGCATCGCGACCACGGTTGCGGGATCGAGTCCCTTTTTCTGGCAAACTTCGGCGAGCGATTTCTTCCCGCCACAGCAGTAGTCGATTCCGAGATTTTCAAAGACCCGCGAGCGGGCCGGGAAGGCACGGACGATTTCTCCAACGGTGGTCTCAGCGGTGATGTTTTTCATGGTTTGGATTTGGTTAAGAAACGCCTAATGCACCTAAAGCTGTATTTCAAATACATTTTTATTGAATCTTGTCTTTTCCCGAACTAATAATCGCCGGATGACCGAAACAACCCTGCTCGCGCACGATCACTCCGAACTCGACTCGCTACTAACCGGGCTCGTGTCCGCCCTTGCCGAGGGCGATGCCGCGCGGAGTCTGGAACGGCTCGACCTCTTCTGGGCGCGCCTCGCGTTGCACATCCGCGCGGAGAACCTCCATCTCTTTCCGACCCTCCTGCGCAGCAGCGGAAGCCGGTCGAGAATCGACCCGAGCCGACGGCGTGCCCGAACCGCAAGAGATCCAGACCATTGTCGCGCAACTGCGCGAAGATCACGATTTTTTCATGAGCGAATTGGCGGAGGCCGTGAAACAATTGCGCGCATTGGGCCGGAGTGATCAGCCTGCCGCCCTGCGCGGGGTGCGCGAAAAGATCGACGCCGTCAGCCGCCGGCTCGACACGCATAATGCGCTCGAAGAATCCCAGGTCTATCACTGGGCCGCGCTGCTGCTCGATCCACCGGAGCAGAACGCTCTAAACGAAAACATCCAACGAGAACTCGAAAAATTTCCGCGGCGTTTCCAAAGGTCAGAGGAAGGCAGTTGATGACCGGGGCAAAATCAGATTCTTCTCTGATCATGACCATTAAAATCAGGCGTGCGGTGCAACGAATTCCGGGCCCACCTTTCGCATCCTTCACCGGGCTTTCCGCGTCCCTGCTCCACCTTCACTTGCCATGCGAGTAAGCGCCTATTCCGACTACGCCCTCCGCGTGCTCATGCAGGCCGCTTTGCGCAGTCCGGAGCGGATCACAGTGGATGAAGTAGCCGAGTCGTTCGGCATCTCACGCCATCACCTCGTCAAGATCGTGCATGATCTCGGGCGAAACGGTTATCTCGCGACGCGGCGCGGGATCGGCGGCGGATTCACGCTCGCTCTCCCGCCGGAGAAAATCCGGCTGGGCAACGTCGTTAGACTGGGCGAGGAATCCGAAACGGTGATCGACTGCAAGGACCGGCAGAATCGCTTTTGCCGGATTTTTCCGGCCTGTCGTTTGAAGAGCGTGCTGGATGAAGCGGCGGCTTCGTTCTTCGCGGTGCTCGACAGTTACACCCTGGACGATCTGCTCGGACAAGCTTCTACCTTGAAAGACCTCCTTCAAATCCAAGACTCCTGAAGCCGCGACACGGTGAAAAGACGATGGAAAACGACACCCCTTTCTTCTGAAACCCAATTTCTTCGATCTGAAAAAATTTGGATGGTGTAAGTGCTGCCGAAAGTAACGATTGCCAAGCCAGAAGAAAACTTCTAAAGTTCCCCAAGATTTTTCTGGAGGAGTTGTTGCAGAGCACGCGGCTTCGTGAGCGTGATGGTGTTTCCCTTCACCATTACCAGTTTCTGCTCGCGCAACTTTGCCAGGGTGCGCGAAAGGGTCTCACTCGTCGTGCCCATTTCGGCGGCCAGGACGCGCTTCGTGCGATCAAGCTGTACGATTACAGGTTCGTTAGGCAACGGGCGCGCGCAGCGTTTCAAAAGCCAGTTGGCGAGGCGGGTTTCCATGTCCTTGAGGGTGAGATCGTCGAGCAGCCCGACGAGAACGCGGAGATGCTGGCTCATCGAGGCGAGCATGCGCAGGGCCAGCTCCGGTCGATTGCGCAAAAGCTCGATGAAATCGCGTTTCGGGATCAGCAAGACCGTACTCTCCATGGTCGCGCGGGCGTCCGCCGGATAGCCGCTCTCCGTGGCCAGTGTCGCTTCGGCGAACGATTCCATCGGCTGAAAAAGGTGGATGACCTGTTCCTTTCCCGCTGCGCTGACGCGATGAACGTTGATCGCTCCGCGTTGCACGATGTAGAAGCCGTGCGACGGATCGCCTTCGCGGAAGAGATACTCACCCCTGGACAGCTGCTTCGGAATGGCACAAGCGGCGAGCGCCGAAATATCTGGCCCGGCCAGACCGAGGAAGAGCTGGCAGCTGCGCAGCGTGTTCTCGGTGACGAGCTGTCTGAATTTTCCGCGCTCTAACGGCACGGAAAACAACTAGCGGCGCCCCGGTTATTCGTCCCGCCAAAAATTCACCGCCCAGGCGCCGTCCGGTTGATGCTGGACGCGGGAGCGGAAACCTTCGCTGCCCAGCTTCTCAATAAGGGGCGCGGGCAGGAAGGGCGCGATGACGGTGAGTCCCTCACCGGCTTTCAGGGCGTTGACGCGGGTGCGAATGGTGCCAAACGGCTCGGTTCCTTTGGCGATCAGGGGGCGCACGTCCAGTCTTTTGAATGTTACAGGCATGTCTATTCCTCCCAACCCTCCAGCCGGCGCGCCGTCGCACCGAGCAGGCCGAGCATCCACCCGATCGAAATGAGCACGAACCAGAGGCCGCTGTGCGCCAGCCACCAACTCGTCAGGCCAGTGTGACTGGCCGCTTCCGCCGGGATTCGTTCCATGGCGAAGAGCGCGTCGATCCGGAAAGCATCGAGCGGATTCAGCATCAAAAGGGCCGCCCAGATGTCCGGCGCCTTTTGCAGGAAGGACCAGCGCGCCACGAGGAGCGCGACCAGATCCAGCCCGAAGAGAAAAAGCAGCCACGCGCTCACGCCCAGGACCAGCCCCTGCACCCGATCGCGCGCCAGAAATCCTGCGCCCAGCCCGAGCGAAACGAACATCGCGGCCAGAGTCAGCGTCCGCCCGTAGAGCGCAAGGAGGACGACGTCGGGTGGCCTAACGAAAAGGGTCGGGAGAAAAAGCAGCGCCAGGAGCCCGGCGAACATGAGGGTGAGCGCGAGAAATTTTCCGAAAAGAAAGGCGGAACGCGCGATCGGCTGGGCAAAGAGGAGCGGCCACTCCGAACTCTCCGCCCGCGCGCTGCTCGTTCCGATGAGGAGGGCGAAGAGCGAAACAAAGTAGAGCGCGATCTGCAGAATGAGCATGGGCGCGGCATCGGCCGTCTCGGCCAGAAGCGCGGCGCCGATTCCGCCGGCCAGGGCGAGGGCGCAGAAGACCTGGAGGTAGCGATTGAGAATCGCGGCCTGCAGCTCCCGCGCGATGATCGCGCCGGTGGCGCGCTGCTCAAAGAGCGACGTGGAGTAAGTGAGCGAATTCATGCGTAGATGAGGCTGGCTCGACATCGTCGAAATCATCGAAGTCGTGCGGCAGGTCGTTAGGATCGAGTTCGCGCTCGATCCGGCCGCGGTGGCAAAGCAGGCAGCGTTGCGCGACGCCGTTCCATTCCGCGATCAGGTGGGTCGTCATGAGCACGGTTTTGCCGCGCGCGGCTTCGGTGTTGAGCATGTCCTGGAGCCGATTGCGCCAGCCGGGATCGAGGCTCAGCCCCGGCTCATCGAGGAGGAGGACAGGCGCATCCGGTAAAAGGAGAAGCGCGATCCCAAGCCGCTGACGCATCCCGCCGGAAAGCGCACCAGTGCGCTCGTGCGCCGCCGTCGTGAGGCCAAGAAGCTCGAGCATTTCGGCGTTGCGCGCACGCTCCACGCCGCGGAGGCGGGCATAAAAATTGAGGACCTGCCGGCAGCTGAGGCGCGGGTGGAAATCGGCATTTTGCGGGAGATAGCTGAGGGCGCGTTGTGCTTGGCGCTTCGCGTGCACGACATCATTGCCGGCAACAAAGGCAGTGCCGCTGTCTGCTGCCATGAGGCCGGCGAGCAGTTTCATGGTCGTGCTTTTGCCGGCGCCGTTCGCGCCCACCAGCATCGTGATCTCGCCCGAACGCGCCTGCATGGTGAGGCCGCGCAAGACCTCCTTGCGCCCAAAACTTTTGTGCAGGTTTTTGGTCTCGATCATCGTCTCACGAATCAGCGGCGCGTTGCGCGCGGATCCTCCAGAAATTGGCGGTCAGCGGCGCAGGGTCTTCAATTGCGGCCAGACCAGGAAGGGCAGCGTGGTCGTTCGCAAAGCGAAGAAGCCTGACCGCCGGGCTGCCGGAGAGAAAGGCGATCTCCGGAAGATCACGGCGGAGCGGCCCGAAAAGATCGAGCTCGCGATGCGGCAATTCGCCGATCCCGTCGCCGTTCAGGTCCATGACTTCCTGGTCGCCCCAGAAATTGCCAATACCGTTAACGGCCCAGCGATTGTTAGTGCCGGCGCCGTCGGCGTCGACCGGATGCGCGTTTTGGGTGAAACGGTTTTCCGTAAACGAGTTCTCGTCCGAGTTCCCGTAGAAGCGCAGGCCGATGTAGTTGTTGCTCACGTCATTTGCCTTAACGAAAAAGCCAACCGCCTGCTGGAAGGAAAGGCCGACCGCATTGTTGCGGATAACGTTGTTTTCCACCCGCACGCTTTCGTCGGACTGAAACAGGATGCCGTAGGCGCGCGAGCCGCGGTTATCGATGAACTGATTGCCGCGAATGACGAGGTCGCGCGAGAACATGACGGCGGCGCCGGCCGCGTTTTGGGCGAAGAGGTTGTTCTCGAAAATGTTGTGATCGGAATACATGTAGTGCAGCCCGTAGCGAACGTTGTGCACGCGGTTGTTTTCGGTTCGCGAATGGTTGGTGAAGGAGAAGTAAATGCCGTCGCGCGTGTCGCTGATTTCGTTGCCGGAAATGAGATTATGCTCGCAGCTCCATTGGTGGATGCCGTTGCCGCGTTCGTTTTCGTTGAGCGAGGTTTCGCAGAGTTCGCCGATGCCGGCGGTGAGGGTTTGCTCGATCGGTTTCGAGGAGGTGAGCAGGGTGGTTTTGCCGCGGATCCGATTTCCGAGGACGCGGCAATTGCGCACCTTTTTGAGGTAAACGCCGTGGAGAGAATTCTCGATCACGTTGTTCTCGATCGTGGCGTGATTGCCGGTGACGAAAACCGCGGCGTTGTCTTGATCGAGCCGCACGCCTGAGCCGCTGATCCGCAATCCGCGCACGGTCACGTCGTTGGCCGTGATGGTGATCACGTTGCCGGAACCGTTGCCGCGAATCCCGGCCCCGGGTTGGCCGATAAGCTGGAGCGGTTTATTGAGCGTGATGGGGCCGGAATGGAGTCCCGGTTCGACAAGAATGGTGTCGTTAGGCGAAGCGGCGTCGATTTTTTGCTGCAGGGTCGCAGCAGAAACGACGCTCGTTAGGCCGAGGAGACCGAATGCAAGGACCCGGGTGGCGCTGCGCTTCATGCGGGTTGGACCTCCTCTTTGCGTGAGAACCAAATCGCCAGGATCAGCAGGAGCATGAAAACCCAGAGCAGGTAGGTGCCCAACTCCGGGTAGCTCGACTGGGTGAAGTTGGCGATTTTTTGCGTTCCCAGAATGAGCGGTGTGAACGATGGAATATGGACCGGTGCGTGCGGGTCCAGATTGTGCCCATACCAGTAGAGCCGGTAGTAAAAGGCGCCGATGGAGAAGGCGCCAAAGTAGGAGGCGAGGACAAAGAGGTCGATCACATTGCGCATTTCCCCTAAGACCACCCCGCGCAGAGCGAGCAGAATGAAAACGCCGAACATGAAAGGCATGATCTGCATCTCGGTGAAATCGGCCTGGTCGATCTTCTTCATCCCGATGTAGTGATTCAGATTGTTGATCTCGTTGATGTCATTGCCGTTCAGGCCGCCGCCCTCGATTTTGTAGGGATAGATCTGCATGGTCAGGCCCCCGGCGTATTGCGGCGCCACAAGGTGCAACTCCCAGAGGGGAAAAAGAACCGAAGCCGCCACCGTCACCGCAGCGGCAAGGAGGAGCAGCCGCGACCAGACGTTGAGCGATTTGTGCAGGAACCGGAATTCCCGATTGAGAAGTTTTTTCACCATGGTCTCGCCTTTCGCTCCACCGTTGGGCGGCGCGCCAGGCGCGCCGCCCGAACGATTCAGCCCTAAGGAGTGGGAGATGGTGCAGCGTTCGGCCGGCGCGGCGGCGTGTTTCCCGGCACGGCCGGCAAGGCATCCGCTGGGACGGCACGTTCACCGTCCACCGCGTCGGTCTTGGGCCGTGACGGCAGCTTCGCCGGATTGACCGTTTCGGTCGCCGGTTCGGCCGCGCCTTCATTCTTCACGACCAGGTAACCCTGCATTTCCTGATGCAGCGCCGAGCAGAAATTCGTGCAGTAGAACGGGAATACACCCGGCTTCGTCAACTTGATTTGGAAAGTGCGCGTTTCGCCGGGATCGATTGTGATGTTGAGATTGTTCTCAACGAGGCCGAACCCATGAATCATGTCGGCCGACTGCTCGATGTTGGTGACGTGCACGGTGAGGGTATCGCCCACTTTGGCGTCGATCCGATCGGGTACGAAGCGGCTGCGGATGGCGGTGACTTTCACATCGACGTTGTTACCATTGCGTGTTTGACCCGCATGCTCCGAGTCCCAGACCGCGTTCGGGTCCTTGTTTTCGTCTTTTGGATAAACTTCGATCGGCTGGATTTTGTCGGCCTTGAGGATCTGCGCGAAATGCGGCTCCGGTTCGGCGAAGGCTTCGTAAACCATCTTCATTTTTGCGCCGGTAATATCGATCAGCTGGCTATCCTCCGGTTGCGACGGGCCAACGCTGAGATGCCGGCCTTTGGAGAGTTTGTTCATGGCGACGAGCCATTTGCCGTAGGGATGAGCGGTGTCGCTGCCCGCCACGACCAGATGTCCGATGCTGTAATGCACCGGGATTTTATCGAGCACGACTTTTGAGAGATCCTTCTTCTCCTCGTCGGTCCAGGGTGGCATTTTCCACTTCGCCACCTGCGAATCGATGAAGAGTGAAGTGTAGGCGTTGCCGAGACCATCGAATTGCGTGTGCAACGGGCCCAGGCCGACCGGCACTTCGCCTTCGACCACGTCGTCGTGTTTCAGGATCGGCACTCCGCGGAACTCCCCTTCAAAGTCCTTCTTCGCGATTGCGTTTTGGATCTTCTCGAAGTTCAACACGGTCGTGGTGGGCTGCAGTTTTCCACCGGCCACGATCCATTTACCGGTGGGATCGACGTCCATTCCGTGCGGCGATTTCGCGATCCCGACAAAGTAGAGAACGCCCGGTGTCTTCGCCGGATCGAGCACCGGCACGCCGTCCATCATCGTGGCCTGGCCATCGGCCACCGCCTTCTCGGCGGCACGCCAATTCACGACCGCGGCGAGATCGCGATCCTTCTGCGAAGCGTTGGTTTCGAGGACGGTATGCGCCATTTCAGAGTTATACGAACTCCAGAAGGCCCAGCCGCTGCTCGGACCTTTGCCGGTTGAGCCGAGGTCCCAATCGAATGGCGGGGTCAGGATTTGCCAGCCGACCGACATCCTGCCCGTCTGGGGGTCGACCTTAATTCCACTCACCATGCCGTTGAACTGCGTCGCGTAATCATTCGGATCGGCCACACGTCCTTTCGGGAGCGGGACGGAGAAGCGTGTCGCGACCAGGACATACTCCGTGTTCTCAGTCACGAAGGACGAACCATGGTTGCCCATCGAGTTCGGGATCGGGCCGAGAATCTCCTTGGTCTTGAAATCGCGCAGATCGATCCGGGCGACGCGGTTGTTGGCGTTGTCGTTCACGAAGAGCCAGCGACCGTCGTATTCGCTCTTGGTTTGCGAGAGGCCGGGGTGATGGACATCGCCCCAGGTGTAGTCGCCCATCATCTTTTTCGTTTCGACATCGTAACCGTAGCCCGTTCCGGAGTAGGGCGAGAAGACGGGAATGGTCGCGATATGGCGCATCGATGGGATGCCTGCGACAAAGACCTGTCCGGAGTGGCCGCCGGAGTAGAAGAGATAATACTCATCCTTCTGTCCCGGGGGAACGTAAGAAGCTTGCGCGTTCTTCGCGTCCTCGCTGCTCATCTGAGCTTTGTTCCCGCTCCCGTTTTTGCTGCAGGCGCTGGGGAGGATCGCGAGCAGGGAGAGGAGCGCGATCTGCAGTAACTTGTGTGTATAGATTTTCATTTTGATTAGTTTTCTTTTTGGGTGGTCGAAATCATTGCTTCACCGTCATGAGTCCGTGCATCCCGCTCGCGTAATGGCCGGGAAAGGCACAGAGGAAGACGTAGTCGCCGGGAACGAATGGGGCGGTAAAGGTGACGGTGCCGGTCTCTCCCGGCCCGAGCAATTGGATGTTGGCGATCACATCCTTGGCGAACTCCGGCGCGATGTAGTCCTGCGCCGCGTGCATCGACCCCTCATCGAGGAATTTTTGCACGTTCGTGTTTTGCTTCAGGAGGATGAAGTTGTGGCCCATCGAGGCCTTGGGCGAGGTGCCTGCGTTCGTTAGGCTGACAGTAACCTTCTGCCCCGGCTTTACTTCGAACGCGGTCAGGCTGTACTTCATCTTGTCATTGGCCGTGATCTTGATCTCTTTTGGCGGGATTTGCGGAGCGGGCGAACATCCGCTGAGTGAAAAGAGGAGGGCGCTGAAGCCGAGGGCGACGACTGGAAACGAAACGCTGAACTTGTCTCTCATATGCTGCAGTTTGATCGCGCGCAGCATGAGGAGCCTTGATCCACATCAAGGTTAGTTGTGATTCCTCACGTCATATTGCTTCCATGGATATCACTTGCTGTTTTGCCACTGGCCTTCGGAAGACGAACGTCGCATGGCTCCTTTGCGCGGCCTTACTCAGCAGCGCCTGCGGGGCAAAATCGGAGGCGGGCGAGAAAGCGCCTTATCGCTATGAAGTGCGCGGGCTCGTCCGCGGCCTCCCGCCCGATCACAAGACGATCGACGTTGAGCATGAGGACATTCCCGGCTTCATGCCATCGATGACGATGCCGTTCGAGGTGCGGGACGGGAAGGAAATCGCCAACTTGAAATTAGGGAACGCCATTTCTTTCCGCTTGAACGTCACTCAGGGGGACTCATGGATCGATCATGTGCGGAAGATCGACTCCGCGTTGTTGCATTTGCCTGCGCCCGCGCCGACGGCCCCCCCGCCGTCCCCATCCGTCGCGTCGCCGCGTCTGCACGAAGGCGACCCGATGCCCGATTTCAAGTTGACCGATCAGGACGGAAAATCGGTCACACTGGAATCATTCCGCGGTCATCCCTTCATCGTGACCTTCATTTTTACGCGTTGCCCGCTACCCAACTTCTGCCCGCGCATGTCGCAGAATTTTGCGGAGCTGCAGAAAGCGATTCAATCCGCGCCGTCAGGGCCTCTTTCCGCCACGCGCCTGCTCAGCATTTCGTTCGATCCGGAGCACGACACGCCGGAGGTGCTGAGACAATATGGACAGCATGCGGGGGCCGACTTTGCCATCTGGACATTCGCGACCGGCAGCCCGGTCGAGACGCAACGCCTAACGAAAGCGTTTTCCGTCCTTATCCAGCCCGAGAAGGGAACCATCTCGCACAGCCTCGCGACCGCCTTGGTCGATCGCGATGGCAAGATCGCAAGGATCTGGCGGGGCAACGGATGGACATCCCTAGAGGTGGTCAGGGAGTTCGGACGGGAGCCGTGAATCGCCTGGCAGCCAGATGATCACGAGACTCCCTGATGCGACCTTGATTTTATCCAGACGATGACGGCGCCGATCGCGGCCCACATCAGGCCGCTGATCAATCCAATCGCCGGAAAGCCGACGACTTTGGCCAGCTCCGGCACGAGAAATCCACGCCAGCCGATCTCCTCGCCGAGCGCGCGCGATAATTTTCCGACCAGACCAAGCGTGCCCGTCAAAAGGACAAAGAGCATGAGCGCAATCGCGTGTGGGAAATTCGCCCAGCCGAATTTTGCCGCCGTTTCGTCGAGAAACTTCGCATCGTAAAAGCCGCCCGGCCCCGTCAGCCAGGTCACCAGATAAACCGGAAGCGCATAGGCAATCGGAATCAGATAGCCGAGCCATGCGTAACGGGCAGGGCCCCAGCGCCAGGGAAGATCGCGCACGCTTTCGCCAAAGAAAATTTTGGTGGCAAAAGCGGCCAGAGCGGAGCTCCACATCGCGCCGGTCACGTAAAGCAGATGGCCGGCATCCATTTTTCCGGCATGGAGCACGAGCGCATCGAAGAGGTCGCTGAAACAAAGCGTGAGCAGATAAAAGAGCGCGATCTTTTTCCAGGTGCGGGCGGGCGGTTCGTTCTCCATGCGATTGGCTCGACGCTGGCATGGCTGTCCAGCCGAAACGGCCGGCAGCTGCGATCTCTTTCCAGAACGCTGCGAGAGCCGAGGGAAGGCTTGATCTTGAGAGCACTTTCGCCTCTTGTTGAGCGAATCGCCGCAAAGAGCATGAGCGCGAAGGACCACGTCTTCACCCTCGGGATCGAGGAGGAATTCGCCATTATCGATCCGGAGACGCGAGAACTGCGCTCGCATATCCAGGAGATCCTGGAAGATGGCAAGGTCACGCTCAAGGAGCGGGTCAAGCCGGAGATGCATCAATCGGTCGTCGAACTCGGCACCGAAATCTGCCAGTCGATCACCGATGCGCGCATGCACGTGGTCGATTTGCGCAGCAAACTCGCGGCTCTGGCGGCGCGGGGCGGGCTGAAGATCGCTTCCGTCGGGACCCATCCCTTTTCGCATTGGCACGATCAACTGATCACGCAGGGCGATCGCTATCAGGAAATCGTGAAGGACATGCAGCTGCTCGCGCGAGCCAATCTCATCTTTGGCCTGCACGTTCATGTCGGCATCCCCGACCGCGAAGCCGCCATCCATGTCATGAATCAGGTGCGCTATTTTTTGCCCCACCTTTATGCGCTCTCGGTCAACTCGCCTTTCTGGGTCGGCCGCAACACCGGCCTGAAAGGTTATCGACTGAAAGTATTCGAACGTTTTCCCCGCACCGGTATTCCCGATGCCTTCGAAAGCCTGGCCGAGTACGAGGATTATCTGCGTCTCCTCGTCAAGACCGGTTGCGTCGATAACGCCAAGAAGATTTGGTGGGACATCCGCCTGCATCCATTTTTCGACACGCTGGAAGTGCGCGTCTGCGATGCCCAAACCCGCGTTGACGACACCCTCGCCATTGCCGCGCTCATCCAGGCGCTCGTCGCAAAGCTCTTCAAGCTGCAAAATCAAAACCTGAGCTTCCGCATCTACCGGCGTCGGCTCCTCGATGAAAATCGCTGGCGGGCTGCGCGTTACGGGATCGATGGTCACCTCATCGATTTCGGACGCGAGGCATCGGTGGAAACGCGTGGACTTATCGAAGAGATTCTGGAGTTCATCGAAGCCGAAATTGAGGAACTGGGCAGCCACCGCGAGATGGAACATGTGCAAAAGATTTTGCGCGAAGGAACCGGGGCCGACCGCCAGCTCGCCGTCTGGGAAAGAACGAACGACATGCACGCTGTGGTCGATCACATCGTGCACGAGACCTACGAGGGTTTGAAAATCGACGAGCCACATCCAGTCACGGCCTAAGTCCGTGATTGCCGTATCTGTACTTTCGCGGCATGGTGTGCGCTTCAATGTCCGACCGCGGTTTTAGCGACTTTCTCGAGATCGATCCGGAACTGATCCCGGGCGCGCGCAACGCCATTCGAGATTGCCTTCGCCTGCAGGCAAACGAACGCATCACCATCATCACCGATCTGGCGACGCGCGAAATTGCCGCCGCTCTCGAGCAGGAAGTGAAGCTGATCGGCGCGGAATATTCCCTTTTCGTTCTCGAGGAAGAAGCGCCGCGTCCGCTCGTCAACATGCCCGAGAAAATTCTGCAGGATCTGGCCCGCTCGCAGGTCTCGATTTTCTGTGCGCAATCGCAGCGCGGCGAACTCGGCTCGCGCATGCAAATGAGCGCGGTCGTGAACAAACATCGGATCCGCCACGGCCACATGGTCAACATCAGCCGTGAGATCATGCTCGAAGGGATGCGAGCCGATTTCAACGCCATCGATGCCTTGAGTCAGCAGTTGGTCGAACGCGTCCGCCGGGCCAAAATCGTCAGCTGCCGCACGCCGGCCGGAACCGATTTCGAAGCGGAGCTTTCGCCGGCCCTCAAGTGGGTCAAGACGAGCGGCATCATCACACCGGATAAATGGGGTAATCTCCCGGGCGGCGAAATTTTCACCTCACCGCAAAACACCAATGGCACCTTTGTCGTCGATGGCGTGGTCGGGGATTATCTGTGCCAGAAATATGGCGACATCCAGGCCACGCCGCTCACCATCAAGGTGGAGAACAATCGCATTTCCGATCTGCAATGTCAGAACAGGGAGCTGCTCGAGGAGTTTCGCGCCTATACCAGCACCGATGAAAACAGCAATCGGGTCGGGGAATTTGCCATCGGCACCAACGTCGCCTGCACACACGTCATCGGAAACATTCTGCAGGACGAAAAGATTCCCGGGATCCACATTGCCTTTGGTCATCCCTACGCCGAGCACACCGGCCAGACCTGGATTTCCAAGACGCACATCGACTGCGTCGGCCGTGATTTCGACATCTGGTTCGACGGGGAACAGGTGATGGCGCGCGGCAGTTTTTTGGTCTAACCCACCAAGGCGCAATCTCAATTACTGGAAGAAGCGAAGAGCCCAAAATGAAAGGGTAAAATGGACTCCGACCTTCGCGCCAGATTCAACGCCGACTTCACGCCCGACAAGTACGAGGCGCTGCTGCGCTGCGTAAACCAAACCGAGAAGTGGCCGGCCGATTTTCGCATCTCGGAAACTCCGGTCTTCATGACCGACGCATTCACCGAGGAAGTCACAAAGGCGGCTCGGACCATCATCGAGAAAACGCGCAGGCCGGAATTCGCGCGCCACGCCGCCCATGCCATCCCGGCCGGTCTGGAAATGCCGGGCGAGCCGGCCCATCCAAACTTTCTGGTCGTCGATTTCGGCATTTGCGAGGTGGACGGCCGGCTCACTCCGCGACTCATTGAGTTGCAGGCCTTTCCCAGCCTCTACGCTTTCCAGCTCTTTTTTCTCGGCTGCCTGCGCCAGGTTTACCCTGTCATCCCACGCGATTGGACTTCCTCTTTCGGTGGCCTGAAGGACGAAGCTTATCTCGACTTGCTGCGGCGCGTTATTGTCGCTGATTCGAAACCTGAGAACGTTATTCTGCTTGAGATCGAGCCGGAAAAGCAAAAGACACGGATCGATTTCGCCTGCACCGAGACGCTGCTCGGTGTGCGCCCCGTTTGCGTGACGAAAATTCGGCAGCGCGGCCACCAGTTGTTTTATGAGCGCGACGGGCGCGAGGTGCGCATCGAACGCATTTATAATCGCGTTATTTTCGATGAATTGATCCGGCGAACCGATCTGCAGCCGCCCTTTCGCTTTCAGGAAGAACTCGACGTTCGCTGGGTCGGCCATCCCAACTGGTATTTCCGTATCAGCAAACATTCGCTGCCCTTTTTGAAAACGGAACACACTTCGCCCGCTTTTTTCGCCGATCAGTTTCCCGCCGATGAGACGATCGGCGATTACGTGCTCAAGCCGCTCTATTCCTTCGCCGGGCTCGGTGTCGACATGGAGCCGACGCGTGAGAAGCTGGGTGCGCTGGCCAAGCCGCGTGAATGGATCCTGCAGCAGAAAGTACGATACGCCAAATTCGTTCCCACGATCGATGGCCGCCGTTCCAAGGCGGAGATTCGCATGATGTTTCTCTGGCCGGACGACGGCGAACCGGTGCTCGTCAATAACCTCATCCGCATGAGCCAGGGAAAAATGATGGGAGTCGATTTCAACCGCGACAAGACGTGGGTCGGCTCAAACATCGCCCTGCATCGCAGCGGCCATTGATCGCTTCGTAGCCGACGCCTTACGGCTTGACCTTAATCGAATGCGCCGGGCAGAATCCCGGCCATGAACACTCTGCCTAAGTTAGTCATCCTCTTTTTTGCGACAGTCATCCTGGGCGCTCCGGCTTTTGCTCAGGAAACGGCTTCCAGTCCCGTCTCCAGCGCTGCGCCTTCCGCGGCGGCGGCATCAGCCTAACGAGAAAGAAATGATGGAGCAGATGCGGGAAATGGGCAAGATCGGCCCGAACCACAAACTGCTGGCCAGCCTCGACGGAAAATGGACCTACAAGGTGAAGTTTTGGATGGGCGGCGATCCTTCTGCGCCGCCGGAGGAGTCGAAAGGCACGGCCACACGCGAGTCGATCATGGGCGGCCATTATTTCATCGAAAAAGTGAACGGCCACATGCAGATGCCCGATGCGAACGGCAAGATGAAGGACGTCGAGTTCAAGGGCATGGGCATGGATGGCTACGATAATGCGGCCAAACAATTCGTCTCCACCTGGGTCGACAACATGGGCACTGGCATCATGTACATGACCGGCAACTACGACGAAGCGACCAGGACATTCACTTATACTGGCGAATACATGGCCATGCCGGGCAAGACCGAAAAAATCAAAACGCTCCTCAAGGTTCCCGACAATAACCACATGAACTTCGAGTGGTATGAGGATCGCGGGGGCAAGGAAGTTAAGACGCTGGAGATCAACTACACGCGCAAGAAGTAGCGCTTCAAGGAGCGGCGGCCTCCCGACCCCCGGGATTTTCGCAAACGATGGGCGTTTCGGAGGACACGCCGCCGGCGTGCGTGGCGCTCATCATTCATCTGCAGGTTTCCTTCGTGACCGCTCCACTTTAGCATTGGAGCGGTCGCGCGATTGCCATTTAATCGCTCTCGCCATGAGTATTTCTCGCCGCCAGTTCGCAAAGTTGATCGGCGCAGGCGCGGCTGCCGCGGTTGTCCGGCCGGCCGTTTCCTTCGCCAGCAAAACCGCTGCGCCTTCACCGACGCCGGCCGCTCTTTCCGGGATCGTCCGGCTGAACTCGAACGAAAACCCGTACGGACCTTCGCCCAAAGCCCTTCAGGCCATGAGCGAAGCCTTTCCTCTGGCCTGCCGTTATCCCGACAAACACGCCGACGTTTTGATCGAGGCGCTCATGAAACTCCACCATTCGAGCTCCGGACAAATTCTGCTCGGCGACGGTTCGAATGAGATCCTGAAACTGGCGGCGGAAGCGTTTACCGGCCCGCACGCTCGCCTGGTCGTGGCCGATCCCACTTTCGAAGCGATCCTTAAATACGCCGCGACCGGCGGCGCCGAGGTCGTGAAAATTCCGCTCACGTCCACCTTCAGTCACGATCTTTCCAAGATGGCGGCGGCGGGCCGGGGTGGCCTCATTTACATCTGTAACCCGAACAATCCCACCGCCAGCATCACCCCGAAGAACGAGCTTCGTGAGTTCATCGAAGGAGTCGATCCCACGACGACCGTGTTGGTCGATGAAGCCTATCACCACTACGCCGACAGTCCGAAATACGAGAGCGTGATTCCAATGGTCGAGAGTCGGCCAAACCTGATCGTCAGCCGAACCTTCTCGAAGATTTACGGCATGGCCGGGCTGCGCTGTGGTTATTGCGTGGCGCAAAAGGAAACGATCGAACGGCTGCGCAAGTATCAGCCCTGGGACAGCGTCAACATTATGGCTCTGACCGCCGCCATCGCCAACCTCGCTGATCCTGACCAGGTCCCGAACGGTCGCCGTTTAAACAAGGAAGCCCGGGAGTTCACCGTGAGCGAGCTCGAGAAGATCGGCTACCAGACCATTCCGTCGCAGGCCAATTTCATCATGACCGACGTGAAACAGCCGGTCGTGCCGCTGATTGAGGCGCTGCGCAGGAAGGAAGTCCAGGTTGGTCGCCTCTTCCCGGCCATGCCCAATCACATGCGCGTCACGATCGGCCGGAAGAGCGAGATGGAAGCGTTCCTCAAAGCCTTCCGCGAAGTTGCCGCCTGAGCGATGGTCAAGCCGGTGGCAAAATGGCGGCATCTCGCGCTGCTCATTTCCATTCTCTTTCTCTTCGTCAGCACTCCCCTCGTCGCGCTTTTTCAGCAGGGCGTGCTCGCTTTGAACGTGGTGGCCGCGTTCGTTTTGGTGGCGGGCTCTTACGCTCTCTTCGAACGCAGGCGTCTCTTCGTCGTGGCCGTTCTGCTCTCCGTTCTTTCCATTGCGACGACCGGCCTGCTTCTTCTCACGCAGCAGAACTGGGCGGCCGTTCTCTCGCACAGCTGCGTCATCGTTCTCATTACCTACCTTTCCGTGGCCATCCTCGGTTACGTCCTGCGCGGTGCCCGGATCACGATGGATAAAATCTTCGCCGCGGTCTGCGTTTACATGCTCATCGGTTACGCCTGGACCTTCGCCTATGCCCTGATCGAGGAAGTGCAACCGGGATCGTTTCTGGCCACGGCGGGAGGTGCGCCCCACGGCTACGTCGAGCGTGTTTTGCAAATGCGCTACTTTAGCTTCATGACGCTCACCACGGTCGGCTACGGCGATATCGTACCGCATTCGAGCGCCGCGCGAACGCTCGCTGCCCTCGAAGCCGTCACCGGCCAGATTTTCCTCACTGTTCTCGTTGCTCGACTGGTCGGTCTCCACATTGTCCACGCCCAGGCCTTAAATTCACGCCGCGATTGATCCGAGACGTTCCCGGCCGAAGCGCGAAATGACTCGACGGCTTAAGGTTGTCGAGTTCGCGTAGCTCCGCTCTTCCTAAAAAACTGCGCGCCAAGGAAAGCCCCAACATCGCCGCAAAACTGAGCGAAAGCACCTGCGGAGGACCCTTCCGGTTCGCGACGTAAAACCTGATGTGGAGGCGCTTATGCCAAGCGTCCCGGCACCCATAAAGCCCGGCGGTCGCAATTTCGCGAATCTCTGCTATACTCCGCAATGTCCAAACCATCCGGAGCTTCCTTTTCCCGTCGCGCCCCCGACAACATCACTGAAGAGCTTGTCGCGGTGCTTTCCTCGAAGGCCTCGTTTGAATTCAAGGCCCTCTTCGACATCATCTTTTCCAATCTCCGGGAACGGAATGCGGCCAGTGGCGGCGAAGAAATGCTGCGTCTGCGCACCTACGAAAAACTCCAGAGTCTGGTCAGCCAGGGCGCTGTCATTCGCACAGTGGCCGGCATCACCAAGAAATACAAAGGGGTTGGGGCACGCATGGTCGTGCTCAAGTCCGAGATGAAAGTGCTGCGCGCCGAATGGAGCGCGAAGGCCCGGGCCAAGGCCGCCGCGGCCGCCTGATTTTCGTCGCCGAATAACTCGCTTCCGAGTTCGCGATGCGAAGGGCGCATCCGAAAGGCGTCGCGCGCGCGAACCTCGGAGATGACTGGATGGCTGAATCGCCCGGGCGATTGCGCCGGCAGATGCCGCTCCGCCGATTCTCCGGCGAACCACGACCCGGGCATGGCGAAAATGCCCGGCTGGCTCAGCGCCGCGCTCGTGGGCGGCGTTTTCGTCGGTCTCGTCCTGCTCGAATTGCGCCGGCCCTTACGCAAGGAAAAGAGCGAACCGAAACTGCGTCGTAACATTCGGAACATGGCGGTCGCGGCGGCCAGCGGAGTTGCCGTCATGATCACCGCCATGCCCATCACCGTTCCGCTCACGCGGTTTGTGCAGCGACGAAGATGGGGCCTCGTCAAATGGCTGCGACTCCCGCTCGGGCTCGAAGTGCCGGTCGCCCTCGTCCTGCTCGATTACCTGCTTTATCTCTGGCACGTCGCTTTCCACAAAGTGCCGTTTCTCTGGCGATTCCATCAGGTGCATCACGTCGATCTCGACATGGATACCTCCACCGCCATCCGCTTTCACTTCGGTGAAATGGCGATGTCAACCGTGCTGCAGGTCTTTCAGATTCTGAGCATTGGCGTTTCGCCGCTCACTTTCTCGATCTGGAACACGTGGCTCATCTGCGAGATTGCGTTCCATCATTCCAATGTCGAGCTGCCGTTTCGGGCCGAACGCTGGCTGTGCCGCCTCATCGTCACTCCACGCATGCACGGCATCCATCACAGCATCGTGCCGGACGAATTGAATTCGAACTGGTCGAGCGGACTGACCATCTGGGATTGGCTGCATGGAACCTTGCGGCTCAATATTCCACAGAATCATCTCACCCTCGGCGTGGCCGCGTACCCCGAGGTCGAGCAGGTTGTCTTCCCGCGACTCATGGAAATGCCTTTCGAGGAGCAGCCGGAAGCGCCATGGCTCCGGCCGGATGGAACAATTCCCCGTCGCGACGAGGCGCTGCCGCCTGACGAGACCGAACTGGCTCCCGAGGCGGCATTGCCTGTGTCGCCCGATGCCCCGGCGATACGGCGCCTTTAGAAGGTCACGCGGCGCGACGCTTCAGGCTGCCGCCCCAAACCGCTGCTGCAACCTGTTCAATCGATGGCCGATGCGCCCGCGCAGATCGCCTAACGACTCATCGAAATGCACGAATTCGTCCCCGGCGGTGTTGTCGATGCCGGTCAGCTGGTTGCTCGGGCAATAGCGCGTCATGCCGGTGGCAAGGTTGGCGACGCCCCAGGCGCCGAGCAACCAGCGCCATCCTCCCAGCTTCGAAAAAATCATCGCCGCGCCGATCGCCGCTGTCCCGATGCCGATCCGGAAAATCTGTTCCTTTGGTCCAACGTTCTGTTTCATTTGTCGATCCCGGAGCGCACCGCACGAATGGAACGACGGCGTCGACTCCACTTTCCCTCTGATATTCATTCGCATTTCAAGACTCGGCCGGACTGCCGTTTGCATGATGCCTCGAGAGGCCGGCCATTCCTTCCGGCGCGTCAGCGACGTGTATCGGGGTTAGCCATGACGATCAGTTGGATAAAAATGCAGCGTTATCCTGGGTCGTTAGGGCGGGTCATGCGCTGAGCGAGTGGCCGCCGGCGCTGTAAACAAAAATCACTCGCCGCAGCTCTCCGATCTCGGCCCGCATCCGTTCCAGCGTTTGCAGTTCATCCGCTTCGTCAGGCGGCTCAAAGCCCTTCAAGACAAGGGCCGCACTCTTCGAACAGTCCTGCATCGTCGCCTTCGTGTCCGTTCCGGAGACAATTTCGAGCGCGGCCGGGACGCGCGCCGCTTCCATCAGCCGGCTCAATTTTTCCCGCGTCTTCACCTCCTGTTCGGGGTCGGCCACGGCGAAGACGAGCCGGATCGGGTGATTCCGCCATTCCGGATTTTGCGTCAGCATGTGGGCGAGCAGGAGCATGAGGGCGCCGTTGCGGCCGCCCTGCCACCAAATGTCGATCGAGCCGAGCGGTGCCGTCAGCAGCCGCTTTTCTTCATCCGGGCACGAGACGACCAGCACGCTGCGCTCCAGTTCGCCGATGCGCCGCAGGATCTGGCAAAAGCGGGCCTGCCGCTCCGGGTTCTCCGCCCAGCCGAGCAGGACGGTGTTCGGGCGAATGCCTCCGATCCCGCAGCATTCCAAAAGCGATTCGACCCCATCGGTCAGATCGGGCTCGAGCACGACTGCGGTAAAGGCCTGGAGTTCTTCGCCGGCAATAAATTTCCGCAGCTTGTCCTCCTCGGCGTCGCGCCGCTCGAGCGCCTTTTCGCCCGAGTCATCCATGACCTGAGCGAGAATCAAAATGCCGCGGCCCGCGGTCAGCCACGAACCGTATTGAGCGAGATGATTCCGCCGCCAGGCACCGCCGCTGAGGGCGAGCACGATCGGTCGCCAGTTCTTCGGGTGATACCATGTTTCCTCGAGCCGGAGAAGTGCGCGCCGCGCCTGCTCGAAGGCCGCGCCGCTCCGCACGTCGCCCCAGGCTGCGCGGATTTCCTTGCGCGCGATCCACCATTTCAACAACGCCATGGCCGCGATGCCGACCACCGCCCAGAGCGGATCGAGCAATAGCATCGCCGCCACGCAACCGATCGCGCCGAGCAGCGCGGTCGACCAGTGGCTGAGCTTGAAGGACGGACGATAGCTCGGGTTGCGCGTGGCCGATTCGTAAAAGCAGGCCAGGTTGATCGTCCCGTAGGTGACCATGAAGAACATCGTGATGATGGGCGCGATCGCGTTCAGGTCGCCGAAGATGATCGCTACCTGCGCGATGATCACCGTCAGGAGCGTGGCCCGTCGTGGCTCGTTGCCCGGCCCACTGCCACGTGCGAGGGGACGCAACCGCGGGAAAATTTCGTCACGGGCCAGCGCCTGGAGAATGCGCGGCGCGCCCATCATGCTCCCGAGCGCGGAGGAAAGGGTGGCGGCGAAAATACCGGCGTTAATGAGCAGCGGCGACCAGGCGACATCGAGAATCACGAGCGGTTTCTCGAGCAATGCGTTCCGCGGCGAAGCGGCGGCAAAGAGCAATGCCATCGCCAGGTAAATGAGCCCGGTGAAGCCGATCGCGGCCAGCGTGCCGCGCGGGATCGACCTGGCTGGATTGCGCAAATCGCCCGACATGTTGACGCCCGCCATGATTCCGGTCACGGCCGGGAAAAAGAGCGCAAACATGACGAAGAACCCGCTCCCCGTCGGATAGGCCGGGTGGAGATTCGCACGCAGCGTCGCCTCCGATGCTGTCGGGATGGCGCCCGCAAAAAACGAAACGAGCGCGAGCATGAGAATGGCGAGGATGCCGTATTGCACCTTGATGGCCCAGCTCGCGCCCACATAAACGCAGACGAAGATCGCGAGATTCACGATCGTGCCGATGGCGCGGGCGGAAAGCCCGAGCGCGGGAAACAAATTCTGAAACGCCTCCGTGAAACCGATCACGTAAAGCGCGACCGAGATCGCCTGCGCGAAAAAGAAAACCACCCCGATGGCGCCGCCAAATTCCACCCCGAGACTGCGGCTGATCAGGTAATACGCGCCGCCACCTTTGACCCGCGTATTGGTCGCAAGGCCCGAAACCGAAAGCGCGGTCAGGGTTGTGATCAGCTTCGCCGTCAGCACGATCACGACTGCCTGGATCAGGCCCGCTTCGCCGACCACGAGGCCGAAGCGGAGAAACATGATGACGCCGAGAATCGTCAGCGTGCTCGGCGTGAAGACGCCGCCGAAGGTCCCGAACTTGTTCGGGTCCGCACGTGAAGAGGAAGCGGTCGGCACGCGAATGGAATCTTCTAGCGCTTCTCCTTCTCGAAGTCGAGCCGCCCGGAGGCGTTCGGTCTGAAAACCGGAGGGCAATCGTCTTCGCTTTTAACCAGCACCTAATCGACGAACTCGGCCAGCGAAGCATATTTCCGCTTCAGCTTGGTGATGCGACGCTCGTGGTGATGGAGATGGCGGATCGCCTGATAAATCAGCCAGCAACCGAGCGCGATCAGGGCGAGGTTGAGAGTCGCCAGCGCCACGAGCAGATGCATCACCTTCCCCACGCTGTAATAGCGCGACGTGACGATCAAAACGCTCAGGACCGAAAGCGGCAGGGCAAAGACAGCGATGCCGGTGCGCAGGGTTGAGAGGGCGGTTCGTTTCTCGGACAGCAGCACCTGAATCTCGCCGAGGATGAAACTATCCGGCTGGGATGGCTCGCTCGTTTCCGTGCTCATGTGCGACCCAATCTATTCGATTCGATCCCCAAACACGCCAACAAAGTTACGGTAGCGTCTGGTTGGCCGGCGGTTCTTTCAACGATCGGACAAAAGCGTGCGCGCGACGCGACGCAGGTCGTCCAGCATGATCTCCATGTCGCGGAATGTCGTCCGATAATTCAGCACGCATCCGCGCAGGGCGAAGCGGCCGTCGATCGTCGTATTGGACAAATACGAGCTGCCATCACGTTGCAGAGCAACCAGAAGGCGCTCGTTGAAGGCGTCGATTGTTTCCGGCGACTCTTTCCTGAGCTGCGCCGGCAAATGCCGAAAACAGAAAATCGACAATTCCACCGGCGCGACCATTTCGAAGTCGTCGCTCGCCCGCACGAGCGATTCGAGATGACGCGCGCAGGCGAGATTGCTTTCGATGGCTTCGCCTAACGAACGAAGGCCGGCGCCCTTCAACAGCATCCACACCTTCAATGCGCGAAAACGCCGGGACAGTTCCGGACCGTAATCCCAGAAAGCGAAGGCCTCGGCGGCCTCCGCTCCGAGGACGCGGGTGTAGTCGGCTTCGTGCGTGAAAGTCGCATGCGCCGTCTCCGGGTCGCGATAAATGATGCAGCCGACATCGACCGGCAGATAGAGCCATTTGTGCGGGTCGAGCGCCACCGAATCGGCCAGCTCCATGCCGGTGAAAAGCTCTTTGGCCGACGGCGCGAGCACGGCAAACGCACCGTAACTGCCGTCGATGTGCATCCAAAGCCCGTAGCGGTCCGCGATTTCGCGAATCGCCGGCATCGGATCGATCGCGCCGGTATTGACGGTGCCGGCATTGGCCACCACGCAAAACGGCTGGTGTCCCGCCGCCAGGTCGGCCTCGATCCTGGCCACGAGATCGTCTGTCCGGATTTTGAAATGCCCGTCAACCGGGATCAGGCAGACGTTGTCCCGCCCGATCCCGAGAAGCGCCGCGGCTTTGGCAATGGAATAATGCGTCTCGCTCGAAGCATAGAGGCGCAATCTCCCTGACGAATGATTTTTCGTCTGTCGCGCGGCGGCCAGCGCCGTCAGGTTGGCCATCGAACCGCCGCTCAGAAAGAGACCGTCGGCCTGCGCCGGGAACCCGAGAATTTGTCGAATCCAATCGATGGTCAGGCGTTCCATCTCGACCGGGGCCGGCGCGGAACGCCAGGCGGTCAGGTTCGCGTTCAGCATGGAAGCGAGCAGATCGGCGAAGGCGGCAATCGGCGTACCGGGCGATTGCACATAACCGAACATGCGCGGATGCGCATTGTGCCGGCTGAACGGGAGAATGTCGTCGCGGAAAACCTTCAGCAGATCGTCGAAGCCGGCGCCGTCCATCGGCAGCGCGCTCTCGAGTCGATCGCGAATCGCGCGTGAGCTCATCTCGCGGTAGAGCCTGCTCTCACGCAGGTCGCGATGATATTCGGCCATGAACCGCGCGATCGACTCGCCCCATTGACGGATTTCGTCAGGAGAAGGGTCGAGCATGGCAGCAGCTTCGCAGGGAACAGGCGAAGGCAGAAGGAAGATTTAGAATGGAAGAACCGAAGCTCCTCGATGCAACGATGCAGGATGCAAATTCTGGCCCAATCAGCCTGGGATTCCTGGGTGACAGCTTTCTGTCTCTGCTGCCAGATCCCCATTTCTTATAATGACGATGAACATCTGGTTGCAGCCCGGGTTTGGAGTGGTAGCGCACTCGCCAAACGAGGTTCTTCGGTCCATAACGTAGGCAATGGAAAAGAAATTCGCTCTTTGCCTCGCGATCGCTCTCGTTTCCCTCGGCTCCGTGCTCGCGCAGTCGGACTACGTGAAGTCCGTCGAAAAATGGCGAAGCAAGCGAGGAGACCGATCTGAAGAAGGAGGACGGGTGGCTGACCCTGGCGGGGCTGTTTTGGCTGAAGGATGGCGTGAACACCGTGGGCACGGGCCCGCAATTCGATGTGCGGCTGACGGATCACTTCAAGCAGGGGAAGTTTGGAGAAATCGACTTCAAGAACGGGGTGGCGAGGTTGAAGGTGGCCAGCGGCGTCGAGGCCACGGTGCGATGACAAGCCCGTTTCGACGATCGATCTCGTTTCCGATGAAAAGGGGAAACCGACCGAGATTCGCGTTGGGAGCCAGATGTTTTATTTGATCCGGCGCGAAGATCGTTTCGGCATCCGGCTGAAGGACAACCAGAGCAAGGCGCGACTGGCGTTCAAAGGCTTGAATTGGTTTCCGGTCGACGAGAGCTACCGCGTGCCGGCTCAGCTCGAAGCCTTTCCGGAGCCGAAGGAATTGACGGTTCCGAATGTGCTCGGCGGTCATTTCAAGATGAAGAGTCCGGGCCGTCTGCGGTTCGCTCTGCAAGGGAAGGAATACTCATTGCAACCTGTCCTGAATGACGACGGATCGCTCTTTATCATCTTTCGTGACGCCACCAACTCGAGCGAGACCTATAGCGCGGGGCGATTCCTCGACGCCGACAAACCGGTCGACGGCAAGACAACGCTCGACTTCAACAAGGCAACGAATCCGCCGTGTGCTTTTACTCCCTACGCGACCTGCCCGCTCCCGCCGGAGGGGAATGACTTGCCCGTTGCCATCAAGGCCGGCGAAAAGCGCTACGACCATTAGGATTCGTTACCGCGACTTGGGGGCGCTTCAGAATTTCAGCTTTTGAAAGCCCAGCCATTGTCGCGCAGCGCGTTACGGTAGTTGACGGGTTGCCGCAATTTTGCCAAAACGGCAATCGTGCTTCCCAGGGCGATGTTCCTCTCCGCGCGATGAAAAAGTTCTTCATCGTCCTCGGCTGCATTTTTCTCGCCCTGATCGTCATCGTTGGAGCCCTCATTGCCTTTGTCGCGGTGCGCGGGACGCGGCTCGACAAGGAGAGCAAAGCGTACGCGGACGCCGCGATCCCGGCGGTCGTCAAAACCTGGAGCGAGAAAGCGCTGCTCGACCGTGCCAGCCCGGAGTTCAAGAAGGCCGTCACGATTCAAGAGGTGGATCGCCTTTTCCGCTGGGTTAGCGAACTGGGGCGTCTCAAGAACTGCGCGCCGGCCGAGGGGCACGCTCTCATGTCGGCGACCACGGAATACGGGAAAAGAATTACCGCCGACTACGATGCCAGGGCGACATTCGAAAAAGGCGAGGCGAACATCCACCTCACGCTCATCAAACACGGCGACAGTTGGCAGATCATGGGCTTCCACGTCAATTCGCCGGCACTCCTCCCGAAATAAAGGAAGCCGAGAATGCGTTCCCCGCGGTAGTTAGCCGCCAGTGGTACCAGAGGTGCTGAACCAGATGAAGAGTGGCCAATTTTCTCGACACGACTGAAATCAGCTTCCGGATTGAGCGCCTCCTCAAGACTGCGGAAAAGCGCATCATCCTGATTAGCCCGTACCTCAAGCTCCGGCCCAGAGTTCGAGAGTTGATTGAGGATGCTGTGCGTCTGGGAGTCCGGGTCCATGTCGTCTACGGGAAGAAGGAAATGTGCGACGGAGCCGATCAACTCCGCGGGATTGCCGGAGTGAAGGTTACATTTTGCAAGAACGTCCACGCAAAGTGCTATCTGAACGAGAAGGTCGGGATCATCACCAGCCTGAATCTGTACGACTTCAGCGAAGCGAAGAATCAGGAAATGGGCGTCCTCTTTGATCGTGAAAGCGATCCGGAGTTGTATCAGGAGGCAAGCAAGGAAGCTGACCGCATCATCCGGATCAGCGGAGGCGGCATCGACTATCAGGAATCCGCCGTGGCGGAGTCCTCCCCAAGGGTCGAAGAAGCGGCCATCGAATACGGAAAGCTCACCACCGCCAAACTCGCGGCCAAGCTGGGAGTGCAGACGACGCAATTATTCAACAAGCTCATCGGGCGCGGATATCTGGAACTGCGCGACGGAGGCAAGCACTACATCACTCCTCAGGGACGGGAAGTCGGCGGCGAATTTCGAATGGGCAAAGGTCCCTATTTCCTCTGGCCGACCGACCTTGAGGTTTGAATTTATTGTGGCTCGATTATCTACCAGCCGCCCTGCTCATCGATCTGTTCGAGCGCGCAGATGATCCGCTGATAATGGTCAGCGATTCGTTGCGCCTCCCTTGGGTCGCTGCATTCCTCGCAGACGAATGCCTCGTCGGGGAAGAAGCCGTCTCGCAGAAAGATCGCGGTCTTCGCCCACGATTCATGTCGGAATCTCAACCCGTCGAGGATTTGGCCAAGATCCACCGCTTCGACGCAAATCTGAAAAGTCTTGCCCATCGTGGGCATAATCACCTGGCCAGGTTGAGGAGCCTTTACCAAGTCTTTTTTATCGGCGAATCCTAGCTGTTCCTCTATTTTCGCGGCGTGAAAGAAGCAGTTGCTATGGCCGAAGACCGGCCTCGTCACTCGCGGTTTTGGTACGGCGCTTCGATTGCGGAGTTTCTCGATGCGGCTGACGAAGCTGTGTTGGGCGAGCTTGCGCGAAACTGCGACTTCGCCTTGATCCCCACTCAGCGAGACGCATGGCTCGCGCAGATCGAATTTCTGCGCTCGCAACTCGTCGGTCTCTCCGGATCCGTCTTCTTCGAGTTCAACATTCCGCGAATGGGACGGCGTATCGATGCCGTTCTCGTTATCGGGCCGGTGGTCTTCGCAATCGAATTCAAAGTCGGCGAGAAAACGTTCGATCGTTCGGCCATCGATCAGGTGTGGGATTACGGGCTGGACCTCAAGAATTTTCACGAGGCGAGCCACGACGCTTCGATTGTTCCCATTCTCGTGGCGACTGAAGCGACGGAATCTCCGCCTCTCGAACTCCGTGTCGACGCTGACAAACTCTGTCGCCCTGTTGCCGTTGATCCGGCGAATTTTCGTGGCGCTGTCGATTTGGCGCTTCGAAGAACTAAGGCAGTCCGCTCGACCCGCAGATTTGGTCGCGCGCCCCGTATCATCCGACGCCGACGATCGTCGAAGCGGCGCGATCTCTCTATGCGCAACACTCCGTCGAAGCCATCGCGCGCTTCGATGCTGGCGCGCAGAATCTGCACGTCACGTCCGGGCGCATCGAGGAATTGGTTGATGAGGCCAAGGCCAAAGGCCGAAAAATTATCTGCTTCGTGACGGGCGTTCCGGGAGCGGGGAAAACTTTGGTCGGCTTGAATCTGGCGACGCGACGCGAGGCTGACCAGCCAACGCACGCTGTCTTTCTGTCGGGCAATGGGCCGTTGGTTGCGGTGCTTCGTGAAGCGCTGACACGTGACGAAGTCGTACGCCGCAAGAAACAAGGCGAGAAGGTGAGGAAAGGTGAAGTCGGCGAAAGCGTGAAAGCGTTCATTCAAAACGTTCACCATTTCCGCGATGACGCGTTGATCGATTCCGGCCCGCCAATCGAGCACGTCGTGATTTTTGATGAGGCGCAACGCGCATGGAATCAGCGCCAAACCGCCAACTTCATGCTGCGCAAAAAGAAGCGTCCGGGGTTCGAGCATTCTGAGCCGGAATTTCTGATCTCGTATATGGACCGCCGTCAGGATTGGGCCGTCGTTGTTTGCCTGGTCGGCGGCGGACAGGAGATCAACATCGGCGAGGCCGGCATTGATGCCTGGCTTGAGGCGGTGAATCGAAGTTTCCCGGATTGGGAGATGTTTATTTCGTCCAGGCTCATCGACAGCGAATACGCCGCGGGAAAAGCGCTCGAAGTGGTGCGGAACCGCCCGCGAGCTCATTTCGATGATTCTCTCCATCTAGCCGTCTCGATGAGATCGTTTCGGGCGGAAAATGTTTCCGCATTCGTTAAAGCGCTTCTCGATTGTGAAAAGGAGCAGGCCCGAACAGCGTTCGCGGAATTAGCCGCGCGTTATCCAATCGCGATCACGCGCGATCTTAATGCCGCAAAAGAGTGGGTTCGGTCTCGCGCGAGAGGAACAGAGCGCTACGGTTTGGTCGCTTCGTCGAAGGCCATGCGGCTGAAGCCTCACGCAATCGATATCCGAGTGTCGGTTGATCCGGTGCATTATTTTCTCAACGAACGGAACGACACCCGATCCAGCTACTATCTCGAAGACGCAGCGACTGAATTTCAAGTTCAGGGATTGGAACTCGATTGGGTCTGCGTGACGTGGGACGGCGATTTCCGTTTCAACGGATCGGGCTGGGACCATCACGACTTCCGCGGCAATCGGTGGTGCAACATCAACAATTCCGAGAACCGGAATTATCTACGGAACGCCTATCGAGTTCTGCTCACCCGCGCGAGGCAGGGCATGGTTGTTTTCGTTCCGCCCGGCAACGCAAGCGACCCGACACGCGCGCCCGCGTTCTACGATTCGACTTTCAATTATCTACGGGAGCTGGGGATTCCGGAGATTCAGGCCCTGTAGCGTCATCTTCGACCCAAATCGTCCTTTTTGTGATCCGCTAAATTTCACCCGATCTTGAAAACAAAAGCGAAAAATCTTACGCTTAAGGCTCTGCTCGGTCGAGGCTATTTCCGCCTGAATTGCCCCCGCCATTCAGCACCTTGTCCTTCGCTGCTGCGGTCGATACGGTGCGGACTTCCCTCATTCCGCAAGAATTTACAAAACAGAAAAACGACTGGCGAGAACTCGTTCTTGTACAGCTTTTCCCGGCCCGGTTCATTGCGGCGGCGTCTCGCAATCGTGAACCCGCTGCCGTATTTTCGTCTCGCTAGATTCATTGTGAAGAATCAACGAGACCTAATGAAGCTCGTCGCTGGATCGCATCTGTCGCTTGGAAAGGCTGTCGTTGGAAATAGGGGTCAGCTTCGACGATCGAAACGTTTCGATGCCGTTCCACTTGAACGCGCAATGGTCCGGATCGGTAAGCAGTTTTTGCTAGTCGCAGATGTGAGCCGCTTCTATCCATCAATTTATACTCACACGATCGAGTGGGCTATAAGCTCAAAGGCACGCGCAAAGCAGAAGCTGAAGAATCGAACTAAGAAGGTCTCGATCGGCGCTGCGCTGGACGGCCTAGTTCAGGCATGCCAGAGCGGACAGACTCGGGGAATCCCAATCGGTCCAGCGGCATCCATGCTCTTGTCAGAGCTTTTGTTGACAAAGGTAGATGCGAAGCTGAAGCGCCGGAAAATTATTGATGGCTTTAGGTATTCCGACGATTACGAACTGACGTTTGGAGATCGTTCTCAAGCAGAGCGGGCGCTCGCTGTTCTTGAAGATTCGTTAGCTGATTTTGAACTTGAGCTTAATCCCGCGAAAACAACGATCCACGAATTGCCGCAGGAGCTCGATAACCCAGGTATTCAGGAGTTGCGGAGTTTTCAATTTCGTAGCAAGCACGAACGGTCTGACTTGATGCATTTTTTTACCCGCGCCTTCGCACTCCACAGGGAGTTCCCGGAGAAAGCGATTCTTCGCTATGCGGTTTCAAGGCTCTCGCCAACCACGACAAAGAAGGCCAATGCAGGACTAATACAGAGACTAATCCTGCAAGCGGTTTCGTACGAATCAGGCGTGTGGCCAATGGCGATTAATCAGCTCCTCAGTCTCCGGAGAACACACCGCTCTCAGGGATTAGTGGATATCAGTTTCACAATTCACTCGATGATCCGCAAATGCGCCCACCTCAATCACAGTAGCGAAGTGGCATGGAGTTTGTGGGCCGCCTTGGTCTTCAAGGTGAGTTTGTCCGAAGCAGCCTGCAAAGCCGTGGCATCGATGCTGGACGATTGTTCGTGTATCTTGCTTTTTCACGCTGATCAGCTTGGTCTGACAGCAATTAGGCTGCCGCGCCGTTTTATCGACCGAGTATTCTCAGTTGAAGGGCTGCATGGTCCTCACTGGCTTCTGGCCTGCAGCTCGTAGGTGCAGGGGTGGGTGGCACCGGCGAAATCCCCCGATCACATATCGCAGGAGCCCGTGTTTAACTTCTTGCGGAACAGCCACGTGCGTTTCTACGACCCATCAACGCTGAAGCGAATCAGATCGAGCGGCGACAGACCGCAAAAAAAGTCGAAGGCAGCAGGAGAAAAACCAAAACAAAAGAAAAAAGAAGAAAAGGAAGAGACGGTCGATTGGTCTGGCTACCCGCCCTGAACGTCGTGTCGGGCGGAGAGAATTGGTGGTCAGGCGACAAATCTCGACAAGTCTGGGAGGCAAAGCTGAGAACCGGAGATGGGAGTTGGGAGATGGGAGTTGGGAGTTGGGAGTTGGGAGATCGGAGGGCGGAGGTTTACGCACAAGGCTGCGTCGTGCTAAGGAGGACGGAGGTCGGTGGCTCTGACGGTGCGCTGCGGTTAAGCCTTAAAGGGGACAAACTTGTTTCGAGATTTGCCCGCGATAGCGGAGCCGGACATGATGACACTTACTTATGGGCGCGGATAACCAGATCGATTACATCGAGTTTCAGGCGAAGGACCTGACAGCGACGCGGGCCTTCTTTGAGCAGTTGTTTGGCTGGAAGTTTACCGATTACGGACCAGACTACACTTCCTTCGAAGATGGCCGGATCGCCGGTGGATTCGCCCGCGCGGACCGCTCCTCAACGATCGAGTCGGGCGGCGTGCTCGTGGTGTTTTATCATCCGCGACTGGAGGAGGTGCGGCAGCGGGTAATCGATCTTGGCGGTAAGATCACCGCAGATATCTTCTCCTTTCCCGGCGGGCGCCGGTTTCATTTCACCGAGCCGAGCGGGAATGAGTGCGCGATCTGGTCGGAAGAACAAAAAAAGTAGAAGGTAGGAAGGCTGAATTAGAAAGGGCTTGAATCGCGCGTTCCGGCTTGCGTCGGACATCGGATGCTGGATATACGGCTACGGCGGCAGCATTCATGAGCGATCCCGCGCCAGCGCATAACAACGAGCAGGTTCTCTGGACCGGCACCGTCTCCAATTTCCACTACGTCGGGAAGTGGGTTTTGATTTTCATCCTGCTCGCCGCCGTCATTGCGAGTTTCTGGCTCGTTCTGCCGGACCTCGGCCCGATCCTTTGGGCAGCCCGGGCTGCGCTTCTCGTGATTGCGTTGCTGATCGTCTGCTGGATCCAGGTGGACAAGCGGCGGCGCCGTTACACGGTGACCAATAAGCGGGTGAGCGTCGATTACGGCATCATCAACCGGGTGTCGAACGAGCTGCGCATTTCGGACATCCGCAGCATCAATCTGCAAAAGACCGGCCTCACCGGACTGCTCGGCATCGGTCGGGTGGAATTTTCCTCCTCCGCCACCGATGACGCAGATGTGATTTTCTGGAACACACCGGAGGCCGAGAAGGTCCGCGACCTGGTTCGATCGCTCCAGCCTTAGGATTATTTCAAAGGCTGAAAGACGCGACGAGTCGTTGCCAGACGGCGGCGGCGAGCTCGCCTTACTCTTCGCGGATGGTGACCGACTTCAGCTCGTCACCCTGCTGGATTGAATCGACCACATCCTGCCCCGACAAAACTTTGCCGAAGACGGTATGTTTGCCGTCGAGCCAGTTGGTCGCGACGTGGGTGATGAAAAACTGGCTGCCGTTCGTGTTCGGTCCCGCGTTTGCCATCGATAAAGTTCCGACCTGATGCTTGTGCGGGTTGCTTTTGACCTCGTCGGCAAACTGGTAACCCGGTCCGCCGCGGCCGGTGCCGGTCGGATCGCCGCCCTGGATCATGAAATCGGGAATGACGCGATGAAAGACGGTTCCGTCATAAAATTTGTCGCGGGCCAGGAAGACAAAATTGTTGACCGTCTGCGGCGCATCTTTGGCGAAGAGTTCGCAGCCGATTTCGCCACGCGAAGTATTGAACACGGCGGAGTATTTTTTGCCTGGATCGATCGTTTGCGGCGGCGGAGCGGAATATTGTTTCGACATACGGCCACGGTAGCCGCGCTGGAAGAACTGACAAATTCGCTCGCAGACGGTCGCCGCTTGACATCGGTGCGGACCACAGGCGACAAAGGAGCGCTCGATGAATTTTATCAAACGCCGTTTCTCCAAGGCGCCGGAGGGAACGGCCGTGCTCTTCTTCATTCAGATCTTTGCGACGCTCGGCTTCGCCGTTCTCTATTCGACGCTGGTCCTCTACGCGACGAAGCATCTCCAGCTCTCGGTCAAAGTGGCGACGACGTTGATGGGCGTGTTTGGCGCTTTCAACTACGGCCTGCACTTGTTCGGCGGTTACCTCGGCGGGCGTTTTCTCTCGAATCGGAATCTTTTCGTCGGAGGCATGGCGTCGCAGGTCGTCGGGTGCGCGTGCATTGCGACCGGCTCGCTCGCCATGTTCTATATCGGCCTCGCCTTTTTCCTGACTGGCAGCGGACTGAACGTGACCTGCATCAACATGATGCTGACACAGCGCTTCACCTCGGACGATCCGCGCCGCGAAGGCGCTTTCCTCTGGAATTACGCGGGCATGAACGTCGGGTTCTTCGTCGGGTTCACCGTGGCCGGTTATTTCCAGGGGACCGAGAGCTACGCGAGCCTTTTCATCTTCGCGACGCTCGGCAACTTCGTCGCCATTGTCCTCGCCCTGTTCTCATGGAAGACGCTGGCCGACCGCAACACGCCGCTGCTCGAGGCCAGGCCGCGGCAATTCCACGTGCGCCTGCTCGCCGGCATCGGCATTCTCCTCGGACTCATCCCGGTCGTGTGGTTCATGCTGCAGCGACCGGGCGGGACGGAAACGATTATCAAGAGTATCTGCGCCGTGGTCGCCCTGACGCTGATCTATCTCACGGTCCGCCACCCGGATCGTCGCGAGCGGCGGAACATGACGGCGTATCTGATTCTGACGATGGGCTCGCTCATGTTCTGGTCGCTCTACCAAATGGCACCGAACGGCCTGATGCTGTTCGCGGTCCACAACGTCAACCTCTTCATTGGCAAGGTGGAGATTCAGCCGCAGTGGATTCAGAACATCAACACCGTCTGCATCGTGGTCGGCGGTCCGATCCTCGCGTCGCTCTTTACACGGCTGCGCGCGCGGGGTTGGAGGATCGACATCCCGCAGCAGTTTGCGACCTCGCTGCTCCTGATGGCGCTGGGCTTTCTCATTCTGCCGCTGGGCATCAAGCTGGCCGGCGTCGACGGCAAGAGTGCGTTCTGGTGGCTGTTCATGAGTTATGTGCTGCAAAGCGTCGGTGAGTTGCTCATCTCTCCGATCGGCTATGCGATGATCGGCAAGCTCGCGCCGAAGCATTACCAGGGCATCATGATGGGCAGCTGGATGCTCGTGACCGGCCTCGCGTCGCTCTTTGCCGGCGACTTCTCCGGGATGATCCCCAATCCGACCGGCGCCACGGCGGCTGCCACCAATGCCGGTTATGCGAAACTCTTCACCGAACTCGGGCTGGGCAGCCTCGCGGTCGGCATCGCGCTCGTCGTGCTCATTCCGCTCCTGCGCAAACTGATCACCGACCGGGCCGAGATAACGCCCGAGGAGATGGAAGAGGCTACCGTTGTTCCCGGAGTCTGAAACGCAGGACATGGGAAGCTGAAGTAGAAGGAGCGGGCGAGGCCGCGGCCGTCGGTCAGGGGTTACCGAGGAAATGTTGGAATGCGGATCGCGGATTGGCGAAGGGGATCGTGCTTTAGTGTTCACCGCCGCGTTTCCAGCTAATGGCCGGACTTCGTCTTCTCCGGTTGCATTAAGCCTGGGCGCGGCTGGCAGCCTGCGCTCCCCAGGCAGAACAGCATTGCTCATCTCCTGCGAAGTCGGCCGCTGTGATCGAAGCGCACGCGCAGTTGCCGCTGAAAAAACGATTAGGAAGCAGGAGGTGCCATGGGAGGCAACAGGGGAAATCTCATCGGATCCTGCGGCTTGCTCGTTGCGGTCGCTCTTGCCTGTCAATCGGCACAGGCGGGCGATCGGAGGTCGGGAAGTCGTCAGCAGGATATGGAGGAGATTTTCGTCGTGCGCAAGGCACACGCGACGTCGCTACGCGAGCAAGTGCTTGGCGCGTTGACCGACGACCGATCGAAGGAAGACCGGAAGACGCGAGGCGGAGCGACGCCGGCCCGGGAACACAAGGCGCTCACGTTGTTCCATATCAATTCCAAGTTTGGCGATATCGAAGTCCAACCGGTCATGGGCCAGGTGAACGGAGCGCAGTTTTCGATTGGATTCTGACCTTGGGAAATGCGGAAAAGAAGTGCGAGTTCGGAATGCGGATTGCCGAACGAGTTCTGCGAAACAGAGAGATGAATGGCATCTCCAAGCCAATCGTTGATGGAACGAGCGGTTGACGTTCGTTTCGGCTGGCAGTCGAAACCCACAGGCTGGCAGCCTGTGCTCCCCGGTCACTTCATCCGGTCGAAGGTTTTTTGGAGGACTTGCTGATCGGTCGCGTTGCCGAGTTTTTCGCGCGTGGTATCGATCCACTTTTTCTCGAGCGCGTTCTTGGTCGGACGGTCGGTGTCGTAAAAGACACCGAAGACGCCGGGGAAAGGAATTTGCGCAAGCTTGTAGGCGGCGAGCTCGTCGGTCACGTCGTGCCGCTGTTCGTCCTCGGGCGTGTTGTCCCATTTTTTTTCTTCGATCAATTCGAAGCTCCCGCCTTTGCGCGGATTAGCCGGATCGAAGGCGCCGGGGAAAAATTCAACGCATTCGCTCAGGCATTCGATGACGCTGAAGCCCTGGTGATCCATGGCGCGCTCGAGCATTTCCATCATGTGCTTGACCTGTCCGGCGTGGGTGCGGGCGATGAAGGTGGCGCCGCTCGCGACCAGTTTTTTCATGGCGTTGACCGGCTGGTCGATCGCGCCCTGCGGATCGGTCTTGGACTTGAACCCGATCGGTGAAGTGGGCGAGGTCTGTTTCTTCGTCAGGCCGTAGACGAAGTTGTCCATGATGAAATAGGTGAGGTTGATGTTCTTGCGCGCGCCGTGGTCGAGATGGTTGCCGCCGATGGAGAAACCGTCGCCGTCGCCGCCGAAGAGGAAGACGCGCAGGTCGGGCCGGGCGAGGCTGATGCCGGTGCCGAGCGGCACGGCGCGGCCGTGGATGAAATGGACGCCGTGACCGTTAACGAAGTAGGGGAAGCGCGAGGAGCAACCGATGCCGGCGAGGGTGACGATTTTCTCGTGCTCGACCTGGCGTTTCTCGAGGACCTTGTAATAGGAAGCGAGCACGGCGAAATCGCCGCAACCGGGACACCACGTCGGGTGATCGGCGGTGATCGCTTTCTTGGTGAGTTTTTCTCTTTCTGGTTCGGTCGTCAGGGTATCGCTCATGGTGAAGATTCGTTAGGCGGAGGCTCCGGCCACGCTCGAAACGGAGCCGGTCCTGGCAGCGGCGCCATTGCCGCTCATTCTGGAGCCGTTGGATGTGGCGAGGCGCGGGAATTTACGGTGGAAAATCCCCTGCAAAATTTCGCGGACGCGGAAGGTGAGGCCGTCGGTCTTGGTAAAGCTTTCGATCTTGGGCTCGCAGAAGCGGGCCCGCAGAATGGTGGCGAGCTGGCCGAAGCCGTAAACGCCTTCGTCGTTCATCTCGACGACGACGATGCGCTTGAAGCGGGCGAAGATTTTTTCCAGATCGTTAGGCAAAGGATGAAGATGGCGCAGATGGATGGCGCCGATCTTCTCCTTGTATTCGCGCGCGCGTTTCACGGCATCGTGGATTGGACCGTAGGTCGAGCCCCAGCCGATGAGGAGGGTGTCCCCTTCCTGGTCGCCGTAGATTTCGGGGACGGGAAGCTCGGCCGCGAGCTGGCGCAATTTATTGCGACGCTTCGCCGTCATGGCCATGTGCATCTTGGGGTTGCCGGTCGGATGGCCAAACTCATCGTGCTCGAGACCACTGATGAGCGGATATTTGCCGTCGCGAATGAAGGTGCCGGGCGGCGCGTGCCGCGTAATCTTGTCGAGGGCGTAGGGTTTGTGCGTGTCGAGTGGGGTCAGGTCGGGTTTCGGATCGAGCATCAGTTCGCCGAGATTCGGTTCGTCGAATGCTTCGATGCGGGTGGCGAGCGAGGTATCGCTCAGGACGAAAACCGGCGTGCTGTATTTGCGGGCGATGCGCGCCGCTTCGATCGCAGTGTAAAAGCAATCCTCCACTGTCTTGGCGGCGAGAACGACGCGCGGACTGTCGCCATGTCCGCCGTAGATGGCCTGGTGCAAATCGCTTTGCTCGACGTTAGTGGGCAAACCGGTGCTGGGGCCGCCGCGCTGGATATTGCAAATGACGAGCGGGATTTCCGCCATCGAAGCCCAGCCAATCGCCTCGGTCTTAAGCGAAATGCCGGGGCCGGCGCTGCCGGTCACGGCGAGATTACCCGAATAGGAAAAACCGAGCGCGATGGAAACCGCAGCCAGCTCGTCCTCGGCCTGCACGAAAATACCGCCGTATTTCGGCAGTTCGCGTCGCAGCACTTCCATGACCGACGACCATGGCGTGATCGGATAACCGGAGCCGAAGCGAACGCCGGCGGCGATGAGGCCATAGGCGAGCGCCTGATTGCCATCCATGGTGATCTGATCGCGGTCGCCCGGTTTCCGCTCGACCGGCTCAAATTGGTACTGCTTCGAAAGAACGTTGCCGACCGGATAGGCGTAACCGGCCTGGAACGCCATGAGCGCGGTGTTGACGATGCTTTCGTCTTTTCCGGCAAATTTCTCCGTGATGACTCTTTTCAGTTTCTCGACATCGAGATGAAAAATTTTGGCGATCAAGCCGAGAACGAAAATGTTTTTACCCTTGTCCTTGGCCGTGCCGCCGAGCGCTTCGACGGTCAGTCCGGTGATCGGCACGCCGACATAGACGAAGCGCTTGTCGTCGAGGTCCGGCTCGACGTTATCCGAATCGTACAGGAGAACGCCGCCTTCGCGCAGGAAGCCCACGTGGTCCTGATAGCTGTGTTGATAAAAGGCGACGAGGAAATCGGCTTCATCGCCCGCGGAAACGACTTCCCCCGAACCGATGCGGACCTGGAAGATCGACGGCCCGCCCGAAATCGTCGCGGGAATCGTCATGTAAGTCATGACTTCCTGGGCGCTGCGACCGGCAAGCCGGGCCAGAAAAGCGCCGGCTGTCTGGATGCCGTCCTGGGAATTGCCGGCGAGGCGGATGACCGCGTCGTCGATGTTTTCTGGTCGAAGATCGGCGCGCTCGGGCGCCCCGGTGGCCGCAGGAGTTGCTACGGAAGGATTATCATTCACGCAATATTCAACGTAACAAAACGTGGCCATATGCCAACCGGCAATATTGCCGGGGAGCAGGCGAGAAAAGAGCGCGGAGCGACCGAACTATTTCCGCGCCGCGCGGAGGAGTGAAAATCTCGCGCGCTTCCACTATTTTTTCAGCTCTTCGTTTGTCTCGGCGAAGGCGTTGACGGCGAATTCCAAATCTTCCCGGGAATGGGCGGCGCTCACCTGCGTGCGGACGCGGGCCGTGCCGTGCGGGACGACCGGATAGAAAAAGCCGATGACGTAGACGCCTTTCTCGAGCATGCGCGCGGCGAACTTTTGCGAAAGCGCGGCATCGCCGAGCATGATCGGCACGATGGGATGAGTGCCGGGCTTGATGGTGAGGCCGCGGCTGGTCAGCGCTTCACGAAAATATTTGGTGTTGGCTTCGAGCTTGTCGCGCAGTTCGGTCGATGCGCTGAGCAGTTCGATGGCCTTGAGCGAAGCGGCCACGACGGGCGGCGCGATGGTGTTGGAAAAAAGATAAGGGCGCGAGCGCTGGCGCAGGAGTTCGACGATGCGTTTGCGTGCACTCGTGTAACCGCCGCTCGCTCCGCCGAGCGCTTTGCCCAGCGTGCCGGTGATAATGTCGATGCGGCCCATGACTCCGCAATATTCGTGGGTGCCGCGTCCGGTTTTGCCGAGGAAACCGGCAGCATGCGCGTCGTCGATCATGGTGAGGGCTTCGTATTTTTCGGCGAGATCGCAGATGCCCTTGAGATTCGCGATCGTGCCGTCCATGGAAAAACAGCCGTCGGTCGCGACGAGGCGAAAGCGTGCGCCGTTGGCCTCGCGCAGTTTCGCTTCGAGATCGGCCATGTCGTTATGCTTGTAGCGGGATCGTTGCGCTTTGCAGAGGCGGATGCCGTCGATGATGGAGGCGTGATTGAGTTCGTCGCTGATAACCGCGTCCTCTTCGCTGAGGAGTGTCTCGAAGAGGCCGCCGTTGGCGTCGAAACAGGAGGGATAAAGAATGGTGTCCTCCGTTCCGAGGAATTTGGTGAGGGCGGCTTCGAGTTCCTTATGAATGTCCTGTGTCCCGCAAATGAAGCGAACGCTGGCCATGCCGAAGCCGTGCGTATCGAGGGCTTCTTTGGCGGCGGCGAGGAGCGCGGGATGATCGGCCAGGCCGAGATAGTTATTGGCACAAAGGTTTAGAACGCGGCGTCCATCGGCGATGGAAACGCGCGCGTCCTGAGGACCGGTGATGATGCGCTCGGTCTTGTAAAGACCCTGCGCTTTTATCTCCTCCAGCGTGGCGGAAAGCTGCTTTTCGAATGCGGCGAGCATGCCGCAACTTCCAACAAACAGAGGTCGATGGAAAGGGGCGATCAACCGGAAAAATAGGCTTGCACCCGGCTTGTGAATAACTGTTAATAACTCCGGCGATTCTCTTGGAAGACCGTATTTTTTTCCGCGTTATTGTTTTGGGCGGCGCGCTCCTTCTGTTGCAGGCGTGCGGAACGACGCGATCTCTCCCGCAATACGAGCCGCCGCTCGTTCGCAGCGATTTCCAAACTGTCCGCACGACGGCCTACACCGATACGGAGTCCGACCATCTGCAATATGGAAACCGGAATGCACTCGGCGGGACATTGCATGCGGCGCTGCCGCCGAGGCGATCGGCTTCCCTGGCGCCGCGAGCGATGCCCGCGGACGAAGAAGGCGCCGACTATCAGCGCGTCGCCTACCGTCGCGGGCCGCAGCCTTTTTCGATGTCGACGGACGCGCCGGCCGTCTCCTATTCTCCGCGGGCCTGTGGCAGCGCCGCAGCGGATTGGTCGCGCTGGCCGGCCGGCACCGTTTTCCGGATCCTTTCCACGGGGCAAATTTACCGCGTGGAAGATTACGGCTGGGCGCTGGCCGGCCGGAACACGATCGATCTCTACATGGCCACGCCTAACGACATGAATACGTGGGGGGTACGGAGCGAACCGATCGAGATTTTGCACTGGGGCGACCCGCGGGAGAGCCTGCGCCTGTTGCAGCGACACCAGGACCATCGGCATATCAAACGCATGGTGTTCGAGCTGGAAGGCCGCGAAGGTGCGGCCGCGGCGATGGATTAGCAAATATCTCTCCCTCGGGCGCGCCGATCTGCCGCGGGCAACGGCGGCCGGCTACAGGGACGCTCTCGTTAGGGGAAAACAAAAACCGCCGACCGGCTTGCGCCGGGTCGGCGGAATTACATCCTGCGCACGAGGCGCGGTTTTCTTCGTTAGTTTGTGTTGCGTGAACCGCCGTCCAAATTGCGGCTGCCGCCGTCGAGGCTGCGGCCGCCGGCGTTCAAATTGTGTCCAGCGCGTTGGAGGATGATTCTCCGGCCGCCTTTTGCGTCCTTGGACGGTTTGAGGTCGCGGACCTTCACGGGGGACTTCGCTTTGCCTGCTTTTTTCTGTGCCATATCAGTGTCCAGTTGAGGTTGGTGGGTGGGACCGTCTTGCGGGGTCGGACCGCAGACGGTCCCTCTTCGTTAGTTCGTGCTGCGTGAACCGCCGTCCAGGCTGCGCCCGGCGCCATCGAGGCCGTGGCCACCCGCGTTCAGGTTCCGGCTGCCACGATCGAGATTATGGCCGGCCGCATTGAGGCTGTGACCCGCGCCGCCCTTGGCATCTTTCGAGGGCTTGAGATCACGCACTTTGACTTCTTTTTTCTTGCTTTTCATTTCCTAGCTTTCCTTTCGCTTGTTGGTTGTTTGGTTGAGTGGAGTGGCACCGAATAACAATTGACGGCCACCCAGGACATCTTCTTTTGGGATCAGATCATCCAGGCGGATCAATTTTTCCTTCACGCGCCTGGCTTTGTGAGCCCCTGATTCCCTGCCGGGCGCATGCTTTTTGTCTTTTGGTCCACTCACGTTGGCGTTCTCTTACCAGTATCCATGCCAACCCGACGTTAGGGCAGGCCGGGGGATCTCGGTGAAGACTTCTATCTCATTCAAATTAAGGGCTTTCTTCAAGCTCAAAGTTTCTGTAATTCGCCGGCGACCGCTTTTTTCTCAATGAGAAAGGTGCTGCAATTCCACCCCGATATGGTCTCGCTCGACGGGGGCTCCGCTTCATTTCTGGGCCATGCCGCGCAAGTGTCGGGCTAGCGTGGCCCGGGAGATACCGAGGACCCTGGCGGTGCGTCGTTGGTTCCGCCCCGTCTGATCGTAGACAAAACTGATGTGGCGGGCGACGGCGCCGGCCAGAGTCAAATCATGCCCCGCCGGCAAGTGCGGCGTCTCGGCCGGCGGGGCATAACGAGTCATTCCCGCTCCGTCCGATTCCGCGTTCGTCAGGTCGGGCGGAAAAACGACGTGCTCCGGCAGAACAACCGCGCCCTCGCACACCAGGGTCATGGTGCGGACCGTGTGACTAAGCTCGCGCAGATTTCCCGGCCATGGATAAGTGAGCAGTTTTCGCATGGCTTCGGGGTGAATGGCAGTGATCTCCTTTTCCTCGGCCGCGGCGGCCGCCCGAAGCTCGGCCGCAATCAAGGCCGGCAATTCCTCGAGGCGCTCGCGCAAGGGTGGAATGAGGAGCGTGAGACCATTGAGGCGGTGGTAAAGATCCTCCCGGAATTTGCGGTGCTGCACGCGTTCGCGGAGCGAGCAGTTTGTCGCGCAAATGATCCGCACATTGCAGGTCAGCATCTCTTCGGACCCGAGCCGTTCGAATTCGCCATATTCGAGGACCCGCAAAATCTTGACCTGGGCGAGCGGACTCATATCGGCGATTTCGTCGAGAAAAAGCGTCCCCTCGTTGGCCAGCTCAAATTTTCCCTTCACGGTTTGCTGCGCGCCGGTAAAAGCACCGCGCTCATGACCGAAGAGCTGGCTTTCGATCAGGGTGTCGCTCATGGCCGAGGCATTGAAGGCGACGAAGGAATGCCCGACGCGGGTGGAAGAATTATGAATGGCGTGAGCGAGCAGCGTCTTGCCGGTACCGGTTTCGCCGAGAAGAACGACCGGCACATCAGATTTCGCGGCGAGCGCCGCCAGCCGCAGGCAACGGGCCATCGCTTCGTTGGAGGTTCGGAGGTCTTCGACCTTGAAAGTGGAAAGTGGACGCTGCATGCGGTTAGTCGCGCATATTTTCGCGCAGCTGGCGGATGGGTTCGAAAGCGTAATCAATCAGGGTGCGCTGACCGACCGTGATCCGCGCCTGCCCGCCCATGCCGACGCGCAACGCCAGCGGATGGTGTCCGGGCGACGGAGGATCGAGAGAAGCGAGCCCGGCGAAGCGCGGGCCTTCCGGCGAAGAAATCGCGGAAGGACTGATCCAATCGAGCCGCGCGTCCACCGTGCCGTAGCGCTGGTAGGGAAAGGCGTCGAAGAAAAACCGGACGCGTTGCCCGACGGCCAGCTTGGGCAGGCCGGTTTCAGGCAGGAGCAAGCGGGCGCGGACCTTCGCATCCTCGGGCGCGAGCTGGCAAAGTTCCTGGCCATTTTGCACGACGCTGCCGGCATTGCGCTGCGCGAGCGAAGTTACGACTGCTTTGTAAGGCGCACGGACGACGAGCATGTGCTGTTGCGAATTCTCCAGATCGCTTTTCAACGCCGCGAGCCGAACCTTGAGCTTCTCGATTTCAGCGACGTTCTCGGCGCGTTGCTGTATATGCTCGGTTTCCATCCGTTGCCGTTCGAGCTTGACCTGCTGAACGGTGCGCTGTGCGACGCTCAGATCCTTTTCCGATTCGGCTGCTTCGAGGCGATAACGAAGCAGTTCGACCTTCGAAATGCCGCCGTTCTTGGAAAGTTTTTCCATGCGCGAAATGAGATCGCGGCTTGTCTTCATGTGTTTGTCGCGAAACTTCACCTCGCTTTCGGCCTGATCGATTTCGGCTTCCTTGATCTTCGATTGCGCCGCGTAGGCTTCCTCAGCCTGAGCGAGTCCTTCCTCGTGCGTATGCAAATCCTCCGCCAGCGTTCGCTGCTGCGTATCCCAGCCCCGGATTTCATCCGAGCGCAGGATGAACAACGGCGCCCCGGTCTTGACCGTTTCTCCCTCATTCACACAGACCTTATTGATCACGGCCATGCGCGGCGATTGGATTGGATCCGCTCCGTCAGCCGGCACCAGCACAAAGGAACAGGTAACCGTTTCGGGCAGATGCACCGTGACAGCCCCAAGCAGCGCCACGCCGAACATCCCGATCAAAAGCCACGACATCGAGCGGATGAACCAGGGTGGTGGATCCTGTGGCAGCATTTCCGATTCGGTATCGATGGAAGGTTGCTGGATGGCCTGGGCACTCATTCGTTAGGCTGGATCAAATCCCAAGCTGCTGGCTCGAGAGGTAGAAGTATAAACCACGCTGGGCCATGAGTTGATCGTGATTGCCCACCTCCGCGACCATCCCTTTTTCGAGGACGACGATGGCGTCGGCTTCGCGAATGGTACTAAGCCGATGGGCAATGACAATGGTGGTGCGGCCCGCCATCAAACGTCCAAGATTATCCTGAATAGCGCGCTCGGACTCGGTATCGAGCGCGCTGGTGGCTTCGTCGAAAATGAGGATGGGCGGATTGCCATAAATGGCGCGCGCGATGGCGATGCGCTGTTTTTGACCACCAGAAAGGGAAAGGCCCGATTCGCCGATCTTGGTTTCATAGCCGAGAGGCAGGCGCATGATGAAATCGTGCGCCGCGGCAGTCTGCGCGGCGGCCAGGACGCGATCGAGATCCGGTTCCGCGTCGCCGAACGCGATATTGCGCGCGATTGTCTCGTTAAAGATGTGGTTTTCCTGCAGGACCATGCCGATGTGCCGGCGCACGTCGCGGTAGTTGAGTGTTTTCAGGTCGACATGATCGAAGAGAATCGTGCCATCGGTCGGCTCGAGCAGGCCGGCAATTAATTTGATGAGCGTTGTCTTGCCGCAACCGCTGCGCCCGACAAAAGCCAGCATCTGGCCGGGCGCGATATCGAGCGTGATGTTCTTCAGAATATCGGGCGATTCCGGTCCGCCGTATCTGAAACTGACGCCGCGCAGCTCGATGCGTCCTTCCAGACTGTGCACCGGGACAAGCCGGGAACGATCGTGTCCCTGCTCCGGTTCCTGCTCGAAAATGTCGTTCAGACGATTCAGCAGCACGCTGGCGAACTGCAGATTGTCCCACACACCGAGCGTGCGCAGGATTCCGCCGTAAGCCATCGCGGTGAGCGAGCTAAAGGCGACGAAACCGCCGATGCTCAACTGGCCCGACATCACCTGATTGGCGCCGACCCAGAGGAAGATCGCGGTCGAAAGCATGCCGATGGTTTGCAGCACGCTGTCGTAGGACATAACGATGAAACTGCTGCGGAAAATCTTGCGCGAGACGGAAAGGAATTCGTTCAGCATCGTGTCACGAAAGACCGTTTCGGCCGCGGCGGCCTTGACGGCTTCGATGCCTTTGATGGCATCGATCTGATGCGAACTGTATTTGCCCTGGCTTTCTTCGACGCCGGCAAAGAGGGGGCGCAGCACCTTTTGCGAGAAATACATGAGGCCGCCGTAAAGCGGTGTCGTGGCGAGAAACGCGAGCATGAGCGACGGGCTGTAAAGCATCATCAAAGCGAGTGCGCCGCCCAGTTGGACAAGCGCGAGGAGCGCGCCAATGCCATGCTGCACGGCGAACTGGCGGACCTGACGCGCGCCGTCGAGTCGGCGTTGGATGTCGCCTGTCCGCCGGCTCGTGAAATAAGTCATCGGCAGGGACAACATCTTCCGACTCAGGTGGTCGAGAATGGCCGTGTCCAATCGCACGGCGACAAAGGAGAGCAGATATTCCTGCGCGAGGGACGAGGCCTGCATGAAAAAGAGGGCCACACCCATGCCGAGCAGGATCGTTTTGAGCAGGCCGACATCTTTTTCGACGATGACCTTGTCGACCACCATCTCGGTGAAGACGGGGAAGAGCAGTTGCAGAAATGTGACTGCGACAGCGAGCAGCAGCACCTGGAGAAAGAGGGTGCGGAACTTGGTGAAAAACGGCAGCAACCAGGCCAGGCCGGCCTTGCTCACCGGCGCCTGTTCGAAGGCGGTCGTGTAATCGAAAAGCGCGGCGTAGCCGGACCAGTTCGCCTCGAAATCTTTCCTCGCGATTTTGCGCAGACCGAGGGCGGGATCGGCCACGCGCACGAACTCCGACTGCACGTCGTAGAGCACCATCCAGTGATTGCCTTCCCAATGGACGATGGCGGGCAGCGGCATGAGCGGGAGATTGCGCAATGAAATCTTGAGCGCGCGTGCAGCCAGACCAAGTTCGTTGGCCGCGCGACAAAGCGCCTTCAGGCTCGTCCCGTCCGTCGCGGTGTGACAAAGCTGACGAATACGCGCGAGGCTCACCTTGCGACCGAAATGCCGGCAGATCATGCCAAGGCTGGCCGCCCCGCAATCCATCTCGTCGATTTGCTCGACCAGTTCGAAGCGCCGGATTCGCTTTTCCTTTTTGCGGAACAAACCATTCTCGTCCGCAAAGGGCGCCTTCTCATCGACCTCGCCCGGTTTGGGCGGCGCATGATCGTGGTCGTCGAGCGCGACCTTGTCGTGCGCCTTCGTTTCCGCCGGCAGCATCTCGGAGGTAAAATCCAGCGGCACGCGCGCTTCCGTTTTTGCCTGGTACTGGGCGAGGCGTTCTTCGAGCAGTTTGCTGAATTCCGGGAAACGGCGCTTCAGATCGCGCACCGCATCGGGCTCGAGCGCGAGCAGGCGACAATCGCTGAATGCTTCCACCGAAGCGGCGCGCGGCGAGCCGTTCAGGATGGAAAGCTCGCCAAAGAAATCGCCGTCGCGATAGAAGGCGAGATTGAGCTGCGACCCGTTGTTGGATGAAAAGGCGCGGGCCCGCCCTTTTTCGAGAATGAACAACGGCCCGGGCGCATCGCCTTCCCTGATGATGAAGTCGCCCTTGGCCACTTCCACGGGCGAAAGTTTTTCAATGACGCTGCGCAGCGCCGGGACGGGCAGCCGCCCGAAGTTGCTGAATTCATAGAGGAACCCGTGCAGCGCGCGATGGCGCGCCGTCATTTCGACGTGATGCTTCAGCTCGGGAATTTCCTCGGCCAGCTCGAGAAAATCGGCTCGGTCGAGGCGCAGGGCTTCGACCGCCGTACTGCAACGAACCGTCGCCGTGCGCGTCCCGCCCTCGGTTAGCGCTGCCTCGCCGAAACTGTCGCCCGGTTTCAGGGTGGCGAGCACGATTTCGAGACCTTTTTGGTCGACTTTGATAACGCGGGCGCGGCCGGAGACGAGAATGTAAAAGGCATCCGCGGGATCGCCTTGCCTGACGAGGAGGTCGCCGAAGTCGTGCTGCTCTTCCTGCAGGAGCGGCAGCACTTTTTCGAAATGCTTCTCGGGCAGAAATTGAAAGAGAAGCGAACGCCTCAGGAGGGACTCATCCGTAGCTTTCATGGCGAGCCCAGGTTTTGCCACTGAATATGCCTGGCTGTCAGGTCTTCGAAATGCCGGTTGAGAATACGCCGCTCGGCCCGGGTTTTGACGGCTTCGTCAGCCAGATCCGGCTCAAATTTATCGATGACCCGGCAGACCTGAAAACCGTCGCCGCGGGGGAGCGGCTCGAGCACATCGCCGGGCGAGACACTCAGGAATTTTTGCTGCAAATCCTCCGGAATATCCTCGAGCAGAATTTCGGCACGGCGATACGGATAGCGCCCTTCAGCGGCCACTTCTGCCATTGGCATTTCGTCGTCGCGCACGCAGAGGAGAGCTTCCCGTGCCGCATCGATGGAGTCCAGCTCGATCGTTTCAAGGTCGAAGCGGGTGAGCGGCAGGCGCAAACTGGATAGTTCGCGCTCACGCGCCTGCGGGCTGAGCAGGGCATCGCATTTTTTCCGGTGGGCAGCCTCCCGGGCCAGTGCTTCCTCCAACCAGGCGCGATCGCGACCTGATTTCGTCAGCCAGTCGTCCAGTTCTTCCTTCTTCAGGCCGGTCCGGCCAAAGAAGAGCTCCCGTTCCTCGGCCAGCCGGTCAGCTTCGGGAGCCTGCCCTTTGTTTTCCTCCCGGGCCGCCACCCGCCAGCTCAGGCGTTCCGCGATACGGTCGAGCTTGCCGGAAAAAACCAGGTCCGCGATGAAAAGCTGCTGCAAGTCGTTAGGCGCAGAAAAGTAGTCCAGGGGCTCGGGTTCCACTTCGTCGCCCAGAAGGTCACCCCAGGAATGCCGGGCAAAATAATCGCTGAAATCGGCCAGGGTCAGTCCGCGCCGTTCCAGCCATTGCTCCGTTTCCTCCGCCGTGATCAAATCGTGCTCGTAACGGAATGCCTCGGCCGCCGAGTCGATGGCGTCATCGTCCAGTTCCAGATCGCGTTCCTCGGCCAGTTTCTCGGACGCAAGTAAAACACGAAACCCAGTCCAGAGCGGTTCGAGTTCGCCACTGAAGCTCGCGTAATCGATCAGGTCCCGCACGGTGAAGGAATTTCCTCCGCTCGTGAAGAGAACCCGATCTCCATGGAGAGTTGTTTCGCCCGGGGTCATTGCTACCGACAGGTTTAAGCTAACCAACAGAGTGCGAAAAAAGTCCGCCGAAGGGAAGCGATAATTGGCCGGGTGGCGATCTGGCGGCCTCGCCTAACGTTCGCTCCAGGTCAGCACGATCTTGCCGGAATTGCCCGATTTCATGAGCTCGATCGCCTCCCTAAATTGCTTGTAGGGAAAGCGATGCGTAATAACCGGCGAGATGTCGAGCCCGCTTTGGATCATTGCCGTCATCTTGTACCAGGTCTCGTACATTTCGCGGCCGTAGATTCCCTTGATGGTCAGGGCGCTGAAAACGACAATATTCCAATCGATGGCGGCGCTTCCCGGCATGATCCCGAGCAGGGCGATTTTTCCGCCGTGGAACATGTTTGGCAGCATGTCGTTGAAAGCCTTCGGATTGCCGGACATTTCCAAGGCAACATCGAAACCTTCCTTCATGCCGAGCTTTTGCATGGCTTCGCCCAACGAATGATTCCGAACATCGAGGGCGAGGGTGGCGCCAAGTTTTTTGGCCAGCTCGAGCCGGTAGGGATTGATGTCGGTAATCACCACATTGCGCGCGCCGGCATGCTGGCAAATGGCCACCGCCATGCAGCCGATAGGACCCGCTCCGGTGATAAGAACATCCTCCCCAATGAGGTCGAAGGAGAGCGCGGTGTGGGTGGCGTTGCCCAGCGGATCAAAACAGGAAAGAACATCGAGCGGAATGTTCGGATCGGCATGCCAGACGTTCGACATCGGGATGGAGAGATACTCGGCGAAGGCCCCCTGCCGATTCACGCCGACGCCCTGCGTGTTCGGGCAAAGATGACGGCGGCCGGCCAGGCAATTGCGACAATGTCCGCAGACGATATGGCCTTCGCCGGTGACCAGATCGCCCGGCGCAAAGCCCTTCACGCGATCGCCCACGCGATCGACCAGGCCGACGAATTCATGCCCGATCACCATTGGGACGGGGATTGTTTTTTGCGACCACTCGTCCCAGTTGTAAATGTGGACATCGGTCCCGCAGATCGATGTTTTCAAAATGCGAATCAGGACATCGTCGCTGCCGACCTCGGGGACGGGAACTTCTTCCAGCCAGAGACCCGGCTCGGCCCTGCGTTTGACGAGCGCCTGCATCGTTGTTCGCACGGAAGGAAACTAAGCGAATCAGGAACGCAGGAAAGCAGGAAAGTTAACCGGAAAGGGAAGCCGGAGCGCCTGCCCGGATGCCCGTTGACAATATGCCTTAACAGGAATATACCCATCGCGTCATGAAGCTGAAAAACCTGAAGGCGGCTCTCGTCCCTCATCCAAAAGCATTACTGCGCTTCCGCCTGCCCGACGGCGATGAAATTCCCGCGCATTTCCACATCACGGAAGTCGGTCATGTCAGCAAACGCTTCATCGATTGCGGCGGACAGCTGCATGACAGGAAGGAGACATGCCTGCTCCAGGCTTACGTGGCGGAGGATTACGATCACCGCCTGACGGCGGGAACCTTCGTCAAGATTCTGCGGCTGGGTAACGCCGTTCTGCCTAACGACGACATGGAGGTGGAGGTCGAATATGATTGCTGCGTGGTCGCACAATACCCGGTGACGAACGCGGAATTCACCGGCAGCCACGTCGAACTTCAGTTGGGTGAAAAGCGAACCGCCTGTCTGGCCAGGGAAAGATGCGGCATTGACGCCGGCGGCGAGAGAAGCCCGGCGCCGGCGAGCTGTTGTTAGCGCGGCCCATGGACCTGATTCAAATTTACCAATGCCTTTGCGACTCGACGCGCCTGCGGATTCTGTACCTGCTGACCCAGACGCCGCTTTGCGTCTGTCATTTCCAGGAAATCCTGGACGAACCACAGGTAAAGATCTCAAAGCATCTCGCCTACCTGCGCGAGCGCGGACTGGTCACGGCGGAACGCGAGCAGAACTGGATGATTTATGCGCTGCCGAAAAAGCGCCCGGCCGAGCTCAGCGCGAACCTGAAATGTCTGCAGGACTGCGTCCAGACCGATCCCGTTTTCAAGCGCGACCTCAAGACGCTGGCCCGGCTGCGCGCCAAACAGGATGAACCGAGCGTGGCCGTGGCCTGCTGTTGATCTGTGAAAAAGAAAGTCCTCTTCATCTGCATTCATAACAGCGCGCGCAGCCAGATGGCTGAAGCGTGGTTGAACTACACCTGCGGCGAGATGTTCGAAGCCGAAAGCGCCGGACTCGAACCCGGCACCCTCAATCCGCTGGTCGTCGAAGCCATGAAGGAAGTCGGCATCGATCTCTCGCAAAAGAAAACGCGTGCGGTTTTTGATGTCGTTAAGAGCGGCCGGCTCTTTTCCCACGTCATCACTGTATGCGATGAGACCAGCGCGGCGCGGTGCCCGATTTTTCCCGGGGTCACAACTCGCCTGCACTGGAGTTTCCCCGATCCCTCCACCCTGGCCGGAAGTCACGCTGAGAAGCTGTCGCAGGTGCGCAGGATTCGGGACGAGATTCGCAGCAAGGTAGAAGAGTGGTGCGAAGAAGTTTGCCCGGAAGTCGTGGCGCCAACCAGCACCGAGGAAAAATGATCTCGCGGCGCTTCGCCCAGGTGCCGGTGCTCATGGAAGTCGGACATGCCCCAGCCTTCGCGATCGGCCTTCTTCTAGCCGGCCCGTGGAGTCTCTTTCGCTTCGGCCAGCAACGGCGAAGTTGGTGATCGGATCAGAGCGATCGCCGTGACAGCGCCGGCCGCGGCCAACAATGCGCCTATCGCCATGATGGCTCGAAAACCCGAAACAAACGACCGGGCGACGGCGCGGCGGATCAATTCGCGAGTTGCGGGACTTTGAACCTCCGGAACGGCAATGGCTGCCAGCCGGGTGCGTTGAATTTGCAACGACTCTGAGACGGAGGGTGACAGTCTTGCTTCGGTCGCGCACTCTTCGAGCGAATCTCCGAAGATTCGGAGCATGACGATTCCGAGAACCGCGATGGCGAGCAGACTGGCCGTCCGCGCCACGGCGTTGTTCACGCCCGAGGCCAGACCGGCGCGGCGGCGAGCGACTGAGTCCATCACCACCGTGGTAAGCGGCGCCACGCTGATCGCCATTCCCAATCCGAGAACCACAATGGGCGGAAAGAAAGTCCTCCAGTAGCTGCCGCCGGTGCCGGGCAGCATGAAAAGCCCGAAGCCAAGGGCGGCGATCAACGGGCCTGCAATCAACGGAAGCCTCGGTCCGTAACCAGCCACCAGCCCGCCAGACCATCGGGAGAGAATCGAGATGATCAAAATAAAAGGGAGCAGCGCCGCTCCGGCCGCCGTGGCTGAGTAGTGCTGGACCTGGATCAGGTTCAGCGGCAGAAAAAAGAGCGTCCCGCCCAGCGCGGCGTAAAGAAATAAAGTCAGCAGGTTCGCCCCGCTAAACGTCGGCGAGCGGAAGAGCGATAGCGGCAGCATGGGTTGCGCGATGCGTGATTCGACGACGAGAAAAACAGCGAGGAGCACAACGGCGGCGAGAAGAACGATAATGACCGACCGATCTCCAAAGCCGAGTCTTGAAGATTCAATCAGCCCGTAAACCAGCGCGCCCAAGCCAGAGGCAGCCAGGACCGCACCGAACCAATCGACCGAGGTCTTTTCAGTATCCGAATTTTTCGAGACATGTCGCAGCGAGATGATGATGGCGGCGAGGGCGAGCGGAACATTGATGAAGAACACGGCTCGCCATGAAACATGTTCGATTAGCCAGCCGCCGAGGACCGGCCCGATGCCGGTAGTGATGGCGCTTAGACCCGACCAGGTGCCGATGGCACGCCCGCGCTCTTCTTCCGAAAAAGAACTGCTGATAATGGCGAGGCTGCCGGGGACGAGCAGAGCCGCGGCAAATCCCTGAAACGCTCGCGCGGCGATCAATTGCCGGATGTTTCCCGCGCATCCGCACGCGACCGAGGCTGCGGCGAAGAGCGCGACACCGATCAGGAAAATTCGCCGGCGTCCGTAGGAGTCCCCTAACGAGCCGCCAATGAGCAGGAGGGCCGAGAGCAAAAGCGAATAAGCTTCCACCACCCACTGCATATCGAGCGCCGTGGCGTTGAGACTCGTTTGCAGGGCGGGCAACGCGACGTTGACGACCGTACCGTCAATAAAGGCCATGCTCGAGGCGAGAATCGTGGCCGCCAGAATCCATCGCCCGCGCGACTTCGAGCAGGTCGCCGTCGCCGGCCGCGCGCGGATGACATTTTCGTCGCAAGGTTCTCGGACGACTGCCCACATTTGTGATCCTAACGAATCAATCCGGCGAGACACTCAGGCTGGCCAGTTGGTTCGTCACCCTTCTTTTCGTAACATTTTCGTCCAGGCAACAGGCGCACCGGTCGAATTTTTTTGAACAGTGCCTGACCCGACGCGATCTTTCCGCTCGCTCCGCGCGGCCTTTTCTTCACATTTCTGATTCATGCCTATCCGCATCCTGGTTACCGGCGGCACCTTTGACAAAGAGTACGACGAGCTGAGTGGCCAGCTTTTCTTCAAGGATACGCACATCGACGAGATGTTGCGGCTCGGCCGGTCGCGTGTGGAGGTCAGCATTTCCACCGTCATGATGATCGACAGCCTCGAGATGAGCGAGGCCGATCGGGCGTTGATCGTGAAAGAATGCGCGCAATGTGCCGAGGATCGCGTCGTCGTCACACACGGCACCGATACAATGACGGAAACAGCGGCCGCCCTGGCCCGGGCCGTGTCGGGCAAGACGGTGGTTTTGACCGGCGCGATGATTCCGTACGCTTTCGGCAGCTCCGACGGGCTGTTCAATCTGGGAAGTGCGCTGTCGTTTGTGCAAACTCTGCCGCCGGGTGTTTACATTGCCATGAACGGCAAATGTTTTCCCTGGGATCGCGTTCGGAAGAATCGCGAGCGCGGCGAATTCGAGGAAATTCCAGCGAACACCGCGAGCTAGGGTCACGCCCGTTTCTTCACCGCCGCGTGTCGCGGACAGGAGACGAGATGATCGTTTACCAGGCCCGTCGCCTGCATAAACGCATAGCAGATGGTCGAGCCGACGAACTTGAAACCGCGCCGGAGCAGATCGCGGCTCATGGCGTCGGACTCGGCGGTGCGGGCCGGCACCTGCGACATTAGGCGCCAGCGATTCTGTTTCGGTTTGCCGCCGACGAAACTCCAGATGCAGGCATCGAAGCTGCCGAATTCCTTTTGCACGGCGAGGAAGGCTTTCGCGTTCTGGACGGCGGCCGCAATTTTCAAACGATTGCGCACGATCCCGGCGTTATTGAGCAGCCGTTTCACTTCGCGCGAGCCGTAGCGCGCGATCTTCTCGGCGCGAAATCCGTCGAACGCCTGGCGATAGTTCTCGCGCTTTTTCAGAATGGTCGTCCAGCTCAGGCCCGCCTGGGCGCCCTCCAAAATAAGGAATTCGAAGAGCTTGCCATCGTCATGCACCGGCACGCCCCATTCTTCATCGTGATAGGTGCTGTTCGGCTCGGTCGCGGCCCAGGCACAACGCGGCATGGAGCGATCATGCTTCATGACCGCCGATTCGCATCCGAAAAAAGTCGCGGCGGGATTTCGACGTCTGTAGATAGGAGGGGTGCCGCCTGAATCCGAGAGCAACCTCCGGCTCGAAATCGGACATGTCCTGTTCATCGATCTGGTCGGCTATTCCAGGCTCCTGATTGAGGAGCAAAGAGAACGGCTGGGTCAGCTGACCGAGATCGTGCTGGCGACGGCACAAGTGCGCGAAGCGCCTAACGAGCAACTCATCCGGCTGCCGACCGGTGACGGTATGGCGCTGGTCTTTCGCAACAGTTCGGAGGAACCGGCGCGTTGTGCGCTCGAAATTGCCGAAGCGCTCAAGAAACATCCGGAGATTCCGGTGCGGATGGGAATCCACAGCGGCCCGGTCAGCGAAGTGACGGACGTGAGCGGGCGGACAAACATTGCCGGCGCCGGGATTAACATGGCGCAGCGCGTGATGGATTGCGGCGATGCCGGGCATATCCTGCTCTCGAAGCGGGTCGCGGAGGACCTGGAGTCCTACCGGCAATGGGCGCCTCATCTGCACTCGTTAGGCGAATGCGAAGTGAAGCACGGGGTGCGCATTCACCTCGTGAATTTTTATACTGATGAAGTAGGCAACGCTCAGTTGCCGGAGAAGTTTCGTCAGCTCGCCGGGAAAAAAACCGCGACGGTCGTCTCCCGGCGGGATGAGGAACTTTCGATCGCAGTTCTTCCCTTCAAGAGCGCCAGCGACGCCGAGGCGGAATCGTTCGCTGAAGGTCTGGCAGATGACCTGACCACCGGTCTTTCGCGGTTTGGATATCTCTCTGTCGTGGCCGGCGCCTCGGACGCGCGCTACATCCTGAAAGGGAGCATTCGCCGGGGCGGCTCGGGCATTCGGGTGATCGCGCAGTTGGTCGATACCCGGACTGGGACGCAGCTTTGGGCCGAAACGTATAATCGCGACCTGCAAGGGTTGACGATCTTTGACGCTCAGGAAGACGTCGCCGCGCGCATCGTCGCCACTGTGGCCGACAGTTACGGGGTGCTGGTTCACTCGATGAGAGAGGCGAGCCAGCAGAAAGACGACGCCGACCTGACCCCGGCGGAGTGGCAGTTCCAATATTTCGCCTATCGGGAGCAGATAACACCTGCTGCTCACGGCGCGCTTCGGGACAGGCTGGAGCGCGCGGCGAAGTCGGACAATCGGCCTTCAGACTTGTGGGCTTGTCTGGCGCAGGTCTACGTCGACGAATATGCTTTTGGCTTCCCCGGCGCGGATGCGACTTCGCTTGACCGGGCTCTGGTCGCGGCCCGTCGTGCGGTCGAATTGGATCGGGCAAACCAGTTCGCGATGGTCGCGTTGGCGCAGACACATTTTTTTCGGCAGGATCTGGCGGCCTTTGGTCCGGCGGCCGAGCGGGCGATGGCGCTCAATCCGCTCAACACTGACGCGCTTGGCATTCTGGGCTTACAGATCGTGCACACCGGCGAGTTTGAGCGCGGCACTGCGATCGTTCGGCGCGCGATGGAACTCAATGCCAATCACGCGGGCTGGATGCATTTCGCTCCACTTTGGGATCACTTTCACAAAAGCGATTACGAGCAGGCGCTCGAGTGCGCGAACCGAGTGGACGTCCCCGGGCTCTTCTGGCCCTACCTCGTAATGGCGTCGGCCTGCGGGCACCTCGACCGGCGCACCGAAGCCGCTGCCGCGGTTCGCGATCTTTTGGCACTCGATCCGGAGTTTGCCGCCCACGCACGCTCGAATGTTGGAACGTGGCATTTCGCCAGCGGTCTGATGGAGCCAATACTCGACGGGCTGCGCAAAGCAGGGCTCGCGATTCCCGAGAGCGAATCTCCCGATTCGACGAGACAGACAGAAACTGTCAGGGGAAAAGCAGATCAGGCAAAGTCTCGCACGGTCGCAGGATCTATCCGGGCTGACGAAGGCTTCTGGATCGCGGTGTTGCCATTTAAGTATAGCGGCGGCAATTCCGATCTGAGCGCGCTGGCCGCCGGAATGACGGAGGAAATCGTCACCGGCCTTTCCCGCTTTTCTTACCTGCACGTGATTGCACTCGGTTCTACGACTCGTTATGCCAACCAGGCAGTGGATATCCGCTCGGCCGGCAAAGAACTCGGTGCGCGTTATGTCCTGGAAGGAAGCCTGCGGCAGGCCGGAGGCAGGCTGCGCGTTGCCGTGCAACTGGTCGATACTGTTTCCGGCGCCCATCTCTGGGCGGAGACCTACGATCGGGCCTTTTCCTCGGAAGAGATCTTTATCCTCCAGGACGATATCGTTCCCCGCATCGTCTCCACCGTTGCGGATATGCACGGAGTTTTGCCGCGCAGCATGAGCGAAGTCGTGAGACAGAAGGCTTCCGATCAGATGAGCCCATACGAAGCGTTGCTTCGCAGCTTCGGGTACAACGAGCGATTTACTCCGGACGATCTTGCCGAAGTCACGGCCTGCCTGGAACGAGCGGTTCAACAGGCCCCTAACAATGCCGAGTGTTGGGCCATGGTGTCGTTGATGTACGCGAATAAATACGGGCACTGGGACAACGCGACACCGGATTCGCTGGACCGCTCGCTGCAAGCCGCACGCAAGGCAGTCGAAGCCGCCCCCTTACATTCCCTGCCTTACTACGCACTGGCTCAGGCTCTTTTTTTCAAGAAGGAATTTACGGCGTTTCGCGTCGCGGCGGAGCGAGCGATTGCGCTGAACCCGATGGATGGCGCCACCGCCGCGTTCATGGGCATGCTCATTGCCTACTCTGGAGATTGGGAGCGCGGGTGCACTTTGTCAGATAGAGGTTGCCAGCTGAATCCGAATCATCCGGGATGGTACTGCTACCCGGCGTGGCATGATTCCTATCGGAAAAAGGATTATCGCAGAGCCCTGGACCTGGCGTTCCAGCTAAACGCTCCCCAGAATTATTACACGCACGCAGTGTTGGCCATGTGTTACGCGCAACTGGGCCGAATGGAAGAAGCGCGCAAGGCGCTCCGGGACATGCTCGCGTTAAAACCGAACTACGCCGAGGTGGCGCGTGAATTGCACGGGCGATGGATCCAGCCCGATCTGGTAGAGCAACTCATGGATGGGCTCCGCAAGGCCGGCCTGAAGATTCCTTCAAAGGACAAAGCGCAAGGCCCGGCAAACGAGTCCGACGGTTCTCCCGAACTCAGTCCAGGAGCCGTTGGTGCGAACCAGGGCTTCTGGGTGGCGGTCTTGCCATTTAAATATAGCGGTGGCAACTCCGATCTCACGGCCCTGGCTGAGGGACTAACGGAGGAGGTTGTGACTGGCCTGTCGCGATTCTCTTATCTCAAGGTGATCGCGCGCAGCTCTGCTTCACGTTATGCCGATGAGTCGGTTGATGTGCGTTCCGCAGGTAAAGAATTGGGCGCGCGCTATGTCATGGAGGGAAGCTTACGCCATGCTGGAAACAAGCTGCGGCTGGCGGTGCAGCTCGTTGATACGATCTCCGGCGCTCACATATGGGCTGAGAACTATGAACGCCCCTTTAGCCCGGAGACAGTGTTTGAACTTCAGGACGACCTGGTTCCACGGATTGTCTCGACCGTCGCGGATCAATACGGCGCACTGGTGCATAGCATGAGTGAGTCACTGCGCGGGAAGAGCACTGGTGAATACTCCGCGCATGAGGCAATGCTGCGCGCTTTCGGTTACCAGGAACGTTTCACCCTGGAGGAACACGCCGAAGTCCGTGACATCCTCGAAGCGGCGATCGCTCGCGCGCCTGACCAGAGCGACTGCCTGGCTGAGCTGGCCTGCCTCTACTGGCATGAGTATGTCTTCGGTTATAACCCAAAGCCCAATTCACTGGGCCGCGCCCAGGCTACCGCGCAACGAGCGGTCGCATCCGCGCCGACCAATCCCTTCGCTTACTACGCTCTGGCTGCCGTTTTGTTCTTTCAGAAAGACTTTCTCGCTTTCCGGACTGCGGCGGATCGTGCGCTCGCTTTCAATCCCATGGATTCTTCCAGCGCGGCTCTGCTCGGGACGATGATCGCTTACACCGGTGACTGGGAATATGGCATCGGTCTGGTGGAGCGCGCCAAGCAGCTCAACCCGCATCATCCCGGCTGGTATCACTACGCCGCGGTTTACGATGCCTACCGCAAGCATGACTATCGCGGCGCGCTGGCCAACGCCCTGAAGGTTAATATGCCCGGCTACTACTGGCCACATGCATCGCTCGCTGCGATCTATGGGCAGCTTGGCGAAAAGGAGCGAGCGGCCGCAGCCTTGCGCCAACTGCACGCCATTTTACCGAACTTCGGCGCGATCGCGCGCGAGGAATACAGCAAGTGGAACGACCCTGAATTCGTCGAGCATCTGCTTGACGGATTGCGCAAGGCGGGGCTGGCCGTGGACGAGGAGAAACATGGCGCCTGAATCGGAAGGCAATCTGCGGCTCGAGATCGGGCATGTTCTTTTCGTCGACATTGTCGGTTACTCGAAGCTCTTGATTGAGGAACAAAAGGAGCGCCTGCGAAAGCTCACGGAGATCGTGCTGGCGACAGCCCAGGTACGAGAATCGACTAACGAGCAACTGATCCGGCTGCCGACCGGCGATGGGATGGCGCTGGTCTTTCGCAACAGTTCGGAGGAACCGACCCGCTGTGCGCTTGAGGTCTCCAAGGCGCTCAAGGCCCATCCGGAGATTGCGGTGCGCATGGGAATTCACAACGGGCCGGTGAGCGAAGTGACCGATGTGAGCGGACGCGTCAATATCGCGGGAGCCGGGATCAACACGGCGCAGCGTGTCATGGATTGCGGTGATGCCGGGCACATCCTTCTTTCGCGGCGGGTCGCGGAGGATTTGGAGCAATATCGGCAATGGCAGCCACGGCTGCATGATTTGGGAGAGTGCGAGGTGAAGCATGGCGTCCGCTTGCATGTGTTCAATCTCTACACCGAGGAACTCGGCAACCCCGCGCCGCCTGCCCGATTCGCCGAGCGGAAGCCACGGCAGGAAAAACCTTCCAAAAGTCGATCCCTTTGGATCGCCGTGTTCGTCCTGTTTTTTCTAATCTGCTTTGGAGTTCCGGCCCTCATTTTCACGCCGGCGATTCTTCGCTCGCGTGCAAGAGCGAAGACAGATAGTCCGCCGCATGAGAGTGCCACGGCAGCAGTCCCGGAAAAAAGCGTGGCGGTCCTGCCGTTTGTGAACATGAGCGCGGACAAGAGCGACGAATACCTGAGCGACGGCATGACCGAAGAATTGCTCAACGCGCTGACGAAAGTGAAACAACTGCGCGTGCCGGGCCGCAGTTCTTCCTTCGCTTTCAAGGGGATGAATGAGGAGGATATCTTCCGCAAGGTCGGCCAGGAACTGCGCGTCAACACGGTTCTGGAAGGGAGCGTGCGCAAAGCCGGCGAAAAGTTGCGTGTCACCGCCCAACTCATCAACGTGGCCAACGGTTTTCATCTCTGGTCGGAAACCTATGACGGCGACATGAAGGACATCCTCGCCTTTCAGAGCGATGTCGCGAAACGAGTCGTGCAGGCCTTGCAACTCCAACTGGGAATCGACGAAGCGCGCGCCCTGGCGAAGCACGCGACGGAGAACCCGGAAGCTCAACGTCTTTATCTGCGCGGGCGTTACAACTTCGCTCAGTTCACGCAGGAGGGGTGGACGAATGCGATACATGATTTCGAACAGGCGCTGCAATTGGATCCAAAGTTCGCCCTCGCCTATTGCGGATTGGCCGATATTTACGGCTGGGCCGGAGGGCAGACCATGTCGGGCAAAGAAGCCTGGGCCAAACAAATGGAACTGGCAAAGAAAGCGCTCGCGCTCGATCCCGAACTCGCCGAAGCCCATCTTTCCATGGGAACCGCTCTCCAAACTTCGCTCGACTTAAAGGGTAGCGAAAAAGAACTGAATCGCGCCGTCGAGCTGAACCCGAACCTGGCTCTGGCCTATGATCAATATGGGTGGACTTTCGCAACCCAGGGCCGATTCGACGAGGCGCTGGCTAACGAGAAAAAGGCGTTGGAATTGGATCCGCTCAATCCTTTACTGAACACCGATCTCTCCTGGTTTTATTACCTGGCCCGTCGCTACAAGGAGGCGACGGCGCAAATTCGCAGCACTCTCGAATTGAATCCGAACAGTGCCTTTGCTCACAATGTGCTGGGCTGGTGCCTGATGGCGAAAGGAAGTAGCGTGCAGGCCAGAGCGGAGTTTCAGAAGGCGACGACACTCGATGACCTGCCCTGGTATCGGGCCTCTGTCGGTTATACCGGCGCCGTTCTCGGTGATCGTGCCAAAGCCGGGCAAGTCCTGCGCGACCTGCAAGATCTGGCACGGCAGCGCTATGTCTCGCCTTCGAACGTCGCAACGGTCTATCTGGGGTTGGGCGAAAAGGAGACAGCCTTGGATTGGCTCGAGAAAGCCTTTGAGGATCAGGATCCCGTCCTTTGGTGGGTCAAAAGCGACCAGCTTTACGACAGCGTGCGCGACGAACCACGCTTCCAGGCGTTGATGAAAAAAATCAGTGACTTGGAGAAAACGGCGGAACGTTTTCACAATGCGACTGCGCATGAATGAGTTCTTTCAACGCCTGAAGCACGCAACCATGCTCGTCAAGACATCAGCCCACGAAAGCATCATGCCCATGCATCGATTCATTGCCGTCATCCTGGCACTCGCCGGACTTGTCCCGGCGGCGGTCGCACAACAACGTACGGACAAAATATTCATCCAGGGCAACGCGGCCGGGACCCAAACCGTGCAGCAACAATCCGATGGAGTGGTGCGCGCGGAATATTCCTACAACGATCGCGGACGCGGAGATCACATCATCGCGAGCTGGAAGCTCGATGCCGATGGTGTGCCGATCGCCTACCAAGGGCGCGGTAACGATTATATGAAAGCGCCGGTTGATGAGCATTTTGAAATCAAAGACGGCCGGGCCAGTTGGAAGAACCGCAGCGAAAACGGCGATCAGGCGCTGACCGGCAAAGCCTTCTACCTTCCGTTGGATGCGCCGCCGGAATTCAGCGCCGTGCTGGCGCGTGCGCTCCTGAAAGCGCCCGGCCACAAGTTGCCAGTCCTCCCGGCCGGCGAAGCGAAAATCGAAAAAGGTGGAAAAGTTTCCACGAAGAGCGGCGCGCTGACGGAGTATCGCATCACCGGTCTCGGGTTCACCCCGCAATCGGTCTGGCTCGGACCGGATGGAGGCATGGCGACGGTGTCGAGTTGGTTCTCGGTCGTCTCGACTCCCTACGCCGACGCCATCGCGCCGTTGCGCGCCGCCCAGGAGAAAACCGACGCCGATTGGTCCCGACGCGTCGCGCAGGAAATGACCCACGTGCCCAAGGGCGATCTCGTGATTCGTAACGCGCGCTTGTTCGACCCGCGCGATCTCACCGTGACGCCGGGCCGATCCGTGCTCGTGCGCGGCGATCGCATCATTCGCATCGCCGCTGACGCCGACTTCAAGCCGGCGGCCGACGCCGAAATCATCGACGCCCACGGCCGCTTTTTGATGCCGGGTTTGTGGGACAGTCACCAGCATCTCACTGGATCCGAAGATGGCGCGCTCGATCTCGCCAATGGCGTGACGAGTGCGCGCGACATGGCGAACGACACGGACGTTTTTCTCAAGCGCGTGGCGCGCTATGACGACGGAACCGAGTTGGGACCGCGGGTGCTGAAAGCGGGAATCATCGACGGCACCGGAGAGTTCGCCGGCCCCACCAAAATGCGCGTCGATACTGCCGCGCAAGCCATCAAGGACGTCGATTGGTACTTCGCGCACGGCTACGTCCAGATGAAGATTTATTCCTCCGTCAAACCGGAGCTGGTGCCGATCATCGCCGATCGTGCGCATGCGCACGGGATGCGGGTGAGCGGACACGTCCCGGCCTTCATGTCGGCCCGCCAATTCGTCGAAGGCGGCGCGGATGAAATCCAGCATCTCAATTTCATCGAACTGAATTTCCTTTTCCCCGAAGTGAAGGAGACGCGCAATCGCGATCGCTTTATCAAGGTGGCCGAGCACGCGCGCGAATTCACGCCGGACAAGCCGCAGGTGCGTGAGTTCATCGATTTTCTGAAACGGCATCACACCGTGCTCGATCCGACGATGAACGTCTTCGAAAAGCTTTTTTGCGGCGACCCGAGCGCCATCACGCCCGGCTTGGAAGATGTCGTGCCGAGGTTTCCCGTGCAGGTGCGGCGCTCGATGCGGAGCGGGGCGCTGGAAGCTCCGCCCGACAAAGCGGCGGCTTATCACGAAGCTTTTCCCGCCATGCTGCGGTTGTTAAAGGCGCTCTACGACGCCGGCGTGACCATTATTCCCGGAACGGACGAACTTGCCGGTTACACCCTGCACCACGAGCTCGAACTGTACGTCCGTGCCGGGATCCCGGCGCCGGAAGTTCTGCGCATGGCGACCCTGACGCCGGCGCTGGTCATGGGCGTGAACAAAGATCGCGGGATCATCACCGCCGGGAAACTGGCCGACATGATTGTCATCGACGGCGACCCGACCAGGGAAATCCGCGACAGCCGCAAGATCACGACCGTGATCAAGGGCGGGAAAATCTACGAGCCGGCCGCGATCGAGAAAGCACTTGGCATCACGCCGCGCATTGTCCGACCTTAGCGGAAGGACCTCGCCGTGAACCCGCGCAAATTCTTTGCCGAACGACAGCGGCGCAACGTGGACAAGATCTGCGGTGCAATGGCTCCGATGGGCGGGATACAACGTGCTCCCTGATCCCGACAGCAATCTTCGGCTCGAGATCGGGCATGTTCTGTTCATCGATCTGGTCGGCTATTCGAAGCTTCTGATCGAGGAACAAAGAGAGCGGCTCGGCCAGCTCACGGAGATCGTACTGGCGACAGCGCAAGTGCGCGAAGCGCCTAACGAACAATTAATTCGTTTGCCAACCGGCGACGGAATGGCACTGGTCTTTCGCAACAGCTCGGAGGAACCGGCTCAATGTGCGCTCGAAATCGCCGAAGCGCTCAAGTCGCATCCGGAAGTCCTCGTCCGGATGGGAATTCATAGCGGCCCTGTGAGCGAAGTGACGGACGTCAGCGGCCGCACCAACATCGCCGGAGCCGGGATCAACATGGCGCAGCGCGTCATGGATTGCGGCGATGCCGGGCACATTCTGCTTTCGCAACGAGTGGCGGATGATCTGGCGCAATACCGGCAGTGGGCGCCGCGCCTGCACGATCTCGGTGAATGCGAAGTGAAACACGGCGTTCGCCTCCACCTCTTCAATCTCTCCACCGAAGAGGCCGGTAACCCGGAGGTTCCGGAAAAATTCAAGAAAGCGAGGGGAGCCAGCGGAACGATCGCGAAGAAAACGAGAGCGGCGCGGAAGCCGCGAACAGCCGCCAAAAAAACAGCCCCGCGACCAAGCCCCCTGCGCTGGATCGGGATCGCTGCCTTCATTTTGATCCTCGGTGGAATTGTCCTTTGGTTCCTTCGCTCCAAATCATCGCTGGTCGAGACAGCGTCGAAGACCGTCGCTTCTCCATCTGGCAAGGCACTGACCACAAATGTGCCGGAAAAGTCGATCGCTGTCCTGCCCTTTGAGAACCTGAGCAGTGAAAAGGAGAACGCCTACTTCGCCGACGGCGTGCAGGACGAAATCCTGACTGATTTGGCCAGGATCGCCGACCTGAAAGTGATCAGCCGCTCGAGCGTGATGCAATATCGCAGCGGGATCACGCGCAATCTGCGCGAGATTGGACAACAGCTCGGCGTGGCCCACCTCCTGGAGGGCAGTGTGCAGCGCGCCAAGGGGAAGGTACGGGTCAATGCACAATTGATTGATGCCCGGACCGACGCGCATCTGTGGGCGCAAACCTACGATCGCGATCTGGCCGATGTGTTCGCCATCCAAAGCGAAATTGCCACAGCGATCGCCGAACAACTGCAGGCCAAGTTGGTGCCGGAAGAGAAAACCCGCCTGACGACCCGGCCGACCGATAATTCAGAAGCCTATCTCCTTTATCTGCAGGCGAACGAGCTTTTCCATCTCGCCGCGTCGAAGAAGGACGCACTCAATACCGATCAGCTCTACGACAAGGCCATCGCGCTCGACCCCGGTTTTGCCCTGGCCCGGGCGCGCTCCTCCATTCTCAACAGCACCATGTATCACATTGGTCGGATTCCGGAACGCGCCGTCAAGGCACGCGCCATGGCGGCGGAAGCCTTGCGCCTTGCGCCCAAGCTGGGCGAGGCGCATCTCGCCCGCGCCCTCTGCTTTTACCGCATCGACCTCGACTACGAAGCGGCGCTCAAGGAACTTTCCGTGGCGAGCGCCTCCCTGCCTAACAACGCGGAAATCCTCGATTTTTCCGGTTACATCTATCGGCGCGAGGGTCGCTGGCGGGAAGCCTTGACCGCCTTTGCCAGGGCGCGAGAAATCGATCCACTTTCCGCCCATTTCGATGGACTGCCGGATACGCTGCGGGTTTTGCGAGAATGGTCGAAAGCCGCCGAGGCCTACAATCACGCCATCCCGCTTGAGCCAGGATTGCCGGATGGATGGATCGGGCTGGCCTACGTTCAATTTGCCCAAAGCGGAACGCCGACGGCAGCCAACATCACCCTGCGTCATGTGCCGGAGACGTTGAACAGGAACGGATGGATCCAACAGGAGCGATGGAATTACGCCATGCTGGCGCGCGACTTCGCCGCCGCGGAAAAGGCGGCGCCGGACCGGGTCGGCGAATTCCCAGCCTTCGAACCAAAGGCATTTTTTCTCGGCTGCGTGGCCTTTGCCCGCGGGGACCTGGAAAAGGCTCACTCTCTCTTCGAAGGAATCCTGCCGCTTCACGAAGCCGGCGTGCGCGATCACCCTGACGACCCGACATTCCATGCCGTGCTGGGCAGGCTTTACGCTTTGCTGGGGCGCCGGGAGGAAGCACTTCGCGAGGCTCGCCGCGCAGTGGAACTTTGCCCGAAAAACAAAGATGCCGTCAGCGGACCGCTTTACGAAGCGAATCTGGCCTTTGTCTATGCCCACACGGGAGAAGTGGAACCGGCCGTGACTTTGCTCTCCCGCCTCCTGACCACTCCCGGGGCCGAAGAAATCACCCTCGCGCATTTGCGCTCGAACTGGGAATGGGATCCACTCCGCGAGAATCCACGCTTTCAGGCGCTTCTCGCCGGCCCGGAGCCGGCGACGGTCTATCATTAGTCGATGACCGTGCCGGCTATTGCTTCACTAACCGCCGCTGCTGCTGTTCATTGGAAAGCCTGAGTCCAACATGGCCTCCGAATCAGAAAACAATCGCCGCCTCGAGATCGGGCATGTCCTGTTCATCGACATCGTCGGTTACTCGAAACTCCTGAACGAGGAACAAAAGGAGCGGTTGAGTCAGCTCACCGATATTGTCCTGGCGACCGCACAAGTTGCCCGCTCGATCGATGAGCAGCTCGTTAGGCTGCCGACCGGCGATGGGATGGCGCTGGTCTTTCATCACAGCGCGGAGGAACCGGTTCGCTGCGCGCTCGAGATTGCGGAAGCGCTCCAGAAGCATCCCGAGATTCCAGTGCGCATGGGCATTCACAGCGGGCCCGTCAGCGAACTGACCGATGTGAGCGGACGGACCAATCTCGCCGGCGCGGGCATCAACATGGCGCAGCGCGTCATGGATTGCGGCGATGCCGGTCATATCCTGCTTTCCCAGCGCGTGGCCGACGATCTGGTGCAATCCCGGCAATGGGCGTCGCGCCTGCATGATCTCGGTGAATGCGAAGTGAAACACGGCGTTCGCCTTCGTCTCGTTAATCTCTACGCCGAACAAATCGGCAATCCGGCTGTCCCCGCGAAATTGCGGCAGGGGACCAGGGGCCGGCCGGTCGAGCCGGGCGCAGCCCCGGCGAAGGGAAACAGACTGCTGCTGGTCGGCATGTTCGTCGTCGTCTTCATGCTGATCTGTCTTGCCATCGTGGCGCTCATTTTTGCGCCCGCCGTCATGAAGTCGTTCTCGCGCCCGCCCGCGGCAGCAGTCCCGCCGCCTGTCCCTTCGGTGCCAGCCTCGTCGATTCCGGAAAAATCAATCGCCGTCCTCCCGTTCGAAAATCTGAGCAGCGATAAACAAAACGCCTACTTCGCCGACGGCGTGCAGGACGAAATTCTGACCGACCTGGCAAAAATCGCGGACCTCAAGGTGATCAGCCGCACTTCCGTCATGGCTTACAAAGATCCGGCAACGCGCAACCTCCCGGCCATCGCGCAGGCTTTGCGAGTGGCGAACGTGCTCGAAGGCAGCGTGCAGCGCGCCGGCAATCGGGTGCGCGTCAATGCGCAGTTGATCGATGCCCGGACCGATGCGCATCTTTGGGCGCAGACTTACGACCGCGACCTGGCCGATGTCTTCGCCATCCAGAGCGAAATTGCGAAAGCCATCGCCGACCAGCTGCAGGCGAAGCTTTCGCCTAACGAGCAAGCCGGCCTAAAGACAAGACCGACCAAAAATGTGGCCGCCTATGATCTTTATCTTCAGGCCAGACGTTACGAATTCAATCCCGACACCTTTTTGCAGGATTACCGGACGGCCGAGCAGCTCTACATGCAGGCCATCACGTTGGACCCGCAGTTCGCCCTGGCCCACGCACGACTCGCCGCGACCTGCGCGCGGATATACCATTTTTATCAACCAACGGCTGCCTGGGAGAAGCGGGCCCGCGCTGAAGCGCAAAAGGCCCTGCAACTGCAACCGAACCTGGGCGAAGCCCATCACGTGCTCGGCCTTTGCTACTACTGGTTCGACCACGACTACGAGAATGCGCTGAGCGAATTCGACATTGCGAAAAGCCTCCTGCCTAACGACAGCTCGATCCCGTGGGATATTGCGGCGATCAAACGGCGGCAGGGAAAATGGCAGGAAGCACTGGCGGCGTATTTGCAAATCATCCGGGTGGATCCTCAAAACGCCAACATCGTGCTCGATCTCTTTTACGTTTATTGCGCGATGCGGGACTGGCCAAATGCGCAGGCGACCGCGCAACGTCTCCTCGAACTCACGCCGGATTCCATGAATGCGAAAGCGCAGGTCGGCTACGCTGATTTCTGGGCAACCGGCCAGACCACCCGGCTCAAAAGCGAGCTGGCCACCATTCCGCCCGGTAAAGATCCTGACGGGGCGATCACGGCGTTTCGCATCGATGTGAGCATGATCGATCGCAACCCCGCCGGTGCCGAGCAGGCGCTGCTCGCCTCGCCGCTCGATACATTTTCCTATTTCAACGGCGTCGATACACCCCGCAGTTTTTTTGCCGCCGAAATAGCGTTGCTCCGCGGCGACAAGGCGAAGTCGCGAACCGAAATGGAGCACGCGCGGGATATTTTCGAAAAGTCAGTCAGAGAGGCGCCGGACGCGGCCGAGCGGCATGCCTTTCTCGGATTGGCTTGTGCCTTTCTGGGAGAAAAGGAGCGTGCGATTTCCGAAGGAAAACGGGCGGTCGAGCTGCGACCCGAATCTCAGGACGCGCTCGATGGAACAGTTTTCAAAGCCGTCCTCGCCTTGATTTACACACGGACGGGCGAAAATACGGAGGCGATTGCGTTACTTCAACACCTGGTGGGGGTGCCCGGCGCGGTAGACTGCGCGAATTACAGCATCACGGCGAGCGATTTGAAACATCGCTGGGAATGGGACCCGCTGCGCAAGGATCCGCGCTTTCAAGAACTTTGCCAGGGGAAGCAGCGCTAGAGCAGGATCGCCTTTGGCGCTTTCTGCCTGCAGAATGCGATCATTGTTTGATGCAAGACATTCGTTAGGCGCCGCGGCGCGTGACTGGTCCGCCGCAGAGACACATTTCCAAAAAGCGCTCGCCCTTGCCGACAACCTTTCGGAATCCGCTGCGACGCCTCGGGCCTTGAGCGTCCCGTGAGGGATTCATGGCGCGATCTTGTAAACCTCGACCAACGCCACACCGGTCGTGTTATTCTTCCCGCGAACGATCGCGGTGTAGCTGCTCGGTTGCAGCGTCATCAGAACCGCTGATTCGCGATCGTCCGATGGCGGAATGCCGGTGGCTTCGATCTCTGTCTGCTGGCTGTCTTTCCAATCGTCGTTTGAAGTAATGAGTGCCCCATCCCTGTCGTGCAACTCAAGCGTCGTGTCCTCTAGCGCGTTGGAGATCCCATACTGCGTCAACTCCGGCCCGATGGCCCGCACCAGCACGTCGCTCGTGCTGCCGATAATCACCCCACCGATCATCACGTTGTCGCCGCCCTGCACGAAGCCGCGGGTACTGATGTTGGCCAACTGCGAATCGGCTCCTTCATCCAGATCGTAGGCTTCGACCAACGCCACGCCGGTGCCGTCGTTCGTACCTTTCACAATCGCGGTGTAAGCTCCGCTTCCGGGCACCGCCGGGTCGACCGGGTCAAGCGTGACAAGAATCGCCGATTCAAGATTGTTGCTCGGCGCAATGTTTGTCGCTTCGATCTCCGACTCTTGCGTGTCTTTCCAGTTGTCGTTAGTCACGACGGTTCCATCGGGCTTGTGTAACTCAAGCACGGGATCGGCCAGTGCGTCGCTCACTCCGAAAGGCGTCAGCGACGGCCCGATGGCCCGCAGGAGCACTTTCTTTGGTGCATTGCCGGTAACAATAAAGCCACCGATCAGAACGTTATCACCGGTCAGGACATTCGCCCGCGTCGAGATGTTGAGCAGCGTGGGCGGATTGGGCGCCATCGCGACAACGAAGGGCGAGAGCGAATCCACCTCGGCGTAAACAGTCCTGGTTTCAAAATTCGGTGAAGGATCGTCCGGCGGAAGGATCGTGCGATCGACCAACTCACCGTTCTCCAGGTGCAGGATGCGGATGCGGTCGAAGTCCGCTTCGCTCGTATCGTACGGGAGAGTAAAGGCGACGGTGATCGGCGTCGTGTAGGTCGCGGTGCTGGTGATGTCGTAGGCGAAAGTGTCAGCCGAGATCGTGTAACCCTCCGGCGGCGTGCCGGCAGCGGAGGGTATCTCTATCACGCTGAAAGTCGTGTAGCCGCCCTGAGTAATAGAGTGGAAGGTCACGGTGACGGTACCGCCCGGTCCGGTGACGGAAACATTGCCGCCGGGGAGCGTATTTGGCGGCTGGTCTTCGAACGCTCCGATATCCGAGCCATCTCCCCCTGTCGCATTAGCGATGGCAGGATGGTCGTAAGGCCGCGGCAGACTCCGCTGATCCATCATGACATCTACGCTCTTGCCCTGATCGATCGCGGGGCTGTTCGCTTGCAGCGCAACTGTCAGAGTCAGTCCGCCGTTATCCTGCAGACCGGCCGGATCGACCAAGGGATCGACATTGAGCTGGTCGCCCGTCGCCCCGAAACCGGACGCGCCGCCCACCTGGCCGATGATGTTGTAACCGGCCGAGACGAAGCTGCCTCCGACATCCGGGTTTCCCGGCGCGGTATTGTTGGCCACGATGGTGTTTTGGATATTCGTCAGGCCGTTCCCGAGAATGTCGTCGCTAAAAATGCCGCCGCCGGTGTAGCCAGCGGTTCCGCCGCCATCATAAACCGCGATGTTGCCGACGATGGTGCAATTGATGACGTTGAGCGGGCCCGGGCCGACGGTTTTGATCCCGCCGCCCACCCCTCGCTCCCCCGCTTTGTTCCCGAAGAAGGTCGAGTTGATAATATTGACGGTATCGCTCGAGCCGCTGAAAAGGCCGCCTCCGCCTCCTCCGTCGTTAAACATCCCGTTTGTTATCTGATTATTTGAGATGGTGGAGTCGATGATATCAACGTCTGCACCCGAGATGCGGATGCCGCCGCCACCGGCCGTCGCGGTGCTGGTGATAATGTTGTGATCCACTGTGACGCGGCGCAAAACATAGACACCGCTGAGGAGATAGAGACCAGCGCCTTCACCGGTCGCCACGTTGTCCGCGAAGATCGTATCGGTGACCGTGGCGGTCCCCCCGACGAGTTTTAGCCCGCCCACGGAATCTTGCGCGTGATTTCCGGTAAACGAGCAGTGACTGATCGTGGTTATCCCACGGTTGAGAAGAGCACCCCCGATATCACGGTCGGTGGTGTTATTGGAGATCGTTGTGTTTGTGAGGATGTAAGGCGTGTCGGACGAGAAAGCGGTGACGACGAGGCCGCGGGCGTCATTATTTGTGAGGACGGAATTCTCGATCGTCAGTCGCTGCACATAGGCGTCGATCGCAGCCGATCCTCCGTTGCCTGTGAGGACGCTCTGGCGGACGGTGAGGGCTCCGGCGCTGACGAAGATGGCTCCGCCCCGTCCGGAATTGCTCACGCCCACGCCATTTCCATCCCGCAGCGTCACGCCGCGAAGGTCCAGTGCGCCGTTGGCGACATCGATGATGCGGCTGCTGTTGTTGCCGCTAATGGTGAGGAGGTTTGCCCCTGGTCCTTCGATCGTCACCTCACGGTCGGGATCGCCCTGCGTGCCGCCGTCTTTGGTCATGATAATCTCGCCGCTCGTTAGGCTGATCGTGCGCGGTTGGCTGAAGAATGCCGCATCGAACGTGATCGTGTCGGCTTCGCCGTTCGCGTTCGCCTGCTCCATCGCTGCTCGCAGACTGCCGGCGCCGTTGTCGTGCGCATTTGTGACGACGAAAGTCGCTGCCGCTGCCGGAAGCGCCGAGGCGATCGAGAGGGCCGCGGCGATCAGTGATCTGTTTTTAAAAAGTGTGATGTCCATGGGTGTTCCGTTCTTGTCCTGAAAGTTTTTGGTCTTCAGAAAGTGAATGCGGAAAAAACGAGGCCTGAACGGACATAAAAAGTTCGGACAAGGAACTGGGCAGGCGGAGCGCCCGGCCTGCGGCCTTCGCGAGGAACGCGACTTCTGACCGCTGCGCTAAAACGACGTGCCGAGCTTCTCGAGCTTCTCGCGCGCCTCGCTCAAGGTCCGACGCGCTGTCGCATCGGGCGGGTTTTTCTCCGCCAGCGGTCGCAGGATTTCGATCGCGCGCCGATAGCTCTGCATGGCTTCAGCGGGCCGCTGGAGGTTCGGCCCGTCGGGACCGCCAAGAAGATCGGCGAGATGGATTTGGCTGATCGCCAGCGACACTTGCGATTGCACATCTCTCGGATCAGCCGCCAGCAACTGCTCGAAAATCGCGAGCGACTTCTTGCGGCGGACCAGCGCCTCCTCGAGAGCGTTTTGCGCGGTCAGGATGTTCGCCATCTTTTCCTGCGCGATGGCGGCGTCGCGCAACAGCATCGCGTTGTCCGGATTCTCCTCCGCGAGCTCGGCACGAATGCGCTGCGACTCGCGATAACTCTCCGCCGCCGCCGCAGTCTCGCCTGCATCTTCATGGATCGCTCCGATCCGTTCGTGAATGAGACCGAGGAAACGACGGGTGTTGAGGTTTTCCGGGTTCGCGCGATGGAGCGCAGTGAGGATGGCGAGGGAAGCGCGATAATGTTCCATCGCGCCGCTAGGATCGTTGTTGTTGAGAAAGTTGGGATTACCGAGCAGGTCGCCCATTTTGATGTGGCTGATGGCGAGCGAACGCTGGGCCGAGGCTTTTTCCGGGCTGGCTTTGGCGAGGGAGCGGAAAATGTCGAGCGAAGCGCGAGTGCTTGCGATCGCGCTCGTCAAGTGGCCATTGGCAGCACGCAGGTCGCCGATTTTCTCCTTGATCACGCCTAACGAACGGCGCGTCTCCGCATCGTGGCTGTCCGCGGCCAGGAGCGCTTCGGCGATCTGTTGCGCCTGGAGGTAACTGTGCAAGGCGCCGGCGGTGTCGCCGAGGTTTGGATTACTCGGGTCGCCCTGGACGTTGCCGATGCGGATGTAGCCGCGGACGAGATCGCGCTGTAGCGAAGGCTCGTCGCCCGCTTCTCGCGCCAGGCTGTCGAGATATTTCAAAGCTTGACTCACGATCAGCTTCCGCGCGGCAGTGGATCCGGGCAGATGTTCGACTGCATCGTGCAGATCGAAGATGAGCGAATCAGCAAGTCGGCGGACATCGTGGAAACGTCGCTCCGCGCGCGCCCGTTGTCGATGCGCCCGACGCGCCTCGCGCATGGTCGCCGCGATTCCCCCGGCGAGAGTGAGCGCGACGAGAACCGCCGCCGCCACGGCCAGCTTGTTGCGCCGGATAAATTTTTCTCCGCGATAACTCCAGGTGTCTGCCCGCGCGCGCACCGGCAAGTTCGCCAGATGCCGTCCGATATCTTCCGAAAATTCCGCCGCGGAAGCGTAGCGCCGCTCCGGCTCTGGGCGCATCGCCATGAGGACGATCTGATCGAGATCGCCGCGGAGGAAATGCGGATTGCGGAATGCGGAATGCGGATTTGCCGCCACTGTGGTGCTTGGACGCTCCGGCTCCTGCTCGGTAATCGCGCGCGAGAGTTCTTCGGGCGAACGCGTCATGAGTTGGCGAGGCTTTTCGCCGGTCAGTAATTGATAAAGAATCACCCCGAGGCTGTAGACGTCGCTTGCCGTCGTCAGGGTTTCGCCGCGGATTTGTTCCGGGCTGGCATACCCGGGCGTCATCACGCCGGCGAGGCTGCGGGGTTGCTCCGCGAGCTGCCTCTCGTGATCGAGGAGACTGGCGATGCCGAAATCGAGCAGCTTCGGTTCGCCCTCGGGGGTGACGCGAATATTGGCCGGCTTCAGATCGCGATGAATGATCAGGTGTTGATGAGCGTAAGCGACGGCGGAACAGAGTTTGCGAAAAAGCGCGAGCCGCTCGCCGATCGTCAGGCGGTGGTGCTGGCAATATTCCTCCAGCCGTTCGCCCGCGACATATTCCATCACGAAATAGGGCGTGCCGATGGTGGAAACGCTCGCGCCGTAAAGCCGCGCGATATGCGGATGATTGAGACCCGCCAGAATCCGCGCTTCCTGCCGGAACTGCCGGATCAGATGCCTTCGGCCAAAACCTTGCTGGACGAATTTGATCGCCACCATCCGGCCAAGTTCCGCATCTTGCGCGAGGTAAACCTGACCCATCCCGCCCTCACCCAGCAGCGAAACGATCTCGTAACCGTCGATGCGTTCGCCCGGCTGCAGCGCACCGGCTTCATCCGTCGCGAGTGATTCCGCACTCGCCTCGTAGGCCGGCGATTCGATGAACGCCATCGCCCGTGCGCGATACGCGAGGAGCGACTCCACTTCCGCGCGCAGCTCGCCCTCCCCGGCGCAGGCTGCATCGACGAAAACGGCCCACTCCTGCGGCTCGTGTTCAAGCGCCGCTTCCACAAGCTCGGCGATGCGCTCAGCTCGTTCCGCCGCGGTCATCCGATCGACGTAGCGCGAGCTTCCAGCTTGCGTGTCTCGATTCTGTCGCGGGTGCCATAGCGGAGTCGCAAGCTGGAAGCTTGCGCTACCGAAGGGCGGCGCCAAAGAGGAAACGCGCGCACAGCTTCTGTCATTGGGATTTCGTCATTGTTCATTTTGGAGCGCCGATTCAAAACCTGCCACCATCGCAACCTCACCGCCCGGCGGCCTAACCCGCGGTGTCCAATTCTCGGCAAAGCCAGAGCTTCGCAAAACTCCAATCGCGCAGCACCGTCTTGGGTGAGACGCGCAGAATCTCGGCGATTTCCGCCGCTTCCAGTCCGCCGAAGAATTTCAACTCCACCACTTCGCTCTTCCGCGGATAACTTCGGGCGAAACTTTGCAACGCGCCGTCGAGCGCCAACAGATCGAGCGTTCCTTTAGCCGGAAGATCGAGCGCTTCATCGAGGACGACCTTTTGCTCCAGGCCGCCGCGCTTCTTCGCGTTATGGGCGCGCGCGTGATCGACCAGAATCTGCCGCATGAGCCGCGCGGCGATTCCATAGAAATGGGCGCGGTCCTGCCACGTCATTTCGCTCCGGTTCACCAGGCGCAGATACGCTTCGTGGACGAGCGCGGTCGGCTGCAGCGTATGATCTTCCCGCTCCCGCCGCAGATACGCGCGAGCCAGCCGGCGCAGTTCTCCATAAACCAGCGGCATGAGCGTCGCCGAAGCCGCTTCATCTCCCGTCGCCCACTGCTTGAGCATCTGGGTCATGTCGGCGGCACCATCCGCCGCGGCCGTTTTTCCTTCCATCCAACTATTTTCCAATAAAACGGAGTGAGCGTGAAATGAAATTTGCGCGGCCTCCGTAGGTTACGATCTTGGCTTCACCGGCATGGCTCGAGACCAAGGCATGGCCTGGTCCGCTTTCGGAGCTGATCCGGCACAACGCCGCGCCTCCGGTTCGAAGAGCGGTACAACAATATTTGCGTTGTCCGAAATCGGCGAGCCTTCGCGAGGGCGACATCATCGTCTGGTTTTGGGTCGCAACGCAGGATTGCTGCCGGGGGTAAGCCGGACCCTAACGGCTGCTTTTTTGGTTGCTTACGTCTGAGCGTTTTTAGAGATTGAGCCACGAATGGCTGTTCGTCTACGGGGTGGTGGCGGCAGTGCTGACGGCCGCATGCGTGGTCGTCGTGAGCTCCGCGTTGCTCACCTACGGGCTGGGCAGTTATATTCTGCACGCTCATCAAAGAGAACAAATTCGTCGACAGGATATCATCCAACTCGAGCAGTTTCTTTCGACGTTGAAGGACGCTGAGACCGGACAGCGCGGATTCATTATTACCGGCGATGAGCGATACTTGGAGCCCTACGATCGGGCGCTGCGCGAGTTACCAGGCCAACTCGATCGGTTTGGCGGAGCCGGCCAAGGCGACGATACCGCTCGTTGTCCTGCCGGTAATTGCCTTCGTCATGGTCGTCGTGCAATTGATCATGCTCCTTATGACCAATGGGATTCTGATTGTTCACGGAGTGAGCCCAGCCACGACTCACTCCCGGCCGATACCTCGCGAGCCCGGGTCTCTGGCTCGGCCTGCTGGTGGCGGCGGCGCTCATCGCGATAACGATCCGGCTGCGTCGTTCGCAAGGTCCCATCTGATCCTTCTCGCCCGCCTGAAACCATGAGTGCCGCTATCCTTGGAAAACAGTCACTGGAAATGGGAACGCCGACGGCGATCACGCACGAGCAAGCTGTGGTCGCGCGAGTGGTCGGCGCGGGTCTTTCGCCACAGTGCGGAGGAACCGGCGCGTTGTGCGCTCGAGAAACTCCGTTCCGTATCGCGGGCCATTCGTCTGGGTGCGTCCACTGACGCCGGCCTTGCTCCGCCTCGATCCAATGTTCGATCCGTTGCGAAAAGATCCGCGTTTTCAGAAACTTTGCGCGGAGAAGAAGCCATAGAGCAGAATCGTATCTACGGCCTGAATCTGACGATGAACTGCCGCTCGAAGAACCCTAAACCGGCAGGCGCGAACTCCCGGGCCGGGTGGGCGTCCCAGTGTGAACCGCTGTTAGGCTGACTCCAGCCATCCGCGAGCCGCATCCGCCTCCGCATTGGAAAAGAAACGCACGCGATGATGCAGGAGCGGCACGATCAGTCCCATTCCCCTGGCGATCCACGGAATGTCGGAGATCAGCGCGATCCTTCGCCAGACCTTCCAATGGGCGAGATCGAGTTTCGTATCCTCCCACATGCCACCCAGGCTCATCCCGGTAAACTCTGGACCGAGCTGGTAGTAAAGACTGAGTCGTTCATGCGTCTTGAGTTTCTCATCGATGGCCGGCCAGACCACGGAACGGAAGTCATCCGCCGTGACTTCGCCCTCTCCCGAAATGGCCAGCACCTCTTCCGGGAAACCTGAAAGAATCCTAATCATTTCCGTCCAACCGTAACACGGTCTGCACGCGGCCGCGCCAAACACCAGGGGCCATGCCCGAAGATTCGGCGTTGCGGCGCTTTTCAATTTCAGATTTTCAGCATCTCAGCGTTTCAGCTTTTTAAAGAAAGCCAGCGGAACGCGTGCCTAACGAATGCCTTGGCATCCTTCTCGACGCAGACTCCGTGCGCCAGGATCAGTTTGTCGAAGTCCCATGAAAGCAATTGCTCGAGCGATCGACGCGCCAGCTTCCGGTTGGTGAAGGAGAGCCGAATGTCGAACGGCACACCGCCGTGCGGCCAGGCGACTCGGGCGAACTTGAAGAGCGCACCCAGGAACGGCCGGCCCTTCGGGGGCGGATGGTTCTGGATGAAATCGCCGAAGATCAGCGTGCGCGACCTTCGGTGCAGAAAATAAACCTCCTCCACGAACAGGTTGCCTCGGAAAACCAGTTGATCGAAGTCATCCGCCCAGCCCGCCGGTGGGATATCTCCAAGAACGCCCGTGAAAGGTAAACCCTTAAGCTTGCTCGGGATCTGAGGAGGCGCCCACAGTTCAGCCTCGGGAAATAACTTGTGCCACGATTCCAGCCGCCAGACATGCAGCTTGGTCGGAGCGACAAGATATCGAACCGGCCCCTCCGTCGTCATGCGATCGAGCAGTTCGCGCGGGACCGATACAGGAGAATTCACCCACCATGACCTGCCGCTGAGTTTGACGACGATCATGCGCGTGGGAAACGGGATCCCCACGGCGCGGACCGTGGGACCGTCCACGGTCCAGACATTTTCGGCAAAGTGCTCCAGCGAGGTCATTCGGTTTCTTTCAACGTTACGCCATTCGAAGGGACCACGTCGCACATGGCCATGCTTTGCCTCAAAGCAATTCGAACTCGACGGAGCGCGACAGCATTGCAACCGTGAGAAGGAGAAAATGTCGCCGGATGCGAAAGACAAAATAGCCAGATTCTCGCCCGGGAATTGAAGTATTCTGCCCGCTTGGCGATGTCCCCTGGAAGTCGAAACCAAAAGGAGTGACTCCTGGGGACCCCGACATACTTTGCAAAGTATGACGATGGCTTTACTCGTGCGGCGAGCGCGTGGGGAAACTCCGAAAGGGTTCGCGAGCGGGACAGCAGCGCAAAGAAGGGCGTCAGGAAGTCCGCGGTGAAGAATGCGAAAGAAAAGAAGTGACTTGGCGATTGCCTTCAGCGAAAAGGAAAGCTTCACGAGAATACGCCCGCCAGCCAACCCGACGTCCTGCCGATGTACGCCCGCCAAATGTTTTTAAGACGCGAGCTCGTCTGAATTCCTTTCATGAACGAGAAGGCGACCTGCGTTTCAATTTTGGCAATACTTATTTTAACTTGCTGCGCGTCGCCGGCAAAGTCGCGTGAAACGATTATTGAATTCTCGAGAGGTAAGCCATTCCCGAGGGATGGTTCCCTTGCCACGATTGGCTATGAGCCGACGGACATGGAGAAGCCATTTTACGATCGGCTATCTGACGATCAGAGATGGACAATCTGGAGCAGGCCGGAAGAGCGTTATGGAAGCAAAATGGAATTCCGTTTGCGCGGTCACAGGGCCCAATTCGTCAGCTGGTGGGGAATCGTCAGGAAAATCGAGCAGCCCGCCGGGCACCCAAATGGAACTCTCTTGGTTGAAAATAAGTATGGGAGCGATCTTACCGACGAGCATATCCAGACCATTTCTATAAACGGCGGCGGAGATTGCGCGATCCTGTTCATCGCTACAACCACTGCTTTAACTTCGGCCAGAGATTGCGCAGGCCGCCCTTCAAATCGCGGCAGACGTAGATGTGCTGTCGCTGCTCCCCGGGCATCGCCCACCGGCTGCTCTCGACCGGGCCACGATCTTCGACGGAGCGAAATTGTGCGCGTTCATCGGTCGCGTCGTCATCGAGCACGATCATGATTTCGCCGGTGTAGTGGCCGGGTCGCCAATAGAAATAGTTCTGGTGCCCGGAAAGGGCGGGCGGAAGCCCGAACCTCGGCCCGAAGAAGTCGATCGCGCCGGCCTCGCCGTAGTTCTGACAAAAAATCGCGACGTGCTTTTGTTCGTCGGACGAGAGGCTCGCGTAAACGCGCGCGACGGAGCGCGCCATTTTCTTCCAGCCGAATTGATCCGCGTAAAGCTGTGGCAAGGCCGCCGTGAACGAGGTCTCGGTTTTCGGGACCTTGAAGTGCAGCGCGCGCATGTAGGCGAGCAGTTTTTCCGGCGGCAGGATCGGGAGCACGATCGGCGAGAGAACGGCCGCCGCTGTGATCATGGCCAGGGCGAGCGTCGGCTTGAGCCAGCGCAGACGCGGGGTGAAGAAGCGTTCCGCGGCGACCGCGCCGGCCGCGAACAACATCGGGTAGGCGGGTCCGAGATAATAGTTCTTGCCGTGCATGACGATGAACTCGGCGAGCGCGATCAGGTAGGTGAGTCCGATCACGCGGAAGCGGCGGCCGTCGCGCGCGACGAGCAACCAGATCAAGCCGCCCAGCCAGAGCGGCGCGGTCATCGGATTCATGAGGGTCAACTGCTGAGCGAAATATTGCAGCGGAGTGAGAACGACGTTTTTGTTGCTGTGCGCGATGTTGTTGAGCAAGACCCAGGTGGGCCAGCCGTGTTCGATTTGCCAAAGCACGTTAGGCAACGCGATCAGGAACGCGACGAGGCCGCCGAGCCAAATCCATTTTTGACCGAAGTGGCGGCGCTCCGGCGTCAAGAAGAGCGCGAGCACGATGGCCGCGGCAACGAACGCCATTGAATGTTTGTTTTCCAGGCCGAGGCCAACCATGACTCCGAACCAAATCCAGGTGCGGCCGGGCGCCCCCTTAATGATACGAACGAGGAAGTAGATCGCGCCCGTCCAGAAGAGCGGCTCGTAAGCCTGCGGCGTATAGAAATTGCCGATCGCAAGAAAGTAGAGACTCGTTAGGGCGCCAATGCAGCCCAGGGTCACGCCCCAGGTGCGACCGCCCAGCTCGCGCGCGAGCAGTCCGGTCAGCGCGACCGTGCCGGCGCTTGCGAGTGCGGAAAAGAGGCGGACGGCAAAGAGCGAGTCGCCGAACACCATCACCTCGAGGCGGAGGAGGAGCATGCTCAGCGGTGAAAGATCGACGTAGCCAAAAGCGAGGTGTCGCGCGCAGGCGAGGAAATAGAGTTCGTCGCGAAAATAGCCGTAGTGCTGATTGGTCAGGAGGTGAACGAAAAGGGCGGCGCCAGCGCAGGTCCAGAGGACTAATCTGGATTTGTCGCTGGCGGCACGCGCTTCTGATGACTCGCGCATGAGCTTGGTTACCGACCGAGAGCGTGGGGTGCAAGGAGATTGACCACGGCGGTCGAGTGGCACTTCCAACGGGCGGACGCCAGGCTCAGCACATCCTTTTTGCTCAGCTTTAGACTCGACTGGATAATCCAGTCGAGTTGGATCAAGGGTCAACCATTCTGGCCCGCGTGCAGGCGCTGTGCACGCTACTGGTCCGTCTCCAGCTTTCCTTCCCGCCGTGATGTTCCATTACTTTGCGGCCCGGTCGCTCTCGCCGGAAGTTTGCCGTTGATTCTTCAAGCCACTCCGCTCTACCGATCAACCGGCACAACATTCCTCTTTCCTACTTTGAACTCGACTGGATAATCCAGTCGAGTGGGAGGAAAGAACGAAATCATACCAGCGCGCCTGCAAGCTGCGGCCTCACCGCTTCCTTTGCCACCTTCCCGGAAGCTTTCGGGCCCGGTTAACGACCAGGACATCCCTCTTGCTCCATTTGACTCGACTGGATAATCCAGTCGAGATGGACCAAGGGGCGAAGCGATACCGGTGCGCCGGCCGTGGGCGGCTTCAGCGCCTTCTTTTACCTCGGCGACGATGTGGCGGCGCGGTTGCGCGCGGAAGGCGGGCGCCGGTGCGAACGATGGCGGACAAATGTGGAAAGAGTGCGTGATCGCGATTCGCGCGATAGAACCGGTGGTATCCGTTGGACCAGCTCTTGACCAGGCGGAGCGCACTCAGGATGGCCAGCTCTTCTTGAACCGTTCTGAGGGCGAGTCCGCTCATCTGCGCCAATTCTCGAACATAACGCTCCGCGTTCGCATCGGAGAAAAGCAGCCGCAGGATCTCGGCTCGCGCTTTTGGGAACAACAGATCGAGGGCTGGAAGCTGATATTTCATCCCGGTTTGTTGAAGCCGCACTCGAACTCGACTGGATTATCCAGTCAAAGTATTTCGGATTCTGTTATCTCGCCGAAAGAAGGGTTGCGCAGATGAGTCCGCCGGCAATGTTTGATGTTTGGTTGGCCTAACGACCGACTCTTTGGGTAACAGGCCCTTTGCAGGCAACCCCATTCTCTCCTGCAAAGATTCGCCTGAACTTACTGCGTGAGAGCGGGCGCGATGTAGCGCGCGATGATGTCGTTGGTTGCGGACTCGTTGTTGTAGGTGCCGCCGGTCAAGACCAGCACTGCGTCCTGGTCGCGGAATACGATGATCTTTTGGCCGCCATTTCCCGAAGCCTGGGGCGTTTCGAGCCGGCCAGTCGACAAATTAATGTAGCGCTTCCACCAGAAATAGCCGTAGGGCGTTCCTCCGATTTCGCTCTGTTTGCGCGTCATTTGATCGATCCATGCCTTCGAGATGACCTGACGGTCTCGCCATACGCCGTGATGAAGAATGAGAACGCCAACCTTCAGCATGTCGCGTGGCCGGAGCCAGGCCTGCCCGAAGTTCTCCGCATGGGAACGATCGGGACGAAAATCCCAGGCGAAATCGCCGATGCCGAGCGGCGCGAAGAGCGCGTCTCGCGCAAAGTCGTGGACGGACTTGTGCGATACCTTCTGGATAATGCGGCCGACGAGGATGACATTGCCTGAGCAGTAGGAAGCGTGAGCGCCTGGCGCGGATGCCATGGGAAGATCGAGAATGAAGCGCGCCCAGTCGTCACTCTTGTACATCTGGTTCTCGTTGCCCGGCGAGGCATCGTTGTCATCGTTGCAAGCAAGGCCGGACTGCATGGCCAGCAAATCGCGGATGGAAATCGCACGCTTCTTGCCGTCAACGTTCCGGAGATCCCGATATTCGGAAAAGTAAGGCAGAACCGGCGCGTCGAGGGAAGGAATGAGACCGCGGTCGACGGCAGCGCCGGCGAGCAGCGCCATCAATGTTTTCGTGGCGGATCGGAGTTGATGGCGAGTGCTGCGATCGTACTCATAGAAATAGTGTTCAAAAACGAGCCCGCCATGCAGGTAGAGAAGGACACTGTGCACATTTGGAAATTGATCGTGATAGATGGCGTTGGTCAGATCCGTCAGTTTGTCGCGCAGGCGCGAACCTGACGGCAGGGACGACACGACAAGGCCATCTTTTTCATCTAGCGGCGGCGCATATACGTAGTCGGCCGGCGCGTCGAGTGGACGTGCCTGCCAGGCATTCTTCGGCAAGCGCACGGAGGCATCCAGCAGGCGATGGAGAGGTGCTTGAGCGACCGTCGTCACGGAACCGACGCGATAGCCAATGACTCGGCCGTCTCCATCGCGAACGAAGTGAACCTCGCTTCCGGTGGCATCGAGATATACATCGGGGCGGACAGCGCGCAGCGGATAGCGCGCGTCGTTAATGATGGCGAAAAGCGCGTGGTCGCGCCGCCGCACAGCGATGACAAGCGTGGAATCGGGGCGATCCTGGTAACGTCCCTGGTATTCATCGGGCGTTGCCCGGGCTTGCACCGAAGCGGGCAGCGTCGCCAGGAGCGCGCAAAGGGTGGGCGCGAACAGTGCCGGCATGGGGTTAGATTGCACGCGCTCCCTCGTGCGTCTAATCCGTCGCCCTATCGCGAGCGAAAAAGTCCGATTCATGGTTAAGGTGTGCCGATGCAAACGATTTCACCTTTCCTGTGGTTTGACGATAACGCGGAAGAAGCCGCGAAGTTTTACATCTCCGTTTTCAAAAACTCGAAGATCAACAAGATCACTCACTACCCGGAGGGACCGGCGAAACAAATCGGCCGGGACCCGGGCTCGGTCATGACGGTAGAACTTACGCTGGATGGCATTGAGTTCGTGGCGCTCAATGCAGGACCGCAGTTCAAGTTTACTGAGGCCGTGTCGTTCGTGGTCATGTGCGACACTCAGGAGCAGATCGATTATTACTGGGAAAAACTGACCGCCGACGGCGGCGAGCCCGGGGTTTGTAGCTGGCTGAAAGATAAATACGGTCTGTCCTGGCAGGTGCAGCCGCGTTTGCTCATGGAGTTGCTCGGCGATCCCGACAAGGCCAGGGCCGAACGCGTCATGAACGCGATGATGCAGATGACCAAAATCGACATCGCCGCGCTGAAACAAGCCGCAGCCGGCTCATGACGGCTAAAACGGGCCGCTCCCGCGCGTGATCCGCCAGGCGTTGGGAAAGGTCCACCTTCACTATCGTCTTCCCTGCTGTGACCGCCGTGCCTGGCTGAAGCGTAATTTCCAAGAAACTCGAAGCGGCTATTTGGCGGTAATGGGCGGGACGGTGAATCAGTCCTCTGCTGCAGGAACACTTCACAGATCCTAACGGATGCGAGCGCGCTACGGTATTGTAGCCGCCCCGCTCAGTCGGGGCGTCGCCTCGCACGGCGACAGAGCGCCGTGGCTACAGTGGCCATGGTGGCGGCGCTCGCCGCGTCGAACCGGAGCACCGATCACGGTCGCGTCGAGACGTTAAAGAAATTCCACTCCCAGGTCTTGCCGTTGTCGGAGGAAAACGCCTGACCCCACACCGGGCGCTCCTTGTTTCGCGCGTCCCAACGGAAGACGACGATAATGGGTTTGCCGTTGAGCGTGTCTTTCCCGAAGAAGTGCCCGACGCCATTTTCAAAGGAGCCGACCACGGGAGGATCGATCGTGCCGGTATTGCTCGCGATCCAATAAAGGCTCCAGAGTTTGGTTTTCGGATTGAAGAGCCGCAGGGTGAGACCTTCAAAGAGCTTGCCTTCCATCCCGGGAAACTCGGTCGTGGAGTAGGTATCCATATCCGCCGCGCCGCCGAGGATCTTGGTGTTCACGTCCGTGGAATCGAATTCCGTCCAGTCTTTGCAGTTGGCGAGTCGCTTGTTCAGATGGCGGTTGTGCATTTTCCATTGGCCCACCAGAAAATCGAAGTCGCTCGGCGACGACGTGGCCGAAGCAGTGATCTTCAGGTCGCCCTTCTCATCGAAACTGATCTTCGGAATCGGGATACTCTCATCCGCGGTCAACTCATTGCCAGCCTGGGCAAACGGAGGAATCGCGAACAGCAGCAGGAAGACGGCGGTCGTTGCGCATTTCATCGGCTTTGAAAATAACGGGGCCGTCCCATTCGACAACACTTTCCCTTAACCGCCGGGGACACGGAGATCGGCGCAGGAGATCTCACCCGGCTTTTCGACGGTTATCTGGTCGAGAAAGACATTGACGCCGTCCGTGAGCGCCACCGACGGCCGCGGTGCCGCGCTTCCTCAGGGCGTGTTCAGCGAGTCGGTCACGGTGAGGCGACCGACGACCAGTTCGCCGATTTCGAGGCGCCCGATTTTGGCGCGGCCGACGACGAGGCAGCCGATGGCAAGCGCCCCGAGGGCAAACGCGCCAACGGCGATTGCGCCGGCGGCCAATGCACCCATCGATTGCGTCCCGATTGCGACGGCGCGCGCCCTAACGACGCCCTTTTCCTGCATGATCTTTCCTGGATTCGTCATGGTTCTATCATCGCTCTTCCTGGCTCCCTGCGCATCTGCCGGGCACGGCAACCCAACTCGCCCATGGGACAATCATTCCTGCGATGAGCGAAAACATCGGCAGTAGACCTGGAGACGGTTTGATTTCCGAGCCCCGCGTTCTTTCGACGGCCGGCGTGGGTCGATATTTCGAAAACAAGAGTGTCCACTGAAAGGAGACTATATGAAATCCGACGGAACCCACGACGAGCCGTGCAGCCTGCCGAAGGTGGTTTCGCGTGCGGAATGGCAGCGCGCTCGCGACCAATTATTGATCAAGGAGAAGGCGGCGATGAAGGCGCACGATGCGCTCAACGCAGAGCGACGCAGATTGCCGATGGTGCGCATCGAGAAGGATTACGTCTTCGACGCACCGGGCGGCAAAATGCGCTTGCTCGACCTGTTCGAAGGACGCCGCCAACTGATCGTCTATCATTTCATGTTTGCGCCCGGCGTGCATGGATGGCCAACGGCGGGATGTCCGGGCTGCTCGATGGTGGTCGATCATATCGGGCCACTGGCGCATCTCCATGCGCGGGACACTTCGCTCGTGCTGGTCTCGCTCGGGCCGCTGGCCGCTCTCGAAGCTTACAAGAAGCGGATGGGATGGAAGGTGCCATGGGTTTCCTCCGCGGGCACGAGCTTCAATGCGGACTTCGGCGTGAGCACGGATGAAGGCGAGCACTTCGGCTTGAGCGTCTTTCTGCGCGACGGCGACGCCATTCATCATACCTACTTCACCACGGATCGCGGGATCGAATTGGTGGTTTCGAGTTTCGCCCTGCTCGACTGGACACCGTTCGGACGCCAGGAAACGTGGGAAGATTCCCCGCCCGGCTGGCCGCGAAGCGAGCCTTACGTTTGGTGGCGCCGTCACGACGAGTATTAGCAGAAGTGATCGCGCTGTCGTTGCGGAACCGTTATTTCGCCGGCTCCCGCTCTTTCGCCAACCACCGCAGCAATGGGAGGCTAAGCAGGGAGGCGATGCACATGGTCAGGAAGGCGGCGGGGTAGTGGTTGCTGGAGCCGACGATTCTTCCCCCGGCCCAGGCGGACCACGATTCACAGCCGTTGGTGGCCGACATGAAGGAGCTGAATTGCGTCCCACCAAGGCGCGCATCGGTCAGGTCCATGAAAAGGGCGTAGGACGAGGCGGTGAACAGGCCAATAAAGAAATACATGCCGGTCAGCCAGCCGATTAGCACGGCCGACTCCGGTTTTGCCATAGCGAGGTCGGACAAAGCCAGGCCGGTAATCATAACGACGAAGCCGACGAGAAAGATCGCCACCGCGCGGATGCGTCCCCAGCGGTCCGACAGCGTTCCGCCAATCAATCCGCCAACGAGCGTGGCGGCGATGACGGCCACGCCGAAAAATAAACCGATCGTTTTTTCCGGGACACTGCGGTCGACAAGAAACGGTCCGGCCAGCTGGCCGGTAGCCTCGAAGGCAGCCGCGGAGACGAGAGCAAAGGCGAGCCCGAGCCACGTCGCGCGCCGGCGCAGCGCGGCTTGCAAATGTTGACGGAAATCTGCCAGGCGATGCCTGATGTCCTCCGTCTCCGGTGGTTCCCTAACGAATATCATAAAGACGAGCGTGATCCAGATGCAGATGACCAGGGCAACGATGACCCACGGGATGCCGCCGGCCGCGGCCACGAGGAGGGCGCCTCCGCCGAACGCGCTGCGGCCCACGAGCATTCCGCCCTGCATGCAGCCGTTGAGAATGCCGCGCTGGTGCTCGGGCACAAGGTTGATGGCCATCGCGTCGATCGAGACGTCCTGCGTCGCAGCGAAGACGGCATGCAGGAGCAGGAGCCCACCCCACCACTGAAAATGCCCGAGCGGATCCAGCCAGATGAGCGGCAGCAGGGTCATGCCCATGGCCAGCTGCGCGGAAATGATCCAGCCGCGAAATCCCCAGAGCGGCGTGCGCATGGAATCGACGAGGGGCGCCCAGAGAAACTTGAACACCCATGGCAGGACGAGCATCGCGGTGAGCGCGGTGATCTTTGGCACTTCGACTCCGGCCCGGCGCAGAATTGTCGGCAGCGCCCACCAGATGAATCCGATAGGCGCGCCTTCGCTCAGGTAGAGCAAGGTGAAGAGCGCGATTCGGCCGCGGCGTTGATTGAGGAGGCTCATGCTTTTGCGTGGCAGTCGAGGGATTCACCATGTCCCATTCGTCCCCGCCATGTCGAATGCCGCGAGAGTGAGCCGCTCTACTTATCACCGGCCAGATATCCCCTAACGATAGTGCGAATGACGGTCGATCTCTGTTTGAGCATTTTCAGATCGCGGAACGCGCGCCCGTTGGCTCGCGGCAACTTCGATTTGCCGGCGTGCGCGCTGTCCGAAGGGAAACGTCCGTACAAGATCAGGGGCCGCCAAAAGCGCAGAGCGCGCCGGCGGCCCCCGTTCTCAAGTTATCAACTATTGCTTAGGCAGCGGATCGGCCCCGAAGTTAGCATGGACCATCACCCATTTGCCGTCCTTTTTCACGAAGACGCGAGTTGATTTGGCCCGGTTCGGTGTGGTCTTGCCGTCCTTGTCCATGGACGTCCCGGCGTAGTTATAGGTCAGGATGGCAACATCGCCATTATAAACCTGAACCTTCTCGTTGAGCATTTCCGCCGCGGTGCCCTTGCTCGAGTCCTTTGCGACGCCCTCCGCCAGCTGCGAGTTCTTCGCCTTGCCGTCGATGCGCGTAGCGAAATCGGCGTTGAACTCCGTGTAGTCATCCGACATGTCCTTCGACTGCGCAGCGACATTCGTCGGATCTTTTATTCCTGCGGCCCATTGCGCCTTCGTCATCGCGATGACGGTATCGGCGATGGCCTGATCAGCTTGCTGAGCCGAGGCGTTCAAGGTGAACGCCGAGCAACAGGCCGACGCGATTATTACCAACATTAACTTTTTCATTTCCAGTCTCCGCGGGGAAAACCCCCGTATGTTCGAGCTGACCAGACTCAATGTGTTTGGTCTCGACGGACGACGATTGCCAGGTGTTGTCGCCTAACCGGTTGAGAAACCGGTTTTTCGCTTTTTGCGTCAGGTTCCCGATAGTCCACTGGCACCCGTAAGTCAATCCGTTTCACTGGATTATCGTGCGAGGCAAAAACCGGCATCGCGCTCGAAAAAAGAGTTCGTTCTCCGATCGCCAGCCGGGCAGTCTGGTGATTGAGAGGAATCAAGAATGAGGACGAAGAAGATTATCTGCTTTGTGTTAGGCGCGACGCTGGTTGCGACGGCGTGGGCGAGGGAAGCCACAGTCGTAAGCAACGTTCTTGGACCGGAGGGTCCGTTGTACATCGATGGCAACCTCTACTATGTCGGCTGGGTTTCGAACACGCTTTCAAGGTGGGACGGCAAAACGGCGACCGTCCTAAATCATACCGAAGGCTGCGGCCATAACGGTCTGGCCCTTACGAAAGAGAAGACATTCCTGCTCGCCTGCACCGACGAGCATGGCGCCATTCTGGAGCTCGACATGAACGGCAGGCAGTTGCGTCGGTGGGATCGCGACAAGAAAGGCCAGCCGTTCGAAGGCGGTATCAACGATATTGTCGTCGCCCCGAACGGCGCCGCCTACGCCACGGTCTTTGGTCCTTATCACGATGTGCCCACGGCGGTGGCAGGAAAGATTCTCTATCTCGCGCCCGGCGCTCAGCAATGGATCGAGGTGGCCAACGATCTGAATTACGCGAACGGCATCGCGGTTTCTTCCGACCAAAAAACGCTCTACGTCAGCGAAACCGTCGGGAACTGCATGCTGAGATTCACGATCAATGAAGACGGCACCCTGAGTCACCGATCGAATTTTGCGCTGCTCAATCTTCTCGTGGAAGACAGGAACAAGTCATGGTGGCTTGGTCCCGACAGCATGAAGATAGACAGCAAAGGCAACATCTATGTCGCGCAATGGTTCGGTGGCAAGATTTTGAAAATCTCTCCCGAGGGAAAGCTGCTGCACGTCTTTGAAATCGCGGCCGGTGACGGCACGACCAACGTGGCCTTCGGCGAAGGCGAGAAAGAATTGTTCGTCACGGTGGTCAGGGATCCACGAGATCCGCAGGCCAAGGGCGCGGTCGTTAGGATTCCCAATGTGAAATAGTCTCGCCGGAACCCAAGCGATGATTTTCGTCATTTCCCTGCTTCTGCTCGTAGCGCTTTTACTTTTCGTAATGCGTGTCGCAACCGCGAAGCCGGGGCGATCGTGATGCGTTTCACCTGGCGCGAGTATTGAGCCTGCGGCATGCCTGCGCAGACCAAGACCCCATCTCGAGCAAAGTCACGCCGGTTCAACCGCGGCGTTTTAAACATGCTGCTGGCGACGTTCGCCTTCGCGGTCATGAACGTCTTCGTCAAACAGCTCGATCGCATTCCGGCGATGGAGATCGTTTTCTTCCGTTGCTTCGTCTCCGCCCTGATCTGCAGCGTTGAGGTCACGCGCCGGCAGCTTGATTGGAAAGGGAACAATCACACGCTTCTGATTGCGCGCGGCACCTTTGGCACGCTCGCTCTCTTCGCTTTTTTCGTCACCCTCCAGCACATGCACCTCGCCACCGCGGTCACCATCCAATACTTGTCTCCGATTTTCACGGCGCTCATTGGCGTGTTTGTTTTGCGCGAAATGGTGCCGGCGCGGCAATGGCTTTTCTATGGGGTTGCCTTCGCGGGCGTTTTCGTGATCAAGGGCTTCGACTCACGCGTCTCGAGCTTCTATCTGCTCATTGGCATCGTCTCGGCCGTTTGCTCGGGCATGGCCTACAATCTCGTGCGCCGGCTCCGCGAGCGCGAAGAGCCGATCGTTGTCGTGCTCCATTTCCAGCTCGTGGGCGTCGCCGCCGGCCTGCTCTTTATCTTCTTCCGCTGGCGAACGCCGTTGCCATGGGAATGGTTTTGTCTCCTCATGTGTGGTGTTCTTACCCAGATCGGCCAAATCTGCCTGACCAAATCCCTGCAGTCCGAGCGGATAGCGAAAGTGGCCGTGCTGAACTATCTCGGCCTGATCTACGCGCTGATCTTTGGCGTCACCATCTTCGGCGAACACTACAGCACGCAGACTGTGCTCGGCATTTCGTTAGTCGTAGCCGGCGTGCTGCTCGCAGTCCTTTACGGAAAACCGAGGCCGCCCGAAGTCATCGAGGAAACGGAAACGACGGTTGTCTAAGCGTCGGCCCGGACTTTGAAGGGTGGACAATTCTTTTCTGACGGGGATTATGCAGACTGCATGTCCGCGACGCTCGAACGTAGTGACGCCAAAACGGTGACGCGGCGTTCCGTTTTTATTCTGCGTTTTGCCAGTACGATCACGCTCTGGACGGTCGCGCTCGTGATCTGCTTTTCGGGTTATGAACTCGCCTTCTTCGCGCTCATCAGCGCGGTCGGCCTGATCGCGCTTTGGGAGTTCTACGGCATGCTCGATCACAAGGGTCTGCCCAATTTCAAGGTCACGGGCATGATCTGCGGCGCGGCCATGCTGGGGGGTGGTTTTTACTATTTTGCCCGTTACGGCCCGGCCCGCTCCTACGATTTCGAAACGGCGGTGCTGTTGTTTTTTCTGCTCACCGTCTTCACGCGTCAGATGTTCGAAAGCCTGCGCGACGATGCGCCGCTCCAGACGATGGCTTATACGCTCTTCGGTCTTCTCTACGTCCTCTGGCTCTACAATTTCATCACGAAAATTGTTTACGTCGTGCCGCGTTCCGGCACTGGTGCCGTGACGGGGCAATTCTATGTGCTTTATCTGATTGCGGTAACGAAGTTCAGCGACATGGGCGCCTATTTGACGGGAAGCCTGATTGGGCGGCATCCGCTCATTCCGCACATCAGTCCCAAGAAAACGTGGGAAGGATTTTTCGGGGCGCTTGTCTTCTCCCTTTTCGCGAGTCTCGCTCTGTTTTGGCTCATGCCGGGTCATCTTTCCTATTTGAACTGGACGCACGCCGTCGTGCTCGGTCTGCTGTTGGGGTTTGCCGCGGTCATTGGCGATTTGGCCGAGTCGATCGTCAAGCGCAGCACGGGTGTGAAAGATTCGGGCAGCCTGCTGCCGGGAATCGGCGGCGCGCTCGATCTGGTCGACAGCCTGCTCTTCACCGCACCGCTGCTGTTTTTCTACCTGCGGCTCGTTATTAAAGTGGAGTAGGATCGGACAGGATTAACGGGGTTCGAATTTCGGTTGGTTGGCTTTAATTCCAGACCCCGGCCACTTTCATGAAACGCAAGCGTGTTGTTGTTCTGGGCGCGACGGGGTCGATCGGCGACAGCGCGCTGAAAGTCGCGCGCGATATCCCGGAACGGATGGAGATTGTCGGGCTGGCCGCCAACAGCAACGCACGCAAACTGGCCGGACAGGCGAACGCCGTCCGCCCCGAAGCGGTTTGTCTGGTTGACGAGACGAAGCTGCCGGAGTTGCGCGAGGAGCTGGAATATGAGCCCGAGATTCTGGCGGGCGAAAAAGGCCTGTGCGAAATCGCCTGCCTAACTAATTCAGACATGGTGCTCGTCGCCGTCGTCGGGACGGGCGGTCTGCGTCCGGCGCTGGCCGCGATTGAGACGGGCAAGGACCTGGCCGTGGCGAGCAAGGAAATTCTCGTCATGGCCGGCGAAGCGGTCATGGGAGCGGCCGCGCACAAGGGAGTTCGCGTGCTGCCGGTCGATTCGGAGCACAACGCCATTTTTCAATGTCTTGACGGAAGGGCTCAGGATTCAGAGTCGAAGGCGCAGATTCGCCGCATCATCCTGACGGCTTCGGGCGGACCGTTCCGGAAAACGCCTAACGAAAAGTTTGCGCAGATTACACCCGAGCAGGCCCTGAAGCACCCGACCTGGAACATGGGCCGGAAAATCACGATCGATTCGGCCACGCTTTTCAACAAGGGACTCGAGATGATCGAAGCGCACTGGCTTTTCGGCGTGGAAATGAAGCGCGTGGAAGTCGTGATTCATCCGCAGAGCATCGTGCATTCGATGGTGGAATTCGCCGATGGCTCCGTCCTGGCGCAGCTCTCCCATTCCGACATGTGTTTCCCGATTCAATATGCCGTAACCTGGCCCGAGCGGGTGCCGAACACGCTGCCGCCGCTCGATTTCGGGAAACTGCGCCAGCTCGAGTTCGAAACGCCGCGCTATGAGGATTTTCCGGCGCTGGCGCTGGCGCGGCAGGCCGGGGAGGCCGGCGGCACTCTCCCTGCTGTTTTGAACGCCGCCAATGAAGTCGCGGTCTCAGCCTTTCTCGAAAAACGAATGAATTTCCCGCGCATCTGGCAATTGGTGGCCGAAACAATGGAGCGGCACACAGTGGTTGCACATCCCTCGCTGGAAGAGATATTGACGGCCGATTCGTGGGCGCGTCGGACAGCCGAAGCCGCCCTGACGTCGTAAATCAAGAAGTGTGAATTCGTGAATGGTAAACCCGGGCCGAGCCTCCTGGCTTTGACGACCGCACTCGATTCTATTGCCGCGAATCTTCCTTCTCCCATGCCATGACCATGATCCTGCACATCGCCCGAGTCTGCCTTGTCATTCTCGAGGTCGTTATTCTCTTCAACCTGCTCATAGCGGTGCACGAGCTGGGTCATTTCCTGGCCGCGAAGTGGCGCGGGCTTTACATCGAGCAGTTCGGCATCTGGTTCGGCAAACCGCTCTGGCAGAAGAAAATCAACGGCGTTCTTTATTCGTTAGGCTCGCTTCCCTTTGGCGGGTTCGTCAAACTCCCGCAACTCGCGCCCATGGACGTGATCGAGGGCAAGGCGGACATGGATCGCGAAGCGTTGCCCAGGATTTCCGCGCTCGATAAAATCATCGTGGCCGTGGCCGGGCCGCTTTTCAGCCTCCTGCTCGCCCTCAGCTTCGCCTGCGTTGTCTGGGCGGTGGGTCATCCGGTGAACGAAGCGGACATGACCACGACAGTCGGTTATGTCGAGAAAGATTCGCCGGCCGGCCGGGCCGGCATCGAAGCGGGCGACAAGATTCTGGCCGTCGATGGGGAACCGGTGACGCGTTTTTCCGGCATGAACGACAGTGTCATCTGGAATGTGGTGCGGAGTGAAGGGGCGACCATTCCCTTCACGGTGGAACGCGATGGCAAAAAGCTGCAGTTTTCCGTCGTTCCCTACAAGGCGGAGACGCGTGGCTGGGCGCGCAAAAGCGTACGCCAGGTGCTGATTTATCCGGCGCAAACGCCAATCATCGAAAAGGTGCAACCGCGAACCCCGGCCGCCGCCGCGGGGCTCAAGGCCGGCGATGTCATTACCGGTTATAACGACACGAAGATCTATCACCCCATTGCGCTGGCGGATTACATCGAATCCCACGGCACGCAGGAGATGACGCTGCACGTGCGCCGCCGCGGGCAGACACTCGACGTGCCGATTCGGCCCGCCATTTTGCCTAACGAAAAGACGCCGCGTATCGGTATTCAATGGGACAGCGGCGGCATCATGTCGATCTCACATCCGAATCCGATCGAGCAGGTTTACAACAGCCTGACGGCTACGCTCAACACGATCGGCGCGGTCGCTTCGCCGAAATCGGACGTGAAGCTGCAGCATTTGAGCGGACCGGTCGGCATCGGGCGCATTTACTACATGCTTTTCCAAAATGCGCGCGGCTGGCAGTTGGCCCTCTGGTTCAGCGTCATCCTGAACGTCAACCTGGCTATCATAAACATGCTGCCGATTCCCGTCCTCGACGGCGGCCACATCGTGCTTGCCCTCATCGAAGGGGTGCGGCGCAAGCCCGTGAACGTGCGTCTGCTCGAGGTCATTCAGACCGGCTGCGCGGTTCTCATCATCGGTTACATGCTCTACATCACATTCTACGACGCGCAGGACCTTCCTTTTGTGAAGAACAAACTCGAGAAGTTCGAGGGTCCGCCGCCCGCGAAAGCGGATCATTCTCCCTAACCCGCGCGCGTTGCGCGCGGCGCGCCTTCCCATTATAGAACTGGTGCGCCCCGACAACGGCTAGGGCGCCGCGATCTCAAGCATGAATTATTGCGACTCTGCCCTTCAATATGAGCGCCGCCTCACGCGCGAGGTGATGGCAGGCAAGGTCGGCATCGGCGGATCGAATCCGATTCGTGTTCAGTCGATGATCACCTGCGATACGATGGATACGGATGCTTCCATCGCACAAACGATCGAGCTGGCCGAGGCCGGTTGCGAGATCGTGCGCATCACCGCCCCGACGGTGAAAGATGCGGCCAATCTGCAACACATCGTCAGGGGGCTGCGCGAGCGCGGCTGCGATGTGCCGATCGTGGCTGATATTCATTTCAAGCCGGAAGCGGCCATGGAAGCGGCCAGATGGGTCGAGAAGGTTCGTGTTAATCCCGGCAATTACGCCGACTCGAAGAAGTTCAAGATTATCGAATACACGGACGAGCAGTATGCGGCGGAATTGGCCCGCATCCGGGAGCGATTTTCTCCGCTCGTCAGGCTCTGCCGGGAGCGCGGCATCGCCATGCGCATCGGCACCAATCACGGCTCACTCAGCGATCGCATTATGAATCGCTACGGCGATACGCCGCTCGGCATGGTGGAAAGCGCGCTCGAGTTCGCCCGTATCGCGCGCGATCTCGGCTATCACGATTTTGTTTTCTCGATGAAGTCGAGCAACCCAAAGGTGATGATCAACGCCTACCGCTTGCTCGTGGCCCGGCTGAACGAGGAAGGTCCGGATTGGAATTATCCGATCCATCTTGGCGTGACGGAGGCCGGCGAGGGCGAAGATGCGCGCATCAAAAGCGCGATCGGCATCGGCTCGCTCCTGGCCGATGGAATCGGCGACACCATTCGCGTTTCGCTGACCGAGGACAGCATTCATGAAATCCCGGTGGCGAAAGCGCTTATCGAGAGCGGAAAGCGGAGAGCGGCAACCGGAAAGCGTCCTGTCGCGGCAGTCACTCTTTCCTTTGACCCGTTTTCGTATCAGCGGCGCCCGAGCGAGACGATTGCTGCAGCCGGGATCGCTGATCCCGGCGAAGCGGTAAAACTGGGCGGCGAAGAATTGATTCGCGTAGTCGTTAGGGAGGCCACATTCGACCAGATCGCACACAAAATCGAACGCATGGGCGATTACAAACCGGAGATCGTCTACGAGCAGGCCGGCATTGTGGAGGTTGACCCGCGCGACGATGCCGCCGTCGAGGAAATCAATCGCCTAACGAAACCGAAACTGGTCACGGTGCGGGACGATGTCGATTTGCCGGTCATCACGGCCTTTCGTTTGCTGGCCGCGAAATTGCAGCCGCGTCACCCGGTTCTCCTGAAAGACGTTCTCGGCGACCGGAAAACGGAGACCGGAGACGGGAGAGAGGAAACCGATTTTCTCGCCGCTCTGTTGGTCGCGGCGACGAATATCGGCTCGCTCATTTGCGATGGGATCGGCGATGCCATTCTCGTGCAGGGCGAGGAAGCGCCGGGACAATCGTTGCGGCTGGCCTACAACATTTTGCAGGCGGCCGGCGCGCGCATTTTCAAGACCGATTACGTGGCCTGCCCGAGCTGCGGGCGGACCTTGTTCAATCTGCAGACAACGACGGCGCGGATCAAGGAGGCGACCCTGCACCTGAAAGGCGTCAAGATCGCGATCATGGGCTGCATCGTGAATGGCCCGGGCGAAATGGCGGATGCCGATTTCGGGTATGTGGGCGGCGCGCCGGGCAAGGTGAATCTTTACGTGGGCAAGCAGGCGGTGAAGTTCAATATTCCGGAAGCGGAAGCGGTGGCGCGCCTGCAGGACCTGATTCGCGAGCATGGGAAATGGGTCGAGCCGGCGGCCGAGGCGAAGGCCGAAGCGGTGACGGCGTAGAATGTAGTGCCGAATATTTGCGGCCTGTCATGCGTCTGTCTTCGAATCAACAAGCACTGACAATGAAACGCATGGTGTTAATTCTGTTGGGCGCCCTCTTTTTCGGGGGCGCGTTTATCCCGGCGAGTCATGCGGCCAATCTGACGATCGAAATTGGCGACCGCCCGTATTACACGCACGGACCATTCTACTGGCATCGTGGACACCGCTGGCTCTGGGTACCCGGCCATCGCGCCTGGCGGCATCACCACTGCATCTGGATTCACGGACACTACGTTCGCCGCTAGGGTCGATCAGGGCTCGGTCTCGTCTGTATCTTCCTCTTCGTCATCGACGCTCTGGCGCATCTGGGCGACGAGCAACCATTGCCCGTTCTTTTGCGTCCAGAGTCGCCGCACGCGCACCAATTCTTCGCCCGGCCCGACGTCGTTGCGAGGGTCGGGGCTGACTTTGGCCGTTCCCTGAACAATGACCATCTCGCCGCTGCGGCTCAGCTGCGGCGGCCTAACGAACCGGTATGAGGGCAGGGTCCCGGCCTGGCAGCTCTTGAGCGCCTCGGCTTTGCTGATCGCTTCTTCGTCGTCGCCGAAGGCGTCGGCATAGTATTCGGCGAGCATCGGTCCGAGGGCAGCCGCATCATGCGCTTCGATGGCCTCGGCCAATTTTTCTTCCCGCGCGAGAATCTCCTTTTTCGTCTTCGCGTCGACTGGTTTTTCGGAGCTTTCAGCGTGCGATGGCGTCATGACCAGCCAGGCCGAAATGGCGAGAACGGTCGAGGCAAGCGCCCGCCGATTCGACCATGCTGACCTGGGCTTCATCGAAGACCGGTATCGCATTCCCACTGCACCTGCTTCATCTCGCCGGCCACGACCTCGAGCTCGAATGGCCCACAGCCGCCGATCCCTCGCTTGTGGCCTTTGACGGAAACTTTGTAATGGCCCGCCGCTAACGGGATGCGGAACTTTCCCTGGGCGTCGGTTTTCAAGGTGCACACAACCTTGCCCTGGCCCTCAACCACGAGAGTGGCATCGGAGTAGGGAGCGGAATCAGGAACTCCCTCACGCGTCGGACCGGGCTGGGCCGGGCTCATCGTGAGCGTCCCTTCAACTCCCGATTTCGGTTCAGCTTCTGAGAGGGCGCGCACTGGAAGGATTGGCGAGACTAAAACCAAAATGGCCCCCGTAAGAACGATGCGGAAGAGTTTCTTTTGATTCATCTTGCTTGGTTGAGCCGCTGCGAATTTGGACCGCTTCTTTCGAAACAAAAAACATAATTCATCCGCGCCGGTTCGCTACCGAGATTGTCCGGCGAGGGCCGCCTCGATGTCGGCCCGAATATTTTCCTCCAATGGATCCCGAAGCCGAAGGCGTTGCCCGTTGAGGAACAAGACCGGGGTGCGATCGATCCCTAACGACTTTACGAGAGCGTCGTCGTCGGCGAGGCGTTGCGCGACTTCCGGTCCGTCCATGTCCTGGTTGAAACGCGTCACGTCCAGGCCGAGGCGTTCCGCAAACCGGTCGAAAACAGGGCGGGGATCGCCTGCGTGGATCCATTGTGCGCGCGACAAATAGAGCGTGTCGTACATTTCCCAGAAATGTCCCTGCAGTCCGGCCGCTTCGGAAGCGCGCGCCGCGGCCACGGCATGATGATGCTGAGGCAGAGGGCATTGCCGAAAAGTAAGGGAGAGACGGTCGCCGTAATCTTTTTCCAGATTGCGCAGGGCGGGCCACAGAATGAAGCAGGGCAGACATTCGAAATCGCCAAATTCCGCGAGGGCGACCGGCGCGTTGGGGTTGCCGCGGACATGGGGCGGCTCGGCTCCGCGCGGGCCGGTTTTGCCTAACGAGTGCGCGATTTTGTCGTCCCGATGCCGAAGGAAAAACGCTCCGACCCCGAGGGCGACGAGCAGAACGCTCAGGATGATGATAAAGGGAAGCGAACGTTTCATGTTGTGCCGTTTGCCGAGAGCGACGAGGCCGGGCGCCTATTTTTGCATCGGCGGAGAGCGGGCGCAATTTTCCGCGCAAAAGAGAGTTTCGCCCTTCGTATCTCTAAAACGCGCAGGTCTTAAGATGACATTTTTGTAATAGTGACCGAAAAAGCTTGTCGCCGAAAGGTCGCCTCCTTATCAAGGGAAAATCCGTCGAGTCCGGATAATTCAAAGACCCATCCAATAGGAGATCTGCATATGTTTAGAAAACCGAAAAAGCTGTTTGTAATCATGCTGTTGCCCCTGGCGCTCGCTCTGTTCTTCACCTACTCAGGCGAAGCCAAACAGCCGAAGAATTCGGCCAAAGCGAAGGCTGCGCGCACGGTCACCTCGCCGCGGCCGATTTTTATTCGCGCATCGAATTTTGCCGTCTCCGACGCGGCGCGCGATTTGCCGAACCTGGAGGCGACTGATGCGTCGCAGTCCCGCTCCGGAGTGGTCAAGAATGAGCTGAATGCCGTGCAGGTAAAGAAGCTGACCGCGGCTGCGGCAAAGCTGCCGTCGCGCGATGGGACGCTTTCGAAGAAGGCGTCGCCGCAGCAACCCGCGCCGAATGCCGTCACTCCGCCGCTGATCACTTTTGACGGAATTTCCGATGCGGACAATTCGACCATCGGGGGCGGTCTCGTTGCTCCCTCGGACGAGAACATTGCCGTTGGTCCGAACGACATCGTTCAAACGGTGAACGATGGATTCCGGGTTTGGGACAAGAGCGGCAATCCGAGAATTCCGGCCAAGGCCATCAGCAAGCTGTTCACGAGGCTTGGCGGAACATGTGCCCAGGTCGACCGGGGCGATCCTGTTGTTTTGCATGATCGCCTGGCGGACCGCTGGGTGATCAGCCAGTTCGGTTTCGTCAGTCAGACGAGCCCGCCATATCACGAATGCGTGGCCGTTTCCAAGACGAGCGATCCGACCGGCGAGTATTACGCCTATGATTTTGTCACGGTAGGGAGCGAGTTTCCGGATTATCCGAAACTGGGGACCTGGCCGGACGGATATTACATGACGGTGAACCAGTTCACCAACGGAGGTCCGTTCAACGGTGCCGGCGTCTACGCACTCGACCGGCAGAAGATGATCATGGGCGATCCCGCCGCCGGCATGATCTACTTCGATTTGGATCTGACCAGCCATCCGGAAGGCATCTATGCAATGCAGCCTTCCGACATGGATGGTTTCCAGCTGCCCCCGGCTGGTGCGCCTAACGTTTTCGCGTACGAGATTTCCGACGAGTTCGAGAGCCCGCCTTATAATGTCGATGCACTGCGACTCTTTAATTTCCATGCCGATTTCACCACGCCGGCCAACTCCACCTTTACGGAACGGAGCGAGAGCCCGTTGGCCGTGACGGCTTATGATCCGCGTTATCCGACAGCTGCCAGCGGGCGGCGCGACATCAAGCAACCATCACCAGCGGTGAATCCGACCGATTCACTCGACAACATCGGTTATCATTTGATGTACCGATTGCAGTATCGAAATCTTGGGGGCAACGAATATCTGGTCGGCAGCACGACGGTTAACGTCAGTGGTTTGTCGCCCACCACGATCGCCAACTATCAGGCGGGTGTTCGCTACTTCCAACTGACCAAAGCGAGCGCGGGCGCGCCCTACACCTTGTTCGACGACGCCACCTTCTCACCGGACGCCGGAATGCCTGCCACAGGTTTGAATCGCTGGCTGCCAAGCGCGGCCATTGATGGCCAGGGCGACCTTGCCGTTAGCTTCAGCACCTCGAGCACGAGCGTTTTCCCGTCCATCGGCTACGCGGGCCGCGGGCCCTCTCCGGGAGGTGGGTTGAGCGGCGAACAAACCCTTTTCTCCGGAGTCGCCTCCCAGCTCGGCAGTGGTAATCGCTGGGGCGATTATCAGTCTCTGCAGGTTGATCCGGCGGACGATTGCACCTTCTGGACGACCAACCAGTACTATAGCACGAGCAGTACGTTTAACTGGCGGACGCGCATCGGGAGTTTCAATTTCACGGGCTGCACCGCTCCCGCGCAGGGAACACTCAGCGGCACCATTACAAACTGCGATTCGGGAAATCCAGTTTCGGGCGCGATCGTGCAAGTCTCGAATGGATTTTCAGGAGCCAGTTCCACCAGTGGAACCTATTCGATTAAACTTCCGCCGGGCAACTATACCGCCACGATCATCGATCCGGTGCATGGTTGCACCGGGATCGGTCCGTTCAACGTGACGATCACGAACGGCGGCACCACCACGCTCAATCAGTGTCTGAGCGGTGTCGCCCATTTTGCCTTCTCATCGGCGGCCGTTTCGATGAGCTCCGGCAATGGCAACGGCGTCATTGATGCCAACGAGTGTAACGACTTGAACGTCAGCATCCTCAATGACGGCTGTCTCATCGGGGCCAACGTTTCCGCTGTACTCTCGACCACGACTGCGGGCGTGACGGTTGTGCAGAATGCCTCGGGCTACCCGAACACGGCGGAGAATACGACGTCGGCCAATGTCGCTCCCTTTAGGGTGAGCACGTCAAATGCGTTCATCTGCGGAACGCCGATCGACTTTGTCCTGACGGTCAATTACACCGGCGGTTCGAGCATGATCTCATTCAGTTTGCCAACCTGCACGGTGGCGCCCATCATGGTCAATGGAAGCCTGGCGGCGGGCGATTTGTCGCAGACCGATCGGCTTGGCCGGACCGGCGTGGCCAGCAGCTGCGGCGTCGCCAAAGCCTGCCCCGGCCCGTTTGGAGCTTTGACTCCGCATCTCTACGACGTCTACACGTTCCAGAATGGTCCGACGGCCGCCTGCGCGACGATTGCGACGACGGCGGGTTGCAACCAAACGACCAATCCGATTCTGACCAAGGCACACCTGACCAGTTACGACCCGAATAACTTCTGTACGAATTATCTCGGCGATGCGGGCGGCAGTGCCACGAACACCAGTTTCTCGGTGGATGTTCCGGCCAATCAAACCCTGGTCGTTGTCGTGGAAGAAAGCGGCAATGGTGGTTTCGGTTGCGCCAGTTATTCGCTGCAAGTCTCGGGCCTCGTCGGTAACGTGAGCGGCAACGGTCCATGCGGCGCTGCGCCCACGGCGGTCTCGCGCAAGACACACGGCGCGGCCGGGGCCTTCGATGTTCCGCTGCCGCTTACCGGCACACCGGGACTTGAATGCCGCAGTGGCGGAGCGAATGGCGATTACCAGATGGTCCTGACCTTCCCGACGGCCGTCACCTTTACCAGTGCCTCGGTCACGATGGGGACAGGAAGCGTCAGCACCGCCACCGGCAACGGGACGTCCACCGTTACGGTTAACCTCACCAGTGTGGCGGACGATCAGCGGCTCCAGGTCACACTCTTCAATGTGAACGACGGTACGACCACGGCGAACGTAATCGTTCCCATGAACGTTGTCGTCGGCGACACGAACGCCTCGACGACGGTGTCATCCGCCGATGTTTCACAGACGAAAGCGGCCTTGGGCAGTGCAACCAACGGATCCAATTTCCGGACCGACGTGAACACGAACGGAACCGTGAGCAGCACGGACGTCTCGTCGGTGAAGTCAACATTGGGACACGGATTGCCCTAAAACGACTGCGCCGCGAGGGAAAGAGAAGCGATGAGATCGGAGAAATCGACAGAAATTGTCGCTTCTTTCCCTCGGGCCGGGGCGCGTGGCAGGGCAGTTGCTATCCCGCGGGCGGGCGGCCAAAAAAACTTTCAAATAATCGAATTTTTATCTGGACAGGCTTCTCCCAGAAATGATTAATGACAGGCACATCAAGCAAATACGAACCATGAAAAAGAAATTATTAGTCGCTGCGGTAACTCTGATGGCTTCAGTAGGAATGGCCTTCAGCCAGAACGTCCAGAACCTTATCTTCAACGACGGCGTTGGCGACCCGACCTCCGGTACCTACGGACAGAACGCGACGTTTAGCATTAACGTTTCGCTCTCGTTCGCTAACTACAATATCTATGGCCTTTCATATTGGCTCCAGGCGCAGAACGGGATCGCCTCGAATTTGATGTTTACGGTTGCTTATACTTTTTTCCCGACCGCGGACGCGAACCAGGTGGTTCCTGTCAATGTCCCATTTGATACCGCGTCGGGTGCGAATATGGGCTTTATGTCCGAAAGTCGCGACCTGGGCCAGACAACGGCCTCCGTGCCCGGCACTGAGGTAACGCCCGGAACCTATCTCATCAACACTCTCACCTTTACGATTACGAACGCGATGCCTGGAACGTACATGCTGCAGACTACCACGCTTTCGCCGCACACTTCGGCCACCGGCGACACGAGCTTCGTGGATCAGGCGATCCCGGGAATCACCTACATGATTACGATCATTCCCGAGCCGTCGACCTATGCGCTGCTGGCGCTTGGTCTCGGTGGAGTCGGCCTGATGCTCTATCGCCGCAATCGCGCGGCCCGCATGGTTTCGTAAAAGCTTACAAGAAAGATTCTGCAGAGCGGCTTTATCCGAAAGGGTAAAGCCGCTTTTGTTTTCCCCATGCGAAGATCAGAACGGCAAGCCACCGCCTCGGGCGCGCCGCAGAATTCATCCTGCCGCGGCCCGGCTGTTTGACTTGCCGGCGGAAACAACCATATTCCGCGCTCTCCAAAGGCTGGAGATTCCGCATGGATAAAATCCGCAACATCGCCATCATTGCGCACGTCGATCACGGCAAAACCACGCTGGTCGATCAACTGCTGCGGCAGTCCGGCACCTTCCGCACCAATCAAAAGGTGGAGGAGCGCGTCATGGATTCGATGGATCTGGAGCGCGAAAAAGGAATCACCATCCGGGCCAAGAATGCGTCCTTTCAGTGGAACGGCTACCGCGTCAACATCGTCGACACGCCGGGCCATGCCGATTTTGGCGGCGAAGTCGAACGCATCATGAAAATGGTGGACGGCGTTCTTCTCGTTGTGGATGCCCATGACGGGCCGCAGGCGCAGACGCGCTTCGTTCTGCGCAAGGCGCTCCAGAACAACGCCAAGCCAATCGTGGTCATTAACAAGATCGATCGCGAAAATGCCCGGCCGCACAAGGTGCTCGACATGGTGTTCGACCTTTTCGTGGAACTGCGGGCGACCGATGCGCAGCTCGATTTTCCGATCATTTACGCCAGTGCCAAGAACGGTTTTGCTCTGCGCGAGTTGCACGAGAGCAATGAGGATATGACGCCGCTTTTCGATGCGATCGTGCAGCATGTTCCGCCGCCGACCGTTTCTTCCGATCCGTTTTTCCAGATGCTCGTTTCGAACCTGGACTACAGCGATTATCTTGGGCGGATCGGGCTTGGTCGAATCGTGAGCGGTCGCGTGAGCGCGGGCGATTCGATTGTCTGTATTCATCGCGACGGGCGACGCGAGCGCGCCACGATCACCGCGCTCTTCACCTTTTCGGGTTTGGGGCAGGTCGAAGTTAGCCACGCCAACGCCGGTGAGATCATCGGCCTGACGGGCTTCGAAGACATTTACATAGGAGAAACGCTGACCGATCGCGAAGAGCGGACACCGCTCCAGTTTGTCGATATCGATCCGCCGACCATTCGCATGCGCATTCTGGTGAATGATTCGCCCTTTGCCGGCCGCGACGGCAAGTTTGTCACAGCGCGCCATATCAAGGAACGACTCGTGCGCGAGACACGCGGCAACGTCTCTCTCGAGGTGAACGAGACGGAAACAGCCGGGGCTTTCGAAATCAACGCGCGCGGCGAAATGCAGATCGCCATTTTGGTCGAACAGATGCGCCGGGAAGGTTACGAAGTGATGGTCTCGCGGCCGGAAGTCATCTTTCACCGGGACGAAACCGGCGAGCTGCAGGAGCCGATTGAGAATCTTTACGTGGAAGTGCCTAACGACAATTTAGGCGACGTCATGCAGTCGCTGGCCGCACGCAAGGCGGAGATTACCGGAATGGATCATCACGCCAACCGGGTCTCGGTCGAAGCCATTATTCCGACGCGGGGCCTGATTGGCTTTGAAAGCGATCTGGTGAACCTGACGCGAGGCGAGGGTTTGATGAGCCATCTCTTCCGCGAATATGGCCCCTTCAAGGGCGAGATCGAAGGGCGCAATCGCGGCGTGATGGTTTCGATGGAAGCGGGTGTGAGCACCGCTTACGCGCTCAACAACATTCAGGCCCGCGGCAAGCTCTTTGTCGGCCCGCAGGAGGACATTTATGCCGGCATGATCGTCGGCGAAAACGCTCGTCCGGACGACCTGCCGGTCAATCCATGCAAAGCGAAGCATCTCACGAACATGCGCAGCCAGGGCGATGGCAAAGGCATCCAGCTCGAGGCTCCCTTGCGCATGAGCCTGGAGCGCGCCATCGAATACATCGATTCGGACGAATATGTGGAAGCCACGCCCAGGTCGCTGCGCCTGCGCAAGCGCATCCTCGACGCGACGGCCCGCAAACGTGCCCAGACGGCCGTGGCCATGGCGACGGTCTGATCGCCGCCGTTGACAAGGCCCCGCCTTTGCGGTTGAATTCGCTTCGTATTTTTCGCCTTTCCACCGCCGTTTCCCGGCGGGCGTGACCGTTCTGGATCGTTCGCGAACGCTTTTGGTCGGGCAATCTTTACCAAGGGACACAATTCCGCACCTGTATGGCGGGGCATAGCAAGTGGTCGAAAGTTAAGCGCTTCAAAGGAGCCATTGACGTCAAGCGCGGCAATCTCTTCAGCAAGCTGTCGAAGGAAATTACCATCGCTGCCAGAACGGGCGGTGGCGATCCCGGGGCCAACCCGCGCCTGCGCAGCGCCATCGCGGCGGCGCGCAATCAAAGCATGCCGAACGACAACATCGAGCGCGCCATCAAACGTGGCACCGGCGAAGGACAGGAAGCACAGCACTTCGATGAGATCATTTACGAAGGCTACGCGCCCGGTGGAGTTGCCGTCATCGTGGAAGCGGCCACCGATAATAAGAACCGCACGGCCGCCGAAATCCGAAGCATCTTCAGCAAGAACCACGGCAACCTCGCTTCGAGCGGCAGTGTCTCCTACATGTTTCACAAAAAAGGGCAGATTAGCGTGCCGGGAGAAGCGATTGGCGAGGACCGGCTCTTTGAGCTGGCTCTGGAGGCCGGCGCCGAAGAGTTGACAAACGAAGAGAAACAGTATGTTATTACCACCTCCCACGATCAGCTCTACGCCGTAGCTGAGGCGCTCAAGAATGCGGGCGTCACGATCGAGGAGCAAAAGTTTACATTCATTCCTGATACGACCGTCTCTGTCACCGACGAGGCCACCGCGCAGCAGATCTTGCGCTTGTGCGAAAGCCTGGAAGAAGATGATGACGTTCAAAACGTCTATTCGAACCTAGATATTTCTGACGAATTGCTGGCGAAATTACCCGCCTGAGAAACTGGCCCGAGTCGCGCACTGGCGCGCCTTTTCTGAAGAGCCCGAGTCATCTGTTTAATTTATGAGCGAAGAAAACGAGAACCAGCCGCCCTCGGTGGACACGGAACGGCCCCCGGAACGCAGGCGTCGCCCGCGTCGCCGCGGATCGCGGCGGCGTTACTCCCGGGATTATGCGGATCGTGGACCCGGGCGTTCTCATCACGCGGATGCGCACGGTAACAATTCTGGAGGAAACATGCAGGAAGATCGAAATGCCTCTCGAGGCGAGAACGAATTGGAAGAAACGGCCACGGCCGTGGCGACAGAAGAGGGCGCTCCGCCGAACGAACAGGAGACGGAACGCGAGCCGGAGTTTGGCGACGGCATCATCGAGATTTCTGGCAAAGGCTTTGGCTTTCTCCGCGATGCGAAGCGTAATTTTGTGCAGACCCCGCAGGACATTTTCGTCACGCCCGAGATCGTGCGCCGTTTTGGCCTGCGCGACGGCATGTGGATCTATGGTGAAACGCGACGCGGCAATCGCGGCCCGCAATTGACCAAGCTGCTCAAGATCAACGACGAGGCGCCGACCAAATATTCGGAACTGCGACCGTTCGAAGAGCTGACTACGATCAACCCAAACAAGCGGATCAAGCTTGAAACGGTTCCCGATCGTTACACGACCCGAATCATGGATTTGATGACGCCGCTCGGCATGGGCCAGCGCGGTTTGATCGTGGCCCCGCCGCGCACGGGCAAGACGACCCTGCTCCATCACATCGCCGATGCCGTGGCCAAGAACCACCCGGAGATGAAGCTCATCATTCTTCTGGTGGACGAGCGCCCTGAGGAGGTAACCGATTTTCGACGTTCCTGTCCCACGGCGGAAATCATGGCCAGCTCGAACGACAGCGATATCAAGAGCCACACGCGGATCGCCCAGCTCGCCATCGAACGGGCCAAGCGCCTGGTCGAAGCCGGCAAGCATGTCTTTATTTTGCTCGATTCTATCACGCGTACGGCGCGCGCCTTCAATAACGCCATGGGTGGCGGCGGACGCACCATGAGCGGCGGCATCGACGCCCGGGCCATGGAGACTCCGCGCAAAATCTTCGCAGCGGCCCGTAACACGGAAGAAGCCGGCTCGTTAACGATCGTCGCCACGGCGCTCATCGAAACCGGCAGCCGCATGGACGAGTTGATTTTCCAGGAGTTCAAGGGCACCGGCAACATGGAGCTGGTTCTCGATCGCAAGATCAGCGATCTGCGCATTTATCCGGCCGTCGACATTTTCCTCTCCGGGACGCGGCGCGAAGAATTACTGCTCTCGTCGTTCGAGCTGGAGAAGATCAATCTCATCCGCCGCGGTCTGGCCGGGCACAAACCGGACGAGGCCATTCAGCGTCTGCTCATGTTCGTGAAGAAATTCCCGACCAACGCGCAGATGCTGAAGGAGATTCCGGGTTAGGCCTCTTCTTTCTCTCGAAGCAAAAGCGCTAAAGCCGACGTCGGCCGCGCGATCTCGCGCTCAGACTTCCCAACCCAATCGCTCCAATTCCCAAGAGCGCGAGCGAGCTTGGCTCCGGCACGACGTTGAAAGCGAACTGGCTGGGCGGTATGAGATGGTCCTGGAAGCCTGTGTCCACGACCGCCGACGCGCGTGGCGAGCTGCTCGCGGTAATGAACATGTAACTTCCGATCGGTGCGTTTGCCGCCACGGCAATCGTGATATCGGTCACGTGATACATGCCCGGTGCTACCTTCACGCCGCTCATGGTGTCGCCTCCGAGATCAATCGCTTCAATCCCCGACCGGGAAGGGACCCGTGTAGCCTTCGGGAAATGTGAAGTGGCTTAAGGCTGTGATCGTGAGGAAGGGCGCGATGGCGGCGGACGCCTCCAGCCAATACCCCAGCCCAAGCGCGTTATACCTGCGAACGTCAAACTTCCCGAAGGGGGAAAGGTCGGGCTTTAACTATGACGACAGCCTGCGGACCACCTATATTGCCTGGCAATGGCAGGCGAAACGACCAGCATTGGCAAACCTCCCCTGCAGGAGGTCGAATGGGAGCTGCTTCCTCCTGAAGAAAAAGCGAAGCGATCGCAACTCGAATCGCTTTTTCGCTGGGTCGCGCTCATCATGGACGATCTGCTTCGCCTGCCCGGCACAAAGTTTCGTTTTGGTCTCGATCCGCTCATCGGCCTGATTCCCGGCATCGGCGATACGGCGTCGGCGCTGGTTTCGGCGCTTTCCCTCATCCAAGGCGTGCGGCTTGGTCTGCCCAAGATTCTGCTGGCGCGGATGTCCTTCAACATCTTCATCAACGAAGTTGTCGGCATCATTCCAGGGCTGGGCGACGCCTTCTCCTTTTGGTTCAAATCGAACGCGCGCAATTACCGTATCCTGCAGCAATACATGGAGGCGCCGCAAAAGCCGCGCCGCGCGGAATGGATCTTTGTCGGGATCATATTGATCCTGCTTGCCATCGTGGTGGCTGCCGGGCTCGTCGTCAGCTTTTTCGTCCTGAGCGAAGTCGCGAAGTCACTCAGCGGCCGGTAACAGCGTCGCGTTGCTGAAAGTAGCGCGCGTAAACCGAGTGAATTGTCCGACGTGCCTCTTCGTAGCGTCGGCCAAAGACAGCGACATCGCGGTAGCCAAGCAAGACGGCCAACCGGCGTTGCTCAAAATCCGCCGCCGGCCAACTGGAGACGCTTTTCTTTTCCCTGAGGCGCAGGGTCGTTTCGCATCGGCGCAGAAATTCATAGCTGGAGGTGAGCGAGGTGGCTTCCTCCGTTGCGAGAAGGCCCTGGTCGCGCAGAGCCGCGACCGCTTCGCTCCAATTCGGATTCCAAATATCGTTTTTCATTTGCAGCGCCTGGACGAGGAACTCGGCTTCCACCATCCCGCCCATGCCGGTTTTGAAATCGCGAGCATCCGAGCCCGAACTTCGGTCGCGGCGAATCCGTGCCGCCATCGAATCGACACGCTCAAAAAGATCGGGCTCCTGACCGGCCCGCCGCCAGATCGGCCGGATCATTTCCATGAATTCATCTTGCCGAGGCCCGCAAACCGCCCGCGCCCGCGTCAGAGCCTGAATTTCCCAGAGATGTGCTCGTCGCGTGTAATAGGACTCGTAAGTCGTTAGGCGGCAAACGAGCGGTCCTTTTTCCCCGTCCGGGCGAAGACGGACATCGAGCGGAGCCAGAGTCCCTTCCGCCGTGCGTTGTCCCATGGCGATAACAATTTTTTGCGCAGCCCGGTTGTTCTCACCGACAAAGACGACGTCAAGATCGGCGCCGTAGGTCAGCTCACGACCGCCAAACTTGCCGAGGGCGATGATCGTCAGGCCGGCCTCCCTGGCAATCAATCGATGAATAAAGACGAGAATCGATTCCAGGTGAGCGGTTAGCTCGGCGACGATATTTTGAAAGTCGGCCAGCCCAAGGACATCGCGCAGGACAATGCGCAGCCACGGCGTGTGCCGATAGGCGCGCACCAGGTCGAGCGAATCCGGAGTAGCGCCGATCCCTTCGAGACGCTTGAGATGCGCTGCCACCGTCATGCCCTGGTCGAGGGTGCCGGGTCGCGTGATTTCTTCGAGCAATTGCGGACGTCGGACGAGCAATTCGCCGGCATGCCGGCTGGCATCGAAAAGGCGGGTCAACAATTCGAGCAGGCGCGGATTCACGACGAGCAGCTCAAAGAGCAGGCTGCGCAGGCCGTAGGCCTCCACGAAGCGCACGATCTGGTTGAGCGTGCCGTCGGGATCGGCCGTCTTCGATAATTGCGCGAGCAGGAGAGGACGCAATTTGCGAAAAACCTGCCGGGTGCGCGGAGCGACATGGAAGCGCGCTGGCCCCTGTTCCAGGTCGGTCAGCAGTTTTGTGGCCCGGGTTTTGTCGTGAAAAAAATCAAGGCTGACTGAAGCCTGGCCCCCGCTACTGGACGGTGCGGAAATATTCTTTTGGAAAATGGCGCGGACATTTCCCATTTGCTGGTGCAGTTCCTTTGTCAGTTCTTCTCCGCTGGAATAGCCGAGGCTGCGCGCGAGGCGATCGAGGGGCTCGGCCGCATCCGGGACGGTGTGCGTTTGCTGTTCCGCTTCGATCTGCAAACGATGTTCGACCCGGCGCAGGAATCGATAAGCCATGTCGAGGCTGGCCACCTCGCTCTTCGGCATGAGATCGAGTTGGGCCAGAGCACGCAAGGTTTTTAGCGTGCTCGGTTCCTGCAAGAAGGCGTTGCGTGCGCCATGAATCAATTGCAACGCCTGCACGAGAAACTCGATCTCGCGAATGCCGCCCGCGCCCAGCTTGACGTTTCGCTCCACTTCTTCATGCCCGATGTCGCGCTCGATGCGGCGTTTGATGGCCGCGATGTCGTCGAGCAGATTCGGCGTCGGACTTCTCGGGTAGATGAACGGCTGATGCTGCCGAAGGAATTCGTAGGCCAGCTCTTCGCTGCCGCAGACGCCGCGGGCCCGGATCAAAGCCAGCTGTTCCCAGGTTTCGCCAAAGCCGGCGTAGTAATTTTCCATGCTTTCGAGCGAACGGGCGAGCGGTCCGGCGCTTCCCTCCGGGCGCAAACGGAGATCGATGCGAAAGAGCGCACCGGCCGAGGTGGTCGCGGAAAAGGTATCGACGATTCGGCCGCCGAGTCGATTGAACCATTCGTGATAACTCAGGTTGAGAGAGAGCTGGCCTTCCTCGCTGTAGAGGAAAACGAGATCGACATCGGAGCTGTGATTCAGTTCGCGACCACCGAGCTTTCCAAGGCCGAGGACGGCGAAATCGGCCGCCGGCGAACCGAGCCTGGCGCGCGAACTCGCGTCCCAGTATTGGAAGACCTGCTGAAGACAAATTTCGGCCAACTGCGAAAGCTCGGTCGTCGTTTCTTCAATGGCGGCCACTTCGGCAACTTCGCGCAGGGCAATGCGCGTCATTTCACGGCCTTTCCAGCGACGAAGCGCTTCGAAGTTATTTTCGGAAATGTCCGCCGGAGCGAGTCGACGCAGATCGGCCAACATTCGCCCGGGGCGACGTTCCGCCTGGCAGACTTCCGGATTGGCCAGCCACAAGAGAATCTCCGGTTCGCTCGTCAGGCGTGCGCCGCAAATGCTGGAAACGGAAAGCAAGTGCAGCAGAGCCTCTTCGCCGAGAGGGAAGCGTTCAAGAACCTCGCGCAATGGCGGAGCGTCGCCCGGCCAGTTTTCGGACAAACCATGCAAGACGCCGCTTGCCCGCTCGGGGAAAATCGTCCCTGCCGTTTTCTCTGCGATCCAGCGATCGGTTGAGCTCATGCTGCGCAAAACCAACGCGGTTTTTGTGGAAAAGGAAAGCCGTTGCTTGGCGGCCGCGAATGACGAACCGGACTCAGTTTCCCGGCTCTTCCGTCATTTTTTCGCGCGCCTGTTCGAGCTTGCGGCGCTCGGCCCGGGTCAGGCTATCCATTCCTTCGCGCGAAATTTTCTCGAGCAGTGGATCGATTTCCTCGGCCATGAATTGAGCGGCGCTCATCCGCTCGATCCGATCGGTCTCAAGACGCCGCTGCCGCACAATGCGTTGCACCGGAGAAGGCCGGCCAAAGCCGAGAAGATGCGCATAGATCCAGCCGGCGATGCAGCCGCCGAAATAAGCGCTGTGCGCCACGGCGCCGCTCCGATCAATGACAATGAGAATCGCAGCCAGCCCAAAGGCTCCGTAGGCCAGATGCTTTGCTTTCAGGCGCAGCGGGATGATGAAGAAGATCATGGAAGTCAGCTCCAGTTCCGGCAGAATGGTGGCATAAGCCACCAGCACTGCGGCGACGCCGCCAGCGGCGCCAAAAAGCACGCAGTTTGTCGGCATGAGGAAAAGGTGACCCAGTTCGCCACCGATCGCTCCGGCAAGGTAGAGAAAAAGAAAATGACGCTGGCCCAGGATCGATTCCAGATCGCGTCCCAGCAGATAGAGGATGATGGTATTGCCGAGCAAGTCCCACGGTCCGTCGTGCAGGAACATGGCCGTGAAAAACTGCCAGGCATAAGCGGCGGAAATGCCGCGGTAACTCAAGGCGAAAAATTCCCGGACCAGGCCTGGCTGGAAAGTCTCGAGGAAAAGCTGGGCGACGAAAGCAGCCACGTTGGCGCCGATCAGGCCCAGCAAAACAAAGCGATGATGCTGGGTCCACCCTCGCGACAGAGAAGAGGATTTCCGGCCGGACAGGCGCATCAAATAATCCTATCGCACGGCAAATTTTTTGTCGATTGAGGAAACAGCAACCCCCTCTTAGCCGGGGTTGGTGACCCCGGCCGCCTCGCGCGATGTGCCGTGCCGGGATCAGCGATCCCGGCTACAGTCTGGGCACGGCCAAACCGGCCGACTCAGGCCAAAAAGGGGTTGGTGCGGCGTTCCTGGCCAATCGTGGTGGGCGGACCGTGCCCCGGGAGGACCGTGACAGAATCGCCCAGGGGGAAGAGCTTGGTTTTGATGCCTTCAAAAAGGAGGTCGGCGTCCCCCATCGGCAAATCCCATCGGCCTACCCCGCCCGCAAAGAGCACGTCGCCGCCGACCAGGAGACGATCGGCCGCGGAAAAGAAACAAAGACTGCCGGGACAATGGCCGGGCACTTCAAGGACCTGGAAATCGGCCCCCAGAAAATTGCGGGACGGGGTCGCTTCGATGAGAAAATCCGGGGAGGTCGGCTCGATCTCCAGTTCGAACCCAAAATTTCGAAAAAAGCCGCGCTCGGAAATCATCGGCACAGTTTCGGGATGACAGCCGACCTGGCATTGGAATCGGCTTTTGATTTTGGCCAGATCAGGCACATGATCGAAATGGCCGTGCGTGAGGAGGAGAAGCTTCGGCGCGAAGTCGTTGTCGACGAGCCATTCGCAGGCGCCGTCGGGTGCGTCGAAAAGGATATCGCCTTCCGGCGCGTGGAAGAGGTAGCAGTTCGTCTCGAAGATGCCGCCGCAGAAGGATTCGTAATTCATGGTTTTGGTCGGCGTAAAGCCATTCTTCTCTCGCCCACGCCCGCGATCATAATTGAATGCGATTCTCTATCATGAACACGATTACAATCAGGAGCACGAGAAAGGATGGGGGAGGGAATGGAATCTGCGTGCAAAAACGGCCTGTGTGCGATCATAATTGAATGTTCTGGGGGATCGATTGTCTCACCTTCCTACATACATATCGGTTCTCCGTTGTTTGCGTACATTCTGAACTCTGTCACCTTGGCTAACCTTTTTTTCCTCGAATGAAGTCTTTTCTTCGTCCCTCTCTCGCGTTCTCCACGCTTCTTCTGGCCGCGGTTTTGGCGACGCCGCCGATGCAGGCCAAGACCGATGCCGATCAGGTCTGCATCTCCGTCGGGCGACTGTTGGAGGAAGGCCATTACACCCATCAGCAGCTCAACGACGATGTCTCCCGCAAGTTTTTGCAGACCTACCTGGAACTGCTCGACTTCAGCCATCTTTTCTTCACGCAAAAGGACGTGGACGCGCTGAGGGCCAAGTACGGAACAAAGCTCGATGATGCCGTGGTGCTGGGAAACCTGAAGCCGGCCTACGACATTTTCGATCTTTACGAAAAGCGGGTCGACGACCGCGTGGCCAAGATCAAGGAGTTGCTCAAGAAGCCCATGGATTTCAAAGGCAATGACTCGATTTTGCTCAACCGGCAGAAAGCGCCATGGCCCAAGGACGAGGCCGAAGCGGACAAGCTGTGGCAAGGACGTATCGCCAACGAATTACTTCAGGAAAAGCTGAGCGAACACCCCATCGAGCCCGGGCCGAAACTGATCACGCGTCGCTACGATCGACTCGCTCGTAATGTCCACGAAGAGGATCGCGACGAGCAAATGAAGCTCTTTCTCGACGCCCTCGCCCAAACCTACGATCCGCACTCCGAATATCTCAGCAAGGCCGACCTCAAGAACTTCAGCATCAACATGGGCCTGTCGCTCGTCGGCATTGGCGCCATGCTGCGATCGGAGGATGGTTATGCCAAAATCGAAAGCCTGGTCGTGGGCGGTCCGGCCCAGAAGGATGGCCATCTGAAGGTGGGCGATCGCATCACGGCGGTCGCGCAGGGAAAGAAGGATTACGTCGACGTGCGCGACATGCGTCTCGATAAAGTCGTCGAGATGATCCGCGGGAAAAAGGGAACGCGCGTGCGGTTGCTCGTTATTCCGGCCGATGCCCCCGATCCCTCCCGCCGGAAAACAATCGAGCTGGTGCGCGATGAAATTAAGCTGAAGGACCAGGAAGCTCGCGCCGACATCATTATTAAGAAGGACGCTGACGGCAAGGCCATGAAGCTGGGCTGGATTCAATTGCCCTCCTTCTACGCGGACATGGACTCGCACAAGAAGAGCACCACGCGCGACGTGCGCGCTCTGCTCAAACGCCTGCAAAAGGAGAACATCGACGGCCTCGTCATCGATTTGCGGCGCAACGGCGGCGGTTCGCTCGAGGAGGCGATTGATCTGACCGGCCTGTTTTTGAAAGCCGGACCGATCGTGCAAACCAAGGATTCCCGCGACCATGTCTCCGTCGCAACCGACCCGGATCCGGACATTGTTTACAGCGGTCCGCTCGTTGTCCTGACCAGCCGGCAAAGCGCGTCGGCCAGTGAGATTTTTGCGGCGGCCCTGCAGGATTATGGCCGGGCCGTCATCGTGGGCGACCAGAATACCTTCGGCAAGGGAACGGTGCAGACGATTCTCGAGATCGGGCGCTTCACGTCGCTGCTGGGCAGCCGCTCCCAGGAGGATGGTGCGCTCAAATTAACGATCCAAAAATTCTACCGCGTGGCGGGCGGCTCGACGCAGTTGCACGGCGTCGCCTCCGATATCGTTTTGCCGAGCCTGACCGATTTGCCGGAATTCGGCGAAGGCGCCCTCAAAAATTGCCTGCCTTACGACGAGGTGCCGAAGGCGCGATACACCAAATGGTCCGATTCGCATCCCTTGTTCATCGATGAACTGAAACGACGCTCCGCGGCGCGTGTGCAGGCCGATCCGGAGTTCCACTACGTCATGGACGACATGGCCCGGCTTCGCCAGAAAATTAATGACAACCGCATTTCCCTGAACGAAGACGTGCGCCGGAAAGAGTTGACCGAAGACAAGCTGCGCAAGGAAACGCGATCCAAGGAACGTCTCGCTCGTCACGAGGAAGAGCCGAACATGTACCGCCTCACGCTTGAAACGCTCGACAAGCCGACCCTGCAGAAAGTCACTTTCCCCAGCAAATTGGCGGCTGCGGACAAAAAGGTCGCGCCGGAAGCCGCACCTGATGCGGATTCGGACGATGATGATTCGATTACTTCGGGCGATGGCACGAAGGAACCGGCCATTGATCCGGAACGCGACGAGACGATCAATATCCTGGCCGATCTCGTGGACTTGAGTCGCGGTCCAAAGACGGCGAGCGCGACCAAGCCATAGCCGCATTTCCTCCGATATGCGGCTAGCTCGTTAGGGGCGGTCGCCTCGAAGCCACATCCGCGTGGAATTCCTTAAACGGGTTGCAGTGCGACCGGGCTAGGAGCCGCGGAAGGGGTGGGGCCGCATGCTAGGCTTGAATTCGCGCGAGGCGGCGGATCTTGACACGTCCTCATACTGTTCTTGAGGCGGCAACGGCCTGCGCTCCTGAAACGTCGATCGCCTCCGTCACGAAGGCCCGGCGCAAAAGAGATTCAGGCACGTACTCATCAAAACGATCGCGCTGGAGATCGGCAACAAGGGTCCCCAACCGTTGGGCAGTAAACGCTCCCGCTGCGATACGAGCGCGATGAGTAGAGAAATCAGTGGCGGTGAGCTTTTGATAGCGAATAGAAAGATCGCCGCGATCAGTTTTGAGGCCGTCGGACTTCGCGCAGAGTTCCAACGTCAAAAGAACTCGGCTCCCGCTCCATGGAAACCATTCCACACCGTTCAAACCGATTGCGGTATCCTTCGTGTTCAAACCGGTATTCATGAAAGTTTGTCGCGCCTCTGCGAGCAGTTGCGTGGCGAGAAGGTTGAGAAAAGGATAGCTGGTTTCTTCACTCAGCACGCGTTTCATTCGCTGACATACCACCGGGTCTAACCGTCCAATGCTGCCGGCGAAGCGCGGTTGTTTCCACCCCTTTGCGGGAACGACGGAGACGCGCTTGCTGCCGTGGTCGATCAAGTTCACGCGCCAACGGCGGCCAGCCAAAAGCAGGAACTCTCCTTCGGCTGGGATGCTGTCTTGAGGCAAAACCCCAATTGACTGTCCGCCGTGTTCGATCCGATATTCGATGCGACTTGCGAAAGCTGCATAGAAGTCGCGGCTCTCGACGATTCGTTCGCCAGTTGGCGCAAGGATAAGTTCACCGGTTGGCATTTGTTCGAGCAAGTCCTTAGCAGCGAGACCCCGCAATAAATCTCCAAACTGGGTCTGATCGAGACGTTGGAAGGCACCGCGCTGGCACAGGACGTTCGTGCAAGTGGGCCGCAGAAGTTCCCCCAGTCTGCCGGAGCACGCTAAGCACTTGATGGATACAAGTGCTGAAATGAAAGCGGTCGTTTTCCGGTGGCTCCAACCAATGTTCGCGATGAAGTTCCAGCAGAGCGATCGCACGAATCAATTCCGGAAAAAGCCGATCGGTTAGCGATGAGTCTTCCGTGATGGCGTTATCCAGAGTATAGAGTCGTAGAATCTGAGGTTCCCCTTCGCGTCGCCCGGAACGACCGAGGCGCTGCACAAGCGAAGTAACGCTCCAGGTCGGACCTACTTGCCCAATGGCTCGCACCGCGCCCAAGTCGATTCCCATTTCAAGCGTGCTGGTACAAATTGCGGTTACTGGTTGGCCCGATTTAAGTTCGCGCTCTGTCTCTTCGCGCAATTCTCGACTGAGTGAACTGTGATGAAGTAGAAAGGGATTACGTGGCCACTGCTCGCGCTCGCCCAGAACTCGGAGCTTGTCGCCAAGCAACTCTGTTTGACGGCGACTGTTGCAAAAAATAAGATTTGATTCGGTACGAAACCGCTGCGCGATGTCTGTGGCAATCGCGGAAAGGCCGGAGGGCCCGGACGACGAGGCCGTATCGCGTTCATCGCTTTCGCCTGCTGCCGGCAGCTCTACGTGGGCTTTCACCCCGACGCGCAGTTCCTTCTGTTGGCTGCTGTCGTGAAGAACGCGCACCGAGCATGGGGATTCGACACAAAGAAATGCTTGGGCAGGGGCAAAATCGCCGATCGTCGCTGACAATCCAAAGCGGCGAGGTTTCACGCAAGCAGCAATACTTAGCCGTGCGAGCAAGCTGCGTAGATGAATTCCTCGGACGTTGTCCAGAAACGAATGAAGTTCGTCGATTACTACGAATTGGAGATGTGCGTAGATGCGCTGGAGATATAGGTCGTAATTGATGAATTGGCTCTCGAGCGACTCAGGCGTAATAAGAAGCACGCCTCCTGGCTTTGTCCGGAGGCGCTGTTTATCCGTCGCGCTGACATCTCCGTGCCACCGATGCACCGGGATCTCTGCGTGGGCGCAAAGGTCTTCGAGTCGCCTGAACTGATCGTTAATCAGCGCCTTTAGCGGGCTAACGTAGAGTGCTTGCACCGAATCGGCCGGTTCCGCTGCGAGTTGCGAAAGGACAGGCAAGAACGCCGCTTCGGTCTTGCCGCTAGCGGTAGCCGACGCAAGAATCAGATGATCGTGGGAGTCGAGAACAGCCTCAATCGCTTCTACTTGAAGTGGCCGCAATTCTTCCCATTGCTCGTTCCAAACCGCCTCCTGAATCTTAGGATGAAGTTTGGCGAATGCCGCACTCATTTGGCGTGCGCGCTAGAGCTTGAATGCGGTGAGGTCGTCGTCGTCATCCATGGCAGGAGCTGCACCCTCGGCGAATTCTTCCTCGGCGGACATCGGAGTTTTTGGCTTTTCAAATACTTCCGTGCCTAACAAATCTTGCCACGTTTTACCCGGATTTTGTTCGAGCACGTTGAGCAGGCCAACGAAGGAACGTACAACGTCGCGGGGTGTACGGAAATAATCCGCGCCGAGTCTTTCGTTCGCGGCCCGCAATGTGGCATCGATTCCAGCGTCGGAAACGAGAATCTTCGAAGGATCGCCGCTCGCGTGGACAAAGGCAATGTTCTTCAACAGAACGAACAGGTCTTCCGGCGTTAGGGGCTGCAGCCGCACAACAGGACCAGACAAATCAACCAAGCCTTGCTGTCGGGCGATTTGATTCTCAGCCAATCTGCTCCGCAGCGCTTCGTAACTAAAAAGACCACGTCGTTTGTCTTCGAGACATTCATCGGTACCCGCGAAGATAAATCCGAGTCCACGGGAGTTCCCTTGAAATGAGTCATTCAGGAGCGTTAGGAGTGCTTCATAGTTTGCGTGGCGCGCGCGTGAGTTTGGCAGCCGATGAGAGAGGACGACCATCTCGTCGAGATTGATGAGTAGACCGTCAAATCCTGCCTTGCGAACAAACGCCGCCATGAGCTTGATGCTATCGTAGAAGCAGTCATCGTCGACAATGCGTCGGATTCCGAGTTCCAAGCGAGCATCCGTTTTGGTGGTGTATTCGCCGCGAAGCCACTTTAACGCGGCGGCTTGCAATGAATCATTTTTCTCGACGTAGCCGCGATAGAAAGCGCGGACTACTTCCGCAAATTCAAAGCCGCCAATGTAGTTTTGGAGATCTCGAAGATCCTCTCCGATACGATTCTCGACATCGGTAGTCACACCGCCAGCAGTCAGAACGGCATGCTGGATTTGCGACACCCAGGCAGCTAACACACTGGGCAGTGCACCTCCGTCAGGCTGCGCTTTGGTTGCCAGATTGCGCATGAGCTCGCTATAGAGTGCCCGCGCTTGTCCGCCGCTGGCATACAGCCGGCGTTCCATGCTGAAGTCAGCTTGAGCGACGACGATTTTTTTCTGGAAAGCAAGGTTGCGAACGAGATTAAGGAAGAAGCTCTTCCCGCTGCCAAAGCGTCCGACTACGATGCGAAAGGATGAACCCTCTTCGGATACTCGATCGAGATCCAAGAGTAATGCGGACACCTCTGCCTTGCGCCCTACTTGAATGAGATGGAGCCCCTGTTTTGGAACAAGACCGGCTTGCAGTGATTGCAATACGGCATCGCGTTCGCGGCGCTTAATGGCAATCGGGGGATTCATGCGGCTATAGGGAGGGCGCCATCAGGCAGGAGATTCCGAAAGATGCGTACGTTTTCACTGCGCTCCAGCAAGAAATCCCCAAGCGCTTCATCTGACCAAGTGTTAACGGCGTCGAATAGATCGTCAGGCATTAAGTGGTTGTCCGCAGCGATGCAGTCGAAGTCGTGATTCGTGATGGCGTCGTGACGTACTAAAGCGAGAACCGCACGGTGGTACCGTGGCTCCAATCCGTTGAGCCATTCTGCAAGAACGGCTTGTGCTTGAGGAGCTACCGCCGGTGAGGGCGGACACAGCGCTTCTTCGGGTTCTGCCATCACAATAGACAACATGGAGATCACCTCTTGGGTCTCCTGTGTGAGTTGTTTGATGCGGTCTTGATTCAGCGCGAAGACATGCGACTCTTGTGTCGGCCGCGCCGGGATCAGTTCCCCTCGCACGCGAGCATGGCCACCTGCGGCTATCGTGACCTCACGAAACGCCTCGTCTTCGCGCAGCATCTTTTCCACCGAATCGGGTTCGATTTGGAAGGCTCGCGCTATTCGACGGAGCACTTTTAGCTCGTCGAGGCTCACTTCACCATCGGCGGCGGCGATATGGGCCATCACGCGCAGCACGGACTGTCGGCTATCGGCTGGGATCACCTTTGATATCTGCGGCAGCGACCTGAGAGCGACGTTCGCATCGCGTCGTAACGATGCATCGGCAGCGTGAAGCGCACGCCGGTCGTTCTCACTTGCGACTTGCGGCGCAATTAGCTGATAAAAGGTATCAAGTTCTTCGGATTCGATGACGCCATCGGCAGCTGCAAGTGTCACCGCGAGATAAAGCAGGCGCAGCGAACCTGGAAGACTGTCCGATGTTTGCTCGCATGGAATCGTAACGTGGAGTGTTAGCTCTTGATTCCACGCGAGTGGGAGGCCAATGATTCGAGGATCGGGGGCAAGCTGCCATCCAAGCTCATCGATCAACTCCGCGACTTCTCGGCTGTGCGTGGTCGTGAGTTTTGCTCTTTCCGGTACGCCCGTTAACGCCGCAAGCGTGCCAGCAGGGACGAAGGTGTAATCTCCCTCATGTGGCGCACGGACCAGGAGATCATCGAATGCAGCCTTGAGTGGATGATCTTCCGTTTTACGTAGTTCTTGCGGCAGGGCTCGCCATGCTGCTAGCGCCGCTACCTGCCCCTGTTTCTTTGAATGCAACGTGCGGCTGTATCCTGAGAGATCGTCAACGCAGGAATTCCAGATGGCGGCCAACGGCTTAAACTGTCGGTGAAATCCGCTGACATTTGGAATGCGAAGCTCAAAAGGACTTTCATGTCGACGCTCGTAGGTCAGCTGTGTCAGAGCGCCGCTCGCCGGGCGGTATTGCACGAGAGTTTCTTGCTTAGCCGCCTCTACCGCACGCCCAGTTGCGAATTGCTCATTAAAGCGCCGTTTGAATAATTCGAAGAATTTTTCCCGTGCTCGTGCAATGACGGTGCTTCGACGACTTTCCTCGTCGGCTAGCGCCAACCGGTACGCCACTGTCCAGTCTAAGCCCTCGCCCCGCTGATAAAGGTTAGCGAGAACGAAGCGAACTCCATCCATATCCGGCCGGTCACCGTCCAGCGCGAGCAGCTGCGGCCAAAACGCTCTGTAGGCCTCAGTTCCGAGCTGCCAGCCGGCGAAATGCAAAAGCTGGAGGCAGTAACTTCTTAGGGAGCGTGACTTCTGGGCGGAACCGTAATGTTGGAGGAGCCGAAGAACTTCTTTGAGCAACCGCAGATCGCGATCCCGATCCAACAAGATTCGTCGCTCAAGCCCATAGAAAAAAATGAAGATGCATCCAAGCGAGCGCTGTGCAGGAGCCCTATCGCTTCGGCCGGTGGAGAGCCATTCCAAATAGCAGCGTCGTTGCTCGGGTGAGATTCGGTCATAACTGGGGTAATATCCGAAATCATCAAGCGGATCCGCCGCGGTTCGTCCAACAGGAAGAGAAGTGATAATAGCCGAGGGTTCTCCAGGCCATCCAAGAATCCGTTCGGCGGTGTAAACCATTCCACTCTCGATGAGCAAGTCAGCGTGAGCGAAAGGCTGGCGAGGACGATGCCACGCCAGTTTCGCTTCAATTTGTCGGTTGCTCGGCGGGACCGTTTGATCATGATCGAATGAGATCGAGACACGTAGTGCACTTCTCGTTTTCTCAGCGCCGGACTGAGAGGCCTCGATTTGCGGCAGGTGAGCGTTAATTCGCGTAACGGGAGTTGCAGTTACCGTTGAGAGCAGCGGAGGTGGATTTGCGGAATGCGACCGTTGCTGAGAAGCGGCTTCTACTTGAGGGGTGCCCGAGGTCGCGCCGGTCTGTTTCAGAGCCTTCAAAACCCCCGCAATAATAGCACCCACGACGAAACCGATCAGGGCCCCTGGCCGGCCAGCGATGACGCCTCCCGCAATAGCGAAAGCGAAGGGGGCCAACCAATGCATTAAAACTCTTTACTCGAACTCGGCTTCGCCGTCACTTCTAGAAGAAGCAACCGTCAGTCGCCTGGGGACGAGAGCTGTCGCGGTCAGCGTCATCACCAGTTCGTCGTTCTGGTTTCGCGTTGCGTAGCGAATCCGGATCGTTCCGCGATCAGGCTTTGAGCGAGAGGGACGCACCTCGACGATTTCAATTTCCAGGCGCAAAATATCCCCGGGGCGCACCGGGCGAGGCCAGCGCAACTCGTCCGCGCCGAGACCGACCGCGCCGCCGGCCAGATTCAATCCACAGGTCACGAGCAGACGCATGGTGATGGCCGCCGTATGCCAGCCGCTCGCTACGAGGCCGCGAAAAATGGTTCGCTGTGCCGCCCCTGGATCGAGATGAAACGGCTGTGGATCGAACTCGCGTCCGAATTCGATAATGGCGGCTTCAGTGACTTCGTAGGGACCTGACTGGAAGCGGTCGCCGACTTTCAGGTCTTCGAGATAGCGTTCCATCACGGCCGGATTTGTCTCCAGAAAGTCCTAGACCGCGATCGGCGCCTTGATTGCCGGGTGAGGATCGTAACCGACCAGAGTGAAATCTTCGAAGCGGAAATCGTGGATGTTTTTGACAGTTCGATTCAACTGCATGCGTGGGAGCGGCCGGCATTCGCGCGACAATTGCTCGCGCGTCTGTTCCAGGTGGTTTCGGTAAAGATGCAGATCGCCAAAGGTGTGGACGAATTCGGCCGGCCGCAGGTCGCAAACTTGCGCAACCATCAGGGTGAGCAGGGCGTAGCTCGCGATGTTGAACGGCACGCCGAGGAAAAGATCGGCACTGCGCTGGTAAAGCTGGCAGCTCAGCTCGCCGTCCTGGACGTAAAACTGGAAAAGGACATGGCAGGGCGGCAACGCCATCTTTTCAATCTCCGCCACGTTCCAGGCGCTGACGATGAGGCGCCGGCTGTCGGGATTCGTTTTGATCTGCTCGATAACACGATCGATCTGATTAATCGTCTCGCCCCCCGCGCCGCGCCAGGCCGACCATTGCGCGCCATAGACCGGGCCGAGATCTCCGCTTTCATCCGCCCATTCGTTCCAGATCGTGACGCCGTGTTCGTTGAGATAGCGGACGTTCGTCTCGCCGCGCAAAAACCAGAGCAATTCGTAGATGATCGATTTCAGGTGCAGCTTCTTTGTCGTGAGCAACGGGAAGGTGTCGCGCAAATCAAAGCGGCTCTGCGCTCCGAAACAGGAGATCGTACCCGTGCCCGTGCGATCCACGCGCTCGACACCATGTTCGAGAACGAGACGAAGCAGATCGTGGTATTGGCGCATGTTACAATCCGGTGACAACGCGCGGAGGCGCTATTCGCGATTTGTCAGTCGCCCTTAATATGGTCATCATGAGCCCGTCCGTGGTCAGACCAAACTCTTAGCGCATGAAACCGATGCCGAGCAAAAGAATCCTTATCATTGAGGATGAACCGGACGTGATCGATCTGCTCACCCTGCAGTTGCGCAAGTCCGGCGAATTCACCGTGGCCACGGCCACGGATGGGGCGGCCGGCCTGCGCAAGGCGCGCGAGGAATCACCTTCGCTCATCATCCTCGACCTGATGTTGCCGAAAATGCCGGGTCTCGAAGTCTGCAAGGTGCTCAAGACCGATCCCGCGACGCGCCACATCCCCATCATCATGCTCACGGCCAGGGCGGAGGAGATCGATCGCATCGTCGGGTTGGAATTCGGCGCCGATGATTACGTGACCAAGCCGTTCAGCCCGCGCGAAATCATCCTGCGCATCAAGGCGATTTTCCGCCGCGGGGCCGGAGAAGGGCCGGAGGAAAAACTGACCGCGGGACCGATCGCGATCGATCCGGCCCGCCACGAGGTCACCGTGAATGGAAAAGCGATTCGCCTAACGACGGTCGAATTCAAATTGCTCGCCATGTTGATGAAGCGGCCGGGTCGTGTGCAGGAACGCGATCGTCTCCTCAATGAGGTCTGGGGTTACGAGAGCCTCATCGACACGCGCACGGTCGATACGCACGTGCGCCGCTTGCGCGAAAAGCTCGGCAAAGCGGCAGACGCCATCGAGACGGTGCGCGGCTTCGGTTATCGCCTGCGCGAAAAGATCTAGGGCATGGAATGGCTCGCTCTCGGTTTTTTGGCTCTTCTTCTGCTTGGCCTGAGCCTTTTCGTCTGGCACCGCTGGATTGCGCCCTGGCGCAGCGCTGAAGAGCTTACCCATGCCCTCGCCACCGGCGGAGAGCTGCGCTCCTTCCTCCTGAGCGGAAATCAACGGGTGCGCCGCCTCGGCCTGGCTTTGGAGAAGTTTGCCGAGCGCCATGAGAAGCTGAGCGCGCGCGTGCGGGAGACGGAATTCAGCATGGCCGCCGTCCTCAGCGCCATGCCCGACGGGCTCGTCGTGGTCGACCGACAGCGCCGCCTGCGGGTCATCAACGCGGCCTTTGCGCGGCTTTTTGAAACGACGCAGGACAACCTGGGCGCCTCGCTGCTGGAACTCGCCCGTGACGCCGTGATCGATCGGGCCGTGGGCGAGACTCTGCGGACGGGCGAACCGCAGCGGGAATCGATTCGTCTCACGCAGCGCTCCGGCGACGAACTCCAAATCGAAGTGCTGGTCGCGCCTTTGCGGGAAAAGACGGAGGAACTGCGTGGCGCCGTCATTCTCTTTCGCGATGTCACCAGAGTGCAGCAAATCGAAGAGATGCGGCGCGATTTTGTGGCCAACGTTTCCCATGAATTGCGCACGCCGCTCTCCATCTTTCGCGGTTATCTCGAAGCGCTTCTAGAAAATCCGAAGCAGCCGCAGGCCGAGCTAATCCGCATTTTCGAGGTCATGGAACGTCATTCGCAGCGGCTCCATTTGCTCGTAGAGGATGTGCTGAGCCTGGCGCAACTGGAAGAACCGCGCGCGCGTCTCCGCTACACAGAGATCTATGTGCCCGATTTCCTCGGCACCATCATGCGGGACTGGCAAAAGCGATTCGACGCCAAGCTGCTCCGCGCCTCCCTCGACGCGCCGGAGGACCTGCCGGTGATTTCAGCCGACGAAAACCGGCTGCAGGAAGTGATTTACAACCTGCTCGACAATGCGGTGAAGTACTCGCAGCCGGAGGGGAGGATCCGGATCAGGGGAGAGCGGGTCGGTGATCGGTTGCGTTTGTCGATCAGCGATGAAGGGATCGGTGTACCGGCGCGGGATTTGCCGCGAATATTTGAGCGCTTCTATCGGGCGGACAAGGCTCGCAGCCGTGAGCTGGGAGGCACGGGGCTGGGGTTATCGATCGTGAAACACATCGCTGAACTGCACGGGGGCAACGTCGAGGCCGAGAGCGAACTGGGCCAGGGGACGACCATTGGCGTCGTCTTGCCCATTCGGCCGTTGTAGCCGCCTTGCTCTGTCGGGGGCGGTAGGAGCGCACGGCACGGCGACAGAACGCCGTGGCTACAGCGGAGACATCGATCCTGCCTGTCACAAAATCGTAACACAAAGGCGATTGCCGCAGGCCATCCTCTTCCGCCATCGTTTCGTGATGATCCAAGGGGTGGGAGGCAGAAAGGAGAGAACTCATTTACGAGTTGAAGAAAAATCAGAGGATCGTAATTGTGACGCACAAAACGGACGGGCGGTTGTTCGGACGGCCGCCTTCTTGTATGTGAACCGGAGCCCTGAATTCTTTGTCCCTATCTCTGTTTCACTCCTTTTAATCCGTGGCCGAAAAATAAAATGATCGCACCGAAACATATTCTTGGAAACTTTGACGAGGCGCTCGCCTCCCTGCGCAACAGCGTTCTCATGATGGCGAGCCTGGCGGATCGTTGCCTCGATAATTCCATGAACGGGTTGAAACAACGAGACGACGATCTCTGCGCCATCGCCATCGCCGACGACGAAGAGATCGACCAATTGGAAAAGCAAATCGACAAGGACGGAATCGACCTGCTGCTCCGCTTTCAGCCGGTGGCGTCGGATTTGCGCCGGGTGGTTTCGGCCATGAAACTCTCGCCGAACATCGAACGGGTGGCCGATCAGGCCACCAACATCGCCCGGCGCGCCCGCAAACTAAACCGGCATCCGGCGCTGCCCGAGACGCAGTTGATCGAGCCGATTTATCAGCACGCCAGGAGCATGTTCAAGGACAGCATTGATGCTTTCGTGCGCGAGGATGTGCAGCTGGCGCGCGACATCATTCCGCGCGACCAGCGCCTGGATGAACTAAATTCCGAAGCGGGTCGCCGCCTCATCGAACGCATGGCGCAGGACCCCGATCAGTTGCGCGGCTACCTGAATTTGATTTTTGTGTCGCGCTGTCTCGAGCGGGTCGGCGATCATGCCACCAACATCGCGGAAGACGCGGTTTACGCCGCCGCCGCCGAAGATATTCGCCATCAGCACCACGGAGCTGAAGTCTGAGGTGGAGCGCGCTCTCCGGGCGCGATATTCTTCGCGAGCTTTGCAGCGCTAGCAACACGCTCGAAGCGCGTCCAGCTAGGCTGCGTCGGCCAGGGCGACAACGTTGCCGGTGCTGCAACGGAGTTTTGCGATCTCCCACTCCAGGAAATATTCGGCGATGCGTCGGGCGAAATGTTTGGGCTTTTGGGCGTAGAACCGCTCAGCCAGGGCCGCGGCCGTACGCTGCAATTCTTTTTCCCGCGCATCGATCAAACCGCTCAAGACACGACTGCCTCGCTTCCGGCTGCCCGCCATCAAGGCGAGCCGCTCGCGCAGAAAAGCCAAATCGTGGGCGTGACCGAGGTGGTCCGCGATCGTTTTAAGCTCGTCGCTCAGCTCGTTCAAAATGAGCGGGTGCAGACGGCGCAAAATTTTGAGGTGATACCAGAGCTGCTTCACCCGTTTGCGGAATTCGTGAAAATCCTCGGCGCGCCATTTGTGCGTCGCCTTCTTGAGCGCTTTGCGCCCGCCTTTGTAGGAACGTTGCACCGCGCGACAGATTTGCTGGCAATCGATCTCGTGAATCGACCACGTGGCGATGCGATCGCGCGAGCGGGTCAGCTTGGTTTTCGCTTCTTCCTGCCAATCGGAGAAGGCGGCTAGAAAGCTATCGAGCTCGAAGGCGAGCAATTCTTCCGTTTCGCGGATGTTTCGGCGGCGGTTCGCACCAGAAAGTTCGCGCAGCTGTTTTACCGTTTGCAGCCGCACCTCGGCGTCGCGGATTTCGGAGATCAGACGGGCGACATTGCGCAAATTCCGATTCTCACGCTGGAAGCGGTCTTCACTCACCTCGCCGGCCAGAAGACAAAGAGCGGCGCGCGCTTTCTTCAAATGTTTGCGGGTTTCGTGAACCGGTGAGCCTTTGCCATTCTTGCGCGAACTGCTTGCCGCGATCGCGCCTTCGATTTGATCGGAGGCGATGCGGCGAATGCCTTCGCCGATGCTTTCGTCTTCGTGAAGTTGGTAGCTCATAATTCGTTAGGCTCGGTGATTCTAATCCATGGCCAGCTCGACATTACTGTAGCGCGACCTGCCGCTCACTTCTTCTCCCAGCCAATCGGGCGGCTCGAAGGCGGTGCAGCTTTTCTCATCATCGAACTCGACTTCCGCCACGACCAGCCCGTCATGACGTCCATTGTAAATGTCGATCTCGATCATGTGATCACGCCACGGGACCTCGTAGCGCACCTTGCTGAGACGGCGGCCCGCGGTGGCCGGCCAGAGAGCGTCAAATTGTTCGGCGCTGAGGCGAATCTCGCGCTCCTCCCGGGCGCTGCGGTTGCCACGTTTGAAGGTGAGCGAGCGGATGGCGCCCTTTTTGCGCAGGCGCACCTGCACGCCGCCCGGGGCGACGGCCAGATAACCCTGCTGAATCTCGTCGTGTGGATACTGCGCCAGGTTTTCGGGGAGGCGTTTGACGAGGAATTTTCGTTCGATCTCGCGCGGCATCGCGATTTTCGAAACGCTCATCACGCTATTGATATGCGCGGTGGAAATTTCACGCCACCAAAAAGATCAGCCAAACCGGCCGGTGATGTAATCTTCGGTCTTCTTTTCGCGGGGCGAGGTGAAAATTTGCGTGGTCTCCCCGAACTCGATCAGCTCGCCGACATAGAAAAAGGCCGTCTTATCGGAGACGCGGCTGGCCTGCTGCATGTTGTGCGTGACGATGACGATGGTGTACTGCTTTTTCAGTTCGTAGATCAGTTCTTCGATCTTCATCGTGGCGATCGGGTCGAGCGCGGAAGCCGGTTCGTCCATGAGCAATACCTCCGGCTCGACGGCCACGGCGCGCGCGATACAGAGCCGCTGCTGCTGGCCGCCGGATAAACTCATGCCGGGTTTGCGCAGGTCGTCCTTCACTTCGTCCCACAGCGCGGCCATGCGCAGCGATTTTTCGAGCTGCTCGTGCAGAAACTTCCGATTGCGCACGCCGTTCAAACGCAGGCCCACGAGGACGTTTTCCGCGATGGACATCGTCGGGAACGGGTTCGATTTCTGAAAGACCATGCCGATGCGCCGCCGAATAACGGCCGGGTCGGTGCCGGCGCCATAAAGATTCTGGCCGTGAAAGAGAACCTTGCCCTCCACGCGCGTGCGCGGGACCAGTTCGTGCATGCGATTAAGGCAGCGCAGGAAAGTCGATTTGCCGCAGCCACTCGGTCCGATGATCGCGGTGATCGTCTGGGCCGGAATATCTATGGTCACATCCTTGATGGCCTGCTTTTGGCCGTACCAGATGGAGAGATGTTCCACTTCGAAGGCGGGCGGCGGCGCGCTCGTCTCCTGCGCTGGTGGGCGCGCGGTTTGGTTGCTTTCAGATGCGCTCGGCTTGGTCACAGGCATTTGTGTTTCAATCATCCCAGGCGGTTCACTAAAGAACGTGTGCGGTACGGCCACGCGTCAGGAACCGCACCAGAATGTTGACTAAGAAAATACCCACGAGCAAGACCAGTGCGCCAGCCCAAGCTTGGCGGTGCCAGTCATCGTACGGGGAAATCGCGTAGGAAAATATCTGCAAAGGGAGGGCGGCGATCGGTTCGGCCAGATTTCGATTCCAAAAACGGTTGCCGAAGGCGGTGAAAAGGAGCGGGGCCGTCTCCCCGGCCACGCGGGCCAGGGCCAGCAGGATACCGGTAATAATGCCCTTCGAGGCGGTCTTCATGACGATGTGGACGATGGCCTTCCAGCGGCTCACGCCGAGAGCGAGGGCTGCCTCGCGATAACCGTTCGGGACGAGAAGCAGCACTTCCTCGGTTGTGCGCATGATGAGCGGAATCATCATGAAACCAAGGGCCAGGCCGCCGGCGTAAGCGGAGAAAGTTTTGAAAGTGATGACGACCAGGCCGTAGACGACCACGCCCCAGGTGATGGAGGGAACGCCGTTGAGCACGTCGGCGATGAAACGCAGCCAGGCGTTGGCTCGCGACGATCCGTATTCCGCCAGATAAACGCCTCCCAGAACACCAATCGGAATTCCGATCATGCCGGCCAAGGCGAGCAGCTCGAGCGTGCCGACGATGGCGTTGGCCATACCGCCGCCTTTTTCGCCGACGGGCGCGGGAAGGTGCACGAAGAAATTGAGATTGACCGAATTCGCGCCGCTCTTGACCAGATGAAAGAAGACAAGCGCCAGTGGCGCGATGACGAGCAACGCCGAGACGAACGCGATGATCGAAGCGAGTGCGCTTTTGAATTTGCGCCAGCCGTGCCGATTGTTTGAGGACGTCTTCATTTCACTGAACCGCCCGCGTCGTCGAGGACGTGCTCATGGTTTTGAGGAGGAGCTGTGCGACGAGGTTGGCCACAATGGTGATACCGAAGAGGACAAGCCCGATCTCGAAGAGCGCCTGGAGATAAAGATCGGTCGTCGCTTCCGTAAATTCATTGGCAATGACGCTGGCCAGCGTGTAGCCGGGCTTGAGAAGAGAGAGGGCGATCTGCGGGGTATTGCCGATCACCATGGTGACCGCCATCGTCTCGCCAAGGGCGCGCCCGAGGCCGAGAATGACGGCGCCGAACAAACCTTTCTTCGCATAACTCAAGACGGCGATGCGGGTCACTTCCCAGCGCGTGGCACCGAGCGCATAGGCGGCTTCGCGCTGCAGATTCGGCACGCTGCGCAAAATCTCGCGCGAGACCGAGGTGATGATCGGCAGGATCATGATGGCGATGATGATGCCGCCTGCCAGCATGCTCACTCCGTAAATCGGACCGGTGAAGAGTCCGGTCCAACCGAAGTATTTTTTCAAAATCGGAAACGGATAATCACGCAGGAAGGGAATCATGACGAAGATGCCCCAGAGACCGAGGATCACGCTGGGGATGGCGGCGAGCATTTCGATGAGGGAGGTAATCGGCTGGCGAATCCAGAGCGGAGCGAGCTCGGTCAGGTAAACCGCGCTGGCGATGCTGAGAGGGACCGCGATGAAGAGCGCAATAAGCGACGAAACGAGCGTGCCGTAAATGAAAGGGAGCGCGCCGAATTGCTCCGCCACCGGGTCCCAGGTGGAAGTGGTGAGAAAGTTGAACCCGAATTTTTGGATAGCCAGGGAAGAACCGCGCGCCAGCTGCCAGCCGACCAGAAAGACCAGCAGAACCACCACCAGCGCCATGGCCAAAGTTAGCCACTCAAAAGCCTTGTCGCCCAGCCGCGAAGGCGGCGCCATCCTTTCCGGTGCGGAGCGCTCCAACGCCGGCATGGGAGCGACTAAAGGCATAAAAAATTGTAAACTCGAACCTGGCGGACGCGAGGGCCGCCGGGAGTTTCCTCCCGGCCGGCCTGCGCCAATTCGCTCTTAGTATTTGATCTCGTCGATCCGTTTCAAGACTCTTTGTTGCAAAGATTCCGGCAACGGCGCGTAATCGAGATCCTTTGCCATTTGCTCGCCCTTCGTCTCCGCCCATTTGAGGAACTCAACGAGCTTCTGGCCCTTGGTGTGATCCTTCTGATTCTGATAGACAAGCAGCCAGGTGGCGCCCGCGATCGGATACGCATCCTTGCCCGGCGCGTTCGTCATCGAGAAGCGGAAATCATCCGGAATGTCCGCTGTGGCCATCGCGGCGGTCACCGAATCGAGACTCGGTTTCACTAATTCACCGGCCGCATTCTTCAGCTCCGCATATGGCATCTTGTTTTGGATCGCGTAGATCAGCTCGACGTAACCGATGGAATCCGGCGTCTGTTTCACCTGTCCGGCCACACCTTCATTGCCCTTGCCGCCGAGACCGACCGGCCAGTTGACCGACGTGTTGTTGCCCACCTTCGATTTCCACTCCGGACTCACTTTGCTCAGGTAATCGGTGAAAATATAAGTTGTGCCGCTGCCGTCCGAACGATGCACCACGACGATGTCTTTGTCTGGCAGGGTGGCTCCCGAATTCATGGCCGCGATTTTTGGATCGTTCCACTTCGTAACTTTGCCGAGATAAATGTCGGCGATCGTCTCACCATCGAGTTTCAGGGTCGGATTGCCCGGCAGATTGTAAGTGATGACCACCGCGCCCGCCACGGTCGGGATGTGGAGCAATTTGCCGGGCGCTTTGGCCAGATTCTCGTCGCTCATCGGGCCGTCAGAGGCGCCGAAATCGACAGTTTGTGCGAGGATTTGCTTCTGCCCGCCACCCGAGCCGATCGATTGATAGTTAAACCGGACGGAGGGATCGACTTTCGCATAAGCGTCGAACCATTTTGAATAGATCGGATATGGAAATGTCGCTCCCGCGCCGTTGATAGTCATTTGCGCGGAAGCCGTGGCGGCGACGCCGAAGAAGAGCGCACCGGTCAAAAAATTGCGGCTGAATTTGTGGAGTTTCATGATCGGAGACGTTGTCGCAACGTGCCGCAAAGGGTCAAAGAGTTTACTGTTACGATTGTGTGACAGTGCGCCCGAGTTCCAGTTTCATGATCATCAGTTCCTGATCTCCCCAGAGCGGCCGGTAGAAGGTCCGTTCCACGACCGACCAGCCGAGACGCAGGTACAGAGCTCCAGAGCCAGGTGTGTAAAGATACAGGCGGGCGACGGCCAGGCTTCGCGCTTCTTCAACTACTCGCTTCACCAGAGCCGCGCCGATTCCCTGTCGACGGGTACCTGGGCAGTACAAACACTCCGGCCAGCCAGGGTGTAAGTTCCTGTCGGATCTCCATGTCATGCTCGACGAGGCTGGCTGAACCAAGCAATTGGTCACCCTGCGTCGCCACGAACGCTGTCGGAATTTGCCGATGGCCGCAGACAGACTCAAGGCGGTGCGCGCGATCCGCCACCGTCTTGCCCGGACGAAGGTGTCCCCACTCCGCGTGCAGCCAGCTCGCCAACGCTGGAACGACCTCACGCCGATCAGCCAGATATTCGATCTTCACGCAATTTGGGCGGTCGATCGCAACTATCGATGTGCGACTCCTAACCCTGGACCTTTTCGTTCGCGGCCAGCCTGATCCCGAGATCGCGCAACTGTCCTGCATCAACCTCACTGGGCGATTGCGACATGAGATCCTGTGCGCGATTCGTTTTTGGAAAAGCGATGACATCGCGAATGGATTGCGCGCCGCAAATCAGCATAACAAGCCGATCGAGGCCCAGGGCGATGCCGCCATGAGGCGGCGCGCCGAGGCGAAAGGCGCGCAGCAAATGTCCGAAAAGTCTTTCCTGATCTTCCGCGCTCAGACCAAGCGCGGCGAACATTTTGGCCTGCAATTCCGGTTCGTGAATTCGTATGCTGCCGCCGCCGATTTCGACGCCGTTTAGAACGACATCATAGGCTTCGGCGCGAACCTCACCGAGACGGCCTTCTTCCAGCAACGGCAGATCCTCCGCTTTTGGCCGGGTGAAAGGATGATGCATCGCGTTCCATTTGTTCTCGGCCGGGTCGTGCTGCAGGAGGGGAAAGTCAGTCACCCAGAGAAAGTCGAGTTCCTCGGAATTATTCGTCAGGCCCTGAACATCGGCGATGTGCAACCGGAGGCGACCCAATACCTCGCAGGCGATCTCCCACTTGTCCGCCGCGAAGAGAATCAAGTCACCTTCCTCGAGGGCGAGTTTCCTTTGCAGCGCCTCCTTCTCGTTGTCGGAAAGAAATTTGGCGATGGCCGATTTCCACCCGCCGTTCTCGATCTTGATCGAGGCAAGACCTCTGGCACCGAATTTTTTGGCGAGCGCCTCGAGTTCGTTCATCTGGCCGGTTGTCAGACCGGCAAATCCCCTGGCGTTGATCGCCTTGATCACTCCGCCGTTCTCGAGCGCACCGCGAAAAACCTTAAAGTTGCTCGCCCGGAAATCGTCGCTCAGATCGACAAGGTGCAGAGCGAAGCGGCGATCGGGCTTGTCGCTCCCGAAAGTATCGACGGCTTCACGAAAGGTGAGACGCGGGAAGGGCGTCGTGATTTCGACCTGGCGGGCGCCCCGAAAGATCGCGGCCAGCATTCCCTCGGTCAGCCTGAAGATGTCGTCCGGCCTGACGAACGATGCTTCGATGTCGATCTGGGTAAATTCCGGCTGTCGGTCGGCCCGCAGATCTTCGTCGCGAAAGCATTTCGCGATCTGGAAATATTTTTCAAGACCGCCCACCATGAGGAGCTGTTTGTATTGCTGCGGTGCCTGGGGGAGAGCGTAGAATTTGCCCGGCCAGATGCGGCTCGGGACAAGGAAATCGCGCGCGCCTTCCGGTGTGCTCTTGCTCAGAATGGGCGTTTCGATTTCGAGGAAACCCTGGCTGTCGAGATAATCACGGGTGGACTTCGTTACGCGGTGCCGGATGCGCAGGTTGCGGGCGAGCGGCGGCCGGCGCAGGTCAAAGTAGCGGTAGGTCAGTTGCAGATCTTCATCCTTCACTTCGGCGTCGATGGGGAAAGGCGGGACGTCGGCGCGGTTGAGGATGACCAGCTCGTCGACCACGACTTCGATTTCGCCGGTCGGCAGGTTGGGATTGGCCTGGCCTTCGAGACGTGGAGCGACGCGGCCGGTCACCTGGATGACGAATTCGAGGCGCAACGTGTGGGCTCGCGCCGTCACCTCCGCACTTTCCTCGGGACGGAAAACGATCTGCGTGAGACCTTCGCGATCGCGCAGATCGATAAAAATCACACCGCCGAGATCGCGGCGGGAATGGACCCAGCCGGCCAGTTGAACGGTCTGCCCGATATCGGTTGCGCGCAATTCATTGCAATGGTGGGTGCGATACATGGCGGCCGTGAGGTGTCATTGTGGGCGAAGGAGAGAATCCCGCAAGTTGCTTGTGCGATGGCGAGTTCAGAGTTCCGGCCGCAGAACGGCAGCCTATCTGTTGAAGAGTTCGTTCAGCGCGGGCAGAAGGCGCTCGTGGGGGAATTGCGTTTGATCGCCGGTGGCGAGATTCTTCAATTTCACTTCGGGCCATTCGTCTCCGAAGAGAATCGCGCAGCGCGCGCCCAGCTGCTCGGCTGTCTGAAATTGTTTGCCGACCTTGGCCGGCGCGAGTGGGAAATCGACGCGGTAATTTCGCTCGCGTAACGACTTAAGCTGCGTCATTGCCTCCGGCCGACGATCTTCTTTGGCGATGACGAGGTAAAGGTCGAGCGTGCTTGCGCGAGCGGTCGCTTCGTCCATCCTGGCACGGGCGTCGGCAGTCAGGCTAATCAGTTCGCCGAGAACGACATCACCCATGGCAAAGCCGGCGGCGGGCAGCGATGCCGCGCCATCGCTCAATTGCGCGATCAAATTATCGTAGCGGCCGCCACCGGACAGAGCGCGCAATTTTTCGGCGCGGTCGAATGCTTCGAAAACAACCCCGGTGTAGTAGGCGAGGCCGCGTACGATCCCGAGATCGATTTTGGCAAAACCAGCCAGGCCGCGTGCTGCGAGGCCGGTCATGAGCGCCCCAAGCTTTTCGCTCGTTCCGCCGCCATCCAGGATTGCGAAAACATCATTGGCCAGGGGTCCGAGCCGCTCGGCAGTTTTGGCGCGGGGCTCCCGCTCGCTCTTGTCGATGATTTGCAAAGTGTCGGCGTAACGATCTTCCGGCACGCCATGCTGGTGCAAGAAATCGATCCAGAATTCGCGGTCGCTGATGCGGACGACGAAATCATTTTCCTCGAGAGCAAAGGCGCGCAGCAGATCGATGTTGAGTGAGATCAATTCGACATCGGCCTCGAGCGTCGCCTCGCCGATGATGTCACAGTTGAGCTGGAAGTGCTCGCGTAACCGGCCCCGCTGCTGTTTTTCGTAGCGAAAACATTGGGGAATGGAGAACCACTTGAGCGGTTTTTTGAATTCGCGCTCATGTGCGGCGACGACGCGGGCCAATGTCGGTGTCAGCTCGGGCCGGAGAGAAACTTCGCGCTCGCCCTTGTCGGTAAAATTAAAAAGCTGCGCCACGATTTCCGGCCCGCTCTTTTTCTTGTAAAGCTCTGTCGGCTCGAGCACTGGCCCGTCCCATTCGACAAAGCCATAGCGGCGACAGACTTCGCGCCAGCGGGCGAAGATGTAGTTACGCCTGGCGCATTCTTCAGGCAGGAAATCGCGAAAGCCGGGCAGTGGTTGCATGGAAGCGAAAGAGTGCGCCAAAAAGTTAGCCGCGTCGAGACAGCCGAAGCGGATGCTGATTACGAAGAGAGGGCAACGGTTGAATAAAATCCGGCGTTACAGAGTCGGATAAGGCCACGACGGAATCATCCGTTTAACAGGAACAAAGGACAAATATGAAACGAACCAGACTTACGAAATTATTGGCCGCCGGGGCTGCCTGCGCGCTCGCGCTCGGCACCGTGATGGCCCAGGACTCCTCCACAACAACGACCACGACGGACGCCGCGACCGGTGCCAGTACCGAGCACGACCACCACAATGAATGGTACGGGCACGATCACCGCGTTCACGCCCGGCTCGGACTACATCACGTTTCACACTGAAACGAGCCCCGAGCCGGTGAAGTATTACTACACCAAGAGCACGACGGTGGTTGACCCCGAAGGTCACGTTGTGCAGATGTCGGCTCTGCGCCCTGACATGCCGGTCAGCTACACCTACACCAGGGAAGGCGACCGCATGGTGGTCACGAAAGTGACGCTGCAAAAGCCGATCTCCTATTACGAGAAAAAGGAGACAACGACGACAACCACGACGACGCCCTAAGGCGTTCGCTGTTCATTCGTCTCGAAGATTATGGCACTCGCGGAACGTGTTTCCGCGAGTGCTTTCTCTTTCTCTGTAGGGGCCGCCGTCCCCGGCGGCAAAACATCACCATCGCCGCCGGGGACGGCGGCCCCTACAGGGGTGCGGCGATGCGCGACGAGGAAGAGGGACAGAAAGAGATCTAGTCTCTGTAGCCGTTCGGAAACTTTTGGTGCCATTGCCACGCACTCGCGACGATGGCATCCAGGCTCTGAAACTCTGGATTCCAGCCGAGCTCGCCCTTGATCTTGTTTGAAGCCGCGATTAATCGCGGCGGATCGCCCGGGCGCCGCGCCTTCTCCGCCACCCGGATTTCCCGCCCGGTAATTCTGCGGCAGCAATCAATCACCTCGCGCACGCTGGAGCCGCCGCCCGTGCCAAGATTGTAAAACGCGCTCTGCTTCGCTCCGAGCGCGAGAATGTGGGCGCGCGACAGATCGAGAATGTGGATGTAATCGCGAATGCAGGTTCCATCCGGCGTGTCGTAATCGGTCCCATAGATTTCCACGTGCGACTTTTGCCCGAGCGCGACCTTGAGGACGTTGGGAATGAGATGTGTTTCGGGCCGATGATCTTCGCCCAGGTTCTGCGAAGCGCCCGCTGCATTGAAGTAACGCAGCGAGACGAAGCGCAATTGGTGAATTTCATCGTACCAGCGCAGGATTTTCTCGAAGGCGAGTTTCGATTCGCCATATGGATTCATCGGCCGCTGCGGCATCGATTCGTCAATCGGAACACGTTCGGGTGGGCCGAAAGTGGCGCAGGTGGAAGAAAAGACGAGACGCCGCACATGCGTCTCGACCATCGCGTCAAGCAGATTGAGTCCGTGGGCCACATTGTTCCGAAAATATTTGGAGGGATTCTGCATCGACTCGCCAACGAGCGCATTGGCCGCAAAATGCATGACGGCGTCGGGTCGGGCGACGCGTAAAGTCGTCCTGATCCTGTCGGCGTCGGCTAAATCGCCTTCCATGAACTCGGCCCGCGCATCGACAGCGTCGCGATGGCCTTCGCTCAGATTATCGAAAATGGCAACGGCGTGCCCTTCGTCGAGAAGCAACTCCGAACAGATGCTGCCGATGTAGCCGGCGCCGCCGACGACCAGGATCTTCATGCGCGGGAGAATCCGCCGTTTAGCCCGGTGCTGTCAAAAAGTATGGAGAGTTCCTTCGGTACGCGCCTTCTCTCGGAGGGCCACAACCATTCGACGGACCGTGCTGTTGCGGGCGCGGGGAGCGAGCACGCGCAGGCTTTCCTTATCGGAACCCCACTCCAAAACATCGATATCGACGTGACGAACGCCCCATCGCCGCATGGAGAGCCGGCTGGTCTTGTAAAGATCGATCGTGCTCGTTCCAACAAGCGCGCTGCCGTAGTCATCGATCTGGAACACTTCATTCGTCCCGACGATGCGGAACCTGGTTCCAAGCGGAAAACGCGACCAATCGGAAGCGGCACTCATGACGTTACGGCCGCGGAGACGCTGGCCGATGGCGTTGCGGCGCCCCCCCGCCTCGGTATGGGTATAAGCCGTCGTCCGCACCTTCGCCATGCGACGCGGGTGGGCCGCAGAGGAGAGGAGGCTTGTCTGCGTTGCGCAGCTCGCCATCAGACCAGCCAGCAGCAACACGAGGGTTAATCTCGGGAGCGTTGCCATTTGCGAGTTGAAGTGCCTCAATACCAATTGATGGGCGATGCGGCAAGCCATAATTTCCCCGGTTTACTCCCTCTTTCCATGCACGCTGCTTCCTTTTGTCAGGCAAGAATCGCGCCAAATGTCGTGCTCGACGGCCGGCTGGCCCTTTTTCACGAAAGAGAATGCTGGCTCGTCGTGTCCGATCTGCACTTTGGCTATGAGTTGAGCCAGCGTGTGGCTGGCCGGCTGGTTCCGCTTTGGGGCATGGCCTCGATTACCGAACGGCTGTTCGCCTTGTTGAATGACTACCAACCGACGCGGCTCGTCATTTTGGGCGATCTCGTGCATGACGCCGCCAGTGCGAACGAAGCGCGCTGTTTGCTCGAAGACGCCAGGGAGGTTTGTGAGACCATCGTGGTGGCCGGCAACCACGATCGCCATCTGCGCGGTGCGATCGACATGGTGGAATCGTGGCGATGCGATGGTTTTTGCTTTCATCATGGACACGGCCCCGCGGAACCGGGCGATGCCGTCCGTGTCATAGGGCATCATCATCCGGCTGGAACGGTGCGCGACGGCGCGGGTTTGCGCCTGAAACTCCCAGCCTTTGTGCAACAGAACGGCTGCTGGATCATGCCGGCATTTTCGCCGTGGGCCGGCGGCGTGGAATGGAGTCCGGATGATCAGACCCGCGTCTGGCTTTGCGCGCCGCAACGAATTTTGGCGTTGTAGAGGCCGCCCTCCCCGGCGGCAGGGCACATCACGACAATCGCCACCGGAGACGGCGGCCTTTCCAGGAATTTGGCGACAGAACCTCGCTCAGGCGAGCTGCGTCGTGCAGTGCGGGCAGCGCGTGGCTTTGATCGGGATGGTCATGGCACAGGCCGGGCAATCTTTTGAAACCGGCGCGACATCGGGCGGCGGCCGCTTCATCCGGTTCATGGCCCTGACGACCAGAAAGATGCAGAAGGCCACGATCGCGAAATTGATCACGAGAGTGATGAAGTTGCCATAGTTCCAGGTCACGGCGCCGGCCTTGACCGCTTCGGCCGGCGTCTGAAATGGTCCGCCGGCCGCATCTTTGAGGATGATGAACTTGTTGGAAAAATCGAGGCCGCCCGTCAAAAGACTGACTGGCGGCATGATGATGTCCTTGACTAACGAGGTAACAATCGCTCCAAAGGCCGCACCGATGATAACGCCGACCGCGAGATCGACAGCGTTGCCTTTAACAGCGAACTCTTTGAATTCTTTCCACATGATCTCCTCTAGTTAGGTGGCCACGATATTGACAAGCTTTTTCGGCACGACGACGACCTTGCGCACGGTCCGGCCGGCGAGCTGCCCGGAAATTTTCGGCAAAGCCAGGGCGGCCTTCTCGAGCTCCTCATTCGAGGCGTCGATGGGGACCCGCAGCTTGTCGCGCACCTTGCCGTTGAGCTGAACGACAATCTCCACTTCGTCTTCCACGAGATAGGCCTCTTCATAATCGGGCCAGGCTTGTTCGGTGATGTCGCCGCGGATTTCGGTGAATTCTTGGCCAAGAATCTCCCAAAGTTCGGAGCTGAGATGAGGCGCGAAGGGATTCAAAAGCACAAGCAGGGTGCGGAGAGCGCCGAGCGGTTTGGGTGACGCATTGGTAAACGCGTTCACAAACACCATCATCTGCGAGATCGCGGTGTTGAAGGAAAGCCCCTCGATGTCGGTCGTGACCTTTTTGATCGTGGCATGGATGACCTTGAGCTGCTCTTTGTCGGGCGCGGCTTCCTGCACGTCGGCGGACAGTTCCCATGTGCCGGCCTGGTTTTCCTCCATGAACAACCGCCAGACGCGCGCTAAGAACCGGGCGACGCCCTCGACGCCCTTCATGCTCCACGGTTTCATCTGCTCGAGCGGACCCATGAACATCTCGTAGCAACGAAAGGCATCGGCTCCGTATTCCTCGATCACGTCGAGCGGATCGATGACGTTGCCCCAGCGCTTCGACATTTTGCGACCGTCTTCGCCGAGAATGGTCCCCTGGTTTACGAGACGCTGGAACGGTTCGTTGGTCGACAGATGGCCGAGGTCGAACAACACCTTGTGCCAGAAGCGCGCGTAAAGCAGGTGCAGCACGGCGTGCTCCGCCCCGCCGATGTAGAGATCCACGTTCATCCAGTATCGTTCGGCATCGTGGCCGACGAAGCGCGCCTCGTTTCGCGGATCGCAAAAGCGCAGGTAATACCAGCAGGAGCCGGCCCATTGTGGCATCGTGTTGGTTTCGCGGACCGCTTTGTCGGAATAGCGGACCCAATCTTTTGCTTTGGCGAGCGGCGGTTCGCCGGTGCCGGTCGGCTTGAAATCGTCTAACGGAGGGGGAATGAGAGGCAGGTCGCTCTCGGGCAGGGCGCGATGCTGGCCCTGTCCCCAAACCACCGGGAACGGTTCGCCCCAATAACGTTGTCGCGAGAAAAGCCAATCACGCAGTTTGTAACGCACGTCGCGACAACCGAGCTGTTGTTCTTCCAGCCAATCGGCAATTTTTTCCTTCGCTTTCTCGCTCGTCAGGCCATTGATGAGCGGTGAGTTGATCGCGATGCCGTCGCCATGGAAATCGATCGATTCCTCGGCTGTTTTCCCGGGCGCCTGGACGACGGGAATGATCGGGAGATTGAATTTGCGGGCGAACTCCAGGTCACGCGCATCATGGGCGGGCACGGCCATGATGGCGCCCGTGCCGTAGCCCATGAGCACATAATCGGCGATCCAGATCGGTATCTCCTCCCGGTTCAAAGGATTGATGGCATGCGTGCCGAGAAAGACACCGGTCTTTTCTTTGGCCAAATCCGTACGCTCGAGATCGGATTTGGAAGCAATCTCTCGACGATACTCCGCCACCGCAGCCTTTTGTTCCGCAGTCGTCAGGCGATCGACCAACGGATGTTCCGGTGCCAGCACGAGATAAGTCGCACCATAGATGGTGTCGTGTCGTGTCGTAAAAACACGAAGGGCATCCTTGCCAATCGGCAATCGGCAATTGGCAATTGGAAACTCTATCTCCGCTCCCTCGCTTCGCCCTATCCAGTTGCGCTGCAACAGGAGCACGCCTTCCGGCCAGTCGAGTCCTTTCAGGTCGTTGATCAAACGCTCGGCGTAAGCGGTAATGCGAAGCATCCATTGGCGCATCGGTCGCCTTACGACGGGAAACCCGCCCACCTCGCTCTTGCCGTCGATGACCTCTTCGTTCGCCAAAACGGTGCCGAGCTCAGGACACCAGTTGACCGGCACTTCCGCGACGTAGGCGAGTCGTACGCTGTCCGGGTCGTCGCCGGCATGGGTTGTAATCGGTTCGGCCCGCTGCGTCTTTGGATTGAACCAGGAGTGGTAAATCTGAAGGAAAATCCATTGGGTCCAGCGGTAGAAATCGGGTTCGGCTGTGCTGACTTCGCGGGCCCAATCGTAGGAAAAGCCGATCCGTTTCAGCTGCGCCTTGAAACGGGCGATGTTTTCCCGCGTCGTGATTTCGGGATGCTGTCCGGTCTTGATGGCGTATTGCTCGGCCGGCAACCCGAAGGCGTCCCAGCCCATCGGGTGCAAAACATTGAAGCCGCGCAGGCGTTTGTAGCGCGCGATGATGTCGGTGGCCGTGTAACCTTCAGGATGGCCGACGTGCAAGCCGGCACCGCTCGGGTAAGGAAACATGTCGAGCACGTAGAATTTCGAGAGAGCCGGATCGAAGCCGGGCTCGTCGGGATTCGGCGCGTGAAAGGTCTGCCGTTCCTCCCAAAGAGCCTGCCACTTCGGCTCGAGACGATCGAAGGGATATGGTTTGCGGCGTTCGCTCATCAGGAAGAAATCAGGAACACAGGAAAGCAGGAAAGAAACTGAAATTTGCGTGAAACGGCGTAATTCTTCGCGATGCCGGAACTGGTGCTGGCGACGAATAATCCGCATAAGACGCGCGAATTCGCGCAACTGCTCGGCGACAAATATCAGCTGAGCGATCTGACGATGCGTCCGAAGGTGCGCGCGGCAGTGGAGAATGGAACGACGTTTGCCGAAAACGCGATGGCCAAGGCGATCGAGGTCGCGCGGCAAGTGGAGGGTATGGTGCTGGCGGATGATTCGGGTCTGGAAGTGGACGCGCTGCATGGCCGGCCGGGTGTTTTTTCCGCGCGCTATGCCGGGGAAAGGGCGAGCGACGCCCGGAACGTCGATAAGCTATTGCGGGAACTGGGCGACACAGCGAATCGCACAGCCCGGTTTCGCTGCGTGGTGGCCGTGGCGCGCGGCGCCGAACTGCTCATGACATGCGAAGGCGTGGTCGAAGGAAGGATCGCCCGGGCGCGAGCCGGTGAAAATGGTTTTGGTTACGATCCCATCTTCGTGCCACTGGGATTCGACCGAACTTTCGCCGAATTGCCCGCGGCGTTGAAGAATGAAATCAGTCATCGCGCGCGGGCCGTGGCCGCGCTACGCGAAAAACTGCCGCTGATTCGTTAGGCGGGCCGAGAATGTAGAAGGGGCCCATCACACGCCGACGCGCTGCGACTAGCGTGGCTGAGCGGCCTTGATCTGATAGCCGACCTTTTGAATGCCGGCGGAGCGGACGTGATCCAAAACCGTGATCACGTCGCCGTGCAGAGCCTGTTCCTCGGCGCTGATCGAAACCTTAATGCCGGGGTTGGCCTGATGCAGTTGATAGAGACGCGGCAGGACCTGATCGTCGGCAATCAGTTCACCGTCGAAGTAAACGTTGTTGCCGGCCGTGACCCGGACGGAGATGTAATCCTTTATGTTCGGATTTGCCGGAGGCGTGCCGGGCGCGGGCAGCGCCACGCGGATGCCTTTCATGTGCGTCTGGCTCAAGCTCACCATCATGAAGCTGGCGAGGAGGAAGAACATGATATCGATCAAGGGAATGATTTCGATACGGGCTCGTTTGTGAGGCAGTGGAGAGGCGATGTACATAAGCTCTAGAATTGGGCGCCGGTTAGCGTGTAGGTAATGGGCACTCGCACTTTTGCGTAGGGTGTTCCGGGCCGGAAGCGCCAGCGTTTGAAAGCCGAGACGGTGGCATTATCCAAAATCGGACTGCCTGTGCTTTGGGCCATATCGGCATCGACGACGTTGCCGCTCGACCGGTCGATGGTAAGCACGCACACGCCACTGCCGGTCTGTTTCATACGGCGGGCTTCGTAAGGATATTGCGGCCGGGGCGAGAAAATAGCCTGCGCCTTTGCGGAAGACATGGAGACCGGACCGGAGGGACCCGAGGTTTGACGCCGAATCGGCTGCTGGGGAGGCCGGCTGGTCTTGGGCCGCGGCTGGGGCGGCGGGGTCGGTTGTTCTTCGTGAAATTCGGGCTGAGCCTCCGGCGGCGGCGGCGGTGGCGGAATATCCGGCTCTTCCGGTGGCGGGGTCGGCTCGGGCGGCGCCGGCTCCTGCTCGATGACAGCGCTGACCGCTTCTGGAATCTGCGAAACATCGACCGGCGGCGGCGGTGGCGGCCGTATGCCGGCGATGACGACGGCGGCAAACTCGATGGCGAGCGCCGCGCCCAGCGCTGCCCACACGTGCCACTTCGGCGGTGGCGTATACATCTGTGGCTTCATAACGATGCGCTATTGCGGCGATGGCACGCCCTGGCCGGCTTCGCTCTTGATTTCAAACGCCATCTTATAATAGCCGGCCGAGCGAATCAGGTTGAGCAGGCGAATCACATTGCCGTGCAGAGCTTCCTTGTCGCCGCGCACGAACACCTTGGCGTCGGGGTCGTCCGCATGGACCTTGATCAGCGTCTGCTCGATCTCGTCGATGCCCATCCTGGTTTTGTCGAAGTAGAAATAACCGTCCCGATCGACCGAGAGACTGATGTAGTCCTTTTTGTTTTGCGTCTCGCCGGAGGAGCCCGTCGGCAACTCCACCTTGATGCCCTTCATGTGCACCTGGCTCAGGCTCACCATCATGAAACTGGCCAAAAGAAAGAACATGATGTCGATCAACGGAATGATCTCGATCCGCGCTTTCTTGTGTGGAATTGGCGAGCTTACGTTCATGCCATTTCGCTCGTTTGACTAAATGGAGGATCCTTTCGCGGAACCGCTCGAGCTCGCTCCGTGGATCTCCACTTCCTTGTCTGCAGTTTGCGCTCCCAGCATCACTTCCAGGTTCGTCGCTGCGGTCTGCAGTTCGAACTCCAGGTTAGACACACGAGAAGTGAAAAAGTTAAACGGAATCAGAGCGAAAATGGCGATGCCGAGACCGCAGGCCGTGGCGATAAGCGCTTCCGCGATACCGCCGGTCACCGCCTGCACGGCCAGCTCTTCGTTGCCGAGGAAGCTGAACGAACGAATCAGACCGGTGATGGTTCCCAAAAGACCAAGCAACGGGGCCAGCGTCACCAGCGTATCCATGACAACGAGGAAACGCCCGGCGCGCTTAATCTCGATACCCGCTGCCACCTGCAGGGCGCCTTGGAGCGAAGCGTGCTGATGGTTCAAGCCGTTCCACATCATGCGCAGGACTGGATCGCGTGAGCCGCGGGAAAGCCGGGAAGCCTCTGCGATATCGCCCGATTCGATGGCCGTGAAAACTTTCTCGATGCGTTTGGGATCGCGCTTCATCCAGCGTCCGACCCACCAGAAGATACGTTCGATCACGACCATGAGGGCGACGATCATCGTGATGAGAATTGGCCACATGATGGGGCCGCCGTTCTTGAAGTTGCGGATGAAGAAATTGTTCTCCTTGTCGAACATACCGCCGCCCTTCATTGGCGTCGGCGTCGGGCTGGCCGCTGGCGTCAGCGTGGCGGTGACCGCGGGGGAAGGTTGCATGGCGGGCGACATCTCCGGTGACATGCCTGGAACCGCCGGGGCGCCGGGTGCCATCCCGGGAGACATGGCTGGCGTCATGCCAGGCGCCGCCGGAGTCATGGGCGCGCCCGGAGTCGTCTTCCATGGCGGGCGAAACGGCCGGGGAAGCTTCCGCGGGACTGGTGGCATCCGGAGTAGTAGCAGCATCGGCCGGCGAAGTTGCCGGTGTCTGGCCAAAGCAAGTAAGGCTGAGAGCGGTCGAACAAAGGAAGGCGGTTAGCAGTTTTTTCATAATTCAGTTTGTTTTACCGGCTCAAACTCCGGTCACGTTTAATTTCTACAGCGAACTTATCCCAAAGAGACTCGCATTGCGTCGAGAAAAACTTTTCACCGCTTTCGCCGCCACAACGCCCCTCGCGGGGAGCCGCTTAAGGGATTCGGATTAACATGAGCGCAGGGATGTAGGCAAGCGCTCGCTTTACCTTGGAATATTTGCCCCGCGCGCGTGCCGAACTCCGAGGAGGAGGGGAGGCCAATTACCGATGCTCGCCTCGATCTGATCACCCGCGCGCAGCGGCCCGACGCCGGAGGGCGTGCCGGTGAGGATGAGATCGCCGGGCAAAAGCGTAAGCGATTGGCTGGCAAAGGCGACGATTTCGGCCACCGGGTAGATCATCTGGCTGGTGCGCGCCTGCTGTCTGACTTCACCATTTTGGCGGAGTGTGATCGGCAAATCGTCAATTTTCACCTCCGTATACAGGAAGGGCCCGACCGGCGTGTAGGTGTCGAAAGACTTGCAGCGGCCAAATTGTTTTTCGGACTTTTGTAAATCGCGGTCGCTGATATCGAGGCCGATGGTATAGCCAAAGACAAAATCGAGTGCGTCTTCCCGGCGGATGTTTTTGGCCGGATGTCCGATGACGACACCGAGTTCCGTTTCGAAATCAGTCTGATGCTCGGGAAACGCGATCTCGATCGTGCCCTTGTGCGGCAGCAATGAAGTGGGGGCCTTGAACCAGATTAACGGTGTGCCGAGTGGAGTCCGCTTCATTTCCGCGATGTGATCGGCGTAATTGAGACCGACGGCGATAATTTTGCCGGGGGCCACCGGCAGACCGATCGGCAAGTCGCGCAGGGGGAGTTCCTCACCCGTCGGCTTAATTCCCAGCCAGGCAGGCTGCTCGAGCAAATGCACCTGCGCACCCCGCACTTCGCCGTAGACTAACGAATCGTTAACGAGGAAACCGCCGAAAGTGCGCATTGCTCAAACTTTGCCGCTCGCCGCCGGCCTCAGGCTTTCGCTTCCGCGAAGTTCCCCAGCGCGCGGAATTTCTTGTAGCGCTGCCGCAGCAATTCTTCCGTGGGCATGTCGATAAGGCGTTGCAGATTTTGCCGTAAAGCCCGGCCCAGATTTGCCGCCGCCGTATCGTGGTCGCGATGGGCGCCGCCCTCGGGTTCCGGCACCATTTCATCGACCACGCCGAGCTTCAGCAAATCGGGGGCAGTGAGCTTGAGTGCCTCGGCCGCCTCGGCCGCATGCCGGCGATCCGACCACAGAATGGCGGAGCACGCCTCCGGGCTGATGACCGAATAATAGGCGTTTTCCAGAATGAGGACGCGATCAGCGACCCCGATGCCGAGGGCGCCACCGGAACCGCCTTCTCCGATGACCGCGGCTACGATCGGCACTCGCAGCGTCATCATCTCGCGCAGATTGACGGCGATGGCTTCGGCAATGTGGCGTTCCTCCGAGCCGATGCCGGGGTAGGCGCCGGGCGTGTCGATCAGGGAAATGACCGGCAGATTGAATTTCTCGGCCAGGCGCATCAAACGAAGTGCCTTGCGGTAACCTTCCGGATAAGCACAGCCGAAATTGCGGCGCACGTTTTCCTTTGTGTTGCGCCCCTTTTGTTGGGTCAGCACCACGCACCGGTGCAGGCCCAGGCGGGCCAGGCCGCAGGGCATTGCCCGATCGTCCCCGAAAAGGCGGTCGCCATGCAACTCGACGAAGTCGGTGAAACAGCGCGATAGATAGTCGAACGCGAAGGGGCGTTGCACATGTCGCGCCAGTTGCACCCGTTGCCACGCCGTCAGGTTGTCGTAAATCTCGCGCCGCGTTTCGCGGATTTTGGCCTCCATCGCTTCGACTTCGGAATCGAAATCGAGCTCGTGCACATGCGAGTGGCTCTTCAAATCCTGCAGACGGCGCTGCAGTTCGAGGATGGGCTTTTCGAAATCGAGTGGTTGAGCGTCCATGGTCAGGCCGTGAATCGTCACATCGTTACATTCGGATGCGGGCGAGCAGTGCGCTTAGTTCTCGATTCACGGAACTCTCCTCACTCCAATACCGTGACAGGGGTCTTCGTGTTTACAAGCCCGCTCAACTCGATCAGATCGCTCGCCCCCAGGCCGAGGCCCTGCGGCGGCGGTGGCACGTCGAGATTCGGGTGTGCGTCGTCCGGTTTGGCGAAGAGAAAATAGCCGGGCACCGCCAGCCGGATCCAGCGGATACTGAACGGATAATCCTTGCTCCCGAAGCCGATCCGTTTCCCATTTTTCCACGCCATGATGTCGGCCACGCGCGTCGTCAGTTTCGGCGGCTGCCGCGTCGAAAGTTTTTCCTCGAGGATGTGATAGCGCTTGAAAAACATGCCGTGATCGAGCAGCACGAGCGCTTTTTGCTTGCGCTGAATGAGCAGCGCAAAATCGGGATGCGCAATCATGAGGCGCTGGCCGATGCGCAGCATCGTCCCCTTCAGATTGTTCACGCGCATGATCAATTCCGGCGTTGATTTCGTCTTCGACGCGACGCGTGCGAGGACGTCGCCGCGCTTCACGATGTACTCGGTTTTGCCCGGCGCCGCATAACGCGAGAGCAAAATGGTGAGATTGATTTCGCCGAGGGCATCGCGCGCTTCTTCGGTGTGCGGCCCCGTCGGGAAACGCTGCAGAAAGGCGACAAAAGCCGATCGCGCTTCGGCCAGCTTCCCTTCCTGTTGCAAGGCCTGGGCGGCGCGAAAATCATTGAGACCGACATCGGGCGCCGGTTGGGGCGCGATGGCGGTGGCCTGTTCCTCGCGCAGGGCGATCTCTTCCTTGATGAAGTTGTTGTAACCGAAATAGGCGGCCCCGCCGAAGATCGTGACGGCGAGCAGGAAGACGATAATCCATTTCATGAAGGTGAAGACGCGTCGATGAAACTAGCGGTGCACGGCCCGATTCCCGCCCTCTCCTACGGCCGGATGCGCTTTCCCGCCACCGCGCCGGACGAAGGTCAGCTCTCCTGTTTCGGCGAGAAGAAGCGCTCCCAGAGACGGTGGCGCAACGGCTCTTCATGGTCGGTCCAGGTGAAGTGACAATCCTGACAGTAGAATTCTTTCGGGAAAATTTTCAGGACCAGGAGAATGCTGGCCAGGCCCGTGGTGAGAAACTTGCGGGTCAACTGCGGATACTCGATGCGGGGGGAGCCGCATTGCGGGCAGCGAATGGCCGAGCCGACGTCCGGATCGGTCTTTTCCCATTCCACCATGAGCTTTTGTGCGGCCGCGAACTCCTCTTCTTCCACGTGCACCTTCACGTTGGCCTGCGGCTTCGACATGAAGGCGACCGATTGCAGATATTTCTCGTTGTGAATGTCCGCCTTGATTCCGGCTTCCTGGAGCCGCTGCTTCAGGTGTTTCGCTTTGGCCGGCTCGTTAAAGGTGGCAATCGTAACCATATGTTTCTTGATGGGCGCGCATCGCGCTCAGCATCAAACATCAACTAACGACTCAACGCAAGATTCGGCGGCGGGAACCATTGGTAGAGCATCAGGTAAACGAGCACGCCGGTGACCGAAACGTAAAGCCAAATCGGCATGGTCCATTTGGCAATGCGCCGGTGTTTGTCCCAGCGTCTCCGAAAGACCGGGATCAGGGTCAAGATGACGAGCGGCAGGGTGACGAAGGCGAGCAGGATGTGCGAAATCAGCATGGGGAAATAAATCCACGCCGTGATGCCGGTATAGCCGGAGGATTTCTCGCCCACGTTAACGTGGTAGGTGATGTAGCCGGCGAGAAAGAAAGACGAAGAAACGAGCGCCGTGATCATGCAGGCGATATGACTTCGCCAATGGCCGCGCCGGATCAGATACCAGCCCGTCGAAATAAACATTGTGCTCACGAAATTGAGCGACGCGTTCACGGCGGGAAGATCGGCAACCGTCATTGAGCCACTGTAGCGCACGGGAACGGCGCGCAAAGATGGATCGCTCTCCGAGTGCACCTGCTCGTTGCGGAAACGGTCGGAGACGCGTTCCACCTTGAAATGAGTCGGCTCCCGTCGCATTGACGCTTATGTCTGCGACGATCGAAGCGACGCGGCCGCGGCCGAAATCGAAGTTCGGCCGTCGCATGCGTATTCGCCGGCTCGTCTCGCTTGGGCTGCGTCTCACTGTTCTTTTGCTGCTCGCCGGCCTCATCCTGGGCGGCTGGTATCTGGCCCGCAAAGGCTTCGGCCGCGAATGGCGCAACAAGCTCGTCGAAGAATTGCACAAACGCGGCGTCGAAGCCTCCGTGCGCCGTCTGACGCTCGATCCGTTCCGCGGCCTCGTCGCGCGCGATGTCCGCATTTTCGATTACAAGAATCGCGAGAACACTCTGGCCCTCATCAGCGAGGTGTCTTTCGACATCAATTACGCTGCGCTGGTTCATCATCAGCCGTTTCTCAACGCCCTCGACGTGCGCGATGCGCAGCTCACCTTCCCGCTGCAACCCGACGATCCGAAGGCGCCCAAAGCAGTCCTTAAGAAATTCCGTGCCCACGTCTATTTCCCGCCCGAGCAAATTTACGTGAGCCAGGCCGAAGGCGTTTTTTGCGGCGTGCGCGTTTCTGTGACCGGCCAGTTGATCAAGCGGGAGAATTATGCGCCTTCTCCGCCGACCCCGGAGGGCGAATGGCAACGCCGGCTGCAGTTGTTGCAGCGTGTCGTCACCGAGCTCAATCACTTCACCTTTGTCAGTCCCGGCCCGCGTCTCCAGGTAAAATTTAGCGGCGATCTGTCGCAGCTCGAAAATGCGCGGGTCGAAGCGGAACTGCACGCCGTCGAACTGGCGCGCGGCGCCTACCGAATGAAAAATCTCTACGCGGCGGCCGAGTGGTCGGACCAGCGCCTCAACTTTACGCAATGCGAATGGCGCGACGAGGCGGGAGCTCTGAGCGGAAGCGCAGTCTGGAACCGGCAGAATGGCGCGGCCGCATTTCAGGCCCGCAGCACACTCGATCTGAAGGCGTTTCTGGAAGCGTTCGGCTTCCCGCAATTGTTGGAGGACGCTCAATTCGAAACGCCGCCCCAGTTGGAGATTTCCGGAACGCTCCCGCTCGGCGACAGCAAAATCCCTCAAAACGTCATGGGCCGCATCGCGCTCGAGCAATTTTCCTACAAATCGGTCCCATTCACGGGCCTGCGCGCAGAGTTTTCCTGGGATGGAAATCGAACGCTTCTGCGCGACGTTCACCTGCGCCAGAAGAACGGTGAACTCACGGCCGAGTTGTTCGATGCGCCGGGCGATTTTCGGTTGAACATCAACAGCACTCTCAACCCGGCCGACCTGCGCCCGCTCGCTTCCGGGGATTTCAACGAATTTCTTGGTGAATGGGAATGGCCCAAACCGCCCTCGATTCGTCTCTCCATTCGCGGGCCGAATCACCAGATGGAAACCTGGTCCGGCACCGGCACGCTCAACATGGGACGAGCGCGATTCCGTCGTGTCTGGATGAACAGCGCCACAGCCGATCTTCGCTTCGGCGATGGCGCCATCACGTTCGATAATATGCGCGCGACACGCGACGAAGGCATTGGGACCGGCTCCTTCACTTACGATTTCGAAAAACACGAAGTGCGCGTGACCAATGTCAGGAGCACTCTGCGCCCAGCGGAGGCCGTGCATTGGATCAATCCCGACCTGATCAAGCCGGTCGAACCCTACAAATTTCACCAGCCGCCCACTGTGACGGCCGATGGGGTGGTCCAATTTCACGGTGGCAAACAGACCCATCTCGAGATCAGGGTGCAGGCGCCCAAGGGCATGAACTACGCCTTCCTGGGCAAGCCGCTCTCATTCGATCGCGTGAGCGCCAAACTGCTCTTTACCGACGACCGCCTGCAGTTGAGCGACGTGGAGGGGTCGCTTTTTTCGGGAACGGTCCGCGGAAAGGCTGACATCTCACTCGCGCACAACGATGAGCATTACACGGCCAGCCTCGCCGTCGAGAAAATCGATTTCCCGCGCCTGACCAAGCTTTATTTCGATTACGGCAGTGCGCATGGTCGCATGAGCGGCAGCTATGATTTTTCCGGAGTCGGCGACAACGCCCGTCTCATGCGTGGCACGGGCCGAATTCACGTAAGCGACGGCGACGTTTTCGCCATTCCGATCTTCGGTCCGCTCTCCGATTTACTGGCTCACATCATACCCGGTACCGGCTATAGCGTCGCCCACAACGCCGATGCCAACTTCACCATCCAAAACGGCGTGGCCCATGTCCCCGATCTGAAGGTGAGCGGAAAACTCTTCGGGATGCTCGGTCATGGCGACATTCATTTCCTCGACGACAAGCTCGACTTCAGCGTGCGCATCAGTGCCGGCGGACCCGGCTTCGTGCTCACACCGATGTACAAATTGTTCGAGTACCGAAGGCAAAGGCAGCCTCGGCAAACCGATCTGGCGCCCGAAACGGCTCCCGTTCTGAAGGTCTCCAATTGCCAATTTTTTAGAAGCGCACCGCGTTCCTGAAATGAGAAAGAGCTCCGCTCGACCCTCAAAGCCTGCCACTCGCGCCCAGAAGCCGCGCCTGCGCCAATTGGCAGCCGGCAATTCCCAATTGGAAATTCTCCTCGGCTCCCATATGTCGATCGCCGGCGGTGCGCACATGGCCATCGAACGCGCCTGTTCCATCCGTTCCACCGCCATGCAGATTTTTGTGAAGAATAACATGCAATGGTTCGCCCGCGCACTTTCGCCGGCGGAGATTCGCGCCTTTCTCGATCATCCGCAGCGCAGCCGGCTCGGCTGCGTTTTTGCGCATGCCAATTACCTGATCAATCTCGCCGCCACCAATCCGCAGTTCCACGCCAATTCCCTGCGTGCGCTTTCTGAAGAACTCATCAGGGCCAATCAACTCGAACTTCCGTTCCTTGTTCTTCACCCCGGAGCGCATCTCGGCGCCGGGGAGGAGGCCGGGCTCGACAAGATCGTCGATTCGATCGATCGCGTCTTGGCCGGCCTTGCCAAAGTGAGAACAAAAATCGCGCTCGAAACCACGGCGGGCCAGGGGTCGTGTCTCGGTCATCGTTTCGAACATCTCGCGCAGATTATTAATCGCGTCCGCGAGCCGGAACGCCTCTGCATCTGCCTCGATACCGCACATGTCTTCGCCGCCGGTTACGACATCACGAGCGAGGCCGGCATCCGTAAAATCTTTCGCGAATTCGATCGCATCATCGGCCGAAAACGTCTCGCCGCCCTGCACCTCAACGACTCCAAGACCGGGCGCGGTTCGCGGGTCGATCGTCACGAGCACATCGGCAGGGGCCGGATCGGACTGCACGCCTTCCGCTTTCTCATGACCGAACCGCGCTTTCGTACGATTCCGAAGGTCCTCGAAACCCCCAAAGGCAAAGACCTGCGCGAAGATATTGAAAACATGAAAGTGCTCGGCGCTCTCGCCACGCGTCGCAGCTAGAATTCCGGGGAGCGCAGGCTACCAGCCTGTCGCCGCCGGCAGCTTGCCGGCGGCCTTCTGTACGACAATCGCGGCGTTTCATCAAAGCCCGCCGCCGTCAGCCGGCGTCCCGCGAGGCGCGTGACGCAGCGGGCGAGGCGCCCGCGCTCCCCTTTTGCAATTCACGCGGCCGACATGACGTTGTTTCCCATGGTTGCCCTCGTCACCGGTGCGAACAAAGGCATTGGCTTCGAAGTCGCACGCCAGTTGGCTGAACGAAATTTCCATGTCTTCATCGGCGCCCGAAACGAAAAGACCGGCCGCGCCGCCGCGAGGAAGATCGGCCATCGCGTCACTTTCCTGAAGCTCGATGTTTCCGAGCCGGAGAGCATCGAACAAGCGGCGCATGAGTTCGCTCGCGCCGCCGATCGGCTCGACGTTCTCGTCAACAACGCCGGCATTCTGCTCGACGAAGACAAGTCTGTGCTCGGCATCACGCCGAAAATTTTCGAGAACACGCTTCGCACGAACACACTTGGCCCGCTGCTCGTCGCGCAGGCTTTCCAGCCGTTCCTCGCCAAATCCGCAACGCCGCGCATCATCAACGTCTCCAGCGGCAGCGGTCAGCTCGCCGATGGCGCAGATGGTTGGGCGCCGGCCTACAGCATTTCAAAGACGGCGCTGAATGGTGTGACCGTCCAGCTGGCGGCCGCTCTGCCGAAATTCGCGATCAATTCCGTTTGCCCCGGCTGGGTTCGCACCGACATGGGTGGCGCCGGCGCGAACCGTTCCGTCGCGCAAGGCGCCGACACCATTGTCTGGCTCGCGGCCGAAGCTCCGCAAAATCTTACCGGTAAATTCCTGCGCGATCGCAAACCGATTCCATGGTGAATCCGGAGCCGATGGATGCCTAACGAGCGCCTTTTCTGGGAACACCGTTACGAATCACGCTTTCCAGCCGCGTTCAAAACCTCGTCATTGCGCAAGATTTTTCTCGCGCAAAAGAGCTTCCTCTTTGCATCGTAGGCGCCAGCCCTTCCTCTTATGAAACAAGGACCTGTCAGCCAGTTCATCGATCGCCATTATCGGCACTTCAACGCTGCGGTCGTCAAAGCCGCGGCTGAGGCTTACATCGCCCATCTCGAGGGCGGCGGTAAAATGATGGTCACGCTCGCCGGCGCCATGAGCACGGCTGAGCTGGGCGTCTCCCTCGCGGAAATGATTCGCCAGGACAAAGTCCACGCCATCACCTGCACTGGCGCCAATCTTGAGGAAGACATCTTTAATCTCGTGGCGCGCAGTCAATACGAGCGCATTCCGAATTACCGCGAGCTCACTCCGCAGGAAGAGGAGGGTCTTCTCAATCGCCATCTCAATCGCGTTACCGATACCTGCATTCCCGAGGAATACGCCATTCGCCGGCTCGAAAAGGCAGTCCTGGAAGAGTGGGTTGCGGCGGAAAAAAGCGGCCGACGATTTTTCCCGCACGAATTCCTCTTCAAAATTCTGCGCGAATGCCGGCTGAAAAAATTCTACGAGATCGATCCGGCCGATAGCTGGATGATAGCCGCCGCGGAAAAGAACCTGCTCGTCGTCGTGCCCGGCTGGGAGGATTCCACGCTCGGGAACATCTTCGCCGCGCACAACATCACCGGTCACCTCAAGAGCGTGCAGACCGTGCGCTCCGGCATCGAATACATGATCGAGCTGGCCGACTGGTACCGGAAAGCTTCGGAGAATTGCTCGATCGGTTTCTTCCAGATTGGCGGCGGCATCGCGGGCGATTTCCCCATTTGCGTCGTGCCGATGCTCAACCAGGACATCCCCGACGCGACCGTGCCGACGTGGGGTTACTTCTGCCAGATCAGCGATTCCACGACGAGCTTCGGTTCGTATTCCGGCGCCGTCCCTAACGAAAAAATCACCTGGGGCAAACTTTCCGCCGATTGCCCGAAATACATCATTGAATCCGACGCCACCATCGTCGCCCCGCTGATTTTCGCCAAGATACTTGGCTGGTAGTGAGACTCAGGATGATCGCGTGACCGGATCCGCATGGACCTTTCCACCATCGCCAATCTCGCCACTGCGCTGACGGTGCTGATTGCCGTCGCTTTCGGTCTCATCGAGATGCGCCGGGCGCGGGTCGAGCGCGAGGAGCGGGCCGCCTTCAACGCGGTGCGCGCCATCCTCAGCTCGGAATGGATGAAATCGATGATGATCGTCCATGCCATTCCTGACGGCTCCGCCGCCGACGATATCGAATCCGACCCGCGCGTGCTCGATGCCGCTCATTCCATCGGCGTCACCCTCGAAGGGCTCGGTTATTCCGTTTTCGCCCGCATTGTTCCGCTGCGTGTGGTGGCCGACCTGACCGGCGGCACGGTGCGTCTGGCCTGGCGCAAACTCCGCCCGTATGTCGAAGAAGAACGCCGTCGGAGCGGCTCACAGAAAACATTCGAATGGTTCCAATGGCTGGCCAGCCAATTGGAGCGCCACTCTCCGGGCGCGACCAATCTCCAAAAAGGCGCCCAGGAAGCCTACGCCGATTGGAAGCCATAAGGAGCGCCGGGCAGTGCGAACTAACTAGCCTGTGCAGCAGAGCGGCCAGCCGAGAATTCTACTTCGCCCCGGTTTCTTCGACTGCCAAAACAAACTGTTCAACTTGCGACCGCTCTTTCAACCTCACGTCCGCCATGCGCCTTCGCACTCTGCTTGCCGCCCTTGGAATCAACGCCGTTCCAGCAGCTGGATGGTTCCTCGGCGAGTGGAGCGCGGGCACGACGCTCGTTCTCTACTGGATGGAAACGCTCCTCGGGACGTTGCTCGTCGCGGGCCGCATTCTTCTCCACCGGCACGTTCGACCGAGCAAAGGACATTGGGATTATCAGGCGGCCCAAAATCAGGAGCCCCAGGCGAATGGCCGCTCGACCTATCTTTCAGCCTTCTTCGTTCCAGCGCTTGGCTTCACCATCGCCCACGGAATTTTTCTGGCCGTTCTCCTCGGCATGATGACAGAGAAACATCTGGCTCCGGAAGCCAGGATCGACTCCAATCATTTGCTCATTGGACTGGCTGGGATCGCCTTCTTCCAGCTCACCGATTTTTGCTTCGATCTCGTCTGGCTGAAAGATCGGCCCTTCGCCTGGCTGGAGCGGCTCGGCCAGCAAAACCTCAGCCGCGTTTTCGTCATTCATTTCACCATTATCGCGGGGATGGCGCTGGTCATGTTCACGGGCGCCAACCGGAGTTTCTTCGGAGTCTTCATCTTCCTGAAAACCCTCCTCAACTGCAGCTCCGTCCTTCCCCAATGGCAATCCAAGGCGCCGCCGACATGGCTCGCAAACTTCATGGATCGGATCAAAGATCCGAAATACAAAGGGACGACTTTCACGCAATACTGGAAGCAAACCGACACGCAGGAGATCGCCCGCCTCGCCCGCAACGAAGAGGCGATCGATTGCAAGACCGCGTGATTCGGCAGAGATCAGGCCGCGCCGCCTGCGCCTAATTCAAAAACCGTATCGTGAACGGATAGCGATAGAGGGTTCCTTCGCTCGCCTTGAGGGAAGCGATGATGACGAAGACGATGTTCGCGACCCAGAGCGCAATCAGAATGGGGATGCCGATGAGGACGATGCAGAGAATCCCCGCGATGACATCGTAGATGAGCCAGGTGAGCTGAAAGTTGAGCGATTCCTTGCCGTGGGCGTCGATCTCGGCGGCGTCGCCGCGCTTGGCCAGCCAGACGATGAGCGGTCCGAGGATGTGCCCGATGAAATGGGCAAAGATGCCGAGCAAGGCGCTGGCGTGACAAAGCACCGTCCAGGTGCGGACGTTTGCCGCAGAGGCGGCGGGAAGGGGCGGCGGTGTTGTGCTGGTTGTTTCCATGTTTGACCTTTCGTTCTTGAAGAAAAACGTGGGATCGATTGGCGGGAAATGCAAGGCAAACCGCGTGTGCCAGGTCGGTTCCGAGGATGGGTTTGGCCGATCAGGCTTTGACGCGCTCGATGTGGGCGCCGAGCTCGCGCAGTTTTTCGTCGAGATGCTCGTAGCCGCGGTCGATGTGGTAGACACGGCTGACTTCGGTGACGCCTTCCGCTTTCAAGCCGGCCAGAACGAGCGCAGCCGAGGCGCGAAGATCGCTCGCCATGACGGGCGCGCCGGTCAGGCGTTCGACGCCCTGAATGATAGCGGTCGGCCCCTCGAGCTGGACGTGGGCGCCCATGCGTTTGAGTTCGGCCACGTGCATGTAGCGCTGCGGGAAAATGTTTTCGGTGATCGCGCTGATGCCCTCGGTGGTGGACAGAAGGGCGCACATTTGCGCCTGCATGTCGGTGGGGAAACCAGGATAGGGCTCGGTCGCAATCTCGAGCGGCTGCGCCTGGCCGTTAGGCGAAACGGTGATCGATTCCTCGGCCGTTTCGACTTTGAAACCGCAATTGGTCAGGGCCGTCGTCACAGCGGAGACATGCTCGGGCACGACGCGCTTAATGGTCACGCCTTTCCCGCAAACCGCGCCGGCCACGAGAAATGTTCCGGCTTCGATGCGATCGGGAATGACTTCGTGTTCGGCGCCGTGCAGTTCCTTCACGCCTTCGATGATCAGCCGCCGCGTGCCGGCGCCTTCGATCCTGGCGCCCATTTTGTTGAGGAAGTTGGCGAGGTCGCAAACCTCCGGTTCCGCCGCTGCGCCTTCAATGACGGTGATGCCTTCGGCGAGAACGGCGGCCATCATGACGTTGCCAGTGCCGAGAACCGTCGGTCCAAATTTGCCGACAAGATTGACAACGGCGCCGGTCAATTTCGGAGCGAAGACTTTGACGTTGCCGCTTTCGACGCGCACGGCGGCACCGAGCGCTTCGAATCCACGCAGGTGCAAATCGATCGGCCGATCGCCGATGACGCAACCCCCCGGCAGCGAGACAGTCGCTTCCTTGCAACGACCGAGGAGCGGCCCGAGCACGCAAACCGAGGCGCGCATTTTGCGCACGACATCGTAGGGAGCGACCGATTCCACCTTCTCGGCCGTCACGCTGACGGTGCCGCTGGCCCGCTCCACCTGCGCGCCGAGATGCGTCAGGATTTGGAGCATGTAATGCGTGTCGCTCAGATCGGGCACACGACGCAGAACGCACGGTTCGCGCGTGAGCAAAGTGGCCGCGATGATGGGCAGCGCGGAATTTTTCGATCCGCTGATCTTGATCGAGCCGGAGAGTGGGCGCCCTCCATGAATGAGAATTTTATCCATACCGGGCCAGGAGAAAACGGGTCACTCCTGCATAATCGTTTTCCGCCGCGATGTCGTGGTAATTTTTCGCGCGCAAATGATCGAGCAAGGCGGGCGACTGATCGATACCAATCTCGAGCGCGAGCAAGCCGTTCGGCCGCAATTTGGCCGGCGCCTGTTCGATCAGACGGCAAATAATTTCATCGCCGCGTTCGCCTCCGAAGAGGGCGGAGTTTGGGTCGTTGAGAACTTCGGGCGCAAGTGTGGCGCGGTCGTTTTCGGAAACGTAGGGAAGATTGGCCACGATCGCGTCGAACGAACCGTCGACCTCGTTGAGCAGATCGCTTTTCGCGAATTGCACCCGCTCCAATCCCAGGCGCGCGGCGTTTTCCCGCGCCAGAGCGAGCGCGCCATCGGAAATATCGACCCCGCTCACTTCCGTTTGCGGGAATTTCGCCGCCAGACTCAACGCGATGACCCCGCTGCCCGTTCCAAGATCCACGATTCTCGATTCTCGATTGACGATTTCTCGCCATAACGCTGCTCCACCAACTCTTCCGTTTCGGGTCTCGGAATCAGCGCGCGCTTATCGCAAAGAAAAGTATGCCCGCAGAACTCGACCGTGCCGAGCAGATGCTGCAGCGGTTCGCCCTGACCGCGGCGCCGAACGAGCTCGCGCAACGGCACAAGTTCCGCCTCGCTCAAGGGACGTTCGAACTCGAGATAGAGCTCGATCCGTTTTTTGCCTAACGAATGGGCGAGCAGATGCTCCGCATTGAGACGCGGACTTTCCAGGCCGCGCTTCTCGAAATAGACGGTCGTGGACTGGAGAATCTCGAGCAGGGTCACCACGGCATTAGTTTGGCCCAGAGTCTGGACGAATAATAGCGCGTGTATCAGAGACGCCCGGGAACCGCCCGGCAAAGGTTAACTGGCAAGGGCCGATTCTTTCAATCGCTCGGCGACGTCGGCCGCCTGAAGAGCTTCGATCATCTCGGTCAGGTCGCCTTCCAAGACGCGGTCGAGATTGTAAAGGGTCAGGCCGATGCGGTGATCGGTGATGCGGTTCTGCGGATAATTGTAGGTCCGGATTTTTTCTTCACGCCCGCCGGAGCCGATCTGGCTTTTGCGGGTCGCGGAATATTTTGCTTCCTCTTCGCGTTGTTTTTCTTCGAGCAAGCGCGCGCGCAGAATGCTGAGCGCTTTCTCTTTGTTCTTCTGCTGGCTGCGGCCGTCCTGGCACCGCACGATTTTGCCGGTGGGGATATGCAACACCTGCACGGCCGAATCGGTCGTATTCACGCCCTGGCCACCGGGACCGCCAGCGCGGCAAACCTCAATGCGCAAATCCTCCGGCTTCAATTCCAGATCGACTTCCTCGGCTTCGGGCAACACGGCAACCGTGGCGGTGGACGTATGAATCCGGCCCTGCGCTTCAGTGGCCGGCACGCGTTGCACGCGATGCACGCCGCTTTCGTAACGCAGCTTCCGAAAAACAGCTTCGCCTGAGACCTTGAAGATGACTTCCTTCAGGCCGCCCAACTCGGAAGGACTCGATTCCAAATCCTCGATCTTGAGGCCGGCCGTTTCGGCGTAGCGGTTGTACATGCGGTAAAGATCGGCTGCGAAAATGGCGGCTTCGCTCCCGCCCGTGCCGGCGCGGATTTCAACAATGGCGTCGCGCTCATCGTTTTCATCGGGCGGCAGGAGATCGATCTGCACTTTCTGCTCGAGAGCGTGCACGCGTTTTTCCAAATCGGGAATTTCCTCAGCCGCCATCTGCGCCAGATCGGCATCGGTGGCGGCGGCGAGTTCGCGATTATCAGCAAGCTGGCGGCGGGCGGTTTCGAGGTCTTCCCAATGGGCGAGCAATTGCTTGATACTGGAGTGCTCGCGCATGATTTCGCCGGCACGCTTGCGATTGTCGAACAGGCGCACGTCGGCGATTTCGCCTTCCAGTTCGGCGAAACGCACGCGCTTGCGTTCGATGAGTGGTTTGAAGTCCATGGGTCTGGTGGCGGCTGTGTCAGCCGCCGGCGGGAGGTCGGCGCTTGGCACAAGCGCCGCTTCATCTCAGCTAAGAAACTTTTTTGCCGGCGCGCGCGGCTTTCGTACTGCCGTAACGGCGCGCGAATTTTTCCACGCGACCGGCGGTGTCGACAAACTTTTGTTCGCCGGTGAAAAACGGATGACAGGCAGCGCAGATGCCGATTTTAATGTCACGCCGCGTGGAACGAGTATGATACACCGCGCCACACGCGCAAACGATGTCGGTCGCTTGATAATCAGGATGAATGTCCGCCTTCATGCTTGGAAAGGAACGCCGAATCTAGGCGCAATCGTGCCGGCGTGCAAGCGATGAGCGGGACGCTGCGCAACGTCCTGCTCGAGGCATGGAAGGAGGTGCTGGGGCGCGCCGGCGAGAGGCCGGCCCTTCTCGATGAGGAGGGAAAAGTGCAGCGGACATTTCGCGACGTGGAAACGCGGGCCAGTAAGCTCGAGGAATTACTCCGCGATTTGGCGCGACGCCAGGTGGTTGCCATCCAGATTGGCAATCACATCGATTGGCCATCGCTTCTGCTGGCCTGCTGGCGCCGAGACCTGGTCGTATTGCCGCTCGAGCGCGGCATCACAAAGCATGAACGCGACACGGCGCTGCGAATCTGCGGCGCCTCCGCTGTAGCGGTCGCCGTCCCCGGCGGCGGGATTGAGATTCTGAAAGCGGAGAAGCCGCCGGGGACGGCGGCCACGACAGGCATAGGCGCGACGGTTTTGATGAAGCTGACTTCCGGCACGACAGCAGCGCCACGCGCTATTTGTTTTCGCGGCGAGCAACTGCTGGCCGATTGCGAGCAGATTTGTGACACGATGGGTATCACGGAGCGGGACGTGAACTTTGCCGTCATTCCGGTTTCGCATTCCTACGGCTTCAGCAATCTCATGACGCCGTTGCTCGCGCGCGGCGTGCCGATGGCCCTGAGCGAGGATCGCATCCCGCGCGCCGTTCTCGAAAATCTCGATCGCAGCGGCGCGACCGTTTTCCCCGGCATGCCGGTGTTCTACCAGGCTTTTTGCGAAATGGCGGACCCGCCGCCACTCAAGCGACTGCGCCTGTGCATCTCGGCGGGCGCACCACTCTCGGCGGAGCTGGCGCGAAAGTTCCTCCAGAAATTCGGCCAGCCGATTCATTCGTTCTACGGATCGTCCGAGTGTGGCGGCATCTCTTACGATCGGGAGGGATCGACGACCCGGTCGGGTTTCGTGGGGACGGCCATGTGCGGCGTTGAGCTGGAATTTCTCGAACCCCATGCGGGGAGCAGTCGCATTCGGGTTTGCAGTGCCGCGGTCGGCGCCGGCTATTTTCCGGAAACCGAGCCTGACAAGCTCGGGTCTGGCTGTTTCATCCCAGACGACCTTATTGCTCAAAACGAAGCCGGCCTGAGCATCGTCGGGCGCCTCTCCGATGTGATCAACGTGGCCGGGAAAAAGGTGAATCCGGCGGAAGTTGAAGCGACCTTGCTCCATCACGTCGACGTGCGGCAGGCGATTGTCTTCGGGGTGGAATCAGCGCGACGTAACGAGGAAGTGGCGGCCTGCGTGGTGACCGAACAAGTGATTCCCGAATCGGAGCTGCTCGACTTTTGCCGTAAACGGCTGAGCGGCTGGCAGGTGCCGAAGCGCATCTTTTTCGTAGGAGAAATCCCGGTTAACGAGCGCGGGAAAACGAGCCGGCGGGATTTGGCCCGCACTTTCGGGGCGCGGGGCCGATAACAATCTTGGAAAGAAACGCGCGCGCCCTGCGCCCCTCATCCGAATAAGTAGATAAATACCAAACACATATGCGTATCATTTTTCTTTCCATCCTCGGCTCCCTCATTCTTCTGGGGGCATTCAGCAGTTGCACGACCACGGTTCGAACTGACGAACATGCCGTCAGTGCGGGCGTGCACGCGGACTGATTCGTCTGTTTCTTCCCGCCCGAAGGGGGCGCCGGACAGTCTCTGGCCATCCGATAAATTTTACGGCCAGCGGAAAAAATGCTTTTCATTTGACGAGAAGCAGGCATTTCTAGGTCGGACAATGCTCTTTGGCCTAACTGGTGCTTCCCTCTTTGGTTTGTGAACGAAAATCCGGCATCCCATTCTGAGGCCGCAAAGGCCGGCAAAGGCAGAGTTTTGATCCTGGAGCCCTCTCAGGAGATCGCTTCAGAGATCGTCAGCGCTCTACAGGAAGCCGTGCCCAATGCCCATGTGGAGGTCGCGCGCACTCTGGAGGAGGCCCAGCATCTGGTCCTCGATGCCAAGCCGGACCTCTTCGTTCTCGACGTCGACGCCACCTACGATCTCGGCCAGGAATTTCTTTATGATCTGCGGACGAGCCATCCGAATGCCCGCGCCATTATCCTGACGGCCATTCACCTGGCCGCCCAGCGGGAACAGGCCCAGGGCCTTGGCGCCATCCATTTTTTGGAAAAACCTTTCCCGCGCGCCGATTTCGTCATGCTCGCCCAGGCGCTGCTCATTCCCTCCAACAAGTCGGAAGGAGAAAAATTCCAAGGCACCCTGAGCGACCTGCATATCGCCGACATTGTGCAGCTGAAATGCATGAGCGGCTCGACCTCGGTCCTCGAGTTCACCGGTCCGGCCGGGGAGAAAGCGCGTATTTTCTTCGAAAACGGCCAGGTCAAACATGCGGTGGCGCCGCGCAAGGAGGGTATCCCGGCCTTCAATGAAATCGTCAACTGGAAAGGCGGCATGATTTCAGAGGTGTCGGGTGCGCTCGATCCGCCACGGACCATCGATCTCGACTGGCAACTTCTCCTTATGGAAGCGGTCCGAAAAATCGACGAGACACGCGGCGAGAAATCGGCTGGCGGTGCGACGGGTGGACAAAACCCCAATGGCCGCAAAATTCTCGTTATCGACGACAGTCTGATGCTGCTGAGTTTCGTCTGCGAAATCCTGACCGAATCCAATTATCAGGTCGAAAGCGCGGCCACCGGCGAAGAAGGCTTGCAGCTCGGCATGGCCAATCCACCGGATCTCGTGTTGCTCGACTACGTTTTGCCCGATATGCGAGGCGACGAGGTGAGCCGGCGCCTTTATGAAAATCCCGCGACCAAAGATGTTCCGATCCTTTACATGTCGGGCTTGGGAGGCGATCTGCGCGCCACGCCTGAGCAAAGTGCGAACGTCACGGGGTTCTTGAACAAGCCGTTTACTTCGGACACACTGCTAAGAACCATCGAAACTTACATGCCAACAATGGACAACGCCGGGGAACACGCAGCCGAACCGAAGCAACCGGCGGAACCTTCTTTCGAAAGCCAGACGCCTGCGCCCGCCAGTCCTGAATCTGCGGAGCCGTCGGCCGAACCGGAACCAACGGAGTCATTGGCCAGTCCGGAGCCTTCGCCGGCGGCTGAACCAGAGGCTGAATCCCAACCCTGGTGGGGGGGGGCGCCCGAGGCGGCTGCAGCGGAAGCCGTCGAGTCGACGGAAACCACAGTGATTGAATCCTTCGGCGCCGACGAGAGGTTCGCGCAGCCGCAGGAAGAACCTTCCTTCTACAGCGGTGATGTTGCGCCGGCCCCGCAACCGGTCGTGAGCGAAGGGGGAGCGTTTTTCTCCGGCGACACGAACTTCTTTTCGCTGCACTGGGCCTTGCGGGCGATCGCATCTGAAAAACTAACCGGTGCGCTGCGTTGTTTTTGGGACAAGGCGGTGGTGGAATTGCTTTCCGAGGATGGCGCCATTCTGCTGGTCACGACACGCGATCCGGATCTCTATTGCCCGGAGGCGCCCATCACGCTGGTCAATGTCGATCCCGATCAGATCGAACAGGCACGCGGCCGGCAGATGGAGAACGGCTGCCCCATGTTCGTCACCCTCGCGGAGCAGAATCTGATTTTGCGCGAACCCGGAATGCAGTTGGTGCAGCACTACGGACAAAAACTTTTCGCACAGCTTTGGACGGCCCAGCGTGTGCGCTTCGCCTTCGAGCAGACGCAACTTCCAGACTACGCGCGCGACGTGCCGCGCGAAGAAGATATCGATCAGTGGGCGCTCAACACGCTGCGCTTCATTCAATACCAGGAGCTCGGTGAAGCGGCCGCCTACGATGCGGAGTCGATTCCCGCCTTCACGAGCGACGGTTTTGCACGGGTGCAAAATCTTCGCCTCACGGTGGCCGAAGCACAGTTTGCCTCGCAGTTCAATGGGGCGCGGTCGATCATGCAGATCGCCAAGAATCTCCGGCTCGACCTGAAGTTTGCGCGGCTCACCCTCTTCCGTTTTCTCGCCCTCGAGATCGTGGAATGCTGGCCGGCCGGGACGGCCGAAAAACAGGAACGCAAAGGTCTGCTGGCGCGAATTGGATTTGGCGGCTGAGCGCAGCCGCGGTAGATATTCGGCATGCAGTCGAGTCCGGAGCGCGCCCCTAACGAGGCGCCGCCGAATATTGTCGCCCTGCCCAGTGCGATCGAAAAAAAATCCCCGGATCGGCCCTTCTCCGCGCCGGAAAATTTCATTAACCGCGAGCTGAGCTGGATCGAATTCAACCGGCGCGTCCTCGAGGAAGCGCAGGATCCGACGCAACCTCTCATGGAGCGGGTGAAATTTCTCACCATCTTCAGCTCGAATCTGGACGAATTTTTCGAGATTCGCGTTTCGGGCATCAAACAGCAGATCGAAAGCGGAATCAGCGATGTCGGGCCCGACGCAATGAGCCCGCGCGATACCTTCAATGCCATCCAGACGCGGGTCCACGATTTGGTGGCGACAGAGTACGCCCTGTGGAACGACGAGCTGGCGCCGGCCCTGGCCAGGCAGGGGATTCGCGTGCACGACGTGACGAAGCTGAATCCGAAGCGCGCCGCCTGGGCGGAACGCTTTTTTCAGGAGGAAGTTTTTCCCATGCTCACGCCGCTGGCCGTCGACGCCAGTCATCCCTTCCCGCAGCTCCTCAATAAGAGCCATAATCTTTTCGTCCGGGCGCGGACCGGCCGGCGCGGCGAACCGCTTCACGCCATCGTGCAGGTGCCGCGCGTTTTGCCGCGGCTCATTCAACTACCGCGCGGCAAATCCGACCCGTGGGAATACATTTATCTCGCTTCCCTCATCAAGCTGCACATCGCCGAACTTTTCCCGGGCCTCATCCTGAATGGCGTTCACGCATTTCGCGTGACGCGGAACAGCGATCTCTACGTGGACGACGAGGAAGCGGAAAATCTGCTGCGCAGCATCGAACAGGAACTGCGCCGCTCGAGCCGCGGCGACGCCGTGCGTCTCGAAGTCGAAACCGATTGCCCGAAGGAATTTCGCGATTTGCTACTCGAGTTTTTCGATCTCTACGAACCCGATCTTTACCGGCTGAACGGCCCGCTTTCCATGACGCATCTCGCGCCGCTCATCAGCAATGACGCTTTTGCCAAGCTCAAGGATCGCATTTTTCAACCGACCCGCGATGCCGCCCTGCCGCCGCACGCCGATCTTTTTGAAGTCATGCGGAAACAGGATGTCCTGCTCCATCATCCCTACGAAAGTTTCGATCCGATCGTGGAATTGATCGAGCGGGCGGCGCAGGATCCACAGGTTTACGCCCTCAAGATCACGCTTTATCGCACGAGCGGCGATTCGCCAATTGTCGAAGCGCTGATTCACGCGGCGAACGCCGGGAAGCAGGTCACCGCGTTGGTCGAATTGCGGGCGCGCTTCGACGAGGCGGCCAACATTCAATGGGCCCGCCGTCTTGAGGAAGCGGGGGCGCACGTCGTCTACGGCGTGGTCGGTTTGAAGACGCATTGCAAGGCGCTGCTCATCGTCCGACGCGACCAGGATCGCCTCCGCCACTATGTGCATCTCGGCACCGGCAATTATCATCCGCGCACCGCGCGCATCTACACCGACTTCAGTCTGCTCACCTCGAAGCCGGAGATCACTGAGGAAGTGGCCATTGTTTTCAATACGCTCACCGGTCTGGCCGGCTACCCGGGGTTGAAGAAGCTCATGGTTGCTCCATTCGACCTCGCGCCGCGTTTGATCGCTTTAATCGAGCAGGAACGCGATCACGCCCAGGCGGGCAAGCCGGCGCGCATCATCGCCAAGCTCAATTCGCTCGTTGACGAGGAAATCATCGAAAAGCTCTACGAAGCTTCCTGCGCCGGAGTGAAGATCGATCTCATTGTGCGCGGCATCTGTTGCCTGCGCCCGCATGTGCCGGGCTTGAGCGAGAACATTCGCGTCATCAGCATCGTCGGCCGTTTTCTCGAGCACAGTCGCATTTATTTTTTCGAGAACGCCGGCGACAACAAGGTCTATCTGGCCAGCGCCGATTGGATGCCGCGCAATCTCGAACGGCGCGTGGAAATCGCCTTTCCCATCGAGGACCCGAAGTTGCGCGATGACATCGTGAACGAAGTGCTGCCGACGTTCCTGAACGACCGCGTCAAAGCGCGCGAGTTGCAACCAGACGGGACTTACGTTCGGTTGCACCCGCGCGAAGGCGAGCGTCGTTCCCAGGCGCAGCTGCATTTCCGCGAATGGTCGCGCCGACAAGCCCGCAGCCTCGCCGAAAGTCAGGCCAGCGCGGCCAGCAAGCTTACACCCATCACCACAGCCCATTCCGAACGCTCATGAATAAAAAAGCTCTCGTCGTCGATATCGGTGGAACCAATGTAAAGTTGATGATTTCGCCCGAGGAGAAACGGAAGTTCGATTCCGGCCCCGATATCACGCCGAAGGAGCTGGTCAGCAAAACCATGAAGACCGTGAAAGGCTGGCAGTTCGAAGCCATCTCGATCGGATTTCCTGCGCCGGTCCGCGACGGAAAAATCATGAAAGACCCGAAGCATCTCGGCAAAGGCTGGCTCGGGTTTTCCTTTGCCAAGGCGTTTGGCAAACCGGTCCGGGTCGTCAACGATGCGGCGTTGCAGGCGCTCGGCAGTTACCACGGCAGCGGCCGCATGCTTTTTCTCGGGCTCGGCACCGGCCTCGGTTCGGGTCTCGTCTGGGAAAGAAATTTGATGCCGCTCGAGTTAAGCAATCTGCCTTATCCCGGCGGAGTGCGGATCGAGGAACTGCTTGGGAAAAACGGACTGGCTGAGATGGGCAAAAAAGCCTGGCGTCGCGAAGTGAGCTGGGCTGCGTCGCAGCTCAAGCTTGCCTTCATTGCCGACTATGTCGTGCTGGGTGGCGGCAATGTGAAGCAAATGGACGATCTGCCGGAGGGTGTCGAGTGCGGGCATAATCGGAATGTTTATCCCGGCGGTCAGCGTCTTTGGGAACTCGACCCGAAAACGCGTCAGCCCTACTGGCAAATTTTGTAAGTCACTTGAGGAAGACGCCAAGGGGCGTCATATTGCCGCCTTCGTTAACGCGCTGTGACATTCGTGTCGCACGGCAGCTTTGTCATCCCGAGCGGAGCGAGGGACCGCCCAAAATGGTATTGGCTAACGGGCCTCCCTGCGCTGGTTTGAGGTTCTTCGCTCGCTCAGAATGGCAGGCACGCTAAAGAGCTTTCGCATCGTGAAAAACCGCAGATTAATATTCGTTAGGCAACTGCTCGTCCTGATCCTTGCCCTCGGCAGCCTTGTCGCGCCGATGGCCTTCGCCCAAACGCCTTCACCTCCGCCCACCCCCTCTCCCACGGCGGCGCCCAGCAATGTCACGCAGCTCTCCGCGCAACGCGCCGCGGAAGAGCGCGCGAAGATCTACCGCGCCGGTAAAAGCTATAGTCTGTGGCTCGACAGCCTGGCCGCTCGTAGCGGCCGCCCGTTTCTCACCCGGCCTGTCTTTGACCATGTCACCTGGATGCGATTGCTCGCTTCCATCGTGGCGCTTCTCCTGGTCGGCGGCATTTCGGCTTTGCTGCTTTGGTTTATTCAAAAGCGGGCCGGGCGCATCGAATCTTCCGAGCACCAAAGCTGGCTTGCCCTCGCCGCGGCTGCGGTGCGCAAACCGCTCGCCCTCATCGCCGGGCTTTACGGCGGTTTCTTCGCTTTGGTGCCACTCGTCCTCGGCATTGCCGATCGATCGACCCGTCTGTTTTGGGGCCACGCCCTAACGACCCTCGTTTACGCTGGACGCGTCATCGCCATACTCTGGCTGATTTTCCAATTCATCCGCGCCGTGGAAAAAAGAATGCGGCACTGGGCGCAGCGCACCGGTAACGCATTCAACATCGTCATTGTCCCGATCATCGGCCAGGCTCTGCGGCTGATTGTTCCATTGCTGGCCATCATTCTGCTCTTGCCCCTATTGCATTTGCCCGGCGGATCGACCTGGCTGGTCCAGAAAAGTCTCGGCATTCTTCTGATTGCGGGTCTCTGCATTCTCATCATGCGCGGCACCCTCGCGGTGCAAAACGGCCTCATGGCCGGCCATCGGCTCGACGTGGCCGATAACCTGGCCGCGCGGCAGATGTACACGCGCGTCACCGTCATTCGCAAGATCATCATCACCGCGGTCGTCATTATCGGCGGCGGCTCAATTCTCATGATGTTCGGTCCGGTGCGGCAGTTTGGAACCAGCATTCTCGCCTCGGCCGGCATTGCCGGGATTATTCTCGGCTTCGCCGCGCAAAAAACTCTCGGCAATTTTCTGGCCGGCATCCAGATCGCGCTGACTCAACCGATGCTGATCGACGACGTCGTGGTCCTGGAAGGCGAGTTTGGCCGCATCGAGGAAATCACTCTCACATATGTTGTTGTGCGGACGTGGGATTTGCGGCGACTTGTCCTTCCCATCACTTATTTCATCGAGAAACCATTTCAAAACTGGAGCCGGCGCAGCACCGAGGTCCTGGGAGCGGTCTATCTTTACCTTGATTACCAGGTGCCGCTGGGCGAGCTGCGAAAACAGGTAAAGCGGCTCGTGGAAGAGAATCCGAATTGGGACAGGAAGGTTTGCGGTTTGCAAGTGACCGATACGAAGGAGAACACCATCGAGGTGCGCGCCCTCGTCAGCGCGAGTGACGCCGGCAAATGTTTCGATCTTCGCTGCCAGGTGCGCGAAGGGCTTGTCGAATTTCTGCGCAGCAAATATCCGGAGAGCCTGCCGCGTGTGCGGGCCGCTTTTGAGCGACTCGACGAAAAACATCGACCAGTCGAAACGAGCGGGCGTTCGGTTGCCGGCAAGCAACACGAACGCGGCTCGGCCGCACCGGGTCTTAAGAAGAACGAAGAGCAGTCGAGCGATGGAGAGAATGGACGCGGCTAAATCCGGTCGCACATTATTCCGATGAAACTTTACTTTCTTCGCCATGGGCGCGCGGACTGGCCCGATTGGACCGGTCGCGACGACGAGCGGCCGCTGACCAAGAAAGGCCGAAAGGAGGTTCGCAAAGTGGTGAAACATCTGCAGGAACTGGTGGGAAGACCGCTTATCCTGACGAGTCCATTGCCGCGTGCGAAGGAGACGGCCGAGATCGCGGCGAATGTATGGGGCGCCGAGCTTCGAGAAGAGGCTGTGTTGGCGCCCGGTTTTCGCGCGCAACAGATCAAGCCTCTGCTGGCGCACGCGAGGGGGGACGGTCTGGTTCTGGTCGGGCATGAGCCCGATTTTACCGGCGCAATCGCGCAGCTTACCGGCGCGACGACAAAGCTCTCGAAGACCGGCGTCGCGCTGATGGAATTGGATGCGGCGTCGCTCGAAGGCCGGCTGCTCTGGCTGACGCCGCCCAGGCTTCTCTTGTTGTAAGCGGAGATAGGCGGTCCCGACCGGTCAATGACAAACGGACCGGAAATTCGATCGGGATCAGCGGTCCCGACGACAACGTCGCCATATCGTCACAATTTTTCACTGGTGCGAGAGCCATCCCTGGTTTGATCTTCCGCGCGTGAAGCGGCTCCGTTTTTTCACTCTCGGTCTGGTGTTTTGCTGGCCGGTGCTGCTGCAGGCCGCCGAACGCCATGTCGTTCTCATCGTCTGGGATGGGATGCGGCCGGACTTTGTCAGCGCCGAGCACACCCCAAATCTTTGGAAACTCGGAGAGAAGGGCGTCACGTTTGCCCATCACCACGCCAGCTACCTGAGCGCGACGATTGTCAACGGCGCGGCCATGGCGACCGGCCGTTATCCCTCGCATGATGGCGTCATCGCAAACTATCTTTACCGGCCCTCGATCGACCTGTGGCATTGGATCGATGCGGGCAATCCAGCCGTGATTCGCAAAGGCGATGAAGTCTCCGGCGGCAAATATCTAGGCGCGCCGACCGTGACGGAAATTCTGCATCGTGCGGGCAGGCGCACTGCGATCGCCGGCACCAAATACGTCGCGTTGCTGGAGGATCGCCGCGCGAACCTCGCAGCAGAGAACGCGGCGGCGCAGAAATCTCCCGTCCTTTTTCAAGGCGAGACGGCCCGTGCAGGCGCCGAACGCGCGCTGACGGGCGAACTCGGTCCGTTTCCCGGGATTGACGATCCGCGTTCCGACGAATGGACGACACGCGCCCTGACCGATGTGATGTGGAAAGAAAACGTGCCGGCTTTTTCGATGCTTTGGCTGCGCGACCCAGATCACATGGAGCACAAGACGGCGCCCGGTTCGCCTGAATGCAGCGCAGCGCTGGCACGCTGCGATCATCATCTCGGTGAAGTTTTGGCTGCGCTCGAACGGAAGGGCGTGCGTGATACGACTGATGTTTTTGTCGTATCGGATCACGGTTTCTCCACCATCGAACACTCGATCGATCTGCTGGCGCGAATGCAGCGCGCAGGTTTTCACGTCACGAACAAGCTCACCCGTGCACAGGGCAAAGGCGATATCATGGCGGTGGGCAATGGCGGCTCGGTCCTGTTTTATGTCATCGGGCGCGATGCGGAAGTGACGCGTCGTCTCGTCAAGTGGTTGCAGCAGACCGACTTTGCCGGCGTCATTTTCTCGCGCGTAAGGCTGCCGGGAACGTTCGCCCTGGACGCGGCCATGATCTCCGGGCTCGACGCGCCGGATGTCATTCTTTCTTTTCGCTGGAATGAAAAATCGAATCGATTCGGCGTGCCGGGGATGATCGACGCCGATTGGAACCGCCAGGCCGGCGAGGGGACGCACGCGACCGTCGGCCGCTTCGACATGCACAACACGCTGATCGCCTCCGGACCGGATTTTCGTTCCGGCCTAACGAATGAGTTGCCGAGCGGCAATATCGATCTCGCTCCCACCATCCTGCATTTGCTCGAGGTGAAGACGACCAACCCCTTCGACGGCCGTGTTTTACGCGAAGCGCTCGTCGGCACGACACAGAACGAGAAAGCCGGGACAGAAACAGAAAGCGCGCAGTGCGATCTGCCGGCCGGTCATTGGCAACAACACCTCCGCGTCTCGCGCGTCGGGACAACAACCTACCTGGACGAGGGGAACGGCGCGCTGATTCGCTGAATCAGTTCAAGTCGTAGATCTCGACAAGACCGATCCCCGTCGCTCCATTCCGGCCCGAAACGACCGCGGTATAATGGCCGGGCGCGAGCGTGGCGAGAATGGCCGATTCACGCGGGTCGGAAGGCGCAATTCCAATGGCGCTGATCTCGGATGCCTGGGCGTCCTGCCAATTATTGTTTGAGCCGATGAGCGTGCCGTTTCCGTTGTAGAGTTTGAGCGTTGGATCGCTCAACGGCTGGGCAATTCCAAAGTTTGCGAGCGATGGCCCGATCGCGCGAGCGATGATGGTGGCGTGCGAATCTCCGCCGCCCAGAATGAACCCGCCGATCAGAACGTCATCGCCGCTGCGGACATTTCCGCGTGCCGAAATGTTCCCGAGGCGGGTCGTTGTGCGTGGCATATCCAGATCGTAAACCTCGACCAGACCAATACCGGTGCTCGCGCCGGCGCCACGCACGACAATGGTGTAGGCTCCGGGCGAAAGGGTCGCGACGGCGGCGGCTTCCCGCTGATCGTGCGGGGCCAGACCGCTGGCCACGATTTCCTGATACTGGGAACTGGTCCAATTGTCATTACTGATGAGGAGCGCGCCACCGGCATCGCGCAATTCGAACCGCGGATCGAGCAGCGTGCCTGGCATGGCCAGCGAGGGACCGAGAGCGCGCACAACGACTTTCTTCTCGCTGCGTCCCGTGATGAAAAAGCCGCCCACGAGAACGTGGTCGTCCTGTTCCACTAACGCGCGAGTCGAGATGTTGCGAAGCGCATCGGGATATGGGTAGGCAACCTCAGCCGGCGCGCTTTCCGCGCCGGATTGGTCGTAAGCCGTTACGCCAAAGAAATAGGTCTGCCCATTGACCAAACCCGTGATTGTCGTCGTCGTGTTGGTCCCGACATCGATTTGCGTCGTGTAAACGCCGCTGGCCCCGCCATACGAGACGCGATACCCGGCAATATTCGATCCTGAGTTTGGATCCCAGGCCAATGTGACGTTACTCGCGTTGGCCTGGGCAAGAAAGGAGGCGAACAGAATGCCGCTGAGCAACAAACCCCGCCGAGTTTTTGTCTTCCACCCGAGTCTCATGATCGCACCACCCGGCCTGGCCGGGCGCGCGTTCTGAAAAGCAGGCGGAGCGCCAACTACTCACGGATTTTCAAAAAAATGCTCAACTCATAAAATCCGAAGAGCTGAGCGAGCGAAAGAACGCGACGGAGCGCGTTCGTTCAACGCACATCGTAAATCTCGACCAACGCCGTTCCCTCGTCGCCTGCTTTTCCCTTCACCACAGCCGTGTAACGACCGGGCTGCAGCGTTTCGATGAGGGCTGATTCCCGATTGTCGGTGGGAGCGACGCCTGTCGCTTCGATTTCGGAAGGATGCTCGTCTCGCCAATTGTCGTTTTCATCGAGCAGGAGACCGTTCGCATCGTGCAACTCCAAAGTCGGATCGGATAAGGCATTGGCGATTCCGACGTTGCGCAGCGACGGACCAATCGCTCGCATGATGACTGTCATGCGCCTGTCTTCGGCGGCGATGATAAAACCCCCAATGAGCGCGCCGTTCCCCGCCGAGACCTTGCCGCGAACGGAAACGTTCTCGAGCCGAAGAGATTCGCGTGCGTCATCGAGATCGTACAATTCCATGAGGCCAATTCCGCTGCTTTCTCGGGCGCCATGAACGGCAACGGTGTATTCGCCTTGCGGAAGGGCCGCGATCATGGCCGCTTCCGTATTCTTAATCGGAGCCAGCCCGCTGGCGATGATCTCGGCCTCCTGTGAATCGCGCCAATTGTCGTTTTCGCGGACAAGGTGGCCGGTCGAATCGCGCAACTCGATGGCCGGGTCTCGCAGGGCGTCCGGCACGTCGACCGATGGACCAAGCGCGCGAATCAGGAGCCGTTTACTGTGATTTCCGGCGATGAAAAATCCACCGATGAGAACGTCATCATCGTCTTGGACGAAACCGCGCATGGAAAGGTTACGAAAACGATCGTCGGATGGATAGACGACTTCATTGGAGAGTTCGCTTTCGATCCCGTCTGCCGTGTAGCAGGAGACGGCGAAATAAAATCTGCCTTCCAAGGGCAGGTCCGGAATCGTGATGCTGGTTTGATTGCCTACCGTGATCCTGCGATCATAGCCTCCACTGGAGGCCCCATAATAGACATTATAGCCTGCAACGTCTGACTCCTTGACCGGATTCCAAGCCAGAGCGAGCTGATAGGCTGACGCCTGGCCAACAAAAAAAACAGCGCATAAGCTGCACGCGATCAGAAGCGATCGTCGTAAGGGAAATTTGTTTTGGAGAAGTTGTTTATCCTGTGAGTTGTGGGGCCGACGGCTGATTTTCTTCGATTTTAGCATGCTGATTCAAGAGCCGCCCCGCGGCGGCGGATTTCTCGATAGCATGTCAGAAACATGTGTCTAGAATTTTGTCATTTTATGAGAAAAAAGTATTGCCAGGGAGGGGACTCGAACCCCTAAGGATTGCTCCACCAGATCCTAAATCTGGCGCGTCTGCCAATTTCGCCACCCTGGCGCAACAGCCGTTACAAACCGGCTCGCGACCGCCTGCTTTCAGCTCGCGCGGCCATCTCGTTCATGTGTAGCATGGCCTGCTCCTTTTGAAATTGAATCCTTTTCCCAGCAAGCTTTTTGGCCAATTGGTGATGGCAATGATGATCGCCACCTCTGTTATGCCAGCGCCGTCGGCCGAGGCTGGTCCGCTCGTGCTCAGGCCCGCCGCTGTTTTTGACGGCGACATGCTTCATCCAAATTGGGTCGTGGTCGTCAATGGCGACAAGATCGTCGCTGCCGGTGCGCCCGCGGAAGTTGCCATTCCGAGCGACGCGCGCACGATCGATTTGCCTAACGATACACTTTTGCCCGGTCTCATCGAAGGACATTCCCATCTCTTCCTTCATCCCTACAACGAGACTCCCTGGAACGATCAGATCTTGAATGAATCGATGGCGCTGCGAACGGCCCGTGCCACCGTGCATGCGAAACGAACATTGCTGGCCGGTTTCACGACCACGCGCGACCTGGGGACGGAAGGAGCCGGCTACGGCGACGTTGGCCTGAAGCAGGCCATCGAGGAGCACATTATCCCCGGCCCGCGCATGATTGTCGTGACGCGCGCCATTGTGGCAACCGGAGCCTATGGTCCGAAATTGTCACCCGAGCTCGAGCTTCCGCAGGGCGGACAGGAAGCGAGTGGCGTGGAGGAAATCGTGCGCGTGGCACGTGAGCAAATCGGGAAGGGCGCCGACTGGGTCAAGCTCTACGCCGATTACCGCTGGGGGAAAGGCGAGCCGGCGCGGCCGACTTTTTCGCTCGAAGAATTAAGCGCTGCGGTCAAGGCGGCGCACGATGCCGGCCGACCGGTCGCCGCGCATGCCACGACGGCGGAAGGAATGCGCCGCGCCGCGCTGGCTGGTGTCGATACGATCGAACATGGCGACGAAGGCACGGCGGAGGTTTTCCAGCTCATGAAACAACGGCACATTCCGCTTTGCCCGACGGTGGCGGCGAGCGACGCGATTGCCCAATATCAAGGGTGGCATAAAGAGACGGACCCCGAACCGGAGCGCATCAAGCGGAAACACGAGAGCATGAAGGCGGCGCGCGCCGCGGGCGTGACGTTCGCCATGGGCGGTGACGTTGGCGTTTTTGCGCACGGCGATAACGCCCGTGAAATGGAGCTGCTCGTGCACGATTACGGTTTCTCGCCGGTCGAAGTTCTTCGGCAGGCCACGAGCGGGAACGCCGATATCTTCAAACTGAAGGATCGCGGCCGGGTACGGCCCGGTCTTCTCGCCGATCTCGTCGGCGTTGAGGGCGATCCGACCAGGGACGTGGACGCACTGCGTCAGGTGCGTTTCGTCATGAAGGGCGGCGAACTGGTCCGCTCGCCCTAACGATTCCGGGTCGAGGCGGGCGCTTCCGCTCCTTCTTCCCCGCCCCCAAACGAGACGGAAAAGACCGCGAAGACCTGTAGGTCCGGCGAATCGTCGGTCGCGCCAAAGAGGGGCGAGACGTCGAGGCGGGTGTGTGGCGACGGCTTCCACGCAACGGTGGGCCCGATGACAAAACTGTGCATGGGATGGTCGCGTGTATCCTTGTCGGTAAAATCTTGGTATTGCATTTCAATACCCGTCTTTAGTCGCTCGTCAGGAACGAGAGGCACCGCCGCACTCTGAGCAAAGCCCCATTTCGCGTCCCCGGTCGCCGGAAGTTTCCTGCTCGATGAAGAAATTAGCCGCCCATTCCACCTTTTCGCCGAAATCCTGTGAGAGCAGCAGCCGAAATTCAACCGCATCGGGTTGCTTTGGTGGACCTTCCCCGTCCTCATCGCCCGGCTCGTCCTCCTGTCCACGACGCAGCCGTTGCAAGCGCCGCAACGATTCCCCTCCCATGTCTCTCTCGTCCATCATTTCCTCCTCGATCGCATGGCCAATGCCGAGTTTGTATTCGGCGAAGATTGTCGGGTTCAACGGAATTTTGTTCCAATCGGCCAATGCGTGGCGCGTCTCCAGACTGATGGTCGAGTCCTGACCTTCCCCGTCCGAACGAACGAGCCGGTTTTCGAGAGCTACGCCAAAGCGATACGGCAACCCAACTTCCACCTCCTGCGTGAAGATGTGGGCGGGCGAATCGTGTCGCCTGAAGTCGCCTTCATAGAGGGCGCCGAGAAAGAATCCACCGGGGGGGAGGACATAAGCGTCGGTGAGCGGAGAAAAGCGGTTGCGCGAAAACGCCGGCGGGGCACCGTAGGCGCTCGGTACTTCCTCGCCCCGAACAAGAATGCGCTCAGCCGTATTCGAGGTGGACGAGGTCGTCGTTGTGTCTTGCGCTGAAGCCGGTGCCCCCGAACCCGAGGCACCTGGCTCCGGCGCGTTCGACGAAATTGTCTCCTGAGCCTGACAAACGGCCGCGCCGAGAGAAATGGCCGAGCAGAAAACGAACAAACGAAACGATTTGAAATGACAGAATCGTAATGTTTGCGCGCCGGCTTGATACGGCGTGGCGACACGGCCGACAAGAATAATCTTTGGACCAATAGATTCGTGTGATCGGGGCCCGAAAAAGGGGCGCCAACCTCGATCTGGCTCAGGTTTGCTGATTCACCCAATTGGTGGCGAAACGCCCAACTTCACGGGCGTTCTTCAAGTTCAGCTTCTCCTTGATGTGGGCGCGGTGCGCTTCCACTGTCTTCGAGCTCAAATGCAGCGTGTCGGCGATCGCTCGCACTTCATGCCCGGCGCCGATCAGTTCCAGGATTTCCAGCTCGCGGTCGGTCAGGCGATCGACCGCCGAAGTTTCGCCTGGCCCGTTGATGTGCTCGAAGATCATGCGTTTGGACATGATCGGGCTGATGTAAATCTCGCCCTGCAAAATCGTGCGCATGGCGGTGAGAATATTATCGAGGGCCTCGCGTTTCATGACGTAACCGCGGGCACCCGCGCGGAGGGCTCGCTCGGCGTAGAGCGCTTCATCGTGCATGGAGAGGACGAGGACCGGCAGGTTCGGAAATTCGGCCTTGATCGATTTCATGAGCTCGATGCCGTTGGCGCCGCCCTGCAAACCGATGTCGATCACGGCCAGGTCGAATTTCTCCTTGCGTAAAGCAGTGAGCGCATGGGCGTGATCGGGCGCTTCCCTTCGCACTTCGAGATCTGGTTCCTGACTGAGTAATTGCACCATGCCTTTCCGAAAAAGGGGATGATCGTCGACGATCAAAATGCCGCGCCGTTTTGAGCCGGCTTCGGGCTTTCCGGTACGTGCAGTAGTCGCAGCCATAGGAAAGGCAATGCGTCGGGAGAACGCATCTCCAGCGATATATCGGATGCGCCGTGGAAAGGCGATGCCAGAATCGCGCCAATATTTTCGCGGGTTGCGACACCCCGGAAGCGGCTTTATGGCGAAGCACCGGGAAGCATTATGGGCCACAGTTACACGGAAGAGTTTCAAATCCTGCTGCAGGCGATCGCCGCCATGACGTTGGGCGGCTTGGTTGGCTGGGAACGCGAGGCCTCCGGCAAATGGGCCGGGCTGCGCACGCACATGCTGGTCTGTGTCTCGGCCATGCTTTTCGTGCGCATCGGGTTGTTGCTCATCGCCGAATCCCAGGCGCGCTTTGCTGCTCCGACTTTGCGCACGGATCCGACCCGGCTCATCGAAGCCATTGCCGCCGGCATTTCTTTTCTCGGGGCCGGCACAATTTTCCGCGAACGCAGCGGCACACGCATGAAAGGTCTGACCACGGCCGCCTCGTTGCTGGTCGTCGCGCCGATTGGTGTGGCGGTGGCACTGAATCGTTACATCATCGCCGTCGGGGTCACCCTGCTTGCGCTCTTCATCTTGCGCACGCTGCATCGGCTGGAGGCGCGAGTGGAAACGAGGCCGCCACCGGAGACCGAGTGAGGACGCAGGTGAGATGCGCTTTCCGAGCGCGTTACCCGAGTGCCGGCGGATTATCGCGCGCGGAGAGCGCAATTCGCCGCGAAGAGCGGGATCCTATTTATCTCCCCTGCGGAACGACGCAAACAACACGCGTCCCCTTCGGAGAATTCGGTTCGACTCGTAATTTACCGCCCAGGTTTCTGGCGCGGTACTCCATGAGGTGAAGTCCCATCCCCTTGGCGTTCCTTTTCGCGATAAATCCCACACCGTTGTCAGCGATTGTCAGCTCGATGCCGTGCCTGTTGCGTTGCAGGGAAATGACGATGCCCTGAGCCTTGGCATGTTTGAGTGCATTGTTCACTGCTTCCTGAGCGATCCGGTAGAGACTGAGCGCAACATTCTGATCGTTGATGCGAACGGCTCGCGGTGCTTCGAAGCGGCAGGGAACCTCCGTACTCGTGAGAAAGGCCAGCTCGCTCAATGCGGTTGAGAGGCCGCTCGCCGAAATCTCTACTGGATGCAGGCCACGAGCCAAATCCCGCGCGAGGCCCACATTGGCATTCACGATCTTGGCCGCATCGCCGACTTCTTTCGCTTCCTGAGCCTTCTTCTCCTTCAAGCGCTTCGCCGTCGTTTGCAGCATGAACGCGGCCGCCGTCAGTTCCTGGCACAACGTGTCGTGCAGATCCTGGCCGATGCGCCGTTTTTCCCGTTCGGCGACGTCGAGAATCTCCTGCTCCATTCGTTCGCGCCGGCTGATTTCATCCTGCAATTCGGCATTTGCCGTCCAGAGTTGCGCGGTGCGTTGTCGCACGCGTTCCTCCAATTCTGCGTGCGTTCGTTTCAAGGCCTCCTCCCCTTCGCGCTGCTCGGTCGCGTCACGCGCGATCTTGGCAAAGCCGCGCAGGTTGCCATTCTCATCATCCAGCCGGCGCATGACGCCATCGACCCAGATGCGCGAACCATCCTTGCGCAGATGCCATCGGCAATCGTTGGCGTGTCCTTCGCGCAATGCTGTTTTTACTTCCCTCAGCTCCTGTTTTCGGGCGCGATCTTCCGGAGTGAAAATGAGGTTGCCGCTTTGCCCGAGCGCTTCGTCTGCGCTCCAGCCAAAAACGCGTTCCGCCCCCGCACTCCAGTAAATAATCTGATTCGCGGGATCGAGCAGGAAAATGGCGTAGTCGCGCGCCCCGTCCACAAGCAGGCGAAACCGCTCCTCGCTTTCGGCCAGCTCTTCCGTCCTGTTTCGTTCGTCCGTCACGTCCTGGGAAATGCCAGCCACGCGCGTAATCGTCCCGCGTTCATCGCGAATCGGGAAACCGGTGTCGCGAATCCAGCGCACTTCGCCGTCAGCCGGTCTGACAATCCGATAGAGATGCGCGAAGGGCTTTCCTTGGACCAGTTGCGCGAATCCCTTGATGGCGTGCTCCCGATCGTCAGGATGCAACAGCTGCTCCCAACGAGTCCGGTCGTTCATGATCTTCTCTCGCGGTTCGCCCCAGACTTTCTCGTAGGCCGGGCTCACGTACTCGAGCTCGAGCGTCTCGCGGTTCACGATCCAAAGCACATCCGCCGAATTTTCGGCAAACTGACGGAACCGCTCTTCGCTTTGGGCGAGCGCTCGTTCCGCCTGCTTCCGGTCGGTCGTGTCGAGCACATATTTTACGTTCTCGTTTTCGTCCAGGCGCGCAGCGGCGAAGAGGCCCCACCAGCGAGTTCGATCTTTGCGCACATACTGCTTCTCGTACGGCGTCGTGCGCCCGGTCGCTTTCAGCTCGGCGATGGCCTCGAGCGAACGCGGCATCCATTCGGCCGGCGTCATCATGTCCCAGCGCACCAGCCCGCTCTTCACGTCTTCCCGCGTATAACCGCTCATCTGGAGAAAGGCATCGTTTGCTTCTGTTACGGTGCCGCTGTTATTGAAGAAGAGCACTCCGACCGTCTGCACCTCGAAAGCGCGCCGCATCCGCTCCGCGCTCTTTCGCAATTCCGTCTCCATCCGTTTGCGATTGGAGATATCGACGAACGTGATGACGACTCCATCGATCTTGTCTTCGGCGGTGCGGTAAGGTTTGAGGCGGGCGAGGAACCAGAGATCGTCGCCATCCGGCACTTCCCGCTCAATCGTGGCGAGGTTGTCGAGGACCCGCTCGGCGTCGTCCGTCATGTCCGGATATTTCAGCTTGTGCGTGATGTCGGAGAGCGGGCGGCCGAGGTCCGAAGGGAGAAGATTGAACACTTCCTGCACAGCCGGCGTGAAGCGGTTGATCCGCAGCTGCCGATCCAGAAAAATGGTCCCGATGTCCGTGGAAGACATCAGGTTTTGCAGATCGCTATTGGCGCGGCTGAGCGCTTCGATGTTGCTCTTCAACTCGTGATTGACGGTCGAAAGCTCTTCATTGATCGATTGCAGCTCTTCCTTGCTCGTCTCCAATTCCTCGGCCGTGGAACGAACTTCCTCGTTCATGGCCTGCAGCTCCTCGTTGGAAGCCTTCAGCTCTTCGTTGGACGCTTCGTATTGCTCAACCGTCATGCTGAGCTGCTGTTTCACGTGCAGCAACTCTTCCTCGAGATGCCGCGCCAATGGCTCCTGCGCGGAGCTGGCCGGCGACTCGCCGTCAGGCGGGGCGCCCTTCCGTTTCTCGAAGATGATGAGAGCAAAACCTTCCGCCGCATCCTTGTCTTCGACAGATTGGACTTGCACGTCGACCAATTCCGTTTCGCCGTCGATCGGCACGGTGACATTGCTCACCGAGGCTTTCGTTTGCTCCTGGCGGGCCCGAAAAAGTGCGGTCCGTAATTCCAGGCGCAGCGCCGGATGCACCAGGTCGAAGAGATTGGAGGAGGGTTCGCCCCCGCCGAAGCGGAGGTAGCGTCCGGCGTTTGCCGACAAGTGCACCACATTGTTGTTCTGGTTGACGATGACCGAAGGCGGCGCGTACTTCTCCAGCAATTGCAGATGCAATTGCCCGAAAAGGAGAGCGCGGCGTTCCTCGCCCTCGAAGGCCGCTTCCGCATTTTCCCCCGCTTCCCCGGCGATGGCATGCCTTACGACGGGCAAAACTGGTGGCCTCGCGATGGTCGGATGGCGCAAATTCCGCGGCACTGGCGATAGCGGTAGCGTCGGGATCGTCCAGGCCGGGCGCGAGGTGGCACGGCGAACATAAATCCGGTGATGCTTATCGATCGGAGAAAACAGAGACCCCGCGTCCTCCACACTTTCCGAACCGCCCACGAAAAGCAGTCCGCCGGGCCGCAGGGAAAAATGAAAAACCTCGAGCACGCGTGCCTGCGTCGCTCGTTTCAAATAAATGAGGAGGTTGCGGCACGAGATCAGATCCAGGCGCGAGAAAGGAGGATCCTTGAGCACATCGTGTGGCGCGAAAAGGACCGATTCGCGAACGTCCTTCTTCACGCGATAGCGGCCGCGATCACGCGAGAAAAACTGCCGCAATCGCTCCTGAGAAACATCCGCCACGATCGTTTCGGGATAAAGCCCGTCGCGGGCATCGCCGATCGCTTGTTCATCCACGTCGGTCGCGAAAACCTGTAGACTGGGCGGGTTCTCCAGCTTGGCCGCCTGCTCGCAAAGCAGGATGGCGATGGAATAGGCCTCCTCTCCCGTCGCGCAGGCCGGCACCCAGACGCGCACCTGATCGTTCGCCTGTTTGGCGCCGAAGAGCTGCGGAATGTTTGCCTCCAGCGCCGCAAATGAATCCCGGTCACGAAAGAAATGCGTGACGCTGATAAGCAAATCCTGGAGCAAGGCGCGCGCTTCGCCTGTGTGCGAACGGAGAAACTCGAGGTAGCTTGGAATATCTTCGATCGAATTGACCTGCAGTCGCCGCGCGATCCGGCGCAAGACAGTCGCACGCTTGTAATGACTAAAATCGTGCCCCGTTTGGATGTGCAAATGGCGTAGGACCTCCTGCAGGGCATTCTCGTCCTCGCTATCGTGCGTTTGTCGGGCCGTGATGGGTGCCCCCGGCGCGTGGTCGGTTTCCTTCTCCTCGCCATCCGGCGATTGCTCCGGTGGCAGTTCCATGCGCTGCTCATTGTGCACGAACTCGAGCAGCTTCTTCGGCATCTCGCGCACCGGCATGACCCAGTCCACCATTCCCGTCTCGATGGCCGAGAGCGGCATGACGTCATGTTCCGCCTCGGAGGGTTCCTGCGCCATCGTCACGCCACCCTGCGCCTTGATGTGCTTGAGTCCAATCACCCCATCGGAGTCGGTCCCGGTCAGCACGGCGCACACTGCGCGCTGCCCGTAGGCGTTGGCCAGGCTGCGGAAGAAGAGATCGATGGCCACGCGTTGGCCGGGCGCCTGCTGGCGTTCCTGAAGACACAGCGTGCTGTCCGCCATCGTCAGATGCTTGTTAGGCGGAATAACGTAAACGTGGTTCGCTTCCACCTTCACTTGACTGCTCACCTGCACAACAGGCATGGCGGTGGTCTGCTGCAACACTTCCGCCAGGCTGCTTTCGAAATCGGGCGAAAGATGCATGACGACGACGAAAGCCAGCCCGCTGTCCGCCGGCATTTGCTCGAAAAATTCCTGCAATGCCGAGACGCCCCCGGCGGAAGCGCCCAGCCCAACCACGGCAATCGGTTTGTCCGGTTCGGGCGGCTTCTTTTCGCCATCCGATGCAGTCCGGCGAACTTTGGCCTGCTTTCCGCCGCCGTTGCGGCGCGCCGGTGTTTCATTTGTCTTTTCTTTCGCCATGATGGGAACGCGCGTCGCTGCGGCCTCCACACCCTCGTGCTTAATTCATGGGCAATTCGTGTCGGCGCGCCTGTGTGAAGCTAATCGAGAATCGCCCGTTGGTCACGCGTCCATGCCACAAATTCGAAGCCGAACCGGGGCGCGCGGCCGGAACGGTGCCGCTGCCTATCTGCCGGTCTGCGCCAGCCTGTGCGCCTGACCCCGACTTGAGGATCAACCAGTCCTTATCCCACTCTTTCGGCCACAAATTTCCAGCCGAACACGTCCTGCAAAAACACCCGCCTTGCCTTTGCGTCGCCGGAGTAAATCAAGGTGTGAATTGCAGCGATCATCACGCCATGGCTTAAATCGAGTAACCACTTCATTATCCGCGCGGCCTGCTCGGAATGTTCCTTCCAGCTACTTCCGCCGCTTGTCCGGCTCTTTCGCGACGCCTTTGAACTTCCTGCCGTCTTCCTTCACGTCCATGAATTCGCCGCGCTTCTTGCTGCCTTTGGTTTCGTTCCGCTTGGTCCAGTCGCCGGTCCTGGGATTTGCAACTTGTGTCCGGTCTTTGACCGAGCCGATCCGGTATTTCTTACCTGTGTCTTTTGCCATATCTGTTACCCGCGAGCGTTGTCGACGCGACGTTTTTCTTTCTCGTCGTCATGACTCAGCCTGGTTTTCCGAAACGAAAATAGTGTGGGCGAAGAACGTGCTCGTAGTGGAGGCGAACTGCGTCGCGATCGTTACCATCCACCATTTGGCCGCAGGCGGGACAACGGAATTGTTTCTCCTGCGAAGAAGTCAGTCCCGGCCGAGCCGATCCTGCCGAGCTTTGGCTGTTCTTCTTACTGTCGATCGTCATGATCCTGCGGGAAAATCCTTTCGCCATAGCAAACCGGAAGTTCCCACTGCTGACAATCGGAGCGCCGGAGTATCGAGAGTTACGAAAAATCCCTATGCGTGGATCGCGGCGTGATTGTGCCTCAATCCTTTTGCGCGCCCGTGACTTCAGTGCCGCTTAAAATACTGAATGTCGCGCTCGTGTTTCTCGGCCGCGGCCCGCGTCTTGAACGTCCCGAGGTTTCGGCGCTTTCCCGTCTTTGGATTCTTCTTGCGCGAATACAACCGATAGCCTGATTTCAATTTCCTAATCATTGCCCTTTCCATGACTACGCGGTCCGGGGCGAGATTGCGTGCTTTCGTTTTTCGAGGCGGAACGCTGCTGCTTTTCTACCACGGCTGAGCGAAACCTGATCCGTGACATCTAACGTATCCGTTTGCGGCGAAAGGAGGTTACTTTGCCGGAACAGGGAATGGTCGAACGGGCCCGTCAGGACAAAGCGGAGGGAAAATCGACTTCCACCCAGGCGGGAGAATTTGTCCGCGAAGAAGTGGAGTACATTCGGATTCGTGTGACACCGGGTCAGGCGCAGATTCGCGTTGGGTTATTGGCAGTCTCAGGGCATCGGGACGCACCGAGTTTCATTTGTTTGTCTCGCCGGTTTCCCTGTCGCTGCTCCGAACCGGCTTTGATTCGGCCGAGCCTTCCTGACGCAGGAAAATGCTCAGGACAAGGAACGCGCCGATGCCGACGAATTCGGCCTGCCAGGTTTGTGTCATCGTAAACCAGCATTTCGCCGTCAGCAGATAGGCGCCGGTGGAGACGGCTGCCTGTCCGGTCATTGCTCGTGCCTCGTTATACGACCACGTGCCAAAGATGATGTGCCCGAGCAACGAGAGGAGAAAGATGAGCGCAAACGCGAGCGACAAGGAATTGCGGTAGATCCAGGGCAGAGCTTCGTCTTCTCTTCGCTTCTTCGCACGGCCGGCGTTTTTTCTCGAATGCGAAGCGCCCTTTTGTCGAAACACCTCGGCAAACACAATCAGGCAGCCGAGCTGCAGAATAGCGGCCTGCCAATTGGCAAAGATGGCGTCGAGAAAATCTCCCGTCCCAAAATAGGCGGTATGGCTGATTGGCGGCCGGCCATGCGCTTTCAGGCGGTCCAGGTAGGTGTGAAATCCTGAAACGCTCTGCCCGCCCAGCGAACCAAGGAATAAAACAAAGAAGACCAGCGAAAGACTATTGTCTCGAACCCATTGGATCGCTTTTCGCATCAGCGTTCAGAGAGGACGAAGTAACCTTGCATTGCTCTGGCGAGAGACCCGGCTCCCGACAGTGAAAATCATCTCAGGCCGAGCCGCACTGCTGTGTTTCCCAAGCGCGAAGCGCAGCCAGTACGAGGCGGTGGGCTCGCGCGGCCTTGTCCGTCTCGGATTCAGCGGTGCGGCTCTTTTGCGTGATGGAATCCTTCTCCGGCCTCTTGCGTTTTTTGCTAACCGACTTCGCGCCGGTCGCGCGTGCCTTTCGGGAGCTCTTCATTGCTCGCGAGATGCTGTCGCCTGTCTCGCTTTGCGGTGGGACGATCTTTTCGTTTGATGAGCGGTTTGTGCGAGAAATGAAAACGTAGCGCCGATCGAAGGCACGAAGAGCCGCCTCCACTGTGGTTCCCAGCCCAGTGACTCGGCTCGCCGCGCCCTCACCAAGCGCGACCCATCTGCCTCGTCGACGCAACAAGCGCGGCCGCCATATCGCCGATGGAGTTGCAGGATGAGCGAGCCAATAAAGTTCTATTCGTTCGCGGGCCGCCGCGTCGACGGTCGAATTTTCGCTCAGCATCAACGTCAATACGCGCGGAGCGTCAGCATCGGATGTGAGCTGCCGGCATTTCATATGTTTTGGAAGAGGGTACCCAATTGTGTGGCTGCCTTTCCAACTCCGAACCGAATAGGATTTCGACCTAGGACACGATGCGGGCGGCGTCTGATTTCCCGGCTTCGCGCGAGCCGATAGGCTTGAGCAATGACTTGTCCGAAACCCGCAATCCGGCCGACGCTGGAGCTATTGCAACAGATCGACCGCTTCCGCGTCTGGGATTCGCTCGACGACGAGCGGCGCTGTCTCGTCTGCGACCGATTGTTTACCGGCCGGGAAGTGGTTTTGCAGGGAGGCGACGGTCGGGAACCGCTTCGCGGCTATTGCCCAACTCCGCAATGCTCCTCGATCCCAATGGATTGGGCGAAGCCCTAGCGCCATCACGCGTCAGCCTGGAACGATTGACGTTCCGCGCGCGGCGCGGATTCCGATCGGACGGTGGGAGCCATCTGGCCTGCACGCTTGATTCGATAAGAGAAGGAAGTCACGCAAACACGCGAAGGGAAGCTAATGGCCCGGTGCGAGACTCGCGGAAACCACTGCGATAAGCGCTTCACGGTGGCGAAAAACACTCCGGCGAGACCGGCCTAAAGAACCAGGCTTAGACTCATGGCGAAATCGAAAAAGAAGTCCGGCGGCAAAAAGAGGTGGTCCGCCCAGGTGACCAAACACAGCGATGCGCTCGATCTGGAATCGAGTGTTTTCAAAAAGCGCAGTGCCCATGAGATCGCACTTTCCCTCAAGCGTTCCGCCGAAAGGAGTAAGCGCCGCAAAGCCACGCCATATCAATCGGCCATGTCGATGCTGAATTTCTACATCAACCGTGCGGGCGAAAATCTTTCCGCTTCCCGCAAGAAAACCCTCGAGCACGCCAAGGACGAGCTGCGCGACGTTTTCAAGAAAAAGTAACGGCGCGCCAGATCGAGGTCGCTCGATTCAGGCAATCTCCCTGCGCAGCCGCGTGCGATATTTTTGGAAAGAAGAAAGGGACTTTATGGAAAAAACGACAGTAGAAAAAGCGAGCGGACAGCGCGAGAAAACTTATCCGGGCGAAGGCCAAAAAGCTCCGGAACAAACGAATGCAAATGTCGGGGCCATCACCAAAGGCTCAGACGGACCGGGCCATACGACGAAGGCAAATCAAACGACCAGTACCGGTTCTCCCAAGACGCCGGTCTCCGAGGATTTTCTCGCCAGGCTTGGCGAAATGCACGATGCCGAAAAGCAGCTTGCCCACGCGCTCTTCATTTTGGAGAAAGCGGCGAAATCCGAAGATCTGAAAAAGCTGCTCGGAATTCATTTGCAGGAAACGGAAGGCCACGCCAGAAGCCTCGAAGAGATCGCTGCTTCGTTGAAGAAGGAATTGCCCGACAGGAAATGTCAGCCGGTGAGGCACTTGATTTGGGAAGCCGAAAAGGCGCTGGCCAAAAGCCTGCTGAGTTCTACGGAACGCGATTCGACAATCATCGATGCGGGACGAAAAGCCGAGAAGTTCGAAATTGACGCTTACACTCCGCTTTGTGCGACCGCGGAAAAAAACGATTGGACGCACGAGCGTGCGGTGCTGACTTCGATTTTGAATCAGGAAAAGCTGGCGGCTGAACTTTTGGCCGGCCTGGCCGAGGGCAGGGGGCCGCTCAACAAGTTGATCGAGAAGGTTTCTCTAGCGCACGCGAAAGCCTGAGGCGAACCAGATTCGCATCAGAGTTGCTCGAAACGCCGCTACTCGGCGGCCTGGGCCGGGCCGTGTCGAAATTCGTTTTCAGCACGCAGCCAAAATTCCTCCGATCGACCATCAGGCGCGCCCGCTTCTTCCCATATTTGGTATGCGCGCCGCGCAATCTCTGTGCGAGTTTCGCCAACCGGATTTGTCTTGCTTCCTGGAACGCCGACGCCGGGTGTCTTGCCGCGTCCACGTTCATCCTGCGCAAAAGCATCTTCGACAGGTTCGCGTGGTGGCACCGGAGAATCAGCCGGATGTCCTCCGCCGGCGACTGCATCGCCGCCATACTCGGGAGCGAAAAAGAGAAGAGATCGAGATTGGCGCGGAAATAATTTCATATCACAAGATCGCGCGTGGTTGTCTCAGCAGATGGAAGTCGCTGGCTCCGAGGAAGGACCACTTATTGGACTAGGTGAAAACGATGAGCATTTAGGTGAAACCCTGACATCTCCGCCGCCGCTGAAAATCGTTCCCCTATGTATGAGAAAATTATTGATCAGTTTGGTTGGGATTACCCTCGCCCTGGGGGTAGTCGGGAACGTCTACGCGGGGCCGAAGGAGGAAATACGCGAAGACACAAAAACCCTGAAGGACTTTACCAGCATGCCGGAACGTCAGATTCCGCCGGCTGTGCTGCGTAATGCCAAGGGTTTCGCAATTTTTCATGTCATCGACGTCGGCATGCTCGTAAACGGCAAAGGTGGACCGGGTATCGTCGTTACCCGTACGAATAACGGCTGGTCGGGGCCGGTCTTTGTCGGCCTCGGCGGCGCCGGGATCGGCGCGCAGATTGGGGCCAAGGTGAAACACCTCGTGCTCGTCTTGAACAGCGACAAGGCCGTTGAGGCTTTCTCGCATGGGAACGTCAAGGTCGGCGCGGATCTGACGGTGCGGGCTGGTCCGGCCGGGGCCAGCGCGGAAGCGGAGACCGCTTTCACCAACATCGACATGTTTAGCTACGCCGAATCGAACGGTGTCTTTGCGGGAGCTTCTTTGGAAGGCTCCGTGGTGGCACCGCGCGGCGATGTAAACAACAAATTCTACGGCCAGAGTGTGACGCCTTCGCAGATCCTGCAGGGCAAGGTGCAGCCGCCGGCTGCGGCTCAACCTTTGGAGAAAGAACTCTCCTATGTCGGCAAGGGTGCCGTGAAGAACGCGGCCAACCCCTAAGCCTCTCGGGCTTCATCCTTCAAGGGACGGCGCTGGTTAGGCGCCTGAGCGGCGGCTTTCGGGCCGCCGTTTCCTTGAAGGCATCCGATCTTCCCCCCAGTCTTCTCTTCTTCAGCGCGTCCGCGTGCGCTTAACCGGGTAAAGGCTGCTGCTGGGTCAGGCAATGGAATGCGCCCAACCCCCAGACCAATTCCCGGCAATCGATCGGGATGATTCGGCGCGTTGGAAACAATCGTTCCATGGTGGAAATGGCTGGCCCGTCGTTTGTATCGGCAAAGACGGGCAGCAGCACGCAGCTGTTTGCGATGTAGAAATTGGCGTAGCTGGCCGGAAGTCGCAGGCCGTCGCGCAGGATCTTTCGCGGCATCGGCAACGTGACAATGTCGAGCGGCTCGCCGCTAAGTCTCATTTTTTTCAAGCGCTCGAGGTTTGCCTGCAGCGGTTTGTAATTGTTATCGCTCTCATCTTCCTCGATCACGGTCACCACCGTTCGTTCCGTCACGAAGCGCGTCAGGTCGTCGATATGCCCGTCGGTATCGTCGCCTTCGATTCCGTCACCCAACCATAGAATTTCCTGCACGCCGAGATAATCGCGCAGTCGTTCCTCGATCGCTGCGCGCGCGAGCGACGGATTGCGGTTTGGATTGAGCAAACACGACTCCGACGTGAGCAGGGCGCCTGTGCCGTTCACATCGATCGAGCCACCTTCCAGAATCATGTGCGGATAGAAAACGGAGAGTCCAAGTTTCTCAGCCACCCGCGTCGGCACGACTTCATCAAGATCGTAAGGCGGATACTTGCCGCCCCAGGCGTTGTAATCCCAGTCAACCACGACGATGCGCGGCTCTTCCTTGCGCGTGAGGAAGATCGGTCCGTGATCACGGCACCACGGCTCGTCGGTCGGAATCATGTGAAAGGTAACCCGCTCGAGCGCGAGGCCTTGAAGCGCGCTGCGCGCTTCCGCTTCGTGCGCACCGTTGCAGACATTGATGCAAACCGGCTCGGAATCGATCAAGGCTTGCACCATGGCGCGAAACGTCGGCATCACGGCGTCGTAGCTCTCGGGAAAACTAATGCCTTCGCGCCGCGGCCACGAAAGCCAGGTGGCGGCGTGCGGTTCCCATTCCGCCGGCATGCGATAGCCGAGCGAGGATGGTTTATTCGAAGCATTCAAGCCGACAAGCTTCCGAGAGCAGGGCACAAGCGCAAGGTGGAACACACTCTCCGAGCGCGTTTGGAACGAACTGCGATCCGCGGCGATTATCGCGCTCGGAGAGCGCGATCCACCTTCCAGATAAAGTTGAAAACGCGCGTTCTGCCGGGATTACGAACTGATTCGCCGTTGCTGCACGGCGAGGAGCGGAGGAAGATCGAGCAGGGCCGGCGATTTCGTGTTCTCGACGTAATGCGCGGCGGCCGCCTTCAACTGCCTCCAGCGTTCCCAATCCAGATCGGGTGCCCCCACAATATGTCGAAGCAGACTTCGCCATTCCATGAGGGCGCGTTCGATGTCGCCCGCGCGCAGCAATTCGTTCGTTAGGCGATAACGCGCAACGGAGTTGCCAATCATCTCGCGCATGACTTCCCCGGCGCCGGAGCCGTAATGCGGCGGTACGCCCATTTCCAGATAGCCAGGATGATCCGCGCGTTCGTAAACCCGCTGACACAGCGCCCCGAGGCGGCCGCCGAGCGGCGCGTCTTCGCCGGCAAAGCGCGGACCGGCGCGGATGTTCGCCAGATCGAAGACCAGATCATCGATCGGATAAGTTTCATCCTCGAGAGCCGCGGCGACGGCCAGGCCTTCGCCGGCCTGAAAAAAAGAGAAGATAATGCCGCGGCGCGTCGGCGCGCCGTCGCGATCGACGAGACCAAGTTTTCGCCAGGCGAAAGCGGGCGATGCGACAATCTCGGTGGTCAGGTCATACTGCAGTTCAGCGCAATCTCGACAGACGATTGGGATGGCTGTCTGCTCGGGTGGATCGAGCAGTGCGACATCATGCGAATCGACGCAGGCCTCGACCGCAATTTCGGAGAAATCGATGCGCGCCGCGATCGTATTTCCTCGCCTGACCAGTTCGGAAAGGACACCGCCGTTTGTCAATTCCGGCAAACGCGGCAGCACCTGGTCTTGCAGAAAGCCTTGCGAAATGGCTTTGGCCTGCAGGACTCGGCGCAGCCATTTCACGGGCGCGACCGAGTCGCCGCCATTGGCGGTAGCCAATGGCAATTCGCGTCCGTAAATCTGTTTATCGCGCAGCCGGCAAAGATTCCCAAAGCCGCGTCCGTCCAGCATCCGGGCGACGCGCAGGGCGGGAAGCCAGCGGTCGTTCTCCCGCACGTGAGCCTCGCCTAACGAGACGCGCGTCGTTGCAGGCTTCGGTTCCCATTCATTTTTTGAATTCAAAATTTCCGTGACCGGCCGTCTGACAAATCGAGCCCGTTCCTCGTCCACCCAGAGTCCGCACGGTTTCGGGCCCGTCGCGAGTGAGTGTTCAACTCCAAGCGGCACGCGTTGTGGACTAAAAAGCGAGCGTGTCAGTTCGATGGCGGCGGCAAACGGAATGTTGTCGCCGGAACCCCCAATCCCGGCTGCAGCCATCACGCCGATGAAAGTCGGCCAGTCAACCTGGGTGGCTCTTTTCAACTGCCGTGCCCGTGCTTCGCCCAGACGGGGGCTCTCCGGCAGGAAAAGGACGAAGCCGGTCTCATCGAAACCGCGCCGTCCCGCGCGGCCGAACATTTGCAGGAGTTCGTCCGGTTGCACCTGGCGCTGAAAATTTCCGGCCATATAGCGGGTATCCGTCACGAGCACCGAGCGCATGGAAAAATTAATCCCGGCCGCGAGTCCCATCGTCGCGACGACGACATTGAGCTGTCCCGCCTTGGCCAGTGGTTCGATGACGCCGGCGCGCGCGGCGTAGCTCAGGCCGCTATGATGAAAAGCGACACGGTTACGCAGCAGCTTGCTCAGCTGTTTTCCAGCCAGCGCTTCCTGCGCGGGTGAAAGTTGCAGCGGATCGCGCGCGGGCAGGGCGCTGCCGAGCACTTGTGCCATCTCTTCGGCCGCTTTGCGGCGCGGCGCGAAGACGAGCACGGGGGCGAGTTCTGCGCGCAAGGCCCGCCCGCTGACGCGCGCCCATTTGTTGCGAGAATTGACAAACTGCGAGTCCGGCAATCGCTCGAGGTCGACTTCCTGCAGCGGAACCGGTCGTTCGCGATGTTCGATGAGGACCGCGTCGCGCCCGAGACGGCGCAACCATTCGACCACAGCGCCCGGATTTTGCACGCTGCCGCTGAGCAACAAGAGCTGTGTGTGCGCCGGAGCAAGGGCGAGCGCGAGTTCGTAATGAACGCCGCGCACTGGATCGGCGATCATCTGATATTCATCGACGACGAGCAGCTGCGGCCCTTCGCGACGCAGAAACCGGGCACGCTGCGTTTCGAGCGTCGCGACAACGACCCTGGCATCGAGATTGAGTGCGATATCACCGGTTGCGATACCAATGTTCCAGCCGCGCGCCCGCCATTCGGCGAGCTTGTCATTGGCCAACGCGCGTGTCGGCACGGTGAAAATGGCCTGACCTTTCAGGGTCGGATAGAGGAGCTCGAAGATGTAAGTCTTGCCGGACCCGGTCGGTGCCTGGACAACGACATCACGGCCTTGGCGCAAGGCGCGCACCGCTTCCTGCTGCCAAAGATCAGGAACGACGAGATTAATCTCGAGACCGGCGGGCATCGGAGAAGGTGCTGCCAGGACCGAAGCGATTCAAGACTGGCGCAACGGTGGATCGCGCTCTCCGAGCGCGATGTTGGCGGCTGCTCTATCGCTCACGCCTTCGGAGAACGCGTGCCACCATCTGGATTTGTTAGGCCATTTCGCTCAGAGTCCGGCGATCGACGGCGGCCTGCATGAATTTTCCCCAGCTCAGATTGTCGCGGCCGGGGACATGTTCCTGCGCCTTGCGAATGGCCATGTCGGAGACGGCTTCCACCACCCACTCGAAGTTCGATTGCCCGACGTTCGAGGCCTCGGCATCGGGCGCGGGATTGCAAAAGTCAATGGCCATGGGCTCGCCGTTGCGGATGGCGAATTCCACCGTGTTCAGGTCGTAGCCGAGATACTGATTCAACGTGAGCACGCCCTGCTCGACCTTGTCCAGAATCTCTTTCGGCGCCTGCCACTCTGTCCGGTAGCGCAGGTGATAGGGATGGCGCGGTTCGTAGGGCATGATGCGGACGTGCCGTTGATCGATGGAGTAGCAGCGGAAGTACATGTCGAAGGTCACTTCCTCCTGCAACATCATGACGAGCTGACCGGTCTCGTTGTAGGCGCGGAAAAATTCCTCCGGATTATGGAGGCGATAGACGTTTTTCCAGCCGCCGCCGGCGAACGGTTTGAAAAAAGCCGGCCAGCCGACGTAGGAAAAAATTCCCTCCCAATCGAGCGGATAGGCGAGATTGCGGAACGAGTTGTCGTTCGTGTCGGGCGGCGTTTCGTGCGACGGAAGCAGCACGGTGCGCGGAACGCCGACGCCGATCTTGGTGGCGAGCGCGTTGTTAAAGAATTTTTCGTCGGCGCTCCACCAGAAAGGATTGTTGACCACCGCCGTGCCGCTGAGGGCTGCGTTCTTGAGCCAGGCGCGGTAGAACGGGACGTCCTGCGAGATGCGATCGATCACCACGTCATAGCCGCACGGTTCGCCCTGGATGACTTTGTCGATGCGAACCGGCTCCGCATAAATGTCGCCGCCGCCGGTCTTTTCATTCACTCGTGCGACAAAGGCCGGCGGGAAACTATGTTCCTGGCCGTAAAGGATTCCGATTTTTTTCATAGAGATGTCGTTCGTTCGTCGAAGGCTCGGGTGCGGAGCGAATGATGAAGAAAACTGGGCTGCTGCCAAGCCGGAAACATGCGCACCCAGTGGACAAGGCGATTTTCTTCGGTCATAGCTCTGCCGTCAGATGAGCAAACATACCCTGACGGGAAACATTCGCTCCCATCCCCGCTTTCGCTCGAAATTGCTTGGAAATCGGCGCGAGGTGTTGGTCTATTTGCCGCCCGGTTATCGGCGCTTTTCCGGGCGGCGCTATCCTGTCTTGTATCTGCACGATGGCCAGAATGTGTTCGATGCGGCCACGGCTTTTGGCGGCGTGGAGTGGGGTGTGGACGAAACGGCGCAACGCCTGATCAAGGCGAAGTTGATCGAGCCGCTCATCATCGTGGCCGCGGCCAACAAGGGCGAGGAGCGCGTGAACGAATATGCGCCCAGTCAGGGCCTCTACGACGAGGGGAAAAGGCGAAGCAAAGGTCTCGGTCGAAAATATGCGCGTTTCCTCATCGAGGAACTGAAGCCCTTCATCGATCGCAAATATCGAACCTTGCGTGGTCCTGAAACGACCGGCCTCGGCGGCGCCTCGTTAGGCGGGCTGACCACTCTCGTGCTCGGGCTTTGGTATCCAAATGTCTTTCGACGGCTCGCCGTCCTTTCGCCCTCCGTCTGGTGGGACAATCTGCTCATTTGCCGCATGGTCGATGAGCTCGAGGAAAAACTGCCGCTCAAAATCTGGCTCGACACCGGGATGCGCGAAGAAGGCTGGGATCAGGCGCGGGTTTTGCGCGATCTGCTGGTCAGTCAGGGATGGCGCCTCGACGACGACCTGCAATATCTGGAAGTGCCGGAGGGCGAACACAGCGAACGATGCTGGGGCGCCCGCATGGAAACCGTTTTGCGCTTTCTTTATCCGCCCCAGCATGGGCTTCGCGAGGAACCACGGCGGCACCTTTCGCTCCGCCGCAGGCGCGAACCGGCGCTCTTATAGCACCCTGATTCAAATGCCGCGTTCCGGCGACGGCAGTTGATGGAAACGGTCTACCGCAGGCCCATCGGTGGTTCCGGGGGGTTGGGTGGCATCGGCTCAGGCGGCGGCGTGGGCGAAGGATTCGGGCTCGGCGGAGCCGGCCTCGGTTGCGGTTGGTCAGCCATGTTGGTGTTCCTCTTTCCAGGGAATCGTGCCTAACGACCTGAGTGGCCCGCAGTCTCTCGCGGGAAAATGGCCACGAAGTCGCGCACTTCTTTAAAGCCAGAGATGGAAAATGGTTCCTCGCCGGCCGCGATCCAGAAGGCGCTCGACGAACCGCCGTCGAGGTTGAGCGCGCGTTCCATTCTGGGATCTCGTTGAGCTGAAAGCGTGGCCAGGATTTTCGCCAGCTGCGCCAGGGTAACCGGCGAGCAAAACCCAAGAGTGAGTCCATCCTGACCGAGTGCCACGAAGGTGCGCCGGGCCGATCGCGAATTATTCAATCCGGCGACCGGCCGGCCACGCTCCATTAAAAATGGACCACATTGCACGGCCTGGCTGACTTTGGCGCTGCTCGAATATTCCGCCGCGCGCTCAAGCCGGACACGGCCATGAGCAACGCTCAGGATTCCGGAAAGCAGGCGCGCCTTTCTTTTCGGGGCAATGACGCGCCCTTCGACGACAAGCAAGCCCACCGGCGCGAAGGACTCATCGAAGTAACCGCCGTTGACGCCCGCCAAAGCGCCACTCGTGTGCATCGTGTCCGCCAGCGTGGCGCGCGGTTCGTTAGGCTGATCGATCATGCGAAGCGTGGTCTTGCCCGGGTCGCAAACCGCGAGATGCAGTTGCGCCTCGTCGTCTTCCTGCGTTGCTCTTATCCGCAGGTGGCGAACTCCGGAGCGGGAGGCAGATTCGTCCGAGGAGATAATCGTCCAGGCGCCTCTGACTTGAACCGGACAGGCCAGCAGTAAAAAAAGAAGGAGATAGACTTTCCGGCGTCGCAATTCCTCGAAGAACCCGTGCACGGCCAACGATTCGTTTTTCCGCCCATGGAAAGCAAGCGCATCGGTGACGCAACGCGCTCGAAATCCCGATGAACTACGTTTTTTGCGCGACCAGTTGTTGGAAGCGTGGATCGTTCCGCAGGGAATCCCACGCTGGATCGAGCCGTAGAAGGGCGACCGTGAGCGCAGCCGGGCGTTGCAGCAGGCCGGTGATCATCTCGATGGCGCGATCGCTGTTGCCGATCGCAGCATAAACCTTGGCCGCCTCGGTTGTGACATCGGGGCCGTTGAATGCATCCTTGCTCTCCGGCAGTGCTTGCATGGCGCGCTCCGCTTCGGCGGCCGCACCGTTTTTGTCCCCGAGACAGACGAGCGCATAAGCGAGGTGGATATGCGCATCCCACGCGTTCGGGTCTTCCCGCAATCGCTTTTCCGTCAACTCCTTCGCGCGCAGGGCGGCGCTGCGTGCGCCATTCTCATCTTTCAGGGCCTGACGAATCACAGCCAGCGTCACGTATTTGCCGGCGAGCAGTCCTGGTTTGCTGGGAAGGACGTCGTCAGGCAGGTTTTCCACGAGGTGCAAGGCCTCCTCAAACTTTCGTTGCAGCACGAGCACCCCCAGTTTTGCGGTGACCAGCGTCGTGGTTTTGACTTCGCTCGGCGGCATTTTTTCCAGCTCGGTCAGGGCATGATTGGCAACCGAGAAATCCCCTTTCTGTTCGACCGCGATCTTGGCCTTGATCTCCCAAAGGCCGAGATTGTGCGGATCCGCTTCCAAGGCGCGTTCGACGGTCTTGTTGGCCGCGTCGAAATCGCGGAGCATTTCGTAATTGAAAGCCAGATTCTGCAGAGCCCAGCTGGCTTTCGGATTCAACTCAGTCGCCTTCTGGAGGTTGGCCGTCGATTCGGCCCAGCGTCCCTGGCGACGTTGAATAGCGCCGAGCGCCAAATAAACGTCTGATTCGTTAGGCAAGCCCTTCTTCGCCAGCGTAAATTCCTTTTCCGCCGCCTCAAAATCGTTCTCGCCGTAATAATGACAAAAGCCGAGAGCGAGATGGCCTTCCGGCAGGTTGGGCTGCAACTGGAGGGCGCGCTCGGCCAGGGTGCGGGCGCGTTCTCGCCGCGCCGGCGCGGGATCGTAAACGTGATAAATAAAGCTCTGTAGCCGCGAGAAATCGGCCATGGCCAGCGCGAAGTCCGGATCAAGATCCAGGGCGCGCTGATAAAGCTGCTCGCCCTGCTTGATCTTCTCGTAGTTTTCCGGCTCGAAAAGATTGCGCGCCTGCACATAGGCGAGATACGCCTCGCCGTTTTCGGTTGGCCTTTTCGTCATCCGCTCCATGTCGCTGGGCGAGAGCGTGGCGTGGAGCTTGTTGGCAATTTCACGCGCCAGGTCACTCTGGATGGCGAAGACATCCGTGAGCTTGCGATCATAGTCTTCCGCCCAGATGTGTTCGTCGGTCTCGGCATTGATCAGCTGCACGTTGACGCGAACGCGATCGCCTTCCCGCCGCACGCTTCCTTCCAGAATGGCGGATGCTCCGAGAGTCTTGCCGATGTCGCGGACACTGGCCGGTTTGCCGCGATAGGCCATGACGGAAGTGCGCGAAATAACCTTGAGATCGCCGATCTTGGCCAGGCTCGTCAGGATGTCGTCCTGGATGCCGTCGGCGAAGTAGGCGTTTTCTTTTTGGTCGCTCAGATTCTCGAACGGCAGAACGGCGATGGATTTTTCCATGCGCGTGGCGTTGGCGCGCGGGAGCAGAAAAAATCCAGCCCCGGCCGAGACAAGCAAACCGAGGCCGACGAGCAGGAAAACATTACGGCGACGATGGCTCGTTCCAGTTCCGCCGCCTGCCACGGGGGTCGCGCGGATCCCTTGCGACGTGACATCGAAGGCCCAGGCCAGAACGAGCGCAAGCGGAAATCCGATGAGCAGCAGAACAACGGTCAGGCGCAGCGCCCAATTCGGCAATTCCCATGCGGGGAAGACCGCCGAGGCCAGCTGAATGATACCGCCGGCTGCGATCACGTAAGCGACCGCCACTCGGTAAACCTTGCGACGTTTCAGCTCGTTAAAGAATCCGGACACGAGAATAGCTTTCGTCGGCATCGGTTAAAGGCAAGCTTCTTCGCTGCAAAGGGTTTGGACAGGCGGGCCCCGGGAATGTTGACGATTTTTTCTATTTCACGCCGGTTGCGAAAGCCGTTTGAAAGTGCGGGCTTTCCTTCTCGCGTGAGACGACGCGCACATCGATCTGCTTGAAACCCGCATCCTCAAGCAGGCGATGCAAATCGACTTCGCTGAAGCCGAGCCAATGATCGGCATACAATTCACGTGCCCGCTCGAATTGATGGCTGAGCAGATCGAGAATGACGACACGTCCGCTGCGCTTGAGCATGCGATAGGCGGCGGCCATCGCCTTTTCCGGGTGAATGGCATGATGCAACGCCTGGCTGAAAATGGCGAGATCGATCGTTCCTTTCTCAATCGGCGGATCTTCGATATCGCCGAGGCGATATTCGAGATTCGTAAAGCCGTGTTTCTTCGCCAGAGCGGAGCCGAACTCGACCATTTTCGGTGAATTGTCGATCGCGATGACCTTGCGCGCGGTTTTGGCGAGGAGCTGCGATAGCGTGCCTTCGCCGGCGCCAAGATCCGCGACCGTTTGGGCGGGCAACAGCGTGATGAGCATGTGCGCGAGCGCCTGCCATGAACGGCCGGGCACATAACTGCGTCCGAATCTTCCAGCCAGTTCATCGAAATACTCGCGCGCTTTGTCCTGGCGCTTGCGCAAAGCGAGCTTGAGCGCGGTGCGATCCCGGTGTGCTTCAGGTAATTCGCGCGCCAGCTCGCGCATCAGCTCATGCACGCGCGAGCGCGCGCCACCAAGCGTTTTGCGGCTCAGCCCATAGTAAACATTTTTGCCGGCCCGGCGGTCCTTTACCACGCCGGCGCGTTTCAGTTGGGCGAGGTGACTCGAGATGCGCGACTGCCCCATTCCGCAGATGTCCTGCAGCTCGGCCACGGAAAGTTCCTCTTCCTCGAGCAGGAGAAGCAAACGCAGCCGGGTTGGATCGGCCAGGAGGCGCAGCAAATTAATGGTTGACGGCATCGCGAGAGAATAGGATATATCGACGTATCATGATTGGTCAATATGTCCGTTGGGACGTCGAGGCGCTGAAGCGTTGACGCGTTAAAAACCGGGCAGCCATCAAATCGCTTAACCCTTCAACGCTTCACGAGCCATGCTACGTCGTTTCATTTTTGCCTCCGAATCCGTCGGAGAAGGTCACCCGGACAAGGTTTGCGACACGATTTCGGACGCTGTCCTTGATGCCTGTCTGCAACAGGATCCCAAAAGCCGGGTCGCCTGCGAGACATTTGCCAAGAGTCATACCGTGATTGTCGGCGGCGAAATCACGATCCCTAATCTTCCGAGCAAACAGCCGCTCGAATCGGTCGTGCCGATCGACGAGATCGTGCGCAACGCCGTGCGCGAGATCGGCTACGTGAATGACGACGACGTTTTTCATGCCGATAAAATCGACATTCAAAACATCATCACTCGCCAGAGCCCGGATATCGCGCAGGGCGTCAATGCGAGCGATGCCGAGGGCAAAGGGCATGCCGAGCAGGGGGCGGGCGACCAGGGACTCATGTTCGGTTTTGCCTGCGACGAGACACCGGAACTCATGCCGGCGCCGATCATGTTTGCGCATCGGCTTGGCCGGGAATTGACCCGCATCCGGAAGAGCGGCAAGGCGCGCTGGCTCCGGCCGGACGCGAAGTCGCAGGTCTCGGTCATCTACGATGGCGGCAGGCCGGTTGGCATTTCCAACGTCGTCGTCTCGACCCAGCACACCAAAGACGTGAAACACTCCGAGATTCGCAGCTTCATCATTGAAGAGGTCATCCGGAAAGTATTGCCGGCTGAGATGCTGACGGAGACGACCGAATATTTGATCAACCCGACCGGCAATTTCGTCATTGGTGGGCCGGAGGGCGACACCGGACTGACCGGGCGCAAGATTATCGTAGACAGCTACGGTGGCTGGGGCCGGCATGGCGGTGGCGCGTTTTCGGGAAAGGACCCAAGCAAGGTCGATCGCAGCGCCGCCTACATGGCGCGCTGGGTGGCGAAGAATGTCGTCGCGGCCGGGTTGGCGAAGCGCTGCGAAATTCAATTCGCCTACGCCATTGGTTATCCAAATCCTGTCAGCATGAACATCAACACGTTCGAAACAAACAGCGTGGATGAGGAAGTGATCGAGCGCGCTGTCAACCGCGTCTTTTCCTTTAAGCCGGCGGACATCATTCAGCAGCTCGATTTGCTGCGCCCGATCTACTCAAAAACCACCAACTACGGCCACTTTGGCAAGGACGATGCCGAGATAACCTGGGAACAGACGGGCAAGGCTGAAGCACTCAGGAAAGCGGCGAAATAATTTTCAATCCCAAATTCATGAACACAACGATCACCGAGAAAAAGACCGACCACAAAATCCGCGATATTTCACTGGCGGATTGGGGCCGAAAGGAAATTTCCATTGCCGAAAAGGAAATGCCGGGCCTGATGGCCATTCGCGAGAAATATGCGCCGTCGAAGCCGCTCCAGGGCGTGCGCGTTACCGGTTCGCTGCACATGACCATTCAAACGGCAGTGCTGATCGAAACGCTGACCGATCTCGGCGCCAGCGTCCGCTGGGCGAGCTGCAATATTTTTTCCACGCAGGACCATGCGGCCGCCGCTATCGCCAAAGCCGGTGTGCCGGTCTTCGCCTGGAAAGGGGAGAGTCTGGAGGAATACTGGTGGTGCACCTATCAGGCACTCTCGCATCCGGACGGAAAAGGTCCGCAGTTGATCGTCGATGACGGCGGTGACGCGACGCTGCTCATTCACAAAGGCTACGAACTGGAAGAGGGAAGCGATTGGGCCAAGTCGAAGTCGTCGAACAAGGAAGAGCAGGTCATCAAGGATTTGCTCCTCGAAGTGCAGCGGGAGAATCCCTACCGCTGGCACGAGATGGTGAAGGAATGGCGCGGCGTTTCAGAAGAAACAACCACCGGTGTGCATCGCCTCTATAAGATGCAGCAGGAAAAGAAGCTCCTCGTGCCGGCGATCAACGTGAACGATTCGGTTACCAAATCGAAGTTCGACAATCTCTACGGCTGCCGGCACTCGTTAGTCGACGGACTGAATCGCGCGCTCGACGTCATGCTCGGTGGCAAGGTCGCGGTCGTTTGCGGCTATGGCGACGTCGGCAAAGGTTGCGCGCAGTCGTTGCGCGGTCAGGGTGCGCGGGTCGTCATTACCGAGATCGATCCGATCAACGCCCTGCAGGCCTCCATGGAAGGCTACGAAGTGACCACGATCGAGGATACGCTCGGCCGCGGCGATATCTATATCAGCACGACCGGCAACGTCGACATCATCACGCTCGCGCATATGGAGAAGATGAAGAACCAGGCCATCGTTGCGAACATCGGGCATTTCGATAACGAGATTCAGATCGACGCCCTGAACGAAGCGAAAGGGGTCACGCGGACGAACATCAAACCGCAGGTCGACAAGTACACGTTCCCGGATGGCCACGAGATTTTCATGCTGGCGGAAGGCCGGCTCGTAAATCTTGGTTGCGCTACGGGGCATCCCAGCTTCGTCATGTCGAATTCATTCTCCAACCAAGTGCTCGCGCAGCTCGATCTCTGGCAGAACAGGGAGAGCTACAAAGTGGGCGTCTATGTGCTTTCGAAGAAGCTCGACGAAGAAGTGGCGCGACTGCATCTCGAGAAGATCGGAGTGAAATTGACGAAACTCACGCCGAAGCAGGCCGATTATCTGGGAGTGCCGATCGAAGGCCCCTACAAGCCCGAGCACTATCGTTACTAAGCCTGCATTCAAGCTGGTCGCGGCAGCCATTCTGCTGCTGGGTGCGGGAGTTTGCCGGGCCAGCGAGGAGACCGCGGCGGAGTCGGCTCACGATGGCTGGCAGTTTGCGACCGAGCGACACGAGGTCAAAATCTATAGTCGCGCGCGCGCCGGATCGCCCATTAAGGAATTCAAGGCTGTCGGCGCCATTGCGGCGTCGAGCCGTGTGGTTTATCGCGTGCTCAACGATATCGCGGCCTTTCCGGATTTCATGCCCTACACGGTGGAATGCCGACTGTTGAAGCGCGAGGGAGACATGGTGTGGACCTATCAGCGCCTCGCACCGCCGCTCTGTCGTCCCCGCGATTACACGTTGCGTGTGAAAGAAACGCGAAAGCGAGGCGACGGCGGGCTCATTTATCGTCAGCAGTGGGAATCGGCGAACGCGGAAGGGCCGGCTGCCCAACAGGGCATCGTGCGGGTAAAAATTTGCGACGGCGGCTGGCTGCTGGAACCGCGCGGTGAGGTCTCGACGCTGGCCACCTATTCCATTTTTACGGACAGTGGCGGAACCCTCCCGGCGTTCATCGCCAATCGTGCGAGTGAAATTGCCATCCCGCGGATCTTTGAGGCGATTCGTCAGCAGGTGCTCCTGTCGAAGTACAATGCGCAGCCGGATTGATTCGCCGTAGCGGGGATCGCTGATCCCGGCCGGCCTGCGCGAGTTTCCGCCGGAAATCGATTTTCCCGTTCGAGCATCGCCGACGACTGCTAAAGTAGCCGGATGCCGTCCGGCTTAGCCCCTAAGATTTCGCTCCACCTTGTTCCATCCCTTGCCGCCTCCTGGCAGAGCTTGATTCTGCCGTGGTTCCGTGAGATTGCGCCCCGGACTTGGGATCGAAAACAGCCGGCCTGCGTTCTCGTGCCATCGCGCAGCATCGCTCAATTTCTGCGCGGCCGACTAATCGACGCCAACGTTTCACTATTCGGTCTTCATTTTCTAACGGCGCTCGCTCTGCGTGAAATGCTGGCGCGCGATAGCAGGTTGCCGCGCGCCGAAGCGGAACATCTGCGCCTGCTCCTGGCCGTCGCCGCGACGGAAACGCCAGGCGATCTCGCCGCGAAAGGCGTAGCGCGTTCGCCGGGAGCATTTCTGAACACGCTCGATCGCCTGCAAACAGCCGGGTGGAATTTCGATCAGCTTGCCTTGCCGGCGTTCACGCCGCTCGTTGGGCGATTCCGGGAGTTCATGAAAAAAACCGGCTTCGCTTTGCCTGGCGAAATCGACCGGCTCATTTTGCAGCAGGCAACCAAGCGCGAGCCCAAATTTTCCGACCTTCTTCTCGCCGGATTCGATAGCGCGCATTGGCCGAATTGGTTTCTCCTGCGCGCGGCGGTCGAACTGGCGGAAAAGGCGACCGTTCTTCTCGAGGAACCGCGCACTCTTTCCGATGTCGATCTTTGCTGGATCGGTTCGTGGGAAGAAATCGGCGGAGAAGCAAAACGCGCAACAAAAACAGCCCTTCCCGCCGGCGATTCACTTTTCAGCGAAGCGGCAATGCGCGGCGCGGCCGACCCGGCTCATCGCCGCGATTTTCTCGTCGGCCTCAATTTCTCCGAACAGGCGGAAGCGATCGCTCGCCAATGTCTGAAATACTTGGCGGAGGAAAATTGCACGCGACTCGGCGTGATCTTTCCAGGCGCGGGCGCGTTGCCGCGGCTGGTCGCGAGCGCGCTGGCGCGATTCGATATTCCGCATAACGACAGCATCGCGCACAATATTCCGGACATTTTCGAAACGGCGGAATGGCGGGCCTGGCTCGAGCTGCAACGCGCGCCGCGCCTGAATGCATTTCTGCGACTGCTCAACGCGTTGCCGGATAGTGCGGTCTTATCGCCGGATCTCAGTCGCCACTCGTTCGAGAAAATTTTGCGGGAAAGTTACAGCGAAGTTCTGCTCGATGATCTGGAAGTTCTGCGCGTTTATTGCGAATCGCGCAGCGAGGAAAAATTCCAATCGGCGGCGCGAGCGCTGAGCGACCTGCCATTTCTTCCGCCGCGTGCGACGCTCGCCGAATTCATCAAGCGAGCCTGCACGGCTCTCGCTCATCTTGGCTGGACGCAACACGCCGCTGAGATTGCAAGTGCCAGCCATGACTGGCCGCAGCGGCTCGATGTTAAGATTCCCCGCGCCCTCTTTTTGCGCTGGCTGCAGGAAACCGCTTCCACGTTCGGCACGGCGCGCTCGCCGGCGGGCGATCATCCCTATGCGCGCGTGCAGTTGCTGACCGTCGCGCATGCCCAGAATCAGGAATGGTCGCACCTGATCTTCGCCGGTTGGAATGAAGAGGCGTGGCCGCCGCCGGCCGGCGCGGAGTTCCCGCGCGAGGAAGAAATTCGCGCCTTCAATCAGAGTGTCCGAAAGCTCAATAAAGACGCCGCGCGCCAGGGAAGCCAGGGCGAAGGCCACACGGTCGTGCGCGAAAATCATTCGCTTTATCTCGGTCCGGTCGAGCGACGCGCGATCGCTCTCCGACAATTCGAAGCGCTGCTCGAATCGGCCGGCGAAGGCGTCACGCTCACGGCGAGTCTCGTGCACGAAGATGCGCCCGAACGCCTTTGGAATCCGAGCGAATGCTTCACGCGCCTGTATCTGCAAACGCATCAGCAACCGCTCACGCAGGCGACCATGAAAGATCTGCAACGGGCGACCGCGCTCCTGCCGGCCGTCGGGCCGTCGGCCGTCGATGTGCGGCAAACTTCGGTCGCCTTCAATGCGCGCCGCGATGGCTCGAAGCCGGCCGCTGAATACGATTTCGCTCTTCGGCCCAACGAGTCTTATGCGCCGGTCCCGATTCTCAGCGTGAGCGATGTCGAAGAGATGGTTTCCGCGCCGGCCATTGTCTGGATGAAGCGTTATGTCGGGATCGAAGCACCGGACGACACGAGCAATCCATGGGCGGCGACGAGCGGCAAATGGGTGCATCGCTGGCTCGCTGCCATTGCTGAAACCAAGGAAGGAAAAATCTTCGCGGTCTTTCCTTCGCCGACAAAGATCGACAAAAGAGTCGGCGCTTCGGCGGACGAACGCCGGTCGACTTTGCAGCAACTTTGCTGCTCGTTAGGCAAAGCGATCCCCGACTGGTGGATCTCCGGCTGGCTCAACGCGCGTTATCTGGCGCGACATCTCGGCGGCAAGATCGCGGGCGTCGAAGATTGGAAATGGATGGCCGCGGAGTTCGCAATCGGGCGAGAAGGCGCGGTGAAAATTGACGACGAGGTCGAGCTGCTGTTGCGCGGGCAGATCGACCTGATTCTCGCGCAACACGACGCAGACGATTTTACCGGCCAGAAAATCTGGGTCGTTGATTACAAGACCGGTTCGACCAGGAAACTCAACACCGGCGAACTGCACGATACGCTGATCAAGGGAACGACATTGCAGCTCGGGCTTTACGCGCTGGCTTTGCGCGAGCGCGGCGCCGCTGAAGTCGGCGCGAGCATTCTCTCGTCCGCCATCAAAGAGGTCGCGCCGCAGCTGGACGTGGCCGAGCTCGCGTCGCACACGAACATCTTTGCCGATCTCGCGGAAATGCAGCGCACCGGCGTTTTCGGCATGAAAGGCGAAGTGCGCGCCGCGTTCGGTTACAGCGCGACGTATCCGCTGGCGACGTTGCCGATCGATCCGGACATTCTCGAGGATAAATGGGCGCTCACGCACCCGAACCTCGTGCTCGAAAAGGAGGAGTGGGAAGTCTTTTGAACCCGAGCGACCACGCTGCGCGCGAACGTTTCGCGTCCGAACTCGACCGCAACTTTTCCGTCGTCGCTTCCGCCGGCTCGGGAAAAACCACGGCCATCACGGAACGTGTTCTCGCCATCGCGCGCTCGGCCAACGCCCTGGAAATTTTGCCGCGGCTCGTCGTCGTCACTTTTGCGAATCGCGCCGCCGACGAAATGCAGCAGCGCGCGCGGCAACTCCTGCTCGAGCAAAACGTGGGTGAGGAAATTCAGACCGCGTTCAGTCGCGCTTTCTTCGGCACGATTCACTCCTTCTGCATGAAACTTCTGACCGACTACGGTCATTATCTCGGGCTACCCGCGCCCCTCGAATTACTGAGCGACGACGACGATCTCTGGCAGGAATTTGTGCAGGGCCAAACGAAGATCGGGCACTCGTTAGGCGAAAAAGAACGCGCGCAACTTTTGCGGCTCGTCCAGGTGCGCGATCTGATGGAATTGGCGCGCCGGGCCCAATCGTCGATCCTGCGCACGACAGATCCGACGCCATGTCCGCTCCCCGATTTCTCGGAGATTTACGCGCAGAGCGACAAGGGCAAATACAACAATGTCTCCAAGTCGCAGGCGGAATTGCGCGAATGGGAAAAGCGTTACGCAGGCGACTGGGAGTTTCTGCGCTGGCCGGTTTGTTTCGGCACGTCCGGCAAATTCGTTGAACTTTGGCGGGAAAAATTTGCGCCGCTCCGCGGTTGGGTTTGCAATCTCGCGACCTGCGTCGCGGCGGAAGTGCAGCGCGATTATCGCGAGTTTCGGCTCGAGCGCGGCCTCGTTACCTACGCGGATCAAATCGCGCTCGCCAAAGAATTGCTCCAGCATCCCGTCGCCGGGCCGCGTATTCGCGAGGAAAATTTTCGCGTCATTCTCGATGAAGCGCAGGACACGGAGCCGTCGCAATTTTTCGTCCTGCTCGAATCGACGCGACCATCTTCCGCGACGGGCGATTGGATGGAAACGCGCGCCGATCCGCCGCAGCCAGGCCATTTCTGCATGGTCGGGGATTTCCAGCAGTCGATTTATCGCGAGCGCGCGGACCTGAATTACTATCGCGCCGTGCACAACACTCTCATCGCCGAGGGCAACGGCGAAAGTCTTGAGTTTTCCGTCACCTTCCGGCTCGACCAGAAGCAACTCGATTTCGTGAACGAAACGTTTCGCGAAATTCTGAACGAAGAAAATGACCAGGTGCATTTTGTCGAGCTGCATCCGCGGCCGGAAATTCTTCCCGGGAAAGTGATTCGCGTTCAGCTCCGCGCGACCGATCTGTTACCCGAAGGAAAAAAGCTGAAGGATTATCAAAAGGCGCGCATCGAAGCGGATTTTCTCGCGCGCTGGATCAGGCAGGTTGGCCTAACGAGACTAGGCGCGGACTCGTGGCGCGACGTGGCGATTCTTTGCCCGCGCAAGGCGTGGCTGCAAACGATGGCCGCGGCCCTGCGGCGCGTGCAACTGCCGGTCGCGATTCAATCGGAGCGCGACGTGAAAGGCGACAGCCCGGCTTATGCGTGGCTGACCGCGCTGCTCACCATCATAGCCGATCCGCGAAACGCTTACGAAATAGTCGGCGTTCTGCGAGAAATTTTCGGCGTTTCCGATCACGACCTCGCCGTTTTTTCCGAAGGGCAAGGTTTCCGTTTTCGCATCGATGAAGGAATGGCCGCGACGGGGAAAGTTTCATCGCACCTGCGCATACTCGCGGAGATTCGTGGCCGCACGGAAGGTCTTGCGCTGTTCGACGCGGTCACGCGAATCATTGCGGAAACACAGCTGCGCGAGCGTTTGTTGCTTTTGCCCGCGGAGGAATTCGGCGATCTGGCGCGCGAACTCGATGCGTTGCTCGCCCAGGCAGCCGAGGCGGAAGCGGAAGAACTGATTTTGTCCGACTTCGCCGAGCGTTTGCGCAATGACTTCGAGACGCCGCGCAATGTGCGTTTCGCGGCCGACGATAACGCGATTCAACTCATCACTTCGCACAAGGCAAAGGGTTCGGAGTGGCTATGCGTGATTGTGCCGTTTCTGGCGCGCGAACTTCGTCCGCCCTCGCCGCCCTATCCGCATTTTGTGAAATTGCCGAAAACGGGCGAGCTGCTGCTGGCGCTCGGGAAGGAAGACAAACCGAAGGAAGTGAAGGAGGCGATCGAACGCGCGCAAGCCCAGGAGCTGGAACGGCTGCTCTACGTCGCGACGACGCGCGCACGACACACGCTTGTCCTCGCGCTCGATCAGGAAATTTTCTCGAACACGAAAGGCGAGCTGCTGAAGACCGCGCAACTGCGGCGCCTGATTCGGGACAAGGATTCTTATTCGGGCGAGTTCGACGAATGCAGCAGCGAGATTGGAGATGTTGAAGAATCGAAGGCGGCCGCATCGGCTCCGGAGAAAATTTCATCGAAGGTCGAGCCGCTGACTTCTCGCGAACTCAAACGCGCCGTGCAGCGTGCGTCGGAATTTGTGGTCAGAATTACCCCGAGTGCCTTTGACGCGGAGCTGGTGGAAGCGCCGCTCGCGCGCTCGCGACTGGATAATCCGGCAACGCTTTATGGCCATTGGTGGCACCGGCTTGTGCAGCGATTGCCCTGGCGTGATGAATCGGCGTGGGAGGAAATGTTCAAGACCGCGTTTCGCGATGCGCCTGATCGACGAAGAGCGGAGAAGGAATGGGAATCGTTTCGGGCCTACCTCGCGGGCAGGGAAGATTTTCGGAAACGCTTTGAGTCGGAACAAATCGAGGCGCGAGCCGAAGTTCCTTTTCTATTAAGGGTGCAACCGGCGCTGACCTTGGAAGGAATTATCGACCTCGCGCTCATCGATTCGGCGCAGAAACGCGCGTTGATCGTCGATTGGAAAACAAACCGCGTCAGTCGCGGCGAACTAGATGCCCTGCGCGAGCGTTACCGGCCGCAAATTGCAGCTTACTGGAAAGCGCTGGTCGAAATCACCCGCTTCAGCGTCGAGGCGACTCTTTATTCCACAAGCACCAGCATGCTAATTACTTACGAAACGGCAGAACTTGAGCACGAGTGGGCGCGACTCGAGAAATTACCGCGTGACCGGCTGCGCGGCGAGGTCGAACCTGAACGCTCCCACAAGGCGATGGTCTATAACCCTCGCTGAGGGGCTCAGAAAGTGCCCTGAGAAAGACTCTGGCCACCTGCCTGCATTGTTGCGATACATTTTACCATGATGGAGTGGGACTTATGCGCCTAGCGTTTGCCCTGACCAGTGCGCTTTTTTTGGGCGGCCCGCTCCTTTTCGCCGGCCCGCCATTGCCCACCTACACCGTCGAAGAGGCGGTGGCTCTCGCGCAAAAACGGAATCCCGACGTCGCGGTGGCCCGCAAGAAACTGGAAGCGGCGCATGGCGGATTGGTCACAGCCCGCTCCGGTTATCTGCCCTCGGTCGTGTCGAGCGGCATCTACCGCAAGCGCGAGCAGCAGGAGGCGACTCGCTTGCGCAGCAACGATTACAACGCCTCCGTCAGCGTGGTCGAAAATCTCTACACGGGCGGCGCGGTCAAAAGCGAGACGGCCATCGCGCGTTTGAACGTGCAGAAACAAGAAGCGGAACTCGAGGCCACCATCGACCGAGTGACGATGGACGTGCGCATTGCTTTTTACGAACTGCTCATGAACCGCGCGAAAGTAGAGGTACAGCAACAGGCGCTCGACGTTTTGCGCGAGGAACTGAAGACGCAACAGCAGCGGCTCAACGTCGGCACGGTTGGCGCGCTCAACGTCCGGCGCGCGGAAGTGGCCCTGGCCAATCAGCAGCCCGAATTGATCAACGCGCAAACGCAGGTACGTCTTTCCTACCTGCGCCTGGGGGAGCTGCTCGGAATCGATTCGCGTACGGGCAACGGCGAGGCGCCTTTCGAAATCGCCGGTCGCCTGCAATACGAGCCGCGTCATCCCGATCTGCACGAATGTCTGGCCCGCGCCGTCGTGCAGCGGCCGGAGATTGCTTCGGGCAAAATCGACATCGCAATTGAGGAAAACCAGCTGACGCTCGACCGCAGCGCGCTGCGTCCGCAGGTGCAGGTTTTTTCCGGCTATGAGGTTTACAACGAGCGCGATCCGACCCTCGGGCGCGAGCTCAACCACGGCTATGTCCTCGGCGTCAATGCGCGCTGGAATCTTTTTGACGGCTTCGCCACGAAAGGGCGCGTGGCCGCGACCTCGGCGCGTCGCGATGCTGCCATGCAGGCGCTTGAAGCGACAAAACTTTCCATCGAATCCGAGGTGCGCAGCGCCTTTCTCGACCTGGAGCAAAGCGATCGTGTCCTCCAGGCCGAGACAAAAAATGTGCAGACGGCTGACGAATCGCTGCAATTGGCGAAGGGCAATCTTGCCACCGGACTCGGCACGCAACTCGATGTGCTGCAGGCCGCCACCGATGTAACCCGCACGCGCACTACCCGCCTCGCCGCCATTTATCTGCACAATTCTGCACTCGCTCGACTGAGCCGTGCCTGCGGGGAAGACGAAACCGCGCGGGCTTTCGACGAAAAGGCGACGCGCCTGGCCGATCCTGATCGCGCCCGGGCCCAACAGCAGCTCTTATTGATGACCCGTCCCCCGTCCGATCTGACGGAGCGAAAATGAAGTGCGCGTTCCTTTACTCGTTAGGCGTAGCCTTTCTTCTGCCGGGCCGGCTCTGTGGCCTCACCCTGCCGGAGGCGATGCAGGAAACGCTCGCGCACAATCCCGCCATTCGGGAAGCGAAGACTGCTCTCGAAGAAGCAACCGGGCGGCGTTTGATTATTCGCTCGATCGCCTGGCCCGATGCGACCGTGGACGGCATTGCGGGTCTGCAGGGCGGCAAACGAACAGAGGCGGCGCGCCTTCAGGGCTTTGCCTTTGCCCAGGGAGAATTCAGCCAGCCGGTTTTCGACACGGCCATTCCGGCATCGCTGCGCCGAGGCAACCTCGAGCTGCTCATTGCCAGGCAGCGCCTGAACCTTGCCGTGGTCGAGCAACTGCACAGAGCGCGTCTCGCTTTTTACAGCGCGCTTTACAACAGCTCGCTCGAAACCTTGCGACGCGAACAGCGTGAGCGGCTCGATGAAAACGTCACCAGCCAGGAAGCGCGCCTCCAGGCTGACGCGACCACCCGCAATGCGGTGACCGTGGCCCGGCTGCAGGCGCGCGAACTCGATCCGCAAATCGAGTCGGCCCGTCGCGCGCATGACGCCGCGCTGCTCGATCTTGCTGAAACGATGGGTGTCGATCTTGGCCCCCGGGCGTCGCTCCCAACGCCGGACGGACCGCTTCGCTTCGAACCAGCCGTGTTCTCTCCCGACCGCGAAGCGGCAGCCGCTCTGCAACGGCGAGCCGACCTGAAACTGGCGCGCCTGCTCGTGCGAGCGGCGGGCGAAGATCTGCGGATCGCAAGGGCCGGCTATTACCCGTCGGTGCAGGCAGTCGTTTCCGGAACCTACATTCCGGTCTCGGGGATTCGTCGTGAAGACGGCGGCTCGCCGCATCGGTCCGACGACTTCATTTCGTCGGAGATTCGCGCGGGCGGCGCTTACAGCTGGCGGGTGGTTGATAATGGTCGGGTCGGCGGGATGGTTTTACAGAAACGGGATGCGCGCGAGATCAACGAAATTCTGCTCGCGCAGTTGGAGCAAAATGTGCCGCGTGAACTGGCTCGACTGCAGAATAGTTTCCAATCCATCGCCGCTCGTCGCGCCGCGTTGCTCAAGACTGAAACCGTCGCGGAAGAGAACGTGACCGCGGTGCAGGAGAACGTGGGGCAGGGACTGGCCTCGCAGTTGGAATATCGCGACGCGCAGACCAGTCTGCTTTCCACGCGCACCGGAATTCTGCGTGCCACTTACGAGCAGAACGTGGCGCGAGCCGAGTGGGACCGGGACACCGGCCGCTACTTTCAGTTTTCAGACCAGTAAACCTGCGTTAGTTGCCGCACTTGAAGCCGAGCCTCTCCAAAAATTTCCTGGCCGTCGTGGCGGTTTTGGGAGTGATGCTCTTCGCCGTCATTTATTATTTCAGGCTGCCGGTTGCTGAAGTGGAAAAGGTCCTGCGCGGCACGGCCGTCTCGGCTGTCTACGGCACGGTGCGGATCGAGCCGGCCTTTGTCATTCACATTCGTGCGCAGAACTCCGGTTACATCCAACTGGCGGACGCGGTCGCTTCCGGGCGCGGGGCCATCGGCAAGAGCGTGAGCAAGGGCGAGTTGCTGGCGACGATTGCGGACGAAACGACGGCGCGACAGCTCAAACAGGCCCGTGCCGATTTACAGGCGGCGAACGAGCGGGCTCAGATCGATCTTCCTTCCACGGAGCCGCTCAAGGTGGCGGAGGCGAACGTGCGACGGCTCGAGCAATTAAGCGCTCTCAGCAACGTGCCTGCCGTCGAATTGGAAAAAGCCAAAAGCGAAGCGAGCCGCTTGCGCGACGCGCTCAAATCCGAACAGATCGAGCGCGATCGCAATCTCGAAGCCCTGACCACTGCGGTGAAAAAGCTCGAGGCGCAGATGAAAAATTCCGAGATCCGTTCTCCGCTCGACGGGATCCTTTCCGACCTGCACGTGATCGACGGCGAATTGGTCACGGAAGGCAACCAGCTCTTCACCGTTTCGTCACGGCGGAATTACGTCCGGGGAGAAGTAAACGAAGAGGACGTGGGCGAAGTAAAGCCGGGACAGGAAGCCGAGGTCCATCTTTACGCCTATCGCACTCGACAATTGAGGGCGAAGGTCAGCTCCATCTCGCCGGCCGCCGATCCCGACACACAGCGCTACACGATCATACTCAACCTTCAGAATCCGCCCGAGAATCTCATGGCCGGGATGACCGGAGAAATGAACATCATCACCGGGCAGCATAAGAATGTCCTGCTCGTGCCGACCCGCGCATTGCTGGTCGATCAGGTGCTGGTCGTGCGCAATAACATCGTGCAAAAGCGCACCGTGCAGGTTGGCTACCGCACGCTCGAGTATGCCGAAATCATCAGCGGCCTCGACGAAGGCCAGCACGTCGTTGTTTCCGATCAGGACAGGCTGCGGCCCGGCCAACTTGTCAGGCAACGTTACCTGCGGCCGCCGCCGGAACCGCGTGCAAGGTGACGCCGCCACTCTACATCGCGCTGCGTTTTCTTTTTCATCGCAAGCGCGCCTTTCTTCTCAGCCTCTCCGGGGTCGTTTTTGGTGTGGCCATTTTCATCTGTACGCAGGCGCAAACGCAGGGTTTCGCCAAACGCTTTATCGATTCCACTCTTGGCAGCAAGGGGGCGGTGACCCTGCGGGCCGGTTTCCGTTCGCGCTCACAAGATCTTTTCGTGTCCGGGCAAAAATCGCAGGCGGCTGCGGCGCGCCGGCGTTATTTCGAAGGCATCACCAATGCTTCCGAGATCATGCGCATCAGTCGGCGCTTCTCGAACGTCGTTGCCTGCGCCCCAGTTCTGCACGGGACACTGAGCGCCCGCGCCGGCTTCGAAACCGCGACTGTCGATCTTTTCGGCATCGACCCGGCCGCCCAGTTGCGCGCGACCGATCTCGGCCAGGAAATCGTCGAGGGAAAGTTCGATGATTTCCGCAACAACCCGACTTCCGTTATTCTGGGCTCGAGACTCGGCCCGATGCTGGGGGTTGGTCCGGGCGACACGGTGCAGTTACTCTCGCCCGGCGGCGACTACTGGCGCTTCACCGTGGCGGCATTGGCGCGCTCCGGCGTCGGCTCGGTCGATTCCAGCCGCGTCTATTGTCACGCCAAAGTTGCGCAGCGATTGCTCCACAAACCGTATCCCGCGACCATGATCATTTATAAGTTGCGCGATCCGGAGCGCGCGCCGGCGCTGGCCGCGCATTTTGAGCAATTGTTCCATCACATCTCCGAAAGCTGGCAGGAGCGCGAGGAAGCAAATCTTCAGGTCTTTGTCACCCTGCGCGTTTCGGCCGCCATCACCGTTTCGCTCATCATTCTGCTCGCCGGTTTCGGCATTTTCAATGTGCTGACCATGAGCGTCCTGTCGAAGGTTAGGGAGATCGCCATCCTGCGTTCGATGGGATATCGACGGCGCGACATTAGCGCGATTTTCCTCTGGCAGGGCGCGTTGATCGCGATGGTGGGATCCTTCATTGGCTGTATCGTCGGCGCACTCATGACGGTCCTCATTTCGCACATTCCGATTCAGGTGCGCGGACTGCTTTACACGGACACGTTTTTGGTTGCCTGGGATTGGCATCACTATCTCTGGGCCACGCTTCTTGCCATTCTCGCCGTAGCCATTGCCAGCTACGTCCCAGCCCGTCGCGCGGCCGAACTGGCGCCTGTCACGACCCTGCGAGGTTCGAGCGTATGAGCACGAACATCTGCCTGCGTTGCGAAGAAATCGAGCGCTACCTGGGGGAAGAGGAATCGCGCGTGCACGCGCTGCGCGGAGTATCGCTCACCCTCGAGCCGGGCACGATTCACGCCGTCGTCGGTCCGTCGGGCTGTGGCAAGAGCACGCTGCTTTACATTCTCGGGTTGCTCGATCAACCCGACGGCGGCTGGGTCACGATCGAATCGGAACCGGTCTCGCATTTGCCCGACGACGCGCTCGCGCAAAAGCGTAACGAATTGATCGGCTTCATCTTTCAGTTCCACTTTCTGCTCGAAGATTTTACGGCGCAGGAAAATGTCATGATTCCGATGCGGCGCCTCGGGCGGCTCATGGAAGACGAAATGCGCGCGCGCGCCGCCGAGCTGCTCAATGCCGTTGGCCTCGGCGACAAGATCACGCGGCCGAGCCGTCATCTCTCCGGCGGTGAACAGCAACGCGTGGCGGTGGCCCGCGCGCTGGCCAACGATCCGCGCGTGATTCTGGCGGACGAACCGACCGGCAACCTCGACACCGCCAACTCCATGCGCGCCTTTGATCTTTTGCAGGACATGGTGACACGCGGGCAGAAGGCGCTCCTTCTCGTTACCCATAATCCGACCATCGCCGAAGCGTGCGATTGGATTCACCAGATGCAGGACGGTCGGATTGTGGAAAGCCACCGCCATTATTGATTTGTGGGATCTCGCGAATTCGCGGGCTGGAAAGCGCCGCTCATTTTTTTATCGGTTTTCGCGCTCTATTTCTTCACTCGCAGCGCAGGCCTGGACGAATGGGATTCCTATCAGTTCGCCATGGGCGTGCGACATTTCGATCTTTGGAATCATCAGCCGCATCCGCCCGGCTATCCGCTCTACATTTTCTTCGGCTGGATAGGATCATCCCTGTTTCATTGCGATCCGGGCGAATCGCTCAAGCTGGTCAGTTGCCTGAGCGGCGCCCTCTTTGTGGTCGCATGGTTTCTGATCGTCCGGCGGGAATTCGACGAACGTTTCTCCTGGCTGGTGACCGTCTGTCTCGCTGCGACGCCGATCGTTTGGATGACTTCGACCAAGGTCCTGAGCGACAGCCCGGCTGCGGCTTTGTTGAGTCTGTCATTGCTGTGCGCCTTGCGATATCGAGCCAGCCCGCGGATGGCCCATTTTATTGGTGCGTCTTTACTGGGAGCGCTCGCGGCGGGAGTGCGGCCACAACTAACGGCCGTCGCGCTGGTCATTCTTGTCCTTGCGCTGAAAAGCGCGCGCGCGCCGGCAAGAGCCTGGGTGATGTCGGTCGCAATTTTTATCGCAGCATCTCTTTGCTGGTTGCTGCCGATGTGGTTTCTCCAAGCCCGACTAAGTCCCGGCCTGGCGGCCTGGACCGTTTATCCGAAACAACTGTTTCAGCAATGGAGTTGGCGCCTGGACAAACCGAACGTTTACATCGGGGCGAAAGGATTTGGGCTGAAGGATCTCGGCCTCAAATTTGTCACGCACTTTTTCGGGTGGTTCGGACTTGGGCTCGGGTTCATCTATTCGATTGTTACACTTGTAGCAGGAACGATCCTGGCCTTCAGCGGAGCGATTAATTACGGCCTCACGCTCGACCAAAAAGATCGCCAGTTCTGGAGAGCGCATCTTGTCTGGGCTCTGTTCTACATCCTGCTCATTTTTTGCTGCCTGCCGCCTTATCAACGGTATTACCTCGTCGTCATGCCGCTGCTCTTGATCGTTCTCTTGCGCGGCCTCCTCAGACTTCCGCGATTCTGGAGGGCAACGCCCATGGTGCTGCTGATTTTGCTTCTTTCGATTTCGATTCCCCTTGCTCTTAAAAGTCACGCGGAGGAAGGACCTCCCTCCAGGTTCGCGTACTATTTGCGGGAACATTATCCGCCTACGGAACGGCCCGCGGTTCTCTTGCTCCTGACGGAGTGCGCGCGCCCAGTGCAATGGTATGCGCCGCAGTTCGATATCGTTAGAGACACGCCGGCCTTGATCAGCGCGGGCGTGCAAAAAGTTGACCGGGCCAAAGCGATTTACACGGACGATCCGAAGCTAATTCTGCCGTTCGGATGGCGGCTAAGGCGATTGGCATTCTACCACCGATCCATCCTGATCGATCCGAAACATCGCGATATCGGCGTTTACAAGGTAGAACGAACTCCCTCAAGCTCATCCACGGAGGCCTCGGTTTTCTTGCGTTTGAAAAGACGATCAAGCACGGCGCGGTCACTTTGGTCGAGTCCGATGATTCGCCACGCAACAAGACAGCCGAGGATGTAAACCGCGCCGGCCAGAAGTTCCCATCCGATTCCAGAGAGAAACAAACGAATGGCCAGCGCGCCGGGCAACGCCATGAGGGCGACGAGCCATGGTTTGATGAGCGCACGCCATGGCCAATGCCAGTTCAGGAGCCATGAAATCTGAATGCTGCGCAGGATGCCGTGGATGGAATATGGAACGATCACGCCGATGGCGGCGCCGAGCGGGCCCCACGCTGGAATAAGAACAAGGTTCAGACCGATGGCCGCGGCGAAGGCGATGATCGAGTTCATGAGGTTGATCTTTGGCCGATCGATCATCAGGATTGTTTCACCCAGGCTGACGAAGGCATTGATGGCGCAGCCGGCGCCGGCCACCGCCACCCACAATCCTCCGCGATAAAAGCTGCGTCCGTACATGGTCATGATCGCGCTTCCCGAAAGCGCGAGCACGGCGACCGTGGGCAGCAGAATGGCCAGCATCCAGCGAGCGAGATATCCATAACTTTCCTCGGCCTCGCGCATGCGACCGGCGGAAATTTGTTGTGCGACTACCGGGATGAAAATTGGATTGAAGGCCTGGCTGACCTTGCGTCCGCTGCCCGCCACCTGCACACCGACGGCATAGATGCCAAGCGTTTCCAGGGTGACACCGGGGGCGCGGCCGACGAACCAGCCGAGCATGATCACATCGATGTGCATGATGCCGATGTTGAGGAAATCATAGAGAGCGATCGGGGCGGACGAACGGACGAGCCTGGAAAGGAGAGCTGGATCGCCGGGCTGACCCCGTCCGTTGACGAAAAGGGAGCGGGCCAGAAAAAAAGCGACCACTCCGGAAGCGAGCGTGCCGGAAATGGCGGCGACTTCCGGGGCCCACTGGCGCGCCCCGAAGGCGATGGCGCCGAGGAGGACGGCGACCGAACCAAAACTTTCCGTGAACCCGCGCGAATAAATGTCGTGTTGCATCACGGTCATGCCGCGCGAGAGAGCATTGCTCACGCAATAGAGCGTGACGCCCGGCAGTGCGAAGAACATGAGAGCCATGGCCCTGACCAGTTCCGGCCGCTGACCGAGTCGGGTTCCAAAAGTGCTGACGAACCAGGAGGCGGTCAGAGTAAGGAAAACGGCGCTGCTCATGGCAATGAGCAACGAGGTTTTCATGATCTTTCGGCTGGCCGCGCGATCGCCTGCGCCTTCCGCTTTCGCCACAAATGCGGTCGCACTCGTATCCAGGCCGAAGGTTGTGAACTTGCTGAGCAAATCCATCGCGGACCAGGCAACGCCAAACGTTCCGAAAGCGGCGCTCCCGAGAAGACGGGCGATCAGGAATGTGAAGATTCCGCGAAGATTCGAAGCGAGCAGCGCCAGCGTATTGAAAAAGGCGCCGCGGGCCAGAACAGCGCCGCGCGCCCAGGTCTGTTCGATAGCGGGTTCGGAAAGGGAAGGCGCCTTCGGATGCATTTGCCTACATCTGCCGGGGGACAGCCTCGCGATAGACGGTGAGGGTTTCCTGTGCACAACGGTCCCAGCTAAATTCGCGGGACCGCCTCAATCCCGCTTCGCCTAACGAATCACGCAGGTTCGGTGATTGGACAAACTCCTTCAAGGCGACGGCCAGTTTCTCGAGATCATCCGGCGGGGCGAGGAGGGCAGCGCCGCCCGTGATTTCGCGGAGAGCCGGGATGTCGCTTGCCACAACGGGGCAACGGCAGGCCATCGCTTCAAGAACCGGCAAACCAAATCCTTCGTCCGTTGAGGGCTGAAGGAGTCCGGCGGCCGATTGGAGCAATGCGACGGCGTCATCTCGTTCCACTGCTTTCAGCCAGGTGATGCGCTCGGCGGCGTTCCCGCGACGGGCCAGCCTGACGAGCGGACTGCTCGACCGCTGCCGTTGCAAAAGAACGAGCCGCCATGGGGCCGGCACGGCTTTGGCGAAAGCAGCAACGGCCAGATCGTGCCGTTTAGCTCGCGTGTTGGCGCCCATGACCAGCAAGTAAGGCGCATGGCTCTGCAGCAGTCGCGCCGCGCGTTGGCGAGCCGAATCATCTGGAGCAGGCTGAAAGCATGACTCAGCTCCCTGCCAGATGACGGTAATCCGCCTGGCTGCTTCCGGCGCCAGGGCGCAAATACGATCGGCCGTGGCCTGGCTTGGGACGATGAGACGCGTTGCACGGTGGATGGCGCGCCAGATGGCCTGGCCGTAGTAGAAGCTTCTCATCGCGCGCTCGAGACCGCCCGCTTCTAGCTCCGGTCGATCGATCGCCATTGTGTCGTGGATCGTGACCACCGTCGGGCAGGTGAGACCACAAGGCATCAGATTATGCGGATTGTGATAGACATCGATTTCCGCAAACCGCGCGTAGTGGCGCGGCCAGAATATTGTCCATGGCGAATTGGGTCCGTGGCGAACTGTAACCTCGGTCGTGTTCGGAGCGCGCGAAAGCAAACCTTGCTTCAGGCGATACTTCCAAAAGAGAAATTGATCGTCCTCCCCGAGAGCCGGGAGCCGATCGACCAAAGCTTCGACATAGGCCCCAATACCGCTCGGTTTTTCCCGCACATATCTCGCGTCCAGAGCAACACGAATCGGCTTGCCACCAGTGGTCGCGTACTCTTGCATCAGCGGAGCCGGTAAAACAGGAATCACGTCGAGACAATGGGCAATCCAACTGGATGAAACGAGTTTTTCTTACCGGAGCCAGTGCTGGCATTGGCCTGGCCACGGCGGAACTGCTTGTTGCGCGTGGTCATGAAGTCTGGGGAACGTCGCGGGCGGTCAGTCGCCTCCCCGAATTGCCGCGCCTGCATCCTGTCGCGCTCGACCTGTCCGAACGCGACGTGATTGCCGGAATTTTTGCGGCGGCGTTACAGGAGGCCGGACACTTTGACGTCGTTATCAATAATGCCGGCAGCGGGCACTTCGGTCCGGCGGATTCCATTTCTCAGGAAGAATTGGCGAGGTCGTTCCAGGTTCTCCTCCTTGCCCAGATTGAATTGATGCACCTGGCCATCGCCTCGATGCGTGCCGGCAAGGGCGGACTCGTCATCAACGTCAGTTCGCTCGCCTCGCGGCTGCCGGTGCCCTATATGGCCGCTTACAATGCGGCCAAGGCGGCACTGGCCACCTACACAGCTTCAATCCAGCTTGAATTGCATGGACAAAATGTTCGGCTGGTCGACCTCCAGCCGGGCGACATTCTCACGAACTTCAATGAGGCGGCCAGCAGGCAAATCGGCGACAATGCGCGCGCGGCCAGGACCTGGCAGGTAGTCGAACGCAACATGCAAAACGCGCCTGGACCGGATTTGGTTGCGCGGCAGATTTTGAATTTGGTGAACACAAGCAATCCGCCGCCACGCGCGACCGTCGGAGATTTTTTTCAGGCGCAGCTTGCGCCGCTGATCTTTCGCCTTCTCCCGCAGCGGACCAGACTTTGGGGACTAAGAAAATATTACGAAATCTGAGGCAGGGAATGGCCTAACGAATGGAAAAGATAACTGATGCTGTCATCCTCATGGCGGGCACCGGCTCGCGTTTTAACGGGACGGAAGTTGAATTGCCCAAGCCGCTCATCGCGATCGCGGGCCGCCCGTTGATCTCGTACACGATCGATTCATTGGCCAACGCCGGCGTGACGACCCTGTATCTGATCGTGGGAGCAAAAGCAGACCTGCTCGTTGGCGAGATCGAGAACCTCGTTCCCCGCCATGTCGCCGTGAAAGCGATTCACAATCCGCAATGGCGAAAGCAAAATGGTGTGTCTCTTCTTTGTGCAGCGGGTTTCGTCAGCGCGCCATTTTATATTACGATGGGCGATCACCTCTTCGAGGCTTCGGTCTTCGATCAACTCATGGCGCGTTCCGATGGCGAGGACCTCAACGTGGCGGTTGATCGTAAGATCGATTCAATCTTTGATCTGGACGATGCGATGAAGGTCGAGACAAAGGATGGCCGTATTCGGGCCATTGGGAAAAACTTAAGCAAGTACGACGCGATCGATACGGGGCTGTTCGTCTCGCCGCCGGAATTTTTCGAATATCTGGAACGTGCTAAAAAAGACGAGGATTGCAGTCTGGCCGACGGTGTTCGCCTGATGGCCGCGGCGGACAAGGTCAACGCCGTCGATATTGGCCATGCCTGGTGGCAGGATGTCGATACGCCCGAGATGCGGACACGCGCCGAAGCGGGCGTGCATGCATTATGGGCAGGCCGTTCACGCCTCAGTGCTGGAGGCTGAATATCGCGCGAAGCCCATCGCTGCGAGAGTGCAGAAAGCGACAAAAAAGAGGATGTGCAGTATCCATTGGCCCTGACCGATCGCGGCGAGCAGCAGAAAAACGGCAATTCCGACATCCCGTTTTGTTAGTTGCATAAGGAAAGCGGAGAAGCGCTGACCGAAGCCAAAAATGCCATTGTTGCGAACGAGATGGGCGTGGCGCTGATACAAGGCGTTTTCCGGCTCATCCTTTTCAGCGGTCGCCTGTCTGGACAGAAGCCACTCCCGCAATGCGATCAGGGCGGCGGCGCTCACTCCTTCCCACAAGAACAATGGCCCGGCCGTCGTCGCGGCGGCATGGCGCCAGAGGCCAAGGCCGATGCCAAGCGCAATCAATATTTCAATTGCGATATCGCAGAGTGTGTCGAGGCGCCGACCCAGTTCGGATTCCAAATACCTGGCGCGCGCAATCTCACCATCGCAGCCGTCGAGCAGGCTTTGAATCTCAACCAGCAGCATGCCGATGAAAATGCCCGACCAACCGTCATAGATGAAGGCGATGAAAGCGGCGATGGCAAACGGGAAGATGGCCAGGGTGCACGCGGTCGGCGTGATCGGAAACTTTAAGAGGTGCCGGCTGACCCACCGCGAAATATGGCGATCGAAATTTCTCGCGATGATGCCGTCCTGCGTTTTGCCCGTGCGCCGCAGGAGCCTGCGTTCTGCTCGATCGATATCGGCGGGGTCGCGGATGCAGTCGTGTTTCTCAGGAGCAAGGGCATCGTCCGCCGAGTTGTGAAAGCGCGGAAGTACCGTCCGAGTTGTTAGGGTGAAGTCGTACCCTGCCGCATCGGGCGGCGCGGCTTCGACCGCAATGGCCGTCCAACGCTCGTCGCTTGGCAACGACCGTGTGCGAGCGCTCACATTCGCCTCCCAGCGGATCGCAACTCTCATCGGCTCGCCGCGGCGCCCGGCATATTCGTTCAAGCCAAGCAAAATTCTCTCGAGCTGCGCAAGGCCGGCCACCATGAAATCGGCAGACTCGTCAGCCACAAGAAGAACGCTTTGCGCCGGCCGACGCGCATTGCTTTCCTCTTCAACGGGCCGATCGAATGTCTGCACAGCGGTAATTGGGATGAAGTTGGCGGCAAAGGAGTTGCGGCGGGCAAGAATTCCCCCGATAGGGGTGCTTTGCAAAAATGATTTGCGCAATTCTCTTCGACCTGGGGGGAACGCTCGACAGCGACGGCGGCCACTGGCTGGATCGCTTTGTCGCGCTCTACGGCGACCTCGGCGTGAATCTTCCACGCGAGACTATCCGCGCCGCTTTCGACGCGGCCGAACGACGATCCCAGAGCGATGAGGCGATTGCTTCCTCGCATTTGCGGGAAATGGTGGAGCTGCACGTGGGATGGCAGCTGGCGCATATCGGGCTTGGAGATTCCGGGCTTCACCAAAAGCTCGTCGAAAATTTTGTCCGGCCGATGTTTGCGACCGCCGAAATGAACAGACCGATCCTCGCGCAGCTGCGCAGTGCGGGGTTTCGTCTTGGCGTCGTTTCCAACGGTTGCGGCAACGTCGCGCAGCTTTGTTCTGACTTTGGTTACGTGCCCTTTCTTTCCGCCATCGTGGATTCCCGCCGCGCAGGCCTGGCCAAACCCGACCCGGGAATCTTTCTTCACGCTGCCGAAGAACTGGGCTGCGCCCCCGAAAAGATTCTGATGGTGGGCGATTCCTTCGAACGCGACATCCGGCCCGCCAAATCCATAGGAATGAAGACGGCATGGCTGCGCGACATCACCTCAGGCGAATGCCCGGAACCTGCGCTTGTCGATTTAGAACTGAGACGCCTGGCCGATCTTCCAGCTAGTTTGTCGAGCTTCGGTCTCGGCGGGACATTAAAAGGCGGTGTCTTTGCGGCCGGGCGCGGCGAACGCCTGCGCGGAGAGACAAATTCCTTCAAGCCGCTCGTGAAAGTGCGAGGCCGGGCCCTGATCGATCATGTTCTGTCCGCCATGGGAGAGGCCGGAGTTTCCGAAGTCACGATCATCATCAACGAAGAATCGACCGCCGTACGCGATCACGTCGCAAAATTTGCTTGGCCATTTGCAGTCCGCTGGATTGTTGAGACGACCCCGTCTTCCATGCATAGCTTCCTGCGCGTGGTTGAAACACTGGCTGCAGACGGGGGCGAAGGCCCTTTTCTTCTCTCGACCGTCGACACGGTTGCGGCTCCCCGCTCTTACCTGGAGTTCGTCAGGCGAGCGCACCGCGAGGAAGCGCCCATGACACTTGCCCTCAGTTCGCCCGGGAAAGATCCGAGCCCTCTCTGGGTGCGATGCGCCTCAAATGATTCAGGCATTGTTGCTCTGGGCGAGGCGGCGGCCGGGAGCGATCTGGCCACAGCGGGACTTTACTTCGTGCACGCCTCCATTCTTCGCGAAGCAGCGAAAGCCCGGCGCGACAACCTCCGGGCCTTGCGCGCCTTTCTGGGGCGCCTGCTGGAGCGCGGATACCGTCTGGCCGGTGTTGAGATCCCTCGATCGATCGATGTCGATTGCCCGACCGACGTGGCAACGGCGGAAGAATTTCTCCGCGCCATGGAAGTATGAAACGACTTCTCGGACTGTATCGCGAGAAGCAATACTCGCCCGGTCGCCATCGTTCGAACGATGTGCTTCTGCTCGATGAAATCGCCGGTCATCTGCGAAAGTGTGGCTTCGCGGTCGAGCTCGCCACATTGCCGGAAGCACCGGATCATCGTGAAGATGTCGCCATGATTTTCTCGATGTGTCAGGGGCGGGCATCTTTGGAAAATCTGCTGCGCTGGGAGAATGAAGGAATGCGCATCATGAACAGTCCGGAAGCCGCTTTGAATACCTATCGCGACCGACTGCCAAAGTTGATGACCGAGGCGAGAATTCCGTTTCCCGAAACCCGGCTGCTGCAAACGGGAGAAGCCATTGGTTTGCAGAGTTTCGATGGCGACGGGCTCTGGTTGAAGCGCGGTGATGTTCACGCTTCGGTGGCCGCCGACGTGCAATGGATCGAGTCGCGCGAACAACTTGAGTCTGGCTTCAAGGATTTTGCCGAGCGCGGAATCGAGATCGGCGCCCTGCAGGAGCATCGGGCGGGCGATGAGATCAAATTTTACGGCATCGCGGACGACGCCTTTTTTCACTGGTTCTATTCGCGGGAAAGCTGCGCCTATCCGTTCAGTTTTGCCGGGCTGCAGGAATTGACTCGTCGCGCGGCGGCGGCCGCCGGTCTCGACATTTACGGCGGCGACGTCATTGTTTCACCCACAGGCGAACTGACGCTGATTGATTTGAACGACTGGCCGTCATTCGCTCCATGTCGTGAGCGCGCTTCGCGCGCGATCGCTGAATTCATCGTCAGGCGTGTCCATGCATCTTAAAGCTCAGCTCCCTTCCAATTCGGCTACGGAAGCGCTCTTCGACGCAGAACAGGAATTTATCGCTCCGGGACTGCAAACTATCGCGCTGCTCTCCAAACTCGCGATTGACCACGGCAAGGGCGCCGTTCTGACCGATCTCGATGGCCGGAAATATCTTGATCTCAATGCCGGCGTTTCAGTCGCGAGTCTCGGCCACGCGCATCCGCGTTATGTGGCGGCCCTGACCGAACAACTGAAAGCCGTGACGGTGGGCAGTTTCACTTCACGCCCGCGTGCAGAACTGGTCAGGCTGATCGCCGAGCTGACGCCGAATCAGCTGAATCGAACACAATTTTTCAGCGGCGGCGCTGAAGCGGTCGAGGCAGCCATTCGCCTGGCCCGCTCTTTTACCAAACGCAGCGACATCGTGGGTTTTACGGGCGGCTTTCATGGGAAAACGGCCGGCGTTCTCCCGCTCACGGACATCGATTGGAAAGATCAGGTTGGACCTCTTCCGCCCGGATTGCACCGGGCGCCTTTTGCCGATCCGACGATGTTCGAAGGTTCCGAGGAGGAGTGCCGTCGCTGGGCGATCGCCGAACTGCGGCGCGTTATCGAAGAGAAAACGGCCGGCCGGCCGGCGGCGATTATTGTCGAACCGATCCAGGGGACGGCGGGCAATATTGTTCCGCCGCCAGGATTTCTTCGCGCTGTGCATGCGGTCGCGCACGAATACGGCGCACTGTTCATGGCTGATGAAATGATTACCGGATTTGGGCGCACGGGAAAAATCTTCGGATGCAATCATGAGGATGTAATCCCTGACATCATGACCCTGGGCAAAGGCATGGCCGCGGGTTTTCCCGTCAGCGCGGTTGTCTCGACCGAAGAGATTATGGCGGCGACGCCCTTCTCGCTGCCGAGCGCTTCCTCTTCGAGTTACGGCGGAAATCCGCTCGCGGCCGCGGCTGCTCTCATCACCATTCAAACCATTCTGGCCGAAAAGTTGGTTGAGAATTCCGAAAGAGTCGGCGCGCTACTACGGAATGGGTTGGAAGAAATTGCGGCCCGCCATTCCGCGATGGCGAATGTTCGCGGAAAGGGACTCTTGATCGGGTTCGACCTGGTTTCTGACCGGGAGAAAAACACGTTGCTCGCAAAGGAGAAATGCGTCGAATTTTTCCGCGGCTGCCTCGCCGAAGGTCTCATTCTCATGGGATATACAGCGCGCGTGCGGGTTCATCCTCCGCTGCTCCTTTCCAGCGAACAGGCCAAAGCGGCGCTCGTGACTATCGACGCTGTCTTGCAGCGCCTGGACGCGTAAGAAACGAAACACATGCTGCGGGGTGCAATGATTGGCTTCGGCGCGGTGGCGCAGCATGGCCATCTGCCGGCCTATGCAAGTTTTGGCGACGCCGAGATCGCGGCTGTGGTTGACTCGGCGGCAGAGCGCCGCGCCATCGCTCGTGAAAGTCTGCCCGGAGTGGCCGCCTTTGCCACGCTTGAAGAATTGGCGGGGGTCGACCTCGATTTTGTCGACATCTGCACGCCGCCCGCCATGCACGGCGAGCAAATTCTTAATGCGCTTTCGCACAACCGGCATGTGCTTTGTGAAAAGCCTCTGGTCTTGGACGCAACGGAATTGAAAGAGGCGAGAAGCCTGGCGCGACAACGCGGCCGCGCTCTCGTTCCCATGCACAATTGGAAATTTGCGCCGATCATTCGTCGCGCCACGGAGTTGTTGCGAAGCGGAGCGATCGGCCCTTTGCGCACAGTGAAGATTGAGACTTTGCGCAAGCAGGAATGCGCGGTCGCAGACCCTGCCCACGTGAATTGGCGGCGCGACCCGGCGATCTCGGGCGGCGGCATTCTGATGGATCACGGCTGGCACGCGCTCTATCTTGCGTGTCATTGGTTTGGCCAAAATTCGGCCGAGGTGCAGGCGTCGCTCCATCGCGCGACGCCCGATGTCGCCGAAGATGAGGCTGACGTGCGGCTTCGCTTTCCCAACGGAAGCGCCGAAGTTTTCCTTAGTTGGAATGCAACCGTGCGGCGAAATACCATTCGGCTCATCGGGGATGACGGCGAGATCGCGCTTGCAGACGACACGCTGACAGTGCCTGGGAATTCGCAGCGATTTGAGCCGGGATTATCGGCGGGCTCTTACCACGCTGATTGGTTTGCGGCCATGCTGCCCGAGGTTATCGAGTGCTTCCATCGCCCCGAACTAGATTCGCCGGGCCTCGATGAAGCAGCATTCTGTCTCTCTGTCATCCAGCGCGCCTATGCCGCCGATGTGGCCGCAGCGAGGCTGCGCTCATAAATTCGGTACGTTTTGTATTTGGCCGCACCAAGCGCTTCGAGAAAGCGGTTGATCATGTCATTGTTCTCCAGCGTCATGCTCAGTTCTCCGGCGAATCCGCGCTTGAGCATCGCTTCTTCGATCACCTTCAAGACGAGCATTTCGGCGACGCCGGTCTTTCGGAATTTTTCGACCACGCCGAGGGCGACGAGGCGTGCTGTGCGGATGCGGCGTTTGTGATATAGAAGTTTGACCAAACCAATGGGCAGACCGAGACGGGTGAGTCGGCCGTTGATTTTCCGGAGCGCCACATTGATATCCGGCACCGCCAGAATGAATCCGACCGGCTCATCGCCGGCTTCGGCCAGCAACGTCCATTCCGGTTCGACGATCGGCTTGAGCTCGTGCGTCATGTATTCAATTTCCTTTTCCGTAAACGGAACGAAGCCCCAGTTTCGTGACCAGGCCTGATTGTAAACGTGCCGCAATCGGCGACTCTCGCCGCGAAGATCCCGCATGTTACCGGAACGAATCGTGACCTCGCTCTGTTTGGAAAACCTCCCGGCCAATCGTCGCAAGCGCCGCGCCGTTTCGGCGGCATCGCTAAACCACCAGGCGTAAAAGTCGGTCACTTTGTCGAAACCGCAGTTCTCGATCAGCCGCCGATAATAAGGCGGATTGTGCGAGGTGAGGAGCGTTGGCGGATGCTCGAAACCATCGATGAGCAGACCGCAGACATAATTGGTCGAGTAATCGATCGGTCCCATGATTTGGCTGCGCCCCTTCTGTCGCAGCCAGGCGCTCGCTGCTCCGAACAATGCCGTCGCGACTTCCTGGTCGTCGATCGATTCGAACAGACCGAAGCAGCCGACATTCGAATGATGGAATTTGTTGTAGTTGGGGTCGTCGCTGGCCATGATGCGACCGGCCAATTCCCGGTTGCGCCGCGCCAGAAAAAGCACCGCGTCACCATGCAGGTAAAAGGGGTGTTTTCTGCGATCGAGAAACGCCTTTCGTTCGAGAAGAAGCGGCGGCACCCAGGCCGGATCCCGTTGGTAAATACGCCACGGAAATTGGATGAAGGCGTCGCGTTCTTCGCGCGTTCTGACCGGACTGACTTCGATCGATGCGCCCACTCGTTAGGCGAGACTCGGCCGCGGCACCCGGCTGGCGATATCGAGCAGACGATCGATGACTTCGCTCTGCCGAAGGAGAATGATGGCGAGGAGCAGATTAAACACCGTCACATCAAAAACAAAAAACCAGGCAGGTTGTCCGAGGAGAAGCAGAACAAGAAGGACGAGCATGCGGGTGTTGCGGCCGAAAAGATTGGCGCATCGCACAATCGTTTTGTTTTCGCGCCGATAGCGTTCGGTTAACCAGCTGCCTCCATCGTGAGCGATCCGCTCTTCCATCACGCCGCGCATTTCGCGGAGACGAGGAACGAGCTTTTCCTGCTGCAGCGTGTAGTTGAGATAGACGCGCAGATAAAGTTTGCGCCACGGGTTCGTGCTCCAGCGCAGCGCACGATATTCCTCCCGCAACTCTGCGGCCATCTCGAACTCGCCGCGTCTTCCCCCGGAAACAAAGTAGACAAAAGCGTTGCGCAAATAATCGGCGAGTGATGTTTGCAGGGAATGGCTGGCCGCTCCGGCCACGGCCAGAAGCCAGATGAAGTGCGAACCGCCACCCGTCGTGTAACGCAGGCAGAGATGCACGTAGACGCTGCCGAAAACAACGAAGTCCCCAACCCCGTCAAGAAAACGTCCTTCGCGGCTGCCTTTGTTTGTCAGACGAGCAAGCTGGCCGTCGGCGTTGTCGAGCGCGTTGCTCAGGATGTGCAACACGAAGCCGGCCAGGTTGATGACGAGAGACTGGTAAAAATAGAGGTGACCGGCCAGGACACCAACGGCCGTTCCGACCAGCGTGACGCCGGCCGGGGTCATTCGCCAGCGTGCAAAAAGGTGCGCGAGGCGAAAGCCGATCTTGCGATAAAAGTGAATGTCGAGCAGACCTTCGACTTCACGCGCCTTGTAGGTCGCGCTGATGTCCAATGCTGCTGTGCTGTTCGCGGCCGCCGTACTCATTACTCTCGAAAACGCTCCGTCCTCAGGCGCTTTGCATCGCCTGCGGCACGAGGGTGTCGGCCAAAATGTTCAATGCTTCGTCCAGGTCGGCGCGCGTGTGGTTGGCCGTGACACAGGCGCGGAAGCAGATGCGGTCCTGCGGCACTGCCGGATAATCGACCGGCGCGACCCACAAACCCCGGCGCCGCAGCTCATGTCCCAGCCGATACATGCGTTCGCGTTCGCCGATCACAATGGGCATGATGTAGGTCGTGGAGGCTCCAGTGTCGATGCCGAGACCGTGCAGTTGTTTGTGAAAATACTCCGCGTTCTCCCAGAGACGTTTGCGCAATTCCGGTTGCGTCGTTCCGATCTCGATGGCCTTGAGAATACCGGCAATCACCACCGGCGGCAACGCGCAGGAATAAACGTAGGGATGCGAATAGAAACGCAGGTAATCGAGCGTCTCCGCCGTGCCGCAAACAAACCCGCCGAGCGCGCCAAAGGCTTTCGAGAACGTCCCGTAAATAATCCGAATACGATCCTCAACACCGAAATGTTCGACCGCGCCACGGCCATGTTCGCCACAGGCCAGCATGGAATGCGCTTCATCGACAAAGACGCTGGCCCCATGCGCGTCCGCCACATCCATCAGCTCGCGCAAGTTTCCGAAATCGCCATCCATCGAGTAGATGCCCTCCACGATGACAAGCTGGCGTTTTCCTTTTTGACGGGTGAGAGCGGCATCGAGAGACGCGGCGTCGTTATGCTCGAAGCGTTCGGCCCGGGTCCGCGCCAGCACCGCGCCATCGCGCAAGCTAAGATGCGAGCGATTATCCAAAACGGCCACGTCGCTCTTGCGCAGGAGACCCGAGATGGTGCCGAGCGCCCCGCCGAAGCCGCTGTTGAAAAGCATGGCATCTTCGTAGCCGAGAAAATCGGCCACGCGACGTTCCAGTTCCCGATGCAGGTCGGTCATACCCGAGAGCATGGGCGAACCGCATGCGCCAAGGCCGTGTGTTTTCAACGCTTCGTGACAGGCTGCGATCACCTCCGGATGATTGGCCAGCCCGAGGTAATTGTAGGAACAGAGATTGATGACGGAATGCGGCTGGCCGCCGTAGTTGATGGTGGTGCGCGCCTCCGCCGCGGACATCATTTCCGGTTCGTAAAGTTTCACCGCCCATTCCCCCATCTGGCGCCATTGAGTAAAAGCGGGAGGCGGCTTGAGCGGGTCCTTGCTGTCGCCGACGAGGAAATCGCTCAGGCTAAATTTTGCGGGATCTTCCATGAAGTCAGCTCGATCCCTTCGCAGTTAAATTCATCAAAGTAACGGTATTGTCGCCAAGAAGCGGCGGTGATTCAATGCATTATACAGGACGGCTGAAATGGCGACCCTAACGGGATTCGAACCCGTGTTACCGCCGTGAAAGGGCGGTGTCCTAGGCCACTGGACGATAGGGTCGGCAAAGAGCGCTCAATATCAGAAGTGCCCCCGGCGCTTGCAAGTAATTTGCGGCAGAGTCATGAAGCGTGGCCGGCGTGCGATTTCAGCTCCATGACCAGATGAGCTGTGCGGGCCGTCGCACCGCAGTGAGCGGCCAACGCGGCTGTCGCTTGTGCGACCAGGCTTAGCCGCGCGGCAGGATCTCCCAGCAACGCGGCCAGTTTTTGCCCTAACGAGATGGCGTCCTGGACCTGTAGCGCACCACCGTTTTCAACCAGAAGCCGCGCAACCGCGGCGAAATTTTCCATGTGCGGCCCGAAGATGACAGGCTTGCCGGCAAGAATCGGTTCAACCGGGTTTTGCCCGCCCCGCGTGGCCAGACTTTTGCCGACAAAAACAACCGTGGCCAGCGCATACCAGTTCCGCAATTCGCCGGTCGTATCGAGGAGGAGGCAATCCGGCCGATCTTGCGAAGGCCCGGTGCGAAGGGCGACGCGCAATGAGGACTTCTTGAGAGCTGCGCAGATTTCGCCTGCTCGCTCCACGTGGCGCGGCGCGATGATCAGGAAAAGATCGGGATAATCGGCGCGCAGCTGCAGGAAGAGCTGCGCCAGAATGATTTCTTCGTCGGAATGGGTGCTGCCGCCGAAAAGGATGGGACGTTCGGAAGCGATTCCGAGGCCGGCGAGAACCTGACGCGGAACCTGATCGTCGATCTTCGTCGCGCTGGTGTCGAACTTGATATTGCCGGTATGACGGATGCGTTCTTCGCGCAGGCCGAGCGCGCTCCAGCGTGAGCGGTCGCCCGGTTCCTGGATGCATACGAGGTCGAGCCGGCGAAAGAGCGGCGCGACGAAAAAGCGGAATTTGCGGAAACGACCTTCGGAGCGGGGCGAGAGCCGCGCGTTGACCAGGGCCAGCGGAATTCCGCGGCGATGGGCCAAGGAAACGAAGTTCGGCCAAACCTCGGCTTCCACGAGAATGATCTTGCGCGGCCGGATGACAGAAAAGGCGCGGCGCATGACCGGCCAGAAATCGAGCGGCGTGTAAAGCACCTCAATCCAATCGGGCGCTTCCCTGCTCGCGAAAGCGAATCCTGTCGTGGTCGTAGTCGTGAGGGCGCAAAAAAACTCCGCATCAAGTTCCTTCAAGCGACGGGCCAGCTTCAAAGCGACCGCGACTTCGCCCACGCTGACGGCGTGCATCCAGACATTCTGACGTGCGTCGAGGCGGGCGCGTACATCGGAGTCGTAGATTCCGAGACGTTGCCCGAATTTTTCGCGGTAATTGCCGCGCCGCCGCATTTTCGCGAGATAGCCCGGCAAGAAAAGCAGGAGCGCGAAGGGAAAAAGGAGATTGTAAAGGAAACGAATCACGAGCGAGACGGGAGACCGGAAACCGGAGACCGGAAAGGTTGCAGAAAGACGACTTCGGTGGCGCCGTAAGCTTTTCGACGCAGGATGCGCCACGCTGTCTCCGGCAACATTTCCGATGGGTGTTTCTCGAGGATGAAAATTCCTTCGGGCTCAAGCGAAGCAGTCAGGCCTTCACTGGCGAGGAGAAGGGCGGTGAACGCCTCATCGTTCTCCGTCTTTTCGTAGGGTGGATCGGCGAAAATTATGTCGAAACGCTCGGTCGTGGCAGGACGCCGCAGGAAGTCGAAGACATCGCGTTGTGAGACGCGGGCGCTCAATTTTGTTTTGGCGAGGTTACGTTCGATCATGGCAACGGCCGCGCGATCGCGTTCCACGAAACGTACGGCGGCCGCACCGCGGCTGAGCGCTTCGATGCCCAGGGCGCCGCTTCCAGCGAAGAGATCGAGCACGTGTGCTCCGATGACCGCTTCGCCCAGGCTCGAAAAAATGGCCGCCTTCACTCGATCCATGGTGGGCCGGACATGATTTTTCGGAACGTCGAGCCGGATGCCGCCGGCGATCCCGGCGATCACTCTCATGGTGTCGCAGACGCTTCCGGCAGCGGAATGGCGGTGGGCGATAGCGCTGGCGAAGCGGTCGGCGCTGCCACGGGAGTCTGTCCGGTCGCATCTTCGGCAGCGTGCTGTTTTTTCTTCTTCTTGCGCTCGGATTTTCCCCCGCCGAAAAGGCTGTTCAGCACGCTGCCCAAGTCCTTTAAGTCTTCGCCGACCAGACGATCCATCAGGTTGGTTTTTGGATGTCCCACCGTGCCGCGAATCTGGAAAGCGACCGCGGCAAAGTCGGCTTCGCCGGTTGGTTGAAAATTGTTGCGAATGGCGCGGAAGAGTTGTCCTCGAATTTTTTCGTTGAGAGCCAGCTGCGATTCGAGCCGCAGTTTTCCCGAAAACGTGATCGTTCCCGTGGCGGAAAGCCGAATGTTGGGCGAGCGCAGAACGAGATCGTCGATCGTGATCAGCCCCGGCGTGAGATGATATTTCACGTGGGCCTCGTCGAGGCGCAGCTGCGTGAGTTCTTCGATCTGCAAAATCTGCCCCAGCGCGACGAGCAGGCTGTATTGCTGCACTTCGCCATCGCGCAGAAAGATTTCGCCGTGCCCCGTCAAGGCGTTTGGATCGGCCGTCTGTCCCGCTCCCTCCAGCATTCCCTCGAGCCGGCCCTTGATCATTCCTTTCGGCCCGCCCGCTTCCATCACGAGTTGATCGGCCTGCAGATTGTGAAACTGCACCCGCGCGGTGAAAGGAGAATCCTGTTCCTGCGGCCGCATGGAAAAACGACCGGTGATTACTCCTCCGGCCGCATGCGCCGAGATGCGCGAGAAATCAAGAATGGTCGGATCGTATTGCAGTGGGGACTTGAGTTTTTCGAGGAAAAAGCGGTTGCGCAGTGAAGTCTTCGCGATCGTGATCATTCCGCGCAGCGCGGTGGCGTTGCGAAAATTCGAACGGAAATCGACCCCGGTAAAAGTGGCAACCGGCCGGCCATGTTCGTCGAGAAAGTGGAACGCGCCATCCCGAAGATTGACGCGGCGAATCTCGGGAATAAATGCAGTTCGTGTCCCGGTAACCGGCGCAGATTGTTTTGCTGGGACAGGAGTGGAAGGGGTCAGCGGAGGAGATTGCGCGGCCACCGCCGGAGGAGTGGGACTGGCAGGAGCAGGCGTAATTTCCGAACCCGGGCGACCACGCTGCGCAGGGGCAACCGCCGGCGCAGGCAGCCGCCACTTTCCGTCGGCGTTCTGTACCCAGACCACGTTGGGCTTAATCAGGGAAATCTCCTTGATGACGAGTCGCTGGCTAAAGAGAGAGGAAAAGCGAATGCGCAGCCGAAAGGTCTTCGCTTCCAGGAAATCGGTCGCAATACGCTTGTTTTGCTGAGGGATCGTAATGCCGGTCAGCTTGAGACCGCCCCAGGGCGTGACGCTGATCCGGCGAATGTGCAGAGTCGTGTCGAGCCGGTGGCTGAGTTCCTGCTGAATCCTTGCTTGTGTGGCCTGCGACTGCACATACAGGTTCACCGCGAGCAACAAGATGATCGCCAAAGCCAATAGGCCGCCCAGCGCGAGCAGGAGAATGCGCGTGAACTTTTCCACCGGGAGACGTTACGCAGGCGGGGTTTGAAGCAAAGAAGCAATCGACCCGTGCCCGATACGATCGTTATCCTAAATCCGGCCGCGCGCAGTGAACGGGCCCGTCGCTGGCGGGCGCGCGTGGAGAAGATCACCCGTGGCTCGGTTCTTTGCGCGACGACCTGCGCTGGTGAGGCGGAAACAATGGCGCGCCGCGCCGCAGCTGAAGGTTTCCAGACAGTCGTCGCAGCCGGGGGCGATGGCACCATCAACGAGGTCGTGAACGGAATCGCCGGGACAGAAGCCGCGCTCGGTTTGCTGCCCATGGGAACGATGAATGTCTTTGCCCTCGAGCTCGGCTTGCCCGCTTCAAATCTCAATCTTTGCTGGAAGATCATCCGCGCTCAGCATACGCGCCTCGTCGACCTTCCCAGGGCGAACGGCAAACATTTCGTGCAACTGGCCGGCATTGGGCTCGATGCTCAAGTGGTCAAGGAAACCAGCCTGGCCTTTAAGCGCAGCTTCGGCCCTCTCAGCTATCTCGTTTCCGCCGCCCAAATTGCCGCGCGCCGCCCGCCACGTCTGCACCTGGAATGTGACGACGCCGCCACAAAGGAGGGCTCTTTCGTCCTTCTTGGAAACGGTCGGCTCTACGGCGGGCCGTTTCCCTTTTTCAAGAATGCGGTCATCGACGACGGCCTGCTCGACGTTATCGTCTTTAAGCAACTCGGTTACCTCGAGATCATCAAATATCTGCAGAACGTGCTTTTCACTTCGGAGATTACGCTACGCGAAGTGGAATATTTCCAGACGAAGAAGCTTCGGGTGACCAGCGACGAAACCGTGCCGGTGGAAATTGATGGCGAACTCGTCGGGAACTGTCCGGTCGACTTCGAAGTGCTCGAACGCAGGTTGCGCGTCATCACACCGGCCTGACGGCGCAGCCGCTAGCGCACAACGGTCATGGCCAGGAAGATGAAAATGACCAGGTCTTGCAGGAAGTGGATCAGGAATGCCCAGAAGAATCCGCGGGTTTCCAGCATGCTCTTGGCCCAAATCCATCCCGCAATTCCCGCCATGAGGGCACCGATTGGACCAGAAGGTTGTCCGTAAAAGTGTCCCAGCCCGAAGAGTGTTGCAGTGAGAAGCGCCGCTTCCCGCTCGCTGACCACCCCGCGCAGGCGCGCCAAAGGGACGGCGCGAAATTGAAATTCTTCATTCGCCGCATTGAGCCAGGCCGTCATGATTCCCCAGGGAAGAAATTTCCAGATGCGCCACGCATGAGAGAAATCCGGCCGCAGTGACAGCACAAGGAAGATGGGCAGGACAATGCCGAAAATGATGAGGAGTTGACTGCCGAAACGTGTCCACGGAATCGGGCGGCGAAACCAAAGAATCGGTTCCGGCCGGGTCGGCGCGCCGATATTGCCACGCTGCAGGAAAAGATCGCGCCTGCCCAAACCGCTACCCCAGAGCGAAATGATCATGACAAGTGCGCCGGTCACCGGCAGAAGCCGTCCCAGAAACAGCCGTGCCCCCCAATCGAGTCCGCGGGCCCAGTGCGCGACGGTGTCGGAAAAGGCAATGGCGGGTGTGAAAACGGACCAGCCCAATCGCAACGCCGCCAGCGTGAGCAAAAATCCGCAAAGCACTTTCGTTCTCTCGGACAAGGCCAGAAGAATGGCCGCGAAGAGAAGCAGGCCGATTTGCGCAAGTGGCAGCCACAACGGCGGGTTGCCGCCGAGACGGCAAAGAATTTCCGGCAGCGTACTTGCCGTGATGATCGCGCCCCAGGCTATCCAGCGATTCCGGGGGTCAGTTTTTTCGGGGCTCTCCGCCGTGTTCACAGGGGTATCATGATTTCCGTATCCGCGAAGGCCGAGGCTGTAATTCGTCTTCGCCCAAGCCGGCCGATCCATCGCATTATTCGCCGCGCCGGTCTGACGGCAACGCTCCTATAAAATTCTCCAGCGGTTCGAGTCGACCGATCTCTCGCAGCACCTTGCGGAGCGACCGCAGCGCGGGCTCGACATATTCAAGAAACGCCTCGCTCCCTTTGACCAGGCCGAGAAACCCGTAGGCACCGAGCGCCTGCATCAGACGTTGCATCGCGCACATCTTAAGAATTTCGTCTCGCTCGGTTTCGCTGCCGGCTGTTGCGCCTTTCTCCTCTCGCAGACTCCAATAAGACGCCAGCAACTCCTCCCGTTCCGCCTCAGCCAACTCGACGTAAGGGTCGTAAAGCAGCGACGCCAGATCGTATTCGGCCAGACCCGGCCGCATCCCCTGGAAATCGATCAAGTAAGCGCGGCCGTTGCGGACAATAATGTTTTGCGATTGCAGATCGCGATGAATCAGAACACGCGGCAGGTCGCCCAGCCGCTCTGCGATATCTTGCAAGGCCCGGAGTGCGACCAGCTTCGCACGAACATCTTCCGCCACGCCAAAATAGCGTCCGAGACAATTCTCGAAAAAGTAACTCTGTTCCCATCGATAGAGCGCGGCATTGAATTCCGGCGCGAGGTGACCGCTGATCTCTCCCGCCACCGCCGCGGGTAGCCGATGCAATTTGGCCGCTTCCTCCAGAGCCGATTCGTAAAAGGCGCGCCGCACCAGCCAGCTTTCATCGCGCTGCATCCAGAGATCGGTCTCACCGAGGTCCTCCAACCAGATCAAGCCTTCCGTGGCGTCGTGAAAATAAATCTTGGGCGCGCTAATGTGATGGGCCGCCAAAAATTCCGCGATCTGCACATAGACGCGGTTCTCCTCGCGCTCCAGGTCGTACTTGACCAAAATGACACTCATTTCGGGTCCGCATCCGACCCGGTAAAATTTACGGCCCGATCCACCCTTCTCGATCGGCGCAATCCGGACCTGAGCCTCTTCGAAAGCCGGGAAGCGCATGCGCGTTTCGCGCAATAAAACGTCCGTCCTCACGCTAGGGATCAATGCCATTCCAGGTGCCTTCGATTTTTTTATGGGAGCGGACAATACAGTTCCGAAGCGCTGCTTCGGGAAGCAATTTGTGCACCCGGCCAGACGATGGTGTCCTCCAACCGCGCCCCCGGCCCAATGCGCGCTCCCGCCCCGACCGCGCAGGCTCCGGCAATTGGGCATCCGACGCCACTTCCGCGCCCGGCGCCACCCGCGCGGGCCAGTCCGGATCGCCCAGATACGCCGGCCTCCAATTTTCCCGGGCAATCGTCCGATGCACCTCCAGGTATTCCGCGCGCGAACCGATGTTAAACCAGCTGTGCTCGTTAGTGATGACGCCGCCGATCCGCCCGCCTGCCCGGATCCATTCGGCCAGCACCGGCACAAACGAAATTTTCTGGTCAGGCGGAATCCGCTCGAAGACCTCAGGGTTCCAGAGGGAAACATTGGCAAAATCGTGTGTGCCCGGTGGCCGAACCGGTTGCCGATATCGATGATCCGGCCTTCGCGAAGGCAACTCTCTGCGCCAGCCCGGTCGTGCGCAGAGCCAGCGTCACTTCGTTGTCCGCGCGAAAATGTTCCGTCGATCAGCGGCTCGAGATCGATATCGGTCAGGATATCGCCGCTGTAGACGATGAACGGCTCGCGGCCGAGCCATCGTTCCACATTTTTGATCCCGCCGCCCGTCTCCAGGAGAACCGGTTCGTGCACCAATCGCACGTCCGGCGCGCCCGCAAACATCTCCGCAAACTGCTCCGGCATGTGATGGGTGTTGATGATGAACGATTCAACCCCGGCCGCCCGGAGATGATCCAGGGCGAAAGTAATGAGCGGTTTTTGAAAAATTGGAATCAGCGGTTTCGGTATTTCCTCCGTTAGTGGCCGCAAACGCTACCCGAGTCCCGCGCCCAAAACAAAGGCCTGCCGAATCCGCATCATCCCATTTCCGCGCGACGCTCGGACAATTCAACAGGGAAGATGAGCGGCGGTCTCACGATCCGATCCCGGCGCTTCGCGGTGCAAGCGGGTCATCTTTCGAACCTGGTGCGAAAAATGACCGCAACGAGGAAAGTCACGATGGTGCCAAAGCAAATCCACCAGGGGAATTCCATGACCGGAAACCACTTTGGGATCATCGTAGAGTTTTGCGCCGAAGATGCGCGCGATGTCGTTAGGCAGATTGCTGATCAAGGCGACAAAAAGAAATCCGCGATCATGGCGATGGGATTAGCTGAAATCGGCACCGCGGCGTTTCGTCAGCATGCCGCAAAAGAAAATGCCGAGAAGCGAGCCGTAGGTGTAGCCGAAGATGCCGAGCGCGATCGGAATGATGCGGACATTCGGCAGCACGATCACGCAATAGGACGTGGCTGAAGCCACCACGATCATGAGTACCGCGAAGACGACCGTGGCCCAGCGGACGGCGCGCAGGCTTTGTTCTTCGCTCGCGGCGCGATTGATATACGGCTGATACCAGTCCCGGGTGAAACTGGTGGCGAGAGCGTTGAGCGCGGTGCTGAGTGAGCCCATCGTGGTGGCGAAAATTCCAGCCAGGAGCAAGCCACGCAAGCCGATCGGCATTTGGTAGAGAATGTAGTGGCAGAACGTTTCGTTAGGCGTTTTCGACAGGGTCGGGTCGGGATGCGCCTGGTAGTAAACCCAGAGAAGCAGTCCGATGCTGAGGAAGGTGAAAGCGATCGGGATATCGGCCAGGCCGGAGAGGATAAGGGAACGCCTGCTGCGACGAACATCGGGAGCGGTGAGCATGCGTTGCACCATGTCCTGATCGGTGCCGTGCGTGCCCATGGTGATGAAGGTGGAACCGAAAAGTCCGGCGAAGATCGTGTATTCGACCGCAAACATGCCGACGATTTTTTGCCAGCCGTGTTTGGTCGGATCGAGCCCGGTGGTAATGAAATCGCTCAGGTGAAATCCGCCGCTGCGGCGCACGATTTCATCCCAGCCGCCGGGAATGGCTGAGTACAACAGACCGAGCGCGACGAGCGCGCTGCCCATCATGATGGAAGCCTGGATGAGGTCGGTCCAGATGACCGCCTTGATGCCGCCGAGCGTGGTGTAAACGGCGGTCAGAATGACAATGGCCACACACGAGCCGACGTAAATCCAGAGCGTCTGGGTTGGGTTCGGGCGCAGGCCGGTAATCATTTCGTAGGCGAGGGCGAGCGCAATGGCCGCGACGTAGAGGCGCGCGCCGGAAGCGAGCAGGCGCGTGATCATGAACACGGCAGAAGCCGCGTTCTTGGTGCGCGTGCCAAAACGTACGGTGAGATATTCGTAAATCGAGAAGACCTTGTGGTCGTAATACGGCTTGATGAAAATGTAGCTGACGAGGATGCGCGCGATGATGGTGCCGAGAGCGAGCTGCAGATAGGTGTAATTGCGCAGAGCGAATCCTTCGCCGGGTGTGCCAAAAAAGGTGCCGGCACTGGTTTCTGCGGCGATGATGGAAGCGAGCACCGCCCACCACGGAATGCGCCGGCCGCCGAGCGCGAAGTCTTCAAGATTATCCTCCTTCCGCCCCATGTAGAGGCCGATGAAGATGATGATGAAGAAGTAGAGAAGAAGAACGCCGGAATCGACGGCGAGGCGAAAATCCATTAGGCCGCTATTTAGCCACGGATGAACACGGATGAAACACAGATTTTCTCGAGAAGGCGATTTGGAGCTGCATTCCTGCTCCGTCCTTGTCCGTGTTAATCTGTAGCCTGATGTCCTTGGTCGAAATTTCTGCGCCTGATTTCGATCTGGCGCTGACGCTCGACTCCGGACAGGTGTTTCACTGGGAAAAATTCGGCGCGGGGTTCGTCGGAGTGATCGGCGAACACGCGGTTTATGTGGAGCAGAACGGCGCTGCGCTGAAAGTTTGCAAAGGGGAGATGGCCGAGGCGGCAGCCCGCTATTTTGCGCTCGATCATCCGCTGGACCGGATTTGCGCGACGTTGCCTGACGACCCCGTGATGAGAGCGGCGGCCGATTTTTGCCGGGGCCTGCGCATCATCCGGCAGCCGAAGTGGGAATGCCTGGCCACGTTTATCTGCTCGTCGATGAAGCAGGTGGCGCATATCCGGCAGATGTCGTTTGCACTGCGAAAGCGGTTTGGTCGTCCGCGCGACGTCGTTGGGGTGAAACTGCATTCGTTTCCAGCGGCGAAGCGTCTGGCCAGGGCGTCGGAGGCGGACTTGCGAGCCTGCGGCCTTGGTTATCGTGCGCCAAATCTTCTGGCCACGGCGCAGCTCCTTGCATCAGGCCAGGCCGATCTTGAGGGTTGGACGAAGTTGCCGGACGGAGATTTGCGGACGCGACTCTGCGAATTGCCCGGGGTGGGCATCAAAGTGGCGAATTGCGTCATGCTCTTTGCCTACGAGCGCCTGCGCGCCTTCCCTATTGATGTCTGGATCGAGCGGACTCTGCGTGAAAACTACTTTCCGCGGCGACGTAAGTTTCGAACGGGCGAATTACAGGAGTTCAGCGCACGTTACTTCGGTGAGCACGGCGGGTATGCACAGCAATATTTGTTTCATTACGCACGAAAGAGCAGGCGCGGAAGCAGATAGGGGACGGTTCACGGAATTCGGCCCAATCATCCCGACCTTGGCACAGCCCTGGCATTTGCAGTGCTGAGGCAGGTCAGATACTGTGGCGGTCGAACATTCCGGCGATACGAGCTGTCTCTTTGCCACTGCATTGCCATCAAAACGGGGCCGGCGGGTCGCTGCGCCGGAGAAGCGGTCGAATCTTATGAAAAGAACAAGCGATAGCCGGAGAGTTCTCTGGGCGGTTCTCGCTTCCATTTTCATTCACCTCGCCATTGCATTTTCCCTGGCCGGTTTTGCCAATCGTCTGGCACCCCTCCCGGAGGTCGAAGAAGAGGATAAGCCGGTGGAACTGACCATGGTCGATCTGGCCACGCCCCCACCAATCCCGAAGAACGCGCAGTTTATGCCGGTTGACCAGAGCAATTCGAAAGTGCCGCCCAAGAACAAGACCTTCGAGTCGAATGCCGATTCGGTGGCGGCGAGTGAAATCGGCGCGACCGGCGACGATTTTCTGCCCAGCCAGGAAGGAACGGAGCGTACGAATCGCGATTTGAAATCGCAGGAAGCTTCGCTTGCCCTGGAAGGGGCGCAGCCCAAGCCCACTCCGCCGCCGGAACAAAAAAGCACACCGACCCCGCCGACCACACCAACACCTGCTCCGAGCGCGACTCCGGAAACCACGCCGAGTCCGCCCCCTGATCAACTGGCCATGCTCACCTCGACTCCGCCGCCCGCCATCAAGCCTAACGAGCTGGAGCCGACGCCCCCCGAGATTCCCTCCGCGACGCCCGAACCGAGTCCCACGCCGAAGGAGCCGGCCTCCACTTATCGGTCATACCAGGAAAAAACCCGCATCAGCGGTAATATCAGCAATCGCGGCACCTCGGCGGTCGATGCTGTCGGCACCCCGCTGGGACGCTATCAGAAATTCATTCTCGATGCGATCGGTTCACGCTGGAACTACTATACGAGAAAACAGGCGGATCTTATCAACATCGGGACGGCGAACGTCACCTTCTCCGTCGGCCGCGATGGCCGCGTGCAGAACCTGCGCATAACGAGGAATAGCAATAACGAAGCTTTCGCCAACGTTTGCCTCGAATCGATTCAGCAGGCAAAGATTCCGCCGGTGCCTCAGGAGGTCGCGGACGTTCTGCCTTCGGAAGGACTGCCCATGGAAATAAATTTCACTGCTTTTCCCAACCAATGACGACCCTTATGCTGCTGGCTGATTTTCAGGAAATGTCGCAAAGCGTTCTCAGTTTCTTCGGCAAAGGCGGCCTCTTCATGTGGCCGCTGCTTATCTGCTCGATCTTTGCCGTTACCACCATGATCCTGCGCGGCTTCGCTCTGCGCCGCAAAAACGTCCTCCCGCTCGTCATCGAGAGCGAAATCGAGCGACTCGTGCCCGGCGGAAATGCGGAACGACTGGCCCGTATCGTCAATCATGACAACTCTTCGCTGGCCCGCATCGTGCGCGTAGCTCTGCAACATCTGCGCGGACCGCGTTCGGAAAATGTCGAGGCCGTGGAAACGCGCGCCCGTCACGAAATGGTTGTGCTCGAGCGTGGCCTGATCGTGCTGGAAGTCATTACCGGGATCGCGCCACTCCTTGGCCTCATCGGCGCCGTTTCTGGTCTGGTGCATGTTTTTTCGCATCTCGGTTTGAGCACCGGCTCGGCCGATACGAAAGCCATAGCTCTCGGTATTGCCGAAGCGCTCAATGCCACCGTCTTCGGTCTTTCCATTGCCGTGCCGACTCTTATCGCCTTCAGCTACTTTTCAAAGAAGGTGGAAGTCATGTCGGTGGAAATGGAAACGCTCGTCGTGGAATTAATCAGCAAGTGTTATTACGGCCGGGTTGGGGCCGGCGCCGCCGCGGGCAAGACGGTCCGTCCTGCGGCGATCCCGCCTCCGCATGTTCCGGCGCCTCAGACGTGATTTGCGAACTCGTTAGGAAATGAAGTTCGCAGTGCGCAAACGGCGGCCGCCGAATATCATTATCGTCTCGCTGGTCGATATCCTGACCATTCTGCTCATCTTTTTCGTCGTCTCGACGACATTCAAAAAGGATCAACCCGAAGTGCAGATCAATTTGCCTGAGTCCAAGACCGCCACGCAGAAACCGGCCGAAACAGAACATGCCCTCGTCAGCGTGGACGAGAATGATCAGATCAAACTCGATGGCACGCCTGTCGAGGTGGACCAACTCGAGAATGCGGTTCGTTCTCTCCCCGAGGCACGAAAGTCGACCCTTGCCTTGCGCGCCGACCGGAAAGCTTCGTTCGGAACGATTATCAAGGTGATGGACGCGCTCAAGCTGGCCGGTGTACGCAACCTCCCGGCCTTCACCCAGGAACGAACGGAGAAAGCGAAGTGAAATTGCGCATCACGAAGTATGGGGAACCCATCCTGCGCGCCAAAGGCCGCCGTCTCGAGAAGGTGGACGATCGCATTCGGGAGCTGGCCGCCAACATGATTGAGACCATGCATGCCGCCAACGGTGTGGGCCTGGCGGCGCAACAGATCGGAGAAGCCTTGCAACTCACCGTCCTCGACATCTCGCGGGTGGAAGATCGGCCGAGCACTCTCAGGGTGAACGGCGAGGAAGTCGATCCGATCGAGGCCATGCCGCTCGTGCTGGTTAACCCCGAGCTGAAGCTGGATGAAGAAACCGAGCTGGGTCCGGAAGGTTGCCTGAGCATTCCCGATGTCTCGGCCGATGTTGTCCGAGCCGTGCGCGTGACGGCAAGAGCCCGAACCATCGAGGAAAAAGATATCGAACTGGAGGCCGGCGGGCTTTTAGCCCGCGCTCTGCAACACGAAGTCGATCATCTCAACGGCATTCTTTTCGTGGATCGTCTCAGCGCGGCCGCGAAAGCTGCCCTGGCCAGTCGCCTCAAGCGCCTGCAGAAGGAGAATCGAAAACTGTAGCCACGGCGCTCTGTCGCCGTGCGAGAGCGAATGTGGCAGACGCTCGAGACCCGAATCCTCATCGTCGCGCCATTGCGATCAGCGCCCCGGCTGAGCGGGGCGGCTACAGAGCGCCAACGGCCCCGCCCTTTAGATCATTTTGTAATCGACCGTGATTGTGCGGTAAAGCAGGGCATCGCGTTGCGCGGAGAAATAAAAGAGCTCCAGCATCGAGCTGCCCACGGTCCATTGGTAACCGACCAGCGTCTGGATGACATCCGTGTCGGTGTCGCGCGAACGAGAGACGAGCTTCCCCGTACCGAACTTGGCGTCGAAATATCGGCGAATCTCACCCATCCGATCGTTGTAACGCTCGATGCTCCAATCGGGATACTCGTATTGTAATTCGACCTCCACGAGAAAGCCCTCCCGAAACGTGAAGAGCGTCCGCTTTAGCCCGGGCTGGACGAGACCTTCCACGGTCCAGATTTCGCGATGATCCTTCTTTTCACGTGTAACAATCTTGGCTTTGGCTCCCTTCAGGATTTTTTCCACGCGCCCGTCCAGATCGTTCCACCGAAAACCGAAAGGCGGCGGGATTTCGTCGAGCGCACGCGCTGCCGGAGCAAGCAGGAGACAAAAGAACAGGGCGAGCAGAGTGCGCATCATTCGATCGGAAAATTGTAAACAATGCAGCGTGCCGCCGTTGGTTTGAGCACGGTTCGAATGGCCAGCAAATGCCGAGGGTCTTTGGCGAAATGCTCCATCGCTTTCCGGTTTTTGAAGATCATGACAATGCCGACGTCGAAACTTTGATCGATCCCCGGCCGCTCGACCGAAAGGCCCGGTCCGGCTTCGACCCGGATCACTCCGCGAATGCGCTCGAATTCCTTCGAAGCCCGGATAAGCGCTCGCTCGTCACGGACATTGCCCGGGTGTTTCAACCAGATGACGACGACGTGCGCAATTCGTGGTTCTGCCGCGTGCACCTCGGCCGGATGAAGCCCCCCGCGAAAAACAATCAACGCGAGAGCCAGCCAGCGGGTGCGTCGCCGCGGCTTTTCTTCCCGTTTTCTCGCTTTGGCTGTCTGCAAAATCATTCGTTAGGTCAGATTCCGGTGGCCGTCCCGGCACGACCGGAGCGGGAATTTCCGCGCATGGCCGGGCAGGTCAACCGAACCAAACCGAAGTTGGATCGCTGCTTCCGAGGCCAATACCGTGCGCGAAAACCAGTCAAGTTTTTTTCGACCACTTTAAAAAAATAAAGTTCAGAATTTTTTCTTGTCGGACTCGGCGACGGTTCTTAATCTCAAGCCCGCTGGCGGGAGAGAACAGGGCGTGTGTGAATAAGATGTGAACAGTTCTGAGAAACTCTACGAAGGACGAAAGACTATGACCCTGAACTCAACGATTGAATATCGCTCCTCTTCCAGGCCGAATTTGGTTGGGGCGAGCGCTGGAAAGCGGCACGCCGGCGTATTTCCCTCGTATTTTTGCACTTTTTCGCGCTATTTTTCCAAAAACGCCCGCCTGTTTGCCTTGGAGCGGGTCGCCTTTTATTTCTCTTCGCTTCTCTCTACACCCGGCATTCGCAGCGCTGCGCGAGGTCGTTAACGCTGTTAACAAGTCGGCATGGACGAGCATTGCTCCCAGTTATGGCAGAAGTTGTCAGCGGCGCTTAGGCCGCAGGTCAGCGCCGATACTTACAAGCGCTGGTTCTCCGCCTGTACGCCTGATTAGCGCCACCAACGAAGCCCTCACTTTTCGGGTCCCCAACAACATCTATCAATTCTGGATCGAGAGTAATCACATGCCTGCGCTGCAGGCTGCCATCGTTGCCACCTGCGGCGCGCCGCGGGCCGTGAAATTCTGTTCGCCCTCGGGAAATGCTTCCGGCGAAGAAGATGTCATCCTGGGATCAACCATCGTTCCAGAAGCCGCCGGCCCCGCCATCGGTGAAACAAAACGCGCGACAAGTGCGCTTGGTCTCAATCCGCGCAACACCTTCGAATCTTTCGTGGTCGGTCCGAACAACGAAATCGCCCACGCCGCCAGTCTCGCCGTCGCCCAGTCACCGGCCCGCACCTACAATCCGCTCTTTGTTTACGGCGGGGTCGGCCTTGGCAAAACGCATCTGATGCAGGCCATCGGCCAGTACGTCTGGTCGAAGAAGAAAAATGCGCGCGTCATGTATCTCTCGAGTGAGCTTTTCATCAATGAGTTCATCGACGCCATTCAGCACAGCACGCTCGTCAAATTCCGAAAGCGTTACCGTCAGGCCGATCTCCTCCTGATTGACGATATTCAATTCCTCGGCGGCAAGGAGCGTTCGCAGGAGGAATTTTTCCACACCTTCAACACGCTCTTCGACGGCCATAAGCAGATCGTGCTTTCGAGCGACCGGCCCGCGTCGGAAATTGCCAACTTGGAACATCGCCTCGTTTCGCGTTTCGAATGGGGACTGACGGCGGAACTGCAGCCGCCCGATGTCGAGACACGCATCGCCATCCTGCGCAAGAAAGCCCGCACGCTGAACATCAAGTTGCAGGACGCCATCTTCGAATTTCTGGCCAACCGCATTCGCAGCAACGTGCGCCGCCTGGAGGGCGCGCTCATGCGGGTGGCGTCGTTCGCCTCTCTCAGCGGCAAGGAACTGACTCACGAAGTGGTCGAGCATTTGCTCAAGGACATCCTGCAGGAGGAAGCGCGGCACTCGATCACGATCGAACAAATCCAGCGGCGCGTGGCCGAGCATTTCGACATTCGTCTTGCCGACATGACGAGCAAGCGCCGGCCGGCCAACATTGCTTTCCCACGGCAGGTCGCGATGTACCTGGCGCGCGAGCTAACGAAAGCTTCGCTCAATGAAATCGGCGATGCTTTTGGCGGACGCGATCACGGCACCGTCCTCCATGCCTGCAAGCTGGTGAAGCGGCGCATGAAAGAACAGGACAGCATTCGTCAGACGATTTCGTTTATCGATAGCTCGCTGCAGCGCTAACCATCAAGGTGGCGCAAGTTTTCAACTTGCGATCCGTCATCGCGAGCCAGCTGGAAAACTTGCGCCACTTCCCCCAGCGAGAATACGGTTGCCGAACAAAATCGAAAGCCTTACATCTTAGCCGTCCGTCTCGATATGAAATTCAGTGTCACAAAAGAAAAGCTCCTGGAGGGTTTGCAGCAGGTCCAAAACGTCGTCAGCACGCGTACCACGCTGCCGATTCTTTCCAATGTCCTGCTGGAAGCGGACGGCAACGAAGTGCATCTCACCACCACCGATCTCGATGTCGGTGTGCGCGGCAGTTTCGAAGCGCAGGTCGAGAAGGGAGGCGCCACGACATTGCCGGCGCGTCGCCTTTTCACTATCGTGCGCGAATTGCCCTCCAGCGAAATCCAGATAGACATCGATGGCAAGAACACCGCCTCCATCCGCAGCGGCAACAGCTTTTTCAAAATCCTGGGCCTGCCGGAGGAAGAGTTCCCGCCCCTGCCGAAATTTGAGGACGCCAAGGTCGTCACGATCCGGCAAAAGGATTTACGTGATGGCTTGCGCAAGACTTCTTACGCCATCTCGACCGATGAAACTCGCTATGTCCTGAACGGCGTTCTTTTCAGCTTTAAGGAAAACAAGCTCACTCTCGTGGCCACGGACGGCCGACGCCTCGCCATGATGGATATCGAGCTGGAATTCCCGCGTAGCCACGAAGCAGACATCATCGTGCCGACTAAGGCGGTGACCGAGTTGCAGCGCCTCCTGACCGACGATGGCGACGTCAAGGTGAGCGTGGGCAGCGGACAAATCGCCTTCGATCTCAACAACACGCTGCTTGTTTCAAAATTGATCGAGGGAAATTATCCAAACTATCGGCAGGTCATCCCTTCCGAAGCGAAGGAGCGCGTCACACTCGAACGCGAGACTTTTCTCAATTCGTTACGCCGCGTTTCCCTGCTGGCGAGCGACAAGTCGAATTCGATCAAGCTCAATTTCAGCAAGAACAATATCGAGATCACGGCGAACACGCCCGAGGTCGGTGAAGCGAAGGAATCGTTGCCGGTCGTTTACAAAGGCCGCGAGTTTTCCATCGCCTTCAATCCGGAATTTCTCATGGCCCCGCTGCGCAATCTCTCGGAAGACGAGGTTTTCCTCGATCTCATCGATGAGATGAGCCCGGGCGTTTTGAAGATCCAGACACCATTCCTCTATGTTCTGATGCCAATGCGCATCAGCTCCTGAGCGACCTCTTCGACAGAAAGCCCGTCCAGGTTCCCGTCCGGCGCGCGAATCACTTGCACCTTCTCGTTAGCCGGCGCCCAAATGGCCGGATCGCTCGGGCCGAAGAGCAAAACACATCTCGCCCCGGCCGCAGCCGCCAGATGGGAAATGCCGCTATCATGGCCGAGGAAAGTTGCCCTTTGCAAAAGTGCTGCCAGAAGCGGCAGGGGAAGGTTCTTAGCCAGTCGCAAATGTTGCCTTTCAGACATCGCTTCCAGCTGCGTGCTCACCTCTTCATCGGCTTCGCCGGCGATGATGAAACCAGTCTTTGGTCGAAGAACAGCCAGCAACCGGCTCCAATTTTCGATCGCCCAGTTTTTGGTCGAGCTGCCGCTGCCGGGATGAACGGCGAGGAAATCGGGTCGCATGTCGCCAAGAAATTCCGCCGCGGCGCGGTGGTCTTCTTGATTTGGAAAAAGTTTTGCCGCCGGATCTTCTAGGTGGAGTCCAAGCTGCTCCAGTGGTTGGGCCAGCTGTCGCGCTGCATGTTCCAGGCCGCCGATTTTTGGCGAACCGGTGATGACGTGTTTGGCGCCGGCCCGCGTGAGATTGCCGCTGAAAATTCCATCCGGATCGAAGAGATAACTGACAATCACATCAAAGGCGGCAAAATAATCGCAAACGTCGCCCGAAAGTTCCGCGTTGTGCGCGAAGAATCTGACCAGAGTGGGATCGTCGAGAGAGCGGATGGCATTTGCGTAGAATCGATCGTGCGCCAGAACGGCAATGGACCGGCCGCCCAGAATTTCAAGATGCGCGTACGGATAACGATCGCGCAGCAGCCGGATGGCGGGCAGCGTGAGAATGAAATCGCCGATCGCGCCGCCGCGGATGACGAGAATGCGATTCAATACCGCGTGAAAGCGAGCGCGAGCAAAGCCGCGCCGTAGAGCAACGTGAAACTGTTAAGCAGACGCCATCGAATGTTACTCCGCGTTCCCCATTGGATCCCATCACGCATCAAATAGGGCATCATGACGTAGAACAGACCCTTCACGATGATGGCGTAGGCAAAAACCGTGAGCACGAGCCGGCTGGCTTCGTTCCGGAAGAAGGCCGCATCGAGCAACGGCTCGGCCGCGAGGAGAAAGAAAATGCCGAGGGCACGTACGGCCAGGAATTCATCGACGAAGAGCAGGACGAGAATAAATCCAATCGGCAAAATAATCAGGAGCGGTCGGCGAAAGTTCGAAAACTCGCCCATTTCCATGGTGGCCAGAAGCCAGAAACTCCAGATGAAGTCGATGGTCAGCAAAGCAAAACCGAGCGGACGCGAGCGCGGCAGCTGACGCGCGATCTTGCGCACCGATTCCGGCATAAGGACGCCCGGCAGGCTGATCACCACGAGGAAGAAACCGGCCATCAGAGCGGCCGCGTGCAGGGAAAAATGATAAATCATCGCGAGACAGTGGCGTCAGAGTTGCACGACTGGCCGTCCATACAAGCTGAAACCGTTCGCCCGCTCGATATGGACATTCACGAGCGAGCCAATGCAGGCCGGGTCGCCCTCGAAAACGACGATCTTGTGAGTGCGCGTCCGGCCCATGAGGCGCGCGGCATTCGTGCGGCTCGGGCCCTCGCACAGAATTTCGGCCTCCTGACCGACGAGGTGTTCGTGCGCGCGCCGGCTCTGTTCGTTGACGATATTGAGGAGGTCCTGATTGCGCGCTTCCTTGATCGACTCCGGAATTTGATCCGCCATGACGGCGGCCGGCGTATCGCGCCGCGTCGAGTAGCGAAAGATAAAGGCATTGTCGAATTCGATCTGCTGCACGAGCGCGCGTGTCTGCATGTAATCGTCATCTGTTTCGCCGGGGAATCCGACAATGATATCGGTCGTTAGGGCAAGGCCCGGCCGGGCGGCGCGCAGACGCTCGACGAGCGCGAGATATTTCTCCCGGGTATAGGCCCGGTGCATGGCCTTGAGGATTCGATTCGACCCCGATTGCAACGGCAGATGCACATGCTCGGCCAGCTTCGGCAATTCCGCGAAAGCGCGCAGCAAGTCGTCACGAAAACCGATTGGATGCGGCGATGTGAAACGCAACCGTTCCAGCCCTTCGACGTCGTGCACGGCTTCAAGCAGCTGGACGAACGGGCCTTTCCCATTGGACTTCGCCATGTCGTGCCGACCGTAAAGATTTACGATTTGTCCGAGCAATGTCACTTCCCTGACGCCGCGCGCCACGAGTTCGCGCACTTCCCGCACGATCTCGGCGATGGAACGGCTGCGCTCGGTCCCGCGTGTCTGCGGCACGATGCAAAAGGTGCAATGCATGTTGCAGCCTTGCATGATCGAAACGAACGCCGTGGCCTGTTGCGGCGCGACGGCGTGATCGCGAATGGTCTCCTGTGAGCCGGCTTCGTCCGCGACATCGACGATGGAAAAGCGCGGGTCGTCCATGCGGCCATGGCCGGGAGCGGTTGGGTTGCTGTGGCCGGGATCGGCGATCCCGGCTACAAGGCGCTTTTGCGCAATCAGTTCTTCCACATAATCGGCTACGCGATGAAATTTTTGGGTGCCGACTACGAGATCGACGTGCGGCAGACCAGCGAGCAAACTCTCGCCGCGGGCCTGCGCCATGCAGCCGAGGAAACCAAAAACGACTTCCGGCCGACGCTTCGCCAATTGCCCGAGCATCCCCATTTTGCCAAGCGCCTTTTGGTCCGCCATGTCGCGTACGCTGCAGGTATTTAGCAAGACGACATCGGCCTCGTTTTCATTGGGCGCCGCCTCGTAGCCGCGCTCGAGGAGGGAATGCGCGACCTGTTCGGAGTCGCGCTCGTTCATCTGGCAGCCGTAGGTTTTGATGAAAAATTTCGGCATGATGGGGCGAAACATTGGCACAAACCCTGTCTGCGCGCCACGCTCGGTGGATCGCGCTCTCCGAGCGCGATGACAACCAGGCGACGCAAACGCGCTCGGCCAGCGCATTTCCCCGGCTACGGCGGAGTCGCAAAACCAGCGGGGAACGGATTCGCTTTCAGTCGACGGCGCACCTCACGTGTTGCGATGCCTTTCATTTGTGATGCTCCTCCCGTCGCGAGCGTGTCAGTTCTTCCAGCAATTCGATCTGGATCTGCTGAATCTCGAAGAGGCGATTGTATTGTCGCCGCAAGAGATGATCGATCTTTTCGTGCAAGTGCCGGATTTCCAGCTCGGCTTTCAGGTTCACTTTGTAATCGTTCTCGGCCCGCAAGCGATCGCGGTCTTCCGCCCGATTTTGGCTCATCATGATGATGGGGGCCTGGAGGGCGGCCAGGCATGACAGGACCAGATTCATGAGGATGAATGGATATGGATCGAAAGCGCGCGTCGCCAGCACGATTGTGTTCACGATAATCCAAACAACGAGCACGGCGCCGAAGAGGCTGATAAACTTCCAACTGCCCCCAAAGTCCGCGATCCGATCGGAAAGGCGTTCGCCGAAGGTCAGCTTGCGCTCGAATTGTTTGCTGACGTTTTCAGAAAGAATTTCGTGTTCCTGCAGACTCTCGACCACTTCCCGATCGAGAGCGGAAAGCTCGCCGATTTCATCCTCGAGCACTTCTTTGACGTATTGCTTTCGAAAGGTGCCGAGGTCATCAAAGCAGACAAAGCCTTTCGGATCCCACGAGGGCACGCTCTTGCGGATGAACTCGACCAGTGACGGTCGCACCAGCTCGGCCATGACGCCGGTCTCGACCGGTTTGGTCTTGTGACAAATCTGGCAGAGTAGGTGCGTTTCTCGTTTCATGATCCGGGCGGCGGTTCGAGTAAATCGCCCCCCGCGATGCTTGTCGATTCCGTCTTGAACCGGCGAGGCGAAAATCTAATCTAACAGAGGCTGCGCTGCGGCTCTTCTTCCATGCGTGTTCTCGCCATCGATGCTTCCTTGCGCTGCAGCGGCGTGGCGGTTTTGGAACTGGAAGGACGAAATCTGCGCGCCCTGTATTTTGGCATGATCCAAAATGCCAAAACGCTGCGCCCTTCCGCCTGCCTTGTCGCCATCCGGGAACAGCTGCGCGAATTGATTCAGGAACATCGGCCGGACGGTTGCGCCATGGAAGCGGTCATTTACGTACAGAGTCACAAAACGGCCATTTCGTTAGGCGCGGCGCGCGGGGCGGCCATTCTCACGGCGGCGGAACTTGGGCTGCCGATTTTTGAGTATGCGCCGAAGCGGATCAAACAGGCGGCCGTTGGCCATGGCGGCGCGGGGAAGAATCAGGTCGCTTTCATGATGCGCGCTCTACTCGGGCTGACGGAGACGCCGTCCGCCGATGCCGCCGACGCCCTCGCCATCGGTCTGGCCCATTTGCGCGCTTGGGAAGCGGAGCAGCGCGGGCTGCCGCCGGGAACGCGCATATGAAAGATGATCTTGAGGTTCGCTGGCTCGGCTGCTGCGCGTATGCGGAGGCGCTCTCTCTGCAAACGGAACTGGTCGCAAAACGTCAGGAAGATTGTTCGTTACGCGACACGCTTCTTTTGCTCGAACACGAACCGGTTTACACGATTGGGCGGAACCCCGATCAATCGAGTCTGCGCGGCGGCTCACATCTGCCGTTTCCCGTTTTCCTGATCAACCGGGGTGGCCAGGCCACCTATCATGGGCCAGGTCAGCTCATCGGGTATCCGATTATCCATCTGCGCGACCGTTGCCAGGACCTGCATCGCTATCTGCGCTGGCTCGAAACGCTCCTCATCACGACCCTGGCCACATTTGGCATTTTGGCGCAGGCACGGACGGGACTGACTGGTGTCTGGGTCGAGAATCGCAAGATCGCGTCCATCGGTGTGGGCGTGCGGCATTGGATCACCATGCACGGGTTCGCTCTGAATGTGGGCGGCGATCTTTCCCCCTTTCGACAAATCACGCCCTGCGGCATCGACAATGTCGTCATGACATCAATGGAAAAGGAGACGAGCCGCAACTGGACGGTGCGTGAGGTCGCGCTGCGCGCGGAACAGATCGCGCGTCAGGAATTGCCGGAATTGCTCCATCCGCCGCACTCTGCGTCCCTGCAGCCAGTAAACAGCTAGACGCGGCCTCGATTCGCTCTTCATTCTGGGCATGAGAATTCCGTTGGAGGACACGGTTGCCGATATTATCGGCAAAGCACAACGCGGCCGGAAGATTTCCGACAGCGAACTGGCTGAGAAATCGGGGGTCGCGGTCGAACAGGTCCGAGCCACTCGCGACGGTCGCGTCGACGAAGAGGTCATCAGCAAGCTTGCGCCGTTCCTGAAACTCAACGCCCAGGCGCTGCTCGATCTCGCCGCCGGTAAATCGGAGCCCGAACCGATTTCACTGGAAGGTCTCGCGCAATTCAACACGCCATATGGCGATATGCGCGTGAATGCTTATTTGACCTGGGATCCGGCGAGCCGCCAAGCAGTCGCGTTCGACAGCGGGGCCGATTGTGCGGAAATGCTTCGCTGCATGGCCAAGGAAAAGCTTTCCGTGAAGATGATTCTTCTCACGCATGCTCATCCCGATCATGTCGAGGATCTCGACCGACTGCGTCGCGAAACGGATGCGCCGGTCCACATTTCGGAACGCGAGCGGATCGCCGGTGCGGAAACCATCGCGGAAGGAACGCATTTTCAGGTCGGCCGGCTGCAGATCGAAGCACGTCTCACCTGGGGCCACTCGCCCGGCGGCATGACGTTTGTCATCACGGGGTTGAGCCGACCGGTCGCGATCGTGGGCGATTCGCTCTTTGCCTGCTCGATGGGCGGCGGAAACGTTTCCTACGAGACCGCTCTACAAAACAATCGTGAGAAGATTTTGACGCTCCCCGACGAAACGATCGTCTGTCCGGGACACGGTCCCCTCACGACCGTCGGACATGAAAAAAAGCACAATGCATTCTTTACTGTTTGATGTTTGAAGCCTGAGGTTTGATGTCAGCAATGACGCAGGCGAAGTTCATTCAGCGGACGCAACGTTACCTTCAAACATGACTTCCATGAACATCGGTTTTGTTGGCGTTGGCCGGATGGGCGCTAACATGGCGCGGCGATTAAAGGAGCGCGGCATTCACGTAACCGTGGTCTATGATGTAAATCGCGCCGCCGCGACGGAACTTGCTCAGGAACTGGGTTGCGCGGCGGCGCAGACGCTCGGCGAAGTCACGGCTGCCGCGGAGGTCATCTTCACGGTGGTGACCGACGATGCCGCGATGCGCGGGATTTTTTCTGGCGCCGATAATCTTCTGACAAGCGCGAAAGGCAAAGTCTTCGTGAATTGCGCGACGATTTCACCAGGTGTGCATGTCGAAGTGGAAGCGCTGGCGCAAAAAGCCGGCGCCGATTCCCTCGAAGCGTGCATGGCCTCGAGCATCACGCAGGCGCGCGAAGGTTCGCTTTATCTCATGTGCGGCGGCCGCGAAGAGGGTTTTCATCGCGTCGAGCCGGTCCTGAAGGAACTGGCCTCATCGATCCGCTACGTCGGCAAATCGGGCGAAGCGGCCAAAGTGAAGGCGCTCGTCAACATGGTCATGAATATCAATACGGCTGGACTGGCGGAAGGATTGGGATTGGGCGATGCGCTTGGTCTGGATCTGACCATGCTGCGGGAAGTGTTCGGCCAGACGGGCGCGGCTTCGCGGGTTTTGCAGACCGACGGCGAGGACATGCAGAACCGCGATCATTCCTGCTTCTTCTCCGCCGCGCACGCGGCCAAGGACAGCGGTATCGCCCTGGATCTGGCGAAGCAAATGGGACTCGAGCTGCCGCTGGCGCGCGCGGCAAAGGAACAGTACGACGTCATGATTGAAGAGGGTCTCGGCGAATTGGATAAATCGGGAATCGCCGAGTTGACGTTCAAGAATAGGCATAAGCGCCGCGGTGATCGCATCTGATCGCGTGGTGCTTCCACTCGGTGCTTTTTGTAGAGGCGATTGACTCAATCGCCATGGGGGGATTCGGAGATGCACCGGTAAACGGATCGGGTTTCTCTGCGGGCGATTCAATGAATCATCCCTATCTGATCACACGCTCCATGCCGGCATAGATGTTCATGCGTTCGCCGCGCAGAAAACCGATGAGCGTCTGATTATTGGCGCGCGCGAACTCGACCGCGAGACTGCTCGGCGCGGAAATGGCGGCGACCATTCCGATGCCGCCAGCGAGGGCCTTTTGCATCATTTCAAATGAAACGCGTCCGCTCAAAACGAGGATCTCGCGCTCGAGCGGCAGTCGATTTTCGAGCAGGGCGTGTCCAATCAACTTATCGAGGGCATTGTGGCGCCCGATATCTTCACGGCTCGCAATTGGCTCGCCCGTTTCTGCGAATAAGGCGCAGGCGTGCAAGCCGCCGGTTCGCTGAAAAGCGGGTTGCGCCAATGAGAGCCGTTCCGGCAATTGGCGGAGAAGTTCGACCGTGACTTTCCAATCGCTCCTGATTGCAGGGAACTGCTGACGGATTGCCTCGATGGATGCTTTGCCGCAGATGCCGCAGCTCGATGAGCTGAAAAGATGGCGCGTCAATTTTGCAGCGTCGAATATCTGCGGGTCCTTCAAGATGACGTTGGCGATGTTGGATTCTTCCGCACCGGCGGCTGGTTCGCCGCAAAGTGTGATTTCGAAGATGTCGTCTGCCCGCCTAACGATGTTTTCGGTAAGGAGGAAACCGGTGGCCAGTTCGCGATCGTTCCCCGGTGTGCGCATGACAACGGCCACGCTCTGGCCTTCGACACGGATTTCGAGCGGTTCTTCCGCGGCGACTTCGTCAGGCTCCTGACGCGGTGGTTTGCCGGCGCAAAGACGAATGAGCTGGATCGAGCGAATCGATTTCATTTTTGAAAAATAAGTATCGAAGGGTCATCCCGAGCGTAAGCGAGGGACCTCACGAACGTTTGTATCCGTTGTCATTGATTGGGAGATTCCTCGCTTCGCTCGGGATGACCGTTGTGTGTGATGCGCTCCAGCGAAAGATGCGCGAGATCGGTGGGCGTGTTCATGTTCGCGAAAAAGCGTTCTTCGGCCGGTTCGACGTTCTTTGCCGTTAGCCATCCGCGTGACACGGCTTCGCTTGCGAATTCCTGCAGAGAATAATGCGGCGCGTTCAAGAACTCTTCGGCCAGGGAAAGACAGATGCGTGGATAGATCGCGGCGAGCGGCTCGAAGAGGTTTTCTCGACGCGGGACGATGCCATGTTCGTCACGGCAAAATGAAAGCAGAACGCGCAGATAGTCAGCCGGCATTTGTGGCAGATCGATCGCCAAGACAAGCAGGTGTGAGGCTTGGTTGCGGCGCAGCGCGGCGACTATGCCGCCGAGTGGGCCGCGGTCGGGTGCGGCGTCCGTCGCGATTTCCAGGCCGGTTTCGACCCACTCAAATCGTCGCGGTCCGGCAATGAAAATCTCTTTCGGCGATAATTTTTGGAGCGTTTGCAACTGACGTTGCCAGAGCGGGATGCCGTCAATTTCCAGGAAGGCCTTGTCGCGACCCATGCGCGAAGAGCGACCGCCTGCCAGCAGCACAGCGCTAAATGGTGGGCTCACGCACTAACCGTCGTGGGCACATCGGCGGTTTGGCTAACGACCAACTGTGCTTCGCCTGTTGAAAGGACGCCGTCGCTCAGGATGCGGGCACGCAGGCCGCCGTTGCCGCGCAGCCATTCTTCCGCGCCGGGCGCGAAGGCGCGATTCATCCAGTGACACGGGCTGCATTCGGCCATCCCGAGGAAGCGCACGCCCTGCATGGAAAACTCGCGCCCAGCTAACGAGTTTAAATCAATGCCCGAAACGATGACGTTGCGGCGCAGCACGGCCGGCGATTTTTTCACTTCGGGAAAATCGGCGCTTAGGCGATCGAAAATTTCCTGTGCGAAAAAAGTGATCTGGCCCTTGTAGTCTTCGCGAAAATCGAAAAAGCGATCGCCGCGCAGTCCCCGGCCGGCCACACACTCGATGCGCTTCTGCTCGAGAAGCGGAAAGTTGTCGGGCTCCATTCCGTGGTGCCCGTAGTAGTTGTGGCCGGGCGAAATGAAAATGTGGCAGATGCGCACCAAAGCAGGGTAAGACATGACGTTTCCGCTGTAAATGATGGGCCGCGTCAACTTGCGCATCATGCGCGTGGCGCTGACGTTCTCCGGCGCATGAAAACCGTTTGGCGAGTTTTTGCCTATTTGAAACGCTACCCGTGGCTGGCCACGGGCACGCTCGCCTGCGCCGTGTTGAGCACCGTCATGATCGTGGTGTTTCCAGCCGTGACGAAATTCATTATCGACGATGTCATTGGCGGCCATCGGCCCAATCTGCTCATTCCGATGGTGCTGGTGGCGTTGCTCGCCTTTTTCCTGCAGGATTTTTTGAATGCGCTGCGCATTCTGCTCAACAACAACTTCGAGCAAAAGGTCATCTTCGATCTGCGCAGCGATCTGTTTCGGCACATCGAATTTCTGCCGCTGCGCTGGTTCGATAATCGCACGACCGGTGATCTCATCACGCGCGTGGTCGAGGATGTGAACTCAGTCGAACGCGTGCTGATCGACGGAATTGAGCAGGGCCTGGTCGCGGTCTTGCAGGTGGCAATCGTCATTGCCGCACTCTTTTATTATCATGCCACGCTGGCCTGGTGCGTGTTGGCGCCCGTGCCGTTGCTGGCAGGCGGCGCGATTTTTTACACGATCACCGGCCCGAACCGCTATCGGCCGCAACGGCGGGCGGCCTCGGCCTTGAACGCGCTGCTGCTCGATGACATCGCCGGCATTCGGCAGATCAAGTCTTTCGTGCGCGAGGAACAGGAACACGCGCGCTTTAACCGCGCGAGCGACACGCTGCGGCAGGCGACGCTCCGCATCATGCGGGCATGGGCCATTTACAGTCCTTCGATGGATTTTCTGAATTCGTTAGGCCTGGCTCTCGCCATCGGCTTCGGCGGTTACGCCGTCATCCACGGCAACATGCAGCTCGGCACGCTGGTCGCCTTCATTACGCTGACGCGGTTTTTGTATGAACCGGTCACCCGTTTGCACCAGCTCAACCAACTCGTGCAGGCCGGGCGCGCGGCAGGGGAACGCGTATTCGAAATTCTGGATGAGGATGTGGAACCGGGCTGGCGTGAAGGAGCCGCGCCGTCGCGCATCGCCGGCGACATCGAGTTTCGAGACGTCAGTTTCGGTTACGGTGAAGGAATGCGAGCCCTTTCCAACGTTTCCCTCCGTGCCAAACCCGGCGAAACCATCGCGCTCGTCGGCACAACAGGGGCCGGCAAATCGACTCTCGTGAATTTGCTGGCGCGTTTCTACGAGCTGAGTGCAGGCGAAATTCTGATCGACGGCAAACCGATCCGTTCCTATCACGTGCGCGCCTTGCGCGAGATGATCGGCATGGTCACGCAGGAAAGTTTTCTATTTAACGGGACTATCCGCGAAAATCTGCTCATGGGAAAACCGGGCGCGAGCGATCAGGAATTGATGCGCGCGGCGGAAGCGGCCAACGCGCGGCCCTTCATCGATCGATTGCCGGATGGGTTGAGCAGTGTGGTGGGCGAGCGTGGCGTGAAGTTGAGCGTGGGCGAAAAACAGCGGCTCTCCATTGCCCGCGCGCTGCTCAAGGATCCGCCCATTCTGATTCTCGACGAAGCCACCGCCAGCGTCGACACGACGACGGAACGCCTCATTCAGGAGGCGCTCGAACACCTCATGTTCCATCGCACTTCCATTGTCATCGCGCACCGGCTCTCGACCGTGGTGCATGCCGACCAAATCCTCGTGCTGGAGCGCGGACGCATCATCGAGCGCGGCACGCACGAGCAGTTGCTCGAGATGGGCGGCAAGTATGCGCGCCTGTGCGAGCAGAGTTTTCTGGAAACCGGCGCCTCTTCTCCGGAGAAGGCGGCCGATGCCGTCGATGTCATTTCTCCGAACGAGCCCGAACTGGAGACCGAAAGGGAGTTTTCGCCTTGAACGGCAATCCGCGCATTCCGAGCTCGACTTATCGGCTGCAGTTTAACCGTCAGTTCACATTCCGGCAGGCGCGCGAACTGGTGCCCTATCTGCACGAACTCGGGATCACCGATTGCTACGCCTCGCCTTATTTCCAGGCGCGCGCCGAGAGCATGCACGGTTACGACATCACCGATCACAACAAGCTCAATGCCGCGATTGGCTCGCGCGAAGATTACGACGCGTGGGTGGCGGAACTGCGGAAGCGCGACATGGGCCAGGTGCTCGATTTTGTGCCCAATCACATGGGCATCGGCGAGCCGGCCAATCAGTGGTGGATGGATGTACTCGAAAACGGCCCCAGCTCGAAGTATGCGCCTTATTTCGATATCGATTGGCAGCCGCTCAAGCCCGAGCTGCACAACAAAGTGCTGCTGCCGATTTTGGGCGATCAATATGGGCGCGTCCTCGAGCGGGGCGAACTGCAGGTGCGTTACGAGGAAGGTTCGTTTCATCTTTCCTATTACGAGCATCAATTTCCGATCGCGCCCGGGACCTACCGACACATCCTTGAGCTGGCTTTGGAAAATCTGGCCGATGCCAAGGGCGAGGAATTCTATGCCGAGCTGCAGAGCATTCTGACTGCGCTCGAATATTTACCGCGCCGTTCGGAGACCGATCCGGAGCGCATCGAGGAACGGGCGCGGGAAAAGGAAATCATCAAACGCCGACTGGAGCGGCGGTGCAGCGAAGCGCCGCGCCTTGTGCGGGCGCTTGAAAAGGCGCTCGTCCAGATCAATGGCATTCCGGGTGATGCGCGCAGCTTCGATCGGCTCGACGCGCTTTTGAACGATCAATCCTACCGGCTCGCTTTCTGGCGCGTCGCGGCCGAGGAGATTAATTACCGGCGTTTTTTCGATATCAACGATCTGGCCGCCATTCGCATGGAGCTGCCGGAAGTGTTCGAGGCGACGCACCAGTTTCTGCTCGAACTGGTGGCGGACGGCGAAGTCACCGGCCTGCGCATCGATCATCCAGACGGACTCTATTTGCCTAACGAATATTTCGAAAAACTGCAGGCGCGCTGTGCGACGGCCCTGGGGAAACCGCTCCCGCCGGATGAACGCATCATGTACATCGTGCTGGAAAAGATTCTGACCGGCGCGGAAAAATTGCGGAAGGATTGGCCGGTGCACGGCACAACCGGTTATGATTTTGCCAATCAGGTGGCAGGCCTGCTCGTCGACGGTTCGGCCGAAACCGAAATCACCAGAACCTTCCACCGCTTCATCGGGCACTCGATGCATTTCGGGCATCTGGTTTATGCAAAGAAGCGTCTGGTCATGCGCCTTTCGCTGGCCAATGACGTCAATGTCCTCGGAAACATGGTCGACCGTCTCTCGGAGCAGAATCGCTGGTTTCGCGATTTCACCCTGGAAGCGCTGAGCCGCGCGGTGCGGGAATTGATCGCCTGCTTTCCAGTTTACCGTACGTATCTGGCCCCGGGCCGGCCGGTCGGCGAAGAAGACAGGTCAGTGATCGAACGGGCGGTGTCTGCCGCGAAACGGCGCAACCCGGCCATCGAGGAGTCGGTTTTTAATTATTTGCGGGATGTTCTCCTGTTCCGTTTCCCGGAAAATCTGGACGATGAAGCGCGCGCCGCGCACATGCATTTCGTTTTGAAATTCCAGCAGAGCACCGGGCCGATCATGGCGAAGGGACTCGAGGATACGGTGTTTTACATTTATAATCGGTTGGCTGCGCTCAACGAAGTGGGCGGCGAACCGCAACAGTTCGGGCTCAGCGTAGAGGCTTTTCACCAGCGCAACCTCGATCGACAACGCGACTGGCCTTCGGCCCTGCTCGCCACGTCCACGCATGACACGAAGCGGAGTGAGGATGCGCGCGCGCGCATGCTCGCGATCTCCGAGGTGCCGCAGATGTGGCGCCGCTCGCTGGCGCGCTGGCGAATGCTCAACCATCGCTGGAAGCGCACGATCGACGAAGCGGAGGCGCCCGACCGCAACGAAGAATATTTGCTTTACGAAACGCTTCTCGGCGTCTGGCCGATCGAATCGAACGGTCAGGCCGCAGCCACCGCGCCGCCGGAGTTTGTCCAGCGCATCCAGAGCTACATGGCGAAGGCTCTCAAGGAAGCAAAGCTGAATACAAGCTGGATTCAGCCTAACGAACCGTGGGACTCCGCCATGCACGATTTCGTGGCCCGGATGCTCGATCCTTCGCCCCGAAACAAATTCCTGCCCAACTTTCTGCCGGTGGCGGAGGAAATCGCGCGGCTCGGCGCGATCAATTCGCTGAGCCAGCTGGTTTTGAAACTGACTTTGCCGGGCGTGCCCGATATTTATCAGGGGAACGAAATCTGGGATTACAGCCTGGTCGACCCGGACAATCGCCGGCCGGTCGATTATGGGCGCCGGCGCGAAATGCTGGCCGCCCTGAAAGGGACGGCGCACGATGAATTGCTGCAAGCCTGGCCTGATGGAAGGATCAAGCTATTTGTCACACAACGCCTTCTGCAATTTCGGCGTGAGCACGCGGAGTTTTTCCGGGAAGCGAATTACGGCGCCCTAACGAGCAGTGGGACGAGAGCGGATTGTGCTGTCGCCTTCGCACGCGAGTATGAAGGGAAACGGTTGATAGTCGTAACGCCGCGTCTCTCGTCGCGGATTGGATTTCCTCCGATCGGCGAGCGTTGGCAAGATACCGTAATCCAGTTGCCCGATATGGTTTCGTTGGATGGGATGAAGGAGACTTTCACCGGCCGCTCCTGGCACTGCGACGACACCGCGGTCCCGGTGGCAGAAGCGATGGCGCAGTTGCCATTTGCTGTTTTGACGAACCTTTGACGCTTCGACTATCGGCTGGCGCCGCGGGAAAATTGTTCGCCCAGTCCCACAATCCAGTGCGCGAAGTTGCCAACGTTTACGACCACGTCTGAGGCGAAGCCGGCAAAAGTGATCTCTGGCGACGCGAGCACGAGCATGACGCAAAGCAGAATGAGATTCATCAGGTAGATGAAAACGAGGGAGAAAAACGTGCCCTGTTCGGTCAGGTCGGTCTGATTTTTCGGAATCATCCAGCAGGTGAAAGTGAAATGAAAAGCCCAGGCTGCGCCGACAACGCCGTAGAGAAAACGGCCATATGGCTGCACGTTCCAGACGAGACTCGCCAATCCATAGATTCCAATGCCGAGCAGCGCGTAGAGCGGGAAGAAATAAGGAGCGAGAGCGATCCAGAAATTATTGCGATCGGTGACGATGTGACCGCCGTCGCGCGCCACGCGCATCTGACTGATGCGACCCCCCATGAGCAGGACCCAGAGGGCATGGGTCAATTCATGGCCAAAGACGTAAACCAACATGGGCCGGGGCAGACCGAAGAAAGCAATCAGCCAAAGGATTACGCCCAACGAGAAGAACCAGAACTCTTCGCCCGCCCAAAGCCGCTGGGTTGCCGCTGCGCGGGCGAAGGCGGTAAAGAAGGTCTGGCTAAGAATCGCACAAATGGGGAGCAGAAAGAGAGCGAAGATAAATTTCACCCAGCGGGTCGGCACCATGAGCGGCTGTGGCTGCATGGGCGGACGTTTTCGCGTGGTCGGAACAATGTAGGGAACCACCTTGACGCGCCGCGGTTCTTCCGAGCGCGCGGGCGGCGGCTTCTGCGGCCGGGAGGACGAAGATGACGAGCGCGAGCTGCGAGAGCGCGACGAGGAACGCTTTCGTCGGCTCCGCCGTCGCTCCATGGTCGAGCGGCTATGCACGGCCCATGTAGGCGCCGGTGCGGGTGTCGATCTTGATCGTCTCACCCTCATTGATGAACAGCGGGACGTTGACCGTTTTGCCGGTCTCGAGAACGGCGGGCTTGGTCACGTTGCTGGCCGTATCGCCACGCACACCTTCGGGCGCTTCCGCAACCTTGAGATTGACTGAGGAGGGCAAGTCCACCTGAACAGGCCGGCCTTCGGCGTAGAGCACCTCGATCGGCAGATTTTCGACCAGATAATCTTTTGCGTCTGCGAGCAGATTCTCCTGGAGGGTGATGGTCTCGTAGGAGTTCGGGTCCATGAAATGATAACCGGTGTTGTCCTTGTAGCTGAACTCAAGCGTGGCGCGGCTGATATCGACGAGGTCCACCTTGTCGGTCGAACCGAAGCGCACATCGGCGCTCTTACCCGTATTGATGTAACGAATGATTGCCTGCACGAAGGCGCGGAGATTTCCGGGAGTGCGGTGTTGCACATCGAGGACGATGGCTGTGTTGCCATTGTATTTAATCGCCATTCCCTTGCGGAGATCGTTTGCTGCAGCCATGGAAAAAATCGGAGGTAGAAAAGAGGTCGGAGAGCTTTAGCAGGGGCGGGCCCGCAAAGCAACTTTCTCGCGCGCCATCTTTGCGAAGTCCAATCCGCTTCCCGGGTGCGAATCAGAATTGAAAGTGAGGATGAATATGAATCGATTCTTCTTGCTGGGCTGCGCTCTGGCCATGTTAGTCGTGCCGGGTTGCGCGAATGTGCCGGGACACGGGGTCAGTTCGGTCTCACCCGATCGCCGCACGCAACTTGTGAATGAAATTCCCGCAGAAGGTCAGCGCAAGATTCCGGTCACGGTTACGCGCGGCCCATAGCTCGTGTTTCAGATCAGCGAACTAATTTCAGAACGGCTCCAACCATGTAGCCGATCGGCCAGGCCGCAATAAGAACAAGGCCGAAAAACATCGCCGCCTCGAGGAGAAATTCGCGCCTGAAAAATTCACGGCTGATCAGGTGAATTGAAGGACGACGATCCGGGTCGGGGAAACGTCCGGACGACCCGAAGTGGCTCGGTTGAAAACAAGATCCGATCCGTAACTGCGACCCCTTTCGCCGCGCTGGCGGCGGCTCGAAGTCATTTCTGCCGCGGTCAGAATCAAGCTGTGGAAACGGCTTCATTCGTCGATCCTCCCTCTTTGATCAGCAGGCAACCATCTACTCGCGCGATTCCGACGGCTGTCAACCGACGACGGCTCGAAGTTGATTTGCCTTGCGCAACTCTCATCATATGGCCATGCAGCAAAGCGCACGCGTCGTGGCCATGATTCGGCCCTCCCGGTTTTTTCCAAATCCGGAGACGGCAGCGGACAACGCTTTTCAGGGCGCAGCCGAGTCCGGAGAAGCGGCGGATATTGCCACGCGCGCGCGGGAGGAATTCGATGAAGCGGTTTCGCAGCTGCGTGCGGCGGGCGTAACCGTTGAGCTTTTTGACGATACGGCCTCGCCCGAGAAGCCGGATGCGGTTTTCCCTAACAACTGGTTCTCAACGCACCAGGACGGTCGCGTTGCCCTTTATCCGATGTATTCGGCGGCGCGACGGCGCGAGCGCCGGAGCGACGTCATCAACGCTCTCGATAAAAAATATCGCGTCAGCGCCGTGGTCGATTACTCGCCATTTGAACAGCGTGGTTTGTATCTTGAAGGCACGGGCAGCCTCGTTCTCGATCACCTGAATCGCATCGCCTATGTTTCGCTTTCGCGCCGGGCCAGCCGGGAATTGGTTACGAAGTTCTGCGCCGATTTCAACTACGAGGCGGTGACATTCGAGAGCTTGGCCGGTGACGGCCGCCCGATTTATCACACGAATGTGATGATGTGCCTCGGGACGAAGTTCGCGCTGATTGGTGCGGAGATGATTCCGAATCGCGCGGCCCGCGAGCGCGTGGTGAGCAGGTTGGAATCGACGGGAAGAGAGCTGATCTTGCTGACGCGCGAGCAGATCGCCAACTTCGCCGGGAACGCATTGGAATTGCAGAACGAGCGCGAAAAACTGCTCGTCCTTTCCGTGCGCGCGGCGCAAAACCTGACTGCTCCACAGCGGGAAGCGATCGAGCAACACGCCCGACTGGTGATTCTATCGTTGCCGACGATCCAACTGGCCGGCGGCAGCGCGCGTTGCATGCTGGCCGAGATTTTTCTGCCGCCGAAGATCTCTACACCAGGCGCTCTTCCACAATTTCGCAGATGACGTGAAGCAAAAACTTGTGCGCTTCCTGAATGCGCGCGGTGGAGGTTCCCGGGACGACCAGCTCCACGTCGGCAACTCCACGGGCCTTGCCGCCGTCACGGCCGAGAAAAGACACGCTCGTCAGGCCAGTTGTCTTCGCTTCTTCGAGGGCCCGAATAATGTTGCCGGAATTGCCGCTTGTCGTAATCGCGACCAGCAGATCGCCCTTTTGGGCGAAGGCGCGAATCTGGCGGGCAAAAATCTCATCGAAGCCATAATCGTTCCCCGTCGCCGTGATGAGGCTGCCGCCCTGGGCAAGATTCATTGCCGGGAAAGGGCGCCGTTCGTTAACGAAACGGCAGGCGAATTCCGTCGAAAAATCGGCGCCGTCGGCCGCGCTTCCGCCATTGCCGCAGATCAGGAGTTTATGACCGGAGCTGAGGCAGTCGCCGATCAGCCTGGCGGCGCGGTGCAACGGCGCTTCCAGAGCAGCGAGCGAATTGAGTGTGGTGCTGGCCTCCTCGAGGGCTTTTCGGAAAATCTCAGCAGGTTCAGGCATGGGCGTCCCTCATTTGGCCGAGCTTAGGGCTGCACGCAAATTCCAATGCACAAGATCGAGCCGCCGCACCGCCTCTTCGTAGCTGCATTTCGTCATCTGAACGACCAACCGCGCGGCGCGTTCGCGCAGTTTTTGATTCGAGGCGATGAGATCGATCATGAGATTACCCTGCACTTTGCCGAGCGCGACCATGGCTCCGCTGCTGATGATGTTCAGCGCCACTTTGGTGGCCGTGCCAGCCTTGAGTCGGGTCGAACCGGCCAGCAGTTCGGGACCTGTCGGCAAATTGATTTCCAAGTCGAAATGCGGTTCCCGCGAGCGATTTGGATTGCAGGTGAGAAGTATGGTCGAGGCGCCGAAAGCGGCGGCGCGGACGAGCGCTGCCAGGACAAATGGCGCTCGTCCACTCGCCGTGATACCGAAGGCGACATCGCCCTTGCGCACCCCCCGAGACTCGACGGCGATCGCGCCATCCCCAGCCTCGTCTTCGGCACCTTCCACGCTGCGATGCAAGGCTGTCACGCCGCCGGCAATGATTCCCTGCACCAACCCGGGAGCTGCGCCGAAGGTCGGTGGAATTTCGCTCGCGTCCAAGACGCCTAATCGCCCGCTCGTGCCCGCGCCAAGGTAAAACAGACGGCCGCCCTCGCGCAGATGCGCCGTAACCATCTCGATCGCGCGCGCCAGTTCGTCCACGCGCGCCCGCAATGCTTCCTGCACAAAACACTCTTCGTTAACGAATAGTTCCACAAACTCTCGAGGCGGTAGATTGGCAAGATCAGCAGATCGTTCGTTAGGCTCTTCGGTCGCAGCTGTAGCCAGCTCGGCATCCTGTTCGCTGGTCTCGGTTGCGAAAAGGATTGGCGGCTCTTGGATCTCCGCGGCCAGCCAGGCGGCGCCGAACTCCGGCAACTGCGCGGCGGCGGCCACCCGTGCATCCGGCAGATTCTTTTTCAATCGGCGCCGAAAGGTGTGGGTATAAATGGAGTCATGCTGCAGAAGACCCCCTAACAACATGACTTTGGGGGCGAGCAGATGCAGACGCCCCGCTACCGCCTCGGTATATTCGCAAAGCGCCTGGGCGCTTTCCTCGATGATTTCGAGCAGAGGCCCGTTTCCGTTCGCGGCCGCTTCAAAGACGATGGGTGTAAGCATGGCGACCTGCATTTTGTCGGCTGTCTGGGCCCAGCGCACGAGTTCATCGAAATCGTTCAGGGCGAGCGCGCGCAAAATATTGGCGGCGAACTCAAGCTCGCCGCGATGCAGATCGTATTCGCGCAACATCAGGCGGATGGCGTTTCGGGCAATGAAGTAACCGCCGCCCACATCTCCCAGGATGTGTCCCCAACCGCCGGCTTTCTCGATCTTATGGCCGCGCCGGCCCGTCACGGAGGATCCCGTGCCGGCGTTAACCACAACCCCGTCGCCATGTCCAAGCCCGGCGGCCAGGCCCGAATCGCGATCGCTTCCGGCCGTGATTTTCGCTGATGGCCAGACCTCGCGGCAGATGGCGGCCAGCTGAGTGCGGTCCTCTGCCGTGGCACAGCCGGCGAGGAAAACTCCGACGCGCTCGACCGCCGCCGGCATTTGCCTAAAGATGGCGCGAAGCGTGTCGACGGGGGTCAGGCGAAGATTCGAAGGAGGGAGTTTTCCCTGCTCGACGAGGCGCAACTGGGTGGGCTCCCGCTCAACCAGCACCCAGGCTGTCTTTGTGCCACCGCCATCGACGCCGAGAATTTTCTCACCGGGCTGCATTGCTCGCTTTTGGCTCAATCTATATCATGGAGCATGCCAACGGATGAGGTGAAAGCGGCCCGACGTGTCAAGGAACTGCGCGCGGAAATTGCGGAACATGATCGCCGTTATTACCAGGAGGCAGCGCCCACCATCAGTGACCGCGAGTATGATGCGCTTTATCGCGAGCTGGTGGATCTGGAAACGCAATTTCCAAAGCTGACCTCGCCCGACTCGCCCACGCAACGGGTAGGCGGCCGGCCGCTCAAGGAATTTGCCCAGGTGACTCATCGTGTGCCGATGCTCAGCCTCGACAATACCTATTCTGAGGAAGAGGTCGCGGAATTTTGGCGGCGCCTCGAGAAGTTATTGCCTAACGAAAAAATCCCGGTGGTGGTCGAACCGAAAGTGGATGGGGTCGCCGTTTCTCTGCTCTACGAAAATGGAGAACTGCAATATGCCGCGACCCGCGGCGACGGCAGCGTGGGCGACGATATCACACGAAATATCTGTACGATTCGATCGGTGCCCAGGCGCCTCAAAGGCGGGGCGCCAGCGCTGCTGGAGGTGCGCGGCGAGGTTTACATGGACAAAAGAGGCTTTGCCAAATTGAACAAGGAACGTGCCGAGAACGGCCTGCCCGTCTTCGCCAATCCACGCAACGCGGCGGCCGGCTCGCTCAAACAGCTCGATCCGAGCATCGCGGCGCAACGTCCGCTGGGAGTGGTTTTCTACGGGACGGGTTTGATCGAGGGTGCGGAGATCGAAAGGCAATCGCAGCTTTTTTCGCTGCTCAAAAAGCTCGGCTTGCCCACTGCGGAGCGGTGGTGGAGAGCGGATTCGATCGACGAAATTCTGAAAATCATTCGAGAGCTGGACAAGGTACGACACGACTTCGCCTATCAAACCGATGGCGCGGTCGTAAAAGTCGACTCGTTAGGCCAACGCGAAAAGCTTGGCTTTACCGCCAAGTCGCCCCGCTGGGCGATCGCTTACAAATATGCGGCGGAGCGTGTCGAGACACGATTGCTCGACATTTTGATCCAGGTCGGCCGCACCGGCGTGCTCACGCCTGTGGCGGCGCTCGAACCGGTCACGGTCAGTGGCAGCCGGGTTTCGCGCGCGACCTTGCATAACGAGGAGGAGATCGCGCGCAAGGATATTCGGATCGGCGACGTCGTTTTGCTGGAAAAAGCTGGCGACGTCATCCCGGCGGTGGTCGGCGTGCGGGCAGATTTGCGCAAGGGGACGGAGAAGAAGTTCCAGATGCCGGCAAAATGTCCGGAGTGCGGGAGCAGGGTGATGAAGGATCCCGAGCAGGTCGCGGTGCGTTGCGTGAACAGTGAATGCCCGGCGCAGTTAAAGCGGCGCGTGGAACATTTCGCCTCGCGTGGCGCCATGGATATCGAAGGATTGGGCGAAATGATGGTGGACCAACTCGTTAGGCGGAGGCTGGTTCGTGAAATCGCCGATATTTACGATCTCGATGCCGAAAAACTCGGAACGCTTGAGCGCATGGGTGAAAAAAGCATCGGCAACCTGCTGGAAGCGATCGAGCGCAGCAAAACGCGGCCGCTTTGGCGGCTCATTTTTGCCATGGGCATTTTGCACGTGGGCGCGAGTGCCTCGCGCGCTTTGGCTGATCATTTCGAAAACCTTGACGCCCTGATGAAAAGCACGCCGGACGAATTGCAGTGCATTCCGGACGTCGGCGAAATCGTTGGCGCGAGCATTCACCGGTTTTTTCAGGAGAAGCGGAACCGCGAGTTGATCGAACATCTGACGCGAGCCGGCGTCCGCCCGACGCACGAGGCAAAGGCGGCGATGAAAGAAGTACCGGGCTTCGCGGGCACGACTTGGGTCATTACCGGCACGCTGAGCCAGCCGCGGGATGAAATAGCGGACATGATTATCGCGCGAGGCGGAAAGGTGAGCAGCAGTGTGAGCAAGAAGACCAGCTGCGTGCTCGCGGGCGAAGAAGCGGGCAGCAAACTGGAAAAGGCGAAGAAACTCGGCCTCCGCGTGCTGGATGAGACGGCATTTCGCAAGATGCTGTAGCCACGGCGCTCTGTCGCCGTGGGCGGAGCCGTGGTCGGGCGAGGCGGCGCTCCCGACAGAGCGGGCTGGCCACAGTTAGGGCGTTTTTGGCAGAGGGGACTCCAATTTGAGCGGCATGGCCTGGCGCGGCGGCGCGAGGGATGAGGCAAGGGAAGATTGCTTGGCCGCGGGATGGAAATCAGCCTGCACGTTGAAGGTCAGCTTTTTGCCATCACGCATGACCGTGATGGGCACGGTATCGCCGGCGCTGATAAAAAACGACGCGTCGAGCACATCCTCCGGCTCGTGAATTGGCGTTTGCCCCACCTGCAAAAGAATATCGCCTTCTTCGATGCCGGAGCCAGCAGCGGGCGTGTCTTTCATGATCTTCGTCATCTCGGCATGCGACCCATCGACAGCCTCCGGCGCTTCCGCCACATTGATCCCGATCCAACCGTGGCGCGGCTCGCCGAAGCGCACGAAGTCGCGATGAATTTTCTCGGCCGCTTTGATGGGCAAGGCGTAACAGGAAGAATTGTTTTCAAGACTGCTGACGAGCATGCCGACCACTTCGCCCTTGAAATTGAGCAGGGGAGCGCCCGCTTCGCCGCGCTGAGTCGGAAGATTGACGCGCAAATGCGTGGTCGAAAAATAGCGGCCGAGATATTTGCGATCGAACCCGGCAATCATGCCGAAGCTTGGCGTTTCCGGAAGATCGAGCGGATAACCGATCGTCACGACCGGGGTGGCCATGTCGAGCTGATCGGAATTGCCCAGGGGAAGGTAGGGAGTTGTCGCGTCGACCTTGAGCATGGCCAGACCGCTGCGCAGATCGACCAGCACCTGTTTGGCTGGAAGCTTTTTCCCCCCGAATTCCACAGTGAAATTGCTGGCCTCGCCGCCGACGGAATAGGAGGTGAAGACGGTCCCGGTGGGATCAATGAAGAAGCCAGTGCCTGAGAGTTCGCCGTGTTGATCCGCCGCGTGAATTTTCACGACGGCCTTGGCACAACGCTCGAAGATTTGTCGCACCTGCCGGCTGATCGTGCCGGCGGGCAGTTCCTGCGCCCGGGCCGAAATGATGGCGAAACTCAGCGCCAGCGCGCAAGCCAAAGGAGTAATGAGTCGAGACCGGAAGAAAGATCCCGGCGCCGCACTAAAACGTGAAAGCTGGCTCATAACTCACAGGCACGGAATCGAGCACGTAGCGCGGAGGCGCAACGGCTCGGTGAGTGTGGGCGCGGGCTTTGACGGTACGGAAAAGAGGCGCGTTAAAACCACGAATGCTGACGGGTTGAGCGAGACTCCAGTCGTTATCGTCCTGGGTGTCCAGCGCGGGAAGGCTCGCCTGGACCGTGGGGTAAATCGTTTGCTGCTGCGCAACCTTCACATTGGAGGAGGGAGTCTGATAAATCTGGAAGGAGATCACGGCGGCGCAGATGAGAACGGCGGCGGCGGCGACCGGATAAGAAGCGAGGGAGGGCACGTTCAGCCGGAACATGAAGTCGTGCGCCCGCTGCCAGGCTACGCGCCAGAGCGGTTCGCGCAGCAGTTCGTCGCGCTGGCGACGATGGAATTCGTGCAGGAAATTTTCGAAATAGGCCGGGGGCGGTTGCTCAAATCGTTTCAAGCGCAGCAGCTTGCCGATTTCGTTGTCGTTCATCTCGTCCATCTCGCCCAAAATTTAAGTAACAGGGTTCTTGCGGAATTCTTCCAGATAATTCTGTAGCTGCCGATTCGCGTAGAAGAGCCGGGAACGTACCGTGCCTTCGGAGACGCGCAAGATTTTACTGATTTCGGCGTGAGGCATTCCCTGGATATGAAACATGGTGACGACCGCTCTGTGTTCATCAGACAACTTCATCATGGCCTCGTTCAATCTTAACTGGAGCTCGCCAAGGTCGGCTTCCCGCACCGGACTGCTCGTCGCGGTCAGTTCCAAAAACTCCTTGTCGTTTTGCACGCTCGCATCCATGTCGTCGAGACTGAGATGATAGCGGCGACCACGTTTCTTGAGGAAATTGAGCGTCATGTTCACGGCGATGGAATGAATCCAGGTGTAGAACGATGATTTGCCGCGAAAACCACGGATCGCCTTGTAGGCCTTTGCGAAAATGTCCTGCAGGAGATCGTTCGTGTCCTCGTGGTTCGAGGTCATGTTGTAAACGAGCCCGTAGAGACGCGGCGAATATTTGACCACGAGCTGGTCGAAGGCAGCGGCATCACCCGCCTGGGTCCGCGCGACCAGGGCCTGATCTTCGTCGGTTCGTGGTTGCTCCATCCGCTCCCGTTTAGACTTAGCACGCGCTGGCAGACCGGACGACAACAAATCCGAAATGCGACGGGCAGGCGGCAGAGCGACAGCAGACATGGGCGGAAACATACGACCGGCTACCGCCGATCGCGGACGGAAAGAAGCCAGAGGAGGTTGCCAAGGGCGGCGATGAAGGCAGCAACGTAGGTGAGCGCGGCGGCGTTCAGAACCTTGCGCACGCCCGCGATTTCCTGCCCCTGCTGCACAATGCCCATTTCCTGAAGGATGATTTTCGCGCGGCGCGAAGCATCGAACTCGACCGGCAGGGTGATCAACTGGAACACGAGCAGAATCGCATAGCACCAAATACCGACTGTGATCAGCCCGGTGATACGGAAAAAAAGCCCGCCAAAGATGACGAAGGGCAGCATCTGCGACGCAATCATGGTCATCGGTACGATGGCCATGCGCAACTTGAGCGGTGCGTAGGCCTTGGCGTGTTGAATGGCGTGCCCGGTCTCATGCGCTGCGATACCAAGTGCGGCGACCGACGGTGTGTTGAAAACGTTCGTCGAAAGGCAAAGCCGCTTCTTTGTCGGATCGTAATGGTCGCCCAGAAAGTCGTTCGTCTCGACAACATCCACGTCGTTGATGTTGGCTGCGTGCAAGATCTCGCGCGCCGCTTCCGCGCCGGTGATATTGGAGCTGGCCCGCACTGCGCCCCATTTCTTGAACGCGCCGCTGACGCGAATCTGCGCCCAAATTCCAATGATCAACGGAACCCCGATGAGCAAGAGCCAATGCCCACCGAAAAAAAGTCCGCCTCCAAATCCGCCTGGGTAGTACATAATTTTCCTCCTAGTTAGACGCGGACGCTTCGGCTTCGTTCATATTTCAAGTTGCTTCGGGCACCGCGAGAGCATCCGCACGCCCGTCCTGGTCAGCACGACAACGTCTTCCAGGCGCACGCCGCCGATGCCGGGATAATAAAGGCCTGGTTCCACCGTCAGCACCTGGCCCGGTTTGAAGATCGTTTTCTGGAAACGCGGATATTCGTGAATCTCCAAACCGAGCCCGTGTCCGGTCCCGTGGAAAAACCCGACGAATCGCCCTTTGCGTTTTTCCGTCGGATAACCGCGATCATGGAAGAATTGCTTGATCTCATTGTGCAATTTCAGTCCGTCCACGCCCGGCTTCATTTTGCGAAGTGCGAGTGCCTGGCCCGCTTTCACTGTTTCCCAAAGTTTTCGCTGTGTTTCGCTGGCCCGTCCGCGCACGACCGTCCGCGTCAGGTCGCCGTAGTAACCGCTCGAAGCATCGCGCGGGAAGATATCGAGAATAATGAGGGAATCGGCGAAGAGCGGACCGTAACCGCGCTCGTGCGGATCACAGGCCTGATCGCCGCCGGCCACGATCGTATTGGCCGGAAGTCCACCGGCGCGCAGCACAGCCGCATCGATTTCCGCCCGCAACATCTCCGAAGTGAGAGTCTTGCCCGACCACTGCAGCTTCCTGGCGCGACCCGGCTTGGACCGGCGTAACACCTCCACACCTCGCGCCATTCCCTTTTCCGTAATGGCGAGCGCCCGGCGCATGAGCTGCAGTTCCTTTTCCGATTTCGCTTCCCGTTCCGGCCAAAAAAGGCCGTTGCTCGTTTTCAGGCGGATCTTGTGCGCGCTCAGTTCCTGTGCATAGCCGAGTGGAAAGCTGGCCGGCACGAGCGCCGAACGCACTCCGCGCCGGCGCAGGAAATGCGAAAGCACCTTTTCGTAAGGCGGCGCCTTTTTGCTTTTTCCCTGCACTTCGCTTTCGAACCTGCCGTAGGGCAAAATTTCATCTGCCTTCGCCTGCTTGCGACCACGATCGATTTCCAGATCGCTCAAAACGAGAGTGCGGCGGCCCTTCTGCTCGAGAAAAATGAAGGGATCGGGCGCGAAGAAATGCGTGGCGTAGAGCATGTCGGCATCGTGTTCGCTTGCCGCCACGATCAGGCGCGTGGTTTTGTTTTTCGCTTTGCTCATAGCGGGTTGTTCCTACGCCAACTTCGCCGTGCTGTCATCCCGAGCGCAGCGAGGGACCTCTCAAAAGCCCCGCAGCGTTCTTTTCCCTAACGATCATCGCGCGGTCACAAAAGCGGACGGAAGCTTGCCCGGAAGTCCTTCGCCCATTCGGGAGGTCCCTCACCGCGCTCGGGATGACCGCAATCCTCCTAACTGCGCCTTCGCACCTGAAGTTGGCGTCGCAGGATCCAGTGCAGCACTGCCAGCAGCGCGACGGTCGAGCCGAGCAGCACTGCGGTGTTGAAGGCGAAAACGCCGACCGGTACGCCGAAGTAGCGTTTGACGGCGCCAAAGAAAACGTTCGGCTTTCCGCCGCGGCGATAATCATTCTGCTCCATCTCCGCATTCGAGATGAGATCGGAAATTTTCTGGTTCACATAAAGCTGTTCGGCCGTGACCGGGCCGGAAGCGTCCTTGAAGAGCGCCCGATCGAACGGCCGCTTCCGGTTAAGCGCTTCGTCGATGATGTGCAGGTAGCGATCGACGCCCTGCGCGGTTTGCGCTTCGAGCCCGGAGAGAATGGCCAGGATTTCCTTCAAATCGTCGAGCCGCTTGTCCAGGGCGGGAGTTTCCTTATCGCGCGCTACGATCTCATCGATCTCGCGCTGGGTGCGTTCCTGTCGGCTCGTGAGCGGATTCAATTTTGCCTGGGCTACGACCAGTTCCTCGTACGACCAGCGCATGGCGATGAACTGGCAGATGAACGGCACCTGCAGGCGGCTATCCATTTTTTTTCGATCAACGGAATCGGGATGCTCGGCGAACCAGCGCGAGAAAGTATAAATGAGCGGCAGATTCCGATTCATGTCCTCGTATTTGATGAGGGCGCCGCCCATGATGATCTGAGGAATCAGGACCAGCGGCACGATGTTGGCCGCTGTTTTCGGATCGGCCACGAGCGAGGAAATGACCAGCCCTAACGACACACCGCCCATGGCCGTCATGAAAACGATACCAAGATCGATCCAGAACATGCCGCGGATTTGCAGCACGTAATTCCCGATGAGAACGAAAAGAATGCATTGCACGAGCGCGAAAACGCCAAGCGAAATTGTCTTGGCGAAAATGTAGTAAGTGAGTCGCACATTGAGGTTGCGCTCCCGCTGCAGGACGGGCCGGTCGCGAATAATGTCATCTGCGCTGTTTGTCAGGCCGAGAAACATGGCCACGATCAGCGCGAGGAAGAGGAAGGTGGGAATGTGATAAGCGGAGGCAAAGTCGTAATGCCCGCTTTCCGAATAGCGCAGGATGCTGGCGATGAGCAGGGCCAGCACTGGTGCGACCCCGATGGTGATAACGAGATTGGCGCGGTTGCGCAGCTTGCTCATGAACGAGCGCTTCAAGAGCGTGCGCAGTTGCGTCCATTCATCGCGCCAGCGAATGGGCACGCGGCGTTGCTCTGGCCCGGCCGGGAGCGGGATCGCTTCCTTGCGCAACGGCACCTGTTTGACGTCCTGGATCAAACGAAACGCCTCATATTTGTCCCGCCAGAACTCCGGCGAATAGCGGCGTGCCGCCACCAGCTGACCGCGATTATTCTCTTCGTATATGACGTCGCCGCTCAGATCGCGGAGCGGCGTTTCCAGTACGTCGAAGATGAACTCCGGCCGCGTCGTTCCGCAGGAAGGACAGGCTCCGAGATCGGCGCCGAATTGATGCTGATGTTCCGCTTCCGCGAAGTAACGCAGCATGTCGGTCGGCGTGCCGAAGAAAACGAGCCGGCCGCCCTTGTCGAGCAGGATCGCCTTGTGAAACATCTGGAAAAGTTTCGAACTCGGCTGGTGGATGGTGACGATGATGATTTTGTTGTGCGCCATCCCGCGAATGATCTCGATAACGTGCTCGGAATCTTTCGACGACAATCCGGAAGTCGGTTCATCGAAGAGATAAACATCGGCCGAGCCAATCATATCGAGACCGATGTTGAGGCGTTTGCGTTCGCCGCCGCTCAGCGTCTTTTTCACGGGACTGCCGACGACGCTGTCGCGGCGCTCGTTCAAGCCCAGCTCGATCAATTTTCCCTCCAGTCGCCGCGTCCGATCGCGGCGTGAAAGATGGGGCGAGCGAATGGCGGCGGCGAATTGCAGATTCTCTTCTATAGTCAGGTGCTCGTCGAACGCATCTTCCTGCGGGATGTAGCTGACGTAGCGCTTGAGTTGATCGAAATGATCGTAAAGGGATTGCCCGTTGAGCAGGACCTGACCGCCGCTCGGTTGGATCTGGCCGCCGAGCACTTTCAGCAGCGTGCTCTTGCCGCAACCGCTCGCCCCCATCACGCAAACGAGCTCGCCCCGGTTCAGCGCAAAGGAAATGCCGTCGAGCCCGATCTCATTATTGCCGAAGCGATGGCTGACATCGCTGACTTCGAGCGTGCGAATGATATTGCGTTCTTCTTCGATGATGCGCTCGGAAAAATTGCAGCGCAGGAATTGGCCGACATCGATGCGAATGGTGTCGCCATCCTTGAGCGGCGCCGTCGTTCGGACGGACGTTTCGCCCACCATGATCGGGCGATCGGCTTCGATCACTTCAAGGGTGCCGATACGCTTGTCGTAATCGCAGAGGATTTTTAGCAGCACGTCGCCGCTGGTTCCGGGAGAAAGCAGGATATCGTCCGCTTCCAGCAGACTCGGATTATTGGAAACGAGATATTCCGATTTCGAAGCCTTGAGCTGAAACCGGCCGCCCATGGCACGAGCGCGACGGCGCAGGTCTGCGAAATCCATTTCGCTGTCGTTGTGAAAGATAATCTTATCATCGAGGGAGGCTTCCACTTCGCGGCCGGGCTTGAGCTTCACGCCGTTGAGAACCGCGTCGACATCGCGCAGCGCGCGCACCCGCACCTTGAGTCCGAAAGTGACCTCAAGCGAACTTTCGCGCGAACGGGAGCGTTCGAGACTCACTTCATCGGCATCCTTGTTTACGCGGATGAAGATTTGCGGAAGCGAGACATTTTTCTTCGCGTTGAAGTAGGTGGCCAGCTCTGGATAGGTCAATACCTGGTCGCCAACCAAAATGCGTTGCCCCGGATAAATGCGGCAGAACCCGCCGCGGGCCAGTGGACGGCCGCGCACCGAGACGGGTTGATCGCTGTAGTTTTTGAGCAGAATCAAATCGTGATAACGAAAGGCGATCAGACGATCCTCTCCGTTCAGGCTTTTGACCGTGACATCGGACTCCCCATTGTTGCCGAAGGAAATGGATTCCAGCGGGGAAGTGCCCTGCTGATAAATGGAGGTATCGGAATCCTCGGTGGCGTTGAGTTGATAAACGATGTCGATGGCCTGCGCAGCCATGCCCAACTGCGACATGAACGAGTAAAATTGAACGACCTGTTCCTGTTTTTGGCCGGCCTGCGAGATCAAATCGTAAAGCTGAACGCCAAGCATGATTTTGCGTTCCACGCTCAACTGCGCAGCCAGCTTCTGCGCCATGGCCGAGAGATCCTGCTGTTCGTAAAGCGCCTGCCGGAAAAGGGTGCGCAGCTCGGAGTAGACCGTCTCGGGATAATCGTAACGGAGGAAGCCGAGGCTGGAGTCGATTTCCTCCTCGAGCAGAACGCCGTCGGCCTTCGTAAAACTGGCCAGCACCTGGATGAGCAACGGGAGCAGGTTCGGGCTCTCGGCCACGCTGCGCGGCTTGCGCATGGCGCGGCGCAGCAACCGCCGGCTGCGCCGGCGCAGACGGTAGGCGAGCGGGGTGACTCGTTGCACAACCCGGTCGATTTTGTCTGCGAAAGTGGTGGCCAATTCTGACATTTGTCCGAGGAACAAAGACTACTTCATGCCATGGTGGGCGCAATGCTCAGGGAAGCCGACAGGCGCATGGACACCTCGGGAGACGAATTTGAAAGGACGGCTCTGGCAGGCGCGGGGCCTGCTCTTTGCATGCCCAATCTCTTCATGGTAGCATTTCCATTCCTGCCCAATCGCATTTCTTCGACCCATGCCATCACCTGATCGCAACTCCCAAAAGGACAACAAGCCGCGCGGCAACGAGCCGAGCTTCAACTGGCGTGGCGTTATTCTCATCGCCATCGCGTTTGCCCTGATCGGCCTGGCCGTCCTTTTCCGCGGCGGCGCCTACACCAATTACGAGGATGTGCCCTACAACCGCTTCCTCGAGCTGCTCGACAACAAGCAGATCGTGACCGACCAGAATTATCCGCTCCAGCTCGTCGTGGAAGAGGGGCGCCCGACACAGACGTTGCGCGGCTATTATGTCAAACAGGGGGCGAGCGGTGCGCCCTCACAACAGGTGCCTTTCCGGACCACCGTTTACCTGAATTACAACACGAATTTGCAGGAGAAACTGGCGGCCGCGGGGATTCAACCGGCCATTCGCACCGAGTCGAACGTCGTCGCGCAAACACTCATCGGTTTCGCGCCCATCGCTGTTTTTCTCGTTATTCTCTACCTGCTTTTCCGTCAGCAAATCCGGATGGCCGGCAAAGGCGCGCTTAATTTCGGCAAGAGCAAGGCCCGCATGCTCGCCCGCGACAAAAACAAAATCACTTTCCGCGATGTCGCAGGCGTCGAGGAAGCGAAGGACGAAGTGCAGGAACTGGTCGAGTTTTTGCGCGATCCGAAAAAGTTCCAGAAGCTTGGCGGCCGGATTCCCAAAGGCGTGTTGCTCGTTGGCCCGCCCGGGACGGGTAAAACGCTGCTCGCGCGCGCCATTGCCGGCGAGGCGGACGTGCCGTTCTTCTCCATCAGTGGTTCGGATTTTGTGGAGATGTTTGTCGGCGTCGGTGCCAGCCGCGTGCGCGACATGTTCGAGCAGGGCAAGAAATCGGCGCCCTGCATTATTTTCATCGACGAAATCGACGCGGTCGGCCGCCATCGCGGCCACGGTGTCGGCGGCGGCCATGACGAACGCGAGCAGACACTCAATGCTCTGCTTGTCGAGATGGATGGCTTTGACACGCAGGAAGGCGTCATCATTATCGCGGCCACCAACCGCCCCGATGTCCTTGATCCCGCGTTGCTCCGACCAGGGCGTTTCGATCGCCAGATCACCGTCAATCTGCCGGACGTGAAAGGACGCGAAGAAATTCTGCGCGTGCACGCCAAAAAGGTGAAACTGGCCGAAGGCGTCGATCTTGCCGTGGTCGCGCGTGGCACGCCCGGCTATTCCGGCGCGGAGTTGGCCAATGTGATCAACGAGGCAGCACTTCTCGCGGCGCGTCGTGGATTAAAAGGCATCACGCTGCACGAGCTCGAGGAAGCGCGCGACAAAGTGCGCTGGGGCAAGGAACGCCGCAGCCTGGCGCTAAGTGAAAAGGAAAAGCAGAACACCGCTTACCACGAGGCCGGACACGCCTTGCTGCTCGAATTGCTCCCGCATACCGAGCCGTTGCACAAAGTCACGATCATTCCACGTGGTCCCTCGTTGGGCAGCACCATGTGGCTGCCGGAAGAAGACAAATACACCAACCGCAAAAACGAACTGCTCGCCAGTCTTGCCGTCAAAATGGGCGGACGGGTCGCGGAAGAGATCGTCTTTGGCGACGTGACCAATGGCGCCACGGGCGATATCCGCATGGCCACGGCCATGGCCAGGAAAATGGTTTGCGAATGGGGCATGAGCGAAAAAATGGGGATGGTCGAATACGGCGAGCACGAAGATTACGTCTTTCTCGGCCGCGACATTTCCCGCGCACGCGACTACAGCGAAGCCACCGCCGAGGAGATTGATCGCGAAGTGCGCCGCCTGCTCGACGACGCTTACGCCAAGGCGAAGGAAACTCTGATTGCCCACCGCGACCATCTTGAAACGATTGCCAAGGCGCTGCTCGAATACGAAACGCTCGACGGTTTGCAGATCAAGGAAATCATCAAGCACGGCCGCATGGTGAATCCGCCACCCGGTCCGCCGCCTGCCACAGGCCCGAAGATGCCACCCGAGAAACCGCCGAAACAGGTGGTGCAGGCGCCGGACGTGGCTCCGCCCTTGCCCGGCGGCCTCAGCGGCGCGCCAGCTTAGTTCGCTATAGAAGGCTTGATGTAGAGGCGCTTGTGCCAAGCGCATCCCTTCCATTAGGCGCTTGGCACAAGCGCCTCTACATCTACTCGCGTCGCTGCCGTTCGACCAAGTGGCGCAACTGGCGCTCCATCGTCTTGAAGGCGTCGTGTACAGCCTTGCCTAACGGATCGTGCGCATCGCTGTCTTTCTTCTCTTCGTCAGCGACCAATTCGTGACCCGGCGGCACCGTCACATCGATCCGCACACGCACCGGATTGCCCTTATGATGAGCGTGATTGAGCTGCTCGATCGCCACATCGCACCGGCTGATATGATCGCAAAAACGATCGAGCCGCGCCGCTTTACTTACGATCATGTTTTCGAGCGTTTCCGATTTTTCGATTCCGCGATAGGTGATGTTAACAGGCAGTTGCATGAGAAATATGTTGTCAGGCAAGTTTCGTCAGGATCGCGCTGCGACGCCCAACCCGAGTCACTTCACGCCGGCCGCAATGATTCGAAATGGGAACCAAGTCGAGCCGGTTCGATCTTGATCAGATCAGATTTTACCTGTTCGACCAGCCTTTGTCGAACGGAGGTGGGCAGCGAATCCACGATGGTCGCATGGATTGCGCTCGGCGCGGCGAACGACCAGCCGCCTTGTTCTTTTTCCACGGCCTTGCAAATTTCGCTCGAAAGCTGCTTGCAGATGCGGCGGTCGGTTTCCAATTCGAGCGCCGTACGTTCGGCGATGGAACTGGCGTGCCGGCTCCCGCGGCCGTCCGCGACCGGAAACTGGCCGGCTTCGTCAGTCAGCTTGGAATCATAGCGGCCGTGCGCATCGGTCAGGTTGAAAGCTTGAGCCAGCTGCAGACTCAGCCCGCGGGTCGGCGTCTCGTTGACGTTATAGGCTTTGAAGCTGCCTCGGTCGGCAACGATAACAAGATTGGTTCGACTCATGATGGAATTTGACTCAACTCGGCGCGACTTCGCTCACTAAAATAATCGTAAGCGAGGAGCCCGGGGGCGTTAAGTTTTTTCCGTCGCCTCCCGTCTCTTCGGCACCGCCGCCCGTTCCTCCTCCCCGCTGGCATGCGGCATTTCGACATGGCGTTTCCTCCACGATTCCTGCCGCGCCTGCGCCTGCGAACCGCTAACGAGTTTGAGCAAATTCGTAGCGCGACCACCAAGATCGATCTCGTCGCCCGAGGCAATCTTTTGCGGCTCGGGCAAGAATCCGTGTTCGTGTGTCGTGTCGAGAATGAGCTGCCATTCGATGTTTTCCTGTCCGGGAAGGACAAACGGAATCGGCTCGTAGTGCGCGTTGATGAGAAGGAGAAAGGTATCGTCCCGAATGGGATGCCCTTGGAAATCGACCACGTCGATCGTGTCGCCGCTCAGGAGCATGCCGAGACAACGGACGAACGGAGAAGCCCATTCTTCATCGCTCATTTCATTGCCACCCGGGTTGAACCACATTACGTCCTTGATCTCCGAGCCGCGAATGCGGCGCCCCTGGAAAAATTTTGGGCGGCGGAAAACCGGATGATCGCGTCGCAGCGCGATCAATTTTTTCGTGAACTCAAGCAGCTCTTTCTGTTTCTCATCGCGTTCCCAGTTGAGCCAGCTGATTTCGTTGTCCTGGCAATAGGCGTTGTTGTTTCCGTTCTGGGTCCGACCCCATTCGTCGCCTGCACAAAGCATCGGCACGCCCTGGGAAAGAAAGAGCGTAGTCAGGAAATTTCGCCGCTGTTGTTCGCGCAACTGATTAATCGCGGGATCGGCGGTCGCTCCTTCCACGCCGCAATTCCACGAGTGATTATTGTTGTCCCCGTCGTTGTTCTCCTCGCCGTTGGCTTCGTTATGCTTTTCGTTGTAGCTGACGAGATCGTTCAAAGTGAAGCCGTCGTGAGCCGTCACGAAATTGATGCTGGCGTATGGCCGGCGGCCGGTCATTTGATACAAATCGGGGCTGCCCGTCAGGCGATACGCGACTTCGCCGATCTTCCCTTCGTCGCCTTTCCAAAAGCTGCGCACCGTGTCGCGATATTTCCCGTTCCATTCCGCCCAAAGCACGGGGAAGTTGCCGACCTGATATCCGCCTTCGCCGACGTCCCATGGTTCGGCGATCAATTTCACCTGCGAGATAACCGGATCCTGGTGAATGATTTCGAAGAAAGCGTGCAGCTTGTTCACGCCGTGCTGATCCCGCGCCAGTGTGGAGGCCAGGTCGAAACGGAATCCATCCACATGCATGTCGTTGATCCAGTAACGCAGGCTGTCCATGACGAGCTGCAGCGTGCGCGGATGGAGTAAATTGAAGGTGTTGCCCGTGCCGGTGAAATCCATGTAGAATCGCGGGTCCTCGGGCGCCAGTCGGTAGTAGGCGGGATTATCGATCCCGCGGAAACTGAGCGTCGGTCCGAGCCGGTTGCCTTCGGCGGTGTGATTGTAAACAACGTCGAGAATCACTTCGAGTCCGGCGGCGTGAAGGTTGCGCACCATGTTCTTGAATTCCGCGACCTGGCCGCCCATCGACCCGCTGCGGGAATATTTCGCCTCCGGGGCGAAAAACCCGATCGTGTTGTAGCCCCAGTAGTTCCGCAGCCCGCGATCGATCAGTCCCCGATCGTCGACATGAGCGTGCACCGGCAGCAATTCCACTGCCGTGACGCCGAGGCTCTTGAGATAATCGATGGCTTCCATACTGCCAAGCCCGGCGTACGTCCCGCGCAATTCCTCCGGCATGTGCGGCCAGAGTTTCGTGAAACCCTTCACGTGCATTTCGTAGATGACTGAACTGTGCAGTGGCACGCCCGGTCGCTTGTCATCGCCCCAATCAAAATCAGGGTCGACCACGACCGCTTTCGGCATGCCCCACGCATCATCGCGGAAATCGCGCGCCAAATCGTCCAACTCGCCCCCGACCACATAGCTGAACATCTCATCAGCCCAGTTGATCGAGCCGGCGATCGCCTTGGCGTAGGGATCGATCAATAATTTCGAGCTGTTGAAACGCAGGCCGCGACTCGGATCGTACGGGCCGGTCACGCGATACCCGTAGAGCTGTCCCGGTTTCACATCTGGTAGAAACACATGCCAGACCTGATCGGTATGTTCCGTGATCGGGATGCGAACGTTCTCCTGCGGCGCGTCGACGCTATCGAAAAGACAAAGATCGACTGAGGTGGCCGTTTCCGAAAAGATGGCGAAGTTCACGCCGTTGCCGAGCCAGGTCGCCCCGAGCGGGTAGGGAAAGCCGAGCCAAATTTTCACTGGAGTCATAGCAGAAGCCGCCCGCCTGGCGGACGCAGAAGATTCAGTGCGAAAACGGTGTAGCATGGCTCGCTCCAAGTCATGCTAAATCGAACCAAAAATCGAATCTGCGTGTGGCGCAGCGCGATTGCTGCGAATCGATGTTGGGGGCCCGATGTGGAGGCGCTTGTGCCAAGCGCCTCCTTCTTCCCTGGCCAACCATCCCGGCGCTTGGCACCAGTGCCTCTACATCGATGAAGTCACCGCTCCCCGGCTCTTGCGCGCCGCTCGAACGACTTCGCCCCCGCGAGAATTAGAGATGCCTCGACTTTGCTCGACATGATAATCATGGTCGGGACGTGCACCCACCCGACCCGTCTCTGCTCGGCATCCTTTACGGCGCCTCCGAGATCTGGCTCGGCTTCACTCGCCGCGCGGGCGCACGGACCGCGTCCCGCGATCGAAAATCTTTGCTGCTCCTGTGGGTCGTCATTTTCGCGAGTGTCTTTTTCGCGATCAGCGCCGCCTACTCCTGGCCTTGGGCGAGGATGTCGACGTCGTATCGGTATGTCGTTCGTTGGATCGGCCTTTTTATCTTTGTCGCCGGCCTGGCCCTGCGTTGGTACGCCATCGGATATCTCGGGAAATTTTTTACCGTTAACGTCGCGATTCACTCCGACCATCGTCTCATCGAATCCGGCCCATATCGTCACATTCGGCATCCCTCGTACACCGGCGCGCTGATTGCCTTTATTGGGCTCGGACTTTCCTTCGGCAACTGGATCTCGCTCGCCATTTTTACCATTCCAATCCTGATCGCGTTTCTCGTGCGCATTCAAATTGAAGAACGCGCGCTCGCCGAAGCCATTGGACAACCGTATCGCGAGTATCAGAAGCGCACGCGTCGCCTGGTGCCGTTTGTTTACTGAATTCGGAGGGCCGTGCTTCCGTACGTCCATCAAGGAGGGACGCCCCAGCGCCCACCGTGAAGTCGGCGTTCGGGACATCGCCGCTCCTTGAGTGAGAAAGCGCGCTTGCCAGTACGTGAAGAAGCACGTCCCTCCGGTCGTTAATCGCGAAAACGCTTGAACCAGCTGTAGGGGAAATCGTCGCCGGGACAATCGGTCGGCCAGCGCGGCGGATTCATGTCGCGATGCGGCCGAACGATTGGATAATGGCCATGCACTTTTCCGCAACGCTTCTGCAAGTAGCGGATCAATTCCTCGCAGGCGCCCAGTTCCGCGCGTGTCGGCTGGTCGCGGTTGAAATCGCCGACCAGACAAATGCCGAGGGCGATGTTGTTCAGGTAATCGCTGTGCACATGGCCGCCGTTGATCTGGCGCGTCCAGCGATTGCCGATTTCGATCTCGCCATTTCCGGACGAAGTGCCGTTGCCGATGACGAAGTGATAAGCGAGCCCGTTTTGCATGCGCCGCACATGGCGATGGTAATAATCGAAAATGCGCGCATTCCCCTGCCGCGTGCCGCTGTTGTGGACAACGATGTATTGCCAACGGTGGCGCAAGACCGGTGCGCGATCGATCGCCGCCCGCACCGAGCGCGAAAGATAACGATAATGCGTGCTCGAGTTTCCGCCCCAGGTGAAAAAGAGAAAACGGTGCCGCTCCTCGGGTGCCGGCGGCGGGGCGAGCTCTTTTTCCTTTTCAAAGCCGGATTTTTCGATGACGACCTGGGCGGGTTCACTGGAGCGCGAAGCCGTGGGAGTTGGACGCGTGCGAGATGCCGCCGTCGGCACGGCAACCGCGCGTGGCACGGGGGTCTTTTCGGGTTCGGCTTCACGTTGGGCGTGTTTGCGCGGGGTCTCTTCCGGTTCGGGTGTTTGGTGTCGTTTCGACTTCGCCGATTTCTTTTTGTGATGCCGGGCCGGCTTCGGTTTCGCCTTCTTCTTTTTCGATTTCGATGGCGTAGGCGTGGCGACGGTTCGCATTTCTTCCCGCGCCTTCAAAAACAGCGCGCGCTTCCGCTTTTCTTCTTCGCTTAACTCGGCGTGCAGGAGTGGCCCGGCCAAACCGCCGAGAAGCAGGACCACGCACATCCAGAAATAGGCGCGCCCGGCAGCGCGACGAAATGGGCGAGGCACAGGCTGGTTCAAGCCGGCTGGGGTAACGGTTCCGGGTTTTGTTTTGCCGCTCGCTCGCGCTCGCGCCGCAGGATCGCGTTCAACTTTCCGCCGAGCAGCAGCAACAGGCAGGTCAGATACATCCAGGTGAGAAGGACGATGATCGAAGCGAGCGCGAGATAGGTCGGATTATAACGGTCGTACTTCGCGACGTAAAATTGGAACAGTTTTGTCAGGAGGACCCAGCCAAGCGAAAAGAAAATCGCCCCGGGCAGCGCTTCCCGGATGGTGAGGTAATTTTTCGGCGTCAAAAGATAAAGGGCGAGCGCCAGGATGACGAGAGCCACGGCGGTAAAGGGCAGGTTGAGATATCGGACCCACTCCTGCAGCGGGATCTTCAGTTGAAAATTCACCTCCGCGATGCCGGCCAGCGTTTCCCCGAAAACGGTCACGTTGAAGGCCAACAGAATCGTAATCCCGAACCAAAAAAGGAGAAAAAACGAAACGATATGTTTCGACCACCAGTTTTGCGTCTCGTCCACGCCGTGCGTGCGGGTGAGGGCATGCGAGATCGTGGAAATGAAAATCGTGCCGAAATAAAGACCGAGCACAATGCCGATATTGGCGAGCATGCCGCCGGAACCGGTCAGCACTACGCTCGCCATTTGCGTATCGAGAATGTCCTGCACCTTGGGATCGGGCGGGAGGAAGCTTTTCAAGATGGCGAATATTTGGTGGAGCTTGGCCGGGTCGGTGCCGAAAAGACCAAGCAGGTGCCAGAGGAAAAAAAGCCCCGGTGCGAGCAGAAATAGAAACTGATAGGCCATCTGCGCGGCCAACCCCATCGTGTCGTCGGTCGCGGTTTCCCAGACGAGTCGGCGAAAGATTTTCCAGACGAGACCGAGCCATTTCATGGGCGGCGCAAGTTTACTTTGCCGAGGCGAAATATCCATTAAACTCTGCCGGTTGCGGCGCCCTCTCGTTTTTCTGGCCTAACGAATTGAAAAGAATTCTCATTCTCACTGCTGGTTTCGGAGAGGGTCATAATGCCGCCGCGCGCGGCCTGCGCGATGCCTTTAAGCAGCTTTTTCCGACCGACGCGGAGGTCGAACTGCACGACCTCTTCGCCGAAACCTATGGCGCCCTCAATGAGTGGGCACGCCGCTCCTATATCGAGCTCATCAATCGCGCGCCGCAGGCCTGGGCGCGCTTTTATCGCTGGCTCGACCGCAAACAGAATTTTGCCGGCAACTTCGGTTCGCTTTTTGCCCTGAAAAATTCGCTCGCCCGTCTTCTCGCGCGCATGCGACCGGATGTCGTCGTCTCGGTCTATCCAGTTTACGCGCATTTGCTGACGAAAATTTTGGGACCTATGCCTAACGATTCGTGTCGGCGAGTCGTCATTGTGACGGACTCAATCACGGTCAACAGTATCTGGTATCGCTGTTCGGCCGATTTCTTCCTCGTTCCGAACAATCCAACCGAAACAGTCCTGCGCGAAGCCGGCGTCGCTCCCGAGCTGATCAAGACCTTTGGTTTCCCGGTCAATCCGCAATTCGCCGCTGGTCAATCGGCTCCTCCGCCGTCCATCCCGGGAGTCTGGCGCGTTTTGTACATGATCAATGCCGGCAAGGCGACTGCGCCGGCTTTTGTCAGGCACCTCGTCACGTTGCCCGACATTCAGCTCACGGTCACGGTCGGGCGCGACGAGCGCCTGCGTGTCGCCGTGGAAGGAGTGCGTGCGACTGCCGGCCGCGATTTCGAGATTGTCGGCTGGTGCAAGGAACTGCCGCAGCTCATGCAATCGAGCCATTTGCTCATCAGCAAAGCCGGCGGTGCCACCGTGCAGGAGACCATCGCGGCCGGTTGCCCGATGATCATCAATCAAATCGTCCCTGGTCAGGAGGAAGGTAATGCGCAGCTCATCGCGGAAAGCGGTGCTGGTGCGGTCATTACCAATCCGGCCGATGTCACCGCTCAGGTGCAGCGCCTCTTTGCCAACAGCGGAAAACTCTGGCACGAATGGGCGAAGAACATTCGACGCCTCAGCAAACCCGGCGCTGCGCTCGATATCGCGCGGTTTTTGGTGAGCTGCTAGATAGTGGCGCTGCCGGCCACGACTGTCCTGACGACTTCAAACTCCGGCGAGATGACGGCAAAGTCGGCATCAGCGCCAGCCTTAAGGAAGCCTTTCCTTTCTTCCAATCCGAGCGCGCGGGCGGGATTGGCGGTCGCCATTTGAATCGCTTCCGGCAGCGAGATGCCAGTCGAGCGCAGCATCGTGCGCACGAGATCGATCATACGCGTGGCGCTACCGGCAAGGGCCGATCCATTGGCTAGAAAACAAACACCGTCTTTCACCACACAATCAATACCACCCAGTTGAAAATGCGACTCGTTAGGCAGACCGGCGCCGGCGGTCGCATCCGTTACCAGCGCGATCCCAGCCGCGCCCTTGGCCCGATATAGCATCTTCATCAGAGTCGGCAGGACATGATGTCCATCGGCGATCAACTCGCAGAGGATTTGGGGTTCGCTCATGGCAAATTCGAGCAGACCGGCCACGCGATATGGTCCGCGCCGCCGCGCTGACGACATGCAGTTAAATGTGTGCGTGACCTGCCGCATTCCATGGTCGAAAGCGGCGCGTGCTTCTTCATCCCAGGCGTTGCTGTGGCCGCCGCTTACCCGAATGTTGCGTCCACGCAGTTGCTCGATCAGGGAGAGCGCGCCCGGCAATTCCGGCGCGAGCGTGACGAGCCTGATCACGTCTTGAAACTCCAGAAGCTGCCGGGTCAATTCCGGGCTCGGATCGCGAATGAATTCCGCCATTTGTGCGCCGGGTTTTTGCTTCGAAATGAACGGACCCTCAAGGTGGACTCCGAGAATTTGCGCTGTAGCCACGGCGCTCTGTCGCCGTGGTCGTGCCAAGCTCTCCGGGGTGGCGCCCGTCAGGCGCCCCGACTGAGCGGGGCGGCTACAGTCGCGCGCGGCCTGTAGAACACGAAGAATCTTCTCGATCGGCGCGGTGGCAGTTGTGAGCAGCAGCGAGGTCGTGCCCCCGGTTGCGTGGTAATCGCAGATCACGCGGAAGGCTTCCGGCGTCGCTTCCATCGTGTCGCGTCCAACGGCGCCATGAATATGCAGATCGATGAAGCCCGGCGCGAGATAATTGCCCTCGAGGTCGATCACGTCATCCGCGCGTTCGTTAGTCTCATCGCGCACGGCGACAATTTTTCCGTCGTGCGCGACTACTTCGAATCCGTCGCGGATCGCATCGGGAAAAATCAATCGGCCATTTCGGAAGATCACCATGGCAGCGGCCATTGTAGCGATGGTCCTGGACCGCCGCTACCGGGAGTTCGCCAAGCGGATTGCCTTTCGCCTTCCTCGCAGCCATCATTCTGGCTGCGATGAACTGCGATTACGATGCCGTGATTCTTGGCGGCGCATTTTCCGGTGCGGCCACGGCGCTCATGTTGAAACGCCGGCAGCCCGATGCGCGCGTTTTGCTCGTCGAGAAGACCGGGGAGTTCGATCGCAAGGTGGGCGAGTCGACGACCGAGCTAAGCAGTTGCTACATGACGCGCATCCTCGGGCTGAATCATCATCTTGGCCATCACCAGATCGCAAAGCAGGGTCTGCGCATGTGGTTTTGCAATGGACCCGACCAGGCCTTCGATGATTGCGTGGAAGTCGGCGCCCGTTATCAGACGCGGCTGCAAACGTTTCAGGTCGACCGCGCCAGCCTCGATTCGCATTTGCTCGAATTGGCGGTGAAAGCCGGCTGCGATCTGTGGCGGCCGGCGAAGGTCACGCGCTGCGAGCTGGGTGGAAAGAGTGGACAACAAATCGCTGCGACGATCGACGGCGAAGAACAAAGCGTAACGGCGCACTGGGTCGTCGATGCCACGGGCCGCACCGCTTTTCTGCCACGCAAGCTCGGCCATTTTCGCCCTAACAAAGAACATCCGATCAACGCGGTTTGGGCGCGGTTCACCGGCACGAAAGATTGGGACAGCTACGAATGGCGGGAGCGTTATCCTGAATATGCGAACGTCTGCCGCACGGCGCGGAGCTGGGCCACGAACCATCTCATGGGTGACGGCTGGTGGTGCTGGATCATTCCCTTGCGGGGTGGTGATGTGAGCGCGGGCGTAGTCTATGACAGCCGTCTTTTCGCCATGCCGGAAGGTGCAAATCTCGGTGAGAAGTTGCGCGCGCAGATTCTGTCGCATCCGGTCGGGCGTGAAATTTTCGGCGAAGCGAAAATTGTTGAGCACGACGTGCATGCGTTTTCGGCGCTGCCCTATGACAGCACGCAACTTTGTGGTGACGGTTGGGCGGTTGTGGGCGATGCGGCTGGGTTCATCGATCCGCTCTACAGTCCGGGTCTCGATTTTTGTTCCTACACGACCTACTTCGTGGCTGACCTGACGGCACGCGATCTGAAGGGCGAAGATGTGTCCGAGAAGCTGCGCTATTACAACGAACAATTCCCAATCACTTATCGCCTCTGGTTCGAGACGCTTTACAAGGACAAGTATCATTACATGGGTGACGCCGATCTGATGTCAGCCGCGCTTCTGCTGGATGTCGGTTCGTATTTCATGGGGCTGGTCGTGCCGGTGTATAGGAATCCAGAACGCGAATTTCTCCACTTTCCCTTCGAAGGCGCGCCGGGCCGCTGGTTTGCCGCAGTCATGAAATTCTACAACCGGCGACTTGTCAGGCTGGCGCAGCGTCGCCACGCCACAGGCTACTACGGCAGGCGCAACGCCGGCTGGCGCGAGCTTTACGACGGATTTGTGCCGGATTGGCGGTTGCGCAAACTCATTCGCAGAGGGCTTTTGCGCTGGTGGAAATGCGAGGTGATCAATCTCGGATTGATATTCCGACCTAACAACAAAGCAATGCCGCGCGCGACAAACACGGCGCCGGCGCAAACGTGCGAAGTGTGAGCAGTTGGTTGCGGCGCTTCGCCGTGCGCGGCGTTTTTTGGCGGCAATATCTCGACTGGGCGGTCAGGAACCTGCCGTTCTACATGCTGCCGTTCCTGATGTGGTTTTGGACGACCTTCTTTTATTTTTTTGCCGCGCCCGCCCGCCGCGCCATTCTCACGAATCTTGCCATTATTTTGCCCGGGTCGTCGCGCTGGCGAAATTACCTGCGCACCTGGCGCACTCTTTACAATTTTGCCTGGACGATCACGGAAGGTTCCAGCTTCAAGCTCCACAAGACCGGTTTTCGCTACGAAGTGGAAGGCGGGGAATCGTTAGGCGCATTGGCCTCCGCACCCGGTGCCGTCGTCCTCACTGCGCATATGGGAAATTACGATCTCGGTGCGGCCATTTTCGCAGAGAAATTTAAGCGCGACATCCGTATGGTGCGGGCGCCGGAGCCGGACGAGCGAACGGCGCAACATCTCGACAAATCTCTCGAACAAACCGGCGCCGGCGCAGTGCGCGTTGATTACAATATGGGCGCCGGTTCACTGGCCTTCGATCTGCTCAACGCGCTGCGCGCAAAGGAGATCGTTTCCATCCAGGGGGATCGCGTCATGGGTGATTCGACACGGGAACGCGCGGAGCTTTTCGGCCATGCGGTCGAGTTGCCAGCCGGGCCGTTCATCCTCGCGCAGGTTGCACAGGTCCCGATCTATCCACTCTTCATCGTGCGGCTGGGCTATCGCGCCTATAAGATCGTCGTCTACCCGCCGATTGCCTGTGCGCGAAGCAGTCAGAACCGCCAGCAGGATATAGCGGCGGCGTTGAGACAATGGTCGGCTGTACTCGAAGAAGTCATTCGGCAGCATTGGGACCAATGGTATGCGCTTGTGCCGCCTTTTGTAACCGGAGAAAGCAATGCAGTCTAACGAGAAAATCACCGGTCATTATTTTGCCCTTCCACGATTGCTGCGAAAATGGCGGGGCGGAAGTGCCGTGCGTTCGGAGAACGACTGGCGTGAAGGCTACGCCATGGGTGTGGTGGTCTACGCGATCAGTTATTTCTTTGTCGCAAACATTGTGCTTCATCACCTGCACGGCTGGCGAGTGGCTCTGGCGCTCGCCCTTCTTCTTTTCGGTCAATGGATCTTCTGGCTTATTGTCGTTTATTTGAATTCGCTTATCACGAAAGCGATTTGGGCGTGCGGCCTTGCCCCCAATCTTTCTCCCAGCCGCGTGCAAAATGTCCTGATCGGGATTTTGACGACGGCGTTCGCGGCGCAATTGATTGTCGCCGCTCGATGGATCAGCTGGCTTGGGGGGCTTTGGTTGGCGGCCGTCTGCGCCAACCTGGGCGCGGCCTTATTGCTCGCCATCTGGTATGACGAGCGAAGTTAGCCCCAACGGATGGATCCGACGCGGGCTTCTCGCTTTTGCGCTGCTGGCGCCGATTTGGACAATCGCCTTCGTCTGGCACAACTGGCTGATAGCACTGGTACCGCTCTTCGTTTCGCACCTGCTGATTCTGTACCCAACCCTCATGCCAAATTCGCAATGGTGGGGGCCGGTGCTGTGCGGCTTTGCCACGGACAGGCGGGAAGTCTGGCTAACCATCGATGATGGACCGACCAATGTTCAGACTGGTGCGATTCTCGATTTGCTCGACCGCTACGAAGCGCGCGCGACGTTTTTCGTGATCGGCACGAAGGCCGCGCAGGCCCCGGAAATCTGCGCGGAGATTTTGCGACGCGGTCACCAGATCGCGAACCACACTTTTACGCACCCGAGCGGAACGTTTTGGTGCGCCTTGCCGGGACAGATTGCCCGCGAGATTGACGAGTGCAATGCCGTCATTGCGGCTTCAGGAAATCGGTCGCAGCCTTTCTTTCGCGCCCCTGCCGGCTTGAAGAATTGTTTTGTTCATCCGGCCCTGGCGCGGCGCGGCATGTCGCTCGTTGGATGGAAAACGCGCGGGTTCGACACCGCTGGACGAGCGGCTGAAAAGGTGGCTGAGCGCGTGGCGCGCGAAGCGCAACCGGGTGCGATCGTCCTGTTGCACGAGGGCCATCGCCTGACAGAGGATAGGCATTACAACATGCGTTGTATTGAGCTGACCCTGCGCGCGTTGAGCGAAAGCGGCTACCGTTTTGTCATTCCAGCACCGGCGCAATTGCGGCGACGCGCCGGCGGAAAGTGAAAAGATGGTTATTGAATGGCGTTCGTCCCCAAAGCGGTTCGATTCTTTGGCTGAAGTCTTTGAGGTCGAAACTGTCCTGAATTTCGGCGCGCGAGGCGAAATGGAGAGAAGTACCGATGTTCCAAAAAATTCCCTGGGCGAATTTCTCCGCCAGAAAAGTGAGCCAAAAACGCACGCTCCGTTCGCGCGGCGAATCTCGCAAAACAAGCATGGTCTCCGCCTCCATTCCGGCGGCCACAATTGAAAGAAGCTTTTGTTGCTCGTCAGGCGAAAGATAATGCAACAGGTCGAGCATGGCGATGTTGCCCGGTCCGATGGGGAGCGCCTGCCGCGCATCCTGCATGTGGAAGGTCAGGTCCGGGTAGGAGCGAGCGATGGCCCGCGCCTTGCGAATTTTTCGTCCATCGCGATCAAGGCCGACAATGGGCGCGGTGTAGCCGCGCTCGCGCAAATAGAAAGCAAGAAGACCGACGCCGCAGCCGAGATCGAGCAACGGTTGGGGGGATTTTTGGAGCACCCGGTAGATCGCGGGATAGGCGGGATCGCTTCGAATTTTGGCAGCGACGTACAGTCGCAGGGGCCGCGGTTGAAAGCGGACCGACACCCGCCGGCAGGCTTCGGCGTGAGAGAAGCCGTTCTCTGTTCCGTTTTTCATTTGCGGTCGCATTTCGCGCGGAGAGACTGATTCATGATCGATTTTTTCTCCGATTACGAGATCGGAGATTTCTTCGATGAAATGTTTGCGGGGCCAGGGCAGGCAAGACCGCATTATCAAAAACTATTGGGGCGATTTAGGCAAATGGCGCCCGATGAGTTCGAGCGCAAACGCGCTTTGGCCGCCTCGACCTTTCTCAGCCAGGGGATCACCTTCACGGTTTACGACGATGACGAAGGAACGGAGCGCATTTTTCCCTTCGACCTTGTCCCCCGCATCGTTCCGGCGAAGGAATGGGAGATAGTCGAACGCGGGCTCGTGCAGCGGATCACGGCGCTCAATTTATTCCTGCACGACATTTACCACGCCCAAAACATTCTGCGCGACGGTATCATCCCAAAGCAGATCGTCTGGGAAGCGACCAATTTTCGGCCGGAGTTCATGCATTTTGACGTGCCGAAGAATATTTACATCCACATTTGCGGGACAGATTTGGTGCGCGACCGCGACGGAAATTATCTGGTGTTGGAAGACAATGCGCGCTGTCCTTCCGGCGTTTCCTACGTCATGGAAAATCGGCAGGCGATGAAGCGAGTTTTCCCCGCTCTCTTCGCCCAGCATCGGGTGCGGCCGGTGGAAGATTATAGCCAGGAACTTTTGAATGTTTTGCGTTTCATCGCGCCGGAAGATGGCGGCGAGCCAACGGTCGTGTTGCTGACGCCGGGCACCTACAACTCTGCCTACTTCGAGCACTCATTCCTGGCCCGCTCGATGGGGATTGAAATCGTGGAAGGTCGCGATCTCGTGGCGCATGAGGGGCGCGTTTGCATGCGCACGACGAAAGGATTGCGCCGTGTGCACGTCATCTATCGCCGCATCAACGATGATTTTCTCGACCCACAGGTTTTCCGGAAAGAATCCGGGCTGGGCGTGCCGGGGTTGGTCGAAGCATATCGACAAGGGCGAGTGAGCCTGGCGAATTCGATCGGGACCGGCGTGGCGGATGACAAGGTCGTTTATCATTACGTGCCGAAGATGATTCGCTACTACCTTGGGCAGGATGCCATTTTGCCGAACGTGCCAACCTATCTTGCGTCGGTCAAAGAAGATTTGACTTACATTTTGGAACACATCCCGGAGCTGGTCATCAAGGCTGCGAATGAAAGCGGCGGCTACGGCATGCTCATCGGCAACCAGGCGTCCAAGGAAGAACTGGCGGAATTTCGCGATCGGATTCGGCGCGAACCGCGCAATTACATCGCGCAACCGATTGTGGCACTCTCGCGTTCGCCATCGTTTTGTGATGGTCGCATGCGGGGGCGGCATGTCGATCTGCGACCATACATTCTTTGCGGCGAAAAGGTGACAATTGTACCAGGCGGACTCACCCGCGTTGCATTGCGAGAAGGATCGCTTGTGGTGAATTCATCGCAGGGCGGCGGGAGCAAGGACACGTGGGTGGTCGAAGATAATGATTTGGGAGAGAGTCAGCAAAATGCTTAGCCGCGTCGCTGATTCGCTTTACTGGATGAGCCGCTACATCGAGCGAGCGGAGAACAACGCGCGGCTGGCCGAGGTCAATCTGCAGTTGCTGCTCGACCTGGCCAATCAACCCGGGACCGACACGAGAGAGCAGTGGAACCCGGTCATTAGTTCGTTGGAAGAAAACGAGCTCTTTTCTTCCCTTTACCAGACACTGGATGGTCAGGCGGCCATCGATTTCGTTAGCCTGCAAAAAGGGAATCCGAATTCGACTTATTCATGTCTGCTGCAGGCGCGCGAGAATGCGCGCAGTACCCGCGAGCAGATGTCGAGTGAGATGTGGGAACAGATCAATCGCATGTATCTCTTTGTGCAAAGCCGGGCCGGCCGGGATCTGCTGCATTCGAGTCCCTACGAATTCTTCAAGCGCATCATCTCCGGCTCGCACCTATTCCAGGGCATTTGCGATGCGACCATGACGCATGGCGAAGGCTGGGATTTCATCCGGATCGGCAAATTCATGGAACGCGCTGACTGCACTTCGCGTATTCTCGACGTCAAGTATCACATTCTCCTGCCGACCGGCGAAAAGGTCGGCGGCAACATCGATACCCTTCAGTGGATGGCGGTTTTGAGATCATGCAGCGCACTGGAAGCGTATCGGAAGATTTACGTTGGTCAGGTCGCACCGTGGAAAGTGGCGGAATTCATCATCACGCATCCCGAATTTCCGCGCTCCATCCGATTTAGCATCGATCTTCTCGATGCGACGTTGCATCGCATTTCGGGTTCTAATGAAGGGAATTATGCGAACGAGGCCGAACGCATCTCAGGGCGGCTGCGTTCCGATCTCGATTACATCACCATTGGTGAGATTTTCGAATTTGGCCTGCACGAGTACCTGGAAACGCTCCAAGAGCGGCTCGTGGAGGTGAATGACGCCATGCATGAGGCGTATTGTGCGAGAATCGCGGCGTGACTCGGTGATTCCGGATACGGTTTAGGGCGCAAGCAGTTCCAGATACCAGCGGACCATGGCGAAGCCGAAGAAAAGCCAGATAAGCGCGCCAACGGCGAGGTAGGGGCCAAAGGGGAGTTTATTCGACCAAGCCCGATGACCAAGTGCCATGGTGGTCAGGCCAACGAGCGATCCGAGGAGCGAGCCGGCGAAGACGCTGAAGAGAACGGCGCGCCATCCGAGAAAGGCGCCGATGGCGGCCAGAAATTTGAGATCGCCGCGACCCATGGCTTCGCGTGGAATCTGCAACTCACGGACAACGCCCGAAATACGATCGATTTCGTCAAGCGACATCGTTTCGTTATCGATCATGATCTGATTATAGGTGCATCTGAGCAGGACGGGCCCGAATTGGCGCGCGTCGATGGCGGCTTCTTCGCAGTGCAGAAGAAGGAGGTCGTTTTCGCGAGAAAAATGTTCGCTCCACGGGCCGCGTTCGTCACCCACGACAAAATCGGCATCCTCGCCCTGGCGAGTCCAGGTGAAAGCGGTTGGTTGCGCGAGGCGGATGCGCTTTTTCCCAAAGGCGAGTTTGCCGGCCTCGAGAACAAGCCATAGCAAGGCGTAACCCAGCGCGGCCGAGCCGAGAGAGAGGCCGAGCGCAAGCCAGCGACGATCGGTCTGCATGAGGGCGGGGACGATAAAACTGGCAAATAGGCCAGCGATGGTGCCGCCAATAGTGATTTGATCGGGAATGATGAAGTGCTCGAAATCGACAAACGTAGCGACAATGAGCAGGGAAACGAAAATCCAATAAGGGATGACAAGAAGAGGGGCGAACGTTTTCCAGATGGCGAGGAAGAGCAATGCGGTGAGCAATTCGACCCCGAAATAGCGAAAGGAAATTTTTGCGCCGCATTGCGCGCAATGGCCACGCAGCCAGAGCCAGCTGAGGAGCGGAATGTTGTGATACCACGGAATCTCCTTCTGGCAGGCCGGGCAAAAGGAGCGACGGGGATGGTTGACGGAAAGATCGCGCGGGAGCCGGTAAATACAGACGTTTAGAAAAGAGCCGATAGCGGCGCCGAGGGCAAAGGCGAAAACATCAAACAGGACCGGATAAAGGAGGCGTGATTCGTCCACGGATTACTTGTTAGGAGAGGCCATCCTTCTCTGCATAAACCAGGCAATCCAGATGCAGCTTTCGTAAAGCAGGCACATGGGCAGGCTCAGCGCGATGAGGGTGAGAACATCGGGAGTGGGGGTAATGATGGTGGCGAGGATGAAGATGAGCACGATGGCGTAGGGGCGGGTGCGGGCCATGAAGGCGTAGGTGATAAGGCCGAAGCGAACGAGAGCCAGGACGACGACCGGCAATTCGAAGGCAAGTCCGAAGCCCAGCGTGAAACGGGTAACAAAGGAATAGTATTGTTGCACGGTCCAGGTTGGCGCCCAGCCGAGCGATTGCGTGTCGTGAAAGAAGAAAAGGATTGTCTTTGGCAGCAGCCAAAAATAGCAGACGAGCACGCCGGTTAAGAAGAGGCCGAAGCTGACAGCGATGGCGGGGAGCAGAAAGCGTTTTTCCATGGCCGTGAGCGCGGGCAGGATGAATTCGGCCAGAAAATAGAGGAGCAGCGGGAACGAAATGACGATGCCGGCGTAGAATGCGAGATGAAAAGAAACCGTGATCGAATCGGTAATGCCGAGCGCGCGCAGGACGCCGAGACGCGAGTCGATATCGCGCAAGGGTCGCTGCATGATCTGGACGAGCGAAGTACGAAAGGCGAAGCAGAGAACCATGGCGGTCACGAGCGTGATGGCCATTTTGACGATAGTCCAACGCAGGTCCTCGAGATGATCGAGCAATGGTTTGGAGGTTTCGCTCTCCGGCAGCTCGCGGAATTTGAAAAAGTTGCGCAGCTTCAAGGCGATCCGGGAACGGTGAGTGTGAGCAGACCGCGGGCCGCGAGACGAGCGCAAATGCCAAGCGTATTCGCGTCGCGGATTTCATTTCGCGCGATCATTGCGGCGATTTCCTGTGCGCTGAAAGCCCGGCAATCGAGGATGGCTTCGGACTCTTCGTGCGCCTGACCGCCGGGCGAAATTTCGACCGGATGGGCCAGGAAAAAATAACCCCGCTCATCCGTGAACCCGGGAGAGGAAAAATAATCCCCGAGCGCGATGAGTTCGCCGGCTACCGCCAATTGGTAGCCGGTTTCTTCGCGCAATTCGCGTCTCGCCACATTTTGGAGACTTGCGGCATTGGGTTTGGCAAGGTCGTCAACCTGGCCAGCGGGCATTTCCCAGATCGCGGCACGAATCGGAATACGCTCCTGTCGAATGAGAACGAGTTTGCCGTCGCGCGTCATGGGAGCGATGACGACGGCCGCCTTGCGATGGACGATCGTCCATTCCTTTCCCTTGGGCCGCGAAGGAGTGCGAACTATTTCTGTGGTAACCGCGAGGTTCTTGTTTTCGAAGTGTCGGGTGCGGCAAATCGTTTCCCAATTGTGGCCGTCCGGCGATTTTTCCAATTCCACGCCGGAACGTTATGAGGGGCGGAGGGAAAAGCGAATACTTAGGGGGCGGCTTGTCGCTTTAGGATGACCGAAACATACCTGGCATTTGGCAGCACATACTTGCGCAGCTCGAGCCGAACCTGCCGAAGCGGAAACTCGGCCAAAAGATGACTCGCGATCGCTTCGGCAAGTGTTTCGACCAAGCTGTCACTTCGTTTCCCGACGAAATCGCGGACGGATTGGGCGACAGCGGCGTAGTCAACAGCGCGGCTAATATCATCCCTTAGTGTGGTGAAGGTGGCATTGGGCCAGATCGTCGCATTGAGCGTGATTCGTTGGCGGGCCTTTCGTTCCTCTTCGGGCACGCCGACGTGAGCCAGCAACTCAAGTTGTTCGATGTGGATGGCGTCTCCGTCGTAACTGTTCGTTTCCGCGGTCGCGGTTTTCATGAAATGGAAACGCGATTGCCTTAGCCGATCCGAAACCGCAAGTCCCGGATGGTCTTGCCACCGAAACGCTGTTTGAGTTTGCGCAGGATGACGGGTTTTGAAACCCGCTCGAGTTCATAGTGCAGAGCCGGCTGCAAAACACGGACGAAAAGCACGCCTTCTCTCAGGCTGATCGGTGCAGAGTGGGAGGCGATAAATTCTCCCACAATCTGCGCCCAGGTCTCCATCACCGCGTTTTCGTGCAGACGTTCGCGCAAGCCAAGCCGTTGCAAGACAGTCGGAAGCAGCTCAGCGGTGGAACGCCAGCAATCGGGTCGCGGCGGTTTTTCCGCGAGTCCGCGCCATTCCGCGAGGATGGCAGCGCGCATGGCGGTAGTCATAAAGTTCTAATTAGCGCCGATAGCGGCGCGACGAAACCCCGTTTTTCAAACCGGACCCGCTGAATGCTAGAAAGTCTGGTTTTTTTCCACTTGAGGGAGAAAAATAAGTTTGCCAAGATGGCGACCCGTGCAGACTGCTCTGGCAGAAAAAGGAGATTCAGCCGGTTTCGCCACGACCCGGTGGAGCCTGATTGCTGCCTGCGTGGATGAGCCGGAGTCGGATCAAGAAGCCCTGAGCCAGCTCTGCCGCATCTACTGGCGTCCCATCTTTGCCTTCATCTGTCGCCGAGGATATTCCGTAGCGGACGCGCAGGATTTGACCCAGGATTACCTGGTTTCGATCATCCGTGGAAATTTTCTACACCGAGCCGATCCCAACCGGGGCCGCTTTCGCTCGCTCCTGCGCAAGGGGCTGCAGGATTTCCTGAATGACGAAATCAGACGCCGTAACGCGCGTAAACGAGGAGGCGCGGTCGAGTTTGTTTCATGGGATGATTGGATGGCGGAAGCGCCATCGCAGCTATCGCTGCCCACCCACGCACTTCGAACGTGGACACCTGAGCGAATTTTCGATCTGCGTTGGGCGGCGACCGTTGTCGAACAAGCTCTCAACTGTCTGGCCGATGAGTGCGAGGCGCGCGGTCGACGACGGGTCTTCGATGTCTTGTGCCCTTATCTGACGAGCGAACGCGGCGATGTTCACTATGCGGACCTGGCCGTCACCTTGGGAGTAACCACGGGTCTTGTAAAACGCCTGCTGCATCAATTGCGGGTGCGTTATCGCCTGCTGCTTCGGTCGGAAGTGATGCAAACAGTGGGGCAATTCGAGGATGTCGACGAAGAGATCCGCTATTTGTGCGCCGCGCTCGCTGCCGCCGAAGCGGGACCACAATGAAATTCGACGGACTAGCCGATGCGCCTGGCGCGTCGGCGAACACAGCGCCGAGATGTCCCGAGTGCGGTTCCCTTCTTCGGGTGGCGCACGGGCTTTGCGCCACTTGCCTCATGCACGGGGCATTGGATGCTGAAGAATCTGCAGACGAGACGCTTGGTGAATTGCTGACCGACGTTCCCCTGTCCGATGCCGACTGGCGGCTCGGGAATTATCAAGTCTTGGAAGAGATAGCGCGCGGCGGCATGGGTGTCATCTATCGTGCGCGACAACGGCATTCGCGGCGCATCGTGGCGTTAAAGCGCGTATTCCACCATCAGGCCGATTGTCGCGAGACGCTCAAGCGGTTTCGTCGGGAAGTGGAAGCGGCCGCCAGTCTCGACCATCCAAATATTCTGCCGATTTACGAGGTGGGGGAAACCGACGGCGTTCCCTTCTTCAGCATGAAGTTCGCTGCCGGCGGAACGTTGGCTAGCCCTGGTGCCGACGTGCGCGGCGATCCGCGGCGTTGCGTCTCGCTTATGGCCAAGGTAGCGCGAGCCGTCGCCTTCGCTCACAGCCACGGCATTCTGCACCGCGACCTGAAGCCGGGAAACATTCTCCTCGACGCAAAAGGTGAACCGATGGTAGGCGACTTCGGCTTGGCCAAGTGGATTGACGCTAGGAGCGATCTGACTCGCACACGATCGATCTTCGGCACTCCCGGTTACCTGGCGCCAGAACAGGCGAGCGATTCGGCAGCTCAGCTGCAACCGGCTTCCGATGTTTACAGCCTCGGAGCGATTCTCTTCGACCTGCTGACGGGCCGTCCGCCTTTCCAAGGGGACCACGTGCTGGCCGTCTTGCGTTCCGCGACTGAAAAACCAGCGCCGCGACTACGCATACTGAAGCCATCTCTCGATCGCGATCTGGAGACAATTTGCGCGCGCTGTTTGGAACAGGAGCCTTCCGCGCGTTATCAATCGGCTGATGAGCTGGCTGACGATCTGGATCGCTGGCTAACAAATCGGCCCATTCACGCCCGTCCAGTTTCTCCACCCACGCGCATTTGGCGTTGGTGTCGAAGGAATCAGAATCTCGCCACTGCGGCGGCCCTGTGCATCTTGCTGGCCGTTGCGGTGGTCTGGCTCGCCAAAGGTCGCCTGGAATTCGAGAGGGTGCTGAAGCGGTCCACCCACTCAAAGCCACATGTTCTTGACGTGCCGGAAAAAAGTGTGGCCGTGCTTCCGTTTGAGAGCCTGGGCGATACACAGCAAAAGAACTTTCTAGCCGAGGGGATCCAAGAGGATGTTCTCAAGGACCTGAGCAAAATCGCTGATCTCAAGGTCATTAGCAGTGCCAGTGTGCAATCCTACAGGCCAGAGCTTGCTCGTGATCTGCACACAATCGCCGAATCCCTTGGTGTACGGTATTTGGTTCAGGGAAGCGTGCGCCGCGAACGGGATCGGATTCGGGTAGCGGCGCAACTGATCGATGCGAGCACTGGGGCACGGCGATGGTCAGAGCACTATGATCGCGCGCTCGCCAACTTTTTCGATATCAAAGCCGAGCTCGCTCAAGCGATCGCGCACCAATTGCGGGCTCATATTACGCCGCCGGAGCGAGCTGAAATTCAGGAACCGGCAACGCGAGATATCGAGGCATATGATCTTTACCAGGAGGGACGAGTACTCAGCAATGGATCGTATTTTAGCAGCCAGATTGGGCCGCGTCTGTTGCAGGCTGTGCGGCTTCTCCAACAGGCCATTTCGCGCGACCCTCATTTTGTAGCGGCGTATTGCGAACTCGTTAGTGCCAGCGACCGGCTTTATGTGATTGGGTTTGATCACACACCCGAACGGCTCTCTGTAGGTGAACAGGCAATCAAGGCTATCCTGCGGCTCAGACCCAATTCCGGAGCGGCTCATCTTGCCTTGGCGCAACATCTGTACTGGGGCCATTTGGACTACGATGGTGCTCGCCGTGAGTTGCTGCTCGCCCAAAAAGCCTTGCCAAACGATGCGAACGTTCTTGCCATGCAGGCATACATCGACCGACGCCAGGGTCGCTGGAAGGAAGCGACGAACGAACTGATTCGTGCCTTGGAACTAAACCCTCGGGCATTCGATATCCAGCAGGAAACGGCGCTTACGCTTTTGTCGCAACGGCGATTCCTGGAGGTGGCAACCGTTCTGGATCGCGCGCTGGCCATCATGCCCGGACACGCCGCCACGAGAATACTTCAAAGCGCAATTCCTTATGAGCGGCTGGGTGATACTCGGCCGTTCCGCGACACGATTGAAGCAATCGTCACCGCGGAGCCAAAGATGGGACCCCAGATTGCTGAGTACTGGTTTCGGTTGGGGATGTACGAACGAGATTTAGCGACGATTGAGCAGGCGGTCGCCGTCATGGCCCCGGAGGGCTTGGCTGTCGACTCGGTTCGCTTTCCTCGCAGCTGGTGTGAAGCCATTGCCGCTCGTATGCGGGGTGATGTCAGTCTCAGTCATCGCAAGCTGCTTGAGGCGCGCGAACAGGTGGAAAAGACGATTCAGCAGCAACCGAATTTTCCGGTCATGCTTTCTGTTCTCGGTGTAATCGACGCGAACCTGGGCCGCAGAGAAATGGCTATCGCCGAGGGGAAGCGAGCGGTCGACTTGGTTCCGCTTTCCAAGGACGCCATCAATGGCGAACACGCGATTGTCTATCTCGCCATCATTTACGCATGGACGGGGGAAAAAGATCTCGCTTTTCAGCAGCTTCAACTCGCAGCCTCCATTCCGAGCGATATCAGCTACGGCTATTTACTGCTCGATCCCGCCTGGGATCCGCTGCGGGGCGATCCGCGGTTCGATAAGATTGTTGCTTCGCTGGCGCCAAAACCTGGCGAGTGAAATTGCGCGAGCACGAACCTTTTTTCGGAATCAATACTTCCGCCGCATATTGCTCGGCAGGATGTTCAACTCGGTTCGATATTTCGCGACCGTGCGCCGCGCAATCGGTATTCCCCGCTCACTCAGGATCTCGACAATTTCCTTATCGCTGAGCGGCGACCCGGAATCCTCATTTTTGACGAGATCGAAGATCGCCTCCTTCACGCTTGTGTTGCTCATCGACTCACCGGTGGCGGTCTGATACCCGGGCGTGAAAAAGTATTTCATTTCGAAGACGCCCTGCGGTGTCGCCATATATTTGCCTGAGATGGCCCGGCTAACGGTGGTCTCGTGCACCCCGACGACGTCTGCGATCTGCACCATGGTCATCGGTTTGAGAAAAGCTGAGCCCCGATCGAAGAACTCTCGCTGCCGTTCGACGATCTGATGTGCAATGTTCGAAATGGTTTGCTGCCGTTGGTGGATCGATTTGATCAGAAATTTCCCGCTGCGGATTTTGTCGCGGATGTAATCCTTTACCTCGCTGCCGTTCCCGTCCTGCGCCATGATGTCCTTGTAGGTATTGCTGATCCGCAGATGCGGAATCTGTTCGCCGTTCAGAATCACCTGATACTCGCCATTGATTTTCTCGACGGTCACGTCGGGCACGACGTAATTTTGTGGAGCGGCTGCGAACACCTGCCCGGGCCGCGGATCGAGCTGTGCAATGCTGTTCGCGCATTTTTGCACCTGTTCGACGTTCAGACCCATGCGCCGCGCGATCTCGGGAAAGCGGCGTTTGCCCAAATCCTGCATGTAGTCGGAGATGATCTTGTATTCGAGGCTGTTTTGTTTGCCCTGCCGTTTTAGCTGGATGAGGAGGCATTCGCGCAGATCGCGCGCGCCCACTCCAGGCGGATAAAAGCTCTGGATGAGCGTGAGCATGTGCTCGAAATCGCCCTGCGCGATACCAGTATTCATGGACATCTCTTCCGGCGTCGTCTGCAGAAAGCCGTTATCGTCGATATTGCCGATGATCAATTCGGCCGTTTTTCGATCATTAGAATCGAGCGCCGTCTGGTTCAGTTGTCCCATCAGGTGCTGCTGCAGCGTTTCCTGTGTCGCGATGGAATCGAAAAAGAACTGGCGCTTTTCCTCGTCTTCCTGAGAGCGTCCACTATAGCTGCTCGACTGCGCCATATAATCGCGCCATTCGTTGTCGAGTTTGGCCAGCTGATCGAATTCCTCCTTGAACTCGGCGTCCGCTGCCGCGCTTTTCTCATCCCGCTCGTCCGGGTTCGGGTCGGTCGCGAGTTCTTCGAGGACCGGATTAGTCTCCATCTCCTGTTGGACAAGATTTCGGAGTTCAAGCAGGGGCGCTTGCAGAATCAGCAGACTTTGTTGCAACTGAGGGGCGAGAACCTGCTGAAGAGAAAGATTCTGCGATTGGTGCATCCCCGGTCCTGCCATAGTTTCGAGGGTAAACTCCTCCGCACGCGAGGCAAGCAATTTCCGCGCCGCGGGCCCCTAAGGCGCCGGCCGCCAACGCCTCGTCCCGCAAAGAGGAATACGACTTGCTTTAGAGAGGTCGATCGTTTTGATCGCTCCTATGAAACCAATTCTCGGTTCGCTTTGCCTGGCCGTGGCCATTGTGGCGGTGACTCCGCTCAAGGCTCAAGCTCCCCAGCAAAAGGAGCAGGAACAACTCAATGCCGTTATCCTCGACCTCCAGACGCAGCAAAAGGAGATGGCGGAAAATCAGGCGAAGATCGATGAGAAATTGGCCAAACTGGCCGAGACCATTCGAGAAGCGCGTATCTTTTCCAGCCGGGGAGGCCGTTGATCGATGCGCGCGAAATTCATTTTTCCGCTCCTGCTCGCGTTTGGCCTCGGCACCGTATCAGCGCAATCGCCGGCGCCGGTCATCGTTCCTGCCCAAACGGGAACGGTAAGCACCACCACCGTCGCGCCCCCGCGAAATGACAGGACGCAGGCTTCGCTCAAGATGCTGCTCGAACTGAAAGCGGCTAATGAGGAAACCTTAAAGAGACAAAAAGCCGCTCTCGACACCCTGGACGAACTCCAAAAAGCCGCCGAGCAGATTAAGATTTACGCGCGCCGCTCCTGAAGAGCTGCCGCTACTTTTTCCCTTTCGCCTCCATCTTGCGATACAGCGTGGCCATGCTGATGCCGAGCATGCCGGCCGCTTTCTCGCGTGAACCTTCGAAATGCTCGAGCGTCGCTTCGATGTAACGGCGTTCCTGCTGCTGGATGAATTCCTCCAGCTTCTGTCCCACCGGCATGGAGGGAGCGGCCTCGTGGGACTTGTCACCCTGGGATTCGACAATCTGGGGCGGAAGATCCGTGGGCAAGATCAGGTCGTCGTCGCAGAGGGCGCAGGCGCGCTCAATTGCATTTTCCAATTCGCGCACATTGCCCGGGTAATCGTAGTGGCAAAGGTAATCCACGGCCTGCTGATCGATCTTTTTCGGTTCGCCTCCGGCGGTGCTGGCATTCTTCTGCAAAAAGTGGTTTACAAGCAGCGGCACATCTTCCAACCGGTCGCGCAACGGCGGAATCTCCACCGGGATCACCGCGAGCCGGTAATACAAATCCTCGCGAAAACTTCCGTCCTTGATTTTGCTCTGGAGTGGTTCGTTCGTCGCGCCAACCACACGCACGTTGACCGGCACGCTCTTGTTGTCGCCCACGCGCCGGACTTCCCGTTCCTGCAGGACGCGCAACAGTTTCGTCTGCAGCGGGGGCGCCATGGAGTTGACTTCGTCGAGGAAAATCGTTCCAAGATTCGCTTCTTCGAAGAGCCCGCGCTTGTCGGCCACCGCGCCGGTGAAAGCTCCTTTCTTGTGCCCGAACAGCTCCGACTCGAGGAGATTCTCAGGAAGCGCGCTGCAATTGATCGCGACAAACGGATGATGCTGGCGGTTGCTATTGAAGTGCAATCCACGCGCCACCAGTTCCTTGCCGGTGCCGCTTTCGCCCACGATCAAAACCGTGCTGTCGGTATCGGCGACCTTGTTAATGAGGTTGTAAACAAGCTGCATTTTGCGGCTCGTGCCGATGATGTTGTCAAAGCGATAGCGATTCTTTAGTTCCTTCCGAAGATACGTGTTCTCGCGCACCGCCGCCTGGAAATCGAGCGCGCGCTGAATCGTCATCTGCAACTCATCGATCTTGAACGGCTTCGGCACGTAACCGTAAGCCCCCATCTTCATCGCTTCGATCGCCGTATCCACCGACGCATACGCGGTAATGAGAATGACGGATACCTGCCGATGATGCTCGCGCACGTGCCGGAGCACGTCGAAGCCGCTCATCGTTTCCATCTTGATATCGGTGATCACCACCTGTGGCTGGATATCATCGATTTGCTCGACGGCTTTGGCGGCGGAATTGAAGGGAAAAACCTGATGACCCTTATCGCGACAGAGCGTCACAATGACTTCCACCATCGATGGCTCGTCGTCGATAATGATGATCTTCGCCATAATTAGCAGAGCGGAGAGTATCTCAAGATTGAGAAAAGGAAAGCAGAAACGAGAATCCGCTCAAAGCTCGTCGCAAACCGAGCCGGCAATCATCACCCACGGAACGGCTTTCGCGAAATGGACGACCTCACTGACCGGATCCCGACCTTCAGCGAATGGGATGGCGATAAGATCCGCTTGGAAGCCGGCCGCGACGCGTCCGAGATCATGTTCGCGCCCGAGCGCTTTCGCAGGATTCACCGTTATCATTTCCAGGAGCGAATGAGGAGAGAGACCAGATTCCACTGTCTGAAGCGTCTGCATTTCGCCGAACAAACTGAGGTCTGCATTGCTGGCGAGACTGTCGGTGGCGAGGCAAATATTGAACCCGAGTTCTTGCAGCCGGGACCGCTGAAACGGTCTATGCCCGAAGTAGCGATGGCTCCGGGGACAGTGCGCAACATGAAATCTCGCCCTCCTGGCGAGCATCGCGAAATCCTGCTCCGAAAGTTCGTTCAGATGCGCGACGATCCATCGTGACAGGATACGATCTCCACCCCCGGCGGCGCTCTGTAAAAATAACTGAAGCGGCGTTTTCCCGCCGCAATCCTCCTCGGTCCGACCAATCGCCTGCAGAAAATCGAAGAGCGAGCCGCCGCCGGCGCGAAACATTTCCATTTCCTCGCGTGACTCTGCCAGATGCGTCGTGAGCAACAAATCTTTCTCCTCAGCTACCTTCGCGCATTGCGCGTACAAGTCGGCCGAAGCCGTGAAGGGCGCGTGCGGCGCAAGCCCAAGTTGAACATCCCGAGTCTGCATTTCTCGCATCCCGGCGACAAGGGGCTGCAGGTCGATCTTCTCGCGGATATCGATCAGTTCCGCGCTCCACCAAAGACGCAATGGCAGAGCCGGAAGGCGCGCGAGCAGGCGCGGGAAGGCCGCGAGGTTCACCAGGCTCGTTGTGCCGAAGCTCCGTGCTTCGGCAGCGCCCATCGTGATCGCCTTCAGGTAATCTTCCACTTCCAGGCCGGCTTTCGCCGCGTTGATTTCACGAATCCAATCCGTGAAGGTTGCCTGCGGCGCAATGCGCCCGCGCAGCATCGTGTAGTCAAGGTGGCAGTGCACGTTGATCAGGCCCGGGAGCAGAATTCGCTCGCCCAGATCAAGCACCTCCGCGCTGTGCCGCGCGCGAATTTCCGCGAACGTTCCAACGTCGATGATCCGCGAGCCGCCGATCGCCACCGCTCCGTTTTCGAGTGGCGGCCCGTTCATGGTCAGGACCGCGCGTGCCCGCAGAATCATGTCGATCCCGCGCTTTTTACAATTTCGCGCGCTGCCGCCACCAAAAGATTGCACGGTTCCTGACAGAGCAACGGCATCACCGATTCGCCACGGCCGGTTTGATCATGGTCCGGGTTGAACTTCGCCGGTGGCAACTGCGTTGATGCGGTTGCGCCGGACGCATCACGCTTCCACAGGATCGTGCGCAGACATCCTGGCGCACCTTTCCGCGAACGGCAGAATCGACCAACCAGCTCGTCGCTTTGCGCATCCGATATTTTCGCGGCGACGCGATACATCCCGCTCTGACGCTCGAGCGTCGCGCGCAGGGGCGTTGTCGTAAGCATGTTTTTTTCAAAAGCGAGCAGGATATTGAGGCGGCCCGGGTAGAAGCGGTCGAGTGCCGCGCGCAACTCCGAGATGTTGCTAACCTCGAGGCGCCATCCGTGCTGCAAATCCGGCGACGTCCTTAGCGGACGATAATGTCCCGCATCGTTAAACTTCGCCAGGCCTTCCGCCGCATCCGCGCCGCCGTAAACGACAAGGTCGTCACGATCCTTGTCCTCGCGATGGACCAGCACGAAACCGCCGCCAGGCCGCGACGCGATGAAAATCTCGCCCATTCGCTGTCGCCCGCTAGCGAGCCACGCCGCCAAAGCCTGCTCAAGCGCGGAAGGCATTGCCTTCCTTCAGGAAGAAAGAGCGCGTGCGATCAACGCCGCGGAACGCTCGAGGAACTTCCGATCTTCGGCCTCGAACGCATTTACCCGCGCGCTCTCCACGTCGAGCATGCCGACCAGAGTTCCATCTTCCGTGATGATTGGCACCACGATCTCAGATTGGGTGCTGCCGAAGGTCGGTAAATAGCGTGGATCCTTATGCACGTCGCCCACCACAATGGTCTGGCGCGTTTCGGCAGCCGCACCGCACAACCCCTGGGTCAGGGGGAAACGCGGATAAGCCGGCGGGCAATCTCCCGTCCCGGCCACGATGACGAATTCCTTTTGAGTCATTTTATAGAAACCAACCCACCGATAGTCGCGTGCTTCACGAATCATCTCGGCCATTTCCTTCAGCTCGGCTGGACCATGCGCTCCGGCCAAAACCAGCGCGCCCAGCTCCTGCAACATTTTCCGATATTCTTCCATGCGCTGTCTGGGACTCTAACCAATCGCCAGCGGCGTGCATTCGCTTTGTGCAAACGCCGCCACCTGCTCCAGAATCATGTCGGCAAAGCGGGCATCCGTCCCAAGCGCCCCGGCGTAATACAAATCCCGGCCGTGCAAACGATGCGGGTTGCTTCGAAAAATTTTCTGCCCACTCGCGGTCGCCACCGGTTCCGTCTCAATTCCCAGCAGCACCGGAATATCCTCATAGCTGTGCAGGCCATCGGAGACAAAAAAAGGAACAACGACCACGTTTCTCGTATTCGTTAGGCGCGCCCAGTCGGCCACGAGAGGCGCCTCCTCCATGTAGACATTTTGCACCGAGGCGTAGAGACGGAGCGCCGCGATCTTCTCCGCTTCCCTCTTTGCCGCGACCGCGCTCTTGTCGTTCAGATCGGTCCCGTGCGCCACGATCAGAAGACTCGTCTCGTTTTCGGGAACCTTCGGCGCCACTTCCTGAGCCCGCTGCAGCAATAGTTCTGTCATGTGCGCGTTGTTCCCGACCGGCTCGCAGTAATTCCAAACCTGGCCGCTGGCTCGCGTCGTTTGTCGCCCCTGCAGCTCAAGTTCGCGGGGAATGACCGTCTCGGTAAAGTATCCTTCGCTGATAAAATTGGGCACGACCCAGACTTCGGAGATCGTTTCCGGATCGAAGAGAAAGAGGGCGTCACGCAGGCTCGGTTCCTCCTTCCAGAAAGCGCAGGTTACCTGGGCGAACAGATTCCGCCGACCGATTTCCGCTGCATGCGCCAGCGTTGGCACGCTCGAATCGGGATTCACGGTGGAACCGTGTCCGACGATGAGGAGCGCCGTTTTCGGATACAGCATGGTTGGGCAGCTTACGGAAAGAGTCGCCGGGGCGAAAGCGGCTTTTGACTCGCCCGAAGGCCGCATTCAAAATGAACCATGTCGCGCTTCTCTTTTTCCCTAACGAACGATGTAAGGAGGCCTGGCGAATAAGATCGTGTTTGGATTCTTTAAAGAACGACAGCGGCGGCGGTTGCGCAGTCGGCCCGTGCCCACGGCCTGGCGCGCCATCATCTCCCGCAACATTCCGCTCTTCGATCGGCTGAACGAAGAGGATCGCCAGGAACTGCTCGGGCACGTGCAGGTTTTCCTGGCCGAGAAACGCTTCGAAGGATGCGGCGGGCTTGAATTGACGGATGAAATCCGCGTCACAATCGCGACGCAGGCTTGTCTGCTTCTCTTGCACCGCAAGACCGATTATTACCCGCAGTTAACGAGCATTTTGGTTTACCCATCCGGTTACGTCGTGAACGAAAACCGGCAGGTGGCCGCCGACGTTTGGGAAGAAGGCGAGCAAAGCCGCCTCGGCCAGACGGGCCGCCGCATGGGCTCGCTGGTCCTCGCATGGGATGCGGCCAAGTACGGCGCGACCGATCCTTCCGACGGCAAGAATCTCGTCCTGCACGAGTTCGCGCATCAGCTCGATTTCGAGGATTACGCCGCGGACGGCGTTCCGGTACTCAGTTCGCGTCGCGATGAATTGTCCTGGGCCGAGATCATGCGAACGGAATTCGCCGCGCTGCAGGCGGCGGATGTGGCCGGGATTCCAACTTTGCTCGATACCTACGGCGCAACGAATCCGGCGGAATTCTTCGCCGTTGCCACGGAAGCGTTTTTCGAACGGCCGCGTGCTCTGCGTGGGCGGCATCCGCGTTTGTATGGTGAGCTGCAGCGATTCTTCCGGCAGGATCCGGTGCTTTATTCGACCGAACCCACTGCGCCTGCCCGCGCCTGACGAACGACTCAAAGTTCAGCGGCCGAGATACAGGGTCAGCGTGCCGAAATCGATCACGCCATGATGCGTGCGCAGGATCTCGGAGCCGAGCACACCGGCCACGGGCAGACGCTGCGCTTCGAGCAAGCCATCGTGAATCAGGCCCCGCAGGTCCATCACGCCCACTTCCTTGCTTCGCAGACTAACGCTGCCAATGGAAAGCCGATTGATGGTGGCGAGCTGCAACCCGCGCCGGCTGATGTTCACCCCGGCCGTCTGGTAGCGGGTGTTGCGGAGCGGAATTTTCATCCGGCGAATGAAATGCCGATGCATAAGGGTGGCGAACGCTCCCGTATCGACCATGAGCCGGGCCGGCGCGCCATTGATGCTGCCGTTGACGTAAAGATTGTAGTTGCGACTCACGTGCATGGGCACGGCGCGCAGACCGCGGAAATCATATCCCTGCACCGTCCCAGGTTTTCGCGGGTCGAGCTTGAAGATGAGCATCTGCTGTTTGCAATCGATCAGCGCGCTCGTCGGAAAAAGGATGTCGGCACCGAGAATGCCGTCGATCGCTTCTTCGTGCAGGATGCGCGCGGCGCGGCTCGAGCTGCTGAGATCGACCGCCACCATCGGTTCGTCGATGAGGTGGAGAACGCCGAGGCGCAAGCTGCGGGCCAGTCCGACCCGGTTGAAGACGCCGTTGATTTCGAGGCGGGTCGGTAGTTTTGAGGTGCCGGGAAGGGGGCGCAGCCCAAAGTGTTTGCGGCGGTTCATGGCAATGGCGCTGACCGGCGCGCCCGTATCGATGACGAGCAGGGCCGGCTTGTCGTTGATGAAGGCGCGCACGCAAAGGTGGTTTTGGCGAGAGCGCAGGAGCGGGAGCGATTCGAAATCATAGGCATCGCTCGCGCCCGGGCGAGGAGGCCGCGCGGATCCAAAAAGCGGCGTCGCCAGAAGCAGCGCACCAGCGCAGACCACCCCGGGAAGACTGCGGGACGCGCGGCGAAGAAGGAAAGTGCCCATGGACGCGCCGGAGAATAGCGTACTTCGTCAAGACGGGGAGGAGTTTTCGTGCGCCGGCGAGCGTTCTTCCTTGAGAGAACGCCCAATCGAGACAGATTCAATCGCTTCAGGCACAGGTTACCAAATGGATTCGCTGCAGCCCACCATCCTCATTGTCGATGACGAGAAACATACGCGCGACGGCCTGCGACGTTTGTTGCAGGAGGATTACGACACATATGTGGCGGAAGATATCCGCGGCGCCATGAATGTGCTCGAGCGCGAGCAGATCGATCTCCTCATGACTGATCTGCGCCTGGCGGGCGAAGATGGGATGACCTTGATCGAGCGGGCCCTGAAGCTGCCGCATCCCCCTATCTGCATCATGATGACTGCCTACGGATCGGTCGACGCGGCGGTGGAGGCGATGAAACGCGGCGCTTACGATTTTGTGACCAAGCCGCTCAATCTCGACAAAGTCGAAATTCTCATTTCGCGCGCTCTGGCCAGCCGTCGTCTCGAACAGGAAAACCGCACGCTGCGTCAGCAGGTTGAGGAGCGTTACGGGCTGGAGAACATCACGGGCGAATCCGCGGCTTTGCGTGAAGTGCTCGATACCATTCGGCAGGTCGCGCCTTCCTCGGCCAATGTCCTGATTGAAGGGGAGAGCGGCACCGGCAAGGAGCTGGCCGCCCACGCCATTCATAATCTGAGCCGGCGGCATAAGGCCAGGTTCGTCACCGTGCATTGCGCGGCGCTCTCGCCGACGTTGCTCGAAAGCGAGCTGTTCGGCCACGAACGCGGCGCCTTCACCGGCGCGCACGAGCGCCGTATCGGCCGTTTTGAACAGGCGAACGGTGGCACCATTTTTCTCGACGAAATCGGCGAGATCGACGCCAGCACGCAGGTGAAATTACTTCGCGTGATCAGCGAGGAGCGCGCTTTCGAGCGGGTGGGCGGCAACCAGCTTTTACGGGCCGATGTTCGCCTCATCGCGGCCACGAACAAGGATCTCGCCCAGCTGGTCCAGGAGGGAAAATTCCGAGACGATCTTTATTTTCGTCTCAACGTCGTTCACATCACGATGCCGCCCCTGCGCGAGCGGAAGGAAGATATTCCGCTTCTCGTACGCGAATTTTTACGGCATTTCTCTCGGGCCAATGACAAACCGATCATGGAAGTGACCTCCGAGGCGATGAACCTGCTTTTGAGCTACGACTGGCCGGGCAATGTGCGCGAATTGCGAACCGCCATCGAGCATGGCGTGGTCATGGCGACCGGGCCGAAGGTCGAAGTGCAGGATTTGCCCTTGAAAGTGCGCCAGGCGGTGAGCGCGCATCTGCCGGCCGGCATCACGCCCGCGAAAGCCTATGCGGAGAAAGCCAGTCCGCTCGATCTGCATGAGGCGGAAAATAGATTGATCATGCAGGCCCTGGCCGCGACCGATGGCAACATTACAGCCGCCGCGAAAAAGCTCGGCATCAGCCGGCGCACGTTGCACCGGAAGATCAACGAGATGAAAAACGCAAACAGCGCGGTCCGAAATGCGAAGACGGCAAAGAAAAACCAGCGCATAGCGTGAAATTAATTTCTCCGGACTTCGTGAGTCTCAATCTTTGCAGTCATGCCAGGTAGCGAGGATGCCATTCAGCGGGCCGTTCACGCGCTGGAAGCGGGCGGGATGGTGGTGTGGGTGCGCCGGGCGCTTCTCGGACTGGCCGTCGTTGCCGTGGCCGTTTTTTATTTGATGCACGAAATGCGCGGCCTCGCCACCTCGCAGGCCATGGATCAGGCACAGATCGGACGCGAGATCGCGATGGGCCACGGCTGGCGCACGAAGTTCATCCGTCCTCGCGCCATCGGACAGTTACAAAACCGCGGCAAGAATCTGCAGCAGAAAATTTGGTACGATACCTATAACGCCCCGCTCCCGCCGCTCGTGGATGCGATCGCTCTGTTTCCGATTCGCTCGGATTTGAAAATGACGCCGCGCGACATCCTCTACGTCGGCGACAAGGCGATCGCCGTAATCAATGTCCTGCTTTTTGTCGGCTCCCTGGTGATTTTCTTTTTCGTGGCGCGCCGTCTGTTTGATCGACGCCTTGCCCTGCTGGCCTGCGGTCTCGTTCTAATATGCGACACGATCTGGCAATACTCGCTCAGTGGTCTCGCCCAGATGTTGTTGCTGCTCTTTTTCAACCTGACGCTTTACTTTTTGGTGCGCGCGGTCGAGGCCCAATACCATGGCGGCCGCGTCGGTCTCTGGCTCGCGCTGAGCGGCGTCGGGTTCGGTCTTCTTGCTCTTTCGCATGCGCTGACCGTTTGGATTTTTCTGGCGACGGTGATCTTCGGCGCGTTTTTCTTCCGCCCACGTGGCTGGGCCATCATGATCGTCGTGGTCACGTTTGCTCTTCTTTGTCTGCCCTGGCTCATCCGCAATTTCCTGGTTTGCGGCCAACCTGGCGGCGTCGCCATTTATTCAATCCTCGACGGAATCCGGCACTCCGAAGCGGGATGGATGAGGCGCATCGGTTTCGATACGGAAGGGCTGCTGCCGAGCGCATTCCGAGCGAAGGTCACAGACAATTTCACGGAGCAAATGGGGAAGATTTTCCAGTACCTTGGCTGGAGCGTGGTGGCCCCGGTCTTTTTTGTCAGTCTTTTACATCGCTTTCGCCGGCGGGAAACCAGTGCCATGCGCTGGCTGGTTTTGACGATGTGGCTGGGTGCAGTCGCGGGCATGTCGGCCTATGGCATCGAGGAAGAACAAGGGGTAGCCGCAAATCAGCTGCATCTTCTTTTCGTTCCGATCATGACCTGCTACGGCCTGGCTTTCCTGCTCGTGCTCTGGAATCGGCTCGAGTTCAGTTTTGTGTATGCGCGGGCGGGGTTGCTCACGGTCCTGTTTCTCGTCTGTGGCTGGCCGATGATCGCGCGCACACCGTTTTTTGGGAGCGGGCCTTCGCCGGTGCGCTGGCCGCCTTACGTGCCGCCGTACATCGCAGTTTTGAACACCTGGATGAAGCCGAACGAAATCACGGCTTCCGACATCCCCTGGGCGGTCGCCTGGTACGCCGACCGGCCGGCCATTTGGCTGCCGGAAGACGTGCACGTGATGACCGAATTGAGCGATTACCGAATGCTCGGTGGCCCGATCAACGGGCTTTATCTCACACCGGAAAGCGGCAGCCAGGATAAGCTGGGCGATATTCTAAAGGGCGAATACAAGGAATGGGCGCCTGTCATCCTGCGCAGCGTGAACATTGAGGAGTTCCCCCTCAAATGGGCCACTTTGCTTGGCCTTGGCAACGAATGCATTTTCTTTAGCGATCGCAACCGGCTCCAGGCGATTCCGCCCTAGCAGCAATCGCCTTATCCCAACAAGTTTCCCGTTTACGAAGCAAACAACGAGCGCTTCAATGAACGGCGTGACGCAGCAGAAGAAGATCTTTGGCACCGACGGCGTGCGCGGGGTCGCCAACGTCGAGCCGGTTACCGCGGAAACCGCGCTTAAGCTCGGCCGCGCCGCTGCTCATATTTTTACGCAGTTGAATCCGCGCGCGCATCCCGGCGAGACGCGGCCCAAGATCGTGCTCGGCAAGGATACACGGCTTTCCGGCTACATGCTCGAAAATGCTCTCGTTGCCGGGATTACTTCGTTAGGCGTGGATGTTCTCCTCATCGGCCCGCTACCCACGCCGGGCGTCGCCTACATTACCCGCTCGCTGCGCGCCGATGCCGGCATTGTCCTCTCCGCGTCGCACAATTCCTACGAAGATAACGGCATCAAATTTTTTCGGCACGATGGTTACAAGCTCGACGACCAGATCGAACAGCGCATCGAAGAGCTGGTCTTCACCGGTGCCATCGATTCGATTCGGCCCACCGCGGGCCGGATCGGTCGCGCCCGGCGCATCGACGACGCGCTCGGCCGCTATGTCGAGTTTGCCAAAACCAGTTTCCCGCGAGGGCGTTCTCTCGAAAAAATGCACATCGCCGTCGACGCCGGCAACGGGGCCGCTTACAAATCGACACCCTGTATTTTGCGCGAGCTCGGTGCGGAGGTGGCGGTCGCGCACAACGAGCCAAACGGCACAAATATCAATGCCGACTGCGGCAGCACGCATCCCGAAGAAATTCAGCGCCTCGTCAAGGAAAGCGGCGCCCAGGTCGGCATCACACATGATGGCGACGCCGACCGCGTCCTTTTGTGCGATGAGAACGGCGAGATCGTGGATGGTGATGAGATTCTGGCCATTGCCGCCATCGATTTCCTCGGCTCCGGCCAGCTCGCGCAGAAGACGCTCGTTGCGACAGTCATGAGCAATTTTGCGCTTGAGGAGGCTCTTTCGGCGCACGGCGGAAAGGTTTTGCGCACGAAGGTCGGCGATCGTTACGTCATCGAGGAAATGGTGCGACAAGAATTGAACCTTGGGGGCGAGCAAAGTGGGCATATGATTTTTCGCGATTTCGCAACCACGGGCGATGGAATCGTGAGCGCGCTGCAAATCCTGCGTATCATGCAGGCAACCGGCCGGCCTTTGGGCGAATTGAAGAAATGCCTGCGGAAATATCCGCAGGCGCAGCGAAACCTGAAGGTCCGGCAAAAACCGCCGCTCGATGATTTATCCGAGGTGATGAAGCTGGTGCAGGAAACCGAAAAGGAACTGGCCGGCAAAGGCCGGGTGCTGTTGCGTTATTCCGGGACGGAGCCAAAGATTCGGCTGCTCATCGAGGGCCGCGAACCAGAGCAAATCGATCGCCAGGCGAATCGTATCGCCGAAGCCATCGAGCAGGCCATCGGAGTGAATTGATTGAATTTGGAAACCAGCAAGCAGGGAGAAGAGTTCGGCGAAGGGACTGAGATGGCGTCGATGACGACCGATTGGTTATGAATCTTTCTCACGTAATCGAAGCGCTGCTCTTCAGTGCGCAAAAACCGTTGACGGTGCGCGAGCTGACGACCGCGATCAAGGGAGCGGGCAGCGACGAAAATCTTTTACCCAATGAATTTGCCAAAGTGAAGGACGCCGAAGTGGCCGCCGCCCTTGAGCAGTTGAAGATCGAATACGTCGAGCAGCAACACGCTTTTCAAGTGCTCGAAAAGGCGGATGGATGGCAACTGGCGAGCGACCCTGCCTGCGCCCGCTGGGTGCAGCAGCTTTTCGCTGCACCGAAAGCGGCGCGCCTGAGTGCGCCCGCCCTCGAAACGCTGGCCATCATTGCCTATCGTCAGCCAATCACCCGCGCCGATGTCGAGGCTGTGCGCGGAGTGAACATCGACGGCGTTCTCCAGAATCTGATGGAACGCGGTCTGGTCAGGATCGCCGGTCGCGCCGAAGTGCCAGGCCGGCCGTTGCTCTATGAGACGACGCAGTTTTTCCTCGAACACTTCGGCTTGCGTAATTTGGATGAATTGCCCAACGCCGAGGAATTGAAGCGCCGCTATTTGCCGACCGCCGCGCAGCCGGCTCCGGAACAGCCGGCGCCGGGAGCGACGGTAGATTCGCCCACCTCCGGTTGAACCACCGCTTTACGTGCCCCCGGAGATGCAGTTAACGTGCGGTTGGTCGTCCTAATCTAATCCCAAAGAAATGAAGAAGTTCGCACTCGGTTGCGGTGGCATCATCGCTATTATCGTCGTTATCCTCGTCATCGTCGGCTTTTTCCTGGCCGGGAGTTACAACCGCCTGGTCAAGCTCGATCAGAGTGTGAATCAGACCTGGGCGCAGGTGCAGAATGTTTATCAACGGCGCGCCGATTTGATTCCGAACCTGGTCAACACCGTGCAGGGCGCGGCCAATTTCGAAAAATCGACTTTGATTGCCGTAACGCAGGCGCGGGCTAGCGTCGGGCGGGTCCAAATCGATCCGAACAAGGCGCCGACCGATGCCGCGCAATTGCAGCAGTTCCAGGCCGCGCAGGGAGAATTGAGCAACGCGCTCTCGCGTTTGTTGGTCGTCAGCGAACGTTATCCCGAGCTGCGGGCAAACCAGAATTTCCTCGCGCTCCAGGCGCAACTGGAAGGAACGGAGAACCGAATCTCGGTCGAACGCGGCAATTTCAACACGGCCGTGCAGAGCTACAACACGGCCGTACGAACCTTCCCGACGAACTTTTTCGCCGGCATGTTGGGATTTCAGCCGCGGCCATTTTTCAATGCCCAGCCCGGTGCTGAGAAAGCGCCGAATGTGAAGTTCGATTTCGGAAACTCGCCCGCGCCAGCCATGACACCCGCGGCCGCCGCTACACCGTGACGGTTATCCCAAGCAAAGCGAAGGACTTCTCGAATTGACAGGGCGTATCTTGGATCGGGCGATGATGCATGCCGGTTTCGTGCATCGCATTTCTTTCGCCGCGCTCGCCATGATCGTCGCCGTGATGATCAGCGCAGCGGCGCAGGCCGAGGTCATTCCTCCGAAACCAGATCGTTATTTCAACGATTACGCCGGCGTCGTGGACAAGGCCGCGTCGACTCAGCTCAATGAGCAGCTTGCGCAGTTCGAGCGCGAAACTTCCACCCAGATCGTGGTGGCCATTTATCGCACCATGGAAAGCGAGTCGTCGGTCGCCGATTACACGCAGCGCGTCGCCCAAACCTGGGGCGTAGGCCAGAAGGCACACAACAACGGTGCCGTGCTTTTTGTCTTCGTGGACAACCACCAGATGTTTATCCAGACCGGCTACGGCCTGGAAGGTGCATTGCCCGACGCGATCTGTTTCGACATTACCCACAATCTCATCGCGCCCTATTTCAAGAAGGGCGATTACACGGGCGGTTTGGGTGCCGGCATCAACGCGATGATGCAGGCCGTGCGCGGTGAATACAAGGGCACCGGCCGCACTGATAAGGAAAAGGAGGGAAACAACAACGACTCGGTGCCGGTCGGTCTGATCATTTTTTTGATCATCGCCGCCATCATGATCATCGCGGGGCGCGTACGCCGGCGGCATGGCTACGGCTACAGCAGCTGGGGCGGTCCGTTCATCGGCGGGTTTGGCGGCGGCGGCTGGTCCGGCGGCGGTGGTGGATCAAGCGGCGGCGGCTTTAGCGGATTTTCGGGCGGTGGCGGCAGTTTCGGCGGCGGCGGCGCCGGCTCAAGCTGGTAATTGCTTTACTCGTCAGGGGGAGGACACCTAGAGGCCTTCCGGATGCCGGGCGACGAAGCCGCGCGGATTTCGAAAGGTCAACTGCCAGCGCGGGGCCCAGTGACGGTTATAGACGACTTCGTTCCAGGGCGTCGTGTCCAGTCGCAGCCCGGCGATGATGGCGAAGACGTGGCCGCTGCGCGCATAAACGGTGATCCATCTTCCCTTGCCACCGCGGCCGAAGGAGCGGAGTTCGGACGAACTCATCGGCGCACGAATCAGCCCTGCGGCATACAGCGCATACGAGATGGTGCCGGAACAGTCGTAGCCACTGTCGAGAAAGGAGTGATGTCCGCCGCCATAGCGGTAGGGCTTGTGGCGCAGTTGATTAGCCGCCCAAATGGCGCGCTTCACGACAAGCGGTGCGCTGGTAGGAGCACAGGCAAGACCAGAACGCACGCAGGCGCGCGTGCCCGCGATTGTCGGCCCGGACGTGGGGAAAGGGTCCGCTTGTACAGCAATGACTGTGCAGAGGAGGAAAGTCGCGACCCCGAGGAGCCTGCGAAAACGCCAATTCATTACCGTGATTTCAGCCGATGCCATGCCAGAAGAGAAGTAGTCTGCGGGAGGAAAGCGGGACAAAAGCGTCTTTCGCGAATGAGGCAACCGAAACCTGCACAGTGCTTTTTTGCACGGCCCGGCGAAGTGGGGTCAACCGGAAAATTATCTTGTCGCAGGGAGCGCGCGGCCTTTCCTTCGTGGCGGGAGCATTTCGATTTCGATGCGTACGCAGGAATTTCTAAACAAACTCGACCACCAGAAAATTGTCGATGCCATCGCCGCGGCGGAAAAAAATACATCCGGACAAATTCGCGTGTACATCAAACGCGGGGTCCTGGGCGACGACGTGGTCGATGTTGCGCAGTTGCAATTTCGCAAACTCGGCATGCAGGCGACAAGCGAGCGTAACGGCGTCCTCATCCTCGTTGCGCCGCGTTCGCGCAAGTTTGCCGTGGTCGGCGATGAGGGCGTGCATCAAAAATGCGGCGACGCCTACTGGCAACAATTGGTCGAGGCCATGCGGGGGGAATTTCAGCGCGAGCATTTCAACGAGGCCCTGCTCGAGGCGATCGCGAAGACCGGTAACCTGCTGGCAGAGCACTTCCCCAAGAAAGAGCACGGCCATAACGAATTGCCCGACGAAGTCATCGAAGGTTAGATCGGAGATGTGGGGGCAGGAGGAGACCGGAAACCGGAGAGCGCAGACTGCGCGGTAGCGGGGGAGCTGGCGCTTGCAAAGTCCGGCGGATGCTGTTTATTCCCGGTCCGCTGCGAGCTTTTAAGTCGCGCCGTTGGTCCCTGGGTTTCCGTCGCTGGACGCGAAACCATACTCGCCAGGGGGAACCCGGCGCTTTTGGAGATGGGAGAGTAGAAACCGGAAACCGGAGAGAGCAAGACTTTCCCCGATCCGGTCTCCGCGATCCGCTTTTAACAAATGCCAATTCGTTACGGTCGTTTCGAAATGCCGAAGACGCTCTCGAAGGAGGAGAGCACAGCCACAGACACTTACGCCAAATTCATCGCCGAGCCATTTGAAGCTGGCTATGGCCACACCGTCGGAAATTCACTCCGGCGCGTGCTCCTCTCCTCGCTGGAAGGAGCCGCTATCACCGCGGTCAAGATCACGGGCGCGCAACACGAATTCGCCACGCTCCCCAGTGTGGTCGAGGACGTCACCGACATCGTGCTCAATCTGAAACGCGTGAAATTCAAGGCGGTCGATCATGAACCGCGCAAGCTTTCCCTTTCCGTGAACAAGGAAGGCGATATCACGGCCGGCGACATCCAGCTGGTGCAGGGCTATGAGATTTTGAACCCGAAGCAGGTTATCTGCACCCTCGATAAGAAACACAAGTTCGACGCCGAACTGGAGGTGCGCGTGGGTCGTGGTTTTGCCACCGGCGAGGAAAACAAACGCGCCGATCAACCGATTGGTCTCATCCCGATCGATTCCATTTTTTCGCCGGTTACCCGCGTGAAATATGCGGTCGAAAACACCCGGGTCGGTCAGCGCACCGATTACGACAAACTCATCCTCGAGATCTGGACGGATGGCCGGCTCACCCCCGATGACGCCCTGCTCCAGGCCTCCGCCATTCTGCGGCATCACCTCGATGTCTTCGTCAATTTCAACGAAGAAGTGATCGAGTTCGACGAAACGCCGGCTGGTGTGAGCGAAGAGAACATGAAGCTGAAGAAGCTGCTCAACATGAGTGTAAACGAAATCGAGTTGAGCGTTCGTGCGGCCAATTGCCTGAACAACGCCAACATCACCACGGTGGGTCAGCTCGCGCAAAAGACGGAAGCGGAAATGCTGAAGTATCGGAATTTCGGCAAGAAATCGCTCAACGAAATCAAGGACAAGCTGCAGCAGCTCGGTCTCGGGCTGGGTATGAAATTCGATCCGGGTCTGGTTGAGATACCGGTTTCGGGAGTCGATGGAGCCGGTTCCAACGGGGCCGATGTTGCCTAACGAATGTCGTTCACACCTCGATGAGACATCAAAAGAAAACAGTAAAGCTCGGCCGCACCGCGGAACACCGTAAGGCGTTGCTGGCCAATCAGGTTTGCAGCCTGATCGAGCATCAGCGCATCAAGACAACGCTGGCCAAGGCCAAGGCGGTCCGGCCGCTGGCCGAAAAGATGGTCACGCTGGGCAGGAAGAATTCGCTGCACGCCCGGCGCACCGCGCTCTCCGTCCTGCGGCATAAGGAGAGCGTGAAGAAATTGTTCGACCAGATCGCTCCGCGCACGGCCGAACGCAACGGCGGTTATACGCGCATCATTCGGCTCGGTCAACGCAAGAGCGACTCCGCTCCCATGGCTTTCATCGAATGGGTGGACGCCGCCGGCGCCGACGAGACATCCGCCGCGGAGACAGGCAAGAAGGCAAAAGCAGGCAAGGGGAAAGCGGCCAAGCCAACGAAGGGTGAAGCCGCGGCCGACGAATAAAACAGCCTGCTGAAAATCTGAAGCGGCCCCGAAGCGATTCGGGGCCGTTTTTTTATTCGTTAGGCGCGGCGATGATTTTCTGCCCTGGCTTGTCCCAGAAGCGGAACGTTTGGTTCCCATAGGCGGACATTCGCGGCTGCTTTGCCGTCGGTTTCGGTTTTTTCAAACATCTGTCGAACAACAGTTTATACCGAAGACGTTTGGCTGGCACAGTGACTGCATAGGAAACCGCCGACATCAACCATCCAAAATCATGAATGCTAGCCTAACCAATCATTTGTCTTCGACCTGCGGCGAGAAGCGGGAAGAGTTTGTCGAAGAAAATCCACACGAGTCGACCTATGCCATGCTGGTCCGCGCGGAAGAGAAGCCGCGCACGGCGCTTGAGATCCTGCTTTACGTTCTGTGCGTGCTCAGCGCGGTGGCTGCCATCTGGCAATTCGCCCAGCAGCCCAACGCCCTTCCTCTGAAGAGCATTAGCACGACGGTGTCGGCAACGACGCAGCAGGGACCGACTTCCTGCGGTTGATTCTGGCGTAGCGCGGCGACCTGACGGCCTGCGCGAGAGTTATGGGAATGATCATTCGCGACGTGCGTTACGGCACGCGCCTGCTCTTGAAACATCCCGGCTTTACCGCCGCTGCGGTGCTCGCCCTCGCTCTCGGCATTGGAGCGAACACGGCCATCTTCAGCGTGGTGAGCGGCGTCCTTTTGCGACCGCTGCCTTATCCCGCCCCGACAGAGTTGGTCGCGGTCCGGGCGCGGGATTCGCATAAGTCGGAAAGCGGCGCGGCCTTTTCCTGGCCCGATTTCGCCGACCTTCAGGCGCGCGCTAAAACGTTCGCAGATCTGGCTGCCTACACGGGTGTCGATTTTACCCTCACGAACCAAAACAGCGGCGAGGCGATCCATCTGCCGGGCGCGCAGGTAACATCGAGTCTTTTTCCGGTTCTGCGGGTGAGACCAATGCTCGGCCGGAATTTTTTGCCCGGCGAGGACGGACCGGGTCATCGCGTGATCATTCTTGGTTACGCACTTTGGCAACGGGCTTTCGCGGGCGATCCCCGCATCGTCGGTGAAACCGTCCAGATGGAAGGGGCTGATTACCGCGTCGTTGGCGTCATGCCGGAAGGTTTCCGCTTCCCGATTCTAAACGAGCCGGCCGAATTTTGGACAACGCTCTCTTCATTGCAGGAGGTCACGCCGGGCTCGTCCGATTCGGAAGCGAACCAGCGGGGCAATCATTTCTTGCGCGTGATCGGCCGTCTCAGGGCTGGCGTATCTCCGGAACAGGCGCAGGCCGACGCGAGCGCCATCCTCGGCTCACTCGCCCTGCAGTATCCGGAAACGAACAAGCGTTTCAACGCCGCGCTGGTCGTGCCGTGGCTGCAGGATCTTACAGCCGATGTGCGCCCCGCTCTTTTGGTTTTACTTGGCGCGGCCTTCTGCGTCCTGCTCATCGCGTGCGCCAACGTGGCCAATCTCTTGCTGGCGCGAGCGACGACGCGCCATAAGGAAATCGCCATCCGGTCGGCCCTGGGCGCGAGTCGCGCGCGCCTTGTCCGCCAACTTTTGAGCGAGAGCATGCTTCTCGCGTTACTCGGCGGCTTTGCCGGATTTCTTCTCGCCATTTGGGCGACCGAAGGAATGGCCGCCTTGCTCCCCGCAGATTTTCCACGGGCCGGAGAAATCGCACCCAACCTTGGCGTTTTTGCCTTCAACGCGGTTTTCAGCCTCGGCACGGGATTGATCTTTGGTTTGGCGCCGGCTTTGCGTATCTCGCGACCCGAGATCGCGGCTTCGTTGAGCGAATCCAGCCGCGGCTCGACCGATAGTCCGCGTGCGCGACATCTGCGCAACGCCCTGGTCGTTTCCGAAATCGTGCTCGCCTTTGTGCTCCTGACTGCCGCCGGATTGTTCATCCGCAGTTTTTGGCGATTGCAGCACGTCGATCCCGGCTTTCGCCCGCACAATGTTTTAACCGCAAATCTTTCCATCCCTGACTTGCGCGATGTGCAGGCTCCGATCAAACACGGCATTTTCTACCGGCGCCTGCTCGAAAAAATCGGCCGGATTCCCGGTGTCGCCGCGGCCAGCGCGGTCACGCCCTTGCCCTTGAGTGGTTCGAACTGGGCGACCGGCTTCGACATTGCCAGTCAGCCGGTTCCCAAATCGGATCGTTCCACCGCGAGCGTGCGGATTGTGGCGCCGCACTATTTCGAAACAATGGGCATTCCGATCCGCAAAGGGCGCGACTTCGATACGCGAGACGCCTATGGCGCGCCCGGCGTCGCCGTTGTGAACGAAACACTCGCTCGCCTCTATTTCCCAGGGGGCAACGCCGTTGGTCAGCGGATCACGCCGCAGATTTCATTCGACGTCAACGAGCCGATCGAGCGCCAGATCATCGGGGTGGTGGGCGATGTGAAATTTCGAAACTTGAGCGGCGCCGACAAACCGGAATTGTATGTGCCCCATGCGCAAATGCCGTCGCCGGCCATGACCCTGGTCGTGCGCAGCGATTTATCGCCCGCGGCCCTGCTTCCGGCTTTGCGGGAAAGCGTGGCGGAATTGGACAAGGGCCTGCCGCTTTATCAACCGCGCACGATGGAGCAATATCTGGCCACCGCGCTCGCGCAGCCCAGGCTCAATATGACGCTGCTGCTCATCTTTGCCGGCGCCGCCGTCTTCCTCACCGCCGTCGGCATCTACAGCGTGATGGCCTTTTCGGTCGCGCAACGCACCCAGGAGATCGCCATTCGCATGGCACTTGGTGCGCAAAGAGTTGACGTGTTGCGTCTCATCGTCGGGCACGGCTTGCGTTTGGTGCTGGCCGCCCTGGCCGTCGGCGCGCTCCTCGCGTTTCTCTTTGGCAAAACGCTGACCAGTCTGCTCTACGGCGCCAATGCCTCTGATTTGTTGACGTTGCTATCCGTTGCCGGAGTCCTGGGGACAATCGCGCTTTTGGCCTGCTGGGCGCCGGCCCGCCGCGCCAGCGAGATCGATCCCATGACCGCGCTGCGGACCGAGTGAATGCCTTCAGCGCAGGCGTTGCAGTTGCCAGCGCAGGTTTCCTGAGGCCGAGATTTCAAGGGACGCCACGCTCGGTGGCGCGCCGCGATTGGGGCGTGTCACGCAGCCGGGATTGAGGAAACGCACCCCCGCGCGCATCTCGTCTCGCGGCACATGCGTATGGCCATGGAGCAGAACGTCGATTCCTTCCGGCGGTCGCGACGGCGGAATATGCTGCAGGCGAAAGCGCAGCCCGCCGCGCTGCAAATCGACGACCAGGGGCCATTCGCCGTTTGTGTCGCAATTGCCGCGCACGATCGTGACCGGCGGGCCGACCGCGCGTAATTCGTCGAGCAGAATCGCCGCGCAAACGTCGCCCAGGTGCCAGATTTCATCCGTACCTTCCGCGAGCGCCTTCAGGTTGGCCGGCAGATGATTGTGTGTGTCGGCCAGAACAAAAATTCGCAGCGCGCTCGCCTCCATCAATTGCCATCCTGAGCGAAGCGCCCAAGCTCGCAAGCCCGAACGCGAATTGCTTCTCCCCCTGACCGATCTACTGTGTCGCCTGTGTCATTCAAGGATTTCGGTCTCTCACCGGAAGTCGTGCGCGGGACCCAGGCCATGGGTTTTGCCGAGCCGACTCCGATTCAACTGCGCGCTTTTCCCATCGTCCTCGCCGGCAAGGATTTGATCGGCACCGCCCAAACCGGCACCGGCAAGACCGCGGCATTTGCCCTGCCCATTTTGACGAATCTCGCTGTGCACGGCGATTTCCGCTGCCTTGTGCTCGAGCCAACGCGGGAATTGGCCGCGCAGGTCGAGACGGCCTTCCGCGACTATGGACGCTTCACCGATCTGCGTGTGCTGGTGGTTCACGGCGGCGTCGGTTACGGCAAACAGCGAGAGGAATCGAAGCGCGGCGTCGATATCGTCGCGGCTACGCCGGGGCGGCTGCTCGATCACCTCGAGCAGGGCACGATGAGCTTGTCGAAAGTGAACGTGCTCGTGCTCGATGAAGTCGATCGCATGCTCGACATGGGCTTTCTCCCCGATGTGCGCCGCATCGTCGAACAGATTTCCACCGATCGGCAGACGTTGCTCTTTTCCGCCACCTTGCCGCCGGAAATCGAGCGGCTCGCCGCCTGGGTCCTGCGCGAACCGGAATTGGTCGAGATTGGTGTGCGCCGTTCGCCCGCCGAAACGGTTACGCACGCGGTTTATCCTGTCGCAGCCGAGCAGAAGTTCGATCTGCTCATGGCGCTGCTCGATCGCACGAATTACGACAGCGCGCTCATTTTCTCGCGCACCAAACACGGCGCCGATCGCATCGCGCACAAATTAAAGACGGGGAAACACGCGGTCGCCGTTTTGCATTCCAACCGCACCCAGCGCGAACGCGTCGAAGCGCTTGAAGGTTTCAAGAGCGGGAAGTATGAAATTATGGTCGCCACCGACATTGCCGCGCGCGGGATCGACATTGCGGGTGTCAGCCACGTCATCAATTACGACGTGCCCGAGCATCCCGAGGATTACGTCCATCGCATCGGACGGACCGGCCGCGCGCAAAATGTGGGCGATGCCTTCACGCTCATGAACGGCGAGGAACTGCCGTCGTTGCAAGCGATCGAGCGATTCATCGGGCAGAAAATTCCGAGGCTTAAGCTCGATGGCTTCTCTTATCTCTATACCGCGCTCTTCGAACCCGAATCCAGTTCGGGAGGGAAACGCGGCATCGGCGGCGGCCGCACCCATCGCGGCTATTCCTTCGGCCGCCGGCGAAGATAGTGCTGTAGCCGGGATCGTTGATCCCGGCTGGTCTTGCGTCACAGCCGGTCTCAGCTTCTCAAATCCATCGCGATCAGCGATCCGGATACAACCGCCTGATGGCCTTTTGACCGCTTGCCACTACGCGAAAGGAGGCGGAGCGTTCCCGCCATGGCGACTCACCCCACAGCATATGCGCATCCGGAGGCGCTGGTGGAAACTGATTGGCTCGAAAAGCACCTCAATGATGAAGGCCTCCGGATCATCGAATCGAATGAAGACGTGCTTTTGTACGATACTGGTCACATTCCCGGCGCCGTTCACATCGATTGGCGGCGCGACCTGCAGGACGACGTCATTCGCGATTACATTCAGCCGGAGAAATTTGCGGAACTTTGCCGCCGCCACGGCATCACGCCGTCGACGACCTGCATCTTTTACGGCGACAAGGCGAACTGGTGGGCTTGCTATGCGCTCTGGGCCTTTCGCCTCTTCGGTCACGAGAACGTAAAAATCCTCAACGGCGGCCGCGACAAATGGAAAGCGGAAGGCCGGCCCATGACGCGGGAAGTGCCGAAATACGCGCAATCGAATTATCCGGTTCCGAGGAAACGTTTCGACAAGGAGATCCGCGCCTTTGCCGATGAAGCGCTCGCCCAAAGCAAGGCGAAGAAGCCGTTGATCGATGTGCGTTCACCCGGCGAATTCAAAGGCGAGATCACCCATATGCCGGAGTATCCGCAGGAAGGCGTTTTACGCGGCGGACACATCCCCGGCGCGAAAAGCGTGCCATGGAAAACGGCCACCAATGAGGACAACACCTTCAAGTCCGCGCCGGAGTTGGCGAAAATTTACCTTGAGCAATGCGACTTGAAGCCGGGCACTGAGACGGTCGTTTACTGCCGCATTGGAGAGCGATCGAGCCACACGTGGTTTGTTCTGACCTATCTGCTCGGCCTTGAGAACGTGCGCAACTATGACGGCTCCTGGACCGAATGGGGCAATCGCGTCGGTGCCCCGATCGAAAGAGGGTAGGGCGGTTGTGGAGGTCAGCCATCTTGGCGAACTCGGCGGACAGGCTTCCAGCCTGTCCCATCCGGTTTTCTGAAAACTCGAACCCGCTGGCAGTCCGTCGGCCGCCGATCCCGGCCTTAGAAAAACCGTAGGTCGTGCCGCCCGGTTCGCTCGTCTAAAGATTGCAGGCAATTTTGTGCGTCGGCTGATAAAGCTGCATGTCGTCCGCACCGGGCACGATCAGCATGATCACGCGACCGTACACCTCTTCCTCGATCGGGCCGCGGAACTGTGCGCCTTTCGCCCGCAATTCCTCCACCGTCGCCTCGATGTCATCGCACATCAGCGAGATCATGTGCTGCCGTGGATGATCATAGGTCTTGCCCTCGTGAACGCTATGCGTCGGATGCACGCCCAGTTCACTCGGACCGGACTTAAAGATGAGCCAATCATTGTCGTCCCATTCTTCGGTCACATACTTCCAGCCGAGCACATCGCGAAAGAATGCCCGCGTCGCCTTCGCGTCGTCGGAGTAAATCAAGGTGTGAATTGAGGTGATCATAAAACGAACTTCCCAAGCTAAACGAGATCCAGCGACGCGCCATTCCGGAAAGGCTGCGCGAAATAGCGCATCAGGACGATGAGCATTGGGAATGCACCATCGCCGACCCGTGCGCGAAACTGGAGACTTGCTAAAGGAAGCTCTCAGCGAAGGCAGTGAGCTGCTCGATCTTGAGCGATTGTGATTTTCCGCGCGCCACTCCCAGTTTCTGGCGCGCCTCGTGAGGGTCCGACTTCACATGCGCGCAAATCGCGGTAGGTTTTTGTCGCCATGTATCCGCCGAAGCTGAGCAAGATCATCAATCTCTTCGAGCATTTGCCGGAGCAGGAACGGCGGGAAACGCTTGTTTCCTATGCGGACAACGCGCCGAAACAGGCGCCGCGCGACGGGGAGAAGTTCGATCTGGAAGACATTCGCAAGGACGAAGAATGCGCCGACACGGTGGGCGTTTATCTGCAGGTGGATGACGAAGGCAAGGCGCATATTCGCATGACACTGGGGCCGGAAGTGCAGACGCTGACGCGGGCGATGGCGTCGATCCTTTGCAAGGGTCTCGACGGCGCGACCCCAAAGGAAATTCTCGATCTGCCGAGCGATTTCGTGACCCGGATTGTCGGCGCGGAGCTGGTCCGCGTCCGCAGCCAGACGACCTATTACGTGCTCACGCGCATCAAAGGCATCTGCAAAGTCTGGCTCGATCGCCAGCGCATGGCCGAAGTCGCCTGACGATTTATCTGTCCGGCCTCGCCATGGCCGGCGCGCTTATTGCAAAGTCCGCTCCGCCTCCGCGACCAGGCGCTTTTCCTCCGGCAACAGCGAGCCCGTTTTGGCGAGCTCGAGATATTTCCGCGCCTCCGCCTTTTCTCCCTTGGCGGTGAGCAACAAACCATAATAGGTCGCGATCGAGGGTTCCTTGAGCTCTTCCGGTCGGAGCGCTCGCATGATTTTGAGGGCATCGTCCAGATGGCCCTGCAACAAAAGCGCATAAGCATTGGTCGAAACAATATTCGGGTCGCCGGGATGTTTGCGGTAAAGTTCGCGCGCGGTTTGAAAATCGCCCGCTGTGGCGCGGCCGGCCAGCAGGGCGAACATAACGAGGTTATTTCTCACCCGGTCGTCATCCGGCGTAATCTTTGCCAGACGCGCCATCACCCGTTCCAGTCCGGCGGTGTTTTTCTCCTCGAGATAACTGTTGTAGAGCCATTCCAGGGCGGCATTCCGTTCGGCCGGATTTTCAACCAGCGCCCAGTAAAGAGCGCGCAGCTCGGTCGTCCAGCCCCATCCGTTCGTTAGGCGAAGCAACTGGCGTAGACCGTCGGGACGCGTCGCGGCTGCCGCGACCGCATTCGTCCAGGTCGTTTCGAACAAGTCGCGGTTTCCGCTTTTCTGCAGCGTGCGCGCGAGGATGGCCAGGCGCAGGTATTCCCAGTTTTGCCAGTTTCCCTGGGTCACCATTTGTTCCACTGTCGCCCAGTCATCCATGGCCAAATGACACAGCGCCACCGCGGCCTTCACATTCGGAGCGGCTCTGGTGGCGGCGGGAAGCGTCGCCGCCCATTGGATGGCCTCTTTCGTCCGCCCATTATCCTTCATCCAGATCAGAAGCGGTCCGACATCATCCGGTAACTTCGTCGCCGCAGCCTGCACCTGCGAGAGATAGCCAGCCAGATCGTCCGAGCCGCTCCGGCGCAGGATGTCGAGATAAACCAGGCGGTCGCCAAAACTGGCATCGGCCGCATTGGCCAATTCGCCGGCGATCGGCAGCGCGGCCTGCCAGTCAAAGGCGGCGAAGGCATCGGCCAGCAAGGCTCGCCGCGCGCTCTGCCCCAATTTCGGATCGGCGAAAAAACCGCGCAGCGTTTCCCTTGCGGACGCGCGTTTGTCGAGCAGACGCAGATCGACCAGAGCGCGCTGGAATTTGTAGTCGTCATTCTGCGGAGCGAGCTTGAGCGCCTCGGAATATTGGGCGTCCGCCTTTTCCGGCTGCTTCATGGCGACGGCCAACTCGGCCCGCCCGGCATGGTATTCGGCCGTTTCCCGATCCTTCGCGGGAATCGCATCGAGCGCTTCGCGGGCCTCCGCAATTTTGTTGAAGTGCAAAGCGGTGCGGGCCAGCGCGAGCCGGTCCGCCAGTGAATCGGGCTTCGCCTTGATCGCGCGTTGCCGCCAGAGAATCGCCTCGCTCTGGCCTTGTCTCTCCGCGATGTCGGCGGCGGCGCGCGCGGTTTCGACATTGTTGGGATCGAGTTGATAGGCGCGTTGGGCGAGGAGAGATGCTTCCCGCAGCTGGTTGCGATAGACGGCCAGTTGAGCGCGCTTGGCCAGGCGTGGCGCCTGCCAATGCACGTAGGCGCGGTAGCCGAAGAAGGCAGCCGCGATCAGCACGGCGCCCACCACGACGGAGATGATGATTAAACGAAGGACCCGATCCTGGAGCGTCGCCTGAGGTGTCTCCATCGGCGTAGTTTAGGGATCGCGCCGCCGGGCGCATGGGAAAATGTCTGGCAATGCGGGTAGCTCTTTCATTCCGGCAAGACAAAGGTCTCGCCGATCTCACGTAGCGCGATTCGTTCCATTTGGTGTCGCAAAGCTGTTTCAAACCGCTCGATCGGCTCACGCAACGGCTCAAAGCTGAGCCGAAACGTCTGATGATGCACCGGCATGATGTAATCGACGTTGGCCGCGTTGCACATGGCGACGACTTGCTCGGGATTGGCGTGCGAACGAATCCACGGCTCGTATGCGCCGATAGCCATGATGGCAAGGTCGTAGGGTCGGCCGTCGCGCAGTTCGGCGAAACTGTCGCTCATGGCCGTGTCGCCGCCGAAAATGATTCGCCGCCCGTTGCGTTCGAGAATGTAGCCGTTGTAACCGCGATACGTGTCCCGCTGAATGCGGGCGCCCCAATGATTGACGCGAATGGAGCGAACAATGAGCGGGCCGGTGCGGCGCCGAATTTCGTGCGATGCGCCCCACGCCAATTCCTGGACTTCACGCATGCGCGTTCCGCGCAGCAGATCGGCTGTGCGCGGCGCTGTAATCGCTGACGTCGTTGGTGAAAACTTCCCGAGCGTCCGCGTGTCAAAGTGATCGAAGTGCGCATGCGAGAGAAGCACGAGATCGATCGGCGGAAGGTCGCGAAATTTGAGAGCCGGGGCGGTCAACCGCTTCGGACCGATTGTGAAAAAAGGAAGCCGAATGCCGATGCGCGGGAACAAAACCGGATCGGTCAGAACCGTGATGCCGAAGAAGTTGATCAGAACGGTGGAATGCCCGAGCCAGGCTGCGGTCAGCCGGTCGTCGCTCCACTCGTTAGGCTGCGGACGGGCAAAGGCCGGTGCGATCGGGCGCCAGCTTTCCACGGTCCATTCGCGCCAGAGATGCGCGAGCCAGCGTTTCGCGCTCAAGCATGGTCAGCTCTTCGTGACGCCGATTTCAGCGCGACGATTTTTCGCCCAGGCGGCTTCCTCGTGGCCGGGGTCGGCCGGCATTTCCAAGCCGAAACTGACGGTCTGAATCCGGTTCCCGTCGATTCCCTGCGAAATCAAATGTTCGCGCACCGCCTCGGCCCGGCGTTCGCCCAGGCCGCGATTGTACTCGGCCGTGCCGCGCTCATCCGTGAAGCCGGCGATGATGATCTCGGAGGAATTTCCCTGCATGAATTGTGCAATCTGTTGGATCTTGGCCCCTTCGGAAGGGCGAATCGACTCGCTGTCAAAATCGAAGTAAATGGGCTGAAATTGATTGCGATCGACATTCCCGCTGAAGAACGATGTGCCTTCGCGTCGCTCGGGCAATGGCGTGCCCGTGACGTAATCACCGGTCGTGCCCGCCGTCTGTCCTCCGCTTTTCTTGCTGCAGCTCACTCCGCTCAGGCAAAGGGCGAGCAGGGCGAGTGCGATGGAATGTTTCGCGAGAGTGCGGCGAGAAAAAACGGTGAGGCTCATCATGCGCCATGTTAACGGCAGGAGGCACGAACTCAACTACGGCGCCGATTTCGAGCGTGCGGAACTGCTCCGCGACGGACCGAGTGCTCGTTTGAAAACTTGCCAGAAGCCGCCACGGCCCGCGCTCAATTTCTCGGCTCGCGCCACCAAAACCGGACAGGTCGCGAGATTGAGAATACTGCGCGTCAGATCGCCCATGATGTAATGATGCAAACGTCCGCGCGCCCGCGATGATCCGGTGACAATGAGATCGTGCTGGCCCGAATTCACTTCGTTGAAAACCTGATCGATAACGATGCCGTGACGGAGACGCACTTCGACAGGAACATCCAGTTTTTCGAGGGATCTCTTCTGGGCACGGAGATTTCGTCCCAACTCCGAGGAGGATGCGAGAAGGCCTTCCACATCCTCTTCCATTCGGACCAGGTCCGCATAAATGGCCGGTGGTTCCGCCATGACATGCAGCAACGTGACTGACGCCCCGGTGGCGGCCGCGATTCGGCCGGTCAGTTGCACCGCTTCCTCGATGTAATGTTTGCCGCCGGTGCAAACGAGAAACTTCTTCAGGCTTTTGCTTTCCAGCGCGACCAGTACCGGTGGCTCGATCGCCTTGATCACTTCATAGGTCTTTTCCGAGCGCCAATAAAGGCCGGTCCCTGCTTTGCGCCGTGCGCCGATCACGACCAGGTCGTATTCGGTTTCGGAAGTTTGCTGGAGAATTTGGCGGATGGGTTCGCCTGTCGCCATGACAATCTCGGCCCTTACGCCGAAGTTTCGCAACATTTCGGCTTCCGTTTTCAATGCCTGTCGCAACCCGCCTTCGTTACCCGCCGTTTCGACAATGCCGAGAAGGATCGTTTCCGCGTTGCAGGAACCAGCCAGCATGCCGCCAAGGCGCGCCGGATGGGCCGGTTCGGTGCCGTCACTGCAAATAAGAATGCGCATGGCTAGGTCTTGTGTCCGCCAAACAAGGTATAAAGAACGATGGCTGCTCCAATTAACGGTAACGGCACGAAAGCGAGCCGGATTTTTGGACCGCCGAAATATTGGGTGGAAATTGCGCCGATCTGCGCGCCAATCGCCGCCCCGGTCTGCATGACCAGCGCGATGAGAATATCGACATTCCCTTTGATGGCGTGGGTAAACGTTCCGTAGCTGGCTGAGATAATAATCTCAAACAAATCCGTTCCCACGGCGAGATGCGTGGGCACGCCCAGAATGTAAACCAGCATCGGCATCCGGATATAGCCTGCGCCGCCTCCCAGAAATCCACTCAGAACGCCGCCCGTAAATGAGACAATCAGAATGGTCCAGAGTGAGATGGCTTTGATGCCGGAAACAGGAAGCGAAATCATCGGCCAAAGCTTAAGGCGATGAATTCTTTTCGTGACATGCCGAAAGGAGGTTTCGTCTCCTTTGCCGGACGATTTACGGCGGCCTTTGCCCTGTGCGCGTAACGTGGCGAACGTTTCCCAGAGCATGAAAACCGCGACGCTGCAATAGATCACGATCGAGATCACGCTGACCACGAAGTTGATGTTCCCGGCGCGCTTCAGCATCTGGATCAACTGGGCACCCAGCTCCGCGCCGCCAATCGTGCCCAGGGCCATGATCAAACCAAGACGAAGATCAACATTGCCGAGGGCGCGGTGTCGTCTGGCTGCCACGACCGAAGTGCCAACGATGTGTGCCAGATCGGTGCCGACGGCAAAATTCCAGTTTAATCCCAGCGCGCGGAGCGTTGGCCCGGCGATAAAGCTTCCCCCGACACCAAAGAAGCCGCCCATGAGGCCAATCAAAAATCCGATGCCTCCGAGGTAGAGAGGATTGATCTCCACGCCGGAGACCGGAAAAAACATCGCGATCATTTTGAGCGGCCACCGAAAAAGCGAAGCAGGAAAGTAGTGACCAATTCGAGGCAGATCGACTGCCCCAGGATCAAACCGACGCAGAGCAGCGCATAAATTTCGATATGATCGCTGGCCACGTCTCCGAGCCTTGGTCCAATGAAATGCAGAACGAGGAGGAAGTAGATCGCGACCAGAATTCCGTAAACGATCAGTTCGAGCGCGAAGGCACGTAGCATCGTGGCAGTTTTGGCTTTCATGGGTTCGTGCGTAAGCGCGTCGCTTTCTCTTCGGCGGTCCTGCCTTTGCCGGTCGCGCTGGAATCAGTCAACGAACAAATAAACCATTGCGCCAGCAGGCATTCTTCCTAACCTTGCACGGCACTTTTTAGCGGAACGAAAAATGGCGGATGCGGCAAATAAATACCCGGAAAACGTAGATGGAAAATTCTACGTCGATGATCAATGCATCGACTGCGATCTTTGCCGCGAAACCGCTCCGGCCAATTTCAAACGCAACGACGATGGCGGCCATTCTTTCGTTTACAAGCAGCCCGAAAACCCGGACGAAGAAGCCCTGTGCAAGGAAGCCATGGAAGGCTGCCCGGTGGAAGCCATCGGAAGCGACGGGGCGTAGGGATTCGTCCAAGCGTTGAAGGGTTAAATTGTTGAAGCGGCGCACTTCGCAGCCCCTCGCTTCAGCCTCCAAGCCCCCCGTCGCTCTCACCATCGCCGGGTCGGATAGCAGCGCCGGAGCCGGACTGCAGGCCGACCTGAAAACCTTCGGCGCGCTCGGCGTTTACGGGGTCAATGCCGTCACCTGCGTGGTCGCGGAAACACCGGGGAAAGTAGCCACGATCCGCGACATGGAGCCCGCGCTGGTGCGCGAACAAATCGCGCTGCTCTTCGCCGCCTTTCCGATCCAAGCCATTAAGACCGGGATGCTGCACTCGGGCGAGATCATTCGTGCGGTCGCCGCCGAGCTGGCATCCAGGGTGGCGCGTGTTCCGCTGGTCATCGATCCGGTGATGGTGGCCACGAGCGGAGATCCGCTTTTGCAAGATGAGGCGGTCGCGCTTTACGAAACGGAGCTCTTCCCGCTGGCCGCTTTGGTGACACCGAATCTCGACGAAGCGTCGCGTCTTCTCAGCCGCACAATTTCCGATCTCGATGCGATGAAGAGTGCCGGTCTCGCCCTGGTGAAGAAGTATGGTGTTCCGTTCCTGCTCAAGGGCGGACACCTGGCCGGCGAGCAGGCCGTCGATTTGTTGTTTCGTGGTGACGAAATGATCGATTTTTCCGCGCCGTTCACGCGCGGCGTTCGGACGCATGGAACAGGCTGTACATATTCGGCCGCCATTACCGCCGGCATGGCGCATGGTTTTCCGCTTGAAGAATCAATCGCTCGGGCCAAGGAATTCGTGAGCGAAACCATTCGTCGGCATTTCGCCTGGGAGAGCGACGAAAACTCCGTCCACGCGCTCAATCACCTTGGATAGCGGCGGCTCGCGCCGTTTCAGGCGAGGCCTGCTGGAACCGCTAGCCTGCGCGTGATCTTTCTTCCCACTTCTTCCGCTTCAACGCTGCCAGGGCCGCAGCCGTCTCCGCCTGCTTCTTGCTGCGGCCAGTTCCTTCACCCAGCGTCAGTCCTTCCCAGATGACGCGCACAGCAAATGTCTTTTCGTGTTCCGGACCTGATTGCGCGATCGTTTCATAGACCGGACTGCGCGGCGAAATCGATTGCAGTAACTCCTGCAATTCCCCTTTCGGATTATGATCGACCGGATCCTGTTCCAGGCTTTCGAGCTGGCTGCCTACTTCGCGAAGAATAAAGCTGCGCGCGGTGGCGAAATCGCTGTCGAGATAGATCGCGCCGACCAAAGCTTCAAAGGCATCAGCCAGCGTCGAATTGCGTTTGCGCCCGCCGCTCGCTTCTTCGCCACGGCCCATGAGGAGATGGCTGCCGAGATCGAGCGCCACCGCCTGAACGCGGAGCGCTTCGCGCGAGACGAGACGCGACCGCAATTTTGTCAGCCGCCCTTCCGATTCGTTCTTAAAAGACGTGTACAAATATTCCGTGATGATCAGCTGCAAAACGGCGTCCCCCAGAAACTCGAGGCGCTGGTTATCAAAATGCTGACCCTGCGTCTCATGTCGCAGACTGGGATGCGTCAGAGCCTCCGCCAAAAGCTGCGGATTTCGGAACGTATAACCGATCCGTCCTTCGAGGGGAGTCACAATGGGCGTGAGTTTAGGCAGAAGATCTTGCTTTTGGCCAGACTCGTTAGCGAGCGCGAGCAAAATTTTTCCAAACCGCGGCCAATCAGCGCTTTTCGTAAATGCCAAGAGAGGTCACCACGTCAACGGCCCTTTGCAGGACCCGGTCGTGCAATGTTTCCCGCTCAGGCGCGCGCCCCTGTTGCGCCGCCTCCGCTTCGTCGATCTCCGGATTTTGCCCGGCCAGCAGAGAAGCTTCATTGAAATGCGGGCGCGCTGCCTCAAAAACGTAGCGACTCATCCCCTTGTTCTGGCTCTCCTGAAAAATCCCGCGCTTTTCCGCTTCCGGCATTTCCACGAGCAGGTCGGGTTTCACACCGGATGGATACAGTGGCTGCGTTTGCGGCAGGACCGCTTCGCTCACCGCCACTCGCAAAATTTTCCCGCTCGGCAGCGGGAGATCGGAATACTCAACGGCCCGGCCCGCCGTGGGCTCGCCGATAATCATCGCCTTGTCGTAGAGACGAAACAGACCGGCTAAAGCTTCCGCAGGGCCGGCCGTGCTTTTATCTATCAACACCATCAGCATCCCCTGATAACTCGAATCGCGATCGGAAGTAAAGATGTGCTCCTCTTTGGCGGCTGGCTTGCGCAGGGTAAACAGGATTTTCCCCTTCGGACAAAAACGTTTCGCGAATTCGGCCGCCGTTGTGAAATCGTTGGTTGGCGGGCTGGCCCGCAGATCGATCACCAGCGCGTCCACTTTTTTTTCGCTGAACTCCTTCAAGGCGGCGTCCATGGCCTTGAGATTGGATGGTGTCAGCGAGCCGAGCCGCAGATAGCCGATGTGGCCGGCGAGCACTTCCTTGTAAAGCGGAGATCCCGTTTCCAGTTGCGCCGCCGCGCGATTCGGGAAAAGAGCCACGCCCTGGCCAAGGCGGAGCATCAGCCCCTGTAGCGTGGCGCGGTCAACGTCGGTGTCGGAAAGGGCGGCGGGGTTGATGAAGGTTTTGCGCAAGAGCGGCAGTACCTGCCGGAGATCGGCCGGGGCCAGCGAATCGATCAGAGCCGGTGTCGAGATCGGCGTTGGGCTCGGAACGGGAGCGGGCGAAGCCTGGGTGCTCGCGCAGCAAACGACCCCGAGCAAAATAGAGATTCGCCGCAGCATTAGAGGGAAAGAATTTATCCCGGCTCGCTCGGCAGGGCAATGTCGCGCCGGTAATGGCAGCCCTCGAAATGAATTTTTTCGACCGCTTCGTAGGCACGTTTGCGCGCCTCCGCGCCGTCGCCGCCCAGTGCGGTCACCGCAAGAACGCGACCGCCGGAGGTAACGATATTCCCGTTTTCCCGGCGCGTTCCCGCGTGAAAAACATAAACGTCAGGCAGCCGTCCGGCCGCCGACAAACCTTCGATCGGCTTGCCCGTTTCATATTTGTTAGGATAACCGCCTGACGCCATCACGACCGTGACGGCCGCGCGTTGGTCCCACGCCAGTTGTGTTTCGTCCAGGCGACCGTCGATCGTCGCCTCGAGCAAACCGAGCAGCTCGGACTTCAAGCGTGGCAGAATCACTTGCGTCTCCGGATCGCCAAAGCGGCAGTTGAATTCCAGCACACGCGGACCCTGCTCCGTAATCATCAGGCCGGGAAAGAGTAAACCGCGAAAGCAAACTCCTTCCTCGCGCAGGCCGCGCAGGAGCGGATGCATGATCTCGCTTTCAAATCGCTGCTGCAATGCATCGCTCCAGTTTTCGGCCGGACTGATCGCTCCCATGCCGCCCGTATTCGGCCCTGTGTCGCCGTCACAGGCGCGTTTGTGATCGCGCGCCGTCGCCAGCATCTGATGATGCTCGCCGTCGACCAGCGCGTGTAGTGAACACTCGCGGCCGCGCAGAAATTCCTCGATTACCACGCGCCGGCCCGCTTCGCCAAACTTGCCGCGCTCCATCATCTCCTCAATCGCCGCCGCGGCCTCCTTTGGCTCCCGCGCAATGATAACGCCCTTGCCGAGGGCGAGTCCGTCGGCCTTGAGCACGAGCGGATAGCTGCGTGTCTCGCAATAGCGCCGGGCCGCGTCGCTTCGCTCGAACGTGCGCGCCGACGCCGTTGGGATACCGTTCTTCGCCATCAACTCCTTGGCAAAAATCTTGGACGATTCCAGCCGCGCCGCTGATTTGTCAGGGCCGAAGATGCGCAAACCTTCGCCGGTGAAAGCATCGACGATCCCGGCCGCCAGCGGATCGTCTGGACCAACGACGGTCAGATCGACCTTGTTCTCCCGGGCGAATTTCAGGAGCGCCGGAATGTCGTTCGCCGCGATACTCACATTTTCGGACTGACTCGCGCTACCGGCATTGCCCGGCGCGCAAAAGAGACGAACAATGCGCGGAGACTGCGCCAGTTTCCAGACGAGGGCATGTTCCCTGCCGCCGCCGCCGATCACGAGAACCTTCATGAGGGAGCAAGTCTCCGCATCGGTGGCGACCGCGCAACAATCTTAAAAAATGACGTTGCTACAGCGCCTCACGCTCCCTTCCAGTATGTAGCAACCCATGTTGCGCGTAACGGGCGACTCGTCCATTTTCGCTCCATGCCAAAAGCCGCTTCCAAGAACAGTTCCGCGCCCTCCGTCCTGAATGCCCGCTGTCTCTCCCGTCTCGTTTTGGAGCGCATCGCCGACAAATGGACGGCGCTCATCATTCGCGTCCTGAGCGAAGGTACGCATCGCTACATCGAACTGCAGCGGCGCATTGGAGGCGTTTCGCAGAAAATGCTCACGCAGACATTGCGCAGTCTGGAACGTGATGGACTCGTCCGGCGCACGGTGCATCCGGTGGTCCCGCCCAAGGTCGAATATTCGCTCACCCCGCTCGGTCGCACGCTCATCGAACCGTTGCACGCCATCTGCAAATGGTCGGAGAAACATCTGGCCGAGCTGGAGGCCAATCGCGCCAAAGCCGCCGCGCGCGCTCCGAGTCAGGTTGCCGTTCGTTAGGGACGTCACATGGAGCCGGTCGAGATTGTCGTCGGGCTTCTTATCCTGCTGGCCCTGCTCGTCGTGGTGGCCGACCGGCTCGCTTTGCCTTATCCGGTCGTCCTCGTTCTGAGCGGACTTTCGCTCAGTTTTATCCCGGGTTTACCGACGGTGCGGTTGAATCCCGAAGTTGTTTTTCTTTTCTTTCTGCCGCCCCTGCTATATCCGGCCGCGCTTTTCACCTCCTGGCGCGATTTCCGGCAGAACGTTCAGTCGATTCTCTGGCTCGCTATCGGACTGGTCCTCGCCACGATGCTGACGGTGGCGTGCGTCGCCCACGCCTTTATCCCCGGGCTGCCCTGGGCCGCGGCCTTTGCCCTGGGGGCAATCGTTTCTCCGCCGGATGCGATTGCGGCCACGGCGGTCATTCGGCGACTCTCCGTCCCCCGTCGCATTGAGGCCGTCCTCGAAGGCGAAAGCCTCGTCAATGATGCGACTGCCCTGGTCGCCTTGCAGTTCGCCGTGGCGGCGATGGTGACAGGAAGTTTTTCGTTAGGCGTCGCCTCGCTCCGTTTCGTCTATGTGGCCGCGGGCGGCGCCCTGCTCGGATTGCTCGTCGGCTACATCATGAAATGGGTGCAACGCCATCTCGATAATCCTCCGGTCCAGATAACGCTTTCCCTCTTCACGCCGTTCGCCGCTTACCTCGCGGCCGAACATCTCCATGTCTCAGGGGTTCTAGCGGTCGTCGCGGCCGGTATTTTTCTCGGCTGGCATAGTCCGCTCACGCTTAGCGCGCGCACGCGACTGCAGGCGATCGCCTTCTGGGAAATGATCGCCTTCCTCCTGAACGGCTTCATCTTCATCGTCATCGGCCTGCAATTGCCCGGAATTTTGCAAACCGTGAACCGTGGCTCGCTCTCCACGCTCATCGGTGAGGGATTGCTCGTCAGCGCTGTGGTCGTCGGTGTGCGCATCCTGTGGGTGTTTCCGGCGACTTACTTGCCGCGCCTGTTCAGCCGGAAATTTTGCGAAGAGCATCCGAAGCAAACTTTCGGCGAGACGTCGGTGGTGGCGTGGTCGGGCATGCGTGGCGTCATTTCGCTGGCGGCGGCTTTTGCTCTGCCGCTCGCCCTTAATAACGGCCAGCCATTCCCGGGACGCAGTTATATTCTCTTTCTCACTTTTTGCGTCATTCTCACCACACTCGTTTTCCAGGGGCTGACCCTGCCCGCCTTGATCCGCTCCTTCGGAGTCGCGGACGATGGCCTAACGAACGAAGAGGAACGCCAGGCACGACTCGAAGCGAACCGCGCCGCCATCGATTTCATCGAGGAACGCGCGACAGTTGATTCTTTGCCGCGCGAAATCGTGGATCGGTTGCGCGCCGAATATGCCGATCGCATTCAGCAACTCGATGCCTGCTGCGATGAAACTGGAAATCCCGCCGGCGAGGTGGCCACGCCAAGCTACCAGCGTCTGCAACGCGCCGCGCTCGGGATCGAACGCCAGACGATCATCCGCCTGCGCAATCAAAGCGTGATCAACGACGCGGCTCTGCGTCGCATCCAGCGCGATCTCGACCTGGCCGAGGCCCGTCTGACCGGCAGCTGGTAAGGGCGCGCCTTCTCTTGCCAGTTGCGCGCAGCGTTGGAAATTTCCATTGCTCAAATGAATCGCATCTTTCTCCTTTCGCCGGCTTATGCGGGCGGTCGCCGTGCGCAGATGCTCATGAGTGGCAAGGCGCAATTCGAGTTGGCCGTTCGTCTGCGCAGCGCCGAGCGCGCAACTCTCGGCGAAGTTTTCACTTTCCTGAGCGGTCTCTATTTTCGCGGGAAACTCGCGTATGCGAAAGCATTCGCGCGGACGAACGACGCGACGTTGGGCGTTCTCGTCATTACACCCAATCGCGGTTTGGTGCCAGCCGAGACGGTCATCGATCTGAAAGACCTGCGCGGGTTTGGCGAAGTCGATATCGATGAGAACGACCCGCGTTATCGCAAACCACTCGAGCGCGACGTGCGGCGTCTCGCCAGGGCAATCGGCGCTGTGGCCGGGATCGGTGATCCCGGCCACAGTGCTGGCGAGGTTGTGCTGCTCGGCAGCATTGCGACCGGAAAATATGTCGAAGTGCTGCGCAGGCATTTGCGCGACTGTCTGAAATTTCCGGCCGAATTCGTCGGACGCGGCGACATGAGCCGCGGCGGTTTATTGCTGCGCTGTGCGGCGGATGGTCACGAACTCGACTACATCGCGGTCGATGGCGCGGTGCGAAACGGAAAGCGACCGCCTAAGCTGGAGCCGCGCCGTTATGCCAAAGGTTTCGCAATGAGATGAAGCTGCCGATCAAGCCGCCGTATGCGCCGATGGAAGCGCGGTCCGTTGACGAAATTCCGGTCGGCGAAGAATGGCAATACGAGCCGAAGTGGGACGGCTTTCGTTGTCTTGCCTTTCGCGATGGCACGGAAGTTTATCTGCAATCAAAAGCCGGCCAGCCGCTCGCCCGCTATTTCCCCGATATTGTCGAAGCGCTGCGGAAGTTGAAGGCAAGACGCTTCCTGCTCGACGGCGAACTCGTTATTCCGATCGACGGCGCGCTCTCGTTTGACGAATTGCAGCTCCGGCTTCATCCCGCGGCGAGCCGCGTCCAAAAGCTCGCCGCCGCCCATCCGGCTCTTTTTATCGCCTTCGATCTGCTCGTCGACACGAAGGGAAAGAATCTGGTGAAGAAACCGCTGCGGGAGCGCCGCTCCGCTCTTGAGAAATTCGCGCATGCTTTCTTGAAAAAGAAAAACAGCATCCGTCTTTCACCGGCGACGACTGAGCTAAAGGCGGCAAAAAAGTGGTTCGACAAGGCCGGTGGCGATCTTGATGGCGTGATCGCCAAACCTGGCGACGCGGCCTATGCCTCCGGCGAACGCACGGCCATGATGAAGATTAAACAGATTCGGACAGTAGATTGTGTCGTCGGTGGATTTCGCTACGCGAGCGCCGCGCGCGTTGTTGGTTCGCTTTTGCTCGGACTGTATGGTGACGACGGCCTGTTGCACCATGTCGGATTCACCTCGGCCTTCAAGGCGAGCGAGCGCAAGGCGTTGACCAGGAAATTCGAGGCGCTGCGCAAACCGCCCGGATTTACCGGCGGGGCGCCGGGTGGTCCGAGCCGTTGGAGCAAGGAGCGAAGCGCGGCGTGGGAACCGGTCGAGCCGAAGATCGTCGTCGAGGTGACCTACGACCATTTCACGGGCGGCCGGTTTCGCCACGGGACAAAGATCGTTCGGTTTCGTCCCGACAAGGCGCCGAAACAATGCACCATGGACCAGGTGACACATCGTGAAGGCAGGACGCTCGCACTGTTGTAGCCGGGATCGGCGATCCCGGTTCCCCACAGCACGGCGAGAGCGCCGTGGCTACAGCTACGGTCAGCGCGACCAGCTTGGCTCGGTGATTTTGCCCAAACCGTCCAGAATTTTTGTTTTCCGGCTCGTCAGGCTGTCGATCATGTAAAGTGCGCCGTCCTGGGCAACGATGAGATGCCGTGAATCCGGTCCCCATGCCGGATTCTGTCCGCCCGTTACGATGTGCGTGCCGCCACCGTCCGCATTCATGACCGCGACCTGGAATCCGCTTGAGCGCACATTGAAGGCAATTTTCTTGCCGTCCGGCGACCAGTTCGGTTCGGTGCAGTAGTTGTATCCGCTGGGGAGCAGTTGACCGGAGCCGCCTGACGCCGGGATCCGATACAACTGCGGTGAACCGCGTTCATCGGAGGAATAGACAATTTCATCGCCGCTCGGCGACCAGCTGGGGCCGGACTCGACGCCGCGCGTCCTCGTCAGGCGCCGCGCTCCGCCGCCACTCGCGCTGATCGTGTAGAGCTCGGGATTTCCATCCTTGCTCACAGTGAGCGCGAGCCGGCTGCCGTCGGGCGAAAAGGAAGCGCCACTGTTCGTGCCCGGATAATTGGCCACCCGATCGCGACGACCGTTCGCGAGATCGATGACGTAAACGTCCGCATAACCGCTCTGGTATCCGGTGTAGGCAACCTGCCGGCCATCCGGGCTGATTGACGGGTGCACGCTGATGACGCCGTCGTGTGTCATCTGCCGAACGTTCGAGCCGTCGTAATCCGCCACATACACTTCCTTGTGACCGCTGCGCGTGGCGATGAAGGAAATCCTGCTGTGGGCGATTCCTTTGTTGCCGGTCAGCGTTTCGACAATGTCGTCGGCGAACTGATGCGCATTGGAGCGCGGACTGCCGCTGTAGGTTTTGGAAAGAACGGTCCCGCCGCTGTGATCGACGACCTGACCCTGCAGGCTGCCGCCGTTCGCAGTCCCGCGCACCGTGTAAACCGCATTCGCGCCGCCGAGCGCAAAATAGCCGGACAGCGTCAGATCGTTCTGCAGCGTCTTGGTCACGGTCGCGCCTTCGCTCCCGCCGATGGGCGAGACGCTGAGATTCATACGGTCGCTTTTGCTGATCGTAATGGTGGGCGCGTTCTCGGCCGCGCCCACTACGGCGATTGTGGTCAGGCAGGAAAAGGCGATCAAAAATCGAGTCGTGTGCTTCATCATCGTTCTACATCCAGTTCAAAGTTGATTCTCAAATGGTAATGGCCGTGACGCAAAGCGAAGGGAGGTGACTCCACTTCACGCACTTTCCGGCTAATTGCCCGGATCGATGCATCCACCCCCGGATAGCCGCTTTCGCGCGCCATGCGAAAATCGGTCACCGTTCCGCTTTTATCGATTTCGATATCGACCGGGACGACAATTTTTCCGTGCGGCACGCCGACCGACGGCGGCGGCTCCCATGCTTCGTAAAAGCGATTGTGCAAACGATGTGCGTAGGCCCCGGTCGCGGCACTCGAGGCCGAGCGTCTTGGGCTGCCGAAGCAACTGCAGAGAAAAAGCGCACAGATTACAACCAAGCCATATCGGATCGCCGGACTTGAAACCTGAACTCCGAACCCTGTTCGCTTCCTCATTCCGATGAATTCAGTTCGAAATTAATATTCACGTCGTAGTGCCCGTCTTCCCCCAGGCCGCGCGGCAACGGATCGACCTGCGTCACGCGCCTGGCGATCGCCTCCACTGATTCGTCCACTACGACGTTACCAGATGGACTGACAACTTCGAATTTTGAAACCGTCCCGTCTTTTTCGATGCGAATCTTCACACGCACCGAAAACTTGACGCCCGTTTCCACAACGGTCATCGGCTGCACCCATTCGCTGTAAAAGCGGTCGTGCAGCATGTTGCCGTACCAACCGAACTCGGAGGCGCCGCCGGCACCGCTCCCTTCGCCTTCGTTCTCGCCCGCGCCACCTTTCCGGCCGTTGTGCGCCGCGGTTGCTTTTTTCGCAGGCTGCTCCGACGCTTCGCCCTTTTCTTCCTCCTCGCTCTTCTTCTTTTTCTCGAGGGCGGCCCTGGCAATGGCCTTCTTCCGCTTCACTTCCGCGCTCTCTTCTTCATCTTCGCTTTTCTTTTTCTTCTTCGGCGTGGCGCTTGGTTTCGGCTTCGGCGTCGCCTTTGCGATCACTTTTTCCTTTTTCTTCTTTTTCGGCGTCGCCGTCGGTTTGGGCTTGGGTTTGGGCGTTTCCTTCGGAGTTGGTTTTGGCGTCGGTTTCGGGGTTGGCGTCGGTGTTGGCTTGGGGGTCGCCGTCGGAGTGGGGGTGGGTTTTGGAGTTGGAGTCGGCAAACGAATGTCGCTCTTGGGCGGGCTCAAAATCGGTTTTTCTTCTTCAACCGGGGTTGTTTCCGGAGTCGGGACCGGTGTTTCCTCTTCTTCCGGCACGGGCGTGCTGGGTGCGGCGTTCGACGCCTGCGCGACGGCTTCCGCGCCCCCGGCGTTCATCCAGACAATCTCGCTCTTTGGCTTGTTAGGCGTACGGCTCCAGCGAAGGAAAACGACCAGCAGCGCGATGTGGACCAGCGCGATGATTGTGACGTTGCGCCAGAAGCGTGCGTCCCGCGACATCACTTCGGGGTTTCAGCTTTGGTGGCGATACCGACTTTCGTAATCTCAGCCCGCTGCAGTGCGTCCATCAGGGAGACCAGCTTTTGCACCGGCAAGTCCCGGTCCGGTCGGATGACCACAGCGACGTCCGGATTCGCGCGTTTCAGCTCGAGCAGACGCGCCTCGAGCGTGGCCCGATCGACCACGTCGTTGTTGAGCGTAATGACTTCGTTGCGATCGATCGAGATCGTCTGCACCTCCGTCGGATTGACGGGCGGATTCTTCGCTCCGCTCGAAGGGATGACGAGGTTCATGCTGTTTTCGAGCAGCGGCGTCGTGATCATGAAAATAATGAGCAGGACGAAAGCGAGATCGAGCAAGGGCGTAATGTTGATCTCGGAAAGCGAAGTGAGGTTATTGCGTTGGGAATAGCGGCGCATGTCAGCAACAATGTTTTTTCGCGGTCATCCCGAGCGGAGCGAGGGACCTCCCGAGGATCTGCTGTGCGTGCCACGCCAACCGGACGCTCGCGAGGCCCTTCGCTTCGCTCAGGATGACAGACGTGATCTGACCCTCTGCATTCAACTGTGATGTTCCGGTTTTCCGTCTCATCTCTTGAACTCCGAAAGCCGTGGACTGTGGTCCACGTATTTGTGTTCAAACTCAGAGGAAAGCTCCGCGGCGAAGTTATCCATTTCGACAATGATGCCGCGAATGCTGGTGACCAAAAAATTGTAACCGAACATCGCCGGGATCGCGACGCAGAGCGCGGTCACCGTTGTAATGAGCGCGCCGGAAACGCCCGGAGCCATGGCGGTCAGGTTTGGCGCGCCTGCCATGGCTACGCCCGTGAAGGTGTCCATCACGCCCCAGACCGTTCCGAGTAGGCCAAGGAATGGCGAGCCGCTCACGGCCGTGGCCAGCAGGATCATCTGCGACTCGAGAGAGAGCGCGGTTTCGCCGACGGCGCGTTCCATGGCGGCATTGACCGCGTGCATTTGCGCCGGGCTGATCTTGTCGGCGATCTCGAGGCGGGCGCGGAAAGTTTCATCCACCTCGGAGGAGCCGAGCAGTTGAAAGGTCATCTCATCGCAGCCGGCGCGATAGACGTTGTAAAGCGGCGCGCCGGGGAAACGGATGTTATTTTGGAACAGGCGCAAAGCCTGGCGATCCTGCCGAAAAGCCGCCCTAAAACGTGCCGTTTGTTTCCGGGCGAATTGAATCACGCGCATCTTCGTGATCATGACCGACCAGCTGAAGACGGAGGCGATGGCGAGCAGAAGCAGCACCAGCTTGCCTGCGATGGTGGCATGTTCGAAGGCGAAGACCAGACCGCCGGCGGCGAGAATCGTCGGAAGCATTGCGGCAAGGTTGCGTCAGTAACGCAGGATTTCCAGCGGCGATAACGGTTGCCCTATCCCTCCTTCGCTCCGAGGAGGTGCTTCCGCAGAAACTTGACGGCCCGTTCCGCCGCATCCACCTGGGAAGCAGAAGAAAGGACATGCCCTTCGTTCTCGTAAATGTGCATGGCGCAGGGAGCACCCACTCTTTGCGCGATTTTCTCCAGCTGCCAGGCCAGTTCGACCGGAACTCGCTCGTCGCGGCTGCCGTGTAAAATCAAGACAGGCGACAGGCGCCTGACGAGCCCCTCATGTTTCCTGTCGATTCCTCCCGCCAATTCCGCGACCGCGCCGATGCGTGGATCCTGCGCTGCCTGGGCGAGGGCAAGATAACCGCCTAACGAATAACCAAAGCAGCCAATTGTGTTTGGGCTCACTTCCGGCCGGGCCGACAGAAAATCGACCGCGTCGTTGACCGTTTCCCGCCATGTATCGAATTTTTTGTGAATGGTGGCGTCGCGCGCGAAGACCGTGCCGGTGCGATTGAAGTAATGCACAGCGCAGGCGGTAAGACCGTGTTCGGCCAGCGCGCGGGCAAAACGATGAATAGCCGGTCCGTCCATCAACATCCCGCCCGCTCCGTGCAGCACGAGGACGCCGGGATATTTCCCGGTCGTGGCCGGTGAAAAAATCTCTGCCGCGATTTTGCGGCCATCGCTCAGAAAAGTGGTGCTGGTTTTCCGCACCTCGGCTTCTCCCGTCGCACTCGACATCAGGAGAAAAAGCAACGGCGCGAATCTCGGAGCGAGCAAGCGAAAACCGCCATTCACAAGACATTCCGCACGGCCCGGCGCACCAGTTCGGTCGTGCAACCGTAAACCAGATGCGAGACGAGCGCGTAGAGATGGATCTTGAGCGGAATCTTGCGCGGTGATTTCGAGAGACCGAGCGCCGGCACCGAAACTTCATCGGCCAGCAGCCAGACCGCTGTGCCGAAGGCGAGACCATCGGCGGCCGTCGTGACCGGCAAGGCTTCGGCCGCCATGCCGTAAATCGCGCCTGAGCTGGCGCCCATCGCGTAATGCACCGCCTCGCCGGCCAGCCTTTTGCGCGACCGCGGCAGCTTGCGCCCGAAAACATTCTCTGAAATCGTCTGCGCCGCCTTGACCGTGGCCGGCTGCGATTTGCGCCCGCGCCGCGGCTTCGCCTCCTCTTCGTCTTCGTCGCTTTGCCAGTGCTCAATCGCTTTTTCCGATTTGCTCCAGAGTGCCTGGAATTGCTCCATGACCAATGAGCCCAGCACGCCTCCCACTATGCCGGCGACGAACCCTTTCATGAGGTCGCCCTCTTCGTTGGCTGGTTTCTCGAAAATCTCCGCGATGTTCATGGCGTCATAAACAATTCGAAGCTGGCTGCTTATTGCGACGGAAAAAAGTCAACGACTGGCCTTCTTTTGGGGGCGGAGGGCATAGACTAAAAATCCTACGCCAATTGCGATCAGGAAAAAGGAATAAAACTGACCACGCGTGACGCCGGCAATGAGTGAGGCGTCCGGTTCCCGGAAATTTTCGACGAAGATGCGAAAGATGGCGTAGAAGATGAAGAAGAGCCCGGTGAGCATACCGTTGCGCGTGCGAAATTTCGTGCGCACGATCCACAAAATCAGAAACAAAACGATGCCTTCGAAAAAGGCTTCGTAAAGCTGCGATGGGTGACGCGGAGTCAGGATGGCGCGCAGGATCGCCTCGACTTTCGGATGCGAATGCAGGCTCTGGATGATCGCTTCCGGCGAAGTGAGCGACGGATCGATTCTTCGACACGACAGCACCGCTCGCTCGGCTTCAAAAGCGTTTTCTGGTTCGAGTAATTCTTTTGGAAACAGCATCGCCCACGGCACGGTGGTGGCGCGTCCGTACAGTTCGCCGTTAATGAAATTGGCGCAGCGCCCGAAAAACAAACCTATGGGCGCGACGACCACGAGATTGTCGCCAAGATTCGTCCAGGAAAAATGATGCCGGCGCGCATAGTAGAGTGTGAACAAAAACAACCCAATCATGCCGCCGTGGCTGGACATTCCGCCCTCCCACACCTTGAAGATCGAGAGGGGATCGCGCAGCATTTCCGGCCGGTAAAACAAAACGTAGCCGAGGCGCCCTCCCAGCATCACGCCGAAGAGCGCCGCCCAGGTGATGAAATCGCCAGCCCGCTCGACCGGAAGGTCGCAATACGGATGTTTGGCCAGCCAGCGCAAAACCAAATAGCCGCAAACAAACGCCATGACATAGGCGAAGCCGTACCAGCGCGGTCCGACGTTATCCCACAACCGGAAGATGATTGGGTCGAGATCGTGCAGGTAATAAGCGAGCATGGCAGCGCGAGTTTGACCGATCATCAAGAGGCCCGCAATAAGAACGGTGCCCTGTCGCCACCTTGCTCAAGTCTCCACGAGAATCCCTGGCTTTTGCTCAGGCTAAGCGGCTTCGTTGACTTTTTGTCACCTGTAATGCTTCGCGCAGGAACGGCGCCGTTCTGCTCAGCCGATTTTTCGCAACCTCTTCCGGCGTTCCCACCGCCACGATCTCGCCGCCCTCGGCGCCTGCCTCCGGACCGATATCAATAATGTAATCAGCTTCCGCGATGACGCTGAGATTATGCTCGATGACGACGACGGTGTGGCCTTCGTCGACGAGGCGATGGAGCACGTTGAGAAGCAATTCCACATCGGCCATGTGCAAACCAATGGTTGGTTCTTCGAGCAGATAAAGCGTCGATTTCGGCTTGCGCATCTTGCGAATCCGCTCGTTCTGCGACCGCCCGATGCCGCGCGTCAATTCGCTGGTCAGCTTCAGACGCTGCGCCTCGCCGCCGCTCAGGGTCGGGCTCGGTTGGCCCAGTTTCAGATAACCAAGCCCGGTTTCGACGAGCAGGGAAAGGGAACGCGCAATCTTCGGATGAGCCCCAAAAAATTGCGCGGCTTCCTCGATCGTCATCTCCATGACGTCGCCGATCGATTTTCCGTTGTAGAGAACTTCGAGCGTCTGCGCGTTGTAACGTTTCCCGCCGCAATCTTCGCAGGGCACGTAGCTGCTCGGCAGAAAACTCATCTCCATTTTGATCACGCCCTGTCCGGCGCAGGTCTCGCAGCGGCCGCCTTGCGTGTTGAAGGAAAACCGGCTGGCCGAATAGCCCCGCACGCGCGAAACCGGGAGTTGCGCGTAGAGGTGGCGGATTTCGTCGAACACCTTGATATAGGTGGCCGGCGTGGAGCGCGATGTCTTGCCGATGGGCGATTGATCGACTTCGTAAACGGCGTCGATGAACTCCGTGATCGGGGTCGCCGCTTCGCCGAAGAGCGAAGGCTGCTGACCGTTGCTGCGGGCAGAGGGGTTCCGCGCGGCGCGGGTGCGCGTTTTCCCGAGCGTCTGCCTGACCATCGGCAGCAGCACCTCGCTCATGAGTGTCGATTTTCCCGAGCCGGATATACCGGTGATGACGCTGAGCCGGGCGATGGGGAAGCGGACATCAACGTCTTTCAAGTTGTTTGCATTTGCGCCCTGCAGTTCGATCCAATGCTCGACTTCGTCTAACGATCGTCGTTTTTCCCGCGTCGGATGACAGAGCGGTGTCCGCAGGCAGCGTCCCGTCTCGGACTGCAGGCTGCGTTCGATATCACGCAGCGACCCTTCGGCTACGACATCGCCGCCATGCAGGCCGGCGCGCGGTCCGAGATCGATGATATGATCGGCGCGCCGCATCGTCTCCTCATCGTGTTCGACGATGACGAGCGAATTCCCTTTTTCCCGTAACGCTTCCAGCGTGTCGAGCAGGCGCAGGTTATCGCGGGGATGAAGACCAATGGTGGGCTCGTCGAGCACGTAGAGCACGCCGCGCAGATTCGAGCCGAGCTGCGCGGCAAGACGGATGCGCTGCGACTCGCCACCGCTCAGCGTTTTCGCGGACCGTCCCAGTGGCAAGTAGCCGAGTCCAACGTTCTCCATGAACTGCAGCCGTTGCCGGATCTCCGGGAGCAATTCTGCGGCGATCGTCTTGTGCGTGCCGCTCCAGCGCAGCTTGTTGGTCAATTTCAGGGCGGCCGCAGCCGAGAGTTCCGTAAAGCGATCGATCGACAAGCCCTGCACGCGCACGTGACGCGCAACGGCATTCAGGCGCGAGCCGTGACAACCGCGGCAAATGCGCGCTTCCTCCTGGTCGATCCACTCCGATTCGCGTTCCGCGGCAAGCTCGGTCTCAAGAGCGGAATCGCCATTGTCGCTCGTACCCGTTTGCAGTGATTGGTCCCAGATTTCCCCGAAGCCGCCGCACTCCTCGCAGGCGCCATGCGGCGAATTGAATGAAAAGATGCGCGGATCAAGCTCCTCAAAAGCGCGCCCGCAACCCGGGCAACTCATCTCTGTGCTCATGACCGTGAGCCGATTCTTCGCGTCGAGGAGGTGCGCCGTACCGCGGCCGATCTCCAGCGCGCGTTGCACGAGATTGCGCGCCTTCGCGATCCGCTTCGCATCGATCCCGCCCACCACTACGTCGATCGTGTGTTCCCTGAAGCGCTCCAGTTTTTGGAACTCAGAAACGCCAATGAGTTTGCCATCGACGAGCAGAGTCTCGAAACCCTGGCGGTCGGCCCAGCGCGCCACATCGGTGTGAAAACCCTTGCGGGCCTTGACGAGAGGCGCGAGGACCTTGAGCGGTCCGCGTTTCGCCGCCGTCTCGAGTTGCCTAACGATGGCAGCGACGCTCTGCTTTTCCACGGGCAGATCGCAGTCGGGGCAGAATTGCGTGCCCGTTTTTGCGAAAAGCAGGCGAAGAAAATGGTAAACTTCCGTAACCGTTGCCACGGTCGATTTCCCTCCGCCGCGGGTGACGCGCTGTTCGATGGCGACGCTGGGCGGCAGGCCTTCGACCAGGTCGACTTCCGGCTTTTCGAGCTGTTCGACAAACTGACGCGCGTAGGGCGACATGCTGTCGAGGAAACGGCGCTGTCCTTCCGCGAAGAGAATATCGAATGCGAGCGTCGATTTACCGGAGCCGCTCAGGCCGGTGATGATGACCATCTTATCGCGCGGGATCGCCACGGAAATGTTCTTGAGATTATGCTCGCGCGCGCCGTAAACGGCGATGGCCCGATGACCATTTCGAACGGCGAATTGTCTGGGGAGCGCGGGCGCCTCGCCCGCTCCGTTCGGCGCCTCGCCGAACGGCGTTTCGGCAACGCGTAATGCAATTTCCTCGTCACCGTCTCCACACGGCGCGGTTCGTGTCCGAGGCGAGGCGCCTCGAACAGCGGGCGGGGCGCCCGCGCTCCCCAGCATCTCGCGCAGAAATTTTCCGGTGTGGCTGGCGGCCACTTTCGCCACACCTTCGGGCGTTCCTGTGGCTACCACTTCGCCGCCTTCATCGCCAGCTTCGGGGCCGAGGTCGATGATCCAATCAGCGCACTTGATCACTTCGAGATTGTGCTCAATGACGACAATGGAATTCCCTGCGTCGACCAGTCGTTGAAACACCTTCAGCAGAAGCGCCACATCATCGAAGTGCAGGCCGGTTGTCGGCTCGTCGAAGATGAACAAATTGCCGCGCGTTTTCTCTCCGCTTTCCGCTTTCCGGTTTCCGCTCTCGCCCAAGTGCCTGACCAGCTTCAGCCGCTGCGATTCGCCGCCCGAAAGCGTGTTCAACGGCTGGCCGAGTCGGAGATAACCAAGGCCGACTTCCGCGAGAACCGCGAGCGGCTGCGAGAGCGTGGCGCTTTCGCCTAACGACACAAAAAATTCGATCGCCTCGCTCACCGTCATTTCGAGGAGGTCGTGAATCGATTTCTCCTGCAGCCTGACTTTGAGCACGTGCGGCTGGAAACGGCGGCCTTCGCATTCGGCGCATCGCACGTAGAGATCGCTCAGGAACTGCATCTCCACTTTTTCGAAGCCGGTCCCGGAACAGCGCTCGCAGCGGCCGCTCCCCGAGTTGAAGGAAAACGCGCTCGCCGTGAGTCCCTGCGACATCGCTTCGGGTTGCATGGCGAAAAGCTCGCGCACGCGATCGTAAAGACCGAGATAAAGAATCGGCGTGGAACGCGGCGTGCGCGCGAGGGACGATTGATCGACCATCACGACTTCGTCAACGCGATGCGCGCCAGTCACGCTTTTGCAGGCGCCGGCTTCCTGCTCGGATGTTTCGCCCTTCGCGCGCAACAGATTCCGGTAGAGCACATCGTGAATAAGCGTCGATTTTCCCGAGCCGGAAACCCCGGTCACGCAAGTGAAGACGCTGAGCGGAATCTCAACGTTGATGTTTTTGAGATTGTTCGCGCGCGCCCCGGCAATTTTGATGACGGAGGAAAATTTGCGGCGCGATTTCGGAATAGGAATGCGCTTCCTGCGCGTGAGGTAATCGCGGGTGAGGGATCGGTGGATCGCGTTCTCCGAACGCGATCGTGTGCCGTTCCGCGGTGCGAGCGAGGAAGGCGAGGCGCCGACAAACTCGTCGAGCGGTCCGTGGAAGATGATTTCGCCACCGCGTTCGCCGCGACCCGGGCCGATATCGATGAGATTATCGGCGGCGCGAATGATTTGTTCTTCATGCTCGACGACGAGCAACGTATTGCCCTTGTCGCGCAGGTTGTGCATGACACGCACGAGCCGGCCGACATCGCGCGGATGCAATCCAACGCTCGGTTCGTCCATGACGAAGAGCGTATTGACGAGCGAAGCGCCGAGGCAGGTCGTCAGGTTCACGCGTTGCACCTCGCCCCCGCTCAAGGTGCGCGTGGATCGATTGAGAGTGAGATAACCGAGCCCGACCTCGCAAAGGTAGCGCAGCCGCGCCCCAATCTCGTTGCGCAGAAGAATAGCGGTCGAATCGTCAGGCGCGGTTTCGATCTTCTCGAGAATTTCTTTCGCCCGTGAAATGGAAAGGGCCGCGAAATCGGGAAGCGTGAGCCAATCGTGCGTTGCATTGGCGATGCGATAATTCAGCGCCTCCGGCTGAAAGCGTCCACCCTGACAACTCGGGCAGGTCGTATATGCCCGGTAGCGGCTGAGCAAAACGCGCACGTGCATTTTGTAGGTTTTGCTCTCGAGCCATTTGAAAAAACCGCGCACACCGTACCAGCGATCGTTTTCGTAGTCGTCCTCGCTGTAGGCGCTGTCGCGTTTTTCGCCCTGGATGACAAAATCCTGATCGGCCTGGGGCAGTTCTTCGAACGGCGTGTGCACGTCGATCTCTTCGCGAGCGCACGCCCGCAGGAGGTCCTTCTGTGATTCGCCCATTTCTTCTCCGCGAAAAACGCGCACGGCGCCTTGGGCGATGGAGAGCGAACGATCGGGGATGGCCTTGTTCAAGTCGATCGCGATGGTGCGGCCGAAACCGCGGCATTCCGGACACGCGCCTGTCGGATTGTTGAAACTAAACAGGCCCGGCGTGGGTGGACGAATGTCGAGATCGCAATGCGCGCAGTGCCAGCCGGTGGAGTAGGGCGTTTCGGAAATCGGAGAGTTCTTTTTTTCCGCTTTCCGGTCTCCGGTTTCCGCTATCACGTTGATACGATCTTTGCCGAAGCGGAGCGCGGTCTCGATTGCTTCAGTGAGACGAGTACGATTTGCCTGGCTCACTGTGACGCGGTCCTGAATGACCTGGACGCGCGCGCCGAGGCGTTTGATTTTGGCATCGGAATCGACACGGATAACGTGCCCGTCGATCCAGATGCGCAGATAACCCTGTTGCTGAAGAAAATCGAAGAAGGTGCGCGGCTCCGTTTTCGGCGGAACGGCAACCCAGAAGGTGATGAGAACTGTGGCCGCGCTTTCGCCGAACTGCGCGATGACGTGATCGGCGATCGAATTCGCCGTTTCCGGACGGATTTCGCGGCCGCAGCTCGGGCAAAAGGCATGGGCGATGCGCGGCCAGAGAAGTTTCAGGTAATCGTTGATCTCCGTCATTGTGCCGACGGTGGAGCGCGAACTTTTTACCGGGTTGGCCTGTTCGATGGCGATGGCGGGCGGGATGCCGCGAATTTCGTCGACCCGCGGTTTGTCCATCCGGTCGAGGAATTGCCGCATGTACGGGCTGAATGTTTCGACGTAACGGCGCTGGCCTTCGGCGTAAATTGTGTCGAAGGCGAGGCTTGATTTACCGCTTCCGCTCGGGCCGGTGATGACGGTTAATTCACCAAGCCGAAGATCGAGATCGATCCCCTTGAGATTGTTCTGATGCGCGCCGCGAATCTCGACGCAGCCGTGTTCCGCCGGAGCGGTGACGCAGTTTTTTTGGCGAGCCTTCGAACCCACCGGAGACAATCCGCGATGGCGAAGTCATCCGCAAATTTTTGCGGGTAAACGGAGTGCTCCCGAAGCTGTGGAGGCGAGGGACCTGCCTTCTGGCGAAGCGACAACGAACATTTGGGAGGTCCTTCGCTTCGCTCAGGATGACCGCGCAAGAATAGTGATCTACTTTTGCAGACGTTCTGCGAGCGCGTCGCGTTGCGCGATCAATTCCGGCGGGATATCGATGGTATTGAAAAGTTCATCGACGCCTTCCAATTCTTTTTTCCACTCGTTAGGCTTGACCCCGAGCAATTCGTGCAATTGCGGCATCGAGACGCCGGGCAAACCTTCCAGATCGAGATCCTCAGTGCGCGGGATGCAGCCGATGGCGGTTTTTTGCGCGCCGCCTCGCCCTTCGCAGCGGTCAATGATCCACTTCAAGACGCGCATGTTCTCGCCAAATCCAGGCCAGAGAAATTTTCCGTCGGCCGATTTGCGAAACCAGTTCACATGGAAAATGAGGGGCGGATTCGTCAGGCGCTTACCGATCTCGAGCCAATGCTGGAAGTAATCGGCCATGTTGTAGCCGCAGAAGGGCAGCATGGCCATCGGATCGCGGCGTACCCTGCCCACCGCGCCGGTCGCGGCAGCCGTGGTTTCAGAGGCCATGGTCGCGCCAACATACACGCCATGCTCCCAATCGAAGGCGCGGAAGACCAGCGGCATCGTGTCGCTGCGCCGCCCGCCGAAGATAATCGCGCTGATCGGAACCCCGCCACCGTCCTGGACGTGCGGATCAAGCACCGGGTTATTGCGCATGGGCGTGGCGAAGCGGCTGTTGGGATGCGCCGCCTTTTCCTTCGAGTCCGGGGTCCAATCATTGCCGCGCCAATCGATGGCATGCTTTGGCGGATCGCCATCCTTGCCTTCCCACCAGACACCGCCGTCGTCGGTCATCGCGACGTTTGTATAAAGTGTATCGCGTTCGATCGATTTCATGGCGTTGGCGTTGGACTTGTAACTCGTCCCCGGCACAACGCCGAAATATCCGTTCTCCGGATTGACCGCCCACAGGCGGCCGTCGCTGCCGATCTGCATCCAGGCGATATCGTCGCCGATCGTCGTCACCTTCCAGCCTTTGAAATGGGGGGGCGGAATGAGCATGGCGAAATTCGTTTTGCCACAGGCGCTCGGAAACGCCGCTGCCACGTAATGTTTTTTCCCTGCGGGTGATTCGACGCCGAGGATGAGCATGTGTTCCGCCATCCAACCCTGTTTTCGCGCGAGGTAGGAACCGATGCGCAGGGCGAGACATTTCTTGCTCAGCAGAACGTTCCCGCCGTAACCGGACCCAACCGAAATGATGGCGTTATCCTGCGGAAAATGGCAGATCCAGCGGCGCTCCGGATTGACGTCGAGCAGGGAATGAACACCCCGATTCCATTCCCCATCCTTCTGCGATTCGAGCCGCTCCACCGCCACCGAACCCATCCGCGCCATGATGCGCATGCTCAGCACGACATAGATCGAATCGGTAATCTCAAAGCCGACCTTGGTCAGCGGCGAATCAGGCGGTCCCATGATGTAGGGAATCACGAACAGGGTCCGGCCTTTCATGGCGTGTTTGAGCAGACCGTTGAGTTTGGAATACATTTCGGCCGGGTCGGCCCAATGGTTCGTCGGGCCGGCTTCTTCTTTGGTCGGCGTGCAGATCAGGGTGAACTGCTCGACGCGCGCCACATCGTTCGGGTTTGAGCGATGCAGGTAGGAACCGGGCACCTTTTCCTGGTTCAACTTCACCAGCACACCCTGTTTTACCGCCTGCTCGTGCAGGTACTGGCTTTCTTTTTCCGAACCGTCGCACCAGAAAATCGTTTCCGGCTCGGTCAAACGCGCCACTTCCTGCACCCAGTCGAGCACGCCCTGGTGGGTCGGCTTTTTGTCGCCAATTCCGCGTGGCGGCGAAATGGCAGGGGCGAGGTTATCCATGGCAATATGGGTTCGGCGCGGCGCGCGGAAAAAGTGAATCGTAATTCTGGCCGCATCGCTACGCATCTCCAAGTGATTTTTTGGGGACGCGTGGGCCGTGACCGGCTCGATCAATCAGCACGAAGGGCACCAGGAACAGGAAGAGATTCGGCGATTCTCCAGTCAAACTCTTCGTGCTCTCGCGACGGAAGACCCGCCGGGCGACTTGCGCAGTGTGAGCGCGAGCCTTATCTGAAGACATGTTCGGAGTGACTACCTCCGATGATTACAAACCGGTTGCATGGGTGGGCCAGTTCGCCATCGATGCGACGACGCTGCTCGTTGCCATTCACGTGCTCTGCATGGTGCTGGCATGTTTCCTCATCGCGCTGGGCGGCGGGGCGATTTTGAGTCTGCTGCAATTCGACAGTGCGGCAGTCTTGCGGGGCGCGATTTACCAGCCGTTTACCTACGCCTTTGTCCATCCGCCTTCGAATCTTCTTTGGTTCGCGGTCGAAATGTACATGCTTTTCGCCTTCGGGCGCGAAGTGGAGCGCTTCATCGGACGGCGCGCCTTTCTCACGCTCTACGCAATTCTGCTGCTCGTTCCTTCGCTCGTCCTGACCGTCTGGGGATTGTGGCAACGGACCGGCCTCGCCGGCTCCGCCGCCATTCACTTCGCCATCTTTATCGCCTTCGCCACGATTTACCCGAACGTGCAGATGTTTTTCATTCGCATCACCGCAAAATGGATCGCGCTCATCTTCGCCGCTCTCTACAGCCTGCAGCTTTTGGCTTATCACGTCTGGTCGCAGATGGCCGTTCTGTGGCTGAGCCTCGGCGCGGCTTTCCTTTTCATTCGGCTGCGCGGTATCGGCCCGGAACTGGTTTGGTGGGAGAACTTAAAAACGCGCTTGCAACCCAGGCCGAAATTCAAGGTTGTCCCACGCGAGCCGGCGCCCCGGGCGGTGGAACCGGACGACGTTTATGCTTCGATCGATCCGCTGCTGGACAAGATTTCCAAGCACGGAATCGGCAGCCTGACGGCAAACGAACGGCGGACCCTTGACCGCGCCCGCGCCCGTCTTCTGAAAAAAACTGAGTGAGCGCAGGGCGGTTTCTGGCCGTGGCGCGACAGATGTAGAGGCGGTTGTGCCAAGCGCCGGCACTCGAGACTCTCGGCGCTTGGCACAAGCGCCTCTACACCGAAACAGTTACAGCTCCTGAGCTGATTTGCGCAATTGTTCGGCGAATTCGGCCGGCGTCGTCGCCTTCATGAGGGCGGCGCGAATTTGGTCCTTGCTCACCAGCCGGGCCAGCGTGCCGACGCAGACCAGATAATCCTGAATCATTTGCTGGGGCACGCCGACGAGAAAGATGAGGTGCGTGAGTTGATCCTCATCACCAAATGGAATCCCGGCCTGGCTGCGTCCGACTCCAAGAACGATTTCCTGCACCAGATCGGTACGGGCATGAGGAAAGGCGACACCGTGCTCGGCCACGGTCGAGCTGACCTTTTCCCTGGCCAGCACGGCGCTGAGAAATTCTTCCGGTGAAGGCAGGGCGTCGTTGGCGCGCAGCAGTTCGATGATCTCGCGCAGGGCGTCGCGTTTCGTCTGCGCTTTAAGGTCGAGCGCGATTTGTTTTTCGTCGAGCAGATCGGGAAGAAGGACGGCCATGCGGAGGATTTGTTGGATTATCGCGGCAAAGCCAGTTATCCAGTCTACGGATCAACCGTGGCAACTGAAAACATTCCGGACGGGTCGACCGAGGAGCATAACGTCTCGGTCCAGCGCAGCATTTACGATCCGGGCTACGTCAATGCCATGTCGCATTTTTATCGCGGCGAACTCAGCCGCATCATGATCTGGCGGCAACGGCTCGACATTACCACCAACTGGGCCATCACCAGCAGCACCGCCATCATCACCATCGCGTTTTCCAATCGCGAGGTGCCGCACATCATTTTCTTTTTCAATCTGGCCATCGTCTGGGTGATGCTCTGGATCGAGGCGCGCCGCTATCGTTTTTACGATGCTTTTCGCGCGCGCGTCCGCATGCTCGAGGCGCATTTTCTCGTTCCGATGGTCATGGAAAATCGCCAGATGCTGCAGGGCGAATGGAAGAAACTGGTCTGCGAAGATCTGATCCTGCCATCGTTCAAGATCAGCCGCTTCGAGGCCGTCGGGCGGAGATTGAAGCGCAACTACGTTTTCATTTTCATCCTTATCATGGTGGCGTGGGTGACGAAGATTTTTCTGCACGCCCAGGAGCCGATCGAAGATGTGATGGCCTTTTACCGCTCGCTCCATGTCGGCCACATCCCGGCCTGGCTGGTCGCCTTTATTTTCGTGGCGACCATCGTCATTGTGATTGGAATCACGATTTATGTCGGAAAGAAATCGTCCGGCGAAATTTCGGAATTCGGCACGCACCGCTCGCTTTGGAAGATCTGAAACAGTTGAGAGTTGAGGGGTGATGGTTGAGAGATCGGGCATGCAGCCCGAGACGGAACCATCAGCTTTCGAACATCTTTGCCACATCGTCGCGCAACTGCGGGCACCGGGCGGCTGTCCCTGGGATCGGGAGCAGACGCACGAATCGCTTTTGCCGAGCCTGCTCGAGGAAGCCTACGAGGTGGTTGACGCGGTCCATGCCGACGACGACGCGAATTTGCGCGAAGAGCTCGGCGATTTACTCCTGCAAGTGGTGATGCATGCGGAGATCGCGCGCGAGTCCGGTCGCTTCACTATCGAGCAGATGCTGGAGGAGGTGACGGAGAAATTGATCCGCCGGCATCCGCATGTTTTCGGTACGAGTGAGGCACGCGACAGCGGAGCGGTTTTGAAGCAATGGGAAGCGATCAAGCGCGAAGAGAAGCATAAGACGGGCGCGCATTATCTCGATTCATTGCCGGCGGCATTGCCCGCTCTCATGCGCGCGCAAAAGGCGCAGAAGAAAGTGGCGCGGGTGAATTTTGATTGGGCGGAAGTGCGAGAAGTCGTGGCCAAGGTCGAGGAGGAGCTGGGCGAAGCAAAGGCCGCGATCTCATCGGCGAATCAGACCAGGGTAGCGGAGGAAATCGGCGATCTGCTTTTTGCGGTCGTGAACCTGGCGCGAAAAAATGGCCTTGATGCCGAGCTCGTGCTGCAGGCCGCAACCGACAAGTTTGCGCGTCGTTTTGCGCGGCTCGAAGATGAGCTTCTGGCCGGCGGGAAGAAATTAGGCGAAGCCGAGCTCGCGGAATTGGACGCCATCTGGCAACGGGTCAAGGTGGAGTGATGGAGGGCGCTCGCGCTCCCATCTGGATTTTACAAGCGGCCTCATTTCGGCATATTGCCCGTCCCGATGACTCTGCTGCTCAATTTCCTGCTCGTCACTTACGTGATCGTGGCCCTGCTCATGGTATTCGTCATCCTGATGCAGCGGCCGAAGAGCGAAGGACTGGGCGCGGCCTTTGGGGGTGGTGTCACGGAAAATATCTTCGGCGCGCAGACCACCAACGTGCTTGTGAAATTTACTTCCTGGCTGGCCGGGTTGTTCTTCCTCCTCACTTTCGTTCTTTCCATCCTCTACGCGCACCGAAACATGACGAGCAGCAATTTGCGCCGTGAATTGATGAAAAACGAAGGCGCTTCCAAGGCGGCCGTGACGGCGACGCCGGCGCCAACCGGTGCGGTCAAAAACGGTTCACCCGCTCCGGCGCAGCCTGTGCAGGCCCCGGGTAAGGCGAAACCGGAAGATGCGGCCGTGGGCGTGGTGCCGCCTGCCAGTGCGCCCCTTGCTCCGACGGCTGCTCCGAGCGCGACGGCGAGTCCGAAGCCGTAAGAGAGGCTCGGGAACGGTCAGCGATTCTGCCCCCGACGGCTAGGCAGCTTGATCGGCCGTGGCTTCTGGCTTCGGGCCGGCCTTGTCGTTCAGCGCCTTGGTGAATTCCTGCAGGCTGGAGACGATCTGCGGCGCCTTAGTCAGGACGGCGCTGGCCAGCTTTTCCGAGTAATCCGGTCGCCGCTGCGACATTTCGGAGAGGGCCATCATCACGGCCAGGGCGTTATTGATCGAGTGCTTGATCTCGCTGAATTTCTTCTGCAACTGGACCAGCTCCTCCTGCGAAATATTGGCGGCAGACTCACTCATAACAGGCATTTAATACTGGAGAAAAGCAACAACCGTGCTTGACTGACCGGTTCGACACATTTCGTTCCGATGCCTGCGCAAGTTATCAAGATCACGGGGGCCCGCCAGCATAATCTTAAGAACCTGGACGTGGAGATTCCACGCGAAAAGCTGGTTGTCATTACCGGCCTGAGCGGATCCGGGAAATCATCCCTCGCCTTCGATACCCTCTACGCCGAGGGGCAGCGCCGCTACGTGGAAAGCCTCTCCGCTTATGCCCGGCAATTTCTCGATAAAATGGAGAAACCGGACGTCGATTTCATCGAAGGGCTTTCCCCTGCCATCGCCATCGAGCAGCGCAGCGCCGGCGCCAATCCGCGCTCGACCATCGCCACCACGACCGAGATTTACGACTACCTGCGTGTTCTCTATTCGGCCATAGGTCAGCCGCACGATCCCATGACCGGGGAGCCAGTTTTTCGGCAAACACCGCAACAAATCGTCGACCAGATTCTCGCCTACCCGATGGAGACGAGAATCATCCTTTTGGCCCCTCTCGTGCGCGATCAGGTCGGCGAATTTCGCGATGTGCTCGAAAAGGCGAAACGGGAGGGGTTTGTCCGGGTGCGGGTGGATGGCGAAATCCTGGAGCTGGACCGGCCCGAACCGATCCGTTTGAAGAAAACGGGCCGGCACACGATCGAAGCGGTGGTGGACCGACTGGTCGTGCGGGAAGGGATTCGGGCGCGGCTCGCGGATTCAGTCGAGACGGCGTTGAAGTGGGGTGACAATCGGCTCTTCGTGCTACGGCAGGATAGGGGCACTTCTAAATTCACCGAGCAGCGCTACTCGACCGAGTACGGGAATCCGAACACCGACTTTTCGTTAGGGGAACTGACACCGAGACATTTTTCCTTCAACAGCCATCTCGGCGCCTGTCCGGCCTGTCACGGCCTCGGGACCCAGCTGGTCTGCGACGCCGACCTTATGATTTCGGATCCGCAGAAGTCGATCGCGGGAGGAGCCATCACGCCGTGGCGACGGGGGACGAAGCGGATGCAGGCGTATTACCGGCAAATGCAGAACGCGCTCGTGAAACATTTCGGGGTGGATGACGAAGCGCCGTTCGCCGACTTGCCTGACGAATTCAAGCAGGCCCTCTATTTCGGCACGGGCGACCGGGCCATCGAGATGAACTTCTCGAACAACGGACGCTCGACCAAGGTGGCGCGCCCATTCGAAGGTTTGCTTCCGCAAATGCAGCGCCTGTATGAGGAAACCGAGAGCGAATTTACCCGCAACCGCATTCGCGCTTTCATGACGCGCGTGCCTTGCAAGGTTTGCGGCGGCGCCCGGCTCAAACCGGAGATTCTCGCGGTCACAATCTCGTCGAGATCGGAAATCGGAGACCGGATAGCGGAGAAGAATATTCATCAGTTCAGTGAGCTGACGATTGAAGCGGCGGCGCGATTCATTACGGGAATCGAGTTGACCGAACAGCAACGCGCCATTGTTCACGAGGTGCTGCATGAGATCGAGTCGCGCCTGCAGTTTTTGCTCGAGGTCGGGCTCGGATATCTCACGCTCGATCGGGAGAGCGGAACGCTTTCAGGCGGCGAAGCCCAGCGCATCCGCCTGGCCACGCAGATCGGCTCGGGGTTGGCCGGCGTGCTTTATGTGCTCGATGAACCGAGCATCGGTCTGCATCAACGGGACAACAGTCGGCTGCTCGGCACGCTGCGGCGGCTGCGCGATCTCGGGAATTCCGTCATCGTGGTGGAGCACGATGAAGAAACAATCCGCGCCGGCGATCACATCCTTGATCTTGGTCCGGGTGCCGGGCCGCGCGGCGGCGAGATTGTGGCCCAGGGGACATTGGATGACGTCCTGGGTGCAAAAAATTCCCCAACCGCCGATTATCTTTCCGGCCGCGCTCGCATTGCCATCCCCAAGCAGCGGGTCGCACCGCGCACGGCGCTCAACGGTTCTGACGGCTGGCTCACCTTGACGGGCGCCAACGAAAACAACCTGAAGAATGTGACCGCCTCGTTTCCCCTTGGATGCCTGACCTGCGTGACCGGCGTCTCCGGAAGCGGCAAGTCGACGCTCGTGGACGACATTCTGCGCCGCGCGCTCTTTCGCCATTTCTATAATTCCAAAGTGAGGCCGGGCGCTTTTCGAGCGCTCCACGGCCTGGATCAGATCGACAAGGCGATTGTCATCGATCAAAGCGCCATTGGCCGGACGCCGCGCTCAAACCCGATTACCTACACGGGCGCCTTCACGCCGATTCGCGAACTTTTCAGTCAGCTGCCGGCCGCTCGCGTGCGCGGCTACGATGCCGGGCGGTTCAGCTTCAATGTGAAAGGCGGTCGCTGCGAAAATTGTGAGGGCGGCGGGCTCATCAAGGTGGAGATGCATTTCCTGCCCGACGTTTATGTCGAGTGCGAAGTCTGTCATGGTCAGCGCTACAATCGCGAAACGCTCGAGATCACCTACAAAGGCAAGAACATCGCCGATGTGCTCGACCTGACCGTGGACGAAGCGGCGCGTTTTTTCCGCAACGTGCCGCCGATTGCCGACAAGTTGATCGCGCTGCTCGACGTTGGGCTCGGCTATTTAAGGCTCGGACAGGCTGGGACAACCTTGTCTGGCGGCGAAGCGCAGCGTGTCAAGCTGGCCACCGAACTGGCGAAAAGGGCTACCGGCAGGACCCTGTATATTCTCGATGAACCAACGACCGGGCTGCATTTTGCCGATATCGAAAAACTGCTGCAGGTTCTCTTGAAATTGCGAGCAGCCGGCAACACCCTCGTCGTGATCGAACACAATCTGGAAATGATCAAATGCGCCGACTGGATCATCGATCTTGGGCCGGAAGGCGGCGAGCAGGGCGGAGAAATCGTTGGTGCAGGAACGCCGGAGGAAATTGCCCGCCTGCCGCTCAGTCATACCGGCCGGTATCTGGCGTCTCTTTTGCAACGGTCATGAGCTGCCGTTTGGCAATCGAATCGATCCTGTTTGCGCTTTGTCTCAAGCTGGCTTTTTCCTCGTTAGGCGCGACCCCTTCCGCCGACGTTCTGGCTGCCGCCCAGCCCATCGAGCAAGGCGTGCCTGAAGTCGCCATCTTTCGCCTGCAAAATTTGCTGCACACAGAGTTGCCTGATGCTGAACGACCCGAAGCGCTCTTGAAATTGGGCGAAGCGCAGGTGGAAGCCGGCGCTCCCGGGGACGCGCTGACCACTCTCGCGGACGCAGGCCTGCGCGGTGTTAGCGGAGCCGATTTCTGGCGGGGACAGGCTTTGGCTGCCCTTAAGCGCTGGCCGGAAGCGCTCGCTGCCTATCGTCAGGCTGCCCTGCGAAAATCGGACGTGACCGCCGCGGCGCTTTTCGGTCAGGCCGAAGCGCTCTTTGCTCTGGGCCAAAACCGCGAGGCTCTGCAGACGCTCCGGCTTCTCTTTGACGATCCGACCTGGGCTCTGCGAGCCCGTTTCCGCGCCATCGAATTGTTGCTCGATCAAAAGAACGCCATCGCGGCGGAGAAAATCCTGGCCGAGACGAAAGCCCAGACGATGCCCCAAAAACAGCAACGCCGCTTTTTGCGCGGACGCCTCGAGCGGGAATTGCATCGTCCCGAGCGCGCCTTGGAATTGTTTCAGCGCGTCTTGAAGAAGACCGAACAACCCTCGCACGACATGTTGATAGCGGCTCTCTTCAACGTGGCCGACCTGCAACTTGAGTTGAAAAGCCCTGACCTTGCCGATGATGCCTTGGAGGATTTTATCGAGAACCATCCGGCCGATCCGGCGCTGGCCGATGTCTTTGCCAAACTGGACGCGGTTTACCAGGCGCAGCCAAAGTCTTCGCGGAGCGAGCTCGGTCGCTGGACTCGGGATCCGGCGCAGCCGCGCCGCGCTTTCGCACAGTGGTATCTGGCCCGGGCGGAGCTACGGGCCGGCCATCGTAACAACGCCTTGGAAATGTTCCAGGCGATGCAGGAAGGAGGCGCCAAAGTTCCCGCGCTGGCGGACGCCTGCCTGGAGTATGCGCGGCTCGAACTCGAGGATGGTCATTTCGAAAAAGCGCTCGAGACGCTCAAGGATGCGCAGACGCTCCCACCTCCACCGGCGCAGCTTTCCCGCATCAATTGGCTGGTCGCGGAAATTCATTATCGCACAAGGCAATTCGAGGTCGCCTCCCGCGAATTCGAACAACTGGCTCAGCCGCCCTCTCGCCTGACGAGTAAAGCTCTGTTCAATGCTTCGATCGGCTGGTTGCAGGCTGGAGATGATGGCCAGTTCGCAGCGGACTATGGCCGCTACAGCAAGGTCGCGAACGATCCGTCGGGGCGGGCCGAGTTGCTGCTCGAGCAGGGTTTGACGCAGGCGGCGCAGGGCAAGGTGGCGGCGTCCGATTCGCTCCGGGATTTCCTGCGGGATTTTCCGCAGAGCACCCGCGCTTCCGAAGCCTGGGTTGCGCTGGCCGAGCTGGCTTTTCATGCCTCCCCTCCGCGACTGCAGGAAGCGCGGTCCGACCTGGATCATGCCTTGCAGTCGAAACCGACGGCGGCCGCGCGCGAGCGCGCCGACTATTTGAATATCTGGATTCAGGATGCCGCGGACAACGACGATGCGCAGGTAATTGGTCTGGCCGATAAGTTTCTGCGCGAGCACGCGAATTCGGCTTTCGCTCCTGAGGTGCGCATGAAATTGGCCGAGGCTTATTACCGGCGGCAGGATTTCGCCAACGCGCAGACGCAGTTCGAACTTTTGGCGCAGCGGGATCCGAACGGCCCGCTCGCGGAAAAGGCTCTCTTTTTCGCAGCCGAATCGGCCATGGCCGGCATGCGGTCCGATTCGCTCGATCGGGCGCTCAGTTTGCTCGGCGATGTGGTTCGTCGAAACGGCGAATTGAAATGGGCGGCGCGCAACGAACAGGCCGTCATCGAGCGCAAGCTGGGAAAACCGCAGGAGGCCATCCTGCTTTACAACGAGGTCCTGAAGGAAAATGCCCGGCCGGGGGAAAAACGAGAGGCGCTTTGCGGGTTGGGGGACATTTACTTCGACATGGGCACGACGGATCCGAAAAATTATCAGCTCGCCATCGAGCAATACGACAAGCTGATCGCTGACGGGCAGGCGCCGCCCCACTGGCGTAACCAGGCCCTTTTCAAAAAGGGCGTCTGCCAGGAAAAAATGAATGATCGCGCTGCGGCCCTGGCCACGTTTTATCGCGCGCTGGAAAGGGAAGAATCGTCTCGCCGCGCGCCCGAGTTTTTTTGGTTCTACAAAGCCGGGTTCAACGCTGCTCGTCTTCTCGAGGAACAATCAAAGTGGGAATCCGCGGCCGCCCTTTATCAAAAGCTGGCCAACGCAGGAGGAACCCGGAGCGAAGAAGCACAGGCGCGCCTGAAGCAACTTCGACTCGAGCATTTTCTCTGGGAAGAATAAGGGCGGGAGATTTCCGCCGAAGGCAATGGGAGCAAATCATTTGCGTTGCCGGAAATTGGAAACGAGCGCACAATGGAGGTGCTATGAAAACACGATGCAGGTTAGCAAGCCTGTGTGTTCGTGTGTTCAGAGGTGCGGCCTTGGCGCTGACCTTTGTGTTATGCGCTTCCGCGCTTGCTGATCCCACAGGTAAAAATGTGGTGATTCCCAAGAGCCAGCAGCATCAGGCGGTGCAGCCGCGGAAGGTGATCTACTATGTTCACAGTTCCGCGTCTGCCATTCCGATTCCGATCACGCGGCTCCAGGGATTCACGACGACGATCCACCCGATGCAAATCATCGGGCGTCGCCCAAAGCTTCGGGTCGACTGAGACCGGGGTAAATTAAATTGGGTTGTTAGGCCGGGCCGGGCCGGCTCTCCTGTGTTTTGTTGCCTGATATAGAGGCATCGACCAAAGCCTGATCCTCGACGAACGCGTGATGGTCGCGCTAATTCGGGACGGCTTCGGCCAAAGCGAGATGTTCCAGGCGGTGCGCTTCCGCCGTGCTGGCGCGCGCTTCCTGTGGCCGTCCCATTTGCTCGAGAATTTTCGAAAGGAGAAGATACTGGCGAGGCTGGTCCGGCTGACGCTTCACCGCCCGACGTTGGATTTTGCAAGCTTCCTCGATTCGATGCTGCCGGAGATCGATGTTGGCCAAAAGATTCAGGGCCTCAGCATCATGAATATCGAGCCGGCTGGCGTGAAGCAGTGCCGCATCCGCGCGGGCGACGTCATTCTTCTCCGCGTACAATCGCCCCAGCGCGATGGCCGCGCCGTAATGCCACCAATTATTACGAGCAAAATCGCTGAGAATTTGCTCGGCGCGATCCAGCTCGTGTTTCTGTCTCAAAATGTCCGCCTCTAAACCGACCAGATTCCAGACCTTTGGATAATCGTGACGGGCTTTGTCCAAAATCGCCAAGGCTTCGTCATCTCGACTTTCTTCGTGGCGGACGCGCGCCAGATTTAGAATCGAAATCCAAGTCAGTGCGTAAGTCTTACGCGTCACCGCGGCATCCTTTCGCGCCGATCTAAAAATTGCGTCCGCCTCCTCTTTCTTACCCTGTCGATAAAGCACTTCCGCCAGATCGTTGCGGGCGAACGGATAATCCGGGCTGATGCTCAGAACTTTTCGGAAGATCTTCTCCGATTCCGCCAGGCGGCCCTCATCGGCATAAATCTGACCCAAGTTGACGGCAACCCGAGTGCTCATTCCACCGGAGGCTAGAGTACGTTTGAAAAATGTTTCGGGGGTTATCCAGTCGCTGCTGCGTATCGCGCTCCGAACGCTCAAACCGACAAAGGCCAGGGCGCAGAAAGCGCCCGCCATTCGTTGGTAACGCGCTGGCAGATCGATTGCACATCCCGCCAGGAAGATGAGAAAGCCGACACTTGGCAGGTAGAGCCAATGCTCCGCCACCGTCGCGCCAAGATCGACGATATTTGAGATTGGCAAATAGCCAAGCAAGAACCAGCTCGCGCCCAGCACTCGAACCGGCTGTCCGTTTCCTTTGCGAAACGATCCGTAGAGAAGGGCGCCTAAGACGATGAGCCCCAAGAGAGAAAGATATTCCGATGACACCGAGTTACGCCAACTGGCCCTGTCATGATAACTACCTCCATCGAATACGGTTCGCTCCATGTGAAGGTTGGAGGGAAAAATCATCAGCCTGCCATAATCCCCCAAAGCCCGGAGCATAAGAACCGCGCGCATCGGCGCGGGGAATGAATTTGAGGGACCCGGGCCTGGCCTTGGCTCCGGCAAATGGCGCAGCCCGAGATAAGCCGCAAAAAGCAGGAGACAAACACCGGCAGAAACAAACTTGGCCCGTTGCTTCAGATTTCGCTCAAAAAACAGTGAGTGGAGCAGAAACAGCAGCAGCCACACGCCGGCAATCTCGCGTGAGCAGAGTGCGAGTAAGCCCGCCAGCGGGGCCAGGCTGTACAGAATAACGCGTAACGATCGGCGCCGCGCGTCTCGCGCACAAAGAACAAGAAGCCAGGCGCCACAGGCGAAAAGAAACGCCAGGCTGTCAGCGCGTCCCGAGACGTAATCGATCGCCGCACTGTGAACGGGATGAACCATCCAAAGAAGCGCAATGAGAAATGCGCTCCACTCCGCCTTGGAACGTATGGCTATTAGTGGGGCGAAAAGCTTTCTCAGGAGCCCGTAGAGCAGGAGAGCGCTCGCGACATGCAACAGAACGTTCGTTAGGTGAAATCCGTAGGAGTTCGTATTCCAAAAAAAGTAGTCGAAAATGTAGGAAATGTTCTGGACGGGCCGGTAGTGCCCGGAAAAGGAGTCGAGAAACAAATGGTGGCGGAAGGCTTCAAGGATCAAGAGCGGGCTCTTGATGAACGGGTTGGTCTCTGACCAGATATTGATCGTCCCAAAAAAATTGGCCCTGCATGGCCGGAAGACGGACAATAAAACCTGCTGCGATCAAGAGCAGCCAACGGATTGGGCCGCTTGGCAGGCTGGCCGAAACGCGAGCCTTCTTGATTTCGCGTTCGAATGTGACGGGCTCGGTCTTCACCGCGGAGAAGGGGTCGTTAATCTGACGGCTCATTCCCTGCCACCCCAGAAAGAATCGGGGATGACAGGCGAATGAATCGTGAGATTCCTATGGTCCGTAAGGCGACCAGAACGACGTCGGAGCGACATCCGACAAAGCAGAATAGGTGGATGCCGGAACCTTCGGCAACGAGTCTACAGTTGGTGAAACGTAGGTATTACCGAAGATATCCTTTCCGGTGTTGTAGAGTGCGGTTCCCTTCTTCAGGTAGACAATCCAATCTGCTGAGTTGGTGGTAGCGCCGCTCGTTTTGTTTGTTTCGATCGCGTATTGGTCGACGGCTGCGTCGATCAAGCGCAGATCGTTGAGGACGCGGCTGGCTTGCGAGCGTTTGCGAGCCCGGAGGAAGCCCGGCACAGCGATGGCGGCAAGCAGCGCGATGATCGCAACGACGATCATGATTTCCACGAGGGTAAAGCCCCCGCGTTTTTTGTTGAGTTTCATTAGCATGTTTTTAAGTTTTTATGTTGTTTATTATTTTAGTGCGATCCACGACCCCTGTCGTGGATACCTGTTTCGTAAAGCAGTGTCGGTGCCAACTCTCCCGGTATCTGGACGTTATGAGACCGCCGCTTGGGGTGGCGACGTGACGGAGCCAATAGTGCCCGCGCTAAAACGAGAATTTTCGCGGTGATCCGGCGACTCATTTCCTGCCACTCCCGCTCAGGCGGAAATGGCAGGTGAATGAATCGTCAGATTCCTACGGTCCGTAAGGCGACCAGAACGCCGTCGGAGCGACGTCCGACAGTGAAGTGTAGGTCGAAGTAGGGACCTTCGGGATGCTGTCAACGGTTTGCGGGCCGTAAGTATTGCCGAAGAGATCCGCGCCCGTGTTGTAGAGGGAGGTTCCCTTCTTCAGATAGGCGACCCAGTCATTTGAACTGACTGCTGCTCCGCTCTGTTTATTGGTTTCGATCGCGTATTGGTCGACGGCCGCGTCGATCAAGCGCAGATCATTCAAAACGCGGCTGGCCTGCGAGCGTTTGCGAGCCCGGAGGAAGCCAGGCACGGCAATGGCAGCAAGCAGCGCGATGATCGCAACAACGATCATGATTTCCACGAGGGTGAAGCCCCCGCGCTTTTTGTTGATTTTGGTTAACATGTTTCTATTGCTTTCGTTTATCTTGGTTTGTTTGACTGCGATCCGCCGCAAAACGGCAGAATTGGGAAAATTACAAGCACCTCCGGTGCCAAGCGTTATGGATTTTGCTCCTTCCTCTTCCGAGGTGGGCATTTCCTCAAAATCTGGGGCTCAGATGTTGGCGAATTGGATGCTGATACCCCTACGGGATGAAGAGAGAGGAAAATGGCCTTGGCAGCCCCTTGGTCGCGTTTTCGGAATCGCCGCTCTTTTCCTCGTGGCTACGGTCTGGGCCTCCTATGCGCAATGGGCAAATTTCGGCTATCGGACGTTCGATCTGGCCTATTACTGCCAGGCACTTTGGCAGCTCCTGCATGGACGCTTCAAGACCACGATCTTGCCCGTTCCTCTCCTGGGAAATCACGTGGAGCCAATTATTTTCCTGATCGTTCCGTTTTTTGCGGTTTTTCGGCATCCGATGACTTTCATTGTCGTGCAAAATGCCGCTCTCGCGGCGATGGGACCGATTAGCTACGATATTGGCAAACGGCTTGGATTATCGTGTTGGGCAGCCGCGCTCCTGGCCGGCTCCCTCTTGCTCACTCCCGCCGCCGGATACATTGCGCTGCACGAATTTCATCCCGAAGCGCTCGCTGCTCCGCTGCTCTTGTTAATGCTGCGAGCGCGGCTGCTCCGTTCCCTCGCTCAGCACTGGCTTTGGTTCGGGGCCGTTCTGGCCTGCAAGGAAAACATGGCGCTGTTGCTTGCCGCCTATTGTATCGTTCACTTTCTTGTTGGCGCGAAAGAAAGGCCTCTCCGAGCTGGCGGCGTGGTATTTTTGGCCGCTGCTGGTCGCGGCCTCGGGTGGTTCCTGATTTGCGTTCGATTGTCACTCCGCTCCTTAATGGCGGCGCGGTTGATTACGGAGGCCTTTACAGTCAAATTGGCGCTTCACCGTCCGATATTGTGGTCAAGGCCGTTACCCAGCCACAACTTATTGGAAGGTCCCTCTGGCAGTCCCTTGGCCATGGCAATCTTATTTGGGGGCTGCTCCTGCCCTTCCTCTGCTCTACCCTTGCTTAGGCCACGCTGGCTTATCATTGCCTCGCCGATCCTGCTTCAGCACCTTCTCTCCTGGCGTTCTTCCGAATGGACCATTTACTTTCACTACGCCGCTCCACTGCTTCCTTTGTTTTGGATGGCTGCCGCCGAAGCCGTAGCGATCTGCGATTCGCCGACTGCTCGCCCCATAGTTTCGTGACTTCTCTCCCACCTTGCTTTTCCTGGGAGCACTCGCGGGCAGGCGTATTGGGGGCCAGCGCGAAAAATGTCCTACTGCCACGACCGATTGGTTTTCCAGCCGGAGAGAGCGGGCCGCAAAAAAATGCTTCCTCAACAGAATCCCGGACCGCGCGCGCCGTCGTTGCTCCGCTCCCATATCTTTCGCATCTCGCCTTCCGCGAGAGGCTGTATTCACTGCATTACATTCTGAAAGGTTTAAAAACCTTAAGTCGTGCCACTTATGTACCACCATTGCGACCGGATTTCGTCTTGATCGACTACAGCGACCTGGCCACTTTCGATGCCACCTCGGGCTATTATCATCCGAACGATGAAAACGACGGATGGAAATTAATTCCCTCCAGCGATCAACTGTTGCACCGCTTCCTCTTGAGGAGTCGCTGGATTTGCGATTCCGAGAATGCGCTAACCCTCTTGCGCAGGTCCGAAAATCGAACTGACGTGAACTCTCCGACGACGGCGCCGAAGCTTCATGTTGAAGTCGGTTCGGGCAATCAGCTGATTTCCATTCTTAAGGAAATCTCGCCCGCAGGCAAAAGTTTTGACGTCAAGACCATTTGGGATTTTTCAAGAGAACGTCCCGTATTTCCCTGGATGTTTCTGCGATTGACCCGGCGAAGCGACAACAAGCAATTCGTCTTGTCGCGCGGATTGTGCGGGCCTGAAGTGAGCGTCTGGCAGGTATGAAGATAAATGGCACGTCGCCCTGGCCGGCGAAATACCGGCGGGTGATTATTCGTTGGAGCGCATTTTTCATCGATAACCCGAGCGCTCCTGGGACGGAGCGACGGGAGCGGGGAACCTGCAAGGTGAAATGCTTTGCGCGCCGGTTTCCCGATTGGTCGCATCGAGATTTCACTCGTGACCAAATGATACGATTCGTTTCCGATCGCCAGAACGCGATGACGACTGGTGCGCCCTCCGCGAGTTGGCGGCTGATAGAATCCGCTCGAAATAAGGATAGCGCATGGATCGTGCTCAGGCACCACTTGTGAAGAGTCTGCGAGAAATTGTCGGCCGTTCGATCGGCCTCGGGCACCTACGTTTTTGCAGCGGTCTTCTTGCTGCGACTCATTGTGCTGCTGCGTCTGGCGGACTCGCCATTTCTTCTGCCCAATTCTGGCGACATGCATTTTTACGACGAGTGGGCCCGGCGCATCCTCCATGGGCAGCTCAGTGACGGACACGCCTTTTACGGATTGCCGCTTTATCCGTATCTGCTCGCCCTGCTCTACGCATCTTTTGGATATAACCCGTTCGTGCCTGGATTCCTGCAGGCGCTTCTGGAGGCGGGCACGGCCCTCATGATCTACAAGTTGGCGGCGCAAGTCTTTGGCACTCGTGGACGATAATTGGCCTCATTGCCGGCTTGGGATGGGGATTTTTCCTGCCCGCGGAAGCATATGCGGCTGTTTTGATGCCTACAGCCGGCCTCGTCTTCGTTTTCTGGTTCGTTGTCTGGCAAATCGTCAAACGGGAGCAGGCGCCTCCGCTTTGGGGACTGTTGCTCCTCGGACTCTTGATGGGCTTCACCGCGATGGCGATAGCCACGATTTTGTTCCTTGTTCCGCTTGTTCTGGCGGCGGTTTTCCTCCGTTGGCGCGCCACCCCTTCTCGCCGAATCGGTGGTGCCGCAGTGCTTCTCGCCGGAGTCATCCTTGGGGCCTCGCCTGCGGCGATCCACAACTATTTCATTGCCCGTGACCCGGTGTTCCTCTCCGCACATAGCGGGATCAATTTTTGGATCGGGAACAATCCTGTGGCCACCGGTTACCCCAAGTTTCCGCCTGGGCTGCACGCCGGCCAGGAGGCGATGCTCAAGGATTCGATTACGGCGGCCGAGGCAGTCGCAGGCCACCCGCTCAAGCGCTCACAGGTTTCCGCCTATTGGTCGAAGAAGGCGGAGGATTGGATTCGTGCAAATCCCGTTGCCTGGCTGAAATTGGTCGCCACCAAAATCCGGAATTTCTGGAGCGCGTTCAGCTACGACGACATCAGTGTGGTCACAATCCTGCGGGACCAATCGATCGTCTTGCCCGGCCTTGGTTTTGGCATCGTGGCGGCGTTTGGTCTGGCGGGATTGCTCGTCGCCTGCTGGAAAATTCCGAATTCCCGCTGGATCGCCGCGGCCATCTTCCTGCACATGGCGTCGCTTCTGACGGTCTTTGTGACCGAACGCTACCGGCTCGCCGCCGTGCCGGGCCTGTTCCTGTTTGCCGCCTTCGGGATTTGCGAACTTTGGCAAAACCTGGCGACCACACGGTATGCGCTCGCCGGTTTTTATCTCGTTCTGCTTTTTGGGACGACGGCGTTTGTTTCGATGCCGCAGAAGGATCCGACATTGTGGGCGCTCGATACGTATAATTCCGGATTGCAAGCCCTTGATGCCGGGCAACTCCCGCTTGCCCGGCGGAAGCTTGACCTCGCCTATGCGTATTCTCCGCAGAACGCCGAGATTAATTTCGCAGAGGGAAATCTTCACCTCGCGCTCGGGGAAACGACGGCGGCGAAGAATTTTTATTTCTCCACGCTGCGCCTCGATCCGAACCATGCGGGCGCCTACAACAACCTGGCTGTGCTGGCATTCCAGGAGAGTCGTTGGGAGCTGGCTGTTCGCTTCTTGCGCGATGCCCTGGTCGCGCCCCTAACAACGCCACAGCCTGGCTCCTTGTCGCCCGGGCAGAGATCAAGCTAGGCGATCAGGCGGCTGCTCGAGAGGCGATCGACCACGCCGTTAAGCTTCGAACCGAACGAGCCGGAATTTCTGACGCTGCAGAAGCAACTGGCTGGGACATTGCGTTGAAAGACGGCGACTCGCATCACCGGTATCAAAGCTGCTAATTCATCTCCCACGATGCCGGCGAGCCGGAAAATCCGGCAACGTCCATCCGATCACCACTATTTCTCATGCCCACCACCCTCTCCCGTCCCATTCAATCCACGCCTGAGCCACCGACGCAACAGGCAGAGCTTTTCCAGAATCGTGGAGCCTACTTGGTCGTATTCGCGGCGGGACTCGCCTTTATCGCAAAGCTCCTGATTGCTCTGAACACCTTTGGGACGAATGACGTTACATTTTTTTACCAGTTCGGGAAGTCGCTAAGCCAACACGGAATGAAATGGACGTACATGAGCGACGTTGCTTGCAACCATCCACCGCTGGTCGCCGACTTTCACCCGCGCGATTTATCAGTGGGATCATATTCCGTGGATGCATGAACACGGCATCGCGTTTCCCTTCCTTCTTCGATTTCCCGGGATTATCGCCGATTTCGTGGTCGTGCTGGCGTTGCTCAGCGTGGCGAAACCCCTTCGATTGCCGACCTGGTCATTGCTCTTGCTCGCGTTAAGCCCGGTCTCACTCATGGTTTCGGGTTTTCACGGCAACACCGATCCAGTGATGGTGATGTTCGTTGTGCTTGCGGCCTGTATGTGTCGTGCGGAGACGACCGCTTCTCTGCGGTCTCTTTTTGGCGCTGAGTTGTCAGATCAAGATCATCCCGCTTTTGCTGGTTCCCGATCTTTCTTTTCTATTGGATGGAGCGTCGTAAAGCTCTCGCTTTCACCCTGCCATTTGCACTGACCCTCGTCCTTCTGTGGATCGAACCGCTTCTCAAATTTCCCGGTCTTTTCCTCCATCGGGTCCTGCTCTACGGCAGCTTCTGGGGACTTTGGGGCATCACTTATTGGTTGAAACTAACCGGAGCAAAATGCTTCGCGCCGGTCACCTATTTCAATTTATTGCCGGCCCAGCAGATCGTGGCCACAACTCTGAAATTGGTAATCGTCGCAGCCGTTCTCCTTATCGCCTGGCGTCGGCGAAAATTAGAGGCCAGAGATGTGTGTGTATCGATCGGTTGGGCATGGTTGATCTTCTTTGTTCTTTCTCCCGGGGTCTGCGCGCAATACATGGTTTGGCTGATGCCTTTCGTCCTCGTGCTTTCGCCCGGCCTGTTTGCCTGGTTAACGGTCGGCAGTTCGCTTTTCCTCTTTTTCTTTTACAACACAATCGCGGGCGGATTGCCTTGGTATCTCGGGTTTTCTACTGCACCATTGAATGGGCAATGGATCCCATGGTCACTTTGGCCATGGGCAACTTTGATTGTTGGCGGCTACGTGCTTTGGCAGCGCGCCCGACGTGCCGATCCTGAGCTGCGACTTTGCAGCTTAAAGACGGTTAACCCAGCTTTAACACTCTGATGCTTTCCCGGCAATCCCGTGGTCTCTATTTCACCGTTCTTGGTCTGATCCTCCTTGTCGGCATCTTCCTGCGGCTGCCTTCGTCAGGGTTTGCTCCGGGCGCGCCGCTCCATTTTCTCGCGCCGCTTCATCTGGGAGCCGGCTTTACCGGAATTGGTTTCGATGAAAATCTGTACCGGAAATACGTCAACAATTTGATTCGGGTCGGGTTGGGAAACTATCCGACCATCGTTGATCGCTATATTGAGGTGCAACGCGGACTCACGGGTTCGATTCTGCCGCCGGTTCGGTTCCTTTATATTTTTGCGGCCTACCTGTGGCATTGCCTGTTTGGGAGCGAAGCGCTGGCGGCTTTGCACGACGTTGCCTCGTTTTTCAGCATCCTCACTTTGCTGCTTTCGTGCGTCTTTGCCTGGCGCCTGAAAGGTCCGACCTGGGCCCTTGGCGTGGCCGCGCTGATGGCTTTCGCTCCCACCCAAATCCACATGTCGCAGCATGCCTTGATCGACGGTTTCTTTACTTTTTGGGCGCTTCTGACTCTTTGGTTGCTTTGGGAAAACCTGCGGGCGCCCCGCCGCCTATGGCTTCTCGTCGTCTACAGCGTCGTCGCTCGCGCTCATGGTCATGACGAAGGAAAATTCTTTCTTTGTCTTTGTCGCTGTTTGCGCCCTTCTGCTTGCTAATCGCTGGCTCAAATTCGGCACCGTGACCAGGGAAATCATCGTCTGCACCTTCGTCGGTCCGCTCCTTGGAGTCGTCGCACTCATATTCCTGGCAGGTGGAATTGAGACTCTCCTGACGACTTACCAGCTGTCGGTCGGCAAAAATTACTCACTCACCTACGCAATCATGACCGGCGACGGGCCGTGGTACCGTTACCTGGTGGATCTTTTGCTCGTTAGTCCAATCGTGCTTCTTCTTGCCTTCGGCGCCATCTTCCGGCTCGACGCACGAAGAAGGCGGAACTTTATCTGACCATCTTCATCGGCAGCCAGTTACGCGATCATGTGCAATGTGAAGTACGGGATGAATCTGCGCTACGCCAACATGTGGGACATGCCGCTGCGTTTCCTCGCGTTCAGTCAGATGGTGGCTCTTGGGCGATTATTTTCGGAGATATCGAACGGTTGCTCATCACGCTCGGCGTCGGCGCGATCTGCGCCTTCGAATTGCACCAATATATCGTGCTCTTCGTGCAACACCCGCTCTATGAGTTGGTCCCGGAAGGTTTGCTCCGGGCTTTGCGAATCTTGAAATCTCCACTTGCGCCGGGCCGTAGATCAGGCGGCCGGCCGCAACACTTCCGCGCTCAGCGCTGCGCTGCCCGAAATGGTTTCGGAAAGCAGATTGTCCACCGTCGGAATGGCCTGGGCGCGGACAAAAATCTGATAGGAAAAAAGACCGCGACTCAGACGCGATCAAGGCAGAGTTCAATCTCAGAAGAAGTCGCGAGAGGAAGTTATTGCCGATGGCTTTCGGGAAAGGGGCCGGGATGCCGCGCAGTTCGTGAATCTTGTAGCCGGACTGCTCGAGCAGAGCGGTGAGCGATCGGAAAGTGAAAAGCCGCGTATGCGTCGCGTCGAGAATTCCTTTTTTGCCGTAATTGAAGTGACCAAAGAGGAGCATCAGGCGGGTCACCAGAAAGCCAACATTCGCTGTGGTGAGGACGATCTCTGGTCGTTTACAGGCGGCGGCGCAACGCAGTTGGTCCATGAATTGAGCCGGTTGCTTGTAGATGCTCAATGATGTCGAGCAGGAAGATCTGATCGTAATCCGAGATGTTGACGGGAAATTCGCTGCGATCCAAATCCCAGCAAATGAACTCCATTCTGATCCTCCCATGTGGTTCCTCGGGAATGCATCGATCCATGCCTGTCACACGGCATCCCTTGCGCACCAACTCGCTGGCGAGATAACCCTGGCCGCAGCCGACGTCGAGAATACGACCGCCGGGCTTCGCCGTATCGATTGCCATCGTGTGCGAGGAGCGGAAACCGAGCTTTAGATCGTAGGTTAACTCGGTGGCTGGACGTCGAATTTCTGGTCGTAGAAAAGATTGATCGCACAAAGCCGCGCCTTGAAGGTCGCCTTGAAAACGTCCCAGGCGTAGCGCAGACCATTCACGTGGCAAATTTCGTCCCCGTAGTAAGTCGGGATCGGCAGCTCGACGATGCGAAGATTTTTCAGGACAAACTGGATGATGATCTCCGTGTCGAAATGAAAATCATTTGTGTTTTTTTCAAACGGGATTCGAGCCAGGGCTTCCGTCGAGTAGAGCCGATAGCCGGAATGAAACTCCGAAAGCTGCGTGCCAAGCACGCGATTTTGGAAGCCGGTCAGAATTTGGTTCCCCAGCCATTTGTAAAGCGGCATTCCGCCGGCACGGGCCGCCCGTTTTATCAATCATGCGCGAGCCAAAGACGGCGTCTGCTTCGCCGTTGACGAGGGGAGCGAGTAACGCGGGGAGTTTCTCCGGCGCGTATTGGCCATCCCCGTGGACGAGCGCAACGATGTCGAAGCCGTTATCGATTGCGTAGCGGTAGCCAAGTTTTTGATTGCCACCGTATCCCTGATTTTCCGGGGTTCGCAGGACCGTAATCTTGAGAGCGGAATGTGCTTGCTGGTAACGCAAGCCGTTCAGGAAGGTTTCGTCTCGCGAAGAATCATCGATGATCAATACCTCGACGTCTCTCCTGGTGGAGAGAGGCGGGGATGCGGCTGAGCACTTTCGCAATCGTCGTCTCCGCATTGTAGGCGACGACGAAGATGAGCACTCTCTTCCCATGTAGATCGAGGGCGTTTAGACACGATTGTGCCAGCTCTTCCGAAGCCATTCATTGATTTTAGAGCTTAAATTGGGCCACCGTCACGTGTCCTAGGGTGCGCCTACGAGTAGCTTTTTGAATCGATAAACCCAGAGATTGCCCGGCTCGATCCTCTTCACCAGAGAGAATCCGTAGAAACTCGCGCCTGGCCATGCACTCGGAAAGAGGACGTAGCGATAGCCAGCTGCTTGTAACACAGGATGGTCGGGCGGAATAACCCAGACATAAAAATCAGGCTCCAAGAGATTTGCGCGCGTGTCGTCCTCATTGTCACGAGGCAGTTCACATCCAATATTGGCATAACGATTATATATGTAATCGTGTTCGGCTGGATCAGGGTCGAGTTGATGAAGCAGCGGAAGGTCGGGAACCGCCTTTGTGCCATTAAAAATCGGAGTTCCGGTAGCTTTCACCAACTGAGCAACAAAACGGTCATGATAGACAACCCATTTCCCTCCCGGATCGATAGCATGCAAGCGAGTGATTTCTCGGTAGGCCGGACTGTCGACTAGGGGCCGTAAGCCACGCATGATGGGATTGATGCCGCTGTTGCTCACGATGAGGAGCGTTGCGAGAATCAAAGGCAACCATCTGCGCAGGCGTTCTGAGAAAAAGAGAAACAAAATGATGCCATTCACCCCAATCGTCATGCTCAGATGGTTTGGCTCGAGAAAAAACTTGGGATCTCCAGCGTTGAGCAGGCACATCAGGACAGCGATACCGACAGCCAGTGCGAAGCTGGATGCAATCCCGCTGGAGCGGGAAAATACCCACATCCGATACCGGTCAAAGAAGAGGCAACAAAAGAAAATATTCGCAATCCCGATCGCAAGGAGGGTCCGCTTTTCGGTGGTAAAGGAAACCAGAGTCGCGCTCAGCAACCACGATGGCATGCGTACCACGCAATAGATGCTGAGTGCGGTCAGGACTATCGCTAGGCTTGCGACCAATGGCTTGATTCGTTACTTGGTGCTGCACTCGAGCGACAATCACAGCCAAAGTAGCGGCCACCCACAGCGGATAAAAATTGCTTGCCTCGCAGGCGTTATCATAGATCTCGGGGTGGATTTGCTCAGCTTCGAAAAAGCCGACGAATCCCGAAAATAATTTAACAAGCGAGAGTGCGCCTCCGTGACTACGCCTTTGGCCAGGATACGCCGTATGCGCGACCAAATGGAGCGTGTCACGGATGTCGAAACAAAATGGAACCAAGATGAGCGCGATTCCGAGCAAACCAGCTCCAAGCCAGCCGAGCATCGGCCATATGGAGGGCTGGATGGTTTTGTTTCGCCGTTCCAAACCAACCCCAATCAAAATGGCGATTCCCAGCCAAATGAGGGGAATCTGGTATGGCGGGTAGAGACAAAGAACGAAATTGAGACCGGAATAAATGAAGCCACCTAATGCCGCGAGGTGTCGCCAGCGATCGAAGGGCTGGAGGAATTGCACCGCACAGCCGAGACAAATCGCCCAACTCGCAATCATTTCGGGCAGCATGGCTGGCGAAGAAAACCACCACTGGATGTAACTGGAAAAGAAAATCCAGACTGCCCCGAAGAGAACCAAGGCGGCGTTACGTACTCCGATTCGTCGCAAGCACCAACCGATGCCGAGTAACAAGCCAAACACTTTGCAGCACCAGTAAAATGAAAAGCCACGCTCGAAGTTGAAAAGAAAAAAGCCGAACAGCTGCGGCCGAAAGAACGTGGTGTAGTAGGCGACCGGCAGGCTCATGAGGAGCGGCGAATGCGCTGCGCCTACATTGGGATTTTCAATAGGAAAAGGAGGGTTCTGCCGAGCTTGCGAGAGTGCGGCTGGTGTCCAGACTCCCCATTCATCAACGCGAATTCTTTTCGGCGAGGAATAAAGCAGACCCCGGGGGAGTTCCGGCTCCATGAGCAAGTTCCTCCACATTCCGACTGAGGAACCGTTGAGTTTGAGAGCTACGCAAAGGCAGAAAAGGAGCAACAGGCAACAAGTGCACGAACGAAGTAATATCCGATCCTTCAGCGAGCTCGGAAATAAAGCCGATTTGAGGGAAATCGCAGAAGGCACGGTGGCCTCTCGCAAAGCCAAAAGCGTACCGCCTTCCAGCGAAGCTAGCGGACCGGGTTTCGCCATTTTTGCGCTTTGGCAACCGACCCGCGAACGGTTTCGCGGGAACGGGCGTAGACCTCAGATTTGTTCCGCCTGGCAAAGGGCTGTTTCGGGCCGAGCAATGGACGGAGCCGCCGCGACCTTCTCGTCCTCTTTCTTGGCTCCGATCTGCTTCTTCGTTGCATCGGCGAATGCTGCCGCGATGGCGAGCCACGCCACCGGCACCACCTGTATGAGAAGCCGGGCGATCGAAGACGCGACGTGATCGAGATATCGGTCCCAGGCGCTGAAAACGTAAGCGAGAGAGTAAATAAGGATCGGGACGAGCCAGGCGGCCGCCAGAACAACAAACCGCGGGTCACGCCCGCGGTGGGCCAGGTAAACGCAGGCCACCAAGGGGAGAAGCCAGAAAATCCCCCAGTGATCCATTGTTGTCATCTCTGAGAATAGGAGGTGATGGATCGGAACAAGACGAGTGAGGTTCGATTTCAGGAGAGCGAAGCTGAACCCAGCGAAGTCGGTCGATTGAGCGACATGGATCGACGCGAGAAAGGCTTTCCAAGCCCCGATGAGTAGAAGGCCTGGAAGCAAGGCAAGGAGCCGCCTCGATGACTTGTGTTCCGCAAAGATTAGAAAGATTGCGGCCAAAGCGGCCACGGCCCAGAGGATCGTTCCTTCTTTCTTGATCCAGGGTAAAAGGGTCAGGCAGGCTGCGAATATGGAATAGTCGCCGGGACGCTGGCCGCCAATTGAAGAAATAAGATAGCCAATGGCGGCCAGATAAAACACGCCAAGTGGGAAATCGGCATAACCGTAGAGAACGCTTCCTATTTCTACCGTGACCTGCGGAACAAAGAACAGGAGAATTGCCGCCAGATATCCCAACCATCGATGGCCGGTGATTCGGGTAGTCAGAATTCCAAGGAACACTGCGCCGACGGCGTAAAAAATCGGAAAAATGATTTTGGCCCAGAATTGATTCGCTTCTCCGAGCCACAGGTAGATCCAAAGTTGGGCGAACGGGAGCGCCAATGGGTAGTCAGGATGACTGAAGCCTCGTCCGCTGTCGCTGAAATAATGGGTCGGAAGCACGCCATTGGTCAGAAAGGCATACCTCGCTTTGATTTCCCAGACGAGGAGTCCGTCCCATCCCAGGATGCAACGAGAAGAGGCATAAAAGATGACGGCGACTTCGATTGTCAAAACGGAGAAAAGAATCCACTCAAGCCGGGAAGCCGGTCGGGGAAGTTCAAATTTCGCGCCTGACGATCGAGCGACTTTCCATCCAACGAGCCCGAGGCCAATAGCAAACGCTGCGACGAGCCCCTGCAGAGGGACTCCGGAAACGAAGAAGCCGCCGACCCAGAGGAGGAGCGAAATCGCGCCGATCCCGAACAGCCACGCCAGACACAGGCATTCGATTAAATTGATACGCGGAGAGCGCGCTGACAAAAGGAAGGCGACACCAGCCCCGGCGATCAGCAACGTTCCGAGCGCGCCGATTAGCAGCGCAAAAAGTCACTACTGAACCCGGATGATGCGTTCCCTGGTGCCCCATTCGAATGCCGGGCGGAAGCCACGCGGGCACGTCCACTTCACAAAATACAAGCGCGGAAGCCGCAGCCGGGTTGAGCGTGGCGATTTTTTCGTCGCAGTTGGTTCCCGGGACAGTAATCACCCTGACATCGTGCGGCCAGGCCAGATACGCCAGTTGCAGCGCGAAAAACGAGCTCACGTGATCGCGCGCCCGGGCGAAAATGAAGACTGGCTTCTGCGAGGGCAGATTTTGAAAAACTTCAACGAACTTCTCCGAACAATTCGGGCTTTCCAGAATCACTTCGAGGCAAAGTGTCGCTGGTGTAAAACGGCCGCGAAGCTCCATCTGACTTCTGCGCAAGACCGCGCAGGAATGGGGCGCTGGAGAAAACAAAAACCGCAACCAGCCCGCCCCAGAATATGCGGTGGGCAAGCGCGCTCGGGAAGGGAATCTTCACCGCCGCCGATAAAGCAGAATGTTTGCCGCTATTTGAACAAAGACGGCGAATGGGAAACCGCCGGCCCGTCCGGATGGAGCAGTTCGTCTCGTGTTCTCGCTCTTCGACTGCGCCGTCGCGCAGCTACGCTCCGTTTCGCCCTGACGCGGCGTCCTTGCCGAGCACGGCATTGCCCGTGCGAAGCAGCGCGGCATCGTCGTTGTCGGTGATGCCGGCGAGGCACTCGCGGATGTGACGGAAGGAACGGCGGAGGAAAAGGTGAGCAGCCGGATTGGTGCTGGCCAGTTCGCTTCCGTTGCGGCTACCGGCCTGCAGTTCGGAATCCCAGCGGCTGAGGACGCAGGCGGAGGCGAACATTTCCATGGCGGCGCCGGCCACCCGCTCCTGGATGAGCTGCATGTCGAGCACCGGCTCGCGATACGTGACGAGGGCGCGATTCACCGAAACATTGAATTTCCAGATCAGGCGCCCAAGCTGGCTGCCTAACGAACTCAGCTCACTGCTTCTAACCGGAACATCCGGGAAGCGCACCACTGAGCCGAGGCGGTTCATGCCGGCGCTCCAGGCTTTGCCGAGCCCGCGCGAGGGCTTCAGCATGGTGTCATAGATTTCCTTGAACTCCATGCCAGGGCCGCGCATGCCGACGAGCGCAATGAACGACGTGAGGACTTCGTTGCTGCCTTCGCCGATCTGATTGATGCGCGCGTCGCGCAACATCCGGCCAAGCGGCGAATCGTCGAAATACGCCGAGCCGCCATGAATCTGAAACGTGTCGTTGACTGCATCCCAGAGACGCTCGGTCGTGAACACCTTGAGCATGGCGGTTTCGATCATGTAATCCTCGAGACCGCGGTCGATGAGCGATGCGGTCACTGTGGTCATCGCCTCCATGGCGTAAACGTCGGCCGCCATGCGTGCGATTTTCTTTTTGACCAGCTCGAAATCGCCCAGTGTTTTGTTGAATTGTTTTCTCGTGTTGGCGTGGGCAATGGCGAGACGCAGGCAGGTCTTGGCCGCGCCTGTACAACAGGCGCCAAAGGTCGTTCGGCCAAAATCGAGCACGGTTAGCGCGACGCGCAGCCCTTTGCCCAGCGGCCCCAAAACATTCTCCTTCGGCACGCGCACGTTATTGAGCCGGAAACGCCCGGTGGCCGTTCCGCGGATGCCAAGCTTCGGCATGCGGGGCTCGATCATCTCGAAACCCGGCATATCGGGCGTGACGAGGAAGGCGGTAATGGCGGTTTTGCCCGGCTTGTTAGGCACGGGCGTGCGTGCCATGACGGTGAGGACCTGGGCGATGGACGCGTTGGTAATATAACGTTTCTCGCCGTTCACGACGAAATGGGAGCCATCCTCGCTCGGCATGGCCGTCATCTGCACGTTGGCGGCGTCAGAGCCGGCGTTTTCCTCGGTCAGGGCGAAAGCGGCCAGTTGCTCACCGTTCACCAGGCGCGGCAGCCATTTTTCTTTTTGCTCGCGCGTACCGAAAAGAAGCAACGCGCGAATCCCGATGGAATGATGCGCATTCGTGAAAACGGAGGTGGAGGCGCAACGGCTGCCGATTTCCTCCAGCACCCTGCAGTAGGCCATTTGCGAAAAACCGCTCCCGCCGAATTCCTTCGGAGCCGTCATGCCGAGAACGCCGACCCGACCGAGGCCGTCGATCACGCTGCGCGGAATATCGGCAATCCGGTCGATCTCGACCGGATCCAGGCTCTGATCGAGAAACTGGCGGACCTCGACGAGCGCCTGATCGAGCTCGGTTTGCTGCGCCGCCGGGATGCGTGGGTAAGGCATGGCCCAGTCGGCGATGAATTTTCCCAGAAACAGACCCTTGGCGAATCCCAGCTCCTGTTTGCCGCTGAAGAGAAGTTCTTCAGCCTGCTGCATTTCCTTTTGCCGCTGGATTTCGGTTTCGTTCATAGGGTCATTTCGCCATTCGTCTGCCCGCTCCGGCAGTTAGGCCACTGTATCAAACCCTTCCCGGGTGTCCACTGCGAGGCTGCAGGAGCTGCGAGACGACGGCATAAGCTGATTCGTAGGCCGCCGGCCATTCGCTCGCTCGCGGGCCGGCGACATTGAGGATGCGAACGTCATGCTCACGAACAAATTCGCTCGTGGCAACGGCCGCTGATCCGGGGCTTTCGCTACTTAGATCGAAGATGAGATGCGGTTTTTGCAGTTTGCGACAGCAATCCGCCGTCAGCTGCGTTCCGCCGGTGATCGGTCCTTCGCCATGCAGAATCAGCGTGGCATCGCCGTCGGCGACGTTGCGCTCGGTTCGCTCGGAATAGCCGCCTGTCGACAATTCCACGAGACGATAACGTTCCGGGATTTTTCCATCTTCCGCCTGACGAGCGGACGGAGAGGTTCCGCCATGCTCGGCACCGTTGTCGATCGCGGCATCAAGCGCGCCTCGGTCCACGCCCGTTTGCCCGCCGGAGATGATCTTGAGCAAAGCGAGGAAGCATCTGCCGATTTTTGGTCAGCTACAGCCCTGGCTCGTCCCGCATTCGGTGCAGACGCCACAGGCGCCGGCCCGGATCACTTTGTTGCTCCCGCAATGCGAGCAGGTGATGTCCATGAACATGTTGCCGAGCGCTTCCTTCACGCGCTCGGCGTGCGTGCGTCCGTTGCCGGCGATTTGCGGATTTCCTTCGTTAGGCGCGTGGTTCGTGACGACGTCGATCAATTCCTTCTCCGCCGTGCGCGAAAGATCGGCCACCGGACGGTTGATCGCCTTTTTCTCCATGTCGGGAATTTCCTTGAGCGGCAGCTCGGGATGGCTGCGCGGTGAGGTCGCTTCCTTGTAGCCTTTGATGAACTGGCAACCGAGCCAGCGGAAGACGTAATCGGTAATGCTGCTGGCGTTGCGGATATCGGGGTTCTTGGTGAAACCACTCGGCTCGAAGCGCTGATAGGCGAATTTCTTGACCAGACTTTCCAGCGGCACGCCGTATTGCAGGGCCATCGAAGTGAGCGTCGCCACAGTGTCCATCAGACCGCCGATGGTGCTGCCTTCCTTCGACATCTGAATGAACAACTCTCCCGGCTGGCCATCTTCGTAGAGGCCGACCGTGATGTAACCTTCGTGTCCGGCGATCTCGAATTTGTGGGTCAGTGACATGCGCGTGTCGGGCATGCGATGACGCACCGGCTGATCGACCAGGTTGCGGAGCGAGGCGAGTTCCTCATCGAGCTCGCGCACGCGCTGCTCGAGGTTTTCGCCTTCGACGGCCTCGGCCAGCCCGCCCATGTCTTTTGTTTTGCGCGTGTTGAGCGGCGCGGAACGCTTGGAACCGTCGCGGTAAATGGCGATCGCTTTCAGGCCCAGCCGCCAGCCTTCCACATACGTGTTCATGATTTCCTCAACGGTGGCCGCTTCCGGCATGTTGACCGTTTTGGAAATGGCGCCGCTCAAAAACGGCTGCGCCGCCGCCATCATGCGCAGGTGGGCCATGTAATTCAACGAACGCTGGCCGCGATACGGCTTGAAGGCGCAATCGAAGATGGCGAGATGTTCCGGTCGCAATCCTGACGAAATGGTCGAGCCGTCGTCGTCGAGCACGTCCTCGATTGTGTCGAAGGTATCGATGTGCGCGATGATGCGTTCGATCTCTTCGGAATTGTAACCGAGTTTTTCCAAGGCCGGTTTGACCGTCTGGTTGACGATCTTGAGCATGCCGCCGCCGGCCAGCAGCTTGTATTTCACGAGCGCGATATCGGGCTCGATTCCGGTCGTATCGCAATCCATCAGGAAGCTGATCGTGCCCGTGGGCGCGAGGACCGTGACCTGGGCGTTGCGATAACCATGGCGTTTGCCCCGCTCGGCGGCGCGATCCCAAACTCTTGCCGCTTCCTCCTTCAGATAGGCGAATTCCTCCACATCGGAGATTTCCGATACAGCGCAGCGATGCAGGTCGATGACTTCGAGCATGGAAGCGACGTTATCCTTGGCGGCCGGTTTCGCGACGCCGCTGCAACGGGCATCGCGATAGCCCGGGAATGGCCCGATCTCGCGCGCCATGATCGCGCTTTGCCGGTAGGCTTCGCCGGTCATGATGCCGGTGATGGCGCCGCAAAGCGCGCGGCCTTCCGCGCTGTCGTAGCTGTAACCGTAGCTCATGATGAGCGAACCGAGATTGGCGTAGCCGAGACCGAGCGTGCGAAAGATATGTGAGTTTTCCGCGATCTCCTTGATCGGATAGCTGGCGTTATCGACGATGATTTCCTGCGCCGTGATGAAAACGCGCACCGCGGATTTGAAGCGCTCGACGTCGAAGGCGCCTTCCTCGGTCTTGAACTTCATCAGGTTCAACGACGCCAGATTGCAGGCCGTATTATCGAGAAAGAGATATTCGCTGCACGGATTGGTGGAATTCTGGCGGCCGGTGCCCTTGCAGGTGTGCCACTTGTGAATGGTGGTATCGAACTGCATGCCGGGATCGCCGCAGACATGCGTGCCCTCGGCGACTTTGCGCAGGAGGGTGCGCGCATTTTTTCGTTCGCACGGGGAACCGTCGCGCACGCGTTTCGTCCACCATTCGCGATTTTCGGTGGCCGCTTCCATGAAGTCGTCACTCACGCGCACGCTCAGATTTTCGTTCTGATACATGACTGAGCCGTAGGCATCGCCGTTGTAGCTGCCGTCGTAACCCTGCTCGATGAGCGCCCACGCCTTCTTCTCCTCGTTCTGCTTGGCGTCGATGAATTCCTCGATGTCGGGATGCCAATCCTTGAGCGTGTTCATCTTGGCGGCACGTCGTGTTTTGCCGCCGCTCTTCACCACGTTGGCGATCTGATCGTAAACTTTCAGGAACGAGAGCGGTCCGCTCGGTTTGCCGCCGCCGCTCAGTTTCTCGCGCGTGCTGCGCAACGAAGAAAGATCGCTTCCCGTACCGCTGCCGTATTTGAAGAGCATCGCTTCGCTCATGGCCAGGCGCATGATGTCTTCCATCGTGTCGTCGACCGACTGAATGAAACAGGCGCTGCCCTGCGGATATTCGTATTGGGTAGCGGCGCGCTCTGCCTCGCCGGTCTCGCGATTGTAAAAATAATTCCCCGCGCCCGCGTCCTTGCCGATCCCGTATTGATGATAGAGACCGACGTTGAACCAGACCGGCGAATTGAACGCGCCGTGCTGATTCACACAAAGCCAGGTCAATTCGTCGTAAAACGTCTCGGCCGTTTCGGCATCGGCGAAATAGCCATCCGCCATCCCCCAGTCGGCGATCGTGCGCGTGACCCGATGAATGAGCTGTCGCACGGATGTTTCGCGGCCGCCCTTGTGTGGATCGGTGCCGTTGGCGATGTCGCCGTAGAAATATTTCGAGACCGCGATTTTGGTCGCGAGCGCGCTCCAATCCTTCGGGACTTCGATCTCCTCCTGCTTGAAGATTACCCTGCCGCTGTCGTCCGTGATCTCCGCCGTGCGGCGCTCCCATTCGATCTCGTCAAACGGCGCCACCTTCGCGTTGCTAAACACGCGCTCAAATCGCAGACCGCTATTCTTCTTTTTGCCAACACGATTTTTGCGGCGGCTGGACGATTTCCGGGATTTTTCGAGCGAGGAAGGGCGAAGGCCGGGTTTGAGTTGGATCATGGCGACAAGCGGGGTTAAAGGTTGCGAATTACGGTTAATAGCAGTGAACAGCGCCGCGAATAACCTGTGGATAGCCGCCAACAGCGGCTAACAACAAGATACTGCGGAGCACTTCCAGCGGACGCACAACATGCAGTAGAAAACCGCATCGCGGCAAGCTTTTAATTGTAACATTTTTCGCCCGCGGGCATTAATTTTTAACCCCTCCTCAGGCGACATTGATTCGCTGGGAAGCAGGGGCTCCGTCGACCCCTTGGAAGCCTGCTCCACTCTGCGAGTCTCCCTTTCGAAAAGCGCCACTGCCTCGGGAGATCAGGCTCCAAGTCCACCAGCCTACGCAGGCCAGCACGAAGCCCGAGGCAAACGGCCGAATCCGATCAAAAAGATCGATACTGGCGATATTCGGCGAAAGTTTCTGATCCATCACCATCACGTTCACGATCATGACCATGCTCGCGATCGCGAAAATGAGATGCAGGATGCTCATCCGACCGCTCACGCCGAACGCGACCGCGCTCGCCACTGCACCCCAGAGCAGGTAACGCTCATGCATTTGTGCGAGCAACGCGAACATCAGCAACCACGGCGTCGCGATCGCAATGAGGAGCCGCGGATCCGGCCGGCGCTGAAATTGCGCCGCGGCGCGCGCGCAGAGGATGAGACCGCCGAGATAAAAGAGCCGCAGCGTCCACTGCAGGGTGAGAGAAATCGTGAGCGCGCCCAGGTGAAGCGACCAAAACGGCTTCTTCAAGGCGAGCCCGACCTGGGCAAGAAGCGACGGGAGATTGTAGCAGGAACTGATGAAGAGATACGGGTAATGCTCGCTCCCATAGAGGAAACCGATTTGCAGCCAGGCGTAACTACCGGCGAAAGCTCCCACAAGAAAAGCCGCGGCCGCGGCCAATCCGGCGCTCCACGCGCCGCGGTCACCAATATGAAGCCGCCGGAAAATTCCGAGAGAAATCAGCGCCACGGCCACGACCGAAATCCAGGCCATCGGGGTTCCCAGCAACCATGGCGAAACGACCAGGGCCGCTGCCGTGAGGAAGCCGGCCAGAATTCGGCCGAAGGATTTCCATTCCCTCTGGCAGAGCGGCCAAAGGAAAAAGAAGGGGGCGACGATCAGCAACTGACCCTTGAACATTGCGCCGACGGCCAAAAGCGCGCCGGTCTGAAACCATTGCTTTTTGGAAGCCGCCAGCGCAGCGAAAAAGTAAAAAGGCAGAATCCAGACATCCCATTGTGGCCAGCCGTGGGCATCGAGAATCATCGATGGTTCCAGCCAGACCGCGCTCGCGGCGGCGAGTCCGCAAACCGTGCCGCGTGACTCGGCCGGCAACTCTCGCAGGAGGCGTGATTCGCTCGGCGGCGCGCGCCCGACCCAGTAGCGCACGAGAAGAAAGGTCGCCAAAGCCGAAAGCGCTTCGGCGAGCAGATTCAAATTGAGCAGCGGCCGCACATATCCGGGATGCGCTTCGTCCACGCCGGGATAATTTCGGCGCACCTCTTTCGTCCAAAGCGACATGACGAGCAGCCGCAGCGGCGGATAATCGAGCTGATATTGGCCGGCGTAAGCGTTGCGTTTGACCCGATCGTAAAGGCCAGTATACCCGCGCCAGAAGGCCGGCCACGAAACCTCGCCGGCGGCATGGCGCTGCGCTTCCTTCAGCGTCTGTGTCCCCCAGTAAAAACCGTTGACCAAATCGCGCTGGAACCGCAGATGCCGACTCTCGTGCCAGGTGCGATCACGAATCTTCACGCCGGCGGCGAGCATGAGGCCGAGCATCAGGGCAAGCAAAAGCCGGCGGGTCAGCGGGCTGCCGAAAATTCGCGAAGCGAGTGCTCGAATTTGCATGAAACTCAATGGGCGCTGCAGGTGCGCCTCAGACGCGCTGCTCGCTCGCCGACCGTAGCTCCAAGATCCGCCCACGCAAACGGCGAGCGCCAAACTTCGCCACTAGAGCAATTGGTAAGGGTCCACATCCACCGTCACGGTGACATCCCCGGGGAAGGGGAGTTTGTCGAGCACTTCGCGGATCAGCCGGCTCAGGCGCATAATAGCCTCGCCGCGCAGCAGAATGTGAAAACGAAACTGACCCTGCAACTTTTCGAGTGGCGCAGGCGCCGGTGCGCCGAGATTGAATTCCGCGGGAAGCGCCTCCTTCAGACGTCGCTCCAGGGTTTCAGCGGAGAATTCGGCGTGGCGTTGGTCGGCTGATCGAACGGTGATGAGAACCGCATGCTGGAAAGGCGGGAACTCGCACCGCTCCCGAAATTCGAGTTCCTGCTCGAAATAACCGGCAAAATCGTGATGGCGGGCGAACTGAATCGACGGACTGAAGGGCGTGAACGTTTGCACAAACACTTCCCCGGCCGTTTCGCCGCGCCCGGCGCGCCCAGCCACTTGCGTGAGCAACTGAAACGTGCGTTCGCCCGCCCGGAAGTCCGGCAGATGCAGGCTGAGATCGGCATTGATGATTCCGACGAGCGTGACATTCGGAAAATGCAGACCCTTGGCGATCATCTGTGTGCCCACGAGCACGTCGATCTTTCCCGCGCGAAAAGCGAGTAGAGTCTCGCGATAGGCATCTTTGCGCGTCATGGAATCGGCGTCCATTCGCCTGACGACTGCGTCCGGGAAAATCTGCCCCACGGCTGCTTCCACCTTTTCCGTGCCGAAGCCGGAGTAGATCAGGGCGTCCTGTCCGCAGGCCGGGCATTTCCTCGGCACCGCCGCGGTGTGCCCGCACAAATGACAGCTGAGGCGCGCCGCGCCACGGTGAAAAGTGAGCGCGACGCTGCAATTCGGGCACTGTCGCGCTTCGCCGCAATGGCTGCAAAGCAGCGAAGTCGAGAAGCCGCGCCGGTTCAGGAACAGGATCGTTTGTTCGCGCTTTTCCAGCCGCGCGGTCATTGCTTCGCGCAACTTGTGGCTCAGGATGGATAATCCTTTTTCGCGCAGCCGTTCCTGCCGCATATCGACGATGCGAATGAGCGGCATCTGGCAGTTATCGATTCGTTTCGTCAGGCTGACGAGCCGGTATTTGCCGCGCGTCGCGTTAAAATAACTTTCGAGCGAAGGCGTGGCGCTGCCGAGGAGAACGGCGCAGCGCTCAATCTTTCCACGCACGACCGCGACGTCGCGGGCCTGGTAGCGCGGCGCTTCCTCCTGCTTGTAGGAAGTTTCGTGTTCCTCATCGACCACGATGAGTCCGATATTTTCGAGCGGCGCAAAGATGGCGCTGCGCGCGCCGATGACGATGCGAGCCCGGCCGGAATGAATTTTATGCCATTCGTCATGCCGCTCGCCTTCCGACAAATGGCTGTGCAGCACGGCCACGCCGTCCTGGATTTCGGCGAAACGGCTTTTGAAACGCTCGACCGTTTGCGGCGTGAGCGAAATTTCCGGCACGAGCACGATGGCATTGCGGCCGCGAGCCAGCGTGCTTCGGATGGCCTGCAAATAGATTTCCGTTTTGCCGCTCCCCGTCACACCGTGCAGCAAAATCGGTTTCGCCGTTTCGGGCGCGGCCAGCGCTTCCTCGACGGCATCAAGCGCGACCGTTTGTTCACTCGTTAGGCTGAGATTTTCCGTGGCGATGAACTGTTCCTCGGCATGCGGATCGCGCGGCACGGCCTGCTCCTGCACGTTTGCGAAACCGCGTTTCACGAGCGCGCGCAGCGTCTGGTTATCGTGCGAAGTTTTGCGCAGAAGTTCGGCGGCGAGACTTGGCGAGCGCAGTTGCGCAATCGCTTCGAGCAATTCCGCCTGTCGGGGAGCACGCCGGCGCAACTTCTCGATTTCCTCGACCGAAATTTCGCGCGCCGCGCTGACGAACTGCTGCTTTTTCCAGCCGACCTCCGCCTTGCGAATGACCTGCGGAAGCAGACTGCGCATGACCGTTTCGATCGGGCAGCAGTAATAGGCGCTCATCCAGCGCGCCAGTTCGAGCAGCGTTTTGCTCAGCACCGGTTTTTCACCGACAACGGCTTCGATTGGCCGAATGCCCTCGGCCTCGCTTTGCTCGAGCAGAGTGACTACGGTCGCCAAAGCCGATTTTTCGCGAAACGGTACCCGCACGCGCGAACCGACATCGATGCGGTCGGCCAGTGTTTCCGGGATGGCGTAATCGAGTTCGCGCCGAATGGAGCGATCAACAATGACGCGAGCGTAGCGGTGGACGGCGGTCATTCAGATTGGACGAAGCTTAAAGGCGCGTCGAAGTTACGCGAATAAGCGCGCAGGCGGTGCCGCCAAATACAAGGCGCCTCCGACCGGGATTGGTGTGGTCATGTCTCGATTCCTTTTCAAATTCATCATCTGTCTCGCTCTCGCTGCGGCTGGGAGCCTGGCCTTTCTCGCCTTGCTTTCGGGCGATCCGATTTACACGACTTACGAATGGCTCAGCCCGGCCCGTTTTCATCAATACGACAGCTTGATTCGGCAAGCCGCGCGCGCGCAAGAACTCGATCCACTCCTGATCAAGGCGGTTGTCTGGCGCGAGAGCCGGTTCGATCCGCTCAAGTTCGGTAGCGCAGGCGAGCGCGGTCTCATGCAGGTGAGCGAAATTGCGGCCAGGGAGTGGGCGCAGGAGAAAGGGATGAGCGATTTCCAGGCAGAGGAACTTTTCGATCCCAGGAAAAATCTGGAAGCCGGCAGCTGGTATTTGCGGCGCGCTCTGCAGCATTGGCAATTGGAGACCGATCCGCTGCCCTTTGCCCTGGCTGAATACAACGCCGGAGCGAGCCGTGCGCAGCGCTGGGCCGGCGGCGATGCCGTCGTCATTTCGCCCGATGATTTTCGGCGCAACATCGATTTTCCGAGCACGCGTAACTACGTCGAGACGATTTTGGCGCGATATCGTTTCTACAAACAGCGTGGACGCATGTGATCGTTTTACGGACGAGCGATCCGCAGGCGAAGGAACAAAAGAGGGGCGCCGCCAAGGTTGACATTGGCCCTTACAATCTGCGTGACGCCGTCGTCATAAAGGATCTCGTCGCGCGTGGGAGCCTCATTCCACGTCATCAAATCGGCTGATTCTTCGACGATATAGCTTAAATCCGTGGCCGCTACGATCTTCGTGTAAGTAAGAGCGGCCGACTTGCTCTCAAGGCTGAATTGCGGCGCACCGGCCCGATCGGAAACGAGCGGATCGAGATTCAGCGCGTATTCCAGCAAATTTGTCAGACCATCGCCATCGAGGTCGCCGCTCGGATCGATGACGCTCTCGATCCAGGGGAGCTTGGACGAAATGCGTGTGGAATAAAATCGGCTCGGGACAGAGTCGCCCCCTGTGATCCGCACGTACTGCGCGCCATCGAAAATATAGAAATCGCGCGCATCAAATAACGCGCCATCAAACTCACCGTTGCCCTGCCCGTCGGTATAAAACGGGCCATCCACCGAGTAATGAATGCCGGCCAGTTTCCAGATGCCGTCGTCGTTCAGGAAAAGAGCTCCGCCCGAATCGCCGCCAGAAAGATGACACTCGTTAGGCAAACCGTTCGCATCGAAAGCCGCGCCCAGAAAATCGTCGCGGGTCGAACCAAAGTTCACGATGGCCGTGACGACGTTTTCACCCCAGCGTTCCACGCCATCACCTGGTCCCCAATACCAGCCTCGCAGATTATCATCGACGGTCACATCGCCACCTCGCTGGGTGCCCCGGCCGATCGCCACCAGGTTCCGGCCGACTTCGTCATGTTTTGCATAGAGCGGCGCATGACGCGGCATCGGTTCGGCCACCTGCCAAATGATGAGATCGCTTTCCGGATCGCTCCATGAACGAACGATCGTGTAGTTCGTTCCGTCGAGAACGAAAACGGTCGACTGCTGGCCGATGTGCGCGGCGGAAATGAAAAAATCTGGCGCAATGGCTGTGCCGAGAAAGCCACCCCAGATTCCTTCGTACTGCCACCCGCTGTCGGCCAGCAAGCCGGTCGGCGGACTGGTGTCGGCCGTCGGGTCATCCGTCGCGAACAGGATGACGGCATCGGCCGGGTGCGGCATTTTGAAGGCGATGAGCAACGCCGCAAGTAGCGGCAGTATTCGACCGAGTTTCAGATACGGAACCGTGGTCATTCCCTGCGGCCAAAGAAAATAACACAACTGGGGGCGAATCGACGCGCACGAATTACCGGGTAACTATTCTCCATGGAAAAGGCGCAGATCGCCGAAGTCCTCGATCAGATCGCCACGCTGTTGGAATTGAAGGGTGAAAACCCGTTCAAGATTCGCGCCTACAGTAATGCGGCGCGGTCAATCGAAGCGTTTGGCGGGAGCTTTGCCACGCTGCAGGATGCGGAAGCGCTCGAAAAAATTCCCGGCGTCGGCAAAGCCATCGCGGCCAAGATCAAGGAGCTGGCCGAGACGGGCGCCCTGAAGTTTTTCGACGAGCTGCGCGCCGAATTTCCAGCCGGCATTCTGGAACTCTTCTCCATCTCCGGTCTGGGCGCGAAAAAAATCAAGGCGCTTTGGGAAAAACTGCAGGTCAGCTCCATTGCGCAATTGCAGGAAGCCTGCGATGCGGGGCGGGTCGCGGAGTTGCCGGGCTTCGGCAAGACAACGCAGGAAAAACTCTGCCAGGCCATCGCTGCCCGCGCAAAACACACCGGCATTTTTCAACTCGGCCAGATCGCAGCCGAAGCGGAGCGTCTGCAGAGCGACCTGCGCGCGCACGAGGCCGCCCTGCAAGTCTGCATCGCGGGCAGTTATCGGCGGCGGAAGGAGCTTGTGCGCGATCTCGATTTCATCGTGGCGACGACGGAGCCGGCTGCCATCAGTGAATTGTTCGTCAGGCATCCGCTGGTTGAAACGATCCTGGCGCAGGGACCAACCAAGAGCAGCGTGCGGTTGCGCTCGGACATTCAGTGCGATCTGCGCGTAGTGACGTCGGCCGAATATCCCTTCGCTCTGAACTATTTTACCGGCAGCAAGGAGCACAATATCGAGGTGCGCAATCGCGCGCTCAAGCGGGGCTGGACCTTGAACGAATACCGGCTCGGGCCGGCGCCGATCGATCCGGAGGCGAAAAAGAAAAAAAAAGCGCGCAGGAAAATTCCGAAGATTCACGATGAACCTGAGCTCTATCATGCGCTCGATCTCGACTTCATTCCGCCGGAATTGCGCGAGAACTGCGGCGAATTTGCAGCAGCGGCGGCGGGGAAACTGCCGCGCCTGATCGAATTGGAAAATCTGCGCGGGACTTTCCATTGCCACACGACGGCCAGCGACGGCCACAACACCTTGGAGGAAATGGCCGCCGCCGCCCAGGAACTCGGTTTGCAATATCTCGGGATCGCCGATCACAGCCGAAGCTCGATCCAGGCGCACGGCCTCGACGTCGAGCGCCTCAACGCGCAGCTGAAAGCCATTCGCAAACTAAACAAGGACGACAACGGGTTTCGCCTTTTTGCCGGCATCGAATGCGACATTCTGCGCGATGGCTCCCTTGACTTCGACGATGAGACGCTGGCCAGGCTCGACTTCGTCATCGCTTCGATTCATTCGAGCTTCAATTTGTCGGAAGCTGAAATGACGAAGCGCGTTGTGCGAGCGCTAGGCAATCCTTACGTAACAATGCTGGCCCATCCTACCGGGCGACTGCTGCTCCGCCGCGAACCGTACGCCATCGACATTCCCGCTGTCATCGACGCGGCGGCCGCAACCGGCACGTGGATTGAGATCAACGCCGCGCCGAAGCGGCTCGATCTCGACTGGCGCTGGTGGCCGCTTGCCAAAGAGAAAGGCGTGAAGTGCGTCATCAATCCCGACGCGCATCGCGTCGAGCGCTTGCAGGAATTGACCTTTGGCATTGGCATCGCTCGCAAAGGCTGGCTGACGAAAGCGGATGTGATGAATTGTCTGCCGCTGGGAAAGATCGAAGCGGCACTCGAAGCAAAGCGAAGCAGAGTGGTGGAGTAATGGAGTGGTGGAGAAAGCAATACTCCAATGCTCCGCTACTCCTTAACTCCACTTACTTCCCGCTGCGGCATGAACATCGTCAGGCACTTGCAGGCGCCGCCCGCCTTCAGGAATTCGCTCATGGGCAGGGGATGACAATTGTAGCCGCGGTCGCGCAGGGTCGCGACCAGCTTGGGCGCGCCTTCGGGCAAAACGATATCGCGTTTCAACACCACTGCGTTGCAGGAAAAATGAGCCGCTTCTTCTTCGGCTACTTCGATCAACTCGTGCACATGGTCACGGATCGCGCGCTGTCCATATTCGTCGAAAGCCGCCGGGAACCAGACGGCGGCTCCGTCGGGCAGCGGCGAGAAGCAGGTGTCCAGATGATAGAAGCGCGAATCAACCAGTTCCACCGAGATGACGAGACAATTGAGAACCTCCGCCACGGCGCGATGTGAATTGATGTCGGAGCGAAACTTGTAGCCACAGACAAGCGCATCGCCGGCGAAAAGAGCATCGCCCTCGCCTTCGAAGTAGAGATTCTTCGGCAGCCAGACAATTTCGTAGCCGTGTTTCTCCATCCAGCGCGCGAAATGCGGCGCCTCGCCCGCGCGCTCTTCATGCCGAAAATTGCTCGGAATAAATTTTTTCCCGACGGTGAGCCCGGCATTGGCCGTGAAAACCATGTCGGGCAATTTCGGTTGGGGCGGCACGAGATCGATGTGGCAGTCGAGGCTCGAAAGCTTCGCGTGCAGGCCGTGCCATTGTTGTTTCGTTAGCTCGATGTCGGCCCCGCGCGCCCGACTCATCCACGGATTGATCTCGTATTCGATGCCGTAATAATCCGGCGGGCAGAGAAGCAGGTTGCGCCCGCTCATCGTGTTCCCGCCTTCTTTTTGCCCGCACCATGCAATGACTCGAGGCAGCCGGCCAGTTCGCGCAGGAATGGTTCGACGTCCGTGACGAGCCCGAGCGCCTGAAAGGCGCGGCGTTCGATCAATTTCGAAATCGCGCTCGGGTTAATGTCGACGCAGATCGTCTTCACCGTCGCCGGCAGCAACCGCATCGCCGCCATCGAGTGCAGCATCGTGCTCATCATGAGGGCCAGGGTCACGCCTTCGATTTTTTCCCGCATCGCCTTCTGCGCGGCCATCGCATCGGTGATGACTTCCGGCAGCGGGCCGCGGTCGCGAATCGACCCGGCCAGGACAAAATCAACTCCATGTCGCAGACAACTGTGCATGATACCGCGCTTGAGCAGTCCCTTTTCGACGGCGCGGGCCAGGCCGCCGGTCGCGCGGATCAGATTGATGGCGCGCAGCCGTTCTTCATTGATCTGTTCGCTTAACGACATGCGGCGCGCCGTCGTCTCGATCGGCTTTTCGAAGAGCACACTGGCCACGTCGCGCGCGGGCAGCGAATTCCCGGCGAAAAGAAGATCGACATAGCCCCATTCGATCAACTTCTCGAGATGTTCGCCCGCCCCGGTTTGGACGACGGCCGAGCCGGCTACGACCAGGATTTTTCCGCCCGCCTCGCGCGTGCGATGCAGTTCGTCGGCGATCTCGCGAATGATGGCGCTCGTCGGCCGGTCGGTCGAAACATTGCTGCCCATGAATTGAAAGATGTCGGTGTGCGAAGTGGCGCGCTGCATGGGCGCAACCCGAATGCCGCGATGACCGACCACGACCTGCATATCGCGTTTGAGATCGTAAAATTTTACGGCTCGCGCGCTCCGGTTTTCGCGATCAACCACAATGCCGCTGTCCATCAGCACCGGCAGCACTTCGATCTCTTTCCCGCCGACGCGAACAAACGTTTGCTGGTTGGTCGTGACGTAAAAGTCCGCCGGGAAAACTCCCTCGGCCGGCGCGGCGGCCAAATGGGCATCCTTTGTTTCGACGACTTCGGCACCATGATGGCGCAAACGCAGGATCAATTCGTCGAGGACCGCGCGGGACGAGCCGCTCACGGCGATGCGCGCATAACTCTGGTCGGCCCGTTTTTGGCCGATCTTGATCTCCTCGATCTTGAAATTGCCGCCGTGGGTCAGGATCGCATCCAGCACTTTGGGCAGGATGAGCGAATCGATAATATGACCGCGCAGCTCAATGATTTCCGAAACCATTCGGCGACAGTAGCCAAGAGATGCTTCGAGCGCCAGTGCGGGCGTCTCCCCTGAAGCGGTCGCCGTCCCCGGCGACACATACCGCTCCCGCCAAACCTCCGTCACAATCTCCCCAGTGCAGAACGCTCCCTTTCGGTGGAGAATAGCCGGCATGGAAAAACCGACCGCTCGCGGACCGTCGCCTTCGCGCAAAGCCACGCGCGCCCTCGGCCCAAAACGGAACCGCAAGATGAAACCGCCGCCCGATCCGCGAATTCTCGATGGCGGAAAAGTGCTGGAGCCGGCGCGTCCTTCACGCGAGGAGGAACGTTAAGATGGAAAACGAATGGCCGGGTTTGGCGGCGAAAATCGAGCGAATGCTTGCGGTGAAGCCGGAATATTTCGTGACGCAACCCGCCGAGCTAAGGGTCGTGCGCGCCATGTCGGCGAGAGACCTGCAGCGGGAAGCGATGGAGCGTGGCTGGCGAATCGTGAGCCGCGTAGGCGGACGCCAGATCGAATTCTACAATGACGCGGCCGCGCGCGTGCAAGCCTGACGAACTTCAATAAGTAGATGGCGGTCATCCCGAGCGCAGCGAGGGACCTCCCAAATGAGCCCAAGGGGAAAATCGCGAGCTCCCTCACTGCGCTCAGCATGACCGTTTTTCGCCGCGCTAGCCTCAACCCTGCCGGAACAATCCCGTCAGCGGGCTCGTTGCCGAAGCGCCACGAATGGCTTCGGCCAGGCCGATCTCGCGCGCCTCGCGGCCCGCTTCGACCGCCTTGCGAAACGCCTGCGCCATGCGGCGCGGATCGGCTGCGATGGCGATGGCCGTATTGACGAGCACGGCATCGGCGCCCATCTCCATGGCTTCGGCAGCCTGACTGGGTGCGCCAAGACCCGCATCGACCACCACGGGAACGGTGGCCTGCTCGATGATGATTTCGATCTGCGCGCGCGTCTCGATACCGCGATTGCTTCCAATGGGAGAACCAAGCGGCATGACGGTCGCCGTGCCCACATCCTGCAATCGCTTCGCCAGCACCGGGTCGGCGTTGATGTAGGGCAACACAATAAAACCTTCCCTGACGAGCAGTTCCGCTGCGCCCAGCGTTTCGACCGGATCGGGCAGCAGATAACGTGGATCGGGATGAATTTCGAGTTTGACCCAGTTCGGCAAACCGGCGGTGACGGCGAGCCGGGCCAGGCGCACGGCCTCCTCGGCGTTGCGCGCGCCGCTCGTGTTCGGCAAAAGCAAAAACCGCTTCGGGTCGATGAAATCGAGAATGTTGGCGAATGGATCGGCGCGTCCGGAAAGATCCGCCCGGCGCAGCGCAACGGTCACGATTTCCGTCCCACTCGCTTCGAGCGCATCACGCATCAGTTCGTTGGAAGCAAATTTCCCCGTGCCGACGAGCAACCGCGAGGCGAACTCGCGATCGGCGATCTTCAGTTTGGTGGGTTTGTCCGACATCGTTTCCAACCTACAACGCCTCGTCGCTCTGTCATCCTGAGCGAAGCGAAAGACCTCGCAAATGCGCTGTGGAACGGCCGGCGCGAAAGATCGCCGCGAGTCGTAAACGGTGAATCGTGACGTGAACCGTGAATCGATGAAGCGCGAAAGCAGCTCCCTCCGATTCACGTTTCGCAACTCTCCATTCGCGAGGTCCTTCGCTGGCGCTCAGGTGACCGCACGAAAGAAACTTGTACGAAATGCGCGGCCGGCTATCCTGTCAGCGTGACCGCATTCGATCTCCGCCTCGATGATTGCCTGACCGGCATGGCGCGACTTCCGGCCAATTCGGTCGATCTCGTCGTCACTTCGCCACCCTACAATCTCGGCATTCGCTACGGAAAGTTTGCCGACAGCGACGATCGCGATTCCTACCTGCTCTGGGCCAGGGAATGGGCGACCTCGATTCGTCGTCTCCTGAAACCGAGCGGTTCATTTTTTCTAAACATTGGCGCTACGCCTTCCAATCCGATGCTGCCCCACGAACTCATGCTCGCATGGCGCGATCTTTTCGTTTTGCAAAACACCATTCACTGGATCAAGGCAATCACGATCGAGGATGAAGACGGCGCGCTGATCTCGCGCGGCCATTTCAAGCCGATCAGCTCGCCGCGTTTTCTGAACGATTGTCATGAATATGTATTTCACCTGACGAAAACAGGCCGCGTCGAAATCGATCGGCTTGCGCTCGGCGTGCCGTATCAGGACAAGAGCAACATCGCGCGCTGGCAACACACACGCGGACGCGACCGGCGTTGCCGCGGGAACACGTGGTTTGTGCCCTACCGAACGATTCGCAGTCGTCAAAAGCAGCGCCCGCATCCGGCGACGTTTCCCGTCGAGCTGGCGGAGAATTGCATTCGGCTGCATGGCGCGAAGAAAACGCGCGTCATGCTCGATCCCTTTCTCGGCATTGGAAATTCCGCCATCGCGGCGAAAAGCTGTGAGGTCAGAAAATTCATCGGCTTCGAGATCGACGAAGTTTATCTCAACGAAGCAAAACGGCTTTGTAGCCGCCCCGCTCTGCCGGGGCGTCGGTCGCATGATTCGTCAGGCCGTTGAACCGCTTTGTCGGCCCGCCATTACCTACGGCGACAGAGCGCCGTGGCTACAGTTGAAACTTCTCCAGCGACGTAACCAGATTCCCCGGCAGCGGCCAGACTCGCTCGAAAATGCGCGCAGCCAATGGCTTCGCCGTCGTGTAGCCGGCGGCGAACATTTCCAAGCGCGCGTCGAGATTGTCGATGTAATGCAGCGTCATCGCCTCGGGCGTCCGCGGTTCCACGGGCGAACCAAATTCCTTCTCTCCGTGGTGGGAAGCGATCAGGTGGAGCAAATGCATCCGCACATCTTCCGAGGGCGGCGACAGATTTTTCCAGACGGCGGCGTTTTCCACGCTGAGTTTTCGCCAGAGCGCGTTCACAACTTCGATGCCGATTGAAATATGGCCCACCAGCTCGCCGAGTTCGTCGTAATTCATCACGAATCCATTTTCCGGAAGCGCGTTTTCCCAGAGCTTTCCGCAGTCGTGAAACAAAATTCCCGCGAGCAGCAGATCGAGATTCAATTCGGGATAGAGCGGCGCAATCTGGGTCGCGACCCGCATCATTTGCGCCGTGTGTTCGACCAAACCACCGCGTCGCGCATGATGATATTTCCTCGCCGCCGCGGTGCGCCGGAAACGGTCGCCGAATTCTTTTACGAACGCCTCGCTCAGGGCCCGCAGGCGCGGATCGCCGATTGAAGCAATCGTCTTGAGGATGAACTGCCAGCCCGCGTTTTGCCTGGCGCGCAACTCGGCCGGGCCTTGCAGCAGTTCGTCGCGTTCCTGCTCGGTGAGCGGCCGGACTTTCCAATTCGGACGCGCTTCCAGGCCGAACTGATGATGTTGATTGAATTCACCGGTCAGCTCGATGAAATCGGCGGCCTGCATGGAATCGCAGGCGCGATATTCCGGATGATCGCTCCAGACGCGCAGCGTCATGCGATCGGCCGCATCGGCCAAAACCATCTCGCAATATGGTTTTTGCTCGCGCGTCATTTTCGCGCCTAACGACTCAATCTGGACATGAACGCGCGCCGGCACGGAGCCGTTCTGGGCGGCCTTGCGAATTTCGCTGAGGGTCATCAAATCCACCGCTTCAATCTGTAGCGGCAATCCCGAAGATTGTCATCCTGAGCGTAGCGAAGGACCTCACGAATTGAGAATCGTGAAACGTGAATCGTAAATCGTGATTCGCAGGCAGCCGTTTTCGTAATTCCCCGTTCACGGTTCGCGGCGATCTTTCGCTATGGCGGCCACGAATGGCGATTCGTGAGGTCCCTCGCTCCGCTCGGGATGACCGCGCGCAGTGGTAGAGCAAAAATATCGTTAGGCAGGCACAGCGCGCCGGAACACCGCCCGTTCGCTAACGCAGACCGCTCGGTAGCCGTGGCGAAGAAAGCAATTGGCCAAACGCCTGCCAGCGTTTCTCCGGATGATCCGGCGTGCCGCCCTGTTGTTCGATGTAATGTTTCACCAGGTCCTCGCCATAGTTGTAATTGATGACGTAGCTCCCATAATGCTGAATGAACTGAACGCGTTTCTTCGCGCGGTCGGGCTCGTCCAGCTCGTATCTCTGCAGCCACGCCGCGGCCGCCTTCACGTCGATCTTTCCATCGATCAACTGACGCGCCGCTTCGTTCGTGGCGTAGCCAAGCTTATCCATCAAATCCTGCACATCGTAATACTCATCCACGCGCGCCGGATCGAGTCCCGCCGCCGTCCAGAGAACCTCCTTTTCAAACTTCCGCCGCTCCGGTTTGGTAAAGACGACTTCGCGCCCGAAATTCGCGGTTCCTTCCGCGACTAACGACTGCGGCGAGTAGAGCGGATAGACCGAAAATTCAGCCCAGCCGCGGTCGCGCGTGAGGTTCTTTTCCAGAAGCGTATTGTAGACGTGATGGCCGGGATAACCCTCGTGCGCGGCCAGATCGACGGCGCGATCGATGTAGATCGGCAGGTCGGTATTCACCTGAATCACGCTGTGGTAATTCCCTTTGTACCAATTGTAGCCGCCCCAGGGTTTGTTCGTTACGTACTCGACCGTGAAGTTCTCATTAGACGGAAGTTGCAGATGGGCCAGGGTGCGGGCGCGGCATTCCCTGATGGCCAGTTGGAAAACCGGATCGAGCTTGTCCTTCGGAATAACGAACGCCTTGCGCCAATCCGCGTAGCGTTTGGCCAGCGAGCGATGGTCGGAGGCGTCCTTTGGCTTGAGCGCGCCGGTCGCTTCGATTTCGTCGATCAACTTTTGGAAATGCTCGGTCGAATATTTCGGTGCGACGGCGTCGTAGAGCGCCTGCGATTGCTGATCGAAGGTCGTTTTTTCTCCCTGCAAAAGGCGCACGCGCGCGCCGAGCGCGGCCAGCTGTTTCGTCAGGTATTCGTGCCGCAACTGTTCGATCTCTTCCTTTGGCGACGGAAGCTTCGCCAGCTGCGCGCGAAGCTGCGTAGCGTCGCGCGCGATGGTGGCCAGAGGTATTTTCGCCGCATCGACCTCGGCCTTCCAAGCCGGTGGCCCATAGTAAGCATCGACATAATCCGGATCATGCGGCGTCATCGCCAGGACGAGCTTCACGTAGCGTTCCGCGATGGAATCCGTTCCGTGCGACGACGACGCAGTGGGTGTCGGCTGAGCAAGTGCCGTGAGACCGTTGCCAATTAGCACCGCCAGCGCGGCGATTGTTGTTCTCTTCATCGTCATTTTTTGTAATGGCGAGTTGAGAATCGTGAAAGGTGAATTGTGATTCGGAGTCCTCCGAATTGGGGCAATCTTGCGCGGACTATTCGTCGACGAGTCGCTTCTCGATGTCGGCGTAGGCGTCAATGCGGCGATCGCGCAGGAATGGCCAGTGCGTCCGGTGCTCGTTCACGCGTCCCCAGACGATGTCGGCGACGATGATTTCTTCGCGATCGACGCTGCCTTTGGCCAGAATCTCGCCGCTCGGCGCGACGATGAAGCTTTGACCCCAAAACTCGATCCCGTCGCCGCCGGCGGGATTTTCGAATCCAACACGATTGACCGCGGCGACGTAGCAGCCATTCGCAATGGCATGACTGCGCTGCATCGTTTCCCAGGCGGAATATTGCGCCGCGCCATATTTTTCCTTCTCGCTCGGATGCCAGCCGATGGCTGTGGGATAAAACAAGATTTCGGCCCCACGCAACGCGGTAAGACGCGCCGCTTCCGGATACCATTGATCCCAGCAAACACAGACGCCGATCTTCCCGTGCGCCGTCGGCCACGATTTGAATCCGAGATCGCCGGGCGTGAAATAAAATTTTTCGTAGAACGCCGGGTCGTCCGGGATGTGCATCTTGCGATAGCGGCCCAAGAATTTCCCATCCGCGTCGATAATGGCGGCCGTGTTGTGATAAACGCCGGCCGCGCGTTTCTCGAAGAGAGAAGCGATGATGACGACACCGAGTTCGGCGGCCAATTTGCCTAACGACTCCGTGCTCGGTCCCGGGATTTCCTCGGCCAGCGCGAAGTTGGCGTGATCTTCCGACTGGCAGAAATATTGCGAACGGAACAGCTCGGGCAGGCAAACGATCTGCGCGCCCTGCTTGGCCGCCTCGCGGATACGCACCACCGCTTTGGCCAGATTCTTCTCCGGCTCCGGCCCGCACTGCATTTGGATGAGTGCGACGGTTGTTTTTGGCGCAGCAGTCATGCTGGAGGTTACCCGCCTCCGCGGAATCTGCCGTGCAAATTATTTCACCGAATCTGCCGGCACGATCTTCACACTCTCGAGCGTGACGCGATTGACCGGGCGGCTGTTTTCGCCGTTGGCAAACTTGACCGGTTCGTTCCCAAGCTTCGTCAGGACGTCGTCGCCTTTAATCAATTTGCCGAAGGTTGTGTATTGATGATCGAGCCGCCGCACGTCGGCGAGACAGATGAAAAACTGGCTGCCGGCCGAGTCCGGATCCGGGCCGCGCGCCATGGAAAGAACCCCGCGCTCATGCGAGCGATTGTTGAATTCGGCCTTGATCGAATAACCGGGGCTGCCGGTCCCGTAGCGGCTCTCGTTCGCCGGATTCTTCGTCAGGGGATCGCCTCCCTGCACCATGAAACCCTTGACGATGCGGTGAAAAGCAGTGCCGTTGTAAAATCCTTCGCGCGCCAGTTTCTTGAAATTCTCGACTGTCTTCGGCGCGACATCCGGCCAGAGCTCGAAGACCATTTCGCCATCGCTCGTCTTCATGACGGCCACTTCCTTTTTTGTATCGGTCATCGGTTTTTTGTCCTCGCTTCGAACTTGCGTCACGCCGAGGGCCAATCCCGCCAGGCAACAAAGCCACGTCAGTTTCATCATTGACCAGTGACATGAAGGGGCCGGTCTGTCACGCGTTTGCTCGCGATGTAGCCACGGCGCTCTGTCGCGGCGTCGGCCAGGGTTGCTCGCGGCCAGCGCCCCGACAGAGCGGGGCGGCTACAACGATTCGCGATTCACCGATCCATGGTATTCCTGCAGGCTCTTCACCCTGATCGGATTTTTCTGCAGCGAGCGAATGCCGTGAAGACTGGCCTGCGCGGCGCGCGTCGTCGTCATGATTGGAATCTTTTTCGTGAGCGATGCATTGCGAATCGTCACTTCATCTTCACGCGGGATCTTGCCGCTCGGCGTGTTGACGATGAAATCGATGATGCCGTTTTTCACGCAATCGAGTACGTCCGGCCGGCCTTCGGCGATCTTGAAAATGCGCGTCACCGGCAGGCCGGCCTGCTCGAGCCGCGCGGCCGTTCCGCTCGTCGCGACGATGCCGAAGCCGAGCTTCACAAAATCTGCCGCCAGCGGAATGACGCTCTCCTTGTCCGTGTCTTTCACGCTGATGAAAACATTCCCGCTCTTGGGCAACGGCGGGGGCGCGGCCATTTGTGATTTGGCGTAGGCCAGGCCGAGATCGCTGTCGATGCCCATGACTTCACCGGTCGCCTTCATTTCCGGGCCTAACGAGATATCGATGCCCTGATAACGCAGGAACGGAAAGACCGCTTCCTTCACCGAGAAATGTTTTGGCACGATCTCCCGCGTGAAACCGAGCTCGCGCAGAGTCTTTCCAGTCATGACCTTGGCCGCCAGTTTGGCCAGGGGAACTCCGATGGCCTTGCTCACGAACGGCACCGTGCGGGAGGCGCGCGGATTGACTTCCAGCACGTAAACATCCTCCCCTTTGACGGCGAACTGCACGTTCATCAGTCCGCGCACGTTCAATTCCTGCGCCATCGCCCTGGTCGCGCGCGTGATTTCATCGAGCACGCCTGACGAGAGCGAAAAGGTCGGGATGACACAGGCGCTGTCGCCGCTGTGAATGCCGGCCTGCTCGATGTGTTCCATGATCGCGCCGATGACGGCAATTTCGCCGTCGGCGATGCAATCGACATCGACTTCGATGGCATCCTCGAGGAAGCGATCGATTAAAATAGGATGGAGATCCGCTGGACTTCGCTCCTTGCCTAACGAATCAACATTGACGACGGGTATACCTGTCTTCCGTTCAACAATTTCGAGCGCTTCCTCGGCGTAGCGCTGCAGGTCTTCATCATTATAAACGATCTGCATGCCGCGTCCGCCGAGCACGAAGGAGGGCCGCACCAACACCGGATAGCCAATGCGGTGGGCGATACCGAGCGCTTCCTCGACGTTGAAGGCCGATCCGTTGGGCGTTTGCCGAAGCCCCAGTTTGTCGAGCATGGCGGCGAAAAGCTTGCGATCCTCCGCGATCTCTATGCTTTCGGGCTGCGTCCCAATGATCGGGACGCCGGCCGCGCGCAGCCCGTCGGCCAGATTGAGCGGCGTCTGTCCGCCAAACTGCACGATCACACCTTCGGGCTGCTCCTGATCGTAGATGTTGAGCACGTCCTCCAAAGTGAGCGGCTCGAAATAAAGTTTGTCGCTCGTGTCGTAATCAGTGGAGACGGTTTCGGGATTCGAGTTCACCATGATGGTCTCGAAGTCGAGCTCGCGCAGGGCGAACGAGGCGTGCACGCAGCAGTAGTCGAACTCAATGCCCTGGCCGATGCGGTTCGGCCCACCGCCCAGGATCATAATTTTGCGCCGGGGTCCGGAGCGGATTTCGTTTTCGGTGCCGTAAGTCGAGTAGTAATAAGGTGTGAAGGCTTCAAACTCGGCCGCGCAGGTGTCGACGAGGCGATAAGTCGGGATGATGCCGGCAGCTTTGCGCCGCGCGCGAATGTCGTTCTCGGTCGCGCCGGTCAGGTGCGCGATCTGCCGATCGGAAAAACCGAACTTTTTGGCGCGGCGGAGCGACTCGGTGGTCAGTGCATTTTCTTGCCTCCGGGTAGCGCGGGCGTCCCGCCTGTGTTGCTGCACGTCTCGTGCAGCAATTTGCTCCGAAAAAGACGCGTCGGACGAGACGTCCGCCGCGGCGCGCGAGACGCGCGCCCTGCCCAGAAATTCGCGATCGGGCCACCAGACCCAGTCGTAATCGCTGTTGCTGTCGACGACTCCTGCGTCCCATGGGTTGCGTACCACGTAGTGAAACTTTTCCTCCAGATCCTTCTCCGATCGTATTAATCGATCATGCCATTCTTCCTCCCACACGGAGCCCGTCGATCCTTCGGTTTTGTTGATTTGATGTGCGGTGAAGGATTTGATCGAGTGGATCAGCTCACCTAACGACCAGAAAATGGGATTTCCCGCGTCGTCATCGTTCTTGATTGTGGGCTCGAACAAAATATGGACGTGGTCCGGCATGACGCACGCGGCGTAAAGTTCATAACGACTTTCGTGAAAATGAGTGATTGCGTTGAGTGTAATTGTTCGAGCTGAATCGGAGAGTGGTTTGCGCTTGTGCGTAGCAAACGTGAGTGCGTATTTGGCCCAAGGCCGCTCAATATGAGGAATCCGCCGCCGGGAATAGCAGGCTCCGGAAAACGGCTGGGTGACGCCGGCGCCTGGTTCGCCGTGCTGCGCACCTTGCTCAGCAATTTGTTGTGAGGAGGGTGCATCGGACGAGGCGCCGGCCCGACCCAACCGCTTCGCCTCGTCCACAATCTGCCGGATGTTGTGCAGAAACCAGCGGTCGATCTTGGTCAGATCGTAGACCTGGTCGATCGACATGCCGTCCTGGAAAGCCTGCGCGATGTAGAAAATTCGCTCGGCGTTCGGGATGGCGAGTTTGCGACGCAGCGTATCGGCATCGACGCGCTTTTCCTGGCCGTCGCCTAACAAACCGAAGCGTTTGATCTCGAGGCTGCGCAGCGCCTTTTGCAACGCTTCCTTGAAGGTGCGGCCGATGGCCATGGCTTCGCCCACGCTCTTCATTTGAGTCGTCAGGCTGGGATCGGCCTGGGGAAATTTTTCGAAGGTGAAGCGCGGGACTTTGACGACGCAATAATCGATCGTCGGCTCGAAGCTGGCCGGCGTTTCGCGGGTGATATCGTTGCGGATTTCATCAAGCGTGTAGCCGACGGCGAGCTTGGCCGCGATCTTGGCAATGGGAAAACCGGTGGCCTTCGAGGCGAGCGCGCTGGAACGCGAGACGCGCGGATTCATTTCGATAACGACCATGCGGCCCGTCCCCGGATGGACGGCGAACTGGATGTTCGATCCGCCCGTCTCGACGCCGATTTCGCGAATAACGGCGAAGGAAGCGTCACGCATCATTTGATATTCCTTGTCGGAAAGCGTCTGCACGGGCGCGACGGTGATGGAATCGCCGGTGTGAACGCCCATCGGATCGACGTTTTCGATCGAGCAAATGACGACGCAGTTGTCGGCCCGGTCGCGCATGACTTCCATCTCGAATTCCTTCCAGCCGACGAGCGATTCCTCGATCAGCACCTCGTTGACCGGCGAAAGGTCGAGCCCGCGTGCGACGATCGTTTCGAGCTCCTCGGGATTATAGGCAATGCCGCCGCCCGAACCGCCCAGGGTGTAAGCCGGCCGGATAATAAGCGGCAGCGATCCGATTTCGTCGGCGATACGGCGCGCGTCGGCCAGGGAATGGGCGACGCCGGAGCGGGCCACATCGAGCCCGATGTGGAGCATCGCTTCCTTGAAAAGCTGCCGATCTTCGCCCTTGGCAATGGCCTGCGCGTTTGCGCCGATCAGCGCCACGCCATGCCGGGTGAGGGCGCCGCGGCGGTAAAGTTCCATGGCGGCATTGAGGGCGGTCTGTCCACCCATGGTCGGCAAAATTGCATCCGGCTTCTCCCGTTCCAAGATCGCCTCGATCACTTCCGGCGTGATCGGTTCGACGTAAGTGCGATCGGCGAACTCCGGATCGGTCATGATGGTGGCCGGGTTGGAATTGACGAGCACGACCTCGTAGCCCTCTTCGCGCAGTGCCTTGCAGGCTTGCACGCCGGAATAATCAAATTCGCAGCCCTGCCCGATGACAATGGGGCCTGAGCCAATGAGCAGAATTTTTCTCAGCTGATCGTTTCGCGGCATCTACGCAGCGGGGACGGTAGACTAAATCAGCGTAACGTCACGAGAGAATCTCGGGAAAGTGCCGATTATGCGCAGGCAGCTGGTTCGAAAGCGGGGAAATCGGTGCGCTGTTGGGAAGTCTCCATCATTCTGTCTTCGGCGTCGCGCTGTCCGCGTCGCAGGCGGGTCCGGCCTTGGAAAGCGTCTTGCCCGCACCAGCCGCGGGTGTAATCTTGGCGCCCGGATTTTTGCCGATGTAGCTCAGTGGTAGAGCAACGGTTTCGTAAACCGTAGGTCGTGGGTTCAATCCCCACCATCGGCTCCAGCTCTTTTCGCGCCGGGAAATGTAGCCACGCCCTAGCTCGCGCGACGGGCGACTTCACGCACGACATCCTGCAGACTGCTTCGGCGCAGGTGTTTGCGCAGGGCGTTATCGGCTTCTTCCGAAATGGAAGTCATGATTCGCTTCATGTTGCAACTGACGGTGCAATGCTTCGACGCTTTGCGCTCACTCACGGCTATAACGCGCGGCGCCTCGACCGCTTCGTAGATTTGGAGGAGCGAGATGCGGCGGGGCGCGCGGTGCAACTTGGCGCCGCCATGTTTTCCCGGGAACGTCTTGATCAGGCCGGCACGCCGCAGCGTCAGCAACAATCGGCGCACGACGACCGGATTCGTGTTCACGCTCGCGGCCAGGGTCTGCGAATCCATGATTTCGCCGCTGAAAGCAAGACAGGCGAGGATGTGGAGGGCGAAAGTGAATTGCTGGTTGACCATGTTTCTTAAAATGTAATCGTATCAGTTACATAAACATTCAGCCAAGAAAAAATCGTTATCATGAGCACGAGGAAAATCGCACTGGTGACCGGAGCCAACAAAGGAATTGGATTGGAAACCGCACGGCAGCTCGCCCAAAAGGGCATGACCGTCTTCATCGGCGCCCGCGACGCGGCCAGGGGTGAAGCGGCCGCGGCGAACTTGCGAAAGGGGAATCTCGATGTCCGCCCCCTCGAGATCGATGTGAGCAAAACGGACAGCATTGAAAAAGCCGCTGCGCAGGTGGAGCGCGACTTCGGTCATCTCGATGTTCTGGTCAATAACGCCGGGGTGATGCTGGACGACCGCGACAAAAAGATCAACGAAGAGCCGATCAAGACGTGGCGCGACACGTTTGATACGAACCTGTTTGGCTTGATCGAAGCGACGAATACTTTTTTGCCTTTGCTGCGCAAAAGTGAGGCGGGACGGATTGTGAATCTCTCCAGCATTCTCGGGTCAATCACATTGCACTCGACGCCCGGCTCGCCCATTTACGAAGGCAAAGGCACAGCGGCCTATAACGTCTCAAAGTCGGCTGTGAATGCCTACACGGTCCAACTCGCCTATGAGCTGAAGGATTCGAAGATCAAGGTGAACGCCGTTCACCCGGGCTGGGTGAAGACGGAGATGGGCGGCGAAGGCGCGACCATGGAAATCGAAGATGGCGCGAAGACAAGTGTGGCCATGGCGACCATCGGAACGGACGGTCCGAGCGGTTCCTTTGTGCACATGGGAGAAACGCTGCCGTGGTGAGAAGGCAGGGATGGAGGCGTGGCCCGATCAGGCGTCAGGGCTCGCTGTCGCGGACGGCTTGACGCGGACATCACCCTCTTCGACCTCGAGACGAACGCGCTTCGCGCCCCCTTCCTTCGCGTCGATGAATTGGTTGGCAAAGAGATCGAACAGGATGCGTTCGAGCTCACGAATGCCGAAACGGCTAACCTTCTCATTGGCCATGAGCGCACGGATGATCAGTTCGGGTGCGACAAATTCGACTTCGAGCCCGTACTCGCGCGCCAGCTTCGAAATCTTCAGAAGCGCGATCTCCGCCACGACCATGCCTTCAAGCGGACGGAAAACATAAACCTTATCGATGCGGCCGAGAATTTCGGGCCGGAACACTTTGGCCTCGGCCAGTTCGCCTTTCACGGCGTTGAGCATTTCATGGTAATCGGTCATCTCAGCCTGAATTTTCCCGATTGCTTCAGCGTGCGCATTACTTGTTAGGATAAAAAGGCATTGCGTATAATTGACCACCTTGCCGCTCCCTTGTTCGGTCAGCCGGCCTTCGCCTAGTAGTTGCAGAAAAAGATCAAAGACGGGCGGGTAGGCTTTTTCGATTTCGTCAAACAAGATAAGCCGACGCGGGTTGGCCATGACAGGGCGCGTGAGCTGGCCGCCCTGTTCGCTGCCGATGTAACCGGTGGGCGTGCCGACGAGGCGAGTCTTGGCCTCCGGGCCGCTTAGTTCCGAGCAATCAAAACGCAGCATGGCATTTTCGTCCTTGAAAAGATATTCGGCGATCGCCTTGGCGAGTTCCGTTTTGCCCGTGCCGGTTGGACCGAGAAAAAGCAGATTGGCGATTGGCTTGTCCTTTTGTTTCTTGGCCGCCTGCAGGCGGATCAGTTTGGCCACATCTTCGAGAATTGCGTCCTGACCTTTGACGCGGGAACGCAGGTGCGCGAGCAAGGCGGCCTCATTGATCTTTGTCCCGGTCGTCTCGTCCGCCTTTTTTTCCAGCATGGCCTTGAGCTGGTTCCAGTCGGTCATGTTTTCGATTGGGTCCGCCATTGCCGTAAGGATTATTCCGTTTAGCTTGAATGAGCGAGCTTGAAATTCCAATGCACCGAGTCAGCGTTCCAGGCGCACGGTGCCGCTGGGTTCGTGCCAGGTATTTTGTTTATTGCCTCCCAAGAAACCGCCCTTCATCACGAGCATCGCACCGCGACAGGATCCCACGCCGAAAACGGAATTGCGGCGCACGGTGCAGTTGGTCAGAAAAAGCGATCCTCTTTTATTTGAGTCGTTAGGCAAACCCGCTTGCGCCCCACGCGTCGTTGCCTCGATGGTGCAGCCGGAGGCCGTAATCATGGCCCCCCTGTTCGCGTTCAATCCCATAGCCTTGCAGCCGGTGATGGTGCTATCGGTTATTTTTGCCTGCGTGCCACGATCCTGGGCGTCGACTCCGGCGAAATCGCTGTTCGCGACCTCACAGGATTCCATTTCCAATTGGCTGCCGCTGTTGACGAAGATGGCGTCGTTATGCGCACCGATAATTCGGACGTTGTTTAACGAAGCCTGCGAAGCGGGGGTGTTGGCAAAACCAAGCGTGAGTCCGGTCACGTTTGAGTTGGTGATCGTGGTCTCGATCATCTTCAAGTTCGCGCCGCCGCTTACATTAAGAGAGTCGTTGAGTGAATCGGAGATTGTGCAACCCATCAGGCTTAAGGTCGTACCCTGATCGTTGGCGCCGATCGCGTTGCAATAGGATCTTAGTTGCTGATTCTCCGTGAGGAGCCCGGTCCGGTGCATTTGGCTACGCTCGAGAAGCAGGCTGCTACCGCCGAGCGCGACCAGTCCCTGGCGATTGTCTTCGAAAACGTCGTCCTTCAGGGAAACGCTCGAGCCATGCTGCGCACAGATCATTCCCAGGCTCGTATTCCCCTGTTCCCCGGTCACGCCGTTGTTGCGAAAATTGCTGCCGGTCAAATGCAGGGTGCCGCCTTCGTCGACCATGATCGTGGCGGTATTGCCGTCGAATTGACAGGCATCGAGCGTGAGCGAGGCGCGACCGCCAACGACGCCGAGAGTCAGACCGACGCCGTTAACCAGTCCGATTTGCTGAAACGTGCAATGACTCCCCTGGACTTGCGCGCCATTGATGACTTCCATACCCCAACGGCCCGCGAGAAAACTACAATGATTGATTGTGCCGTGCGCGGTGCCTTGATACTTCAGGCAACAGCCGGCGTTGACCGCGCGAAACTGCGTTCCTTGCGCGGTGAGCGACCCACTTTCGCTGACTAAGATTCCAAATTTGCTTTGAGTGGTCATTGCGCAGTTCGTCATTTCAACGGTCGCATTACGGGCAATTTGCACGGCCGGAGAATCACCCGCCGCTTCAAAACTCAGCGAGACGTTTTCGAATCCCACTTTCTTTCCGGAAATGATGAGCCCGGCGCGCCGGGCGTCCACCGCGCGAATGGTCGCGATCCCCTGTCCCGGCGCCGGTCCGACAAAACGTGCACTCGCATTCACCTCGCAATTACCGGTGTAGGTTCCCGGTCGCAGATTCACGACATCGCCATCGGACAAACTTGCGGCCACGGTTTCGATGTCACTGCTGTCGGCATCGCCCGCGCCGGAAGCATCGACGATCCATTGCCCGGCCTTTTTCGGTTTTATTTTCGTGATCTCCCGCCGCGCGACACTTGCCGAAGGGGAGGGGCCCGGCGTCGACGCTCCGTTTCCATTAACGACATTGGCACCGGGTTTCTGCGCGATGTTGTAAATCATCACGCCACCGGAGAACGCCGCCACGAGCAGGCACAACTGGAACCACTGGTTTTGCAGCAGCGCGCGCCAGTTCATTTATTCCGGCGCGGCCGAAATTTCGAGATTGCCATTCGGGCCGACGCTCAAATCCACTTTCTTCACGCCGCGCGCGCGTGCCTGGCCGATGGCCGCATTTGTTTTCATCTGCACGTAGGCGCCGAGTTGCCGCACGCCGTATTGCTTGAATTCTTCATTGCGCTGGACGGCGTCGAGAATCAACTCCGGCGCGGCGTGTTTGACCTCGATGCCGTAGGTGCGCCAATGCCGCGCCAGTTGCAGACATGCCACTTCCGCCACATGGAGCGGCGAAAGTTCGTCCATGAAGTAAATGGCCGACCAGCGCGCGAGAAAAGCACGGTCAAATCCGGCCGCGTCGACAAGGGCATCTCGGCTTTGCCCGAGCCAGCTCACCGCGTCGGGCTTGCCGTCGCGGCGCAACGCGCGCAGGGCTTCGACGCCGGCATTGCAGGTGGCGAAAAAAACAGAGCCGCTGAAATCGACGGTGCGGCCGGAACTTTTTTCGCGACAGCTCGCCGTGTCGAGAATGTCGTAGAGACAATGCTGCAGATCGCGGTGCGCCTTTTCCAGTTCGTCGAAAATGATAACGCGCCGCGGATTTTCCAGCACCGGCCGCGTGAGCGTGCCACCGACTTCATAGCCGGGACTGCCGGGCGGTGGGCCGATCAAGGTGAAGACGTCGTCGGAATGTTTGTATTGATTCATCCGCAAAATGATCGGTTCCGATTCCGGGTAAAGCGCTTCGGCGATAAGCTGACCGAGAAAAGTTTTTCCGGTGCCAGTGGGGCCAACGAGAAAGAAAGCGCCGAGTGTTCGACCGGGCGTGGCGAGCGAGAGATTGCCTTGCAGTTCGGCAAGGATGGAATCGATCGTCTCATCCTGACCGCGTACATTTTCCTTCAACCACGGCGCGAACGAACCGAGATCGGTCGCCGCGAGCTTGGTGTAGTCGAGCGCCTCGGCTTCAGCTTTTTCGGCCTGCCATTCCCGCCAGGCCAGCCAGCCCATTCCCCCGAGCGCCGCGAAAAAAAATATCGGCGCGAAAACGTGACTCGCTTTGTTCAATCCGAAAATCGCGCCCGCGATGGTGATCGCGAGCATCACGAGCAAGTAAGGATTCTTCAGAATCTCTTCGTGACTCTCGCGCTTCACGATCTTGATCACGCGGCCCGGCTGCATGTTCATTGCGCGATTACCTCCAGGTCGGCGCTATCGCCCGCGGCCATTGGCCGGGTCGTAACCACGCTGCCATTGACCGATTTCACCCAGCATCTCACCACCCCGTTCGGTCCCGCTTGTTCGACTGTGAAATGAAAATGAGTCGGCGCGCCCGGGCCGGCTGGAAATGTCGTGCCCTGCGGCCGTTCCGCGGTCAGCAGGTCTTCGCCGAGAAATACGCCACCGGTGGAGACACGCGCGTGCACCAGGATGCCGCTCTGATTTTGTTGGACAAGGCGTTTCGTATACAGATTTTCTTTGCCGGAAAGAATGTTCCGACGCGTCGCAGCGTCCGCATTTGCCAGGACCGGTGGAATTTCTCCGCGCGCCAGCGCCGCGCGCGCCGCATCGGTCGCGACGTGGTCGATATCGGCTGGAGTCAGGGTGAGAACCTGCTCTTGCTGCACCGCACTCCACGGATGCGTCCAGTGCGGCAGCGCCTCTTGTTTCCAAATCAATCCGGAAATCAGCGCGGCGGCGATGAATGCGATCGCCAGCAAAGGCGCTCGCTTCTTTTTGCCACCGACGGGTGCAGGCGGCGTGCTGCCGAACTGCGGCCTCTCGGTATAGGCTTTTCCGCGCGCCTTGCCTCCGGTATCGGCAATTGCCCGCGATCGCGCGCTTGGATCCAGGCGTGCGCTGCGCCGCAATTCCGGTTTCAACGGATCTGGATTCGACTCCGCCATTCGGAGAAAATGGAATATCCTGTGCCGGTCCGGAATCCAATACTTAAATGAATCCCCCCTGGGGCGATTTTCAGCCGAAAATGGCAGCCCGAAAGCCGCTCGACGCCGAGGTCGAGCCGGGCCGTCTGGCGGTTGTCGCATGCCTGGCGAATGACGATACGATTGGCGGGCTCAAAGGACAGCCGATCGCGACCATTGACGACCTGTAAAAGCGATTAGGTGCAAAAGAATTTGGGGTGCCTTCACCGGTCATGCTGTTGGGCGGCGCAGAAAAGCTTTACCGGCTCGCCGTTCCACGAGAGTCAGCCGGCGTCAGGGAAGGCAAACTAAGGAGCGGCGAACGGGCTGGCGGGCGGCGACCCCGTTTCCGCGCGGCCGGGACAAAGCGGTCATCCCGGGCATGAGCGAGGGACTTCGCGATTGTCTTCCCGCGGCTCATGAGATCTTTCGCTCCGCTCAGGATCAGACCTGACGATTCGTTAGGCGACTAAAAATGCAGATGCGTGACCAGCCAGATGACGGCGGCGGATAACGCGATCACAAGGACCAGAAAAACGATGCGTCCGTCCCGTCGTTCTTTGCGCAGGGACCGTCGCGGGCGATTGCTCCAACCCTCGTCGCCATAGCGTTTGTCCTGCAAGGCCATCGAGACATCGAGCCGGCTCCCGCCTTCATTGGCCCGCCGAATTAGCTCCTCGCGTTGACGGCGCGAGGTTTCCTCCGCGACGCGTGGAGCTTCCGCGATCATCCGCTCCAGCTTCGCCATCTGCTCGCGGAGCTGCATTTCCTGCCGCGCAAGATCTTCCTGCTTTTTGTTGAGCGGCGTGGCCTTGGAAGGTCGACGAGCCATGTCCGATTACTGCGGCTTGGCCGTCATCCAGAGAAAAAGAAACATTCCGATCAAAATGAAAATGATAAGCGGCAGCGTGAAGGCAAAACCGATTTGCAGCCATTGCCCGAACGTCCGCCCTCCGCCCAGTCCCCCGATCTCCGGCGCCACTTCCGGAAGCGCGACTTCGTCGGCTTCCTCGCCTGCCTGCAAACGGCTGCGCTGCTGACTGAACTCCGCACGGGCGTCGTCCACCGTGCTCAGGGCCCGGCTCAATTCCTTATGTAAATCGCCCGGGTTCCAGTTTTTGGAATCGATCGATTCGAGCAGTTGCAGGTGCTGCGCAAAGCTCTCTCGCGTCGCCCGCAGCTGCTCGAGTTTCTTCTGCGACTCGTAGGCTTCGCGCTCCAGAATGACGAGCGAACGCGTGAGCTTGTCGCTCATTTCGGCGCGTCCGCGTTCGAGCTCCTCCTGGCGGCGGCTCAGCTCCTCCAGCTCGCGTTTTTGCTTTTCAATTTGTTCCTGCTGGCGTTTCAGCTGCAGCAGTTGCTCCTGCGCTTTCTGGACTTGGGAATCGAGGTGCTCGGGCGAAACCGCCTCCTCTTCGCTCAACTCCAGCATCTGTTCGATCGGACGAATTCGTTCGGGCATGAAGGATCAGGACTCGCGCCGCGAAGAAGTTCTGCGCTGCGCTTTCCGCACATTAGTAACGGCGTTCGAGAATGCCAGAATTTTCGCGTGCTCAAACGAAAAATTTCCCGGTCGTTCCGATGGAGTCGCAAATCAACCCTGGACTGACTACATTCCGCCATGGTCGAGAGACAAAACGCGATGCTTCCGCGAATCGTGCTCGAAACACCTCAGCCTAACGAGCGGGTCTACGATCAAAATATCTCCGTGGCCGGGACGTTCGAATCAAACGGGGACGATCCTGACCCATCGGTCGTTCGTCTGCGGTGTGGCGATGTTTTGCTCGGCCAAACGTCCCGGCTGGTTGCCCGGCCGGACGGGTTGGTCGGTTTTCGGCTGCTGGGGCGTTTTCCGGAAAACGGGCAGGACGAGCGCGATGAAATCCTTTCGCTAACGCTGGAGAAGCTTGGTGACCGCGAAGAACGATTGCTTGGGCAGGTCACGGTTCATGTCGTGCCCAGCCAGCTGGGACGGCGAGCCTATGGCGAAGTGCTGGCTCCAACACAAACCAAGGTCCTCCATCGGGAAAACATCTACGGCTCCGGCCCGCCAATCGAAGAGCCCGGGCCGGAAATGCTACGGCTTATTCTTGAATACCTCCCGGCGGGCAGCTCCGTTGTCGATATCGGGTGCGGGGCGGGTGCTTATGGTCCGCCGCTCGCCGCCGCATCGCATCCCTGGACCGGCCTCGAGCTGAACCCGGACTGTTGCTCAATCCTCGATCGGCGTCGGTTGCCCTACCGGAAATTGGAAGCGGCCGCAGCGCCTTTTCCGTTCGGCGATGGCGAGTTCGATGCCGCCCTCTGCATCGAAGTGCTCGAACATGTCGCCGCACCCAATCGGTTTCTCGCGGAGGTCGCGCGCGTCATTGAAAAGCGAGCGCTCTTTTCGGTGCCCAATCTGGAAGTGATTCCCTACTTTCACGGGCGAGAGGTCGTGCCCTGGCATTTGCTCGAAGCCGACCACAAGAATTTTTTCACCCGGGCCAGCCTCCATTCCTTGCTCCAGAAATACTTTGGCAGCGTCGAAGTTTTGTCCTGCGGGGTCCACCCGGTGCGCAGCCCCGAGGAGGTGCCGCTGCATGTCCACTTCTTCGCGGTGGCCGACAAATAACCGTCAGCGCCCAGGCATCATTTCGAAGAGGAAACCCTTGAAATATTCGGTCTCGGGCAAAGTAGGCAGAACCGGGTGATCGAGCGGTTGTTCGAAGCGGCGCAGGCGGCGGGCGGAGCGGCGAGCGTCGACCAGGGCTGCACGAATCATCTCGCTGAACGCCTCGAGGCCGACGTGATGCGAGCAGGAAAAAGTGGCCAGCAGACCGTCGTGCGCGAGCAGTTTGAAGGCGCGCACATGCAGTTCCTTGTAGCCGCGCATGGCGTCGTGCAACGTGCCCTTCGATTTCGTGAAAGACGGGGGATCGAGCACGATAAGATCATATTCGGCCTCCCGCTTTTCTTCCGCGCGCAGAAACTGGAACACATCCTGTTCGTGCCAGTACACTTCCAACCGATTGCTTTGCGCATTCTGGCGAGCGGCCGCGATATTCTCGGCACTGGCTTCCACTGCGGTCACTGCCGCCGCTCCGGCTCGTGCGCAGGCCAGCGCAAACGCCCCCTGGTTCGCAAAACAATCGAGCACTCGTTTCTCTTTCGCATATCCGGCAACGGCCGCGTAATTCGGCAGTTGATCGAGATAAAATCCCGTTTTTTGCCCGTGCAAAAGATCAATCGTCAGGCGCACGCCGGCGACTTCGAATTCCATTTCCGGCTCGGCTTCGCCGCGCAGCACACTATTCGTTAGGCTAAGACCTTCCGCGCGCCGCACCGGCGCGTCATTCCGCTCAATGATGGAAAGTGGCGCAAGTTTGGAACTTGCGCCACTCTGGAGCGCATCGCAGATCAACTCTTTTCGCTGATCCATGGCGAGGGTGAGCGTTTGCAATACCAATTGCGGACCATAACGATCGACGATCACACCCGGCAATCCATCACTCTCGCTCCAGACCAGCCGGCAGAGGTCTAGGCTGATTTCGCGCCGTTCCCGGTAATCGATCGCCTGGGCAATGCGCCGCTGAAAAAAATCGAGATCGAGCGTTTGTTTGCAGCGCGAAAAGCGGCGCGCTACGATTTGCGACCGGCTGTTGTAAATGGCGCTCCCGACCAAATGATCGCGGCCATCCTTGAGCGAAATCACGTCGCCATCGCCGGGGTTGCCGAATGTTTTCAACACTTCGCCGCTGAAGACCCAGTCGTGTCCGTGCAAAATGCGCGCGCGGGGTTTGACGACAAGGCCGGCCATGGATGAAAAGTTGAGAGTTGCGAGCTGAGAGTTGAGAGTCAGCCGCTCTTACACGATTCAATGCTTTAACTCATCTTCATGCAAACCACACTCGATCTTCCTGGCATTAAAAAACTCCGCAGCGGCAAGGTCCGCGAAGTCTTCGACCTCGGCGATGTTCTTCTCTTCGTCGCGACCGATCGCCTTTCCGCCTTTGACGTTGTCCTGCCCGACCCGATTCCGGACAAGGGCGCCGTTCTCACCCAAATCTCGGCCTTCTGGTTCAAATGCCTGACCTTTGCAAAAAACCATTTCGTCACGGCCGACTTCAACGAATTTCCAGCACGCGTGCATTCGTTTCGCGATCAGCTGGCCGGACGGACGATGGTCGTGCGCAAGGCCAAACCGCTGACCGTCGAGTGCGTCGTGCGCGGCTATCTGGTCGGGTCGGGTTGGAAAGATTACAAGGCGACCGGCTCCGTTTGCGGTCACAAATTGCCGGCCGGTTTGAAGCAGGCGCAGGAATTGCCCGAGCCGCTCTTTACGCCTTCGACCAAGAGCGATGTCGGGCACGATCGCAATATTGACTGGGCGGAATGCTGCGAAATGATCGGTGAAGAAACAGCCACGCGCGTGCGCGACCTGAGCCTGCGTCTTTACACGGCAGGCAAGGAACACGCGGGCAAGGTCGGCATTATCGTCGCCGACACGAAATTCGAATTCGGCATGCACAATGGCGAACTGCTGCTCATCGATGAGTGTCTGACGCCCGATTCATCGCGTTTCTGGCCGGCCGATCAATACGCCGTCGGCCAAAGTCCGCCCAGCTACGACAAGCAATTCGTCCGCGATTATCTGGAGACGCTCGACTGGAACAAACAGCCGCCCGGCCCGAGCCTTCCGGCGGAAGTGATCGAGAAGACCTCGGCCAAATATCGCGAAGCGTTTCGCCGGTTGACAGGCCGCGAACTTGCCTGAGGCGCAAGTCGCGTAGCACCGCCGAACATGCGACCATTCTGCCGATGGCGAAATCAATCGAATCCCCGTCTTCCGCCACAGCTAATTATCGTTTCCCGGCCATCCGTCCGTTATTGCCGGCAGTGGAAGCTTGGATCGAGTTCCTCGAGGTCGCCTATGATCGGCGTTGGTTTTCGAACTTCGGACCGGTCCTGACGAAGTTTGAGGAGGAGCTGACAACATACTTTTGCCATGACGGGGAAGCGATGACCTGTGCAAACAGCGCCACCTCCAGCCTCGCCGCAGCGCTGATCGCTCTCGACGTCCGCGGGCCGGTGGCGGTTCCGGCCTTTACTTTCCCGGCCACGGCATCGGCGGTACTGATGGCGGGGGCCGAACCGGTCGTCCTCGACGTCGAACTGGAGAGCTGGGCCTTGTCGGCAAGTCTGTTAGAGCAATTTCTGGAAGCGCAATTGTGTGAGGCGGTGATCCTCGTGGCGCCTTTTGGTTTGAAACGCGATTTCTCGCCTCACTTGGAAATTTGTCGGGACCGCGGAATTCCCGTCGTGATCGACAATGCAGCGGGTCTGAACGAAATGCCCGAACCGTTGAGCGAGGAGAACCATTTCGAAGTCTATTCATTGCACGCCACCAAACCGTTTCCAATCGGTGAAGGCGGCGTGGTTCGATCTCACGCCAGTCAATGTCCGGCTCTTCGTCGGGCTCTCAATTTCGGCCTCGAAGCAGGACAAGCTCAACCGGGCGCGTGGGGAATCAATGGAAAGCTGCCGGAAGTTTCCGCAGCCATTGGACGCGCGGTGCTCCGGAACTTTGAGGAGATCCTCGTTCGCCGGCGCTCCGGTGCCGAACACTTCATAGAGCTGTTGAGCCATTATGAAGGCCTGCAATTCCCGGCCGATCCATCGCTCTCGCCCTGGCAGGTCTTTCCTCTAAGAATGCCTTCGGCGGAGGAGGCGGAAAGTTTCGTCGAGCGAGCGGCCGAGTGCGGGTTGCAGATCCGCTGGAGTTACAAGCCGACCGTCGATCATTGGCCTCGCACGCGAAAGCCGGCGCCTTGCCCAAATGGCGAGACGCTTTCACAGCAAATTGTCACATTGCCCATCTACTCTGACATGACTGAGGAAGAGCAAACCGGCATTCTGGAGATCGTGGCCGAAACGCTCGACAAGGTGCTGCTGCGTCCCGGATGAACTCGTCTGCGCCGAAGATGGAGTTTCGGCTCCCGATCGCTCCACGGCCGGCCTTCTACCACCGCATCCGCTTCTTTTGCGCAGCATTGCGCCGGCTCGGTGCCGGCTACGAAGATGCGCCCGTACGCGTGACGGTCGGAGACTGCGCCAACCTCGACAGGGTGCGAGCGGACAATGGGTGGGCGGAGGATTTTCCTCTCGAGTGGCATCGGGTGCCAGACGAGTTGGTGCAGGCACATCAATACTTTGGAACATCCGATTACCGCTATCTCCTGCCGGAGTCCGATGCTGATCTAATTATCCTCGCCGACGCGGATACGGTCTTGCTAAGACCTTTGGGCGAAACGTTCGACTGGATGCGGCAGGAACAACCCTGCATCGCGGGCCATATGGCACACGCTCCGCCGCCCTGCCATTTCGAATCGGCGAGGACGCTGCCTGCGGCGGAGTTGTGGCCCTACTTGTTCGGCAAGTTTTCTATTGTCTGGCCTAACGATCTAAAGCGGTATTCAATGGACACGGCGGGACGATGGCCGCCGGTCCCCAGTTATTACAATCTCGGCTTCGTTGTCCTGAACCGTGCGGCCCTGGACAGGTTTCGCGAATCGCTGGCGGCGACTCGCGACCGATTGAATGCCCTCCTCACGAGTGAGATGCGATGTCAAATTGCCTGCACTCTAATTAGTTATCAGCATGGCATGCTTCGGCGGGATCTGCCCGCTATTTTCAACGCGACCAACGATGAAATTCACCTGAAGCACAACCAGGTGGAGCTCGATCAGATTAAGGTGATCCATTATCTGCGTCGCAAAGAGATTGATCGGGAGGATTTTCTCGCGCCTGAGTCGCGATCCCATTTTTTCGCGGCGTCATTGCAAAACCCGGTGAACCGACTGCTCCAAGGATTGGCCCGTGAAATTATAGGTCCGGATTGGCAGATGGCCGGCTTTGAGGGGATGATCTGCGAATGAGCGACTACCGCAGCGAGTTCATGGGTCGGGCTGAGCTTGAAGCCTTGGGCGTCGTCTGTGGCGGGGACGATGTACGAGTGCATGTCTCGGTCGTGCTCGTGGCCTGCGAACGACTTCGCGTCGGGAATCACGTCCGCATCGATCCATTTACGCTGCTTTCTGCAACCGGAGGGATCACCATGGGGGATCACGTTCACGTCGGCTCGCATTGTTCGTTCATTGGCGGCGGAGGAATCGAGATCCAGGACTTCGCTGGCGTCTCTCACGGAGCCCGACTTTTCTCGGCGACTGATGACTTTTCCGGATTATCGCTGACCGGACCTACGGTGCCGGATCTGGACCGAAAGGTGAAATGCGCCCTCCTTGTCATTGGACGTCACGCGGTGATCGGCAGCGGCGCAATTGTGTTGCCGGGAGGTGGCTTGAAGGAAGGCGCGGTGGCAGGTGCGCTCTCCTTGGTACGAGAGAACATTCCAGCCTGGGAAATCTGGGGCGGTGTGCCGGCACGGCACCTGAGTGATAGAAAAAGGGACCTATTGGCTTTGGAATCGCCCGACTCCGGCAAGGACGCCTAAGCCTGGCAGGTCAGTTGCAAAGACTCGAGGTCCGCTGCGTTCCACGCAACGCATGCATGGTCGATCCTGACGGGGCGGGGCATCAGATGTTGTAGCGAAAATTCACTTTTAAGTGAGTAGCTCGCCAACGAGTGCTTTTTCTTCCTTCAGCTCGGCCACGGAGGCATCGATTTTCTGTCGGCTAAAGTCGTTGATCGCGATGTCTTGTACGATGTCCCATTTGCCGCCTTTGCTGCGGATCGGGAAGGAGCAGATCAGATCCTTGTCGGCGTCGTAACTGCCGTCGGAGCAAACTGCCACACTATGCCAGTCGCCCTGTGGCGTGTCGGTGGTCAGGCTGCGCACGGTATCGATGACGGCGTTGGCCGCGGAAGCCGCCGATGACAAGCCGCGCGCCTTGATGATGGCGGCGCCACGCTGCTGGACAGTCGGGATGAACGTTTCCTTCAACCACGACTCATCGCCAATAACCTTGTCGGCATTCTTGCCGTTGATTCTGGCGTTGTAGAAATCGGGGTACTGGGTGGAAGAATGGTTGCCCCAGATTGTCATGTTTGTGACAGCAGTAATATCGACACCGGCTTTCTGCGCGAGTTGGGCGCGGGCGCGGTTTTCATCGAGCCGCGTCATGGCAAACCAGCGATCGCGAGGCACCGACTTCGCATTGTTCATCGCGATGAGGCAATTCGTATTGCACGGATTTCCCACGACCAGGACGCGCACATCGGGAGCAGCGTTCTTGGCAATGGCCTGCCCCTGGCCGGTGAAAATCTTTCCATTGATGCCGAGCAATTCCTTGCGCTCCATCCCGGCCTTGCGCGGGACGCTGCCGACGAGCAGGGACCAATTCACATCGCGAAAACCTTCGGCCAAGTCGGCCGTAGGCGTGATTCCCTGAAGCAGCGGAAAGGCGCAATCCTGCAATTCCATGACGACGCCATCGAGGGCGCCGAGGGCGGGCGGAATTTCGATCAGGCTCAGCGCCACTGGCTGGTCAGGGCCGAACATTGCGCCCGAAGCGATGCGAAAGAGAAGGGAATAGCCAATCTGCCCGGCCGCGCCGGTGACTGCGACTTTGATCGGAGATTTCATAGCAGTTTTCTTTGCCACAGATTAACGCGGATGAAACACCGATTTTTTGACCCGGTGTGGCGCGACCGCCGATCGCGCCGCGGGGCCTAACTGACGCTCGGCGTTTCTCGGCCCGGCCGGACGACGGTCCGTCCCGACGGTTGAAGATGCGATATCAGCGTCCTGCGCCCCTAAGCAACCGTTGCACAACCCGCATGCGGCGTTGCACCGCGGGTCGCGCCGACAATTCCGCAACCGTTGCATGCAATCGGCGCGTCCAGTTCGAGCTCGTCGCGCGGCCCGGGACATTGAAGCGCTCTTTGCGCGCCAGCAAATCCGTGACCATGACAATGGCGAGCCAGGATTCGCTTTTGAACAACGCTTCAAGAACGCGCGGATAAAATTCCCGTAGATAATTCATTTGCTCGTTGGGCGCAGCCAGGCCGGCGAACTGGGAGATCAGGTTCAGATCGTGCCGCTCGCGCTCCGATCCGTTTTGCAGGGCTTGTTCCCACATGAGCCGCAGCGGCTGATGATCGTGTGTCACATAGGTAGTGACGGACAGCCGCGGATACTCGTGGCCAGAACAAACGGAACCATTCTCGTGTGTTTCCCACTGTGGAATTTTGAAGCCGGCGATGCCTAACGAATGCAGACTCGGCCGGACATAGGGCGGCACGGTGCCCAGATCTTCTCCGACGACCCGGCTGCCGCCCGCCTCCGCCAGCACGGACCGCAAATATTCCTCGCCTTCTCGCCGGTTCGCCTCGCAATTTGACCAGCTCTGGTCGTCGCGCGGAGCGAAGTGCGGTTCGCGGCCGCCGGTGCGCTGGCGCATCTCCTCCCACCTGAGCGAAATGAATTCAGCGTTGTGCTCCGGCCGCCACGGGAAAGCGTAGATGCGATAGAAACCAAGCACATGGTCGATGCGGAAAAGATGAAAAAACTGGCGGACCTCGTGGACACGCCGGCGCCACCAGGCGAGGTCGCGGGCCCGCATTTCCGGCCAGTTGTAAAGCGGAATCCCCCAGTTTTGTCCCCATTTTTGAGTGAACTCGTCTTCGTGGAAATAAGGTTCGGGCGGAGCGCCACCGGACCATTCCAGCGCGAAGAGCTCCGGCTGCGCGAAAACATCGGCGCTGTAGTAACTGACGCCGAAGGGCACGTCGCCCATGAGAGCGACGCCTCGTTGTTCCGCGTAGTTCTTGACCGAACGCCACTGCTCGAAGGCGGTCCACTGGACATAGCGAAAGAAGCGCAGACGGGTTTCAAAAATAGTGCGTCGTTTTGGTCCGAGACCGTCAAGCCAGCGGCGAGCCGCGCCTAACGAGCGATGATTCTCCGGCCAGCGATCCCAGGTTTCGCGGCCGCGATTCCTTTCCATGAGTGCGCGAAATAACGCATAATCCTCCAGCCAGGCCGCTTCGGCCCGGCAGAACTCCTCGAAATCCTGTGCGACTGAGTCGTCCGTCCCGCGACGTTCGTCGAACCGCGCGAAAGCTCTTTCCAAAAGCTCCGCTTTGAGCCGGCGCACGCGGCGATAGTTTACATTTCCCCGGCGCAGCTTCGGCAGATCAAACTTCGCCAGAGTCGCCTCGAAATCCTCGGCCGTCAGGTCTTTGGGGGACCCCGGGGCGAGATGGAGCGTGGTTGGTTCCAGCGCCACTGAGCTGATGGCATTGTAGGGACTATTGTCGCGCCCGATCTCGTTGACGGGCAGGAGCTGCACCAGCTTGAATCCGATCTCCGCGCTCCAATCGATGAACTGCCGAAGCGCGTCGGTATCGCCGATGCCAAGGTCGTTTTCGGTGCGAAGCGCGAAGAGCGGCGCCAGGACGCCGGCCATGCGGTTATCGGGCGAGACGTTCACGCTCGGTTAATGACGAAATCCGAAATCCGAAGCCCGAAGCAATAACGAAGTCCGAATGACGAATGAGACACCGCGGATCGCAGAACGCTTTCGGACTTTGAGTTTCGTCATTGTTTCGGATTTCGTCATTCCTAGCGCCGAATTTGCCAGTCTTCGACGAGATTGGTTGGAATCTCTTTCAGAAAACGCGATGGACGTTGGAACATGTCGCCGTAGCCGGCGTTCAAACGCATGTGTGGGTAGGTCAGGTAAAGTTCGTCGCGCGCCCGGGTCACCGCGACGTAAAACAAGCGACGCTCTTCCTCAATCGCTTCGCGTGTTTCGAGTGAACGCGAACTGGGAAACATCCCGTCCGTGAGCCAGATGACAAAGACGGTGTGATACTCGAGTCCTTTGGCCTGATGGACAGAAGAGAGGTTCACCGCTTCACGGTCGGCCGTTTGATCGAGCGCCGGTTCGGCGTCGACGTTGCTGATGAGCGCGAGTTGTGAGAGAAATTCGTGCACATCCTTGAACTGGCGGGCGAAAGCGGCCAGCTGGCCGAGATCTTCCTTGCGCAGCTCGTAGTTCGTAAAGTTTGCCTTCGCGTAATCGTCGTAAATTGCTTCCACCACCGAGGTAATCATTTCCGACGGCGGATTCGGCTGGCCGCCGGGGGCGATTTCATCCAGGGTGTGCGCGAGCTGCTCCCACGATTTTTTCGATCGCGCACCGACCGACATGTTGAGCAGACGCTCGCCAAAGTTGTAGCCGGGATCGGTGATCCCGGAAGAGGAGGTGGGAGTTTGGGCTGAGGACGAGGCCTGGTTCTCGCCGGGATCGCCGATCCCGGCTACAACTTCAGTTCCAATGGAACTCTCCCATGTCTGCCAAAGATTGTCCGCGCTCTTCCCACCGATGCCGGGCAGCAATTTCACCATGCGCTTGAACGCGACTTCGTCCCGCGGATTGGCCACGAAACGAAGAAAGGCGGCCACATCCTTGATGTGCGCCTGTTCGAAAAACCGGACGCCGCTCGTGATCTGATACGGAATGCCGCGGCGCGACAACTCCAGCTGCAATTCGACGGCGTGATAATGCGCGCGATAAAGCACGGCGATCTCGTTCAACTCCACGCCTTCATCGCGCAGTTCGAGGATGCGCTGGGCGATGAACTGCGCCTGTTCGCCGCCGTCGTTCAGGGCAACGAGGGCCGGCCGAAAATCTTTCGTCTCGCGCGTCGCGCTCAGATTCTTCCGAAACTGCTCGACATTCGCGGCGATGGCGGCGTTGGCCACGCGCAAAATCTCCGGCACACTGCGGTAGTTCAGCTCGATCTTGAAGACCTGCGCGCTCGGATAACGCTTCGGGAATTCGAGAATATTTTTGAAGTTCGCGCCGCGCCAGGAATAGATCGACTGCGCGTCATCGCCAACCACCATGACGTTCTTGTGTTCGACTGCGAGCGTGTCGATGAAGTCGGCCTGGATCTTGTTCGTGTCCTGATATTCGTCGACGAGGAGGAACTGAAATTGGCGGCGATAAAACGCCGCGATTTCCTCGTGTTCCTTCAGCATGCGCAACGTCTTCTCGAGCAGATCGTCGAAATCCACGGCGTTGGTCGATTTCTTTTTCTTTTCGTAGCGTGCATGGACCTCCTTGATCTGCTCGAGGAGCGGCAGGAAATAGGGGAACTTCTCCGCGAGCAATTCCTCCATGGGCCGCTCGGTATTGACGACGAAGCTGAAAATGTCGGCCAGCACATCGCCTTTGGGAAAACGCATTTCCTTTGGATTGATCCCGGCCGCGGCGATAACGGTGTTGATCAGATCCTTCTGATCTTCGCGATCCATGATACTGAAGCCGCTCGAATAACCGAGGGCGCGGCCGTGCCGGCGGAGCATGCGGTTACCGATCGAGTGAAACGTACCGCCCCACAGGCCGCTGGCGTCGACCGGCAGCAGGTTGGCGACGCGATCGAGCATCTGGCGAGCGGCTTTGTTCGTGAAGGTGAGCAGCAAAATGTTGCGCGGGTCGATGCCGTTCTCGAGCAGGTAGGCGACGCGATAGGTAAGCGTACGCGTTTTGCCCGAGCCGGCCCCGGCGATGACGAGCAACGGTCCGGGCGGCGCCGTCACGGCGGCGAGCTGCTGTTCGTTTAGCTCGGCGGCATAATCGATGTTGATCGCATGCGCGGATGGAGCGCGCTCAAGCGTGTATTCGCGGGGCATGGAACATTACGCTCCGGTGCCCGGGCGGCGTGTTCAAATTAGAAAAGCGAAAAACAGGCAGAATGTCGTCGCGAGATGGGCACCTCGATATTGATCAGCCGCTTGTCTTTTCCGGAACCTCGAGCGCGCGCCACATGTACCAGGCAGCGACCGACCGGTAGGGCCGCCATTTTTCGCCGAAACGATGGAGTTGTTTCGGGGTGGGCAATTTTCGTTTTCGGAAGGTCTTGGCGTAACCCTTGCGCACGCCGTAATCGGTCACCGGCCAGACATCGAGCCGGCCGAGATCGAAGAGGAGCAGCATCTCGACCGTCCACCGGCCGATCCCTCGCACGGTTGTTAGACGAGCAATGATTTCTTCGTCACTCATGGCGAGGAGGGCGCGACCAGACGGAACTGTGCCATCCAGCGTCCTGGCGGCCAGATCCTTGAGCGCGCGTGTCTTGCTTCTGGAAAGGCCGGCCGCGCGAAAGGTTTCATCGGCCGTGGCCAGGACGAGCCCGGGATCAAGCCATTTGCGCCGCGGAAAAATCGCTCGCACGCGTTTCCAAATGGTGGCCGCCGCCTTGCCGCTTAACTGCTGGTAGACAATTGACTCGGCCAGCGCGTCAAATGGTCGAATAACGCCGCCGGCGGCCGCGACCTGAAAGACGCGGGTCCGCGCAATGAGATCCGCCAGGCGCGGATCGCGTTGGGCGAGGTGTTCATGCGGCAGAAGCGGCATGGAGCGGACTTTAGATGGAGCGATGCCCGGCACAAGCTGTTCCCCAAGATCGACGAATCCAGTTTGTCGGATCGATACGAATAGACTAGACGTTCACAGCCATGAAATTCCTGCCACGTCTCTCCGTCTTGCTTCTCGGACTTTTTTTTGCGGTCACAGCGTGGGCCGGTTCCGAAACCGAGAGCCAAAGCGTCATGGCGGCCCAGTCACAGCGTGGGGAGGTGTCGCTCGATTTGTTTCATCTCGAGAGCGGTTATGTCTTTGAGAGCGACCTGAATCATGGCGGCAGTTTCGGCAAACAACACGAATTGCAGAATGAGTTCGAATACGACCACCGTTTCCATTTGACGGACGATCTCTATCTCCGCGCCGGGATTGCCTACGATCGCTACGACTTCGGAAGCACGGCGGCCCCGGTTCCCGAGCATCTGCAGAGCCTGGCCGGCGTCATTGGAGTTGATTACATGCACGGGAACGACATTGGCGCCTTCCTTTGGCTCAAACCGGGTTTTTACACGGAGGATCATTTCGGAACTTCTTCCTTCGATGTCCCGATCACGCTCGGTCGAATTTTTGTGCTGAAAGAGCACGAGCTTTACATTTTGGCTGGAGCGAACGTCGCCTTCCTGCGGGGTGGCTGGCCGGTGGTCCCGCTGGCCGGGCTCATTTATTTGCCCGGCCACCATTGGCGTTTGATGGGCACATTACCGGAGCCGCGCCTGATTTATTCACCGAGCAAGCAGCTCGACTTGTGGATCGGTGGCGAATTCGTAGGTGGGGCCTTCCGCACCGATCGCAACAGCAATATTCGTCCGGTCAAACTCGATGGCGCGCAGGTTGACTACGAGGATTACCGAGCGGGTGTCGGCCTGGTCTATACACCCTGCAAAGCGGTCACTTTGGATTTCGGCGGCGGCTACTCGATTGAGCGGGGCTTCAAGTTCCACCGCGCCGGTGAAAATTATCGCACCGATCCGGCGCCCTATCTGCGGGTCGAACTAAAAGCCCAGTTTTGAGGCCAAGGGACGCGCTTCGCTTCGCTTTTCCTGCTGCTATCCGGCCGTGAGGGTTTCTGACAAACGTTTTTTTCTGTCCATGGCGATCTGTGTGGCATCGCTGGCGAATTCCGCACGCGCCGCTTCTGCCCTCGAACAAATCCGGGCTGGTTCCGGATTGCCGAGGCTTGATCTCAGGCAATTGCAGAGCGGGGCGATTGTGACGAGCCGCGGACCGCTCGGCGCATTTCCCTTCGGTGTTTACGCCGAGAGCGCATATTTCATTCACGCGCCCGTCGCCGTGGTGGGGGAAAAACTGATGCACTGGAACGGGAGCTCTCACGGCGAGCTGGGGATCAGAAAGCTGCACGAATATCGCTGGCCGGCGAAACCGAGTGTCTGGGATTCGCTCAACCTCAACTCTTCGCGGCCCGACGATCGCTGGATCATCGATCGGACGCGACGCTTGCTCCGCCCGATTACGAACAGCGACCTGCATCTTACACAAAGCGACGTGACAACGTTTCGCCAGCTGTCGCATCAGACACGTTCCACTGCGCAACGCGGCGCGAGCGTAAACTTTTTTTGGCGCAAGATTCTGCAGGGTCGTAACGACGCTCTGGCCCGCGGCGGTCTCAGCGCGTTACCTGTCTATTCAGCCAATGGCGCGCGCATTGATGCCGGTGCGCAGTTCAACGGATTGCTCAAGCTCGCGCCCCGCATTGCTGCACATTTTCGTCCGCTCGTTAACGGCCAGCCATTCAACATGGGCGGGCGCCCGGTCGGGGAAATCGTTCCTTACTGGGAGATGGCATCGGTGCGAGGGCATACCGCTCTCCTTTCCGCATTTCTGGTGGCGCGCAAAGGAAATGACGCCTGGCAGATTTCGGACTGCACCTACTATGTCTCCGACACCTACTTCATGTCGTTTTCTCTTTATGAACTTCGGTCGCAGGCTGATGGCACGCTTGTTTGGCAAATCGATTTTGCCTCCGCGCCCTTTCATTCTTTCACGGCCGGCCTGGACCGCGTTTTTGCCGGGAAGGAAATGGAAAAGGAGGCGGTGCAAATCGCCAGGCTGTTCCGTGCCGATGTCGAGCGGAATCGTTAAGCAAGGCGAGCGACCGGTCGCTACTGCTCGATGCGACGGAGCAGGAAAACCGCTCCCACAAAGGTGATGATGACACCGAAGCAGAGCGCGGCCAGATCAACGGCGATATAGGAAAAACCGACCCGATAGAGGTTGGCGAGGCGAAAGGCACGGCAGAAATGGGTGAGGGGAAAGAGCTCGGCCAAATAGCGAATGAATTTCGGCAGCCGTTCGAGAGGAGCGAAGGCTCCGGAAAGGACAAAGACCGGCAGTAAGAAGAAGACCGAGAATTGAATGGCCTGAGTCTGAGTGCGGGAAAAGGCGGAGATGAGCAGGCCCAGCCCTAACGAGCAAAGAAGAAAGAGCAGACAAATCAGGACAAGCATAAAACGCTCGTGGAATTTTACGTGAAAATGCCAGCCGGTCAGCAGAATGATGACCAGGATGAGCAGGACGGAAATGGCGAGATAGGGCAGAATTTTTCCGATGACAATCTCGCGCCGGCGCAGCGATGTGACCATGAGCTGGTAAAGGGTGCCCGACTCCCGCTCGCGCGCGATCGTGCAGGCCATGAGCGTGACCGTGATTAATTGCAGGATCAATCCGATGACACCCGGTGTGACGTATTCGATGAAGCGCGATTTCGGATTGTAAAGCACCTTGTCGTTGATCTTCCACGGCTCCATCGCGGAAACGAACTGCTTGCGCACGGTCACGGGCAGCTTCTTGGCCATCTCGAAAACCTGCTCCGGCAGCTGGTCGATCATCTCCTGGCGCTCCGCGAGCTGAAATTTGCCGAGCGTTTCCTGCAGGCTTCCTTCCAACTCCTGCGCCGTGTTGGTGTCGGCGCCATCGAGATAAAGCTTGAGCGGTTTGGGATCGCCATTGGCCAGGCTTTGGCTCCAGCCTTTCGGAATGATGAGGGCAGCCTGAACTCGCTCCTGCAGCAGATCGGTTTCATGGCCGGCCTGCGGAGATTGCTGGCGCCAGTGAAATGTTTTATTCGTTAGGGCAAGATCGACGAAACGCTGGGTCCGCGGTGTCGGATCGGCGTTGACGAGCAGGCCTGGGACGTCGGTGAGGTCGCCAACTTCAAAAGCGTGGCCAAAAATCAGGGTGAAAACGGGCGGCAGGATCAGGAGGAGCACAAGGACGCGCCGGTCCCGGTAGATGTGGAGAAATTCCTTGTAGGCAACGCTGGCGATGGCACCAAGAGATGTGAATTTCATTCGGCGAGCGGCTTGAGCACGGCGTTGTAACCCTGCGAGTAGGCGGTAAAAACATCCTCCATGTCCGGCTCGACCCAGCGCTGGCCCAGCCAGTGCAGATCGTCGAAGGGCCATCGCTCCCGCCACCTGGCCAGGAGTTTTTCCGGTTCAGCCGTGTAGAGGCGGAGACTGCCACTGCGCAGCGACACACCGAGGATGTCCGCTTCCTCACGGAGCCTGACGATCGCCGGCATGACTGGATCGATGTCGATTTCGAGCAGCTTCGTGGCAAAGCTTTCCTTGAGCGCGCGCGGCGGTGCTTTGGCCAGCAACCGTCCGCTTTCGATAAAACCGACTTCCGTGCAGCGCTCGGCTTCATCCATGTAATGGGTCGTGATGAAAATTGTCATGCCCCCGTGACTCAGGTCGTAGAGCAGGTTCCACATTTGCTGGCGATGCACGGGGTCGAGACCAGAGGTCGGTTCGTCGAGAAAAAGAAGCGGCGGATGATGGACGAGCGCACAGGCGAGGGCGAGCAACTGGCGCATGCCGCCGGAGAGACTGCCGGCCGGCGCATCCCGCTTTGCCGTCAGATCGGTCAGCTCGAGCAGATTCGCGATGCGCTTGTCCAGCTCTGCGCGTGGAACGCGACAGGCGCCGCCGAAGAAACGGATGTTCTCCTCCACCGTTAGGTCGGGATAAAGACTGAAACGCTGGGCGACGTAACCGAATTTCGTTCGCACCAACTGGCGTTGCCGCCAGACATTAGCGCCGTCGATGGTGGCCGTCCCGCCCGTCGGATGGGTCAATCCGCACAGCATGCGCATGGTGGTTGTCTTGCCCGCGCCATTCGCCCCCAGAAATCCAAAGATCTCCCCGGTTTCGATGGAAAAGGAGAGATCTCGCACGGCGTGGACCTTGCCGTACGATTTGGAGAGCCGGTCGAGCACTATGATGGAATCATTCATGAAAACATCGACAAACTTCTCGCCACCTCCCAATTTGCGCGCACTGCACTATGGGAATAGTTGTGGCTTCTTCAAAATGGAAAGGATGAACAGAATGGCAAAGCGAATCTCGTTAGTGGCGCTGCTCTTTTTCGGCGGCGTCTCTTTTTTTAGCGCAAGCGCGCGGGCCGATGCCGTCTCCGAAATGGGCTCCTTTTCCGTCTTCAGCAAGGTCGATCTCGCCGACCTGGCCAAAACCGATGTGAAAACGGCACATGGCGTGCCCATGAGCTCGCCGCGTTTTCTCTCCGTCCAAAGCTGTTACGTCATGCCGCGTCCTCCGGCCGAGGAGATGACGGCCATGCGCCATTGGAACCCGGCACAGAGCCGCGATGCCAAGGTTTTTCTGCACAATGAATTGCCGGCTTCACCCAGCCCGGAAAGCTTCGCCGGCCTGCGCCACGCGCCCGCGACTTCCGCCGTGCGCACTTTTGTTATCAAGACGCAAAAGCTTTCGCCCGACCTGCAAATGAGCAAGGAAGAAGCGGCGAAGTTTGCCGCTGGGGCCGCACGCGGTGCCGGTCCGATGCCGGCCGACGTCGCCTCTTTTTGGATGAATCTCCTCAGTGGCCGGGCGCGCGCCTTTGCTTCGGGCGGGACCGCTGCGCAGCCGCCCTACAACCATGCCGGCCGGGCGATTCGGCCTAACGAAGAATTTAGAGGCATCCTGCGCGAGCAGCCCAAAGTTCAGCGTCAGTTCGCCGGTTTTCTCGCGACCACCGGCATCGGTCGCGGGAGCGGCTCGAAGCCGGAGATGTACTGGGAGCTGGTTTCCGCGAACGATCAGGGCGTGGTCACTCTCGGGGCCAGTTATGGCCACGCCACCTCGGGGGGCGGCTACCAGTCGGCTGACGCACTGTATTATGCGAGCGGCAGCTATTATGTCTCACTCACTCTTTTTCAAATGTGGCCGGTCAACGTCAACGGCCGTCCTTCGACGCTGGTCTGGCGCGGCGATTTTATTTCGTCAGCCGAATTGGAATCGCTGCACGGGATTGAGCGGCTCGGCTCAGAGTCGGCCATGATGAAGGACATCGGCAAGGCCATTACTTCCTATCGAAAGGGAACCTCTCGTTAGGATGAAGAATTACCGGCGGTTTTGCCTCGCGGTTCTTTGCAGCGGTTGCCTTCTCCTGGGCGTCGCCCGTGCTCGGGCCGGCGACGACGGCAAGGAAGTTTTTTCGCCTGACGAGTCGACTGCCCCGGCCGTGGAGGAGCGGCCGCAGTTCCACATCTCGGCTGAGTATAACTTCGAGGAAACTTACGTGGGCGACAGCTCGGTCAGTCGTGGCCGGCGCACCGTGAGCGATTTCGACGAGAAGAACACGGTGCTGGACGTTGTCCTGACGCCGCGCGTTTCCTTTGGTCTGCTCCGGCTCGGCGTCGCCTATGAACGCTTCGATTTTGGTTTCGCAGATGGCTCGCCGCTGCCGGATGTCTTGCAATCGGCCAACCTGGTCGTGGGACTCGACACGCAGTTCTCCGATTCTATTCTCGTCCGTTTCGAGGCGCAGCCCGGCTATTACGGCGCCGGTGTCAACGACCTGGAATGGGAGGATGTTAACGTTCCCTTCGTCATCGGCGGCACCTATATCTACAGCCCCAGTTTGCAGCTTGTCCTCGGCATTGGCGTGGATGTGAATCGCAAATACCCCGTCGTGCCCGGCGGCGGCATTCGCTGGAGATTCGCTCCGCAATGGACGTTAAACGCCGTCCTGCCAAGTCCGCGCCTGGAATTCGAACTCAATCGGAACATGACGCTCTATGCCGGTGGTCACCTCAAATCGGAAACGTTTCGCCTGGGCGACGACTTCGGCGTGCCCCGAAACCAGCCGCAGTTGAATCGCGCCGTCTTCAACTACACGGAAATTCGCGCGGGCGGTGGCTTCGATTGGAAACTAACGCCTTCCATCATGCTCAGTGCGGAAGCCGGCTATCTCGTCTATCGCGAGTTCGATTTCTTCCGCACCGACGTGCGTTATCACCATGAAGAGGGCGCACCTTACGGCAGCGTCTCGCTGCATGGCGCGTTTTAGAATCTTCGAAGGCCGGCCTCAATAGAGATCGCGCCGCCGATGAGCGAAGACCGGCATGCGCTTACGCACCGCCTCGATCGGTTCGCGCGACAGATCGGCAACGATCAGTTCTTCGCGATCGGCCGATGCTGCGGCCACGATCACTCCGTAGGGATCGATCACGGCCGAGCTGCCGCAAAAAGTCGCTCCGGCATCCGTTCCGACACGATTGGAGGCCACGACATAACTTTGATTCTCGATCGCGCGCGCGAGCGCCAGGGTGCGAAAATGCTCCAGCCGCGGAAACGGCCAGGCCGACGAAATGATGAAAACATCGGCGCTCTTCTCCAGCGCGAGCGCGCGGTAGAGCTCCGGGAAACGCAGATCGTAACAAATACTCAGGCCGAGGTTGAATTCGCCGAACGAATAAGTTGTCAGGTCGCGACCTTCGGCAAAACATTTCTGTTCTTCGACAGGTGTGACCGCGAAAAGATGTGTCTTGCGATACTTTGCGCGCACCTCTCCCGCGGGACCGATGAGCACCTGCGTATTGTAGATGCAGTCGGCGTCGCGTTCGCCGACCCCGGCAATGACGGCAAGCGAAAACCGGCGGGCGCAATCCCGCAGGGCCGGAACCGCTCCCTCGTTCCATGAGGTCGCACAGGTTTGAATCACCGACATCGCGTAGCCCGTATCGGACATTTCGGGAAAAACGATCATCTCCGCGCCGCTCTCTTTGGCTCGTGCGCAAAATTCCTCCATTTTGCCCACGTTGGCTGCGACGTCAGCCAGCGAACATGCGATCTGGGCGACAGCGATTTTCATTCTCTTACTTGTAGGGTGTTTCTGCGAAACGCCAAACCTCACACTAATTCAAGCTTCGATCGAGCCGCCCGATCTTGCGCGTTTGCGGCCATTTCAAGGCCACCGCGACGACCACGAGAATCGTCCCGATGCCGCCACCCACGACCGAAAGCACGGGGCCGAAACGCGCCGCGGTCAGCCCCGATTCGAGCGCTCCGAATTCATTTGAGGTACCGATGAAAATATTGTTCACGGCGGAGATGCGACCGCGCATCTCGTCGGGGGTGAGCAACTGGACGAGGGTTTGCCTAACGACCATGCTGACGCTGTCGAAAACGCCGGTAAAGAAAAGCATGACGAGCGAGAGCCAGAAGAAACGCGAGGCACCGAAAATGATCGTGGCGACGCCAAAACCGGTCACGCACCAGAGGAGCATTCGACCGGCGTGACGCATGGGCGGCAGATAGGCGATGAGCACGGCCATGGAGAAAGCGCCGATGGCCGGCGCCGCGCGCAACCAGCCCAGCCCAACCGGCCCGCAATGCAGAATTTGATCGGCAAAAATCGGCAACAGCGCGGTCGCCCCGCCCAGCAGCACCGCGAACAAATCGAGCGTGATCGTGGCCAGAATGATCTTTTGCCCGAAGACGAAGCGGATGCCCTCGACCAGGCTGTGCCACGCACTCAGCGCGACGCGTGCTCCCTGATTGATTCCCCTGATCGGGAGAACAAGCAGGAAGAAGGCAAATGCACAGCCGGCATCGACTGTGTAGATGAAGGGGAATCCGGCGCGGACAATAAGGAACCCGCCGAGCGCCGGGCCAACCACGCAGCTGATTTGGAAAATGCTGCTGTTCCAGGTGACGGCATTGGCAAAATGCTCGCGCGGAACCAGCTTCGGTAAAAACGCGCTACGTGCCGCCCAGCCAAAGGTGCGTGCCGATGCCGAGATCAGCATGATCAGATAAATCAGCGGGACCGAGCGATCGTTGAAATGAAAGGAAGGATGTCGTTCGAAGACGCTGGCCACGGCGGCAAGGCCGCGATTGGCATGCAGGAGGATCGGCCACGCCGGAATGGAGAGATGTTTCCAGGAAACGAGTGCGAGGCCCAACGAACAGAGAGCGCTCAAAGCCTGCGACCAGAGAATGATTGTGCGCCGCGTCAAAAGATCGGCCAAATGTCCGGCCGGCAGCGAGAGCAGAACGACCGGCAGCGCCACGGCCAGTCCCACCAGGCCGAGAGCGGTCGCCGAATGGGTTCGGGCGTAAATTTCCCATTCAATCGCTACCGTCAGCATCTGGCGGCCGGTGATGGAAATGCCGTTGCCGGCCGAGTAAAAGAGAAACGCCCGATGCCGAAAGGCCGCGTAAGGATCGTGCCGGCGGCGGATCTGCGCCTCTTCCGTGTCCGCCGCGTGCGCGCGGGCCGGTTCGTATGGCGGTGGCGGCGCGTAAGGTTTTCGTTCGGGCATCAGGACGCGCCGGCGGCCTGCGCGCACGAGAGTGTAAAAGCGCGCAGTCTGACCGCAACAGATCCGCGAAGGTTCGACAACGGAAGAAAATTCGTTAAGACAGACCAGACGCCGCGCATTGTCTTGGAGTTGCAATGTCCCGGCGCAATCGTTGTGCCTGTAGCTCAACCGGATAGAGCTTCTGACTTCGGATCAGAAGGTTGGGGGTTCGAATCCCTCCAGGCACGCCAGGCCTGAGATTTGCCTCGGGGAATGGAATCGCAGCCCGATTGTTATTCCTCGGCGCGAGCAAAAGGGTGCCCGCCGAGTTTTCGGCAAAGCGCATCGCCAATTTCCGAAACGATCTCCATCTTCGTCGGGTGATAGAATTCCGCATCTTCGAGCTGATGAACGGTGTGCTGGTGGTCGATCGCGTAAGCGGGCAGATGAATCAGATTGCTGGCATCGTCGCAGAGAAGTCCTGCGCCGATAAGGCGTCCCGTCTTTGTGTCGGCGTAAAACTCGCCGAAACCGAAATCGTCGCCGGCGAGATGCAGCTTTCCAATATCCCGGCTTTCCGCGCGGGCAGAGGCGATACGAATACCTTCCGCTTCCGCCTGTTCGGGACGGCAGCCGGCGAAGGCGAATTCCGGATCAGAAAAGATGACGAACAGATTCGAGCGCTTCGTCCACTTGCGATCACCATCATCGACCGCGTTCTCCGCGGCAATCCCCGCCTCGATATGCGCATGGTGCACGACCATGCGCTGTCCCGTGACATCACCAGCCGCGAAGATCTGACTTTGCCCATCTACGCGCATGTCTTCGCCGATCTTTAGCCGGCCATTTTCCAAGCCGAGACCGAGCGCTTCGAGCCCAAGCTGAGCGACGGCTGGCTGTCGTCCCGTTGCACAGAGGATGCGGTCGCCGCGGGTCGTGTCGTCTGCCCCGCCGCCATCCACTTCCAGATTAAAGATGCCGTCATGCCCGCGCCTTACACGGGTGACCTGTCGCCCGAGGAGCAAATGAATGTCTTCATGCTCGTAAATAATCGCGAGTCGTTCGCCGAAGGGGCTGGGATGCCGGGGTAAAATTCGCGATTTCGAGATAAGGGTTACGCGTGTGCCAAGCCGCGCGTAACGAAGCGAAAATTCGAGGCCAACCGGGCCGGCGCCGAGAACAACCAGCGATTCCGGCAGCTTCGTGTTGTGCAGAATTTCCTCGTTAGTCCAAATGCCGTCCTGGGCCGGGTCGAGCCCTTCAATCTTCGGTATGACCGCATTCGAACCGGTGGCAATAATGGCGGCATCAAACGTGTAGCGTTGACCGGCGCCTTCGATTTCATGCCCGCTGACAAAACGGCCGTGGCCGCGAATGATTTTGAAATTCTCTGAAACAAGCTCCTCAATCTCCCCATTACGATAGTCGCGAAATCCGGCGATCTCGCGATCCTTCCAGCGCACAATCTCGGCGAGCAGCTGGTCAGGATTACGCGGTTCGACCTTCCACCAGCCATGCCGTTGGGCATGATGCGCCGTGTCGATCGGCTCGAACATTGCCTTGGACGGCATGCAGCCGGCATTGATGCAAAGCGACGCGTAATCTGCGTTGTCGCCCATGAAAAAGAGGACATTGGCACCCGCGACGCAGGCCGTGCGGGCGGCGGTAAAACCGGCCGAGCCGCCACCGAGGACAGCGATGGTCTTCTTGGCCATGCCGCCTTCAGCCCGCCGGTTCTACGGGACTGAAACGCAAGGCCTGCCGCAAACGCGCCGGTAGCTCGGGAAGATTTCGGCGTTCGATGAGAAAGGTAACGATGCCGGCAAGATCCTTGAAGATGTAGTTCTTGTTCACGGCCCCCTGGAGATAATGTTCGCCGCTGCTCCCGCCGGTGCCGACGCGTGTGCCGATCATGCGCCGTACCATTTGTAGGTGGCGGTAGCGGAAGTTGGCCAGTTGCTCGTCGATCTCGATCAATGAATTGAGCAGCGCGAAGGGCAGACGAAAGAGCGGCTCGTCGCGGTAGAGCATGATGAAGAGAGCGGCGCGCAGCGATTCAGCCGAGAAATCGCCCGAGCCCGAATTGAAAAAAATTTCGTCGAATTTTCCGAGCAGATCCGCAATGTCGTCGCGTTTGGAGAGACTTTGCTCGAAGAGCGCACGGTATCGGGCCCAGAAGGGTGGACGGGTTTCACTTTTGCGTTCGTCAGGCGATTGGCTCCATTCCTTCCAGAAGCCGCTCTCAAAGAACGGCATGCGGGCCAGCCAGCGTTCCACCATTTGTAAAAGGCTTGCTCGTTTTTCAAAGGCGGTGATCTCGGCGAAGTCAGCCTCGTTGAACCCGCCGAGATCGGTGTGCTTGTAGTAATCGGGCCGGAAACGGTTCTCCAGGCGCAAGCCTAACGAAGCCTCGATCTCGCGGAACTGCTTGCTCTGGAAACCCGAAGCGCCATGCAGCAGCTCACGGAATTCGAGAAAATCGAGCGGCGTCATGGTTTCGAGAACGTCGACCTGATGGTTGAGCAACTTCCAGATCTCGACTACGCGCTTGAGCCGATGGACGACGACGTTCATGTCGGGTCCGTCGTCGTCCGCTTTCGGTTTACTCAACACCTCCTGACAGGCCACGATCTCGTGCAGGATCTGCTTGAACCAAAGCTCGTAGGCCTGGTGAATGATGATGAAGAGCATTTCATCATGCGCGATCAGTTTGCCTTCGTGCAGGCTGAGCGGCTTTTGCAGCGTGAGCAGCTGGTCGATCCCGAGATAGTCGCCGTAGTATTGCAGGCTCTGCTCGCCGTGGATCGGGCATTCCATGTGGGCAGTCTCGCGCATCGCTCCCGGCTGAGTCAATCGGCCAGGCTTAGCAGATGCGCGGCAATTGCTCGCCGGAGAGCATGTCGACCACGCGGGTGCCGCCTACGTGCGTCTTCATCAGAACGAAGCCGGCATGGTCTTCGGTCACTTCGCCGATAATGGCGGCTTCCTTGCCTAACGAATGCGCGCGCATGGCGGCAAGCACGCGATCGGCCTCGGCCGGCGGCACAATGGCGAGCAGTTTTCCTTCATTGGCCACATAGAGAGGATCAAGCCCGAGAATTTCGCAGGCGCCTTTTACTTCTTCGCTGATGGGAATTTTGGCTTCCTCCAGCAGCATCCCGACCTTGGCGGTCTGCGCGATCTCGGTCAGGGCGCTGGTCACTCCGCCGCGCGTTGGATCGCGCAGCACATGAATGTCTTTGCTCGCCTCCAGCATCGCCGCGACGAGCCCGTTGAGTGGGGCCGTATCACTGGCAATCTCGGTTTCGAATTCCAAACCTTCGCGCACCGACATGATGGCAATGCCGTGCACGGCGATGGGACCACTGATCAAAATCTTGTCGCCGGCCCGGGCATTGTGCGGGCTGATGTTGACTCCTTCGAGGATGACGCCGAGTCCGGAAGTATTGATGAAAATCTTGTCGGCTTTGCCGCGATCGACCACTTTCGTGTCGCCGGTTACGAGAGTAACGCCGGCTTCGTCGGCGGCCTCTCGCATCGACTGAACGACGCGCCACAAATCTTCCATCGGTGTTCCTTCCTCGAGAATGAATCCGACGGAAAGATGGAGCGGACGCGCGCCGCACATGGAGAGATCGTTCACCGTGCCGTGGACGGCGAGCTTGCCGATGTCGCCGCCCGGAAAGAAAAGCGGACTCACGACAAAGGAATCGGTGCTGAAAGCGAGGCGCAGATTGCCTAACGAGATAATGGCGCCGTCGTGCAGCGGCTCGAGCAGATCGTTCCGGAACTGCGGCAGGACCATTTTTTCGATGAGCTGGTGGCTCAGCTTTCCGCCACTGCCGTGGGCGAGCACAATCTCCTTGTAATTGGTGATCGGGAGGGGACAGGAGGCGGCGAGGAAGGATCCGTCATTCGAGATTCGAGATTCGAGATTCGAGATTTGCTCGGACTTCATCATACGATTCACGATTCACGATTCACGGATCACCTCTCCTCAAATCACATCTTCGGCACCGAGCGCGATGTGGATCAAATCCCAGAGCACATGGACAAAAGTGGCGTGGACTTCCTGAATCCGATGAATGCTGTAGGAAGGGACGATGAAGCAGTAATCAGCCACCTCCGGAAAACGGCCGCCGTCTTTCCCGCCCCAGGCGATGGTCAGCAGCTGTTTTTCACGCGCCGCTTCGAGGGCGTAGATGAGATTCGGCGACTTGCCACTCGTGCTCACGACGAGCGCCATGTCACCCGGCTGGCCGAGCAGGCGCAGTTGATCGACGAAAACGCGCGCGTAATCGGTGTCGTTGCTCACCGCTGTCATGGTGGCGACATCGGTCATGAGCGGCACCGCCGAAAACGCGGCTCGCTTCTCGATGATCGGATGCGTGAATTCGACGGCGAAATGAAGGGCATCGCAGAGACTGCCACCGTTTCCCATGGTGAGAAGCTTGTGCCCCTGGGAGAAACGCTCCGCCATGTCCCGGCTCAACGCTTCGATTTGCTCGGCGTATTTGGCGAAGAACTTCTCCTTCATCTCAACGCTCTCGCCGCATTTGCGCATGATCTTGTCGCGGAACGACTCTGCGGACTTGTCCGCCGTGGCCGGTGGAAGCGTCACGCTCATGGGTCAATTGAGCCTGGGCGGAAATGCGGAACCAGCACACGAAGGGCGTGCCCTTGTTCCCGTGCTCATGCCGCCTCCGCCCGCTGCTTTTTTCCCCGCTTCTCGCCTTCAAGATGACGCCCGTAGGCGTAATAGGCGGCGCAGGCGCCTTCGGCCGAGACCATGGTTGCGCCTAACGGATGCTCCGGGGTGCATTTGTTTCCGAAGCAGGCGCAATCGTGCGGCTTTTTCACGCCGCGCAGGACGAGACCGCTGATGCATTCGGCCGGCTCCTTCGTATCGATTTCCTTCACATCGAAGAGCCGCTCGGCGTCGTGCTCATGAAATTCATAGCGCAACTTGTAACCGCTCTTCGGAATCGAACCGACGCCGCGCCATTTGCGGTCGCACACTTCGAAAACCTTGTTCACGAGGTCCTGCGCGATGCGGTTGCCTTCGCGTTGCACGACGCGCGGATATTGATTTTCCACTTCATGTTTGCCGGCTTCCAACTGCCGCACCGTCATGAGCGTGCCTTGCAGAATGTCGATCGGCTCGAAGCCGGTGATGACGATGGGAACGCGGAAACGCTCGGCCAGCGGTTCGTATTCCCGATAACCCATCACCGTGCAGACGTGGCCGGGGCCGAGGAATCCCTGCACGCGATTCTGGGGCGATTGCAGGATCGAAGCGATGGAGGGCGGAACAAGCACGTGCGAGACGAGGACGGAGAAATTCTTGATACCCTGTTTCCCGGCCTGCCAGACCGACATGGCATTGCTCGGCGCGGTCGTTTCGAAACCGATGGCGAAGAAGACCACTTTCTTGTCGGGATTGGCGCGCGCGATTTTCAGGCAATCGATCGGCGAATAAACCACGCGCACGTCGGCCCCGCGGGATTTGAGAATGAGCAAATCGTCCTGCGACCCCGGCACGCGGAGCATGTCGCCGAAGGAACAAAAGATAACGTCCGGCCGTTTCGCGATGGCGTGCGCCTTGTCGATCATTTCCAGCGAGGTGACGCAGACCGGGCAGCCAGGACCGTGCACCAGTTCGATCGCGTCAGGCAAAAGCCGGTCGATGCCGTATTTGACGATGCTGTGCGTCTGCCCGCCGCAAACTTCCATCAGAACCCACGGCCGCGTCGTGATGCGGTGGATTTCATCGACGACTTTTCGGGCCAGCGCCTCGTCGCGGTATTCGTCGAGATATTTCATGGCGAGGGAGCCGTGCGGTTGAAGAAGGCATCGTCGGACTCAGTCGGTTCAGGTGTATCCAATTCGCCCAACTGATCGAGCTGCTGGAGAGCGGCATAAGTGCGTTCCGCTTCGGCTTCGTCCACCTTGCTCAGAGCAAAACCGACATGCACCAGCACGTAGTCTCCCGTCTCCACCTCGGGTGTGTATTCGAGGCAAACCTGCTTCACAATGCCGCCGAAGTTCGCCTTCCCCATGCGCACGCCGTTCGAGTCGGCGGCAATCTCAATCAATTTTCCCGGAATCGCTAAACACATGGCTGGAATGATGGACTACTTGGGTATCGCTATTCGTTGATGTTTCGAGCTTCGCTCTTCGGGTTTCGCTATTTTCTCCACCTTGCCAACGGCAACGCCGTCGCACACCAAAACGCTATCACCGCAGGCTACATTGACCAGCAAATCAAGCGGGACCGTTTGGAACGCACGTCCCACTCGAACCTTGCCGAATTTCATTTCGTTTTCGGTCAAAATCTCGACCACTTCTCCATAGATCAGGTTCATCGGACTGAGTCCTTGTCTTCGTCCGCTTCGAAGAATTCCGCATGTGCGCCAACGGCGACCAGGGCCACCCCGCCAATGATGTTGCCGATCAGTGCGGGCACGAGGTAACCGCCCAGGCATTTCGAGAGCGAAAGCGCGCCGAGAGAGACGAGATAGAAGGTCTCGACATTGCCCGCGATGACATGGGGAAAGCCGGCCAGCCCGACCAGATAAGCGAGGATAATGATGACCCAGATGCGGGCTGACTCCGCAAAGGGCAGGAGCCACACCATCAGTGCGATGAGCCACCCGGCGCCGATTCCTCGCACAAGCAAACTGCTGAAAGAGGGGGCGATCGACTCCAGTGCGGTCCGGGCCATGGCATCGCGCATGTGCGGCTCGAAAATGCTCGAATGCGCGACGATCCAGCCGAAGAGGAACGCACCGATCAAATTGGCCAGGAGCACGATGGTCCAGAGCCGCGCCACCTTGACAAGCATGGCGGCCTTTTTCTCTCGCAGGAGCGGAAGGATGACGGTGAGGGTGTTCTTGGTGAACAACTGCTGGCGTCCAAGGATGACAATGAGAAAGCCGACGCTGTAGCCAAGCTTGGTCAGGAGCGGCGCCCACCTTGTCTCGGGAAGATGAACGCGGAGAAGCGCCTCGGAAACCATCGAGAATCCCATGGAAAGGCCGGCGGCCAGACCGGAGAGCGCGAGTTCCAAACTGTTCCGCTCCAGTTCGTGTTCGCCCTCGGCATAAATGGCCTCGTAGACCACTTCGCCCGGCGGCGCCGTCCGCTCGATGATTTCCTCCTCTTTCTTTTGCTCCGTATCGACGCGTTTGGCCATATCGTCAGGCAACGTCCTCCGCCTCGCCCCAGGCTGCCGCAACGACCTGGCCGAGCGAAATCCCGCCATCGTTAGGCGGAACGCTTGTGTGCCAGCACGGATGAAAGCCGTCTGCGCAAAGTCGATCGATTGCACTTTCGGTCAGCCGGCGATTCTGAAAACAGCCGCCGCTTAGGATTATTTGCGGTTCACCGATTCTTTGCGCGATCGCGGCGATAATATCGACCAGCATATTGTGAAACCGGGCGGCAATGGTTTCCGTCGTTTCTTCCCTCTCTTGATCGCTCAGGAGTTCGAGAATGGCTGTCTCCCAATCGATTACGATCGGGCTTTCTCCCTTTAGCTCGAAAGGATACGCGTCGAGGAGGTCCGGCGCAGCCGCGAATTCCAGTTCCATGGCGGCCTGGCCCTCAAAGGTGGCGCGCTGACGCAACCCGGTGAGTGCCGCGACAGCATCGAAGAGGCGGCCGACGCTCGAGGTGGCCGGCGCGTTGAATTTCTTCGCGAGCATGATGCGCAGCGGCTTCAGTTCCCCGGGGGCAAACACTTTCAGAAAGGCCGCTCGTGCCCACAGCGCTTCGCCGAAAATCTCGTGCAGCAGACCGAGTGCGCTCCGGCGCGGCTCTTTGATGGCTGCATCACCGCCCGGCAAAGCGAACTGGCGAAAATGCGCGACCCGCTGGAACGAGCCCTCCCGGGCCAGCAGAAATTCACCTCCCCAGATCGTTCCGTCGAGGCCGTAACCAGTTCCATCCCACGCCACCCCGAGGGCAGGCGGCTCGATCTGGTTCTCGGCCATGCACGAAACGATGTGCGCCCAATGATGTTGCACCGCCACCCGTTTCGTCGGCTGCTCCAGGGCGTATTTCGTGGAGAGGTATTCCGGGTGAAGATCGTGCACGATCAGCTGCGGATGCGCCTCGTAAAGACGTGGCAGATCGGAGGCTGATCGGCGAAAGGCGTCATGCGCCTGTTTTGTTTCCAGGTCGCCGATGTGCTGGCTGATGAAGACATTGTCGCCGACACGCAGAGCCACCGTGTTCTTGAGATGCGCGCCCAGGGCCAGGACGATTCGCGATTCGCGATGCTCATTTCTCGATTCGACCGTGATCGGCAGTGGCGCATAGCCTCGGGCGCGGCGAAGAATCATCGCCCGCCGCTGCAAAACGCGCACAATCGAGTCATCCACGTGTCTGACGATCGGGCGATTGTGCACGAGGAAAAAGTCGGCGATGCCACGGAGTCGTTCGAGAGCTTCATGTTCCTCGATACAGATCGGTTCGTCGCTCAGATTCCCGCTCGTCGCGACGATGGGAAAATTCAGTTCGCGCAGAAGCAGGTGATGGAGCGGTGTGCAGGCTAGCATGGCACCGAGATTCGGATTGCCGGGCGCAACGGAGGCGGCCAATTGCCGATCGCCAACGGAGTGTTGTTTCAGAAGAACGATGGGCGCTTCGGGAGATTGAAGAAGCTGCTGCTCTAATTCGGACACTTCGCAATGCGTGCGAATGGCTTCGAGCGAAGAAAACATGAGGGCGAACGGCTTTTCTTCACGATGCTTCCGCTCGCGCAGACGCTGAACCGCATCGTTGTTCCGCGCATCGACCAGCAGTTGAAATCCGCCCAGGCCTTTCAGGCCGACGATGTGCCCGTGGCGAATTTCCTGAGCGGCTTGCCGAAGGGCACGGTCGGCCATGGCCATCGTTACGCCCAGCGAATTCCAAAGCTGAAGTTGCGGCCCGCAGCGCGGGCAGGCGGTCGGCTCGGCATGAAAGCGACGATCGCCCGGGTCGCCGTATTCGCGTGCGCAGTCCGCACACATCACGAACTTCTTCATCGACGTGTTGGCACGGTCATAGGGGACTCCTTCGATGATGGAAAAGCGCGGACCGCAATTGGTGCAGTTGGTAAAGGGATAACGGAATCGGCGGTCGCCGGGTTCGAGAATTTCGCGAAGGCAATCGGCGCACGTGGCCATGTCGGGCAGAATGAGCGCGGTTTTACCGCCCGCCTCGCTGCTCTCACGAATCTGGAACCCTCGGTATCCGACTGGCTCCAGAAATGATGTCTCAAGATTTTGGAAGAACGCGCGCGGCGGTTTCTCCTCTTCCAGGCGGTTGAGAAATTCCTGCAAGATCCCGGGCTCGCCTTCGACTTCGATGAAAACGCCCTGGGCTGAGTTGAGCACCCAGCCGTTGAGCTGCAGTTCGCTGGCGAGCCGATAAACAAAAGGACGGAAGCCGACGCCCTGCACCGCGCCTCGCACGGTTATTTTTAGTCGCTGCCGGTTCATGGCGCGCCGCCGCGCCTAACGAAACAATCCGTCGACGAAGCCGATTTGATAAACGAGGAAGAGACCGAATCCGAGACTGAGTGCTCCGGCGGCCGTGCCGAGGTGGCGATGGAAAAACTGGAAACGCGCGCTGTAGGTCACCGGCACGGCAATGGCGGCTGTAATCAGCATCATGCCGGCGATCGTGCCGATTCCGAAGATGAGCAGATAAGCAAGTGCCCAGATGGGATTTCGAATAATCGGCAGGACAAGTAGCGCGACCGCCGCCGAGCCGGCCAGGCCATGGACAATTCCGATGATGACCGGCCGGATCGCCTGATAAAATGGCAACCGGCCAAACTTTCGATCGAGCTTTGCCGGAGGGACGGCATCTTCCGCATGCCCATGCGACCCCGGTGCGTGCCCGTGCGCATGTGTGTGAACGTAATCACCATGCCGATGAGGATGTTCGTGAGGATCGTTCGTGACCACGCGAACAAGGCGGAGCGTGGCTCGCAGATTCAAAGACCCGAGAAGAATGAGCATCAGCGCCACGCAAAACTCGAGGCTCAGGCCGAGTCGCTCCGGAATGACCAGACCGAAAAGGATGATTGCGCCACCGATGACGAGCAAAGTGAGGCTGTGGCCGACTCCCCAGAAGACGCCGGTTAATGCGGCCCCTGAAATGGAACGCTGCCGGCTAACGATCGTGGTCACCGCGACGACGTGATCGGAATCGGTCGCGTGCCGCATGCCGAGGAAGAAGCCGAGAAACAGAATGGAGATGAGAGTCATTTCGAGGCGGCCGGTTCGCTTTGCAGAAACTTCACGGTTTTGATGGCACACTCCTGGCCTTCGACCATCTCGGCGGCTTTCCCACAGGCAGGACATTGCAGCGTGGCCACGGGCGTTTCCGAAAGGGCATCTTCCCAGTATTTGGGCCGTCCATGGTAGCCGCAGAACGAACAGGCAACCGCTGCCGCGATTTTTTCAATCTGAAGCGATGAGCCGGCCAGCGGCGTTTCCGTCGTGATCGAACTGTAGGAAAAGTGCAACTGCTCTTCCTCGATGTGGCTCAGTTCACCGATCTCCAGCCTGTACTTCGACGATTTTCTTGTCGGGGTTCTCCCCGACGAATTGCAGGAGTTTCTCGACCAGGCCGCAGGCGATCGAAAACTCGTGCATGCTTCAGACGGCCAGCAAAGTCTCCGCGACTTCGTCGAGACCAGTTCCTTTTTTACAGCTGGTCGGAATCACCTTGATGTCGGGCTTGAGCCGGTGCACGTCGGCGATCAATTCCTCGACGCTAACTTCCATCGCCTCGGCCAGGTCGATTTTGTTAATCACCACGATCTGGGAGCCGAGAAACATGTGCGGATGTTTGCGCACCATCCAGGGACCTTCCGTCACGCTGACAACAACGACGCGTGCTCTTCGAACCGAGCGGGAACTCGGCCGGACAGATGAGATTGCCGATGTTCTCGATGAAAATCATCTTCAACTTGTCGAGCTCGATTTGCCTCAGGCCTTTGCCGACAAGATTGGCATCGAGGTGACAGCCGTTGATGGTCGCAATCTGTACAACGGGGACGTTCTGGCTGGCAATGGCGTCGGCATCGTTGCTCGTGGTGGCGTCGCCGTTGAAAACAGCCACGCCGATCTTGTTCTTCAATTTTTCGACCAGCTTCGTGATGAGCGTGGTCTTGCCGGAGCCGATCGCGCCCATGAAGTCGATCGCCGTCACACCGTGCCGGTCGAGCAGGGCGCGATTTTCCCGGGCGAGCTTATCATTGGCCTCGAGCAAACTGTGCTCGAGTTCGATATCGTAGATTTCGTCAGGCTGCGCTTCGAGTGTGATCATAGGGAAATGTCGAATGACGAAACCCGAAATCCGAAACAATGACGAATGTCGAATTCCGAAACGTCCTTCGTCATTTGGACATCGTTTCGGGTTTCGTCATTCGGATTTCGTATTCCGCCTTTGCGGTGTGTTGTATGCCGAGTCAGTGTGCGAGGCCCGCAAAGGCGGTCGGCGTGTGCTTTTGCTTCAGGACCTTTCCCCTGCCCAGGTACATGTGAACACCGCAGGGCAGACAGGGATCGAAGCTGCGCACGGTGCGCATGATATCGATACCCTTGAAGTTGTCGGGGCCGTTCTCCTCGAAGATCGGGCAACCTTGCACCGCGTCCTCGTAAGGTCCGGGTGTACCGTAGATATCGCGCGGGTTCGCGTTCCACGGCGTCGGCGGGTAGGGGTGATAATTCGCGATCTTACCCTTGCGAATGACGAGGTGATGCGACAAGACACCGCGCACCGCTTCATGGAAGCCGCAGCCGATTGCTTCGTCCGGGACCTTGAACGGGGTGAAGGTGGCGGTGCGGCCGGCGTGCACTTCGGCCAGCGCTTTTTCGATAAAGTAATAGGCGCAGCCGCAGGCGTAAGCCTGGAAATAGGTGCGGGCGCGATCGCGCTCGATCGTGTTGGCCCATTTCGGAATCCGCCAGGTAAATTCCGTATCCGGTTTCGTCGCCGTCTTGGGCAGGCGAATCTTGACCGTGCCGTCGCCCGGCGCCTTCACGTAACCGATGTCGACGAGGCCGGCCAGCGCGGTCGCCCAGAGGCGCGCGATCGGTCCGCCTCCCGTGTCGAGGGCAAGGTGATCGCCCGTGCGCTGGTCGAGCCAGCGCGGCGACATGACCCAGCTGTAGTTATCGGCAAAGTTGCGCTTCTGCGGTTTCGGAATGGTCGTCTGATTCCACGGATGACGTTTATCGATCGGATTGCCTAACGGATCGGTTTTGACAAACGTTTCGCCGCTCTCGGCCCAATCCTCGTAATAGGAGGAGCCAAGCAGGATACGCAGGTTCACGTTGATATCGACGAGGTTGTGCGTAACGAGCTTGCCGTCGACCACGACGCCGGGGGTGACGAACATGGCGTCGCCCCATTTATCCATCGTCTTGTAGTTGTAATCGCAGACGTCCGGATCCTGGAATGATCCCCAGCAGCCAGAAGAATGCGACGATTGCCGACTTCCTCGTAACCGGGCATGGCCTCGTAGAAGAAGTCGAACAAGTCGTCGTGTAACGGCAGGCAGCGTTTCATGAACTCCGCGTAGCGGGTCAGCCTGACGAGATAATCGGTAAAGACCTGAATGGACGGCACCGTGCCGACGCCGCCGGGATACAAGGTGGAAGGATGCACATGCCGGCCTTCCATCAGGCAGAACATTTCGCGGGTGTAGCGGCTGACCTGGAGTGTTTCGCGGTAGAATTCGCCTTCGAACGGATTCAGCGCGTGCATGATCTCGCCGATCGTGCGGTAGCCGTGGTCGGCGGCATGGGGGGCGGGCGTGCGTTGCGCTTTTTCCCAAACGCCCGGATTGGTCTCCTTCACCATCATCTCGCAGAAGTCGACCCCGACCAGATTGTCCTGGAAGATGTTGTGATCGAACATGTACTCGGCTGCTTCCCCGAGGTTGACGATCCACTCGCCGAGGGCCGGCGGTTTCACGCCGTAGGCCATCTGCTGCGCGTAACAGGAGCAGGTCGCGTGATTGTCGCCGCAAATGCCGCAGATACGGCTGGTGATAAAGTGGGCGTCACGCGGATCCTTGTTTTGCATGAAGATCGAGTAGCCGCGGAAAATCGAAGACGTGCTGTAGCACTCCACGACCTTCTTCGCGTCGAAGTCGATTTTCGTGTAAATGCCGAGGCTGCCGACGATGCGCGTAACCGGATCCCAAGACATTTCGACGAGGTTACCCGACGGAACGTCCTTCTGGGCGGCGGGTGCAGTTTCAAGTGTTGGCATATTCTCTCTCCCGTTTAGTTGCGCCCGCTGTGGGCATAATGTTTGGGTTTGTACCCGGTCGTTAATTCTGCGCGCGGATGCCGCCATTTCGGCTCCTTGTTCACCGCGTTGTTGGTGATGGCACGCAGTCCTCGCAGGATGCCGCCCCATGTGCCCACCACCATGGTGGAAAGCGATGCGCCAGGCGGCGCATCCATGAACGGCATGAACTTGTCAGGGAAGCCCGGCATCGTGCAGCCGATGCAAATGCCGCCGACGTTCGGGCAACCGCCAACGCCGTCCATCCAGCCGCGTTTGGTCACATTGCAATTCACGACCGGACCCCAGCAGCCGATTTTCACCAGACATTTGGGCGAGCCGTATTCCTGGGCGAAATCGGCCTGCTCGTAGTAACCGGCGCGATCGCAGCCTTCATGCACCGTCTTGCCAAAAAGCCAGGTCGGCCGCAGTTGGTCATCCAGCGGGATCACCGGCGCCAGACCCGCGACCTGGTAAAGAAGATAGAGCAGCGTCTCCATCATGTTGTCCGGCTGCACCGGACAACCGGGAACGTTCACGATCGGGAGACCGGCTTTCGATTTCCAATCCCAGCCGAGATAGTCGGCCAACCCCATGGCGCCGGTGGGGTTTCCCTGCATGGCGTGGATGCCGCCGTAAGTTGCGCACGTGCCGGCCGCTATGCAGGCCGTTGCTTTCGGAGCAAGGCGATCGATCCATTCGTTGGTCGTGATCGGCTGACCCGTGTCGGGATCCGTCCCCAACGCCGCCCAATATCCATCACCGCTGATTTTCTCATTCGGAACCGAGCCCTCCAGGACGAGGACGAACGGCTCGAGCTTGCCGGCGGCCGCATCGAACCAATGCTTCATGAAATCGTCACCGACTTCGTAGGCGAGAACGGGATTATGCAGATGCACCTTGGGAAGCCCGGGAATCGCTCCCATGACGACTTCCTCGATACTGGGGAGACTTGCTGCGGTGACCGAAACCGAATCGCCATCGCAGCCCAAACCCGTCGTCATCCAGACGACATGAATCTCCTTAATATCCGGCGGCCGATCCGCGATGATTTGAGGTGATGCCATAGGTCTTAACTCCTCCTAGACGCCGGCGCCCGGTGCCATCCAGGCAAACGGCTATTTTGTTTTTTTACTTCAACTCACATAAAGAACATGCGGTTCGCGTCCCGAAACCGTGCTTACATGCTTTTCAGTTTCATGTAGCGCGTCAGTTCCGGCATCATCGCCAGCGTCATGATGATGGCGAAGAGAACGACGACTCCTCCCAGAATTATCCAAGCCCAAAGAGCAATACTCATAGTTTCCTCCCCTACGTAATCGAATCTGGCTTCCGGATTGGATTGGCCTTTTTCTTGCGGCGATTGAAATTTTTTCTGGCCGCCCAGCTGGCTCGAGCAGATTCTCGATCATCTCGATCGCCCCGGGGATGGCCGCCCGCACCCGGTCGCTCAGGCCAAGTTCTCCCCCGGTCTCGAGGACGGCCGGTTCGCATCCCACGACATACAGACGACGAGGAGATCCGCCTAACGAACGGACCATTTGCAGAACGCGGACCGGGTTCATGCCATGTGAATTAACGACCTCCTCCGGTGCCTCGTCCAGCGCATTCACGTCCGGCTCGATGAGGTAAATCGTCCCCGGCTCGCTTCCGCGGGGAGTCGCATCGATCAAGATGATGGCGTCGTAATCCTCCATCATGGCATAGGCCAGATCGTAACTCCTAATCCCAAAGTCTTTTACACAAACTCCTTCGGGCAGCGTTCGTTGCGCCAGTTCCCTTGCCACCTCGCATCCAAACGAATCGTCGCCGAAGAAAATATTTCCGATGCCGGCGATGAGAATCCGCACGTTTAAAATGACGAAATTGGAAATCCGAAGCCCGAAACAACGACGAAGCCCAAACGACGAGAGGTCACCTTTCGCGCTTCGTCATTGCTCATTGTTTCGAATTTCGTCATTCGGATTTCGTCATTCCCTCGACCGGTTCGACCTCATCGATGCCGTAAAAAAACCGGTGGCCCGGCTGACGCGACATGCCCAGCTCGCGTCCCGGATCGTCTTCCAGGACAAGGGCGAGATGAACTTCGTTCTGCACGTCTTCCTCGACCGCTTCGATAATCGCGACCTTGCCTGCCAGCATCATGTCGAATGCGTCGGCGCGCCGTTTCGGATGGATGCGGACGCGATCGCCCGCCTGTAGTTCCACACCTTTCACGGTCACGCTGCGGCGTTGTTGCTTCGGATTGAAGAAATCTTCGTTGCTCGGACGCGCTTCGCGCATGATGCCATGCATCTGCAGCAGATGATCCTTCGACATCGCTTCCGTTCGCTCGAGGATGCGGCGCGCCTGCTCGTCGATGTTGCGCATCTCGGACTTTTCCTCGTCTGTCATCGTCTGGACGCGGAGGGTCAGGATTTCGTCGATCTCCGTGCCGTCGAAGAGATCGCCCGGGCTTTCCGGGGCGATCTTTGGATAATCGTAAAGGATGATCGGCGATGAAAGGAGGGCGTCATGCTCATGCTTGGTTGCGTCGCCGACCAGCACTGGCCAGGTCAGGATGTTTTTGCAGCCTGCCGCTGCCTGCACGTACTCGCCCGGCGGATCGAGCAGAGAAATGCATTCGCCGCCCTCGGCCCAAATGATGGTGTGAGTGGAAGCAAATGTTCGCATGATGATCTGCTCCTGGTTCTCCAGTTCCGAAGCGGGCACGGGCGTCTGATTTAAAATACGAATCGTTAGTTTCATGGTCACGGCATCCACCGGCCGCGCGATGATCTCGACCCGGCCTTCGATCTCCTCCTGCCGGCGCACGATGACTGCTGCGATTTCTTCCCTGGCGTTGCGCAACGGCTCGAGCCTCCGCGAGGCCGGAAAGTGGAAGCGATGTGTTTGTTCGATCGGTTCCCCTAACGAAAAAGGCGGCAATACGACCTGGCGTTCGGTGGCTTCGTGCCATGACTGGTAAAGTGTGCCGTCGAGACGCAATTCGGGGACGACCTGAAAAGCAGGTTCGTTTTCAGGCGAGAGTTGGTCGATTGGAGTTTCCAGCGCACCCACTTCTCGCGCCATCGGGTGCAGGAAGCGGATCTCGATATGGACGACAGCATCCTTCGATTCATTGCGTACAAGGCATTCGGTCTGCATGAGCGACGGTTCGCGACCTTCCTGTGCAATGCGGTAATCGTCCGGATAAACGCGGCCGAAGGTGAAACGTTCGCGCTGATTCTTCTTCGACGAGGCGCGATACGGATAGAGAATGTAGCCCTCGTAGAGGACGGCGTTTACCACTTTATCGACGAGCGTCCGGTTCATTGCGGTAAATCCGAAATCCGAAAACCGAAATCCGAAACAATGACGAATGACGAGAGCGGTCGGGGGTTTTCGCTTGGCGTGGGCGAAGGGTGCCTTTCAGAGGCGTTCATTTCTCGTTGTCGCGCTGCCGGCAGATGCTGGCGAATATGAGATTTAATTCCTTGGCCTCCTGCCGGAGTGGTCGCGCAGCATCTTTTTGTTCGGGTGCGGCGCGCACAATCATGCGTAGAAAGTGTTTCACTTCGCGTGCTTCTTTTCGGCATGTTCCGGCACGCAAAAAGAATTCCTTGCGCGAGACAGCGTCGTCCGCCTCGGCGTAGTTTGCGCCCACACTTGTCCCGCAACCAACCAATTGCTGAATCAATCGCTCTGTCAGCGGGCTTCGTGGAATGGTTTTGGCGAAATCAATGACAGCTTCTCCAAACCGCGCTGTTCGCTCCTCCAGATCAAAGCTTCGGCCTGAAGGCTCTTCCTTTACCGACGTGGTCGGATCACCCCAAAAATCATCGTCGTCCACTGCTTCGGCATTCGAGCTTGTTTCGGGCTTCGGATTTCGGATTTCGTCATTTCGACCGAGCAGCCGCTCCATGACCTCTTCCCACGAAGCCAGCCCTTCGTGCCGCTTGAATTCATAAAGCCGGTCGAACACCTCCCGCTCGAGCGAGAGCCAGGTGCGATTCGGATAATGATGATCCATCAACTGCTGCCAGGTCGCGATCGGCATGCGGAAGGTCGATTCGCAGTTCCACGAAATCTGCTGCACCTGCAGCCGGCCATCGGAGCCGGCATAAAACACCGTGCCGCTGAACAAAAAGAGCAACGGCACCTCGCCCCCCTCGAGCGCGTAAAAGTATTTCGTGGCCGCAATGTTCAGATCGTAGCTGCACGGCACGGCCAGCTTCGCTTCGGTGCGACCGGTAAACGTGCCAACATTGGTGCTGGCATGCGTCCAGAGCTTGTTGCGCAGCGTGTTGCCCCATTGATCCGGTGTACCGAACAGTTCGATCAATTTTCCCTTCTCGGGCGCGGCATAAGCGCGCTGCGGCGACTGAATTTGAATCTGCGTCTGCAGCATCATGCTCTGGATGGTCTCGGTTGCCGGTTCGTTCGTAATTTCGAGCTTGAAATGCAGCAGCGGCACCAGGCCGCGATCCGCCGGTTCCACACCAACGATTTGGAAATTCAAATCGGGCATGGTGTCATTTCCTGAGCGCAGCGAAGAACCGATCGATCTCCCGCCAGACCTCCTCACCACCGGAAAGGCCGCGCCAGTGGATGCGGATTGTCCCGACCAGTTCGAAACACTTATCGATCGGCGCGAGGAAATAATCGTGCCGGTCGCGCGTTCGGTTGACGAGCATCGCTTCCACGTCTCGCTCCATTTCACTTAGAACCGGGTTTTGCCTAACGAGCGACTCCCATGCGGTCAGCGGCAAAAGCGACTCGGTAGCCCCGGCCGGGCTCGGGTACATCGCGACCATTTTCTGGCCTGGTGTGTTGTAAAAGAAGAACGCGAGATTGATCGGCAGCGAGAGGCTTTCCCATTCGGCATCGCTCATCTGAAAATCCGTCAGCGGCCGGGCGTCGCGCGGAATGACCTTGAAGCGCCCCTCTTTTACAGGCGCGAAAGTCATGGTGCAGGCATCGCACGCGCAGACGATCTTCCGTGTCGCTGTTTCCAGCATGTGGCGATGCTCCGGCCCGAGCGGCAGGCTGCAGAGTTCGCAGAACTCTTGGGGAGCGCGACGAGCGGGAGGCTTGTTGCCGTCCGCACCCGCGGCGAAACGGCGAAGAGTAGAGAACGAAGCAGCCATCAACAATGATAGAACGACTCGCCGGGTGCCGGCCGTAAATCTCCGCTGACATCCACGGCGCTTCCGGCGATCGCGCCTCGCCGGCCACTACGCCGGCGGAATGTTGGGCATAATCGGGAGAATCGGATTTCGCTTGTCCGGATTGATGCCGGTGGAATCGCGGGCGCTGCGGTAATTCTTGCGATCAGGATTCCGACCCGGTTCGCGGCTGGAGAGGGCCTGTTCCTCGCCTTTCGCGGTTCCCGGCGTGTGATCTGGCACTGGTTGGCTGCTCATTTGTTTCCTCCTGTTGCTGGCATTTGTCCGTTCCCATTTTGGGAAGGACACTCTGTAAACTTCGCATTTGCCGGGGTTGGCGCGTGTTCGCCCACAAGTCCATTGACTTCCAGCGCAGTGATATCGGGGGCGGCAGCGTAGAGCGCTTCCTCGATCGAATACTTCAGAGTGACGCGCGATGACGGACAGCCTTCGCAATTTCCCTCCAGCTTCAGACGCACCCCACCTTCCGGCGTCACACCGACCAGCTCAACGCTTCCGCCGTGCAAACCAAGCCGCGGCTTCACCTCATCGAGAGCCTGTCGCACGCGCGTTTCCAGATCGAGCGGATGCAATCCATGCAGCAAGAGCAGATTCGAAACGAGATCGTCCTGTGCCAGTTTATCGATCAAGGCTTCCCCCGATGTCTTCTCGTCATAGACAATTTCGAGGGCGCGATTCAGCCCTGTGCCGTGCAGTTCGAGCAACGCCTGCACGAGTTCGCGCGTTTGCGCCCGGCCCGCCTCGTCCGGCATGGCCTCGATCGCTTTGATCAACTCTTCCACGCGGGCGATCCGGTTTTGAAATTCGCGTGACTTTGTCGTTTCCATGGCCGTTTCGATCGCCGCGCTGCTCCACGCTAACGATTCAGTATAAGTCTTTCGCGTCTGGTGGGAAGGCCGGCTTTGCCAATCGGTTTTCAGGCGCCGAAACTTGACCGCTCCTTCCGCCGCGCGCTACCATCAGGGCGGAAGGGAGCGCGACAATGAAACCCAAAGTCAGCATCGAATACTGCACGGCTTGAAACTACGAACCGCGTGCCGCCAGTTTGGCGGCCAAAATTCGCGACGTGGCCGGCGTTGATTCCGTAAAGCTAATCCCTTCCAGCGGCGGCGCCTTTGAAATTCGCGTCCATGGAGAACTCATTCATTCCAAACTGGAGACCGGCGAATGGCCGGACTTCGACGCCACGGCGCAGCAGGTTAAGAGAAAAATCGGCCCAAAGTAGTTTTGTAGCCGCCCCGCTCAGTCGGGGCGCGCGGGCTGACGAACGCGCGGTGGCAGAGCGCCGCGGCGCCCCGACTGAGCGGGGCGGCTACAAAGGGAACACGGCGGTCATAGACCGCCGCTACAAATTTTGCCGGAGAGAGAAGGGCGCCTGGTGGTCCCCGCGGTCTTCAAAACCGTTGTCGGTCCGTTCCGCGGGCCGGGGTAGGTTCGATTCCTATCCTCTCCGACTTGTGAAACCGGAGATCGGAAACCGGAGAGCGGAGAGACAGTGAGCAAGTTGAAACTCACTTCCCTTTCCACTTGTGCCGGCTGCGCGGCCAAACTGCCGCAGGATGCCTTGCGCGAAGTCCTGCGCGATCTCCCACAGTTCAAGACCCGCGATTTGCTCGTCGGGTCCGCTACGGCCGATGACGCCGGCGTTTTCCGGATCGATCGTTATCGCGCTCTCGTCCAGACGACCGATTTCTTCACGCCAATCGTCGACGATCCCTTTTCCTATGGGCAAATTGCGGCCACGAATGCCATCTCCGACGTTTACGCCATGGGCGGCCGGCCCCTCACGGCGCTCAACCTGTTAGGCATTCCGGCCGACAAGGTGCCTCCGAAGATTGTGCAACAAATCCTGCGCGGCGGCCTCGAGAAAGCCAGGGAAGCGAAGTGCGTCGTGCTCGGCGGCCACACCATTCGCACTCCGGAACCAATTTATGGCATGGCCGTGACCGGCCTCGTCTCGCCGGACAAGATTCTGACGAACGCCAAAGCGCGCCCGGGCGATTTTCTCGTCCTGACCAAGCCGCTCGGTACCGGAATCGCCACCACCGCGATCAAGCGGGGTCTCGCTTCGCGCCAACTGGCCAGGAGAGCAATAGCTCTCATGTCGCACCTCAATTCCGTCGGTGCCGAACTGGGCGAGCGCGAATTGGTTTGCGCGGCCGTCGATGTGACCGGTTTTGGTTTGTTAGGCCATCTCACTTCCCTGTGCCGCGCCAGCGAAGTCAGCGCGGACGTCTCGGCAAAAGCGATTCCGGCCATCAGCGCCGAGATTTTTTCGCTGATCGAAAAGGACTGCATCCCGGGCGGCAGCCGGCAAAATCTGGAAACGGCAAACGAGAATGTCGATTGGAGCGATACGACGGATGCCTGGCGCTTTCTCCTGACCGATGCGCAAACCAGCGGAGGCCTGCTCCTTTGTGTCCCGGAGAAATTGCTCACGCGTGTTTTCGCGACTCTGCGGCGTCGGCAAACACTGTGCTCCGCGGTGGTCGGCCGCATTCGGCGTCGGCGCGACCCGCTGATCTCTGTCACGATGTCATGATGGCGCCCGCGCTCCCCGGATGAAGACGAGACGCCGCGCCATCCCGGCGGTTGGGAAAATTTTGGAGACGTTGGGGCCAACGGCGCTGCCACACGCTCTCGTCACACAGCTCGTTAGGCAGTATCTGGCCTCCTTGCGTGCCTCCAGCAGGGTGCCTGCGCCGAACGAAATCATCAGCGATGTAAGATCAGCCGTTTCCGATCTTTCTCGTTCACGCCTGCAACCGGTCATCAACGGCACGGGCATTCTCATTCATACCAACTTCGGGCGGACACCGCTGGCCGAGGAATCATTGCGCGCGCTGGAGAAGGTTGGTCGCAATTACAACAACCTCGAGTTCGACCTGAACAGCGGCGGACGCGGCCGGCGCGGGGAATATGCGGAGCGCGCGCTCGCCCAGCTTTGTCGCACCGAGAGCGCCTGCGTCGTGAACAACTGCGCCGCCACCCTCGTTCTCATCGCGCATCATTTCACGAAGAAGAAACGCGAGGTGATTATTTCGCGCGGCGAGCTGGTGCAAATCGGCGGCGGTTTTCGCATCGGCGAAATCCTGGAAGCGACCGGCGCAACTCTGCGCGAAGTCGGAGCCACGAACAAGACCACACTGCAGGACTACGCGCGCGCTATTTCCCCTGACACGGCAATGATTCTCAAGGTTCATCGTAGCAACTTCTTCATGAGCGGTTTCGTTGCTTCGCCCTCCACCGCGGAGATTGCGGCGCTCGCCCACCAGACACGCATTTCGCTGGTGGAGGATCTTGGCAGTGGTGCGGTCGTTGCTACCGAGTCGTTAGGCATGATTGAACACGAGCCCACGCCCGCCGGGACACTTCGAGCCGGCGCTGATCTGGTTTGCTTCAGCGGCGACAAACTCTTTGGCGGTCCGCAGGCCGGGATCATCGCCGGCAAACGGCGCTTTGTTTCGGCGCTCAAACGCGAGCCACTCTTTCGGGCGCTGCGCTGCGACAAACTCATCCTGGCCGCTCTGCAGGCGACGGCGGAATTGCATCTGAACAAGAATTTCGCCTCAGTCCCGATCTTGCGGATGCTGCAAACGCCGCTGGAAAAATTGCGCTCGCGCGCGGAAAAAATAGCGGCCGCTCTGAAGGCGCGCGCCTCTTCGACCGATGTGGCCGCGGCCATCACGGAAGTCGAGTCGAAGATCGGCGGCGGCGCCCTGCCGCGATCGAAGGTTGAATCGATCGCGGTGTCGTTGCGTTCGAAAAAAATATCCGCTGACGCAATTTCTGAGCGTCTGCGCAAATGGTCGCCACCGGTCGTCGGTTATGTAGCAAGGGAGTTTTTCACCCTCGATCTGCGCACAATTTTTCCAGAACAGGATGAGACGCTGATTTGTGCAATCCGTGAAGCCTTGCGGTAGCGGTTCCCCTCAAGGAGGAGCGCTCTCCGAAGCGCCCGCTCGCCAACGGCGGTCTGGAGGCCACCGCTCCTTGAAAATTACCGCGCGATGACTTCAAAAAATTTCATCCTCGCCACGGCCGGCCATGTCGATCACGGAAAGAGCGCGCTCATCAAGGCGCTGACCGGCACCGATCCCGATCGGCTGCCCGAAGAGAAAGCGCGCGGCATTACGATCGAACTTGGTTTTGCTCATCTTGAGCTGCCTTCGCCTAACGAAGCAGACACCGTCTTTTCCATTGGCGTTATCGATGTCCCCGGGCACGAAGATTTCGTGAAAAACATGGTGGCCGGCGTTGGCGCGATCGATCTGGCCCTGCTCGTGGTCGCGGCCGATGACGGCTGGATGCCGCAGACGGAGGAGCATCTGCAAATTCTCAGCTACCTCGGTGTTTCGAAAATCGTCGTAGCTCTGACCAAGGTCGATTTGGTCGCCTCGACGGAGCCCGTCATCGAGATGGTACGCACGCAACTTCACGATACGCCGTTCGCGGATGCGCCGATCGTCCCAACTTCGCTACCGCAAAGCTCCGGGCTCGGCGAACTGCGGCGGCAATTGAGCCTGGCGTTCGTTGAACTCGAACCATCACGCGATATCGGCAAGTCCCGCCTCTTCGTCGATCGAGCCTTCACGCTGCGTGGAACCGGAACGATCGTGACCGGGACGTTGACCGGCGGAATGTTTCGCCGCGGCGAAAATATTGTTGTGCAACCTTCCGGCTTGTCGGCGCGCATTCGCAGCATTCAAAATCACAGTCGCGAGGTTGCAGAGATTGCTCCGGGTTCGCGCGTGGCGCTGAATATTCCCGAGTTCCCCGTCGCGCGACGGTCGAACGAAGAGGGAGTGCGGCGCGGAGAAATCATCGCCCGTGTCGATCTCGGTATGCCGCACGCCGTTTTCGATGTGCTGCTCACCCGATCAGCACGCCTGCCGTCGCACGCACCGCCGCTTCGTCACGGCACGCGCGTGCGCGTTCATCACGGTAGCGGCAACCTCGCGGCGCGCGTTTTGTTGCAGAAAAATGCAACGCTGGGCCCGGGACAGAGCGGGCTTGCTGAGCTTCGCTTCGCTTCCCCCGTCTTCGCCTTCGTCGGGGATCGCCTTGTCGTGCGGGATACCTCCGAACAGCAAACACTGGCCGGCGGCGTCATCCTGGATGCGGAGGCGAGTGCGAAAAAATTTCGCAGCTCCCCGCAGCGGGAATTCCTGCAGAGATGCGCGCAATTTCCACTTGCGGCCGACCGTTTTCTCGAAGCCCATCTGCAACGCGATTGCGTCGTTAGGCGCAGGATCTGCCTGGTAAAATCGCATTTTTGCACGGAGGAAATTGCCACTGCCTGGCAACGGCTCGGCGAATCCGGCGTCGCGGTTCTGCTCGGAGGATTTGCCGTCGAGGCGAAGTGGTGGAATGCCGTGGTGACCGACGCCGCGAACGCGATCGACGCGGAGCATGGCGCGCGGCCCGAGCGTGCCGGTTTGGAACTGGCGCGCCTGCGCAGTGCCGTTTCGAAGGAGGCCGTGGCGCTCTTCGATCCGCTTGTGATCGCACTTCAGGCCCGCGGTTTCGTGCGAAGTGGCGATATCATCGGACGCGAGACGCATCGACCGGCCCTGCCATCGCATCTTCGGAAGGCGGGCGAATTGCTGCGGCAAACCCTGGATGCGTCTGCGTTCGATCCGCCCTCGCGAAAAGAAATCGCGGGAAATATCTCTGCGCAACAGGCGTTGCGATTTTTGTTCGAGACGGGCGAAGCGATCGAGCTTTCGCCGGACGCGGTCCTGAGTGCGCAGGCTTTTGAAAAAATGCGGGACACTATTGTCGTGCATTTGCGCGAACGCGGCGCAGCGACGGTGAGTGAGTTACGCCAGGCTCTCGGAAGCTCCCGGCGCGTGATGGTGCCATTTCTGGAGCGCCTCGATCGCGATGGAGTGACGAGGCGAAACGGCGACCGCCGAATCCTGGCGCGCTAGGATTTTTGCGAAGCGAAAACTGCTTCCGGATCTTTTCCGGAAACGCGACCCGCTTCGATCCAGCCGAAGCGACTGAACAGGGACCCGAGCAGGAAGGAAATAGCGGCCAATGGTACAAAGCTCGTCAGACGAAGAACGAGTGCGAGCGGGCCGCTCAAAAATTCACCGGACCGAATGAGCCAGCCGGCCCGACCTTCATGCAAGGCGCGATCGGCTGCGCCGTGCCGGTTCAGTTCCAGCCAAATCCAGAGCAACGTCTCGACTCCGGCCGCTAGATAACCGATGGCGTTGAGCGGTCCGAGATGATAGCCGAACAATTCGAGGGCGGCCGCGGCGGAGCCAAGGCCGGCCGTGCCAAAATGAATCGGCAGGAGCACGCGATGCAAAAACCAGGCCGGGATGGCCGTCGCGCCGATGAGCACGCCGGTATAAGTGGCGAGACCAATGCCCCAGAAGGCGGAGCCGATAATGAACAGAGGGGCCATGATGTGGAGGAATTGATCGGGCGCGCCGGTGAAGAGCTGGCGCTCGTGCAATTCAACCGCAATGAGCCCGGGCACGGCGCAGCTGCCAAACATGCTCAGAATCCACGCGCCGACCGACATGGGCGATTGCGGTTTGAAAATGCGCAGCATGTTGAGAAACAAACGCGGCCGCCCGAGGTCCATGATAAGCAGAATGGGGGAAAGGATTGCACCAATACCAGCCAGCCACATGGCGGAGCGTGTGATGTCGGCATGGTGAAAGAGAAGGGCGGCGAACGCGATCAACGCAGCCATGCCGGCCAGGCCGCCGACGAAAAAGTAGAGGGGAATTTCCCACGTCCAGACGGGCGGCCTGACGACTGGTTCGCCAAAGTAGCCGGGCTTTTGCGGTATGGGTCCGCCCGCGATATCGACGCCGCGTCCCGTGACCACGCCGCGTTGCTTCGCCTCCTTACGCAGCGAATCGAGGCGATCCTCGAAATGAGGAGAGGCGTTCATTTAATCCGGGATAATGGCCATTCGTCTCGTCTCTTCATCACGCAAAAAACGCGAAAGCCAGTAGTGCCGCGGCGACGGCGGCGATTCCTGTCGCGATCGCGGAGGTCCAGGCCGATTTCAGGTAAATTGTCGGGACTTCTGGTTTCGGGGGAAGGCCATAAGCTTCCGGTTCGCCTAACAAAAGAAAAAAGGCATGCAATCCGCCCACCGAAGTTTCCTGCGGATCGTAGAGCTGCGCGTCGTTGTATCCCGCCTGCTGCAGGATTTGCAGCCGTTCATTTGCCCGCGCCCGCAGATCATCGAGCCGGCCGAAGACGATCGATTCCGTCGGACAAACCTTCGCGCAGGCCGGGGTGAGCCCGCTTTTTTGCCGGTCGTAACAGAAGGTGCACTTGAAAGCGCCGCCGGCTTTGGGAAGCGGTTCGGGCCGCCGATCGATTACGCCAAAGGGACAATTGACAACACAATACCCGCAACCGTTGCAGACATCGTCCTGCACGAGCACCGAACCAACTTCCGTGCGCACGATCGAGCCAGTCGGACAGGCTTCCAGACAACCGGCTTCCTCGCAATGTTTGCAAACATCGGAAAGAAAAATCCATCGAAACGGCTCGTCGCCGCTTCCCTCGCCTAACGACATCGGACCGGCGATCTGGTTTCCCTTCGGCAAGTCCTGTTCGATGAACATCACGTGCCGCCAGGTCGAGGCTCCGAGGTGGCCGGTGTTGTCGTAGGAATTTCCCGTCCAGGTGTAACCGTCATCCGGCACCTCGTTCCATTCCTTGCACGCGACCTCGCAGGCCTTGCAGCCAATGCAGACACTCGGGTCAGTGAAGAAACCGACGGTCGCGCCTTCTTCCACGAAGGAATGGCGCCGCTGATTCGTGCTCTGAACGCCTTCGCCGATCATCGGATTGGAGTGCTGGAGTAACGGAGTCGTGGAGTAATGGTAAAGGGCGCAATTTCCATTGCTTCATGACTCCAACACTCCACTACTCCCTTGTTAGCGCTGCTCATCCGTTCTTTCCATGTTGCCCGTGGCCGGCGGTCAGTTTGCCGCCTTCGGGCGCGCCGGGCGGCGGTTGTTCGGGATGCAAATTTGGCGGCCCGCCCTGCGGCACCTGTTTCGCAAACCAGGCGTCGAAGGCTGGCCCGCGCGGCATTTTGCCAGGGACGATGTTACAGAGAAGCGCCTTGGTTTCCATGATCGTGACGTTCGGCTCGCCCGAGATCGCCATGAGATCGTTCGCGGCATCGCCGATGACGGGTCCGGCGCTGCCGAAGTGAAACGGGATCGCGACCTGGTGCACGCGTTTGCCGTTCAACTGCAGCGGTTGCAGACGCCGGGTGACGAGGGCGTTAACCTGAATCGCACCACGCAAGGTGATGAGGCACATGTTGTCACCGTTGCGCATGCCTAACGAATTGGCCAGTTCGGGCGAGATTTCGGCGAACATGGCCGGCTGTAATTCGGCCAGGTGCGGCAGGAATCGGCTCATGCCGCCGCCGGTGTGATGTTCGGTCAGGCGATAAGTCGTTAGAACGTAGGGAAAACGCGGATCGCCGGGCGGTGCGAAGCGGTTTTCCTGGCGGGTGAACCAGAGAAGCGCAGGGTTGGTGTCGCGGGAGTAGAGCGCGTTATCGACCGGCGACTCAATCGGTTCGTAGTGCGTCGGCATCGGCCCATCCTGCAAACCTTTCGGAACGTAAAGCCAGCCCAGTCCATCCTCGTGGATGATAAAAGGAGCGTCGCCCGGTTGCGCGGCGAGCCCGCGATCATGGCGGCTGCCCTGATAATCGGGCGCTTTTTCCGGTTTGAAATCGGGAACGTCGTCGCCCGTCCATTGCGATTTGTCCGGATCCCACCAGACGAGTTTCTTGCGTTCGCTCCATGGTTTTCCGTCGGGCGCGGCGCTGGCGCGGTTGTAGATGATGCGGCGATCGCTCGGCCAGGCGAAGCCCCAGCCGTGACCGAGATAGTCGTTAGGCTGACGACGCAGCGGCTTGTTCACGCCGTCGCTTCCGTAACAGCCGCAGTAGATCCAGCAACCGCAGGCGGTCGAACCGTCATCTTTCAGTTCCTGGTATTTATCGAGCTGCGGACCGTGATGCCGTTTCCCTTCGCGATCGTGTGTCCAGACGCCGCCGTTTGCGGTCGTCTCAGGCGTGGTCTTCCAGCCATTGATCTCGGCGAGGACGGCTTGCATCTCCGGTTCACCTTCTGGCGTTTCCGGATACCACCAGTCGAGTGCGCGTAACGGCTCATCGTCAGGATCATCGGACGCTTTTGCTTTCGCGATCAGTCGCAGGGCGAGCTGGTGAATGAACCAGCTCTCGCTTCGGCAATCGCCCGGCGGATCGACCGCCTTTTCTCGCCACTGCAGGAGGCGTTGCGTGTTGGTGAAAGCCCCTTCTTTTTCGGCATGACCGGCTGCAGGGAAGAAGAAAACTTCCGTTTCGATTTGCTCGGTCCTGAGTTCGCCGCGCTCGATCTCGGGCGAGTTCAGCCAGAAGGTCGCGGGCTCGATCTCGACCATGTCGCGAACGACAAACCATTTCAGTTTGGCGAGCGCCTTTCGTTGCAGCCGTGCGTTCGGTGCGCCGACCGCGGGGTTCTGTCCCATCAAAAACATGCCTTCGACTTTTCCGTCGAGCGTTTCGTAGAGAAAATTGAAGAAGGAATGATCGCCGGTGAGCTTCGGGATCCACTCGTAGCCGTAGCTGTTCTCCCTGTTCGCGCGGGTTCCGTAGTAGGCCTTGAGCAGACTGACGAAGTATTTCGGAAAATCGTGCCAGAGGCCGGTCGGATTGGTGTGAGTTTTGAAGTAATCCTCAAGAGTGTCTTCCCCTTTGCCCGCCCGTGGCATTGCCATGTAACCCGGCAGAATGTCGTAGAGCGTCGGAATGTCGGTCGAACCCTGAATCGAAGCATGGCCGCGGAGAGCGAGAATGCCGCCACCCGGCCGGCCGATATTGCCTAACAACAATTGCAGGACGGCCGCGGTGCGAATGACCTGCACGCCTTTGGAATGCTGCGTCCAGCCGACCGCGTAACAGATCGCGGCCGTTTTCTCCGGGCCGGACGCCGTCACGAATGCATCGGCGACCTTATGGAAAAGCTTCGACGGGACGCCGCAAACCTTCTCCACCATCTCTGGCGTATAGCGGGCGTAATGTCGTTTCAGGGTTTGAAAAACGCAGCGCGGATTTTGCAGTGTGAGGTCGCGCTGCGGAAAGCTCAGGCCTTCGCCTTGGTAGAGCCAGCTCTCGGTTTCGTAGGCGCGCTTCTCCGGATTCCAACCGGAGAAGAAACCATCCTGTTGATCTTCCGTGTCCCGGAATTCCTCGCGTAGAATGCAGGAAGCGTTGGTGTAATGGGTAACATATTCCCGGAAGAACAGCTCGTTTTCGAGAATGTGCCTAACGATCGCTCCGAGAAAGACGATATCGGTCCCGGCGCGGAGCGGAACCCAGATATCGGCCAGCGCGCTCGTGCGCGAAAAGCGGGGATCGACATGAATGATGGTGGCACCGTTTTCCTTCGCCTTCATGACCCAGCGGAAACCGACGGGATGCGCCTCGGCCATGGACGAGCCCTCGATCAGGATGCAGTCGGCCCGGGCCAAATCTTGTTGCGCGGTCGTAGCTCCGCCCCGACCGAAGGAGGTGCCCAGACCGGGCACCGTGCTGCTATGTCATATCCGGGCCTGGTTCGACACACACACCATGCCCAGGCCTCCGGTAAACAATTTCTTGATCAGGTAATTCTCTTCGTTGTCGAGCGTCGCGCCGCCGAGATGGGTAATGGCCGGGGTCTGATTCACGATCGAGCCTTTCGCCTCCTTGATGAAGGTGCGTTTGCGCGATTCCCAGACGCGATCAGCCACCAAATCCATGGCGCGCTCGATCGAAATCTCCGTCCAGTTGCGCGCGCGCGGAGCGCGATATTTCACTTTCGTTTCACGACGCGAATGAGTGAGCAGCTGATACGAAGCGGCGCCTTTTGGGCAAAGATTCCCCTGGCTGATCGGTGATTCCGGGTCGCCTTCGATGGAGATCAGCTTTTTCCCATCATGATAGATGAGCTGGCCGCAGCCGACGCCGCAATACGGGCAAATCGACCTGGCGAGCTTCGCGCCATCGATCCGCGCATGCATGGCGCGCGTTTTGGCAGACATCGATTCGAGCCCGGTGCCATCTTTTCGCTCGCGGATTTGCCGAAGGAGCGGCCATTTCGAGATCAGAGCGGCGAGAGACATCACGGAATCATCGCACGAAAAAATGTTTTTGGTTGTTCCGGAAAATCGAGAGAGGAAGAAATCACGCGGCCTGCCTTGTTCGTCCCCTTTTGCATTGTTTTAGCCCCCCTCTTTTGCGAAAGAGGCTCATGCGCAAGATCCTCTGTCTGCTCTTCTTCTGCTGGCCAGTCTGTCTCTCGGCGGCGATCCTCAACGTCGAATTCAACTTCACGCCTTTCATCGGCGATCCGGAGAAGGACAAGCAAGTGGAGACCGTCGCCGGCCAGGCGCACGTTTTTCTGAACAACATTCCCGTGGCGGATCAGGAAGTGCATTCAGACAAAGTGCCAGTCCTCTTCGATAATCACGAAATCGCTCCTTCCGTATGGATTCCGGTGAAGTCGTTAGGCGCGGCCCTGCGCAAGGGCAAAAATAAAATCCGGATTGAGTTCGAACCGAAGGATGCGGACGCCCATTATCGTGCCCAGCTGCGCTGGGCTTCCGTTACCGATCAGGTCACGGAAACGCACGACGGTAATTCCGGCACCAGTACAAATCAGGCCAATGCCGGCGTGCTCGATCGCAAGGCGACCGGCAAAGTTGTGATGGAAAAGGAATTCACGGCCGGCTTTGCCTCTGATCAAGCATGGCATCATTACCCGGCTGTCCGTCAATTGTCCGATGCCGACAAGCAAAAGATCGTCGCTTTGCTCGCGGAACGGGCCACCTGGTTCAAGCCGGACTTTGCGCCCATCTACAAGGCGCTCGCCTCCAATGAGCAGGTTCATGTCGATGAAATTCGCAAGGCCAAATGCCTCGATGCCGCCTACAAGGATGGGCTGCGGGTGCAGCCGCCGCAGATGGACGATCTGGAATTCGTGACGACCGGCAACCCGGAAGTCGTGGTGCGAAGCAGGAAGGGCGATCTCTTCGGGCTCAACGAAAAGAGCTTCGCCGTGGTCAAGGGCGATCAGGTGCAAATGTGCGCGGGCATGAGCTTGAGCATGGTTTATCCGCCGCGCCTCGTCCTCGTGCGAAAGCCAACCGGCGATTGGGACGTTGTTTACTGATCCTCGTTAGGCGAGAAATCGGAGCCGTCCGCTTGCGTGAGGGCGCCGGCCTCACGAAGTTGGCCGTTTTCCGATGCTCACCATTTCGCAAATAACGAAAAGTTTCGCCGGCCGCGTCCTCTTCGAGGAGGCTTCGCTGCAGGTGAATCGCGGCGATCGCATCGGTTTGGTCGGACCGAACGGCGCGGGCAAGACCACGCTCTTCAATCTGATCCTCGGTGAAGCGTCGCCTGACAGCGGGAAGATCTCGATCGAGAAATCGGCTTCGATTGGATTTTTGCCGCAGGAAAACGCGCCGGCTGGCGACGAGACCGTGCTGGAGCTGGCCTGCGCGGCCTCGCCCGAATTGATGACCGCGCAGCGCATTCTGAAAACGACGCCGGAAGATTCTCCCGAGCATCACGAAGCGCTGCATGCCTTCGACGAACATGGCGGCTGGCAGCTCGAACCGAAAGCGAAACGCATCCTGGCCGGCCTCGCCTTTCGCGAATCGGATTTCGAGCGACCGGCCCGGGCGATGAGCGGCGGCTGGATCATGCGCGCGCATCTGGCGCGTCTGCTCGTGCAGGAGCCGGACCTGTTGCTTCTCGACGAACCAACCAATCATCTCGATCTCGAATCGCTCGTCTGGTTTCAGGAATATCTGCGCAACTATCCCGGCGCCATCCTCATGATCTCGCACGACCGCGAATTCCTCAATCAGCTCGTCGGCTCCATCGTGGAAATCGCGCAGCGTCGCTTCCATCGTTACCGCGGGAATTGGGACAATTACGTCGAGCAGAAAGCGGCGCGCGAAGAACAGCAGCTCGCCGCCTACAAGAATCAGCAGCGCGAAATCGCTTCGCTGCAGACCTTCGCCGACCGTTTCCGGGCCAAGGCGAGCAAGGCGTCACAGGCGCAGAGCAAATTGAAGCAGATCGATCGCATGGAAAAAATCGAAGCGCCGGCCGCGCGCGAGAAAACCGTGCACTTTCACTTTCCGCAGCCGCCGCGCAGCGGCCATCGCGTCATCACGTTGAAGGAGGTCGATCACGCCTATGGCGATCTCGTCGTTTATCGCGGTTTGAATTTTGAAGCGGAACGCGGGCAGCGCATCGTGCTGGTCGGCCCGAACGGTGCGGGCAAATCGACGCTGCTCAAGTTGCTGGCCGGCCTGTTGCCTGTGCAACGTGGCGAGCGGAACCTCGGGCACAACGTCAAGGTCGGCTATTTTTCGCAGCATCGCGCCGAGATGTTCGATCCCAGGCAGACGATTCTCGAGACCGTGCGCGACATGCCCAATCCGGTTTCCGAGCAGACTGCGCGCACCGTGCTCGGATCGTTCCTCTTTCGCGGCGACGATGTTTTCAAAACGACCGGCGTTCTGAGCGGGGGCGAGAAAACGCGCGTCGCACTGGTCAAATTACTGCTCGACCCGCCAAACCTGCTGCTCATGGACGAGCCGACGACCCATCTTGATGTCGGCAGCATCGACGCGCTGCTCGGAGCGCTTTCGCAATACGAAGGCACGCTCGTTTTTATCAGCCACGATGTTTATTTCATCCGCGCCATCGCCAAGAGCGTGCTGCACATCAGCGCCGGACAGCTCACGCCCTACGCGGGGGATTACGATTACTATCTCGATAAATCGAAGGCTGTTTCGGCGCGGGCCGCGCTGACCAGTGGGGCCAAGTTACCTCACGAACAACCGCCCAACGGCGGCGCGGCAGCGTCCGACTCCGCACAGGGTCCCGGTTTGCGCGAGATGCGCGAACGGCGCCGCGCCGAAGCAGAGCAACGCAAGGCGGAAGCCAGGACAAGACGCGATCGCGAGAAGCATCTTCAGCATTTGGAACAGCAAATCCTGGCGCTGGAAGGGCGGCAGAAGGAACTGAGCGCCGAGCTGGAGAAACCGGAAACCTACGAGGCCGGCGGCGCGGTCATGGAGTTAAATCGCGAACTGCTCGGCGTGACCGAGGAGATGGAGCGGCTGACAAAAGAATGGGAAGCGCTGGGCGAACCGGCCGCTTCTGCTAAACATTGAGCTGGCAGATCTTTTCCGAAGGCCATGAACTCCACCCAACAACGGAGGATTCGCGGCGCAGGTTGCGACGTTTTTTTCGATAATCTGACGCGGCAACTCTATGCGACCGATGCTTCGATTTATCAGGTCGAACCGGCTGGGGTCGCCTTTCCGCGCAACGCAGAGCAGGCCAGTGCGATTATTCGCGAAACAGCCGACGCCGCGGTGTCGATTACGCCGCGCGGCGCCGGCACGAGCCTGTCGGGCGGTGCGATCGGTGACGGATTGATCGTCGATTTCTCGCGTCATAACCGGCAGATCAGCGAGCTCGATCTGGACAAGCGAACGGTGCGCGTTGGCGCCGGCGTCGTGCTCGATCAGCTCAACGCCTTTCTCGAGCCGCACGGATTTTGTTTTGGGCCGGACGTGGCGACCAGTTCGCGGGCCACCATCGGCGGAATGATCGCCAACAATTCCTCCGGCGCGCACGTCCCGGTCTACGGCACGACAGCCGACCACGTGCGCGAACTGGAGATCGTGCTGGCGGATGGCCGCATTGCCAGTGTCCACTCGTTAGGAGAAGAGCGCGTTCGAATCGAAACGCTGGTCCGGGCGAAGACGGCGGAAATTCTCGAACGAATGCCGCCCGGCATGATGAAGCGCTGGAGCGGCTATGGACTCGCACGATTCCTGCGCACTCCGCAACTGACCGAAATCCTTGCCGGCAGCGAAGGGACGCTGGCCGCCATTTCTTCGGCGCAGCTTCATATTTCGACCCTGCCGCGCCAGAAAGGGCTCGGAATTATTTTCTTTGCCTCGGTGGCGGAGGCGATGCAGGCGACGGTCGAATTGCTCGGCCTGAAGCCGGCCGCCATCGAACACGTCGACCGGCCGGTCTTCGAGCAAACCAAAGGACAACTGCATTTTCAGGCCGCGCGCGATTTGCTCGAGCTGGATGCCAGGCCGTGCGAGTCGTTCCTGATCGTCGAGTTTTTCGAAGATGTGGCCGCGCGATTGAGCGCGCTGCAAACGCGCCGGCTTGGCCTGCGTTCGAAATGCCTGACGAATCCGGCCGAAATGAATCTCGTCTGGATGATGCGCAAAGCCGGTCTCTCGCTTTTGACCGGATGCGTCGGCGCCGCGAAACCGGTCGCGTTTATCGAGGATGCGGCCATTCCGCCGCGACACCTGCCGGAATATGTGGCCAGCCTGCGCGCGATCATGGAGCCACTCGGTTTGCGCGCTTCCTTTTATGGCCACGCCGCGGCCGGTTTGCTTCATGTGCGCCCCGTGCTCGATCTGCACAACGCGGACGACTTGCGGAAAATGCGTCAGGTTGCGGAAGAGACCTCGGCGCTCGTCCGGCAATTCAAGGGTTCATTCTCGGCCGAGCACGGCGTCGGCATGGCGCGCACGGAATTCATGCCCGAACAACTGGGCGACGAACTGCTCGAATTAATGGGGGAAATCAAGCGGGTCTTTGATCCCAAAAATGTTTTCAATCCGGGCAAGATTTTCGGCGATGGCCGGTCGCGGGTCGACCAAAACCTCCGCATCAATTTCGAGAAACCGATGGAATTACCCTTCGAGCCGGCCCTGGCCTTCGCGTTCAAGGATCGCTCGTTCATCGGGAATCTCGAGCAGTGCAACGGCTGCGGCGGCTGCCGAAAGGAAGCGCCCATGATGTGCCCGACCTTTCTCGCCACCGGTGAGGAGATCATGTCAACGCGCGGCCGCGCCAATATCATCCGCGCCGCCCTCGAGTTGCGGGTGAACGGCCGCGATCCGCTGAAATCGGAAGAGCTGGAAGCGGCTCTGAGCAATTGCCTCGCCTGCAAGGGTTGCACGCCGGAATGTCCGTCGAATGTCAATCTTGCATTGCTCAAGGCGGAGCTGACGCATGCGCGTTATCGGCGCGATGGTTTGCCCTGGCGCGTGCGGATGTTCAGTAATATTGATTTGTTAGGCCGGCTCGGCTGTTTCATGCCAGGCCTGGCCAATGCGGCCCTCGATTCTCGCCTGGCGCGTTGGTTCATGAGCAAAACGCTTGGCTTGTCGAGCAAGCGACCGTTGCCGCACTACGCGCGAGAAAGGTTCGATCACTGGTTTTCGGGGCATACGGTGGCCGGCGATGGTGGTCATAGCTACAAGAAAGGGCGCGTCATTCTTTGGGACGATACTTTCGTGCGTTACAACGAACCGCACATCGGCGTGGCTGCGACGAAAGTACTGGAAGCTCTCGGCTTTGAGGTTGTTCTGCTGCGAGGGCGCCGCTGTTGCGGGCGTCCGGCTTTCAGTCAGGGAAATCTGACGGAGGCTGCGCGGCTCGGGCGGCACAATCTCGATTTGTTAGGCCGCGACGATTCGCACACGGCGATTCTTTTCCTTGAGCCTTCCTGTTATTCGATGTTCGTGGAAGACTATCGCGAGTTGCAGCTGCCGAATACGGATCGGATCGGCCGGCGCTGTTTTCTTTTCGAAAAATTTGTGGACGATTGTCTGGAGCGTGAACCAGATGCGCTTCCGTTTCGCGATATTCCCGGTGAGGTCGCCATTCATCTGCATTGCCACGCGAAATCGCTTCTCAATCCGGCGTTCATGGCACGACTGGCCAGACGTCTGCCGGGAAAAACCGCGACACTGCTCGAGACCGGGTGTTGCGGGATGGCCGGCGCATTTGGCGCTCTGCGGGAAAAGTATGACCTTTCCGTGAAGGTCGGCGCGCTCCTCGTGGAAAAAATTAAAGAACAACCGAACGGCACGACTGTGGTCGCCTCGGGGGCGAGCTGCCGGCATCAAATCGAACATCTAACTTCCGTACAACCGAAACACATGGCTGAATTGCTGGCCGATTCGATCGGATGACTAAGGCATGCTTTCTCTGATCAAGAGATACACGCAATGGCTGCACACGCAGTGGCCCGCCGGCGTGGTGGAGCCATTGCCGGAATCGGGTGAAAACGGGCTGACGAATATTCCTGGCGTCCGAATCGTTGGGGACCTGACCGGAATTCCTCTGCTCAAGTTTTCCTCCAAAACGGGAGCGGAAGCGGTGCGAGCGTTGACAAAACCGGAGAGCGGAGACCGGATACCGGAGAGAGGCGATCTGCTCGACCTGGCCATTGTCGGAGCCGGTGTTTCGGGCGTGTCGGCGGCGATCGAGGCGAAGAAGGCGGGACTGAATTTCAAAATCTTCGAGGCAAGCGAACCGTTCTCGACGGTGGCCAATTTTCCGAAAGAGAAGCCGATTTATACCTATCCGACGGAAATGAAACTGAAAGGCGGCCTCCACTTCACGGCCAAGGTGAAGGAGCCGCTGCTCGAAGAGTTAAAGGAACAACGGCGCGCGGCCGGGATCGAATTCGCCCAGGTGCGCATCGTGTGGCTGGAACGGAAGGGCGATGAGATTCTGTTGCATCACGACGACAAGAAAACGGTGACGCGCGCCCGCAATGTCATCGTGGCCATCGGGAGAAGCGGCAATCATCGCAAGCTCGATTGTCCGGGCGAAGATTTGCCGAAGGTATTCAATCGACTTTACGATCCGAACGATTTCAGCGGGCAGAATTGCCTGGTGGTGGGCGGCGGGGACAGCGCGCTCGAGACCGCCATCGCCCTAGCTGGATCCGGTGCGAAGGTTACGCTCAGCTATCGAAAGCGCGAGTTCTCGCGGCCGAAGCCGGACAACGTCGAGAAATTGCAAGAGCTCGAGCGCGACCCGAAAGCGGACGTGCAGTTGGAACGCCCCAGCTCGGAGCGGGTCACGACAACGCTGACACGCGGGATGCGGCGGAACGCGCTACCCGGCGCGGTCGTCCTCGCCATGGAAACGACCGTCACGCGGATCGAGCCGGACAGTATTGTCCTGCGTCACGCCGACGGGACGGAAAAAACTTTGCCTAACGACGTTGTTTTCAAAATGATCGGCCGCGAAGCGCCGCTCGATTTTTTTCGGCGCAGCGGTCTGCGCGTGCACGGCGACTGGCATTTAACCACCTGGCTGAGTTGCCTCGCTTTCGTTGCCTTTTGCGTGGTGCTTTATCACTGGAAGAGCAATCACCCGGCCGAATGGCCGTTGCAGCAATGGGTCAGACAGCATCACGCTTTTCCCTTCAACGTCCCGAAAGCGATCGATGCGGCCGGCGGCCGAATTGCGCAATGGTCCGGCCGCGAAGGCAACATTCTCTACACGATCAGGCGCGGACTCGGCAACCCGGCGTTTTACTACACGCTGGCCTACTGCACCTGCGTAGCCGTCTTCGGGATCAGGCGCATCCGTCGCCGTCGCACCCCCTATGTGAAATGGCAGACGCTTGTCCTGATCGCCTCGCAATGCCTGCCGCTCTTCATCCTTCCCGAGATCGTTCTGCCCTGGATGGGACACAACGGCTGGTTCGAACCGCACCGGCCGTTGCGCTGGCTGGCCGATCATCTTTTCGAGAGCTACGATGGTTTGTTAGGCCACGAACGCGCCTACTGGCGGGCCTATGGTTTCATCCTCGCCTGGCCGCTCAACGTCTACAACGTCTTCACCGATCACCCGATGTGGCTCTGGCTCGGGATTTGTTTCGTGCAGACCTTTGTCATTATCCCGCTCATCATCTTCCGCTGGGGGAAGGGAGCCTATTGCGGCTGGATTTGTTCGTGCGGCGCGCTGGCCGAGACGATGGGCGACGGCTTTCGCACCAAGATGCCGCACGGCCCGGTCTGGAACCGTGTCAACATGGTCGGGCAGGTGGTGTTGCTCTTCGCCTTCGTCATCCTGATTTTACGCGTCATCAGCTGGTCGTTAGGCGACAACTCTTTGGCCGGCGTTTGGTATGACAAGCTTTTTGAGGGGATTCCCTTTCTCAACTACGGCTGGAGCGTCGATATTCTCATGGCCGGCATTCTCGGCGTCGGTCTCTATTTCTGGTTCAGCGGGCGCGTCTGGTGCCGCTTCGCCTGTCCGCTCGCCGCGCTCATGCACATCTACACGCGCTTCTCGCGCTACCGGATTTTTCCCGACAAACACAAATGCATTTCCTGCAACGTTTGCACCTCGGTCTGTCATCAGGGGATCGACATCATGAACTTCGCCAATAAAGGCATGCCGATGGAAGATCCCGAATGCGTGCGCTGTTCGGCCTGCGTGCAACAATGCCCCACCGGCGTCCTTTCCTTCGGGCGTTTCGACAGCCAGGGCGAAATTATCCTCGATCGGCTGCCGGCCTCGCCCGTCCTCATGGCCGAGCGCGAGCACGCCAGTTGTAGCCGGGATCGGTGATCCCGGCCGCGCCCGGCCTCTCAAACGAATCTCGATTCTCGGTGCCAATTTTCCCGTGGCCGGGATCAGCGATCCCGGCTACAAAGGTGCAAAGCCATGAACGTCTCGCGGGCCAACCGCAACGAACTCGACTCGATGGTCGTCAACATCGAGCTGACCCTTGGCAGTATCATTCAGGGCGTCGCCCTTTTTTTCCTGACCGACAATACGCGCGCCATCCTGAGCGCGGAGCGCATGACAGCCTGGCCTTATGCCGTCGTCGGATTGCTGCTCATTTTTCTCTTCTGGTCGCGCTCGCTCATCCACACGCTCACGCTCATCCGCTGGCCGCTCGAGTTCGTGCACAACTTTTTCTACATCGCCTGCACACTGGTCGAAGCGCTTGCCTTTAATCATCTCAGCGAACCGCCGCTCTGGTTCGCCCTGAATGCCGTTTTTGCCGCGCTCGTCTGGATGCTCTTCATTTACGATCTGCGCATGATTCGCACCCGCGGGCGCGAGACCGCCGGGCCGTGTGGCGAGCGGCTCTACGTCATCGTGGAACGGGACCAGCGGCGAAACATCTTCCTGCTCGTCCCGGTGATCCTGCTATTCAATGTCGTTTGCTTCTGGCTCATCGCGCGCTGGCCGCAGTTTTTCCTGCAGCGCAATGGCCATCTTATTCTCGTCGCCGTGCAGGGCCTCGGGCTCCTCGCTTATCTCATCTACGTCATCCGTTCGTTCTTTGTGCTGACCCCTTTGATTCTCGGGACCCGCGAAGAATGGCGGCGCGTTGCCGTCGAAGATTAGCGCAGCGCCAATTACCGCATTTTCCTTGGACGAGCTTCAGAGGGAGGATAACTAGCTGGACGAAGTCCCACGTCGTCCACAAATCGCGCCGACGATGATCCCGGTCACGATCATCTCGATCAATCCGCCTATGGTCCAGAGTACGATCAGTCTTGCCGGGAATGGTTGCACCGCATAGATCATCAGCCGCGCGCCGATGGCGAGCAGCTCAAGCAGAATGCCGAGCCGAATGCCGCCGCTGATTCCATCGGCCGCGAAGCCGCTTGCGTAGATCAGCACAAAAGCCAGGGCCATGATCGCCTGGCCGATCGCGATCCAGTAAAACAATCCCATCGTCTCAGCGACAGGTCGAAAGAGATTTGCCACTTCGGTGGTCGCGCCGTGCAAGAGCACGCCGTTATAGAACCAGCCCCAGCAGAAGATAAAAACGAACGCCGCCACAAAGGCGAAAATGAAGCGCTTGAAGTTCATGCTGCCGCATTTAGCGAATTCAATCGACGGTGTCGATGCCAAACAGAGCCAGTCACATGCGAATGGCAAGATTGTTTTGTCTTGCGCGCAAAGACGTTGAGACGTCTAATGAGTGCGTGTGAAGTATTCAAAGACGAAACGGAAACCGGGGACAGTGCGAGATGCAATCGTGGAAGCTCTGAGCTATCGGCCGCAGGGCGCGACCGTGGCGGAGATTACGCAGGAGGTGAGTGCGCGAATCGGCGAAACGCCGGCTTCCTCGGTGCGGTCGTACTTGCGACTGAATACGCCGCGGTTGTTCACAAAAGTAGATCGCGGCCACTATCGTGTGCGCGAGGAGGCGCAGGCGACGCTCGCGTTTCCTAATGGGCCAACATCCTATTCCGCGCGGCAAAATGGGGCGCGCCGACAGCCACAGACTGCCGCTACAGAATCGGCGCGCGAAGCGTTTCGTTTCGGCAATGCGACTTTGATTCATGCGGACTGCTTTCAGTGGCTGGCAAACGCGCCGACCAATAGCATCGAGGCAGTCGTGACCGATCCGCCGTATGGCCTCGTTGAATATAGCGAGCTGCAACAGGAGAAGTTGCGCAAGGGCCGCGGCGGAGTCTGGCGTATTCCACCTTCTTTCGATGGGAACAAGCGTGCGCCGCTACCGCGATTTACTGTTCTCAATCGCGACGACATCGCTGCTCTCGACCGATTCTTTTTCGGCTGGGCCAGGTTACTTCTGCCGATTGTGGTTCCCGGCGCCCAAGTCATCGTCGCTTCCAATCCGTTGCTTTCGTTTGTGGTCGCTCATGCGGTCACACGCGCCGGATTCGAGCGTCGCGGCGAAATTATTCGCCTGACGATGACGATGCGCGGGGGCGATCGGCCGAAAGCTGCGCATGAGGAATTTGCGGATGTAAGCGTGATGCCGCGCTCGATGTGGGAACCGTGGCTGATCTTTCGCAAGCCGATTGAAGGTCGCGTGCAGGATAATTTGCGCCGCTGGAAGACAGGCGGGTTTCGCCGACCAACAAAGGACCAGCCGTTCGGTGACGTGATTCAGTCTGCCCCGACACGCAAAGAGGAGCGCTCACTGTCGCCGCATCCGAGTTTGAAGCCGCAGGCTTTCCTCAGGAAAATTGTGCGTGCAGTTTTACCTTTAGGCGACGGAACGATTTTCGATCCGTTTGCGGGCGCAGGTTCCACGCTGGCCGCGGCAGAAGCGATGGGATACGCGAGCATCGGGATTGAAAAGGACGCGCGCTATTTTGACGTGGCGCGGACAGGAATCGCGAAACTCAAGGTGCTTCGTGTCTAACCGCCCACTTCGTGGTAGATCCAATTCTGGCGAAGCTTCAGAATTCCTTCGCGATGAAGTGTCGCCGTGCGGGTGCCGAGTTCGCCACGCGGATTTTTGCGAAAATCGGCGATCTCTATCCAAGATAAACTTCGGTGAACGTCATCGCCCTCCGTTCGCGAGCAGGTTCGGTGGTGTTATCCACTTCGTAGACGAACACGGTCATCCATTGGTCGCGCGCGCCATGCGTATCGACAGCGCCACCGCTCTTGCGTGTGGTTTTGATCTCGACGCCGTCGCTTCCCGCTTTCACAGAGTCATTGGGATAAGAGCCCTTCATGACGAGGTCCGGGTGTCCATTGAAATAGTTATTCTGAGTTAGGGCAGGGGCATGTTTGGACATGCTGGCTGTGAGAAGATCGGAAAGGAGACCGGACATGGTCGCCGGTCGCAGGAAATCATCGAGTCGTTCCAGTCCTTTCTCGATCAATCCGGTGTTCACGTCGTAGAACAAGTCGTAAACGTCCTGCATCGCGATCTCGAAATCTTCCAGTCGCAACTGGAAGGGAAACTCTGCCTGCGAATTGAAGTTGTTGTGCTTCGGACGGTTACGTTTTGCGGGCATCGAGGCGCAGGCTAGCTAATCTGCAGCGGCCGGTCAACGCGACGGACGGCTTCAGATTGTGAACGGGAGGCGAAGCGCCTTAGTCTTTAGTGCGTCACGATACGTTCGTCCCTCGTTCTGTCGTAGAGCTGAGTGAAGCTGATGTTCGCAGCGCAGTCGCTGTGCACCCGTATGTTTACGCATGCGTGGAAAAGGCAGAACGCCCAGAAATCCACTGTGGCTCGACGCAACAAAAACAGAAGCGCAGTGGCAGCGTTGAAAATGTAATAACCGTGGTGCGACCACTCGATAAAAACAGCGACATCGACGTGATCGATTCACGCCAGCAGCAGCTCGAGAAAATTTGCGAACTGAATTGACCGCGGGCGGACAAGACGGGCGCGCAGCTTGTGCGATCGCCGGCGCTTTAGGCTTTGGCGTCGAAATAGAGCAGGACGAACGAGATTCCGAGCAAAGGTCGCAGGAGCGCGTGCATCAGCGTGGTGGCGACGTAAGCGGCGATGGTGAGCGCATCGGGCGTCGTGGTTTTGGAGAGATTTTCAGCCATGGTGAAGGCCTGATCGAGATTGGTGATTCCCCGGAAATGCGCCAGGACGAAGGGGATTTCCGCGGCGACACTGCAGGCGATCAACATGACCAGCCAAAGTGAAACGAGGATGGCGCCGCGCCAGAGTGGGCGCTCGAAACGCGGGGCGTCGCGCCGGCTGCGGGCGAGCTCGCGACTTTCCCGCAATGCTTCGACAGTGCCATGGCCGGCCAGAACGCTGGTCTGCTGCCAGAAAAGAAAATTCACGAAGAGCCGCGCCGTCATGTAGACCTGCAAGGCCAGAATGAGAAGGCCAAGGAGGGCGGAAAGCGGCGTTGCCTGGGCCGAGACGAGCGACAAAATAGCGAGCAGCGGAATGACGCTCCAAAGCAGATAGCTGCCGTAAACGATGAGGCAGAGGAGGGCGACGCGTGGCCAGAAATTGACGGCCCGCTGGAGAGTGGCGCCGAATCCGATCTTGCGACGGGCGGCGATCTCGGCCGTGGCGATCTGGATTCCGGCCAGGTAAATCGGCCAGATGGCAACCATCGCCGCCACGCCGAGCACGAGCCCGATGCGCGCACCGATTGGGGGTGTGACCACACTTCCGTCGACCGGCAGATGAATGTAGGCAGCGGAAATCTGAATGGCGCAGGAAGGGATGCCGACCAGAAGCGCGAGTGGGAAAAAGGAAAGAAAGCCGCGGCCGTAGATGCGGAAGGTTTCAATGAAAATTTCACCAAATGTGCGGCGACGCTGCGTCGTGTCGGCCGGTTCGCTTTCCCGCGCGGGCGGAAATAATTCCGGAATGCTCGCCGCTCTGACCCAGTCGTTTTCCGGTGGATGGCGGACCTCGTTATCGGGAATGAGGCGGCCTTCCTCCAGCCATTCCCGCAACGTGTCGAAATCGACCGGGCCATATTCCTTGCCCTCCACACGCACCATCCATTGCTCGGTCATTCAGGAAGTAAGCGCGAAACTGGCGAAAGACGAATCGGCTCGCATTGCCTGCCGCCAGAAAGAGATGAAGCGGCGCCCGTGTTCGTTTAGCGTGAAGACGTGAAATTGCTCCTCATCGACGGCCACTATTACGTCTACCGTTCTTTCTTCGCGATCCAGAATCTTTCCAATTCCCGCGGCGAACCGACCAACGCAATCTACGGTTTTGCCAAGACGGTGCGCTTGATGATGAAACATCTGGCGCCGGACTTGGGCGCCGTTTTTTGGGACGAAGGCCTGCCGGAAAAGCGTGTGGCCCTGCAACCGGCCTACAAGGAGACACGCAAGGAAATGCCGCAGCCGATGGTCCCGCAGCTCGATTTTATCCAGAGCAAACTGACCGCATTGCTCGGGTTCAAAAATATTTCGCTGCCCAACACGGAGGCCGACGATCTGATGGGCTGCTACGCGGTGGCGGCGCAAAAACGCGGGATCGAAGTGGTGCTCGCGACCAATGACAAGGACCTTTACCAATTGGTGGGACCGACTACGAAAGTTTACAGCACAGCCAAAGCCGACCTCGCTTCGCCCAAGGATGCATTCGCGCTTCTGGGAGAGGCGGAGGTGACCGCGAAATGGGAGGTCCCGCCGGCGCTCATCGGAGATGTGCTCGCTATTACCGGCGATTCCGTCGACAACATCCCGGGCGCCGGCATTGGTCGCAAAACTGCGGCCGCCCTGGTCCGCGAGCATGGCGGCCTTGAAAAACTGCTCCAGAATCTGGATGCCGTGAAGAGTCAGCGGAACCGCGAAAAGCTGACCAGCGCTCGCGAGCGGATCCTGCAAAACCGCCAGATGGTCGAGCTCGATTGCCACACCGAGCTGCCGGTGCCGATCGACGACCTGCGGATTCGGCCGCAATACCAGGAGCTGATCGCGGAGTTGGAACGTTGCGAGTTCAAATCGCTGCTGCAGGATATCCGCGACGAAGCGGCGCAAAGCCAGAAAGCGGTGCAGGGAACGCTGCTGTAACGTCGGCTGGCGATGGCGAAAAGCGACCATTCGCCCTTGCATAAAGTCTTGCCGGAGCGTCGACAGCCATAATTTCTCTAAATATCGCTGAAATATTTTCGAACGGGACCCCGGCCCTGCTGTCAAAGGCTGCAGGTTAAGGCGATTCGGGCGGTGGCACGTTTGATATTCAGTGTTTCTCCTTGGCGTGCCCTGCCCGAATCTATTTTCTGCCAGCGGCTCCCGTTTTTCCCTTGAAGCTCGGACTGTGAAAGCCGCATTTTCCCGCTAAAATGATGGCGACATTTCTGCCGCTATGAGCGCTCCCGATCCCATCACGATGGCTCTTCTCGAAGACATCGGCGAGGGGGACGTGACCACGAAGTACTTTGTGCCGGCCGATCTGCCGGGAGCCGGTCGCATCGTGACGCGCGAGCCTTGTGTTGTGGCCGGCACAACGACCGCGGCGGAAGTTTTTCGGCGAGTCGATGCCGGTTTGCAGGTGGAAATTTTACAAGTGGACGGGACGAAACTCGCGGCCGGTAAAGTCATTCTCGAAGTGCGTGGCGCAGCGGCTTCGATTCTGACGGCCGAACGAGTGGCTCTGAATTTTCTGCAGCGCCTCAGCGGCATCGCCAGCCTGACACGGCAATTCGTTGAAGCCGTGGGAAACGCGCACGCAAAAATTCTGGATACGCGCAAGACAACGCCCGGTCTGCGAGCGCTCGAAAAGGCGGCCGTTGTGGCCGGAGGCGGCACCAATCACCGCTTCGGCTTGCACGATATGGTGCTGGTGAAAGACAACCATTTGAGCACGATGCCGGCCGGGCAGGATTTGGCGCAGATCGTGGAACGCGTGCGAGCCGAACGGCCCGATCTTCGCATCGAAGTGGAAGCGGATCGGCTCGAGCAGGTGCGGGAATTTCTCAAGATTCCGGGCATCGATGTGATCCTTCTCGATAACATGACGCCGGCGAAAATCCGCGAGGCCGTGGCGCTCCGGCACGGTGCCGTGAAGTTTGAAGCCAGCGGAGGCATCACTCTGCAGAACGTGGCCAAGATCGCGGCCATCGGGGTGGATTTTATCTCGGTGGGAGCGCTGACCCATTCCCCACGCGCGATCGATTTGTCGCTGGAGTTGACGCATGGGGGCGCTTGAGTCGCCCGATTTGCTCGATGCCGCGGCGCTGCAGTCTGCTGTGGTCGATACTCACATCGGGAAGCGTGTTCTCGTATTTCGCGAAGTCGTTTCGACCAACGACGTTGTCTGGGAGCTGGCACAGGAAGGTGCGGAAAGCGGTCTCGTTGTTTTCGCCGAGCGACAAACGGCCGGGCGTGGGCGGCGCGGCCGTCGTTGGGAGTCGGCGCCCTCGCTTGGCCTTTGGGGTTCGATTTTGCTGCGACCTGATCTGACGCCGGCCGAATCCGCCCGCCTAACGAGCTGGGCGGCGGAGGCTATCGTGGCCACCATTGCTGAAGAATGCGGCATCGCCGCAATGATCAAACCGCCTAACGACGTTTACGTCGGACCGGCCAAGGTGGCGGGTGTGCTCGTGGAAATGCGGGTGGAGCGAAACGGCGCCTACGCGGCGATTGCCGGGCTTGGCGTTAACATCAATCAGCGAGCAGAAGATTTTTCGCCCGGGATTCGCGCCCAGGCGGGTTCGCTGGCCACGGCCGGCGGCCGTCCGGTGAATCGTCGACATTTTGCGATCGCTTTGTTGCGCAATCTCGATCGCAGCTATTGCGAATTGTTTACCGTCTGAGCTTCTTTTTGGGGGCGTTCATCAGACATGAGCCATCCCATTCTTGGCCGCGCCGGACGAGGTGTGCGGCAACATCTGCCAGAGAACCCATGTCAGTTGGCCGGCAAAAATGATCCCGGCGGCCGCGATTCCAAACCAAAGACCCACCAGTCCGAGAGCGATCACTCTTTGAATGGCGGCGGCTGTGTGCGCCGAGAGGGGTAGACCATTTGCCTGGCTGATTGAAATCAGCGGCGAGGTTCCCAGCAGCGGATAAAAAGCGACGAGAGCGATCAGGCTCGTGATTAATCCCGTGGCCGGCGGCAGCCAGCGCCAGTCTGGTCGCATGAGATTGATCCAGTGCTGACCAAGATGGATGAACATAATGATCAGGATGGGCAGGTGCAAGGCCGTCAGAACGGGCGCGAAATGCACGTGCGCACCAGAGTCATTCAGAATGAGGTACGGGATGCTTCCATGATTCCACCACCACAGAATGAAGAGCGATTGGATGATGATGCCGGCGATCGAGCTCGATCGTCGCACCTGCTTGGCCTGACGAGTGGGTGACGGAAGCGTGCGCGGATCCCAATCGCTTTCCCATTTTTCGAGGATGTGGAATCGTCGCAGTCCGAAATCGATCGCGGCGAACACCAGGGTGACTATTAAGAGCGCCGGAAGCGAAAGCCAGGCGACGCGCACCAGCGCGTTCCCCAGCTGGGCGAGAGGCTGGCCGTGCGCCTGCGTGCCGAGTACGACAGCCGGGACGACGCCGGGAATGAGCAACAGAATGAGCGTCACCTTGAGCGCGGTCCAATAGAACGGAAAGACGAGCGGCCCGATCAGTTGCCGGCCGAACGTCACCGTGCGGTGTTGCTGTTGATAATGCGATGCGACCAGAATCGGCGCCCCATGCTGCTTGAGAAGGGCGGCAATCTCTTCGTCGGTCAGCGGACGACCGAGCGCAGTGGAACGATCGTCGATTTCGGATTGCAGATTCGCGGCAAGCTCGGCGGCGATGTCGTCGCGCTGGTTTTTCGGGAGCCAGAATTTTACGGCGCTGAGGTAACGGTCGAGGAGATGCATGGACTGATGGTGGGTTGGTGGTTTCGTTAAATGATGCGTTGAATGGAGGCGTTGATTTTTTCGAGCTCGCTCAGGAGGAGCTTGAGGATCTGGCGGCCGTTGCGAGAGAGCGTGTAAAAGCGTTTCCGGCGGTTGTTTTCCTCGCGCCACTCACTCTCGAGCAGGCCCTGGCTTTCGAGGCGGCGCAGTAATGGATAGAGGGTGCCCTCCTCGATCTCCATGCCGAGCGCGGCCAGATCCTTGCGCAGGGTATAGCCGTAATGTTCGCGCCGCAGCTGCGCCAGGACCGCCACGATGAGCAGCCCGCGTCGCAGCTCCAAACGAAGTCCATTAAACAAGTCGATATTAAAATCTTCGGCCATCTTCCATGTTACTGTGTGCAACAACCTGTATATAACACAGTATGTATGACATGGTATCATGGCGTCAATCATATTTTTTGAAAGGAACGCGCCACCGCCCGCGCGCACCCAAGGGAGCCGGGTGGTTTGCTGACGCTGCTTTGGTTGCCGCTTTTGCGGGCTTGGCCGGTCGCATTTGCAGTCGAGCGATCAGTCCGGTCAGGAGCAGCTCATCCGTGCAAGAACGGAACGACATTCTCGAAGCTTCCCAGCGCGGACGTTTTCCGATAGTTTGCGCGCCCGAAGGAAAACTTATGGAAATGCCAAAACCGAGTGCCGGTCATTTGAAATTTGAGAAGATCGCGGGCCGATGGGAGGGCGAGGAAAAACTTTATCCCTCGCCTTGGGATTCCGTTGGAGGTGTTGCCGTCGGTCGAATGAACAGCCGCATTGCCCTGAATGGTTTCGCGTTGATCAGCGATTACACACAGGAACGTGATGGAGCGGTGACCTTCACCGGTCACGGCGTCTTCACCTTCAACCCGAAGGAGGACCTTTACACTCTGACCTGGTTCGATTGCATGGGATCGCCGCCCGAAGTCTTCAAAGGGCGATTTGAGGGCGAAGTCCTGACGATCGAGCACGGCGGACCTGGCATGCACGCGCGGATCACCTACGATTTGAGCACGGTCGGCCAGCTCCTCAACAGCATGGAGCTCTCGCAGGACGGTCGCACGTGGATGCGCTTCTTCGACGGCCGCTTAAAGCGCGTTGCCGAATCAGCCGACAAGTGAGCACGAAGATAGCGGCGGCCTCCCGGAAGGCGCGCGAGAGATCTATTTGATATCGGACACGTGCGAGTCCCCGCGGCAACGGCGCGTGGAGGTGACAGGGCCTTTCCCGGTGATACGGTGCGCGAGATGGAACCAGCGGAATGGGCATCGTTAGGCGACGAGGAATTGCTCGAGCGGCGCATTTCCAAGCTTGGACTCAAGCTGGAGGGGACGGCGCTGGAGCCGTTCATCAGGCAACTTTACGATGAACTTTCGGTGCACGGGCTTGTTTTTCTTCCACCGTGTCATGTGGGAGACGAATGGTTTGTGCCGGTCGGCATCCCGGCCATTTTTATTCCGTTTTTTCTCGTGCACGATCGGCTCCGCGCGCTGGAACGGACGATGATGCTGGAAGTGGAAGGGGGCACGCGCGACTGGTTCATGAAGCTGATGCGGCACGAAGCCGCGCATGCCTACAGTTACGCTTACGAACTGCAGCGGAAGAAATCGTGGCAGCAAGTTTTCGGACAGACGACGGAAGAAGGGACGCCCGATACTTATCGGCCGCGTCCGTTCAGCCGGAGTTACGTGGTCCATCTCGACGACTGGTATGCGCAAAGCCATCCGGACGAAGATTTCGCGGAGACCTTTGCTGTCTGGCTGACGCCGGAACTCGACTGGCGCGAGCAGTATGCGGATTGGAAAGTTGCGCGGCAAAAACTGGAGTACGTCGATGAGCTGATGCGTTCGTTGGCCGGCAAACCGCCGGTTCACACGCCGGCTTATCGCGTGAGCGAGTACGATTGCCTGAATCTCAAGCTCAAGACCTACTACGCGCGCAAACGAAAACTCTTCGCCGACACTTATCCGGATTTTTACGACGCCGATCTGCGCCAGCTTTTCTCGGCCGCGGCCGGACCGGGTCGAATCAAGGCGAGCAGCTATCTGCGGCTGCGTCGTCGGCGATTGATGAATTCAGTTTGCCAATGGACGAACGAGAGGAAGTTTCGGGTCAATAAACTGCTCGCCCGGCTGATCAACCGTTGCGACGAACTCGACCTGCATGTGCTGAATGACGATCCGCAGCAGGATTTTCGCGTCTCCTCTTTCATCACGACGCTGGTGATGAATTATCTTTTCACCGGTAAATTCAAGCGCACGAAGTAGTGAAGAAGAAACTCAAAGTCCTCGTCCTTTCCGACATCCGCACGCCGGCTACGATCGACCAGGATTTTAGCGAGGAGATGAAGACGGAAGATTGGCGGACCGAGGCCAACGTGATGGCCGCCCTCGCGACGCTTGGTCACACTGCCGAGCATGTCGTCATTTTCGACGATCTCGATCTGCTCAGGCAAAAGATGGAGGGCTTCGCGCCCGACCTCCTCTTCAACCTGGCCGACGAATTCAAAAAGAACCGCGCCTTCGATCAGAATATCGTGTCGCTCCTCGAGATGCAGGGTGTGCCCTTCACCGGCTGCGGGGCGACGGGCATGATGCTTTGCAAGCACAAGGGGATTTCGAAAAAAATTCTTGGCTATCACCACATTCACGTTCCGAACTTTGTCGTGATTCCGCGCGGCCAGCGCATTGGACGACCGCGCCAGCTCAAGTTTCCGATCCTGGTGAAGCCGTTAAAGGATGAGGCTTCCTACGGAATTTCGAGGGCGTCTTTCGTGGAGAACGACGAACAATTTCGCGAGCGGGTCGCCTTCCTTCATGAAAAACATGAGAGCGATGTCATCGCCGAAGAATACATCGAAGGTCGCGAGCTCTATGTCAGTCTGATCGGAAACCAGCGGCTGACTGTTTTCCCGATTCGGGAGCTCGTCTTCCGCGATGTTCCGCCTAACGAGCCGCGGATCGCGACGTTCAAGACGAAGTGGGACGATGAATATCGCAAACGCTGGGGTCTCGAATATCAATTCGCCGAAGGTCTCGAGCCGGCATTGCAGTCCCATATCGAAGGAATCTGCAAGCGGATTTATCGTCTGCTGACAATCGATGGTTATGCGCGGATCGACCTGCGGCTGACGGTGGCGAACGAACTTTATTTCATCGAGGCAAATCCCAACGCGCACCTCGCGGAAGATGAGGATTTCGCACTCTCGGCCGGCAAGGCGGGGCTCTCGTATCCGCAGTTGATCGAACGGATCATTCGAAACGGGATGAGCCGGACCGGCGCCTAGCCGGCAGACGAATTTTCGTTTGGGAAATGCGAACGTCGCTTACAACGGCGGAGCCGGCCGCACGACGGCGACATCCAGCTCCACGTAAGCGGTCTCGCCGTGAATCGCTTCATCGAGGCCGAGTTCTTCGTGGGCATCATCCACCCGCACGGTGGTGACGCGTCCGATGATCCACAACATGCCGAGCGTGAAGATAAACGCCCAGGCGGACGAAAACAGGACAGCGCCGAGCTGTTTGTAGAAAAAGCCCGGGTTACCCGCGAGCAACCCATCGACTCCCCCATTGGCTGCCGGGTTCCAAGCCGTCGAGGCGAAGACGCCCAGCAGGACGACGCCGAGAAAACCGCCTACGCCATGCACGCCCCAGACATCGAGCGCATCATCCCAGCGCAGCTTGTTTTTCAGGGCGCAGGCGTAATAGCACACGACTCCCGCCACCAGCCCAATGATGCACGCAGTTGCCGGCGAAACATAACCGGCCGCCGGAGTGATGGTGGCGAGGCCGGCGACGGCACCGGTCAGCAAGCCAAGAAACTTCGGTTTCTTCGAAGCGCGCCAGTCGACGCACAGCCAGGCGATGGCGGCGAAGGAAGCGGCAATGTCGGTATTGATGAATGCGACCGCAGTGGTGGAATCGACGCGAAACTCGGAGCCGGCGTTGAAGCCGTACCAACCGAACCAGAGCAGTCCGGTCCCGAGGGCGACAAGCGGGATGCTGTGCGGTCCGCGATCCACCACCTTGCGCCGGCCGACGTAGAGAATGGAGGCGAGCGCGGCGATGCCGGCGATGTTGTGCACGACGATGCCGCCGGCAAAATCTTTCACGCCCCATTCCGCGAGCAGGCCGCCGCCCCAGACCATGTGAACGAAGGGAAAGTAAACGAAAACCAGCCAGGCCGTCAGAAAAATCATGTAAGCCTTGAAGGTGATGCGGTTCGTAAAAGCGCCCGTGATGAGCGCCGGCGTGATGATGGCGAACATCATCTGGTAACCGCAAAAGACGATCATCGGGATGGTGTCGTTAGGCGAAGCGGTCGAGAGGGTGATGCCGCGCAGACCGATCCAGTCGAAGTTGCCAACGAGTCCGAAGAAATCGGTGCCGCTCTTCTGATTGCCGGAAAAGCAGAGGGAGAAGCCGAAGGCCCACCACAGAACCGTGGTCCAGCCCATCGAGACGAAACTCTGCATCATGATGGCGAGCACATTTTTTCTTCCGACGAGTCCGCCGTAGAAAAAAGCCAGCCCCGGCGTCATCAACATGACCAGGCTGGCGCACAGGAGCATGAAAGCGGTATTGCCAGTATCGAGATGTAACATGGTGGTCCTCCGAGAGGGCGGGAGTATTGGGTCGGCAGGATCGGCGCGTCAAGGATGTAAACTCCTGCCACGCGAGAATTTGCGACGTCCGGAGCCGGTTCGGACGACGACGAAAGCGGTTAGAAGCGAATCCAGCGCGCTCGGGTTCGTTGGTTAACGACCAACGAGCCTGGCGGTCAGATTGATTTTCGGGCCGGCCAGGGCGACGGAAACCGGGCAGGTCTTTTTGGTGTGCTCCGCCTGTTCCTGAAATTTCGCTTCGTCGATGCCGGGCACTTCCGCTTCGGTGTTCAGGTCAATGGTCGTGATTTTCGGTCCGCCATCGACAGTTTCGAGTTTTACGGTGGCGGTGGTGTTGATGCGCCTTGGCGAGAAGCCGGCTTTCCCGAGATTGGCCGCCAGCGCCATCGAGAAACATCCGGCTTCCGCAGCGCCGATGAGTTCCTCGGGATTGGTCCCTTTGGCTTCCTCGAAGCGGGAGGAAAATGAGTAGGCGCCTTCGAAAGCGCCGCTCCCGAGCTTCATGTTTCCCTTGCCCTCTTTCAGGGTTCCCTCCCAGACAGCTGTTCCAGTTCGTGTAGCCATAACGAATAATTGTAGTGGAAGCGCCTCGAGGCGCATCACTTTTCTAAAACGCATGCACAGCCCCCGGGTGCCGGGATTTTTTTCAAAAAAATGTTTGCGTGGCCCGCCGGATGCATGCAAGAAACGCGTTTCCGATGCGCCGCCTTTTCCTCCTCTTTCTTTGTACCGCAGGGCTTCTCGGCGTGATGGCCAGTCCGACGCAGGCCGGCGGACTCAAAAAATCAGAGAAGAAATTCTATTACCGGGATGCGAGTGGGAAGCTGCATTCGGCGCAAATCATCCGCCACTATTACTGGGTGCCGGTCGTCCATCCGCCGGCCAAGGTGGATCGCCGGATCGATCCGAGATTGCGCCGCGCCGCCACCATTGCGCAGGAACGCGCCAACGCACGATCGAAGGCGCGCTGCTGGCATTATGTGAAGACGGCGCTCGTCGCCTCGGGCGTGATTACAGAGTATCCGAAGACCGCCTACGCCTATCAGGCCGGGGAGGAATTGATGCGCGATTATGGATTCAAACGCCTGGCCGTGCGCGATCCCTACAAGGCGCCGGTAGGCGCGGTGCTGGTTTACGGTCGTGGTCGCAGCGGCGCCGGGCATGTCGAGATTCGGACGCGCGACGGATTTGTCAGCGATTATCGGAGTAAAACGCGCTGCCGATATCCGCTGCTCGCAGTTTACGCGAAATTCGGATCGTAAGGCGGCGCCCCGCTGCCGGGATTCGAGTTATCTGCACGATTCAATGGTTCGGCGCCGAATTTAGCTTCTCGGTTTCGCGCAACGCCCGCTCCTTTCGGAGATAAAGAGCGAGTTGCGCAGCGAAGCCATCGAGCAACTCGCGTTGCGCGAGCAAGAGTAGCCCGGGCAATCGGACCGCCAGGACTCCTTCCGCGCGATGCGCAGCGAGCAGCGGAACATGGAGAGCAGACGCTTCGGGCAGTGTGTCGGTGGTCATGCCGGCTGGCTGCTTCTTTTGGAAAGCCCAGACCGCGACGCTCTCATCCTTTTGGTTAGGCGCGAACGTGCTCGTGGGATGCGGGACGAGACCATTCTCACTCGGGAGGTATATTGCGCTCTCCGCTTGAAAGATCTCGCCAATCAGCCGTCCGACGGCGGTGAGCGCCTCGGTTAGATCGGTGCTGGCGGCGAGGGCGCGAGCCAGTCGGTAGAGCGCAGTGGCGCGGGCTTCACGGCGGCGTTCGACTTCTTCGCGCTCGCGCAGTTGGGTCGCAAGATGGCCGATGACAAGCGCGACGACGAAATAAATGCCGAACATCATGAAATCCGGCAGCTGGCTGATATAGAAAGTGAAGCGTGGCGGGATGAAGAGGAAATTCCAGAGTAACGCGCTCAGACTGGCGAGGAGCAGGGTGGGCCCGCGGTGGAGTCGCAAACCGGCGACGGTCACCGCGAGGAGATAGATTAGAGCGACGGCCCAATAGCCGGTAAGCTGAAAGACGACGAGGCAGAACCCCGTCACGAGGGCGGCGATCGCAATCGCCAGACCATATTCGCGCCCAGCTGAAACGGCGAGGCGGCGCTCCGGGCCGGCGACCGGCTTTTCATCGGAACGGATCATGTGAATGTCGATCTCGCCGCTATGCCTGACGAGCCAGTCTACCGGTGAGTTCTGGCGAAAGAACCAGCGTTTCTTGAGCGGTTTGCCGAGAACGAACTGGGTGACGTTGTGCTGCTGGGCGAGGCGCAGGAGCGCTTCTCCTACGTGCGTTCCCGGCGTGATCATGACTTCGGCGCCGAGACTCCGTGCAAGAGCAAGGTCGCGATCGAGCTGCGCCTCCTGCTTTTCTCCCAGCGGCCGGCCGGTATCGATGTTCGCCACGATCCATGAGGCTTCCATCGACGCAGCGAGGCGCCGTGTGTAACGGATCAATTTTTCAGAGGTCGCGCCCCCGCGCACGGCGGCGAGAAGACGATCGCTGCTTTTCCACGGCCCTGGGATTCGCTCCTCCTGCATGATGTCGCGCAGGTCGCGATCGACATGCTCGGCGACAATGCGGAGCGCCATTTCACGCAAGGCCGTGAGATTGCTCTCCCGGAAAAAATTTTCCGCCGCGGTCGCCGCGCGATCGCCGAGATAGACCTTCCCCTCCGCCAGTCGCGCCCGCAGTTGTTCCGGCGTGAGGTCGATCAGGACAATCTCGTTCGCGGCGTCGAGGATGGAATCGGGGATGGTTTCCCTAACGAACACTCCCGTGATTTGCTGGACAGTATCTCGGCGACTTTCGATATGCTGGACGTTGACGGTGGTGAAGACATCGATGCCGGCATCGAGCAGCTCGAGCACGTCCTGGTAACGCTTGGGGTGGCGCGATCCCGGTGCGTTGGTATGCGCCAGCTCATCCACCACGGCCACCTGTGGATGCCAGAGGAGGATGGCATCGAGATCCATCTCGCCGAATTTCGTGCCGCGATATTCGAGGTGCGCGCGTGGCACGATCGGCAGACCCTCGAGCAGCGCTTCGGTTTCGGCGCGCCCATGCGTTTCGACCATCACCAAGCACCACCTCGCGTCCTTCCTTGTGCGACTGCCGGGCCGCCTGCAACATGGCGAAGGTCTTGCCCACTCCCGGGCACATCCCGAAGAAAATCTTCAGCTTCCCGTGAATCGATTTCTCTTCGGCACGTTTGATCCGCGCCAGGATTTCGTCCGGAGTGGTTGGCCCTTCCGCCATGTTCGTTAGTTTACGATCGTGATAAGAAAAACACACTCCGGGCATCCTCAGCGCAGTTGATCGAGGGCAAGGTTGAGACGAAGAACATTGACCCGCGGCTCGCCGAGAAAGCCGAATTGCGCAGGCTCGACCAGGCGATCGACCAGCGGCGGCCACGCGTCGCCGGGGCCAGCCCCGGGCGGCTGCCACTCGTGGCAATCTGGAATCGCGCCGCCCGCCGGAGAAATGTGCGGATCGACTCCGCTCCCGGAAGCCGTGAGAAGATCGACGGGAGCCTTCGCACCAAAATGGAGACGCCGCTGCTCGATCAGCTTTTTCAGTTCTCCAGAAGTGGGCCCCTTGTTGCTCGCCCCGGAAGGAACGGTGGCGAAATCGGCCGCCGATGGTCGCGGCCAGAAATAACGCGACGCTTCAAATTTCTGAGCGAGCAGCTCCGGAGCCGACCGGTTTCCCTCCTTTGGAAACGAGCGAACCGTTCGCCTGTTTTGAAAAGAAGAGTTGGGCCACTCCGGTCATGGCGAGCGGATAGACGATACCGGTAAGCAGTGTGAGCAGAAGATAGAGGGCGATCGATTGGAGAATGAGTTTCATTCGATCAGGCCAGATGCAGCGCCACGAGCGCGAGATCGATCAGCTTGATGCCGACGAAAGGCGCGACGAGCCCGCCGACGCCATAGACGAGAAGATTGCGCATCAGGACCTGCGCCGCGCCGATGGCGCGATATTTCACGCCGGCGAGAGCGAGCGGGATGAGGGCGACAATGATGAGGGCATTGAAGATCACCGCGCTCAGGATCGCGCTCTCGGACGAGTGCAGGTGCATGATGTTGAGAGCGGCGAGCGGGCCGTCCGGTTGTTCTATTCGTTAGGTAAAGCATGCCGAATATCGCCGGCAGAATGGCGAAATATTTCGCCACATCGTTTGCGATGCTGAAGGTAGTGAGGGCGCCGCGGGTCATGAGCAGTTGCTTTCCGATCTCGACGATCTGGATCAGCTTGGTCGGATTGCTGTCGAGATCGACCATGTTGCCTGCCTCGCGCGCGGCCTGCGTGCCGGTGTTCATCGCCACGCCGACATCGGCCTGCGCCAGGGCAGGGGCATCGTTTGTTCCGTCGCCGGTCATGGCGACCAGACGCCCCTGCGCCTGCTCCTGGCGAATCCGGCGCAGCTTGTCTTCCGGCGTGGCCTGGGCCATGAAATCGTCCACGCCCGATTCGGCCGCGATCGCGCCGGCGGTGAGCGGATTGTCGCCTGTGATCATGACGGTGCGAATTCCCATTTTGCGCAGCTGGGCGAAGCGCTCCTTGATACCGCCTTTGACGACATCTTTGAGCTCGATCACGCCCAAGGTTTGCGCGCCGTCCGCCACGACCAGAGGCGTGCCACCGCGGCGCGAGATCTCCTCGACCGCTTTGCGGGTCGATTCCGGGAAATCACCGCCCGCATTCTCGACGTAGTCGCGAATCGCGTCCGCCGCGCCTTTGCGAATGCTGCGCGTCGGCTGGTCTGCGCTGCGGATGAAAATCGATCCCGCTCATCCGGGTTTGCGCGGCGAAGGGAACAAAGGTCGCCTGCAACTCGTGCATTTCGCGGCCGCGGATGCCGTATTTTTCCTTCGCCAGCACCACGACGGAGCGGCCTTCCGGAGTTTCATCGGCGAGTGAGGCAAGCTGGGCCGCATCGGCCAGGCGCTCGCGCCTCGACGCCGGGCGCGGGATGAAATGCCACCGCCATCCGATTGCCCGAGGTGATCGTGCCGGTCTTGTCGAGCAGAAGAACATCGATGTCGCCGGCCGCCTCCACCGCGCGTCCGCTCGTCGCGAGAACATTGTGCCGGACGAGTCGGTCGATTCCGCTGATTCCGATGGCACTGAGCAGACCGCCGATTGTGGTCGGGATCAGGCAGACCAGCAATGAAACCAAAACCGGGACGCTGACGTTGACCGCCCGAGCCTGACCGGCCGCGTCTTCGCTGTAATGGGCGAAGGCCGGAAGCGTAAAGACGGCGAGAAGGAAAAGGATCGTCAGACTAACGAGCAGAATGCCGAGCGCGATCTCGTTAGGCGTTTTTTGCCGCCGCGCCCCTTCGACGAGTCCAATCATGCGGTCGACGAAAGTGTTGCCCTGTTCGCTCGTGATGCGGATGACGATTCGATCGCTCAAGACCCGCGTGCCGCCGGTGACCGCGCTGCGATCGCCGCCGCTCTCCCGAATGACGGGCGCGGATTCGCCGGTGATGGCCGATTCGTCCACGCTCGCGATCCCTTCGATGACCTCGCCATCACCGGGAATGATGTCGTTCGCTTCGCAGACGACGACATCGCCTTTGCTCAGGTCGCAGGCGGGAATCTTCGGTCTCGTGACTGTTCGTCAGGCGGCGCGCCATGGTCGTGGTGCGCATCCGGCGCAGCGCGTCGGCCTGCGCCTTGCCGCGGCCTTCCGCCATCGCTTCGGCGAAATTGGCGAAGAGAAGGGTGAACCAAAGCCAGAGCGTGATCTGAAAGTTGAAGCCGCTGAAGTGGGCAATCGGTGATCACCGAAGTCCAAAGCGCGCCGAGCAAAACGACGAACATGACCGGGCTGCGCCATTGCACGCGCGGATCGAGTTTCTTGAACGGCCTGCCAGAGGGCCGGCCGAACGAGGGCAGGATCGAAAATGGAAGATCGCTGTTTGCGAGCTCATGCGTCAGAAGGTGCGGCCTGCCTGCATGAGGAATTGCTCGACGATCGGGCCGAGGGAAAGGACCGGGAAAAAGGTGAGCGCGCCGACGATCAGGACGACGCTGAGGAGGAGGATGGTGAAGAGCGGACCGTTCGTCGGGAAAGGTGCCGCTGGAGGGAGGCGAGGTTTTCTTGGCGGCGAGACTGCCGGCGATCGCGAGGACCGGCACGATGACGGCAAAACGGCCGACGAACATGTTGAAGGCGAGGGCGTAGTTATACCAATCGGTGTTGGCGTTCAGTCCGGCGAAGGCGCTGCCGTTGTTCGCCGCGGCGGAGGTGAAGGCGTAAACCACTTCGCTCAGACCATGTGGACCGCCGTTGTTCAGGCTGCGCAAGGCGGCGGGATAGATCATGCGTCACGCGCGGAGCCGATCAGGATGAGCGCGGAGGGCGCGAGGATCGCGACGACCGCCCAGGTAACTTCGCGCGCTTCGATTTTCTTGCCGAGATACTCCGGGGTGCGCCCGACCATGAGCCCGGCGATGAAGACGGTGAGCAAGACGAACATCAGCATGCCGTAAAAGCCGGCGCCAACGCCGCCGAAGATCACTTCACCGAGCATCATGTTGACGAGCAGGACGAGCCCGCTCAGCGGCATGAGGCTGTCGTGCATGACATTAACCGCGCCGCAGGAAGCGTCGGTCGTGACGGTGGCGAAAAGAGCGGAGTTGAACTGGCCGAAGCGCACTTCCTTGCCTTCCAGCGAAGTCGTTAGGCCAAGCGCGTGGTTGGGCTGAAGCTCGGCCCACCAGACAATCGCGAACCCGGCGAGAAAGAGGATGAACATCGCGCTCCAGATCGACCAGCCCTGGCGCTGGTCGCGCGCCATTTTTCCGAACATCCAGGTGAGGCGCGGAGCCGAGCCAGAAGATGACGAAGACTTCAATGAAATTGGTCAGCGGCGTCGGGTTTTCGAAAGGATGCGTGCTGTTCTGGCCGAAGAAGCCGCCGCCGTTCGTGCCGAGTTGCTTGATGGCGATCTGCGAAGCGGCCGGACCGAGCGGGATCGCTTGGGACGCGCCTTCGAGCGTGGAGGCGTTTGCATACCCATGAAAGGATTGCACGACGCCCTGCTGCATCAGGACGACCGCAATCAGCGACGGAGAGCGGAAGCAGGACGTAAAGCGTGCAGCGAGTCAGGTCGGCCCAAAAATTTCCGATGCTCTTTGCCTGCCGGCGGACGAGCCCCCGCGCGAGCGCGACTGCCACGGCCACGCCGGTGGCGGCACTGACGAAATTGTGCACGGCGAGTCCGGCCATTTGGGTGAAGTAACTCAGGGTCGACTCGCCGGAATAGGCCTGCCAGTTGGTGTTGGTCGTAAAGCTGACCGCGGTGTTGAAAGCGAGGGCGAAGGGAACGTTGGGCAAATGCCGCGGGTTGAGAGGCAGCCAGGCCTGGGTCAGCTCGAGGGCGAGCAGAATTGCGCCGCCGAAAAAATTGAAGAGCAAAAGGGCGACAGCGTATTCCCGCCACGACATTTCGTGCGCGGGGTCGAGGGCGCTCAGCCGGTAAATGGAGCGCTCGATTGCTCCGAGAAGGGGCGTGAGGAAATGGCGCTCACCCGAAAAGACCCGGACAAGAAAACTCCCGAGTAGCGGGGTGATCGCGATCAGTCCGCCAATAAACAGACCGAGCTGAAGCCAATCGCGTGGGTGCACGCAGCGATTCTCTCCGTAGTCCTTGGGCAGGCAAGCTTAGTCAAGAAGGGCCGAATCGATCGGTTCGTTAGGCCGGGGATTCTTGATGAACCAAGTCCAGAAGGGCGGAGTCGATCTCTCGGGTCTGTCCGGCGGCGACGGTTGTTCCGGCTCGGGTGGCGGTGGTGGGGTCGATCGTGTCGTTGGCTTGGCGATTGGGCGCTTCTGAACGGACCGCCTCCATTCAGCGCGATCGCATCGCCTCTGTGCTACCGAAGCCACGTTGGTTTGCATGACCAAATCTGGCCCCGCGAGTCCATCATCCGTTAATTAAAATCGCGGCGCGAAACGCTAAAAGAGTGTTAACGCGCCATTGCCGGCGGGGCCGCAGATCTCAGGCAGCCTCGGTCTGCAGGCGGTAGCCAATGCCAACCTCGGTCTTGATCAGGCTGGGCGCGTTTGCCGCGGTCTCCAGTTTCTTACGCAGGTGGGTGATGTAAACGCGCAGATACTGAGCCTGGCTCTCGGCTTTTTCGCCCCAGACGGTGCGGAGAAGTTGGCGATGAGTGACGACTTTGCCGGCGTTCTGGACCAGGACGCGCAAAAGCGAATACTCGGTCGGGGTCAGTTTGACTTCGATGCCATTGAGCTTCACCTGGCGCGCCGCGAAATCGACGCAAAGCGGGCCGGATTGGAAGACCGGCTCGCCGGATTCAGTGAGGGATCGGCGCTGAGTCGCGCGGATGCGAGCGAGGAGTTCCGCCGTGTCGAACGGTTTGCTCACGTAATCGTCGGCCCCGGCGTCGAGCGCGGCCACTTTTTCGTCGGCATCGTCGCGCACGGAAAGAATAAGAACCGGAACATCCGACCATTCGCGCAACCGTCGCAACACCTTGACGCCTTCCATGTCGGGCAGGCCGAGATCGAGCAGGACGACGTCGGGACGGCGATGCACGATTTCGTTCAACCCGGCCTGACCGGTTTCTGCTTCGTAAACCTGATGATCGGCGCCTTCGAGCGCCAACCGGAGCAGGCGGCGAATCTGCTTCTCATCATCGATGATGAGGGCGACGTGCTGCGCTTTCATGAAGAGATTTCCAGGGTGCTCGCATCCGTCATTGGCACGGGCAGGCTGATGGTGAACCGGGCGCCGCCGCCGTCGCGATTTTCGACCGTGAGTTGGCCGCCGTGGGCTTCGACGAAGCCGCGCGCGATTGAAAGCCCAAGGCCGAGGCCGCCCGGTTTGCGCTCGTCGCCACGATAAAATTTTTCAAAAAGGTGCGCGGCGGAATCAACGGGAACACCCGGCCCGCGGTCGCTCACCGAAATGACGAGCCGGCCGTCGCTCTGCGCGGCATCGATTTCAATGGGCGATCGGCCGGGCGCGTGGGTCGCGGCGTTGGCGATGAGCTTGGCCACGGCCTGTTCCATGAGCGTGTGATCGAGGAGCACGAGCAGAATGTTCTCCGGCACGACCAGCCGCAGATCCCGCCCGTTTACCGATTCGCGTTCGATTTCGACAGCCGATTCCAAGAGCTCGCGCACGTCGCACCATTCACGATTCGGCCTGACCACTCCGCTTTCGAGGCGATTCATGTCGAGGAGATTGTTGACCACGCGATTCAAACGATGCGAGGCATCGTGAATTCCGGTCGAGAGTTCCTGCAGCGTCATGGCATTTGGAACTGATGGATCGAGGCGGAGCAGTTCCTGGCTGGCGGCATCGATGGCGGCGAGCGGTGTCTTGAGTTCGTGCGAAACGCAATCGAGCAGCGTTTTGCGCAGGCGCTCGGAATTCTCCGCCAGCCGGATTTGGGCGGCGAGATGTTCGCGGGCTTTCAGCTGCGCGGTCAGGCTGCCCACGGTGAGCGCGACGATGAAGTAGGTCGCGAACATGAGTGCATCTTCGACTTTTGCGATGTGCAGGGTGAAGAGCGGCGGAATGAAGAGAAAATTCCAACAGAGCGCGCTGAGCGCGGCGACCAGCAGAACGGGACCGCGGTTAAGCACCATCCCGGCAAGCAACACGCCTAACAAATAGATGAGCGAGATCGCTCCGTACCCGGTCAGGGGGGTAAGGAGCCAGCAGGCGACGGTCAAGGTCGCCACGCCCGCCCCGGCCATGAAATATTGCCGGATCGGCGCGACGCTGGCCGGCGCCACTTCCACCGCTAATGGCTCGAGACCGCGCGAACTGGATGTTTCCAGCACGGGGGCAATCTAACCGATCCGCTGGCGCGGCAAATGGCGGCCCGGGATTTTAGTACCGTTTTAATTACTCTGCCCCGGGACGCCGCTTAAGCTCCCACGGAACAGGTGAACTCCAGCCCGCCAACACTGGTTCACGCCGACTCCAAGGCGGCGCGACATGCGCCGTCCGCCGAGACTGGCGGCGAACATAAACGCCGACTGCTTTTTCTTTGCCTGGCCAGTCTCGGCATTGTCTATGGCGACATCGGGACCAGCCCGCTCTACGCCATGCGCGAGTGCTTTTACGGCGAGCACGGCGTCCCGGCTACTCACGCCAATGTGCTCGGAGTGCTCTCGCTCATCCTCTGGTCGTTGCTGCTTATCATTTCGGTCAAATATTTGATCCTGATCCTGCGCGCGGACAATCGTGGCGAAGGTGGCATTCTGGCCCTCGCCACACTCGTCAGCGATGTCGTCAGGCGGGGAAAAATCTTCTTCCTGCTTGGGCTGTTCGGCGCTGCTCTGCTTTACGCCGACGGCATGATTACACCGGCCATTTCGGTGCTCGGCGCGGTGGAAGGCCTGCACATCGCCACACCGCTTTTCGATCCCTACGTTGTCTTTATTGCCATCGCGATTCTGATCGGCCTCTTCTTCTTTCAATCGCGCGGCACGACCGGCGTCGGAAAGGTTTTCGGGCCGGTCACCATGCTCTGGTTTTTGGCTATTGCCGCACTCGGTGTGGTCCAGATTATCCGCGCCCCGCAGGTCCTGCGCGCCATCAATCCGCTGTATGGCTACCAATTTTTCGCGCAGAATGGCTGGGACGGATTTGTCGTGCTGGGTGCCGTTTTTCTGGTCGTGACCGGTGGCGAAGCGCTCTATGCCGACATTGGCCATTTCGGGACGGCGCCGATTCGGCTGACTTGGTTCATGATTGTCCTGCCGGCTCTGACCTTGAACTACTTTGGACAGGGCGCGCTGGTCCTGACCAATCCGGCGGCGGCGGTGAATCCGTTCTTCCGCATGGCGCCGTCATGGGCCTTGTATCCAATGGTGGCGCTGGCCACCGCGGCTGCGGTGATTGCGTCGCAGGCCATCATCAGCGGCGCATTCTCCCTCACCATGCAAGCGATTCAGCTCGGTTACATCCCGCGCCTGAAGGTGAAATACACCTCCGAACGCATCATCGGCCAGATCTACGTGCCGGTGGTCAATTGGGCCCTGATGCTTGCGTGCATCGGGCTGGTCATCGGATTCCACTCCTCGAGCAACCTGGCCGCAGCCTACGGCGTCGCCATTACCACCACGATGCTGATCACGACTGTTTTGTTTTACGTCGTGGCGCGGCGGCGCTGGCATTGGCCAACGGCCGCCGCTCTGCCGGTGGCTGCCTTTTTCGTGGTGATCGACCTGACCTTTTTCGGCGCGAACATGCTGAAGGTCGCGCATGGCGGCTGGTTTCCGCTCCTCGCCTCGGGCGCGATTCTCTTTCTCATGCTGACATGGCGAAAAGGACGTCGTGTTCTTCGCCGGCATCTCGGTGAGATTTGCATTTCGCTCGACGCCCTCCTGCCCGATCTGAAGAACCAGGCGATTCGCCGCGTACCGGGAACGGCGGTTTACATGTCGGGCAATCGTTCCGGAACACCCCTCGCTCTGTTGCACAATCTCAAGCACAACAAAGTGCTGCACGAGCGGGTCATTCTGCTCACCGTTCGCACGGAGGAGGTCCCGTACCTGACCGACGCGCGCGATCGCGTGGCGCTGGAAAGGGTCGGCGAAGGTTTCTGGCGTGCGCATGTTCATTTCGGGTTCATGGAAAAACCGGATGTGCCCGCGGCCCTGGCGAACGCGAGAGAAATCAAGCTCGAACCGATGCGCACCACCTACTTCATCGGGCGCGAAACGATTCTGGCGACACGCAAGCTCGGCCTTTCGGCCTGGCGCGGTTCGATTTTCGCCTGGATGACGCGCAATGCGGGGGACGTCACTTCCTACTTTTGCCTCCCGCCCAACGGCGTCGTCGAGCTGGGCGCGCGCGTCGAAGTGTAGCTGCGGACCAACGACGGTAATCGGAAGGACGATGTGAGTTTCAGGCGACAGGAATGAATTAGGAGACCAGGAAGGCCAGGGTTGAAATATTCGGTCGGCCCGCCGGCAGGGTGAAACAACTGCTGGCCACGTTGTAGGTTGCCCTTCAGGTTTGCCGGATGGAACCGTTGCGCATTGCCATGTGGTCCGGACCGCGCAACATCTCGACCGCGATGATGCGATCCTGGGGCAATCGCTCCGATACCGTGGTGGTGGACGAGCCGTTTTATGCGTTTTATCTGGCGCGCACCGGGAAAAGGCATTCCGGCGCTGAAGAAGTGATGGCGAGCGGGGAAACCGATTGGCGAAAAGTCGTCGCCAGCCTGACGAATGCTGCTCCGGACAGGAGGCAGACTTTTTACCAGAAGCAGATGACACATCATCTGTTGCCGGAGGTGGAACGCGACTGGCTGGCGCGCCTGACGAATTGTTTCCTCGTCCGCGATCCGGCCGAGGTGATCGTTTCCTACATTAAAAAAAGCGACGATCCGGCTTTGGAAGATCTCGGGTTTGTTCAGCAACTGGAGATTTTCGAGTGGGTGCGCGCGCGTTCGGGAAAAACGCCGCCCGTGATCGACGCACACGATGTGTTGGAGAATCCCGAGAGGATTTTGCGCCTTCTCTGCAAAACGATCGGCCTTGAGTTTCAGCCGGCGATGCTCTCATGGCCCGCCGGCCTGCGCGAGACGGACGGCATTTGGGCGAAGCACTGGTATGGCGAGGTCGCGCAGTCGACATCGTTTCAGCCTGGGCGCGCGAGTACGGCGGAGGTTCCGGAGCGCTTATTGGAAATTGAGGCGCGCTGCCGCCAATGTTACGAGCAGCTGTATGCGTATCGTCTGGAGGAGGAATGAATTGGGAAACCAGGAATCCAGGAAGGAAGAGGAAGATCTTTCCGATGATCGCAATTCCTGAATTGGCTTTTCATTCTCATGCTTCAGCAGTTTAACGAGAAGAACCGCGACCTGGTCGTAAACATCAACGGCCGATTGCTGCATCGCGACGAGGCCGGGATCAGTCCGTTCGATTCGGCGGTGCAGGGCGGCGATGCGGTGTGGGAAGGATTGCGCCTGTACGGCGGCCGCATTTTCAAACTGAAGGAACATCTGGCGCGGCTGCGTCGCTCGGCCGAAGCGCTCGGTTTCGTCGAGATTCCGCCTAACGAGAAGTTCATCGGCGAAATCAGGCGCACCCTCGCGGCCAATGGCATGCGGGACGGCGTGCATATTCGCCTCACTCTCACGCGGGGCCTGAAGATCACCTCGGGGATGGATCCGCGCCTGAACCAGGACGGACCGACGCTGATCGTGCTGGCCGAGCACAAGGCGCCGGTTTATGCCCGGACGGGGCTGCATCTCATTACCAGCAGCACGCGGCGGCCGCCGCCCGAGATTCTCGATCCGCGCATTCACCACGCCAACCTGCTCAATTCCATCCTGGCCAAACTCGAAGCGAACCGGGCCGGCGCGGACGATGCCGTCATGCTCGACCTGCGTGGCTTCGTGGCGGAGACAAATGCCACCCATCTGTTTCTCGTTCGGGACGGCGAAGTGGCGACGCCGCGAGTGGTCGCCTGCCCCGAAGGAATCACGCGTGCAACGGTTCTCGAAATTTGTGTGGCAAAGGACATCGCCCATCGGGAAGCCGACCTGAGGATCGACGATTTCTACGATGCGGATGAAGTGTTCTGCACCGGCACGATGGGCGAACTGGCGGGCGTGATCAAAATCGATGATCGCGTTATCGGCGACGGCGCGATCGGTCGCCTAACGAAACAACTAAGTCGTTTCTACACCGACCGCACCGCAACGGAAGGAACGGTCGTGGCGGACTAGACAAGTCGAAGCGCATCATCGCGGCCAGCTCGCGAGCGTTGCTCATCGCCATTTCATCGGCTAAGAACAAAGGAAAGAAAGGTTTGCCATGCTTACGAGTCAGAAAGTCATCGACGCCATTAACGAACAGATCGGATACGAATTCAGCGCTTCGCTTCAATATTACGCGATCGCCGCGCATTTTGCGGCGGAAGCATTGCCGCAGTTGTCGCAGCATTTTTTCAAGCAGGCCGAGGAGGAAAAGGAACACGCCCTGCGCTTCATCAAATATGTCGTCGATGCCGGTGGGGCCGTCGTCATCCCGGCCATTGCCGCGCCCAAGGCGAAATTCAAAACGGCGGAAGCGGCGATCCAGCTTTCCTACGATCAGGAAGTGAAAGTGACGCACCAGATCAATGCCCTGGTCGCACTGGCTCGCAAACAGGACGACTATATCACGATCAATTTCCTGCAGTGGTTCCTGACCGAACAGCTCGAGGAAGTTTCCTCGATGGACAATCTTCTCAAAATTCTTCAGCGCGCCGGGGACAACCTGTTGCAGGCGGACGAATACCTGGCGCGGGTCGGCGTGCGAACGATGCCGGAGCCGGCGGAGGGGTAGCGTTCGGCAGACCTCTCTCAGGCGCTTGAGACAAGCGCCTCGCCATCGGGCGTGCCGAGGCGCCGGCAAAAGGCTTGAGTCGCGCCCGGCCACTGGCTCTAATCGCCGCATGAAAACGACCACAGCAGTTAGTTTGTTAGCGGCAGCAACTCTGGCCCTGGGCAGCGCTGCATTCGCCGGCGGCACCAGAACGTATCAGGTCACCGGTCCGGTCCTGGAAATGAACGACAGCATGATCGCGGTGCAGAAAGGAAAGGACCGTTGGGAAATTGCGCGCGATTCAAGCACCAAGATACCGAGCGACGTAAAGGTGGGCGACAAGGTCACCATCACCTACACGATGACGGCGAAGGAAGTGGAAGTGAAACCGGCCAAGAAGAAATAAGCCCTGGTGGATCGGCCGCTCCGCGGGCGATATGAATGGGTTCAATCGCGCGGTGCATCTTCCGTGATAACTAACGGCGGCCGCTTCCACCGAGCAGACTACCCAGCACTCCGCGAATCAACTGCCGGCCCACCTGGCTGCCGGCGGCGCGTGCAGCGCTTTTCATCATGCTGGTGGCCATGCTGTCGCGTCGGCCACCGCGCGGGCCGATGCTCGGCTGAAAGGCGGATTCGGCTGTCTCGAGCATTTGCGAGAAAAAGGAGGGCTTGGCTGCTTCGGGGACAGAAGCGCCTGGCGTAGCGGCAGGCGCATCCGTAGCGGCCACCTTTTGCTGAGCGCGTTGCTGCAGTTTTTCGAAGGCGGACTCGCGATCGACTGCCTTCTCATAATGTCCGAAGAGAATGGATGACTGGATGATCTGCTGGCGTTGCTCCGGCGTGATTGCGCCGATCTGGCTGCGCGGCGGTACGATCTTGGCGCGTTCCACGATTTGCGGGGTGCCGTTTTCATCGAGCATCGAAACGAGCGCTTCGCCGACCCCAAGCTGCGTAAGAACGGTTTCCACCTTCAGCCTGGGATTTTGACGAAATGTCTGCGCGGCCGCCTGGACCGCTTTCTGATCGCGCGGCGTGAACGCGCGCAGGGCGTGCTGCACGCGGTTGCCCAGCTGGCCAAGCACGACATCTGGAATGTCGAGCGGATTTTGGCTGACGAAATAAACTCCGACTCCCTTGGAACGGATGAGACGCACCATCTGCTCCACCTTTTGCTGAACATTTTGTTCGATGTCGGCGAAAAGCAGATGCGCTTCATCAAAGAAGAAAACCAGCTTCGGCTTTTCCGGATCGCCCACTTCCGGCAGGCGCTCGAAAAGTTCGGAAAGGAGCCAGAGCAGGAAAGTCGCGTAAACCTTGGGCGACTGCTGCATGAGTTTGTCGGCGGCGAGAATATTAATCACGCCACGCCCGCCCTGGCCTGTCTGAATGAGATCGTCGAGATTGAGCGCCGGCTCGCCGAAGAATTTATCGCCGCCCTGCGATTCGAGCGCGAGCAGGTTGCGCTGGATGGCGCCGACGCTGGCCGCCGAGACGTTGCCGTATTGCGTTTTGAACTGATCCGCATTGTCGGCCACGTATTGCAGCATCGAACGGAGATCCTTGAGGTCGAGGAGCAACATCCCGCTCTCGTCCGCGATGCGGAAAACCATGTTGAGCACGCCTTCCTGCGTGTCGTTGAGATCGAGAAGCCGGCCCAGAAGCAGCGGCCCCATTTCGGAAACGGTCGCGCGCACCGGATGCCCGCTTTCCCCAAAAACATCCCAAAAGACAACGGGCGAAGCTTCACCTTTGAAATCGGCCAGGCCGAGTTCCTTGACGCGCTCGAGCACCTTCGGGTTTTTCCCGCCGGGCTGGCTCATGCCGGCGAGATCGCCTTTCACGTCCGCCATGAAAACTGGAACACCGCGCGCGCTGAAACCTTCGGCCAGCGTCTGCAATGTCACGGTTTTTCCCGTCCCAGTGGCGCCGGCGATAAGACCATGGCGGTTGGCCATCTTCGAGAGGAGAAAGAGCGGATGATCGCTTTGTGCGACCAGGATCGGATCACTCATGGCGGTGCGAACGGGGTTAGGATTTGCAGGAAAATTTTAACCGGCGACGACGGCGCTTTCGGTCAATTCCGTCAGTGACGGATCGGCCGGCCCTTCATCGCGCGGTGCGGCTTCGATCGAAATGATGGCGAAGCGCCCGGTGCCATGATCGGTGTTGAGCGTCACGACTTCGCCGAGCTTGCGACCGAGCAGGACCTGACCGATGGCTGTCTTGTAGGAAATAATGTGCCGCTCCGGGTTGCCGTCCCAGGCGCCGAGGATGGTATAACTTTCGTCTTCGCCCGATTCTTCGTTGTGCAACGTCACGACCGTCCCGATCGACACCTGCGACGTGTCGGGATTTTCGAAGGCACTGCCGCGGGCGTGGTGCAGCATTTCCTCGAGCTCGATCTTGCGGCGCATGAGGACGGCCTGCATTTGCTTGGCGGCCTTGAATTCAAAGTTCTCGCGCAGGTCGCCGTAGGAACGCGCGACGCCGATCTCTTTGCTGTTCTCGGGAATTTTTTTGTTAACCAGCTCTTCGTATTCTTCCTTGCGCTTGTGCAGGCTGCTCCAGGAAACAACCAGTGTTTCGACCTTCGTCTCCGGTTGCGCTCCGGTCACGATCGCTTCGAGTTCCGGATAAAGCTTGATGATGCGTGCCAGGAGCGAGCGTTTCGTCAGCTCGTCGAAAACCGGCGTCAACATCAACCTCCGCATGGTGTCGCGCGCCGTATTCACCTCCACGCCGAGGAACATGTCGGGAATCAATTTACGATCGTCGATGAGCAGATCGCGCAGCCTGTTGCCGCGGGCCGTTTCGTTATGCTGGTCGCGCTCGATCGCGGAGAGAATCGCGCCCAGCAATTCCGGCGTGATCAAATCGGTCCAGCGTTCCCGGTCCTTGCAGAGCCAGAGCAAAATGTCGCTGGTGGCGGAGTGATCGCGAATACTGCGTTCGAGCGAGGTGCGCAGTTCGGCGAGTTGCCCGGTTTCGGCGAAAACGCGCGGAATCTGCCCGACCGTACGCGAGTGATTTCCCTGCATCAGATGCAGGGCACGCGCGACCCAGCGCTCGCCAAGCGCGGCGGGCAACGCCTGCAACACACGGCGCTCCTTGGCCGAGGGCAACTTCGGCAGAATACCGTCGAGGCGTGTCTCTTCTGCTACGATCATTCGGTTGAGCGTGAGTTCGGGGTTGCCTGATTGCAGCTCGGGCTCACGCGCGAGCAGGTCATCGCGCGCCATGACCAGCTCGAAGGCCATCCCCGGATTGAGGCGCAAATTACGCGCGGCTGTTTCCTCAATCTCGTCGACCACCGGCTGTAGTTGGGTGCTGGGCGAATCGAACTCGTGGTGCGCTTTCACGATCTGGTCGAGCGCTGCGGCCTGCTCTTTTGGCTGGCGCGCCTGCCGGAAGAAAGTCAGCAGTTCATCCGCGCGCGAAACCTTTTCGCCGCGCAACTGGATCGGCTCGTTCTTTTTCGTCGGGACGAGGAAGTAGCCTTCTTTTTTCAGAACTCGCTTGGTCGAATCCCACCAGCGCTTCCATTCCGCCTCGCTGAAAAGATCTCCCAGCACCATTTGACCGATTTGGGCGAGCGTGCCGGCCCCGCCGAGACTTTCCAGGATGTTGCGCATGAGCGCGGCGGGATTGCTCTTGGCCAGGGCTTTGACCGCTTCGAGATCGGTCGCCTTGCGCGCGAGAAAATGTTCCGGCGGGATCGGGGTCAGATTATCAGCCGCATACTGCAGCTGCATGGGATGCCCCTTTTTCCCGGGAAAATCGATCAGGATTTGATTGAGGAGGAGATTCCACGCGGCAACACGGCCGAAACCCCAGCTTTTGTGCAGGCAGAACGCACCCGGTTTCAGGTTCTCCAATTTTAACGCCGCGTTGGCGTTGAGTTTTCCGGCTTCGACGAGTTTCTCCAGTTCCGCATCCATGCGAGCGAAAGGGAAGCTACGATGAACGTAAAACTTGGCGAGCAAAAACTGATTTTTACGTATTGATTGGCATTGCGGGCGCTTAAGTCACGTGAAACGCTAACGCGCCGTGCCCGCAAATATCTGGTTTTGGATCGCATTCCATGTGGGCGTTTTCATTGCGATCGCGATCGATCTGTTCAGCTTCAAGCATCGCGGACGCGAGCTGAGCATGCGCGCGGCAGCCCTGCGCAGCGGCATATGGATCGCCGTTTCCCTCGGTTTCAACGCCATCGTCTGGCATTGGCAGGGAGCTGATAACGGCCTCGATTTCCTGACCGGTTACCTGATCGAGTACTCGCTCAGCGTCGATAACATTTTCGTTTTCGTCCTCATCTTTCGCTATTTTCGGGTGCCCCAACGCTCGCAACATCGCGTCCTGGTCTGGGGAATTCTGGGAGCCCTCGCCATGCGCGGCGCCATGATCTGGCTCGGCGTTGCACTCGTCGAGCGCTTCGAGTTCATCCTCTATTTCTTCGGTATTTTTCTCCTCGTCACGGCGATTCGGATGTTCGCCGGCAAACAGGAAATGCCCGATTTCGAAGCCAGCCTTCTCATGCGGGTTTGCCGCAAGTGGATCCGCGTTACTCCGGAATTTCGCGGGGAACATTTTACGAGCCGGCTCAACGGGCGTTTCATGTTCACGCCCCTCATCCTGGTCCTCATCGTCATCGACGTGACCGATCTCATCTTTGCCGTCGATTCCATTCCCGCCGTCTTCGCCATTACGCGCGACGCATTTATCATCTACACCTCGAACATCTGCGCCATTCTCGGCCTGCGCTCGCTTTACTTCCTGCTCGCGAAACTGCTCGACCGCTTCGTTTACTTGAAGTTTGGCGTCAGTCTCATTTTGGGGTTCGTCGGCCTCAAAATGATCGTGAACGAGCGTTTCCCCATTCCAAACTGGATCTCGCTCGTGGTCATCGCCACCGTCCTGGCTTTCACCATCGTCCTCTCGCTCATTGCCACGCAGCATCGGGCCCGGCGCGCGGCTAAAATCAAATTGCCACCCGACCAGGAAACGACCTAGCTGATCACCCGCTGCATCTGCCCCTGGACGGTTGATTCTTGCATGCAGTGCTCCGGGAGCGCCGCTACAGTGGGCGCCGAAGATGCGGACGCTGGAGCTCCAGATCAATGATGTCGCGTTTGGGGGCAAAGGGGTGGCACGCGACGAGCGAGGCAAGGCCATGTTTGTGCCGTTTACCGTTGATAACGAAAAGGTTCGAGCGCGCATTGTTCGCGAGAAGAAGAAGTTCGCCGAAGCCGAAGCGCTCGAACTGCTGACCGCTTCGCCCCATCGCGTCGAAGCGCCCTGCCCGTATTTCGGCCGCTGCGGCGGCTGCAGTTATCAGCACATCGACTACGAACATCAGCTCGCGCTGAAAACACGGCAGGTCGCGGAAACCTTGCGGCGCCTTGGACATTTCACCGAGGCGCCCATGCGACCGATTGTGCCCTCGCCGCCTTACCGTTACCGAAACCGTATCACGGTCCATGCTCAGGATGGAGTGGTCGGATTTTTTCGTCACGACAAGCACCAGCTCATCGATATCGAACATTGCCTCATCGCCACGGCGGAAGTGAACGAACAGCTCAGGCAGTTGCGCGACGGTCGACCGCGTGACGGGCATTACAGTTTGCGCGCGCAGGCCGGACCGCGCGTTTTTGCCCAGACCAACGATAAGGTGGCGGAGGCCCTGATCGATCATGTCGCGAGCCTCGTTGGGGAGGGGGGCGAATTGCTGATCGATGCCTACTGTGGGGCCGGGTTTTTCGCGAAGCGCCTGCTCGATCGGTTCGAACGCGTTATTGGGATCGATTGGGATCGCTTCGCCATTCAGGCGGCCAACTCCGATGTCACGGCCAAGGAAACATATTTCGCAGGCGACATCGAGGTGGAGCTCGGCCGCCTCGTCAGGGATGGCAAGGCCCGGCATTCCTCGTTTCTCATCGTTGATCCTCCCGCCACGGGACTGAGCGCAGGCGCCCGAAAAGCCGTGCTGGATCTCGCGCCCAAGTCGCTCATTTACGTCTCTTGCAATCCCGCTACACTCGCGCGCGACCTGGCGGATTTGCGCTCGCGATTCGCAGTCGCCTCGATTACGCCATTCGATATGTTCCCGCAGACAGCCGAGATTGAAGTCGTGGCGCATTTGCGTTCCATTTCTTCTTCGTCCGATCATCCATGAACCTCCTATCGACCCGCATTCCCGTCCGCCGCCGCCCGCAATGGCAGAAGTAAGCTTCGAGCCGGGGGCCGGTGTGCATCGGCCGCGCAATGTCGATTGGAAACGGGCCGCCGCCCTGCTTTACGGCGATTGGGGAACGAGCAAAGCCTACGTCATCGGCCTCGCCTTCGCCGCGGCCGCTTATTCTTCCTTTCCGCTCATCCTCGCTGTCTGCGCGCTGACCGCCATTGTCGGGTTCAATTACCTGATCGTTTGCGCGCATTTTCCGGATGGCGGCGGCGTTTATTCGGCGGCGCGGGAACAAAGCCGGCTGCTCGCTTCGGTCGGCGCGCTCTTACTGGTGGCGAATTTCTGCGTGACGGCCGCGCTGAGCGGCTGGGCCGCCGTCAGCTACCTGGGTGTTTCCACCGCACACGCGCCTTTCGCGACGATGGCCCTGGTCCTGGTGGTTGGCATTGTCAATTGGTTCGGTCCGAAACACAGCGGATCGGTTTCCATTTCGCTGGCCGTCCCGACGGTCCTGGTGGTCATCATCATCATCGCGCTGGCCGCGCCGCATCTGACGACCACCCATCTCGCGCCCCCGCACGCGAATCTGCGGACAACATGGGTGCAGTTTGTCGGCGTCATCCTTGCCCTCAGCGGCGTGGAAGCCATTGCCAATCTCACCGGCGTGATGAAGCTCGATCCCGGCTCAACCCCGGATAAGCCGAAAGTGAAACGCACGGCCACCGGTGCGATCCTGCCGGTCGCGTTCGAAGTGGTGGTCGGCACATCGCTCCTCGGCTGGGCCATGCTCTCGATTCCGCGCTCCTTCTCCGGAGCATTGCTGGCGCACAAGGAAGACATGCTGCGCTTTCTCGGCCAGTATTTCGGCACTGTCACGATTGCACCCGCTTTCGGCGATGTCTTTGGCTGGATCGTCGGCATTGTTTTCGGGCTGCTCCTCTTCAGCGCGGTCAATACGGCCGTCGTCGCCCTTATTGGTGTCTTCTACATGATGGCGCAGGATGGCGAAATGCCGCGGCAGTTGACGCGTCTTAACGGCCACGGCGTGCCGGGCATTCCGCTGCTCATTGCCATCGTCATTCCCATCGCGGTGCTGGCCGTGACCAAAGATTTCGAAGCGCTGGCCGGCCTTTATGCCATTGGCGTGGTCGGCGCGATTGCCGTGAACCTTGGCGCCTGCACCTTCAATGCAAAGCTCGATCTCCATATCCTGGAACGCATTCTCATGGGCGCGACGTTCCTCGTTCTCGCGCTCGTCGAAATAACGATCGCCAAGACAAAAACGGACGCGCTTTTCTTCGCCACGCTCGTCCTCCTCGTCGGCCTTGGGTTTCGCGCCTATTCGCACAAACTTTCCGGCATCAAGACTGTCGTGCTCGCGCGCCAGGTCGCCGAGATGGTCTCTCCGGAGTCGATGGAAGCGATGGTGCCGCGACTCGAGGAAGGTCAGAAAATCATGGTCGCGGCCCGTGGTATTACGCCCGTCCTCAGCTTTGCGCTCGATGAAGCGATTTTGCGCAAAGCCGTCCTTTGCGTCCTCTACGTGAAGGAAATCGCCGTTTACATTCCGACCGGACGTATCGAGACCGGCCGGGCCAAATGGCAGGATGATCCCGAAGCCAACGCCATCATGTCTCTCATGCTCAAGATGGGGGAGGAACGCGGCGTTTGCGTCCTGCCGGTTTACGCCGTCAGTGAAGATGCCGGCGCCACCATTCTCGATCTGGCTGCAACCATGGGCGTTGATTATCTCATGATTGGCACCTCGCATCGGCGCACGCTGACCCATCTTCTGCGCGGTAATGTGGTGAATTCGGTCGCGCAACAATTGCCCGATTCGATTCGGCTTGTCATCTTTGGCTGAAGCCTCCTTGCCATGACCCGGCCCAAAGTCCTCATCGCCGATTCCATTTCGCAGCGCGGGATCGATGAGCTTTCGCGCGACGGCGCGCTGGAAGTTTCAAAGCAAACCGGCCTGAGCGAAGCAGAGCTGATCAAGATCGTGCCGGAGTTCAGCGCAATTGTCGTGCGCAGCCAGACGAAGATCACGGCGGCCATCCTGAATGCGGGAACGCAATTGCGCGCCATTGGGCGAGCCGGCGTTGGCGTCGATAATGTGGACGTGGAAACGGCGACACGCCGTGGCGTTATCGTCATGAACGCGCCCGGCGGCAACACCGTTTCCACGGCCGAGCACGCTTTCTCGTTGCTGCTTTGCGTGGCGCGCAAAATCCCGGCGGCTGACGCCATGGTGCGCGGCGGAAAATGGGAGCGGAAAAATCTCGAAGGCGTCGAGCTTTACAACAAAACGCTCGGCATCATCGGCATGGGCCGCATCGGGAGCGAACTGAGCCGGCGTGCCATTGCCTTCGGCATGCGGGTAGTGGCTTACGATCCTTATCTTTCCGCGGCACGCGCGCGCGCCTTGCAGGTCGAACTCGTCGAAGAACTCGACGACGTGCTGGCGAACGCCGATTTTGTCACGCTGCATACGCCGCTCACGGCGGAGACGCATCATCTTCTTAATGCCGCCCGCCTGACGAAGACAAAACGCGGCGTGCGCCTCATCAATTGTGCGCGTGGTGGCCTGATCGACGAAACGGCTTTGCTTGAAGCGTTGCGCGGCGGCCAGGTGGCCATGGCCGCGCTCGATGTTTTCGAAAAGGAACCGTTGCCTGACGACTCGCCCTTGCGACAGGCGCCGAATCTCATTCTCACGCCGCATCTGGGGGCTTCCACGGCGGAGGCGCAGGAAAGTGTTGGCATTGAGATCGCCCAATCGATCCGCGCCGCGCTTCTCGAAGGCACCATCCGCAACGCCGTGAATATGCCGAACCTCGACGCGAAAACGCTCGCTGTGGTCGGCCCGCATCTTCGCTTTGGCGAGAAACTCGGTCGTTTCCTTTCCCAGATCGCGCCGCGCCGGGCCGAGCATCTGAATATCAACTACAGCGGCAAGGTGAACGAGGTCGACACAACGGCCATCACCCGTTCTGTCCTCAAGGGATTTCTGCAAAGCGCCGGTGGCCCCGAGGTCAACGAAGTCAATGCCCCCGCCTTTGCCGAAAGTCTCGGGCTCAAGGTCACCGAAACGCGCCTCAGCGCGGTCGGCGATTACAGCGACCTGCTGGAACTTTCCGCTCGTGCCGAAGGCAAAGACGTTTCCGTGGCCGGTGCTTTTTTCGGGGCAACGCCGCGCATTGTCAGCGTCAACAGCCGGCCCGTCGAAGCGCGACCACACGGCATCATTCTTGTCCTCGAAAACACCGATCGCCCCGGCATTATCGGACGGATCGGCACCTTACTGGGCGATCACGGCGTCAACATTGCCACCATGTCGCTCAGTCGAAACCAGGCCGGCGGCACGGCCCTGACCGTTTTGAATCTCGATACGGCCCCCGACGAAGCTTTGTTGGCCGCCATTCACGCCAGCGAAGACATTCATTCTGCGCAGGTCATCGAATTGTAGATCGACAGTCAAACAGCAGACTTGATCTTGCCCCCGTTTTTTCATCAACTCGCTCGTTATGGGAACTATCCTCTGGACACTCATCATCGGTCTGGTCATTGGCGCGGTGGCAAAGCTGCTTATGCCGGGACGCGATCCGGGTGGCTGCATCATCACGATTCTCCTCGGTGTCGCGGGCGCTTTTGTCGCGGGTTATATCGGACGAGCTGCTGGTTGGTATGAGCCTGGCCAACCAGCAGGTTTTATCGCCTCTGTCATTGGCGCGATGTTGCTGCTCCTGATCTATCGCATCATCGCCGGCCGCAAAGCCTGAGTCGGACCGCGCATCTTGAGCTCGGCATTCGCCGAAAATGATGCCGTGAGCGCCCCGCCTCACGGCCCTTAACATACTGTCGATCGCCGCCCAACCTGCGTTTTATCTTTGCATCGGATTTTTCTTAATCTGCGAATCGTTTCGTGATCGGCGATCAGGCGCATTGCCATCGCGAGCAGATTCTTTCCCGGCGAGATTCGATGCCACGGCGAAGCGCCGGAAGGATGCGGAAGAGGAATGAGATCGTAGCGGCGCCGGCCGTTTTTCATGGCAAAGCTGCGGCCAATGATTCGATCGAGTTTTGTAATGGGCAAAAATTGCGCGATGGCCAGTTTGCCTACCGGTATGACAAGGTGTGGGCGCAGGATTTCAAATTCCCCGGCCATCCAACTGGAGCAGTTGCGAATTTCGTCCGGCGCCGGCACGCGATCGCCGCCGCGGAGTGTTTTGCCGGGGAAACAACGACAGACCGCCGCGAAATAAATTTTCGATCGCACCTCCGCCTCATCGAGACCGCAGAATTCTTTGAACCAGCGGAACAAAGTCCTGCCGGCGGTGTGCGCGAAGGGCCGCTTTAGAATCGGCTCACGAACGCCGGGCGCCTGCCCGATGATCATGATGCGGCTAACGACGGGGCCGCCGGAGACAGGTGGGGGAATCATGCGCGGACAACGACGGCATCGCACGAGGCGCCTGATGTGAGCCCTGAGCAGGGATGCGCGGCGCGAAGAAGTCGCCATGGCAGTTTTGCCTAACGACGAAAGAGCGAAAAGATCAGGCTGAGGACGATGCTCAGGATGATACAGGTGACGATGGGGAAATAGATGCTGGTGTGGCCACGGGTCATGCGGATGTCGCCGGGCAGGCGGCCGAGCCAGCCGGCGCCGATACCCGACCAAAGAGCGAGGCCCACCAGCACGATGACAGCCCCGAAAAGAACGAGCATTTTGCCAAGCTCCGGCATGGGAGAATGTCTGTGCCGCGTTTCCGGAATCAAGCGTTTGCGCGGGCCCCGTGTCTCGCGCGATCCGACGCGGGAAGAGTTGCGCCCGGGCGGTGATGCGCAGAAGTTCGGGCGGTCCAAAGATGGCTGTTCAATTCCGAGATTATTACGAGACCCTTGGCGTTTCCAAAACGGCCAGCGACGACGAGATCAAAAGCGCGTTTCGCAAGCTGGCGCGCAAGCACCATCCCGACATGGCCAAGGCGAAGGACAAGGCGACGGCCGAAGAAAAATTCAAGCAGATCAACGAAGCCTACGAAGTGCTCGGAGACCCCGAAAAGCGCAAGAAATACGATGAACTCGGCGCGAATTGGAATCAGCCGGGCGGATTTCAGCCGCCGCCAGGTTGGGGGGCGCAACAGCAACCGGGCGGCTTTTATCAATATGGAGGCGGCAATGGAGGCGTGGAGTTCGAGTTCGGCGGCACCGGCTTTAGCGATTTCTTCGAAGCCTTTTTCGGCGGAGGGCGCGGGCAATCGGCTTTCGGCGGCGGCTTCGGTCGACGTCAGGCCACGGCGGAACGCGGCAGTGATGTCGAGGCCGACATCATGGTCACTTTGGACGAGGTGTTGCACGGCTCGACACGGACGGTCTCCTTACGGCGGAGCGATTCGAAAAAAGTCGAGACCTACCAGGTAAAAATTCCGCGCGGTGTGCACGAAGGGCAGCGCATTCGGCTGGCCGGCCAGGGCGAAGCGGGCACGCGTGGAGGGAAGAGCGGCGATCTTTTCCTGCGCGTGCGGCTGGCGCGACATCCTGATTTTTCCGTGGAGGGAAACGATCTCGTGCATGAGGTGCCGATCCAGTCGTGGCAGGCGGCGCTCGGAGCAGAGATTGAGGTGCCGACGATGGAGGCGAAGGCGCGCATGAAACTTCCGCCGGGCACGCAGCCCGGTCAGCGCTTCCGGTTGCGTCAGCATGGCCTGCCCACCGCGGCAGGAGGGCGAGGCGATCTTTACGTGGTTGTTCAACTTTCCGTGCCCAAAAAATTGAGCGACGCCGAGCGCAAGATCTGGGAGCAACTGGCGGAGCTGCATGGCGCAAAATAGCGCTTGGCCTCGACATCCGGGACGCCAGCCGCAATGATGGCGGCGATGAAAATCTCGTTGGGCACCGATCACGCCGGCTATCGATTGAAGGAAAAAGTCAAAGCGCTGCTCCAGGAGCTGGGGCACGAGGTGCAGGACTTTGGAACGTTCAGTGACGAGCCGGTCGACTATCCGCTTTTCGTGCAACCGGCCGCGCGAGCGGTCGTCAACGGTGAATGCGATCGCGGTATTGTTTTCGGCGGTTCCGGCAACGGCGAAGCCATCGCAGCCAACAAGGTGCGCGGCGTGCGCTGCGCGCTTTGCTGGAACGAGGAAGTCGGTCGCCTTTCCCGCCAGCATAACGACGCCAATGTTTTGTCGTTAGGCGAACGTGTCATCCCCGAGGAGGTGGCGTTGCGCACCGTGCGTGTCTGGCTGACGACCGAATTTGAAGGCGGCCGCCACGCGCGTCGCATCGCGGAACTCGAGCCGGAAAATTAAAGCCAGAGATCGAGGCAGACCGCGGCGAGAAAAATTCCGCTGACCAAAGCGTTGCTCTGGAAAAAGGCCCGGTTGATTCGGGCGACGTCCATCCGGCGCATGATGCGGTGCTCGTAAACGAGGGCCGCGGCCACAATGGGAAGCGCGCCGAAGTAGATGAGGCCGAGGTTCGCTGCGTAGCCGAAACCGATGAGAGCCGCGAACATCGCCAGATGGAGGAGCTCCGCCAGGCGCAGGGCGCGCGCCAGACCGAGCCTTACGACGAGCGAATACAGCCCTTCACGCTGGTCGAACTCGTGGTCCTGGGTTGCGTAAATGAGGTCGAAGCCGGCGACCCAGCAGACGACCCCGACGCTGAGAATGACCGGCGGAAAGGCGAGCCCTCCCGTTTGCGCCAGCCAGGCGCCGGCTGGAGCAACGGCCAGGGCGAGCCCAAGAAAGAAATGCGTCGCATGAGTAAAATGCTTCGTCAGGGAGTAGAAGAAGATAACGATCAACGCGATCGGCGAGAGGATGGCGGTCGCGTGGTTGAGAGCCGCGGCGGCACCGACGAATGCGAGACTGCTGACGATCAAAGAGAAGAGCACCGCTGGTTTCGTCACGAGCAGATGACGCTCCGAGGTACGGGGATTTCGCTGGTCGAGCTGCCAATCGGCCAGGCGATTGAAGAGCATTGCGGCGGTCCGGGCAAAAATCATGCAGAGCAAAACGAGTCCCAGCGTGCGCAGCGATGGATAGCCTCCGGCCGCCACGAGGAGAGCGCCCAGAGCAAAGGGAAGGGCGAAGACGGTATGCGAGAAGCGGATGAGTCGGAGGAAACGCGGCAACGCGCCGGGTTTGGCGGAAATCCGCTGCTCTGTCGCCGCAGTCATTGCTCGCGCCGCAGAAGTTTCTCCAGCCGTGCCCTGGCCGAGTCCATCAAGGGTGTTCCGTGGGCGAAAAGCATGCGTTCAAATCGATACTCCAGCAGGTGCTGCAGCGATCGCCGCATTTCCGCAGGGTCAGTGCAATATTTCTCCGGGAGAAAATCGAAACCATATGGGTCGAAATGAATCAGCGCATCGCCAATGATCATTGCACCGCCGTCGCGCTCGCAAAAAATGGCGATCTCGGCCGGGGCTGCACCACGGATTTCCAAGACATGGAGTTCGCCTCCGCAGCGGTCGCCAGCAATTAACTTTCCCGCTCGAGTGCATTCGTCTTCTGCCTCGGCCATCGCGTTGGTCAGAACCGGGGCGAGCAGGCTATCGGAAAAGCGGGCGGCGGCGCGAAAATGGTTGGCGTTCGTGACAATAATTCCGGCGACCTGCCGTTGAGCGATGAAGGCGTTGAGGACGCCACTTGGCAGCGGGATTGGGTCCACGAGATAAATTCCGTCGACCGTATCGATGGCCGAGGAAAAGAGATCGGCTTTCACCCGTGAATCGTAGCACTGCCATATGTGCAGGGACGGGGAAATGGCCTCGATTTCAGGGGCAACGCTCACGGAGGGATCATGGCGAGAGGTCGCTTTTGCTCAAGGAAAGGTTGGGCGATGGCGGAGTCGCTGGCATCTGAATTGCTATAGTTCGTATAAATACCATAGTTATGATGACCTTCTCCTACCAAGCCCGGGACGCCTCCGGCAAAATTGTCTCCGGCGTCCATGACGCCCTTAATGAAGATAATGCGGTAACCAGTCTCATGAGCCGTGGGCTCATGGTTCTTTCCCTGCAGAAAAAGGCTGCCGTCGCCCGCTCCCGCAAAAAGACCTGGTCGGTCAAGGAAACCGATCTGGTTCTTTGTACCCGCCAGCTTGCCACGATGATTGAGGCCGGCATTTCGCTGGTCCAGGCCTTAACCGCCCTCTACGAACAGGCCGATCCGAAGCGGCAAAAGAATCTGCGATTTGTCATTAGCGACGTGATCGCCCGGGTGCAGGGCGGTGAAACCTTCCACGAATCGATCGCCAAGCATCCGCGCGTCTTCAATCGCCTCTTTGTCAGCATGGTCAAGGCTGGTGAGGCCGGTGGTTTGCTCGCTGAGATTCTGGATCGTCTGGCCGGCTTCCTGGAAGCCAGTGCCCGCTTGCGCAAGAAAGTGAAGTCCGCCATGACCTACCCGGTCATCGTGGTCTGCATTGCCTTTGCCATTACCACCTTCCTGCTGGTCAAAGTGGTGCCGATCTTCGGCGAAATCTTCAAGGATTTCGGTGCGAAACTGCCGGCCCCGACGCAGTTCCTGCTCGATGTCAGTTCGTTCATTCGCGGCGAATGGTATTTCCTGGTCGCCATTATCGCAGGGCTGATCTTCGGCATTCGTTATTTCACGCGTTCGCCCAGCGGCAAGAAATTTAGCGATCGCTGGAAACTGAAGCTTCCCGTTTTTGGGCCGCTTCTGCACAAGATCAGCATGTCGCGTTTCTCGCGCACCTTTGCTCAGCTCATCCGCAGCGGCGTGCCGATTCTTGAAGTGCTCGACATTGTAGGCGGTTCGTCCGGCAATCATGTGGTCGAGGAAAGCATCAAGGGAGTCAGTGTCGATGTTGAACAGGGCGACAATTTGTCGATCGCCATGTCCAAGAAGCCGATCTTCCCGCCCATGCTTCTGCGCATGGTGGCGGCGGGCGAAGCCACTGGTCGCATCGATTCCATGCTCGAGAAAATGGCCGACTTCTGGGATGAAGAAATCGAAGCCATGCTCGATGCCCTGACGTCGTTGATCGAGCCGATGCTGATCGTATTTCTCGGAGTGATCGTGGGCGGCATCGTCATCGCGATGTTCCTGCCGATCTTCAAGCTGAACGAAGTAGTTTCGCAGAGCAAGGGCTAGGGAGAAGCTGCTCAGCAAGAGGGAGGGGTGGGCCGAAAGGTTCACCCCTCTTTTTCTTTTCTGCCGATCCGCAGACTCAACGGCCAGGTGATCACTCTCCTTGGCTCGCCCTTCCAGACCCGCTGCAGGTCTTTAGCCAGCGCCTCGACTGGGTCGAACCCTCGCGCCTTCGCGAATGCCTGGGTGGCCGACCACGTTCGCAGATAGCCAAGAACATGATCGAGTGTCCATTCCGCCTGCATCTGAAAAATTGGCGGTGAAAGTTCGATGAAGGGAAACTCAATCGTCTGGTAGCCGGTCTCGACCAGTCTCCTTTCGAAGTCCCAGAAAGGACCAACTGTCTCGCGGTAGTAGTTTTCGATCAGCGTATCGACGGCCGGCCCGACGCGAAAAAGATCGTAGCACCAAACGGCGAGGACTCCGTTCGGCCTGAGGACGCGCCTAGCTTCCGCGTAGAACACATTCAGCTCCAGCCAGTGTAAGGCTTGCGCCACCGTCACGAGGTCGACGCTTCCGTCCGCAATGCCGCTATGATCGGCCCGCGCCACGCGGTAGTGGACTCGCGCGTGTTGCGCGGCGCTGGCGATTTGCTTTTCGCTCGCATCGGTCGCCATGACGTTGTCGAAAAAATCAGCCAGCCCGCGCGCGGCCTGACCGTTGCCCGTGGCACAATCCCACGTGCTTCGGCGAGACGGAGCCATCTCACTGAGATAGGCAAACAATTCTCTCGGATAAGAGGGCCGATACGTCGCGTATTCAGCGGCGTGGCCGGAGAAATGATCACGAAAGCCTGTCCTCTTCTTCCTCATTATGAAGCCACGGCTTCCACCCGTGCGAACATCTCGCGGTAAATACGTTCCAGAGCCACGGCCGGATCTTCCAGCATCATGCTTTCCTTGATTTTGCTCGCATAAATTGGAAACGAAAATGGCGAAATAGCGGGCAGCTCGAGCAATTTCCATCGGGCATTCGTTAGGCCACCCATGAAGTCGTAGGCCGCTTCCGCGTCGAGAAAGGTGTGCTTGGCCTGCCGGTATGCTTCCTCCAGCAAAGGGTGATCCGGCTCATGTTGTTCGAGCACGCGAAAAATGACTTCCGTGCTCCAGTTGAGCTGCTTCCGCTTTCGTTCTCGCCCGAGCGCATGCCGTGGAACCATCAGGCCCGTTTGGGCCACGCCGCGGAACTGCCACTTCACCAGCTCTGAGCCGCGCAGAGCGAGATGCAAATCTTCCTCCGCCCCTTCCGGTTCAAAGCACAATCGCCAGTCTTCCAGCGGCATTTCCTGAAATGGCCGCAGCGTCAGAAGAAAACCGTAATCATCGATTGTGACCAGGGCGTTGCCGCCGAGCCGATTCTTCACCCTCCACGCCACAATGCGCGAAAGCGCGTCGTTCGCGCTCCGGCCGATGAGCGCATGGAAGAAATAGTGAGAAAATTCTTCCTCGCGATACAGTTCGATCAGCATTTTGCCCGGAACCGGGATTTCGGAAACGCTGCGCTGGGCGCGGAACTGCTCGACGATGGCCTGCGCATTGGCGGCCGAGATGTGATAATTCTCGACCAACCAATCCCTCACCGATTGGTCGTTAGGTAAAGTCCGCAGCCGCTCGTCCAGCTCCGAACGCAACTCTCGCACCGCGCGCGCCAGTCCCGAGGTGAGCGGCATTTTGGCGGCGTTCCAACGCGGCACCGTCGGTAAATGTCCGTCCGCCCGCTCGACATGGGCTTCCTGCACGCCGGTTTCGACGAGCCGCAAAACGCGGCCTCCAAGGACAAAGAGATCTCCAGACTGCAACTGTTTGATGAATGCTTCCTCCACCGAACCGAGGCGGCGGTGATGCAGCAGGACGCTGACGTATCCTTCCGAAACAATGGTTCCGACGTTGAGCAGGAATTCCCGTTCGACTCGCGGATTGGCCAGCGAAATCAAATCATCCTCGACTTTGATTTTGCCGAATATGCCGCGGTATTGCCGCGCCAGCGAAGCGCCACCGCCCTCGAGGTAGCCCAGAATGCGCCCAAATTCCTCCTCCGTCAGGTTGCGAAACGGATAGGCCCGGCAAATGATGTCGTACGCGACCTCGCGTGCAATCGGTCCCTGGGCCGCCATTCCGACAATGTGCTGCGCCGCCACGTCATACGGCTTTTCCTGTGGCACGATCGGATCGAGGACTTCCTGCCGGACGAGTCTTGCCGTGACGGTCGCCTCGACAAGGTCGTTGACGTTCGTCGCCACGAGCACGCCGTGACTCGTGCGATTGAGCGAATGTCCGGACCGACCGATTCGCTGAATGGCTCGCGAGACACCCTTGGGCGTCGCCAGCATCACGACGAGATCGACCGCTCCAACATCGATGCCGAGTTCGAGACTCGTCGAGCAGGCGACCGCGCGCAGTTCGCCATTCTTCAGCCGATCCTCCACCTCCAGACGCACGCTTCGATCGAGTGAAGCGTGATGAATTTCGATCCGGTCGGCCAATTCCGGCAGCAATTCCTTCAGGCGCAATCCCACCTGCTCGGCGGCGGAGCGGACATTGGTAAAGACGATAACCGATTGGCGCGAACGAATCAGCTCGGCCAATTCCTCATAGAGACGCGCACCGGTGTAGCCGGCCGGCGGGTATGGATCGCGGCGGATCGGCGAGAAAACCTCCACGATCGATTTTCTTTCGCTCGCGGCCTGCGCGATGGCGCAGGGCCTGTCCGCGCCGGTTAGAAATTGCGCCAGCGCGCTGAGCGGCGCCGCCGTCGCGGAAAGCCCGATACGGCACAAGCTGTAGCCGGGATCGCTGATCCCGGCCAGATGTTCCAAACGCTCCAGCGAGATTGTCAGGTCGGCGCCGCGCTTATTTCCGGCAAAGGAATGCAGTTCATCCACAATGGCGAACTGGCAGTGCCGCAGATGCGCACAGTAATCTTCCTGTGCCAGCATCACGGCCAGGCTCTCCGGCGTCGTCACCAGAATCGGTGCGCCGCGTTCTCGAAACTTCGTGCGCTCCGCCGGCGGCGTATCGCCGGTGCGCAGATGCACGCGCAGTTCTTTCTCCAGACCCATGCCGATAATCGGGCCGCGCAAATTCTTCTCGATGTCGTAAGCGAGCGCGCGCAAAGGCGAAACGTAAATGCACTGCACGCCGTCGAGCGGCTCGCGCCGCTCCAGCTTGCGCAGTAGAAAATCAAATATGCCGAGAAAACCGGCCAGCGTTTTGCCACTTCCGGTGGGCGAGGTGAGCAGAATGGAACGGCGGTCGAGGATCGCGGGCACGCCGCGCAACTGTGCATCAGTGAAGTCGGCGAAGGTTTCGTGAAACCACCTGACCAGACGCGGATGGAGCCACTTTTTTAAGGCGCTGCTTTCCGCGGCTTTCGGTCGCTGCATGGACCAATCTCCAAGACGACCGGAAGCGTGCACGCACAATTCGTGCGGGGGTTGCGGAATACCTGGCGCCGCCCGGGCAGCTCCACCTGCAGCGCCCGGAGGCGAGCGCTGCAGGAGAGAGCAAGTCTGTTACTGGAGCGGCGGCAGGGAGGTCCCTGAGGCCGCTTTCACCTGCGAGATGTCCGCCGACGAGATCGATCCACTTGCGTTCACATCCGTGCGGAAGTTGGATCCGTTAGTCGTCTGGCCTGTCTGTCCCTTGGTCTGGCTGATGTCGGCCGAGCTGACAGTTCCATTGGCGGTGGTATCTCCCAGCAGGCGACTCATCGGAATCACCACGTTGCCCGTGGCCGTTCCGTCGTTTACGCCATTGAGCGTCACGTTGATCGTCTGCGCATTGTTTATGTTCGTTAAGGGAATGGTGACGGTGTTGCCGCTCACCGTTACCATGCCGCCATTACCGACCCCTCCGCTGCCGATTGTGCCCGAGCCCGATGTCACCTCGGCCTGCGGACTGCCGGTCACACTGACATTGCCGGCAAAGGTCACCACCATGGTGAAGTCATTGGTTCCTCCTCCCGAGCGGCATTCAATCCCCGGCGTCCCGGTCAGGGGCAGATCGACATCGAAGTTACCTGTGCCGCCATGCGTTTTGCGTGACACGGCGCTGTTCACGGTGAGCATACAAGTCGGCAGGGTGTAGCTCTGGCCACCCGTAGCCGCACCACCCGAGCCGTTGCAGAAGTACTGGTCAAAGTCAGCAGAATCTCTTTGAGCTCCCGCCGTGGCACTGGTGTTGCCGTTGCCCAGCGTACCGTAGATTACATCGAAGCGGCTCTGTCCTTCGTATAATCTCAGCTCATAATTGGCGGTTAGGGTGCTGTTGAAGTAAACGGTGCGCCATTCGACATTGAAGATTCGATTGGGCGCACTACCCGTGACTGAAGTGAAGATACCGCAGCCGCTGGCGAAATTGGAGCAGCCGGCCAAGCCCACATCGGTGCGCTGGTCGTCCCAATAGGGGTAGACCGAATAATTCGCCTCCGACTGTGGCAGACAGCTGTTGGTGAAGACGCTGCCGCCGCCCAGGAAATGCGCCTTGCCGTTCGAGTCCAGCGCAACCGAATTAAACGTGTGGTTATAGATTGTGACCGAGAAGGGTAGCGCGATGGTTGTAACGACATCGTCAGCATGATTGCCGATGTCGGTCGTACCCGGGACGATACTGCCGCCGATCTGTGCGATCGTGTAATTGTCGCCCGGGCACGGGCAACCCGCTGTGCGCTTTTGCACCTCAGCAAGGAATTGGAAGGTTGCTCCGTCAAGGCCGCCTACACTCCAGATGTTCTCTCCTCCGTAGAAGCCCGCCTGGTTGGCTTGACGATTGGGCATGATCAGAGGTGTCGAGATCATCCATGTTCCACCGGGCCAGCCTGCAGGACAGCTCGTCCGCTTCGTTTGTCGAGTCGAAGAAACCACCGCCCGACACGTCGCCGCCCAAGGCGTGCAACTTGTTGGTTCCCGAATCATAGGCGAGGCCGAAGTCGGCCCTACCCATGGGGAATGCGGGGCCATTTTCCCATACCCCGGGTGCCGAACTCATGTTCAAACGCATTGTGGTGGTCAAACCATTAGGCGCACCACCGGTCCAGCCTCCCACCACATACAGGTAGTGTCCTACCTGTTGATATCCGGCCAGCAGGAAGCCACTCGGGGCTGCCGTCCCCGGCGACCAGGTGTTGGTTGCTATGTCGTATACCCAGAGCGCGTTGGTGTAGCCGGTGGTGCCCCCTGCCAGGAACAACTTTCCATTGAACGCGCCGGAGGCCGAGCCGTAGTCATCCGTATTGGGCGTATTAGCCAACGGAGTCCAAGTGTTGGTCGCGATGTTGTAGGAGGCGAAGGCGTTGCCCGCGTCACCCTCGGCGCAGTAAACGATGCCTGTGCCTTGATCGAGAGCACAGGTCGGCGCCTCACTCGTGGGCATCGGTGCCAGCGGAGTCCATGCTCCCGTGTGATATCCATGGTATTGACGGTGTTGACATGCTGCCGTTGTCCACCCCACCAAAGACATAGAAGTTCGTGGCGGTCTGGGCAAACCCATAGCGGACCACCGTTGATGGATATGGGGCGCCTTGCGACCACGGCCCGGGACTGCACGCAGGCTGCCACGCATATTGTCTCCGGCGTTACCGTCAGCGTGTAGGAAGGACACCCGGCGTCCGGAGTTACTTCGCTTACCACGACAACAAAGGTTTGCCCGTCAGCAACGTCGAACGAGAAGGCTTGATCCGGGTTCGGGCTGCCGCCTGAATCTCCGATCCAGTTGCTACAGATGTTATTTGGATCAAAGCTGCCCAGGTAAGCCGCGATGAAGATGAAGTTCGTACCTGTGCAGGCAGTATTGGTATCCACCGTCACGCATTGAGTCGCACCGGTTGTATTGGTGAAGGTGTATTCGTCGTTATGGCGCGGAAGCCCATCACCAATCGTAGCACACGTCTGTACTCGCCGGGCAGGTTTGCGGTATACTGCTACGGAAGAGCCGATCGGTCTGCGTTGGATCATTGGTGTCGATCCCTCCTTGGATTGTGCAAGACATCCCTTCGGAAGCAGTCTCAACGATGTTGGTGTCCCCGCTGACGCCATCAAATCCGGCTACAACGATGAGCTTGTTCCCGATGGCCGTTCCTCCGGTAAAGGAATGCGGCACGTTGGTCGTTGGCCCGCTGCTCCAGGTATTGCTGAGAGTGTCGTAGATGTAAGTGCTGTTGTAGGAAGTGGCCGGCGCTCGCTTCGAAGCCAGCTTGCGAGCCTGGCCTTTGACGCTGCTGGAAAGGTCCGGGTTGCCCCCGCCGACCAGATAGGTGTTTGTGCCAATACTGCCCGAGGCCGGCCGATAAATTGCGACCGGCACATCGGCCATCTGTGTCCAGGAATCGGCAACGATGTCGTAGCGATAATGAACAGTCGATCCCAGAGCATTGTTCCACGTGCCGGCCAGATAAATGTTCTGGCCCACAATGCTGTATCCCGCGCCGCCCATCGCCACGGGAATGTTTGCGCGCGTCGTATTCCACGTATTCGCGACCGGGTCGTACTCCCAAGTCGTGTTTGTTTCGACAAAGCTGGAATCAAAGCCACCCATCACGTAGATCTTGCCGTTGGCAGCGTAATATACGCCCGTCGCGAAATAACGGGCCCCAGGCATGGGAGCGCCGGTGGTCCACATGCCAGTGCCCACGTTGTAGATCTGAACGAGGGCCGATGGGGTAAATGTGCTGTCGAAGCCGCCGAAGACGTAGATCGAGTTGGTGTTCGCGGCGTAAACCGACGGAGCATCATAAAAGGCACCCGGAATGTTCGGCAAGGGAGTCCACATGTCGGCAACCGAATCATATCGGTTAAAGGAATTTGAAGGGCCGCCGAGATTCGAATCAAAGCCGCCCACGGCATAGGCGAATGTCCCGTCGCTGCACACTGCTACCGATTCAGATACAATTGGATAATTGGCGACCGTGGTCCAGGCCGACAAATCTGGTCGCCGCGGAACCTTAGCGGACATGGTGGCCTGCGAGTTCGGTTGCAGCGGGACGTCAGCAGGCATCAAGGCCCGCGCGTCCGGTATTGCCGCAGGCTTGCGTGGCCTTGCCGCAACGCCGACCAACGAGGCCGGCACCGAGTGCTTCCCGGCCGCCGCCGTTTTCGATTTGGCGACGCTTGACTCGGTGCTGTTTCGCTGGGCCAGGGCGAACGGAATCACGCAGACAGCCAGCAGGAAAAGAGCGTAGGATGCGCTTCGAATCAGATGCACTTTGGTGAAGGAGTTAATTTGTTTTTTCATTTTGGCTTATGGCCTTTCTTAATTGATGCACATTCGCGAGAGCGAAGGTGACGAAGAGGTTGGAGACGGCGCTTGCCGCGACGACGTTGTGACTTCAGCCGGCCCTTCCGAGGGGGAAGCACCTTGCACACCGCAGAGGCCCGTGAAGAGCATACGCATGAGTTTCTCGCTGTGGGCGAAGTTTGCTCAGGCTAGCGGTTGCCGGTCAAGAAAATTAGCTGCGTACAAAGAGGCTGAATCCGGCGAGTAACTAGCAGGAGACGGCAGGGAAGTTTTACCTTTCCGGGTTTACCGGGAAATGCTTGTTCTTGAGATGCTCGGGCACGCGCTCGGTATGCTCGGTTTCCACCTCTTGACTGGCCGCGCCTAACGACTCGTAGGCTTCCCGGCTCTTCGGCGCCCGGCACATGTAGCAAACAGCGTGGGCGAGGGGGATGCGCGCTTCGGGCAGGCCAACGAACTCGACCGCCTGCTGCGTCGCGATAGCCAGCGGTAGGGCCTGCGGATCAGCCAGGCCGACATCTTCGCTCGCGAAAATGACGATGCGCCGCGCGATGAAGCGGAAGTCTTCACCGGCATGCAGCATCTTGGCCAGCCAGTAGATGGCGCCCTTTTCGTCCGAGGCGCGCATGCTTTTGATGAACGCGCTGATTGTATCGTAGTGCGCGTCGCCGACACGATCGTAGACGACAGCTTTTTGCTGAATGCTTTCCTCGGCGACTTTGAGCGTAAAATGCACAACGCCGTCGCCTTTGTCAGGCGGCGTGGTCAGGACGCCGATTTCGAGCGCATTCAAACATTTGCGCGCATCGCCGTCGCTCAGCTTGGCGAGATGGCGTTTGGCTTCCTCGTCGATCCGCAGCCTGTGTTTGCCGAGACCCCGTTCTTCATCTGCGAGCGCGCGATCGATCAGTGCTTCGAGCTGTTCGACACGCAACGGTTCGAGTTGGAAAACCTGCGAGCGCGAGACCAGTGCGCTGTTGACGTAGAAAAAGGGATTGTAAGTGGTCGCCCCGATGAGCCGCAGGTTCCCACTTTCGACATCCGGCAGCAAAATGTCCTGCTGCGCCTTGTTGAAGTGATGAATCTCATCAACAAACAAAATAGTCCGCTGTCCGGAGGTGCGCCGCCGGTTTTGGGCTGCCGCCACCACCTTGCGCATTTCCGCGACATTACTCTCCACGCCGCTCAGGCGTTCGAATTTCGCCTTCGTCATTTCGGCGATGATGCGTGCGAGTGTTGTCTTTCCCGTGCCGGGCGGGCCGGAGAGAATGACCGAAGGCAATCGATCCGCTTCGATGGCGCGGCGCAGCAATTTGCCGGGACCGAGAATGTGTTGCTGGCCGACGAATTCGTCGAGCGAACGCGGCCGCATCCGGGTGGCGAGAGGGGCGTTCGACTGCATGTCGTTTTCAGCCGTGGCTTCTTTTTCCTCGCTCGAAAAGAGATCGCGCACCAAGGAAAGTAGAATCGTCCCAAGTCTGGCGCATCTGGTTTCGCGGGAGACTCAGGGGAGCGCAGGCTACCAGCCTGCGCTCTCCAGACCGAAAGCGCATCCCGCCGCCCAACGTTCGCTTCCTTCGCCTTGTGATGAAGCGCTCTCCCATTTAGCTTAACGAGCGTAATGAAAAGCATGCTGGTCCCGATCGATTGCTCGGCCGCCACGCCCGGCGTGCTCAATGTGGCCAGGGAACTGGCCACGTCCTTGGCCGCGGAAGTTCATCTCGTCCATGTTCGCGAAATTCCGGCCGTGCTGCCGGTAACGCCGCTGGGATACGGCGCGGTCGGGATGCCGGAAATGGCGCCCATGGCCGGCATGATGGCGCCGGAACAAATGATGGCCGCGGCGCCGCCTGACGAAGAGGAATGCCGCAGGCTGAAGGCCTGGCAGTCGGAGATCTCGGGTGCGGGTTTGAAGGTTACTTTGCACGAACCGACCGGCAGGGTGCTGGATGAAATTCTGGGGCGCGCACAAGAAGTGAAGGCCGACTTGATCGTAATGGGACGGCACGGCCATGGCGCCATGTACAACCTGCTTGTCGGCAGCGTGACCGAGGGCGTGCTGAAGCAAAGTCATTGCCCGGTCCTGTTGGTTCCGAGCGGCAAATCCCAGACGCTATAGTGGCGATTGACGCTGCCGCTGCCGGAGAGGGACTTGCGCGGCCCGTCTTCTTTCGCAACGGTTCAGTCATGCGTTGCGTAAAAAGTTCCGCTCTCATCTTCTGCTGGATCGCTTCGGCGGCGATGGCTTCGCCGCATCGCACGCTGCCCTTCCGCACCGTTTTCAAGGGTACGGATCGTTTCGATCATCTCGTCGCGGAAGCCCGCGCCAACAATTGGGCGCAGCTTCCCATCGGCGAGCGAACCGCCACCATCGGACGCGCGCTCGTCGGCACGCGCTACAAATCGTTTACCCTTGAGATCGACAATCACATCGAAGCGCCTTCCGCTAATTTGTTAGGCATGGATTGCTGGACGTTTTTCGAAATCGCGCTCGGCTTTGCCCGCATGCTCGACGAACCGGCCCAAAATTGGACACCCGAACGCCTTCTCCATTACATCGAACTGGATCGTTATCGGGGCGGGCAGTGCACGGGCGAATATCTCTCTCGCCTCCATTACCTCGAGGACTGGCTCTACGATAACGACCGGCGCGGCCTGGTCGAGAATCTAACGCGTGATCTGGGTGGAAGACGTGTCCCTCACGCAGCGCGGGAAATGACGGCCGGCTGGCGGCACTATCGCTATCTGGCGGCGAATCGCAGATTGCTCCTTCCTCTCGGCCGCATGGAGGCACGCGTCAGCTCGCGTCCGCTTTACATGATCCCAAAGAATCGCGTCAGGCGCATCGAATCAAAGCTGCACAGCGGCGATATCATCGGCATCATTTCGCACGATCGCGGCGGACTCTATTCCACTTCGCATGTTGGTCTGGCCTATCGCACGAACGATGGTGTCCTGCATTTCATGCATGCCTCCTCTCCGCATAATTATGGGCGCGTCGTCGTCGATACCGAATTAGCCAGATATCTTTATCAGTTTAGGTACGGACGCCGGCATTCTCGTGGCGCGTCCGCTACGCTGAGCGACTCGCTCAAACGCTCACCGGATACCCGAAACGCGGATCGAGCTTCTGCATGGCGGCGGCGGCGAAAGCCTGATCTTCAGGCGAGAGATCCTTTTCAAAACCGCCCACTTTTCCACGGCGCACCTTGAACGATTCGGGATTTCGCACATCGCCCGGTTGCAGAATTTTCGAGTCGAAGGCGCCGGCCGCCTCCAGTTTCTGCATGTTGCCAAAATCGGAAAAGCGCAGGGCGGCGTCGAACGCGGCCGGTTCGGGCCGGGATTCTCCGAGCGCGGCGAGTAGTTCGGCAAAGGTTTCAGCCGGCCTCTCCCGTAACGTTTCGTAGCGGAGAATGGTGAAGTGTTTCTGCTTCGAAAACTCACGCAGCCAGCGGTTCATGGTCTCGATCATCGCTTCGATCCCAAAGGCGTCGTCGCGCAAAACTTCGCTCAGAGTCTTTTGCTTCAACTCGTCGGGTGTTTCCGTGGAGCGATGCACCAGTTGGACATAATGCGAGACAAAGGCGTCTCGCGGATCGCGCGCCAGCAGGATGATGCGCGCCTTCTTCAATTCGCCGGCCGGGATCAGATATTTGCGCCGCAACCGATCCCACCAATCCGCCTTCGTGTTCTGTTCGAAGAGATCGTGCGAGTAAATAATGCGCGGGATTTGTGGATCGCCGTAGGTCTCCGGCGTCAGGGTGAAAGGATGGCCGGTGCGTGCACAAAAATAGGCGCAGAGAAAAGTACGCAGCCAGGTGCGGCCGCTTTTTGGAATCGAGACGACGATCGCGTCTCCACCCGACAGTTCGCGGGCGCGACTGCTGAGATTGATGCGAAGCGGTCTCACGATTTCAGGAAAATTTCGAGGCGGGAATTTCCGCCGTCGCGCACCGAATAGAGACGCGACTTGAGATATTCCCGCGGAGTTTCCCCGCGAATCGGGCGCAGCCAATGGCGCAGCTCGCGCCGGCTCAAACGTGGCTCGTAGCCGAGCTGCGGCATGAGGTCGCGACAATGCCATTCCACCCAGCCGATTTCATGCTTCGGAAAGATCGCTCTCCCAGCGCGTCAGCGGTTCGCGGCTGATTTGCGAAAACGCCGTCTCCGCGGCGGAGTTGCCCTGCCAGAACCTGCCGGCCTTCGTTGGCGTCAAAACCGTCGCGCGATCGAACTGAATGCCGAGGAACGCGCAAACTTTTTCCATCGATTTCTCCGTTTCCAAAATGAGCTGTTCGTAGGGAACAACGAGGGAGCCTGGATCGTTTCCCTGCCAGGCACGCAAAGCGAGCCTGGCGGCCTCGCGCCAGTGGCTGATGCAATAGTAAATCGAGAACCGCCGCAGTTGTCGCGTTTTTTCGAGCGCGATTTGCGCCGCGAAAATGGCGCGTGGATCGCGCAGCGTCAGCAGAATTTTCGCGTGCGGAAATTTTGTCCGAATCTGCGGGAGATAGCGGCGATTGGCCGGAGTTTTCTCCACCCAGCGAGTGATCGAATCGAGCGATCGGCCAATCGTTGCCGCGTAGGCCTCGAGCATGAGGACGAGCAAATCTTTCGCCGCGTTCTCCGGCGCAAAGGCGAGCGTTTCAAAGCGCTCGTAAAACTCAGCCGTCGGGAACCAGGAATAATCGCGCTTGCCCCATTTGCAGGGTCCGCCGAAGACGACATTGGAAAGCGATTCCTTCGTCAGGTAATCGAACTGTTCGCGGCGGGAACGCTTCCCAAACTTCGTGAGAACGGTCGGGAAATAGGCGGTTTCCTCCGGCAGGACGAGCAGCTCGGGATGGTTGTCGAGCAGCGCGACAAGCAGCGTCGTGCCCGACTTGGCCTGGCCGGCGACGAAGCAGGCGCGTTGCTCGAAAGGAAGAGCTTCCAACATCGCAACCATCTCGTCCGGCAGCGCTTCCGCTCGTGCAAGAACATTTTGCGCCCGCTGCAGCCGGGATCGCTGAGGAGCGCCCTCTTCGGCAGGCTTTGCTGTCACCGCAATCACTGATCCCCGCAACAACTGCCGAACGTTGAAGTTCGGGTGCTGTTCGGTTAAGCTATTCATCTCCAAAAAAAAGGGGGCGTACTGGTTTCGACTCATCGTTTGAAACGCAGGCGGCATGTCGAGGATGGTTCGTTGGCCTCGTAAAAAACCGGACCAAAACAAATAAACGCAGATCACGAAGATCTCGCTCTCGCGGCTTAATTGACCGTGACGTTTCCGGCTGGACGCCTGCTACGGCTGGAAACGTGGACAGCAGGCTGGCCGGCGGGCGGAGCGACCGCGTTCGCCGGTGAATCGATTTCGCGGACGCTCGGGAAGCGGAGTGTGCCGGCGCAGCCTTCGCTTTCTTAAAAATAAATTACCGGCTACACATGTAGATGCTTGCGCGGAGCGCGACGAGGACAGGGGTTCAACTCCCCTCGCCTCCAAAATACAGCCGCCTAACAAGCCTTATCGGGTTCTGCCGCAACGGTCCGCGACTTTCATTTTCTCTCGATTTGTGCTAAAAAATCATGTGGCCACGGCGCTCGACAATCGCGGGCCGGGTCTCCAGTCTGTCGTTTAGAAAATCATGTCCTCTCTTGGTGCTACTGCTGCGCGGGAAAAAGCTCCCGCCATTCTTTCGCTCATCGGCGATACGCCGCTGGTCGAGATCACGCGCATGGACACCGGCCCCTGCCAGCTTTTCGTCAAGCTGGAAAATCAAAATCCGACCGGTTCGATCAAGGATCGGGTGGCCCTGGCCATGATCGAATCGGCTGAGCGCGAGGGACATCTTCAACCGGGCGGGACCGTCATCGAGGCGACCGCCGGCAACACCGGACTTGGGCTGGCCCTGATCGCGGGCGCGAAAGGTTACCGCATCATCCTGGTCATTCCCGACAAGATGTCGCAGGAAAAAATTGCGCATGTGCGCGCCCTCGGCGCGGAGGTGCGCCTGGCGCGTTCGGATGTGACGCGTGGGCATCCGGAATATTATCAGGACGTGGCGGCGCGGCTGGCCGAGGAAATTCCGGGTGCGTTTTATGTGAATCAATTTGGCAATCCGGCCAATCCGCTGGCGCACGAACGCTCGACCGGCCCTGAAATTTGGGAACAGATGCGGCACGACGTCGACACCATCGTCGTCGGTGTCGGGTCCGGCGGAACCCTGACCGGTCTTGGCCGGTTTTTCACACGCGTAAAACCGCGCCGCGGCATCGAGATGGTTCTGGCCGATCCAACCGGTTCGGTTCTCTACGAGTACGTCAAGACAGGCAAACTCGTGCAGGCCGGGAGCTGGGCCGTGGAAGGGATCGGCGAAGATTTCATTCCGGAAAATGCGGACATGTCTCTGGTCACCGACGCCTTCGAGATCGACGACTCGGAAAGTTTCGCCGTCGCGCGGGAATTGCTGGCGCGCGAAGGAATTCTGGGCGGTTCCTCTACCGGAACGCTGCTGGCCGCGGCCCTCCGCTATTGCCGCCAACAGGAGAAACCCAAACGCGTCGTCACGTTCGTTTGCGACAGCGGCAACAAATATCTCTCGAAGATGTACAACGATTTCTGGATGGCGGAGCAGGGTTTTTCGCGCCGGCCGTCACATGGCGATTTGAGCGACCTCATTTCGCATCGTTACGAGCGCGGCGAAGTGATTTCGGTCGGCCCGGACGACACTCTGCTGACGGCGTTCAAGCGGATGCGCTCGGCGGACATTTCGCAGGTGCCCGTCGTGGATGAACGGGGCCGCGCCATCGGCATTCTCGACGAATCCGACATGCTCGTGAAAATGAACCGCGATCCATCACATTTTAACAATCCAGTGAAAAGTGCGATGACCGATCAACTCGAAACGTTATCGCCGAAGGCCGGTATCTCGGATCTGCTCGAAGTGTTCGATCGCGGCCGCGTCGCCATCGTCATGGAGGAGGATAAATTTCTCGGCCTGATCACGCGGAGCGACCTGCTTTCCTACCTGCGGCGGAACATGCCGAAGGAAACGACGCCCATCGATCGCGAATATTCGTAGTCCGTGAGTCGAGATTCGTGAATCGTTGCATCGTCACGCACGATTCACGATTTAACGATTCACGGCTCTCAATCCACATGAACAAGAAACACGACTTCGCCACGCGCGTCATTCACGCCGGTCAGCAACCCGATCCGACCACCGGCGCGATTATGATGCCGATTTACCAAACTTCGACTTACGTGCAGGAGAGCCCCGGCCGGCACAAAGGCTACGACTATTCCCGCTCGATCAATCCGACGCGCAGCGCCTACGAGCGTTGCATCGCCGATCTGGAAGGCGGGACGCGCGGCTGGGCCTTCGCCTCCGGCTGCGCCGCCATGGCCACCATTCTCGACGCCTTCGAAAGCGGTTCGCATATCGTGGCCAGCGACGATCTCTACGGCGGCACCTATCGCCTTTTCGAACGCGTGCGGCGTCAATCCGCCCATCTCGATTTTACCTTCGTCGACATGTCGGATCCGGAGAGTTTCGAGAGCGCGATCAAACCGAACACGCGCCTCGTCTGGGTGGAGACACCGAGCAATCCGTTGCTCAAGGTCATCGATCTCGCCGCCATCGCGCAGATCGCGCGCGCTCACAACATCGTCTCGGCGGCGGACAACACCTTTGCCAGCCCGTGGATTCAGCGTCCGCTCGAGTTTGGGTTCGATGTTGTCATGCATTCCGCGACCAAATATTTGAACGGCCATTCCGACATGGTCGGCGGCGTTGCCGTCGTCGGAGAAAACAAGGAGCTGGGCGATCGGCTCGCTTATTTGCAGAACGCTGTTGGCGCGATCGCCGGGCCGTTCGACAGCTTTCTCGCTTTGCGCGGATTGAAAACGCTCGCCTTGCGCATGGAACGGCATTGCCAAAATGCCCAGCAGATCGCGGAGTTTTTGCAGAAGGAAAAAAAGATCGCGGCCGTCCATTATCCTGGCCTAACGAATCACCCGCAACATGCCCTGGCCAAACGGCAGATGCGCGCTTTCGGCGGCATGGTGACGGTGGTGCTCGATACCGATCTGGCCGGCACGCGCCGTTTTCTCGAGAACACGCATTTGTTCTCGCTCGCCGAGTCGTTAGGGGGAGTGGAAAGTCTGGTCAATCATCCCGCCCTCATGACGCATGGCGCCATTCCGGTCGAGACACGCCAGGAACTCGGCATCAGTGATTCGCTCGTCCGGCTCTCAGTGGGGGTCGAGGATGTGACCGATTTGATCGAAGATATTCGCACCGCCCTCGCGGCGATTTGATCAAGGAGGGGCGCTGTCCCGAGCGCCCGCTGTCGGCGGCCTGAGCCCGCCGCTCCTTGAGGTTTGGCGGATGGGATATTGGGGCACAAGCGCCTCTACATCATGCGTCCTATCCAAGACTTCCGCTTTTGCTAACATGCTCGGGAAATGGGCAACTTTTTCGGCCGACTCTTTCGCATTACCACCTGGGGCGAGTCTCATGGCGGCGGTGTTGGCGTTGTCATCGACGGTTGTCCGCCGCGACTCGAACTGAGCGAAGCCGATATTCAAGCCGAACTCGATCGCCGCCGTCCCGGCCAAAGCGCGATCACCACGCAGCGCCAGGAACCTGATCGCTGCCAGATCCTGTCCGGCGTTTTCGAAGGGCGCACGCTCGGCACGCCGATTTCCATCCTCGTCATGAACAAAGATGCGCGTCCGGAGGATTATGCGGAAACGGCGCAGACCTTTCGACCTTCGCACGCCGATTTCACCTATCAGGCGAAGTACGGCATTCGCAACTGGCAGGGCGGCGGCCGCGCTTCCGCACGGGAAACGATTGGCCGCGTCGCCGCCGGGGTCGTCGCGCGCAAGGTTCTGCTCAATTTCCATCCTCGGTTCGAGGCCATCGCATACGTGACTCACGTATACGATCGCGCGGCCGACCATCGATCCGGCAACGGTAACCCGCGAGCAGGTGGAGGCGAACGCCGTGCGATGTCCCGATGCCAAAATGGCGGCGCAAATGATGGAAGCGATCGAGCAAGCGCGCGAGGAAGGCGATTCGTTAGGCGGAATCATCGAATGCGTCCTGCGCGGTGTGCCGGCCGGTTTTGGGGAACCGGTTTTCGACAAACTGGAAGCCGATCTGGCAAAGGCCATGCTCAGTTTACCGGCCACGAAAGGCTTCGAGATCGGTTCCGGCTTCGCCGCCGCACAAATGAAAGGCTCCCAACACAACGATCCATTTGAAATGCGCGAAGGCGCCGTGCGCACAACGACGAACAATTCCGGCGGTGTGCAGGGCGGCATCAGTAATGGTGAAAACATCGTTTTTCGCGTGGCTTTCAAGCCGACGGCCACGATCGCGCGCGCTCAGAAAACGGTGACGTCCACGCAGGAGGAAACAACGCTGGATGCGCGCGGCCGTCACGATCCTTGCGTTTTGCCGCGCGCCGTCCCGATGGTGGAAGCAATGGCTGTTCTCGTCCTATGCGATCACGCACTGCGCCAGCGAGCGATCAACCTGTAGCGGCGACAAATTTGTTTAAGCCATCTCATGAATATCCATCCTCGAAGCTGCGGCTGTAGTCGTCCCGCTCGGTCGGGGCGCTGACACGGCGACAAAGCGTCGTGGTTACACGTGCGCGGCGATTTATGAGACGGTTTTTAGGATTTGCATGACATCCGGTTCACCAGTCTGGCAGATGGCTTTCCTTGCCGGAGCGCTTCTCATCGTGCTCATCGAAGTCCTGCGGGGATGGCGTCTCGGGGTTGTCCGGCAGCTGGTGCGGGCGGCCGCTTTGGTCCTGGCCTACGCTGCCGCTCTTTTTGGCAGCGCCGCGCTGCTCCCGATTCTGCGGCCTTTCTTCAAGGCGCCGAACATTATCATTTCAGCAATGTCCGGCGCGGTCCTGGCCCTGATCGTTTACATCGTCGTCGCCACCGTCGGTGCGGTTCTTTTCAAACGGACCTCGCAGCAAAAGAGCGGTCCGATCCGCTGGTTCTACGGAATCTCCGGTGCGTTGCTTGGCATATTTTTCGGCGCTTTCACTGTCTGGCTGTTTGTGATTGGGATTCGGGCGCTTGGGGCGATCGCCGAGGCGCAAGTGCAAAGCAAACCGCCGCCGCCATCGCCTCCACCATTGTTTGCCAGCCGGAGGCCGGTTCGAAATCCTGCGCTCAGCCTGGCGGTCTCTTCACCGAACAACTCCGGCTTCGTCGAGACGCTGGCCAAGCTCAAGCACTCCATCGAGCTCGGGCCGGTCGGCGAGGCGGTCAAGACGGCCGATGTCGTCCCCGACTCTGCCTACGCAATGCTCACCAAAGTGGGCGAGATTTGTTCGAATCCGAAAAGCGCGGAGCGTTTTCTTTCCTATCCCGGGGCGAAAGCGCTGACCGAAAATCCGAAGATTGTCGCCCTGCGCAACGATCCCGAAATCCTGCGGCTGATCCAGGAAGGCCGCATTTTCGATTTGCTGCAAAATCCGCGCATTATCGCGGCGGCCAATGATCCGGGCCTGGCTGCGCAGCTGCGCAGTTTTCAATTTCAGAAAGCGCTGGATTACGCAGTGGGAAAATGAACGAAACGTGAATCGAGATTCGTGAATTGTGACTCGGGGTTCAGAATAACCATGTAACGAGTCTCGATTCTCGATTCACGGGACTTCCATGCACGTTGTTATCGCGCCGGATAAATTCAAAGGCTCGTTAGGCGCACGGGAGGTGGCGGAGAGCATGGCGGCTGGCATTCGCGCCGTATTGCCGGAAGCCGCCATTGAGGTGGTCCCGATGGCGGATGGCGGCGAAGGCACGGCGGACGTGCTTTGCCAGGCGCTGCGGGGAACGTGGATATCGTGCCGGGCGCAGGATTCGTTAGGACGCGAATTTGAGGCGCGCTACGCCTGGATAATGGAGCGCAAGATTGCCGTAATTGAGATGAGCGAAGCGGCCGGGATGCGTCGACTCAAAAAGGAGGAACTCGATCCGACGCGAGCGACGACTTTCGGAGTAGGCGAAATGATGCTGGACGCGGTCCAGGGCGGCGCAGAGGGAATCATTATCGGACTCGGCGGCAGTGCGACGAATGATGGGGGATTCGGGATGGCGCGAGCGCTCGGGTATCGGTTCCTGGACGACACAGGAAAAGAAATTCGTGAAGTCGCGCAGCTAACGCGATTGCAGCAAATCGATGTGGAGGCGCTTGTGCCAGGCGCGGCCCAATTCGTCGGGCGCCTGGCACAAGTGCCTCTACATCTTGTCGCGGCAGCGGATGTGCGAAATCCGTTGCTTGGCGAAAATGGAGCGACGCGAACTTTCGCGGAACAAAAAGGAGCGACCCCCGAAGCAATGCGGCTGCTGGAGCAGGGCCTCCAAAAATTAGCCGATATCGTCAAACGTGACCTGGCGTGCGATTTTCGCAATGTGCCCGGTGCCGGCGCGGCCGGTGGCCTCGGGTTTGGCCTGATGAGCTTTGCCGGGGCCACGATGCAATCGGGATTCGACGTGGTGGCGGAAGCGGTCGACCTCGAGCGTAAGATTGAGGCAGCCGATCTCATTTTGACGGGCGAGGGGAGGCTCGATTCGCAAACGCTGGAAGGAAAAACGCCCGCCGGCGTGGCTGGCCTGGCACGACGGTATGGCAAGCCGGTTTTTGCTATTGTCGGGTCCATAAGCGATGATGCGCGCCTTCTGAATATGTTCGACAAGGTTTATTGCTCTGGTCCGCGACGGTATCAGTCGCGATGCGGCGATGTCGCGAACGGCCGAACTGGTGCGAAAAGCCGCGGCCGAACTGGGGCGCGAGTTTGCCCGGAATCGCCCAAACTAGCGCGAGGCCGCCATGAATGACATTCCTCCAGAGGGGGTCAGGCCGTTTGTCTTTTCCGATCCGGCGGGAAAACGCTGGCCGCGCTTGCGCCTGATGTTGTTCATCACGGCTATCGTGACGTTCCTGGCCACGGTGCTTTTCGTGCAGACGCTCTTCGTGGTGCCGCGGCTGCAACTGCCGTTTTCGTTGCGCCAGTTAAAAGGCCAACTCAAAACGTTGCAGAAGAAAAACCCGGCGGGACAGGTGCCGGCTGCCGAGGTTCAGCTTTGGAAGAAGCTGCTTTTGGCGCATCAAACCGGCCGCAAATCCACCCCTGCCCCGGCGGTCCACCCGCGCAAGCGATCTCCCGATGCGGAAGTGCGGCTCGCCTTTTACACGAACGGCGATCCCTATTGCTACGCGTCGCTCGTGAAGCATGCCGCGCAGTTGACCCATGTTTGTCCGGAATGGATGTCGCTCGTGGACGGCGAAGGTCACTTGCAGGTCGATGCGGATAGTCGTCTGCCGAGGCTGGCGGCGAGTCGCGGTTTTGCCCTCCTGCCGCTGCTTTCGAATCTGGTGGGCGACAAGTGGCAGCCGGAAGCGGTGGAAAATCTGGCGCATGGCCCGCCGGAGCGTCAGCAGCGTTTCATTCAAAACGTGCGCGAGATCCTGCGCGGAGCCAGGGCAACCGGCGTCGTGGTGGACTGGGAACAGGTCGATCCGGCCTATAAAGGCGATATCACTGCCCTCCTCGATAAGCTGGCCGATGCCCTGCACGATGATAGCCGCGAATTGTGGCTGTGTGTGTTGCCGGGGCAGGACATCGATTACATCGATTTCGACGAGCTTTCCGAAAACATCGACCGCTTCGTTGCGCTTCTTTTTGACGAAACGTCCGCCAACGATACGCCGGGGCCGCTCGGTTCGCGTGGCTGGTTCGAGGGCTGGCTCAACGTCCTGCTCGAAGAGGGGGAGACAAAGCAGTGGGTTATTGCGCTCGGCAACTACGGTTATGACTGGGCGGACAACGCAAAAAAGGGCGAGCTGATCAGTTTCCCCGAAGCGATGAGCCGCGCGAGCTACGCCGATCTGGCAACGGCCGCGGTGGCGGGCCCCGATTACAATCCGCTTTTCTATTACGAAGACGCAGGCAAGTCCCACACCGTCTGCTTTCTCGACGGGATCACTTTTTTGAACCAGCTGCGCGCGCTCCGGGAAAAAAAGGCGGGCGGCTTCGCGCTTTACCGTCTTGGGACGGAGGATCTCGCGGTTTGGGATGCAATGAATCTGCCCGGCGACTTGCGGGCCGCGGCCAGGAACCCGGCTCTCGAGATTTTAAAAGGCGATGAGACGATCGCGGATGTTGGCGACGGTGAAATCGTCTCGGTGGATCAAACGCGGGCGGATGGAAACCGACGGCTTTCGGTGGACAAAGCCGGCTATCTCACGGCGGAGTACGTGAAGTTTCCACAGTTTCCAACGCTCTATCATCAGGGCGCCGGGGGCCCGCATCAGGTCGCGATCACTTTTGACGACGGTCCCGATCCGGAATGGACACCCAGGATTCTCGACATCCTGAAAGCGACGAACACGAAAGCGGCATTCTTCCTGGTCGGCGTGAACGCGGAGCGTTATCCGGGGCTCGTCAGGCGAATCCTGGCCGAAGGCCACGAGATCGGCAATCACACCTATTATCATCCGAACCTGGCCCTCTGCTGGCCCGAGCACATGCGCCTGGAGTTGAATGCGACCCAGCTGGTCATCGAGACGATTACGGGTCATTCGACCACGCTTTTCCGGCCACCCTATGCCGCCGATACGAGCCCGTCGAGCCTGAGCGAACTGGCGCCGCTGAAAATGGCGCAGGAGATGGGCTACCTCAACGTCATGGAAAACATCGACCCGCAGGATTGGGCGAGGCCGGGCACCGACCTGATCGTGCAGCGTGTCAAACAACAGCGGCGCGACGGCAGCATTATTCTCCTGCACGATGCGGGCGGCGATCGCTCCCAAACGCTGGCGGCGCTGCCCCGCATTCTCGATTACCTGCGTGCGCGCGGCGACACGGTGGTGCCGCTGAGCACGTTGCTCGGCATCTCGCGAGACAAAATCATGCCGCCCGCTCAAAGCAGTAACGGCATGCTGACACGCGCGGTCAGCAGCACGGGCTTCCGCATCTTTCATGCGATCGAGGAATTTCTCTGGGCCTTCATGATTGTGGCGACGGGGCTGGTGGTCGTTCGGACGCTCATCGTCATCTGGCTGGCGGCGCGTTTTCGGCGGCTGCATCTCGCTGATTTCGCGGGATCGATCAGCATTTTGGTGGCGGCTTACAACGAAGAAAAAGTCATCGCGAGTACGCTGCGCTCTTTATTGGCAACGGATTACGGAGGTGCAATGGAAGTCATCGTGGTGGACGATGGTTCGGGCGACGCAACGGCCGCTGAAGTGCAACGGGCGATGGCGACTGACAAACGGGTGCGATTGCTCCAACAATCGAATCGCGGCAAGGCGCATGCCCTCGAGCGCGGGCTGGCGGCCGTTCGGAATGAAGTGATCGTTTTTCTCGATGCCGACACCCAATTCCAGCGCGACACGCTCGGAGCGCTCGTCAGGCCATTTGCCGATGAAAGCATCGGAGCGGTCTCGGGTCACGCCAGGGTGGGAAATTTACGGACCTTCGTGGCGCGTTGTCAGGCGCTGGAGTACACGGTCGGCTTCAATCTCGACCGGCGCGCCTACACGCGCTGGAATTGCATCACGGTGGTGCCGGGAGCGATCAGCGCCATCCGCAAATCGGCCATCGACAAGGCAGGCGGCCTCAGTTTCGAAACGCTGGCCGAAGATACCGATCTGACCCTCGCCTTGCACAAAAACCGGCAGCGCATCGTCTATGTGCCGGAGGCGATTGGTTGGACGGAAGCGCCGGAGACGGTGCGGACGCTGGCGCGGCAAAGATTTCGCTGGGCCTACGGCACGCTGCAATGTCTCTGGAAACACCGCGACATGATTTTCAACTGGAAGTATCGCGCGCTGGGCTGGTTCAGTTTGCCGAGCGTCTGGTTTTTCCAGATCATCCTCATCGCCATCACTCCGATGGTCGATTTGTTTCTGCTCCTCTCGCTCCCATTTGGGGCGTGGCGCGCGGTTCTGCCGTTCGTGGTTGTCTTTCTGGCCATGGACGTAATTCTGGCCACGCTGGCTTGTGTTCTGGAGCGGGAGAATGTCTTGCGCGCCTGGCGGGTCCTGCCCATGCGGCTCATTTACCGGCCGCTTCTCAGCTACGTTATCTGGAAAGCCATCCTGCGCGCGGTCAAGGGAGCCTTCGTCAGCTGGGGAAAACTCGAGCGCACCGCCTCCGTGCCAGTGCGTGCGTAGATGCGCGACTGTAGCCACGGCACTCTGTCGCCGTGCTTTACGTTACGACAAAGCCAAGCCTTCGACTGAGCGGGGGGCTGCTACAAAACGACGCCCCGACTGAGCGGGGCGGCTACAACGACGAGATGACCTCAGTCTTTCGCCCGCACTTTGCCCGCGCCGGAGATATCGCGCTTCACTTCCTTCGGGTTCCCGGAATAAGTGACGCGGCCGGCGCCCTGGATGGCCACCTTCAGCGTTTCGCTGGCCCAGACGTCAGCCCGACCGGCACCGGTTACCGACAATGCCGCGGTCTGGGTGTGCAAACCTTCCGCCTGCAGGCGGCTCGCGCCCGTCATGCTCGCGGTCAGGTCATTGACGTTGCCATCGAGCGTGACGCGCGAAGCCCCGGCCGTTTCGAGGTAGAAGTGTGGGCCGCTCAGGTTTTCAGCCTGAAAACGAACCGCGCCGCTCAATTGTGCGCCGTTCAGGCTGGGACCGGTCACTGTGATTTTCAGACGATGGCGCGGCGAGAGGTGCGTATCGGTGTCGATTTTCAACGTATTGCCGCTGACGCGAGTGCGGATGTGGCTGAGAAGGTTTTCGTCGGTCGACACGGAGGCGGCCGGTGAGCCGGTCGTCCAATCGATGGTGAAAGCGCCTTCCGCCTCCAGGTTGCTGAATGGTGCGAGCGAGCGGTTTTCGGTTTTGAGTTCGCCGTTTCCGCGCAGGCCATGCCAATCGCAGGCGACCAGAAAAAGGACGCCCAGGAGGAGCGTGAGCCCGAGGCGGGGCAGAAGAGCAGTGCGAGGATTCATTTGTCTATGGGATGAGGCGAGGCGCGCATTTGGATTCATAATTCTTGAAAATGACCGGGTCTCGATTGAATCAGGGCGAGCGCCGCGAGGCAATCCCGGCGGATGACTTACCACGAAAGACACGAAGAGCACGAAGACGAGAAATGAATTTACTTAAACTTCGTGCCCTTCGTGTTCTTCGTGGTGGGGCAAGCGCGTTCATCATCTGCTTAACGTTTCTGGCCGCGAGCGGCTGCCAGAAACGCACCGCCCCGGCCCTGCCGTCAAACACGCCGATGCAGTTGGTCGTTCCCGAGCACGGCGCCTACACCGGCGCGTTCATCGATTTCGGCGATACCGAGGACGACGTATCGCTCGACGACATCGAAGATTTCGAAAAGATGGTTGGCAAACACCAGGCCATTATCGCCTCCTCCAGCTACTGGGGTGAGCAAACGTTTCCGCGCGCAAATCTCGACATCGTCTGGCGGCACGGTTCGCTTCCGCTTGTTTTCTGGTCGCCGTGGGACCAGCCCTACGAGCAGCATCTCGGGCCGGACCGTTTTTCGCTCAAGGAAATCATCGCCGGAAAGTGGGACGCTTACATCGACAAATGGGCGGATGGCGCGCGCGATTTTGGTCAGCCCATGATTGTGGCCTTCGGGAACGAGATGAATGGCGACTGGTTCCCGTGGTCCGGCTGGTATTACGGAGCGAACAAACCGGTGCCGGGTCAGCCGGACAAGTGGCAGGGACCGGAAACCTACAAGGCCGCCTACCGGCATGTTGTCGATCGAGTACGGGCGCGCGGCGCGGACAACATCGAGTGGATGTTTCACGCCAACAATTATTCCTACCCGCTCGACACCTGGAATTTCGTCCCGGCCTATTATCCCGGTTCGGATTATGTCGACTGGCTCGGGCTCAGCGTTTACGGCCAGCAGTTCAACGACGAACCGTGGGCGGCCATCCCGCCGTTACTCGACTGGCCTTACGAAGAGCTTTGCCGGCTCGACCCGAAGAAACCGGTCATGATCGCGGAATGGGCCACGGGCGAATTTCCCCACTCGGGAAACAAGGGCGAATGGATCAAAGAAGGTCTCGACGATTTTCGCAGGCATTATTCGCGGGTGAAGGCTGCCATTTACTGGCATGAACGCTGGCAGAATCCCGATGGCAGCTTCAGCAATCTGCACGTCAACTCCTCGGTCGAGGCGCTGCAGGCGTATCGGGAGGGAATTGCGAATCCGTATTGGTTAGGCCAGCTGATTTTGCGACCACGGCCGCGGCTGCGATAGGGTTGATTTGCCCGCAAGCGCCTCGCTCAATCCCTTGAGCAGCTTGCGACTGTCGTACGGTTTGGTCAGAACGATCGCCACGCCAACAGCTTCCAGCTCCGACATGCGCGTGTGAACGTCCTGACCGGTGGAGGCGAGGCACACGATTTCAGGCTTCATCTTTTTGATGGCGCGGATCAGTGTGACGCCATCCACAAAGGGAAGAATAATATCGGAGAGAACGACCTTGATTGAGTTCATCTGCTGCGCGCAGATGGCAAGAGCATCTGCTCCATCATTGGCTGTGATAACACGGTAGTTCCTCTCTTCGAGAATCATCTTTGTCACCCGGAGAATGTTTTCCTCGTCGTCGACGACGAGAACCAGTTCGCCATTTCCATTTAGGGAATCATTCTCGATCGGGGATTCGATCTGACTCTCACCTTTCGTCTGCGCCGGCAGAAAAACCTTAAAGGTGGTTCCATTGTCCACCTCGCTGTACACGGAAACGAAACCGCCGTGACTCTTCACAATCCCAAGTAACGTGGAGAGGCCGAGACCGGTTCCTTTGCCGATTTCCTTGGTCGTAAAAAAAGGGTCGAAAATTTTATCGACGACGGCGCGTGGCATTCCCGCGCCCGTGTCGCTCACCTGCAGGATCACGTAGGCACCCATCCTGGCATCGGGCATCATGGAAGCGTAATGCTCGTCCACATCAAAGTTTTCCGCCCGTATCGCAAGTGAGCCACCCTTGGGCATGGCATCCCGCGCATTGACGCAGAGATTAAGCAAGACCTGATGCAGCTGGGTGGGATCGCCTTTGATCGAGCAAAGATCGTCCGGATAGCAGGAGCTGATTTCGATTGATTTAGGAAAGGTGTTGCGGGCGATGTCGACCATCTCTTCGATGAGATGGCGCGGGTCGATCGCGACGCGTTCCCCTTCAATGCCGCGAGCAAACGTCAATACCCGCTTCACGATGGCGGCGCCGCGCCGCGCGCTGTCATCGATCAGGGAAATTGTAGATTCGCGATCCTGCGGATCGTCCGAATGGCGCAGGATCTCGGAGCAGATCAGGATCGGGGTCAGGATATTGTTGAGGTCATGCGCCACGCCGCTGGCCAGCGTGCCGATGCTTTCGAGGCGCTGCGCACGCAGCAACTGCATCCCAAGCTTTTTCTGCTCGGTAATGTCGGTTGCGATGATCAGGACCGACCGTGGCGTGCCGTCGGGATTCGGTACAATCGTCGCCCGCGCGTCGACGACGACTTCTTCGTCATTTTTTCTGATTTGCTTCAGCTCTCCCCGAAATTCGCCGGTCGAAGTGAGAATGGCGAGGGGTCCTGCCATTTCTTTCGGATCGGCAAAAAGCAATTCCGCTGTTGTTCGGCCAATCGCTTCCTCCGCCCTCCATCCGTAGACGCGTTCCGCGCTCGGATTCCAAAAAACGATCCGCCCGCTGGCGAAATCGCGAACCATGATCGCATCGTGGGCGAGACTGATGATGTTCGCCTGCTCGCGCAGATTTTCCTCGGCGCACTTCTGTTCCGTCACGTCGATGGCAATGACAAGCTTGCTCGTCCGATTTTTGAATTGAGTGGAGGCGCTAAAAACATCGGCCAGAATGATTTCGCCATTTTTTCTGCAGTGCCGCCAGATCCCGCGACTTTGCACTCCGCTCCCAGTTTGCTTGTTCGCCTCGCGCATGGCTGGAATTTCTTCCTTCGGGCGGATGTCGAGAATTGTCATGCCCAGAAACTCTTCGCGCGAGTAGCCGTAATGCCGGATGGCCGCATCGTTCACCGCCAGGAAGGCGAGCGTCTCCGGGTCGTAGACCCAGGCCGGATTGGGCTGAGCATTGAAAAGGAGCCGGTATTCTTCTTCCTGACGCTGTAAGGCTGCCTCGGCCTTTTTGCGCTCGGTGATGTCCATGTAAGCTCCGATCACCCCCGCGATTGCACCGTTTGATGTGCGCAATGGGATCTTGCTTGTGAGGAGCGTAATGGCGTTGCCTTCGGGAGTCGTTTGTGGCTCTTCCATGAGCAGCTTGGAAGAGCCGCTCTCGATGATCTCCCGATCGTCGGCACGATACAATTCGGCCTGGTCCCGCCACCCTAATTCGTAATCAGTTTTCCCGCGAATTTCCTTCGGGTCGGCCAGGCCGGCGTCGCGCGCGAACATCCCATTGCAACCGAGGTAAACGAGATTCTTGTCCTTCCAAAAAACCCGGACCGGGAGGGCGTTGATGATTCCTTCGATGAGTTGCTGTGATCCGCGCAGCGCCTCTTCCGACCGCTTCCGCTGCGTAATATCAGTGCGAATGGAAACGTATTGACGCGGTTTGCCGCGTTCGTCGAGCAACGGAACAATTGTGCTGGCCACCCAATAGAAGGAGCCATCTTTCGCGCGGTTTTTGATCTCACCGTGCCAGACGCGGCCCCGGGCAATTGTCGTCCAGAGTTCGCGCATGAAATCTTTCGAGTGATAACCGGAATTGATGATGCGGTGATCCTGTCCCAGCAGTTCGGCGCGGGAGTATTTGGAGATCTCGCAGAACCTGTCGTTCACATACGTGATCCTGCCGTCCGGATCGGTCATCGCGACGATGGCGTGCTCGTCCAGGGCCGCCTTAAAATCGATCAATTCGCGGAGCGACGCTTTGAGTTCCTGCTCAATGCGTTCGCGATCCGAACAACAGTCTTGCGATGCCTGATTGATCGCTTCCGGACGGCCCAATCTATTGTTTTCCTGGCGCTCTGGCGGGGCCTCGAGCGGACGCAGCAGTTCTTTTTCGGACTCAAGAACGGTTGAAAGACGCTTGGGGAGCACGGAAGAGGAACCGAATTATGGGTGGGCTGGCGGCCAAAGTTGAATGTCGTGGTGTAACTCCACGAAAAGAGCAGTTGCGGTGCCAGCGAATCAGCGGCGAAGCCGCTCTCGATTGAGCCCAGGACCGGGACTCGTGCGCAACGCCCAGCGTCCCGGCATTTCTTCGCTCGCGCGCAGGCACGATCAGGGGGGGCGATCTGATAATCAGACCACACCCTGGTCGAGCATCGCGTCGGCGACTTTGACGAACCCGGCGATGTTCGCGCCCATGACGAGATTGCCGGGATGATCGTACTCGGCGGCGGCGGCCGAGGCGTTCTTGTGAATCGTGGCCATGATTTGGCGAAGCCGGTGATCGACTTCGGCGCGCGGCCACGGCAAACGCATGGAGTTTTGCGCCATTTCCAAACCGGAGACGGCCACGCCCCCGGCATTGGCGGCCTTGCCCGGCCCGTAGAGAATTTTCTTTTGCAGGAACAGATCCACGCCTTCCGGAGCCGTCGGCATGTTGGCGGCTTCCGAGACGAGAAAACAACCGTTGGCCAGCAACATTTTGGCGTCCTCCCCGCTGATTTCGTTTTGGGTGGCGCAGGGAAAAGCACATTCGCACGGGACGTTCCACGGTCGCTTGCCGGCGGTGTAAGTCGCTTTGAACTGTTTCGCGTACTCCTTGATGCGGCCGCGGCGTTCATTCTTGAGCTCCATGACCCAGCTCAATTTCGCGTCCGTGATGCCATCCTTATCGTAGATGAAGCCGCTCGAGTCCGACATGGTCACGACTTTGGCTCCGACCTGATTCAACTTCGAGACGGCATATTGAGCCGCGTTGCCCGACCCGGACACGGTGCAGATACGGCCTTCAAGACCTTCTTTTCGCGTCTTGAGCATTTCTTCGGCGAAGTAAACGGCGCCGTAACCGGTGGCCTGCGGACGAATGAGCGAGCCGCCCCAGTTGAGCGATTTTCCCGTGAGCACGCCGGTGAATTCGTTGGCCAGCCGTTTGTATTGGCCGAACAGGTAACCGATCTCGCGTCCGCCCACGCCGATGTCTCCCGCCGGAACATCGGTGTCCGGGCCGACATGACGAAATAGCTCGGTCATGAACGATTGACAGAAGCGCATCACTTCCATGTCCGATTTTCCTTTCGGATCGAAATCGGAGCCGCCCTTGCCGCCGCCCATGGGCAGGGTGGTGAGCGAATTTTTGAAGACCTGCTCGAAAGCCAGAAACTTGATGATGCTGGCGCAAACGGTCGGGTGAAAACGCAGGCCGCCTTTGTAGGGCCCGATGGCACTGTTCATCTGGACGCGAAAGCCGCGGTTGACCTGGATGACGCCCTTGTCGTCGACCCACGGCACGCGGAAGTGGATCATCCGCTCCGGTTCGACGAGGCGATCGAGAATTTTTCCGTCTCGATATTTTTTGTGGCGTTGAATGGCCGGTTTGATCGACTCGAGGACTTCCGTGACGGCCTGAAGAAACTCCGGCTCGTTAGGGTTTCGTTTTTTTACTGTCTCCAGGATTTGCTGCACCAGGGTCATATGTTTCATGTGATATAGGAGAAACGCTTGCCAGGGGGCCAGTTGAATTTCAGGGCGTTTTTTCGGAATCGCTTTTTTCGGGCGGCAAATTCCGGCGCAGATCGACCGCGATCCGCCAATCGCCTCCCACCACCTGCCGCCAGATGGTGACAAAGTAGCCGTGCTCGGTCCCGTCGAGCCGCTCGTTACTGTATTTCCCATAGGAAAATCCAAGATCGCCGGAGCGACTAAGGGCGGCGCTGAGCTTTTCGCTTTTCATTTTGCCGTGATCGTAATCCAGCATGAGGCGCGCCTCATCCCGGCCCACCGCCGGGAGCCGGCCCGAACGAAAGACGCGGATCTCATTGTGAGCATCGCGGATGAGGGCGGCGCCGGCATCTTTTTCGGCCGCCCGGGCAAAACTGGCCTCGGCTGCGGCCAGCGCGCGCCGTGATGTTTTCACATCGCGCGGCTTTTCGATCGCCGGAGTGGGGGACGGCATTTGCCAGGCATCGGTCACGCCGGCCGGGGCGGGCGTGTCGACGCCCACGTCGAGCAGGATTTTCCAGCTATCATCTTTTTGCCGCTTCCAGATGGAGAGAAATTGCCCGTAGCCGCTCGGTGTCGCATCATTCGGGTCCTTCCGGTATTCCCATGGGCCCGTTGTATAACCGAGATCGGCGGCGCGGGCGACATCGGCGAAGACGGGATGCCAGCGGAGCTGTCCCGTCGAAGGAGAACGTTTCTCCCAGAGTTTTCGGCCATCGGTCGGCCCCGGGTCAAACAAGGTCGCGTCCTCACCGAGATAGGCGAGAAACGCTTCGCGCGTTCCTTTTTCCACCGACATCCGCGCGAAGTTCAGCTCGGTCTCCCAAAGGGATTGCAACGAGCTGATCGATTCTCCCTGGCCTCCCGACGAACCAGCCGCCACGAGAAGGCCGGCGGCAAAAAGAAGCCCCACTTTTTTAGACAAAATCACCATTTGGCGGCGTCTCGATATTAAAAGACCGTGAAGAGGTCATGGAGAATGTCGTCAACCATGAAGATTGGAAAGTCTGTTTTTCGGAGCTCGGTCCGGGGCTTGTCCTCTTTGCCCGCCAATGGGTCCAGTCGCAGGCCGACGCCGAGGATATCGTCCAGGAAGCGTTCGTGCGCTTCTGGCGCCGGCAGCATCCCATCCGCAATCGCGCCCTCCTCTACGCCACCGTCCGCTCGATTGGGCTCGATCATATCCGGCGCGATTCCCGCCGAGCCCGGCGCGAAGCCGAAGCCGTCTCCACCTCCAAGCAGACAATCGAGCCGCGTTTTGCTTTCGAGGACGAAGGACAGTGCGTCCTTGCCGCGGCGGTTGAGCGTCTGCCACGCGAACAACGCGAGGTCGTGGTCATGAAAATTTGGAACGAGCTGACTTTTCAGGAGATCGGCGAAGTCCTGAGCATTTCGCAAAACACCGCGGCCTCCCGCTATCGCTATGCCCTGACGAGTTTAAAAAGAAATCTGCTGCCGCAATGAACGACTTCAACGAGATCGAAGCGGAATTGAAGAAACTCCGTCCGGCGCCGGTGCGGGACGAATTGCGCGCCCGGATCGAGACGGCTCTCGCCCAACCAGAGTCGCTCACGCCGACGGCCGGCAAAATGAAACCGGCTCCGTCTCACCGGGCCAACTGGATTTCGCTCGGTTTGGGGCTCGGTCTCGCCGCCGCGGCCGGTTTTCTTCTCCTGGCTCGCGTGCAGCATGAAGAACCGGCGCCCCCGCCACGAACCATTGCAACGGGCACGCCCGCGTCGCTTCCACTACAACAGAGGCCTTCGGCCGATGCCCAGTTTGTTCCGGCCGGTTACACGGAAGTCGTTTACCATCAGCAGGACGACGGACTGCGCTTCCCGAATGGTCCTGAGCAGCCGATGCGCCGCTTGCGTTATCAGACGCGCGAGACGTTGCGCTGGCGAAATCCGCAAACCGGCGCGTCGCTCCGCGTTTCCTACCCAAGCGAAGAAGTCGTGCTCCTGCCCGCGCCCGGCCAATGAGAATTTTCCTTAACCAATAATAAACCTATGAAAACGATACCGTTCCTGATGCTGGCTGGCGCGTCGCTCCTTCCCCTGACGAGCTTTGCGCAAACGCAACCACCGCCGCCCACCGCTCCGGCTCCACCTGCGCCACCGGGGCGACCCGACGCTCCGGAAGACGAGAAGGCCCCCAAGGTCCCCGTGACGTTCCTCGGCGTGGAGACTTCCGAAGTGCCGGCCGTTCTGTGCGAACAAATGAATCTGCCCAAGGGCTTCGGCCTGGTGGTGGATTACGTCGTGCCGAACGGCCCGGCCGCCGCCGCCGGCGTTCAGCAAAACGACATTCTCAAGATGTTGAACGACCAGATTTTGATGGAACCGGATCAGCTCGGAAAATTGATCCGCAGTTTTTCAGATGGAACAAACGTCACTCTGACGATCCTGCGCAAGGGTGCCGAGCAGAAGCTGACCGTGAAGCTTGGGAAACGTGAGGTGCGTCGGCATGGGCGCCGACATGCCATCCATGGTTTCGATAATCATTTCGATTTTGGAGACGCCGGTGATTTCAACTTCGATATGAGCGATCTGCGTCATCAGCTCGAATCACAAAAAGGAATTATTCGGCAGGCGGTGGAACGGGCCCGGGCGGAAGCGGCCCGGGCCAAGGACGAAGCTTTGCGCGCTGCGCGCGAGTGGCGCGTGCGCACGACCGACCCGAGCGGCGCACTGCACACGACCCGGATCGATCTCGGCAAGGCGCAGATCGTTTTTTCCGACGATCAGGGCGAGATCAAGATCGAGTCGGTCGATGGCAAAAAGATGCTGACAGCAAAGGATCCGAAAGGGCAGCTGCTCTTCAGCGGCCCGATTGAAACGGAAGAGGAGCGCGCCAAAATCCCACCTGCCGTCCGGCAGCGTTTCGAGAAACTCGAGGACAAGGAGTTGCCGAAAGTTCCCGCCCCGCCGGAGGCGGAAGAGCCGCCGATTGAATCAGCCCCGGACAGTTTCGATCAGATTTCGTATCAACCGGGCCACGGATTCTTCCGTCCGGCGAAATCCATTTGGTTCTGATTCTTTCGGGAAGCCCGCCGAGCTCCTTAACCTGGCCTGGCCAGCCGCTCGGCGGGCTTTCCATTCTCCACTCTTCCTCTGCTCTCTCCATTGGACGGAGACTAAGAGGGAGAGGAAGATTTTCTTGGAGTGCCGGCGGAGGGGATCGAACCCACACGATCTTGCGATCACTGGATTTTGAGTCCAGCGCGTCTGCCAGTTCCGCCACGCCGGCTTTTTGCGAAGCGGGCCGCAAGGTAAATCAAATCGAAGCGCTGTAAACTGCGCGGCGGTATAGGCAGCAAGCGGAGAAACGTCGGCGCAAGCAGGCAGGTCCTCACACCTTCTGGGCCGACTGAATCCATAATCGAAAGAATCGATCGGTGATCAGGAACGAGCCGTTGTCGCGATCAATGACGTCTCTTGCCAGAAGCGATTCCACCGCGCGTTGTGCGTTCGAGGCCGAGCTCAACCCGTAACGGCTGATGAATTCCCCAGCGTAGACTCTAACTCCCGCAGCTTCGCCGGCCAGTCCCTTAAGAAACCTCTTTTGCGGACCGGTCAGTGACTCCCACAACGTCGTATAAGCGTAAGCTTCTCGATCGAGTAGCAATTTTGCGGCGGCGTGGATCATATCGGCTGTCACAGCAGATTTCCGTTCGCACAATTCCCAAAGCGCGTGACAAAGGTGCTGCGTATAAAACGGATGCCCCTGGGTCATATCGCAGATTTGATGAATTTGCTCCGGATCGATCTGCTTTTTGGCATCCGAAAAATGCTGCTGGACGAATGGTTGCCAGTCTCTCTCGCCGATCGGCCCAAGCGGATAATGACCGCCCGCCCGATAGAGGGGGCGATTCTTGTCCAGCACCATCTTCTGGATCAGATGCTTGCGACTGCCGAGGAAAATATAGCTAACGCGTTGCTGGTTTTGAATCACGCTTCGCAGTTTCCGCTCAACGCGATCGCTGCCATATTCGAGAATTTGCTGGAATTCGTCGATCACCATCGCCACCTGAGGCCCGTTTTTGGCCGCGATGCGTGCGGGTGTTTCCAGAACTTCTTCGAGGAGCGGCTCGATCCGAGCGTGTCTGGCTAGTCCGAAGCTTAAGTCGGGTTTTCCTTCCCCGTCTATCGTTATGCTCGGTGACAGGTTGGTGAAAAATTTCCTTGCGGTTTCCAACGCCTTTTCCACGGATGAACTCATGGATTCAGAAATTGCGCGTGCGATCGCAGTGACAAAGGTCGCCTCGCTATCTGTAGGAAATAAATCGACGTAGGCTGTCACGAAGTTTCTGCGCGGCATTTTGGCGAGTGTGGCACGCACCAGCGAGGTTTTACCGTAGCGCCGCTCGGAGAACACAAACAGCTTTTCCGCGTTTTCAATGGCGCGTCGCAGATCGCGCAATTCCTTCCGTCGATTGCAGAAGGCATGGCCGCTCACAACACCACCATATTCGAATGGATTCTTCACTACGCAGTTTGCGTTACGCGCATTGCGTAATACAGCCGCACTATGGCGTCACGTAAAGAAAAATTGGTTTCGTCTGATCCGATTCCACCAGCAGCCGGGGGATTCCATGGCATGGATCGCAGATAACGGAGTTCGCGCCTCTGCCCATCCGCTCTTAAATCAAATCGAACGGCTGTAAACTGCGCGGCGGGCCGAAGATTTCGCGCAGGACGATGGCGTTGCGCAAACCTCTCGGCGATTTGAGCAAGGCGAAAACCTCCGGAATGCGCGGCAAGCGTTTGCGCTTCCGGAAACGCAACGACCGTTGCTGTCGTGCGCGCGATTTCCTGGCCGGCAATCGGCAGAGCTGGGGGCGCTGTTGGCGCCGGCGGAGGAGGGGTTGTCATAACCGGGGCCGACCGCACCTGAGGGAGTGGTGGCGCTTCAGGCACGGGTGAGGGGAGATCCGGCGGTACTGTCGTTAGGGGGGGAAGAGGCGAACCAAGCGGGCGCTGGCGAGGTGTGATCGTTCGTGGCGCGGCGGGACGCGGTTGCGCTGGCGGCGGTTTTGCATCAGGCGGCTGCCCGAGCGCTTCCAGAAAACGGCGGATCCGTTCGGTATCCGTTTCTTCGCGTGAGACCGGCGCCGGCCGCGAAGGTTTCGTCACATCGGAAGAACGCTGGCTTTTCTTTCGCTTGGCTGCTTCCTGCGCGACCCATTGAAACACCCCGACGATGAGGAAAATGATGATGAAAACGACATTTTCCCATGGAAGCGCGGCGAGGTGGAGCGAAAAGGGCATGAGTTAGTCTGCGTCGTGATTCGCTAAATGGTTACATCGACAAATCGCCAAACGTGTTTTTCGTTCATTCGATTCACGAGTCACGATTCACGATTCACGATTCATCGGTTCCCGATTCAACGCTTAATCGCTTCATCGAGTTACGTTCCCTCCGGACGCGGCTTATCCGCCCCGGCAATCGACTCCCGCATCGTCGTATCGGCCTGCACGTTTTTCATGCGGACGTAATCCATGATGCCGAGATTGCCCGAGCGAAACGCATCGGCCATGGCCTGCGGAACCTGCGCTTCGGCCTCGACAACCTTGGCCCGCATCTCCTGTGTGCGGGCTCGCATTTCCTGCTCGACGGCAACGGCCGCGGCTCTTCGCACTTCGGCGCGCGCCTGCGCCACGCGCTTGTCCGCATCGGCTTGTTCGGCCTGCAATTTTGCGCCGATGTTATCGCCCACGTCGACGTCGGCGATGTCGATGGAGAGAATTTCGAAGGCTGTGCCGCTGTCTAGACCTTTGGCCAGGACGGTCTTGGAAATGCGATCGGGATTTTCCAGCACCTCCTTGTAGCTCGGGGCCGAGCCGATCGAGCTGACGATGCCCTCCCCGACGCGCGCGATGATCGTTTCCTCCGTCGCGCCGCCGACGAAACGATCGAGGTGCGAGCGAACGGTGACGCGGGCGCGCACCTTCACGCCGATTCCATCCTGGGCGACGCCATCGATGGTGTTGCGACCCATGGTCACGTTGGGCGCGTCGATGACCTTGGGATTAATGCTGGTGCGAACGGCTTCGAGCACCGTCTTGCCCGTGCCTTTGGTCGCGAGATCGATGGCGCAGGCGCGATTGAAATCGAGTGAGATGCCGGCCTTGTCGGCGGCGATGAGGGCGAGGATGACGTGGCCGACATCGCCGCCGGCCAGATAATGCGCTTCCAGCGGATCGCTCGGGATGTCGATGCCGGCTTTGACAGCTGTGATCCGATTATCGACGATCAAACCGACCGGAACCTTACGCAGACGCATGCCGATCATCTTGCCGATGCTGACCGGCGCATTGGCGATGCGCGCGCGCAGCCAGAGGCCGAAGAAATTAAAGAGGATGATGAAGACGACGAGGGCAAAAATCGCCAGCACCACAATTCCCGCGAACGTAAGCTGTTCCATGACATGGACATTACGCCTAGGACTGAGTCGGGAAAAGCCGAATCGGCGCCGGATCGCAGCGGCTCCGATTCTTGCCTAACGAGTCAGGTGGAACGAAAACGCCCGCTAGTAGGTCGGCGTGTTCGTCCAGAATGACGTATGGCCGTCGTTCGTCCTGGCTTTGCGAATGAGCATGGCGCTGCCGGCCGGAATGATATCGCTGCTGTGATCGGCCAGCCCGTCGCCGGCCAGCTTCCAACCCTCGGAACGGTCGCCGCTGGCCAGATAATAATAGGTCGCGGACGGCGCCTTGTTGAATCCGACCTGGGTGTTGTCGAAAAGCAGCAGTTCGTCCTTCGCTTTGAAGAACCGATTCCGAAAGCGCGGCATGGGCGGCGTTCCGACAAAGGAGCCGTCGGCCGGGTTCAAGCCGGTCTGGCTGATCATCAAGTCGAGCGGCCGCACCATGGAAAAAGCATTATCCTGCGACTGCGAGGTGGAACTGCGGAGCGGGAGCGCGAGCTTCTTCGTCAGGACCGCACCTAACGGTTTCAACGGAAGAGTCGGCGCACCGTTCATATTGCGCACGATGAAATAGCTGCCCCGCGCGATCACGTCATTGTCATGACTGGTCGTGTTATTGCCCACGATGCGCCAGCCGACATTGTTCGAGGTGCCGTCAACGTTGTTGCTGAAGAAATAGCTGGTTACCGGAAGATTACTGCCGGCGGCTGAATTATCCGGCACGAGAAGCTCCGTTTTGTAGGAGGCGGACGAAGTCGTTGCCGTGAAGGAAACACCCGCATCGGTCGCGGGGAAAATCGTGGCCGGCGTCCAGGCCGGAATGAGAATGACCTGCGTGTCGGTCGTGATTCCAGTGAGATCCTCCGCGGAAGTATCGACGGTCAATGTGTTCGCGCCGTTTGCCGTCACGGCGTAGTTATGACCTTCCTTCGGGTTCGACGCTCCACCCGCGCCGATCAGCGCATAGTAATGATTCGGCTGCGTGCCGGCCGCGTAGACGAACTGGTTCGTCGTCCAGCCCGGATTATTGGCCACGGTGATCGTGCTTCCCGCGACCGACTGAATGGCGCCGGCGAAGGCCCACGGCCGCGTAAATGGAATGGCCACGAACGTATCGGAATTGGCCAGGCAGGAAACGGTCGTAAAACCGACCGGATCGGTCGTGACCGAAGTCTGTGCATGCCCATCACGGGACACAAAAAAGGCGATGATCGCGGCTGCGAAAATAGAGAAAGAGCGCTGCATTTGGTCCCCGGATCTGGGCAGTGATGTTACGGAGGGCGCCTCCGTGGGTAAAGAGAATTTCTAAAGCTTGACGCTGCGAGGCGAATGCAACATCCTCCGGGGCGCCAGCCGACGTGGAGGAAAGCTGGTTTGGCTTTCGGCAGGGAAAAATCCCATGAACACTTTCGGCAGAGGCTCGTCACCGAGACCTTCGTTGCTATCGCGCGACCCGGCAGCTGCCACGGCAGATTCGAGAAAGGATTCCGCCAAAAGGCCGAATTAAGGCTGCTGCTCTATCGAGCAAGCCACAGGTCGTTCCATCCTGCGAAATAACCCGAGGTCTATTTATGCAAAGCCGCCGAGGTCAGATTACACGCATCGTTTTCCCACTGCTCATGCTGCTGCTGTGGCCGGTCAGAACGACACACGCTTTCGGGCAGACTTTCTGGCAGAATGCCTCGTTAGGCGATTGGTTTATCGAGAATAACTGGCTGGCCGTCCTGCCCGATCTCCAAACCGATGCCATCATTGCGAATGGTGGGACCGCCCTCATCGGCGCCCCGGGAGCGCAGGCTCAGAATATTTTCCTCGGCGTCGCCACGACCAGCGGAGCCACCGGCACGCTGACGCTCTCCAAGCCAGGCGCTGCGGCTGGGAGCGTGACGGTGGCCAACGCGATGTTCATCGGGCGCTCAAGTTCCACTCAGGTGGCCACGGGGACGCTGAACCTTTCCGGCGGCGCGTCGGTCACGACCCAGGGCCCTAACGGCATTCAGGTGGGCGCGTTTACCAACGGGCCCTTCGGCAACGTCACCCTGACCGGGTTGGGCTCCTACATCAGCACGGCCCGGCTCACTCTCGGCAATGACACCGGCCACGCGACCTTGAGCGTTCAGAGCGGGGCGCAAATGCTATGCAACGATGCCTCGATCGCCGGCACCCCATTCATCGCCGGCGGAAGTTCCACCACGGGTTCGGCGACGGTCACGGGCGCAAGTTCGCTTTGGTCCATTGACACCGCGACCGCCTTTAACATTGGCTATCTCGGCACTGGATCGCTCACCATTTCCAACGGCGGTACCGTAATCGCAACCCGATCCACCATCGCAACCATGCCCGGATCGAACGGCACCGCGACCATCACCGGCAATGGCTCGCTCCTCTCGCAAATCGGCGGCGACATCTACGTCGGCGGCAGCGGCGATAGCAGTGCCAGTGGAGGGACGGCCGCACTCCATGTGCTCAGCGGCGGTCTCGTCAAGGCCGCTTTCTTGGAAGTCTTCGACACCGCCACGGTCGAAATTAATAACGGCTCCACGACAGTGCCGGGCCTGGTCATCTCCGGTGTCGCCCCCGCCCACGTCGCCGGCAGCAGTTTGGGTGATCTTAGTGTGGGCAGCACCGGTGCCGGGCGGATGGAAGTGAATAACCGCGGCTCGGTCGCAAACGGCCGCGGCTACATCGGCTTCAGCTCCGGCTCGAACGGTTCCGTCCTGGTGGCCGGCACCGGTAAGTCTATTAGCACATGGTCCTGCACCGGCTCGATCTGGGTGGGCAACGGCGGGGACGGTACCTTGGAAATTCGCAATGGCGGGTCGGTCGGGAGTTCCAATAATTGCTACATCGCTTTCGGCAACAACTCCACGGGATACGCTGTCGTCTCCGGGCCGTCACTGTTGAGCCTGGCCGGAAACCTCTACGTCGGCGGCAATGCGGCCGCCCCCGGCGGGAGCGGCGATTTGCAAATCGAAGACGACGCGCAGGTCTATGCCGCCGCCGTGACTGTCTATAACACCGGCGCGCTGGTGCTTGGCAACAATGCCACGCTCGGTACGACCAGCGGCCTGATCACCTTTCTGGGAGGCTCGGCGCAGTTGATCAACGTCACCACCTTTTCCAGCCCGTTCTCGCTTGGAACGGGTGGCGTGCGTGTTCTGACAAATTTTTTCGACGGAACCTTTAGCGGCGTTATTTCGGGAACTGGCGGCCTTGACAAAGCAGGAGGCTTCACGGTCGGACCCGGCACGCTCACGCTGACCAATGCCAACACCTATACGGGTGGCACGACCATTTCCGCCGGACGGCTCCTGGCCAATAATTCCAGCGGCTCCGGCACGGGCAGCGGGGCGGTCACAGTGAGCAACGGCGCCATCCTTGGGGGCACTGGCACGATCAGCGGACCGGTGACGGTGAGTTCGACGAATTCGGCGGTGCTGGGTGGAGGTGGAGGGTTGGCCAGCGGTGCGCTAAAGATCGGAAACAATCTTACCCTGAACACCGGCGTGAAGATTCAGCTCGTGCTCGGCGCAGCCGGCGCGCACTCCACCCTGACGCGGACCGCCGGGACCTGGACCTTCGCCGGCAAGCAGGCTTTCACCTTTATCGACGCCGGCGCGCAGCCGGGATTCTACGACAACATCATCACCGGCCTAACGAGTGCTCCGGCGGGTGTTGCTTCCTGGACGATCACGAACGCGGGCTTCGCCGGCACTTTCAGCTACGACGGCGCGGGCAACATCGACCTCAATCTCACGGCGGTGCCGACTCCGCCCCCGACCGCCGATTGCGCCTGGAGCAGCGCTACGGCGTATCCGGTGAACACATACGGTAACGGAGCGGCCAGCGCAGGTAATTTCCTTTATGGCTTCGGTGGCGCTTCGGGCAACATGGCCCTGGCCAGCGCCTACAAGTTCGACGGCGCGGGCTGGACGGCGATCGCGCCGCTGCCGGTGACCCTCTACGCGCCGGCGGTTGTGAGCGACGGTACTTACGTTTACATCATTGGCGGCTTTAACCCGGCGGTCGGAACTCAGAACACCACTTACCGCTACAACCCAGCCAGTAACACGTATGCCACCATGGCGCCGTCGGCCGTCGCTACCTATGCCAGCAGCGCGGTCTTCGTAAACGGGAAGATCTATAAGATCGCCGGTATCCATAATTATTTGGGCGAGACTTCTCCTCCGCTGAAAACCGTCGAGATCTACAACATCGCTGCCAATAGCTGGTCAACGGCAGCCGATTATCCGCTGGCGGCGGCTTTTATCTCCGCCGCGGGACTGGGCGGCTTTGTTTACTCTGCCGGCGGTCTGGATGGGTCGTTTGTGCCTTTGGCCAAGACCTATCGCTACGATCCTGGCACTAACACTTGGGCGGACGGAGCGATCGCCGATTTGCCGGCGCCGCGCTATGGCGCGGCTTCCGCGCGTTATAACAGCTCGTTTCTGCTCGCGGGTGGGTCCGTGGACGGCACCAATCCCATCACGAACCTTTCGGTGTCGGCGATTAGTTGGGATTCCGCGACCAACAGCTGGTCGACCTTGCCCAACATGTTGCAACCGCGCGGCCAGAACGCGGCCGCCGTTCTTGGAGGCCGCCTCTTCGTCGTCGGCGGTCAGGTGCCGACGCCCACCTATTACACCGGATCCAGTGATAACCAGATGCTGATATGTCCGCCGCCCACCTTCACGGTCACGACGGTGGACGACCATAACGATGGTGTTTGCAGTGCCGTCGATTGCACGCTGCGCGAGGCGATCACCGCGGCCAACGTGCTCACGGGCGACGACCTCGTCCTCATCAATTTCGTGCCGGGCGTGACCGGTTCGATTCAACTGACCGCGGCCCTTCCGAGTCTGAGCACCAACATCACCGTGCAGGGGCCCGGAGCCAATCTCCTGACCGTGCGGCGCAACACCGGCGGTAACTACCGCATCTTCAACATCACGGCCGGCGCGGTCGTGACTCTGAGTGACCTGGCCATGGCCAATGGCAATACGCCCGCTCAATCGGGAGGTGGGATTAGCAACGCCGGCACGCTCACGGTCGTTAGGGCGGCCGTTTCTGGTAACACCGCCAACACCGGCGGGAATGGCGGCGGCATTTTTAACACCGGCATACTTACCATCAGCAGCAGCACCATTTCCGGAAATTCCGTCAGCAGCGTGACCGGAGCGGGGAGCGGCGGCGGCATTTTCAACGCCGGCGGTACGCTGACGATCAGCAACAGCACCATCTCCGGGAACAGCGCAGTCGGTCCCGGAGGCAACAGCGACAGTGGCGGGGGCATTATTACCAATGTCGGCATCGTCACGCTCACCAACACCACCATTACCGGCAACACGGCCGACTTCGGCGGCGGCGTCTGGAACCTAAACAGTGGCACGGTGCACTCCGGCAACACGATCATCGCGCTAAACACGGCTCCGACCGGCCCCAACCTCGACGGCGTCTTTGTCTCCGATGGTCATAATCTGATCGGAACGGCCAGCGGCGGCAGCGGCTTTACCAATGGAGTCAATGGCGATCAGGTCGGCGTCGCCAGTCCGAATCTCGGCTCGTTAGGCGACAACGGCGGTCCCACCAGCACCGTTCCGTTGCTCGCCGGCAGCCCCGCCATCAATGCCGGCGACGATACCCGCGCCCCGTCATTCGATCAGCGTGGTTATTTGCGCGCGGGCCTCAGCGACATTGGGGCCTTCGAATTCGGCGGCACGGCGCCGCCGGCGTTCGCGCTCGTCAACGTTGCGTCCCGCAAGACCCACGGAGCCGCAGGGTCGTTCGATGTCATTTTGCCGGCTGTGGAGAGCCGGACGGGCGGGGGCGGCGGCAACCATACCCTCGTCTTCACGTTTAGTAACAACGTCCTCGGCGGCAGCGCCAACGTAACGTCAGGGACAGGCAGCATTTCCGGAAGTCCCGCCTTTAGCGGCAACACCATGACGGTAAACCTGACCGGCGTCGCCAACGCGCAAACAGTGGCAGTTACAGTCCGCAATGTTGTCGACAGTTTCTCCCAAACGCTTCCCGACACAGCCGTCAGCGCGAGTTTTCTCCTCGGCGACACGAACGGAAATGGCTCCGTCAGCTCATCCGACATCAGTCAGACAAAAGCCCAAACCGGACAGACGACAAACGCCTCGAATTTCCGTATCGACGTGAACGTCAGCGGATCAATTACGTCCTCGGATATCTCCCTCGTCAAAGCCAATTCGGGGACGTCGCTGCCATAGCAGATCTGAGTATCCGGTTTGCCTTCTCAATTTCCGCCACGCTCGTCTAATGGCGGGTCTGTTCGCAGCGCTCGCTGAAGCCACGCGACATCGTGCCACCTGCCAAACTTTCGGCCGACCGCCTTGAACGTTCCGATCGTTTCGAATCCCAGGCTGCGGTGCAGGCCAACGCTGCTCTCGTTTGGCAGTGTCACCCCGGCAAAGGCATTGCAAAACCCTTTCTCAGCAAGATCGTCGAAAAGCCTCAGGTAAAGGGTTCGTCCGATGCCCTGTCGATGGAAATCTCGGTGTACGTAGACCGAGACCTCGACCGACCATTGGTAGGCGTGACGCGCGCGATGGGAAGAACCGTAGGCGAAGCCAAGACATTGACCATCACGCTTAGCCACGAGCCACTGCCAGCCGCGGACTGCCTTTGCCATGCGCGAAGCGAATTCCTCAACTGTAGGAACAATCGTCTCGAACGAAACCGCCGAGAACTCGACGTAAGGCCGGTAGATTTCAAGAAGTGCAGCGGCGTCCGCTTCAGAACCGGTCCGAATAGTCAATGGTTCCATCATGGCACGGCAGCGAGCTGAACGATCAGACTCGAATGGATTGCGGGTTTAACGGGAATAGCTCGGTCTCGATTAACGGATCGAAAAATAAATCTAAGACTCATGGCTCGGTCATCCGCCGGTAGCCGGAAATTTCGCGAGGACGGGATCATGTCGTTTCGTCCCGACGATGATGCCGTATCCCATGAACTGACTCGAAAAAATGCGCTCCGATTTCAAAATCGTCAGCAGGCCTCCCATTCCCCATCGCCGGACTATCTTCGAGACGAGTATCAGCTGCCCGAGTGCTCCGACTTGTTTCCGCGATTCTTCCATCCAGCGCGACATCAAGCCGGCCTTGTCAACCGTCTGAACGTCCACGAGACCTGCCTCGTGAAACAGGCTGCGCCACCCTTCAAGTGTTTCTGGTCGCTCGCCCTCGATCTCCGCCAGCGTGCTTTTCAAATTATCAGGGGTTTCCTTCTTCCAACAGAGATCGTCAATGCCGACGCATCCTCCGGCACGCACGACGCGCACCATTTCGGCGAGGACGCGTTTCTTCTCCAAAAAGCAAAGTGTGCATTCACAGATCGCCGCGTCGAACTCGGCCTCCCCGAACGGCAGATTCGCCGCATCGCCCTTCCTGAGTTCCACTTTCAAACCCTTTGTTCGCGCCTTCGCTTCAGCGCGCCGAATCATTCGGTCGGACCGATCGATCCCAGAGACACGAGCGGCAAATCTCTCGGCCAGGAAACAGGCTGTCTCTCCGGTCCCCGAGGCAATGTCGAGGACCTTCGAGCCTTTTCCGATTTTGCATAATTCAGCCAGCTCCCGGGTTAATTCCAGGCCGCCGGGGTGAAGGCTATCAAGTCTCAGCATTCCGGCTTCGACCACAGCCTCGAGGGAAGGTCGATCAGTCGACTCTTTCATTGCTTCCATTGCACTTCTTTTGCTGACCCACCCTTGCCCCCTGACCGGACATGAAATCGGCCCCGAATAGTTCCGGGGCCGCGATCAGATACTCCGCACGATCAGAGATCGCAACGGATGTTTAACGTGTGCAGATGAGATGCATTGCAGTCAGCGGTTCCGCTGTGTCGTTTGGTTAGATGTTGTCGACCGTCATCCTTTCGACCCACTGTGCGCGCCAGGCAGGAGCGTTGAATGGGTCGGCAAAGTATTGCGTTTCATGTGACACTTTCCCGTCCCGAAACTCCATAATGCTCACGGTGTAAACGCGCTTGCCCTCGTAGATAATCATGTACTCGGTGACCCAAAGATTACCGGCGCCCACAGTCCGGCGAACCGAAAACCCCGACGGCCTGCCGGGATGATGACTACGAAGCGCCTGCAGGTTACCGCGACCGCGAATGACCTCGCCTGACTGTGGATACTCGCACACGACGTCATCGTGGTAGATTGCATGTTCGGCAACCTGATCGCCCGCGGCAGACGCTGCCCAATGCCGATCGATGGCCATCCGAATGTTCTGCTCTTCCATGTGCGACCTCCTTTAGCGTTTACGTGTTCATGACACTTAACTTCGTCACCGTCTAACGATCGGGCTCACCAACATGGCGGCCAGTGACGTCTCGAATTCCAATCAGTTGTCGCCCGCGGTGGTCGGTGCAATGCCCCTGGCAGCCCTCATTTCCGGGTAGTTTCCTGCTCATCAAATTCAGCGCGCGAAAGCTCTTCGAGTGCAGTGGATCGGGGAGTATCTCAATCGTCGATTGCCTCAACGCCAAGTCGCTCAAGTTTCTCAAAACCGCCCGTCATGGCTTTGAGCACTTCAGGGGAGTGCCCCTCCCAATCGGTGATCTCGCCCGTAAATCGTAGCGACTCACTGGTGCGGATGAAGACTTGGCTACATCGAAGTTTTGGCGAGCACGGCGTCGACGTCGAGGGCGAACTCAGGATGGAAGCCAATATGCTTGGCTTTGCGCCACCAACTCTCGCCACCCGGCGTTCTGAGCAAGGTGGCCAGGAGTGCTCCAGCTGTCACTTCGAAGGTCCCCTTCGGGAAGATTCCGCGCTTCGTTCTGTCCCAAATGTGAAAAGCCGCCCAGGCGTTTTCCTGCAACATCTGCTCCAATCGAAGCTGATCGGCCGCGTCGAGCAGCCTCTCCCCATGAAGGCCGGCGGTCATTAACTCCGCGACGTCGCGATTTTGCGCGATCGCCTGGCGGATGCGGTCCACTGCTCCATGGTGGAATTGTGCTCGGTGCGCTGGAGTGCGCGTGTGTTTTGTTTGATCTGCAAACCGACGAAGATCAACGAGACAATAACTCCAATCGAAGCGACTATTTGAGCAGAATACGATATTTGTTCGAACGACATAGATAAAGGTTTCCTGGACCTAACGAGAACAAGATGAGCGACGGCTACCGTTACACAACAATACGGCGGGCGTGCGTGAACGCGAAGACGCGAATCGCACCAGGGAAGCCGGGGGGCTTGGATGAAATCAAAGCGAAAGCGCGCATCGCTCGAAATGAATGGAGCGGACTGGCAAGCCACGACATAGGCGGGAGGGCCGGAGGCTGAGCGAGGGCGCGAGCGAACCAAAATGTCGAAACCATCTCAAAAATTGAGCGGACAGCGGTCCACCAGCCTGCTCGCGAATTCTTTCGGAGTTCGATCCACCGCATGGTTAGGCATTTCGTGTGGCATGTCTAGAGGCGATGAATGTGACGACTGTCGATGCAAGCAGACCAGCAAGCCACCAAAAGCCTACACCGATGGGCTCCCAACTCCAATCCTGATCCCGTGGCCGCCCCAGCCAGACTGGCATCCAGTAGCAGCAGGACCGATAGCGCCAGCGGCACGAGTGCTGCCATCGTCCAGCGTATCGCCGCCGGCCGCAAACGTGCTGTCCCGAGTGCAAATAAGGCGGAAACAACTGCGATGAGAAAAGCGCCGGATCCAAGGCTGAGCGAATCGAAGAATGCTTTCATACGCCTAACGAGAACAAGAGGAGCGACGGCGGACGACCTGCCCGCAACCGCTGCGCGGTAGCGCTGCGGGCGTGGGAGCGCGTGGCGCTCGGAGCGGAAGGGTGGAAGTCATCTCAAAGGTGGAGCGGACACCGGTCCGCCAGCCTGCTCGCGAATTCTTTCGGAGTTCGCTCCAGCGCATGGTTAGGCCTTTGGTGTCGCATCGCCGGTGACGCTCTCGTTGTACTTCTGCTCACGACGTCTCCACTCCGACCAGCCTGCGAGAACCCCGCCGGGAACCAAAAGGCAGACCAATATCGCCGCAAAACGCAGATCGACGCCGTAGGGAGCGCCCACGCGACAACTCCATACAACAGAACGCATCTGGTTACTCCGAGCCCGCGCAGATGGCTCCAGCGAGCAAGCCCCGCCCGACGTATGATGGCGCGAGTCTCAGAGAGCGTCATAAGGCCTAACGAGAATAAGATGAGCCGCCGCGCGAATTACCAGGGACGGTTCATGAAACAGAGAGATCTTGGCATGCGGACGGTTCGCGGTTGGCTGCAGCGATTGGTTAGACATGTTTACATTTCGCAAAGTCTATTTCCTCGTGGGTGGCGATGGGAGAGGCTTCGTCGCGAATTCCTTTGCCACATACGACCGGAAAGGCTCATCGAAAGCTGTGTCCCACTCCGCCCAGAACCGCGAGTACCCAGCCTTGGTCGCGATCATCTGCTTGAACGACGCGTCGGCGCCAACCCAGAGCTCTTTAGGAATAGAGCCGTCTCGATTCTGGTAGTAGAGGTATTCCCACGCATTCATTTGCATGAACAGATAATCGCTGCACCGGATCCATTCTTCGTCGCTCAACTTATCCGGGGTGGAGAAACACACATCGAGTACCTTCGACAAGCCGTCATTCTCGATCGCCATTTCGAAGGGCCGCTGAGCCAGCGAGAGCGCATTATAATGCGCCTGACTTCGCAAAACTCGGGTGTTCTCGCTGATCTGCACGGCGAGGTAGATTACGGAGATAACGACCGCTAACCCACCCAGGATCTCAGCGACAAGCGCCCGATATTCCAGCGTTGCGCGGGCGAGTTTCATGGCGACTTCAATCTAACGAGAACAAGATGAGGCGCGCCGCCGGAACCGCGGCAGGCTCGGAGTGAAGGGTTGAACTGAAATAAACTCATAAGCTAGTGGGCGGCGTTGGCTTCATCGATTGGTTAGACCGTCCTTTTCAGACCTTCAGGCACCATCGCTTCGATGCAGCCCGCCGCTTCCTGCGCTCCCCCGAATTGCCGCATTCGTTCCGCGACGTTTCGCGCCGCGTCCCGATACCGTTCCTCGTGCAACACTCGGCGCACCTTCTCCGCAAAATCAGCCAGATTGATTTGCTTTTCGCCATCCTCGCCATCGATGGGCAGCACGATTTCGCCCGCCCCCAAAGCCACTAGCCTTCGCGCGTTGCTTTCTCGTTCCGAAATGGTCGGAATGATAACCGCAGGCGTGCCCGCGGCGAGGGACTGCATCACCGAGCTGTGTCCCCCGTGGTGCACCATCAAGTCGCTGCGTTCGGCCATCGTGCGACCGGGCACATAGGCGGCGTGATGGAAGTTGGAGGGCAGTGCACCAATTTCGGTCGGCATTTCCTGATACCCGGTAGTAAGTACGACCTCGACGGGCGCGTCACCCAGCGCAGCGATTGCCGCGCGGATCACTACGATAGAGTCAATCGCTGTGGCCACTGGCGCATAGCGGGGATTCCCCGAATAGACCCACACGACCGGCTTACCTGAGCGGAGGGAATCGATCTCGCCGGGCAACTCTGCATCCCCGCGCTGCCACACGACAGGCCCGATATGCGTGACAGGCGCCGACGGCGAGACAGGATCGGTCTCCGGCGTACCGACGATGAGGGAGAGGTCCCCCGCCAACAGATCGACGCTGCGCGCAACCGGCGCGAGCCCGTATTCGCAGGCGATCTTGTTGATGAGCGGAGTGATGCTGGGCAGTCCGATGGGTCGTTCGCCCGCCCACCAGCGAAAGCCCTCGCTCTGCGGATGGAAATTTCCTTGCAGCACGGTGGCGAGCGGGAGACCGGCAATTCGCGTGGCCAGGCAGGCGAAGACACCAAATGAATCAACGACCACGTCAGGTTTGAATTCCCGGATCACATCGAGGTGTAGCCTCGTGTTCGCGCGCACAAATTCTTCGTCGGCAAAAAGCCATCCGAAAAACTCTTCCACATCCCAGGCCTGGCTCGCCTTCGCCAAATCAAAAGGCGGATCCGGAAGCGAACGCGAAGGCATCGGCCGGTTAGCGAGCCCCGCTTCTTCGATCAGGCGGGCCGGTGCGGGCGATGGGTTGAACACGGCAACATCGTGTCCACGATCAGCGAGAACGCGCGCAATCGGCACCAACCGCGTCGGCAAGCCAAGGTCGTTTGCCGGCAGCATCGTGAACAGGAATCTTGCCATCGGTCTATTCTTTATCGCGGCAGTCTAACGAGAATAAGATCAGCCACCGCCACAGAGACCGGGCAACGATCGAAGTGAGAGAGTGGAATTCACGAGAAAAATAATATGAGCCGGGTGGCCGTTGGCTGCATCGCCCGGTTGGATCCTCGCGCCATCACTTTTCAGTTCGTGTAAGCTGCGCGAGTGAAGGAATATCGCGCGCTTCTTCAAGGTTCTCGACGTAATTCCGAAATCCGGGCGCGAAGAACGTCCGCCGCATGGACCACCATGTCTTGACTGTTGGCACCATCCAAACGGTGCGCAGAAATGCGTCGTATCCATCCCACTGCTCGCGTTCGAGGGTCCCTTGACGCATTTGAAACCATCCGTTCTCGAAGAGCTTGAAATAACCGAGCATGAAAGACGCATACCGCGCTCTCTCCATCTCCGACGCGCTGTTCCAATCTTTCAACATTGTGGCAGTCGTCAGGAGCTGGTCGTTCTGCGCCATCTCAAAAGCAAGGTCATGCATCGATCTGGCAAGGGAATCGACCACAATCGCGCGTGAAGAGCGCGTGTTTTGCCGGACCTGCGCCGCGACATAAAAGAGGGAGACAATGACGCCGATCGACGCGATCAGTTGCGCCCAGACATTGATCGTTTCCACATTCATCTAACGAGAACAAGATGAGCGACGGCTACCGTTACACAACAATACGGCGGGCGTGCGTGAGCCCGGAGATGCGAATCGCACCAGGGAAGCCGGGGACTTGGATGAAATCCAAGCGAGGGCGCGCGTCGCTCGGAGTGAATGGAGCGGCGGATTGGCAAGCCACGACATAGGCGGGAGGGCCGGAGGCTGAGCGAGGGCGCGAGCGAACCAAAATGTCGAAACCATCTCAAAAATTGAGCAGACAGCGGTCCGCCAGCCTGCTCGCGAATTCTTTCGGAGTTCGCTCCAGCGCATGGTTAGATGAAGCGTCTATCATTGGATGCGCGTCCAAACGCCTGCCATAGTAGCGTCTCCGAAAATAAGTTCATTCGCGGTGATTTTTTCGATTCTCTCCCTTTTCGTTGTCCCCACAAGACCGGCTTGAGACGCTGACTTCATTGTAAAGACGAGGTCGTCGCCTTCTAGCCGCCATCGCGCAACCGCCTCTTGCTTACCGTCAAGGGAACGCCATCTTTCTTCGTGATTCGCTGTAAACGTGACCTCCATTGTCGGGGGATCCATATTCGTCCACGTCTCCGACCCGTCCTCATGGCGTTCAATTGCTGCCGTCCCTCGCCAAGTGCCAATTAGTCGACGCTCGTCGGACGAGAGACGATTACAACCCCCCAAAGCGAGCAAAACCATTCCCCAAACGAGCCTCGTGTGCATCTAACGAGAACAAGATGAGCCACCACTGGCGAGAGCGCGCGTGGCGGCGGGATGTGAGGTTGCAGTCATGGAATGGAAGGGACTGGCAAGCCCTGACATAGACGGGAAGGCCGCAGGCTGAACGAGTCGCACGAGTGAATCAAATCTTGGCCGTACGCCGGCCAGTGGCGGGCTGCATCGCTTGGTTAGGCTTTTCGTGATCCATGCTTTCAACCGCTGCGACTGCCGCGTGGATGGCGACTGGATCAAGTGTCAGTGAGATGTGGTCGATCCCCGGGAGAACGGTCACAGGGACATCTTTGCCGGCTGTCTTGAAAACGGCTGCAAACCGCTCGGCGTACGACACGTCATCGTTTTGACCGACGAGCACCCGAAGGGGTTGCCTAACCGCTCGAATGTTTGCTTGGTAATCGCGCTCAGGCCTGAAGTTCTGCGCGAGGGCGAAGGAATATTGCGGGGTGAGCAAGCCCTTATCCCTCTCGGCGACCGCGAATCTGACCACTGGCAGGTCGTCAAACGCGTGCACCCGAAACCCGTTGAGCACAGCGATCGCGATAATGCGCAAAACCCCCACGGTAGCCCAGCCGCCGTTTCCCGGACGCAACGTTGCTGCGTCCTGACTGATCCAGGGAGAAAGAAGAAGATAATTGGAGAATAGTTCCTGACGTGGACTGCCCGCGAAGCGAAGCACAAATCCGCCGCCGGAAGAGAACCCGACGAGCGTGGAAGGCAAAGCCAATTTGGTCGAATGGACAAAGTCCTCCATGTCGTCCTCCAACTGCCCGATATAGGCGATGTGGCCTTTGCTGCCTGATTTGCCGTGTCCGCGGACGTCCAGGGCGTAAGCTGCGTAGCCAGCCGCAGCGAATCCCTTGGCCATCAGGTGCATGCTGCTGCTAGTGGCAGAGGAGCCGTGCACGAGCACCACACTGCCTTTGCCGGCGTCACTGGCAGCCGGGTAGGCTCGAAAGGCGAGTTTGGCGCCATCGCGAGCCGTAAAGTAACTGAGTTCCGGTAAATCGGAGAAATCCACGTTCTTGAAAGGGTCACCAATGCTCGACATCGGCGTCGGCGCCTCGCCTGGTCCGCCAAGTGCGATCGCGAGCCCGAGGGCAGCCACAAGAACTGCGACAATAATGAGCATGGTGATGAGAAAACGCTTCATACGATAGGCCTAGACCTTATGGCTGTGGGTGCGGTGTGAACGCGCGAGCGCGGCGTTGGAAAAAGCGGTGTGTTTGCCGTTCATATATTTTCGCGGGCTACTCCGGTTAGGGAGCAGAGCCGCACGAACGGCCCGGTAAAGTGCCGGGAGCGTTCCAATTGATCAATGTCAACTTCGAACAAGCAAACACACCAATGAAAAAGAAACTCTATCTTGGACTCGATGTCCACAAAGACTGTATCGTCACGGCGGTGGCGGAGGAAGGGCGCAAGGGAGAAGTGCGCGAGAGCGGTGCTTTGAGCAACGATCTGCACGCGGTGGAAAAATGGATTGGGCGGCTGGGCAAAGCCTATGGCAAAGAGGTGATCCAGCGCGCCTGCTATGAAGCGGGTCAATGCGGATTTGGCCTGGCGCGACGGTTGCGGCAGTTAGGAGTGGAGTGCGAGGTGGTGGCCCCTTCAATGACGCCGAGGCGCGCGGGCGATCGAGTGAAAACCGATCGGCGCGACGCGCGCAAACTGGCGCGGCTGTTGCGGGCCGGAGAACTGACGCCCGTCTACATCCCCGAAGCGACCGACGAAGCGATCCGGGATTTGTGCCGGGCGCGCACCGATGCGGTGGATGATCGGCGCCGCTCGCGCCATCGCTTGAAAGGGTTCCTCCTGCGCCACGGGTATCGCTACCAGGGAAAGAGCAACTGGAGCGCGGCGCACGAGCGTTATCTGCGCGAGTTGGTGCTGCCCCATCCAGCGATGAAAGTGATCCTGGAAGAATATCTCATGTCGATCCAGGCCGCGAGCGAACGCATCGCGCGTTGCGAGACGGCGATGCGGGAACTGTTGGAGCAATGGCGTCTGGCGCCGGCGGTGCGCGCCCTCATGGCCATGAAAGGATTCCAGAGCGTGGCGGCCATGATCCTCATTAGCGAACTGGGTGAAGTGCATCGCTTTAGGCATCCACGCCAGGTCATGGCCTATCTGGGGCTGGTACCGACAGAAAATACTTCCAGTGAGAGGCGACGCCGGGGCGCGATCACCAAGTGCGGCAACGCGCACGCGCGCTGGTTGCTGGTGGAATGCGCGCAACATTACGCCACACCGCCCAACGTCTCCAAGGAACTGAGCCGCCGCCAGCAAGGTCAACCGGCCCAAGTGCGAGCCATCAGTTGGCGCGCGCAGAACCGGTTGCACCGACGCTATACGCTCTGCGGCTTTATCTGGGAACTCTTGCGCATACAATCTTGCTACCAGGCGCACTCGACATCCCTCTAAAGAGATGGTTCGAGGGGAACAGCTATTAAACAAATAGGGAGGACACACACAAAAAAGAAAACCAATCCACGAAGGAGCAGATCTGAGGCGGCAGGTCACGGTAGCCAACCCACGATGTCTCGTTAGCGTTAAGGCTGGAGCAAAATCCCAGCCCGAGCACGCGTCACCTAGACTGTTGGAAAAGGGCTCAAGGTGAATGAAAAGAATGCCGGAAAGGCCCTCGCCAAAACCAGGGCAGCCCGCGAATATCAGCATCACCAACCGCCGGGAACCTAACGCACCCCGACTGACCGGCCGCCTCAAACCCGCTCCTACTCACTCCTATCATGAGAGCGATGCAAATACTCGCACCAGACTTCATTTGCCCATTGACAAATCGACAGCCATATCAACGAGAATAAGATCAGCCACCGCTCAGGGGAGCGCAAGTGGCGGCTGTAAGACGCACACTGATTTGGATGTGCATGAAAAGAACGACGGCGTGTGAGCCGTTGGCTGCAGCGCCTGGTTAGGCGGTTGACTCATTGGCGCGACTTAACAGCAAGGAACTCACCGTTGCCAACAGGCACTTGACTCGTGGCGAAGTCCGCGGCGGTCTTGACCAAAGCAATGAATGCCGCCATCTCCTCCACGTGGGAGGTGGCATTATCAACCACGAGCAAGCCGCCCGCACGAAGCACACGTTGCAGGTGCGGCCACCAACCCGGGTATCAGTGCGCTCCGCATCGAGAAAAAGGAAGTCGACCGACGCGTCCGGGGATCGCTCCAAAAGCCGACTGGCGTCCTCGTGAACGAGCGTGATGTGGTCAGTCAGTCCGGATCGACTGAAGGTCTGTCGAGCGAGGGTAACCTTGTAATCCGAGCGCTCGACCGTCGTGACCATTCCACTCACGACGCGCGCTGCGCTCGCCAGCCAAAGCGTCGAGTAGCCGTTCGAGGTTCCGATCTCAAGCACACGGCGGGCTGACATGGCCCGGATTAAGACCGACAGGAACTCGCCGGTGTCGCGCGTGATGTTGAGCATCCGACGCGGGCGCTCGGAAACGGTTTTGTCGTTGTCCTCTCCGAAACGCTCCAGTTCAGACAATAAGCCTTGGAACGATTGAGTCATGCGCGTGTGCTGCGGCCTAACGAGAACAAGATGAGCAACCACTGGCGAGAGCGTGCGTGGCAGCGGCATGTGACATGGGAGTCATGGAAAACTTGAGCGTACGCCGGCCAGTGGTTGGCTCCATCGCCTGGTTAGATAGTCGACTTTGCTATGGCACAAACGGCGAACAAATCAGGCTTGCGGCCAGAACATACCGCAAAGATTGAACAGAGCATGCACGATCACCGCGGGGAGCACGCTCCTGCTCCGTAGGCGAAGCTCTCCGGCGGTTATGCCCAAGACCAACGCGGCTGCTCCGGTAACCGGCCCGACCACGAGATGGATCACTCCGAATAACACAGCGACGATGAAGGGCGCCGCGTGAGGAGAAATCTCTTGCAAAGAAAACGATCTTGCCAAGACACTTTGCAAAAGGCCGCGAAAGATAACTTCTTCCTGAATGGGCGCGCCGATGCCGAAATAGAGGATGGAGACGGCGAGTGAAATGGAAAGTCCGGCGAGCGCACCCGCTTCGTGCGCGTGAGTAGAACAATACGTCGCCGCCAGCGCTAGCGGTAGGCCGATGATGAGGGCGACAATAACGTCCCACAGTCTGCACCAGCGTAATCCGAATGCGGCGACAGACATATCACGGCTGCGAATAAAAAACACGATCAGACCAATCGCGATACCGAGGCTGAGGACGATGACAACTGGGACCAGCAACGCCGGCGGGTGCCGCAGAGCGCCGGCGACAGCGAAGACGGGCACGTAAACTGCGAGGAACAGAAGGAGCAGCAAGCCGAGGCTTTTGCAGAAGGTAGCGATATAACTGCTGCCCATGCCTAATCCCATGTTCGTTACCGCGCCGGTCGAATAATATTCTTAGCGTAAACTCAGTCCTACCGAATGCACCAACTCATCTAACGAGAACAAGATGAGCCACCACTGGCGAGAGCGCGCGTGGCAGCGGGATGTAAGGTTGAAGTCATGGAAAACTTGGGCGTACGCCGGCCAGTGGTTAGATGCCATGAAGGGTTGAAAAGCGTGGGCAAAACGGGCACACGCGTTGTATGAAAAACAAAACAACAACAACCCTTCATGGCGAGATAGAGTTTAACAAGAGCGAAGCGGAGAGCAAAGCGCGAAAGAGGCAGATGTGGAAGGTGGGGCTGGATGTGGAGCTGCGCTCAATTGCGGTGGCGATGCAGTGTGGGGGTGGAGCGATCAGCCTGGGGCGGAAGTATTGGCGTCAGCAACTCTTGGAGTGGATCAGGCAGAAAGTGGGGCAAGGCGACACGGTTTACACGGTGTATGAGTGCTGCGGGTTTGGGTACACGCTGCACGAGGAGTTGAGGCAAGCCGGAGCGCACTCGTTCATTACCACGCCGATGCGATTGAATCTGGAGCGGCGGCGGAAGAACGATCGGATGGATGCGCGGGAGTTGTGTGTGCGGCTGTCGCGCTATCTGGATGGGCAGAGGGAGGAATTGCGGCCGATTCGGATCCCGAGTCGTGGGGAGCAACAGCGACGGGAACTGGGGCGGCAGCGGGAGTTTTGGAAGAAGCAATTGCGGCGGCTGGAGAATCACGGGCGAGCGCTGCGCCTGGAGCATGAGCACGAGACGCTGGAGGCGGGGTGGGCTGGACCGCGCAAATGGAAACGAGTGGGGCCGCAGTGCAGCGCGTTTGTGCGCACTCAACTCGAACCGGTGGTGGAAGAGATCCGCCATTGCAAAAGGCACTTGGAGCGGTTGACTCAGGATATTGAAGCGCTGGTGAGGGAAGAAAAAATCCCGGTGGGATTGGGCGCGCTAACGGTGTCACTAATCGATGGGGAAGTGTGCGATTGGAGACGGTTCCAACATCGCAAAGCGGTGGGCAGTTACACGGGGTGTTGTCCGAGCGAGCACAGCAGTGGCGGGGTGCAACGCTTCGGCGCCATCGACCGGCATGGGAACAAACATGTTCGCACGTTGCTAGTGGAAGCGGTGTGGCGACTCCTGCGCTGGCAGCCTAACTGGCACGCCCGGCAGAAATATTTGGAGAAGCTTAAGCACGGAGCGTCGTTGAAGAAAAAAATAGCCGTGGCCCTGGCGCGGCAACTGGCCATTGATCTGTGGCGCTGGCGAACGGGCCGGGCGAGCGCGGCCGAACTGGGCTGGAGCGTGTCCACGGCGGCTTCGGTGTGATCAAAACTGGACCGACGAAGAACTTTAAACTCATAAACTTTTACGAAACAAAACTTCCAAACCAAAGGAGTGCGATTGGGCCGCAGGGTGGAACGCTGCTCGGCGCTGGAGCTGGTCCTCCCAGAAGGGGGATCATCGGTTAGATGGGGCGCGTTCCGCCCAAGGCGGCTTCCCGAAAGTCAGACAAGACATCATGGGCTCGCTAGAAAAAGCGATGCTCGAATAGGAGCTGGTGACTCGCCTGCGGGCGAAAACCACGACAAGGGGAGCTGCCCTGCGGATCAAACCACCAAAGGTTGGAAAAACCCGGAAAGGAAAAGACTAAAGAAAAACGAACCACACCCGTTCCACGGTTGACAACCCTCATAGGGGCTCCATCGCTTGGTTAGATGCCCTCGTGCACCAATCAATAGCAATTGTTGGGTTTGATATCTTGGGGGTGCTTTCCAGTGTATCTCCGTACATCGATCCGGAGAAGAAACTCGCTTCTTATGACGCGCCATGCACTCGCTGAATCTCGCCTAAGCCGACGGCGGATCGTCTGACTGTCATGACGCTCTGCGTAAGCGCATATCCGCGTTCTTCGAAGCGCTTTGCGCAAAGCGCAGCGATCATCTTCACTGTTGGTCGTGCTTCAAGCCACCACCTGCTTGTGCGATGGCACAACTCGCCATTGCGACTGGAACACACGGCCGATGAAATACTTCGCGATGCGTCGCAACAGACGCTTAGCGCGAGACGGCAAAGCGAGGACGTGCGCGGATGCTCATAGCATCTAACGAGAAGAAGATCAGCCACCGCTGGCGAGAACGCGCGTTGGCAGCGGCATGTGAGGTTCGAGTCATGAAAAACTTGATCGTACGTCGGCCAGTGGTTGGCTCCATCGCCTGGTTAGGCCTATTGTTCTTTTGTCTGCGCATCTAATGATGACAAACTCGTTTCTGTGTTATACAGCCCGCGGTGTGGATCTACGCGTAGATGAGGCGAGTAGACGATTGTTTTCGGCCAATCAGATAGCGGCAGCGGCCTCACCGCATCAAGGCGCAGTTCGCCCTTCGCCGGAACTACGGCCGTAGCAGATGCGGAGAAGTTCCTTAACCGATTTTATCGCCTAAGTCGTCGGAAATCAGATAAGGCTCCAATCCCGGGGGAAAGATCGGGCTGGAGGAGCGTACTGAGTCCAGTTCCTTGATGCTCAACTGAATCCCGGTTGCTGCCATGCTACGCGATATAGGTGGCTCAAAATCTGATAGCGCACTTCCGGATTCGTATGCTGATGGCCAACGATTTCGAGCAGCAAAGGAACCTTGATTGACTCAGCCTTTCCTTTGGAAATTCTGAAGAGTTGCAGGTTAAGCACGTGGCGGTCGCTGCGATTCAGGAGTGCAACGTGCTTGGAATCTGGCGCCCAAATTGCAATGATTGAAAGTGGAGCGGTGTCAAGGTAGTCGCTTGGCCAAGCGGCGCCAGTTTCTGGTGTGCAGGCTCGCGCATTAGGTAAAGGTTAAAATTTCCGTAGCCTGCTTCGCCTTCCCCAATGCGCTGCGCACCGACCAGTGGCCATCGGGTGAACGCCCACCGCTGATCGTAACATTCTCATTAGCTTTGTAGGAGTAATTATCTGTGGCGACGGTGGTCGCCGCGCACAGTAATAAAAGCAGAGAAAACCAAACGCGCTCACGGATTTTACGCCTAACGAAAACAAGATGAGCGACGGCGGAATATCGGAGACGCCGTGAACAAGAGCTAAGCAAACACCGCGGTCGCTCCACTGTCTGGTAGCGTCACGCCCGCCCCTCGGAAGGACAATACGGCGGGAGTGCGTGATAACCACGCACTAGGGAAGCCGGGAGCCCTGGAGTGGGAGCCAAAGCGCGCATCGTCTCGCGCTCGGCAGCAGAGAAGCGCCTCGATTAGTAGGACGACCCGAAAGGCCGTTCTTCTGCGTCGCGGCGGGAGCGTGTGGAGTAAGCATGAGCTGCGCTGCATCGGCGAGCTCTGTGAACCAACGGTAACCACCCCTCTGCCACTGATCTTTCGCCTACACGATCAGGAGCATGTGCGTGGAAAGTCCTTTGGCGCGATCCGGCTCGCCCGCGACGCACGAAACCGCGAGCAGCAAAAGCATCGTTGCAGTAACACGCTTGCTCATACGCCTAACGAAATGGATCAGCCACCGCTCCCTGCGTTGAAAATGTGGAAGTCATCTTAAATATTCGCTTCTCACGGCCAGTGGTTGGCTCCATCGCTTGGTTAGACTTCAGGGCTCCTATATCGTCGGGAAATATCGACGTGGATATTATTAGCTTTCGCAACCTCAACAATCGCCGTCCGAATCTCCGCTGCGGTAAGTCAAGATGTACTCCGAGGCTGTATCACGCCAGTCAATGTTCTGCCCCGGCAATTTTGTTAACTGCATCTCCACAGCGTGAACTCCTATCATTACAGTTGCTGTATGCATGACAAATCCCTCGGACCTCGGCTACCGAGCAGGGCTAAGCTCGACATGCCATCGCCCGCCTCTGGGAGCCAGCTATACAGCGCCGGTGCCTGCTGGGTAAGTCTACGTAGTTGAGCATCCACAACGCTGACAATCATCGCGAGTCCACAACAACAAACGCCGAAATGCAACCAATCATAGAGTCTAACAGAACAAGATGAGCCACCACTGACGAGAGCGCGCGTGCAGCTTGATGTGAGGTTCGAGTCATCGAATGGAAACTGCAAGCCCTACATAACGAACGCACTAACAATCCCATATCAAACTGGACACACAACGGTCCGCCGTTCGCTTATGTGAGGGGTGTGGACGCGTTTGCATTATTGGGGAGTGAGTTGAGAGGGCGGTTCTGGTTTAATTATTTCGGTCGATCGAGTCTTAGCCCGTTCGCCATGCCCCTTTTAAGGGAGCATTGGATGGAGAAGAGACCGGTCGGCCATTTTTCAACCGGCCCAGTGATGAGCTTTGATCGCCTGAAACGCCTGGAGCGTTTACCTGGCCATAAGCTAAAGCCATCGCGGACCGATTCATTAGTTCAAAACTCAAAACCGCACCTCTCAATGAAACCAACTTACATCCTTGGCCTTGATGCCGCCAAACACAAAGTGCGCGCCGCCCTCAGCGGAGCGCAGCAACGCTTCCTCTTCGAAAAAGATCTGCCGGTTACGGGCATCGGTCTGCGCGAACTGCTGATCGGGCTCCGGGAGCACGTGCTCGCTCCGGAGCAGTTGCTCGTGCTCATTGAAGCCACCGGCATGCTCCATCTCAACTGGTCGGCCGCGCTTGCCAAAGCCGGTTACACCGTGGTGGTGATCAATCCCCTGATCGCGCGCCGGCTCTACAGGGTGGAAAATTCCATCCGCGACAACAAGAGCGATCCCATCGATGCGCGCCAGCTCTGTGGCATCGGCCGCACTGAGGGAGAAAAGCTCCTGGCTCTCTACCGCTTCAGGATTAAACCCGAGCAGTTTTGCTCGCAGCGGCTGCAAAGTGTCCGCAAAGCGGTGCGCAAAAGCCTGAGCAATCTAAAAAAGAGTTATCGCAGTCTGCTCGATGTCAGCTTCCCCGAGTTGGGTGCGCTGCTTGAAATTGACGGGGTGGGCATCCGCCAACTCCTGGCTCAGGCGCCGACCCCGGCCGCCATCGCAAAGATGCGCCGCTCCACGATCGAGAAAAATTGGATGCTCCGTCCCAAAGCCGCCGCGATTAAAACCCTGGCGGCTCATTCCATGGCTGATCCCGACTTGGCCCAGGCCAGTGCACCGGCTCTCCGGGCCCTGCTCCAAAGCATCGCCGCCATGGAAGAGCGCTTGCGCGAGTTGGACCGCCAGATTGAAGCCCAAGCCGCCCAAAGCGTGGATCAAAAGAGCAAAGCACTTCTTGAAACCATCCCCGGCTTCGGAGCGCTCAACGCCGCCAAGCTGCTGGCTTTTTTGCCCACCGAAATCCTGCACGCAGGCAGCAACCGCCAGGCTGCCGCCAGACTTCAAGCCTTTATGGGTAACGACCCGCGAGTGCGCCAAAGCGGCCAATGGCTCGGACACACCAAAATGAGTAAGCGTGGCGTGGAAACACTGCGCACGGCTCTCTTCCAATGTGCCTTCAGCGCAGCGCAACACGATCCTGAGTTACGCAGCTTCTATCAGCGCAAACGTGCCCAAGGCAAACATCACGAGGTCGCCTTGAGTCATCTCATGCGCATCCTCACCCGCAGACTAGTGGCGGTCCTACGCTCTGGAAAACCTTACCAACCAAACCACCACCTTAATCCCACTCTCAAAAATGCCGCCTAAAACACTTGCAACCAGTCATAGCCTGTCTCCATCGCATGGTTAGGTTTTGACGGCTTCGTAGCACCCTGACAGCCCAACCTATCGCAAAGCCTACGGCGCCTGCAATGGCAGCGGGGACGAAAAGGAAAAATGCACCAAGCTGCCACTCCCCTCTGTCCTGTGGCCGAAGCCAGTAGCGTCAGCGCGCGTTTTGATACTCGCAGCCGCCACCGAAACGAGTAATATGAACAGCAGTCGCGACCAGAAAGCCGAGATACCGCAGCCGAGACGCTTCTCAGAGCGCGATCCTGGAACTGGACGTAAAGGAGAAACAAAGGCCGCAATAACCCGGCCAAATGAACATACCGAAGTTTGCGGTGAAGTACTGCGGAGCCAAGCCGAAGAAGTTCGATTGTAGGCATGCGAGCAAAGCACCGAATAAACAGAGGAAGAGCAAGTCGAGCTTCACGAGTCGCGAGTGTCACCTAACGAGAACAAGATGAGCCACAGGCGAGAGCGCACGAACGGGATGTGAGGTTGGAGTCATGGAAAACTTGGTCACGCGTGGTTGGCTCCATCCTTTTAGGTCTTTGGGTGGAGTTGCTCCCAAGCATTCTCGGTAAGCCAAATGTGAATGCGTAAATCGCGTGTGGATGACGCCCCCAGTGTGATCTCAGCGAGAAGCCCCCCAGAGGTCGATCCGGCCGGCCTCATGCTCAAGAGTCCGGACACAACGTCCGCGTAGATGTTCCGCGATGTCGTCGGCAATCTCCAACCACTGGCTCCTCCGGCGGAAAAGTAATGGATCGAAACACACGCGTACTTCGCTAACGGTAGTCGTGCACTACGCCAGATGACGCTCGATGCTCCTCGCTGCCAACGCTGCTCCGGCTGATACGAGTTCATCGCTCCACTCCGGCGGAAGCTCCACGCGGCGAGATTCAAGGAAGGATGCGAATCAGGGACGCGGAAGGACTCGCCGGTGCTACCATCCCGCGCCCCGTAACACGTCCTCAGCGAACCGCGAGATTGCATCTGTGACCGTGCGTGCATAGCCTAACGAGAACAAGATGAGCCACCACTGGCGAGAGCGCGCGTGGTGGCGGGATGTGAGGTTAGAGTCATGGAAAACTTGGGCGTACGCCGGCCAGTGGAGCTCCATCGCTTGGTTAGACCTTTTGCGACGCGCCGACTTGCGACCGTCTCTCGAAATCGCGCAGACCACAGCGCGAAGATACGGTAAGCTACGCGATCGATGAGGCTAGGCCCAGAGCGAGAAGGAGGAAGTGAGCGCCAGCCGGCATGTGCGACACGAGTCGGGCCGTTTCGCGCTGCTCGAGAAATAGCCCACAGTATGCGGGGCCTCAGGAAGCTAAAGGCACGTACGAGCGGCTGAGAGGATGCGGCATAGCGCACGCGTGGATGAGCATCCGACGACTGAGCCGGCTGGCGTCATCATCGCGTCGCAGTCAACGAGGAGGCAGCCCATAACGAAAGGAAAGCGCCTGCCTGAGTCTATCGCGCTCGCAATCAGGCACCGAAGCGTTCGAATCGACTCAACGTACCCGATGACACAACGTGAAAAGCGAATGCTCACAGCCAAACCGCTCTGAGGAGCAATCGCGATGCATCTTCGGTCACGGAATGATGACGCGATGATGCATAGGCCTAACGAGAATTGTGCGAAAGTTCGCAATTAATTACGAAAAATTTTTCGTATAACATGGCAGTTCACCCGGGGGTTGCGGGCGTGTCGAGCGGGCTGCGGATGCCGAGCCCAGGTTTATTCAATACGTGCGTATAAATCATTGTCGTGGAAACGTCTTTGTGGCCGAGCAACTCCTGGACGGTGCGAATATCGTAGCCGGCTTCGAGCAGGTGAGTGGCAAAACTATGGCGAAAGGTGTGGCAACTGGCGGCTTTTGGTACGCCAGTGGCGTAAATAGCCCGTTTGACGGCATTTTGCAGGTTTTTTTCCGGCACGTGATGGCGGCGAGTTTCACCCGAGCGCGGGTCGATCGAGAGTTTGCTGGCCGGAAAGACCCATTGCCAGCGCCAGTCGCGAGCGGCGTTGGGATATTTCCGCTTTAGAGCGAAAGGGAGATACACGGCGCCAGCTCCGCGGGTCAGGTCGCGCTGGTGAATTTCCCTGACGCGGCCCAGATGCTCGCGCAAGGGGGGCTTGAGCCGGGCGGGCAGAAGAGTGCGACGCTCGCGCAGTCCCTTGCCATCACGCACCGTGATGTGTTCGTAGCCGAAGTCGATGTCCTTTACGCGCAGGCGCAGACATTCGAGAAGCCGCAGTCCACTGCCATAAAGGAGTTCGGCCATTAACCTGTAATCGCCGGCCAAATGAGCGATGACCGCGTGCGCTTCCTTCTTGGTTAGCACAACGGGCAACTTTGGCGGGCGCTTCACGCGCTCGACGCCAGCGACGTAATCGAGCTTTCGATCGAGGACTTGCTGAAAAGGAAAAGGAGAGCGCTAAAGGCCTGGTTTTGGGTGGAGGCGGCGACATGGCCATCAATCGCGAGATGGCTGAGGAAAGCGGCGATTTCTTCTTCGCCCATTTGTTCCGGGTGACGCTTCTGATGGAAAAGGATAAAGCGACGGATCCACTGGACGTAAAGCTCTTCCGTTCGGAGGGAATAATGCTTGACCCGTAGATGCCAGCGGACGCGATCGAGGATCTTTGGGCTGGGAGGATTGGGCTTGGAAGCGGCGTTGCTCTCGACGCTGCCGCCCTTGGTGAGGGGAAACGACATGGCGGGGTTGTTCCGGGTACTCGCCGCGATGTTATCGTTAAATGAATTTGAGACGCAAGAAGCAAAACGGACGGGGCAAGGGGGCGGTGAGTATCCGCGAATCGTGAGTCGTGAATCGTGGGAGCGCGTTTCCGCAGATAATGCCCAGGGGGGCGCCCGAGCCGACTCCTGGCGACAGAGATTAAGAGGGAGAGGAAGAGGAAGATTAAGAGGAAGAGGCATGGTGCTCGGGGGGGGACTTGAACCCCCATGCCTTTCGGCATACGCCCCTCAAACGTACGTGTCTGCCATTTCACCACCCGAGCAAGGGTCTGGAAAAATGAATCAGGAACGCAGGAAAGCAAGAAGTAGGATTCCACGCGGGCGAGAGGGCTGTCGCGGTGGAGCAATTAGCCGCCGAGACGGCGGCCTCTACAGGGCGGGCTCGACAGCGCGGTGAACTTAGCCGCCGAGACGGCGGCCTCTACAGCGCGGGCTCTACAGCGCGGGCTCTACACGGGGGATGAAGGGACCGGCATTTGCTCTTACTCTTTTCCGTGGAGACAAAGCAAAAGGCGGGCGCTGAGCGCGATTGGATCAAGATCGATCTTCATATTCATACGCTCGATGATCCGAAGGATCGGATCGATTACTCGGCGCATCAGCTGCTGGAGCGGGCCAGGCAACTCGGTTTCGGTGTGCTCGCCATCACGCTGCACGACACGGTATTCGATCGGGCCGAGGTTTTTGCCGATGCGGCGGAAATGGGAATCCTGCTCATTCCGGCGGCGGAAGTGCGCCTGTGCGGAGCGGACGTCGTTTTACTCAATGTGACACCGGCGGAAATCGCGGGTCTGCGCGATTTTGAAGATCTGCGCCAGCTCAAGCAAGGCCGGGGCGATTCGATCTTCATTTTTGCGCCGCATCCCTTTTATGTGCTGGGCGGCTCGATCGGTAGGCGACTGCTGCGCGAGATCGATTGCTTCGACGCGATTGAGTGGTGTCATTTCTATAAGGGCCTGTTCAATCCGAACCGGCGCGCCCGCCGAGTGGCGACGCGTTTTAACAAACCGCTCATTGCCACATCCGACGCGCATCGGTTGAACGCCTTCGGCTCACATTACACGAGTATTCCGCAGCCGGCCGAGCTGACGCCGGAGTCTGTTTTTGCCGCGCTTCGCGAAGGGCCGCTTCGCCTAACGAGTCCGTCGTGCAGTTTCCGGGAGATGGCCGCGGCAATTCATTTTGTTTTCGTGGCGCATCCCCTGCGCGGGTGGAGGCGACGGCGGCGACGATTGCGCGGAGTGCAAAAGATGGTGGCAGGTCGGTCTTGAACCGCCGGGGCAAACGTGGCAGAGCAGTAGGCATCTCATTGCCATGAAATCTTTTGCCACGCTTCTCCTGGTCTTTGCCCTCGCCTTTTCCGGTTGCGGCACTTTTTCCAAGCGCCACAAGAAGGAAAAAGCCGCCACGAAGAAGGAGGAACAAAAACAGGACCAGAACAACGAGGTGGATTTTCAGGCCTTTGTCGGTCGCCTGCGCAAGGCGGTAAAGGAACACGACATGACGACGATCGCCTCGATGATGGTGCCTGATTTTGCGTATTACCTCGGGGCGACGCCGGCCGAAGACAAGAAGGGGGAGGGGGTTTTCAAATACTGGGATGACAACGGGCTATGGGTGGAGCTGGATGGAATCCTGACCGAGCAATTCGTGCCGAAGGGGGATTTCATGGTGGCGCCGCCTCAGTTTGCCGATCCGAGTTTGCATTACGACGGCTATCGCGCGGGCATTCGCCGGGTGAACGGCAGCTGGAAGTTCATCTATTTCGTGAATGGATGAGCCGAGAGCGGAGACCGGAGAGCGGAGACCGGAGAGCGGAGACCGGAGAGAGGAGACCGGAGAGCGGAGACCGGAGACCGGAGAGCGGAGACCGGAGAGCGGAGAGGGGAGACCGGAGACGGAGAGCGGAAACAGCGGAGACCGGAAGGAGGCGGAGATCGGAGAGGGGAGATTGGAGAGGGGAGAGCGGAAACCGGAAACCGGAGAGCGGAGCTAGAGAGGAGAGCGTAAACTCGTTACCGGTCACTCATGACTCGTCACTTTTTTGGGCTGCCGCATCGGCCGCCATTTGTTTTCGTGCGCGAACTGATCGGCTGTCAGCCCGGGGTCTCAGCCGAGTGTCGGACTTTTTTCGAGCCTAACGACCCAATGTTTGACGGGCATTTCCCGGGAAATCCGCTCGTGCCGGGCGTCATCCTGACCGAAGCGCTTGCCCAAACGGCCGGGATCGCGGCCGCTTCCGGTTATACCGAGGCGGAACGTCCGCGCTTTCTTCTGTCGGCCATTCGAAGCATGAAATTTCCGCGGGCGGTCAGACCGGGGGAGACGGTCAACCTGCATGCCGAAAAGATGGCGACGATGGCTGATCTCGTGCAATTTAGCGTCGCGGCCACGGTGGACGGGAAGAGTGTGGCGGAAGGCCAACTGGTTTTGAGCGTTGCGGGAAAATCATGAAAGAAAAAGCGCGTTTCGGGGTAATCATTCCGGCCTGCGACGAGGAGGAAAGCATCGGTCTTGTTTTGCGCGAGCTGCTGCGGGTGCTGGATCCGGATAAGTTCATTGTCGCGGTGGGCGTGAATGGTTCCTCCGATCGGACGGCGCAGGTGGCGCGCGAACATGCGGTGCTGGTGGCGGAAACTTCGGCGCGCGGCTACGGCCATGGTTGTCGCGCTGCCATCGACCTGACGACGGCCATGTTCCCGCCGGTGCGGGGCTACATTTTTTTTGCAGCCGATGGCGCGAGCAATCCACGCGATGTCGTCAGGCTGGCGCAGCGTTTCGAGGAAGGGTGGGATTTCATCCTGGGGGCGCGGACGACGCGCCTGGCGAACTGGCGTGTAATGGGACTTTCGCATGTGATCGCCAATTTTTTGCTTGGTCTCTGGAGCGGATGGCTGGGCGGCCGGTGGTTTGTCGATCTCGGTCCGCTGCGCCTGATCGAACGCGAACTGTTCGACGCGCTGGCCCTGCGGGAAATGACATATGGCTGGACGATCGAAGCGCAGACAGGGGCGGCCCGGCTTGGGGCGCGCATTTGCGAGGTGTCCGTCAAGGAAAGGCGACGCCGGGCCGGCCGGCAAAAGGTTTCGGGTGTGACATGGCGCCAGACCTTTCTTATCGGATGTCGCATCGTGGCGGCGGGCTGGCGGACGCGCCGGCGCTTCCGCAATCGAAGCGCGCGGGCAGAGGCGCGGCCGATGCGGAAACTGGCCCCGCAAGTCTGAGATGCCGGATGGTTCGGCCGAGCATATGGCTGGCTTTGGCGTCGCTGGCGCTGGGCGGTTGCGGCGGATTTTCGAGCAAACCGGATTTGCCGAGGTCGGGCGGCCTGACGAATCCCGAGACGATTGAAGTTGATGAGATCGGCCGGATGGTTCGGCGGGCCGACGTCATTTATTTTCCGGTGGAAACGCTGGCCGCCGGCGGAGAAGCGCAGGTCTGGAAAATCCTGGAACGCCTCAAGGCGGACGGCGATTCCTTTGTTCTGGGCTGGGAAGCCGTCGGGCAGGAGGAGCAGAAACTTCTCGAGAATTCGTCCGGAGCGACGCCGGGAATTTTTTCGCGGCAGCCTCGGCGGACGCGCGAAGCCTCGCGAAATATTTTGCGGGCCACGCCCGGCCTGCGCCATCTCGCGCTGGGAGCGCCGCGCAGTATTTTCTCGAAATTGCAAAATGGAGAGAAGCTGAACGGCGAAGAACGCGCGCTCATTCCGGGGGGATATCGACTCCCGGCCAACAGCCTTGAAAATTTTGCCGAGCAACTGATGAGCCGGCGTCTCTCGGAGCGCGAAGTGGAGCGCCTCTATCGCGCCCATCTTTTCGGGCAGGAGTTTACGGCGGAACAGATCACGACATTTTTCCTGAAGGCGGCGCGCGGGACGAAGCTGCTTGTTTTTGCGCGGCGACGCGACCTGGCCGGGCCGAGCGGCCTGCCACAACTCGTTAGTCAAAAATCGAAGGCGACCCAGACCATTTTCGATCTCGACCGCAACGAGCGAGGAAGACCGCTGTTACTGACGTCGGTCCGGATCGAGATCGTAAATGGCGCCCCACGGTCCGCTGGCGATTTTGGGCGCGCTTTTCTCCCACGGTTTTTTGCTGTTGGGATAGTTGGCCTTCTCGTCCCGGCCCCAGAATAGGTAACCGGCCCGCAGTTCGACCGCGATCTCCTGCCAATCGGGCGCCCCGTTCATGAGGGAGTTGAGTTGAGCCTCGATCGGCCGGTAATCGAAACCCTGCGACCAGAGATGGCCGGAATAGCCGAGGACCATTTTGCGACCGTTGAGGAGAAGCGGGTGATTGAAGGTCGGGAAGGCGGCAAAGCGCGCTTCGGCCGGAATATTGCGGAGGCCGAGGGCGACGCCGTCAACCTCGCTGCGCATGGCGAAGTCGTAGGCCGGCTGGCTGGTATTGAGTCCGCCGAGCAGACTAACGAAACCGGAGGCGAACAAGAGAAAACAGGTGGCAGCGCGAGGGGCGATGGGCCAGCGGGCGATGAGGTCGCGCCACAGGAAAGGGAGAACCATGAAGTAGGCCCAGATAAAGATCTTGGTGTTGTCCCATTCCCATTGGGCCGTCCTGACGAGACAGGCGAAAATGAAAATGACGGCGGCCGGGGCGAGGAAAGCGATGTTATCGGGCAGCCGCCGCAATGAAGAAGCGCGGCGCCAAACCCGCCAGAAACAAAGGCCGAGCAGGATGAGCGTGAGCGGCAGCCAGAGGCCGAAGTTAACGAACCAGAAGGAAAAGAAGGGCCGGGCGAACTCGCCGACCTTTTGCACCCAGCCCGGTTGCCAGCCGAGAAGCGAACTGGCGGCAAAATGATCGCTCACGATCCAGACCAAAAACGTGGCCGGCAGGAAAGCGATGCCGACAAGCTGCAGCAATTGTTTGCGCACGATCCAGGTGCCGGCGAGAAACCAAAAAGCGAGCGCGACGGAGAGAGCGAGAAAGGTGTGGACGTGAAAGAGCGGCATGGTCGCGTAGAGCGAGCATTCGACCCAGAAAGGCAAAGGGGGCCGACGCGCTGCGGCCGCCTCTTCGTCCTCGGCGGAAAAGAATTTTCGGTGCCATTGGCAGAGAAGGAGGACGCCGGCCGGGATGGCGTAAAGCAAACCGCGCTGCGTGACGAACATGGCCAGCGGGATGCTTTTCCAGGCGATGGCCGGCAGGCCCTGGTAATCCTTCCATTTTCCGGTGTGAAGAATCTGGAAGCCGGCGAGGCCGCCATTGAAGAGAAAAGCGGCAACGGCAAACACACCGCCCCAGCGCCAGAAGGCGTAGAAGGTGGCAATTGAGGCAAGAAGCCCGACCCAGATAAGTCCGGGGCGCAGACCGAGGCCGAGCTTGAGAAGAAGAGCGTTGAAGAGATCGATGCCGGCCGGATAACGGATGGTGCCGAACGGATAGATCGGATTATCCGGCCAGATGGAAACGCCATTGGCGAACTCGCGGATGTAAGTGATGTGGAACGCGAGATCGCCAAGGTTGTTAGGCGACTGGATTTTCAACTGGTCGCCATCGATGAAAAGGAGCCAGCAAAAGGAACGCACGGCGAACATGGCAAAGCAGACACCGATAAGCCAAAGCCAGATGACGCGGTAATTGGCGGGCGGCGGAGGAGAAGGCGCGGTCGGTGGAATTCCTCCCGTTTTGGCGAGACGGCGCCGGGCGCGCTTCGAGAGCTTAACGGGCGCTTCTTCTGGAAGGGGAGGCCGCGGTGTCCGGTTGGGGGAAGAGCGGCAGGTGGTCGACCATGCGAAGAAGGCAACGATGGCGGCGAGGATGACGGCGGCGAGAGTCACGCCGCGATTCAGACCGCCGGCCGCCATGCCGAGGAGCAGGCCGAGAACGGTCGCGGCGTTGACAAAAGTTAATCCCGAGGAAAGCCATTTCATTCCGGCGGCAGCGAGTTATTGCGACCCTTTGCCGACAAAATCCGGCTTACGTCCCGGGAAGAATTCCTTGAACCTGGCCGCTCGCAAATAAAGCTTCGAAGTATCCTGATAAGGCCGGATGCGGAGCGGCATGGTGTAGTAGGAATCGCGCAGTTGTTTCTCGACGGCGGCGACGCGGTCTTCCTCCACGAGGAGGAAATCCGCATCCATTTTCGTGGGCAGCGCTCCGTTCTCGTAGTAGCCGACCTTCGGGAAATCACCCAGGATCCAGGGGAATGGATAAGCGCTCGTGCGGATCATGTGACCGACCATTTGATAAAAGGCGGGGTTCCGGTGAGCGAGGGTCAGGACCGGGCGGGTCAGCTCGTCAATATCCTTGTAGGTCTGGACGTAGACGTAGGGCTCGGTGTCGGTGGTGTAATGGAAGTAGTTCAGGGAAATGGCTACAGCCAACGAGGCCAAAAGGGCCGTGCCGCTCACGCCACGGCGAACACCGTTCATGACTTCTTCGTTTAGCCTGGAGGAAGGAGCCGGCCAGAACAAGGCCACGGCGCCGCCAAGAGCAGCGCCGACGATCGCAGTTCCGTAAAGGCGTTCGCCGATCTCTCCGCAGACGGTACTGGTGCTCGACGCCGCCAGGGTCACCCTGAAGGCCTCCCGCAGATAGGCGGAGAAAGAACAGGTCGCGCGCAGAGACGCGGGTTGAACCAGGTAACTCGCGATCCAGCCAAGAGCGAAGCCAAGGCCGACGAGACTAACGAGATAAAAGGCCCTGCGCGGAATCCTTGGGGCGGTCACACCCGCGGCGAAGACAAAGAGGAGCGGCCAGACCATGCTGATGATGATCCAGGGCGTCTTGTAATGAATGATGCTGTAGGCGGCAAAAACGCCGATCCCGTAAACAGCGAGGTAACGGATGGCAAAATTCCGGAAGAACTGACAGGCCGCGCAGAGGAAAAAGCCGATGCAGACCGGCCACTCGTAGCGCAGGATCAACTCCAGCCAGTAGGGCCACGGTTTCTCGTGTCCATTGCCGTTGGTGCCGGTTTTGAACCAGGCGCCGAACGTTTCGTAGAGGCCTTTCACGCCGTCCCAGTTCAGAAACGTGCCGGAATAAAAAAAGACGATCAGCGCGACACTGGCGGCAATGACAACGGTGAGGTCGATTGCCGTCCAGGTTTGCCGGGCGGGTTTCGCTTCCGGCAATGGATCGAGCCGATGCGAAATCAAGGTGACGGGAATGGCGAGGCCGGCGCAGATGAGATGGATGATGTAAGTTTCCTTTGTCAGGATCATGCCGGCGATGCCCATGCCGGTGCACCAGAGATAACCGCGGGTCCCAAATTTCCAAAGACCGAGCAGACCGAAAAGAAACAGGATCGAAAAGAGAAGCAGCCAGACTTCGTGGATGGAATAGCGCCCGTAGAAAATGAAGGCGGGGGAAATGGCCATGGCGAGGGCGGCGAGCCGGGCGACGTTGCGGCCGACGAGCCGGTCGAATTTGAGGGCCAGCCAGATGGAGCCAATGCTGACGAGGACAACGGGCAGACGCAGCGCCCAGATGTTGCGTCCGAGGAGCGCTTGCGAAAGGAAAAGCACGTAGAAATGGAGCGGCCCATGATAATTGGTCGGGTCGTAGCGATAGAAACCGGTCTTGGTCATCTGATCGACGAACCAACCGTTGATGCCCTCGTCGAAATGCGCCGGTTTGATCCCGAGAAGGAAAAAGCGCAGGAACGCGCCGAGGCCAACGATCAGCCACGGGGTCCAGTCGGTCTGGGCGGCGCGCTCGCGCCATGACTGGAGGCGTTCCGGCCATGTGGGAAAATCCGCTGGCGCGTCTTCCCCGGCGCTGCTAGTACGCGCAGCGATGCGCATTCTCGTGACCGGTGGCTGTGGCTTCATCGGGAGCAACTTCATTCGCTATATTTTGCAACATTACAAGCCGGCTTCGGTCAGCAATGTGGATGTGCTGACCTATGCCGGGAACCTGGCGAACCTGGATGGCGTGGCGCAGGAATTCGGCGACCGCTACGAGTTCTTCAAGGCCGACATCGCCAACGCCGACCAGATGGATGCGCTCATGACGGAGCATTCCTTTTACGCCATCATCAATTTCGCGGCCGAATCGCATGTCGATCGCAGCATCAATTCGCCGCAGAATTTCATTCACACGAACATTGTCGGGACGGGCGTGCTGCTCGACTGCGCGCGACGGCACGGGGTGCAGCGTTTCATTCAAATTTCGACCGACGAAGTTTATGGCTCGTTAGGCGCGGAAGGGAAGTTCACCGAGCAATCGCCCCTCGAGCCGAGTTCGCCCTATTCCGCGAGCAAGGCCGGGGCCGATCTGCTCGCGCTCAGTTGTTACAAGACTTTCGGGCAGGAAGTGATTGTGACGCGTTGCTCGAATAACTACGGCCCTTATCAATTTCCCGAGAAATTGATTCCGCTCATGATCATCAAGGCATTGCGCGACGAGCCGCTGCCGGTCTATGGCGACGGCATGAACGTGCGCGACTGGATTCATGTGGAGGACCATTGCGCCGGGATCGTGGCCGCGTTGTTCGAAGGAAAGCCAGGGGTCGTTTACAACTTCGGCGGCCACAGCGAAATGCCCAATCTTGAAACCGTCAGACTGATCCTCAAGGCGCTGGAAAAACCGGAGAGCCTGATTTCCTTCGTGACCGATCGGCTGGGGCATGATCGGCGTTATGCGATTGATTCGTCGTTCGCGGAACGGGAATTGGAATGGAAACCGCGCCATGATTTTCGCGAAGGCCTGGAAGGGACGATTGCCTGGTATCTGGAGCGTCGCACGTGGTGGGAACCGCTCCTCGAGCGGGCCGGTCGCTACTAGGCGCGTCGAGCTGACTTTGCGGCCGGCCTTGGCCGCGACAAAACATCTGCGAAACTCTCGCCGGTAAAATTTCCTCTTCGGGGAATCGCTTCCAATACCTTCTTATTCGGGCACTTGGCGATGGGTAATTGAAAACCCCATGGGTTGGTAAGCAAAAACCGTATGACATTTTACGGAAACACGGTTTCATCGTAATAGCGATTCACCAGCTCGCGATTCATGGAAAACAAATCATTACGTCAATCCGTCTTCTTCAAATTTCGTCTTTTCACCGGTCTCTTGGTCGTGCTGGCCGGCGTCTTTCTGGCGCTGCTGGCCGTCGCTCCGCCATCGAATTTGTTCGCCAGGGGAGAACACGGTTCCAAGACCGCGGCGCAGGGGCAAATCGGCAACCTTGATCAGCCCGGCCTGCGGGTGATCGCGCCATATCACGCTGACATATCACGGCCGCTCCGGAATGCTCCAACCATCTGGCCCCCGGTCCAGCGCGGCGAGGAGCATGAAGCCAACCCGAATCCGATGTTGCCGCACCGGCATGTGGATCGGCTCGACCCGGTGGTGCAGAGCAAGTTCTTCCAAACGTATCTGCGGGCTGCCATTCCGAGCCCCATGCTGACTTTCGACGGTATTCTGTTCCCTGGGGTCGGCTGCAACTGCGCGCCGCCCGATGCGAATGGTGCCGTCGGGAAAAATCATTACGTGCAGACCGTGAACGAAGGCTATCAAGTCTTTAACAAAGTGGGCACTTCGGTTCTTGGCCCGAACAGTCTTGTCTCCATCTGGAGCGGCTTTGGCGGACCCTGCGAAACAGGCGGGTTCGGTGATCCAACCGTCAACTATGATCGACTGGCCGACCGGTGGGTTTTGACTGAATTTGCCAGCGGAACAGGCGGCCCTCCGATCACGGACGAGTGCGTTGCCGTTTCGACGACCGGCGACCCGACGGGGACATGGGCGCGCTATGGCTACCATCTCGGTTCGAATTACTTCGACTATCCGAAGACCGCAGTCTGGCCGGACGCCTACTACATGAGCATGAACGTCTTCAGTTCCAGCGGCACATCCTTTCTCGGCGTGCAGCCGTTCGCGTTCGATCGCGCCAAAATGCTGGTCGGCGATCCGACCGCCTCGATTGTTACGACCGGCCTGGCCCCACAGGGAGCAAGTGAGGACTTCTTCATGCCGGCCGATTTGGACGGGCTGATTCCGCCCACCGCCGGTGCGCCGAACCCATTTGTGGAAGGGCCCTTCACGGGCGACGCCTACCGTGTCTACCAGTTCCATGTCGATTTCGCGACCCCGGGCAATTCGACGTTCGCGCAAGTGGCTGCTCCGACATCGGCTGGGTTTTCGCAATTGTGCCCGACGACACGGGCGTGCGTGCCGGAGCCCAATGGGCAGGCTCTCGACGGCATTGGCGATCGTCTGATGTATCGCACCGCCTATCGCAAATTCGCAGACGGACACGAGGCGATTGTGGGGAACTTCAGTGTTAACTCGAGCGGCGTTGCCGGCATCCGATGGTTTGAAATTCGCGACCCGCTTGGTGCTCCCGCCCTCTTGCAGGAGAGTACGTATCAACCAGATTCAACCTGGCGTTGGATGGGAAGCGCGGCCATGGACAACCAGGGCAACATGGCGCTCGGTTTCACGGCTTCGAGCTCGGCCCTCCATCCCGGGTTGAGTTATGCCGGCCGATTGGCGACGGATCCGCTGAATACGCTCACACAGGGTGAAGGGGTTCTCCTGGCGGGGGCGGGCGATCAGACCGACACGAACAACCGCTGGGGTGACTACAGCGCGATGCAGATCGATCCGGTGGACGATTGTACTTTCTGGTTCACGAGCGAATATTACCCAGGCGGCTCGAGCAGCTTTAACTGGCGCACCCGGATCGGGAAATTCAAGTTCACACAATGCACGCCACCCGCTCAGGGCACCGCGCATTTTGCCGTCACGCTCTGTGACGGAGGAGCGGCGCTGCAGGGTGCTTTGATCAGCATCGACGGAAATCTCTATGGCAGCAGCCTGTCGACCGGCCTTTATGATGCGGTCCTGAAGCCGGGAAGCCACACCTATTCGATCTCGAAAGAGACTTATGGGACGGTGACAGGCAACGTCAATATTACCAATGGCCAGACGACGAACGTCCCCGTCTGCCTCACGGGAACGCTGGTTAATGCAACGGCCGTGTCGCGCAAGACGCACGGCGGGGCGGGCAGTTTCGACGTGAACCTACCGCTGACCGGCACACCCGGGATTGAATGCCGCTCTGGTGGGGTGACTAACGACTACACGTTGGTGGTGACCTTCGACCATGCCGTGACGGTGACCGGTGCGCCGCAGGCCGGAGTGACCTCTGGCACGGGCATGATCGGATCCAATGGGATCAGCAATGGAGGCATAGTCGCTGTCAGCGGAACCGTGGTCACGATCCCGCTAACCAACGTTGCCAACGCGCAGACGATCAACGTCACGCTTTTCGGTGTGAACGATGGAACCAACACGAGCAACGTCGTTATTCCAATGAGCCGGTTGTTAGGCGACACCACGGGGAATGGGGCAGTCAGTTCGGCCGACATCAGCCAGACAAAGGCGCAGACGGGGCAGACGAGCAACGGATCGAACTTCCGCACCGACGTGAACGAGAGCGGTTCGATTTCGTCGGCGGACATCTCGCTGGTGAAATCGGCCTCCGGCACCTCGCTGCCGTAGGCACTTCATCCAATTCGCATTCCGGCAGCGCCATGAAATTTGGCGTGCGGAGGAATCCGCATATGCCGGCGGCGAGGGAAAGTTCGCCTTCTCCCTGAGAGTATCCTGACAACGGCGAAAGAAGCGTCGAGTGGCCGACAGGTCACGAACCGTTGACATGCTGTCGCGCGATTCGCTACAAAGACGACGTTCTCGTAAGGGAACTGCGACGGGCTGGAGGAAGTCTTATCGAACCCAGATAGCGAAAAGGAGGAACCTACCAATGTCAGAGCGAACCGTCAGGATGAAGAGGCAGTCCAAGCGGGCTGCTTTTTTTGTTGTTGCATCTTTTCTCGTTATCCAGATGACACACGACGCGTTCGGGCAACGCGCATTTGGGAACGGCGCGAAGGTCACGCGCCCCACGAGTGCTGAAAGGGAACGGACCGGAGTCGAGCAGCCTCAGACCAGCCAGGGGACACCGACCCTCTCCGTGCTGGTCCGCGCCGGGGACCAGATTCCCGGTTATGGCACGGTCACTTCCATCGACGACATCACCGTAAACAACCAGGGCGACTGGCTGGTCGAGGCGCGTTATGGCAGCCAAAGCCTCATCTTGAAGAACGGCAGCGTGCTGGTCGCTCAGGGTGACGCCGTCGAGCCTGCGCCGAGCACGGTCAGCAGCGTGGCCAATCTGTTCAAGGCGCTGAACAACCATGGCAACACGGCGTTTCGGCTGGCGCTTACCGGCGGCCCTTCTCCGAACGGAATGTATTACAACCTCATGCCGTTTGTTCTCAATGGGGACATCGCCACGGCTCCACAGTTCAGTCCCAATACTCCCTATATCGGCTTCTTCCGGGCGCGGCTCGACGACAGCGAGCGGATGTTCCTTGTCGCATCGGTCGATGATCCCAATATCCCGAGTTCGGTTGACCGCGGGCTGGTTTGGTTCGAGCCGGACGGCAGCGGGGGCTGGACAGAAGATGCGCTCGCCATCGAAGGCGATGTTTTGCCCGGCATGGTCGGGGGCGAGTCGGTCGGCGACTTCGGGACTAACTACTACAGCGTCAAGATCGATAATTCTCGCAATGCGCTCTTCACCGTCGATATCGCCGGTGCCGGCAGTTCCACCAATGGCGCAATCTATTACAACCAGACGCTGCTGGCGCGCAAAGGCGATGCCTCGCCGATTACAGGTTCCACCTATACCGATATCGGAGGCAGTACTCGCACCGACATGAACGATCTCGGGGAGTACATTTTCCGCGCGAACCTCTCGAACCTCCCCGCCGGTGAGAACGTGGCGATCATTCGCAACCAGCTTCCGGCAGGAGGTCCCGATGAAGTATTTCTGCGTCTGGGCGACATGGCGCCCGGACTGACCGAGACGGTGACCGGTTTCGGCACGGGTCCTTCCGCACGCATCAATGATGCTGGCGATATTGTCTGGTTTGCCACCTTGTCCGGCGCCACGGCGAACGACCAGGCGCTGTTTGCCAATGGCCGGCTGCTCATGCGGAAAGGCGTGACGATGGTCGGCAACGATCTGATTACCACCATTGCGGGCACAACACCCACTGGCGGCATCACGCGCGGATTCACAAGCAGCCAGAACGGGCAGTTCATTCTGACCCGCTGCGTGCTCAATGGGACAACACAGGCGGCCGTCCTGATCGAGAATGGCGGATCAACTCCGCCAACTGTCACGGGAGCGGTTTCGCGCAAAGCGCATGGCGTTGCGGGCATGTTCGATATCGATCTCCCGCTGAGTGGAACGCCCGGAATCGAATGTCGATCGGGGGGTGCGACCAACGACTATACAATGGTGGTGACGTTTGCGAATCCGGTGACCATCCCCGGCATGCCGCAGGCGGCCGTGACCTCCGGCGCCGGCATGATCGGATCCAATGGGAGCGGCAACGGCGGAATCGTCTCAATCAACGGGAACGTGGTCAGCATTCCGCTAACGAATGTGGGGAATGCGCAGACGATTAACGTCACGCTCTTCGGTGTGAGCGATGGGACCAACACGGGCAACGTGGTCATCCCAATGAGTCGCTTGTTAGGCGATACCACCGGGAATGGCGCGGTCAGCTCGGCCGACATCAGCCAGACCAAGGCGCAGACGGGGCAGACGACCAACGGATCGAACTTCCGCGCGGATGTGAACGAGAATGGATCGATCTCCTCGGCCGATATCTCGCTGGTGAAGTCCGCCTCGGGGACATCGCTGCCATAGTTGCTTTGCTTGAACTCGCTCTCCGGCCGCTGATCCTGCTGGTCGCCGCATTCGTGAGCGATGACTTTTTGTAACAATCCATTCGTCAGTGACTTGTCGAACCGGGGGGATGGTCTGATTACAAAAACGTAATGAAGAATTGCCGTGACATTTGTGCCGGAAACGGGTTGCTTCCGTGCCGTTAAATACAGGGGGTTTCCCTTTTTATGATAAAAAACAAATTCTCCAATTCCGCCTTTTTCAATCCGCGCGTGCTTTTCGGATTCTTCCTATGTCTCGGTGGCGCTTTCGTGGCGCTCGTCGCTCTGGGCATGTATTTCAGCGAATCCGCGCTCGCTCAGAAACCGAAGGAGAATAAAAAGACTGCCAGTGCAGAGAAGGTCACCGGCACGGCTGCGGTCCTGCACATGACCGGCCCGGTCTCACTGGACGCCGACCTGCGCACGCTTCCCGACATTCCGCAGTATGGCGAAGAGGATGAGCGTCCCCTGAGCCGGTATCCATTCCCGAGAGCGGGCAATTTCGGAAAGAATGATCCCATTCGCGCGATCCGAAAAACGATCGAGGCCGTGGCCATGCCCACACCGTCAGCGACGTTTCCGGGCATCACTTCGGCGCAAAGCGGCTGTGGTTGTGTGCCGCCCGATACCGACGGAGATGTTGGTCCCAATCACTACATTCAGGCGGTCAATTCGCGCTTCAAGATTAACGACAAGGCGGGAAACCAGCTCCTCGCCCCGACGACCTACAACACGCTTTTCTCCGGTCTCACTGGAACGCCCTGTTCCAATCAAAATGACGGTGACGGTTTTGTTTTCTACGATCATTTGGCTGATCGCTGGGTGATCAGTGATTTTGCCTTCCCGGGCTTTCCCGGCACTTCCTTTTATCAATGCGTCGCTGTCTCCAAGACGAGCGACCCAGTGGCGGGCGGGTGGTGGCTTTATGCCGTGCAGGTCGATCCGGCGAATCCGAACTTCCTGGGCGACTATCCAAAGTTCGCGCTGTGGCCGGACGCGTACTATTTCTCGGTCAATCTGTTTTCGAACAATACCACCTTCAATGGGGTGCGCGTCTTTGCGCTCGACCGTGCCAGCATGATCAATGGTGGCTCCGCCAACGCCGTCGCCTTTAGCATTACGCCTGCGGACATCGGCGATGCCTACAGCCTTGTTCCGGCAACCTTCCGGACGGGCTCGCCACCGCCGGCCGGAGCTGCGGAGTGACTTTCTCGCGGTCGACAGCCCCGCCGGGTCGGGAGTTTCTTTGACCCAGGTTCACGCGTGGCGTTTTCACGTGGATTTTGTCACACCAGGTAATTCCACTTTTGGCATGGGCACAGGTCATACGCCGGACGCCGAGATAACGGTGGATCCTTTCGTGGACGCCTTTACGACCACGACCAATCTCGTTCCGCAGAACGGAACAACTCGTCTTCTCGACACGCTGGGCGACAAGATTATGACGCCGGTCGTCTACCAGAATCTCAGCGGAACCGAATCGCTCTGGGCCTCGCAGACGGTCAACAACAATCAGGGTGGCACCGGACCGACTGCGATTCGGTGGTACCAATTCAACGTCACCGGGGGTGTGATTCCGGCCACGGCTTCGCAACAACAAACATTTAACAATGCCGCCGACGGCCTCTGGCGCTGGATGCCGAGCATCGCCGTCGATGCGCAGGGAAACATGGCAATTGCCTACTCCACCTCGAGCAGCACGAGCGAGCCTTCCATCCGTTATGCTGGCCGTCTGGCCGGCGATCCCGCCAACACATTGGCTCAAGGCGAAGCCGTCATGCAGGCTGGTGGCGGACATCAAACCGGCAGTTCGCGCTGGGGCGATTACAGCGCCTTGAGCATCGATCCCTCTGATAACCTCAGCTTCTGGCACACGCACGAATACTTTTCCGCCACGAGCGGCGGGTCTTGGAATACACGGATCGGTGAATTCAAATTCCCCTCCGCGCCCGTTGCTTTGAGCGTCGTTTCGCGCAAGGCCCATGGAGCGGCCGGCAATTTTGACATCAATCTGCCCGCTACCGGCACGCCGGGAGTGGAATGTCGCAACGGCCCGGTCGTTGGCGAGTATCAGATCGTGGCCACATTCGGCAGCTCGGTTTCAGTCGATTCAGCCTCAGTATCGTCCGGCAGCGGCATGGTTAATAATTTTGCCGTGAATGGGGCCGAGGTGACGGTGAATCTAACGTCCGTTGCCAACGCGCAGACCATTATGGTGACGCTGACCAATGTGAACGACGGCACGAATGCGGGCAATGTCATGATCCCGATGTCGATTCTGGTGGGCGACACCAACGCCAGTGGCGCGGTCAGTTCGGCCGACGTCAGCCAGACAAAGGCGCAGACGGGGCAGACGACCGACGGTTCAAACTTCCGCACGGACGTGAACGTGAACGGCTCGATTTCTGGAACGGACATCTCGCAGGTGAAGTCGGCCCTGGGCACGGCGCTGCCGTAGCAGTTTATCTGAGGAAATTCGCCGCTATGTTGCGCGTCAGATGGACGCGAGGCGAAAGGTTGTCATTGTTGGCGCGGGCGGGCGGCTTGGAGCGGCGCTGTGGCGCGCTTATCAAACGGCCTTCGAGGTGGCGGGTTTCGACCATGCCCAGCTCGACCTCGGCAATCTCAGAGGACTGCGCGAAAGATTGGGACCGCTCGAATTCGATCTGCTGATTAACTGCGCGGCCCAAACCAACGTCGATCGGTGCGAAGAACGGCCCGAGGAAGCGTTTCTTCTCAACGCCCAGGCCCCAGCCGTTCTGGCCGAAATCTGCGCGGCGAAGTCGGCAAAAATGATTCACGTGAGTACTGATTACGTGTTCGATGGTTTGAAGAGCGAGCCCTACACCGAAGAAGACCAGGCGGTGCCGATCAGTGTCTATGGCGAGTCAAAACGGGCGGGAGAGAAGGAAGTATTGGCCGTGGACGAACGGCATTTGGTCTTGCGCGTTTCCTGGGTTTTTGGTCCGGAACGTCCCAGTTTTGTCGATCATCTTCTGCGCATGGCGTGCGAGAAAGAAAATGTGGCTGCCGTCGCCGATAAATTTTCGACCCCAACCTACACAAAGGACATCGCCAAGATGCTCCCACGCGTGGGCTGGATCGCTGATGCCAATGGCGGGAACGGTGACCAGAGCGGCATCCTTCATTTCGCCAACGAGGGCGCCTGCAGCTGGCGCGAGTATCTGCAGTGGGCGATCGATTGTGCCCGGGAAGCCGACGTGCCCTTGAAGACGCGTACGGTGGACGCTCTTTCCATGAGCGAAATGAAGAATTGGGTGGCGCGACGGCCTGTCTATTCCGTCCTCTCGACCGACAAGTATCGGCGTCTCACCGGTGAAAAACCTCGACATTGGCGCGAGGCCGTGGCCGAGTATATTCGAAATTTCTATTCCAAATCATGAAAGTTAATTCAGTCACCTTGACGATTCTCGGCGCGCTTTGGGTCGCCACTTCGGCACACGCGTCGCTCAAATGGGAAAGCACCGAACAGGTTCTGCACCCCACCATTAACGACACGACAGCGGTCGCGCATTACCAGTTCGAGAACGTCGGCAAGACACCGGTGCACATCGATTCGGTTAAGACCTCGTGCGGATGCACCGTTGCGTCGTTGAAATCAAACGACATCGCTCCGGGCGAAAAAGGAGAAATCGTCGCCACACTCAATATCGGCGATCGCGTCGGCATGCAGACCAAAGCCATTACCGTGACCACGAACGACCCGGCACAGCCGCGGGTTTCCCTTGTCCTGAAGGCCGACGTGCCGACGCTGCTGGAGGTGAGGCCGCTCTTTGTTTTCTGGAACACGACGGAGCCGTTGGATCCGAAGGAAATCAATGTGATCGCGCCGGCGGATTCTCCCGTCACCGGGATTACCGCGACATCGTCCGTCTCGGCAATCAGCGCCAAGGTTGAACCGAGCAAGACACCGAAGCAATGGACGGTCGTGGTCAAGCCGAGCGGGAATGTGAATGCGGGTGTGGCGGGAGAGCTTGTCATTCATCCGGCCTATCCCGGGAAAGCCCAGAAGGTTTATCACGTGACCGTCCGGGTCATGAAACGGACCACCTCCTGACGCGTGCGCGCTTCGTTGCCGCGCCAAATCTTTCTCTTACTGGTGCTGGCTCTCCTCCCCGGCATCGTGCAGGCCCTCTATCTGCGCGAACGCGTTTCCTGGCAATCGCCGGTGCCCGCTTCGGAGCTCGTCACGGTGGCGAGGGCGCAAAGCTGGGGCGATACCGCGCTTTGGATCGATGCCCGGCCGGATGCGGAGTTTGCGCGGAGGCATTATGCGGGGGCCGTTTCCCTGAACGAAGACCACTGGAACGAACAACTGCCAGACGCGCTGGCGGCATGGTCGCCGCAAAAGCGCATCGTCGTTTACTGCAGCAGCAAGAGTTGCGGGGCGAGCCGGGCTATCGCGCAACGTCTGCGCGACGAAGCGCAGTTGAAAAATGTTTTCGTTCTGGAAGGCGGCTGGGAAGCGCTGGAGGCGGCTGGAAAATGAAGTGGTTTTGGCGCGGCTGCGCTCTCATCATCGGCGCCGTTTTTCTTTACGCCGGCATTTTGAAAGCGATGCACCCCGCTCAGTTTGCCGGCGACATCGAGAACTATCATCTCATTCCCTGGACACTCGGTGTGCGCGCCGCCTTCTATTTGCCGTGGCTCGAAATTTTGTGCGGCCTCGCGCTGATCACGCGATGGCTTTATGCAGGGGCCCTGACGATTCTTCTGGCGCTGACCGTGGTTTTTATCGGCGCGACGATCTCGGCCAAAGTGCGCGGCATCGATATCACCTGCGGCTGCTTTGGCGCGGCCAGTCATTACCTTAGCTTCGCCGGCCATCTCGCTCTCGACGTCATTATTCTTCTCGCGCTCGTGCTGCTCTGGCGCAGGGAGAAGTTGGCGCGCGCCGCCTGAGAGGTTGCCTAGCTGCGCAAACCGGCCGTGAAGCGCATCAGTTCCGCGGCCAGGTCATGGATGCGCTTCACCAGCTTGCCATCCGCGATCGAATTGTCATCGAACGCCTCGCCCGTGGCGTAGACAAACCGGGGGACGATGATGCAGCGAAAGTCGAGCATGAGACTGTTCGCGTAGGCCATGACCGACATGTAACTGCTTTGCCCGCCGGCCGCGCAGAGGAAGCCGACAATCTTGTCCGTCCAGGCTTCGCCCGTCAGCTCGATCATGTTCTTGGCTGAAGCGCTGACATCGAAATTGTAAACCGGCGCCGCGATCAGGATTCCGTCCGCGGCCTGAATGGCGGCCGCGATTTCTATGACCGAGGGATCCGCATAACAGGTGTCGGCGTCGCAGATCGGCAGATTCAACGTGCTCGTGTCGATCCAACCGCAATCCGCATCCATCTTTTGCAACTGCTCGAAAGCGATGCGCCCCATCTTGCGGCTGTTGCTGTCGGGACTGCCGCTCGTGCTGATGACAAGATGCTTCATGGCCGACTAACCGGAACGATGGGGCGGCGGTCGTGTCAAACGTCGAGCGAGAAACAAGCGCCTCTACATCGATGGCGAGCGGACAATGGTGCCGAAGCTTCCCTGCTGCTGGATGAGCTTGGCGACAAGACCGGTCCAGCCGGTCTGATGGCCGGCCCCGAGGCCGGCGCCGGTGTCGCCGTGAAAATATTCGTGGAACCAGTAGCGGTTTTGATCGCGCTCCGCGCCTAACGAGGTATGCGAGGCGCGCAAAAACGGACGTTCGCCTTTTCCATCCCGCAGCCAGAGCTTGATCAGGCGGTTGGACAGTTCGTTGGCGATTTCCTTGAGCGTCAAAAGATTTCCCGAGCGCGTCGGGCATTCCACCTTGAAATCGTCGCCGTAATAATGATGGAACTGCTGAAGCGATTCGATGAGCAGGTAATTAATCGGAAACCAGATCGGCCCGCGCCAGTTCGAATTACCGCCGAACAAACTCGTCTGCGATTCGGCCGGCTCGTAGTTCACCGTCTTGACCTCGCCGTGCATGCTCACGGAATAGGGATGCTGCTCGTGATATTTGCTGATGGAGCGCACACCGTAATCGCTCAGGAATTCTTCCGGATCGAGCATGCGGCGCAGCAAACATTTCATGCGATGGCCGCGGGTCAGAGCGACGAGCCGGCGCTCGCCCATGCCGCGCTCCTGCCAGCGCGAAACAAGGCTGGCCAGGTCGGGCCGATGCTTCAGCACCCATTCGAGGCGCGACTTGAATCCGGGCACGGCGTCGATCAGTTGCGGTTGAATCGTTTCCACGGCCAGGAGCGGCAGCAAGCCGACGAGGGAACGCACCTGCAGCGGAACGAAGCGTCCGCCGGGCGTGTGCAGGACGTCATAATAAAATTCGTCCTGCTCGTGCCAGAGGCCAATGCCGCTGCCGCCGAGATTGTTCATGGCCGCGGCGATGCCGAGGAAATGCTCGAAGAACTTCGTCGCGATATTTTCGTAGACGGGATTCTCGCAGGCCAGCTCGATCGCGATGCGCATCAGATTGAGTGAGAACATTCCCATCCAACTGGTGCCATCGGCCTGCTCGAGGCGTGAGCCGTCGGAGAAGGTAAAATTGCGATCGAAGACGCCGATGTTGTCGAGACCGAGGAAGCCGCCCTGGAAAATGTTGTTTCCTTCGGAATCCTTCCGGTTCACCCACCAGGTGAAACAGATGAGCATTTTGTGGAAGATCGTTTCGAGGAACGCGCGATCGCCCTTGCCGGTCTGTTTGCGTTCCATCTGATAAACGCGCCAGGCCGCCCAGGCGATGACCGGAGGATTGACGTCGCTAAAATTCCATTCGTAGGCCGGCACCTGTCCGTTGGGATGCTGGTACCATTCGCGCACGATGAGATCGAGCTGGGTTTTGGCGAAGTGCGGATCGATCAGCGCGATGGGCAGGCAATGGAAGGCCAAATCCCACGAGGCGTACCATGGGTATTCCCACTTATCAGGCATGGACATGACGCGCTCGTTGTAGAGATGCTGCCAATCGTGGTTGCGCCCGTGCTTGCGTTCTTCCGGGGGCGCCGGCTGCCCGGGATCGCCCTCCAGCCATTGCTCGACGACGTAATGATAAAACTGCTTGGTCCAAAGCATGCCGGCGAGCGCCTGGCGCTGGATGGCGCGATGTTCCTCGGTCAGTGATTTCGGCGCGAGCGCCGCGTAAAATTCATCGGCCTCGATCTGTCGCCGCTCGAAGATGGCGTCGAAATCGCCGAAGTGATCGCAGCTTTTGCGGGCCTGATGTCCGTGTTCGATCCGCGACAGCCGCAGGCGGATCGTGCGGGACTCGTTAGGCTGGAGGACGAAGCGGTAATGTGCGGCGGCTTTCGTGCCGACGCGGTTTGGATTGGCCAGCTCGGGGCGACCGAGCAGGATCGCGTCGTTGATCGAATCCTTGACGCAGGGGCTGCGGTTCGGCACGCCCCAGAGCCGCTCGAGGTTCGACTCGTTCTCAGTAAAGAGGAGACGGGTCGCTTCCTCGCAATAAAACCGGTATTTCCCGAGCACGTGGTGCTCCGCCTCGATGATATGGAAAGGCGACTGCTCTTCGGTGGTCTCCTGCAGGCTTGGCTTGCGATCGTCGCGCCCCCAGCTCCAGGTATTACGAAACCAAAGCGTGGGCGCGAGATGGAGTGGCGCCGCCTCGGGGCCGCAGTTCGTGGCCGTGGCGCGGATCAGGATGTCGTCAGGCGAAGCCTTGGCATACTCGATCTCGATGTCGAAGAACCGGTTGTCGTTCAGCACACCGGTATGCCAAAGCTCCAGCTCGCCCTCCATTTTCGAAAGCGAACCGCATTGCGCGGTCAGTTCTTCGTAGGGAAAACGCGCCTGCGGATAGCGGTAGGCCATGCGCATGAAACTGTGCGAGGGCGTGCTGTCGAGGTACCAATAGAGCTCCTTTACATCTTCGCCGTGATTGCCCTGCGGGCCGGTCACGCCGAAGAGACGCTCCTTCAGGAACGGATCGCGCTCGTTCCAAAAAGCGAAAGCAAAACAGAGATGCTGCTTGTGATCGCAGAGGCCGCCGATGCCATCTTCGTTCCAGCGATAGACGCGTGAACGAGCGTGATCGTGCGGGAAAAAATTCCAGGCGTCGCCGTTCGCACTGTAATCTTCCCGCACGGTTCCCCAGGCTCGCTCGGCCAGGTACGGCCCCCAGAAATGCCACGGAGCCCGGGGAGAATTGTTTTCGCTCAGACGTTCCTGCTCGGCGTTCATGCTCGATTTATCGAGCCGGTTCGCCGGGCAACATTCAAGCTAAATGCTCACGCCTTTGCCTGGCGCCGCGTCGGACCACACCTCACCTGTCCGGACAGACCGATGTCGCGTTTACAACACGAATCTGTCCGCGACAGAGGCGAGGCTGGATAGGCGAGAGACTTACTTCAGCGCCAGAGCCCAGATCATGGAGGCGATGGGCCACGCCATGAGCAGGACGATGAACGCGAAGAGGATCGCTTCGGGCGCAAAACTGCGGTCTCCGCTTTCGCCCAGGACCTGATTGGCCAACCCACTGAGGTTGGGGGTATCGGTTCCGGTTTGCGAAGCGGCGCTGCTTTTGGCCGACTCGAAATGCGTCTGGTAGTTGGTTTTGATCCGCGGAAAAGAACCGCCGCGGCGGTTTGGGCCGTCATAACGGGACAACCACTTCACCGATTCAATTGTACTAATGGATTTCATTACCTTCCCTGTGGAAAATGAGGAATTCCGAAAAGAGCGAGCGTCCGTCATGGAGCGCCCGAATTTCCATGGCGCAAGCGTTGTCGCAGGGCCAAAAGAACGCGCGGTTATGCGTGGCGGCGTAGGCCGGCAGGGCATCCCGTGGCGTGAATCGATATCATTTCACAGGAAACTTAGAGCGGTTTTTGTACCAGTCTAGTCATGCGCCATCATCTGCAGCATATCCACTTTATCACGAGCAACTTAACCATAATAAAATCTTTTATAACCCAGTCGGTAATTCTCTCTTCCCGGACCGCATTTCCTGTTGGAGGATGAAAGCGTGCTTTACCTCGTGGCGACCCCGATCGGGAACCTTGACGACATAACATTGCGTGCGCTGCAGGTTTTGAAATCGGCTGATGTCATTGCCGCCGAGGACACACGGCATTCGGGCCATTTGCTGCGGCATTTCGACATTCGAAAACCGCTCCTCAGTTACCACGAACACAACGAGGCCATGCGTGCCGCGCAACTGGCCGAGCGTCTCGCCGCCGGTCAAACCGTCGCTCTCATCACGGATGCGGGCATGCCCGGACTCTCCGATCCCGGGGCCCGGCTGATTCGCAAGTGCCTTGAAGAAAATCTGCCGTTCAGCGTTATTCCGGGACCGTCAGCAATTCTGACCGCGCTGGTCGGTTCCGGGTTTTCGATGGAGCGTTTTTGTTTCCGTGGATTTCTGCCGGTGAAGAGCGGGCAGCGCGAACGAGAGTTGCGATTAGCCGCGGAACGCGACGAGACTTCCGTTTATTTCGAATCTCCGTATCGGCTTTTGAAAACGCTGGTGGCGTGCGCCGAAATCATGCCGGAACGCATGCTTTGCGTGGCGCGTGAGCTCACGAAAAAGTTCGAAGAGTTTCGGCGCGGCCAGGCGGCGGAACTGGCTGTTCACTTCGAAGCGAAGCCGCCAAAGGGCGAGATCACCTTTGTCATTGCCGGCCGAAACGAATGATCTGTCAGTGGCCGGGATTTCTGCTTGTCAAAACGGCAGCCCTGTGGAACTTTCACCGACTTTTTCCCGGAGATTTCCATGGCTTTTGCAATCATCAAAACAGGGGGCCGTCAGTATCGCGTTGCCGAAGGCGACACGATCGACATCGATTTTCTCGATATTGCCGCCGGGAAAGAGGGCGTTTTCAATGACGTTCTCTTCCATGCCGACGGTAAGAATTTCACCCATGGAAGCCCTGTGATCGAAGGGGCGAGCGTCACGGGCAAGGTGCTCGAGCAACGCAAGGACAAGAAGGTGATCGCGTTCAAGTATCGCCGGCGCAAGGGTTACCATCGGACGGTCGGGCATCGCCGGAAATTAACCCGGGTGCAGATCACCGGCATTAGCCTGGGCGGGAAATCAAAGGCAAAAAAGACCGCCAAAGCGGCGGAGTAATCTCATGGCGCATAAAAAAGGACAGGGCAGCGTTAAGAACGGCCGCGATAGCGTTAGCAAACGGCTGGGCGTGAAGAAGTTTGGCAGCGAAACCGTCGTGGCCGGCAATATTATCATTCGTCAGCGCGGGACAAAATTTTTGCCGGGCAAGAATGTCGGCCTGGGTCGCGACTATACCATTTTCGCACTGGTTGATGGCCAGGTGCGCTTCGATCGGGCCGGGCGGCGGGTAAACGTCGAACCGGTAGCCCCTTCGTAAGCACTGTAGCCACGGCGCTCTGTCGCCGTGCATGTTCCGGCATTGCTCTCCTCGCCCCGACTGAGCGGGGCGGCTACAGTTTCGTCCCAACTTTTGACCCCATAAAAACGTCCATTGTCGCGGCCAAGTGATTTGCGCTATAAACGGAGTCCCCATGAAATACCACACCTATCTCCTCTTCGGTGCCCCAGGCAGCGGCAAAGGAACCCAGGGCAAAACGCTCGGCACCATCCCGCGCTTTTATCATTGCGCCTGTGGGGATGTGTTTCGCTCGATCGACACGCGCACGAAGATCGGTCGCTCTTTTCTCGAACATTCCAGCAAAGGCGAGCTCGTTCCCGATGAAATCACGGTCGAGCTTTGGAAAGAAGCCATCGACGCCGCCGTCGATGCCCACAAGTTCAAGCCCGACATCGATATTCTGGTCCTGGACGGCATTCCGCGAAACGTCAACCAGGCCAGGATCATGGATGAATTGATCGATGTGCAAAAAGTCTTCCATCTCTCCTGCCCGAATCGCGACACGCTGTTCTACCGCTTAAAGAAGCGCGCTTTAAAAGACAATCGCCTCGACGACGCGAACGAGCAGGTCATCCAGCGCCGGCTCGCCACCTATGAGGACGAATCAAAGCCGGTTCTCAAATACTACGGAAAAGATCGTGTGACCGTGGTTGACGCCACGCAGACGCCCGCCAAAGTTTTATTCCATATATTGGAAAGCGTCGGCGACGGCGTGAACGGTCAGCATGAGCCAGCAACAGTTTGAGAATTTCACCGCTTCAAGTCTCTACTGCGAAAAATGCAAAGCCGCCATGCCAGTGCGGGAGCGACTGCTCCTGGTGCTGCCCGATCGCGAACTCTACGATTATCTCTGCACAGGCTGTGGTTCGTCAGTCGGCCAGCGCGAAGTAACGGCCGGCGATAAACTGATGGCTCAGGCGGCCGCGGCGCGGCGCCCGCGACGCGCTATTCCGCTTTCCAATCTCCACGCCTGACCGCATGCGCGTGGTCTTCATCGGCACCGGCGAAATCGGTCTGCCGACTTTGCGCAATCTGCTCAGCTCGACCGAGCACGAGCTGGTGGGCGTTGTGACGCAGCCCGACAAGCCGGCCGGCCGCGCCTTGAAGCTGACGCCACCTCCGATTAAGGCGGCTTTGCCGGAACGATCCGTGCCGCTCCTGCAGCCGTCGCGCGTCAAGGATCCGGACGCGATCGCGCATATTCGGAGCTGGAATCCGGATGTCATCGTGGTCATGGCCTACGGCCAGATTCTGCCCCGCGCCGTGCTCGAAATTCCGCGGGTGGCCTGCCTGAACCTGCACGCCTCTCTCCTGCCGAAGTACCGCGGAGCGGCTCCAATCCAGGCCGCGATTGTGGCCGGCGACGCCGAAACGGGAATCACGGTCATGTACATGGATGAAGGTCTCGACACCGGCGACATTCTGCTGCAGCGGGCGATGGCGGTTTCATCTGACGAGACAGGTGGCAGTTTGCATGACCGACTTGGTGAGATCGCTCCGGCCGCTTTGCACGATGCGCTTGCGTTGCTTGCGAAAGGAACGGCGCCGCGGAATCCCCAGGATTCTGCGGCTGCAACTTACGCGCCGAAACTGGGGCGCGATGATGGACGCATTGATTGGTCGGAATCAGCACCAGTCATCGAACGGAAGATTCGTGCCTACGATCCGTGGCCGGGCGCGTTTGTCATGCTGAGCGTCGGCGGCAAGCCCCCGCGCAAGCTCAAGATTTTCCGGGCGGCGGTCTTGCCGCCCATGAACTCCGAGCCAGGCATTCCAGTGCGCACTGAAAGAGAACTCATCATCACGGGCCGGGACGGCGCAATATCTCTTGTGGAAGTCCAACTCGAAGGCAAACGCCGCATGAGCGCGGCGGAATTCCTGCGCGGACTTCCATCCAGCACTTCGCTGACTCTCGGGTAGCGCGGGCGTCTCGTCCGCCGGTTTCGGCATCTTGCCGAAACAATCTTAAGAATCGCCGTCGCAGAAAAGTTGGAATGGCAGAATGCCCTGGCCGACGGCCGAGGCGCCCACCCCGCCAAAGAGCAGCCGCGCGTCTTTCTCTGCGTTTTTGCTTTTGAACAGCGTCATCTTCTGTTTGAAGATGAGCCGCCATGCAGAGCAACGCGCCCGTCTACAAACGCATCATCCTGAAGTTGAGTGGCGAAGCCCTGCGGGAATCAGGCGCGCGCGAAACCATCTCGCCCCAAATCGTGCGCGAAATTGCGGAGCGGGTGAAAGAGGTCTGTGCGCTCGGCGTGCAAACCTCCATTGTCATCGGCGGCGGCAATATCTGGCGCGGCCTCTCCGCCAGTCATCGCGGCATGGATCGCACGACGGCCGACTACATGGGCATGCTGGCCACAGTGATCAACGGCCTGGCCTTGCAGAGCGCACTGGAGCAGGTCGGGGCCGTCGTTCGCGTCCAGACAGCCATCGAAATGAAAAACGTGGCCGAACCGTTCATCCTGCGCCGCGCCATTCGTCACCTCGAGCAGGGTCGCGTCGTCATTTTCGTGGCCGGCACGGGCAATCCCTATTTCTCAACCGACACGACAGCCGCTTTGCGTGCCAGTGAAATCGGCGCCGACATCATCCTCAAAGCCACCAAGGTCGACGGCATCTACGACCGCGATCCGAACGTCGATCCGGCCGCTCTGCGCTTCGACAAGATCACCTACACCGAAGCGCTGACCCGGCGGCTCAAGATCATGGATTCGACCGCGTTCAGCCTCTGCATGGACAACAAAATTCCGATCGTCGTTTTTGACATGAACAAGCCGAGCAACATTCGCGACATCGTGCTCGGCGCCAAAGTCGGGACTTTGGTCAGCGAGTAACGATTTGCCGTTGCGCTTCGCCATTCCACATCCAGAATCAGAATCGAGATGACCGCCGAAGAAATCCTGCTCGAAGCCGAAGTCGCCATGGAAAAAAGCGTCGACTACATGGTGCACGAATTCTCGGCCGTCCGCACCGGAAAGGCTTCACCCGGGTTGGTCGAGAACGTGGACGTGGAAGCCTACGGCTCCGCCATGAAGCTGAAACAGCTTGCTCTCATTACGACCCCGGAACCTCGCCTCCTCGTCGTTCAGCCCTTCGACGCGAGCACGGTGCAAAATATCGAGAAGGCGCTCAAGGAATCGAAAATAGGAATTACTCCGGCGGTGGACGGCAAGATCATTCGGCTGCCCATTCCGGAATTGTCCGAGGAGCGGCGCAAGGATTTGGTCAAAGGCCTGAAGCAGATGGCCGAGGAAGCCCGGGTGCGCGTGCGCGCGAATCGTCGCAGCGCGCTCGATGAAGGCAAGAAACTGCAAAAGGCGGGGGGCCTGACCGAAGACGGCTTGCACGATCTCGAAGCCGACGTGCAGAAACTCACGGATCGTTTCGTCAAATCGATCGACGAACACTTCGAGCGCAAGGAAGCCGAAGTGATGAAGGTTTAGACTCTTCCTCTCGTCTCTCTGATCCTCTTCGCCGGCCAGACTGGGAGGAAGCGGGAGAGAGAGATTGCTCACATCCGGACGAGGTCGAGCAGGAACTGACACCAAAGATAGATCATTCCTCGCCAGGAATATTTGACCTCTCCATCCCGCGTCTGCGTCAGTACGCCCTTTTCGATATTGTGAGCGATCTGGTCCCGCAGGTCGTTTTCAATTTCCTGCTGCACGCGTTCCTCATCCATCGCGGTGATCACGCTCGTCTCGACATTGTTCTGCCGCAGGAACTCGCGATGACTCTGATAGAGCTGCCAGAATGATTGATCCGGCCGTTGCCGATTAATCCGAAAATGGGGCGTCAGCTTCAGGCCATAGGAGAGAGGATAATTCCAGGTTGTCCAGATGATGCCGTCCTGCGCGCGCGACGAAATGCGCAGATAATAAAACGAAAGATCGTGCTGTTCGTTCAGGCAGATGGTCGCCTGCGCGCGGTCGTCCACCTTGTAGTAAAGCCGGAAGAACTGCCGATAGTCTTCCCAATCCCAGCCCGCGTCACTGATGTGGGTGAAGCCTTCGTTCTCGATCTCCTTCGAAATTTCGTCAAAGGTCGGAAAGACATCCGGAGACGGCGGGCTCTTGGGTCGCAGCGCTTTTTCCTTCGGCAAACGCAACGCGCGGATGCGGGTCAGGATTTCCAGCCAGGGCAAAAACAGCCAGCTGAGCGCACCGACCGAACCCCAGATGAAACTTCCGGTCGCAAAATAAATGGCCAGGAATGAGGCGGTCAGGATGCCGATGGCGCCGGCTTTTTGCGCAAATGACGTTTGGTAGCTGCGCAGAGCGACGCTGAGGACAGCGATGCCAAGCGTAAGAAGCAGATCGAATAGCATTAAGGCTCGATCCCGCGCTCGCGCAGAAATTTCTCCAGCTGGTCCGTGTCGAAATTCGCGAGCACCTCATCGCCGGCGACGAGCGTGGGCACATACGTTTGATCGGAAAGCTCCCTCATTCTCGCGTAAGCTTCGCGATCTTCGCCGACGTCGATCTCGGAAAACCGATAACCGCGCTGGGCAAGGTAGTCCTTGGCGTCCATGCACCATGAGCACCATTCGCGCGAATAAAGGGTTAATTCCGTAGCCACCGTGGGAATAAACAAGCGCTTCCCATGCCGTCAACCGGCGCGATCGTCATCGGCGATGCCGAATTTTCCGAGGGCCGCAGCGCGTCACGCGAAGTTCTTGCTGTCCCGTCGGCGCAGACTATCGCAGCTTTCCCCTGATGCTGACTCGCCTCTCGAAACTTTTCGGCGCGAAGGGATTTTATCTTTCGCTTTGCCGCAGGATCGGACGCGTGCCGGCGGCCGTTTCCGTGCCGATCTTCGGCCAGATCGGGACAGCTGCCGAAGTCGTTAGCCTGCATGATAACTTTGCCGCCGGCGAGCTGCGTGATGATTACATCGAGACACGGCTGCGCGATGCTGCGCACCCGGTCGTGGTCGACGTCGGCGTGAATGCCGGCATCACCGTGCGCTGGTGGTTCCATCTTAACCCGGCGGCGAAAGTCTTTGGCTTCGACATGATGCAGGAAGCGCATGATCTGACTCGGGAGCGCCTGGGCCGGAACGCCCAGGCTTACACCGGGATGGCCGCGCCCCTTTCCGCCGTCGACGGAGAGACCGTGACGGTTCACTACAACGATCCTCTTGATGGTGAAAATCGAATCGAAGGCGCGCCGCGCGGATCGCGAAGCCGAACGCTGCAAACAGCGCGGCTGGATACTTTGCTCGAGGCGCATTCGTTGTCGCGCATTGAGTTGCTCAAGATCGATGTCGAACGAACGGGCGATCTCGTTCTGCGCGGCGCGCCGCGCACGCTGGCGATCACGCAGAACGTGGTCGTCGAACATCATTCAAAACGAGAACTGGGCGATTCCGTCGATCTCCTCGTCCGCGCGGGATTTCGTCTGCGCCGCGTCAGCAACCGCAATCTCTGGTTCAAGCGGGCGTAATTAATACGCCTTGGCCCAAATGACGCGGCGGGGGCTGGGGTCGCCGGTGAAGGGACAGCGGCCGGGCTCGGGTGGATGGGCCGGGTCGTCGAAGGGAATGCAGCGAATGGTGACTTTGAGGTCGGCTTTGATCTGATCTTCGACGGCGCGGGTGCCGTTCCAGTGCGCCAGAGCAAAACCACCGTGAATTTCTGGCTTGGAGGAATTCTTCGGCGTGAAGAAGGCGTAGAAGTCTTCCTTCGTGTCGATGACGCGGGTGTTTTCGTCGCGGAATTTCCGAGCGCGCTGAAGAAGATTTTGCTGGATCGAGTCGAGCAATTCGGCAGCGCGCCTAACGACTTCGCCGGCGGGGATGAATTCCTTGGCCTTGCGGCCGGGATCGGCGATCCCGGATACAGTGTCGCGGCGGCTGACGGCAACGTTGCCGCTCTCCAAGTCGCGCGGACCGATCTCCACGCGCAGCGGCACGCCTTTCTTGATCCATTCCCAATTCTTGACGCCGCCGCCCAAGTCACGCCGATCGATTTCGACTTCGATCGGCGCACCGTGATAGTTCACCGCACGCAGTTCGCCGGCAATTTTCCCGGCGGCCTCCAGCACAGCGGCGCGCGTTTCTTCCTTCGGCGTGATGGGAATAATGACGACATGGGTGGGCGCGATCCGCGGTGGAAGGATGAGACCGTCGTCATCGCTGTGCGCCATGATGACGGTGCCGACAAGTCGCGTGCTCATGCCCCAGCTCGTTGTCCAGCCGAATTCCTGTTTGCCGTCGCGGGTCTGAAATTGAATCCCGCTGGCGCGCGCAAAATTTTGCCCGAGGAAATGCGAGGTGCCGGCCTGGATGGCTTTTCGATCCTGCACCATCGCTTCGATGCAGAGCGTTTGCACGGCCCCGGGGAATCGTTCGCTCTCCGATTTTTCGCCGCTGAACACGGGAATGGCGAGATGGTCGCGCACAAACGTTTCGTAAACATCGAGCATGCGCCTGGTTTCCTCGCGCGCTTCGGCCTCGGTTTCGTGCACGGTGTGACCTTCCTGCCAGAGAAATTCGGTCGTGCGCAAAAAGAGGCGCGGCCGCATCTCCCAGCGAACGACGTTGGCCCATTGATTGATGAGAATGGGGAGATCGCGGTACGACTGGACCCACTTTGCGTAACTCGCGCCGATAATCGTCTCGCTGGTCGGCCTGACGACCAGCGGTTCGGTGAGCGCGCTCGCCGGAACCATCTTCCCCTCGGCGTTCACTTCGAGGCGCGAATGAGTGACGACGGCGCATTCCTTGGCGAAGCCTTCGACATGCGCCGCTTCCTTCTCGAAATAGCTCAGCGGAATGAAAAGTGGAAAGTAAGCGTTGCGATGGCCAGTTTCGTGAAACATGGCGTCGAGCTGACGCTGCATATTTTCCCAAATACCATAGCCCCATGGCCGAATGACCATGCACCCGCGGACCTCGGAAGGTTCGGCCAGCTCGGCCGCGCGGATGACCTGCTGATACCATTCGGGAAAATCCTGATCGCGCCGCGGTGTGATGGCGGTTTTCGATTGTTCGGCCATGGCGAAGGCGAAACATGTACGCCCGAGGCAAATTCGCCAGCAGGCATTTCAATGTAGAGGCGCCTGTGCCAGGCGTCGGCCGTGAAGGTGGGACAAGATAGGCGCCTGGCACAGGCGCCTCTACACTTTTAAGGATTGCGCGCGACGAAGGTCTCGCTTCCGCCGCGTTCGGCGAAGCCGGCGGCAAATTCAATACTGCAAACGCTGCGATAACGCGCGTGCGACCCGCTGGCGGCTCCGGCGAATGCAAACATGGGATTGAAGATGTTCTTGCGGTGTCCTCGTCCACGAACGCCGTCATCGATGACGAGCGCCATGACAATCTCACGGGCGGAGCGTTCGCCGTAGGCGACGTTCTCGCCGGCCAGCGTGCTCCAGTGGCCGTAGCGATTCAGTCGGTCGCCCGGTCCGCTCCAATCGCTGCCCTTATGGCCGGTCCGACCGCTGGCCTGATCGGCGCAATGATCGGCTGCGGCTCGGCACATCCCGGGCGACAGCGTGAGTGGAGAAAGCGGCGTTGCGTGACGCAGGAAGCGGATGGCGTCGTCGAGGGCGTGTGTGCCTTCGTGCATGCGGAGCATGATGCACCCGGGCCTAACGAGCATGTCGTTTTGGAAATGAGTGCGCCGTTCCTGGATCAAGGCTGCATATTGGGCCGGGTGCGTGCGTGCGAAATTAATTTCGGAAATGACGGCCCGGGCCGAGACAGATTCGCCGCTGCCGGCGTGAAGGCTGGCGGTCGCGATAAACATGAAGCCAGCGAGGGAAACGACGAAGCGCATTATAATTTCCAGAAAGCAACCTTGGTGCCAGTTGCAGTAGCCTGTTGTAGCCGGGATCGTTGATCCCGGCCGAGAGCAGCTCCGCTACGCAACGCCGACGATGACAAAGCCGGGGTCAGCGATCCCGGCTACAGGGCTTGACACTCCCACTTCACGCCCGTAGCTTCCGTGCCCTTTTCCGACCGATGAAAACATTCTCCGCCAAAGCCGCCGAAGTCCCACGCAAATGGTGGATCATCGACGCCCGCGATCAGGTCCTCGGTCGAGTGGCCGAAAAGGCGGCCAATCTCCTGCGCGGCAAAGAGAAAGCCATCTTCACTCCGCACGTCGACACCGGCGATTTCGTCGTGGTGATCAATGCGGAAAAGGTGCGGCTGACAGGCAAGAAAGAGGAACAGAAGACCTACATGAGTTTTTCCGGATTCGTCGGCGGACACAAATCGGAAAACGTGCGTGCGCGCCGGGCGCGACATCCCGAATTGCTCATCGAGCGCGCCGTGCGCGGAATGATTCCACACAATCGCCTTGGCCGATCGGTCTATCGCAAACTGAAGGTCTATCGCGGGGACCTTCATCCACACGCCGCTCAGCAGCCGGCCGCGGTCACGCTGCCTTAGCCTAACGAATCAATCCCATGGCCCTGACTGAAGAATTTATCGCCACCGGCCGGCGCAAGACCTCCGTGGCCCGCATCCGCATGACGCCGGGCAGCGGCAAAATCGACGTGAACGGCCGCAGCTTCGAGGATTACTTTCCAACCGTTTCCCTGCAGAACACGGTCTTGCAGCCGTTGCAGGCAGCGAAGCTGGTCAACGCCTACGATCTCTCGGTCAACACGAGCGGCGGCGGCGCAACGGGCCAGGCCGGGGCGACGCGGCTGGCTATTTCGCGCGCCATCCTTCAGGTGGACGGCGATCTGCGCGGCACGCTCAAGACAGAAGGCCTTCTGCGGCGCGATCCGCGCATGAAAGAGCGCAAGAAATCAGGCCAGCCCGGAGCGCGCAAGCGCTTCCAGTTCTCAAAGCGCTAAGGCTTCGCTCGATGCAGGGGCGCTTGTTCCAAGCGCCTTTTGGTTGCACAAGGCCGGCTTGTAATTCAGGCCAGGCGTGCTTTGCACTCGCAAGGTGGATCGAGCTCTCCGAACTCGATTGCTACGAATTCTTCCGCTTGTTATCGAGTTCGGAGAACTCGATCCACCCACGGTGCCTGAAAGCCCGCGTCCGCTTTATCAGGGCTTTTTGGGCGAATTCGCCGGCTCTATCCCGCCTGGAGCCGGGGCAGGGCTCGACATAACCGAAGCCGCGGGAGAAGGAGATGGCGCAGCGCCCTTCTTCGATTTTTCCTCGGCCTGCAACAAGCGAAGCTGACGTGAGGCTTCGCTGGCCAGATAGCTATCGCGATATTGAGTGAGAAAGTTTTCGCAGATACGGCGCGCTTCCTCGTTCCGGTTTTTCAGCTTGAGGAGACGCACTTCCGACAGGAGCGCCACCGGGGCGATAAAACTCTTCGGATAGTTCGTGACCAACCGCTGCAGCGTGGAAAGAGCGTCGTCGATCTTTCCCATCGATTCAAAATTGGCCGCCATGGCCAGATGGGCGCTGCTCAGCAGTTCGTGCTCGGGAAATTTGCCAATAAATGTCTGCAGCGTCGCGTTCGCTTCGGCGTAATTCTTCTGTGCCCGCTGCTGTTCCGCCAGCAACAGAAAGGCTGAAGCGGCCGCCTTCGTGTCGGGATAGCGGTCGATCACCTGTTTGTAGCCGGCGATCGAGTTGGAGGCGGCGAGCAGATCCGCCGCCGCCGTGCTCCGCTGGTTCTGATAAATCTGATAGCCGCCCCAGGCGGCGGCCGCGAGCAAAATGACGATAACGGCAATGATCAGCTCGGTCTTGTAGCGCAGCCAAAACACCGCGGCGTCAACGCCCGGTTCGTGAGTAGCAGAAGAAACTGTCGGCATGTCGTGGAAAAATCGGGATCCTGCGCCGCGGGGCCAGGCGGTTTGCTCTATGCCACGCGAAAGTTGGCTGCGCAAGTTTCGGGGAGCAGACCGGCCTTTCCTCGACTCGGTCTAGCGCAATTCGCTTCGTATTTGCAGGGCGATTGGAATCGTCGTCAGCACACCGACGGCCAGAAGGGCGACGCCGACAGCACGACGCGTTCGCGGTTCAAGCAAGTCGCTGATCAGGAAGCCCAATCCTGCGCCCAGGAAACCACGTGTCATGGCGATCAGTCCCAGCTGGGGCAATCCCGTTGTGATCTTCTTTCCGGCCACGCTCATCTGTTCAAGAAAACGTTTTTAGCTGCGATTCTGGATGCCGTTTCGCTTCAATATGGATTTGCCACCATGCCCCGCGGGCCGCGCACTTCGATCTTCCCCGCCCGCACCCGCACTTCGAAGCATGGCTGGCGGTAGGCCGCCGGGCCGGCGATAATGCGGCCATCTTCGATCGCGAATTTCGAGTAATGCCATGGACATTCGACCGTCTCACCGTCGAACTTTCCCTCCGAAAGCGGTCCGCCCAGGTGCGAGCATTTCTCGGCCATGGCAAAAATATGATCCTCCTTGCGGACAAGAAAAATCGGGACGCCATCGACTTCCGCCTTGTGCATTTTGCCCTCGGTCAGGTCTTTTTCGGCCATGACAGCGGTGAACTTGGTCGGCAGTTCCTCGGGCGCGTGATTCACGCCGATGCGCTCATTGAAAACGAGATGCCCTCCGAGATAGGCTCCGAGAATCGAGAGGCCGTAACCGACAAAGCCACTCGTTAGGCCGGCCCGCCGGTCTCCCTGGCGTCGCTGCCACCAGGAGCCGAGATAACAGGCGGTCGCGGCGACATTAATGAGCGCATGCAGCGCGCCGACCCGTCGTGGTTTTTCATAGGTAAAATGCCAGTCGGTAAATCCGGCCACGGCCGCGCAGCCCGCCCCGATCAAGCCGACTTTGACCGCGGTATCGGCGCCGGCCGCCAGCGCATCGTCGCCCGTGGACGCCTCGTAAATGTCGAAGATGGTGGCGGCGGTCCACGCGCCCAGCGGCACATCGGTGATGGCGGGATGCAACGGATGACCGAGCCATGTGCCGTGCAGAAAATTCCGCACCTTTTGCGCGAACGAGGACGGCCGTTCCAGTGTCGCCCTGGCCAGCAGGGTGAGTGTTTTCTCCACCGGCTTCAGCCAATCCTGCCGGCTGATGACATCTCCGAGCTTGTCCATGCTTCTAAATCGAATGCCGGAAGGTGATCGGCCTTTGGCCCCGGCAGGGTGAATCGTAGTTCGAGATTCGTGAATTGGGGTACGAGCGCGCCCCGATTGAACGATTCGCGATTCTCGATTCCTCGAGGTAGCGGACTGAAGGCGGTGGCTGGGGAGGGAATTGAACCCCCGACACGAGGATTTTCAGTCCTCTGCTCTACCAACTGAGCTACCCAGCCATTGATTTCGCGAGATGTGCGAGCGCGAGCGCTTATTAAAGCAGAAAACATCCAACGCTCAAACGTTCAACGTCGATCGTTGTAGCCACGGCGCTCTGTCGCCCTGCTGCGAAGCGGAAAAGCGCGCCGACAGAGCGGCGCGGCTACAACCGGAATTCACAAAATCGCTTCAAGCAACCGGGCCTTGCCGGCGCCAGGACACCGGTGATTCCGCCATGCCGCTCGTTTAAGAATCAATCGGCAAACCGACGCGACAGGTTCGTGGCGCGTCCGAGTTGGTAGAGATATTGCGAACGTGGAATCTCGACAGCGCCGAACTGCATCAGGTGCGGTGTGAGCCATTGCGTATCGAGCAGCATGAACTTGCGCGCGCGCAGGCGTTCCACGAGCGCGCAGAGGGCGATCTTGGAGGCATTGGTCACTTGATGAAACATTGATTCGCCAAAAAAAGCTCCGCCTAACGACACACCGTAGAGGCCGCCGACCAGCTTTTCCTTTTGCCAGGCTTCCACGGAATGGGCATGGCCGAGTTCGTGCAGGCGCTCGTAGCTTTCGATAATTTCGTCGTTGATCCAGGTATCGGCGCGGGCGGCGCAACCTTCCATCACTTCGAGAAAGCGCGTGTTGATGCGAATCTCAAAAGTCTGCTTTTGCCACGGGCGGCGCAGACCATGCGGAACATGAAAATCGTGCAGGGGGATGATGGCCCGCGGTTCGGGCGAAAACCATTCGATTGCGCCCGACTGCATGGCCATCGGGAAAATGCCGAGCCGGTAGCCTTCGAGGAGCAGTTGCGGATCAATCATGTCGAGTTGGAGCGTTGGAGTGATGAAGCGTGACGGAGCGACTTACGCTTTAACCCTGCAACGCTTCAACTCTTCATCACTGCAAGCGCCGCCGCGACTTTCTTGCCAAAGCGCATTCGATCTTCTACCCTGTGCCGATGAAACTCGCGCTGGTCTGCTTCATCCTGGCCGGCGCATTCGCGCTGGGGGGCTGCGCGGACGAACTCGAGCAGCAGACCACTGAGGACGTGGGGCAGCATTTCCGGCGCGGGGTGCATGGGCAGGGAACGCTTGGGCCGCTTGATCGCTCGGATGATCCATTCGTGCGCCCGAACGAACCGAGCTCGCCTGATGTGCGGGCCAGCACTCCTCCGGAGCCGTGAAGAAGGTCGCGGCCAGCGCTCACTCGAAAATCCTGATACTCGACTTCGGTTCGCAGTACACGCAGGTCATTGCCCGCCGCATTCGCGAGTGTCAGGTCTATTCGGAAATCGTACGCTGCACCATCCCGGCCGCGGAAGTGGCCGAGGCCCGGCCGAACGGCATCATTCTTTCGGGCGGGCCGGCCAGCGTTTACGACAAACGCGCGCCGCAGATCGATCCTGAGATTTTCTCGTTAGGCCTCCCGGTTCTTGGCATCTGTTATGGAATGCAATTGATGGCCCATCACCTGGGCGGTCAGGTCGAATTCAGTCAGCGCCGCGAGTTTGGCGCGGGCGTGCTGCATGTCACGGAAAACTCCGCTCTCTTCGATGGAGTCGGTCCGCAACTCGATATCTGGAACAGCCACGGGGACAAGGTCTCGACTTTGCCGGCGGGATTTCGCGCGGCCGCGCGCACGGAGAATTCGCCCTTCGCCGCCATCGAAGATGCGAAACGTAATCTCTTCGGGCTGCAATTTCATCCGGAGGTCGCACACACGCCACGCGGCAAGGAAATCCTGCAGAATTTTCTCTTTCACGTCTGCCACTGCAGCATGGATTGGACGATGGGCTCCTTCATCGAGGAGGCCTCGGCCCGCGTGCGTAAACAGGTGGGCGACGAAAAAGTCGTGCTCGGCCTGAGCGGCGGCGTCGATTCCTCGGTGGTGGCGGCGCTCTTACACAAGGCCATCGGGGATCAGCTGACCTGCATCTTCGTCAACAACGGGCTCCTGCGTGCGCGCGAAGAAGAAATGGTGCAGCGCGTTTTCGGCGAAAATTTCCACATCAAACTCAAATACGTCGATGCCTCCGCCCGATTTCTTGGTGCGCTCAAAGGCGTGACCGATCCCGAGAAAAAGCGCAAGATTATCGGGCGCGAATTCATCGCGGTCTTTCAACACGCCACCGAGGAACTGCTCGAGGAGGATCGCGCGGCGGGCGGAGCGGGTCACGGCGGCTATCGTTTTCTCGCCCAGGGCACGCTTTATCCGGACGTGATCGAAAGCGTCGCCATCGGCGGCAACCCGGCGTCTCTCATCAAGAGCCATCACAACGTTGGGGGTCTGCCGGAGGAAATGCATTTCGAACTGGTCGAGCCGGTGCGCCAATTATTTAAGGATGAGGTCAGGCAGGCCGGTCTGCAGCTCGGTTTGCCGAAGGAAATCGTGCAGCGGCAGCCGTTCCCGGGCCCGGGTCTGGCCGTCCGGATTCTGGGCGAAGTCACACCGGAACGACTCCGCATCCTCCGCGAAGCCGACACGATCGTGATCAGCGAAATGGAGGCGAGCGACTGGTACTATCGGGTCTGGCAATCGTTCGCTGTGCTCCTGCCCGTGCAATCGGTTGGTGTCATGGGCGACGAACGCACTTACGAAAATACGGTCGCTCTGCGCGTGGTCGAAAGTCAGGACGGCATGACGGCCGACTGGGTGCGCCTGCCCTACGAACTGCTGGCCCGCATTTCCAATCGCATTTGCAACGAAGTCAAAGGTGTCAACCGCGTCTGCTACGATATCTCAAGCAAACCGCCGAGTACGATCGAGTGGGAGTGAGGATTTTGAAATGCGGATTGCAGAGTGCGGAATGAGGATTGTTTCTCGGGAAACATCCGACGGCGCGTTGCTACGATGAGGTAACGGCGGTCATCCGGAGCGAAGCGAAGGACCTCACGAGCGCACCTCGCGCCTGACAAATTGGGTCGCGTTGACTTCGGCAGAAAGCGTCGCGACGCAGCGATGAAGTCTATCGTTCCTTGGCCAAAAATTCGTCGCGGTATTGCGGTATGTCTTCCGGGGCAAAGCCGTGGCGCATGATGTTTTCGCAGACAACGCGCGGAACGACGAAGTGCAGCAGGTAATCGCCGCCGCCGGCCTTGGTTCCACCGCCGCTCATTTTGAATCCGCCGAAGGGATGCCGCCCGACGACTGCGCCGGTACAAGAACGGTTAATGTAGACGTTGCCCGCTTCCAGTTGCGCCTTGACCCGTTCGATGTTGCCGGGACTGCGCGAGAAAAATCCGCCGGTCAACGCGTAATCGGTCCCGTTGGCCACTTCGATCGCTTCATCGAGATTGCGCACTTTGATCACGCTCAGGACCGGTCCGAAAATTTCCTCGCGGGCGATGCGCATGTTTGGCTTCACGTCCGTAAAAATAGTCGGCGGAATGAAGTAACCCTTCGGCGGTACTTCTTTCGCCTGGTAGGCTAGGGTTGCCTCGCTCTTCCCGATCTCGATGTACTCGAGGATGCGCCTGTAGGCCGCTTCGTCGATAACCGGCCCGACGACAATGCCGGGTTCTTCGGGATTGCCGACGCGAACGCCGGCGGCCGCGCCTAACAAGCGTTCCAGGACGCGGTCGTAATTTTCTTCCAGAACTATTAGCCGGGAGAGCGCGGAACATTTCTGTCCCTGAAAACCGAAAGCGGAATAAATGGAATCGACAATCGCTTCGTCGAGGTCGGCGTCGGCATCGACGATCATGGCGTTTTTGCCGCCCATTTCGCAGATAACATGTTTGAGCTCGCGCTGGCCTTCCCGGGTCTTCCCGGCGCTTTCCCAGATGCGCAGACCGACTTCGCGCGAACCGGTGAACGCAATCAGATCGACCTCCTTGTGATCGACCATGTGCGCGCCGACGACCGAGCCTTTGCCGTTGATAAAATTGAGAACGCCAGGCGGGACACCGGCTTCTTCGTAAATCTCCATGAGCATGGCGCCGATGATGACCGATTGCTCGGACGGTTTCATGATTACGGTATTGCCGGTGACGATGCCGGCCGAGACCATTCCGCAAAGGATGGCCATCGGGAAATTCCATGGGGCAATGACGAGCACGACGCCGCGCGGCCAGTAATGCTGATAACTGACTTCGCCGGGAACGCGCTGCGTCAGTCGGGGCCGGCCGATCAAGCGCATCTGCTGCGCGTAAAACAGGCAGAAATCGATCGCTTCGCGAATGTCGCCATCCGCTTCGGCCCACGGTTTGCCCACTTCGAAAACTTCGAGCGCGGAAAGTTCGAAGCGGCGCCGCTCCAGAATCGCGCCAACCCGTTCCAGTAATTGGGCGCGTTCCTCAAACGGCGTCCGGCTCCATTTCTTGAATGCCGCCCGGGCCGCCGCCACGGCCCGTTCCGCTTCGGGAATTCCGGCTTCCGCCGCGAAACCGACGACCTGGTCGGGATCGCTCGGATTGAGCGACTTGAACAGCGTGTTGGTCCAAACTTTCTCGCCGTTGATGGTGAGCGGAAATTTCTTGCCCAGGTTGCCGCGCATGTCGCGCAAGGCGGCGCGCATTTTGTCCTGGTTTTCGGGCACGGAGAAATTGATGAGGGGAGCGTTCTCGTAAGTGTCACCCGGTGGTGTTTCGCGGGAAACCTTGCCAGTCTGCGGTCGATCTTGAATTGCTGTTGTCATAGAGGTTGTAGGATTTGAAAATGAAAGCGCGCCGTTTCCGTTGTCGCGCAAAATTTCGTTCGGGTCGCGCAACAGTCTCTTCTCGGAAACCTTATCCGCAAATTTGGCGCGAAGAAAACCTTCGTTGGAAGTATTCTCGAGCAGGCGCCTGACAAGATAGGACATGCCCGGGAGGAGTTCGCCGACCGGACAATATTCGCGGACGCGATAGCCCATCTCGACGAGGGCCCGCTTGATCGGGCCGCCCATGCCGTAAAGCAATTGGAACTCGAAGCGGCTACGATCGATTCCGAGTTGATCGGCCAGGGCCATGGCGTGGGCGATGCTGCGGACATTGTGCGAACCGAATGCCGCCGTAACAATTGATTCGTTCTCCAGGAGCAGGCGTGTGAGGCGCTCGAAATTCGCGTCGCTCTCGGGTTTTTGCAGGAATACCGGAACGGCCCAGCCATCCTGTTCCGATTTGATTTTCTCGTAATCCCAGTAAGCTCCCTTGACCAGCCGCACGGCGAACCGTGTCCCGCGCGACCGTCCCCAGGCGATCAGGTTTTGCAAGTCGTGCTCCGCCTCGCGCAGATAGGCCTGAGTAACGATGCCGACCTGCGGCCAATTTCTGAATTCGTCCTCCATGAGAAGCGTCCGGAACAACTCGAGCGTGGTGTGCTTATGCGCGTAGCTTTCCATGTCGAAGTTGATGAAGGCGCCGAGCTCCCGGGCGCGGCGCAGGATCGGACGCAGACGCGGCGCCAGATGAGCGATGGCGCCGGCCGGATCGGCCGGGTTCATTTGCGAATAAAGGGCGGAGACTTTTACGGAGACATTGACGACCGGGAAAAGATCCGACTGTCCGCCAAGCGGATCTTCCCAGCCGCGCGTCTGCGCCGATAATCCTTCGACCAGCGCAAGACAGCGCGCGGCGTACGCTTCCGCCTCGCTTTCATTGACGACCGCTTCGCCTAACAAATCCACGGTAAAGCCGATATGTTCCCGACGCCGCTTGCGCAGCGTCTTCATGACCTCATCTGGATTGCGACCGGCGATGAACTGGCGCGCCATTCCCGAAACATTTTGCCGGAGGACTTTCCCACTGAGCCAGGGGGATATTCTTGCCAGGCGCACGCCGGTGTGAACAACCGGCGCGAAACCATCACGCATTTCCGAAAAATATTCGTTCAAGTGGCGCACGATTTCGGAACCGCGATGGAGCGAGGCGAGCACATCGACGAAGCGGAACATCTGCACCTTGAAATGCTCGTCGCGCATGGAGAGAGCCATCATCCGCTGGTAGAAACCAGCCTTGCTGAAGAGGGATTCCGGGTGCCGATCGACGAGCTCAAAAATACGCTTTCCTCGTCGCTCTGTTTCCTCCTGTAGAGAAGTCATCGCGCGATCATAGTCCGCCAGTTGTCGTTCGCCAAGGAGGGGAAAATGTCAGGGTTTTTCTCCGAGGAAAGGGGGGGTGAATCAGGAGGATGTCAAAAAAACCTCAAGAATGTTCAAAAAAGCCTTGACCCTTTTGTGAAAATTGGGGAAAACCGGCACTCTATGAAACCACTAGCCAAGAAAAAGCTGAACTCATGCATTGACGGCCGGCTCGCCGCCTATGCCACTCTCGCAGGAGCCGCCCTGGCCGCCCCGGCCATGGTTCAGGATGCAAACGCCACCATCGTTTACAGCGGCGTAGTCAATATCAACATCCCGAGCACGACCTCCGGCATCTATTTGAATGTCGCTACAGGCGTGTACAGCACGACTCCAGCTGGCGCCCCCGGCTGGGATCTGAATCTTTGGAGCAGCTCGGGGTTGAATATCTGGGCGAATAACTCAGCCAGCCCGAATGATGGTGTCCTGAGCAACTTTACGGGCGGCAGCTCGGCTACCTTGGTCGATAACATTCCTTTTGGAACCATGATTGACGGCACGTGGACTTACGGCAGGACCAACAGCAGCGAGACAACCGGCGCGACGGCCTTCGTCTTGAACAGCAGTCAGAACCTTTTCGGCTTCCAGTTTTTAAATGAAGGCACCGGCCAACTAGATTATGGCTGGGGACGCATTTCGCTCTCTTCAACCTACCAGGGGCAACCGCGCCTGCTCGTTGAATACGCCTACGACAATGCAGGTGCCGCCATCCCAGCGGGCGTTCCGGAACCAACTACGCTGGCGCTGCTAAGCGTGATGGGTGTTGGCGCAATTGGCGTTCGTGCCTGGCGTAAACGCAAGAGCGCCTAAGCAACGGGCAAGTGGTTTTGAGAAAAGCCCGCGCGAACTAGTTCGCGCGGGCTTTTTGTTTCTCGGTTGGCCGATTGGCCTCAGGGTAAAGAGACAATGTCAAATTCGACTCCGCGAGTCCTGTTCATCGGCTGGGACGCTGCCGACTGGCAGGTAATTCATCCGCTGCTCGACAATGGATTGATGCCCAATCTCCGACGGCTGGTCGAAGAGGGTGTGATGGGCAACTTGGCGTCCATGTCACCGATGCTTTCGCCGGTCCTGTGGACCACGATTGCGACAGGGAAACGCGTTTATGACCATGGGGTACGATGGTTCATTGAGCCACTGCCGGATCGTTCGGGCGTGCGGCCCGTTGGGACTCAATCGCGGACATGCAAGGCGCTTTGGAATATTCTCTCTCAATCGGGACGGAACAGTGTGGTTTGCGGCTGGCAGGCCAGTCATCCGGCCGAGCCGATTCGTGGCGCCATGGTTTCAAACCTTTTCTGCGTGCCTCCGCCAAACTCGACCCCGGAATCATGGCCTGTCCCCCACGGTAGCGTGACGCCACCCGATCTCGGGAAGAACCTGGCGGAACTACGAGTGCATCCGTTGGAGATCGAGGCCCCGCCCATCCAGCAGCTGATTCCGCGCGCAGCGGAGCTGGATCAAAACGATCCGGCTGTCAGGGATCGGCTCAATTTTCTCCGGGGACGCTTGGCGGAAGTGATCAGCATTCATGCCGTCGCCACAGAGCTGTTGGAGAAGGAGAGGTGGGACTTCGGTGCGGTTTATTACGAATGCATCGACCAGGTCGGGCACGAGTTCATGCCGTTTCATCCCCCGAGATTGCCGGAAATTCCGGAGAGAGAATTCGAATTTTACCGGGAGGTGATGACCGGTATTTATCGGTTTCATGATTTGATGCTGGGTCGTTTGGTCGAGCTGGCTGGCCCTGCCGCTTACGTGATGATCGTTTCCGATCACGGCTTCGAGAGTGGTGCGCGACGCCCTCGAGGGAAAGTCGAACCAGCCCAATGGCACAGACCGCAGGGAATTTTGGTACTTCACGGACCCGGAATCCGGACGGATCAAAGGATCGAAGGAGCGAGCCTGCTCGATATCGCACCAACCGTGACTGACGCTGTTCGGGCTGCCGGTTGGCAACGACATGGAAGGCAAACAGCTTTTGAGCACGTTTGAAACACCACCCAAAGTCGAGCGGGTTCCTTCATGGGAGGAAATTGCGGGTGAGGATGGCCGACTCCAAGGGGAGATGGAAGATTCCAATCCGGCGGCGGCTCAGGCGGCGCTAAATCAGCTTGTCGAGCTGGGCTACATTTCCGCCCCAACCAGCGACACGCTGCGCCAGGTCGAGCTGGCGGAGGCGGAAAGTGATTTCAACGTTGCAGTTAGTTTGTGCGAGGCGGGCCGGATGACTGAAGGCAAGGAAATGCTGGCGCAACTGCTTGCGCGAAAACCCGATGAACCGCAGCTACGATACTGGCTGGCGTTCGCTCACGCATGTGTGGCTGGGCAAAAGCACGAGGATGCGGCTCGCGCGCTTGACGCATTGGAGCGGATCCAGCCGGATGCGCCGCAAACGTTTGTCCTGCGGGGAGTGTTGGCCTGGGCCCGGGGCGACATGCAGACATGCTCGGAAGCCTTTCATGAAGCCGAGCAGCTCGCACCTAACGACCCAAACATCCAGACCCACATCGGACGCCTCTACTTGCGCCAGCGAAAATGGCCCGAAGCCGCGCGCGTGTTCAAACGAGCGTTGGAACTTGATCCTGATCTGCCGCAGGCACATTACGGATTGAGCGTTGCGCTGCCGCGCCAAAACCTGGTCGAGGAGGGAATCGATCATGCGTTGCTGGCGGTCGGGCTGCGTCATGAATTTCCCGAAGCGCATTTTCAGCTCGGCGCGTTGCTTTCCCGACTCGGCTGGTATGAACGGGCAGTGCAGGCCTTCGAGATGTCACTTCGGATGCGCCCCGCTTTCATCCTGGCGCATCGATATCTTTCGCGCATCTATGGGCGAATCGGTCGCTCGGACCTGGCGGATAAACATCGCAGGGAGGCCTCGCGTCTTACTGAGATGAAGATCCCACAGCCCCTTCCGGATTAACCGAGTCTTTCGACTGGGAGTCTGATGAGACGAACTCAGTCCCAGCCCCGCCTCTCTTGGTAATTTAACGTCTTAGCGAATTAGCGTATGCTTGTAACTCGCCATGGATGCGACTAATGGAAACTACGATGTCGCGATTGTTGGAGGCGGCCCGGCGGGCAGCACCGCCGCGACTCTATTAAAAAAATACGCACCGGAACTCCGCGTGTTGGTATTGGAAAAGGAAATCTTTCCGCGCGACCACATCGGGGAGAGCCTGCTGCCGCCGATCTGCCCGATTTTGGACGAAATGGGTGTGTGGGATGCGGTTGAAGCAGGCGGATTCCCAATAAAGATCGGTGCTTCTTACACCTGGGGACGGAACAACGACCGCTGGGACTTTGATTTTTATCCGATCGAAAAATGGCGCGATGAGCCGCGCCCGGCCAAGTTTGAAGGCCAGCGCCGGCAGACCGCCTTTCAAGTGGATCGTTCAAGCTACGACAAAATCCTGCTTGAGCACGCCCGGGACCGCGGGGCCGATGTGAAACAAGGGGTTCGCGTTGACGAGGTGCTGGTTTGCGGAGATCGCATCGAAGGACTGAAGCTCAACAGCGGCGAAACCATTACGGCGCAGCACTACATCGATGGATCCGGGACCGTCGCTCTGCTTCGTCGCGCCCTCGGGATTGGGATCGATCCGAAACTGGAATTGCGCAACATCGGGGTCTGGGATTACTGGACCAATGCCGATTGGGCGGTGGAAATCGGCGTAGGGGCGACGCGCATTCAGATCCGTAGTTTGCCCTACGGCTGGATCTGGTTCATCCCGATCGGGCCCACCCGGACCAGTATCGGGTTGGTGTGTCCCGCCGAATATTACAAAGGTGGGGAGCTCACCGCCGAGGAGTTGTACCACAAGTCGCTCCAGCGTCAGCCTGATATCTGGAAGTTACTGCGCAACGCCAAACCGGAGGGCCGAATCGCTACCTGCCGCGATTGGTCGCATCTGGCCGATCGGATTGTGGGCGAGAACTGGTTTCTCTGCGGAGAAGCTGGTGGATTTGCCGACCCGATTCTTTCGGCCGGGATGACCCTGGCGCACCAATCGGCTCGGGATGCCGCCTACACGATCCTGGAGCTGCGCCGCGGTGCGCTTGACGCGATCTGGCTTCGCCAACGCTATGACGAAAAAAACCGCGGGGCGATTCGTCAGCACATTCAATTCGCCCAGTATTGGTACGCGGCTAATAGTTGCTTCACCGAGCTCAAGGAGCATTGCGCCAGTATCGCCCGCGAAGGCGGTCTCGACCTTGATCCCCAGGAAGCCTGGGACTGGCTGGGCCGGGGGGGATTTACCAGCGAATCGGAAACGATCGCGTCCGCCGGCACGCTTGATCCGGCTTCGGCCAAAAAACTTTTGGAAATGTTTGACGCGAAGCAACGCAAGGCAACGTGGTTGATTGACGGGCATAACGTTTTCAAGCTCGACTTGCGCGGGGCCGAATCGGAGCGCGTCGGGATCCTCAGCCAGGGGCGCATCCACGCGATTCCCTGTTACGTTCGCAACGGCCGACGTCTGCCGGTAGCTGGATTCTACGCGCGCATGATCGAGGTTCTGCGGCAGACCTCCGATTTTGCCACAATGATGGGCCTGATGGAAAAAACGCTCGGGGATATTCCAGCAACCGATCCGGAGAACCGTCAGTTTCTGCGCTCGCAACATCTTCAGGTATTGGAAGTGATGGTGCATGACGGATGGGTCGAGCGAAAATGCAACAATGACCGTCCCATTCTGCGGGTCGATAACGAGGTCCAGCACATCCGGTTGAGCCGCGACGCTAACGAGGCGCTCCGGCGCGCCGGCCGCGGCAGCATCCTGCGGTCAAGGATCGACGAGAATGGACTCGAAAATTAAGAGTATAAGGCAGCTCATTTTTTAATCTTACGACTTGTTATGCCTTCGAGTGATGGAAAGTACGATGTTGTCATCGTCGGTGGCGGCCCGGTCGGAAGTACGGCCGCGACACTGCTGAAAAAATATTCCCCCGACCTGCGAGTGTTGGTGCTGGAAAAGGAAGTTTTTCCGCGCGATCACATCGGCGAAAGCATGTTGCAGCCGATCTGCGGGATTTTGGACGAAATGGGCGTGTGGGATGCGGTGGAGGCGGCCGACTTTCCGATCAAGATTGGTGGCTCGTATACTTGGGGTCGCAACCACGACCGCTGGGACATCAATTTTTATCCCATCGAAAAATGGCGGGACGAACCGCGCCCCGCGAAATTTGAGGGTCAGCGACAGCATACGGCGTTTCAAGTGGATCGCTCGATCTACGACACCATTCTTCTCGACCACGCCCGATCGTGCGGGGCCGAAGTGCGCCAGGGAGTGAAAGTCGATAGCGTCCTCGTGAAGGGCGATCGCGTCGAGGGATTGAAGCTCAACGGTGGAGAAACGATCACCGCTAAATATTACATCGATGGCTCGGGGACCGCAGCGCTGTTTCGCCGTGCGCTGGGCATCGGTATCGACCCCAACCTGGAATTGCGAAACATCGCGATTTGGGATTACTGGAGGAACGCCGATTGGGCGGTGGAGATCGGCATTGGCGCGACGCGGATTCAGGTGCGTAGCCTGCCTTATGGCTGGATATGGTTCATTCCGATCGGGCCCACACGAACGAGTATCGGGCTGGTGTGTCCCGCCGAATATTACAAGGAGAGCGCCCTGGCCGCCGAGGAACTGTACAACCAGTCACTCCGCCGTCAGAGCGACATTTGGAAATTATTGGTCAATGCCAGGCCCGAGGGCCGCTTCACCACCTGCCGTGATTGGTCGCACCTCGCCGATCGCACCGTGGGCGAGAACTGGTTTCTCTGCGGGGAAGCCAGCGGCTTTGCCGACCCGATTCTTTCGGCCGGGATGACCCTGGCGCACCAATCGGCCCGGGATGCTGCCTACACGATTCTTGAACTGCGCCGGGGTGAGCACGATCCGACCTGGCTTCGCCGGCGTTATGACGAAAAAAACCGCGGGACAATTCGCCAGCACATTCAATTCGCCCAGTACTGGTATGCCGCGAACAGTTGCTTCACTGACCTCAAGGAACACTGCGCCGGCATCGCCCGTGAAGCTGGTCTTAACCTCGATCCGCAGGAAGCCTGGGACTGGCTGGGCCGCGGTGGATTCGCCACGGAGTCGGAAATCATGGCCGTGGCTGGCTCATATGATCCGGCTGCGACCAGAAAGGTGATCGAACTCTTCGATCCTGAGAAACGCAAAGCAAGCTGGCTGATCGATGGCTACAATCTGTTTAAGCTTGATCTGCGCGGCGCCAAGACAGAACGCGTTGGCGTGCTCGCCCACGGGCGCATTCACGCGTTCCCCTGCTACGTTCGCAACAATCGGCGGCTGCCTGTGGCTGGCATCTTTGCAGACATGATCGGGATACTTCGGGAGACCTCAAACTTGGCGACCATCATTCGACTGATCGACCAGACGGTATCGCGCCGTTCTGTAACCGATATCGTGACTCGCCAGTGCATGTGCATAGCGTATCTGCAGGTGCTGGAAGTGATGGCGCATGACGGGTGGGTCGAACGAAAATTGGATGAAAACCATCCCCCCCTGTCCATGGGCAATGTGTCGGACATCCGGTTGAGCCGGGAGACCGACGAGGTTGTCCGGCGGGCCGGCCGCAGCAGCATCGTGCGATCGAGGATCGATGAAGCGGATGAGCTGTAATGGTTAACCTGCCGCGGCAAAGGGCTTGACGAGTCGTTTGCCGATTGATCTTCCACCTTCCGATCGAACAATTTCGGCACGACACACGCGCATTATGACATTTCATCCGAATCAGGTACAAAGCTGAGAACACAAAGTTTCGCATGAAAATCAAGGAACGAATCGAGCAAGCGGGCGCGGCGGGTTATATTTTGCTGTGGCTTTTGGGAGTACCGATCCCGGTGCTGCTTTTGTTTTTTCTCCTGCGCGGCTGCACGTAATTGCGTGGCGCAGGCACGCTTGGGCGATTTGCCTGGCGGACGCCCGAGGCCCAGGGCTCGGGATGTTTCGTCAGGCAATCTCTTTTTGATGTAGAGGCGCTTGTGCCAGGCGTCCGTCTGGGCGAAACGCCGCAAGTCAGACCTGACTTCCAACAATGGCAATTGATCGAAAGGCGAACGTCGCCTAGGTGAGAACGTATCCCAAAACATGCAAGAGCAACGCTTCGAATTCGCCAGCGACAATACGGCCGGTATCTGTCCGGAAGCCTGGGCGACTCTCGCTGAAGCCAACCAGGACGCAGTCGCTTCCTACGGAGAAGATCGGTGGACGGCCGAGGCCTGCGCTTTGGTCCGGGAGATCTTTGAGATCGATTGCGAGGTCTATTTTGTTTTCAATGGCACGGCCGCGAATGCGCTGGCTTTGTCGCAACTTTGTCGCCCGTTTGAAAGCGTGCTTTGTCACGAACATGCGCATATCGAGACGGACGAATGCGGTGCGCCGGAATTTTTTTCGGGCGGCTCCAAGTTGCTTCCGACGCACGGCGCCGAGGGCAAGCTTGATCTCGAGCAGGTGGCCGAGACGATGGCCCGGCAGCGCGAATTGCATTCGCATAAGCCGCGCGTTCTAAGCGTGACGCAGGCGACGGAGTTGGGAACGGTCTACACCGTGCAGGAACTGGGTGCGATCGGCGAATTCGCGCGCGCTCGTGACCTTCGAGTGCACATGGATGGCGCGCGTTTCGCCAATGCCGTCGCGGCGCTGGGTTGCCGGCCAAAGGAAATCACCTGGCAGGTGGGAGTCGATGCGCTCTGCTTTGGCGGAACGAAAAACGGCACGGGAGCGGGCGAACTGGTGGTCTTTTTCAACAAGGAACTGGCCCGCGCTTTTGACTACCGAGCCAAGCAAGGGGGACAGCTTGCTTCGAAGATGCGTTTTCTGGCCGCTCCCTGGATGGGACTGTTGCGGGATGATGTCTGGTTGAAGAATGCGAAGCACGCCAATGAGATGGCGCAGCTCCTGGCCGGGAAACTTCGCGCGCTCGGCGTCGGTGAGATTGCTTTTCCCTGCCAGTCGAGCGCGATTTTTCTGCGGCTTCCTGAGACGCTCGTGCAGCAGTTGCACGGGCATGGCTGGCATTTCTATAAATTCATTGAGCCGGACATTTACCGAATCATGTGCTCGTGGGCCGTGACGGAAAGAAAGATCGATGAATTCGTGGCGGACTTTAAATCATTATCACGAACTGTTTGAACAATTCGCCGCGCCCCGCGTCGAAGGTGTCGTCGCGACCGCTTGGCCTCTGGCGGACGATAGATGAAAGGAAGATGAGCTGATGAAATTGCTGTCCTTGCTCCTGATTGGAATACCGTTGTCATTTGCGGGGTGTCGCACCGCCAAAGACGTGGCCGTCACTTCCTTCCGCGTCATCGATGCTCCCGCTCACTACATTCGTCGTCACATCGATGAGGAGCCGGGGACGGCGACCACGACCACAACGACGACAACCTACCAATCCGATGCGGTGACGCCGGGCACGCCCATTGTCTCCAATGTGCCGCCCCGCCTCCGCCTCCGCCAGCAAGTGAAACGGTGACCGAACATCGCTCCACGCCGCAGGCCAGCGTTGAAACGAAAGCCTCGAGCAACCGCACCGCTTCCCATCGTCCAAGGCCCACACCGACGCCGGCGAAACGCGTCACCGTGACGGAGACACCCGAAATTCCCTACGCCAAACCGGTGCCGGGCAAGCCCGGCTATGTCTACAGTCCGTTCGATAAGAGCGGAGGCTTTGTCGACGTCACCGGATACAAGCCGGGGAGCAAGGTAAAGGATCCGTATACCGGCAAAATTTTCCTCGTTCCGTAGCGCGGAATTTGAGGGACAAATTCGTCCGTTCTGGCCAGAAAATTTTGTTCTCGCGATTGGACTTCTGCATCTCCTAGTGTAGAAACGAACTCGTTTTGGCGCTTGGATGGAAGGTTTGGGTAGCGGGGGCGAGAAAATTCGCGGTGGGAGCGTAGATGCGCATAATTCTTGCTATTATGTAAATTATGACTCAATCCCGACCCTTCCTCGTCGGCAGGAAGAGCATCGTCTCAGCGGCTCTCGCCGCCATTCTCCTTGCCGCAGGGCTGCGAAGTGGCGCTGAGGCCTATATTTTGGAGGGGAAGAGCTGGCCGCAGCCCGCCACAGTGACCTTCCAGGTGCAGCTCGGTTCGCTCACCCGGACGCTTCAGGATGGCAGCTCTTCGTGGGCAACGGCCGTCGCGCCTGCCTTCACCCGCTGGACCAATGCTGCCCAAAATATCACCCTGGTCGCCGTTGTTAATCCCAGTACAGCGGTCGCACAAAACGACGGCGTCAATTCGATCGTTTTTGCTTCTACGATCTTCGGTCAAACCTTCGGTCAGGGTACTCTCGCGGTCACTTATTATTCGAACATGGGATCGAATTTTGTCGAAGCCGATATCCTCTTTAATCGGGCGCAAACATTCGATTCCTATCGCGGCCCCCTCCAGTACGGTTCCAATGGGTATGCGATCCCTGATATCCGCCGTGTCCTGACGCATGAGCTCGGGCATGCCATCGGCCTCGATCACCCTGACAGCCATGGCCAGCAGGTCGACGCGATCATGAATTCCATTATCAGTAATCGCGAAACCCTTTCCGCCGATGATATCTCGGGAGCGCAATCGATCTACGGCGTGCCCGGTCCGACGCCGACGCCGCCCCCATCGGACAGTCGTCTCGCAAATATTTCCACACGCATGAAGGTGGGCACGAACGACAACGTCCTGATCGGGGGTTTTATTATCGAGGGCAACCAGTCCAAGAAGGTTATCCTGCGCGCAATTGGCCCATCACTGGCGGCCTATGGCATCGCCGGCGTCCTGGCCAATCCTACTTTGGAATTGCGTAATTCGGCTGGTACTCTCCTGCAATCGAACGACAACTGGGGGCAAAGCCCCAACGCGGGCGAAATCGCGAGCGCCGGTTTCGCGCCTTCCAACTCCCTCGAATCCGCCATCGTGGCGACGTTGTCGCCCGGCAGTTACACGGCCATCGTTCGCGGCGTGAACGGGACAACGGGTGTTTCTCTGGTGGAAGGTTACGACATGACGTCTGGCGCCACAAAACTCTCAAACATTTCGACGCGCGGTTTGGTCGGCACCGGAGACGCCGCTCTTATCGGTGGTTTTATTATCCAGGGAACTTCGGCGAAAGAGGTGATGATGCGCGCTCTCGGACCATCGCTCGGCGCGAGCGGCGTAAGCGGGACGCTCTCCAATCCGACGCTGGAGTTGCGAAACAGTTCGGGCAATCTCGTTTACAGCAATGACGATTGGTCGACCGGCTCACAGGTCGCGGCGATCGCGGCATCCGGCATTGCTCCTTCTGATTCGCGCGAATCGGCCATTATCGCGACGCTTTCCCCCGGCAGTTACACCGCCATTGTGCGGGGAGTCAACAACACGACGGGCGTCGGACTCGTGGAACTCTACGACATGAATTGATGAGCGCGGATTACGTCCACCAACGCAAAGTGCGATTGAACTTGAAACAGTTGGTTCTAACGTTGAACAGCACTCACCGATCACCCCTTATGAAGAAAATCCGCTCCCTTGCTCTGTTTGCTTTTCTCGCAGCGGGCCTCACTTCGCTTTTTGCGACCACTGTTATCCCTCCGACTTTCGATGAACTCGTTAGTCGCGCCGAACTCATTTTCGAAGGCACAGTGACCAGCGTGCACTCGCAGTGGGTTGGTGAAGGCGCGCAACGCCACATCGTCACCTACGTTACTTTCAGGATAAACGATTCTCTAAAGGGAGCGCCGGGCAATTCCTACACCATCCGCATGCTGGGCGGAACCGTGGACGGTCAGACCATGGAAGTGACCGACAGCCCGAAGTTTAAGATGGGCGATCACGATGTCCTCTTTGTTGAGCATAACGGCCAGCAGTTCGTCCCTCTTGTCGGAATCATGCATGGCCGCTATCACATCGAGCGCGATCAGACGGGGCAGGAAATCGTGGCCGATGACGATGGCAAACCCGTGACCGACGTCGCGAAACTGGGGAGGGAAGAGAGCACCGCTTCCAGCGAACAAGCCCCGCTGTCTCTCGGCCAATTCAAGTCTGCCATTCGTTCCAATCTGCGGAATAGCCAGGCGCAGGCGCGTCAGCATTAGTCTGCGGCAGGCGCCTTCGTTGCCGCGCCCGCGGCGCGATGTTAGATAAGGACGTGATCTCGCGCCGCCTCGTCCCGGCTCTCTTGCTGCTCGCTGCCGTGGCGGGTTTCAAAACCAGCGCCTTCGCGCAACGCTACGAAGGCCGCGACCTGGTGCAGGCACGTCTCGTGGCCGACACGAATGCCATCGTGCCGGGCAAACCCTTTACGATGGGCTTGCTCCTGCACATGGTTCCCGGCTGGCACACCTATTGGCGTTATCCAGGCGACGCCGGCATTCCGACCGAGATCAAATGGCAACTGCCGGCCGGCTGGAAAGTCGGACCGATCCAATGGCCCATCCCGCTCAAGCTAATCGAGCCGGGTGACATTCTGGTTTACGGCTACCATGATGAAGTACTGCTCATGCAGCAGATCACGCCGCCAGCCACACTGGCGGCGAAAACAGCCCCTCTAAAAGCGGACGCCAACTGGCTCGTCTGTGAGAAAATTTGCATTCCCGGCGCTGCCTCGGTGCATCTCGATCTGCCGATTGCCGGGAATTCGCTGCCGGCTAACGAAGAACTGTTTGCGCGCTATCGCCGGTCGCTCGCGCAAACCTGGCCCGACGCGAAAGTGGCTGCCGCTCAATGGCAGCGGCGTGGTTCGGATTTGCTGCTTACCATCAAAAGTGCTGCACTCGCCCAATATCCCGCGGTTGATTTCTTTCCGGCCCCGATCGGAAATACGATTGTCGGTCATCCGCAGATTGAAAAACGGGCCGAAGGCCGGGTCACGGTCCGCGTTCCGCTCGATGGCTCGGACCAGAACATCTCCTCGCTGAACGGCATCGTTGTCTTCGGTGCCGCGCAAAATGCAGCCGGTCGAAATGCCTGGTCGCTCAGTTCGGCGGCGCCGCAGATCACCGCCGGACCCGCAGGTGCACCGGCCCCCGGCGGACTCGCCAAATTTCTCCTCTTTGGTTTTCTCGGCGGTTTCATTCTGAACCTCATGCCGTGCGTCCTGCCGGTGATTTCCCTCAAGATTTTTGGATTCGTCAGGCACGCGGGTCAGAGCCGCGCACGCATCTTCCAGAGCGGCCTCGCCTTTATTGCCGGCATTTTCGTCTGGTTCATCGGGTTGGCCGCGGTCCTGATTTTCTTGAAAGCGGCCGGCCACCAGATCACCTGGGCGGTCCAGTTTACGAATCCCTACTTCGTCCTCGCCATGAGCGCGGTGGTGCTCGTCTTCGCGCTCAATCTTTTTGGGGTATTCGAAATTTCGTTACCGGAAACGGCCAATCGCGGCCTGCTCGGCTGGACGGCTCAAGAAGGGAATGCCGGCGCGTTTTTCCAGGGCGTATTCGCCACGATCCTGGCGACGCCCTGCACGGCTCCGTTTCTTGGGACCGCTCTCGGCTTCGCCTTCACCCAATCGGCCCTTGTCATTCTTCTCATGTTTCTGGCCATCGCCGCCGGAATGAGCGCGCCCTATTTTCTGCTCTCGGCCCAGCCGGCCTGGCTCCGTTTTTTGCCGAAACCGGGCCCCTGGATGCTGCACGTCAAACAACTCATGGGCTTTTTCCTGCTGGCTACCTTTCTGTTCCTTATTTCCGTGCTTGGCGCGGAACGCGGTCTGGGTGCGGTCATCTGGAGCTGCGCCTTTTTTCTCGTCGTTAGTCTCGTTTGCTGGATGAAGGGCGCTTTCGCCACGCCAGCTGCCTCCACCTCGGCGCGTTTCGTCACCTGGGCGCTTATGATTCTTTTTCTCGCGGGCAGCGGCTTTTATTTTATCGGGAAGAAATTTCAGGCGGCCCGGCCTTCCACTGCAGCCAGCGCGCCCGAAGGCGATTGGCAGCCTTTCACGCCCGCTCGGCTCGAGGCGGAACGCGCGGCTGGCCACGACGTCTTCGTCGATTTCACCGCGGCATGGTGTCTCACCTGCAAATTCAACGAGGCGACGGTCCTCGAGAGTGCCGAAGTGCGCGGCGCTTTTCAGCGCGCCGGCATCACGAAATTGAAAGCTGATTGGACAAATGCCGATCCTGTCATTACGAAAATTTTGAAACAATTCGGGCGCCCGGGTGTCCCATTGTATGTGCTCTATCCGGCCAACCCGGCTGCGGAGCCGTTTGTCTTTCCGGAGCTTCTCACGAAAGAGATCGTTCTCCGGAAAATCCAAAACCAATCACCAAACGTAGCTGCTCAATAGATAACCAATGAAATTCAAACTTCTTCTCACCGCTTTGCTCACTGCCACTGTGGCCAGCCTGCAGGCTGCCGGTTCGCCTGATGTTGGAAAGCCCGCGCCCGGGTTTAGCCTCAAGGATTCAAACGGTCGCAGCCACAGTCTTTCGCAGTTCAAGGGCAAATACGTCGTGCTCGAATGGTTCAATCCGGGTTGTCCCTTCGTGAAGAAGCATTACGAGAGCGGCAACATGCAGAAACTGCAGCAGAATTATGCCGGAAAGAGAGTCGTCTGGTTGACCATCGATTCCTCCGCCCCGGGCAAGCAGGGTCATCTCACACCGGAGGAAGCGCAGAAACAACTGGCTTCCTGGAACATGCATCCCACCGCGCTCCTGCTCGATCCCGACGGCAAGGTTGGCCGTGAATACGGCGCGACCAACACACCGAATATGTTCGTCATTAATCCCGCGGGTAAACTGATTTACAAAGGCGCGATCGATGATAAGCCGACCGCCGATCAGGCCGATATCGCAGGCGCGACCAACTACGTTAAAGTCGCGCTCGACGAATCGATGGCCGGCAAGCCGGTCGAGACGGCAACGACGCGACCCTACGGCTGCGGGGTGAAATATAGCAAATAGCGGCAGACCACCTTCGGTCCCCTTGTTCGTCAGGCGGGAACGGCGGCAACGTCGTTCCCGCTTTTTTTGCGCTTGGAGAGCTCCGTTTTCAAAAACGTTTCACCGAAAATCGGGAAGCCATGCGCAGGATCGGGAGGGGCGTCAGCCTGACGAGTCCCATGCCGAGCTTCATGAGAAGGCCGGGGATGATGAGAGGCCGGTCCTTCTCCGCCGCGGCCAGCGTTTCGCGGACGACCTTGTCTACCGACACAACGGCGATTTCCGGCGCGGGGTTGGCTTCGGAATTCGGCCGGCGCGCCACCTGGTTAAATTCCGTGTGGACGGGCCCGGGACAAAGCGTCGTCACCGTCACCCCGCTGCCCCGCAGTTCGGCGCGCAGCGCCTCGGAGAAACTGGTCACGTAAGCTTTACTCGCCGCGTAAACGGCAAAGCCGGCCATGGGCAAAAAGCCGGCCGAGGAGCTCACATTGATGATTGTGCCTCGCTTCCGCGCGAGCATGCCGCCGAGCAGCCGGTGAGTCAGCAGGGTCAACGCGACCACGTTCACCTTCAGCATCCGTTCCACTTTTTCGCGGTCGCTCGTGGCAAAAAGCCCAAGGTCGCCAAGGCCGGCGTTGTTGATCAGAAGATCGACCGCGATTTGCTCCGCTTCAATCCAATCTCCGAGCGCGTCGAGTTGCTCGTCATCGGTCAGATCGGTTTTGCGCAAGTGAATCGTCAGCTGCGGATGACGGGCTCGAAGGTCATCGCGCAATTCCTCGAGGCGCGCCTGGCGACGCGCTACCAGAATGAGCGTTTGGGCCCGCCCGGCCAGTTCTCGGGCAAACTCCCGGCCGATGCCAGCCGAGGCTCCGGTGATCAGCGCACAGCAACCATCCAGCTTTGATTCCGTCATGATTCTTTATGCAGGAGCGGCCCGAGCACACGCCAGACATCTTCTGCGACGATTTTTTGCCCGGCCACGGTCGGATGAATCTGATCCGCCTGATTGAGATCGTGATGCCCGCCGACACCGGCAAGCAGGAAGGGAATAAGCGCGGCGTGATTCCTTTGCGCGACACCGGCGAAAACGTCGTCGAATTTCCCGGCGTAGTTCGCGCCGAGATTCGGTGGCATCTTTATGCCGGCAATCACGATTTTCGCCTGCGGATATTTCGCTTTCGTCTTGTCGACAATCGCCTGCAAATTCTTTCGCAAGGCATCGACGGAGAGACCGCGCAGGCCGTCGTTCGCCCCGAGCGCGACAACCAGCACATCGATCGGGCGTTGCAGCAGCCAATCAAGCCGGTGCAGGCCGTCCGCACTGGTGTCGCCACTCACCCCGGCGTTCACCACTTCGTAAGGCAAATTCGCCTGCCGAATTTTTTCCGCGATCAAGGCCGGAAACGCATGCGCCCGGCCAACTCCGTAACCGGCGGTCAGACTGTCGCCGAGAAAGACGATTCTTTTGTCGGCCGATTCCGTTGGCGACGGGGCCTGAGCGTGGCCCGGGTGGGCGCTCCAAAGAAGGGCCAGCGCGCAGCAGATTTGCACGATCAATTTCCCCATGCGCGCCCCCTCATCCTCGCGTAAGCAAGACGCACCCGTCGCCATCGTCAATGACCGCCTTTCCGATCCTGAATGTTCAACACCTCACCAAGATCTATGCGACGAGCGCCGGCCCGCTCACCGTCCTGCACGATGTGAGTTTCGTTTTGGCCCAGGGCGCGACCTGCTCGATTCTCGGGCCGTCCGGCAGTGGCAAAACCACTCTGCTTGGTCTCTGCGCAGGGCTGGATCGTCCCACGTCCGGCTCCGTTTTGCTGAACGGTGTCGTCTTGGGCGAAATCGACGAAGATGAAAGGGCGCGTGTCCGCAACCGGCATGTCGGCTTCGTTTTTCAAAACTTTCAGCTTATCCCAACGCTGACTGCGCTCGAGAACGTGACCGTGCCGATGGAATTGCGCGGCGATCGCTCCGCGCGAAAGCTCGGGCTCGACTTGCTCGCGCGCGTCGGCCTGGCCGAGCGGGTTGATCATTACCCCGCGCAGCTTTCCGGTGGCGAACAGCAGCGCGTGGCTTTGGCCCGGGCTTTCATCAATCAGCCGAAAATTCTCTTTGCCGACGAGCCGACCGGAAATCTCGATGCCGAGACGAGCCGCGGCATCATCGACATCATGCTCGAGTTGAATGCGCACGCCGGCACCGCCCTGGTGCTCGTTACGCACGATCCGGATGTGGCACGGCTTACGGAACAAACCATTCGCCTGCGCAACGGAGGGATGGTGTGAAATCAGGCTCTACATCAGCTCCAATGAACGGCGGATTCGTTTTCAAGATGGCGTGGCGTGACAGTCGTTCGAGTCGACGGCGACTCTTGCTTTATTCGTGTTCCATCGTGCTCGGCATCGCCGCGCTTATCGCCATCGGCTCGTTTCGACAAAGTCTGGCTCGCGCCATTGACGATCAGGCGCGCACGCTTCTCGGAGCGGATCTCGTCATCTCGTCGCCCCAGCCTTTTACTCATGCGGAAGAGCAATTGTTAAAGTCGTTAGGGGAACCGCAGGCGCGCGAGGTTCGCTTTACCACCATGGCTGTATTTCCCGGGGCCGGTGGGACGCATCTCGTTCAACTGCGCGCGCTCGGTGGCAACTTTCCCTTTTATGGCCGCATGGAGACGGCGCCTCCGAATGCCGCGCGGGATTTCAGAAACGGGAGTCGCGCCGTGGTCGATGAAAGCCTGCTTCTGCAATTTCGGGGCGAAGTTGGTTCCGTCATCAAGATTGGCGAGGCCCAATTCACCATCACCGGCGCCTTGCAGAAAGTGCCGGGCGACGCTTCGGCCGGCGCAAGCCTGGCCCCGCGTGTCTACATTCCGTTGCCGGATCTGCCCAGGACCGATCTGCTCAAACCCGGCAGCGTGGCGCGCTATCGCGACTACGTGAAGTTCGGCCCAAACGTCGATGTCGAACAGCGGATCGCCGCCCTCGCGCCTCATCTGCAAAAACTCGGCCTGCAATACGACACCGTGGCCAGGCGAAAGAAGGATCTCGGCGAAGCGCTGCAAAATCTTTACCGTTATCTGAATCTGGTCGGATTCGTTGCGCTATTGCTGGGCGCGGTTGGCGTGGCCAGCGCGATGCAGGCTCATCTGCGGGAGAAGGTCAAAACGTGCGCGATCCTTCGTTGTCTCGGCGCTTCGGGCCGCCGCACCGTGCTGATCTATTTGTGGCAAGCGGCGGCCATGGGTTTGGCCGGCGCGCTCGGCGGGGCCGCCCTCGGTCTTTTGCTGCAACGACTTTTGCCGCTTTTTCTCCGCACGTTTTTTCCGCTCAACATTCCCGAGCAGATTTTTTGGTGGCCCGTCCTTGAGGGGGTGCTGATCGGACTTGGGATTTGCATGTTGTTCGCCCTGCCACCGCTGCTTCGCTTCCGCCGGGTCTCGCCTCTGCTTGTCCTGCGTGCCGGCGTCGATGGAGAAAGGCCGCGCCGGTCGGATCCGTTACTCTGGCTCGTTTATCTGCTTATCGCTGCCGGTATTACCGCTTTCGCCATGGCTCAGAGCGAAACCTGGTTGCGTGGACTGATGCTGGCCGGCGCTCTTGGTCTGGCCGTCCTGCTCTTTGCCGGGACGGCCCGACTTCTCATCGCTCTCGTGCGCAAATGGTTTCCACATCGAGCGAGTTTCGTTTTGCGTCAGGGCCTGGCCAATTTGTATCGACCGAACAACCGCACGCTGCTTCTGACTCTCTCGTTAGGCCTGGGTGTTTTTCTTTTGCTCAGCCTCTATCTCACGCGTGATGTTCTCCTCGCCCAATTCCGGTCGATCGATCGCAACGGCCGTCCCAACATCTTTCTTTTCGATATTCAACCGGAACAAACCCCTGCCGTAGCCGGTCTTCTGCGCTCGCTTCACTTTCCCATCCTGCAGGAGGCACCCATCGTGAGCATGCGGTTGATAGAAATCAAGGGACGCAAGACGAGCGAAATACTGGCCGATCCGCAGAACAAGATTCCGGACTGGGAATTGGAACGTGAATATCGTTCGACCTACCGCGAAAAATTAAGCGAGACGGAAAAGATCACGGCCGGACGCTGGATTGGACATGTTGATTATCATCCCGGGATACGGTGCCGATCTCACTCGATCGCGAGATTGCGAAGGATTTCGGCGCAACGATTGGCGACGAACTGCTCTTCGATGTCCAGGGCGTTCCGATCAAGACGAAAATCGCGAGCTTGCGCGATGTCGACTGGAAACGTTTCCAGACCAATTTCTTCGTCGTCTTTCCAGCCGGAGTGCTCGAGAACGCGCCTCGCTTCGATGTGCTCGTTAGCCGTGTGCCGACTCCGGCCGCTTCGGCCCGCCTGCAAAGCGCCGTCGTCGCAAAATTCCCGAACGTTTCGGCGATCGATCTTTCCGCCGTCATCCAGACAGTCGACAGCATTCTCAGCAAGGTGGCGCTGGTCATTCGCGTGATGTCGCTTTTCACGGTGGGCGCGGGGATCATTGTCCTGGGGAGCACGATTTGGAGCGGCCGGTATCAGCGCGCGAAGGAGAGCATTCTTTTGCGCACGCTGGGAGCGACGCGGGCGCAGGTTTGGAAGATTCTCTGCGCCGAATATTTCTTTCTCGGCTTGCTGGCCAGCATGACGGGCATCGGCCTCTCGCTTTTGGCCAGTTGGGTCCTGGCCGTTTTTGTTTTCAAACTGGATTATGTCGCTTCGTGGTTGCCGCTTTTGATTACCGGTGTCGCGGCTATTGCCCTGACGATATTGATTGGGCTGCTGGCCAGCCGCGGGACCGGTAATTCACCCCCGCTCGAAATCCTGCGCGCGGAAGTGGATTGAGGCGCTGAAAATCACCACGAAGGAAGAATTTTTTCAGGCTCTGGACCTTCGTGTCTTCATGGTCAACCGACGGTTAGCGAGGAGGCGGTTTTGCTTTTTCGGCATAAACACTTTCGCGCAGCAGATCGTCGATGCCGCCCTGATTTCGCATGAGTGATTTCATGCTCCAATGGATTTGACCGGGTGAATTCGCGCCGCGGCGGGTGAGCTCGATCTGGGAAATGATTTCGCGCGCGGGCCGTTTCGAGCCGATGCGCTCGGTCGCAATGCCGGGCCAGACGGGGATGCCACGACTTTGCCCACGCCACCAATCGAGCAGGACGGGGAAGCTTTGTTTCGGCGGCTCGATGCTCCAGTACAGCTGCGGCGCCAGATAGTCGCACCAGCCTTCGCGCAACCACTTGCGCGCGTCGGCGAAGAGCTGCGCATAAGCATCGAGTTGTGCTTCGATCGAGGACGGAACGCCCGGCCGCCAGATGCCGAACGGACTGATTCCGACACGCGCGGAAGGCCGGATTGATTTCACTTCCTGATAAAGCGAGCGCACAAAATCGTTGATGTTTTGCCGACGCCAATCCGCACGGCTCATTCCGGTTTTCTGCCCGAAGCGTTGCCAGGTTTCGTTGTCCGGAAAGGAGGCTTCGCCAGGATGCAGAGGATAGGGATAAAAATAATCGTCGATGTGAATGCCATCGACGTCGTAGCGGCGGACGATATCGGCGACCACGTTGAGGACGTAGGCACGCGCGGCCGGTTCGCCAGGATCGATCCAGAGCTGTTTTCCGAAACGCCGGATCCAGCCGGGATGCTTTTTCGCGACATGGTTGGGCGCCAGATATCCGCTCGCGCTGGTGGCGGCGCGGAAGGGATTGATCCAGGCGTGTAACTCGATCCCGCGGGCATGGGCTTCGGCGATGGCGTAGGCGAGCGGATCGTAACCGGGCGAGCGGCCCTCTTTGCCGGTGAGAAACTGCGACCACGGTTCATACTTGGAGGCATAGAGCGCATCACTGGCCGGGCGCACCTGAAGAAGAATGGCGTTGAGGTGCAGTTGCGCCGCCCGGTCGAGAATGGCGCGCAGTTGCGCCTTTTGCGTGTCGGCGGGCAAACCGGCGCGCGACGGCCAGTCGAGATTGTAAACGGTCGAGACCCACGCGCCGCGAAATTCGGGTTCGGCGGCCGATGCCGCAATCGTGCTGAGGATGAGGATGAAGAGGAGAGAGAGGTCGCAGCGCACCTTAGCGAGAGAGTGAAGCGATTTCCTTTTTGTTCAAGACACGCCAGTGACCGCGCGGCAAATCGCCGAGCCGCAGCGGACCGATCCGGATCCGCACGAGCTGTTTCACTTCGTACCCCAGGGCATGGAACATTCGACGAATCTGCCGATTGATTCCCTGATGTAAAATAACGCGAAGCCGGTTTTGGCCTAACGAGTTAAGTTTTGCGATCCTGGCCCGCCGCCCGTCGAGGAAAATGCCGCGGAGCAACCTGGGCGTGAGCCTGGTGTCCCAGGCGCGATCGAGCGTAACCTCGTATTCCTTTTCAATTTGGTGGCTCGGATGAGAGAGATGCTGCGCAAAATCACCGTCGTTGGTGAGAAAGAGGAGACCTTCGCTCTGGGCGTCGAGTCGACCGACGTGAAAAAGCCGCGGCAATTTTGGCGGCAGCAAATCGAAGATGGTGCGTCGCGCGTGCGCGTCGCGGCGCGTTGTGACGAAGCCGGCCGGTTTGTGCAACATGAGATGGAGCTGGGGGCGGACGTGCACGAGCCTGCCGTTTACCTTGACGTGGTCACGATCGGAGGGTTCGGCACTGAAGTTGGTGCAAATCTGGCCGTTGATCGTGACACGTCCGGCCGCAATCAGTTCGTCGCAGGCCCGGCGAGACCCGATGCCTGCCGCGGCCAGAAAGCGGTTCAGGCGCATCGTGTGCGTTGAAGCGTTGAAGAGATAAAATGTTGAAGCGGGCGAGGTGTTCCGCTGTAACCCTTCAACCCTTCATCGCTTCAACGGTCCGCCGCTACGCATCGGGCTTCGTCTTGGCCAGGCCGATAACTTTGCTGCCTTCCTTCCATTGCCCGCGTTTCTTCATCAATTCGACGCGCTCGAAGCGCTTCAGGACGTTGCGCTTGGCGGTGATGGTGTTGGCTCTTTTCAAACTGCGATGCTGCGACATAAATTGGCTCCGTTTTCTTTCCTGGGAAACAGGCGGGGACACTACGCGGTCAGGCGAATTTTTCAAATCATGATCGGGCGGCGCTCAGAGCTGATTGCTCAGGATCACGTAGGTGCCACAGGTCATGACCTGATGAAAAATGTGAAAGCGCCGGGTGAGAAGGTTCTGCCAATAGGGGATACGATCGCGTTCGACCAGTAGAAAAACGGGTTCGCGGTCGCCCCAGCGATTCAGGACGGATTTTTCGGTGAGGTAACGATCGCTCGGGGCATCGGGCAGGTTCGGGACCGACTCTTCATCGGCCTCTTGATTGACCAGGTAAAACTTGCGGTCCAGATAGAAAACGAGGCTGCTGCCGAGATGCAGTTGGCCTTCGTAAATGACTTCCCCCGTGTCGCGCGGCGCTTCGTTGAGAAAACGGGCTGCCTTGGCCAGGGAAAAATAGGGAGCCATTTGCGCCACGCCCTCGATCATGAGGAAACCGGTCGGAATCATCGGCAAAGCGAGCGCGACGATCGCTATCTTCAAATGCTCACGCCGGACGAGAAAGAAAGCCGTGATGGCGAAGGAAGCCAGCAGAATGCCGACAAGGATCACGACTGGTCGAAAGCTCAGCCAGGAAGCGTCCGATATGTCCATGAGAGCGCGCCAGGCGGTCGAACGCTGTGCGGTTTCGCCCCAGCGATGCTGCGCGTGCTGCACGAGCGCCGGGAGACCAAGCCCGATGCCCGCGACAGCCATTCCCACCAGGCCGGTGAGAGCAGCACCGACGGCCCGTTGATTTCGTGACATCCGCTCCCAGGCCGTCGCGGCCCAAAGTGCGAAGGCCGGCCACATGCTCATCGAGTAGTAATCCTGCCGTTGCCCGAGAAAAAAGAGCGGCACGAAGGCAACGCCCATCCAGCAAAGGAGAAACGCGTCACCAAACGTCATTTCACCCGGTCGCACCACTTTTCGCCAGCCCAGCAGTGCGCCGGGTACGATGGCGAGCGACCATGGAAACCACCAGGCGACATGCATGAAGAGAAACTGCAGCCGCGGCACATCATCATAACTGTGGGTCGCGTCTTTTCGGCCGAAAAGATGAATGAGCCATTCGTTGCCGGTCGTCTGGCGAAGAAACCCCGGGTAACGCCATTCCGCCCAGACATGCCAGGGGACGGCGATGAGGAGAAACAGGAGGAGCAGATCCCAGCGGAACATTTTGCGGAAGCGCGCGCGTGCTTCGCGATAGAAAAGAGCGAGCAGGCCGGCCGTGGCGGCCGGGTAAAGTACTCCGTGGAAACTCTTCGTCATGCAGGCGAGAGCGCAGAAAATCCAAAAACCGGCGAACCAAATCGGCTGCCGGCCGCGCGTTTGATAGCCGCCCACCGCGCACCAAAGAGCCCCCGCGATGAAGGCGCTGAAGACCGGCTCGGGCATGAGGATGCGGTTAAGCAGAAAAACACCGGTCGCCGAGAGATAAATGAGTCCCGCCAGAAACCCGCGCTGGTAATCGGCCAGCCGTTCACCGATTAGAAAAATGAAGATGACCGAGGCGACCGTGGCCAGGGCCATGGGCAGACGCGCGGCTGCCGTGCTGACCCCGAAAATTTTGAACGAGACCATGACCATCCAGTAAAGGAGCGGCGGTTTTTGCAGGCGCGGAATGCCGTCGTTCGTCGGTGTGAGCCAGTGGCCGGTCTGCAACATTTCGCGCGCGGCCCCGGCGTATTGCCCGTCGGTTTCGTTATAAAGATCGCCCCAGCCGGCTGTCGCCACATGCAGCAACGCAGCCAGGGCAATGAGCAGAACGAAAAGGGCGTGGCGCGTCGGTGGCGGCTTCAGCGCGGGCGGCTCGGCCAGAGCATCGTGAAGCGAAAACGTGCGGACGGCTGCGACCATGCGAATTATTTGTCAGGCGAAAGGGCAGCGCGGTGACGCTCCCAACTTTCAGGCAGGCGAAGCAACTTGGCGGAGGGCATTTCGATCAGGGCGAGCATCTGCCGGCATTCCGCGATCAAGGCATCATCGCTGGGCCGCAGGATCCGAAAAGCGCACCAAAAACGGACGCGTTCCAGACGATCGAGCGAGCCCTCGACCACGAGCCGATCGCCCAATTTTGCGGCTTTGCGATAATCGATCTCGGTGCGCACCACGACGGGATAGGTTTGCTTTTCGGCCATTTCGACAAGCGGTAGGCCGAGTTGTTCGGCGAGCAGGGTGCGGGTGACTTCGATGAAACGCAGATAGGCGATGTTATGGACCACGCCTCCGCAATCCGTGTCGAAGAACATCACCCGCACGTCAGTGGAAACTCGCGGAATGCGGTCAGTCATTCGGCAGGATCATCCGGCAAGGCTTTGATAAAGCAATGCGTTTCCGCCTCCTCTCGGCCGGCTCTGCCGTGCCAGATCGCTTTCCCGAAAACGGGACAGCATCATCCCACACGCGGGTCGTAATGGCCTTTTGCTGAAGTCGGGCGATCAACGCAAACCACCGTGAAGGAGAGGCTTACGGTTTTCACGGAAAGACTGGCACGAGCATTGCAATAGGGGGGCAGGATTCGAAAAAAACTTTGAATCCAAGATGGATGTTAACTGCATCTCATCAGTGAAAAGAGAAAATCTATGAAGCCTGACCTAACGACCATTCAAAAAGTTCGCGGCGAAAGCGAAGCGCTTGCTTCGCGGACATCGCCGGCTTTTCCAAAAACCGATTACCAGTATGCGGGCGCCCTCACCCTGGGCGGACTTCGTCGGAATCGTCGCCGGCGCAACGAACTGCATTCCTTTCTGCAAATCAGCGGCGCGTATTTTCGACAGGAAGCCGCCCATGAGTTCGCCAGCGAAGTAGCATTCTTCGGTGCGATGATCGCGACCTCCGCGTTGCCGATCATTGGCGCCGTTTACGCGCTCGCGCACCTCTTTTGATCGGACTGGAAATGACCCCACACGGCTCGGAAGCAAAAGCGGACAACACAATCGTGCGGCCCACAGGCTTTACGCCTAGTCTGTCCCCGATGGATGTCCCGCGTCCCGACGTTGCCCGCAAGAAGCGGAAACGCCGCTTCTATATCATCGGTGGTTCCATTCTGGGGCTTTTGGTTGTGAGCATCCTGATTTCGCGGCTCAAGCCGGCGGTGCCGAGCGTGGATCGCTCCACCGTGTGGGTCGATACAGTCAAGCGCGGTCCGATGCTGCGGCAGGTGCGCGGCCTGGGCACGCTGGTGCCGGAAGAGATTCAATGGATCGCCGCCAATACCGAGGGTCGCGTCGAAAAGATTGTCGTCCGCCCGGGCGCTCATGTGCATCCCGACACGGTGCTCCTGGAATTGAGCAGCCCGGAATTGGAACAGACCGCGCATGACGCCCAGCTGGCCGAGAAAGCGGCGGAAGCGGAGCTGGTCACGTTGCGCGCGACTCTGCAGCGCGAGGTCCTGCAACAGGAAGCCAGCGCGGCGCAGGTCCATGCCGAGATGGAAGCAGCCGAGATGGAGAGCCAGACGAACGACAATCTGCGCAAAAACGGATTGATCGCCGAACTCCAGTACAAGACATCGAAAGTGAAAGCGGACGACCTCAAGCATCGTGATGAGATCGAGCAGAAGCGCCTGGAATTCGCCCGCAACTCCATTGAACCGCAGCTCGCTTCGAAACAGGCTGCCGTCGATCAGGCGCGCGAACTGGCGGAGTTAAAGAAAAGCCAGGTCGAAGCGCTGCATGTGCGCGCCGGCATGGAAGGCGTGCTCCAGCAGTTACCGGTGGAAGTTGGTCAGCGCGTCATACAGGGAACGAACCTGGCCCGCGTGGCTGATCCGACCAAACTCAAGGCCCAGATCAAGATCGCGGAAACGCAGGCCAAGGACATTCAGATTAATCAGAAAGCCAGCATCGATACGCGCAACGGCATCGTGGAAGGCCACGTCATTCGGGTCGACCCGGCGGTCGAGCAGGGGACAGTCACGGTAGATGTGGCGATCGACGGAAAACTGCCCAAGGGCGCGCGGCCGGATTTAAGCGTCGATGGAACGATTGAGCTCGAGCGTCTCGACAATGTTGTCTATGTCGGCCGGCCCGCTTTTGGTCAGGACAACAGCACCGTCGGACTTTTCAAATTGGTCGATGGCGGATCGGAAGCGGTCCGCACACCGGTCAAACTCGGCCGCAGCTCGGTGAACACGATCGAAATCCTGAGCGGCCTGCAACCCGGCGATCAGGTGATTCTTTCCGATACGAGCGCGTACGATTCACACGATCGCATCCGGCTGAACTGATAATGAACATGACAACGGTCATCCTGAGCGCAGCGAAGGACCTCACAAAAACGGCAGGTGCTCCCATGATGAGACCCCGTCGAGCGTTTGCGAGGTCCCGCGCTGGGCTCGGATGACAGCTTTACCTAACGACACACAATTTCAACGTAAACACCTAACCAACTAACTCATGAACAACGGCTCCACACCTCTTATTCACCTCGAAGGCGTCACCAAGGTTTTCCTGACTGATGAAGTCGAAACTCACGCGCTTTCCGGCATCCACCTCGACATTCGCCCGGGCGAATATGTCTCCATCGCGGGACCGTCGGGCTGCGGAAAATCGACGCTCCTCTCGATTCTTGGCCTGCTCGACACGCCGAGCGACGGCAGTTATGCGCTGAAAGGGGGAGAAGTGGCCAACCTTTCCTTCCCTGAGCGGGCCCGCATTCGCAACCGCGAGATCGGCTTCATTTTCCAAAGCTTCAATCTGATCGGCGATTTGACCGTTTACGAAAACGTCGAGCTGCCGTTGACCTATCGCGGCATGCCGTCGAGCGAGCGCAAAACATTCGTGAGCGAAGCGCTCGAGCGCGTCGGCATGGGGCATCGGGCGAAACATCTTCCGAGTCAGCTCTCGGGTGGCCAGCAACAGCGTGTGGCGGTGGCGCGAGCCCTCGCGGGCAAACCGGCCATTCTTCTGGCCGACGAACCGACCGGTAACCTCGACTCCCGCAACGGCGAAGCCGTCATGGATTTGCTCAAGGAATTGCACGCCGGCGGCGCCACCATCTGCATGGTGACGCACGACGCCCGGTTCGCCCAGCACGCCGATCGCACCGTTCACTTGTTCGACGGTCGCGTGGTGGAAGACAAGATCGCCGCATGATCAAGGGGAGATGCCGCGATGCGCAGCGAGCCAAGGAGGAACGGATCGGTTCGAGCGCTCGTCATCGTTCTCCTTTTGCTTCTGGCCGAGGCGCTGGTTAGCCATCTGATTCCGGCGCCTGCACGGCAGAATCGCAGCACCGACATTTCCGACGCGGGCGAACTCTTCGCCGTGCGCCAGAATTCCTTTCTTATGATGCGTCCGCTGGCGCTTGCGCCTAACGAGTAGTCATGTTTTCCGATCTCCGCCATGCCACGCGCACATTGCTCAAAACACCGGTCTTTACCGCCATTGCGGTCCTGACCCTCGCGCTCGGGATTGGCCTGGCCAGCACCGTCTTCTCCGCCGTTAACGCGCTTCTCCTCAAACCGCTCCCGCTCATGCGGGACCAGGCGGGACTCATCTCGCTGCAGCACCGACTCCGTAACGTCGGCGAAAGCCAGGAACTTGGTTTCGATTATCCGACACTGCGCGATGCACGTCGGGAGTTGACCAGCATCCAGGGGATCGGTGCGGTGGTCGATACGACCATGATCATTTCCGAAGGCGGGAAACCGGATCGCTATCTGGGCGCCGCGGTTCAAGCCGACATGTTCAAGATGTTCGGCGTGCCGCCCATTCTCGGCCGCCTCTTTCGCCTGGATGAAAACGACGAGAAAGCCGTGCCTGTCGTCCTGCTCGGTTACGAGATTTGGCAGGAGCGTTACGGTGGCAGCAAGGCTGTCATCGGCAAAACCGTGCAGGTCAACGGCATGATGGCCACCATCGTCGGTGTCATGCCAAAAGGCTGGCGTTATCCGGAAAAGGCGGACCTCTGGATGCCTCTGCGCATGTCGGAGAAGGATTATCCGCGCGGAAATTTTTCACTCGATCCGGTCGGGCGCCTGAAACCCGGGGCGACGCTGGCGCAGGCCAACGCCGAGCTGAAACATTTCGCCGCTCTCGAAGCGCATCGCCATCCCGACATCTACGCGGGCAGCATTTTTCACGCGATGCCGTTGCGCGAACATTTCGTCGAGGAATCGAAATCGCTCACCCTTCTGCTCATGGGCGCGGTCTTGTTCGTACACCTGATCGCCTGCGCGAACGTGGCCAACCTTCTCCTCGCCCGCGGCGCTGCGCGCACGCGTGAATTCGGCATCCGAGCCGCGCTCGGTGCGACGCCACATCGAATCATCCGGTACCTTCTCGTGGAAAGCGCCATCCTGGGTCTGGCCGGTTGCGCGGGCGGTTTGATCGTCGCGGTGTGGGGAATCGATCTGATGGTTTCCCTCATTCCGGTCGCACTGCCCTTCTGGCTGCACTTCGACCTCGATGCGCGCGTCATCACTTTCGCGCTGGCCACCGGTCTCATTTCCAGCGTGATCTTCGGTTTGCTGCCGGCTCTGCGCGTGTCGCATCCGGAATTGACCGAGGTTTTGAAAGAAGGCGGCCGCAGCGCCGCGGGCGGCGTGCGTGGGCAGCGCGTGCGCGACGGGCTGGTTGTCGCCGAGGTGGCGGTTGCGCTGGTCCTGCTCATCGGTGCGGGCCTCATGATCCGGAGTTTTCTGCAATATCAGAAAACGGACGTCGGGATTCAGCAGGCGAACGTTCTCACTTTCCGCGTCGGTCTGCCGCCTGCGCAATACAAGGATCCGAAAATGGCGGCCGATTTTTTCAAGCGTCTCATCCCGCGCTTGAAGGAAGTTCCAGGCGTAGAACAGGCTGGCGCGATCACATCGCTTCCGGTTACCGGCGCCGGCGTCGGTGCCTTCATGCTGGAAGGCGATCCGCCGCCGAAATCGTTGCAGGACGCGCGCATGGCCGACATGCAGATCATCACACCCGGCTATTTCGATACGTTTTCCATTCCGATCGTGCAGGGTCGCACCTTCGCCGCAACGGACGATGCGACGCGGCCCCTGGTCGCCGTGATCGACGAACGCGCCGCGCAGTCACTTTTCCCCGGCCAGGATCCAATTGGGAAACGTCTGGCCAAAGTTCCAGGACCCGGGGAATCGCCAAAGCTTGTCCAGATTGTCGGTGTCGCGCGCAACGTCATTTACCATCGCCTAACGAGCAAAAAGATATTGCCGACTCTCTATTTCCCGGCCGCGCAGGATCCGGTTTTTTTCATGTCCGCGGCCATACGTACGAAGGGTGCGCCAGGCACCTACGCGAATGCGGCGCGCCTGGCCGTGCTTTCCGTGAACAAGGAAATTCCGATCTACACCGTGCAACCGATGACCGAAGTGGTGAAGCAGTCCTATTGGGAACACGTTTTCTTCAGCACTTTGCTCGGGGCATTTGCTGTCATCGCGCTCTTTCTCGCCTCGATCGGGCTCTACGGCGTCATCTCATACTCAGTGCGCCAGCGAACGCAGGAGATCGGCGTGCGCATGGCTCTCGGCGCGCAGGCCCGCGATGTTCTCTCGCTGGTGACGCGTGATGGACTGCGCCTGATCGCCTTTGGCCTGACGATTGGCTTGATCGGTTCTTATTTTCTCGTGCAACTCCTGCGCGGCAGTCTCGAACGCATTTCTGCGCACGATCCACTCAGCTTCACGCTCCTGCCTTTGCTCCTGCTCGCGGTCGGTTTGCTCGCCTGCTATTTGCCGGCGCGCACGGCTGCTCGTCTCGATCCGATGGAGGCGCTTCGGTATGAGTGACCGCTTCGCGGAATGACGAAACCCGAATAACGAAATCCGAAACAATGACAAAGCCCGAAAGAACGAATCCTGAATCGAGATTCGTGAAGTGGCCCGCTTTTAACCTTCAACCTCTCAACGCCCATCCATGCTAAACGACTTCCGCTACGCTCTTCGTTACCTCGCCAAGACGCCGGCCTTCACGCTCATCGCCATCGTGACGCTGGCCCTTGGCATCGGCGCGACGACGGCTGTTCTCAGTCTCGTCAACGGTCTCCTCATCAAGCCGCTGCCCTATCGCGCACCGGACCGGCTCGTTCTTTTGTTCGAGCAATTCAAGGCGCAGGGGCTCGATCGCATTCCTGTTTCGCCGCCGGAATATCTCGATTACGGGCGCGAGGCGACGAAGTTCGCCGATCTGGCGGCCTTCACCTATGTCGGGCTCAACCTGACCTCGGGCGACCAACCCGAGCGCATTGCCGGCGCCTCCGTCACGCCTTCGCTCTTCCCCCTTCTCGGGATCGAGCCGATGCGCGGCCGCGTTTTTGCCGAGAACGAAGGAACGGCCGGCCACAACGATGTCGCCGTCATCAGCGCGCGACTCTGGCAACGGCGTTTCAATTCCGATCCCACGCTGGTCGGGCGCACGATTTCCCTGAACGGCCGCAAGGTCGTCGTCATTGGCATCATGCCGGCACGTTTTGAATTTCCATTGCCGCTCTTCAATCTCGGCGCCGGTGAGTTCGGCGAGCGCGTCGATATTTGGGTTCCCGCCGTTTTCAGTGAGGAGGCACTCAAGAATCGCGGCTCGCGCGGGTATGGAATGATCGGGCGTCTTGCCGATGGCGTCAGCATTCAGGAAGCGCAGGCGCAGCTGGATTCCGTTGTCGCCGATATGAAGCGGCAGAATCCAAATAATTATCCGGACGGCGACAGCTTCGGTGCGACGATTTATTCGCTGCACGGCCAGGTGATCGGGAGCATGCGTACAGCCATCTGGATTCTGGTCGGTGCGGTTGTGCTCGTTCTTCTTATCGCCTGCGCGAACCTGACCACAATGCTGCTGGCGCGCGCCGGTTCGCGCGAACGCGAGATGGCCATTCGCGTCGCGCTCGGCGCCGGGCGCTATCGGCTCCTGCGCCAACTGCTCGCTGAAAGTGTCTTGCTCGCCGTTTGCGGCGGATTTGCCGGCGCACTTCTCGCCTATTGGGGAGTCGATCTTCTGCGTGCGGTCGGCGCGCAAACGGTGCCGCGTCTCCAGGAAGTGCGACTCGATACCACGGTCTTGCTCCTTACCTTTGCCGTGTCCGTTTTCACCGGCCTGCTCTTTGGTCTCGCTCCTGCCCTAACGAGTGCGCAGCCGGATCTGACCGAAGCGCTTAAGGAAGGCGGTCGCGGTTCCACCGAAGGCCGCCGTCGCCATCGCCTGCGCAGCGCGCTCGTCGTCACGGAAATGGCTTTGGCTCTCGTGTTGCTTGTTGGCGCCGGCTTGCTCCTCAAAAGCTTCGTTCAATTGCAGAACGTCGATCCCGGGTTCAATCCGGACAATGTCCTGACCATGAACCTTTCGCTGCCGCGCGTGAAGTACGCGAGCGGCAAACCGGTTTCCAATTTCTTCGAGGAATTGCAGCGCCGCATCGCCGCTCTCCCCGGAGTGCAGAATGCCGGCATCACCGACATCCTGCCGCTGAGCGGGTCGAAAAGCGACAGCTCCTTCGCGATTGAAGGTCGCATGAGCAAAGTGATGCCGGACGAGCAGATCCGCACGGCTTCGCCAGATTATTTTCGCGTCATTCAAACGCCGCTCGTGGCCGGGCGTTTCTTTAGCGCAGCCGACACGGCCGATTCGCCGGCCGTGGCCATCGTCAACCAAACCATGGCGAACAAGTTCTGGCCTAACGAAAACGCGGTGGGCAAGCGCATCACTTTCGATAATCCGAACAAGAATCCGAAGTGGGTCACGATTGTCGGTATCGTGGGCGACATTCGCAGCAGCAGCCTGAACGAACCGGCGCCCCCCGAATACTACTTGCCGCACACTCAATATCCCTATCGGGAGATGATCCTTACCGTGCGCAGCCAGCAGGACGCGCGTTCGCTCACTTCCAGCATTCGTCGTGAAGCGGCGGCCATCGACCCGGATCAGCCCATTGCTCGCGTGCGCACTCTCGATGAAGTCGTTTCCGATTCGGTCGCGCCGCGGCGCCTGGCCGTCGTGCTCATCAGCATCTTCGCCGGGCTCGCCCTCTTGCTCGCTTCCATCGGCATTTACGGGGTCATCTCGTTTCTCGTCGCGGAACGGACACACGAAATTGGCGTGCGCATGGCGCTTGGTGCGCAGAGCAGCAATATCCTGCAGATGGTCGTCGGGCACGCCGCCAAACTGATGCTCGCCGGCTTTGCCCTTGGCTTGCTCGCCGCCCTTCTCGTCACGCGCGTTCTGCAATCGCTTCTCTACAACGTCGGCGCCTTCGACGTCGGGACATTTCTGCTGGTCGTGGCCGTCCTTTGTCTGGCCTCGCTTCTGGCCAGCTTCATCCCGGCCCGTCGCGCCATTAAAGCCGATCCCATGATTGCCCTCGGCCATGGCTCCTGATTTATGAACGAACCGCTTATTCGCCTGCGCCACGTCGAGCGTTTTTATCCGCTCGCCAAAGGCAAATTCTTTTACGTCCTGCGCGACATCGATCTCGATGTGCAGGAAGGCGATTTCGTTTCCATCATGGGGCCGTCCGGCGCGGGCAAGTCATCCCTCCTGCACGTGCTCGGCATGCACGATCACGGCTGGAGCGGCGAATATTTTCTCGAAGGCTCGGCCGTGCACGAGTTCAAACCGAAGCAGCGCGCCGCTCTGCGCAACGAGCAAATCGGTTTCGTCTTCCAACAATATCATTTGCTCGACGACCTGACCGTTTACGAGAACCTCGATATTCCGCTTTCCTATCGCCACTACAGCAAGGCGGAACGCGCTTCCATGGTCGCCGACACGCTCGATCGCTTCCAGATCGTGGCCAAACGCGACCTGTATCCGCGTCAGCTTTCCGGCGGACAACAGCAGCTTGTCGGGGTCGCGCGCGCCATCATTGCCAATCCCAAGCTGATTTTGGCCGACGAACCGACCGGCAATCTGCATTCCAGCCAGGGCGAAGAGATCATGGCGCTGTTCAAGAAGCTCAACAACGAAGGCACCACCATCATCCAGGTCACGCACTCCGATAAAAACGCGGCTTATGGCAATCGCGTCATTCAGCTGCGTGACGGCTGGATCGTTCCGTGAAATCATGAAAACTAGATTATTTGTCAGGCTGACATTCATTCTGATTTGCTGCGCTGCGACGGCGTTGGCCAGAACCGAGGAGAACATCAATGAAACGCGCCCGGTAACTCCGGGCGGAAAGCTGATCGTCGACGTCGACTTCGGCACGATCGAGGTGAGCGCGGGGGAAAACGACAAGGTGACTATCGACGCGCACCGCGCGATCGACGCCTCCTCCAGGGAAAAAGAGAAGGAATATCTCGCCGCGGCACCGGTTAAAATCAGCGTCGATGGCAATACCGTGACGGTGCGAGCGCAGCGGGAAGAGGCATCGCCCCGCTTCCGTTTTTGGGATTGGGCCGGCCGCACCCGGACGGACGCGCGCTACACGATCAAAGTGCCGGCTCAGTTCAACGCCGAGTTGCACACGAACGGCGGGGCCGTTTCGGCCAGCGGCCTGACTGGCAGGGTCCGGGTGGAAACCAGCGGCGGGGATCTGCGTTTCGACCGGGTGCAGGGAACGATCAAGGCGCAAACGAGCGGCGGCGGGATTGATATCGCTCACTGCGACGGAACGATCGATGTCCAAACGAGCGGCGGCAAGATCAAGGCCATGGGCGGCCGGGGGAAATTGCTGGCCAGCACTTCGGGCGGCTCGGTCGCTGTTGGCAATTTTGCGGGCGACGCCGACGTGGAAAGCAGCGGTGGCAAACTGATCCTCGCCAACATCGGCGGGAAAGTGAGTGGCGAAACGTCCGGTGGTTCCATTTCGGCCATTATGCCGGCGGTTCTGGCGGGCGACGTTCATTTGGAAACATCGGCCGGTCGGATTGAAGTCGTCACGCCGTCGAAAGCGGCCTGCACGATCGATGCCGAGACGGGGAGTGGGAGCGTCACCTGCGAGCTGCCTATTACGCGGGCCCGCGCTGATGAAGACGGCCTGCGCGGAACGGTGAATGGCGGGGGGAAAATACTGCACCTCCGCAGCGGCGCCGGCTCGATCGTGATCCGCTCCGAGAACGATGACGGGACGCAATGAAATAATCCTGAATCCGGTAAGACGTGAGTGACCTTCGCTATGCCCTGCGCACGCTGCTGAAGTCGCCTGCCTTCAGCAGTCTGGCCATCCTTACGCTCGCGCTCGGGATCGGCGCGAACACCGCCATCTTTTCGGTCATCGAAGGCACGCTCCTCCGACCACTGCCCTTTCCCCATCCAGAACAGCTTGTTCGCCTCTACGAATCGAACGACGAAAATGGCGCGCGAAGCAACACGCCGAACCTGAGTGAGCAAACCGTCGCGCAATGGCGCGAGTTTGGCCGCAACATTTTTCAAGGGATCGGAGCGGCCACCGGTGTCAATGTGCTGGTTGGCGGTCGCAATGGCCAACCAGCCGACAGCGTGCAGGGGGCGCGCGTCAGTGCGAATTTCTTTTCCGTGCTCGGCCTGCCGCCGGCCCGCGGGCGCAGCTTCACCAGGGAAGAAGATCGGGCCGGTGGTCCGGCGGTCGCGATTGTCAGCGATGGTTTTTGGCGACAGCATCTCAACGCGCGGACCGACGTGATTGGTTCCACTATGATGCTCGACGGTGCGCCGCATACCATCGTCGGCGTGATGCCGAAGTCTTTCCGGCATCCGTATCGGGCTGAAATCTGGCTCCCGCTCGCCTTGCCCGAGCCATTCAATGCCCTCAACCGTTACCTTTATTGTCCGGCGCGCCTGCGACCCGGCCTGACCGTCGCGCAGGCGGAAGCGGCCGTGCGCCGCATGTGCGCCGAGATCGATCGCGCGCATCCGAGCCCGAACAACCCGCACGGCGTTTACATGCCGCCATTGCGCGAAAGCTTCGTCATGAATTTGCGTCCGAAGATTCTGGTCATTGTCGGCGCAGCTCTTTGTGCGCTGCTCATTGCGGCCGCGAATTTTTCCGGGCTGCTCCTTTCCCGCGTGATCGAGCGGGAAGGGGAGTTTGCTCTGCGCGCCGCCCTCGGCGCGAGCCGGCGAAGACTCGTTAGGCAACAATTAGTGCATGCGCTCCTGCTCGCCGTCATCGGTACGCTCGCCGGTTTGCTTGTCGCAACATGGGCCACGCCCGCCCTGTTCGCGCTCAGCCCGGAGGGGTTGGACGCCACCGGCAGCGCCATGCGGGAATTCGATTACGCCGTGCGCATGGACTGGCCGGTCTTCACTTTCGCGGCCAGCATCATGATGTTCGTCGGTTTCGGTTTTGGTTTACTGCCGGCCTGGCGCGCTTCTCGCGCCGACCTGCGCGTCGCCCTGAGCGGCACGGCGCGCGGGGCTACCCTCGATCGCGGCGCGCGCCAGTGGCTCCGCTTGCTCGTCGTCGTCGAGCTCGCAGTAACGGCTGCGCTGCTCATGGCCGGAATCACGGCCACGGAGTATTTTCGAAAATTGATCGATGAGCCGTGGGGTTTTGAAACGGCGAATCGTCTCGTCTTTCACGTTACGCAGTCGGACCAGCTTTACCCCGATGCCAATGCCAAAAAGCAGGCTATCCAGCACGCGCTGACGCAGCTGCGCGCGCTCCCCGGCGTTGAAGATGCCACCGTCACGACGCCCTCGCCGATGGAAATGGCGCGCGACCTCGTGACCTGCGTACCCGAAGGTGCCAGGCCGCCGGAACCGCCCGGTTATTATCTCTCCTACCTGCGCTCGGCGATCCCGGGTTACTTCAAGGCCAGCGGCCCAACGCTAAAACGGGGGCGTGAATTCCGCGAGACCGACACGGCCGACGCGCCACCTGTCTGCATTGTCTCAGACGCATTCGCGAAACGCTTCTGGCCGGGGGAGAACCCGATCGGGAAGCGCGTCAAATGGGGCCGGCTCGATGGTCCGCGACCGTGGCTCACCGTGGTCGGTCTGGTCGGCGATATGCGAGCGATCGCCGACCCGCGCGATGGCGAAGTCATAGGAACGGTGGCTCGTCCTCTCGCGCAACTGTTGTTCCTAAGCTCGTATCAGGTGGATGAACTGACCTTTGTCGTCCAGGGCAGGACGAAAGTGCCGGACGAAGCCTCCGTGCGCGCGGCGCTGGCCCGGGCGGGCTCCCGTCTTGCCGCCTACCAGGTGATTTCGTTAGGCGAGGCCGCCGCCCAGTCGCGCACCACTGAGCGGTTCGTTTTTATTCTCGTCTCGCTCTTCGGCGCGCTCGGTTTGATTCTCGCCGCCGTGGGATTATACGGCCTGCTCTCTCTTCAGGTGGCGCGACGGCAGCGTGAGTTTGGCATCCGCAGCGCGTTGGGAGCGACAGCGCGGCAAATTATTGGGCTCATCGCGCATGAAGGGCTGCGCCTGCTTGGAATCGGTCTCGCCGCCGGGGCGGTCGCCACCTGGGGAGTCGTTCGGCTGGTGCAAAGTCAATGGGCGGAGATGCCGGCGCCCGATATTATCGCCTGGCTCCTCAGCGTCACAGTGCTGGCCGGTGCCGCTTTGGTCGCCTGCTGGCTCCCCGCTCGTCGTGCGGCTCACATTGATCCCGTGATTGCTCTCCGACAGGACTAAACCAGCACCTCATTTTCCACATGAACGATCTTCGCTTCGCCTTTCGCCAACTGATCAAGTCGCCCGGGTTCACCGCGATCGCGGTCGATCGCGCTTGCCCTCGGCATCGGCGCGAACACCGCCATGTTCAGCGTCGTGAACGCCATTCTCCTGCGGCCGCTGCCGTTTCCGCAGAGCGATCGGCTCGTCATGGTCTGGCAGACCAATCCCGAGGTGGCCAAGCTGGGATTCCCGCTCGCCCCCACCAGCGTGCCCGATTTTCAGGATTGGCGGACCCAGGCGAAAAGTTTGGAAGCGGTTTCCAGCCTTCGAAGGCTGGACCGCCAATCTGACCGGGACTAACGAGCCGGAGCGGCTCGGCGGGGCGCGTGTTTCGGCCAACTTGTTTTCGCTCTTGCAGGTGGCGCCGGTTCTCGGCCGCGGCTTTGTCGAAGGTGAAGATCAGCTCGGGCGCAACCACGTCGTTGTGCTCAGTGCGGAATTGTGGCAGCGGCGTTTCGGCGGCGACCGCTCGATTATCGGGCGCAAGCTAATCCTCGACCGGGAGCCTTACACGGTGGTGGGGGTGATGCCGTCTGGCTTCAATTTCCCGAGCGAAACCGGGATGCCGGCTTACATGACTTTCGGCGAACGCTGCGAAATCTGGACGCCATTCGCGCCCTCGGAAGGCCGGGCCAAAAATCGCGGAGCGCACAATCTCGCGGTCATCGGACGGCTGAAAGCGGGCCTTGGCCTAACCAGTGCGCAGGCCGAGATGAGCACGCTGGCCCGCCGTTTCGCGCAACAGTATCCGGATTCCAACAAAGAGTGGGGCACCGAACTCGTCCCCCTGCAAAAGCAAGCCGCGGCCGGGAGCGAGCGGACGCTCGGCGTTCTGATGGCGGCGGTCGGCTGCATTCTTCTCATAGCCTGCGCGAACGTGGCCAATCTGCTCCTGGCTCGCGGTCTCGGGCGGCAAAAGGAGATCGCGATCCGGCGCGCCCTTGGGGCAAGCCGATGGCGCATCATTCGACAATTGCTGACCGAAAGCACCCTGCTCGCGCTCGGCGGCGGTTTGTTAGGCACCGTTCTCGCCGTTTGGGGCACTCATTTTCTGCTCGCCATCGCGCCGGCCAGCCTGCCGCGCCTGAATGAAGTGCGCCTCGACAGCGGCGTTCTCTTCTTCACTCTCCTCGTCTCTCTGGCGACCGGCCTGCTCTTCGGCTTCGCCCCGGCGCTCCAATCGTCGCGCATTGGTTTGAGCGAAAGATTGAAGGAAGGCGGCCGCGGCTCGACCGCGGGCCATGCCCGCTTGCGTAACGGTCTGATCGTCTCTGAGATCGCGCTCGCTCTCATGCTCCTGATCGCGGCCGGACTGCTGATCGAAAGCTTTGCCCAGCTCGCCCGGGTCCGTCCCGGCTTCAATCCGGAGAGCGTTCTCACCTTCAACATTGCTTTGCCCGACAATCCTTATCGCGATCGTGTGAAAGCGGGCGCCTTCTTCGACCAGATCGTTAGGCGGATTGAAAACCTTCCCGGAGTAAAATCGGCTGCCGCCGGCAATGTTCTTCCCTTGAGCGGCGCCGAGGAAGTGGATGGCTTTCAGATCGAAGGCCGGCCCGAAAAGCCGGGCGAAATCAGGACCGCCAACTTCCGCTGGGTGACGCCGCATTATTTCCAGACCCTGCAGATTCCATTGCAGCGCGGCCGCGTTTTTAACGAGCACGACACGCAGGACGCGCCCGAAGTCGCGCTCATCGACGAGGCAATGGCGCAGCTTTATTTCCCGGGAGTCGATCCGATCGGGCAGCGCTTCAAAGCGACGAACGAAAAGAAAACAGTTTACCGCGAGATCATCGGCGTGGTCGGCAACGTGCGTCACACCTCGCTCGATGCCAAACCGGCGCCGCACGTCTATCTGTCCGAGGCACAGCAAGGCGTCAGCCTCATGACCGTGGCCGTGCGCAGCGCGGGCACGGAACCGAGCGCGCTCCTCGAGATGGTGCGGCGCGAGATCGCCGGCGTCGACCCCAATGTCCCGATCGCCGACATCCGCACCATGCAGGAGATGGTGGCTTCATCGGTCGCGCCCTGGCGTTTCACCATGGCCTTGCTCAGTCTCTTTGCCGGCGTCGCACTGCTGCTGGCCAGCGTGGGCATTTATGGCGTGCTGGCCTATTCGGTCAATCAGCGCCGGCGCGAGATCGGCATCCGGATGTCGTTAGGCGCGCAACGGCGCGATGTGCTTCAGCTTTTTTTGAGCCAGGGAATGGTCGTGACGTTGCTCGGCATCGTCATCGGCCTGGCCGGCGCCTGGGCCGGGACAAGGATCATGCGCAGCCTGCTTTATTCCGTTAGTCCCACCGATCCGCTCGTTTTCTTGGCTGTCCCGCTGACTTTCGCAGCGGTCGCCCTCCTCGCCAGTTTCTTTCCCGCCCGCAAAGCGGCACGGCTCGATCCCGTTATCGCCTTGCGCAGCGAATGACGAAGATATGAATCGAAAATCGAGATTCGTGAATCAGCCGCTTCAACCCTTCAACGCTTTAACACTTTAACACTTTAACACTTTAACGCCATGACCACCGATCTCCGCTTCGCCTTCCGTCAGCTCATTAGGTCGCCGGCCTTCACTCTCGTCGCCGTAATCACTCTCGGACTCGGCATTGCGGCCAACACCGCCATCTTCAGCGTCGTCGATGCGGTGCTGCTTCATCCGCTGCCGTATCCCGAATCGGATCGGATCGTGACCGTTTCGCAAACCGTCCGCAGCACCGGCGTTTCCAATGAAGACGCGTCGCCGGCCAACTTCATCGATTGGCAGGCGCAGAACTCGATCTTTTCCGTGATGGCGGCGAGCCGTGGCTGGAATACCAACCTGGCCGATGCGGAACAACCGGAGCGGATTTACGGACGGATGGCTTCGCCCAATTTCTTTCGCCTGTTTGAAGTGCCCGCTTTTCTCGGGCGCGTTTTTGGCGAGGAAGATGCGAAGCCGGGAAAAGCTCATGTCGCCGTCCTGAGCCATGGACTTTGGACGCGGCGTTATGGCGCCGACCGCAGCCTGATTGGCCGCGACATCATTCTCGATGGCGAAAAATACAGCGTGATCGGAGTCATGCCCGCCGGTTTTGCGCCGGATGACGACGGCGAACTCTGGGTCCCGTCGCCCTTCGGCGTGCCCACGCATCCGCTCGCGCCTAACGAAGATCCGCGCACTTTTCGAGACCGCAGTTATCTCGATGTGTGGGGCCGGCTGAAACCGGGAGTCACGCTGAAACAGGCGCAGGCCGAAATGACCGCCATCGCCCGGCGCCTCGAGCAGCAGTATCCCGACTCGAACCGCGATGAAGGCGTGGTTCTCGTTCCCATTCATGAACAGATGGTCAGCGGGCTGCGGCCAATGATCCTGATGTTGTCAGGCGCGGTTTCTCTGGTTTTGCTCATTGCCTGCGCCAACGTCGCCAACCTCCTGCTCGCCCGTGCGGCGGCGCGCTCACGCGAAATGGCCATCCGCACCGCCATGGGGGCTTCGCGCGGACGTCTGATTCGTCAACTGCTGACGGAGAGTGCGCTGCTCGCTCTTCTCGGCGCTGCGGTTGGAATTCTGCTCGCGACCTGGGCGCTGCCTGCTTTGCTTTCGTTCGCTCCGTCGGAGATCAGCGACTTCTCGGGAATCGGTCTGAACCGTGAGGTTCTCGGCTTTAGTCTGCTGGTAACGATCGTGACCAGCGTGCTTTTTGGTCTCGCGCCCGCCTTCTTTTCTTCGCGGGCCAATCCTAACGAATCGCTTCGTGAAGGCGAACGCGGTAGTTCGTCAGGCCAGAATCGCGGCCGCTCTCTTCTCATCAGCGGCGAAATTGCGCTCTCCCTCGTCCTGCTCGTGGGCGCCGGCCTGATGATGAAAAGCTTTGTCCGACTGATGCAGGTCAATCCCGGTTTTAATCCGAATCATCTTTTGATTTTCAACACGGGTTTGCCTGGCTCGACGGAAGGCGCAAAGCAGGCGCGCTTTTTCGAACAGGTGCTCGACCGGCTGCGCTCCGTTCCCGGAGTGAAATCGGTCGGGGCCGTCAGTCGCCTGCCGCTCGCCGGTGGGAACAGCTCGCGTTCCTTCAACGTGCCCGGTCGCACACAGGACTACGAAGCGGATGTGCGCGTCTGCACGACCAACTATTTCCAGGCGATGGCGATTCCGCTCCTGCGCGGCCGCAATTTCTCCGAACACGACACGGCCGCGTCGCCGGCCGTCGCGATCATGAATGCCGCCGCCGCGGCCAATGTTTTCCCGGGAGAAAATCCGGTCGGCAAATATGTGACCAGCTTCGGTCCGCAGGAATCGAAACTGCAAATCATCGGCGTGATCGGCAATGTGCGGCACGTCACCTTGGAGAAAGCGCCGCGGCCCGAGATTTATGTTCCGCTCACGCAGATGCAATGGCCGTCGATGTTTGTCGCGGTGCGCAGCGGCGTGTCGAATCCGATGAGCCTGCTGCCCGGCGTGCAAAACGCGGTCTGGAGCGTCGATCGCAACGTCCCGCTCGCTCATCCGCGCACCATGGAGGACGTGCTCGCGCATTCCGTCCTGCGCCGCAAATTCGCCATGCTCCTCCTCTCGATTTTCGCCGGACTGGCCACGCTGCTCGCGGCGATCGGTCTTTACGGCGTCATCTCCTATTCCGTCGCCCAACGAACAAAGGAAATCGGTATCCGCATGGCGCTGGGCGGACAACGCGGCGACATGCTGCGAATGGTGCTGCGCCAAAGCGGGATGCTCGTGCTGGCGGGCATGCTCATCGGTGTGCCCATCGCCTTTGGCGTGACACATTTGTTAGGCGCAATGCTCTACGGGGTCGGCGCGACCGACCTCATGACGTATCTGCTGGTCTTCGCGCTGCTTGGCTCGGCCTCCCTGATGGCCAGCATCATTCCGGCATTTCGCGCCACCAAAGTCGATCCAATGACCGCACTCCGCTATGAATGAAGCGCGCCTAACGAATAACTTTTGCACCAACACCTAACGAATACCTTCATTTGCTTATGCTAAACGATATCCGCTTCGCCTTCCGCCAGCTTTGGAAATCGCCCGGTTTTACGATCGCTGCAGTCGCCATCCTTACGTTCGGGATCGGGGTGAACACCGCCATCTTCAGCCTGGTCAACGCGATGCTGTTTACGCCCCCGCCGTACGAAAATCCGGCGCAGATCGTCCAGCTCTTCTCGCAGGACAAAAAGAACCCGGAGAGTTTCCGCGCTTTTTCGTATCCGACTTTCTCGGATGTGCGTGCGCAGAATGCGGTCTTCTCCGACGTGATGGCCCATCGCGAGACGGTCGTCGGGTTGGGCGAAAAAGGGAACACGCGGCGCGCGTCCGCCGATCTCGTGAGCTCGAATTACTTCTCGGTTCTCGGAGTTCGGCCTGCTGTCGGTCGCTCTTTCACTGCGGCAGAGGAGAGGCCGGGCACGAATCAGCGGGTCGCGATCGTGAGCCATCGTTATTGGAAGAAGTATTCGCGCGATCCGGCCCTCCTTGGTCATACGCTCCTGGTCAACGGCCAGCCTTACACTGTCATCGGGATCATGCCGAAAGGGCTGACCGAGACCGAGAGTATTTTCGAGGCGGAAGTCTGGCTGCCGCTGGGCGTTTACGACGAGATCATGAACGATCCTGGCAGTGCGCCTCACCATTCCTCGCTCGAGGATCGCAACCGCGAAGACCTCATCGTCATTGGGCGACTCAAGGCCGGGATCACAGCCGCCGCCGCCGCGCCCGCGCTAAAAGGACTGGCGGCCAACCTCGAGGCCGCATTCCCGGTCGCACAAAAGGATCAAACGTTCATGACGGCACCACTCGATCGCTTTTCCAGCGGGACCGATCCCTCTGAGCCCGGGCCGATTTACGCCATCGGAATCATGATCTCCGGGATGGCCGGCGTGGTTTTGCTCGTCGCCTGTTTGAATCTGGCCAACATGCTGCTTGCTCGCGGGACGGCGCGGCGGAAAGAGATCGCGATCCGTCTCGCCCTCGGTAGCAGCCGCGGGCGCATCGTCAGGCAACTTCTCACCGAAGGATTCGTTCTCGCGCTTCTCGGAGGGATTGGCGGATTGATCTTCGGACTTTGGTCGGTTGATTTTCTCGCCGCCTCTTTCAGCAAGATCGCCCCGTTCGAGGTCGACTGGCTGGGGGATCCCAATCCCGCGATCCTGGGCGCGACGCTCGGCTTCTGTGTGGTCGGGACACTCGGCTTTGCTCTCGGCCCCGCCCTCAAACTTTCGCGCACGAATGTCCTCGGAGATTTGAAACAACATGCCGCCGAGGACGCCCACCGCCGGCGTTGGAGATTCCTCCCGCGCAATCCCCTCATCGTCTTGCAGATCGGTTTCTCACTCGCCTTGCTTACGGCGGCGGCGCTTTTCATTCGCAGCGCGACCAAGGCGGCTGCGATCGAATCGGGCCTGCACGCCGACAACACTTTTTTGGTCGAGACCGATGCGAGCCTCGGTGGTTTCAATGAGAAGCGAGCCGAGGATTTGTATCGGGCTCTGCACGACAAGTTTGCGGCCCTGCCGGGAGTAAAACGGGTGAGCATCTCGGCCACCGTTCCGTTTGGAATCAGTTCCGTTCGCAAAGGCGTGCAGCGCGCCGGAACGCACGCGGCCCCGGGGACGAAGCCGGCGACCGCGGCGGAAGGACTTACTTTCCTACCCTGGTGGAACAGTGTCGGCGCGGATTATTTCGCGGCCGCCGGACTGCCGCTGCTGCGCGGCCGTGCCTTCACCGAAGCGGAGGCGACGCAAGCTGGCGGACCGCCCGTGGCCATCATCGACGAAGATCTGGCGAAAAAGTTGTGGCCGCACGGCGACGCAGTCGGACAGCAAATTCAATTCCCAGTCATTGACCCGCCGCCGGCCGATGCTGCAGAAGGGTCCGGTGAGATCAAGCGCGGCGTGCCAATCGAGATCATCGGCATCGTCCCACCGGTCAAGAACAGGCTCTTCGATAAGGAACCCGCTGGTAACATTTACCTGCCTTTCGCGCGGGGGTTTCAAAAAAACGTTTTCTTCTTCGTGCGCTTTGCCTCGCTTCTCGAAGGCAATGAAGCCGCCACCGCTGATCTCCTCCGCCGCACCGTGCAAAGTGTTGATCCGGTTCTGCCCGTCTTCGAGTTGCGCACCTTCGCGCGGCACATGGAGCGCAATCCGCAACTTTGGTTCGTTAGGGCCAGCGCCGCCCTCTTTTCCGTCTTCGGCGGGCTCGCCCTCGGGCTCTCCGTCGTTGGCCTTTATGGAATAAAAGCCTACTCGGTCGCGCGTCGGACGCGCGAGATCGGCATCCGCATGGCGCTCGGTGCGGAAGGCGGCACGGTGCAATGGATGATTCTGCGCGAGGGGTTTGTCATGATTACCGCGGGCCTCACGCTCGGTCTGATTCTCGCGGTCGGAACCGGAAAAGTGGTGAGCAGTATTCTCTTTAAAGTGAGCGCGTTCGACCCATTGGCTTTTACTCTCGCCCCGCTCGTTTTGGTAGGCGCGGCCCTGCTCGCGACCTGGCTGCCAGCTCGGCGCGCGACGCGCGTTAGCCCTATGGCGGCGCTTCGCACCGAATGATTGCTGACGAACCATCTCATATCACCGTATGAATAACGACCTCCGCTTCGCCTTCCGCCAACTCCTCAAATCACCCGGTTTTACCATTGTCGCGGTGATCACGCTCGCGCTCGGCATCGGGGCGAACAGCGCCATCTTCAGTGTGATCGACGCTGTCCTGCTGCGCTCCCTTCCGTTTTCGAATCCCGATCGCCTGGCGATGGTGTGGGCGACGGCGCCACAGCATCCGGGCGAAGATAAGCAGGTTCATTCCTATCCCGATTTCCTCGATCTGCGGAAACAGAATCACACCTTCCGGGCCATGGCGGCTTACACGGGTGATTCCGCGATTTGGGGCGCGGGCGATGATGCGGAAGACGTGGCTGGTCTCGCTGCCACCTCGGATATTTTTGAAGTCCTGGGAACGCGACCGTTCCTCGGACGCGGCTTTTCGCGAGACGATGAGAAGCCGGATGCCGCGCGCGTTGTTGTCATCAGCTACGCCTTTTGGGAACGACATTTCGGCGGTGATCCCAACGTCATCGGCAAACAAGTCACCATGGCGGGCAAACCGTACGTGGTGACGGGGGTGATGCCGCATGGCTGGAAGTTTCCCATCCAACATGAGCCGGTCGATTATGTGGCGCCGCTCTATCCGCTTTTCTCCGGTTCAACGCCGAACTACATCGATCGTCGGGGGGCGCATTTTCTCGCCATCGTCGGCCGGCTTCAGCCAGGCGTGAATTTGAAGTCTGCCACGGCAGATTTGCAAACCATCGCTTCGCAACTGGCCAAACAATATCCCGACACCGACGCGGGACGGACCGAACGCGCGGTCTCATTGCAATCCGACATCGTCGGTGACGTCCGTCCGGCCCTGCTTGTTCTCCTCGGTGCTGTCGCGCTGGTCCTTCTCATTGCCTGTGCCAATGTGGCGAATCTTTTCCTGGCCCGGGCCGCCACGCGCGAGCGCGAGATCGCGATTCGCACGGCGCTGGGAGCAAGCCGTTTCCACATTGTCCGGCAACTTCTGTTCGAGACTTTGCTTCTCGCTCTGCTTGGTGGAGCGGCCGGATTGTTGTTTGCCTGGTGGAGCACCGACGCGCTCGTTGCTCTGGGTCCGGCCGATCTTCCCAGACTGGAACAGATTCGAATTAATGGCGCCGTTGTTGGTTTCACCCTGGGCGTCGCCTGCCTGACGAGCCTTCTCTTTGGCCTGATCCCGGCCTGGCAGGCGTCGCGGCCGCAGGTCGAGCAATCCCTCAAGGAGACGACACGCGGTTCGAGCAGCGGGACCCGCAGCCATCGTTTGCGCTCCGCTTTCGTTGTTTCGCAATTCGCCCTCTCATTAGTCCTGCTCGTCGGCGCAGGATTGCTCATTCGCAGCTTCGCAGAATTACGTGCCGTGCCGCCGGGATTCGAGGCCCGCGGCGTCGTCACATTCTGGCAGGCTCTCCCCAAGGCGCGCTACGGCGAAGTCGACCAACAAACGCAATTTTTTGAGAAACTGCTCGCCAGGCTCAGATCGCTTCCCGGCATCGAAGACGCCGGCCTGGTTTCGCCCCTGCCTTTCAGCGGGAACGATCAGGGCCGCACCTTCACGATCGTGGGCGAACCTGCGCCGCCCGAGGGAATGGAACCGGCCGCTTCACTCCTCACCACGGACGGGGCCTACTTCCGAACCATGCACATCCCGTTGAAGCGCGGCCGTCTTTTCAATCCGCGCGACAGCAAAAATGCGAAGCCGGTCGTGCTCATCAACGACACATTTGCGCGAAAATATTTCCCTGGCGAAAATCCGATCGGCCGGCGTTTGAAAATCGGGGGAGACAAGGACGCGCCGCCGCGCGAGATCGTCGGCGTGGTTGGAACGGCGAAGCATGGCAGTCTGGCCGAAGCCGACACGGCGGAATACTATCTGCCCTTTGCGCAGACGCCGGATCGTTACAGCGATGTTGTCGTCAGAACGAGCCAGCCGGCGCCGTCGGGTCTGGAAGCGATGATTCGCCGTGCCGTGCACGAAATCGATCCGCAGCAATTTGTTCCCAAACTGACGTCGCTTCCGGAATTGATCAGCCAGACCCTTTCGCAATCGCGCTTCAACACGGGTTTGCTTGGCGCGTTCGCGACCATCGCCATTCTCCTCGCCGCCGTCGGAATCTACGGCGTGATTGCCTACAACGTCGCGCAGCGCACTCGCGAAATCGGGATCCGGATGGCGCTTGGCGCACAGCGCAAACAGATGCTGAGCATGATTCTGCGCGAAAGCCTGAGCATGGCGGCGATCGGCCTTCTCATAGGCCTCCTTGGCGCCTTCGCCGCCACGCGCTTGCTCGGTGCGCTACTCTTCGGCATCGGCACCACCGACCTCGTCACCTATGTGTCAGTCATCCTGATTCTGGGTTGCGTGGCCTTCGTGGCAAGTCTGCTACCGGCCCGCCGCGCGATGAAAGTCGATCCGGTGGTGGCGTTGCGCTACGAATGACCGCTTCGCGAAATGACGAAATCCGAAACAATGACGAAGCCGCAAATGACCAGGGAGCTCCCGAGCCGAGCCTTTGTCATTTCTCTTGCCTAACGAATTAAATTACCTCCCGTCATGATCACTGATCTCCGCTATGCCTTCCGCATGCTCCTGAAATCGCCCGGTTTCAGCTTTATTGCCATTATCACGCTCGCTCTCGGGATCGGCGCAAACAGCGCCATCTTCAGCGTCATCGAAACGGTTCTGCTGCGGCCGTTGCCGTTTCCGCGGCCTCACGAATTGGCCATGCTCTGGAGCACACCCGATCACGGCAATGGCCGCGAGACCGACTCATTCCCCGACTACGAAGATATTCGCAACGAGAGTAAGTCGTTCGCCTCGCTTGCCGCCTACACCCAGGCGAGCACCGTTTTGAGCACGGGCGGCGACCCCATCGAGCTACGCGGGCTGGCCGCCACCTCCGATATTTTCTCCGTGCTCGGCGTCTCGCCGGTGCTCGGTCGCGCCTATACCCGCGCAGAAGACAGCCCCGATGCGCATGTGGTCGTGCTTACCTACGAAGCCTGGCAACGATATTTCAACGGGGATGGCAAGATCCTCGGGCAACCGGTGCGGCTGGCGCTCAATCCTTACACGGTGATCGGAATCATGCCGCGTGGCTTTCAGTTTCCGGTTAATGCGCGGAGCGAATATCTGGTCCCACTGCATCCATTGGTGGCAAAAGAGCTAAAGATACGCGGAGCGCATTTTCTTCGGGTTATTGGCCGCTTGCGACCAAACGTGACTGCCGGACAGGCCCGAGCTGAAGTGGCCGCCATTGCCGCCCGGCTGGAGAAGGAGTATCCCGATACAAACACGGATCGAAGCGCAACGGTTATCCCGTTTCACGAGGATCTGACCGGCGACGTGCGGCCGGCCTTGCTCGTCGTGCTGGCCGCAGTTGTTCTTGTTTTCCTGATCGGGTGCGCCAATGTCGCGAATCTTCTTCTGGCCCGGGCAACCGCGCGTCAGCGCGAGATTGCCATTCGCACTGCCCTCGGAGCGAGCCGCCTGCGGCTCGTTCGGCAATTGCTCGCCGAAGGTCTGCTCCTGGCCTTGTTCGGTGCATTGGGTGGCTTGCTTCTGGCCTGGTGGAGCGTCGATCTTCTCCGCAGCTTCGGACCGCAGGATGTGCCGCGGCTGAGCGAGGTGCAGATTAATTCTGCGGTCGTCATCTTCACTTTCGCGGTCGGCGTGATCAGCACGCTGGTCTTCGCGTTGGTCCCGGCGCTGCAGGTGACGCGACCGGACGTAAACGCGGCCTTGCAGGAGGGAACTCGCAGCGGTTCGGGCCCGGAGTCGCACCGTCTGCGCGGCGTCCTTGTTGTGGCCCAGGTCGCATTATCGCTTCTCCTTCTGGCCGGCGCGGGATTGCTCATCAAGAGTTTCGCCAATCTCTCCAACACCGATCCGGGCTTCGATCCCACGAAGGTCATGACGGCGGATTTCGTTCTGCCGCGCGGAAAATATCCGAATCCGGAACAACAACGGCAATTCTTCGAACGATTCCTCCCGCAACTGGCGGCGCTTCCCGGAGTCGAATCGGTCGGAGGGGCTTCGCCCCTGCCGTTCTCCCATAACGACAGCGCCAATTCGTTTTGGATCGCCGGCCGCCCCGATCCCGGACCGGGCAATCATCCTGACGCCTCGAACCTGACGGTGGCGGGCGATTATTTTCAGACCATGCGCATTCCTCTTCTGGCCGGTCGGCTATTTGATCGACGCGAGACGAAGGATGCGACGCGCGTGGCGATTGTGAATGACGCGCTCGTGCAGAAATTTTTCCCGAACACGAATCCGTTAGGCCAGCATCTCCTGATCGATCAGGAAAATGCTCCGACTTCAGTTGAGATCATCGGAGTAGTCGGCGATTCGCGACACGATTCGCTCGCCGTGGCCCCGAAGCCCGAGTATTACCTTCCGCTTGCCCAGGATCCGAGGCGGGGCATGCCGCTCGTCTTCCGCACCTCCATGGCCAATCTCTCGGGCCTGCAGGTCTCGTTGCGTCGAATCATTCAGGGAATGGATCGCGATATCTTTGTACCGGAGCTGGTGCCGATGCGCCAATTGATTGGCGGTACTCTCGCGCAGCCGCGCTTCAACACATTGCTGTTGGGAAGCTTCGCCGCCGTCGCGCTCGCCCTGGCGGCGATCGGCATCTATGGCGTGATCGCCTACAGCGTCGCGCAGCGGACGCGCGAGATCGGCATCCGCATGGCGCTGGGAGCACAGCGCGGCGACGTCCTGCGGATGATCCTGCGCCAAAGCATGATCATTATCGGCATCGGCCTGACCATTGGATTGTCGGGTGCGTTTGCCCTGACGAGATGGATGGGAAGCCTGCTTTATGGGGTGAGCGCACACGATTTGTCGATCCACGGTCTCGTCCTGATCCTTCTTGCGGCCGCCGGCCTGATCGCAAGCTACATTCCGGCTCGACGTGCCATGGCAGTGGATCCGATGGTGGCATTGCGCTATGAATGAGCCTGCACTTCGCCCTTTCCGGCAGGAATGACGAAATCCGAAATCCGAAGCAATTGACGAACCGGCTCTGTTAAATCATTGCGTCGGCCTCGTTTCACGGTTTTCGTTTCGTCATTCGTCATTCGTCATTTGGGCATTGTTTCAGGCTTCGGAATTCGTCATTCGTCATTTCATGACGCGTGTCCTGCTTGCCCTCACACTCGCCTCTCTTTCCTTCACCGCCTGTCATCAGGGAGGCGGCAGGCAACCGTTGCTGGCGACTTTTCACCAAATCGTGCCGCTCAATCCCGGCGGGACCTTCAGCCTGCGCAACGATGAAGGTTCCATTTACGTTTACAGCGCGGTCGGGCCGGGTGTGACCATTCAGGCAACCAAGCGTGCCTACACGGCGGAACGTCTGCGCGCGATTGAAATCCGGATTTCGAGCAGACCGAACGCGCTTGCCCTGGAAACCGTTTTTCCACCGAAGCGAAATCCGGCATTCCACGATGTCTCCGGCGTCGTCGATTACAGCATCATCGTCCCGCAGAACACGCGCATCGTTCAGCTCGCTGTAGTGGATGGCGAGATTTCCGTAAACGGCCTGCGGGACGGCGGCAGCGCCGCGGCGATGGTCAGGAATGGCCGCATTGGCGCCAGGAATTGCTTTGCCGATCTGGATTTTCGCGCGCGCAACGGCAACATCGATTTCTTCTACGGCTGGTGGGAACCTGCTTCCTTCCGCGTCGCAGCCACGATCAGGAATGGGGGGATCGGAGTCGTTGCGCCGAACGATGCGGCCTTGAAGGTTCAAGCTCGCACCGCCAGCGGCGGCATCATGGGAAATCGTCTGCCGCGACAGTCGATTCGCGCAGAGGGAAAGGCGAAAGTGCTGGAAACAACGCTCGGCCACGAGGCGCGAGCGCGCTTTGTCCTGCAGTCTTCCAGGGGCAACATCAAGGTCGACGGATATTGACGCCGCTTCCTTGGCTCGTTAGGGCATGTGCTCTGCCGCCATCTCTTTCAAGGCGTGTGCGTCTTCCTCGGCTTTGCTCGTCCAGCCCAGCTTGCGATAACATTTTTCCCGCTTCGCCAGCGCTTCGGCCGTTTTGTTCAGGGCCAGGGCTCGCGATAACGATTCAGCAGCCGCGGGAAAATTCTCGCGCTGCATCTCGAGCTCGCCACGATATTGCCATGCCGTCGCGTAGTTTGAATCGAGCCCGGTCGCCTTCATGATTTCATCAAACGCTTCCTGGCTTTTTCCCAGCTTCATCAGGGCATAACCCTTTTCGGCGGCGGCGGCCGCTGATTTGGGATCGAGCTGCTCCGCGCTCGTCGCGTCCTGCAAGGCGAGCTCCGGCTGACCGATCTCATTCAGCTGCCAGGCGCGCGAGCTATAGAGTTCGGCATTGGAGCGTTCGGCGGAGATTTCGGAGTCGAGGCGGTCGATTGTTTCGAGGAATTCCGGCTTCAATGTCTCAAGCCGAAGCGTTTTACGGATGCCCTGTTTTTCCGCTTCCGCCTCGTGCCCGAGGCGAAGGAGGGCAATGCCGGAAAATAATTTTGGCCGCACGGCCCAGGGAGCGAGCCGGGTGGCAGCCTCCGCATCCTGCAGGGCCAGCTCATCGTCGTGGCTGCGCAGGAAGAGCAAACTGCGATCGGTCAGAAGCGTCGCATCCCTGGGCGAGACGGCGATCTGGCGATCGAGTTCGCGAATTTCGGCCAGGAATTTGCTCAGCCGCTCGAAGATTTTTCGGCAATGCCTCACCGCAGGGTCGTTAGGGGCGAGCTCTTCCGCGCGCTGCAGGTCGGCCAGAGCTTCATTCCAGCGATGGAGATAGCGACGGCAAAGCGCCCGCTGCACGAGTCCATCCACATTTTCGGTCAGTGCGAGCACGGCGCTCCAGGCGTCGTTCGCTTCCAGCCAGTGACGCTGTTCCTCTTCCACACGCGCCACCTTCGTGAGCACACGAAGATTGCGCGGCTGCGCTCCCAGCACTTTGTGCCAGGCCTGCACGGCCGCGGTTCGATCGCCTTGGGCTCGCGCGACCACGCCGCGGTATTCGTCGATTTTCGGCGGCGGGTGGTCGACCGCTTTCGCCCAGGCCGCCAGGGTCCGCTTGGCCGACTGAAAATGCCGCTGCTTGCATTGCGCTTGCACGAGGCGATCCCACGCCCCGTTGTCCTGCGGATCAAACTGGAGGACGCGGGTAGCGAGCTGTTCAGCCTCGCCGTAGGCTCCGTGGCGCAGGGCACGTTGCAAATGATGCCGCACATCTTTTTCCTGACGCGATCTGCCACCGGAGCAATTCGCGCCGGCCACGAGCATTGCACTCAGTCCGATCAGAAGAGGAAGGCGACTAAAAAATCTCACTTGGCGAGAGAAGTGATTTGCGGCAAAGAAAGGTGCGGCTGGATTTAAATCAAATTCGCGCGCCAGAAATCAGAAACTTCGTCCATGCCTTCGTTCGATATTGTCTCCGAAGTTGACCGACAGGAAATCGATAATGCGCTGAATCAGGCGCGCAAGGAACTGGCCACGCGTTTTGATTTCAAGGGAGTGGCCGCCGAGATCGTCTACGAGAAAGACAAGATCACCCTCACGGCCGAGGACGCGAATCGGTTGCGCGGCCTGCGCGAAATCGTCATCGGCAAGCTTTCCAAGCGCGGTGTGGATTTGCGCAACGTTGATCAGGAAGAACCCGCCATTTCCTCCATGGGGCATGCCCGGCAGGAATTGAAGATCAAGCAGGGACTCGAAGGGACCAAGGCGAAGGAGATCATCCAGGCCATCAAAGGGCAGGGGTTAAAAGTGCAAAGCCAGCTGCAGGACCAGCAAATCCGCGTCACCGGCAAGAAGAAGGACGACCTGCAGGAGGTCATTCAGTTTGTGCGCGGCAAAGATTTTGGCGTCGCCACTGTCTTCAAAAACTTCCGCGACTAAGGAAAATCGGAGAACGAGCGCCGCGAAAGGTCGCTCGCGGAAATCGTCAACTTGGGAAAGAAGCAGACGATCGCTATATTAAGATCGTGAAAGACTTTCCCTCTTGGACACGTTCGCTCGGTTTTGCTGCGCTCGGCGTTGTCATCGGGTTGGCCGTTGGCTATTTCATTGGCGGAGGAGGACCGAAATCTGTGAAACGGACGACCGCCCCTGAAAGAGTTCACCGCTCCTCCGAGAAGGAGATGGCTTCTCCGCGCAAAGGTCATAACACAGTGGACGGTTCGAAAATTTTTCTGGGCGACATCACCGCCATTCCATTTCAGGAACTTTATGGGGTGCTGGCGCAACGTTCGCCGGCGGAAATCAGGCAACTGGCTCAGCAGTTGAACGAACTGCCCTCTGGCAAAAAGACGAATGCGAAAATCAGAGCTTTCTTTAAAGCCTGGGCTCACCTTGATCCAGCCGCTGCTTTCAAGACGGCGAGTAAGCTCAGAACAGCCGAGACAAGAGAAACTGCGATTGGGGCCACAATTTCAGGAACCGATTCGGGCGCAATGGGTTCGCTGGCACAAACATTCGTCTCTCTGCCGCAAACGGCTTTGCCCGAAAGGGAGAGAGCCAGTCTGCTCGCCATGATTCTCGAAAAGTGGAGCGACTTCGATGCGCCTGCCGCCGCAATGTTTTTCGACGACGCTGCGGCAAAGGGTATTTCTTTCACGCTGGCCGGAAATGTCATTGCCCAAAATTGGGCGGCGACCGATCCGGCCGCGGCCCTGACTTGGGCAAAAAACCACGCGGAAGGCCCTCTGGGAGGTAGCGCGCTCAGTGGGGCGATGCGCGGCTGGTGGGAGAGAGATCATGCCGCCGCTGAAGCCTACGCTTTGGCGCATGCCAATGATCCCGGGGCCATGCAATTGGTGAGCGCATTGGTCGACGGGATGGCGAAGAATAATCCGCAACATGCCGTGGCCTGGGTGAATCAATTGCCGGATGCGACGATGAGAAATCAGAGCGAAAGCATGCTGGCGGCGTCCTGGGCGACGAACGATCCGCGCGCAGCCGGCGAATGGGCGCTTACCTTGCCTAACGCACACTCCCTTGGCTCTGTCCTCTCTTACTGGGCGCAGACTGATCCGGAGGCGGCGGGGCAATGGGTCCAAACATTGAATGGGCCAGCGCGCGATACAGCCATTGGTGCTTTCAGCACTGGGATTGTCGTCAAAGATCCGGCTTCTGCGCTCAACTGGCTGGCCAGCATTTCCGATCCGACGATCAAGGAGCGGTCGCTTCGAGCAACGATCGAACAATGGATGTTCCGAGATCCCGTGGCGGCCAGGGCGTGGGTGCAGAATAGTTCCTTGAGTGAAGCAGAAAAAGCGAAGCTGCTGGCTCAAACTCCGGGTCAGTAAAAGGCGAAGAGCGCGAAACTCGATGGCCTTGGATTATCGTGTTCTTTATGAGGATCGCACAAGCGTCCGCGGCAGGTTGCCGCAAGCAGCAAGCTCACAGCCTGCGCTCCTCCGGAAAAAAGGAACAGAAAAGAGCTAGCCACCCTGAACGGGTGGCATGATGGCGATCTCTTCGCTAGGCCGGAGAACGTGATCGCGTCCGACAAATTCCACTCCCGAGCCGAGAAGAAGGCTTTTGTCCCAGGAACGCAAGGCCGGCGCACGCTGGTAGAGCGCCGCCAGCAGATCGGCCACCGTTGCATTCTCGCGAAGCTCGAAGGCCATTTCGGAAAAACCGGCGACATCGCGCAGTTGCGCAAAGCATTGGACGCGCACCTTCATTTTGACGACTCCAGAGCGATAAGCTCTTTCCGCAAAACACCGATGCAAGGAAGATTGCGATAACGCTCCATGTAATCGAGCCCGTAACCGACCACGAACTCGTCCTCGATTTCGAAGCCGACATAATCGGCCTCGACCGGCTGCGGACGCTCCTTCTTTTTGCGGAGCAAAACACAGATGCGAACGCTGAGCGGGTGCGCAGTTTCGAGCTTTTGCCGAATGGCGGAGAGCGTGTGGCCGCTGTCCAAAATGTCATCCAAAATCAGGATGTGACGTCCTTTGATGTCGGGCAGCGCCACCTGCTTGAACACGACGTCGCCCGTCGTCTTCGTGCCGCCGTGATAACTGGCCACGCTGATGCAGTCGAGCTTGAGTGGCAACGGAATGCGTCGCAGCAGATCCGCCATGAAAATGATACTGCCGTTGAGCACGGCAATAACGGTGAGTTCGCGCGCCCCATAGTCGTTCGAAATTTCCGCAGCGATTTCGTCGAGCCGTCGCAAAATGGCTGGCTCGTCGAAGAGCACGCGTTCCAAGTCGGCCTGCATCAAAGTTTGGCCAGAGCCGCCTGCAACTGGGCGGTCAGGTTCGGATCGGAAGTTTTCGTCAGGCCGAGACGAAAATATTTGGCGGCTGTTTCTTTCTCGCCCTGTTTTTGCGCTGCCTGACCGGCGTTCAGGTAAAGCAACTGCCAGTCGCGCGGTTCCAATCCTGCCCGGTCATGGCTTGCCATTTCGGCGAGCGCAAGGAATTCCGTGCGCGCCATCTTTTCGCGGCCAGTAAAGAACGGCAATGCTTCGTCGGTCAGGGCGCGAACCAGGCGCACTTGTGCGTTATGCGGAGCGGCTTCCGCGGCCGCATCCATCAGAGCAATGCCTTTGCGCAACATGCGCAACTTTTCCGGCCCGATGCCGAGATCGCGGCTGCGCAAAGTATAAGTGCTGCCAAGATAAACGCGGGCCAGCTGATTTTGCGGCTCAGCCTGGAGGGTCGCTTCCAGCTGCGCGATGCACTTTTGTGTGGCCGCCTTATCGCCCGCCAGGGCTCGCGCGTAGAGCTCGGCGATTGCGTTGCTCGTGCTCGTGGCTCCAGCGCTCAAGGTAAGGGCGAGCGAAGCGCAGAGCGTGCAAAAGAAGCGCATCCCGCACTGTACCGACCGGACCTGCGCGGCGCAACGCATGCATTGCCCAGTGTGCTGCTCTCGGTAACCTCAACGCATGAAGGTCCAGAGCGGCGAATTCACTGTTTCCACTCACGGCAAAGGCACTTACGAGGTGACCGACGAAATTGTCCGCGTCGTGCAAGCTGCCCGTGTCCGCATTGGGCAGGCCACTCTCTTTGTTCGGCATACCAGTTGCAGTTTGATCATCATGGAAAACGCCGCCCCGTCAGCCCGCCGCGATCTCGAGAGGTTTTTTGAAGAGCTCGTGCCGGAGGAGGCGGATTACGAACATGACGACGAAGGGGCCGACGACAGCACCTCGCACATTCGCATGGTGCTGACGCGATCGAGCGAAACCATCCCCATTGTCGACGGCCAACTGCAGCTCGGGACATGGCAGGGCGTTTTTCTTTTCGAACATCGCCGCGCCCCGCACGAGCGGAGAATCGCGGTGACGGTGATCGGGGATCTGTAGCCGCCTCGCTCCGTCGAGGCGAGAGCGAATGCGGTCCGCGCGGTGCTTCCCGACAGAGCGGGGCGGCTACAATCCATAAATTGCATCGACCAAACGCAGCGATTTTTCGTTAGGCAAGAGCGATTGCTCCATCTGATTCATGACATAGGCGAAGGCGAGGCCGCGTTCCGGATCGGCAAAAGCGTGGCTGCCACCCGCGCCGGGATGCCCAAAAGCGAGCAACGATGGGCCGAAGAGCCGATGCGTGCTGTCAGACGCATCTTTCATGAAGCCCGCCGAAAAGGCGGTCGGTATTTGCAGGACGCGGTCCATTCCATCGGCCAAAGTCGTGGTCATCCAGGTCAAAGAATTCTCCGTGAAAAACCTGCGGCCGCTTATTTCTCCGCCACTGGCCAGCATGCTGTAAAACTTCGCGAGACTGACGGCGCTGCCGATGCCGCCGAGCGAAACGAAAGAGCGCGCGCGATTTTCCGGCAAGTTCATGGCGCTGACGGCGTGCAATCCAGCAGGCGAAGTAAACGTTTTGCGGACGAGCGTCCCGGGCGTCGAAAGGTCCTCGTAGAATCTGGCCGGAGTTGCCACTCCTCCGGCGCGGGCCGCGTAGATGGTGGCGACGCGTTCGTTCTGCTCTTTGGGCAATCCGATCCAAATGTCGAGGGCGAGCGGTTCGGCGAAGACTTCGCGCCAGTACTGGCCCGCGCGTTTTCCGGCAATCCGCCTAACGAGTTCATCGATGAGAAACCCGAAGGTGCGGGCGTGATAGCCGTGCGCAGTGCCGGGCGGCCAGAGGGGCGCCTGCTTTGCGAGCGCCGCGATCACGGCGTCGTAATCGAGCAGATCTACTCGGTCATCGAGAGCACAGAGACCGGCCTGATGCGAGAGCAACTGCGCGAGAGTCACCTCCGACTTGCCCTTCTGCCCGAATTCCGGCCAGAAATCTGCGACGCGCCGATCAAGCGTGAGCTTTTTTTCCTGCAGCGCGTGCAAGAGACAGGCGCTGCCCAGGCCTTTCGTCGCCGACCAGAAAAGAACAAGCGTGTCCTTCTCCCACGGTTGGTCGTGGTGTGCATCGCGGAAACCGCCATGCAGTTCCAGAAGTGGCTCGCCATTCTGCCAAACAGAGACGGCCGCCCCGAGTTCGCCGAAGCGCGCAAAATTTTCTTCAAAGAGGGGAGTCAGTCGCTTTCGTAAATCATCCGCATTCAACTGCATGGCTGAGCCTAACAGGCGAAGCGTCGTTGTCAGCCTGCGGCGCCCTTCCAGAGCACCAACACGCTCATATCGGCGATCGGTACAGCGCCGTTCCTTGAAGGAGCTCTCTAGAGCAATTCCTGAATGGACTGCAAATCGGGATCTCTTTTCGCGAGATCGCGAAAGGACGTATCCATTTCAAAGCTGATCTTCAGATGCACCTTTGCATCATCAATATTTCCGAGGAGCGCCTCGTAGCAGCCCAGATTGTAATAGTAAATCGGCTCCTTCAGGAGGGCGACAGGACCCTTGAGCAAGAGCTGGCGGGCCGCCTTGGTTTTGTTGAGTTGATGCAGGCAATAGCCGCCATGCAAAAATCCAGTCGCGCATTCCGGCGCAGCCTGACAAAGCTGCAGGCTGACCCGGTAGGCGCGCGCCCACCTTTTTTCCTGCATCAGATTGTGCAGCCGCAGATGCAACACCTCAGGGCGCAACTGCTGAGACTCGTCGATCGCATTCAGCTCGGCGTACGATTGCCGCGTCATCCCTAATTCCGCATAACCACAGGCGGCCAGGATGTGGTGTTCAAAGCTCACACCCTGACGTTTGAGCAAAATCCGGGCCGATCCTGTAGCCACGGCGCTCTGTCGCCGTGTTGGATGCCTGTCTTTCAAGCGAGCGCCGCCCCGGCGGAGCAGGTGGCGACAGCCGCGGCATCTACAACAACAGCGATTCCAGCTCGGTTAGGCGTTGCGCGAAGAGCTGCAGGGTCCTCTCCACCGGCGTCGATGTTGTCATGTCGACACCGGCTTCCTTCAGCGTTTCCAAAGGGAACTTCGAGCCGCCGGATCTCAGAAATCCGAGATAGGATTCAACGCCGCCGGCTTCGCCTGCGAGCACACGCTGCGAAAGGGCCACCGCAGCCGAAATGCCGGTGGCGTATTTATAAACATAGAACGCGCTGTAGAAGTGCGGGATGCGTAAACCCTCCAACTCGAGCTGCGGGTCGATGACGAAATTCTCCGCGAAATAGGTCTCAAGCAGTCTGCGATATTCGCTTTTGAAAACGTCGAGCGTGAGGGCGTCGCCGCGTTCTTCGATGGCGTGAACGACCTTCTCGAACTCGGCGAACATGGTCTGGCGAAAGAGCGTGCCGCGAATGTCGTCGATCTGGCGATTGATCAGGTAGGCGCGCATCCTCGGGTCGCTTGTTTGCTCGAGGAGATGATGGGTCAGCAATTCTTCGTTGAAGGTCGACGCGACTTCGGCCAGGAAAATAGGGTAATCGTGATCCTGGAATTTCTGCGTTTGCTGAGCGAGCAGGGTGTGCATGGAATGACCGGCCTCGTGCGCCAGCGTATAGACATCGGAGAAGACGTCACTCTTGTAATTCATGAGAATGTAGGGAGGCGCGCCGTAACTCCCCGAGGAAAAGGCGCCGCTTCGCTTTCCTTTGTTCTCATAACGATCGCACCAGCGCCCGCGCAGGCCTGCGCCTAACGAATCGACATATTCCGGGCCAAGTGGCTGCAGCGCGGCCAGAACGTGCTCGACCGCCTCGTCGAAGGAAATCTTGGTTTCGATTTGCGGGACGAGCGGCACGTAAGTGTCGTAGTGGTGCAGCTCTGTCAGTCCGAGCGCGCGGCGGCGGAGATCGTAATAGCGGAAGAGAGGTGAGAGATGGTTCCGGACAGCGGAGATGAGTCCGTCGTAAACGGCCACCGGTATGTCGTCACGGAAGAGCGATGCTTCCAGGGCAGAGGGAAAATTGCGCGCGCGCGCCCGAAAAACATCGGCTTTGATCGAATACGCGAGCGACGCGGCCAGCGTGTACTGATGATCCTGGAATTCCTCATAGAACTGGTGAAAGGCGCGCCGCCGCAGATCGTGATCGCGTTTTACCAAAAAAGAACTGAACGAACTTTGGGTGAGCGGCCGTTCCTGTCCCCGCTCATCCGCGAGCAGGCCAAACTTCATGTCCACGTTGGTCAGCTGCGAAAACGTCTCGTCATAACCGTCGAGGGCCGCGTCGCCCAGAGCGAGCAGGCGTTCCTCTCTTTCCGACAGCACATGTGGCTTCATGCGCCGGATCTTGTGCAACTTGACCCGCCACTCCTTCAAGGCCGGGTCCTCCAGGAATTGCGCAAACTGTGTGTCGTCGATCACCTGGATTTCCGGAACGACGAAAGAGGCCGCTTCGCTCATTTTCGTGAGCAGATTTTGCAGTTGCCCCATGCGCGCGAGATAGGCCGGGTTCGAACTGTCCTCCGCCAGTTGCAGCGACGCGTAGTGGTAAACGCGCTCGGTTTTTTGATCGAGCGCTTTCTCGAACTCAAGGCACTCGGCCAGGCTTTGTGCCGATTCTCCAACATGTCCCTGAAAGCGCGCAATCTGCGGATACGTGCGCTGCAGGAATTCGAAGTCCTCCTGCCATTTGCTGACATCGGCAAACAGGTGGGTGAGGTCCCACTGGTCCTTGTCCGGAATCTCGGCGCGCGTCGGAGTCTTGATTTCTTCCATCGATTCGAATCGGGTGTTCGCTGCTATACGATAGCGGACTGGAGCGTGCAACGCGGGCACCGGCGGGACTTGCGTGCGTGGGGCGGCAAGCGTAGCAATCTTCCCGCATGATTGCCGCCACGCCCATCAAGGAAGCACTTCAGAGTTCCGCGCCGATTGATTCGTTGCGCGTCAACGGCTGGCTGCGCACGCGCCGCGAGGCCAAGACATTTTCCTTTCTCGAAATCAACGACGGTTCTTCGCTCCGCAGTCTGCAGGTCATCGCCCCTGATTCGCTCTCGAACTACGAAGCGGTGCAGCGCCTGACGACCGGCGCCTCGCTTTCCGTGCATGGCAAACTAGCCGCTTCGCAGGGCAAGGGTCAGAGCTGGGAAGTGGTGGCCGATGAAATCCACATCATCGGGCGGTCGGACGAAAGTTACCCGCTGCAGAAAAAAGGACACACGCCGGAATTTCTGCGCGAGATCGCGCATCTGCGACCGCGCTCAAATCTCTTCGGTTCCGTCTTTCGGGTACGCAGTCGCCTGGCCTTCGCCATTCATCAATTCTTTCAGGATCGCGGCTTCTTTTATATCCATACCCCAATCATCACCGGCAGCGATTGCGAAGGCGCGGGGGAACTTTTTCGCGTCACCACGCTGGATTTGAAGAATCCGCCCAGGCAAGCGGATGGCTCCATCGATTACGCGCAGGACTTTTTCGCGCGCCAGACATTTCTCACGGTCAGCGGCCAACTGGAAGCCGAAGCATTCGCCTCTGCTCTGACCAAGGTTTATACCTTCGGACCGACCTTTCGGGCGGAGAACTCGAACACTTCACGCCACGCGAGCGAGTTCTGGATGATCGAACCCGAGGTCGCCTTTTGCGATTTGGACGGCAACATGGATCTCGCCGAAGCCACCGTGAAATACTTGATTCACGATATCCGCACTCATTGTCCGGATGAACTCGAGCTCTTTTCAAGATTCGTCGACAAGGAATTGCGGCAGCGTCTCGACTTCGTCAGCGAGCGGCCTTTTCAGCGCATCAATTACGGCGAAGCGGTCGAGCTCTTGCTCCGGAGCGGCGTGAAATTCGACTTCCCGGTCGCTTACGGAACGAATCTGCAGTCGGAGCACGAGCGCTGGCTTACGGAAAAACATTTCAAATGTCCGGTCACAGTTTTCAATTACCCGAAGGAGATCAAGCCGTTCTACATGCGCCTGAACGACGATGGCAAAACGGTAACCGCCATGGATGTGCTCGTGCCGGGCATCGGCGAAATTGTCGGCGGCAGTCAGCGTGAGGAGCGGCTCGAAGTGCTGGAGGAAAACATGCGCCGGCACCAGATGGATCCGGCTGATTACAAATGGTATCTCGATTTGCGTCGCTACGGAACCGTCCCGCACAGCGGCTTCGGTCTCGGGTTCGAACGCATGCTCATGTTCATCACGGGCGTCGCCAATATTCGCGATGTCATTCCCTTCGCCCGCACCCCGGGCAGTGCGGAATTTTGAGAGGTTGGGTATTCTTTGAAAGGCCGTACGTCCCGGCCGGGCAATTACTGCACCCGTGTCAGTTCCAGTTTGGCGCCCTTCATCGGCTGCAGGGTCAAGCGGTCGCCAGCCAATTCCATTTGGTAGATCGACTTTCCGAATGGCATCTCGATCTTGATGCGATGCTGATCGCCGAAGGTGTAGCGGCCGGCGTCTTTGCCGATCGTGATGGCGCCATTGGGGTAGAATTCCCAAACGATGGCATTCGCGTCGCCGGTGGGGCGCCATTTCCCGACAATATTTCGCGAAGGTCCACCACAGCCCGCCATCAGTAAAACGAGAAGGCCAGCGACCGCGAGAAGACAACGAAATTGGGATCGTGCAGTGATGACGAAGCATAGTGAGGATTGAGTTCTCTTTTCAAGGATCATCATCACGGACCTGTATCCGACAAATCGAGACAAACTCGTTAGGTTAAATTCCCGAAAACGATCCGGAATAATCCCAGGCGCGGGAAAATTTGCTGTTCAGCGCCTGCTTCCTCCAGTTGTATCTCACTTGTAGAAAGCGACTTAAAGCTTTGTGCTCATCTGGCACGAGCACTGCAATGGCTTTGCCGAGTGACAGAAACCAACGCCCTAACGAATTAAAGACATGCGATTTATTCTTATTTTCCTACTTTCTTCTGTTTTGGTATGTCGTGCCGCGGATACGGTGGCCGGCCGCTGGGAAGGAACGGCCCAAGTTCCCGGACGAGAGTTGCGGTTGATCGTCGATCTGGATCAAAACGATGCCGGAATCTGGCGCGGTTCCATCATTGTTCCCGGTTTCGATGTGGAAGGCGCGCCGCTCAGCGATATCTCGGTGAGGGGATCGGAGGTAAGCTTCACGATAAAGAAAGCCCTGAGTAATCCGGAGGGTGCACCGGCCACAATCAAGGCGCATCTCACGGCGGATCAAAAGTTCGCGGGCAGTTTCAAACAGGCGGGTAATACCGCGCCATTGAGCCTGACCAGAATCGGTCCGCCCCAGGTCGAAACATTGCCCAAGAGCACCAGCCTCGCGCCGGAACTGGTGGGGACATGGAATGGGCAATACGAACTCTTTGGTTATCCACGTCACGTCACGGTGAAACTTTCAACGCAGCCCGACGGGAAGGCGGCTGTGGATTTCGTTGTCGTCGGAAAGAAGACCACCAGGCTGCCGATCGACCTGTTTACGCAGGAAGGTAGACTGCTCACGCTTGATTCGCATGAGTTCGGGATCAGCTACGAAGGAAACTTCGATGAGGCCGGCGACCAGATCAAAGGCACGTTTCTGCAAGGGCCGCTGGAAATTCCGCTCGTCCTCAAACGATCAACCGGAGAATCGAAATGAACATGCCCAAACTCATCATCCTGGCATTCATCCTGTGCGCAACAGAGGTCGGCTCCGGACAATCAATGTTTCGCGGCGATCCGGCGCATACAGGAGTCTATGCGACGCAGGCACCGCGGGCGTTTCATCGCATCAAATGGAGGTTCGCGACCGGCGATCGCATCGTTTCTTCGCCCGTCATCGATCAGAAGCGAATCTATTTCGGTGGAGACGATGGGAACATCTACGCCGTCGATGCCGAGACCGGCCGCCAGATCTGGAAGCAAAGCACGCGTGGCCCGGTCCCTTCGACTCCGGCGGTGGTGGATGGCGTGCTTTACGCCACGAGCTACGATGGAAAATTGTATGCGCTCAACGCGGAGACGGGCGCGGCCAAATGGAAATTCGCGACGGGCGGCGAGCGACGCTTTGAAGCGAAAGGCCTGCACGGTTTGCTGCCGAAGACGCAGACCATTGCCGATCCGTTCGATACGTTCTTGTCGAGCCCGGTCGTGGCGCAGGGCGTAGTCTACTTTGGGAGCGGCGATGGGAATCTCTACGCCGTCGATGCGGCGACCGGCGAGGGACGATGGAAATTCAAGACCGGCGATGTTGTGCACGCCTCGCCGGCCTACGCGAACGGTGTTCTGTTTTTCGGCAGCTGGGACAGCTATTTCTACGCAGTCGATGCTGCGACGGGAAAAGAGAAGTGGCGTTTTCACGGCGGCGAAGACGACCTTCTTCACAATCAAATCGGCTTTCAATCGTCGCCTGCCGTGGTGGATGGCGTTGTTTACACCGGCTGTCGTGACGCGCAGCTGTATGCACTGGATGCGGCGAGCGGGAAACAGAAATGGAAGTTCGACAATCAGTTGAGCTGGGTCATCTCGTCGCCGGCCGTCGCCGATGGCAAAGTTTACTTTGCTACTTCCGATTCGGCTTTGTATCACGTGGTCGAAGCTGCCAGCGGCAAGCCCTTGCTCAAGCAACAGAGCAAAGCCTACATGTTCTCCTCGCCGACCGTGGCGGGGGACGTGGTATTGATCGGCGTCCTGAATGGAACGCTCGAAGCGCGCGATCTAAAAACCGGCGCGCTCTTATGGGATTACCAGACCGAAACTTCGAAGGCGAACAAGGGCTGGATCCTGACGAGCGATCGAAAATTCAATCAACCGATGATCGCGACCTCGAACTGGCGGGAAGCGCCGATCGTCGGGACGGATCGACAATTCAATATCGGCGCGATTTTTTCGTCGCCGTTAGTCGCGGACGGCGTCGTCTACTTCGGAAGTACGGACGGATATCTCTACGCGTTGGAATGATGGAGGGGCGTTCGAGCCAGGCGCGTTCCCCCAACGCCTCGACTAAGCGAGGCGGCTACAAACGCCTCGACATCGCTACTTCTTCTTGCCTTCGCCGGGGCGGTAGTCTTCTTCAGCAGCCTCGAAGGCTTTCTCAAGACCGACCATGTCTTCGCCGGGACGCAGGCTGTCGAAGGCTTCGGATTCGCGGCGCAATTCTTCCTCGGAGTAATTGGCGGCCTTGATGGAAAGACCGATGCGACGTTCGAGCTTGTCGACTTTGATGACGCGCGCCTCGACTTCCTGGCCGACCTTGAGCACATCCTTGACCTTGGCGACGTGATCTTCGCTCAGCTGCGAAATGTGAACGAGCCCATCGATGTCATCCTGCAACTGCACAAACGCGCCGAAGCTGGCCAGTTTCGTGACGTTGCCCTTGACCAGATCGCCGATCTTGTATTTCTGATCGATGTTCTTCCAGGGATCTTCGGCCAGTTGTTTCAAGCCGAGGCTGATACGCTGGTTGGTCTTGTCGATATCGATGACCTGTGCTTCGACTTCGTCGTTCTTTTTGAAGACTTCGCTTGGGTGATTGATCTTGCGCGTCCAGCTCAAATCGGAGACGTGGATCATCCCATCGATGCCATCCTGCAATTCGACGAAGGCGCCGTAGGCGGTCATGTTCCGGATGTGGCCGCGCACGGTGCTGCCAATGGTAAATTTCTTTTCGATTTCGTCCCACGGATTTGGTTCGAGCTGGCGCAGGCCCAGCGAAATTTTCTGCTCTTCCTTGTTCACGCCGAGAACCACCGCCTCGACCTCCTGACCGACGCTCAGGATATCGGACGGCCGCATGATCCGCTTCGTCCACGACAGTTCGGAAACGTGAATGAGACCTTCGACGCCTTCCTCGAGTTCGACGAATGCACCGTAGGGAACGAGATTCGTAATCTTTCCTTTGACGCGCTGCCCGGCGGGGAAGCGTTCCTCGATCTGATCCCACGGATTCTTTTGCGTCTGCTTCAAGCCTAACGAGACGCGTTCCTTCTCCTTGTTGATGTCGAGGACAACGACGTCGAGCTGCTGGCCGACCTTGAGCAACTCGCTCGGATGCCCGAGCCGTCCCCAGGTCATGTCGGTGATATGAAGCAGGCCGTCCATGCCGCCGAGATCGATAAACGCCCCGAAATCGGTCAGATTTTTGACGGTGCCGTTGACGATGTCGCCGATCTTGACGCCTTCGAGGAATTTCTGGCGTTTCTCGCTGCGCTCCTGCTCGATCAATTCGCGCCGGCTCAGAACGACATTTTTCCGGTCGTCGTTGATCTTGACGATCTTGAAATCGTAGGTGTTGCCGACGAACTGCTGCAAATCCTTCGGCGGAATGATGTCGATCTGGGAGGCGGGCAAAAATGCTTCCACGCCGATGTTGACCATGAGGCCGCCTTTGACGACCGACTTCACTTTGCCCTTGATGAGGCCATCGCCGGCAAAGACCTGGGCGATTTTATTCCAGTTCTGGCGATAGGCGGCTTTTTCCTTGGAAAGAACAACCATGCCTTCGTCGTTTTCAAGGCGCTCGAGGAGGACTTCCACTTCGTCGCCGACTTCGAGCGAATCGATATCGTCGAATTCCGAGGAAGGAATGACGCCCTCGGATTTATAGCCGATGTCGACAAGCACTTCGCGCGGGCGCATTTCGAGGATGCGGCCTTTGACGATGCTACCTTCCTTGAAATCGCGCATCGACTTCGCGAGTAGATCCTGCATTTGCAACATAACGATAAGATTCTCCTAACGGACAGACGGTCTTTCTGCTTGCGCACCCGGCGCCACGGCCGGGGTTTCCCCCGCAGAAATGGGGAGGCACAGTAGCCATAATCCCGGGCAAGGTCAACTGGGGGTGGCCCTCTTTTGAGCGGGGAGCGCGGGCGCCCCGCTGACGGCGGCACCATCTCGATTTTCGGCCCGGTTTTGTGAGATGCCTCCACATCGCTGTATTATGGGATTACGCATGCGAACGGTCGTTTTCCTTGGAACTTTCCTCCTGAGCGTCGCAGTCGCGACCGCCGACGGGCTGGATCCGGCAGCCGTGCGGGCGGCGGCCGCCTACTCGGCCGACCATCGGGGAACCTCCTTTCTCGTCATTCAGCATGGCCGGACGCTTTTCGAGCAATATCCGACGAGGGGCTCGGTCAAGACGGCTCGCCGGATTTACAGCGGCACGAAAGCATTTTGGAATCTCGCCGCGCTGGCTGCGGCCCAGGATGGTTTTCTGGACTTGGACGAGCCGGTGGCGAAGACGATTGCCTCATGGCGGCGTGACCCGCGCAAGAGGCGGATTACGCTGCGACAGTTGCTCGATTTTTCGAGCGGACTAGCACCGGGGTTCTCGCTGCAGAACGATGAGCCGCGCGATCGCGACAAGATCGCGCTGGGGCTGCCGGTCGTCGCCGCGCCCGGCTCGGCATTTATCTACGGACCGGCCGCGTTGCAGGTTTTCCACGAGGTGCTGAAAGAAAAACTGCGGCGACGCACGCCGCGGAGATATCTCGAGTATCGCGTCCTGCGACGGCTGGGTCTCGGGCCCCAGCGCTATTTGCTGGATCGGGCGGGCAATCCGTTGCTGGCGGCCGGTTTCATGCTGACCGCGCGCCAGTGGGCCAACATCGGGAAGCTGGTCCTGGCCAGAGGCGGACGCATTGTGAAGCCCGATTTGCTGGCGCAAACCTGGCGCGGTTCGCCGGCCAACCGCGCCTTTTCGCTCGGTTGGTGGAACAATCGCGCCGCCCCTGACGGACGCGAAGTCGACGTCGAGGAAATGCTCGAGAGAAATTGGTCGCAGCAAAACTGGGGCAAGGTCTGCCTGTGTCGCGCTGCCCCTAACGACCTTGTCGCCTGCATCGGGTCGCGACATCAACGACTGTATGTCGTCCCGTCGCTCGATTTAATCGTGCTCCGTAATGGCGCGGGCGGTTCGTTTTCGGATGGGCGGTTCCTGCGATTGTTGTTAGGCAAATAAGAACCGGTCGGATTGGCGACGGGATTCTGTTGCGGGAGCACTTCCTGTGGAGTGCGCGTGGCGATGATAAGCGAGGCCCGGCTGGGTTGCCATTGATAGCCAAAGCTGAAATGGAGAGGAGCGGGCGGGACGAGCGAATAGTCCTTGGCCAGATCCGGTTGCGGATATTGCTTAAAGAGATCGATCGGGCCGACGTAGGCGCCGCAGTAACGGATCTGCCATTTGGCCGGATCAAAATAGTGATAGGGAATGCCGGAATCGTCCTGCACGATGATCTTGCTGTGGCCGAGCAAGAAATCGCGCACCTCGGAAAAGCCGCCTTCGAACATCAGATAGGAGGCGGCCTTGAGCAGACTGAGACCCTTTCCCTGTTGCGCGCAGAATTTCATGAAGCCCGGATTGGCCTTGATGGCGTCGTTTTCCAAATTGGAGTTGAAGTAATAGAGCGTCTGTGGAATTCCACCGGCGCCAAGAAAAACGATTTTTACGCCCGGCGTTTTTCCCTTGCCCGGGTCGGTCAGAGCGCCCGACCGATCGAGTGCCACGGGCGTAACCGAATCGATAACGTAGCCGGCGCGCGCGAGGAAAACATAGAGCACCGGCAGCGTGCCGCTGAGCTGTTTCTGCGCGAGGTCGACCTTCATGTTTTTGGTCACGAAAAAGCTCCAGCTCAGGACCGAATCGAGCGATTTGCGGAGATTGGCCAGGGCGGACGGCAACGCTTCCGGCGGAATGGCTGCGATGTCGGGCACTGGACCAACGGGTTCTGTTCCGCAAAGAATGTAAACGCTCGCATTCGGGAAAAGCGCGTTGGCGTAAAGGAAGTCCGGCCCGCTGAACATGTAGAACATGGGCGCCGTATCGGTGTAGGCGTCGCCGAGGAACTGCGGCGCCCACGCGCGAATTTTTGAGAGTTGTTGCTGATCGAAGCGCGCCCAGGCCTGATCAAACTCGGTGGCATGGGTGGCCCAGGCCGGATCGAGGCTCCGACTCTCGAGCGATGTGCCCTGCACCGGCAACCCGGCCAGGAACCTCGCAGTCGCGTCGGCTGTTTCATCCACAGCCAGCGCGCGGCCACTCATCGCAAAAAGAAGGGCGAGGAGCAGAGATTTCTTCATCGCTAAGAACTTCATGAGGATCGTTCCAGTCTCAATGAATCGGATCGCGTTTGCCGCCCGTCTCCACTTTTGCCGAGAAAAAATAAACAACGAGGCCGAGACCCACTGTCGCGAGACCCCATAGCGACGGTCCACGCGTCGCCTTTTCGGCCAGCAAATGGCACAACATCCACGCGCTGATAAGGAGAAAGACAAACGGTGTGAACGGATAGCCCCACATGCGATAGGGACGCGGCAGACTGGGTTGTCGCCAGCGGAGGACAAATACGCCGAGGACCGTCGCGGCGGAACTGAGGGTCAGGCTGAATTGCACGTAATTGACCACCTGCGAAAACGTTGCCGTAAGAAGCATCACATTGACGATGGCAAATTGTGCCAACGTCGCGGTGATTGGGATGGCGCGCGGGTTTTCCCGCGCCAGCCAGCGCAGGGCGCGAAAATCCTGGCCCATCGCCGCGGTCACGCGCGGACCGATCCACATCATCGCGCTGACTGTGGAAACAAGACTCAGGCAAATGAAGAGAGCCATCATCTTAGCGCCGGAAGTCCCGAAGATGTGCGCGCCGGCAATGAGGGCGACCTGCTCTTTGCCCGCCATTTGTGCGGCCGGCGTCGTGCGCATGAAGACGGCGTTCAAGGCGAGATAAAGAACGACAACCAGCAATGTTCCCAGACCGACGGAAAGGGGAATATTGCGTCCGGGCTGACGCACTTCGCCGACGATGTAGGTGGAAGCGTTCCACCCCGAGTAGGCATACATGACCCAGTAAAGCGCGACGGCGAAGGGCGCGCTCAGAATGAGCGCAGCATCGCCTTTGACCGGCAGAAACGAGATCGGCTGCGTGGCTTTGGCGTAAAATCCGGCGCCGATGATGATGAGGATGAGCGCGACTTTCAAAATGGTCGAGGCGTTCTGAAAAGCGCTCCCGAGGCGCAAATCGTAGAGCAGGGCCGCTGTCGTGATCCAAACCACGGCCAGCGCCAGGAAGAGCGGGTCCAATTCTGGGAAAACGCCGGCCAGATAAGTGCCGAAGGGTTTGGCGGCGATGGCGACGGGCGCGGCGAAGCCGACGGTCGCCGAAATCCAGCCGGCGAGGAAACCGACGGCCGGATGATAAATCACGCTCAGGAAATGATATTCGCCACCGGAACGCGGGAGAGCGGCGCCGAGTTCCGCATAGGCCAGCGCGCCGCAAAGAGCAAAGACGCCGCCGAGCGCCCAGACGGCCATGATAGAAAAGCCGGTCGGCAGATCGCCGATTTGAAAACCAAGGCTCGTGAAAATACCGGTGCCCACCATGTTGGCGACGACGATGCAGGTGGCCGTGAGCAGGGAAATGGTGCGCACGACGGGCCGCGGCCCGCGCCTGCCTTTGCGCGCCGCCCTTTGCCTTTTGGCTGGAACTGCGTTCTTTTGTTTCGGGACCAAAATCTTTCCTGATGAAAAAGCTGCTTCTTACTCTGACGGCGCTCTTCGTAGTTGTATCGAATCTTTCTGCGGCCTCGCGCGCGGAGGAACAGGTGAAAAAGGAAATTGCCGCGCCGGAAATCAGTGTGGTGCATCTCTGGGCGCCCTGGTGCTCGAATTGCCAGGCCGAACTAAAAAGCGGCGGCTGGACGAAAATGGTGAAGGAAAACCCGAAGGTGCATTTCTATTTCGTCTCCGTCTGGGACAGCGGCGAAGACGGAAGGGCCATGCTGGCTAAGGACGATATCGCCAGTCAGCCGAATGTGACAATCCTGGCCGATCCGGGGCCGCGCGGAGCCGGTCACATCAAGCAATTTCTCGGACTGCCCGTGAGCTGGATTCCAACGACATGGGTGTTTAAGGGCGGGGATTTGCGTTACGCCATGAACTACGGAGAGATGCGTTTTCCGGTGCTGCAGCAGTTTTTGGCCGACAGCAGCTCGGGATGGTCGCACTAACGGTCGCTGGGATCGTCCTAAAATAGCCGGCACACAGGCACGCTCGTTGTAGCCGCCTCGCTCAGTCGGGGCGCCGAAGGCTCGTGCCGGCGTCTTATCCAGCGCCCCGACTGAGCGGGGCGGCTACAACATCAGGCGTTCGCGTCGGCCATCTCGGGAATCTTCGCCGGCTTGACCGGCTCGAGCTGGCTGCGCCACACGCTTGGCGGCAATGCGCCGATGGCCATGAAAACGACCTGGCTGATGCAAAATCCGATCAGCCACGGGAACGCGCTTTCCATGAACCCGTAGGAATGCAGCCCAATGCCGAGCATGTTGACGCCGAACCAGGACCAGGCTGTGACGATGTTGCCAAAAACAGCCATGACCATGAGGCCACGCTGCCTAACGAGTCCGCCCCAACGGGCGTGCAGAATGATGGCATTCCAAAGGACAATGAGGAGCGCGCCGTTTTCCTTCGGATCCCATCCCCAGAAACGGCCCCAGGATTGGTCGGCCCAGATCCCGCCGAGAATGGTGCCGACAAAACTGAAGAGCGTGGCGAAGCAGACGATGCCGTAAACCATGCGGGAGAGCGATTGCGCGGTGGGGCGGTCGAGCGATGGCGTGAACGCGCCGCGCACGATGTAGGTGAGGGCGAGAAATCCGGCCAGGAATGTGGAGGCGTAGCCGAGCGTGACGCAAACGACGTGCGTGGCCAGCCAGCCGTTCGTGTCGAGCACGGCGCGCATCATTTCCATGGTATCGCCGTCCATGGAGAGATGATGGGCGATGAGCAATGTGACGAAGCCAAGCATGGAAGCGGTCGCACTCCCGATGCCGTTGCGGTAAAAACGTTCCAGCAAAATGCCGAGCAAGACCGCGCCCCAGCCGATGAAGACGGCCGAGGAATAAAGATTGGTCACGGGCGGCCGCCCTTCCAGATACATGCGCGTGATCAGGCCAAGCGTGTGCACGACAAAAGTCGTGATGAGAAGAATGTAGGCGTAGCGACCGAGCGTCTCCGGCCTAACGAGCCAGGAAGCGGCCGCCAGGATGAAGATGAGCACGTAAAGCACCATGGCGGCGTAGAATGGCTGCAATTGATTGAAGACCGATTCGATGTTCGCCTTGCGCACCCGGCCGGGCAGGTGCTGCCGCACCCAGGCCGAATAACCGTCGAGCGCCTTGTTGAACGTGGCGGAGTCATGGGCAGCGAAGGCCGTGGCCATGGTGGCGTAGGCCGGCACGGCCGGATGCATTTCTCCGTCGGTCAGGAATAAGAGGAGGCTTTCCCCCATTTTGCGCCAGCGCAATGGATCGTCGTTAGGCGGGAAGGGCGGGATTGGATAAAAATATCCCGTCTCAGCCAGAAACCCGATGCTTTGCAGGGCTTCCCTGGAGATACCGGAGTTCATCGGCACCGGGTCGGGATGAATGTTCTTCTTCAAGTTGTCGATCTGATTCTTGAAGTCGGTCGTGCCGCTGACCTCGAGGCTGTTCTGCAGCCGGTGATAGAGCATGACCCGCTCAAACAGCTTGATGATGTCGCGCTGAAAGGGCGAACGAAGTTGATCGTCCACCTTTTGAGCCAGCGCCGCCTGCTGCTGAATGTCCTGCACGTGGTCGACGAGTTGTTGAAAGGAAAAATATTTGCCAGCCGCCGGCGTCCAGCCGAGGGCCGCCAGCGTTTCCGGATTGCGGATAACGAAAATCTTGCGCGCATCGGACTGGGCTGGGTTCATCATCACTTCGGCCAGCCAATCCATCGCGGTGAGCGTTCCCTGATCGGTGTGCAGGGTTTGTTTGCCGTGAATAATGAGCAGGGAATTGCGGGCCACCGTGTCGAGGGGCTTGATGCGGCCATTCAGGAGAACAGGAAGACGGCCGAATTTCTGCATCTCGAAGCCCTCGCGGCGGTCGTGCTGAAAAAGCGGCGTCACCATATAGGCCAGCGCGGCCAGGACGATGAGCCACGTGATGATGGATCGGTTCTTCATCGGCTTCTCTTTTTCACAAATCCAAAAAGATGCATGGAAAACTGCGTAACCAGGCCGAGCGCGACCAGCCCGCAGGCGATATAGGGCATGAGCATGGCCGGATTTTTTACAACCTGCAAAATGCTTGTCTTGTCGTTGTTTTCGAAGCCTGCCTGATAAAAGGTGAAGCCGCGATAACGCAATGGATCGTTCATCGAGATGAGCACTTCGCGGTTTTCATTGCGCTGAAAATCGACGAGGCGCACGCGGCTGGAAAAATTCTTCGGGATGTCGGTGCCGGCGTAACGATCGTGCGCGAAGTGCAGCAGGGTGATGGCGAACTGCTTGTAGAAACGCCGCTGCCGCATGACCAGCTCGTAGGTGTGGCCATTGACGGTGAAGGATTGCGGGTCGGCCATCGCGTTGGAAACGAGCCACGTGCCTAACGAACCGTTCACGCCGTTCAGCTGCACGAAGGCCGCGCTCAAGTCGCGTTCGTCATCCTTGACTGTGCGTGGAATTTCGGTCGCCACCACATTGGGGCCAAAGCCGGTCGTGGCCGGCGAGGGCGGGGCGTTCGGCGCTTTCGCGCGCATGACCAATTGTGAGTTCGGCATGAACCGCTGAATCTGCACCGTGAAGGGCAGAGTCGGATTCTGGATTGTTCCGCCCTGGGCCAGCCTTTTCTCCGGAATGGCCACGACCTGATCGTATTGCGGATTGGTGACGTCGATGATGGCGAGCTCAACCTCGCGCGGCGCCTCCGAGTAACCGAGCGTCTGGCCTTCATCGATCCGCATCTGCGTTTCGCGCGCAAAAAGGCCGGTGAGCAACTGGCCGACGAGGAGAAGGATGACGCCGAGATGCAGGATGATGATTCCGGCTTTTTTGCGCGAGAATTGGAACCGCGTCGCATGGGCCGCGAGCAGGTTGACCAGCAAAACCGTCCCGAGCAGATAACCACCGGGCAGGATCGGAATTTTCCAGTTCGCGCCGCGCGGTGACCAGAAGACGAACAAGCTTTGGAAATATTGGGCCTGCACCGCATGAATGCCGAGATGCACCTGGGCGAGCGTTCCGAGAAAAACCAGCAGCATCCCGATGGCGAGACAGACCACGGTGAGTCGCAAGGAAGCGAGCACGCGGAGCGGCGATTCGAGGAAAGCGGAACTGGCGACCGAGGACATGCGTCAGGGAATTTTCAGACTGCGCAGGAAATTTTCGAATTCATCCTTTTGTGAAGCGACCGCCTTGTCCTCTCCCATCATCTTGATAAACCACGAGCGATCCTGCTCGTCCAGAATGGCGGCGACGATGCGCTGCTTTTCATTCTGCGCGCCAATCGCGGCATCGCTCACGATATCGACAACCAGAAAGTCGTGTCCGTTCGCTTTTACATGCTCGGCCGATTGCTGGAGCGCGTTTTCGTCGATCGGCCCAAGCTTGACCTGACCACGCCAGCGATTCACGTTCGCCAAGTCGCCCCCGGCCATTCCAGCGAGCGAGACGACCGAAACGTCCACCTGCTTTCCATCGGGCGCCGCGGCATTGAAGCTCGCGACGCGCATGGGGGAGAGCGGTTTCTCCTGCCAGTTCGGCGGTGCCGTATATTGCACCGGCGCGCTGGCCGGCGCAGCCATCATGGATGGAGTGGGCGCGTTCGTGCTCGTGCCCATGTTTCCGCCCATCGGCGGTTCGACTGCAGTGGAGGCCACGGCTCCGCCCGTCACGTTCACGCTCTGCAAAAACTGTTTGAAGGCGTCGCGCTGTGACTCAACGAGCTGATCGGGTCCCATCATCTTGAAAAACCAGGTCATGCCGGAGAGCGGAAAAATTCCGCCCAGAATGCGTGTCTTCGAGCCGTCGGGTGCAAGCGGCTGCTGGCTCACGAGATCGACGAAAAACAAATCGCGGCCGGCGACGGACATCGGCGTGCCCGCTTCGCTCTCGTTCGAGATCGGCGAAAGCTTCAACTGATTGCGCCAGCGGTTCACGTTCGCAAGCACGCCGCCCGCTGCCTCCGGGAAGGAAATCACGGAGACGTTGGCTGTCTTTCCGTCGGAGCCGCGCACGATAAAACTGCCTTTGCGGAAGCCGGTCGCCGGTTGTACCTCCCAGCCGGACGGCGCCGTCCAGTGCAGGCCGGCCGGCGCGGCATTGGAAGCGGCGTTCGGCGCTGCGCTCGTCATGGCCATTTCCTGAGGGCTCGCCGCCGGCTGCGTCTCTTTCGGAATGCGATAGACCGTGATCTTAGAGTCGTCACCCTTGCCGCAGCCGGCAAAAAGGAGAAGCGTTGAGCCGAGCAGCAGCGGGCTGTAAAACTCGCGACGAATCAAAAAAGAGAGCTTCATTTGCAGTGCCGAAGTACCCGCCGCCAGGGAATAATGTCAAGAGATGAAGGCCGCCGTGAGACAGGAATCAATGCGATGAAAACGAAGAAGACAGCGCGAACAAGGCAAGAGAAGCCTCAGAATCATGACGATTATCTCGCCGGCCTCAGCGAAGAAAAACGAAAGGCGCTGCAGAAATTGCGCAAAACGATCAGGGCCGCCGCGCCCAAAGCGGAGGAGTGCATCAGCTATGGCATCCCGGCTTTTCGCCTGAATGGAAAATTTTTGATGGCTTACGCCGCAGCGGCCAACCATTGCGCCTTTTATCCCGGCTCGGTTTTGCAAACCCTCAGGAAAGAGCTGAGCGCCTACGATACGAGCAAGGGAACGATTCGTTTTCCAGCCGAGAAACCGCTGCCCGCATCGCTCGTCCGAAAGGTCGTCCAGCTTCGGATCAGGCAATAGCCTGGCTAAGGATCAGTCTTGGAATTTCATTGACGGCCGAGTTCGCTTTGATTTATACCCGTCGGCCTGTTTGGCTTGAGGAAATATCTGCGTGTCTAAGGCCGGCTTTTTATTTTCCGCGGTTTTACTGTCGGCGCTTTCCATCGCCGCAGGGCAGACGCCGCGCCACAAGCGCCTGCCCAAGGAGGAGCTGGAAAAATACGACAACGCGCCGGCCATTCTTTGGCGCACCGGTATGTCGCCGCGCATGATTTCGGAGCACGATCAGTTCACCAGTTACCAGGTGAACGTGTCGGCGAGCGGACAAAACATCACGGGAGATGCCGCCAACGAGCCGTCTATCTGCGTCGATCCGACGAACGGCAGCCGCATGACCATTGGCTGGCGGCAGTTCGATACGGTTTCTTCCAACTTTCGCCAAGGCGGCTGGGCTTACACGAACAACGGTGGCGTGACGTGGACTTTTCCCGGGGTTCTGGAGCCCGGCGTTTTTCGCAGCGACCCGGTCCTGGCTTCGGACGACACCGGCAATTTCTTTTATCTCAGTCTTCTGCAGACGTTTTTCGACAACATGTTTCGCTCGATCGATCACGGCATGTCGTGGACCAACATTGCGCCGGCTCGAGGCGGCGATAAGCAGTGGTTCACCATCGATAACACGAACAGCACCGGTCACGGCTTCCAGTATCAGTCGTGGAGCACGAGCGGAAACAACTACAGCGGACGCCAGTTCAGTCGCTCGGCGGACGGGGGATTCACCTGGATCAATCCGGTCAACATTCCGAATTCGCCGGCCTGGGGAACGCTTGATGTGGATTCAAACGGCAACCTTTTCATCGGCGGTGTCAATCTGAACACGGGACAGGTTTGGTGCGAGCGCTCGACCAATGCGAAAAACTCGGCCGTGACACCAAGCTTCGACCAAAGTACGGCCGTCAATTTTGGCGGTGACATCGATATCGGCGAACCGATTAATCCCGAAGGTTTGGTCGGCCAGGTTTTCCTGGCGTTGGACCGTTCAGGCACAGCCACGAACAACAATGTCTACATGCTGGCCAGCGTGCTTCCCACGGGAGCCTCCAATGGCAGCGACGTCATGTTCGTGCGCAGCACCAATGGCGGCGCGAGTTTCGGCACGCCGAAGCGTGTGAATGATGACGCGATCAATCACAACAAATGGCATTGGCTCGGCACGATGGCGGTTGCGCCTAACGGACGGATTGATTCCGTGTGGCTCGATACCCGCAACGCCGCCAACAACACCGATTCGCAGCTCTTTTATTCCTACAGCACCGACGCGGGCGATACCTGGTCGCCCAATGTGGCGGTGAGCAATTCGTTTAACCCATTGATCGGCTATCCGAACCAGAACAAAATGGGCGATTACATCACGATCGTCTCCGATAACGCGGGCGCGAATGTCGCCTACGCGGCCACTTTTAATCAGGAGGAGGACATCTATTACGTGCGGGTGGGCCCGATGGCGCCGACGGCGCTGAGCGCGGTCTCGCGCAAGACGCACGGTGTCGCCGGGCCTTTTGACGTTCCGTTGCCGTTTTCGGGAAATGTCGGGATCGAATGCCGCACGGGACCAATGCATCAAATCGTGGTCGACTTTGCGGTGCCGGTTACGGTCGGCAGTGCCACTGTCACCTCTGGCACCGGGAACGTGGACAGCTTCAACGCCAGCGGATCTGAGGTAACGGTCAATCTCTCCGGCGTGAGCAATGCCCAGGTCGTCACGATCACGCTGGGTAATGTGAGCGACGGGACTAACACCGGTAACGTCCTGGTTTCAATGGGCGTGCTGGCCGGTGATGTCAGCGGAAATGGCATGACCAGTTCGTCCGATGTCAGCCTGACCAAATCGCAGCTCGGTCAGACGCTAACAGGGGCAAACTTCCGCGAGGATGTAAATTTGAACGGGGCGGTCAGCGCCTCGGATGTGTCGTTCGTCAAAGCCAGCCTCGGCACGTCGCTGCCGTAGCCTCGACAAACTTCACGCGTCGAGGACGAGATCGCTTTTGGGAGCGCCGATGCAGGTCAGGCGTGTGCCCGGCTCGGTTTCGAAATCGGATTTCTCGATGTAATCGACTTCGCCGGAGAAAACGGCAATCTGGCAGGTGCCGCAGCTTCCGGCGCGACATCCGCTCGGGATACTGATGCCATTGGCTTCGGCCAGGTCGAGAATGCTGGCGTGGTCGCCACACCAATTCAGTGTCTTGCCGCTTTTCTTGAACTGGATGGCGTAGCCGGTCGGCGCGGCTGCGCCGGGCGCCACAATGGTCGCGATCTTCTTTACGCTCGACGGTCCAAAGGTCTCGTAATGAATGTTCTTTTCCGGGACGGCCCATTCCTTGAGTCCCTCGGTCACGTCCTGCATGAGAGGACCGGGACCGCACAGATAATAATCAAAGTTGTTTGAAGGCAGCAGTTTCTTGAACAGATCCACGCTGATGCGGCCCTCATGTTGGTAGTCCCGCCCCAGTTTGTAATCGGGGTCGGGTTTGCTGGCGCAAACGTGCAGGTGGACGTTTGGATTTTCGCGCGCGATGGCTTCGAGATGTTCCTTCATCATATGCTCGGAACGATTGCGGATACCGTGGAAGAACCAGATGTCGCGCCGTGAGCCCTGCGCAATGAGTGCGTTAAGCATGCTCAAGACCGGAGTGACACCGATGCCGCCGCCGATCAGGACAAGACCGCCACTGCCCACGGGATCGAGGAAGAATTGACCCGAGGGTGCTTTGACGTCGAGGATGTCGCCTTCGTTCGCGTGATCGTGGAAGAAATTCGAGCCGAGACCGGGTGGTTTGTCCTTATCCCGTGGCGGGATGCGCTTGATAGTGACGCGGTAAGCGTCGTGCCGCGGCATGTCGGAAAGGCTGTAGCAGCGGATAACCGGTTTGGTCTGACCCGGAATATCGAGTCGGAAGGTCAGGTACTGGCCGGGCAGAAAGTCGGGCAGCGATTTCTTATCGTGGGGGGCGAGGTGGAAGGAACAGATGTCGTTGCACTCCATCACCTTTTTGGCGATGACGAACTTGCGCCAGCCATTCCAGGGAAGTCCGCCTTCGGCTTTCTGCCGGCGCAGGTCGCGCATCATTTCCAGCTCGGTCTGGAGCAGCTCGAGCTGAATGTTGGCCTGACGATTCTGACCGAGAATGCGGCGGAAATTTCCGGCGCTCAGCAATCCCACCTGAAGTAATGCGCCGCCCGCGAGAATGCCGCCGATTGTTTCTGGAATCATGATGATACCGGAAGATTAAACCGTACCATGCGGGACGCGTTCAACCAAAAATCCATTCCGCCCGCGAGAGGGGGATCAGAATTTTAGCAACAGCTCCGATCGAAATCCGTAGGCCGTGCTGCGATCTTCGGGAAAGCCGACAAAGGTGTCGAAGATGAGCACGAAGTGCTGCGTCAACTTCATCTGGTAACGGGCGGCCGTGGCGATCGAGTTCGGCTGCGTGGCGGCAAAGAATCTTGGATCCCTCGTCGCCACTCGACCTCCCAGCTCGAGCGTGAGCTGACGGTCGGAGCTGCCAAGGAATTTCTGGTAACCGATGGCAGCGCCGACGGCATCGTTGGCCCGGTTGCCGAGCGGCGCACCGTAGGAGCCGAGACCCTGCGCGGCAAAAAGAATGCCGGTCTGACCGAGCGGTCCGCCCCGGTCGCCACCGCGGGCGGCGGAAGCGTAATCGCGAATGCCCCAGAAGGCGTCGAGATAAACGACATCCTTGCTGTAGGGCAGGGTGGTGGAGAATTGCTGGAAGAGAAGAACACCGGTACTGACGGCCGGCGTTTCGTGATCCAGAGCGAAGGATGCATTCACGCGCGTGGTTGAATTGATGAGGCCGATCCGCTGCGTGTCGCCCACACCGACGTAAAAGCCGTCGCCGCCCGTGTCGGCCTCGGCGTTCACATAGGCGAAATCGAGATCGTAGGTGGCATTGGCGTAGTCCGCCGTATTGAAAAGGCCGTAGAGTTTGGCGCTGCTCTCACGCACGTTGTTGTTCCGATTCAATTCGTTCCAGGCGAAGATAAAGGTGGAACGCAGGGAGGACGATCCGCCGAAAAAGAGCGATGTTTTCGTCAGGCCAATGGCGTCGATCAGATCTTCGTTGATCATGATGCCGTCCTCGAAGCTGAGCGGCTGACGGCCGATCGCGAAATAAATGTCGAGGCTTTTGGTGTCGTTCGGGTCGAGGTTTGGAAAAAGCTCCCCGAAGTCGCCCTGGAAAAAGAGCGTCGTGATGTAGGCATTGGCCGCATTGACCACTTCCTGCGGCGGAGGGTCGAAGCGATAGCCGGTATACTTGAGCCCGTCGCGATCGAGCGGACGGAACCCGATGAGAATGCGCTCAGTCGGGGTGAGGAAAAGATTGCCGTAGAGATCGAGACGGTTGGCGAACTCGGTGATCTGACCGGTGCCATTGTCGAAGGTTTGCAGCGCCGTTCGCGCCGTGCCGAAGACGATGAAGTCCGGCTGCCAGACCGCGCCCGTCGGCAGCGTGATGCCGGGCGCGATCGGGCCGCGTCCGAGAAAAGGACTCTGGCCGATCTCGATGATGGGAGCCGGCCGGTCGGGAAATCCTTCCAACTGCAGCGGCTTGGGTTTGTCGCTCAGGGCGCTGCCGTGTTTTTCCGATCGGCCGAAGAGATCGGAAAAACGAAACTTTGGTTTCTCCGTCGTGGTGGTCGTCGTGGTTGTAACGGTCGTCGTTGTTCCATGGCCGGCGGCCGAGGTTTCCGTCACCGCGGTTGAGGTAGTGGCTGGAGGGGTGCGCGGCGCGGGAGACGGTGCATTCATGGCGATGCGCGGCGCATTTTCCAGATTCGTCCCGCAATTGCTGCAGAAGTTGAAATCGGCCGGCATCTCGCGGCCGCAGGTCGGGCAAATCACGACTTCGCCCATGGCGGCAAGCATGTTGTTTGTGCCGAAGAGGGTGAAAGTCAGAAGAAGGAAGGCAGTAAAGATCGAACGCATGGCGAAGCAGCGATTAATGCGCAGAGACGGTGGTGGCGTCAGCCACTTTTTTTGCGGCGTCGAGTGCTCCCTTGGATTCGGGCAGAAACGGCTTGATCGGCGGCGCCATGATCTGGCGCTCGCTGGGCCGGAGGCTGATGACAGCCGGATGCGGCGGCAACACCACGGTGCGATCCCAGATGCGCTGCGAGCGTTCCACCACGCGATCGGCAATCGCTTTTGGCGACATGTTGTAATCGAATCCAACTTCAGAGATATCGGCAATCAGATTTACCGGCACCATTTGGGCGATGAACTTCACGTTCACGGTATACGGTGTCGCGCCGGTCAGATGTGCGCCGTTGACCTTGTAGGACGCCCAGCGAAATCCGCCCGGTGGCAGGACGATGCTTTGTTTGCGCGCGCCGTTCGGGCGGGCGAGCAGCGCGTCGGCGTTGGTGGCCGGTCTCACGTAGGGCAGAGGATCGATGCTCTTGTTCGTCGGAAGAACCTGCACGCGTTCGCCGCCGCGGATTAGCTGAACCAAAAACTTCGACTGCAAACTGAAGAGGTATTTGTCGAGTGGCAGTCTGCGATCGTGCACATACGACGATTCTTCATCGCGCACGTCGCCATTTGGATCGCGATCGCCCGAGATGAAGATGAGCCGGCCGCGTCGGTCGCGCACGCTGACCTGCAGGAAATTGGCGCGCTCCGCGTCGAAACCGGTGGGCGTGCCGTGGCCATCGGTGCCGTTGACCACCTGAATCTTGAACTTGATGCCACGCGCATCGTTTTGCTCGAGAACGAAATCATGCAATTGGAAACCGCGGCGCAGAATCTGATAGCGCTGCAGATTCGCTTCCTCGAGTTTGGCAAACTGATCGTCCAGGACGGTTCGCGCATCATAGCGATCGTCGATCGATTGCCAGCGCGGCGGGAATTTGTAATCGGCCGGCGCATTTTTCTCGAAGGCGTCCGTGCCCCATCCAGCTCGATAATCAAACTGCAGCCATTCGCGCATCGTGGCCATCTCCTGGGCCTTGACGCTGAAGGGAAAAAGACCCGGGTGAATGACCGAGTAATCGGGGCCGGCGAAACGGTGGTCGGTCAGCTTGCGGGGCGGCGTCGGTTTGTCGCCCACCATGGCAGCGGGCCCAAAGGCATAACCCGATTTGATGCCGGGGATTCGGCCCATATGACAATCCTGGCAGGTGTCACCGCGCTTGTTGGCAGGAGAGTTTTTGAACTGGGCAAAGGCTTCTTCCAGCCGGAATCCGTTCAGCAGATTGACGTCGTGACAGGTGCCGCAAAATCCGGATTTTTCGAGCGGATCGAACTTGATCACGTTCGTGTGAATGGCGCGACCGACTTCGCCGCGCTTCGTCACGACCTGAAATTGATCGGGTTCGGAAAGCACCTTTTTCAGAATGCGCGGACCCTTCGGTCCATAAACCGGCTCGAAAATGTCGCCTTCCGCGATGGCGGTGCGTCCGCTGACCTTGCCGTAATTTTTCTTCACGCGATGGCACACGATGCAGGTGATGCCTTCACGCGAGGTCGGGGAGCGATCCATGTTGCTGGCGAAAATCGGTTCCTCGATCTGCATGCCGACCTGCGTGTGGCAACGAATGCAAAAATCGCCGTTAGTCCCGGAGAGTCGTTTGTCGATCGTGGCCTGCATCGTCGTGAAGACCGGGCTGATCTCCGCGTAGGCGTGCTGCGAAACGGACCATTGGCGGAACTGCGTGGGATGACAGGTGGCGCAGGTGGATGCGGAAGGAAATTTGCTTTCGATCAGCATCCTGGCATGCGCCGCGGCGGCGTTAACTTCGGGCGTGCCCCCGACGGCCTTTTCGGCGGCGGGCGGCGGAGCTTTCGGCGCGTTCGGGACAAGGAGCAGATCGTCCGGCATGGGAATGTTGTTGCCGCTGGCGCCGCCTTCGGGAAGGAGCAAGTCATCTTCGGAGGAGCCGCCCGCCGGAGAATTTGAAGGAGTTGGGACGAGGAGATTATCCTCGTCGTTAGGCGCGGGCGTCGCGCTGGCGGCCGGGCTCGCCGCGACTGCAGGTGTGGCGGTGGCCGCCGGGGTTGCGCTGGCTGTCGGCGCGGCGGTCGTGACGGGCGTTGCCGTCGCCTGTTGCGCGTGCGCCGAAAAAACTCCCATGCAGAAAACGAAACCGAACCCCAACGCGAACGCGTAATTCCAGCGACCCATTTGCGAACGAAGCTATCGTTTTTGTGAAGTCATCGCCAAGTCAAAAATCAATTCGAGAATTTACGAGAAAAAGACTTGCCGCTTCACGCGACGCAGCGATAGAAAAGTCCCGTGCCTTCAACCGCTGAGGATATATCAAGATGAATGTTTGCCGTCCGTCACTCGCCATTTTGTCATTCATTTTTGGAACTTCCGTCGCTTTTGCGGCGCAGGTCCACCAGATTGATCCTGCCAAAGTAGTGGGCTCGCAAAAATGCGGCGAATGTCACAAGTACGAAGTGGAAGCGTGGAAAAAGACTCCTCACTTCGCGACGTTCGATTCGATGCATCGCAGTCCGGAGGGACAGAAAATCGCCGCAGCCCTCGGCATTCGACGCATCAAATCGGAGAGCCTCTGTCTCACTTGTCATTACACTGTGCAGAAAAAGGGCGGCGAAGGCGAACCGATTTCCGGCGTCTCCTGCGAGTCGTGCCACGGCGCGGCGGCCGACTGGCTCAATATTCATAACGACAAAAAACTTTCGCGCGAAGAACGCCGGACGAAGTCAGCCGCGGCCGGCATGATTCGCCCGGAAGATCTCTATGCGGTGGCGGCCAATTGTTATCAATGTCATCTCGTGCCTAACGAGCAACTCGTGAACAAGGGCGGGCACACCGCCGGGAGCAAGGATTTCGAACTGGTGTCATGGTCGCAGGGGATGGTGCGCCACAATTTCCTGCTGCCCGACGGGAGTGAAGGGAAAGTGAACAAGGAGGACGATCAGAACAAGAAACGGATGATGTTCGCCCTCGGCGCCATTCTCGATCTCGAGTACAGCCTGCGCGGGGTGGCCAGCGCCACGGAAAAAGCGACCTACGGGATCACCATGGCGCAACGGACGGCCGGGATTCGCAAAAAACTCGAGGTCATCCAGAAGGCCGCGCCGACCGACGAGATGGCGCAGATTATTACGGTAGCCAATGGCGCCGCCCTCAAGCTTAACAACAAGGGTCCACTGGAGGAAGCGGCCGATAAAGTGGCCGATCTGGGCCAGAAGTTTCAGCAAAACGAAACGGGTGATAAACTCGCAGGCCTCGATTCATTGTTGCCGAAACCGGAACAATATCGCGGCAAACCGTATCAACCCTGAAAGCGCTGGCAGATTAATGCTCGTCGCGTGATGTTTCGCCCGCCAGTTTAGGGACTCTGGCCATGGCTGAATTAACCACGCGCATTGCCCGGCCGCAGCGCTGGGATGTTCCGTTCGGCGAGACCATGTCGGAAGCCGAAGTCGACCGGCTTCTGCAAATCCCAATCTTCGCCAGGATCGATGACGCGCGTTTCCCGCCCACCATTCCACTGCGCGGCGTACTGCTGAACGACACGCGCCTGCGGCGCTTTGAAACAGGCGACATTATCGTCAGGGAGGGCGACTACGGCAGCTCGGCTTTCGTCGTTATGCACGGCGCCGTCCGCGTCGTGCTCGACTCGCTCCCGCCGCAGCTGCTCGGCCGGCGCACGCCGCAAAAGAAAAGTTTCTTCCGCTCGCTGGCACAGCTTTGGTCGCAGCCGCCGTATCCGGAAGTGCGTCGCTACGCCAGCCGGCTGGCGGAAGGCGGCCTGGCGGACGTTTCCTTACAGGCGCGTGCGCGCGAAGGAGAAGAAGTGCGCGTCTTTTTGCAGGATGTGCCGGGCGTGCTGGACCGCCACCACACGGCTCGTCTGGGTGAAGGGGAGATCTTCGGGGAAATCGCGGCCATCGCCCGCACCCCGCGCACCGCCACCGCCATTGCCGAGGAGCCTTGTGAGCTGCTTGAGATTCGCTGGCAGGGCTTGCGCGAATTGCGCAAGTACGCGCCGGAATGGAAACAGCAGATCGATCAACTTTATCGGGAACGCAGTCTCGTGGCGCATCTGCGCGAAACGCCGCTCTTGAAAGATCTTTCCGATGAGGAACTGGCCACAGTGGCGGAACATACTCACTTCGAAAGCTACGGCGACTTCGAGTGGAACGCCTCCTATCGCACCGTGCGCGAGGCCACGGCCCAGGAGCGCCTGGCCAAGGAGCCGGTCATCGCCCGGGAAGGCGATTATCCGAATGGATTGATCCTCATCCGCAGCGGATTTGCCCGGCTCAGCCGCAAATATAATCACGGCGAACGCACCGTCAGTTACCTCGGCAAAGGCGATGTCTTCGGCCTCAGTTCGCTCCTCTGCAATTCGAAATACAACGAACCGATCGGGCTCCAGTTCTCGCTGCGCGCCATCGGCTACGTCGATATCCTCATTATTCCGACGCCCATCGTGGAGAAATACATCGCGCCGCGTTTCAACGAGGATGAAATCACCGCACTGCGCGAAGGCCACAAGCGCGCCAGCCGCATCGACGTGGAGCAGGAGGCAGAGGCGACTTTCGGTCCCGAGATGATCGAGTTTCTGGTTGAGGAACGTTACGTCAACGGCACAGCCACGATGTTGATCGATCTCGACCGTTGCACGCGCTGCGACGATTGCGTGCGAGCCTGTGCCGCAAATCACGATAACAATCCGAAATTTGTCCGTCACGGCCGGCAGCAAAACGGAATCATGGTGGCCAACGCCTGCATGCATTGCGTCGACCCGGTCTGCATGATTGGTTGCCCGACGGGCGCGATTCATCGGGAGGCGCTCGAGGGTCAGGTGGTGATCAACGATCTGACCTGCATCGGCTGCGCGACCTGCGCGAACAGTTGTCCATACGACAACATTCAGATGGTGCGGATTCGAGACGAAGCGGGGGCGTTCGTGGTCGATGAAGCCACTCACACGCCGATTCTTAAGGCGACAAAGTGCGATCTTTGCGTCGATGCCCTGGGTGGCCCGGCGTGCGTGCGGGCCTGCCCGCACGATGCTCTCATTCGTGCGGACATGGGGAAGGTCGATGAACTGGCGAGGTGGCTCAACCGGTGAGTCCGCTGGTCGTCAGGCGAATCTGGGCGGTGAGCGGACTGATCGTTTGTTGCCTTCTTGCTTTTCTCGGCTGGTGGATCTGCCGCGCTTCCCTGCGCCCGGCCCCCATTTACACCGGGCTGTTGCTGATCTTTCTGGTCTTTGCGCTCACCTTCTTTAATGCGCGCAAAAAATTGCCGTTTCTTCCGCTCATTCGCGCCGCCGTCTGGCTGCAGATTCACATCTATGCGGGCTGGCTTTGCCTCTTTATTTTTCTGCTCCACATCGGCTTCCGCATGCCGGACGGTCCGTTCGAACTCACGCTCGCGTTCATTTTTTGCGTCGTCATCCTGAGCGGGATCTTCGGCATTTACATCAGCCGGGAATTGCCGGGACGTATGGCCCGCTCCGGTGAAGCGTTGCTTTACGAACGAATCCCCGCTTTTCGCGCCCGCATCCTGCGCGAGGTGGAGGATTTGATTCGCACCGCAGAGCGGGAAACCGATTCCTCTACGCTCGGCGATTTTTACATGCAGCATCTGCGCAAATTCTTCACGCGCGTCCCCTGGCCTCTTTTTGCCCTTGGTCCGGCCGATCGCGGTTTGCACGGGCTGCTCGCGGAAGCGAACGCGCTGGATCGCTATTTGAACGACCGGGAAAAAGCGATCGTGAGGGAAATCCGGGATTGGATCGAGACGAAGCAGAACCTTGATTTTCAATACGCTTCGCAACGGCTCCTCAAGCTCTGGCTCTTCATCCATATTCCGTTCACCTACAGCTTGCTGGTTTTCGGAGTCGTGCACGGCGTGGTGGCACTTCTTTACGCAGGGAGGTTTTAGATGCAGAGGCCTCTCGACCCGCTCAGTTTCAAGAAAAACACCTATGATCGACCTAACCAGGGTTGGATTTGCGGCCACGCCCTGGAAGGCCGGGCCTGTCCGTTGGGACCGGATGCCCGCGGCAATTGTCGTCACACCGGCGAATGCATTCCGGCGAAGAAAGGGGACCGCTGGACCTGCACACGGTCGGAATCGCGCGGCGGAAAATGCGAAGAAGGCCCTTTGCCGGACGGAACCTGTGCGCATCCGATTCCACCATGTCAGCCCGTGCGTTCGCTCCGCCGGTTGCGCGGTCTTTATGTCTGGCTTTTTCTCGGCCTAACGAGTGGTGCGCTCCTCGTCCTGTTCGGAGCTGATTTTCGACCCGCCTGGATGGACCCGGGGGTCCTCACGAACGCACACGCGACGTCGGCTACCCGCTGCAGCGATTGCCACAGTCTGGAATCGGTGCCGGCCACACAGCTCGTTTCTGTGTCGTTGAGCGAGCGGGCGCGTGAAGACAGCGCTCTTTGTTTGAAATGCCATCAGCTCGGCGCACAGCCGCTGCGCCCCCATGGTCTCGCCGCCGCCACTCTGACGGACTTGCGCGGCGAACTGGTCCGGTCAAAAAAATCGAGTCGATCACACGTTCTGCGGCGCGTCACCCACGCACTGGCCGCCGACAAGGCCCACGCTGACGAGCTGGCCTGCGCGACCTGCCATCAGGAACATCACGGTCGCAATTTTGATCTTACTCGCCTGACGAATACGCAATGCCAGGCCTGCCATGCGGTTCAGTTTGCCAGTTTCGCGAAAGGCCACCCGGAATTCGCCGGTTATCCTTACCAGCGCCGCACGCGCATCTTCTTCGATCACAACCGTCATCTGCGCCAGCATTTCGCCGAGATGAAGGAGAAGGCGCCGTCCGATTGCCAGAGCTGCCACGTCCCGGATCCGGCCGGCCATTTCATGCAGGTGAAAAGTTTTGCCGAAAGCTGTGCGGCCTGTCATTCCGCCCAAATTAAAGGCGAAGGAATGACCGTGAAAGGCGTGGCTTTTTTCACGGTGCCCGGAATCGATGCCGAAACCCTGACAGAGAAGGGAATCAGCATCGGAGAATGGCCGAAATTTGCCGACGGCAAGATTACGCCCTTCATGCAGCTGATTCTCGATGGCGAGCCATCGGCGCGCGATGCTCTCGCGAAATTGCGCGGGGTCGATCTGCTCGATCTGACGAAGGCGACTCCGGAGCAATTGGCCGCCGCCGGGGACTTTGCCTGGGCCGTCAAATCGCTGCTCTTCAATCTGGTGATTGAAGGCCAATCCTATCTGGCAAAGGAAATGAAAGGCGATGTGGCCGCCTCCGGGCTCGAAGTGCCGCGGGCAGCTTTGATGGAGGCACAGCAGGAATGGATGCCGCATCTCCTGACCGAAGTCGCGAATTACCAAAAGGGAATCAAACCGCCGCTGCCGGAAAAGCCGAAACCAACGCCGGCTCCGTCTGCTCCGCCTGACGAAAAGAAATCGTCAGGCGACGAATCCTTGCTCGGCGGGGAAGACCTGAGCGCGGCGCCCTCGCCGGCCAAACCAGCGCCCGCTTCGGGTGGCGATCTGCTCGCTGGTGGGGAAGAGGACCTGACGTCCGCGACTCCCACGCCGGCGCCCTCCGGGGAAGGCGAAGACCTAACGAGTGGAGACCTTTTGCAGGGGGCGCCTGCTCCTACTCCCCCGGCGTCACCCACACCGGAACCGACACCGGAGGCGAAGCCGGCGGAAGAATGGGTGGCGGCGGGTGGTTGGTACCGGCCGTCCCAAAGTTTTACCCTTTATTATCGACCTCGTGGCCATGCCGATCCGTTCCTTGTGGCATGGCTGAACGCGGCGGCTCGTTCACAAAACGAAATGCCGAGCGCGCAAGGTCAGACGCCGTTTCAGCGAATGGCCGACCCCCAGTCGCCCGGACTTTGCCTCAAGTGTCACACAGTGGAAAAGAACGATGGCGTCCTGGCGGTAAATTGGATGCCGGCACAGCCGAATGAAAACAGCCGACCGTTTACCACCTTCAGCCACACCACGCACTTCAGCATCGTGGGCACGGCCGGTTGCCAGGCCTGCCATGCCCTCAACGCCGAATCGCAATACGCGAAATTCTTTGTCGCCGGCAGCGCAACGGCTCAGAACGCAATGAAATTTGAAAGCAATTTCGCGCCAATCTCGAAGGCGCTGTGTGTGCAGTGTCACAAGCCTCGCATCGCCGGCGACGGCTGCATCCTCTGTCATCGCTATCACGCCGCGCCGGTGGCTGAGAGATTTGCCCGGGTCGGCCGGTTTCGGACATCGGGTGGAAAAAGCCGGCAAAGTCGGGGACCGCACCAGAATTAGCTTCTCAAGGGGGCGAAACTGATGCTATAAGCTGAGTTTAGCGTCTGTAATTATATTGGTTATAATAATTCAGAATCATCGACGGGCGTTCTCAATTCCATGTCTTACTTTTTCCCGCGCAGGTTTGCGCCCTCATTTCTCGTCCTGATTTTCCTTTCGCTCGGCGCCTGCCGACAGCAGGTTGAGCTGGTTTCGCCCCGTGAGAACGATCTCGTCGTTCTCAATGGCTGCGTCATTTCGGCCTGCAATTATCTTGCCGTTGTGAAAACGCAGCATGATCTCGAACCGAATTTCTGGGCGAAAGTATTGCTGGTTCGCTTTGATCGTCATGCGGCCGGCCACGCCTATTGTGTCTGGGAGACCGAAGGGACGATCTACGGATACGATCGAAATGCGGGCGGCTTTCCCATTCCGGTCTATACGCGCGATGCCCGGGCTATCGCCATCGTGCTGGCGCAGGGGCTCGGTAAAATTCTGCACGAACCGCTCTCGGTGCAGTCGGCCGAATTTGTCGAACCGACGGGGGCGAAGCTCTACAAGTTTACTCTCAATCCCGAGAGCACCCCGGAGCCTGTTCTCTCCAGTATGGCTGCGATCAATACGAGGGCCCTTTCCGTGGTGGGAGGAGAGGACGACGATTCCCAGCCTTAGGCGCCGCGGCGGCCTCTGTTACCTGGTCTCACCGCCCCAAATTCTGCGCAGGTAATCGACGCGTCCGGAACCGACGTGATACATCTCAAAAGCCTGCGGGTTCTTGAGATAATATTTCTGATGATAATCCTCGGCCGGATAAAAGGGCTTGGCCGGCAGAATTTCGGTCACGATCGGTTTGTCGAACCGGCCCGATTTGGCGAGCCTCTCCTTTGACGTTTCGGCGATTTTTTTCTCTTCTTCGTTTCCATAGTAAATGGCCGCCTGATAGGAGAGCCCGATGTCGTGAAACTGCCCGTCGGCCTGGGTCGGGTTGATATTGCGCCAGAAAATGTCGAGCAGTTGGTCATAGGAAATTTGCGACGGATCGTAGGTTACCCGGATGGCCTCGCGGTGCTGCGTTTCGTGGGCAGAGACGGCCCGATAATTTGCCGTCTCCTTTTTCCCGCCCGTATAACCGACCACGGTTTTGACCACGCCTTTCGCATGATCAAACGGGGGCTGCATGCACCAGAAGCAACCGCCCGCAAAAATTGCCGTCTTCGTGGTTGCGGTGGAAGCCGGCGTGGGAGTTTGACCGAGAACAGGAAAGAGAAGCGCGGCCGAGAAAGCCAGCAGGAGCACGAGGATTTTCTTGATCATGACGGTTGGACAATAGCGGGCGCCGTTTATTCCAAAAAATTGTTTTCGCGCCCGCCAATGATGCGCGCGAAAAATGACAGCGAATGCGTAATTCGAAGAAACTCGGGCCGTCGGCCGCGGCGGTCGAAATTGTGCCGCCGGATTATTGTGCCGCCCTCCCACTCGGGCAGTTTTTTCCAAAGGCGCAACCGCTCGAAGTCGATATTGGTTGCGGCGATGGCGCGTTTCTCGCGGCCATGGCGGCGAAATATCCGGAGCGAAATTTTCTTGGAATCGAACGATTGCTCGGGCGAGTGCGAAGCGGCTGCCGGAAAATAGCGCGGCATCGTCTGGACAACGCGCGAATCCTGCGGCTCGAAAGTTCCTACGCCGTCCGCTATCTGCTCCCGCCGGGATCAGTCGCCTGTTTTCATCTCAATTTTCCCGATCCCTGGCCGAAACGGCGTCATCAGCGGCGCCGTGTCATGACGGAAGATTTTCTGCGCGCGATTCATTGCGCCCTGGAGCGTGGCGGGACCCTGCGCTTTCTCACGGACCAGGCCGATTATGCAGCCGGACTCGAGCAGCTCGCCGCGGCAAAATCCGGTTTTGTTTGCGAAAAGAACGAAGAGGATTCGGACTTTCCTCTTACTACCTTCGAGAAGGGATTTCGCGAACGCAGCGAACTGATTTATCAATTGCTGCTGCGAAAAGTCTCGGGCGTGAGGTAAGACCTGGCTTCCCAATGGTCGCGATAAAATCGCAGCGTGACGGCGCCGGTTTGATCTTGTCGAAAAAGTCTGATGCCGTGCGCGCGAACCATGGCCGCCCAATCATCCGTGATATGTTCGCTGTTCGGAAAATCGCGCGAAGTGGCGACGATGATTCTTGGCCGCACGGCCGCGAGAAATTCTGCCGAACCGGAAACACCCGAGCGATGCTGACCCTTGACGATAATCGATGTGGCCAAAGTGGAACGCTGCGTGCGCAGAAGTTCGCGTTCGGTTCGTGCACCACTGTCGGAGAGAAAGAGAATTTGCGGCCGGTTTTGCAGGCGCAGCTGAAAAACAAGCGCCTGATCGTCAGCTGTCGTGGCGACAAATCCTCGTGGCGGGAAGAGAATATGAAGCTGAACGCCGGGCGCCACGCTCATCTGTTCGCCGCCGGCCGGAACAGCACGCAGCAGGTGCATTGCGCGAAGTTCCGCGACGAAGTGGCGATGGGTGCGCGAACGATCGTGCGCGCCGTTATCAATAATGGCTCGTGGTCGAAAAGCCCGGACAACTCCGTCCGCTCCGCCCATGTGGGCCGCGTCGCCATGGGTGAGAAGAAGACCGTCGAGCCGGTCGACCCCGCGCGAATGCAGGTACGGCTGCACGACGCGGCCGAAATCGCGCTCGCTGCCGGCATCGAATAGCCAGTCTCTGCCACCTGCCCGCAGGTGAACGGCGCCGCCGCGTCCGAGATCGAGGACCGTCACTTCCGCGAGCGGAGCGAAAATCTGCGGCCAGGGTTGCGCGTAGAAGTGGCCGCCCGGTAGCTGCGCAAAGATCTGCACAACGAGGAGAACGAATTTCGCCAGGACCCAGTTGGCGTTGTTGAAAATGATGGAAACCGTCGCGGAAAATGACGCGGTCAAGATTGAGAGCAATGCGCCGGCCAGAATGAAGAAGGCGATTGGAACGACCACGAGATTGGCCAGAAGCGACACGGGTGTGACGAGGCTGTAATTCCACAGCATGAACGGGAGAGCGCCCGCCCATGCCGCACAGGAGACGGAAACGCCGCGGGCCATCCAGCGCAGCGAACGGTCCGCGACCTTGCGTGGGCGATTGAAGAGCCGGCGTGGGAGGAAGGGGTCGCTCGCCAAATGCGGCTGAAGCCAGCGAAAAATTGGATCGGCCAGCAGAATAATCGTGGCGACGACGGCGAAGGAAAGTTGGAAGCCGATCGAAAATAATTCGTTCGTGTCCCAGAAAAGAATGAGAACCGCCGCGGCGGCCAGACTGTTCAAGAGAAAGACGCGCCGTTCGATCAGAAATCCGCAAAGCAGCACGGCGCTCATCAAAGCCGCGCGCACGCTCGATGTGTGCAGGCCGGTCACGGCGGCGTAGAAAAACAAGGCGGGCACGATCAGGGCCATGGCCAGCCGGCGCGGCAGACGCGCCACCATGCAAATAATCCAGAGCAATTGCGCCAGAATGCCGACGTGCAGACCGGCCACGGCGAAGAGGTGCAGCGTGCCCGTTTGCTGAAACGGTTCCTCGATGTCTTCGACCGTTTGATGGCGCAAGCCGAGAACCATGCCGCTGATCAAACTCTGCACATCCGGCGCGTCCTCGAGGCCACGCGTCAGCACACGTTGCAGCCAACGGCGCGACTTTTGCGCGATCCGCATGACAAAATTTCCGCCGCGATGACGGAGGACGATTCCGTCGCCTTCGAAACCGACGAAGAGCTGCCGCCGAATATCGCGTCGCGCCAGATACGCGCGCATGTCGAACTCACCCGGGTTACGCGGCGGACGAATCGGTTCGGCCATGCCGAGCAGATCGAGTTCGTCACCGTAGGCGGCGGTTCCTTTCCAGCGGACAAAGAGCGTGGCTCGAGATCGCTGCGCTTCCTTTCCAATCTGGATGGAGCGCAATTGCAGAAGAAACGTGCAGAAGCCGCTGGCCGAAAACTTCGGCTCGCTCACGGCGAGACCGCGCACCCGCACAGCGCGCGGTTCGTGTCCGAGCTGACGCGCCAGCCGCAGTCCGGCCGTGTCGGTGATCTGCAAGCTGTGGAGCAGAAACGCGCCCAGGCCGACACAAACATAAACGGCGGCGGAGTTGCGCCTAACGAAGGTCGCCAAACAGAGGCACACGAAACCGGTAAACATGAACGAAGTCGTGCTCGGTGCGAAATCCGCCGCGATGATGCCGATGATGGTCGCAGCGGCCAACCCGACAAAGGGATGACGCGGCTGTGACTCTGGGGAATCCGGGGAGTTCAGGGCATCTGATTTTCGCCCCAAGCCGCGCGCGCTGACCAGCGGAAAAGGCAGTGATTTTTGACTTCAACCCGCGGACGAATCGCCCGGTGAAAGATTTGCTTCGACGAACGATGGTTCTATCGTTGCCCGACAGTGCCGCTTCCTTTTTCGAAAAAGAGCCAGAGGAACGTCGTCCGTCGAGAGTCGGGAAACGGCTCTCAACACGAGAAATCGACTCGCGTCCGCCTGCGCCCGAGCCCGGACTGGCATAAGCGCAATTTTCTCGCCGATGTTCTGATTCCGTCGCTTTTCACAAAGCGCTCCGGTGAACACAGCCGGGTCCCGTTGTTCCCGAAGCTGAAGCCGGGCGAATTTTGTCTCACCTGGATCGGGCATGCTTCCTTTCTCATCCAAACGCCGGAGATGAATGTGCTGGTCGATCCGATCTGGTCGAAGTGGCTCAAGGTGATCAAGCGGTTGAAGCAACCGGGCATGGATATTCATCATCTGCCGGCCATCGATCTCGTGCTCGTGACGCATGCGCATTTCGATCATCTCGATCGACGGACGTTGCGTCGGGTGGCCGCCGATCAGCCCATCGTGGTGCCGATCGGCGTGGGCAATCTGGTGCACGACCTCGGCTTCAACATCGTGCATGAGCTCGATTACTGGCAGACGGTGCCGCTCGGCTCAGTGAATATTTCGCTCACGCCCTGCTATCACTGGGGGGCGCGGTTCCTGGCTGATTTCCATCGCGGCTTCGGCGGCTTCGTCATCGACTCGGGCGGGCGAAGCCTTTTCCATTGCGGCGACAGCGCGTATTTTCCCGGCTTCAAGGAAATCGGTGCGCGGCACAATATCGATGTCGCGTTGCTGCCCATCGGGGCCTACGACGCGCCAACCGGGCGCGAGGTGCACATGAACCCGGAGGAAGCGGTCCAGGCTTTTGTGGAGCTGAAGGCGAACACGCTGGTCCCGATGCACTACGGCACGTTTCGTCTCGGCTACGAGCCGATGGACGAACCGCCCGTGCGGCTGCTCACGGCCGCGCGCGCGCAAGGGGTCGAGGAAAAAGTGCGCATCATGACCGAGGGTGATCCGGTCGTTTTGTAGGGCGTTTCCGTGAAACGCCGGGAGAGAGGCGGGCACGATGGCACGCGCCGTCTCACCGGGCCGGTCTCCAATTCGTTAGGCGCAATCGCGGCCGCGCTGGTTGTTCTCGCGTTTTGTCTTCTCCTCCTCTGGCACCATCCGCTCCTTTTCTGGAACGACGATTACGAAATCTCGATCCTGCCGGTTTTTGCCGATGTGGCGCGCAGTTGGTCGGAAGGACACTGGCCGCTGCTCAGTCCCTACTCTTGGATCTGTGGCAATCTGGCCGGCGAGTTTCAATACGGGACCTTCTCGCTCTTCATCAATGCGCTCGTCGTTCTCATCTGGAAATTTCCACTTGTCTTTTCGCAACAGGCGGCGGCGCTTTCTGTCGCCCATCTCATGGTTTTGGCGGCTGGCGGTTATCTGCTGGCCCGCGAACGCCAACTGCCCGCTCCCCTTGCGCTCATGGTCGCATCGATCGCCGCGCTCAACGGCTGGGTCATGTCCTGGGGGGCGACCGATTGGTTCGGCGCACTGGGCGCTTTCACCTGGCTGCCCTGGTGCTGGTGGGCCATGGAACGCGCCCTCGATGCGCAGCGCAGCCGGTGGCGATTTCTCTGGCCGGCCCCTTTCGTTTATCTGCTTATCACAGGCGGATTTCCCTATACCGTTCTGATGCTTGGCCTGCTCGGGCTTTGGCTTGCGCTCAAGTCGTTCGGCGAAACGGGCCGAATTTCCTCAATCGTCCCGCTTATGGCCGGAGCATTGCTGGGTCTCGGTCTCGCGGCACCTGCCTGGCTGGCGCTCCTGGATTACACACAAGGCTCGGCCCGCGAGGCCCAGACGACCGCGGCGCATTGGCAGTGGCTGCTGCCACCCGCGGCTATTCCGGGATTCATTCTTCCCAACTGGACGGTAAACTGGGCCGATTTCATGACACGGCTGCGCCCACACCGCGCCACGGAGCTGGCCTGCGGGCTGGTCGCACCGGTCGTACTGATCGCCGGTCTTTTCACCCGCGGTCGGTTGCTCGTTAAACGGCTGCGCTGGGAACTGGGCCTGCTCGCCGCCGTTCTCTTCATTGCCATGCTGCCCAGCGTGAACGTCTTCCGCTGGAGCTTTCGCTGGCTGCCTTTTTTTCACCTGGTTCTGGCGGTTTGCGCTGCCGAGGCGGGGCAGCTTATGGAGGAAGGACAGGTTCGAATCAGGCTCGGATTTTGGTCGTTAGGCCTGGTTTTGCTCACGGCCGCCGCCATGCTTTTGCTGCATACGGCCGGCTCCAACGGATGGCCGTTCGTCATGGTGATAATCGGACTCGCCGTTCTCTGGACCGTTCTGGAGGCGACAAGTCTTCGATCGTGGGCTCCGCCAATAATCACCTTGCTGGCGTTGGGAGTGACATATTTCCTTCTCTCGACGAATGGCGGTGTGCCGCGGTTCAACCTCAGTCAGCACCTCCTTTCCGCGGCGCCTCTCGATCGAGAGCGGCTTTACCTCAGTCTCTATCCACCGCCGGAGACAGCCTACCGTATGACCGAGCATCCACGCCCGGTCGGGCAGGTCGTGCGCCCGGGCAGCACTTCGATGTGGGCCGGCGTTCATTTGATCAACGGATACAGCCCGATCCGCGCGGCGGGCGTGGCGCGAGCGTTTGTTTCCTACATTCACGGAGAGATCGATCCCGACATGGCGAACTATCTTCTCCTCCGGCAGGCGGGCCAGGATGGTCTTCTGGCGACTCTCGGAATCGACGGCCTCATCGTGGCCCGGGAATTCGACTTTGCGCCCAAAGCGGCGGACGGCTGGCGGCTGGTTTTTACCTCCGATGCGGGTCGCATCTACAACCGGCGTGGTGGCGGCCTGGCGCCGATTCGTTCGGTGACTACGCTCGACTCCTTGCCTAACGAACAGTTTGCTCCGGCCAAGGTGGCCATATTGGAAAATTCGCGCAATCGCGTGGTCGTTGACTTGCAAACGACTGCAGACACGCGGCCAGCGCTCCTAACTTTTTCGCGCCCGTATTTTCGCGGATATGAGGCGCGCCTGGGTTCGCGGAATCTTCCGGTGAAATCTTATCGCGAACTAATTCCGGTGGTCGAAATCCCACCTGGCGCCCGCGGCCGGCTGATCCTCCGTTATCGGCCGGCGTGGTTGATTTGGGGCGGCGCTGTCGCGATTGGAAGTGCCCTGGTTCTTGTAATCGGTCTCGTTTTGGCGAGCAGGAGATTGATGTAGAGGCGCTTGTGCCAAGCGCCTCTACATCTAATAGACGTCGCGCTTATAGCGCTTCTCGCCCTTCAATTTTTCAACATATTCGCGGGCGCCATCGGGATCTTTGCCGCCTTGTTCGGCCACGATTTTATGGAGCATGGCATCCACGTCCTTGGCCATGCGCAGGGCATCGCCGCAAACATAGAAGAGCGCGCCTTCCTCGAGCCATTTCCAAAGCTCGGCCGCGTTCTCCTCCATGCGGTGTTGCACGTAAATCTTATGGGCCTGATCGCGTGAGAACGCAGTGTCGATGCGGGTGAGAAAGTGGTCTTTCCGAAGCCGGGCAAAATCTTCCTTGTAGAAATAATCCGATTTCTCGCGCTGTGCGCCGAAGAAGAGCCAGGTCCGGCCTCGCGCCCCGGTCGCGCGTCGTTCCTGAAGAAATGCCCGGAATGGCGCCACGCCGGTTCCCGGACCGACCATGATGATCGGCACGTTCGGATCCTCCGGAAGATGAAAATGCTTCGCGCTGGTCGGGAAAATCGGCACCGAAGTTTTCTCGCAACGTTCCGCCAGGAAAACGGAAGCGACCCCCTTGCGCGGTCTGCCGTGGCTTTCATAGCGAATGACGTCGACAATGAAATGCACCGAGCGCGGACATTCCTTCAGGCTGGAGGCGATGGAATAGAGGCGGGGCTGCAATTTCGGCATGAGCCCCACGAATTCCTCCGGCGTGAAACGGGCCGACGGGTGTTCGAGGAGAAAATCGATCGGCTCCAAGCCCCACAGGTAGGTCGTGAGATCGTGCTTGCGTGCCGGCTCCATCAGTTCCTTGAGTAACGGGGCCGCCGTCGCCTTTTCCACGATCGCCTTGAGAAACCTCGGCGTTGTGCTGGTGATGGAAAAGTGACGCAGCAACGCTTCCCGAAATTTCTTTGGTTCCGTCTTCGGCACCGGCACCAGTTCATCGCCGGTGGCGCAAAGAGCGTGAATGAGCTCTTCGACCAGCGCCGGATCGTTCGTCGGATAAACGGCCATGGAATCGCCGACTTCGTAACTGAGACCCGAGCCGCCGATGTCGATCTCGAAATGGCGGACGTCCTTTTCCGAATCGGGTGCGCTGAGACGCCGATTGACAGTCATCTTGGCCGGAAACGGATTCGAGCGCGAATAGAGCGGGCCGGACATCAGCAGTCAAAAATCATCAGTCTGTAAATAAAAATGGGTGGTCGACGGGACTCGAACCCGCAACGGCCAGAACCACAATCTGGAGCTCTACCATTGAGCTACGACCACCGACGGGTCCGGGAGTTTAGTTTTGCGCCGTCCGATTGCAAAGGCAAAGCATCGCCGGTGGCACAGCGTCCGCTAGAGGTAGAAGGGTGACAGAGCCGCCATTGCAACCCCGCAGCGGACGGTTATCGTCGGCTTCGTTGTTTTCATGAAAATTGCTTTTTTTCTGGCAGGGCTTTTCGTTTTCGTGGCAGCCAGCCCGCTCCAGGCCCAATCGGATGATCCGAGCGAGGTCTTTCTCAAGGCCTACATGACCTCGCAGCAGGGCGAGAAGCTGGAGCGCGAGAACAATTTTCGCGAAGCGCTGGCCAAGTATCGCTTCGCCGGCAGCCTGCTCGACGGGCTTCACAAAAACCACGCGGAATGGCAGCCGGCCATCGTCGAATATCGGGCGCGCAAGATTAGCGAAAGCATTTTGCGCGTGGAAGGCCGTGCCGCCACGCAAAAGGATTTGAACGCGACCGCCCAGCCGACGGCGGCCGAGCTCTCCTCGCCTCCGCTTCCGACCAGGTCAGGCACGACTGAGGGGAATGTGGAGCTGGTTCCGCCGCGGCCGGGCGAGAAGGTGGCGGCAATCCCAAACGATGCGGTCATTCAGGAAGCCACCAAACAACTTCGCAGCCGCGTCGACGAACTCGAAGCCCAGCTCCAGAAATCCCATTCGGAATTGACGTCCGCGCAAAAGGAGAAGGAGCGAATCGGCACTCAGTTGCAGGAAACGAATGCGCGCCTTCTCGAAGCCCAGAAGGAGGTCGAGAAAACGAAGGGTGCGGAGGGTGAAGTGCGCGACCGTCTGGCCAGGGCGCAGGATTCTCTGAACCAGATCCAGTCGAGCGGCAAGAATGACAGCAAGGCACAGGCGGCTTTGCGCGCACAGATCGAGGATTTGAAGAAAGCGCTGGCTTCCGCCGAGTCAGACAAGAGTTCGGCGGAAAAGGAAAAAGCGATGGTCGATGCGAAGCTGGCGGAGAAGAACAAGGAGTTGTCTGGCGTGAAACAGGAACGCGACACGGCCGTCGCGCAGCTCAAGGGCTCCAAGGAAGCGCAGCAGCAGGTGCAGTCGCTCATCGCGCAGAATACCGATTTGAAACAAAAGCTGGCTGCCGCCGAGAAGACGGTGCGCGAGGTGAGCGAAGAAAAGCCGAAGAAGGAGAAGGAGCTGGCCGATTTGCGGCAGCAGCTCGAGCAAATGCGGCAGCAATTAACGGCCAGCCAGAAGCAGAACAAGAATTACGAGGTCACCATCGCCGATTTGCGTTCGCAGCTCGACGACGCGACCGGCGAACTGGAAAAGGCGAAGCTCAATGGAGCGAACCCGGAGGAAACCGGGCGCCTGGTCAAGGAAAACGAATTACTCCGCGGCATTGTCATGCGCGAACGCGAGGAGGAAGCCCGGCGCGATCAGGCCCGCAAACTGATGCTGGCCGAGTTCGATAAGCTGCAGATCAAGTCGGACGTTCTGAACAAGCAAATCCAGCTTCTGGCGCAACCGGTCACCAAGCTTTCGCCGGAAGAACTGGCCCTTTTGCGCAAGCCGGTTATCTCCATCTCCGACAGCAATCCGATGACTGTGAAAGCCAGCTTCGCCGTGGCCAAACGACGCCCGGCCGTGCCGCTCAACATCACGAACCCGGACGAGAAATCCGATGAGGAGAGCACCGATTTACCGCCGGCGCCGGAAGGATCGAGCCAGCCGGGCCCGGACGTGGAAACCACCTTCAAACCGGGCGTGCCGAAACCGCTCGTGCCACTCGCACGCGAGGCCAAGGATAATTTCGACCGCGGCAAGTATCGCGCGGCCGAGCGGGAGTATCGCGAGATTTTGGACAAGGCTCCGAACAATCTTTATTCACTCTCGAACCTCGGCGTCGTGCTCTTTCGCACCGGCAAATTGAAGGCGGCCGAATTGACGCTGAAAAAGGCGATTACGATTGCCCCGAAGGATGAATTCTCGCGCACGACCCTGGGAATTGTTTATTACCGACAGAGCAAGTTCGATGATGCCCTCACCGAATTAACCAAGGCGCTCGCCATCAATCCGAAGAGCGCGACGGCGCATAATTATCTCGGCATCACCGCCAGCCAGAAGGGTTGGCAGGAAGCGGCCGAGAAGGAAATGCTCGAGGCGATCGCGGCCAATCCCGATTATGCCGACGCCCATTTTAATCTCGCTGTTATCTACGCGACGGCGAATCCGCCTTCCAAGGAACTGGCCAAGCGCCACTACGCCAAGGCGGAGGCCCTCGGGGCCGAGCCCGATCCGACGCTCGAAAAACTTCTCCAGTAGATGTTCAGACGCGATTGATGTAGAGGCGCTTGTGCCAGGCGCCGAGTCGAAAACGGGCTGCGCCTGGCACAAGCGCCTCTACACCTTTCCATGTTGAAGCCATTTCTGACGGCGAACTGGCGTTACCTCGCCATGCTCAATTTCGTAGTCGATCCCGATTTGCTCGCGCCGCTCGTGCCCGACGGAACGGAGCTGGATTTTCACAACGGCCGGACTTTCGTCAGCGTCGTCGGCTTCCTTTTTCTCGATACGCGCGTGCTGGGCCTTCCCATTCCGCGGCATCGCGATTTCCAAGAAGTGAATCTGCGTTTTTATGTGCGTCGAAAATCAGCCGACACGTGGCGGCGCGGCGTCGTTTTCGTGCGCGAACTTGTTCCGAAGCCCGCCATCGCCATCGTCGCACGCGCTTTCTACGGAGAACCGTATCTGGCCGTTCCGATGCGACACGAGTTCACGCCCGATGGCGACCGGTTCACGATCGAATATCAATGGAAGCGAAAGTCGAAATGGGAAACGCTGGCCATGTCGGCGAGCGGAGAGTCGCAAGGTTCCGCGCAGGATTCGCATGAGGAATTTATCACCGAGCATTACTGGGGCTATACGAAGGTCGGCCCTCGCGTGAGCGAGTACCGCGTCGAGCATGCGCGTTGGAAATATTGGCCGGCCGAAAGCTCGCGCTTCGACGCGAACGTGGCTGCGCTCTACGGCAAGCAGTTTGTCGAAACGCTGGCTCAGCCCGCCTTCTCCGGCTTCATTGCCGAAGGTTCCGCCATTACCGTGCAACGTCGCACCCGAGAATTGGTGTAGAGGCGCCTGTGCCAGGCGCCGGGCAAAACAGGGCGGCGCCTGACACAGGCGCCTCTACATCTGCTTCTTTGCCATCAACTCCCTCAGCACGAAATCCAAAATGCCGCCGTGCCGGTAGTAATCGATCTCGATCGGCGTATCGATGCGCAGCCTGACCGGCATCGACTTCTTCTCGCCGTTTGCACGCGTGATTTCGAGCGTGACTTCCTGCCCCGGCTGGATCGCATCCGATAACCCAGTAATTGAGAACATCTCCGAACCGTCCAAGCCTAACGACTGCGCATTCGTCCCTTCCGGGAATTGCAGCGGCAATACGCCCATGCCGACGAGATTCGACCGATGAATGCGCTCGAAGCTTGCCGCCACCACCGCCTTCACGCCTAACAAGCGTGTCCCTTTCGCCGCCCAGTCGCGCGATGAACCCGTGCCGTACTCATGTCCGGCCAGAATAACGAGCGGTGTCTTCGTTTTCGCATATTTCATCGCCGCGTCGAAAATCGACATCGTCTCCGGGTTTTCACTTTCCGGTTTCCCGTTTCCGCTCTCCGGTTTCCCAAAGTATTTCGTCACCCCGCCTTCCGTGCCGGGCACCATCAGGTTCTTGATCCGCACATTGGCAAACGTCCCGCGCGTCATGACGAGATCGTTTCCGCGCCGGCTGCCGTAGCTGTTGAAATCCTCCGGCTTGATGCCGCGGGACTGCAGATATTTCCCGGCCGGCGAAGTCGGCTTGATCGCGCCGGCCGGCGAAATGTGATCGGTCGTCACCGAATCGCCAAAGATGCCGAGCGCCCGCGCGCCGCGAATATCGGCGATGTGCCCAGGCTCCATCCCGAAGTTTTCGAAGAACGGCGGCTCGTGAATATAATCGCTCTTCTCGTCCCACTCGTAGATTTCGCCGGTGCTCGAAGGAATTTCGTTCCACTTCGGGTTCTGATCGGCGAAATCGCGATAGAGTTTGCGGAAGATTTCGGGCTTGAGCGCGGACTGCATGGCATCGCGCACTTCCGTCAGCTTCGGCCAAAGATCGCGCAGGAACACATCGCGGCCTTCCTTGTCCTTGCCCATCGGTTCTTTCGACAGATCGATATCGACGCGCCCCGCCAGGGCGAAGGCGACAACGAGCGGCGGCGACATGAGGAAGTTTGCCTTGATATTCTGGTGCACGCGCGCTTCGAAGTTGCGGTTGCCGGAAAGAACCGACGCCGCCACGAGATCGAATTCGTTGATCGCTTTCTCGATCTTCGGATGGAGCGGCCCGGAATTCCCGATGCAGGTCGTGCAGCCGTAACCGACGATGTTAAAGCCGAGCTGATCGAGATACGTTTGCAGCCCCGTCTTTTGCAGGTAGTCGGAAACGACACGCGAACCGGGCGCGAGCGATGTCTTCACGGCCGGCCCAATCGTCAGGCCCCGTTCCACCGCTTTCTTGGCGAGAAGGCCGGCCGCCAGCATGACGCTCGGGTTGCTGGTGTTCGTGCAACTCGTGATGGCGGCGATGAGCACGCTGCCGTGGCCGATGCGGCTCTTCCCGTGATGAAACATTTCCGGCGTTGCCGGCATTTCATCGACCGGATCGGGCGTCGGACGGTTCGTCACCATCTCGACCTTGTTACGTTCGTCGCCCGCTTCGATTCCCTGATTCGTGTTGTCGGTCGAGACCATCGGCTCGTCCTGCGGGCGCGAACCGTTGAGATCGACGAGATGCTGCTGGCCGAGGGCGCCGTTTTTCTTGCCGTAACCGCCGTCGCTGACCGGTTTTTCAAGAAGGGAACGGAACGCGCTGCCGAGTTCGGGGAGGTTAATCCGGTCTTGTGGCCGCTTCGGACCGGCCACGGATGGCTGCACATCGGCGAGGTTCAATTCGAGGTCGACGCTGTAATCGATGTCGCCTTTGCGCGGCATGCCGAACATTTTCTGGGCGCGGAAATAGTTCTCAAACGCCGTGCATTGCTCATCCGTCCGGCCCGTCGCGCGCAGATATGTCACCGATTCGGCGTCGACCGGGAAGTAGCCCATGGTTGCGCCATATTCGGGCGACATGTTGCCGATCGTTGCGCGATCCGGCAGCGGCAAAGAAGCGGCGCCTTCACCGTAGAATTCAACAAACTTTCCGACCACTTTTTGCGCGCGCAGCATTTGCGTAATGTGCAGTGCGAGGTCGGTCGCCGTGACACCTTCGCGCAACGTGCCCGTCATGTGCACGCCGACGACTTCCGGCGTCAAAAAATAAACCGGCTGCCCGAGCATGCCGGCCTCGGCTTCGATTCCACCCACGCCCCATCCGACCACACCAAGCCCGTTGATCATGGTCGTGTGCGAATCGGTCCCAACTAGCGTGTCGGGGAAGAAGAGTTGAGAGTTGAGAGTTGAGAGTTGAGAGTTGAGCACGCCTTTGGCCAGATACTCGAGATTGACCTGGTGAACGATGCCGATGCCGGGTGGAACGAGGCCAAAAGTTTTGAACGCCTGCTGACCCCATTTCAGGAATTGGTAGCGCTCGCGGTTGCGCTTGAATTCCATTTCCAGATTCAGCCGCAAGGCCTGCGCTGAACCGAAGAAATCGACCTGCACCGAATGATCGACCACCAGATCGACCGGAACGAGCGGTTCGATGATTTTCGGATCGCCGCCGAGACGCTTGACCGCGCTGCGCATCGCCGCCAGATCGACGACCAGCGGAACGCCCGTGAAATCCTGTAAAACAATGCGCGCGACGACGAACGGAATTTCCTCGTTAGCCGGCTTCTTCGCGTTCCAGTTGGCCAGCGTTTCGACATCTTTGTGCCGCACTTTTTTGCCGTCGCAATTGCGCAGGACCGATTCGAGCACGATGCGAATGCTGACCGGCAGCCGCGAAATTTTCCCGATGCCCTGCTCTTCGAGCGCCGGTAACGAATGAAGGTAGGCGTCGCGACCCTGGCCGGCGTCGAACTTTGTCAGCGTCTTGAATTCGTCGTTCATGTCGCCCCCGTCATCCTGAGCGAAAGCGAAGGACCTCGCAAATCATCTCCGACCTTGTCAGGTCCCTCGTTTTTGCTCGGGATGACAACGCTTTGGTTCTTCACTTCATCTCCTTCAGCTTCGCTTTGATCTTTTCGAAATCGGGCAACTGCCGCGCGTCCTCCAGGCGCTCGGCATATTGAATGACGCCATTCTTATCGATGATGAAGGCGGACCGTTTCGCCACGCCGGCCATTCCCAAATTCAATTGCGGCAAGAACGCATCGTAGGCGACATCGTACGCTTTCGTGACCTTGTGCTCGTAGTCGCTCAACAACGTCACGCCGATTTTCTCCTTTTGCGCCCACGCTTCCTGCGCGAACGGATTGTCGCCGCTGATGCCGTAAACTTCGGCATTCATTCCCGCGTACGCATCGAGCGCGTTGCTCGTGTCGCACATCTCCGTCGTGCACGTGCCGGTAAAGGCCATCGGAAAAAAGAGCAGCAGCGTGTTCTTCCTGCCAAAATTATCGCTCAACCTGACCTGCTTCGGGCCGTCGGCCGTCTTGGTGGGTAAACTGAAATCTGGTGCCTTACTGCCGACTTGGAGTGCCATGGAATTCAGTATAGGAGCGGCCTTGAGAGGGTCAAAGGGTTCCGTGATTCGAGAATCGAGAATCGTGGATCGGCTCCGACGATGCGATTCACGATGTAACGATTCTCGATGTAACATGCTCCATGCACCTCCTCTGGTGGTTCATCGCTCTGATCCTGATGGCCATTGGACTCATCGGCACTGTGCTCCCTATTTTTCCGGGCACGACGGTCATCCTGGCGGCGGCCGTTCTCCATCGCATCATGGTCGGGCCGGAAGGCGGTATCGGTTGGCGCAGCCTCACTGTTTTGCTCCTGCTGACGCTGATTTCTTACGGTTTCGATTTCGCGGCCGGCTATGTCGGCGCCAAACGCTTCGGGGCGACGCGCTGGGGATTATTTGGCGCTCTCGCGGGAACGCTCGTCGGTTTGTTCTTTCCGCTCCCATGGTTGCTGCTCGGTCCGATCGTCGGCGCGGTTGCAGGCGAAATGATCGGGGGCCAGCGTCTGGTCGCGGCGGGCCGGGCCGGGTGGGGGACATTGCTTGGAAACCTCGGAGGAATCCTGGGCAAGCTCATCATCGGTATCATCATGGTCAGCTGGTTTTTGGCGACGACGCCTTCACCATTCTGATTGGCAAAAAAGCGCTTGCCTCGACACAAGCTTTGTATTACAAAGCTATCCCATGGACGAACGAGCGCGAGCCGAGGAGCACCTTCGCATCATCCGTGCCCTGATGGAACGGGCCACCGTTTATCGCGCGATCTCGTCGCCGACCGCATTGGTCGGCGGGATCCTCGCCCTCGGCGTTTCGATCGGTCTCCACTACGCCGCAAAGTCGCCCGACTGGATCTCGTACACGTATTCGAAGAAATTCGCGTTCGTCTGGCTTGGTTTGCTCGTGGTGATGCTGGCGGTTAACACATTCTTTGTCTGGCGCGAAGCGAACCGGGCCGGTCGGCCCTTTATTTCTTCCGGGATGCGCCTGGCTATCCGGGCCTTTGCGCCCTGCCTGCTCATTCCCGCAGCCACCACGATTTGGTTTCTGCGCCAGGGCTACCTGGGCGACACCGAGATTCTCCTCGTGACCTGCTGGATCGCCTTTTATGGGCTGGCTTTGCTTTCCACCACGTTCTTCGCGCCGCGTTCGCTTTCCATTCTGGGATGGGCCTTTCTGCTCACGGCTCTGTTCATTCCCACGATCCTCTTTTTCCTGGACGATCTGCCTTCTCATCTCTTTCCCAATTTTTTCATGGGTCTGACCTTCGGTGTTTATCACATCGTCTATGCCGTCTGCACCTGGCCGCGTCGCAGTGCCGTTGCCGCTGCGGCCGGCGCAACCGTTTTCGAATGAGCGATGCTCGACTTCGACAAGCTCGACAAGGCGATCCACGAAAAAGGGCGGCTCGCCATTATGACGCTTTTGGCGACACGTGTGAGCTGGCCCTTTCAGGATCTGAAAGCGGAGCTGAAAATGAGCGATGGCAACCTGATCTCGCACCTGCGGACGCTGCACAAGCTCGGCCTGGTCGCCGTGACCAAGGAAATGCTCGACCGGCCGCAGACGAGCTACTCACTCACGGTCAAGGGCCGCGCGCATTTCCAGGATTATCTGCACGTCCTGGAGCAAATCGTAAAGATGGGAAAGAAATAAAAAAATTTGCCGCTAAACTTTGTGACACAAAGTAACTCTAAACGGATCGAATTTCCGATGAAAATTATCCTCGCCCAGCATTTTGGCATTTGCTTCGGGGTGCGCGACGCGATCGCTCAGGCCGAGCGCCTCGCGCGCAAGGCGCCGCTGACCGTCCTGGGCGAGCTCGTGCACAATCCCGTCGTACGCGAACGCCTGCGCGCGCAGGGCGTGCAGGAAAGCGAACTCGCGACCTTGCCTAATGAGCACGTCGGGGGCCTCATGATTACGGCACACGGTATTTCCGACACGCAACGCGCTGCTCTGCGCCGGACCGGCTTCCCGATTGCCGATGGCACCTGCCCGCTTGTGCGTCACGCGCATGCGCAGTTGCGCGAGCTGGTGGCGGCAGGTTTTTTCCCGGTTGTCATCGGACACATCGGTCATGTCGAAGTGCGCGGCCTGACGGAAGATTTTCCGGAGTCGGTCGTGCTTGGTTCCGAAGACGACATTAGGCGGCTCCCAACTGCCCGGCGTTATGGGATCATCTCGCAAACAACGCAGCCGATCGAGCGGGTGCGTTCGCTCGTGGCCGTGATTCGCCGAGCGCGGCCCGCGGCCGAGGTGCGATTTGTCGACACTGTCTGTAAACCGACAAAGGACCGCCAACGGGCGCTTCAAAATCTCATCGCGCAGGCGGAAGTGATCGTGGTGGTTGGCGGCCGCGAAAGCAACAACACCCGGCAATTGGTCGAGACCTGCCGCGCGGCTGGCCGGCGCGCCATTCATGTCGAACGCGCGGAGGAGCTCATCCCGGCGGACTTCGCGGGGGTAGCGGTCGTCGGCGTGACCGCAGGGACGTCCACGCTGCCGGAAACTGTGGAGGCGGTGCGGGGGCGATTGCTCAGCTTCGCTCCAAGCGGCAACCACAACGAGAAGAGATGTGGCGGACAGTAAGGACGTTACTGTGTGGCGGAACCAGCGAGCTGAAGGCGCTTGTTGAACGCGCGGGTTCCAGGCATTTCGTTGTCTGTGGCGGCATGATCCTGGTCGGTGCCGGCGTCTATGGCGCGACGGTCGGCCTGTGGCGTGCGCCGCTCCAGGCGGCCTTTACCGCAATCAAATTTCCCCTTCTTATTTTTCTCACTTGCGGCGGCAACGCGTTGCTCAACGGATTGCTGGCGCAGCTTTTCGGTTCGGACCTGACTTTTCGGCAAACGTTTCTCGCCATTCTGAGCAGCTTTGCCATCACCGCGTTACTCCTTGGCGCGTTGACGCCAGTCACGCTTTTTCTCCTCTGGAACACACCGCCGCTGTCCGCGGGGACGCCCATCATGAGTCATAGCGTCATCCTCCTGAGTCATGTCGGCTTGATTGCCTGTGCCGGCATCGCGGGAAATCGAAGGTTGCTTGCTTTTCTAAAGACGAGAACCCGCGACCGCATGGCACGACAAACTCTGTTTGGCTGGCTGGGCGGTAATCTCCTTCTCGGCAGCCAGCTGGCCTGGGTATTGCGGCCATTCATCGGCAGTCCCGGGCTCGTCGTCCAATTTTTTCGTCCCGACCCGCTGCGCGGAAATTTCTTCGAATCTGTCGGCCACGCTCTGCGGCATTTCCTTTTCTGAACAACGTCAACCAACCAATCGATATGCCTAACGACCAAACACCGCCTCCGCTCCCAGCCTCCGTCAACCGCTTCCGCTTCGCTCCCATGCCAGGGGAAGCAAGACCGCTTCTCATCCTCGAGACCCTCCTCAAAACACCGGGCCGCATCCTCTTCGAGCTGATTGAGAACAAACGATCGGCGGTAGTCCTTTGGCTGCTCGCACTTGGACTCTTTGGCATGGCGCTCTATGGCGTGGTCGTCGGAAGTTTGACCGGCGGAATGCAGCTGGTGATCGCTCCGGCAAAATTGATGCTCGGCACATCGCTGGCCGTCGCTCTTTGCCTGCCCAGCCTCTACATTTTTACCTGCCTCGCCGGAATCGAGGTACACCTGCGCGCTGTCGCGGGAGTGATGCTGGCGGCCGTCTGCGTGGCGGCCATGCTCCTCATCGGTTTTGCGCCTGTCGCCTGGATTTTTTCGCAATCGACCGATTCCATTCCACTGATGGGCGCGCTTCATCTTCTTTTTTGGGGAATCGGGACGCTTTTCGGACTGCGCCTGATCGGAGCAATGGCCCGGCAATTGCGAGCAACGGAAGCGGGGCACCTGAAAATCTGGGCGCTCATCTTCATCCTTGTTTGTGTCCAAATGGCCACGGCCTTGCGGCCCATCATTGGTCGCTCCGATCATTTCCTGCCGCGCGAAAAGAAATTTTTCCTCGTCCATTGGGCCGATTCGCTGCGGAGCCGGAGCGAGACGAAGCACTGAACGAAGCGGCAGTTGCCCGCCCGCGGCGAAGGCGTTAGAATGGTGCTTGATGGCAGATGATCGCTGGCCGGTCGTCAGGCTGGCCAGAGGAAAGTCCGAACACCATACGGCAACATGCCGCGCAAAACGCGCGGGCGCCGCCGCTTGAAAAGGGGCGGCGACGGAAAGTGTCACAGAAAATGAGACCGCCGGTTCTTTGGCAACGAAGGAAAGGTAAGGGTGAAAAGGCGAGGTAAAAGCTCACCGCTCGCGGAGTAATCCGCGAGGCACGAAAAACCCCATGCGGTGCAAGACGCAACAGAGGAAGGGCAGCCGGTCCGTTGATCCTCGGGTTAGTCGCATCATGTCACGCGCAAGCGCGACGGGCGGCTCACGCAAGTGAGCTGAGATAAATGATCATCCGCGTGAGTAATCACGCCGACAGAATTCGGCTTATCGCCATTGCAAATGAAGGGCGCTTTCGGAAACGAAGGCGCCCTTCCGCTTTTTGTGATGTGGGTGGCGCGGGGCTTCTCATACACGAACGGTCTAACAAACCGCCTTGGGGAATGAGGTGCTGCGGATTCGCAAATGTGCGGCGGCAAATCGCTGCACTCGAGGCATCCCAACGGTTACTCCGGCTCGGATAAAGCCAGCAGGGCGAGCATGCGGCCCGTCCGGCCTTTTTCCATGCGGTAGGAATAGTAGCGGCTGGGGTCGGTGGCGGTGGAGACACCGCAATCGTGCACGTTCTGAAGGCCGGCTTCATGACATTGGCGCACGATTTCGGCTGCGAAATCCACTTCATAGTGCGGCGGCCGGATGCACGGGCTTAACTGCGCGATTAAGTCGTTAGGCGGGCAGCCAAACGTTTCCTGCAATTGCGCGATGGCCCGCGTCGCGATGCCCAGCTCCGTTCCTTTCTTGCCCGAATGCACGAGACCGACGCAGCGCCGGACGGGGTCAACCAGATAAAGGGCGCAGCAATCAGCTACATAAATACCGAGGCAAACGTCGCCCTGATTGGTAAGCAGACCATCGCAGCCGGCAAAGCAGCCCTGGCCTTTCACGGGGCGATCGATGATTGCGAGCCGATCGCCGTGAACCTGCTCCGCCGTGAGGAACTTGCGTTTCTCAAGACCAAAAGCGGCGCGCACCTGACCATGAACGGCGTCGAGGCGGGCGAGCGCTTCTCCTTTGTCAAAACCAACTTCGACGCCTGGCACGCGTCGGACGAAAGCGTGCCGGCAAAGACCAGGCGCATCGAGAGCGGGGAACGTCTCGACCGGGAGATTTTGCGTCTGCAATTTACCAGCCGCTATTTTCCGCTCGATTCCTGCGAGCGCGCCTGCACCCGCTCCTCGCGAATGGCGGAGGAAGGATGCAATGGCAGAGGTGTTGGCTTCGGCGGCGGAGTCGGCACGGCCGGGGTCTTGAGCTTTCGACGGGTCCCCGGTTCATCCAGCTGGCTTGCATAGGTCACTTCGGTCGCGGTCACGCGGTCGAAGTCGGCAACCGCCGTATTATAAGTGTAGAGGGCCTGCAGGCGCGTCGATTGCGCGGTCGTTAATTGCACGCGCGCATCAAGCACTTCGAGCTGCGTGCCGGCTCCGGCACTCAGTCGCGCGCTGGCCAGGCGCAACGCTTCCTCGGCTTGCTCGACATTTTTTTCCTGGCTCTGAATCAGCTCGCGCCCCTGCAACAGATTCGAATAGGCCTGCTGCACTTCCAGTTCGACCTGTCGCACGGCGTCGTCGAGCGAGATCTTTGATTGTTCCAAAAGGGAGCGCGCCTGTTTCACACGACCGTACGTCGCACCCCAATCCCAAATCGCCCAGCTGCCGGTCGCTCCGAAAACATAGCCGTTGTGGACATCGTGAATGTTGTCGGTGAAAGGCGAGCTTCGAAATTCCTCACCGGCGGTGGCGTTGATCTGCGGAAAATAGCCGGAACGTGCCACGCTGACCTGCGCGCGATTGGCCAGGACGGTCGCCTTCTGCGATTTGAGGAAGGGCCGGTTTTGCTTTGCCACGGCAATGGCGTCGATGAGCGGGACTTTGCGCGGCACGTAGGTGAGTTCGCCTACCGCACGCAACGGTGCGGTGTCCCCGCGTTTCGGGTTGAAGTCGAGCCCGAGCGTCTTCGCCAGTTGCAGTTGAGCGATACGATAATTGTTACGCGCCGTGATGAGCTGCGGATATTGGTTGGAGAGCGCGACCTGCGCCTGCAGGACATTGAAACGGGGGACCGTGCCGGCTTCAAAACGGTTTTGCTGATCCTGCAACTGACTTTGCAAAAGCTTGACCGATTCCTCCTGCACGCCGATCAGCGCCTTGTCGAGCAGGACGAGATAAAATTGCTGGCGCACGGTCGCCACGACCTGGTCGATCACGTCGCGAAAAGCGTAGTAGCTTGCATCGCGCTCGAAATCAGCCGCGCGAATCTGCGAAATGACACGCCCTCCGGAAAAGATGACCTGCGTTGCCTGCAGCGTCACGCTGTAACTGCGTTCAGTGGTAGCAAACCCGATGTTGGTCGTGCCGAAAGTCTGGAGGTGCGGATCGACATCCTGGAACTGTCCGGTCGCCCCGATCTGCGGCAGAATGGCTGCGCGCATTTCAATGTAAAGTCCCTTCGTTCTCTCGATCTCCTGGCGCGCCCGCAAAATGTCGGGATTTTGCTGCAATGCGGTGAGGATGGCCCTTGGCAACGTGAAAGTGCGGCCGTTCATTTCGGCGCCGGTCATGACTTCGGTCTCCGTGCCGGCCGGCAAGGTCCCGACGCCGAGCAGAAGCAACGCGGCCAACGAAGTGATTAATGGTTTCATCTTAAGCAAGAGCGGAAATCTTTGCCGCTCGATCGGGAAAGGTCAATCGCCGTGAAGCCGGTTCCCGAAATTTTTAGCAACGCGCAAAGTCGACACCGTGCTGCGTCACTTGGATTGGCAATAGTCGTAGATCTTGCTGTAGATCTGCAACCACGCTTTCTGCTCGTCCGGAGTCAGAAGAGCCATCATTTTCATGAGATTGCCGACGACCTGCTCGCGGATGCGGCGCACCATCTCACTCCCTTTCGGGGTAATACAGACCATCACTTTGCGTCGATCTTCTCGCGCGCTCGAGCGCACCACGAGATTGAGATTTTCCAGACGCGCGACCAGTCCGCTGGCGGCCGCGGTGGTGTGTCCCATTTTTTGGGCGATCGCCGACATGGTCAGCACTTCCTTGCGGTCGAGGTAGGCGAGGAGGAAAAATTGCGGGAAGGAAACATTGCCCGGCGCCAGCTCGTTAGAGAGATGCAGGACGAAGCAGCGCTGCAAGTCGAGAATGATGTGTGACAGTTTCTCGGCGTCCGCCCGGATGTCGTCGGTCGCCTTGCGTGCTGTTGGAGTGAGTGTTCCCGTATTCAAAGGCGGGCATAAGCTAAAGTGGCCTCGGAGAGTGTCAAACCTCCGGTGCGGAGCGGTTTCGCCGACACCAATTTTTAGGCCCACCGCAACGTTCTGACCTCCGCTCCGGCGGAAAATTTCTGGCCGGGCGCGACCCGCAGCAACGCATTGCAGCGGCTCAGGCTGTAAAGGGCATGCGATTCCTGCCGGCCGATCGGCTGGAAGATTCCGTCTCGCAGTTCGCCCCGCAGATAATGCACGCGTTCACCCCGGTTGTCCGCCGCGGCGGCCAGTTTCGCGAGCACGCTCGGCAGGATGGCGGTACTGCTGCCGGCCCCCATCATTTTCAACAAAGCGGGCCGGACCAAAATGAGAAATGTGACGAAAGCTGAAACGGGATTGCCCGGTAAACCAAAGACAGCGCAGCTCCCGATGCGCCCGAAAAGGAACGGCTTGCCCGGCTTGATCGCAACCCGCCACAGATCAATTTCCGCACCAAGTTCCCGCAGAACGGGCCGCACCAGGTCGCGCTCTCCGACGGAAACTCCGCCGCTAATGACGAGCGCATCGCACTTCGTTCCGGCCTCCAAAATTCGGCGCAAATCTTCGCGCTCATCACTGGCGTGCTGCACCGATTCAACGCCAACGCCGAGCTCTTCGAGAAGCCCGCGCAACAACGTGGCGTTGCTCTCGAAAAGCTGGCCCGGGCGCAACCTTTCGCCCGCCCGCGCCAGCTCGTCGCCCGTAGAGACAACCGCCGCCCGAATCTTCGTCCCCACCTCCACTTCTTCAAATCCTTGCGCGGCCAGCAGCGCCAGCTGCTCCGGTCGCAGCCGATCGCCCGCCGCCAGAATCTTCTGACCTTCGCTCAAATCGGAGCCGCGCCGCCGCACAAACTCGTTAGGGGTGGCGTCTGTCTGCAGCACAATCTCAGCTTCCTCGCGCGTCACATCCTCCTGCATGACCACCGCATCTGCCCCGCGCGGCAGGGGCGCCCCGGTGAAAATGCGGATTGCTTCTCCCGCGTGCGCCTCCAGCCCGCGATCGATCCCGGCCGGCTGCTCACCCACGATTTTCAGTCGTTTTCCCTTCCTGCCATCGCTCGAAACGATGGCGTAACCGTCCATGGCCGAATTATCGAAAGGCGGCAGGGGCAGACGCGCGAAAATGTCGCCCGCGACAAAGCATTCGCGCGCCTCTGCCAGGGGAGCCGTTCTCTTCGGGCCTGCCGCCACTCGCTCCAGGATCCTCGCCTGCGCCTCTTCCTCCGCGATCACGCCTTCTAATCAATTGGCAATCGGCAATTGGCAATCGGCAATTGGCCGCAGCCCGGGGTTGGCAATTTGGAATTCTCCTCCATACTTCAGGGCGTCGAAAATTTGGTGAGGTGGCTGAGTGGTCGAAAGCAGCGCTTTGCTAAAGCGCCGTACCCCAAAAGGGTACCGAGGGTTCGAATCCCTCCCTCACCGTTTGCTTTACGGCCGGGTTACGGACGAACAGCCAAAGAGCGCATGCTGACCTTCCAGCCCTTTGAGCGGGAACGAGCCAAGGGGTTCCGCCCCGACAAGCGCGCCGATCTGGGAGTAAGCTGCCGCGCTAACGACGGAGGAGAAATGATTGACCGCGGCGATTCGCTCGATTCGGAAAAGAAAATTCAGGTCCTGTCCGAGGGCGCTCAATTCTCCGGGCGCAGCCGCTGATCCGAAGATGGCCTTCCCGAAGTGCAGGGCCCAACGAAAGGCCGGCTCACGTCGAACCTGCAGGGAACGCAGGAAATTGATTGCCTCGGCCACATTGTCTGGGGTCGAAAATCGCGCGTTCCAATAAGCGAGGATGCCGTCTCCCAGGAACTTGCTGACCGTTCCGCTGTGACCTTCGACAATGCGTCGGCATTCCGCCAGCCATGTCCCGACCATTCGCGCCAGATCTTCGGCTGGTTGTTCGCTCGTTAGCTGGACAAAATTTTCGATGTCGAGCACCAGGAACCAGCAGGTCAGCTCGCTCACGTCCGGCTCGGTATTCCGGCTCTCGGTGTAGTAGCCTTCTTCTTCTTCCGTCGGCGCCAGGTCCAGGCGGAAGACGAGATTTTGTTCGCCAATCTGGATGACGTCGCCCGATTGCAGTGCCACAGGCTGAATGACGCGACGCCCATTCAAATGGGTTCCATTGCGGCTGCCAAGGTCGACCAGAGAAAATTCGGCTCCGCCCTGGGCGTGGACCAGGGCATGCCGCCGGGATACTTTCGGTGAAGTGAAGACGACGTTGTTGTCTTTCGCTCGACCGAGCGAAAAGGTGCGGCCAACGAGCGGGCAACGCCGATCCCCAAGATCCAGCCATCCGGCTAGTGCCGTCTTTCCCATTCTTACGACTTAAGCGGAATGCATGCCACTAACGATATGGGCATAGGCCGTGCTTTTTTCGTTATGCGAATGATTACCGGGCCAGAAGGAGAAGAAGAAGCGGAGTTCGGAATGACCGTGCGCGGCGTAGTCGGAGGCAGCCAGCTTTTCAAGCGATTTACTTTGCAGAAGGTGCTCGGCCGCGGGGGCATGGGTATTGTCTGGCTCGCCCACGACGATCGCCTCGAGCGGCTCGTCGCCCTTAAGCTCGTGCCGGATACGGTTTCGTTCGACGCCTCTGCGCACGAGGATCTGAAACGTGAGACGCGCAAGAGCCTCATGCTCACGCATCCAAATATTGTTCGCATTTTTGATTTCGTTGAAGACGAACATTCGGCCGCCATCTCGATGGAATATGTCGACGGCGCCACGCTTTCGCGGCTGCGTGTGCAAAAACCGTCCAAGTGTTTTGAAGTAGGCGAATTGGCGCCTTGGATCGGACCCTTATGCGACGCGCTCGCTTACGCCCACGATAGCGCCCGCGTCATTCATCGGGACCTCAAGCCGGCCAACCTCATGGTCAATAGTCGTTCCGAACTCAAGATCGCCGATTTCGGTATCGCCTGTAGCATTCGCGATTCGATGAGCCGCGTCAGTGGGCGTTCCTCCAGCGGGACACTGCACTACATGAGCCCGCAGCAGATGCTCGGCGAAGATCCATCGTCCTCCGATGATATTTATGCGCTCGGAGCCGCCTTGTACGAATTGCTTTCGAGCAAACCTCCCTTTTATGGCGGCGATGTCGGGCTGCAGGTCCGTGAGGTTGTGCCGCCGCTCATCGCGCAGCGCCGCGAAAAGTTTGAAATCGCCGGCGAAACCATTCCGAAGTACTGGGAGGAAACAATCGCAGCTTGCCTGGCCAAAAAACCCGAGCATCGCCCAAAGACAGCCGCGGAAGTCGCGCGACGTCTGCGCCTTGGAGGGCCGATTCTCGTTTCCACACCGGAGGAAGAGGAACCGCGCATGCCCTCCATCGAACTCAATGTCACAACCGTCGGAAGCGCGATCCTCATCCTTCTGCTCGCGCTCTTTTTCTTTACGCTGCGCACGCCGGGTGATCCCGCTGCCATGCCACCGACTCCCGGCACCAAAGCCGCTCCGGCGGGTTACGCGATCGAGGTCCCCGCTAAAGCAAAGAGCAAAAACCGCGTCGAAGATACCGCCTCAACCTTTCGTTAGCGTCAATGCCGTTAGGCAGACATCACCGCCTCTGCCCGTGGCCAGGCCGCCCGTAGTCACGACGGGAACCCTCGAACTCAACGCCATGCCGCCCGGCGCCACCTTCGACATCTATTCGGCCGCCTCTCCGGACGGTATCATTCCGGGCACGCCGCCTTTGCAGACCGGGATCACGCCGCAATCGGTTACCGACCTCCCCCCGGGTCAATATGCAGTGGTCTTTCATAACCAGGGCTGGCCCGACGAGTGGAAGGAAGTTTCCGTCGAAGGCGGCCAAGCCCAACCGGTCGAGTGCAGTTTCGATCACGGCACCATCTCCGTGACCAGCGCCCCGGAGGGGGCGGAAATCTTTTTGGGCGATCGTTCGTTAGGCCGAACCCCGCTCATGACGGACCTGCCGCCGGGCCGCCAGACGTTGACCGCGCGCCATCCCGATTATCCGGCGCGCACAGAAAACGTGACGATCACAAGCAACGGCACCGCCAAGGTCGCGTTTCAGATGCGCACACGATCGCGTTCGTCTTCCCGGCGAAAGCCGACTCCGCCCCCGACAGCCCTGGACAAAATCGGGAACACCTTAAAAAAAGTCTTCGGACCCAAACCAACGCCGACACCTCACAGGAAACGGCGTCGTTAGGGCGGCCGGGCTCGATTCTCTGCGGAAACGTCTGTTCCGGCTGGTGCCGCGTAACTCAGCGCTTCTTCTTGCGGCCGCCGCCGTGCGAGTGCTTGCCGCCGATCCTTCCCCCCTTGCGCGCCGACGCCTTGTTCTCTTTTTTCCCGCGACCGGAGCCGCCCTTTTTCTTTCCGCCGCCGCTCGATTTATTGACGGTCGCCCAGGCGCGCCGTTCCGCCTCCTTCTTCGAGACGCCCCGCTTCTCGTACCCTTCCTCAATGTGATCGGCTTTGCGCTTCTGTTTCTTCGTGTATTTCGATTTGTCCCCTCGTGCCATAGATTCTCCCTTCCTTTTGTTAGCTTAACGAATCTCGTTCCGCTTTTGGATTGGCCGGTCACCCGGGTGCACGGAAAAACGCGCGCGCCATCGCGCGTTTACGCGAATTCTAATGAAGATGGATTCGTTCTGGCATGTCGTGGTCAACGTCCTCGGGCTCAATGTTTCGCCGAAGGATCTGTCGGTTTTGCAAACCCTCTGCCGCGCAATCGTTATTTTCGTAAACGCGCTCATCATGGTCCGCCTCGGGCACAAGCGCTCGCTTTCGCGCAAAACGGCATTCGATGTCGTGCTCATCGTGATCCTGGGCGCCATTCTTTCCCGCGCCATCAACGGGAGCGCTCCATTTTTTCCGACCATCCTGGCCGGCTACGCGCTCGTTTTCATCCATCGAATCTTCGCCTGGCTTGGCTGCCGCTGGCATTGGTTTGGCCGCACCATCAAAGGCTGGCCGGCTGTCCTCATCGCAAATGGTCATCTCCGGCGCGAAGCCATGCGCCGGCATTGTGTTTCCGAGCACGATCTGGAGGAGGACATGCGCCTGAGCATCGGAAAGAGCGATCTCGGGCAGGTGCGCGAGGCACGGCTCGAGCGCAGCGGCGACGTCAGTTTCATCCCGGCCGACCAGAAATAATCTCGTTCTAGAATTCGGCCTCGTCGCGGCTTAGTTAGGGAGAATGCCGCACGATAAACTCTTCATCCCCGGTCCGGTCGAGGTTTCATCCAAAACGTGGGCTGCCTTTTCTCGACCAATGATCGGGCATCGCAGTGAAGCTTTTAAGGAACTTTATCGCTCGATTCATCCGCCGCTGCAGGAACTCTTCGGCACGAAGCAACCGGTTTTCCTTTCCACTTCGTCGGCCTGGGGTGTGATGGAGGCGGCTATCCGCAACCTCGTCAGGCGACGCGTTCTTTGCTGCATGTGCGGCGCTTTTTCCGACAAGTGGCTGGACGTCGCGCGACGGTGCGGAAAAGAAGCTGAGCCGCTGCAGGTAGAATGGGGCCGCCCCATCGAAGCCGCCGCGCTCGAGGAAAAGCTCGCCACCGGGCAGTTCGACGCTGTCACGCTGATTCACAGCGAGACTTCTACCGGTCTCATGAACCCCCTGGCCAATCTCTGTGCGATGGTCAGCCGATTTCCCGATGTGGCCCTCATCGTCGACACCGTTTCCTCGTTCTCGGCCGTCGCCATCGGAATGGATGAGCTCGGTATCGACGTGATGCTGACCGGATCGCAAAAGGCGCTCGCTCTACCTCCCGGTTTTTCGCTCTTCTCGGTTTCCGAAAAGGGATTTGCCCGCGCGGCGGAACAAAAAGATCGGGGCTATTATTTCGATTTTCTGGAGTTCAAGAAACAGCAGGCCGGCGACATGACGCCAACAACGCCGAGCGTCGCGCATATCCACGCCCTGCAATCAAAGTTGGAAGAGATTTTCACCGAGGGCCTGGCCAACCGCCACGCCCGCCATGCCCGCACCAACCGCATGGTGCACGAGTGGGTGCGCGCGCGGGGATTCGAGTTTTTCGCCGACGAGGGTTTTCGCGCGGTTACGCTGACGTGCGTAAAAAACAACCGCGGCATCGAGGTGGCAAAGCTCGTGCGTAATCTGCGCGAGAAACATCACCTCGTCATCGATGGCGGCTACGGTAAGATCAAAGGCCAAACCTTCCGCCTCTCCAACATGGGCGACGAAACGGAAGAGACCATTTCTCACCTGCTCGCCTGCCTGGACGATTGTCTGGCCTGACCGACGTCTTTGATTCGTTAGGCCACTACTTGATGGCGGCCAGTTTCTTCAGGTCGATACGCTTCGCCCATTCCTGCAGCTCTTTCGCTTCGAGGCCCTGGGTTTCGATTTGAACGAAGTAGCGCTTGGCCACCATCAGCCAAAGCGTCCCATGCTTGCCCTCGTTCTCGTAGGTCTCGAATCCCGGGAATCCGTCGATCGTGACCGGCTTGGCGTAACCTTCCGGGGTCGAACTGCTCGCCGTCCATGCGGCCGTGGTCGAGGCAACATAGTCAGGATTGGCCGACGAATCGAGAATGCTGATTGAAGTGAGCGGAACGTTGTCGCCCTCTCCCTTTTTGTAATCGCGATGCACAGTCGTCAGGGTGAATCCGCCGCTGTCGTCGGTGGAACCTTCGGCCTTTTCGGCGCTCCAGCCGGACGGGGGCTCGGGAAGAGTCGGGAGCAGTTTTTCGTAGCTCACCACCTCCAGAGAAGAAGACAACGGCTGAGCGCCGGCGTGCTGCAGGCTCAGGCAAAGGCTGAGGCCAAATAGCAAAGTGAAGAAAACAAAGACGCGCATCACAGCGGTAATCTCGATGGACCTGCGGCACCGCTTTTGTCAAGACGCGAATCGCGGCTTCAGGAGCATGATCCGCCGCGAGAAGAGATCGGCTTGGAAAACGTCGCGCCTTGAAGCAACCTTGGGGATGGAGCCGAGCTTTCAAATTCGTTCCGCCACGCCGGCCGATGTGCCCGTCATTCTGCAGCTGATCCGGGATTTGGCCGAATACGAACGCGCGCCGGATGAAGTCGTGGCCACGGAGGAAGGCTTGCACGAAGTGCTCTTCGGCTCTCGCCCGTCGGCCGAGGTGCTGCTGGCCCTGGAAGCCGAAACGGCGGTGGGATTCGCCGTTTTCTTTCACAATTTTTCCACATGGCTGGGCCGGCCCGGGCTTTATCTTGAAGATTTGTTCGTTCGCCCGGAGAAGCGCGGACGTGGTTATGGCCGCGCGCTGCTCGTGCATCTGGCCGCACTGGCGCGAGAGCGCAATTGCGGACGGATGGAGTGGGCCGTGCTCGATTGGAATGAGCCGGCCATTCAATTTTACCGTAAGCTTGGAGCCAGGCCTAACGAGGAATGGACCATCTTCCGTCTGACCCAGGAGAAAATCGCCGCGCTGGCCGATTCGGCCTAGAGGCCTGTACGATGGAGAGACGCTTGGCGCCAAGCCTCTCCATCCTTTAAATCAGGCTTTCGGCACCGTGACGGTGACGGTTTCGCCCTTCCGTTCCACCTTCATTCCCTTCTCCTTCACCGGGCCTGGCATGGTGATCATCTGTTCGTATTGGGCATAACTTTGCGCATTGATGCCGGCAGTCTTGTTTTTCTCCTGCGCTTTCGCCTTCAGGTCGAGCTGACTGTTCTTCAGGCTCACATTGACGTCGGAGAGATTGCGGTCAGGCAGATAGAAATGGACGATGTATTTATTTTGCTGATCGTCCAGGTTCACGGCGGATCCGAGCCGTGAGGAACTCGCTGCCGACCAGACATCGTGCGGAAACGCTTCCTGCATGAGTTGATCCATCCGCCCCTGCATCCGTGCCATTTGGTTGATGATGGAATTATCCCAGGGTGCAGTCATTCCGAGGGAACCGGCGGGAGTTGTGACGGGTGAAGGAGACGCGGCAGTCACGTTGCTGCCTTCCGGCTTCGGCAATATCACGACAACCAGATTTTTCTTACGCTCCATCTTCATTTTGTCCGCCTGCACCGGTCCGGGCAGACCGATGATTTGTTCGTAGCGCTCCGTGCTGGCGCCATTTTTTGTTTTCATTTCGCCGCCCGCCGTCAGATGGAGCGCGCCGTTTTCAATTTTGGCGTTGACCTTGGAAACGTCCTGTCCGTTTGGAAGGTAAAAGCGGACCACGTATCGATCTTTCTGATCGCGCAGATCGACTGAAGACGAAAAGGCGGATTGATCGAACCAATGGCCGAAATTCCGAAAGGTGTTCGTGAAAATATTGTCCATTTCCTGGTCGAGCGTCCGCATGCGGTCGTCGAGGTTGCCGAACATGCTGCCGCCGGGCGAAGCGGCCGGACTAACGGACGGCGGCGGAGTGGCCGTCGGGAATGTGCTCGGGGAAGGCGATGGCGCCGCCGCCACCATCGTCAAAGGCAAGGCCAGGACGAGCCCGCCGCTGAAAGCAAACAAACTGCAAATCGAAATTTTCATATACCTCCTGTGCCCGCGCCAGCCAGGGCGTGCCCTCGGAGAAAATGCCGGAGATGAAATGGTTCCCTGCCTGTCACGCCCGACCGGCGCGTCGATTTGTTACGCTCCGGCTAAAGCCATTTCTTCTATTTGTGACGAATTCTCTTGAACAGACGTTCAAAATTCACAGGTCGCTTCCCGGGTAACGATCAAGAAACCATGCTGAAAATCGAGGATTACGCATTCATCAGTGACACGCAGACCGGCGCGCTGGTCGCTCGCGATGGTTGCATCGACTGGCTTTGTTTTCCGCGTTTTGATTCCGCAGCCTGTTTCGCCTCGCTGCTTGGCGACAAGAGCAACGGTCGCTGGCGTTTTTGGCCTAACGACGAAATAAAGAAAACGCGCCGTCGCTACCGCGGGAACACGCTCGTTCTCGAGACGGAGTTGGAAACGGCGGACGGCGCCGTGCGTCTGATCGACTTCATGCCGCTGCGCGGTCAGGCGCCCGACATCGTGCGCATCCTCGAAGGCGTGCAGGGCGAGGTGAAGATGCAGATGGAATTGATCATTCGTTTCGATTACGGGCTGACGGTTCCGTGGGTGCGCCGCGCTCATGGCGGCCTCGAGGCCATCGCCGGACCGAACGCGCTCATCCTGCGCACGCCGGTTGAGATGACCGGCCGCAATCTCACGACGGTGGCGGAGTTCACCGTGCACGAAGGCGATCGCATGCCCTTCGTGCTCACCTGGTTCGAATCGCAACGCGAACCGCCGCCTGCCGTGCGCCCCGAGCATGCCCTCAAAGAGACGGAAGACTTTTGGAACGACTGGTCGCGCACCTGCAACAACAAGGGTGAATATCACGACGCGGTTCTCCGTTCCCTGATCACGCTGAAAGGGCTCACCTACGCGCCGACCGGTGGAATCGTTGCCGCGCCCACTGCTTCGCTGCCGGAGGAAATCGGCGGGGTGCGCAACTGGGATTATCGCTACTGCTGGCTGCGCGACGCGACTTTCACCCTCCTCGCCCTCACCGGTGCCGGATACAAGGAGGAGGCAAAAGCCTGGCGCGAGTGGCTGCTGCGCGCCGTCGCCGGCAGTGCCGCGCAGATGCAGATCATGTATGGGGTTTGCGGCGAGCGGCGCCTGGATGAACTCGAGATCGGCTGGCTTAAGGGCTACGAGGACTCGAAGCCGGTCCGGATCGGCAACGCCGCCTCGAATCAATTTCAGCTCGACGTTTATGGCGAAATCATGGACGCGATGTTTCGCGCTCATTCCGTCGGGCTCGAGACTAGCGAGTCCGACTGGCGCATGCAGGTCGGGCTTGTTAATCACCTCGAAAAAATCTGGAAGGAACCGGACGACGGGATCTGGGAAGTGCGCGGACCGAAACGCGACTTCACGCATTCCAAAGTGATGGCGTGGGTGGCGTTCGATCGCGCGATCAAGCTTGTCGAAGAGGGGCATTGTTCGGACAACGGAAATGTCGGGCGCTGGAAGGAGCTGCGGCGGCGGATTCATCACGAGGTTTGTGAGCTCGGCTATAACAAGGAGAAGAAAGCGTTCACGCAGTACTTCGGCTCGGAAGCGATGGATGCGAGTCTTCTCATGTTACCGCTGGTCGGTTTTCTCCCCATCACCGATGAACGCGTGCGCAACACCATCGCTGCGGTGGAACGCGATCTTACGGAGGATGGTTTTATTTTGCGCTACCGTCCGGAGGAAAAGAAAGTCGACGGGTTGCCGGGGCGGGAAGGCGTTTTTCTGCCCTGCTCTTTCTGGCTGGCCGATTGCCTGCACCTGCTCGGGCGCAAGGAAGAAGCGCGGGAATTATTCCACCGCCTTCTCGAGGTGCGAAACGACCTCGGTTTGCTCTCCGAGGAATACGACCCGAAACGAAAACGCCTCCTCGGCAATTTTCCGCAGGCCTTCTCGCACGTCGCGCTCGTCAATACCGCGCAAATCCTTACCGAGAAACCACATCCGGCGCGCGAAGTAAACCGTTCCTGAAAAATCACGGCATCCTCTTTCCGCCGCAGACGCGATGGAAAGGTAGGCGCGGGCCAGTGCCATCGTGCGCCGTTCGATTCATGCACGAAATCACTGAGGATGAGGGCAATGTGGTGACGGTGAAAGTGAGTGGGACGCTCACTTCGAAGGATTACGACGATCTCGTTCCCGCCTGGAAAAAGGTGATCGCGAAACATGGCTCGATGCGGATGCTTTTTGTCATGCACGACTTCCACGGCTGGGATGCGAAGGCGGCCTGGGAAGATTTTTCTTTCGACCGCGCCTATTCCGAAAAAGTCGAGCGCGTCGCCATGGTCGGCGAAAAAAGCTGGCAGAAATGGATGACAAAGATCGGTTCGGTTTTTGTGAAAGCGCAGGTGCAATATTTCGATTCCAACGATCTCGCGCAGGCAGAACGATGGGTGCGCGCGACGTAGCGGCCCCGTTTTGTTGATCGCCATCCATGGCCCAGATTTTTCCGAAGCGCTCCAATGTTCATGCCAAAGTCACTGTTGTCGGAGTCGTCGTGCTGATCTGTCTCGGCGGATTCGTGAACTCGGAAGTTTTCTGGTCCCCCTACACCACCTACGTCAAGGTCCCGCTCGCGCAGCCCGTTCCCTTCAGCCACAAGCATCACGTCGCCGACGACGGCATCGACTGCCGCTACTGTCATACCTCGGTCGAAAAATCATCCTTCGCCGGTCTTCCGCCGACCGAAACCTGCATGACCTGCCATTCGCAGCTCTGGACGCAGGCCGCACCGCTTGCGCCTGTTCGCCAAAGTCTCGCCACCGGGCAGCCGATCAAGTGGACACGCGTCAATGATCTGCCCGACTTTGTCTATTTCAATCACAGCATCCACATCGCCAAAGGGGTCGGTTGTTCGACCTGTCACGGTCGCGTCGATCGCATGCCGATCACCTGGCGCGCGGAAACGCTCTACATGAAGTGGTGTCTCCAATGTCATCGCGCGCCCGGGCAATATCTGCGGCCGCGCTCCGAGATTTACAACATGGCCTGGCAGCCTGGGCCGAATCAGACGGCGGAAGGAAAGCGGCTGGCCGCGCAATATCACGTCGATCTGAGCGGCCGCCTGACGAATTGCAGCACGTGTCATCGCTGATGAATTGCCGATTGCCAATTGCCGATTCCCCCCGCTACTGGCGCAGTCTGGACGAACTCGACGGAAACCCGGAGTTCCAACGCTGGCTCCACGCCGAATTTCCGGAAGGTGTTTCCGCACGCTCCCTCGAAATGCATCGGCGCGATTTCCTGCGCCTGATGGGGGCGTCGCTCGCACTCGCCGGCTTCGGTGCGTGCACGAAGCAGCCACTCGAAAAGATTGTCCCCTATGTGAAGCAGCCGGAGGAAATCGTGCCGGGCAAGCCGCTGCGCTTTGCCAGCGCGACCACTTTCGGCGGATACGGACAGGGCGTTGTCGTTACGAGCAACGAAGGGCGCCCGACCAAGATCGAGGGAAATCCCCAGCATCCGGCCAGTCTTGGCGCCACTTCCGTTTGGGCGCAGGCCGACGTGCTGAATCTTTACGATCCCGATCGTGCGCAATCGGTCACCAACGGCGGCGAAATCAGCACCTGGGGAAATTTTCTCGAATATCTGAACGGTCAACTCGTTAGGCTGCAGGCCAACGGCGGGGCCGGCCTTCGTTTTCTCGCTCCCACCATCACGTCGCCGACACTCGGCGCGCAGTTCCAGGCCCTGCTCAAGAAATATCCGCAGGCCCGGCTCCATTCATGGGAACCGCTCACGCGCGATTGGGCCAGGGCTGCCGGTGGCGCACAGCCGCGTTACGACCTCGGCAAGGCCGCCATCATCGTCGCCCTGGATTCTGATTTCCTCTACGCGCATCCCGAAGCGCTCCGGCATGCGCGTGACTTTGCGGCGACGCGGCGCGTCCGCGATGTCGGCCGGGCCAGCATGAGTCGATTCTATGTGGCGGAACCGACTCCGACCGTGACCGGCTCGAATGCGGATCATCGCCTTCCTGTCGCAGCCCGCGAGATCGCAGGAATCGCCGCCGCGCTCGCGGCCCAGGTCGGGGGCGGTTCAAACGCCGCGCCCAACGTGTCGCCCGAAATCGCACCATGGCTGCAGGCCGTCGTGCGCGATCTACAGGCGCATCGCGGCGCGAGTTTGGTCGTAACCGGCGAAACACAGCCACCCGCCGTGCACGCGCTCGTGGCGCAGATCAATGAAGCGCTCGGCAACACCGGCGTGACCGTTTTTCGCGCGCCGATCGTGGAGATTGATCCGACCAATCACCTCGCCTCCCTGCGCACGCTCGTCGAGGAAATGAACGGCGGCGCCGTGGAAATGCTCGTTATGCTGGGCGGAAATCCCGTTTACGACGCTCCTGTCGATTTCGAGTTCGCGAAGGCTTTGCAAAGAGTGAAGCTGCGCGTGCATCACAGTCTGCACGAGAACGAAACGACACGGTTTTGTCATTGGCTCATTCCGGCGTCGCACTTTCTCGAATCGTGGAGTGATGTGCGCGCCTTCGACGGCACGCTCTCGATCGTGCAGCCGCTCATTGAGCCGCTCTACGATAGCCTGACCACGCATGAAGTGATCGAAGCTTTCGTTCGGCCAACCGGTGCGGAGCGCTTACGAGATCGTGCGCACAAGCTGGCAGATCCTGAATCCCAACCCGGCCTTCGAGGAAAATTGGCGTCAGGCGCTCAACCAGGGGGTGGTTCCGAACGGGTGGATTGCGCCCGCCGGGCGCGAAACCGTCGCGAGCAATCAAATCGGCACGGAACAATCCGCCGAATCGCTCTCCGAGAGCGCGAGCCACCAGGAAGGCGCGGACCAATTCGAAATATTGTTTCGCCCGGATCCAAACATTCTCGACGGCCGCTACAGCAACAATGGCTGGATGCAGGAGCTGGCCAAGCCCTTCAGCAAGCTCACCTGGGACAACGCGGCGCTCGTTAGTCCGCAACTGGCTGCGCGTGGGAATTTGCGGCCACAGGATTACATCGAGCTGAACTTCGCCGGCCGAAAATTGCGCGCACCGATCTGGATCATGCCCGGTCAGGCGGAGAACACGATTACATTACAACTCGGTTACGGCCGCATGCAGGCCGGACGCGTCGGCACGAATAAAGGTTACAACGCCTGCGCCCTTCGCACCTCCGGTGCTCTCTGGTTCGGGCAGGGGCTGACCATTCGAAAACTAGACGCCACCGAGGCTTTCGCCAACACGCAGCACCATTTCACCATTGCAGGGCGACACATGCTGCGGGCGGGCACCTTGCGTGAGTTTCAGGCGCGACCCGCTTTCGCCCGCGAGATGGAGGAAGTGCCGAAGCACGACGAAACACTCTACTACCCCGACGAATACAAGAACAAGGGATACGCCTGGGGCATGGTCATCGATCTCAGTACCTGCATCGGGTGCAATGCCTGCACCATTGCCTGTCAGGCGGAAAACAACATTCCGGTCGTCGGCAAGCATCAGGTCATGGTCGGCCGCGAAATGCAATGGATTCGGGTCGATCAATATTTCGCCGGCTCGCCGACGCATCCCCAGTTCAATCATCAGCCGGTGCCGTGCATGCATTGCGAGGATGCCCCGTGTGAACTGGTCTGCCCGGTCGGCGCCACGGTGCACGACGATGAAGGCTTGAATCTCCAGGTCTATAACCGTTGCGTTGGCACTCGTTACTGCTCCAACAACTGTCCCTATAAAGTGCGCCGGTTCAATTTTCTCGAGTACAACGGCGCACTCTCGCCGACCGAAAAATTGGTCAAGAATCCAGACGTCACGGTGCGCTGTCGCGGCGTCATGGAAAAATGCACCTATTGCCTGCAACGCATCAATGCCGCGCGCTACGCCGCCGAGCTCGACAACAATCGCAGGATCCGCGATGGCGAGATCACGCCGGCCTGCGCGCAGGCCTGCCCGGCGGAGGCAATTACTTTTGGCGACATTCACGATGAGAACAGCCGTGTCTCGCGGCTGAAGAAACTGCCGCTCAACTACGGCATGCTCGCCGCCTTGAACACGCGACCGCGCACCAGTTATCTCGCCAAGTTGCGCAACCCCAGTGAGGAGCTGCCGGTATGAGTCGCCTGCCCGGAGGTGAACGATGAGCGATCAAATGGCAGCGGCAGCCATTCCACCTGACGAGCGAAAGAACACGCGCCTCTCGCCGCTGGGCTATCCATCGAACCTGCTCGCGCCGGAGCAAACCTACGAGTCGGTAAATGAAACGGTCGGCTCCATTGTTCTCCGCAATGTCCAGCCGAAGCCGTGGTGGATCGGGTTCGTCATCTCGTTCCTTCTCCTCATGATGTTTTTTCTTGCGCTCTCCTGGCTTTTCATCCGCGGGGTCGGCATCTGGGGAATCAACATCCCGGTCGCGTGGGGCTTTGCCATCGTGAATTTCGTCTGGTGGGTCGGAATCGGGCATGCCGGCACGTTCATCTCCGCCATTCTGCTTCTGATGTTTCAGCACTGGCGCACCGCCATCAATCGCTTCGCTGAAGCCATGACGCTTTTCGCGGTCGCCTGCGCCGGCCTCATGCCGCTGCTCCACCTCGGCCGTCCGTGGATTTTCTACTGGCTCTTTCCCTATCCCGACACCATGGGCGTCTGGCCGCAATTTCGCAGCCCGCTGGTCTGGGATGTTTTCGCGGTTGGGACTTACTTCACCGTCTCCGTTTTATTCTGGTATCTCGGCCTGGTCCCGGACCTGGCGACGGTGCGCGATCGCGCTCGGAAAAAGTGGCAGCAAAAAATCTACGGCGTCTTTGCGCTCGGCTGGCGCAATTCCGCCGCGCACTGGCAGCGACAGCAGATTTCCTATCTCATCCTCGCCGGTCTGGCTACGCCGCTCGTTCTTTCCGTGCACAGTGTCGTTAGTCTGGACTTCGCCGTGGCCCAGGTGCCGGGGTGGCATTCCACCATCTTTCCACCCTACTTCGTGGCCGGCGCGATCTACTCCGGTTTCGCCATGGTGCTGAACATCGTCATCCCGGTGCGCAAGATTTATCACCTCGAGAATCTCATTACCGAGCGCTACCTCAACAACATGGCGAACGTCATGTTCGTCACCGGCATGATGGTGGCCTACGGCTATTTCATCGAGGCCTACATGTCATGGTACTCCGGCGACATCTTCGAGGAATACATGATGATGAATCGCGCCTTCGGACCCTACGGCTGGGTCTTCTGGGGGCTGATGGTTTGCAACGTCGTTGTTCCGCAGGCGCTTTGGTCGGCGCGCGTTCGGCGCAATCCTCTTTGGCTCTTTATCGTCGCGTTTTTCATCAATGTCGGCATGTGGGTCGAGCGTTTCGTCATCGTCATCACTAGTCTGCATCGCGATTTCGTGCCCACTTCGTGGGGCATGTTTTTCCCGACCATCTGGGATTGGGCGGTGCTCTTCGGCAGCGTTGGTCTGTTCCTGACCCTTCTTTTCCTCTTCGTTCGCTTCATCCCAATGATTTCAATTTCGGAGTCGCGCGAGCTGGTGGCCGAACCAACCAAGGCGAACGCGCTATGAAAGACGAGGGACTCTTTGGTATCTCGGCCGAATTCAGGACGCACGAGGAACTGGTTCACGCTGCCGAAGAAGCCTACAAATGGGGCTTCCGCAGGATGGACGCCTATGCCCCGTTCCCGGTGGAAGGGCTGGCCGAGGCGCTCGGGAAGAAGAACCGCATGCCGCTGCTCATTTTGTTAGGCGGGATTCTCGGCGGGACGAGCGCTTACTTCATGATGTGGTTCGCCAATGTCGTCAGTTATCCGATCAACATCGGGGGGCGTCCGTTGCACAGCTGGCCTGCCTTCATCCCGATCACCTTCGAACTGACCGTGCTGGGCGCTTCGCTGACCGCGTTTTTCTTCTCGTTAGGCCTGAGCGGTTTGCCCAAACCGTATCATCCCATGTTCAACCTGCCCGAGTTCGAGCGCGCCTCGCAGGATCGTTTCTTCCTCTGCATCGAAGCCGAGGATCCGCAGTTCACTCCCGCCCACACGCGCGAATTTTTGCAAAGCCTGTCGCCCATGAGAATCGCGGAGGTGATGAAATGACGACGCGCGGAGCGCTGCTGCTCGCCGCCTGCCTGCTCGCGCTCGGCTGCCGGCGCGACATGTATAATCAGCCCAAAGCAAAGCCGCTCTCGGCCAGCAATTTTTTCAGGAACGGAACGTCGGCGCGACCTCTGCCGCCGCATACCGTCGCGCAGGGCGAGGCGCGCGCGAATACCGCCTTCTACACCGGCCTAACGAATGGAATACTGGTTACGCAGTTGCCGCCCCCGCTAGAGCTGACGCCGCAGATGCTCGCGCGCGGCCAGGAACGTTTCGACATTTATTGCGCCGTTTGTCATGGACGCACGGGCGAGGGAAATGGCGAGGTGGTGCGGCGCGGATTTCCGGCGCCTCCTTCCTATCATCTGCCGCGCCTGCGCAATGCGCCGATCGGGCATTTCTACGACGTCATCACAAATGGCTATGGCGTCATGTACCCGTATGCCACGCGAGTGGAACCGGCCGATCGCTGGGCGATCGCCGCTTACATTCGCGCCCTGCAGTTGAGCCATAACGCCAGTCTCAGCGACGTGTCCGCGCCGGAGCGAACGCAATTGGAGCGATCGCCATGAATTTCATATCAACACCCGCCGGACAAAATTCGCTCCGCAACGAAGATCGAGCCATCCGCATCTTTCGCTCATGAACCCTCAATCACACACCGACCCGCTCCCGCGCGCGCGCTTTGTCGCGCTCCTGATCGGCCTTGCCGGCCTGACCGGCTGCGTGATTGGCTGGATCCTCGAACCGCGGCAGTTCTACATTTCCTATCTCGCCGCCGTGCTTCTCTGGGTCGGCATCTCGCTCGGATCGCTCGCCTGGCTCATGATTCATTTTCTGACCGGCGGAAGATGGGGCTTTCCCCTTCGCCGTTTTTTTGAAGCAAGCGCCCGTTTGCTCCCACTCGGTCTGCTCTTCTTCATTCCAATCTTTTTCGGTCTGCGCGACCTCTATCCGTGGGCCGATCCGCAGCGCGTAGCCGCGAACGACGTGCTCAAGCATAAGCACATTTTCATCAACGAGCCCGGCTATGTCATTCGGACCGTCGTGCTCTTCGCGCTCTGGAGTGGCATTGCCTTCTTGCTGACTCATTGGTCGCGCGAACAGGACAGGACGCCCAACCCCGGGCCAACGAAGAAAGCGCGCCGGTTGAGCGGCCCCGGACTCGTCATCTATCCGGTTACCGGCACGTTTGCCTTCGTCGACTGGATCATGTCGCTCGAGCCGGACTGGTATTCGACCATGTTCCCCATCCTGATCTGTATCGGGCAAATGCTGAGCGCGCTGACCTTCGGCATCGTGCTTCTGGCCTGGTTCGCGCCACGCACTGCGCTGGCCGAAATCACGGGCCGGGAAAATTTTCATCATCTGGGAAGCCTGCTGCTCGCGTTAACCATGATGTGGGCCTACATGGCGTTCGGGCAGTTGCTGATCGTTTGGTCGGGCGATCTTCCTCACGAAATTTCCTGGTATTTGCATCGGACGGCGGGCGGCTGGCGCTGGATCGTGATTTTCATTTTCCTCTTCCATTTCCTCGTCCCATTCTTCCTGCTTCTCTCGCGCAAAACGAAACGGAGCGTCGTCGCCCTAACGACCGTCGCCTCTGCCATTTTTCTTGCTCACGTGGTCGAAGTCTGGTGGCTGGTCACCCCCGCTTTTTATCAGCATGGTTTCCATTTCAGCTGGCTGGATTTCGCCGCTGTTCTCGGTCTGGGCGGCCTGTGGGGTGTCTGCTTCTCGCTGCAACTCCAGCGCGTTTCCCTGATCCCGCTCAACGATCCGCGCTTCGCCATGGCCAACACATGACAACCTCAGAAAAAAATTCCAACCCGATTCCGAGCCACGAGCGCAAGGATGCGGACGTTTTTTCCCTTCTCCTGATCGGGCTGCTCCTTCTTTTCATTTGCGTGCTCGTCTTCCTGGTCTGCTGGGGGTTGATCCATGTTTTCAACATCCGCGAAACTGCCCGCGAAGAACCGGCCCGCGCCATGTCGCCGGAGCAGCAGAAGTTCCCGGCCCCGCAGTTGTTGCAAACCTCGGGGAACGATCTGCAAACGTTTCAGGCCCAGGAAGAGCGCGAGTTACACAGCTACGGCTGGATCGATCGCTCCTCAGGTACGGTGCGCATCCCGATCAACCGCGCCATGCAGCTTTTGATGGAGCGTGGTCTGCCGAATGTCGGGGCCGGCATGACGCCGCTCAAATTGCAGCAGCAGCGGCCTAACGAGACTGGAACGCCGCCGCCCATCCTCCAGCTCAAACCGGGGGCGACGCCATGAGAATGATTCCGGGCAGACTCTCTGCTCTTCGGTTGCTCAGTCTCGCGACTTTCCTTTTTGCCCTGACGCCGTCGAGTCAGGCGTTGTCGGCGGACAAACTAAAGCAGATCCGGTTCGACCAGCACATCGGGCAGCAGATTTCGCGTGACCTGAGGTTTCGCGACAGCAGCGGTAAAACGGTAACGATCGGCGATTGCCTCGACGGCAAACCGACGCTGCTCGTGCTCGGTTATTACCATTGCCCGATGCTCTGCACCCTCATCAACGACGGCCTCATTCAGGCATTGCAGGAATTGCGGTTCGATGTCGGCCAGAGATTCAACATCATCAACGTCAGCATCGATTCACGCGAAGGTCCGGCCGAGGCGCTAAGCAAAAGGAAAGAATATCTGAGGCGTTACGGTCGCGACGGGGCGGCGGGCGGCTGGCATTTTCTGACCGGCGACAAAGGCGCCGTCGCGCAACTCGCGAACGAGAGCGGTTTTCATTTTCTCTTCGATCCGGACGTGAACGAATACGCCCACCCGAGCGGTTTCCTGGTGCTCACGCCGCAGGGAAAAATTTCCCGCTATTTCTTCGGCGTAAACTTCGAGCCGCATCAGTTGCGCTCCGCCATTCTGGCCGCTTCCGCCGAAAAACGGGGATCGATTGTCACGCAGCTCATCCTGCTCTGCTACCATTACAACCCGATTACCGGAAAATACGGCGCGCTCATCATGAATGTCATGCGCGGCGCTGCGCTGACCACGGTCGTCGGGATGTTCGCCGGAATCTTCTGGCTGGCCGGGCGCGACCGTCGATCGCGTGGCGTCGCGCCAAAACCTAACGAACCTCAACCGGCCTCCTCAACGGGTGCGCCTTATCAGGATGGATAAGTTTCATCTCTTTCCACCCGAGGCTTCCACGACCGCTCATCAGGTCGACTGGCTCTTCTTCGGACTGACTGTCATGTCGCTTTTCTTTGTCGTGGTTGTTTTCTTCCCGGTGGCTTACTTCGCGATCAAGTATCGGCGCGGCTCGAAAGCCGACCGTTCCAATCCTTCCAACGGTTCGAATTTGCTCGAAAGCGGCTGGACCATCGTGCCGTTGCTCATGGGTCTCGGGTTCTTCGGCTGGGGCGCGGTTACCTATTACCACATGGAACGGCCGCCGGCCGACGCCTTGCAGGTCGACGTCGTGGCCAAGCAATGGATGTGGAAGCTGCAGCACGCCGAAGGGCGGCGCGAAATCAACGAGCTGCATGTCCCACTCGGGCGCTCGGTCACGCTGACCATGACCTCGCAGGATGTCATCCATAGCTTTTACGTTCCTGCTTTTCGCGTGAAACAGGACGTGCTTCCCGGCAGATACACAACCGAGTGGTTCAAACCTAACAAGCTGGGCGAGTTCCATCTTTTTTGCGCCGAGTATTGCGGGACCAATCATTCCGCCATGATCGGCCGCGTCGTTGTCATGAAACCGGCCGCCTATCAGTCGTGGTTGGGCAGTGGCATTTCGGAATCGATGGCTACGCTGGGCGAACGGCTGTTTCGCGATCGCGGATGCAGCGGATGCCATGGGGTGAGTTCGCAGTTTCAGGCTCCACCCCTGGAAGGTGTGTATGGCAAACCAGTGCCGCTTACGAACGGTCAGGTCGTTGTCGCCGACGACGAATATCTGCGCGATTCAATCTTGCTGCCCGGCAAGCACATCGCAGCCGGTTACAAGAACATCATGCCGAGTTTCAAAGGTCATCTCAGTGAAGAGCAGATCATGCAGATCCTCGCCTACTTGAAATCAATTGCGAACCAGGAGCCGCCCGCGAAATGAGGACGAAATCATGATTAGCGCGACGCAGACTGTTATCCGTACCGAAGGCGAGATGGCACCGGAGAATTATCTCAGCGTCGCGCATAGTGTTCGCTCCTGGTTACTCACGACCGACCATAAGCGCATCGGGATCCTCTATCTGTGGACGATCGTTTTCTTCTTTCTTATCGCCAGTATTGCGGCTGCGCTCATGCGGACGGAATTGCTCACCCCGCAGGGCGATCTCGTTACGTCCGAGACTTACAACAAGCTCTTCACCATCCATGGCGTGCTCATGGTCTGGTTCTTTCTCATTCCCTCAATACCAGCCGTCCTGGGCAACTTCGTTCTGCCGATGATGATCGGAGCGCGCGATGTTGCTTTCCCCAGGCTCAATCTCATGAGCTGGTATATCTTTATTGCCGGTGGCACGCTGGCCTTGTGGTCGCTCCTGCAGGGTGGTGTCGATACCGGTTGGACCTTTTACACGCCCTACAGCACGACATACGCAAACTCACACGTCATCTCCATGGCGGCGGGTGTCTTTGTGGCCGGATTCTCATCCATTATCACGGGCATGAACTTTATGGTCACGGTGCACAAGATGCGTGCGCCCGGCCTGACCTGGTTTCGGTTGCCGCTCTTTGTTTGGGGACTTTACGCCACCAGTCTCATCATGGTGCTGGCCACCCCGGTGCTGGCCATCACGCTCGGTCTCATGTCGCTGGAGCGCTTTTGGGGGCTTGGAATTTTCGATCCAAAACTGGGCGGCGATCCCGTGCTTTTCCAGCATCTCTTCTGGTTCTATTCGCACCCGGCGGTTTACATCATGATCCTGCCCGGAATGGGTGTGATCAGCGAACTGATCACCTGCTTTTCGCGCAAACGCGTCTTTGGTTACGGCTGGATCGCAGCCTCGAGCATGGCCATCGCCGTTCTCGGCTTTCTCGTCTGGGGACATCACATGTTTGTCAGCAGCCAGTCCATCTACGCCGGCATGGTCTTTTCCATCCTGAGCTTCATTGTCGCGGTGCCATCCGGCATCAAGGTCTTTAACTGGACGGCAACCCTGCACAAAGGCTCGATCACTTTTCAAACACCGATGCTTTATGCACTCGGCTTCATTGGCTTGTTCACCATCGGCGGCCTTACTGGATTGTTTCTGGCCGCGCTCGCCGTCGATGTGCACGTGACTGACACTTACTTTGTCGTCGCCCATTTCCATTACATCATGGTCGGCGGAATGGTCATGGCCTTCATGGGTGGCCTGCACTATTGGTTCCCGAAAATCACCGGCCGAATGTATCCGGAGTTCTGGGGAAAACTGGCCGCCCTGACGACCTTTCTTGGTTTTAACCTGACGTTCTTTCCGCAGTTCCTGCTTGGTTATCTCGGGATGCCGCGGCGTTATCACGCCTATCCGCCCGAGTTTCAGGTTTTCCATGTCCTGTCGACGGCGGGGGCGTCGATTCTGGGCGTCGGTTACCTGTTGCCGCTCATCTATTTCCTCTGGGCCATGAAACGGGGCCGGGCGGCCGGTCCCAATCCATGGCGCGCCACTGGCCTGGAATGGCAGACCCCTTCGCCACCACCTGTCCACAATTTCCAACAAACACCCATCGTGACCGGCCCGCCTTACATGTATGACGCGAAGGCCGACCACGATCTGCACATGGCCAGTGCCTGAGATGTTCATCCACCTATGAGTTCCAACAGCGCCGGCGTCCTGGCCGAACAGTTCGACGATCTCGAACAACAGCACGATGCCGCCAAGCTCGGCATGTGGATTTTTCTGGCCACCGAAGTGATGTTCTTTGGCGGCCTTTTCCTCAGCTATACGATTTATCGTTTCATTTACGGCGAAGCATTCGCCATGGCCAGCCGGCATACCGAAGTGATCCTCGGCGGCACCAATACGGCCATCCTGCTTTTCAGCAGCACGTTGATGGCATTGGCCGTGCGGGCGGCGGAATTCGGCCGGCGTCGCGCGCTCGTTTGGCTCCTGCTCGGAACGGCCTTGTTCGGCCTCATTTTTCTCGGTGTGAAGGGATTCGAATACCACAAGGACTTCGTCGAGCATCTTGTGCCCGGCGTGAATTTCCAATGGCACGAAGCCAATCCACAGCCGGCCGAGATTTTCTTCTGGCTTTATTTTGCCATGACCGGCTTGCACGCCATCCACGTCACCGTTGGCGTCGTCCTCATGCTCATCCTGGCGATTCTTGCGTCGCGCAATTATTTCGCGAACGGCAACCACATGCCGGTCGAAGTCGTCGGACTCTACTGGCACTTCGTCGACATCGTCTGGATTTTTCTTTTTCCACTTCTTTATCTGGCCGGACATCGGGGATGAGCACGGAAACGACACACCCGCCCAGGATTTATTGGAAAACCTGCGCTGCGCTGATGCTGCTGCTTGCGGCGACCTGGGGCATTGGCTACGTCAACCTCGGGCCGTTCAATCTTGTGGTCGCGCTGGCCATTGCCATTACCAAGGCGCTTCTCGTCGTGCTTTTCTTCATGCACATCAAGGGAAGCAGCCGTCTCCTGCATCTCGCGGCGGCGGCCGGCATTATCTGGCTCATTTTCCTGCTCGCGCTTTCGTTTAGCGATTATGTGAGCCGGGGCTGGGTGCCGCTACACGGTCGTTAGGGAAACATTTCCCGCCGGGCGTGTTTCTTTTTGAGCGGCCGGATCAGAAATCCTTCCGCTCCATTTTCTCCCATCTGCTTCGGCCGGGAGCGACGATTTTGTATTGAACGCGCTGATTATTGATGACGATAGGACGGAAGACATGGGCGATAGCGGAAGGTTGGATTCCGTCGTGGAGCCATGGCGCGGAACCGGAGATGTTGAGCCACGAAACGGCCTGCATCCTGAATCCGGGCGATGCCGAAGCGCACGTCGAGATCACGATTTATTACACCGATCGCGAACCGGTTGGTCCCTACAAAATCACGGTGCCGGCGCGCCGGACGCTTCACCAGCGTTTTAACGAGCTCAAGGACCCGGAACCGATTCCGAAGGCGACGAATTACGCCAGCGTCATCGTCTCCGATGTGCCGATTATTGTGCAGCATACGCGGCTCGATTCGCGTCAGGCCGAGAACGCACTCATCACCACCATCGCGTTCGCGGGCAACGAATGATCTCTCAACTCTGAACTCCAAACTCTCAACTTCCTTATGGCAGAACTGGTAGCTGATTTCCTGATCAAGCGAATTACCGAATGGGGCCTGAAACGCATTTACGGTTTTCCGGGCGACGGCATCAATGGCATCATCGGGGCGATCGATCGCGCGGGGGATGCGGTCGATTATATCCAGGTGCGGCACGAGGAATTGGCCGCCTTTATGGCCTGCGCCCACGCCAAGTTCACCGGCGAAGTCGGCATTTGTCTCGCTACTTCGGGACCGGGCGCCATCCATCTTCTCAACGGCCTTTACGACGCAAAGATGGATCATCAGCCGGTCGTCGCCATCGTCGGACAACAGGCGCGGGCCGCGCTCGGCGGCGATTATCAACAGGAGGTCGATCTCATCACGCTTTTCAAGGACGTGGCGCATGAATACGTGCACATGGCCTCGACCCCGGCGCAGGTGCGGCACCTGGTCGATCGCGCTATTCGCATCGCCAAGGCGGAGCGCACTGTCACCTGTCTGATTTTCCCTAACGACCTCCAGGAAATGCCGGCCGTCGAGAAACCGCCGCGCAAGCATGGCACGGTCCACTCCGGCATCGGCTATTCCCAACCGCGCGTCATCCCGCAGGACAAGGACCTGCGCCGCGCCGCCGATATTCTGAACAGCGGACAGAAAGTCGCCATGCTCGTTGGCGCCGGGGCCTTACAGGCGAGCGATGAGGTCATGGAAACAGCCGAGATTCTCGGGGCGGGCGTAGCCAAAGCCTTGTTAGGCAAAGCGGTCATCCCGGACGACCTTCCCTACTGCACCGGGCCGATTGGTTTGTTAGGCAGTAAGCCCAGCTGGGACATGATGACCGAATGTGACACGCTCCTCATTGTCGGATCGAGTTTTCCTTATTCCGAGTTTTTACCGAAGGAAGGCCAGGCCCGCGGCGTTCAGATCGATATCGATTCAAAGATGCTGAGCATTCGTTACCCGACCGAGGTTAATCTGACGGGTGATAGCGCGGAGACCTTGCGCGCTCTTATCCCGCTGCTCGAGCGCAAGCAGGATCGTTCGTGGCGGGAGAAGCTCGAAGGCGAGATCAAGGATTGGTGGAAGGTGCTCGAGGCGCGCGCCATGAACAGCGCGAAACCGATCAATCCCGAGCGCGTTTTTTGGGAGCTTTCGCCGAAGCTGCCCGATAATTGCATTCTCGCGTCCGATTCCGGTTCGGCCGCGAACTGGTTCGCGCGCGACCTGAAAGTGCGGCGCGGCATGATGGCTTCGCTCTCCGGCAATCTCGCCACCATGGGGCCGGGCGTACCGTATTCGGTCGCGGCCAAGTTCGCCTGGCCCGACCGGCCGGTCATCGCCCTGGTCGGCGACGGCGCCATGCTCATGAACGGCATCAATTGTCTCATCACCATCGCCAATTACTGGAAGGAGTGGAGCGACCCGCGCCTCATCATCATGGTGCTGGCCAATCGCGATCTCAATCAGGTGACGTGGGAACAGCGCATCATGGCGGGCGATCCGAAGTATGAAGCGTCGCAGAAGGTGCCGAAGTTCGCTTTTGCCACATATGCCGAAATGCTCGGCTTACGCGGCATTCATGTCGAGAAGCCGGAGGAAATCGCACCGGCCTGGGACCGCGCCTTGTCGTCGGATCGGCCGGTCGTTTACGAAGCCGTGACCGATCCGGAAGTGCCGACCTTGCCGCCGCACATCACCTTTAAGGAAGCGAAGAATTTTGCTGAATCGATGCTCAAGGGTGATCCGGATGCACCGGGCATGATTCGCGGCGCCTTCAAGGACGCGATCGAAAGTTTTATTCCACACAAGGAGTAGCTCGGTGAGTGGGCGACGCCGCCTGCACTGCTGTGATGAATGCGCTGCCCATCGAAAAAGTGAATGTCTCGGCTTACACGATCCCCGCCGACCAACCGGAGTCCGACGGCACCTACAAATGGGACAGCACCACGATCGTGATCGTAGAAGTGGAAGCGGGGGATCAGAGATCGTTAGGCTATACCTACGCCGACGAAGCCACCGCCCGGCTGATCGAGTCGAAATTGAGAGACATCGTGACCGGCCGCGACGCCATGTCGCCTAACGAATGTTTTGTCGCCATGACCAGGTCGATCCGTAATCTCGGGCGGCCGGGAATTTGCTCGATGGCCATTTCGGCCGTCGACACTGCGCTGTGGGATTTGAAGGCGCGACTGCTCGGTCTGCCTCTCGCCAGGCTGTTCGGTCAGGTGCGCGAGGCCATGCCGATCTACGGCAGCGGCGGATTCACTTCCTATTCAAACGACAAGCTGCAGGAACAGCTGGGCGACTGGGCGGAACAGGGGATCCCGCGCGTCAAGATGAAGATTGGACGCGACGCCGAAGCCGATCCGGAACGGGTGGCCGCGGCGCGCGCCGCGATTGGAGACGAGACGCAACTTTTCGTCGACGCGAACGGCGCTTACTCGCGCAAACAGGCATTGGAGCTGTCCTACTCATTTTCCGAGCTCAATGTTTCGTGGTTTGAGGAACCGGTTTCCTCCGACGATCTGGCCGGCTTGCATTTGATGCGCGATGACGGCCCGCCTGGCATGGACATCGCGGCCGGCGAATACGGCTACGACATCACTTACTTCCAGCGCATGCTCGAGGCGCAAGCCGTCGATGTCTTGCAGGCCGACGCGACGCGCTGCGGCGGTTATACCGGTTTTTTCCAGGCGGCGGCACTTTGCGAAGCGTATCATCTGCCGCTTTCCGCGCATTGCGCGCCCGCTCTGCATCTTCCCATTGGCTGCGCCGCACGTCCCTTCCGGCATGCCGAATATTTTCACGATCACGTGCGGATCGAGCAGATGTTCTTCGATGGCCTGCCAAGGCCGGATGGCGGCGTGCTGCCGCCGGATCTCTCTCGTTCCGGCAACGGACTGGAGCTGAAAAGAAAGGAGGCGGCGAAATTCGCGCTATGAGATGGCTGTTTTTATCTGGGGAGCGCAGGCCGCCAGCCTGCGGGTTTCGGCAGCCTGCCGAAACAGGCTTTCGCGCGAAGCACAGCAATCGGAGAAAAATCGCGAGGGCAGGGTCGCCCTCGCCCGCCGGCCGGCAGCCTGCGCTCCCCAGAGTCAGCCGCCCATGATTTCCGTTCCCCTAACGATTTATGGTTAAAGTATTGGAACAAAATGTGAGCGATCCGCCTCCGGGCGCGATCGCACCTCTCGGACGAGGCAGCGCGCGACGCTCCCGGAGAAATTGCAGGCTCAGATCGAGCGGCGAAGTTCGCTTCGATGAGGGGAGCCGCGCGCTCTATGCGACCGACGGCTCGAATTATCGGCAGGCCCCAATCGGCGTCGTTGTGCCGAGAAGTGTGCAGGATGTGGTGACGACAATTGCCATCGCGCGCGAGGCGGGCGCACCCATTACCAGCCGCGGCTGCGGCACGAGTCTGGCCGGTCAATGCTGCAACACCTCGATCATCATCGACATGTCAAAATACCTGAATCAGGTAGTCGAGATCGATGTGCAGCGGAAGCTTGGCCGCGTCCAGCCGGGCACGATCCTGGATGATCTCCGCCATGCCGCGGAGAAACATCAGCTGACCTTTGGTCCCGATCCGGCCACGCACAATCATTGCACGTTAGGCGGAATGCTCGGCAACAACTCGTGCGGCATTCATTCGGTCATGGCCGCCTTTAGCGGGACCGGCGCGCGCACGTCCGACAATACGCACGAGTTGGAAATCCTGACCTACGACGGTGAACGAATGCGTGTCGGCCCGACGAGCAAGGAAGAACTGGAACAAATCGTCAGGCAGGGCGGGCGTCGCGGCGAAATTTACCGGAAATTGCGCGATCTGCGCGACAAATACGCCAATGTCATTCGCGAAAAATTTCCCGATATCCCGCGGCGCGTTTCCGGTTATAACCTGCCGGAGCTGCTGCCCGAGAAGGGTTTCAATGTCGCCCGCGCGCTCGTCGGGAGCGAAGGCACCTGCGTTACCATTCTGGAGGCGACGCTGCACCTCATCCCGAATCCGAAAGCGCGCAGCCTCCTCGTGCTCGGTTATCCCGATGTTTACAGCGCGGGCGATCACGCGCCGGAAATTTTGTCGCACAAGCCGATCGGTCTCGAGGGGATCGATCATCGCCTGATCGGCTACATGAAGAAAACGGGGCTGCATCCGGAAGACATTGAACTTCTGCCCGACGGCAAAGGCTGGCTCATGGCGGAATTCGGTGGGGATTCAAAGGAGGATTCCGACGCGAAAGCCCACGCCGTCATGGCCGCGCTCAAATCGAAGCCGGATGCGCCGACCATGAAGCTGTTCGACGACATGAAGGAAGAATCGAAGGTCTGGGAAGTGCGCGAATCGGGTTTGGGCGCGACCGCCTTCGTGCCGAACATGAAGGACACCTGGCCGGGCTGGGAGGATTCGGCCGTGCCGCCAGACAAGGTCGGCCCCTATCTGCGCGATCTGCGCAAACTTTTCCATAAGTACGACTACGAAGCCTCGCTCTACGGGCACTTCGGCCAGGGCTGCATCCATTGTCGCATTCCGTTCGATCTCTACACGGCGAAGGGGATTGAGAAATATCGCTCGTTCGTCGCAGAGGCCTCGGACCTCGTCCTCAGCTATGGCGGTTCGCTTTCGGGCGAGCATGGCGACGGCCAGGCGCGCGCCGAGTTGCTCCCGAAGATGTACGGGGCGGAAATCATGCAGGCTTTCCGCGAGTTCAAGTCGATCTGGGATCCGGAGTGGAAAATGAACCCGGGCAAGGTGATCGATGCCTATTCCCTAACGAGCAATCTTCGACTGGGCAGCGATTACAATCCGCGCGAGCCGAAGACCTACTTCGCTTATCCGAGCGACCAGGGCAGTTTCACGCGCGCGGCGTTGCGCTGTGTCGGGGTGGGGAAATGCCGACGGCTCAATGGCGGGACGATGTGCCCGAGCTTCATGGTTACGCGTGAAGAAAAAGACGCCACGCGCGGGCGAGCGCATTTGCTTTTCGAAATGCTGCGCGGCGAAGTGATCGGCAAGAACGGCTGGAAAGATGAGAGTGTGAAAGAAGCGCTCGATCTCTGTCTCGCCTGCAAGGGTTGCAAGGACGATTGCCCGGTAAGCGTCGACATGGCGACCTACAAGGCGGAGTTTCTCGCGCATTATTACAAAGGCCGGCTAAGGCCGGTCTACGCCTACGCTTTTGGTTTGATTCACGTCTGGGCGCGCCTTGCCCAGATCGCGCCTTCGTTAGTCAACTTTATCAATCGCGCACCTTTCATCAGCAATGTGGCGAAAGCAGCGATCCGCGTGGCGCAGAAGCGCACCATGCCGGCTTTCGCCCCCGAATCGTTCAAGAGCTGGTTCGCGCGGACGCGTGGCGCTGCGCATGCCGGGATGAACGATCGCGGCTACGACAAGCGCGTCATGCTCTGGCCGGATACCTTCAACAACTACTTCCATCCGGCGGTGGCCAAGGCGGCTGTGGCGGTGCTGGAAGATGCGGGATTTCAGGTCGTTTTGCCCAGGCAGGATCTCTGCTGCGGGCGGCCCCTCTATGATTATGGCATGCTCGACACGGCCAGGCGCTGGCTTCTGCAGATTCTGCATTCGTTAGCCGACGAAATCGAAGCCGGCACACCGATTGTCGGCCTCGAGCCGAGCTGCACGGCAGTCTTTCGCGACGAGGTTTTCGAAATGTTCCCGCATCACGAGAATGCGCGGCGCCTCCGAAAACAGACATTCACGCTGGCCGAGTTTCTGGAGAAATACGCTCCCGATTATCGCGTGCCGAAGCTGCATCGCAAGACGCTTGTCCACGGTCATTGCCATCACAAGGCGGTCATGAAGCTCAACTGCGAAAAGAAATTGCTCCAGAAGATTGGCCTCGATTACGAGGTGCTCGATTCCGGCTGTTGCGGCATGGCGGGAGCATTTGGCTTCGAGGCCGACAAGTACGATATCTCCATCGCCTGTGGCGAACGCGTTCTCCTCCCAAAAGTGCGCGAGGCGGCAAAGGATACACTGATCATTGCGGACGGTTTCAGTTGTCGAACGCAGGTGCAGGAAACGACCGATCGTCATGCCCTTCATATTGCGCAGGTCTTGCAGATGGCGCTCGATCAGGGACCACTGGGCCCGTCGGGAAACTTTCCGGAGACGCGCTACATTCAGCCTGAGCCGGCGATTCCTTCGAAAGAAAAGACGCTCGCCATCCTCGCCGTTGGGGCGCTCGTCCTGGGAACGGTCGCCGGGTGGTTCGGAGGCAATGGGAAGTCGGATCGCACCTGGGATTGATGCCACGACCCCAAATTGGCTTGACTTGGCGGAAGGAAAATTCGTAATCAAACCGCGCGTCAAGTGTGTCAGGCGCAGGCTGGAAACTGAGCGCTGGCATACTTTCCGCGGTTTCCGAGCGAAACGGTTCGTTCGGAAGATGAAAGGCATGTATGTCGACAAGGATGTCCGGTCTTCGGGCGGGCGGCTTCTATCCACGAATCCTGGCGGCGTTCGTGTTTTGCCTGGCCGGGACAGGCCTCGGTATCTTCAGTTTGGTGGCGGGCCCGCAGCGTGGCGGTAGAGCAAGTATCCCGGCAAATCGAACGGCGCCCAGTCTTCGCGGACTTGGGCTAACATCTGGTCCGATCTCTGTCTCGGGCAGCGCTCCGCTTTTCCGGGGAGTTTATCGCAACATGCCCGTCATCTATGCGGTCAAACACGGCAAAGCCATTTTCGAGGGCGATATCATTCTCGAGAAAGTCGGTCCGCCCGATCCTCGAATCACCCCTCTTGTCGGCGGCGACTCTCTTGGTGTCGCCTATGGGCAATACCTCTGGCCCGAAGTCGGCAATCAATATCAGATTCCGTACGTCATCGCCTCGGACAGCGGCAATCTCACCAACCTCAACAGCGCCATCAGTCAGTTCAATAACACATTTTCCAATATCCAATTTGTCCCCCGAACGACTGAGCCCGATTATGTCAATTTCTACTTCGATCCGAACGATAACAGCGCTCAGTGCGAAGCCACGGTCGGTCGGGCGGGCGGTGAACAGGCGGTGGGCGGGTCCGGCGGATCGTTCAACCCCTGCACCGTTGGCACGATACTGCATGAAATGGGACACACCGTCGGCCTCTGGCACGAGCAATCCCGGCCCGACCGCGATACCTACGTCTCGGTCAACTACGGCAACCTGATCAAAGGCTCCATCTCCAACTTCGACCAGATCTACGACAATGCGCGCCAAACCACGCTCTTCGACTACGCGTCGATCATGGAATACCCGGCCTTCGCATTCTCACGTAACGGCGGTCCGGCCATTGAATCCGTCCCCGCTGGGATCCCGCTCTCGAACCTGAATGGCTACACCGCGGCCGACATCGATGGAATTGAACGACTCTACGGGAACGCTCCCACCGCCGTCACCGTCACGAGCAACCCTCCGGGTTTGCAGGTCATCGTCGATGGCGCCACTGTCACGACGCCGCAGGTTTTCAACTGGGCCCTAAACTCAACGCACACGCTCGATATTCCTGCCGGCGTCCAGAGTCAGCCCGGCTTCATCGTCAATAGCAACGAACCGACCACCTTTTACTACATCTATGGGCGCTGGAACGATTCGACCAACGCCTCGCACAACGTGACCGTTGTTCCCGGGAACGGCGATCCCAGCGCTCCGGCGACATCCCCGGCCGTCACCACTTACACGGTCAACTTCATTCAACTTGTTCCGTATGCAGCCACCGTCTTTCCGGCCGGCGCCGGCAGCGTCACCCCTTCTCCCGCGCCTCAAAGCTACCCCGGCTCGGCCCTCCTCTTTTACACGGCTCGCCAGCAGGTCACCCTGACTGCCTCCGCCAATTCCGGCCAGAATTTTTACGAATTCAACAACGCGCCGTTTTGGCTTCCCGGCGGTCTCGGGGCCAACCCGAAGACCTTTTATGTACCCGACACCGGCCTCACCGTGAACAGCACGGCCGAATTTTCGCCGGATCCTGTTTACGGTGTGGACGTCGCTCCGAATCCCTTCAGCTCAAACCTCTACATCTACGCGGACGGCGGTTTCTGGTACGCGCCGAAAAACTTTTCTGCCTTTTACGATTCCACCTGGACAGCCGGCAGCATGCATTCGCTCAGCGTGGATACGCCGGAATACCCCTACAGCTTCAACAGCCGCTTCGCCTTTGATCAATGGAGCGACGGCACCCTCACAACGACCGATAACGTCGTTCTTCCCTCCTCCGGCATCACCTACACGGCCACTCTCACTCCGCAATTCTTCGTCACCGATTACGTCAACGAATTCTGCGCCGGCGCCATTGACATCAGCCCCGGCTCTCCGACTGGCGATGGTTTCTATCCGAGCGGCGCCGCCCTTACCGTCAGTGAAAATCCCAACGCCGGCTGGGTTTTCACCGGATGGCAATACGACCTCAGCGGAACTGCGCCTTCCCAGCCGCTCACCGTAACCGATGAAGTTCTGGTGGCCGCCGATTACAACATAATCGCGACACCGCTGACGCTCAGCAGTCTTAGCCCGTCCCGGGCCGTGGCTGGGAGTTCCGGTTTTACCCTCACCTTGAACGGAACGGGTTTCACGCCAAGCTCCGTCGTCTCGGTGGATGGGACCTTCCCGACAGTCAATTTCATCAGCAGCACGCAGCTCAGCGTGCCGGTGACGGCGGCGCAGATCGCGACTCCCAGAGTTTTCCAGGTCTGGGTGGACAGCTTTCCCAACGGAGCCACTTGTGCCGCTTTCGCTGCGCTCCCGTTTACCGTGGCCAACAGTCCGCCGACTCCTCCAACTTTGACAGGCGTGGTTTCCCGCATGACCCACGGCGGCGCGGGCATCTTCGATGTCAATCTGCCACTGACCGGAGCGATCGGCATCGAACCCCGCCGCAGCGTTTCGCTCGGGACGGGTAACTACGTGCTCATCTTTACCTTCGCCGCCGACCTGACCAGCGTGGGCGGCGCCAGCGTGACCACTGGGAGCGGGACCGTGCTTGGCGGTTCCCTCGGCCCCAATGCAAACCAGTACACCGTGCAACTGACCGGCGTGGATACCGGCCAGCGCATCGCCGTCACCCTGAGCAGCGTTCTCGATGCGGCGGGCCATAGCGGGGACGTCGCCGGACCGCAAATGGGCGTGTTGATCGGCGACACCAACGGCAACGGAACGGTTAGCGCATCCGATATCAGCCAGATTAAATCTCAATCGGGCAATGCCGTCACGCTTTCCAATTTTCGCCAGGACGTGACCGCCGATGGCGGCATCAGCAGCTCCGACATCGCCTTGGTAAAATCCAAGTCGGGGACCGGATTACCCTGAGAGATTATCGCAACGAATCGGTCGGAGATCGAATATCCGGAGCGCAGGCCAGTTGCCGGCATTTCCATCGGCCGGATTCGTTAGGCCGGAGCCGGCGCGGCGGAGACGAGGCGTTTGATCAGTTCCTCGATGGTGACGAGGCCGGTCAATTTGTGTTTTGCGTTTTCGACCACGGCCAGTCCGCGGCCGGCGGCGCGCAGGCGTTGGATGACTCGGTAAGCGGCTTCGTCTTCGCGCGCGGTGATGACGCGCCGCATATAATCATTGAGAGGTCGGGGTCCTTTTCGATCGCAAAGAATATCGAGCACATTGACCAGACCGACGGCCTGGCCGTTGCGAGCGATCACCGGAATGCGATCCGCGTTCGTGGTCGCGCTCAGGCGCAAGACTTCGTCGACCGGAGTTTGGGCCTTGATCATGACGGCGCGGGCCAGCGGCAGCATGACGTGACGCACCTGCACCGTCGTGAAATCGACGACGTTATGAATCATGGAGCGCTCGGCGGCGGTGAGCGACCCTTCCTTTTCGCTTTGCAGGGCGATTTGCTTGAGTTCTTCGCGCGCGGCGAAGAGACGCGGGCGTTCCTGCATTTTGCGCGGGAGAAAAAGGCCGCCAAGTTGCTTCCCGATCTCAAGAACAGGCCAGAGAATTGTCGAGACGATCTCAAGCAGGCCGGCGAGTGGCGCAAGTGCGCGGAAAGGAAACCGGCGGAAAAGCGATTTTGGCAAGACACCCAAAACGAAAACGTAAATGGGCAGGTTGATGAAAAGTGAAATGAGAAAGCCGATCAGGCCGAAGGCGACAAAGAGCCGGCGCGTCAACAGAAGGAGGGCGAGAATGTCGGCCATGTTGGTGACAATCAGAACGGTGACAAGAAGGCGTTCCGGCGATTGCAGCAGGCGGTAAAGGCGCTGTGCGCTCCGCTGCTTGCGCTTGACCTGAGCGCGCAGACGGACCGGATCGACGGCGAGGGCACCGGCTTCTATCCCGGCGAACAAAAAGGAAACGGCCCAACAACCGAAGACCACCAGCAGATCCATGATCAGTCTTCCTCTTCCTTCGCGGCATCCGCGCCATTGGTCTTCTCGAGCACCACTTCCTTGATGCGATGCCGCATGGAACGCCGTACGGTGATTGAGAGATGCGGCACCTCAAGCTTCGCGCCGCTCGGCGGCACGTAACCAAGGCGGTTGAAAATCCAGCCGCCGATCGTGTCGATGCCGTCGGCTTCCAATTCAAAGCCGAGGTGTTCGCTCAAATCGTCGAGGCGGGCGTTGCCATTAACAAGGAAGCGGCCGTCGGGAAGCGGTTCGATGTAAAGCTCGGCATCGCCGAGCGGTGCGGCGTCGCTGATGATTTCCTCGACGATGTCGGAAAGCGTGATGATGCCTTCGGTGCCTCCGAATTCGTCGACCACGATGGCCAGCCCCTGCGGATGGCTGAGAAACCGCCGCAACAAATCCATGGCCCGCATGGTCTCGGAGACGAACGAGGGTGCGGTCAGCATTTCGGTATAATGCTCGCTCGGATCGAGCAGAAACCGTTTCACATCGATAATGCCAACGATTTGATCGGGCGTATCGGCATAGACCGGCACACGGCGATGACGTTTCTCCTGCAATTGCGCGATGGCTTCTTCATTCGTCAGATCGTCAGCCAGGGCAAAAGTGTCGACCCGCGGCGTCATGCAATCCTTGGCCGTCTTGTCGCCCAGCTTGATGATTTCCTGAATCATCTCACCCTCGGCTTCATGGAGCGCGCCTTCCTCCTCGCCGATCTCGACCAGCGTCTCGAGTTCTTCGTCGGTCAGTCGCGCGCGCGTGAGGAGACGCTTGGGCGTGACGCGATCGACGATGGCGGAGCTGGCCTTTTCCAGGGCGCTCCCGACGCGGTCGAGAAAGGGGAGAAAGACTCTCAGGGTGAGAACGCCAAGCGCGGACAGGCGGTAAGGAGCGGAAAGGGCGAGCAGCTTTGGAATGAGATCGCAGACGAGGACGAGCCCGGCGAAGATGAGAAGGGCGGCCAGCCATTGCGGCAGGCGCGCGGCGAGCGGACTTCCCCAGAGAAAGAAAAGACTGAGCACAGCAAGCGGGACCTTGGCGGTGGCGTCACCCAATAAGAGCACGTTCAGGACGCGGCGTGGTTTGTCGCGAAAAAGGCGCAGGAAATCGGCGAGCGACGGGTGATTGGCTTCGAGCCGCCGAATCTGGTGCGGCTTGAGCGAAAAAAGCGCAGTTTCCAGGCCGGAGAAAAGCGCGGAGGCGATATTCAGCGCGACAAAAAGAACGAGAAGACTGATGAGAACGCCCACCGTCATTTTTCGTCGCGACGGCGCGGGCGCCGGCGTTGCTCTCCCGAAAAATCGAAGCGTGCTCGTTTGCCGATCATCTCAGCCGCCCTGAAGTTAGACTTTTCATGAACAAAGGCGAGCGGATTTCAAAGTTTGTGCAGGACTTGGACGCACCGGCGGAAGCATCCGGGGAGGCCACCGATGTCGCGCAGAACGAATTCTACCGCGCCTTTTTTCGGTGCTGGAACGAGCAGCAATATTACGAAGCGCACGATGTGCTCGAGCATCTCTGGCTGCGAACTGATTCGGATGATGCGCAATTTTTTAAGGGATTAATCCAGGCGGCCGGCGCCCTGGTTCACTTAAAGAAGCAATTCGAGCACCCGACACACCCGAAACATGGCCGGCGGCTGGCTCCGGCCGCGCGCCTGTTTCGGCTCGCCAAAGAGAATCTGGGGCCTTTTGCTCCGCGCCGCCATCGGCTCGATGTGAGGAAGCTTTGCGCGCTACTCGATCAGTATGCAGCTGACATTCTGGCCGGCCGCCACGAGAAAAATCCCTGGTCGCCGGCGCGGGCGCCGAAATTGAAGCTCCAGTAAGCGCATGACTTCTCATCTGTAGATGAACGCGCGCCGAAACTCGCGTCCTGGGCTCGCTTGGAGCTTTTTCTTTGCATTAGTTTCGTTAGTGTCGGGCGTGACTGCGACTAAGGCCGGGCAAAAACAAGGAGCGGTTTACACCAATCACCTCGCGGGAGAGAAGTCGCCCTACCTCCTGCAGCACGCGCACAATCCGGTCGATTGGTATCCGTGGGGGGACGCGGCTTTCGCCAAGGCCCGGAAGGAAAACAAACCGATTTTTCTCTCGATTGGTTACTCGACCTGCCACTGGTGCCACGTCATGGCGCACGAGTCGTTCGAGAACGAGCAAACGGCGGCGATCATGAACCGCGAATTCGTGAACATCAAAGTAGATCGCGAAGAGCGTCCCGATGTCGATCGCGTCTACATGACGTTCGTGCAGGCGACCACCGGTGGCGGCGGCTGGCCCATGAGCGTTTGGCTGACGCCGGAACTGAAGCCTTTTGTCGGCGGCACCTATTTCCCGCCGGAGGATCGACACGGGCAGCCTGGGTTTCCGAAGGTGTTGCAGCGCATCGCTGCCGCCTGGAAGGAAAATCGCGAAAAGATTTCCGAGCAGGGAAGCAAGATCATGGAGGCTTTGCAGCAAGCCGCCGCCAGCGGGGAAAACGCCGGTGGGAATCTCGACGCGGAAGTTTTGCAGAGCGGCGCGCAGCAGATGGCGCGGATGTTCGATGCGCGGGAGGGGGGTTTTGGTGGAGCACCGAAATTTCCGCGCCCGGTGATCCTCAATTTTCTCCTGCGCATGTATGCGAGGGAAGGCGCGAGCTCGACGGCTGGCAGGAAAGCGCTCGATATGACCCTGCTCACGCTGCGCAAGATGGCGGCGGGCGGGATCCACGATCAGATTGGCGGCGGCTTTCATCGTTACTCGGTCGATGCACTCTGGCATGTCCCGCATTTCGAAAAGATGCTCTACGACCAGGCGCAGTTGGCGGTGTCGTATCTGGAAGCGTTTCAGGTTACGCACGAATCCGAGTTGGAAACGGTCGCGCGCGATACGCTCGATTACGTGGGTCGCGATCTTCGCGCACAGGAGGGTGGTTTTTATTCCGCCGAGGACGCGGACAGCGTTGTCGCGGGGAGCGGTGATCGCGGTGACAAGGAGAAGGCGGAAGGCGCGTTTTATGTCTGGACGAAAAAAGAGATCGACGACTCATTAGGGGAGGAGGCGGCAATGTTCGATTACCATTATGGTGTCGAAGCCGAGGGCAACGCTCCTGGCGGGAGCGATCCGCAGGGTGAGTTTCGAGGAAAGAACGTCCTGATTCGCCGGCATACGGTGGCCGAGACGGCGAAGCATGTTGGGAAAAACGACGAGGAGGTGCGCACCTCTTTGCAAAAGAATCGGAAGACGCTCTTCGATTTGCGGGCAAAGCGCCCGCGGCCGCATCTCGACGATAAAATCATTACCGCCTGGAACGGTTTGATGATTTCCGCCTATGCGCGGGCCGCGCAGGTGCTGAACGATCGCAGCTATGCGGAGACCGCGGCCACGGCAGCGAATTTCCTGCGCACGCATTTGTATGATACAAAGACGAAAAGGCTGGCGCGAAATTATCGAGACGGAAAGGGCGAGGTCGAGGGATTCGCTGAAGATTACGCGTTCCTCATCCAGGGATTGCTCGATCTTTACGAGGCGACCTTTGACGTGAACTGGCTGCAATGGGCGCTCGATTTACAAAAGACTCAGGACGAACTTTTCCTCGACAAAAAGCACGGCGGTTATTTCAGCACGACGGGGAAGGACAAGAGTGTGCTGTTGCGCATGAAGGACGACAACGACGGCGCGGAACCTTCGGCCAGTTCGGTTAGCGCGCTCAATCTGCTGCGCCTGGCGCAGATGCGCGAGGCGAAGCCGTGGGAGGCCGAGGCGCGGAAAACAATCGATGCTTTCTCCGGGGTTCTGCGTCGCGCGCCCACCGCCATGCCGCAGATGTTGAGCGCCCTCGATTTTGCCCTGGGGAAGCCACGGCAGATCGTCCTGGCCGGGAAAAAGGAGGCTGACGATACGCGTAAACTCCTGCGCGAAATCCGCGGCCATTTCCTGCCGAATACGGTTGTTCTCCTCGCAGACGGTGGGAAGGATCAAAAGTATCTCGCCGAAACGCACGAGGAGATCGGCGCGATGAAAATGGTGGACGAAAAAGCCGCGGCCTACGTTTGCGAAAATTTCACCTGCAAGGCCCCGGTGAGCGAGACAAAGGGACTGCGCAAGTTGCTAGGAAGATCGTCCGCAAAAGATTAGGCGGCGTTCGCTGCGATTTCTTCCGTCACCACGACGAATCTTTTCAGAATGGCCCGACCGAAATTCGTAGTCATGGCGACGTCGGCAGCGTCGCGACCGACCGCCAAAAGAATCCGGCCGATACGCGGACAATTGTGACGAGCGTCGAAAGGAATCCATTTATCACCCAGAAAAACCTCGAACCATGCACTGAAATCCATCGGATAGGGTGCCGGCGGCACGCCAATATCGCCGAGGTAGCCAGTGACATAACGGGCAGGAATGTTCATGCACCGGCAAAAGGTAACGGCGAGATGATTGAAATCGCGGCAGACGCCCTTGCCGTCACCATAGACGTCGAAGGCTGACTTGGTTGGATCGGCATATTGATAACCGAAGGTGATGTGCTCGTTAACCCAATCGCAGATGGCCTGTACACGCGGCCACCCCGGGGCGGTCTGGCCGAAAAGTTTCCACGCCATATCGGAGAGCTTGTCCACTTCGCAATAGCGGCTGGGCAGAAGGAATGGGAGTGCGTCATCCGGTAGTCGCTCGATCGCCTGCTGCGGCAAATCGGCCGGATCGCGATCAGGTTTCCCGCTGTCCTCGATCTCGGTGTCGAGCTGGAAACGGACCGTTCCGGCCGGGGCGACAAGCCGGCCGACTTGATTGCCAAAACGATCGAGAAAGATATGAACCGGCACTTCCGGCGTGATCACCAGTTTCTCCTCCCGACGCAAGTCGCCCTGGCGCGAGGGATGCACGTAAAGCATCGCAATTATCGGGGTAGGCCCGGGCAGGGTAAACTCGATGTCGTAACCGATGCGGATGAGCATGAGTGAGGGAAAGGGGCGGCAACATAGCTGCCGCCGGGAAAGAGGAAACGAAATTCTAGTGCCGTTTAGGCGGTGGCCGCCGGACCCGAGCCAAATTCAGCGCTGACTTTGATGTCCCCGTTGGCTGCCATGCGCACATCGCGAAGCACCGCTTCGCCCATGGGCAACGCGAGCAAGTCAAAGCTGCGATCTTCGAGCTTCCGCAGCTGCGGCTCCAGAATGCCACAGGCGATGCTGGCAATGGCGCCGTCGCCCGCGCAGGAAAGTTGCGAAAGCCGTGCGACAAGACGGTCGTCAATTGCAAGTTGTGCGCTCACGCGAAGGTCCGTGCGCATGAAAAGCTTCCGAGCCCGAAAAGAAACCGATGCCGCAGCCGAGCGCGGTCCGGTGACTCGTGTCTCCAACCGCGCTGCTTCAATAATGACTCCATGTTTGCCGGCTTCCTTCCGCGCGATCTCGGCGATCAGCGTTTCGAGCTCGGTCCGCCGAATGGAAACATCCAGGCGGCCGTTTGCGGCGCGTTGCAGCAGGAGGATCACGTCGCCATCGGCATCGCGCGCGTGATGGAAGACAACATTCTCAGCCTCGAGGGTAAGATCGAGAGAAGCATTGCCGAAGACGAGCGGCTGGCCGGCGATGGATATTCGTTTTGTGCTGACCGCGTGATCGGTCGCCTGCAGATCGAAAGAGGGTCGGGGCGGCGGTTCACGAAGCTGCGCGCCATTAAGATCGAGCCGAATTTCCTCGAGCTCGGGAAAGGCACGGTTACGAACGGAGACGATCGGCCCGCGGGGCAGGAAGAGCCGTTGCAGGCCTTCTTCGAGAGCGGAGGCGAAATCGTGGGCGTTGGATGGAAAATCTTTTCGATGGAGCGGGAACATTAGTTTTTACGAATTATACGCAAACTGGAGGGTTTTCGGTTCTCTATGCACCACAAAACCGCTTGCATTGGCAAGCTCTCTCGTTACCTTCCGCACTCTCTTATGGCCAAGACTTCCTGGATTAATCGCAACGAACGCAAGCGCGAGACGGTCAAGAAATACGCCGCGCTCCGGGCCGAGTTGAAGGCAAAGAAGGATTACATCGGTCTTTCTCAACTGCCGCGGGATGCCAGTCCCACCCGCGTGGTCAACCGCTGCCAGGTGAGCGGCCGCCGCCGCGCCTTCATTCGGCGTTTCAAAATTTCCCGCCTTACTTTCCGCGAGCTCGCTTCGCAGGGATTGATTCCCGGCGTGACGAAGTCGAGCTGGTAGGCGGCACCAGCGGGCCGTTTTTCGGATGCCCTTTGGCGGCATCCGCTGCATGAATCTTTCCCTTCATCTTCTCGCTTTCGCGATGCTCGCGGAGGAAATCGCCGAGCATTGGGATTCACCCGGCGTTATCCTGGGCAAACTCGCTGCCATTGTCGCGCTTGTCCTGCTCAACGGTTTCTTCGTGGCGTGCGAATTCGCGCTCGTCAAAGTGCGCGCCAGTCAGCTCGAAGCGTTGCTCGAGGAAGGCGACGCTCGCGCCGCCGCCACCCGTCATGTCCGCGCGCATCTCGACACTTATCTTTCCGCCACCCAGCTTGGGGTGACCCTCGCCAGTCTCGGCCTCGGCTGGGTCGGCGAGCAATTCCTCGCTGGAATGCTGCAGCCGTTTTTCGCTCTGGCCCACATCCATTCAATCGCCGTGGTCACCTCGGTCTCGGTCACGCTCGCCTTTATCGGCATCACGTTCATGCATATCATTTTTGGCGAGCTGGCCCCAAAATATCTGGCCATCGCCAATCCGCTGCCGCTCTCGCTAAGACTCGTTAGGCCGCTGGCTGGTTTCTACTGGCTCTTCCGGCCCGCCATCTGGGTCCTGCACAGGTCGTCCGATCTTTTACTGGTCAAACTGCTCCGTCTGCAGCGGGCCGGCGGCGCCGACCTGGCGCATAGCGAAGAAGAATTGCGGCTTATCTTGAATCAAAGCCAGAAGTCGGATGAAGTGACGCCGATCGGTCGGCAGATTCTGGTTAACGCACTCGATCTGCGACAACGCGTCGTGCGCGACATCATGACGCCGCGCGGCGATGTCGTTTATCTCGACGTCGAAGAAACCTTCGAGCAAAACATCGAGAAGGCGCTCAAGTCGAAGCACACGCGCTTTCCCCTTTGTCGCGGTCATCTCGACGACGCGCTTGGTCTCATTCACATCAAGGAACTCGTGCCCATGATGCGCGATCCGCATCCCGATTTGATGCGCATTCGGCGCGAGCTGATTCCGGTGCCGGAAATGATGCCGCTGGAAAAGTTGCTCAATCTTTTCCTGAGCAAACATGCCCATCTGGCCATCGTGGTCGATGAATACGGTGGCACGGTCGGAATGGTGACGCTGGAGAACATCATCGAGGAGCTGGTCGGTGATATTCAGGACGAATTCGACGCCGAAAAGGAAGAATTCCGCTCGATTAACGAGAACGAATTCGCGGTGGACGGGGCGCTCGGCCTCTACGAATTGCGAGATCTCGCTGGCTTGGAATTGGAAAGCTCCGATGTGAGCACGATCGGCGGTTATGTGACCCATTTGCTCGGCCATTTGCCGAAACAGGGCGAGCAGGTGCAGATTGAAAATTATCTGGTCACCATTTCGCAGACGGACGGGCGACGCGTCGAGCAGCTGCATTTTCGCCGGCTCGATTCCGCGCAAACGAAAGAACCGGCCGGATCAGACGCTGGCCATTAATGGAACTACTGGTCGAGACGACGGTAGTTTGTCCCCATTGCGGCGAAGCATTCCCGCTGCAGGTGGATACTTCGTTAGGCGAACAATCGCTCGTCGAAGATTGCAGTGTCTGCTGCCGGCCAATATCGCTCTCCATTCGGTGCCGGCCCGGCGAAATCATCGAGCTGCGCGAGGGATTGTAGTTACGACAAATTGCTCAGGTTCTTTTCCAGGGCCTGCTGGCGGGCCCGCCGCTCTTGATGCTGCCGCGCAAACGCAGCGTCATACCTAACGATATGTCCGCGGCGCAAAGGCGATGGGCTGCAGTTCAGCGCCTCCAGGACATGCAAAGCCGCTCCTCGCAGTGACGCTTCCATTTCCCGGCAAATCTCCAGATCGCGCCCCAGCACATCCGCGAGCAGACGAACCGATGGTCCCGAGCGAACAACGCCGGCGGAAAGAATAATGCGGCGCGCGCGCCCGGCGTGGCTTTCAAGCAGGAAAAGAATCTCGGCGATGCGATTGAAAATGCTCGTAGTGATCGCGCGATAGAGATGGGCCGCGCTTGTTGCCTGGGTGAGACCGGTGATTGTTCCGCCGCTCGGTTCAGGCCAGGTCGGCGCGCGTTCGTCCACCCAGAAGGGAAGGATCGTGAGCGAATCCCGCGCGGCAGCCGCCCGTCCCAGCGCGCCCCCGGGCTTGACACGCAATTCGCGCAGGCACCATTGCCGCAGGTTGCCCGCATTACTCATCGCCCCGCCGACAACATGACGCCTTCCATCGACAACATAGCGAAACAGGCCGAACGGCAGCTGAGTCTTGCCAGGCCGAACCTGCCATATGCGCACCGCCGCGCTCGTTCCGATGCTGATCGCCGCAACTCCGTGCTCGACTGCTCCGGAACCAAGATTGCTGGCCGCTCCGTCGCCCAGCGCGGTAAGAATGCGCGCATGCTTCAATTCGCCCGCACCCTTCGGCGGAGAATCGATCATTTCAGAAATTTCCGGCAATTGTGCAGCTCGAACTTTACACCGCGCGCAGAGTTCTTCGTCCCAACGTTGCGTTTGTTGATTGAAAAGACCGGTTGCGCTGACCATGGAAGCACTCGAAAAGCAGACGCCGAAAAGTTGTTCGTAAACCCAATCGACCGGCGAGACCCATCGCGAGACGCGTGCAAAGAGCCGCGGCTGCGTGCGGCGCAACCACACTAACTTGGCCGGCCAAAAGGAGGCGCGGAGCATGCAGCCGGTGCGCTCTTGCACGGCGCGCTCCGAAAGTTTGGTCCGTAATTGCCGGGCGTCCTCTGTGCCGCGCGAATCGGCCCACGTAAGAATCGGCGTAAGGGGATCTCCCTTTCGGTCCAGGCCGAGAAGGCTGTGCCAAAACCCCGAGCCTCCCACCGCCACGATGGGCATTTTTTGCAAAGTGACATGCTGGCGGCGGGCTGCCAGAGCGTTCGTTAGGCAGCGCCTGGCTGCACGCAGGAGGGTGGTCGGCGACAATTCCACCGCGCCGTCCGTCGCATAGGTGAGGCGATACTTTTCCTGCGTCATCGTTTGGGGGAGGAGCCGGCCCCGATCATCGAAGAGTGCGGCGCGCGTGGAGGAGGATCCGATGTCGATGGCCAGAACAAGAAATTGTGCGCGCTTGGACGACATGGTGGGAGAATGCGGATTGCGTGCTTGCCTGGGAAGATAGAATCGTGCGATCAGCCGGCAACAAGTGCGAGTTCGGCTATTTTTCCGCTGTTCTCTTCCGCCGTGAAGAGCTAGAAATGAAAAGCGTTCGTGAACCAGCGAACGATCAAGTTGCTGCCTGGCATGTACAAGACAATCCTCGTGCCGGTGGAAAACCGGCAGACCGATGAAACCATCCTGCAGCATATCCGGCCGCTTGCACGGCTGGTGCAGGCGCGCCTCATTCTCGTGCACGTGGCCGATGGCTGGGTGGCGCGTAATTTCGATCAGTTCCAGTTGCAGGAGAGCGAGGAGATGAAGCGCGACCGGGCCTATCTCGCGCGATTGGAGAAGGAATTACGGGCGGAAGGGTTTGAAACGAAATCGATTCTGGCCAAGGGCGAACCGGCTGACGAGATCATCAAGCTGGCCAGCGAGCAGGCGGTCGATTTGATCGCCATGACCACGCACGGCCACCGGTTCCTGGGCGATCTTTTGCGGGGCAGCACGGCCGACAAGGTGCGGCATCGCGTCAACGTGCCGGTCCTGCTTTTGAAGGTGAAAAGCTGACACGCCTTCGCATTTATCCGGTTTGTCCCGCGCGAAAACTGCGTGCAATCGTCACCGGCCCGCCTATGGAAGAGCGGCGATGAAGGCGCTTTTCCTGACGAACGAGTATCCGCCCCACACTTATGGCGGTGCCGGCGTGCACGTCGATTATCTGTCGCGTGAGCTGGCCAAGACGATGCCGGTGGAAGTGCGGTGCTTTGGCGATCAGCTTTGGGAAAAGGGCAATCTCAAGGTGACCGGCTTCGGTGTTGATACGAGCAACTTCACCTGCCCGAAGCCGCTGCAGTCCGTTTTCGGCGCGGTGCGACGCTGTACCGATTTCAACACCACCAATATCGGCGCCGATGTCGTGCACTGTCACACGTGGTACAGCCATTTCGGCGGAATCCTGGCCAAGCTGAACTACGGATTGCCGCTTGTCATAACAGTGCATTCGCTCGAGCCGTTGCGCCCGTGGAAGCGCGAGCAACTCGGCGGCGGTTACGACTTTACGCTCTGGCTCGAGAAGACTGCTCTGGAGATGGCGGATGCGGTTATCGCCGTTTCACATGAAACAAAGGCGGATATCGAGCGGTTGTTTCAGGTGAAACCGGAACACCTGCACGTCATCTACAACGGCATCGATCTCGAGGAATATCATCGCGTGGAATCGACCGAAGCGCTGCGCCGTCACGGGATTGATCCAGCGCGGCCATTTCTGCTTTTTGTCGGCCGCATTACCCGCCAGAAGGGAATCATTCATCTCGTTAGGGCGATTCCCTTCATGGATTCCGGATTCCAGATTGTCCTCTGCGCGGGCGCACCCGACACGCCGGAGATCGCCGCGGAGATGAAAGCTGCTGTGAAAGCCGCGAAGGCGAAGCGATCTGATGTGATCTGGATCGATGAAATGGTGGATAAGAAAACCGTTTACGAATTGTACTCGCACGCGGCTGTCTTCTGTTGCCCGTCGATTTACGAGCCCTTTGGTATCATCAACCTCGAAGCCATGGCATGCGAAACGGCGGTTGTGGCCAGTGCGGTTGGCGGGATCAAGGAAGTCGTGGTCGACGGCGAAACTGGCTTTCTCGTGCCGCTCGAACAGATGAAGGAAAGCCCCTTTGCCCCATTGCATCCCGAGAAGTTTTCGCGCGACCTGGCGGCAAAAATTAATCAGCTCATGGCCGATCCGAAATTGCGGGAAAAATTTGGCAAAGCCGGCCGTCAAAGGGCCGAGGAAAAATTCAGCTGGTCAGCCATCGCCGAGGAAACCAAGGCGCTCTACCACGCGCTGCGTTCCAACCGCGCTCGGAATTAATCTGCTGCCGCAAATGCGGAACCTCATCGTTTTTCTGCCGGACCAGCAGCGGGTCGATACGATCGCCTGCTATGGGAACAAAATGGTGCATGCGCCGAACCTGGCGCGGCTCGCTTCGGAATCGGTCATTTTCGAACGCGCCCATGTGACGCAGCCGGTCTGCACGCCGTCGCGTTCGTCACTTCTGACCGGGACATGGCCGCACATGAATGGTTGCACACGCAACAGCGTGCCGCTGCCGGCGAGCATACGGGCTTTTCCTGAACTGCTCGAAAAGAGCGAATATCGCACTGGCTACTTCGGGAAATGGCACCTCGGGGACGAGCAACAGCCGCAGCACGGATTTCAGGAATGGATCTCCACGGAGGATACGAGTGATTACAGCCGTTTTTTGGTTGAGCAGGGCGTCGAGCCGGACAGAGCGGACGGCTCTTTTTCCACGATCGCGCTGAGCGATCTGCCTTTCGAGCTGTCAAAGCCGCGTTTTCTCGAAAAGCACGCCTGTTCGTTCATCGAGAAGAACCGGCGCGAGCCGTTCATTCTGTTCGTTGCCTTTGCCGAGCCGCACTCGCCCTACAATGGGCCGTTCAATGGCGAACATTCCCGGGATGAAATCGAGCTCGATGCGACTGCCACGCTGCCGCCTGACGATAACGTGCCGTTGCGTTATCGGCTCATGCGCGAATGGCAGCAGGCGGAAGCCGAACGCGATCGGGCACAGCGTGGCGATGTTTTTTTCTTCGGCATTACACCCGAGGAGAACCTGCTTTTAAAGCAGCGCTATCTCGGGCTGGTCACGCTCATCGACGAATGCATCGGATCGATTCTGGCCTGCTTGGAGCGTTTTGGATTAATCGATAACACGATCGTCGTGCACACGAGCGATCACGGCGACATGCTTGGCGCGCACCATCTCTACGCCAAGGAAGTCATGTTCGAGCAGGCGGTGCGCGTTCCATATTTGATCAGACTGCCGGAGCAACGCAAATCACGGCGAGTCTCGCAGGCTGTCAGTCACATCGATTTCGTTCCAACCCTCATCGATTTGCTCGGTTTTTCTCCGGCCGCCCAGTGCGCGGGGAAGAGTCGTGCGCCGCTTGTTCGTGGCGAATCGATGCCGGCGGAAAACGTCTTCATCGAATGGGCGCCGAATCGCACAAAGATCAGAAAGGGAAGCAAACTCGCATCGCGTCGCCTGATCCGGCGTGCCGTGGAGGAGTCGACGCGCACCATTATTTCACCCGATGGATGGAAGCTTGCCTTGCGCGACAAGGACCTGAACGAGCTTTACAACCTGCGGGATGATCCGAACGAAACCCGGAATCTGTATGCGGACGGTCGGCACGCGGATGTGATCGCGCGGTTAGTCCGCGAGGTGGAGCGTTGGCAGGAGTCCGTCGGCGATCGTCTGCAGTGGAAACTTTAGGGCGGCCTGCAATTCACCTGCGTTTTTTTTATAACTTCCCCATTGTCACCCGTTCCCGGCCGGGCTTCTGGAACCATTCGGGCAGTTCGATCGCGCTCTTGCGCAGGCTATCGTAACAATTGCGCGTGATGACGCCCCCGTGCGTGCTCTCGCCGAAGATGGCCAGGTTCTCTTTGGTCACGAAAAGCCGATGCTCGGGGAGCTTCGGGATGTTCTTCTTAATTTCATCCATGCCCTTCGCACTCGGGACATGCTTCGGAAACTGGGAGAAGAAGTAGCGCAGGACTTTGACGCGCACGAATTGGTGAATCCAAAATTGATACCAGCCTTTGCGCTCGAGCAGAATATCGCCATCGGGCGTGGTCTGTTCGCCGGGCCATAGGGTGAGCCCGGGATCGCTCAAGGTTACCCGACAACGGCAATAAAGAAGCCCGCTCGCTTCCGCGTTCTGCAGAACGTGAGGCAGAATCCGAGTGATCTTCGGCAGGACGAGCTTGATGGGATACTTGTCATCCGGGGCCCAGTAAATCCATTCCTCATCGTCGAGATCGGCAACCAGTTCGAGCACGGAGGGGGGGATGTCGGAAGCGGTACCTCCGGGCGCCTTGATGTATTCGCGCCGCGGAAAACCGTCGTTGCGCAGTCGTTGATACGGAATGCGGAAGGTGAACGGATGATCGGGCCAAAGCTTGTCGTATTGCGCGATCATGTGGTCGGTCAGCGCGCGATAACGATCGCAGGTCATGAGGATGGCTTTCATGACGGCATGATTGTCAGGGGAGCGCGGGCGCCGCGCCCGCTCCGTTCGGCGCCTCGCCGAACGGGTCTTCGGTGATGCGGAGCGAGAGATCGATGACGTTTCGTGCAGCAATGCTGGCGAGGTTCGAGGCGAGGCGCCCGCGCTCCCCGGTACATCTACTTCCCAAATTCATAGCCGAACGTTTCGATATCGACGCTGAATTTCTTGGCGATCACTTCACGGGTGCGCAGCGTATAGTATTCGGTGTAATGGCGCTCGCGTGGATTTTCTCGCTGATGCGAGAGCTTTGCGGAAACGCCGAGTTTGTTCGCGATGAACGTCCAGTCTTCCTCCAGCTTTTCGAATCGCCCGATGAAATCAGCCAGCATTTTTCCGCTGCCATCGACGAACCAATCAAGCTGGTATCGATGCGGCGAGGAGTGTGGACAGGTTGCGCTGCTGTATTGAATCCAGTCGACGAATTCGTCGAAGGACATTTCTTCCTTCCTCTGCACGGGTTCCTTCCGCTCGTAGAGTGAGACAACCCGATCCCACGGATTGCGCACGAAACCGAACTTAAAGTAACTCTCGAACTGTTTTTTGCCCATCTCGGCCCGGCGTTTCGGCGAAAGCATCATGTAGAAGGGCTCGATGATTCGATTCGTGCGGCCGCCGTAATGCGTCCACGAAGTTTCCATGAGGCGACGCAATTCCACGAGGTTACGGTGCGGTTTCCAGGCGCGACCCAAAATGACCCGAATACTGGTGGAGCCCGTCTTCGGCACCTCGGCGAAAATGCATTTATACTTGTGCGAGATCACAGTTGTAGCCGCGGCGCTATGTCGCCGCGCGCTGGAACAAGATATTCCCACAATCGGCGCCCCGGCTGAGCGGGGCGGCTACAGGGCGGCGCCGCCAATACCATTCTCATCTTGAGGTCATTCGTTTTCAGAAACGGTAACCGTGCAGTCTAATTTCCAAAGCGAAAGCGCGTTCGATCATCAGTCGCTGTTCGACGGTGAACACCTGCTGATACGGTGTGCGATCTTTTCGGTAATCGGATTTCGCGCGGACTCCCAGATTTCCCTCAAACGGGATACCGAGGTGCGCAAAAACTTGGCCGAGCTCGCTCATCAGGTTTTCATAAAGGACCACGCGATCGACGATAATGCGGTGACCGGTCCTGTCGGTATAACGAAAAGCATTGCGCGGGAAGCGGCCGCGAGTCAGATAGGCATCGAGCGAGAGCGAGCCGCCGGCGCGGGCGGCCGCCATGTGGTAATGCGACAAGGTTTTGTCCCATGGATTGCGCTCAACGCAAAACTTGTAGTAGCCAGTCCAGATGTCGGACGGGACGCGCTGGCGCACGAGCAGGGCGGGCATGTGATTAAAGAAGCGGTCGCTCCTGGTAAAGACATGGCGCAAGGCCGGCCCCCAGCCATCCGGCCTCTTGAGAAGTTCCGGGATCGGGTTGACATATCCCCGGTAATTGCGCGCCGCGTGACCCTCGACCGGAGGCGAGATTGGCGTCACGATGTCGTTAGGGCCGCAATGACGAGAGAGAAAAACCTCGATGCTGGTGCCCGCGGTCTTCGCCGTCTTGATGAAAATGAACTTATGCTTGTGAGAAATAATCATCCGCCTGCCTTCGCGACCGCAGCATGAACTTACACCCTGAAAAATTGTTTAAGCGATGATCTCTTTCCAGAAGCAATTTCTTTTCGTGCACATTCCGAAGACGGCCGGAAACTCCATCCAGAGCATCCTGCGTCACTATTCAGAAGACGAAGTCGTTCGTTTGCGGCCGCATCAGGACGGCGTCGAGCGTTTCGGGCTGCGCAATCCGGATTACGGGATCAAGAAACATTCGACGCTTGCCCAATACCGGGAAGCATTAGGCGAGGAGAGGCTCCGTCGCCTTTACAAATTCACCTGCGTGCGAAATCCGTGGGACCGCATGATTTCATTCTACTTCACGCCGAGCCAGGGGGTGAGCGATTGGAATCGGAAGGCCTTCAAGAAGTTGGTCCTGAAAACGCCCTCGGTGGCCGAACATCTGCGGCTTGGCGAAGACGATCCGACTCCGTTCGGCCACGTAGACGAGATCATGCGCTTCGAGTCGCTGCCGGAGGATTTTCGCAAAGTTTGCGCTCGGCTGGAAATCCCGCCGGCGACGCTCCCGCTCTACAACCGCTCCACGCGTGAGCACTATTCGAAATATTACGACAGCGAATTGGAAACTCTGGTGCGCGAACGCTTCGCTGCGGAGATCGAGCACTTCGGCTACACCTTCGCCTGACGAGCCACCATGTTTGTCGATCGCATCAGGGTTTTGGGGCAGGCCGGTGACGGCGGGCGCGGTTGCGTCAGTTTCCGACGTGAAAAATTTGTGCCGAAAGGCGGGCCCGACGGCGGCGACGGCGGTCGCGGCGGCGACGTCATCCTGCGGGCCGACGAACACACGGATAATCTCTCGGCGCTCTTCTACGAACCGATTCTAAAGGCGAAAAGTGGCGCACATGGACAGGGGAAGAAGAAGCACGGGCGTTCCGCACCGTCGAAGATCGTGAAGGTCCCGGTCGGGACGGTCGTTTATGAAGTGCCGTTTGCGCCGGAGGCCATTCCTAACGAGGAGGAAACGAAGCAGGACAGATTGACCGCTCCGCCGCTGGCCGATCTCGTCAAGCACGCCCAGGAATACGTGCTTTGCCGTGGTGGTGCGGGTGGCAAGGGCAACGTGCATTTTAAAAGTTCGCGGAACCGTGCGCCGCGCCAATACACGGAGGGCGAAGAAGGCGAGCGCGGCTATTTTTGGCTCGAGCTGCACACCATTGCCGACGCCGGTCTGGTCGGTTACCCAAATGCCGGGAAATCGACGTTGCTCGGCAAGATCTCAGCGGCGCATCCGAAAGTGGCATCCTATCCCTTCACCACGTTGCATCCCATGGTGGGCGTGGTGGAACTTGATGGCTATCGGCGCGCCACGGTGGCCGACATTCCAGGGCTTATCGAAGGTGCGCACCGCAACGTCGGTCTGGGGCACGATTTTCTCCGGCATATCACGCGCTGTCAGATTTTGCTTTTTGTCCTGGATACAGCGGGAAGCGAGGGCCGGCATCCGGCGGCGGATTTGGAAAATTTGCGGCGCGAGATCGATCTTTTCGATTCACGCTTGTCGGCGCGACCATGGTATGTCATCGCCAACAAGATGGATCTTCCGGGGGCGGCGGAGAATCTGGCGGCCTTGCGCGTCCGCTTTCCCCATGTAGAAATGCTTGCCATCTCCGCGGCTCGGAGCGAAGGAATCGAGCGAATGAAACAAAAACTTGCGACCTGGCTCAAGCCTTCGGCCGATTCCGGGGGTATTTAACCACCATCGAGACACCCTGATCCGATTCATTGCCTGAACATGATGATTTGCTGACGAACGCCTTTCTATGACCCCAAGAACCATTGCCAGCTATTGCACAACCTTTCTTAAGCCCGAGATGCTTCACATCTATCGGCAGGTGACGGCTCTGCGAAATTCGCGCACCTTCATCATGACAAAGGCATTGCAGGATGCGGCGCGCTTTCCATTTTCCGATGTCGAGATCATTCCCCAGCCGCGCATGAATCTGTTGCGGCACGGCTGGCTGAAATTCGTGAAACGCGAGCCGCCGGTCGTTTATCGCGGCGAGTATCAGATGCTGGCCTCGCTCCTGGAACGGCGCGGAGCGGATTTAATGCATATCTATTTCGGGCACACCGGTGTGCATCTGCTGCCCTTCATCGAACAATGGCATAAACCGTGTGTTGTTTCCTTTCACGGAGCGGACGTTTCGACCAAGGAAGACGTGCCGAACTATGAGCAGCGTTTGCGACGCATGTTCCAGGCTGTACCGCTGGTCCTGGCGCGTTCCCGTTCTCTGGCCGATCGTTTGGTCCAGCTGGGCTGTCCGGCGGAGCGGCTTCGTCTGAATCGCACCGGCGTTCCGCTCGCCGATTTTCCGTTGATTCAACGCGACGTGCCGAACGATGGCCACTGGTGTTTGCTGCAGGCTTGCCGCCTGATACCAAAAAAAGGGGTTGCCACCTCGATCCGGGCCTTCGCCGTTTTGCAAAAGCAGTTCCCCAATGCGGAGTTTTTCATCGCCGGGAAAGGCCCGCTGCAACCACAGCTCGAGATCCTGATCAGTCAGCTCGGCATTGCCGACAAGGTGCACTTCTGCGGTTTCCTCTCGCAGCCGGAGCTCGTGAAACTTTACGCGCGGGCCCATCTCTTCCTGCACCCGAGCGAAACGCCGGCCGATCAAAATCAGGAAGGGGTTCCCAATTCCGTGCTCGAGGCGATGTCGACGGGCCTGCCTGTCGTCGCGACACGACATGGTGGAATACCCGAGGCGGTCGAGCATGGACGGACCGGTCTGCTCGTGGCGGAGGGTGACTTTGTGGCCCTGGCGGACGCTGTCGCCGGTCTGCTGCAAAATCCCGCGGGTATGAACGAGATGGGTTTGCACGCGAGTAAATCGGTGGCGGCGAATTTCGAGCAGGGCGAACAGATTCGTCAGCTCGAATCCTACTACGAAGAAGCGATCGCGGCGGTGCAACCGGAGGAACAGGAGGCGACGGCTTCCGCCATGTCCTCGCTGCCGACGCCGTTTCCGGTGCGTGTCCCGGTGGATTGAGCGTTTCCGCCGCCTGCTTTCGCGTTGGAAAAAAAGGCGGAAAGTCGCTTGTCATCCGTGCAAAAACGGCTTTGATATGCGCGACTCAAGCGCCCCTTGTGTCACGCGCATAGTTTGAGCGACCATGCGCCAGCAACAACGATCGGGTCGCCGCCGTCCAACCTTCCAACTATGCCGTACCGTTTCCTATCGCTTCTCACGCTGCTGACCGCGCTGCTGCTGGTCTGTGGCGCGCCGGTCGCGTCGGTGCGGGCCGCGGAAGCGCCATCGGCCCAGACAGAAGCGAAACACGAAGCGCTTCCCCTGAAACCGGCCGGTCTTTTCTCCATCGGCAAATTTACCGTGACCAACTCGATGTTTGTGACCTGGATCGTGGCCGCCGCCATTATCGTGTTCGCGCAGACCGCCATGCGCAAAGTGAAAGCGGTGCCGGACGGCGCACAGAATTTTTGGGAATGGCTTGTCGAAGGTCTCTACAATTTTCTCGAGGCCGTGATCGGTAGCACGCTGGTGAAGAAGACCTTCTGGTTTTTTGCCACCATCTTCATCTTTATCCTCTTTCTGAACTGGTTCAGTCTCATTCCTGGTGTCGGCACGGTGGGGTGGGGACATTACGACGCGGCCACCAACAGTTTTCATGTCGATCGGCCGCTGCTGCGCGGCCCGAACGCGGACCTTAATCTCACCTTCGCCATGGCCGCCGTTTTCTTTTTGCTCTGGATCATCTGGGCCATCCAGGCCAACGGCGTGGGCGGTTTCCTTTTCCATCTCTTTGGCCCGAAGGGCGAGTCAAAAGGCATCGTGAAACTGCTCATGATCCTGATTTTTTTCGCAGTCGGATGGCTTGAGATTGTCTCGATTCTTTTCCGGCCGATTTCGCTCAGCTTCCGGTTATTCGGCAATATTTACGCGGGCGAAAACATGCTGGAATCGATGGCCACGCTGGTCCCGTCGCTCTCCTGGCTTATCCCGATCCCGTTTTACTTTATGGAGCTCCTCGTCGGCGTAGTGCAGGCGCTCGTCTTCATGCTCTTGACGGCGGTCTTTACGCTGCTCATCGCGCAACACGAGCCCGGCCACGAAGCGCACCATTGAATTTTCGGCTATTCTATCGCGGACAACCTGCGAATGACGCTGAAGCAAAAACAAACAGAATAATATGATACTACCACTACTAGCAGAGATTGGCGGAAACATTCACGTGGGCCTCGCGGCTTTGGGCGCGGCGGTTGGCGTCGGCCTGGTCGGCATGGGCGCCTCCTCGGCGGTCGGCCGTAATCCCGGCGCGGCCACGGCGATTCTGGTGCAGGCGATTCTGGCAATTGCCTTCGCCGAAGCCATTGTCTTTTACGCCATCTTTCTCGTTCACTAATTTTTTCGGGCGACCAAGCGTAGCGCTTTGCTCGCCCAGATTGTCATGAGCATTCCCATTCTTCTCGCTCAGGGGAGCGATCTGGTGAACCTGGCCCGCGAGACGGGAGAGACGTTCGGCTTCAACGCCTGGCTCTTCCTCTCGCAGATCATCAGTTTCACGATCGTCGCTCTTCTCCTGCGCGCATTTGCCTACAAGCCCATTCTTAAGGTCCTGGCGGAACGGCGGCAAAGGATTGCCGAGGGCCTGCTGAATGCCGATAAGATCAAGCAACAGCTGGCCGAAGCGGAACAGCGGCATGCCGAGATTCTTGCCCAGGCGAATGCCCAGGCGCAGAAGATGATCGACGAGGCGCGCGAAAGCGCCGGCCACGTAGCCGAGCGCAAACAGCAGGAAGCGATTGCCGCCGCCGAACAAATTGTGGCCAAGGCCCGGGAAGCCAGCGCCATTGAACATGAGAAGACGATGGCTGAATTGAAACGCGAACTCGGCCGCCTGGTTGTCGACACGACGGCGAAGGTGACGGGCAAAGTGCTCACGCCGGAAGATCAGCATCGGCTGCAGGAAGAAGCGACGCGTCAGGTCGCATTGTAATCGCGCATGAAAGTCAGCAAGGAAGTTCACCAGCTTTCGCGCCAACTGCTGCGCGCCAGTTTCACCGATCGTCAGCTCGACCGCGGCCGCATTTCGTCGCTCGTCCAATCGCTCATCACGAAAAAACCGCGCAATTACCTGAAGGTGCTCGAGAGCTATAAACGTCTCCTGCGCCTCGAAGTCGAGAAGCGGCACGCCCGTATCGAAAGCGCGAGCGAGTTACCTCCCGAGATACGCCACCAGGTCGAGAGTAATTTGAAGAGAAAATATGGCAACGACCTCACGACTCAGTTCGTGGTCACTCCCGCGCTCATCGGCGGCATGCGCATCCGCGTGGGCAGCGACGTCTGGGACGGCAGTGTGCGCAATCGCCTGCAAAGACTTCAGCAACAACTTTAACCTACCAACACCATGAGCAGCATACTGGAAGAGATCGAAACGAAAATCGCCGGCCTCAAGACTTCGACGACGAAGAGCAACGTCGGTGTCGTCCGTGAGACGGGTGACGGCGTGGCCCGCATCGAAGGACTGAGCGACGTCATGTTGAACGAAATGATCGAGTTTCCGAATGGCATTTTCGGCCTGGCTCTCAACCTCGAGGAAACCGAGGTCGGCGCTATTTTGTTAGGCGACCCGACCAAGGTCATGGAAGGCGACGAAGCCAGGACCACCGGCCGGCTTCTGCAGGTACCCGTGGGGAAAGCCCTGCTTGGCCGTGTCGTCAATACAATCGGCCAGCCGCTCGACGGGAAAGGGGCGATCAAGAGCGAAACGTTCTATCCACTCGAAAAGATCGCGCCGGGCATTATCAAGCGGCGCGGTGTCAACCAGCCGGTGCAGACCGGCATCATGGCCATCGACGCGATGGTGCCGATCGGTCGTGGCCAGCGCGAGTTGATCATCGGCGACCGCGCAACCGGTAAGACGACAATCGCCATCGATACGATCATCAGCCAGGCACGTCTGAACAAAGCCGCCGAAGAAGGGCAGATCCGCGATTACCGGCCGCTCTATTGCATTTACGTGGCGATTGGTCAGAAGAATTCCAACGTCGCGCGCGCGCTCACCGTTCTCGAAAAAGAAGGTGCCCTGCCTTACACGACCATTGTTTCGGCACCGGCTTCCGATACGGCCACGAATCAATATCTGGCGCCCTTCGCCGGCGCGGCCATGGGCGAGTGGTTCATGGATCACGGCATGGATGCGCTCATTATTTATGACGATCTTTCGAAACACGCCGTCGCCTATCGCCAGGTTTCGCTCGTGCTCAAACGCCCATCGGGCCGTGAAGCCTACCCGGGCGATGTCTTTTACCTGCACTCGCGTTTACTCGAACGCAGCGCGCGCGTGACAGAAGAAGCCGGCGGCGGTTCGCTCACCGCGTTGCCAATTATCGAAACGCAGGCCGGCGACGTTTCGGCCTACATTCCGACCAACGTCATCTCCATTACCGACGGCCAGATTTACCTTGAAACCGACCTGTTCTATCAGGGCGTGCGGCCGGCTATTTCGGTCGGTTTGTCCGTGAGCCGGGTCGGTTCCGCCGCGCAGATCAAGGCGATCAAACAAGTGGCCGGCAAGATCAAGCTCGACCTCGCGCAGTTCCGCGAACTTGCGGCCTTTGCGCAATTCGGCTCCGATCTCGACGCCGCGACCAAGGCACGGCTCGATCGCGGGCAGCGCATCGTCGAGCTTTTCAAGCAGGTGCAATACAATCCGATTCCGGTCGAGGACCAGGTCGCCATCCTTTGGGCGATGCAGAACGGCTACCTCGATCCCGTGCCGGTCGATCGCGTGAAGGAATTCCAAACCAAGCTGCAGGATTACCTGCAAACGCGCAAAGAAGCGGTGCTCGCATCCATTCGCGAGAAGAAGCAGATCGACAAGGACCTGGAAGCCGAGCTGGCCAGCGCCCTGAACGAATTCAAATCGACCTGGCAATGATTTCATTCTCGTCCTGTCAGGACAGTCAAAACTTGAATAGCGCCTAACGAGTATGGCCAATACCCAGGATATTCGGCGCCGGATCAAGTCGATCCGCAATACCGCGCAGATCACCAAGGCCATGCAAATGGTGGCCGCGTCGAAGATGCGCAAGGCCCAGCAGCATGCCCTGGCCGGCCGACCCTATGCGGAGTTGATGAACAAGGTGCTCGTCTCGTTGCAGCAGCGCACCGATCCGCAATTTCATCCGCTTCTGCAGGTGCGGCCGCTCAAAAAGGAACTCATCCTCATCGTCAGCACCGACAAAGGCCTGGCCGGAGCGCTCAACACCAATCTTTTGCGTGAAGCTGCCCGCTTCGAAGCGGACAAGAGCGTGTTCGTCGTAGTCGGTCGCAAGGCCCGCCAGTTTGTCGCCCGCACGAAACGCGAACTGCTGGCCGACTTCGAACTCAAGGATTCGCCAACCTTTGTCGAGACCAAGGCGGTCTCGAAATTTTGCACGGAGAAATTCCTGAGCCACGAAGTCGACAAGGTCACCGTCATTTACACACACTTCATTAATACGATTAGTCAGCAGCCCGTTGTGCAAACGCTCCTGCCCATTACGGACTTCGAATTGATTCAGGGCAAAAAAAAGCCGGCGCCAGAGGGAGAACAGAAGCGCGATCCGCTGGTCGGCTATGAATTTGAGCCGACCCCGGAACGGGTGCTCGATTACATGCTCCCTTATTATCTGCAGTACCAGGTTTACCAAATGATCCTGGACGCGCGCGCCTCCGAGCACAGCGCGCGCATGGTGGCGATGAAAAACGCGACCGACAACGCACAGCAATTCATCAAAGACCTGACGCTCGAATACAACAAGATGCGGCAGGCCAGCATTACGACCGAGCTGCTTGAAATCGCGACAGCGCAAATGGCAGTCGGCTCCTAACCTAACAAGTCATGAATAAAGGCAACATCGTTCAAGTTATCGGTCCCGTGGTGGACGTGGAATTTTCCGACGTCAAGGAACTCCCGCGCATCTATAACGCGCTCGAGATCGAATACGAGGTCAACGGCAATCCGACCAAGCTCACCCTCGAGGTGCAGCAGCATCTCGGGGAAAACTGGATCCGCTCCATCGCCATGTCGTCGACCGAGGGTTTGAAGCGCGGCATGTCGGTCACCGACACGGGCGATCCAATTTCCGTGCCGGTGGGCGAGGGCGTTCTCGGCCGCGTTTTCAACGTGACGGGCGATGCGGTCGATAATCGCGGTCCGGTCAAGTTTACCAAGCGTTACCCGATCCATCGCAAAGCGCCCGACCTGACCGAGCAGGATACGCAGGCTTCCATCCTCGAGACCGGCATCAAGGTCATCGATCTCATCTGTCCGTTCTCGAAAGGCGGCAAGGTCGGCGCGTTCGGCGGCGCGGGCGTCGGCAAGACGGTCGTGATCATGGAATTGATCAATAACATCGCCAAGGGTCACGGCGGCTTTTCGGTTTTCGCCGGCGTCGGCGAGCGCACTCGCGAAGGAAACGATCTCTACACTGAAATGAGTGAAGCCGGGGTTATCGATCAGAAGGATCTGAGCAAATCGAAGGTCGCGCTCGTTTACGGACAGATGAACGAACCGCCCGGTGCGCGTCTCCGCGTCGCCCTTTCCGCGCTCGCCATGACGGAATATTTCCGTGACGAACGCAACCAGGACGTGCTCCTCTTCATCGATAATATCTTCCGCTTCTCGCAGGCCGGCTCCGAAGTATCGGCGCTCCTCGGGCGCACGCCCTCAGCGGTCGGTTATCAGCCGACGCTTGCTGCGGAAATGGGCGATCTGCAGGAACGGATTACTTCTACCAAGAAAGGTTCCATCACTTCGTTCCAGGCCGTTTACGTTCCGGCCGACGACTTAACCGACCCGGCGCCGGCGAACACGTTCGCCCATCTGGACTCCACCATCGTGTTGGAGCGTTCGATCGCTGAGCTCGGCATTTATCCGGCGGTCGATCCGCTCGCTTCCACATCGAAATCACTCGCTCCCGACATCGTCGGCGAAGAGCACTACAACGTCGCGCGCGGGGTGCAGCGCGTGCTGCAACGCTACAAGGATTTGCAGGACATCATCGCCATTCTCGGAATGGACGAGCTCAGTCCGGAAGACAAACTCACCGTCTTCCGCGCGCGCAAAATCCAGCGCTTCCTCAGTCAACCCTTCCATGTCGCCGAAGTCTTCACCGGGACCAAGGGGCAGTACGTTTCCATCGCGGAGACCGTCCGCGGCTTCAAGGAAATCCTCGAGGGGAAGCACGACGAAGTGCCCGAACAAAACTTCTACATGAAGGGTGGCATCGACCAGATCACCGAAAGCTGATCTTCTCTCAACAAGAGACTCTCAACTCCTCCATGGCTTCCACACTCCGCCTCAAAATTGTCACACCCGAAACGACCGCCTATTCCGAGGACGTCGACATGGTCACGCTTCCCGGTTCCGAGGGGGAGATGGGCGTTTATCCCAAGCACGTTCCGTTGCTCACCACGCTGCAACCGGGCGAATTGCGGGTGGTGAAGGACGGCCGCAGTTTTTGGCTGGCCGTGGGCGAAGGTTTTGTCGAAATCACCGGTGATTCCGTTTCCGTCCTGACCGACATGGCGCTCGAATCGGAGAAAATCGACGAACAAGCCGCAGAAGCGGCCGTGGCCCGCGCTCAGGCCGCCATGAAGGAAGATCATGGCAAGGAGGAAGTGGCCGCCATCCAGGCTTCGCTGCAAAAGGCGCTCGCCCAGCTCCACGTCAAACGGCGGCGACACCATTCCTAGCTCATCGCCTAACAAATAGTGCAAACGCCCGACACGCTCGGATTGATTGCCGGCAGTGGGGTTTATCCCACCGTTGTTGCCAAAGCGGCCCGCGCGGCCGGCGTGAAGAAAATTGTGGCCGCCGCATTCACCGATGAAACGACGCCGACGCTGGCCGAAGTGGTCGACGAAATTTCCTGGCTGCGGGTCGGTCAGCTCGGGCGTCTCCTGAAATTTTTCAACGAGGCCGGTGTCCATCGCGCCATCATGGCCGGCCAGATTTCGCCGAAGAATCTGTTCGATTTGCGACCCGACTGGAAAGCCCTGTTCCTGCTCGCCCGTCTGAAACGTCGCAACGCCGAATCAATCTTCACCGCCATCGCCGATGAGCTTGCAACCATTGATGTCGAATTGTTGCCGGCCACCACATTCCTCGATTCCTTTCTGGCCGAGCCGGGACTGGTCGCCGGGCCGGAATTATCGGCACGCCAGAAAGAGGACGTCGACTACGGTTGGGAGATCGCCAAGGAAATCAGCCGGCTCGATATCGGCCAAACCGTGGTCGTGAAGAACGGAACGGTTCTGGCCGTGGAAGCGTTCGAAGGGACCAACGAAACGCTCAAGCGTGGCGGTACGCTCGGCCGCAAAAATGCGGTTATGATCAAAGTGGCGAAACCGAATCAGGACATGCGCTTCGACGTTCCGGTCATCGGCGTCGAAACCGTGCGGGTCGCGGCGCAGGTGGCGGTGCGCGTCATTGCCATCGAAGCGGGCAGGACGCTGCTGCTTGAAAAAGAATCCGTCATCGACCTGGCCGAGCGCTCGAAGATTTCGATCGTGGCCCGTTAGTTGCAATCAGCCCTCAGCAACCTAAAATCAGCAGTTCTGTCGGGGTCTTAGCTCAGTTGGTAGAGCGCCTCAATGGCATTGAGGAGGTCAGGGGTTCGAATCCCCTAGGCTCCATGGTGACACCATTTTTTACGGTTCGCCGCCATTACAGCCGGCGTTGACGGGCGCCGGATGCTTGCGGCGGCGCAGGCGCATCCAGTTGTTCCAGGTTTTGCGCAGGCTGTCTTTTGGCGTCATGTAGGCCTGATTGAGTTCGGTGCCCTTGACGATCTGATCGAGAATCCCTTTCACGGAAAAGTCCTCGGTGTTCAAAATGGTGTAGGCGATGCCGACGGCCGCGTAATGGTGCGCGTCGCTCGCCGCTGTCATCGGCAATTTGCGCAACTGCGCGTACTTGAAGGCGAACCGGTTGTAACGTCGCAGCGTCGTGGCGGCGTTGAACACTTCCAGCGCATCGATCGGCAATGTCTCGAGTGTTTGAAAACGAATGCCGGCCCGAAACAGATCGTAGGGATGCGGCGGAATGGCGAGACCGCCGTGCTCGTGAATGATTTCGCAGACTTCGCGGGCCGGCCTGCCCTTGAGTTTGCCGGCCTGCGGCAGGCTTGCGCCGACGCACAGGAGATGACCCTCCGCCGTTGTGACTTCGACGCCGGGGATGACGAGAAAATCATCGACCGGCTGGCCGTCGGCGCGCATGAGGCCCTTCTCGATCATGTATGCGGCGGCGTCGCAGCTGTTGTGATCGGTAATGGCAAAACCATGCAGGCCTTTCTCGCGGGCAGCCGTGATCAATTGCTCCGGGCTGGACACGCCATCGCCCGAGAAAAAGGAATGGGTGTGGAGGTCGATCTTGAAGGGCATGGTCTGGACGCTAGTTTGGAGCAACCAAAATGGAAAGGATCGGTTTCAAGGAATGGGCGCTGGTTTGCGAGGCTCTCGGTCGCGATGAGCAAAGCATTCTCTTGCGCAAAGGCGGGCTCGCGGAAGGCCGGGACGGCTTCGCCTTTCGACACCCTGAGTTCTTTCTCTTTCCGACATTTTTCCATGAACAGGTCGAGCAGACACGACTGACGGAAGCCGAGCTGCCAGTGCCGGACGAGAGCCGGGTGGAAATTCGCGTCTACGCGAGAATCGAAGCGAAAATCGTGGTGAAGAGATGGGAAACGGCGTCCGCCCTTGCGCCGTTGCATGTGCTCCGGGAAGAGGTTGTGCGTGAGCGCTTTGCATACGAAGGCAGGCACGAATTGCATGTCGCACTGGTGCGGGTTTTTCGGGTCGAGCCGGCGTGGATTTTGCCTAACGAAAGATCCTTTGGCGGTTGCCGCTCGTGGATCGGGTTACCGCCGGTGCCCCCGGGAATGGATTTGATTCCGGTACTAGGCGATGCGGAGCAGAAAAGGCGCGCGGAGCAGTTTCAAGAAGTGATCCGCGTTAGTGACACGTTGAAGCGTTGAAGGGTTGAAGCGGCGATTCGTTATTCGAGTTTGGTCATTCTCCGCCCTCTTGACGACTCAGTGCCTGAATGACCAGGCGCGTCACGTCGGCGATTATGGCGGTGCGCGCATCGCCGGGGGCATCCAAACCGGCTGAATAAATCGCGAGTAGAACAGGCGAGCCGTTCGGCGGGCGCAAAATGGCGATATCGTTGGTGACTCCGTTCGCACCGCGGCCGGTCTTATCGCCAACCTGCCAGGTCGATGGAACACCGGCGCGAATCATGCCGGCGCCGGTTTCGTTCCTGTTCATCCATTCGTTGAGCTGACGGCGTGATTCATCGGAAAGCGCGTGGCCGAGGAGAAGCGTACGCAGGTCGTTCAGCATGGCGGTGGGCGTGGTGCTATCGCGCGGATCGCCCGGCGGTGCGGCGTTCAAGTCGGGCTCCATGCGATCGAGGCGCGTCATCTCGTCGCCGAGAGAGCGAACGTAGCGCGTCAGACCGGCGGGACCGCCGATTGATTTGAGGAGAAGATTACCGGCGGTATTGTCGCTTACGGTGATGGCGGCGTGGCAGAGTGCGCCTAACGACATGCCGCCTTCGTTAACATGCTGCTTGGTGACGGGCGCGTATTCCAAAAGATCGGAGGCGGAGTAGGGGACGAAGCGATCGAGACGGTCCTGCTTTTGATCGACCCGATGGAGGACGGCGGCGGCGGCGAGCAACTTGAATGTGCTGCACATGAGGAAACGTTCGTTGGCGCGATGCTCAATATGGCGACCGCCGCCGGTGTCCAGGGCGGCTATGCCGATACGACCGCCGTGTCGCGCTTCGAGACCGGTAACGGCTTGTTCAAAGTTTGGAGATGGCGCGGCCCGGGCGGCGAGAGAGAAGAGGAAGAGGGAGAGGGAGAGTGGGATGCGTGACATGGAGTGAGGATTCGTTAGGCTCAGTTGCAGGCAAAGTTTTTCCCGGAGGTGTCCGGCAGGTTGCCGGACACGGCAGGCTGGTAGCCTGTTCTCCCCAGAGAACTAGTCTGTTAGCCGCCCTGTGGACTGCTCTTGCCGCCGTTCGCAGGATTCCGATTCGGGAACGGCGGAATGGGCGGCAGGGTGTAGCCTTTCGTCTTGATCTCCTGCTGAACTTCCTGGATGGCGCGATCGAGCTGCTGATCTTCGCCGTGGAATTCCTTCGCGGGATCGTTGTCGACGACGATATCGGGATCGACACCGTGACTTTCGATGATCCAGCCTTTCCCATCTTTCGAGTACGGTGCAAACTCCGGCTTGAATTGCTGGCCGCCATCGATCAACGGCAGCGGATTGCGAATGCCAATGACGCCACCCCACGTGCGCTTGCCGATGAGCTTGCCCAGGCCGAGCGTTTTGAACCGATACGGGAAGATGTCGCCGTCGGAGGCGGAGAATTCGTTGATTAACGTCACCATCGGTCCGAGAAATGTCTGCGGTGGATTCGGCTGAGGCACGCCGTTGCGGAACATGTCGACCATGACAAGCGCGCGCCGCAGCCGTTCGATGACGAGCGGCGAAACAAATCCGCCCCCGTTTCCGCGCACATCGACAATCAGACCCTTTTTGCGAATCTGCGGGAAGTAACGCTTGGTAAATTCGTTCAACCCCGGCTGGCCCATGTCGGGAATGTGGACGTAACCGACCTGACCGCCGGTTTTCTTGCTGACATAGTCGATGTTGTGCTGGACCCAGGCGAGATAATAGAGCGGCGATTCATCCTCCGTCGGCACAACCGTGATATCGCGTGCTCCGGCATCGGTCGGCTTTGAATTGACGCGCAGGATGACCTGCTTGTCCGCCTTGCCGATGAGCGCGTCGTAGATATTCGGCAGCGTCGATACGGGAGTGCCGTCGACGGCGAGAATGTAATCGCCTTCCTTCACATTCAGGCCAATGGCCGTGAGCGGCGAACGGGTCTCCTTATCCCAGTTTTCGCCGGGCAGAATGCGATCGATGCGGTAGGCCTTGCTCGCCGGATCGCGCGACAACTCCGCACCAAGCAGGCCGAGTTTTACGCGCGGCGTCGGCGGCCGCTCGCCTCCGGCGACGTAGGCATGGCCGTTGTTTAACTCGCCGATCAGTTCGCCAACCAGGTAGGTGAGATCGTTGCGATGATTCACATACGGGACCAAGGCGGCATACTTCTCACCCATCTTCTTCCAATCGACCCCGTTCATGGTCGGCGAATAGAAAAAGTCGCGCATCTGTCGCCAGGATTCCCAATAGATTTGCTTCCACTCAGCCCGGCGATCGGCGATTTCGTCGAGGCCTTTCAATTCCAGCTTGTGATCCTTGGTCTCGAGCTTCTCCTTCGGCAGATCGATGATCGAATAATCCTTGTCGATCTTCACCAGCATCTTTTTGCCGTCGAAGCTGATCTGGTAACTGTTGACATCGCCCAGGACGGTCTCCTTCCGATCCTCCAGGCTGTAGGAGCAAAGATGCCACTTTTCGTTTCCTTCCCCGAAACCCTCCTCATCCTCGCCGCTGCTGTCGCCGATCGTGCGCCGCAAATAGAAAACGCGGCCGTCAACCAAACGCAGGCCCTCGTAATTGCCCGGCGTGATGTCGAGCGCGACAACCCGGTTCTCAATCCCATCGGTGTCGACCTTGACCGTGACCGGCTTCTTCGTTTCCTTTTTCTCGTCTTTCTTCTGGTCGCCCTCTTTTTCCTTCTTCTTTTCCGATTTGCCGACTTCATCGCTCTGCGGCGCCAGCGGTGACTCCGTTCCCTTGGAGAGCGTCACGAAATAGACCCGCTGCATGTCGACAAACACATTTTCGAACTCTTCTTCGCCGAAAGTCGGTTTGAAATCGCGGCTCGAGGAAAACATCAGATATTTGCCGTCGTCGCTAAAGGAAACCCGGCCGGAGCGGAACCAGTCGGTTGTCACCGGCGTGGTTTTCTTGTTGGCCAGCGAATAGAGATAAACCTGCTGCTGATCGTTCTCTTCCGGCTGGCCCCAGGCGATCCATTGGCTGTCGGGCGACCAGTCATACGATTCGATCTCGCCGTTTTTATCGTGCGCAACCTCGGTGACCGCCTTGCTCGCCACATCGACGAAGCGCAGCCGCTGCAGGCGATCGCTCCAGAGAAGCTTCTTGCTGTCGGGTGACCAAATGGCCTGATAGTAATAGGTGTCGGCCGCTTTGGTCACCTGTTGTGGCTTACCTTTGCCGTCCTGCGCCTGGATGTAGAGTTCGTTTTCGCCAGTTTCGTCGGAGTTATAGGCGATCCACTTGCCGTCGGGAGACCAAACAGCGTCGCGTTCATGCGCGTTGGACGTATGGGAGAGAGCCCGCTCGGTCCCATGCTTGGCCGGCACGGAGAAAAGATCGCCGCGGGCCACCACGATGGCGCGCTCGCCATCTGGCGCGAGATTGACCGACTCGACGTGCTTTGACGCATCGAGATATTGGGCGCGGCCGGACGCAAAATCTTCTTTGATGTTAATCGGCAGAGGTGTGGCCTGCCCGCTGGACAGGTCGTAACGCCAGATGTAACCCGCCTCTTCGAAGACGATGGCATCCTTGCCGATGGTCGGGAATTTGATATCGAAATCGGTGAAGTGCGTCAGCTGTTTGGTTTCCTTCGTAGCGAGATCGATGGAGAAGAGATTCATCCGATTGTCGCGGTCGGAGAGGAAATAAACCTTGTTGTCCGGGCCCCACATCGGGCAGATGTCCTGGGCACCGGGATTGTTGGTCAGGTTTTCAGTCTTCTCCGTTTTGAAATCATAGATCCAAACGTCGTCCACCATACCGCCGCGATAATGTTTCCAGGTGCGGAATTCGCGGAAAACGCGGTTGAACGCCATTTTCGAATCGTCGGGCGAAAAGGAAACGAAACCGCCGCGCGGCACCGGCAGCTGTTTCGGCAGATCCGCATCGAGGCCGACTGTTTCGAGATCCCCGATGAAGGAATTGAAGGAGGTACGGCGCGAACGAAAAACGACGAGCGGCTTCGTGTTCTCCCAGCCCATGACGAGATTGTTCGGTCCCATGCGATCGGAGATATCGTCGCGGCCCAGCGTGGCTGTGGTGGTGAGACGCTTTGGTTCGCCGCCCTCGCCCGGCATGACGTAAACCTCCGTGTTGCCATCATAGTGCGAGGTGAAGGCAATCTGTTTTCCGTCGGGCGAAAAATGCGGGAACGAAGCGTAGCCTGGACCGCTCGTCAGGCGCCGCGCCGTCCCGCCGTCCTTTCCAACCGTGTAGACCTGGCCGGCATAGCAAAAAACGATCTGATCGCCGTTGGTCGTCGGAAAACGGAGAAGGCGCGTCGTATTTGGCAAGTTTTGCCCCGAAGCGGAGGCGAGAGTGAGAAGCGAAGAGACGAGAAGCGACAGGAAGAGAGTTGATCGTGACATAGAGCGACGTTTGGACAAGAGACGATCAAGCTGCGTTCGAAAGCCGTCCGCGCAACTGAATTTCCGCCGCGCCGGAGATGCCACGGCGCCGGAACTCCCGACACCGTGCTCATCGAACCGTCTTCCGTCTTCAAAATGTCGCGGAAAGTCCCACGAAACCGCTGCGGCTTGGGGCGGGCTCAATACTTCCGCCGCCGAACGGGAAAACGCGCGAGTAGTATTTCTTATCCGCCAGATTCGAGATGCCGCCAAAGATCTTGATGTTCCTGGTGAGGTAATATTCGCCGGAAAGGTTGAAGACGGCGTAGGAAGGAATTTTAGCCGGCGGAATACTGCCGCTGCCGAGGTTGGAGTCCTGCCAATACTGGTCGGAAACGTAAACGGCAGAGAAGGTAATGTTGAAACAGTCGTCGCGCTTGAACGTGATGCCTCCCTTGAGCACGACGTCGGGCGCATAGGCCGGCGCGTTACCGACAAAGGAGCGCGTCGTGCCCGGCACGATTTGCTGACTGTCGGTAAACTCGGCATCGAGCAGTTGAAGGTTGGCGAAGCCAATCAGCTGAAACGGGCGGGTCGGCGGGGGATTGAAAACGTCCTTTGCCATCGTCTTGCCGTCTGATTTCGCGTCAGCTTCCGCGGCCGCGAGCTCGGACTCCTGCTGGAACGAGGCCAGGAAATCGTAGGCCACTTCTCCATCGAAACCGCGATGCCGCGTACTGCCGGTGTTGACTGCGATGGTGTCGAAGGGGCCGCCGCCCGGCGCCGCGCGAGTTTCGATACGATTGTCAAATTCCATCCAGAAAAGGCCAACGTCGTACCACAGGCCTTTAATCGGCGTGCCGTGAACGCCCAGTTCAATGTCAAGGGACTTAAATGGGTCGGGCGTTTCACCCGGAACCACCGCCGTGCGCGTGCCGGCGATATCGAAGAAACGAACGGGCCGCCACCCGGAACTTGCGCTGAAGTAGGTTTCGTTGTTATTGCCGAAATCGTTGCCGACGCCGATGCCCCATAGCGGGATGAGCTTATCGGCACTCCGATCAGACGGTGTGCCCGGCATAAAGTAAGGCGCAACGGCGGCATCGACGTCCACGTTTTCGTGATCGAGACGAAATGACGGGACGATATGGAACTTGCCGATGCGGATGAGATCTTCGGCGAAGAAGGCCTGATAATCAGACGTGCGCGCTTGATCGAGAGTGATGGCGCTGGAGGTGGTGCCGCGCGGCGCGTAAAGATCCGTCAGCGTGTACCGCGTAAATGGCGCATCGCCATGATAAACGAGACCGCCGAAGGTGAGGGCGCTGCCGGCGAACATGGTGTCTTCGCCCCAGCGTTTCCGGAAGCGCACGTCAGCCCCGCCGTTGTTGAATTCTTCGTAGCCGAAAGTGGTGGTGCCGGGCGGGACGCCGGTCGGGCTCAGGTTTCCGGCCGCGCGCGAATCGATATCCTGATGCGTGTACCAGCCTTTGGCCTGCACGAGCCAGCCGTCCCCAAATTCCAGATCGTAATGCAGCATGACGGTGTAACGGTCCACCCAGTTGTGATTGTAGGGTGTGGGTGAAAAATTCTGGTCGCCCTCAAATTGAGCCAGGGTCAGACGCCCGGGATCGCCGCCACTGAAGCGGCTGGCGTGAACATCGACACCGAGGAGTTGATTGCTGTCCGGGCGATATCCGAAATAACCGTTCGCCTGCCAGAGATGGTATTCGCCATTGTCACGCTGGCCGTCGGAATGCTGGTAGCCGCCGTCAACCCGCATTTCGAACGGGCCGTTTGCCTCCTGCACGGAACCGTAACCGGAATAGAATCCATCCGCGCCGCCGGCGGCTTCTCCATAAAAACTCCACGGCGTCCCCGGAGCGGGATGCTTGGTCACATAATTAACGGCCGGGGCCGGCTCGGGCCCGTAAAGCAAACTGCTGCCACCGCGGATGAGTTGAATTTCACTGACGCTCTGCGGCAACGGCAAATAGTAGAGGGTCGGAAAACCAATCCAGTCGCTCATCAGCGGGAGACCGTCCTGCAGGAACAGCGTGTATTCGGACTCCTGCGGATTACCCAGGCCGCGGTAGGTAAAGTTGAACTGGCCCGGGTTCTGTTGCTCGCTCACGATCAAGCCCGGCGCCTTTTCGAAAAGCTCCTGCAGGTTGTTGTTTTCGACCGGCGGTTGTTTGTCGAGTTTGATGACGGTCGCTTTCTTCGTGACCGTAATTTGCGTTCCTGCAACCTCGGGCATGATGTGCTGGAGTTTCGGACGTGTGTCCTCCGGCAACGTTTGGCCGGTGATCACAATCTGGGGCTCGGTATTGAGCGTAGGGGGCTCCGGAGTTGGAGAGGGCGCCGGGTTCTGCGCTCGTAGTGAGGGCAGCACAGCGAGTGTAACGCCCAGCGCGATCAGCGGACAAGTTTGTAAAAGACGCGCTGGAGCAACAAGCGGCCGTGTAAAAGCATGAGCCTTCGAAATTCGCATGGTGAATGGGATTACGAAATCGTAATACTTCCGGCAAGACAAAAATTACAAATCTGCAATTTTCCCGACCGGCTCTTAGTCCGTTGAGGCAATGCCGCCGGCTTTGGGAAAAGTGAGCGTGACGCAAGTTCCCCGATTCGGCGTGCTCTCAATGCTCGCCGCTCCGCCATGGAGCTGGACGATCGATTTGACAAGGGCGAGACCGAGTCCGCTTCCCTGCGAACTGCGTGCGGAATCGACGCGATAGAAACGGTCGAAGACACGCGCCAGATGTTCGGCCGGAATACCGCTGCCGGTATCTTGCACCGAAACGCGACCCGCTGTGGGCTGCGCCTCGATGGAAATTGAAATGTGTCCGCCGGCCGGCGTGAAGCGGAGCGCGTTTTCCACCAGATTGTTCAAGGCGCGGCTGAACAACATCGGGTCCGCGCTGATTTCGCCGCCGCCGCTGCTGGTCAGGGTGACTCCCTGTTCTTCCGCGATCGGTTCATACATGGCGACGATTTTCTCGACCGCGTTTCGGCCGTCGAATGTCTCCGGCCTGATGTGGCGATCGGCTGCTTCCGCGCGCGCCAGAAAGAGCAGGCTGTCGACCAGACCGGAGAGCCGCTCGCATTCGCTTACACTCGATTCGATGACGGCGCGATATTCCTCCGAAGTGCGCGGGCGGGTCAGCGCGACTTCCGCTTCGCCTAACAAGTTAGCGATCGGCGTGCGCAGTTCGTGCGCAAGATCGGCCGAAAACTGTGAAAGACGCGTGAACGAATCCTCCAGCCGCTCGAGCATTTCGTCGAAAGCGGTGGCAAGCGGTTGCAATTCTCGCGGCCAGCTTTTCGGCGGCACTCGTTCGTCCAGATGGGTTGGGCCGACACGCTGGAAGGAACGAGTCATTTCGGCGAGCGGCCGGAGACCACGCTTGGTCACCGTCAGGGCGATACCGGCCGAGGCCAGGATGCCCGCGGCCAGCACCACGGCGACGAGCGTCCTGAATTCCCGCATGAAATCCGCATCGCCGGAACGATCCTGCGCCACCTGCAGGGTGAAGGTTTGGCCGCCGGCCGGCACCTTGACGGCAGCGAGTGAAAAAAGTTTTCGATCACGGCGAAAGTTTTTCGGATGCTGCACGGAGTAGACGCCAGTGTTCGGCCGCGGAAAAACCGCCATCGGCAGGAAACGACTCATGCCGGGTGTTTCTTCCAACACCTGACCGGCGGCATCCAGCACCCGCACCGAGTAGGCCGCGCGTTCCCCAGTGCGCGGGGTATGGAGCTCCTCCCGCAAACCGCGCGGACCGCCGGCCGTGAGAAGATCGGCGCGCAAAGCCCCGACCTTATCCAGCAGCACTGCGGTATCCTCTTCGAAGGCGTGCTGCACAATGATCCAATAGAGCACGCCAAGCGCGGCGCAGAGCAGCAGCGCTGCCGCCGGTGTGAAGAGGAGGATCAGTTGAGAGGCAATCGACCGCGGCTCAGTCGATCTTAAGGACATAACCGGTGCCGCGCACTGTGTGGATCAGCTTCTTCGGGAAGGGATCGTCCACCTTCGAGCGCAATCGCCGCACGATCACATCCACCACGTTTGTCTCCGTCTTGAAATTGATGTCCCACAAATGTTCGGCAATGGCGCGACGCGAAATCACTTCGCCCGGCGAACGGGCCAGCTGACCGAGGAGCAGGAATTCTTTCGCCGTAAGATGGAGCGGTTCTCCGGCGCGCGTGGCCCGATTCCGGCGGTTGTCCAATTCGAGGTCGGCGACGCGTAACCGCTCGGGAGCGTTTGCCGAAGCGCGCCGCAGCAATGTCCGCACGCGCGCCTTCAATTCGGAAAAGGCAAATGGTTTCACCAGGTAATCATCCGCGCCAAGTTCCAATCCCTTCACCCGGTCGGGCACGCTGTCGCGCGCCGTCAGAAAAAGAATGGGCGCGCGCATGCCGCCCTTGCGCAATTCAGCCACCACGGCCCAGCCATCTTTCTTCGGCAGCATCACGTCCACGATGAGCAAATCGAAATGGATCTTACGCGCGAGAGCGAGCCCGGTTTCGCCATCGTGTGCCACCTCCACTTCGTAACCGCCTTCGCTCAGACCCTTCTGCAGCGAGGCGGCCATTTTCTTCTCATCTTCGATAACCAGGATGCGCATGAACAACGCTGATTCTATAAGCTTGGCCCAAATTGCCAAGCCAAGCCGCACGATTACGCCGGCTCGAGCATCGTGCCCCGGCAATTGGGCGCTCCGCAATGGCAGGCGTACTCCTGTTCCAGGCGTTTCGTGCGCCGCTCGTCGACTTGCAGGGCATAATCGTAGAACAGCTCCTCGCCCACTCCGAGATTCCGCAGCGCATAGATGAAAACGCGGCCGTGTTTCTCATCCGCTTCGCAGTTCGGCGCGCAGGAGTGATTGATCCAGCGCGCTTCATTTCCGCCGCGGTTCGCATCGATAACTTCCCGGCCATTCTCGAGCCCGAAATAAAAGGTGTGATTCGGGTGCTCCGGATCGTGTGGTTCTTCTTCGTTGGCCTGCTCCCAGGGAATGATTTTGCCGGTGTATTCAATGATGCGTTTGCCTTTGCGGATCGGCACACGGGCGTAAACGCCGCGCCCATGCACGCCGGACTTGCGGACTTGGATAAGGGAAGACTTTTCTCGGTGCGCCATCGTCGATCACTTGAATGAGCGTGCAACTGTAGCGCAGTTTTTCTGCCCTCTTCCAGCGCTCACGCCCGCAGACCTCCGTATTCCCGAAAATTGCCGCGGCGCGCCAGCCGCTCCCAGGGCAATCTGGACCTATCGGACGGGCGGCGGGACGGAGACTGATTTTGCTTGCCAACGAGTGCCCGGCGGGCGCAAACCATTCAGCATGAAAAGCAAAACCCTCGGAGCTCTCTTGCTGGCCTGTGTCGGATTGGGTGGTCTGGCCATTTTTTCCTGCGCTCACAAGCTGGGCGACGATTGCCACAACGGCGTGGCGAAGATCGAGAAGGAGCGAATCCTCCTGACGGGGGTAGCCATTTCGCCCGCGGACGGGAAAAAGCTGGAACGCATTTTGCGGCATTTTGACCGTTCCCTTTATCGAATCGATCAGTTTAGCGCGGGCAAACACCTGAAGACTCTCGGGCATCTTGCCTCGGCAAATCTCGATCAAGTGACCGCTGCCAAGGTTGCGGAAAAAGCGAAGAAATGCCCTGATTTTTCGGGCTGGGGGGACCAGATCGGATTCGCCAGTTCTGGCTCAAGTACGCATCACGCCCCTCAAGCGGCAGCCACCACGGGGTCGAGCACGCATCCAACCCCAAGCCCTGAGGAAGTGGGTGCCACCACCGGCTCGAGTACGCATCCAACCCCAAGCCCTGAGGAAGTGGGTGCCACCACCGGCTCGAGTACCGCATCCAACACCCAGCCCTGAGGAAGTGGGTGCCACCACCGGCTCGAGTACGCACGCAACGCCGACTCCCGATGAAATGGCCACGACCGGATCGAGCACTCATCCTTCGCCTACTCCTCACCATGGACTGAGCGATGACCAAAGGGAGTTGCTGCGGCGAGTAAGGCCGATTTTAGAAAAATATACGGCCAGGCAGACCAGCCGCTAGGATACCGGGCGTGAAGCGGCCGCTATTCCTGTGAAGGTTTATCTGACCTGTTTCGTCCTTCACTTTGCTCTTATTCTCGCGGTCTCATTGCGCGACACCTGCTACTTCCTCACGGGAGCGGGGACGATTTCCCCACCTCAGTGGGCACACGCCTGGGAGGTCGCGGGGCGGTGCGCGGGCGACGCCGTGGGCGGCGGCCTGTCTCCGGCTAATCCCCTGCGCCAGGCGCTGACTCTCTATACGAACGCTGCCGGAATTGAAGCGGGCTACGCTTTCTTTGCACCCAACGTCCCGAACAGCTACAAGCTTGTCTTTGAGCTGCATTATCGGGACGGCCACGTGGAATACGAATTGCCTCACGTTGCGGACGCCGCCACCGGTCTTCGTTTGAATAACCTGTTCGAGAATATCGCGGCGCCGCGCTTCGATGTGCTGCGGGAACTTCTGCTTAAAATGATGGCCTATTCCGTCTGGGAAAAACATCCCGGCGTCACCCTGATTCGAGCGGTCTTTGGCGGTGTGATTTCGCCCAGTGTGCCCGATTTCGAAGCAGGCAGGAGTGAGTCGTATGAAGTCTACGCTGCTTATGATTTCACCTTTCCAGCGCAGAGTCGTCCATCGGAAGCCGGCCGCAACGGCCAGTGAACGCGGCGGCTTGGGGCGCCGGCTGGAAAAGTTCCTTTTCCCAAGTCGGTCCGATAGCTGGCTGACTCTGCTGCGCCTGGGACTTGGTCTTCAACTGCTGTTTTACGCGCTGTCCTTGCGGGGCGATTGGATGGCGCTTTACTCGTCCGGAGGAAAAGGCCTCATCCGTCGGGAACTGGCGGAAGCAATCCTGGCCGCCGACAGCCCCTTCATCCCGCGCCTGGGCTGGCTGGTGAACCTCGGAAATTTTCTCGGGTTAGGTGAATCGGTGACTCTGGGATGTGCCTGGGCCGGGATTCTGATCGCGGCTTGTCTGCTGCTTCTCGGCCTGTTTTCTCGGTCGGTTGCCGTCAGCGCCTGGTTTCTCCATCTCTGCGCGGTCAAGAGCGGCATCCTCTTCACCTACGGAATGGATAGCTTTACCTCGATCGGGCTTTTTTATCTCATGCTGGCTCCGTTGCCCGATCGGTTCTCGCTCGACTGCCGGCTGCGCCACCTTCCGGTCAAGAATCCGCAACTGCACGGCTTTTTTCGCCGTGTTCTGCAGCTGCATCTTTGTCTGATCTATTTTTTTGGTGGGCTGACGAAATGCGTCGGGTTGGGCTGGTGGAACGGAGCGAGCCTCTGGCGGGCCCTCACCCGCCCGCCCTTCAATGTCCTTCCTCCGGAAATGATTCTCTCATGGAAACACTTTCTTCCTTTGTTAGGAATTTGTGTCTGCCTGATTGAGACGGCCTATCCCTTCTTTATCTGGTGGAAAAAAACGCGATTGTTCTGGCTGCTTCTCGTTTGCCTGATGCATGTCGGTATCGCCATCACGATGCGTCTGCACCTTTTTGCTCTGATCATGATTGTGTTGAATCTGGCGGCTTTCGCTCCCGAGTATTTGTCGGCGTTAAAGAGCCGGCTTTTCACTGAGCCGCATCCGAAGAGAGTCACTTCGTGAACTGCGGCGTGCGGACCAATCAATCGGAACGTCGCTTGGCTGCCGTGCTTTAAGCCTTGCCAAAGAACATGGTCGCAGCCCGGCGCAAACGCAGTTAACTAGCAACAATGAACCGTCCCGCGGCGCCAGCGACGCAACGTCTGCCGAGCCAATTGTGGTTCCCGGGTATCTATTGGAGAGTTTGAGAGGATATGGCGACTGAATCCGAGAGAGACCTTCGGCTCAAGATCGGGCATGTTCTTTTCATCGATCTGGTGGGTTATTCCAAGCTCCTGATCGAGGAACAAAAGGAGCGTCAGCATCAGCTTACCGAGATTCTTCTCGCTACTGCGCAGGTCGCTCAGGCAACGAATGAGGAACTCGTTCGCCTGCCCACGGGCGACGGAATTGCGCTCGTCTTTTGGAATAGCTCGGAGGAACCGGCCCAATGCGCTCTGGAACTGTCGCGCGCCTTAAAGGAGCACCCGGCGATCCAGGTGCGGATGGGCATTCACAGCGGACCAGTCAGCGAAGTGACCGATGTGAACGGGCGGACCAACATCGCGGGCGCGGGCATTAACATGGCGCAACGAGTAATGGATTGCGGCGATGCCGGTCACATTCTGCTTTCCAAACATGTGGCGGACGATCTGGAGAACTACGTGCGCTGGCAGCCGCATCTGCACGACCTGGGCGAAGCGGAGGTGAAACATGGGGCTCGCGTTCACCTGTTTAATCTCTGGGGCGATGGATTCGGCCGGGCCGAGTTACCGGAGAAGTTAAAGCAAACAGAACAAGCCCGGGCGGCGGTCGTGCGCCGCGGCCGAATAGGGAAGTTCGCCGTTGCCGCCTTATTGCTCGCCCTCCTTTTCGGTGGCGCCTGGTGGCTTTATTTTGATCTGACATCTCGCCCCCCGCCGGTCGCGGCCGCGCCGGCAATTCCCACGAAAAGCATCGCCGTTCTTCCCTTCGACAACCTCAACAACGACAAAAAGGACGCCTATTTCGCCGAAGGGGTGCACGACGAGATTCTGACGGACCTGGCCAAGGTGGCCGACTTGAAAGTGATTAGCCGAACCTCCGTCATGCAATATGAGAGCGGGACGATGCGCAACCTGCGCGACATCGCCAAAGCCCTTGGAACGGCACACGTGGTCGAGGGAACGGTGCAGCGCGAGAACGACCGCGTCCGGGTCAGCGTGCAGCTGATCGATGCTCTAACGGACACGCATTTGTGGGGGGACCGCTACGATCGCAAGCTGGCCGATGTCTTTGCTCTGGAAAGCGAGCTGGCCGAGACCATCGTGGCGCAGCTCACGGCCAAGCTGTCGCCGCGGGAGAAAGCCGCCATCGAAGAGAGGCCGACAAGCGATCTGGTCGCCTTCGATCTTTATACTCATGCCAACTCGCTCCTCAGCACCATCGTCTACAACACCCGCAGCAAAGACAATCTCTTCGAAGCGACCCGCCTGCTCGAGAGTGCGGTGGCGCTCGACCCAAACTTTTTCCCCGCCTACTGCCATCTCGCCCGCGCCCAGGATCTCATCTATTTTCTGGCGCTCTGGATCACACTCCCGCCCGGCGCGAGCTGGCCGAGAAAGCGTTGCAGGCTGCGCTCCGCCTCCGGCCCGCTTCGGGAGAGGCCCATCTCGCCCAGGCGCATCATCTGTATTGTGGTTATCTCGACTATAACCGGGCGCGGGCCGAGCTCCTGATCGCGCAACGCCTTTTGCCTAACGAGCCTCTGGTTTTTCAGTTTCTCGGTTTCATCAATCGCCGCCAGGGACGCTGGGTCGAATCGGAACACGATCTCCAGCGCAGCCTTGAGCTCGATCCGCGGAATGCATTTCTCTTCCAGCAACTCGCTTTGACTTACAGCAAGCTCCGCCAATACGAACCGATGGCCGACGCGCTCGATCATGCCTTGCAATTCGTTCCGGACGATGTCGGCACGCGCGTGCAACGAGCCGGCATCGCGTTGGACTGGCGGGCCGATCCCAAGCCGGAACACGTGGCGATCCAATCCATTCTCACTAAGAATCCAGATGCCGCTGGAGACTTGGCCCAGTCCTGGTTCGTCTTGGCCAACTGCGAGCGGGATGCGAAGGCGGTCGCCGGCGCGGTTGCTGCCATTCCAGCGGATGGCGGCCGGGAAGAGGGGTTCTCTTTTCCGCACCAGTGGTATGAGGGACTCGCCGCTCGCCTCCGCGGCGATGCCACGGCCGCAGAGGCTGCCTTTGCCGGTGCCCGGGATGAACAGCAGAGAATCGTGGCCCGGCAACCGGACTATCCGGAAGGACTCGGCGTTCTGGGGTTGATCGACGCCGCCCTCGGGCGCAAGGACGAGGCGATCAGGGAGGGCCGCCGTGCGGTTGAGCTTCTGCCGCCGACCAAGGATTCGATCAATGGCGCCCTCGCCATCCAGTACATGGCGATCATTTACGCGTGGACGGGTGAAAAGGATTCTGCACTCAAGGAGCTGGCGCTGGCCGTGAGCATCCCGGGCGATATCAGCTACGGCCTGCTCCGCCTGCACCCGAACTGGGACTCGCTGCGGGGCGATCCGGGTTTCGAAAAAATCGTTGCATCAATGGCGCCGACGGCAGGCGACCAATAAGCGATCAGAATTTTCGTGATTTCCTTTGTCAAGATCACGGGTCTTGGCTATCAAAAACGAGAGTGAGAAGATTGCGCGATGATGTCTGCTGAAAGCACCCTTGCCCGGCGCTCCTTTGGCCAGACGATGCGCGCCGATCTCTGGTGGGTGCAGCCGCTTCTCGTCTTTCTCGGGCTGGGAGCGTTTATCGTCTATTCGACGTGGGCGGCGTTTCAGGGGGCCCATTATTATTTTGGCAATTATATCTCGCCCTTTTATTCGCCCGAGCTTTTTGGCAGTTCGCCGCACAGCTGGTTCGGTCCGAAGCCGTCGTGGTGGCCGGCCTGGCTGCTTTTTTCGCCGGCCTTGTTGATCCTTTGGGCACCCGGCGGATTCCGGCTCACCTGCTATTATTACCGCGGCGCCTATTACAAGGCCTTCTGGGCCGACCCGCCCGCCTGCACGGTGGGCGAACCGCGCAAAGTTTATCTCGGCGAGCGCTCCTTCCCGCTCATCATGCAAAACGTGCACCGCTATTTTCTCTACGTTGCCTTGCTCTTCATCCTCATTCTCACCTTTGATGTTTGGAAAGCGTTATGGTTTACAGACCCGGCGACGGGCCGCAGCACTTTCGGCATCGGTGTTGGCACGCTCGTCCTGACGGTGAACGTCATCCTGCTCGGCGGTTATACGTTTGGCTGCCATTCGCTGCGCCATCTGGTCGGCGGATTTCTCGATCAATTTTCGAAGGCGCCCCTTTGCTACCGCACCTACGCCTGCGTTGGCTGTCTCAACCGCCGCCATATGCTTTGGGCCTGGATGAGTCTGTTCTGGGTCGGTTTCACCGATCTCTATGTGCGCCTTTGCTCGATGGGCGTCTGGCATGATTTCAGGATCGTTTAATCGATGAAGCGATTAAGCGTTAAAGCGTTCTTCAGCGCGAAACCGCTTCAACGCATCAACCGTTCAACTCTTCAACGCTAGCCTGCGCTGCATGACCGACTACGAAACCTTCACCCACGACGTTCTCATCATCGGCACCGGTGGCGCCGGACTCCGGGCGGCCATCGAAGCGTCGGCGGCGGGCGTTTCCGTCGGCATGGTCTCGAAATGTTTGCTCGGCAAGGCTCACACGGTCATGGCCGAGGGCGGGATCGCGGCCGCGCTCGCCAATGTGGACGATCGCGATGATTGGCAGGTCCATTTCGCCGACACGATGCGCGGCGGGCAATACGTGAACAACTGGCGTATGGCCGAGCTGCATGCCAAGGAAGCGCCTGCTCGCGTGCGCGAGCTTGAAGCCTGGGGCGCGGTTTTCGATCGCACAAACGACGGCCGCATTCTGCAACGAAATTTTGGCGGCCACAAATATCCGCGCCTCGCGCATGTGGGCGATCGCACCGGTCTGGAAATGATTCGCACACTCCAGGATCACGGAGTGCATCGTGGCATCGACGTTCACATGGAAATTTGTGTGGTCGCGCTCCTCAAAGACGGCAAACGTGTCTGCGGCGCGTTCGGTTACGATCGCGAACGCGGCCGCTTCCGGGTTTTTCGCGCGAAAGCGGTCGTGCTCGCCACGGGCGGGATCGGCAAAGCCTACAAGATCACGAGCAACAGTTGGGATTGCACGGGCGACGGGCATTCGCTCGCCTATCATGCGGGCGCGGAACTGATCGACATGGAATACATCCAGTTCCATCCCACCGGCATGGTCTGGCCGCCGAGCGTGCGCGGCATGCTTGTCACCGAAGGGGTGCGCGGTGAAGGCGGTATTCTGACGAACAAGGAAGGTCAGCGTTTCATGTTCGATTTCATTCCGGAGAATTACAAAGCGCAGACGGCTGATAACGAGGAAGAAGGCTGGCGTTACACACAGGGCGACAAAAACGCGCGCCGCCCGCCCGAGTTACTCACTCGCGATCACGTCGCGCGCTGCATCGTGCGAGAGATCAAGGAAGGCCGCGGCACACCGCACGGCGGCGTCTTTCTCGATATTTCCTGGATCAAGAAAAAGCTGCCCAACGCCGAGGAGCACATCAAACGCAAGCTGCCCAGCATGTATCACCAGTTCAAACAGCTTGGCGACATTGACATCACGAAGGAAGCGATGGAGGTCGGCCCGACCACGCATTACATCATGGGCGGCGTGCGCGTTGACGCCGATACACAAATGTCCAGTGTGCCCGGGCTTTTCGCCGCGGGCGAATGCGCCGCCGGCATCAACGGCGCGAATCGGCTCGGCGGCAATTCGCTTTCCGATCTTTTGGTTTTCGGAAAACGCGCCGGCGAGTTCGCCGCCAAATACGCTCAAGGTCAATCGTTAGGCGCAATTGACGAAGGGGTCCTGAAAGATTTGGCGCAGCAGGCGCTCCGGCCGTTCGAGCATGGCGAAGGCGAGAATCCCTATACGGTGCAGCGGGATTTGCAGGAAACGATGCAGCACAACGTCGGCATCGTGCGCGACGAAAGCGAAATGGAAGCCGCCCTCGAGCATTTGAAAAGCTTTTGGGAGCGCGCTCACAAGGTTGGCGTGACCGGTAATCGCGACTTTAATCCCGGCTGGCACACCGCGCTCGATCTCAAGAATCTGCTCACTGTTTCCGAAGCCATTACGCGGGCGGCGCTGGCTCGAAAGGAAAGTCGCGGCGCCCAATTCCGCGAAGATTATCCCGAGAAAAGCGCACAGTTTGCCAAGCTAAGCACAATTGTTTCAAAAGGCGTCGAAGGCCAGATGCAGATTCGACTCGATCCGCTGCCCGAGATCAGGGAGGATTTGAGGCGGGTGATTGAGGAAAATGGTTGATGCGTTGAACGGTTAAAGCGATGAAGCGGGAAGACGAAGCAAAGCGCTACCAGACTTTCGAGGATTTGGATGTTTACCGGGTCGCCCGTGAATTTCGTAGGGCGATGTACGCTGCAGGAAGGCGATTGCCAGATTTCGAAAAGTTTGCCCTGGCGGATCAGATTCGACGCGCGGCAGTTTCCCTAACGAATAACATTGCGGAGGGACACGGACGTTATCATTTCCCGGAGCAAATTAAGTTCACGTTGCAGGCGCGCGGCTCGCTCGAAGAGTTGATCCACGATCTCAATGTGTGCTCGGATGAGAAGTATCTCCCGGAGGCAGAAATAGACCCTCTCAGAGGGGATGCCTGGCGAGTTCACAAGCTTATCAACGGGTACATTCGCTTTTTGCGTGTGCGCAAGGCAACCGGACCGTCTCGCGTCCAGGAGGAGGCAACAGAGGGCTTCCGGGATGATTCCGAAAATCTCGAGGGCGAGAGCGACAGCCGCTTCAACGCTTCATCTCTTCAACCTTTCAACGAATGAACACCGCTGTCTTCAAAATCTGGCGTGGAGATGCCAGCGGGGGCGCTTTCCGCGATTACACGACCGGCGTCTCCGAAGGCATGGTGGTCCTCGATGCCGTGCATGATATCCAGGCGCAGCAGGCAAACGATCTTGCCTGCCGCTGGAATTGCAAAGCGGGCAAGTGCGGTTCCTGTTCGGCCGAAGTGAACGGCATGCCGAAACTGATGTGCATGACACGGCTCAACGATCTCCCGCTCGACCGGCCGATCACCATCGAGCCAATGAAAGCCTTTCCCCGCATCAAGGACCTGATCAGCGATGTTTCCTGGAACTTCGCCGTCAAAAAACGGATCAAGCCATTCCAGCCGCGGAAGCCTGACGCGCCCGATGGCACCTGGCGCATGCAGCAACGCGACATCGATCGGGTGCAGGAATTCCGCAAATGCATCGAGTGTTTCCTTTGCCAGGACGTTTGCCACGTCCTGCGCGATCACCACAAGCACGATCAGTTCATCGGCCCGCGCTTTCTCGTCTACAGCGCGGCGCTCGAGATGCATCCCCTCGACACGGAGGACCGCGTGACCGAACTGCGCGAAGGTTATGGCATTGGCTACTGCAACATCACGAAATGTTGCACGAAGGTATGTCCGGAAAACATTCACATCACCGACAACGCCATCATCCCGTTGAAAGAGCGGGTGGTGGATGATTATTATGATCCGTTAGGCTGGATTTGGAAGCTTCTGCGGAGACGTTGAAGCGATAAAGAGTTAAAGCGATGAAGCGGAGCAGGTGTAGCCGAGGATATGAGGAGCGGTGCGCGGAACCCGCTTCAACTCTTCAACCTTTCAACGGATAACGCCCACAACATGTCCGATCTCAAATCTCTCTCAAAAGAAGCCATTCCAACCGCGCTGGAAAAGGCGGAGCGTTACCGTCTGCTCAACGAGCCGGCGGAAGCGGAAAGCATTTGCCTGGATGTACTGCGGGTCGATCCGCAGAACCAGCGCGCCATTATCACGCTGCTTCTCGCCGTGACGGATCGTTTCAGCAAGGGTTACGGCGTGAGCGATACGCAGGCGAAAGAGTTGCTCGCGCAAATCAAAGGCGATTACGAACAGGCCTACTACACCGGCATCGTGGCCGAGCGTCGCGCCAAGGCAAAATTGGCCCAGGGAACGCCGGGTTCGAGCCACATGGCTCACGATCTCTTTCGCAAGGCCATGCATTTTTTTGAAAAGGCGGAAGCGCACCGGCCGGCCGGAAACGACGATGCGTTGTTGCGCTGGAATACGTGCGCGCGACTCATCGCCAAAAACAGGCTCGTCGCGCGCGAAGAAGAAAAGATCGAACCGCCGCTGGAGTAAACGCTTCTGCGGCGTGGCTTCTTCGACGCGCCCCGAATAGACTGGCGAAGCGTGGATTCTTCCGATCGCGATCCAGAGAAAGTGCGGGCGATGTTCGAGCGCGTCGCGCATCGCTACGATCTGGCGAATCATTTGTTGAGCGGCGGCGCCGATTTCCTTTGGCGCAAACGCGCGGCCGATTTGGTGGCAAACTGGCAGCCCGGCCGCGTGCTCGATCTGGCCTGCGGCAGCGGCGATCTTGCGCTCGCCCTGCAGGCACGCTTGCCTGACGAATCGATCGTCGCGGCAGATTTTTCAGCCGGAATGCTGGCGCTGGCGCGTCGCAAAGGTGTTCGCGAAACGGTTTTGGCCGACGCTCTGAGCCTGCCGTTCGCGGACCAATCATTTGATTGTGTGACGGTGGCTTTTGGCCTGCGGAACATGCGGGACTGGGGCGCGGCTCTGCGTGAGATGGCGCGCGTCCTGGGGCCGGCCGGGCATCTCCTCGTGCTCGATTTCTCGCTCCCGCAATCCGCCTTGCGCGTTCCTTATCGCTTTTATCTGCACCATGTTTTGCCGCGGCTGGCCGCCGTGTTGACCGGCCAGGGAGATGCCTACGAGTATCTCGGTGCCTCGATCGAGAAATTTCCAAATGGAGAGGAGATGATTCGCCTGATGCAGGGAAACGGCTTCGCCAGTGCCACGGCGAAGCCGATGAGCGGCGGGATCGTAACACTGTACGCGGCGGCAAAAATTCCCGGGCAGGGCAGGCATCCCGTCCGGGCCTAGCCGGAAGGCGTGGCGCTCGGTGTCGGAGTTGGACTAACGACCGGGCTGGCGCTTGCGCCAGGGCTCGCACTCACACTCGGGGCGGGCGTCGGTTGCCTGACCAAGGGGAGACGCAGCGCATTCAAGTCGGGCTGGCTCAGCAGGAAGGTGCCCGGTTTTTCATCGGTGCGGGCAAACCACATTCCTTGATTATTCGATGCGCCGACCGTCAGCTTGTGCAGCGCCTTGTCGTCGGGTGAAGTTGTAAAGGTGATGACGAGCTGCGGTTTTTCGAGTTGATGCTCGGCCGTCGTGCTGCCGACCCAGCGCACAGCGCGCAGCGTCGTGAGCGTATTGAGAAGCGACTTGATGTGCACCTGATTAACCTCCCGCTCGCCCTTGAGCGGTTGCCATTGCCTGTGGGGGCCGCGCACAAACGTCTCTTCGTGATCGGTCACCACACTGAGCCGATGCACCTGCTCCGGTTTGTAATTGAAAATGCCGACAGATTGCCATTGCAGCGGGTCGGCAAAGATCTTGTCGAGCAACGAACGCTGCACCGCCACGATAAACGGTTCGTCGCCGAGCCGCGCGTAGACTTCGTTGCCTTCTACCTTGCCGAAGGCAATCGTCGCAAAGGGCTCCTCGCCGGCTTTCGTTTCGGCCGTGTTCTCCGAGGCGAACGAGCTGAGCGTCACGATGAGCTGCGGTTTATCGAGGCCATACCTGGCCAGGTCGGAAGCGACGTCGGCTACGAAACGCGTGACCTGCTCGGTCTGCAGCGTCTCGATCAGGCGGCTTACTTCCTCGGCGTTGGCCGCCTCATTGTTGCGATTGGCCATTGTCCAGTTTTGATCTTTGCGTGCGAGCACGGTCTTCGTCTTGCCCGGAGCTTCAATCGTGATCCGATCGAGAATGTTGGTTTCGAAGCGAACCAGATGCCGGTCGCGCAAGTCATCCGGCTTCGTATTCAGGATCGTCTCGATCTTTTTCGGCAGGGTGTAAACGCCATTGCGCGCGGCGAAGCGCACGTAGACCTCATTCTTCTCCTTCTCTGGAAGGGCGCCGATCTGCAGCATCTGCCCCTGATTGTTCTTGCCTTCCGCGAAGAGAGTCATGGAGCCACGCGGCTCGGCCAGTCCGTAAGGGCGGAGGTCGCCGCGATCGTCCGCCACAAATTTCTCGATCCGCGCCGTCGTGACCTGCGCGATCAGATCGGAGATCTTCTGATCGTCGCCCCGCGCGCGCAAGGGTTTTACGATTTGCCAGTGATCGCCCTTCTTCTGCAACTCGATTTCGCCGGCGGACGTTTTCAGGAGCACACGCTCGACCTGGGCGGTGGTCAGTTCGGTCAGCTTGCGATCACGAAAATCCTCCGGCTTTTTCGCAATGTCATTGCGGACGGATTGGGCGGCGATGAAGACATCGCGCGAATTGTCGAAGCGCACGTACATTTTGCCTTCAATGGCCGCTTCCTTGCCGAAAAGAATTTCCGGCGGCATTCCTTTGCCTAACAACTGCAGCCGCAGCTTGGGTTTATTCAATCCGTACTCGGCCAGGCCGTTTTTCTCCTTCTCGATGTCTTGCGCCGGAATCGTGTTGTCCTTCTGCCAAAACTCCAGGTCCGAGACGAGCGAATCGACCGCGCCACTGTCGGCCTGGTCCTTGATGGGGGTTTCAAGGCGCCATTTGCCGTCGTGGTGGCGCAGCTCGATGCGGTCGTCGCCATTTTGAATGACAATGCCGTCGAGCTTGTCCCGATCGAAATTGAGCACATTCTGAGCGCGGCGCGCGGCCTCTTCCGTGCCGGGCTGCTTGCTCTCGTAGAACTTGATGAAGAGGGCGAGCCCGGCCACGACGACGAGAAGAATGAGCGTTGTTCTCAGTTTCATGGCGACTCGTTAGGCGCGGCGCTGCCACCAGACCAGAAAGCCGATGAGCGCTGGCGTGAGCGGGAAAAGGACGAGCACGATCCAGCGCAGGTTCCGGAGCGATTGTTCGCCCAGACTGAAGGTGAGGACCTGTGGAACCTTCGGGGCAATGCCGATCAGCTCTTCGCGATTCATAAGCCAGTTAACGCTCGCGGAAACGAAATCGAGCGCCTGCTGGCCCTGGCGCAATGCGGCATTTTGGACAAAGAGCGCGTTGGTCACGACGACGAGGCGGGAGGAACTAACCTGGACACGCGCATCGCCGCTGCCGCCTTTCTCAACCGAGGCGGCCATGGTCAGTGTGGCGTCGCCGCCTTTGAGGGCATCGGCCTGAAATTTTGCCTGATCGCGGGAACGGTAATCCTTTTCCGCCCAATAACCTTTCTCGGCCTGGAGCAATGGTTGCAGTTGAATGCCGGCGGCGCGCACTCGCTGCGGCTCAAGCGTGATCGAGGCGGTCCCGCCGGGAAAAATACCGCGCGCCTCGGCCAGTCTCTTCGTGATCGGATTGCCCGGCAGGAAGCGGGCCTGCACATCCTGGAGAAGCGCGACCTCCTCGATGCCGGTGCGCACCATGGCCATGAGCCGGTCGTCATTCACTTTCACGCCAAGCTCGTTCAGGAACTCGTGCAACTTCGGCGTATTGGCAGCCGGATCGAGCAGGAGCAGGATGCGGCCCTGCTTGTTCCAGAAATCGCGCAGCAGGTTCATTTCGCGATCGGAGAAATCGTACTGGGGGCCGTCGATGAAAATCGTTTTGATGTTCTTCGGAATCTCCGGCACCTCGAAGAGATTTAACTCCTGGAACTTCACATTCTCGTTTTCGATGAAAGTTTTCATGATCGAGACTGGACCGTCGTCGGTCATGGCGGGTTCCTTGTGTCCGGTGACGTAGCCAAGAATGTTTTTCTTGCCCTCGACCAGATCCATCATGGCGCTGGTAATGGCCTGTTCGCCCTTAAATGCGGTCATCTTAGGCGGCTCGCCCAGCATCGGATTGCCCTGGTCCATTTCGGCCATCTCCGAGGCTTTTACGGTCTTGTTTCGGCCCTCGTAATCGAGGATGACCAGGCTCTCGTCGCTCACCACCTTGTACTTATCGAGAATTTCCTTGGCCCGCGTCAGGTTGCGCTCGGGATCGACATATTCGACATCGATCTTTCCGCGCGCGGCGTATTGATATTCGGTAAGAAGATTCTGCACGTCACCCGAGATTGGGTTGTTAGGCGCAAAGAAAACAGTCACCCGCACCTTGCCCTTGATGCTGTCGAGGAAACGCTTCGTTTTGTCGGAAAGCGCATAGGTTTTGTCGCGGGATAAGTCCCAGCGCTTGTAATGCTGGAAGCCGAGATAGTTGATCATCAGGGCCAGGAAAAGGATGAGGCCGACCTGCACGAGGACGTTCAGGCCAATCTGGAGGCGATGGATCTTCTTTGGTTTCGGAGCTGCGCTCACTTCTTCCGCCATCACAACCTCCACTTGCGGGTCTGGAACGCCTGATAGGTAAGAGTCAACATGACGATCGTCATGCTGACGTAGAGAACCATCGGACGCGTATCGATCTCGCCGCGCGACAGGGTTCCCATTTGTTCAATGGCCGAGAAATAGCCGAGCAATTGCCGCGTCGTCGAGCTGATGTCCTCGAGCACAAAGGAAATGAGCCCGGAAAAGAAATGCAGGGTGATGGCGCAGAAAGATATGACCGCGGCGATAATCTGATTCCTGGTCAGCACCGAGGCGAGACAGCCGACGGAAAGATAAAACATGCCGAGCAGCAGCAGCATGAGATAGGCGCCGAAGTAAGCGCCCCAGGATGTGCCGGCCGGTTGATGAGTAATAGCCTGGAAAATAATGAAATAGGCCGCCGTCGGCAGCCAGAGCACGATGTAGAAAACGAGGGCGCCGAAAAATTTCGCCAGGACCACCTGCCAGTCGCGCACTGGCGCCGTCATGAGCGGTTCGATCGTGCCGAGCTTAAATTCCTCGGCAAAAAGGCGCATGGTAATGAGCGGGAAAATAAGAACGAAGGCGAACCAGAAGAAGACAGAATTGAAAAAAGCTTCCTCGACCGAGTAGGGAGCGGGCCGCCCGTTCATGAACGAGATTTGGAAATAGAAATCCGCTCCGCTGACGAGCAGGAAAAAGACGAGCACGATATAGGCGATCGGGGAGTAGAAGTAGCTGCGCACCTCGCGGGAGAGAAGGGTGAAGAACTTACGCATGGACGGAGACGGCTTGGCGGAGTGGTGGAGTCGTGGAGTGGTGGAGTGGTGGAGATTCCGGAAGATACTCGGCAGGATCCTCGGATATTCTTCCAATCCAATCCTCGTCGTCGCGTTTCTGTTCGATTTTCTCGATCAGGCGCAAAAGGCGGTTTTCAACTTCGTAATGCAGGAGATTGAATTCCTCGAAGCGAGCATCGGGAATCTGCTTCGTACGCTGCAAACCAATGGCGCGAGTGAGCGTTTCCGCCAGCGAACCAAGCGCTGTGTAGAGAAACTGAATGTATTCCTCGACCGAGCGCCGGCCGTAACCTTCCGCGATATTCGCAGCCACAGACCGGGCGGCATCGGCGATTTGGGAGCGCAGTTTGAAATCGATTTTCGCTTCTTCGAAAGCAATGTTCCAAACCAGTTCAAACAACGACATTGCCTTCTGCCAGACAATAAGCCGCATATAGCCACGGTTTTTATTCCGCAATGTTGTTTCGTAATAATCCATTACTCCACTACTCGATCACTCGCCTCAGACCTCATCCGCCTGGGTGATTTCGACAAACACGTCCTCCAGCGTAGCGCGACGTTGCGTCAATTCCCGAACGATCCAATGACGCGTCGTAGCGAGCCGGAAAACTTCCGCCCGCACGTCCGCGCCCGACTCGACACGCAAGGCAAAGCTTTTCCAGCCATCTTCAATGCCCGAGGCCGTGACATCCCGGACACCGGCTATTTTCTTCAATTCGACAACGCCATCATCGCTTCCAACCCTGGCTTCGAGCAAAACGCCGCTCGCCGTGCGAATCTGGCCTAACAAGTTTTCGGGGGTATCGCATGCTTCAATGCGGCCCTTGTTAATGATGATGACCCGACTGCAGGTCATTTCCACCTCAGGCAAAATGTGAGTGGAAAGCAGAATGGTGTGCTGCTGACCGAGGTTCTTGATCAGATCGCGCACCTGTCGAATTTGATTTGGATCGAGTCCGCTCGTTGGTTCGTCGAGAATGAGAAGATCGGGCTCGTGCACCAGCGCATCGGCCAGTCCGACCCGCTGCCGGTAGCCCTTGGAAAGCGCACCGATCAGTTTCTTTTCCACTTCTTTCAGGCCGCAAAGTTCCTTCACGTCACCGATGCGTTCGGCCATGCGCCGATGCGGCACGCCCTTGAGCGCAGCCCGGTAATTCAGGTATTCCGTGACACGCATGTCGTTATAGAGCGGGACGTTTTCCGGCATGTAGCCGAGGTGCGCGCGCGCCTGGAGCGATTTTTCGAAAACGTCGAACCCGGCGACGGAGGCGCGGCCCGAAGTGGGCGGCATGAAACCGGAGAGAATGCGCATGGTCGTGCTTTTTCCTGCCCCGTTAGGCCCGAGAAAACCCATGATCTCGCCGCGACCCACTTCGAAGTTCAGGTCCTGGATGGCCGGTTGTCCGGCATAGCGCTTGGTTAAATTCTCGACCTTGATCATGCGGCAGTAATTTTTTCAGACAACGCAGATGCGCGCGCGTTGCAAATTTTTGCTTTCAACGCGCCATGAGCGTGACGCGCGCGATGCGCTGGCCACCATTTGCGCGCACAACGCCAATCGCGAAATCGACCCTGGAGTCGGTCTGGGCGCCTTCGAGGAGTTTGTTCACCTTCTCGACCGAATTCACCTCGTAGCGGCCGACTCGATAAACGACGAGCCCACGCTCGATGCCGGCGTCGTCCGCCGGACTGTTTGGCTCGACTGCGCTAACGAGCACACCGCGCCCGCGCGCGTAGCCGAGCGCGTCGGCCAGCTCCGGCGTGAGATCCTGTAATTGCATTCCGAAAAGCCGATCGGCATTTCCCGAGCCCGGGGAATCAGCGACCGGGCCGTTTTCGGCGGGTTGCTTCTGGGCGATGGCCTTGAACTGCGTCACACTCTGGCGGACAACGTCCCCGGGGATGGCAAAGCCCAGGCCCTGCGTCGGAATTCCCTGGGGCGTGAAGGCCATTTTGGCCGAGCTGATACCGACCAGGCGTCCAGCCAGGTCGATGACAGGGCCACCGCTGTTGCCCGGATTGATGGCGGCGTCCGTTTGAATGAGATTCTTGTATTCGACGTTGTCGACCGTGATATCGCGATTGGTGGCACTGACCACACCGCGGCTGATGGAACTGCCGTAACCAAGCGCGTTGCCCACGACAAGAACCGTCTCGCCTAACAGATTTGGCGAAATGTTTTGCAGATCGACGTAGGGAAAAGGAGCTTTGGCGTCGATTTTGATGAACGCGAGGTCCTTTTGCTCGTCGCCCGTGATGTATCTCGCCTTGTAGATCTTGCCGTTGTTCAGCGTGACTTCAATTTTCAGATCGGCCGCCCGCTCGACCACGTGCTGGTTAGTGACGATGTAACCGGCCGGATCGACCAAAAAACCGGAGCCAAGGCTTTGCAGTGTCTGGCGAATCTCATGCGGCCGGCTCCGGTAATTGCCAAAGAATTGCGCCGCGAAATCCTCGAAGGGATCGCGCACCTGTCGCCTGACGACCCGCTCGGTGTTGATGTTGACGACCGCCGGCAAAACTTTCTGAATGGCGAGGACGGCCGGCTCGGCGGCCGGGTTGGTTGGTGAAGCGTCGGGCGCGGCGGCGGCGAACAGAAGCGAGCCAGACGCGAGGAAGCTCGCCAAGCCGCAGAGAAATTTCGTTTTTCGCATTCCAGGTGCTGCAAGTAACGGGGCGTGCTTCCTACTGTCAACTTGCCTCGCGGCCTGTTGCTTTGCAGATTGTCTTTGCCATGCATCCCTCGTTCGCCACCCGGGAAAACCTCGATTTGCTCGAGGAGAATTACCGCCGCTGGCAATCGGATCCGGATTCGGTCGATACCGATTGGTCGGCCTTTTTTCAGGGGTTTGAGCTTGGCAATCTGCCGCAACGTAACGGCACCGCTGCTCCGGCTGCGGCGCCCCCCGAAGCGCCGGATGCCGAGGGTTCTTTGCAAACGCGTGTGGATGGCCTTGTCCACGCCTATCGCACGCTCGGGCACACGATTGCCAATCTTGATCCGCTGGCTCCTGAGCGTCCGCAGAATCCGCTCCTCAGTCTGCGCGAACTCGGCTTCGGCGAGGACGATCTGGAACGCGAGGTTTCGTCGCCGTTTTTCCTGAACAACAAAACGATGACGCTGCGCCAGATGATTGCGGCGTTGCAAAGCATCTATGCCGACACGATCGGCACGGAGTTTCAGCACATCCAAAATCCGCGCATGCGCGACTGGGTGCGTGAGCGGATTGAAGCGGGCGCGCAAGCGCGCGCAACGGCGCCGGCTTCGGTGCAGGTCGACCTGCTGCGCTCGCTCATGGAAGCAGAGTCGTTCGAGACGTTTCTGCACACTCGTTATGTCGGGCAAAAGCGCTTTTCGTTGCAGGGCGCGGAATCGCTCATGGTGATCCTCGACACCATTTTGCGGCGCTGCCCCGATTCGGGCATCGAAGAAATTTGCATGGGCATGGCACATCGCGGCCGGCTCAACGTGCTCGCAAATTTTCTGCGTAAATCGCTCAAGGTCATCTTCACCGAATTCAACACCAACTACATTCCCGATCTTGTGGAAGGCGACGGTGATGTGAAATATCACCTCGGCTACACGACGGTGCGCAAGCTGGAGTCCGGAGCGCAGGTTGAAATCCGGCTTTCCTCCAATCCGAGCCATCTCGAAGCGGTCGATCCAGTGGTGGAAGGCAAAGCGCGCGCGCGGCAGCGCATTCGCGGCGATACAAAATACCGGCGCAAGGTTCTGCCCCTTCTCATCCACGGCGACGCCGCTTTTGCCGGTCAGGGCATCGTGGCGGAAACGCTGAATATGTCGCAACTGCCCGGCTACAGCACCGGCGGCACCGTGCACGTCGTGGTCAACAATCAGATCGGTTTCACGACGCTGCCGGAAGATGCCCGTTCCTCCATGTACGCGACCGACGTCGCGAAGATGATCGAGGCCCCGATCTTCCACGTGAACGGCGATGACCCGCTGGCTGTGCGATTCGTTACGCAGACGGCACTCGACTTCCGCCAGGAATTCGGACGCGACGTCGTCATCGACATGTATTGCTACCGGCGCTACGGGCATAACGAAGGCGACGAGCCGTTTTTTACCCAACCCGATCTTTACGCGAGGATCGCGGAGCATCCGTCGGTGACGAAGCTCTACAAAAGCCAGCTTTTGCAGAGTGGCACTCTAAGCGAAGACGACGCGGCGTCGCTCGAAACGGAGTTCGAATTGCGGCTGGAAATGGCGCAGGAGGTCGTCAAGTCGATCGAAAAGGAACAGGCCGGCGAGGCGGATTGTTTCAAGGAATCGACCGCCGTTTTTCAACCGAAATATACGAGTAGCACGACGCCAACGGCCATTTCGGCCGAGATGCTCAAGCAAATCGTCGATGGACTGACGCGGCTGCCGAAGGGCTTCAATGTCCTTCCGAAAGTGAAGCGGATCATGGTTGATCGGCAGCGCGATGTCTACGAAGCAGGCGGGCCTTATGACTGGGGTTTTGCCGAGGCACTCGCATTTGGTTCACTTTTACTCGATGGAATTCCGGTTCGCCTCTCCGGGCAGGACAGCCGGCGCGGCACCTTCAGTCAACGGCATGCCTTTATTTACGATGCGAAGACGGGGAGGCCTTATCTGCCGCTGCTTCACCTCGCCGCGGGGCAGGCGCGCATTTGCATGTATAACAGCCTGCTCTCGGAAGCGGCCGTCCTGGGGTTCGACTACGGTTATTCGCTCGATTATCCGAACATGCTCTGCCTGTGGGAAGCGCAGTTCGGCGATTTTGCCAACGGCGCCCAGACCATCATTGATCAATTCATTGTTTCGGCGGAATCGAAATGGCAGCGGCCGAGTGGAATCGTTCTGCTCTTGCCACATGGGTACGAAGGGCAGGGACCCGAGCATTCCAGCGCGCGGCTCGAACGTTTTCTGCAAGCCTGCGCCGAAGACAATATTCAGGTCTGCAACCTAACGACCTCGGCGCAATATTTTCATGTTTTGCGCCGTCAGATGAAGCGCGATTTCCTCAAGCCGCTCATCATCATGACGCCGAAGAGTCTGCTTCGCTTCGAAGCGTCCGCCTCGCGGGCGGAAGCGTTTACAAGCGGCCATTTCGAGGAAATTTTGCCCGGGCCCAGGGCGGGTCCACCCTCGAAAACAAGGCGGGTCATTCTTTGCTCGGGCAAGGTTTATTACGATCTGCTCGCTTACCGCGAAGAACACAAGATCGCGAGCGCAGCCATCATTCGGGTCGAGCAACTCTATCCGCTGGCCGAAGAAAAGCTGCAGGACTTGGTGAACGCGTTTCCGAAAAACGCCAGGCTGATCTGGTGCCAGGAAGAATCGCAAAACATGGGCGCATGGACCTTTATCGAGCCGCGCCTCCGCGCGATGTTTGATCGCAAAATTCTTTATGCCGGCCGCAACGCCAGCGCCAGCCCGGCGGTCGGTGCCCTCGCTCTGCACAAATGCGAGCAGGCGCAGCTCATCGAGGACGCGTTCAAGTCTTAACTGCCAATTTGGCAATTGGAAATTGGCAATCTCTGGGCTTACTTGCTCGTTAGCATGAGCATCGAAGTGAAAATCCCGGCGGTCGGCGAATCGATCACCAGCGGAATCGTGTCCGTCTGGCACAAGAAGTCGGGTGATTACGTCAAGGCGGGCGATGCTCTCTTCACCTTGGAAACCGACAAGGTTTCGACCGAGATCACGGCCGAGAAGGCGGGGGTGCTAACGACCAAAGTGGACGAAGGCCAGGAAGTAAAAATTGGCGAGGTCGTCGCGACGATCGATGAAAGGGCGGCGCCCCCATCGGGAGGCGAGGCGAAAGCGGAGCCGGCCAAAGCGAAAACTGCTGCGGAAAAACCGGCCACTACGCCGGGGCCCGAAAAAAGAACGGCGGAAGCCGATCTCCTGTCGCCGGCGGTGCGGCGAATCGTGGAGGAAGAGGAAATTGATCCGCAGGAAATTCGCGGCAGCGGAAAAGGCGGACGCCTGACGAAAGCGGATGCGCTCGAAGCCGTGCGGTCGCGCGAGTCGGGAGGAAAAGAAGAGCCTGCCGCCGAGACGGCGGCCGCGACAGCGGCCCAGGGAAGGACGGAGCGCGTTTTACCCGCAGGAAAATGTCGCCCCTCCGACGGAAGATTGCGGCGCAGATGGTGATGGCTCAGCACACGGCGGCCATCCTGACGACCTTCAACGAATGCGACATGAGCGCCGTCATGGAACTGCGCCGCAAATCACAGGAAGCGTTTACGAAAAAGAATGGCGTAAAGCTCGGATTCATGTCGTTCTTCATTAAAGCGGTCGTGGAGGGATTGAAAACGGTGCCGGTCGTGAATGGCCGCATCGAAGGCGACGACTTCATCGAAAATCATTACTACGACATCGGCGTAGCCGTGGGGACGGAGCGTGGATTGGTCGTCCCGGTCGTGCGCGACGCGGACAGAAAATCGTTCGGCGAGCTCGAGCAAACGATTGCCGATTTTGCGACCCGCGCGCGCGACGGAAAGATCAAGATCGAGGATTTGCAGGGCGGGACGTTCACAATTTCCAACGGCGGCGTTTACGGTTCGCTTATGGGCACGCCGATCCTCAATCCGCCGCAGAGCGGGATTCTCGGCATGCACGCGATCCAGCAACGGCCAGTGGTGCGTGATGACGCGGTGGTCATCCGGCCGATGATGTATCTCGCGCTCAGCTACGATCATCGCGCGGTGGATGGGAAAGAGGCAGTCACGTTCCTGGTCAAGGTGAAGGAATGCATCGAAAAGCCTGAGCGGTTGTCGCCCAATTTTTAGCTCCGGACTTATGGAAAAATTTGACGTCGTCATTATCGGATCGGGGCCGGGCGGTTATGTTGCGGCGATTCGATCCGCTCAGCTCGGATTGAAAACGGCCATCATCGAAAAAGATCCGGAACTCGGTGGAGCCTGCCTGAATGTGGGCTGCATCCCGAGCAAGGCGTTGCTCACTTCGAGCGATCATTTCGTTTTCGCGAAAAAAGAAGCAGCCAAGCACGGCATCGTGCTCGAGAACGTCGGACTCGATCTCGGGAAGATGCTGGCGCGCAAGGACAAGGTGGTGAAGACGCTGACCGGCGGTGTGCGTGCCCTCATGAAAGGCAACAAGGTCACCGTCTTTCAGGGGCTCGGAAAGATCACCTCGCCCGGTCGGGTGACCATTACGCCTAACGAGGGCGACGCGCAGGAGATCGAATCATCTCACATCGTCATCGCCAGCGGAAGCGTGCCGATCGAACTGCCCGGCATGCCGTTCGACGGGAAGAGGGTGGTGACGAGCACGGAAGCTCTTTGCTTCGAGACAGCGCCGGAGAAACTGCTCGTCATCGGTGCCGGGGCGATTGGTCTCGAACTCGGCTCGGTTTGGAATCGCTTGGGCTCGGAGGTTACGGTGCTGGAATTTTTACCGCGCATCGCGCTCGGTTTCGATCTCGAGCTGGCCAATCTGCTCCAGCGCGCGCTCACGGCCCAGGGATTAAAGTTCCACCTCGAGACCAAAGTGAGCTCCGTCAAAACGGAAGGCGATCATGCCGTCGCGATCGCGAAAAAGGCCGATGAGGAACTGAAGTTCGAAGCCGACAAGGTGCTCGTTTCCGTCGGCCGGCGGGCTTACACCAACGGCGTCGTTGACGAGAAGATCGGTGTGCAGCTCGACGAGCGCGGTCGCATCAAGGTCGGTCCGCATTTTGAGACGAACGTGGAAGGGATTTATGCGATCGGCGATGTCATTGCCGGACCGATGCTCGCGCATAAGGCGGAAGAGGAAGGCATCGCCTGCGTCGAGACAATCGCGGGCAAGGCGGGCCACGTGAACTACGATGTCATCCCCGGGATCATCTACACCAACCCGGAACTAGCCGGCGCCGGCCTGACCGAAGATGGCGCGAAGGAGAAGGGGATGAATGTGCGCGTGGGCAAGTTCCCTTTCCGCGCCAATGGTCGTGCCCTGGCGAACGAAGATTACGAGGGCGTCGTCAAGTTTGTGGCTGATGCGGAGACGGACCGGATTCTCGGTGCGCACATTCTTTCGCACGCCGCCTCGGAGTTAATCGCCGAAGCGGTCGCGGTCATGGAATTTGGCGGCAGCTCGGAAGATCTGGGACGAACGGTGCACGCGCATCCCACCTTGAGCGAGGCGGTCAAGGAGGCCGCACTCGCCGTGGAGAAGCGGGCCATTCATATTGGGAATCGCTAAGTGCCTGACGACTCCGAAAGGCTTTCCGGGGCGGAGGAATATATCGCCGCGGAGATCGAGCTGGCGGCGGAGATCGGTCCGGCCGAAGAGAAAGCCATTCGCGCAGCCATTGCAAAAACGAAGGGGCTGCGCTTCGATTCGTTAGGCATCGAAAACACCAGGGTAAGCATCTATTACGATCCGACACGCATCACGAAGGAGGAGCTTACCGGCCTCATCGCCCGCGCCGGTGCGAAGCCCGGTCAGGTGCAAACGGAACGTTCTCCGTTGTTATAGTGGAATCGGCGATGACGGTCGCAGGTTAGTCTGATTCCGCGTGATGCTTGACCGGCGGCGGCGGGGCATTGCGAAATTCGCGATGCCGAATTTTTCCCCCAGCGTAGCCGATATAGCATCCCGCCCCTAACGAGAGAAAAGCAAAGATCAGGGTTAGCCAGGTAAGAGGCAGTCGGGCCTTGCTCCACCATTGCGGCAAGATCATCGCGGCCAGTGTGATCACGGCCAGCGCGTAGAACAGCCAGATGAGGTCGTCCACGCGGTCAGCGTGATTTTGCAGCCAGGCTCGCCCGTCGGCATTCGACATGGAAAGAACGCGATCGTAGGCGGCCTGACCATAGTATGCGACCGGCCAGGCCGAGGCCGCACTGATAAGAATCAGAATAAATGCCAGCATCTGCGCCGGCCGGCTTCGCATGAGGAGGCCGATGACCAGGGCGACAATGCCGAGCGCCAGGCCATAGATGGGCAGGGGATTGATGAGGACGTGGACATATTCGGGCTGCTGCAGGTCGCGCAGGAATGCTTGCCACATGTGATTTTATTGGGCCGACAGTTTGATCTCGCGCACCGGTCCGTATTTTTCCCAATCATACGCGGTGAAGTGCCACCATTCCGTGCGCATTCCGTAAAAGCCAGCCCGTCCCATGGCGGTCTGCAGAATTAGCAAATGTGCCCGCGCGGCCGCACTCCAGTTCCGATAATGCAAACCGGCCGCGGGAATGAAAGCGTCGAAATCGGTCGGCATTTCCACGGTTTCGCCTTTTTCCGTAACGATGGTGGCGTCCACCGCAACGCCCCACGTATGCAATGAGCCGCGTCCCTCGCTTGGGTTGGCTATGTAGGTCGTATCGGGATGAACCTGCCACAACGCCGCCTGCGCCATGGACGGCCGGTAGGCGTCCCAAATTTTGAGGCAATAGCCGTGCAACTGCAGATAGGCCTGTGCTTTGATGAGCCGCGCGGCCACGCTCGGGCGAACAAGAGCCGGCATGTTGGGCGGATAGATCGGGTGTCGCGCGATGTTGTTTCGGCCGGCGTAGCGAAGCTCGACGATGATCGTCGGGTCGACCTCCTTGATGTTGACCAATTCGGGCGTTGGGGTGGGCGAAGGCGCCGCCTGCACGGAGGAAGCAAAGCAAAAGAGCGCGGCATTGACGATCACGAACAATTTCGGCAGCGCGGGAAAATTCATTTGTCGGAAAAACAGCAGGTGGCGTGAAAGAAGACCGAAATTTTTTGCGTCTGACAAGCGAGGAACGCCTGAATGCCCGAAAATGTGATGTGGAAAGCGGTCGTCGGGGACGACAGATTTTGTTGCACCTGCTCTCACGGTTGCGCGGACGGCACATGCGCCCTGGCCAGTCGTTCGAGCAGGAGAAGGGCGGCATTTTCGGCCAGATGGAAGCGCACCTCAATATTCTCCTTCTGCCGGTTCACTTCGGGCGGCTGACTGTAGAGAAGCACCTCTGAATCCGGGAGGCGCAACAAACGTTGCGGTTCGTCGCGCAAGCGGCGTTCCAGTTCGGTGGCCTGGGCGATATCCGGAAGCCTAACGAGTAAACGCGCGCGGGGAGCCTTTTGCAAACCAAGCGACAGGCCGAGCAACTGAGCCGATTGCAGCAATTCCGGAGCGAAAATCGGCTGAACCATCCGCGAGAGCGTGGAGGGATCGCGGGAGATCAAGCGCAGCGCGCTTTCCTCATCGAGCGCCTGAAAGCGATCCAGGAGCGCTCCACTGATTTTCAAATCCTGCCTGAGACCGAGCCGGACCTGCAGGAGTTCCTCGACTTCATTTGCCCCGCCCACCGCGACCGTGCGTGGACCGACCTGCGCAACGGAGCGATCCTGCTGTTGCCAGACCGGCAATCCATTGAAAGTGCTGCGCACAAATCCAGGCTGGTCGTCGATCGCATGCAGTGTGCGTGCGAGATTAAAACGCGCTTCCACAAGCGTGAATTGGCGCACGCTTCCGCTGTCTCCCATGCTTGAAGCGCGCGTTACGCGCAGAAAGTCATCAATCTTCAGCGCGGGCACCTGGACGGCCGGCCCGAGCAAAGCCGGCCAGATTTGTTGCCAGGCCGCCGGTTGCTCCTTGCGCCATTTCTTGGGCAAATCGGCATTCAGGAATTGATCGACATTGAGCGAGAGAATGGTGTCCGTCTCCTGCGGAAGCCACTCGCGCTTGGAGGGCGATTGAAAAACCAGCGGCAGGATAATGGCGAGCAGGACGAGGACGGAAACGATGCAGAAATAAAATTTTCGCAGTTCCTGTTTGTCGATCTGGCTGGAAATTCGGGCCAGTTCTTCTGTGTGCGCGAGCTGGCGCTCCATCGCCTCGCGGTGCCGGTTTACCTGTTCGAGTAAATGCGGCGCGTTCGGCGGCGCGATGCCACGCCCGGCCAGGTGCCGGCCGATGTTGAGATAGGCGGGATTCTTTCGTTCCTCGACCGTTTCATGGTGCTCCCGCGCCTCCCGAATCGCTTCCTGCTGCGTCCGGCTCTTTTCATTCAAGCCGCGATCGCGCGCTTCGAATTCCTCCCGCAGTTTGGCGATCTTCCTGTCCGCGGTGTCCAGTTCGGCTTGCGCCGTTGCCAGCGTCTCCCTGGCCCGGCGACAGGCTTCGACGCGCTCCTGTTTCACACGCGCGATTTCCTCACGTTCGACCGGCAATTTTGCGCGCCTGCTGCTCAGCTCGTTGGTGCGTGTTTCCAAATCGTCCGGTGGCGGAGCTTGCGCCTGCAATTGCTCGATTTGCTTTTGCAATTCCCTCTCGGACGCCTCGTTCTCCTTCAGGCGGCGCTCCTCCCCGGCCAGCTCGCGATCACACCGGTCGGCCACGGTCCTGGCTTCGTTGCGCCGGTGCAGAACCGGTTTCTTTTCCTCCTCGAGTTTGGCCAGAGCGGCGTTTTGTTCCTTCGCGTTTTCCTGCCGCTCTCCTTCGATCTGGCGAATGCCTTCCTCAAGCTGCTCGATCCGCGTCGCGACTTCCTTTTGTTCCTGTTCCAGTTTGCGCAGGGCGACGATTTCTTCGCGGACCTCGGGAAAGCTGGCGGCTTGCGCGCAACCCTCGCGGCCAAGATTGATCTCGCTCTTCTGGAGCAGCCGCTTCTCGTGTCGCAACGCCACGCGCGTTTTCTGGCGGCGTACTTTGAGACCGATTTCGCGCAGACCTGTTCGAATAAAACTCACGGGATAAGATGGACGAAATGGGTGCGACCGTACGGGACGGTCGCAAAAGCAATCACTCTTCGGCGCTTAATTTCGCGAGAACACTGAAATCTTCCAGCGTGGTCGTGTCGCCGGTGACGCTATCACCGCTGGCGATCTCCTTGAGCAGGCGCCGCATGATCTTGCCGCTGCGCGTTTTGGGAAGCGCCTCGGCAAAGCGCACTTCATCCGGCTTGGCGATGGCTCCGATATGCTGTCCGACATGTTCGCGCAGCTCGTCTTTAAGAAGATGGGTTGCTTCCACTCCGCCTTTCAGGGTGACGAAGGCAACAACCCCCTGGCCTTTCAACTCGTCCGGCCGGCCCACCACGGCGGCTTCCGCCACCCGTGCGTGACTAACGAGCGCACTTTCGATTTCCGAGGTGCCCAGGCGGTGACCGGCGACATTCAGGACATCATCGATGCGACCGACGATCCAGAAATAGCCATCCTTGTCGCGGCGCGCGCCATCGCCGGTGAGATAGTTGCCCGGAAACTCGCTCCAATACTGCTTTCGATAACGCTCCTTGTCGCCGTAAATGGTGCGGAGCATGGACGGCCAGGGACGCCGGATGATTAACTTCCCGCCGACGTTCGGTCCGACTTCGTTGCCGTTCTCATCCACGATCGCCGCGTCGACGCCAAAGAACGGCAGCGTCGCGCTTCCCGGTTTCGTCGGTGTCGCCCCGGGCAGGGGTGTGATCATGATCGCGCCCGTCTCCGTCTGCCACCAGGTGTCGACGATCGGACAACGTCCCTGGCCGATTTTTTCGCGATACCACATCCAGGCTTCGGGGTTGATCGGTTCGCCAACCGTCCCTAACAAACGCAACGACGACAGATCGTGCCGGCCGATCCACTCATCGCCCCAGCGAATGAAGGCGCGGATGGCCGTGGGCGCGGTGTAAAGCGTGTTGATGGAATATTCTTCGACAATCCGCCAAAAACGATCCGGTTGCGGCCAGTTTGGCGCCCCTTCGTACATCAAGGTGGTCGCGCCGTTGGCCAGCGGTCCGTAAACGACATAACTGTGGCCCGTCACCCACCCGACATCGGCCGTGCACCAGTAGACGTCGTCTTCGCGCAGGTCGAAGACATATTTCATCGTTGTATAAATCCCGACCAGATAGCCGCCGGTGGTGTGCAGAATGCCCTTTGGTTTGCCGGTCGAGCCGCTCGTATAAAGAATGTAAAGCGGGTGCTCGCTGTCGAGCGGAGTGGGCGGACAATGTGCATCGACATATTCCAGCTCGCGATGCCACCAGACATCGCGTCCCTCTTCGATATGCACTTCGTTTCCGGTGCGCCGAAAAACGATCACCCGTTTCACGGTCGTTTCACCGCGCAGGGCATCGTCCACGTTCTTCTTCAAGGGGACGACGGCGCCGCGGCGATACGCACCGTCAGCGGTAATGACGGCCGTTGCTCCACAGTCGGCGATGCGATCGCGAATACTGTCCGCGCTGAACCCGCCGAAGACGACCGAATGAACCGCCCCAATGCGCGCGCAGGCCAGCATGGCGATGGCCGCCTCCGGAATGGTCGGCATGTAGATAATGACGCGATGGCCTTTGCGAATCCTGTTTCGCTTCAGGACGTTCGCGAACCGGCAGACCTCACGATGCAGCTGCTGATACGTCAGTGTCCGCTTATCGCCCGGCTCGCCTTCCCACAAAATGGCGGCCTTGTTTCGGTTTGGGCCGTGCAGATGGCGGTCCAGACAATTTTCCGAAACGTTAAGCTTGCCGCCGATGAACCATTTCGCGAAAGGCGCCCGCCACGAGAAGACCTTCGTCCAGCGCTTCTGCCAGCATAAGTCTTTCGCCTCGCGCGCCCAGAACTTGTCGGGGTTCTGGATCGATTTGCGATACATCTTGCGATACTTCTCGAGGCTTTTGATTCGCGCTTTCTTGGCGAAATGCCTGGCCGGCTTGAAAATGCGTTTCTCGATCAGGTGCGACTCGATGTTTTTGGTCTCCATGACGAATGGAGACTAACCATCAGGCTGCATGCGCTCAACGCAAAGTTCGGATGCAAGGGCGAGGACCCGACGGGCGGAGATAATCGCGCGCCGGCTCGGCAACTTTGCCATTGTTCGCCGGCCGCGTGCGGCAGAGGATGACGTCATGAGCGATCACGTTTACAAGAAAATCCAACTGGTTGGTTCCTCGCCGCGCGGCATCGAAGAAGCGGTCAATAACGCGCTGGAGCGCGCGCAGAAAACCATCCGCAACATGCGCTGGTTTGAGGTGACCGAGACGCGCGGCTATATCGAGAACGGCAAGATCAGCCACTGGCAGGTGAGTGTGAACGTCGGCTTTACTCTCGACGATTGAGTTTTCGTCATGGTGGCTTTTCGCGGCCACGTGGCCGGCCTTTGATGCCGGCGTATTCGAAGGCCGATGGTCGTGAACCGCCGGTAACGAAACAGGATCCGCTTGTTAGCCCTCGCTCTTGGCGGCCTGATAAAGCTTGGTTGCGCCGTAGATCAGAATCGCCGGCTTGAGCGCGATGAGAAGCAGGCGGACCAGGCCGCCGAAAATGCGGCCGATCGGCAGCCGGTCGAGAACAAACCCGGCGAGCAATGCGTAGCAGATTGATTGCGCCGGCTTTTCGCGCACGTAATCCTCAGTCTGGTGCAGAATCTGTTCGAGCTGGTCCTTGGTGTAGCGCAAACTGCGCTCCGCAAAATCCTCGGGGACGGTGGCTGACTGGTTTTCCATATGCAATTACCTTTCGAATGCTGATGGTTGGTTGCGTGTCTGGAAATGTCAACGCAACATCAACCAGAGAGTGCTGGCGGCGGCGGTCGGCGGGATGTCGGGCAGTGCCGGTGTGCGGTAAAAACGTCCGGCGCGGCGATGCGCTTTGAGGCAGAAGCGAGCCATTACTTCGAGCGAACGCGGACTCAGGCCCGTGCAGTTGGTGGAAAGAAGGATCCGACAATCGCGCTCCGCGACGTCAAGGGCAGCGAGAAGCAGCGGCTCAAAATCGCGCTCCACTTGAAAAGCACGGCCGCGCGGTGAGCGGGAAAAAGTTGGTGGATCAAGGACGATGGCATCGAATTTTTCACCGCGTTTTTCCAGACGCGGCAGCACGGCAAAAACATCGTCGGCCACGAAGCGATGGTCGTTGGTGGGCAGGCTGTTGAGCGCGAAATTTTCCCGTCCGCGCCCGAGCGATTTCCTGGAAAGATCGATATTCACGGTTTCCGCCCCGCCGCTGGCAGCGGCGACCGAAAAAGAGCAGGTGTAGGCAAAACAGTTGAGCAGCTTGCGCGGCGGCTCCTGCCGAAGGAGCTGGCGATTTTCGCGTTGATCGGGAAAAAGGCCGACAGAATAGCCGGCTGCAAAATCGATCCCGTAACGGAGAAGCCGTTCGCTGGCCACACTTTTCAGATTCACTTCCGGATTGCCCAGGAGAAGGCGGGGCGCTTCGCGTTCGGCATTCTTTCTTGGAAGGAAACGGCCGAAGACGCGGCTGAACTTGAATTTGCAATTCAACGCCCAAAGGGCCAGTTCGGTCGTTAGACGCTGCCTCGCTCTTTCGCTCTTGTAGGAAACGAGAACATCGTTCCCGAAACGCTCCGCCCAGCCTTCCGCATAGGTGCAGAGACGATGCGCGTCGGTTCCTTCGGCTTCAAATTGCCGGAAGAGCGAGGGCTCGATCCAAATGGACTTTTCCACGGCGAGGAAACAACGTAGGCACAACTTGCCCAATCGCGAAACTCCTTCTCTCCGCGCATGATCTCATCCGTCACTGTCCGAGTTCCGGCGAGCACCTCGAATCTCGGGCCGGGTTTCGACTGCCTCGGCGTCGCCCTGCGCTTGCATAATCATGTGACCGTCGTGCGCGGTCGCGGGCCGCGTCTGCCGCGGATCGCGCAGATCACCGCCAGATTATTCTTCAAATCGACCGCTGTTCGGCCGTTCGCCTTTACCATCTCCATCAGCGACAACATTCCTCGAGCGCGCGGTCTCGGGAGCAGTGCAACGGTACGTGTCGGATTGCTTCATGCCCTCAACACGATGAGTGGGAAACCGCTCGATCGCCAACAGCTCTTCGAACTGGCGGCCAAGCTCGAAGGTCATCCCGATAATGCCGGGCCGGCCAGCTTCGGAGGGTTCACGGTGGCCCGCGCGCACGACGTGCAGCGCTTCGATGTCTCGCCGCGTCTGCGTTTCGTCCTGCTTGTCCCGGAATTGGAGATCGCTACGTCCGCGGCCCGACGGCTCCTGCCGGCGCGCCTCGCTCATGCCGATGCCGTCAGCTCTTGCGTAAACGCCTGCGCCGTTACAGCCGCTTTTGCGTCCGGAAATTTCGCGAGGCTGCGCGGCGCTTTGGCCGATCGGTTGCACCAGCCATTTCGAAAGAAGCTTGTCCCTTTCCTTGACCGTGTCATCGCCGCCGGCGAAAAGGCGGGCGCCTTGGGAGGATTTCTGAGCGGCTCCGGCTCGGCCATCATCTGCCTGACTTTGCGTTCACCGGAAAAAGTAGCCGCGGCCATAAAGCGGGCGGCCGCGGGGGACGCTCGCACGATTGTCACAATCGCCGACAATCATGGCGCACGCCTGATGCCGTCCCGCAATTCACAATCCTCAATCCGTCACTAAATGCGCCGCTGGCTGGAAAACCTCGAGCAGTTCGCCATCGATGTCATTCTTGAGCGTCGACATGGCGGGCGGGCCGCCTTGCTGCGCGGGCTGCTCCATGGCCTTTCCTTTATCTACGAGCGGCTCGTGCAGTTTCGCCTTTTCCTTTATCGCCATCGCATCCTGCGTGAGCGCACACTTGGTTGCCTCGTCATCAGCATCGGAAATCTCACCGTCGGCGGTACGGGTAAGACCCCAATCGTCGAGAAAGTCGCGCGCGCCCTGCAAAGCGGAGGCCGGCGTGTCGCCATTCTGAGTCGCGGTTACAAAAGTGTGCCGCGGCCGACGAAGAAAAGGCTCTGGGATCGGATTCGCGGAATCGATTCCGCTCCGCCCCGCATCGTCTCCGATGGAAGATCTCTTCTGCTTGATTCCCTCACGGCCGGTGATGAGCCCTATATGCTCGCGCATAATCTCAAGGACGTGATTGTGCTGGTGGACAAGGATCGCGTGAAAAGCGGTCTCTACGCCATTGGCGAAATGAAAGCCGACACGCTCCTGCTCGACGACGGCTTGCAATACCTGCATCTCAAGCATCGGCTCGACATTGTGCTGATCGATCGGCAGGCCCCGTTCGGAAATGAGTTTCTGCTCCCGCGCGGGACCCTGCGGGAGCCGCCGCGCAATCTGCGCCGGGCCAGTTACATCTTCATCACCAAAAGCACCGGTCAGCCTAACGACGAACTGATCGTCCGCATTCGGCGTTATAATCGCACGGCCGAGATCATCGAATGCGCGCATGAACCGCTGCATTTGCAGAATGTCGTGACCGGCGAGCAGTTGCCCCTGGAGAAACTGCGCGACACCTACATCGGTTCGCTCTGCGGCATCGCCGCCCCGGAAAGCTTTGAAAACGGATTGCGCAATCTCGGCGCCAAAATCGAACTGGCCAAACGTTATCTCGATCATCACCGCTACACCGAGGCCGAGCTGCAGAATTTCATCACGCGTTGCATTCGGCGGGATTTGGAGATGATCGTGACGACCGAGAAGGATGCCGTCCGTTTCCCGCGCCTGACGAATCCCCAGGTACCGATCTTCTTCCTGCGGGTCGAAATCAAAATTCTGAGCGGCCACGAAAGCTGGGAACATTGCGTGGCCCGCATCTGTCAGCCGCAGCCCATGCTGACGCCGGAGCGGTTCTTTTCCTGATTGTTACCACGAAGGGCGGGAAGGTCACGAAGATGTGATTGCTCCTTAACTCCTTCGTGATCTTCGTGGCCTTCGTGGTAGAGATTAGCGGCGATGAGCAACAAGGCGGAATTGACCGTGGAAGGCCACAAGCTTTCCGTTTCAAACCTGGAGAAGGTTCTTTATCCGAAGGCCGGTTTCACCAAGGGTCAGGTGATCGATTATTACATCCGGATTGCGCCGGTGCTGCTGCCGCATCTGAAGGACCGGCCGCTGACCATGAAACGCTATCCGAATGGCGTCGACGCCGAGTTCTTCTATGAAAAAAATTGCCCGTCCCATCGGCCGAAATGGGTAAAAACCGCGAAGGTCTGGAGCGAAGGTAACAATCGCACCATGGATTATTGCCTCGCGAACGATTTGCCGACGCTGGTCTGGGCGGCGAATCTGGCCGATCTCGAGCTGCACACGTCGCTGGCGCGCAAACGCGATGTCACCCGGCCGACCATGATGGTTTTCGATCTCGACCCGGGTGCACCGGCCGACATTATTCAATGCTGCCAGGTTGGACTCTGGCTGCGCGACTTGTTAGGCAAGATGAAACTCAGGTCTTTTCCGAAAACATCGGGCTCCAAAGGACTTCAGGTTTACGTTCCCCTCAATACACCCGTTACCTTCGAGCAAACGAAAGACCTCTCGCACGCGCTGGCCGAACATCTCGAAAAGGAACACTCCGATCTCGTCATCTCCAAAATGTCCAGGGCATTGCGCAAGGGAAAAGTGTTTGTCGATTGGAGCCAGAACGACGAACACAAGACGACGGTCAACGTTTATTCATTGCGGGCCAAGGAGCAGCCGACCGTTTCGACACCAGTGACCTGGAAGGAAGTCGAGGCGGCGCTGAAGAAGAAAAAGGCCAAGCTTCTTACTTTCACCTCCGATGACACCTTGCGGCGGGTCGAGAAACAGGGCGATCTGTTCGAGCCGGTCGAGAAATTGAAACAAAAACTCCCGAAGAAATGGAAGCTGTGAGGGGAATGACGAAAGCCGAGGCCCGAAATCCGAAACAATGCCCAAATGAGGAAGGACGACGGCGAACAGGGAGCCCAGGCGCTTTTTTGTCATTTGCGATTCGTCATTGTTTCGGGCTGCGGATTTCGGGTTTCGTCGTTTGCTTTGCCCGGGCATTCGAGCCTGGTTGAGCGCTTCGGCGCTTGATCCAAGCGCCGGCACATCGAGGTGCTCTTTCATCATTTTTCCCGTGCGTCGGGCATGGGTCTCGCTCAAGTTTCGTTATGGAAGATTTCACCTCCGGGACCATTGTCGCTCAGCCGGCGCGCCGGCAGTCGACACTGGGCGAGATTTGGGACACCCGGGTGCGGGAATTGGTTCGCGACTGGGGCGCGGAACATTCTCCCGAGCTGATTGAGGAAATGATCGTGACCGCGCTCAAGATGGCGCACGATCCGGTGAGCGTGGCGGATCTGAAGCTGATGAACCGCGCCCTCAAGGAGATGCGCTACGCCGCGAAAGTTTTCTCGCCTTACGCGAACATGCGCAAGGTCGCGGTCTTTGGTTCCGCGCGCACCGCTCCGAGCGCCGCGGAGTTCGCCCTGGCCGAAGCATTTGGCCGCGAAATGGCGGCGCACGACTACATGATCATCACCGGCGGTGGCGACGGCATCATGGGCGCGGCGCAGCGAGGGGCGGGCCGCGAGCACAGTTTCGGACTCAACATTCGCCTGCCCTTCGAGCAACAGGCCAACGCCACCATTCAGGGCGATTCGAAACTGATCAATTTCAATTACTTCTTCACGCGGAAACTGAATTTCGTGAAGGAGACGCATGCCATCGCGCTTTTTCCCGGCGGCTTTGGGACAATGGACGAAGCGTTTGAGACGCTCACGCTCATGCAGACCGGCAAAGGCCGCATCATTCCGTTCGTCCTGCTCGACAAGCCGAACGGCACCTACTGGGAAACGTGGATGAAATTTCTCACCGACCACCTCTTCAAGCTCGGCTTCATCTCGCCGGAAGACTTTTCGCTTTTCAAGGTGGCGCACAACGTTCCCGCCGCCGTCGAGGAAATCCTGCATTTCTACAGGGTCTACCACTCGTCGCGCTGGGTGCGCGCGCAGCTGGTCATTCGTCTCATGCACGCACTGACGCCGGCGGCGGTGCGCGATTTGAATCACAAGTTTCGCGACCTCGTCCAAAAAGGCGAGATTGTGCAGGGCAGCGCGCTCGATGCGGAGAAGAACGAGCCTGAGCTTTGGGATTTGCCGCGCCTGGTGCTCACCCCGTGGCGACGCAGTTTCGGACGTTTTCGCCAGTTCATCGATGCCATCAACGACGCCGAGCTGGCGAGTTGATGTGGAGGCGCTTGTGTCAAGGGCCTCTACATCTCCGAGCGATGTTCGGGCGCGGTATCACCGGGTGTGATTGACTCGCCCGCACTCTCGGTCGAGGACATGGCGTGACGATGGCAAAAGCGGTTGTTCCGGAGAGCGGCCGTTTACGTCCCGCCATTCGCCGGCTCCTCAAGATCTGGGTTTGGTTTACCGAGATTGTCCATCCGGATGAATTTCAGGTCACTTTGATCTGGGCCGGAGCCATTGGTTTTCTGGGTGCCGTAACTTCGGTCGGCTTCCGGGCGCTGACCGACGCCGTCCATGCGCTTATTACGGGCGACACCGCCTCCCGGATGGCGGAAAGCTTTTCTCATCTGCCGCTCTGGCAACGCCTCGTCACTCCAGCAGTCGGCGGATTTCTGGCCGGACTCGTCATTCATTTCGGTACGCGCTGGACGCGTGCGGCGACCACGACCGATTACATGGAAGCGGTCGTGGTGCGCGATGGCCGAATTTCGGTTCGGCGCAGCATCGTCAAATGTCTCTCCGCCATGTTCACGATCGCCTCGGGCGGATCGATTGGGCGTGAAGGTCCATTGGTCCAGCTTTCTTCGCTGGCCGCCTCCATCGTCGGGCGTTTGCGCCATTGGTCGACCATGCGTTTGCGTCTGCTCGTGGCCTGCGGTGCGGCGGCCGGCATTGCCTCCGCCTACAACGCACCGATCGCCGGATCGCTTTTCGTGGCCGAGATCATTCTTGGCTCGCTGGCCATGGAAATTTTCGGGCCACTCGTCTTTTCCTCCGTCATCGCCACGCTGACGGTGCGCAGTTTCCTGGGCGCCAAACCGCTTTATGAAATCCCGCCCTTCCGCGTCGAATCGAGCTGGGAAATCATTCCCTACGTCGCGCTCGGCTTGGGTGTCGGTGTGGTCGCGCCGTGGTTCCTCCGGCTGCTGCGAAGCAGCGAAAAACTCTTCGAAAAAATTCAGGCACCGACTTATGTAAAAATGTTCATCGGCGGCGCCATCGTCGGCCTTCTGGCTGTCTGGCATCCGGAAATTTGCGGGAACGGTTACACGGCGGTGAATACCATTCTGCGCGGCGGCTGGATCTGGCAAAGCCTGGTCGCCGTTTTTGTTTTCAAGATGGTGGCGACAGGCGCCACTTTTGGTTCCGGGGCGGTGGGGGGCGTTTTCACTCCGACGCTTTTTGTGGGCGCGAGCTTTGGTTTTCTCTTTGGCAGCATCGAGCAGATAGCGGTGCCGGGATTGCCGATCGACCCGAGCGCCTTCGCCCTCGTTGGCATGGGCGCCTTCCTCGCCGCCACCACGCACGCGCCCATCATGGCCATCATCATGATCTTTGAGCTGACGCTCGATTATCAAATCATTCTGCCGCTCATGCTCGCCTGCGTCATCGCCTATTACACTTCCGCGCGGATCGAGCCGCGTTCGATTTACAGCGATTCGCTGCAGCGCAAAGGTCAGGGCGAATTTCGCGCGCACTTTGCCGAGCTGAACGTCCGCGATCTGATCAAGAGAGATCCGGTGACGGTCAAACCAACGGCCGGGTTCGTCGAAATTGGCGAGAAATTTTTGGCCAACCGCTTCAATTATCTTTACGTGGTCGACGACGAGCAGCGGTTCCTGGGGGCTGTTTCCCTGCACGACATCAAGAATTACCTGAACGAGCCCGCGCTGGCCGACGTGGTCATCGCGGAGGACCTGTTGCGCACGCCGTTTCCGACGGCCAATTCGTCGGCTCCGCTAAGTGAGGCGCTCGAAATTTTTGCCCATCACGATGGCGAACGTCTGCCCGTGGTGGATAATCCGGACGAGCGTCGTCTGATCGGGAGCCTTTCCAAAACGGATCTCATTCTTGCCATCGCCGAAATTTCCCGGCGCAATGGGACGAGCAAGAGTGGTCCGATCGCACGCCTGGAGTCCGCGGTGTAGCGGCCTCAGGCCAACTGCGGTCGCTGCTCGAGCAGGTAATCGTGAATGGAATTCACATTCTGCAGCGCCTTGCTCGCCACCTCAGAATTCGGCACGCCCACACCGAACGTCTTCTCCATGCTGACGACGAGTTCGAGCGCATCGATCGAATCGAGCCCGAGACCGTTCGCGCCGAAAAGCGGCGTCTCATCGCCGATCTCGGCAGGCGTAGTCTGCAACATCAGGCTTTTCACCAGCATTTCCTTGATGCGGAAGCGAAGATCAGGTTCGGACATAAAAAGCGAACGGCGAAACTGTCGCAAGACAGACCGAAGTCAACCGCGAGAAGCGAACGCTGAGCAGCAGCAAGCGACGAGGAACGATTTCGCATCGCCGAAGATAGGGAAGGGCCGAAGATCGAATTTGAAACCGGGAAGCCAGGAAATTAGGTTGAGAAGACCGACGCGACCGATTCGCTAAAAAAAGGGCGCGCCGCGAAGGTGCTCCGCGGCGCGCACAGCATGGGGCGTTAACTATTTCAGCGTGATTTCGCGCATGATTTTGTCGCCAAGAATTTCACGAATATCGAGGCGCTTGGTTGCGGTGGCGCGTTGTTGCTCGATGCTGCCCTCGACCTTGCGGGCGATGGGATCGAATTTTTCCCGCGCATTATCGTAGGAAGCCATGTCTTTCGATTCCACCATGATCAGAATGTCGTAATCCTGCGGAGTCGCGGCATTGCCGATAAGGATCTTGTAATCCATGACGAGGCCTTGCTTCTTTGCTTCGTCGAGTGTGCCCTTGAACGTTTTGGCCAGACCCTTGAGGTAGTCATCCGCCATGCCGTATTTGGTCTTAACCATGGTAACCTGCCAGACCGGTCCCTCGGTGTACGGCGCGTCGCTTTGGGCCGGGCAAAGCCCTGCCCCCATGCTGAATAAGGCGGCACTAACCGCCATGATAAGCTGTTTTTTCATGTGACCTTTCTTTCGTTTTGTTATTCCGGCTCGTGAATAAACCGATGTCGGCGAGTGTGATGCGGAGCTTGTGCGAGTCAACGCAATTCGACCGCCCAACAGTCGAATAGAGAGGCGCAAATGTTGCTGCCATAAATTGGATGGTTGCGTTGTTCCGCCGCCTCTTTTTCGTCGGCGCCATCGCGCTGGTCACCTGCGCAAGAGCGGAACGAATTAATCAGGAGGGAAGGATTCTCGGGCCGGCGCCGGTGGTGACGACGCCGGTCCTGTTTAACACGGCAACCGCGGACGCGATCGTCTCGGCGATGCAAATTATGCCGGTGACAAGCGCGTGGAATGAGGACATCACGGACCGGCCATTGCTGGCCAACTCGGTCGCGATGATCGCGCAGGTGAAGAGCGATCTGGCCGGGAGTCGGCAAACGCTGCGCGGATTCTACGAAATGAATTACGTGCTCGTGCCGGACAATCAGCCGCGTCTGACGATTCCGTTCTTCAATTATCCGGATGAATCCGATCTTGATGGCGGCACGTATCCGAACGGCCTCTATCCGATTCCGCCGAACATGCCGGTGGAAGGCTGGCCGAAGGCGACGGGCGACCTCACGCTCCAGGAATGGCAACGCGACGTGAACAATGATGGCGGCGACCGGCACTCGATAATTGTCGCGCCCGGGACCGGCTCCATTTGGGAAACATGGCTCGCTCGTCTGACGAATTCCGGATGGGAAGCTTCGAACGGCGCCAAATTTAGCCTCAACTCCAATGCGCTCCGCCCGGCCGGCTGGACTTCCGGAGATGCCGCCGGCCTGCCCATGTTCCCAGCCCTCGTCCGCTACGATGAATGCCGGCGCGGAATGGTGGAGCACGCCCTGCGACTCGTCGTGGCCCGGACACGGCGCGAATACATCTACCCGGCGAATCATTATGCCTCCTCGATTCCGGCCGGCTCGATCAACTATCCCGCCATGGGCCAGCGCTTCCGGCTCAAGGCCAGTTTCGTCATTCCGGATAACTGGACGATTGAGGAAAAAGCAGTCCTGGGCGCGCTGAAGAAATACGGCGCGATCGTGGCCGACAACGGCAACTTCTTTTCCGTCTCGATCTGTCCCGACGATCGATTTGCCGATAATGCATTCGATCATCTCGCCAGCATCGACATCAACAACTTCGAAGTGGTGCAAACGACCGGTTCGCAGGAAGGACCACGCTCGCCCGGCGCGCCGACGGTCGATGCGGGAACCGACCAGTTTGTTGAGCTCGGGGCGACCGTCGCCTTGCACGGAACGGTAACCGGCCCTGGCAATGCCGCGGTGCACTGGAAGCTCTATTCCGGGCCTAACGACATCATTTTCACGAATCCGAATAATGCCGAAACCGAAGCGACCTTTTCGCAACCCGGCACGTATGTTCTTGAGTTGAGCGCAAACGACGGCGTGCATGCGGTCGCCTACGACGCGGTCGTGGTGAACGTGACCGGCAATGAGCGTCTCTCCAATATCTCGACTCGCGCGGCTGTCGGCACGGGCGAGAACGTCTCCATCGGTGGTTTCATCATTCAGGGGAACGGTTTGGAAACGGTCTTGATTCGCGCGATCGGTCCTTCGCTCACCGGTCTTGGCGTGGTCGGCGCGCTGGCGGACCCAATCCTGGAGCTGCACGATGGCAGTGGCGCCCTCATGGCCACAAACAACAACTGGAGAGACACGCAGGAACAGATGATCATGGCGACGGGGCTCGAGCCTGACGACGCCCGCGAAGCCGCGATTTGGGCGACTCTGACGCCCGGCAGCTACACGGCGATCGTGGCCGGCCGCAATGCCACGACCGGGATCGCATTGACCGAAGTCTACGAGCTCGGCCAATCGAGCGTGCATCTTCGCAACATCAGCACTCGTGGATTTGTCGGCCGAAATGATCAAGTCATGATCGGCGGAGTCATTATCAGCGGCACGGACCCGGCCTCGATTCTCGTTCGCGCTCTCGGTCCTTCCCTGGCACAGTTTGGAATTCAAGATCCGCTGACCGATCCGGGCCTTGAGCTGTATGACGCGCAGGGAACACAGATCGCGACCAACGACAATTGGAAAACGAGCCAGCAATCTGCCATTGAAGGCACGAGGCTGGCCCCGCCTGACGATTCTGAATCGGCCATCCTCGCGCCGCTTCTGCCCGGCAACTATACGGCGGTCGTCCGGGGAGCAAACGGCGGCACCGGCGTCGCCTTGATCGAAATTTACAACCTGTAGCGATCGATCGGCGCCAACGTAATAAACTAGTTCCGGGACTGCCGCGTATGTTTAGATGGCGTGAAGCAGAAGCACATTTCCGCCTCAGCCTTTCTGAAGTCGCAATCACTGCCGCTCAATGAGTAATGGATGGCGCTTCCGACGAATTCCTTCCGCCTCAGCCTTTCTGAAGTCGCAATCACTGCCGCGACACCGCGGCGCTCCGCAACGTCGCTCAGACAACGACCGCCTCAGCCTTTCTGAAGTCGCAATCACTGCCGCGTACGCCGTCGATCACAAATCAGCGCGAATTTCACCCGCCTCAGCCTTTCTGAAGTCGCAATCACTGCCGCGTCAGGAGCCACGCTTTACGGATCAGCGCGATCACTACCGCCTCAGCCTTTCTGAAGTCGCAATCACTGCCGCGCATCGGCATCGGATATGGATACGCGCATGACTCCGCCTCAGCCTTTCTGAAGTCGCAATCACTGCCGCGACAGCAGTACACTCGGTGCGAACGCGAGCATCATCCGCCTCAGCCTTTCTGAAGTCGCAATCACTGCCGCCTGCGAGCGCTCGGCGTAGTCGACTCGTGCTCGTACCCGCCTCAGCCTTTCTGAAGTCGCAATCACTGCCGCGCTCATCGTCGACCGTAGCTGCAGGCTGCATTTATCCCGCCTCAGCCTTTCTGAAGTCGCAATCACTGCCGCGCTGCCGCGTGCGCGATCGTGCGCGATCAGCTGCATCCCGCCTCAGCCTTTCTGAAGTCGCAATCACTGCCGCCTCGGCTGCGTCGACGCGATGCAGCCGCAACGCATGTCCCGCCTCAGCCTTTCTGAAGTCGCAATCACTGCCGCTTCCGATCGCGGTGATCAGCTCATACAACGCAATTGCCGCCTCAGCCTTTCTGAAGTCGCAATCACTGCCGCGCTCACGGCTTCGTCGATAGCACTGAACGCATGCTGATCCGCCTCAGCCTTTCTGAAGTCGCAATCACTGCCGCAGCAGCATCGGCTGTATCGAGCGATACGCGTCTGACTCCGCCTCAGCCTTTCTGAAGTCGCAATCACTGCCGCAATCACGGAGATCGCGCGCGCTAAGGCGACCAGCATCCGCCTCAGCCTTTCTGAAGTCGCAATCACTGCCGCGCCACTAGCGCACGCGAGCAAAAACGCTGTCTGATCCGCCTCAGCCTTTCTGAAGTCGCAATCACTGCCGCATCAGCGGCAGTCTTGTCGAGGATACCGACTACGTCCCGCCTCAGCCTTTCTGAAGTCGCAATCACTGCCGCGGCAGCGTGCGCCCGATCGACGCGGACCGGCATTCCGCCTCAGCCTTTCTGAAGTCGCAATCACTGCCGCTCTTTCGTGCCCGTCGGCCGAGCTTTGACCTGCTTCCCGCCTCAGCCTTTCTGAAGTCGCAATCACTGCCGCCCCTTCCTACGTACGCATTGCAACGTATTCGCTCCCGCCTCAGCCTTTCTGAAGTCGCAATCACTGCCGCCGATGACCTTGTGCGGGTCGACGCCGGCATCGTCCCGCCTCAGCCTTTCTGAAGTCGCAATCACTGCCGCAAGCACGTCGAGGGCAAGGTGTCGCGCGGCGCACCGCCGCCTCAGCCTTTCTGAAGTCGCAATCACTGCCGCGTTGATGATGTTGGCTGTGATCTGTCTCCCGACGATCCGCCTCAGCCTTTCTGAAGTCGCAATCACTGCCGCCGTTCGGCATCCCATTCGCCCTTTGTCGCGGCATCCCGCCTCAGCCTTTCTGAAGTCGCAATCACTGCCGCGGCCGGCACGCGTCGTTATGGATCCGATTACGCCCCGCCTCAGCCTTTCTGAAGTCGCAATCACTGCCGCCGCAGTCGGCGTACGTCGCGCACAACGCAGTCGGGATCCCGCCTCAGCCTTTCTGAAGTCGCAATCACTGCCGCCCGCCGGCCGCGCATTTGGCCACGCGAGTTTATCCCGCCTCAGCCTTTCTGAAGTCGCAATCACTGCCGCGCGCTCAGGTGCGTTCACCGTCACCGTAACTGTCACCCCGCCTCAGCCTTTCTGAAGTCGCAATCACTGCCGCGGCTCCATGCTCTGCATTTCGCCAGCCACTCGAGCCCGCCTCAGCCTTTCTGAAGTCGCAATCACTGCCGCCGCTGCGAGCGAGCCTTTCGAATCGCATCAGCGCGCAATCCTGCGCAGCACCCGCCTCAGCCTTTCTGAAGTCGCAATCACTGCCGCGCGCCTGTCATCGCAGTCATCGCCGCCTCAGCCTTTCTGAAGTCGCAATCACTGCCGCTGCGTGCGCAGCGAGTTGACAACCCGCCTCAGCCTTTCTGAAGTCGCAATCACTGCCGCTCACCCTGCGTATAACGTCCCTTCCTCCCTGTGAAGGCCGTGTGAAGATCGAGCGACCTAAAATTTGCGACAGTTCGATCGGGCGAAAGGGGCTGCTTGCGACTTCGAATTGGCGCGGAACTCAGAGGGAAATGGGCGGCCGCGCGAGCGCTGTCGCAGTCGGGCCGCGGCATTTCCGCGCTCGCAGATTCTCGTGATCGCGATTTCAAAGAGCTGCTTCTCCAATGGCGGAAGAGAAGTGGTCGTTGGCTCGTGGCCAAGGTAATTAAAGTCGTCTCGCTGCGGCTTGGCAAAGAAAAAATCAAATAATGGTCACTCGCGTTCGCACCGTATATGGCAGACCCATGGCCTCGATAATCAGGCTCGCGTCCTTTGCGCTCGGCCCCAGCGAGACAAACAGCACCTGATCTTCATCGTGCTTGAGGAGCGGATGGAGCGCAGCCTTGAGCGTTGCCAGACGCAGGTCATCGAGCGGACACTCGAAGACAGAATACTGCAAACGCACTCCGAAACCCTCCATCGTACGCGCGACCAGCCGCAGGCGCTTCGGCTCGCAAATATCGTAGCTCACGAGATAACGAACGCGGCTCATCTTGTGGTGAAGCCGTGATAGGCCGCAGCCTCGCCTCGCACGAATCGCCAGAGTTGCCGCGCCTGCACTTCCAGCATGCGACGATAACTCATCTTGTAGCCAAACTGGGGATGACTCACCTCGGTATCGAGCCTCCGAAACCATCCTTCCCAGAATGCTTTTCGTCCGCGCTCATTGAGGAAAGTGCCGCTTGCGCTGCGAATGAAATCTTCCGGACCCAGCTCCGAGCGGTTGATGATGCTGATCGCCACGCTGTCGGCGACGAGTGGACGAAATTCCTCCATCAAATCGAGCGCCAGTGCCGGGCGCCCGTAGCGCGGCTGGTGCATGAAACCAAGAAACGGGTCCAGGCCGACCGCATGGCAGACTCCCGTAATCTCTTTCGCGAGAACGGAGTAGCCTAACGACAGCAGGGCGTTGACCGGATCGCGCGGCGGTCGCCGATTGCGTCCTCGCCAGTCAAATTTCCAGATACCATGCTCCTTCAGCATCGATTCGAATTGTTCGAAATAAATCGCAGCAGCCGTCCCTTCGATCCCGAGCAGCTCCGTCATTTCCCGAGCCGACTCGGTCGAATCGCGAAAGCCGGCGAGCAATTGCAAGACGCGATCTGGCACCTCGCCGTTGCGCATCAGCATGGTGCGCTGGTTGTGAATCTTTGCCCTCACGACCTCACGGGCCAGTTGCAGACACACACCTGGCAGCTCGAAGAGCCGATACTGACCGCGCCGGGCATCGACTCCGCTGGCTGGCAAGCCGCCGAGCATTCCGAGAAAACGCCCGGCCGGACTAAAGTAGGCGACCTCGATTCCAAGTTCGAGACACGTCTCGATCGCCTGGGCGGTAATCTGGATCGCGCCGTAGCAGTAGATGGCGCGCACCTGTTGCCCGGGCAACTTACGCACTTCCTCGCGCTTGATCGAGACGACCAGTTGATCTCCCCGCTGGCCGATCTGCGCGCCCGGCGATTGCATCACGAGCACCTCCCCGTCGTCGTGCGCTGGTCGCGGCGGCTGGAGCGTGGCCTGCTGTTTGCGCGACTCGGCAGCAAATTCAAGCGCGTCGAGGATTTGGTCGCGAACCTGGTCGGGCGCCGGCGTGGCAAAAGCGAACGAAAGCTGATTGTCTGGCCGAAGCGGTTTCCCCGCCTTCGCCCACCACAGGGTCTCGTTAGGCAGGCAAACTGGATAGGCCGAGCAGTAAAGACAGCGCGGATCATCTTTGAGCGGTGGAGGGCAGACGCCGGAGGCTGCGACGGCGCGCGCTTCGGCGATGGTGCTCCGGACTTTGGCGAAGAGTCCCTCGCTCAGCTCGACCGGCACACGGCGTTTCTCTGCCGCATAATAAATCGCCCCGCGCACTGCGTTGACGCCGTGCTCGCGCAACAGCAGGGCATGAGCCGCCACCTGTATGGCATCAGGCTCCTTCGCCACCCGTTCGCCTTCCGCATTCCGCCGCGCCGAGCCTTTCTTGTAATCCACAACCTCCGCGCCATCGGCCCCGCCTTCCACCACATCCACTACACCCACGAGTCCGAGCGACTCACTTTGCAGCCGCAGGCTGCGCAAGGTCGCGCCTTCCGGCAGGCTCTCTCCTAGCGCCTTCGCCTTTTCCTCACTCAGGCGGGAAGGCGCATCGACATTCCGATGCGCGTGCGAACCTTCCACTGTAGCGGCATTTTCCTGAAAGATATTCTCGACCCACTGGTAATAGAAGAGGCGCGGGCAGTAGATGAAATTATGCAACCGCCGGACTGGCATGAGCGGCTGCAGTTCGAGCCCTCCTTGGGTTTGGATGGATGCGTCGCCCATCCGAGCTACATGGGGATCTGGTCTTCCTTGTCTTCCCAACGTCGCATACGCTCAGCGTTCAATGTATGACAACGCTGCCATTGCCAAGTCCTGTCATTCACCTTGCTCCAAAGCGCGGGCGCAGAAGCGTAGATGAAGGATGCCTCCTCTGCGTCCAAGCCAAGTCGCGCCCGACCAAATTCTGCGACGCCAGCCCTATCGTAAAAAAAGTTGGAGTTTCTTTCTTTCGGCAGACCGCCTTCTTTCTCGGGAACAATCGCAACTTTTTCTTTTCCGAATCGTCGAGGCTCGCGCGTGACGATTGCTTGTTTCTTCCGTTCGGTCCGTAAGCGATGGTGAACCGCAGCGCAAGCCGGAGAAGCAACCGCGCGCAGGGCAAGATTCACGGCCGCCGTAAGGTCGGCTTGAATCGGACGGGTTTTCCGCAGGCCCTTTCCTGTTTCGACCATGTCTTTGGCTGGAACGAAGACAGCGCCACCCGATCTAGGCGCCAGGAGCGTGCGGTGGGGCCGATCCGAGATGCTGATCCTCTCGAGGTCAGCAAAGATTCGCTGGGCGCTATCCACCTCCGCACGCCTTCGCTCGATCGCCTCCTTCTTTGATTTGTTGCGGTCTACTGATAGCGACTCTTGGTCGAGTTTGACGCGATCGGTCTCCAAAAGGTCTCGCCAAGGAAATTTCTCCCTGTCTTCCCAGCTCACTTCCGCCGCGCGAAAGCCGGCGACTCCTGTGAGACAACAAAAGCGCGATGAATACGCTGCGGGAGTTTCAAGCACAGGAAGACCGAAAACCTCGGCCAGCATTTTTAGTTTGTGAAGGATCGCGCGATGACACCATTTCATCAGTCGGGTGTTCTCACTTCGGGCCCGGCCTTGCTCCGAAAGGTAGCGCGAGAGATCCTCCAGAACGATGAAATCGACAGGAGCATTCGCCACTTGGTATTCCCCATGGGTGTCGGTGGCGAGGCGGTGATCGCGTGACATTTGGGGCGCGCGCAGTTTCAGCCCTAGAGCATGCGCAAGAATAAGGTGGGCGGTTTGGTTTACGCGCTGCTCGCGAATATTTTCCAGTCTGTTTAGAATGTCAGGACACGGATCCGGGATGGGATCATTGCGCATCTCCGAAGCAGTGAGCGGCCTCGCGCCGATCGGACGCCGCAGGGATTGGTTGAGCGATTGCCAGCGACGACGCAACTCCGAGAGCTGCTCGATGCGTGCGATACTCAGGCCGCGTTGCCCGCGCAGTTTCGTATCTTTTGGCCCGGTCCTATCGGACGTTTGGCGAAGCAGGTGGCAATCTCCTTTGTCGGGATGGGACATCCACTCCCAAGTGCGCCCTCGGAGGGGAAGAATGCGCGCCGTCAGCGTGAGAAGATGCTCTTGAACAAGCTGTCTTTGTCGAGCGATCTCAACGTGCAGGAAATCGCGAAGGCGCGTGAGATTGGCCTCGGTCCCATTTGCAAGGGACCGCCATTCATGCATCCGATCCTGCTCTTGAATTTTTGCTAGAGCATCGTCTCGTTGCGCGTCATGTTCTGGCTGGGTGAGCTTCCAGTGCCAGGAGATGCAGTCGGCAATCCAGCCTTGCGCGCGTCGAACTCCAACCAGGAGTTTGTCGTTTTGCTCCGGGAAACTAAACCGCTGTCGGAGTTCCGAAACGTCTGTGATGCTATCCAACAAACCTCGCGACTTTTTTCTCGCACGATCGGACGACCCGGATTCGTGAGGCGGACAGAGTCCCGCCATCATCTCCAACGTTTCTTGGCATTCCAATTCATTGGCGAGTCGGCCGCGAGAACCGTGGATTTCCTCACGAAACGCTTGGCCGCGTCCATCCTTATCCAAGGGCGATTCGGGACGGCGCGTCACCGCATCTTCGCCCGGCAGCCGAAGAACCGCCCCATGGCGGTACCGTGCAAACCAGTCACCCGCGTCAGCGCTGCCGATCAGACGGGAGATGACCTCGTCGACTTTGGAACATTCAATGCAGGCCACACTCGCCGTGTGGCGCGTGCCGAGATCAGCAGCCAAGACTCTGAAGGTGGAAACTTTTTCCCACCAACGATGAGGTTCCTTACCGTCAAACTCTTCCGCCCAGCGAAGGAACGGAAGCTGTGAGCCCTTCTTCCAAGAGACGAATTGCTTTTCCCATAACTCCGCTTTGCCGATGCGCGCTTTAATCTTTCCTTCGTCCAAGTCGAGCGGGAAATTCAGGAGGACCCGCTGCCCGCCCTTGCTGTCGTAGTCGGGCATGAGTTGGACCGCGGCATCCTTCAACTCCTGGGGATTCACCTTTTCTTCGTCATCCCCAAATATTGCCTTCATCATGGGCTGAGCCCAGTCCTGGACGTAGCTGCCGTCTTCTCCGCGAATCCGATCGCGCAAAAGCCGGGGCGCGGAATAACCAACCCGCACGGGCCTAATCTCGATCCGGCCATCGTCTCCGCGCCACGCGGCAGGCACGGTCACAGCCTGCACTCGGGGGTCATGTTTGTACTGGCCTCGCTGGCTTCCGAAGCTGCACGCGTCGGTAAACATGAAAAGACGGCGCGAATATTTCGCGTCGGCCGGCGTAAAGTTCAACGGGCGATTCGAAATCTCCTCCAGCGCTTCTCTTATCTCACAGTATTCGCGAAAGGCATTCAGCGGATCCGCCGCCCAGCTGTTCTTCGCGATTGCTTCCTGCAATTGCTCGTCCGGCTCTTGCCAGATACACCACGCCCTTTCGTTAACCAAGAGCGCTTCGAAGAGACGATGCGAACCGACTTGTTCTCGCTTGTCCCCACCGCGCATCGAGTCGAGTTCATTCTTCAACTCCTTGCGCTTTTCCTCCGAAAAGGACCCGTCTTTCCTAACGAGCGACTGCCAGCGGCGCTTCACTTCGTCCCATCCCTTCATCGTGCGACGACGCAAACCGTACGGTGTCCTTCGACCTTCGGTAAGACGATACTCCTCCGCGAGATCGTCGTTAACAATCTCGCGCAGCCGCTCGATTCGATCGTCCCCAGCAAAGCGGACCAAAGAGACGTCTTCGCCGAGGTCGCTCTTCGGAGGCTGCAGCTTCCCGCCACTTTCCTTCCAGATTCTTTCCAAACGTCGCCGAAGATGCGCGGTCGCCTCATCCGCGTAAGCATCCCGAGCTCGTTCGCCATCCATCACGAGCAAGCGGGTGGCGAAGCTATCCAGCTTTTCTTCGCGTTTAGTTACGTTCTGCTGGAACTGGTTGTAAACCTTAAGGGCTTCCTTAAAGGCCGCGATGTCAAACTCTTTCCAGACTAGCTTCCTGCCGTCTCCACGCCAGAGGGGCAGCGCGGTAAAACCCACAAAAACACAGTCCCGCGTGCCCCGGGAAAGCTTGATTGGATCGTCACCTTCGACGAGGAACCGCGATTCGTCTCCCTTGTCTGCCTTCGAAGCTTTTTCTTTCGCTTCGGACGTTCGCGGTGCCGAAAAGGTGCTTTGCAGAAGTTTTTTCGTCGTTTGATTCGGAAACGCTAGGAACAGTGTGCAGGCATCTATTCGCCTAACGTTTATATTGCCGCCTCGCCGTTTCGGCAGCTCGAAGCCGGTCTGCAAGTCCTGAAGCCAGTGTTCAAACTGAGCCGTCGGAATCTCATCGCCGAACGTCTCGGCGGCGGATCGCAAGCGTTCTACTGCATCCCCTCCGGTATCTGGTGGAAGGCCCGGTCGAAGATTCACGACAGAGGCCAATGTGATGGAAGCCGACAGTGCGAGGATTTCCTGGTCGGAAAGGTCGCGATGGAGCTCGTGCTGCAGTCGACGCTCGTCGACAGAGCGTCCTCGGCGTTCAACCGACAACTTGTAAGTAGCCGTGGAATCGGCATCGCAAAACATCGGCAGGAAATCCCGCCCGCCCTGTTGAATAGCCGCTTCGCCACCGAGCTTGAACAAGAGATATTCGCCCGCCTTCTCGGCTGTGGAGGCAGGTATGTGGTCCATTTCCAGCGGTCCGGTGAATCGCGCAACCGCTTCTTCCAAAGTAGGAGGCGCAGATAGCTGCCAAGCGCGCTGGAGCGAATGGCGCATCCCGTGCCGGCGTTGCCCTTTCTTGTCGAAACCATCCCAGACCGCTTGCAAAAGCGCGCGCAGCTTTGTCAGCTTGCCCTCGGGAGACGAGCCAAGCGCCGCCAGCGCGACGATGTAATAATTCACCGCGTCCTGGAACAGTTCGTGATGCTGCCAGAGGATTTGTTCGCCTTGTTCCTTCGGCAATTCCTTCCAGCGCGGTTTGCCGTCCTCGCCTTTGCCATCAGCGATTTCGACTTTGGTGACCCGGCCTTGGTAAATCCGATTCATCTCCAAGGCGCGTTTCGACCAAGGCAGTCAGAGAGCAACGGAGGTAATTTGTCGCGGATTATTGGCGGGAACATTGTCGGGCAGGTCGCATCTGCCTTTGTAACAACCGAAATTCGCTCAGGGAAGGAAAAATCGGCGAACAGACATATGAATGCCGCAGTGAGGAGGGGCGAGGCGGGGGAACGCCGGATAAGACGCGGCAATTCGGAATGCGGATTGCGGAACGACCACGGCAAGAAACGAAAATTCTGAAAAGATGGAATTCTGAAGTCATTGGGCAGTGTCATTCGCGAGGGGACCAACAGTGCGCCGTGAGACGCGAGATCAAGGCCAGCTCAATACCGACACCGCCGCTTCAGCTCGTCGAAAAGGTTGCGTGGCTTCATTGGGATTCGCCCATGAATTTGGCGACCAATTTCTGGAAACGCGGATCATCGCGCAACGGGTCGAGGCGTTTGTCGATTTTGAGACTGCAGGCGTTTCCCTGGAGAAAGAGACCTCGCTCGTCGTAGCTCTTCTCAATCAAACGAAGCGCTTCCTCCTTGTTCCCGAAAGTGAGGTTCAGAATCGCGAGCGGATAAGCCTGGACGTATTCCCGGCGCGACAGATTTGTCAGGTCATCGAAAATCTTCCGCGCTTCGCTTGTCCGGCCGGTGAGCGCATAGAGCCGGGCGACCATGGCCAGTCGAATCGTGCTCGGATTCAGGTCGCGGGCTTTTTCATAGGCGGCGGTGGCCTTTTGCAAATCACCCTCCTCTTCGAAGACCTGCCCGAGCATGAACTGAGCGGGGCCGAAGGTCGGATCCATCTCGAGTGTCCGTTGCAGCTGCCCGATTGCCTCCATCTGGTGGCCGGCCGTACTCAGAGCCGAGCCAAAAACGGAATTGATGATAAGCGAAAGGGGATCGAGCTCGTGTGCGCGCCTCAACTCGGCCAGAGCTTCGTCCGACCGCCCCAGGGCCTGCAGACACTCCCCATACCACTGGTGCGTGGTGGCGTAGTTTGGATTGAGGGCAATCGCTTTGCGAAACTCCGGCTCGGCTGCGCGCATCTGGAGGTCCATGACCAGAGCGTTGGCCAGCGAGGTGTGCGCTTCGGCCAGAGTGTCGTCAAGTTCCAGCGCCCGGTGCGCCGCCGCGAGGGCCTTTGGGATATTCTGGCTCGGGATGGAGCGGGAATAAATCGGGACCAGGGCGTAGGAATCGGCCAGCCCGACATAGGCCAGCGCATAAGTCGGATCAAGATTGATCGCCTGCTGAAAGAACCCGATCGCCTTTTGCAGATTGGGCGCATCGCGCTGATTCCAGAAGAACCGGCCCTTCAAATAGAGTTGATGGGCGTCGGGATTTTGGGTCGGCCGCGAGGCGAGGACCTGTTCGGCCACCCCGGTCAACCTGGCCTGCAGCGTCTGGGCGACGGTACGCGCGATTTCGCTCTCCACCGCAAAAATATCGGTCAGGTCGCGATCGTAAGTATCGGCCCAGAGATGCGCGTCGGTCACGGCATCGACCAACTGCACGTTGACGCGCACCCGGCTTCCGATCTTCTGCACGCTGCCTTCCAGAATATTGACCGCACCAAGTTCCCGGGCGAGCTGATGGACGTTGGGGCGCGAGCTCCCTAACGACTGAGTCGAGATGCGCGAGATCACTTTTAACTCCGCGATCTTCGCCAGTCGCGTCAGGATTTCCTCCTGAATGCCTTCGCTAAAATAAGCGTTTTCCTTTTCGCTGCTCAGATTGGCGAAAGGCAGAACGGCAATTGACTTGTCGGGAATGGCCGGGAGCGCGGCCGGCGGCAAGGCGGCCGGCTGGTTCGTTGTTCCGGGTCGCAACCATTGAAAGGCGAGGAGGCCGGTCGCGAGCAGGGCGGTAGCGCCGATAAAAGCGGCAAACTTGGGCCGGCTCCATTGCGGCAATTGTTCGTCGGGCGAAATGTTTTCCGTCCGCTTCATCCCTTCCGGCGTCATTTCAAAAGCCCAGGCCAGGACGAGAGCGATGGGTAACCCGAGCAGGATGACGATGACAACAAAGCGCACGGCCCAGTTCGGGATGTCGAAGAACGGAAACACCTGCGTGGCAATCTGGATGAGCAGCCAGCCGACGACGATGTAGGCGACGGCAACCTTGTAGACGTTGCGTCGCTTTAGTTCGGCGAAAAAATTCTTTGCACGCAATCGATTAGCCTCGGCGCCGGCATTCTGGTCTAAACTGCTCCGGTTGCAAAGCCCGAGCGAGGGCCCGCTTCGAAAAGACCCGCTCGCCCGTGTGCCGGTCTGCGATGACACTATAACATCTTCGCGGCGAGCGCTTACCTTAGGTTGATCTTATGAAAGACGATTCCACGGCAGAAAGCTCCGCGACGCCTGTAACGAGCGAGCGTTGCCCGAGCGGCGTTGAGGGATTCGACGACATTCTGGCGGGCGGTTTGCCGCGCGATTGCGTTTATCTGATTCAAGGCGATCCCGGTTCGGGCAAGACGACGCTGGCCTTGCAATTTCTGCTCGAGGGTCTGCGCCGGGGCGAATCGGTTTTTTATGTCACACTTTCGGAGACCCGGGAGGAGTTGCAGAGAGTGGCGCAATCCCACGGCTGGTCGCTGGAGGGAATTCGGATCCTGGAATTATCCGCCATCGAGCAGCTTCTCAAGCCGGAAGCGCAAACGACCGTTTTTCGTCCATCGGAGATGGAGTTGAACAAGGTGAGCAATTTGCTCATCGAAGAAGCGGCCAAGTCGCCCCCGCACCGGGTGGTTTTCGATTCGCTTTCCGAATTTCGTCTGCTCGCGGAAACGCCGCTCCGTTATCGCCGCCAGTTGCTCAGTCTCAAACAACATTTCGCCAAGTGGAAAAGCACGGTGCTTTTGCTCGACGACAAGATGAACAGAAACGGGATCGATCTCGACCCGCACGTCCTGAGCCTGAGCCATGGCGTCATCGAAATGGAACAGCTTTCCCCCGACTACGGTGTCTCGCGGCGGCGCCTGCGCGTCCTGAAGCTGCGCGGAGTGAAATTCCGCGAAGGCTATCACGATTACACGATCGAGACCGGCGGGTTGCGCATCTTCCCCAGGCTCATCGCGGCGGAGCATCACGGAGATTTCAAACGCGAGCCGGTTTCGAGTGGCTTGAAGGAACTTGACGATTTGTTAGGCGGCGGGCTCGATCGCGGGACCGCGACTCTTATTCTGGGCACCGCCGGCACCGGCAAATCGACTCTCGCCCTGCAATACGCAGCGCACATGGCGCGCCAGGGCGATTCCGGCATTCTCTTCGCCTTCGATGAGACGGGCGAGATCATGCTGGGGCGGGCCCGGGCGCTCGGGCTCGATCTGGCACCGCACATCCAAAGCGGCCTCATCACCGTGCAGCAGGTCGACCCGGCCGAGCTTTCTCCCGGCGAATTCGTCACCCGCATCCGCAAGACGGTGGATAACGGTTGCCGCCTGGTCCTGATCGACAGTCTCAATGGTTATCTCAACGCCATGCCGGGCGAACGGTATCTCAACAGCCAGCTGCACGAGTTGATCTCCTACTGCAATCAAAAAGGTGTCGTCACCATTCTCATTCTCGCGCAACACGGGCTCGTGGCGGCGGCCGAAGCGCCGGTCGATCTGAGTTATCTTTCCGACACGGTGGTCTACCTGCGTTATTTTGAAGCCGCAGGCGAAGTGCGGCAATCGGTGGCTGTCATTAAGAAACGCAGCGGCCCTCATGAGAAGACGATTCGCGAATTCAAGCTCGAGTCCGGCCGAGGCATCCGCGTGGGACAACCGTTGAAGGAATTTCATGGCGTTCTCGGCGGCGCGCCGGTTTTCCATGGCGCGAGCCGGGAAATGCTGTCCGCTTCCGATGACAACGAGTGACTCAGACGGGCGCGTGCTGATCTTGGCGCCGGTCGGGCAGGATGCGACGGCCATGGCCGAAATGCTGGACAGCCGCGGATTTAACACCTGCATCTGCGCCGGGCCAGGCGCCTGTCGTGCGCAAATTCAAGCCGGCGCCGGTGCGCTCGTTTTGACCGAGGAAGCGCTCGACATCGATGCGATGTTCGATCTGCTGGACACGCTCAACGCGCAGCCCGCCTGGTCGGAGCTTCCGCTCGTCATTCTGACCGACGGTGGTGAACCGCGCCGGGAACAATTGCTCGAATTGGCCGCCGCGGCGGCCGGCAGTGTAACGCTTCTGGAACGGCCCATCGCTACAATGACACTGGTGCGTTCCGTCGAGGTCGCGCTCAGCTCGCGCCGACGCCAATATCAGGTGCGCGACCTTCTCGAGGAGCAACGCCACACCACGCAGCAGTTGCGCGAGGCGCACGAACGCCTGGCCGGTCGCGCTCGCGAACTCGAGACGCTCGTGCGTTTGCGCACCGCGAAATTGGCTGAATCCAATGAGCAGTTGCGAAGCGAAATGATAGAGCGTGAGCAGGCGGAGGCGGCCCGGGAGGCGCTGCGGCGTCAATTGAGCATCGCACAGGAGGAAGAACGCCGTCGCATCGCGCGAGAACTGCACGATCAGATGGGTCAGAACCTCACAGCACTCAATCTTGGCCTCAAATCGCTTCAAGACGGCGAACCCTGCTGTGATGGGCTTCCGTCGGTTGTGCGTCCTCTGCAGGAATTAGCGGCGCAAACGGCGCGCGACCTCCATCGTGTCGCTCTCGAACTACGCCCTCCCGCCCTCGACGATCTCGGGCTGGTCAAGGCGCTGCGCAATCTCCTGGAAACGTGGTCGCTCCATTGCCGTATCGAAGCCGATCTCGAAGCGGGAGGTTACGATCCGGCCGGCGCCTCCCCGGAAATCGAAATGACGCTTTATCGCGTCATCCAGGAAGCGCTCAATAACGCCGCCAAACATTCCGGTGCCAGCCATGTCAGCCTCGTCCTGCGCAGCACCCGCGATCATGTGCAAGCCATCATCGAAGATGATGGCCACGGTTTTGATGCCGTCCGGGTGCTCCAATCGGCCACTGACCGCGGGCGGCTCGGCCTGCTCGGAATCAAGGAGCGTCTCAGCGACCTCGGCGGCAGCCTCGAGATCGAATCGAGCCCCAACTCCGGCACGACCCTGATCGCGAGAATTCCATTCGTTAGGCACACGTGAAAAAGCAGAAAAAAGCTCAGGCCGAAGGCAAGATTCGCGTCATGGTCGTGGACGATCATCCCGTCATGCGCCAGGCTCTGCGCACCATTATCAATTCGCAGCCGGACCTGACGCTCGCGGCCGAAGCAGAAAGCGGGCGCGCGGCCATTGATCTGCTCGAGCGTTCTCAACCCGAAGTTGTTCTGATGGATGGATCGATGCCTGAAATGAACGGAATGGAGACGACGCGCCGCTTAAAAAAACTTCAACCCAACCTGAAAGTCATTGGCCTGACTTTGTATGAACAAAGTTCCTATCTCGAGGAAATGATCTCCGTTGGAGCCAGTGGCTACGTGCTCAAGACCGGCACACCTACAGACATCGTCGACGCCGTCCACACCGTCGCTGCAGGAGGGACCTATTTCGATCCTTCCGTTCGCCGCCATGCCACGACTATTTCGCGTCCGCGCGCGGCCAACCAGGAGCTGAGCCCGGAGGAACTCGCGGTCGCCAGGCTCGTAGCCGACGGCCAGACGAATTCGGAAGTCGCTATCTCGTTAGGCCTGACCGTAGCAACGGTCGGGGCCCGCCGCGACGCCGCCATGCAAAAGCTCGGATTGCGCACACGCGCCGAGCTGGTCCGGGTCGCCACCGAGCGTCGTTGGCTGGACGCCTGAGCAACGCGAATCCGTGGTCAGGTCGAAGCCGCCTGCGCCTTGGCACCGCGCCGGCGCGGGATGCCGAGGCTGTCGAAGATGACGCGGGTCGCGTCGGAACGATTGAGCGTATAGAAATGAATACCGGCGACGTCGTTATCGAGAAGGTCGTGGCATTGCTCGAGAGCGAAATGGACGCCGACGCGGCTGACCATCGCCGGGTCGTTATCGCAACGCTGGAGGGCACGCAGCATCCGCGCCGGGAAACGCGCGCCGCCGGCCAGTTCGGCGATGCGCTTGAATCCGCTCATCGAGGTGATCGGCATAATGCCCGCAATGATCGGGACATGGATTCCGGCCAGTGCGCAACGTTCGCGGAAATCGAGGAAGTCGCGATTATCGAAAAAGAGCTGGGTGACGATATAATCGGCGCCGGCGTCCACTTTTGCCTTCAGGTAATCCATCTCGAGGAGCCGGTTCGGGGTCGCGGGATGGCCTTCGGGAAAACCGGCCACGCCAATCCCGAAGCCGCGCCGGTCGGGATGCGTGCCGGATTCGTTAAAGCGGCGAATAAATTTCACCAGATCGACTGCATGCTGGAAGGAGTCGCGCGATTTGTCGTAGACCATGCCGCGCGGGGGGTCGCCTCCGAGGGCGAGGATGTTGCCGATGGCTGATTCCGCGTAGCGCGCCAGAATGACATCAATCTCTTTCTCGTTGTGACAAACGCACGTGAGATGAGGGATCGGGTCGAGCCTGGTCGTGTTCTTGATCCGCTCGACCAGATCGTGGGTCAGATCGCGCGTGGAACCGCCCGCTCCATAAGTGACGCTGACAAAGTGCGGCATGTACGCTTCCAGCTCGCGAATGGTGTGAAAAAGCGTCTCAGCCGCCGCCGGAGTTTGCGGCGGAAAAAACTCGAAGGAAAAGGTGGGCGGATCCTTCGTGATGATGTCGGTGATATGCATTTACAAAAAGCGTCAGTGGTCAGTGCGACTTTCGGTTAACTTCATAATCAGGCAATCAACTTGTCCCTCGATCAAAGTGCGCCCAAAAAGAGCGCGTCCGGCGAAGATTGTAGCATTTTCCGGGCAACCGTGCTCCTTCTCGGGCGAGGCGGGGCAGCTCTCGCCTAACGAACGACCGGCCGGGATTCAAGTGGAAAAATCGCCCGCCCTTCAAACGAGACAGAGTTCGGCCTTTCTCAAATTGAATTGTTTTCACCGCTCCGCCTCATTAGTTTGGTCGCTCAACATCAGAAAGGAATTCTCATGGCCGAAACATATGTTCCATTAATCAGTTCGGGCACAGCCGGTCCACTCGGCGTGCTGCATCTCCCGCGCCTCTGGCTCAAGGTCTCGCTCGAAGAGAGCGGCAAACTGGCGGCCGGTTATCCCGGCATTGGCCGCGGGTATGATGCCATGACCTGCGCCGCGCTTGGTCTCGATGAACAGGCGGTCAAGGATTACATCAGAAAAAGCAGGCCGACCTATCCGCAATTCGAAGCGTGGGTGAAGCAGAACGCGAAGTCACTCAACGGCGAGTCCATCGAGAAGCACAACGCCGCCGTGCGTGGTTACATTCACGATGATGAAACGCGGAAGAAAATTCTGGGCGAGTGTGTGCTGGCCGATGATGCTTCCGCTCCGAAGGACGCGGTGAATTTGAACAATCTCGACGACTGGTACGAATTTCACCAGGCTGTCCTGCAGTAGACGGTGCAGCTGTAGCGGCGGCTGTCCTAAGGCAATTTTGTTAGGACGACATTCCTGGTTTCCGTCGAGCCGCCGGGGATGGCGGCCTCTGCAGCGACCGGCGCTTCTCCCAGCGCCGGGCGACTTGTGCGGAGAAAGATCGCTTGTGTTTGGGCGAAAGCGGGCGATACTTCGCGCCTTATTGGATAGTCTGTTTTGTTCGTTGCGTGGTAGATCTTTGGCTGGGTTCGTCTCAGCAGTGATTTGAAACCCGATTCCCGGGAACGGCTCTGTAGCTCACAGTTTCTCCAAACAAATCACTATGAAATTATACGTTGGTAATCTCGCTTTCGAGACCACGGAAAACGATCTGCAGGATCTCTTTCAACAATACGGCACGGTCAGCGAAGTCTCGCTGGTAATGGATCGCATGACCGGACGGTCGCGCGGTTTCGCATTCGTAACGATGCCCGATAACACCGAAGCTGGAGCCGCTCATTCGGCGCTCAACGGCAAGGAAGTTGCGGGACGCGCCCTCACCGTCAATGAAGCCCGCCCACGCGAGGATCGGCCGCGTCCTTACGGAGCGAAGAGAAGTTTCGCCGGCAACAGTCAGTAGAGTTTAATCGCGCGGCCGGCGTTCAACGCGTGAACGCCGGTTCGCCGTATCTGATCCTTATGAATCCTGAGAAAGCGATCGAACTCGAAGGCACCATTACCTCAGTTTTGCCGGGAACAATGTTCCGGGTGGAGCTGGCGAATGCGCGCCTCGTTCTCGCCCATATCTCCGGGAAAATGCGCAAGCGCTTTATTCGGCTCACCGTAGGCGATCGGGTCAAGATGGAGATGTCGCCCTACGATGTCGAAAAAGCCCGCATCGTCTATCGCGTGCGATGAGTACGATCCTCCGAAGATCGGTGAAAGCGCCCACCGGCCCGGTCATCAAACGGATTCTGGCGCGCTGCCCTTCCACAGGCAAACTGCTTCCGACCGGTAAGACGGTGAAGGAATCTTTGTGGGAAAAGACGCGGCTCAAGCTGCCGCGGACGACCTGTCCCCATTGTCGGCAGGTCCATGTCTGGACCAAAAAAGATATCGTGCTCGCGCGATAACTCCGTCTATCGGGTGCCTTGATTCCGATTGCCGGCAGGCGGCCCAATTGGCTAGGCTGAGCCGATGAAACCTTCGGCCGTTACTTTTGCGATCGCGATCTCGTTCGTAGCTGCGTCTTTTTTATCCGCACAGGATGACCCACTGCAGGATCCTGATCTGCAGCAGGCCCTGAAACAGGCGCGCGAACTCCAGAAAGGAAGCACGCCTAAAATGTCCGATCTCAAGAAGCAGGCCGACGAGATTGAGGCGCAGCAAAAAGAGGAAGAGAAAAAGGAGAAAGCCGCTCTGCAAGAGCAGCTCACGGCGCCGGGACCGGTCGCGTTGCCTGACTGGACGCCGGCGACTCCGCAGTTCAAGGCCAGCGGTTCCCTGGCCAGGAAACTCGACAACGATGAAGTCCGAGTCACGCAAAGCGGAACCTCGCCGCTTGCGCCCAAAGAGCTGGGTGATGCCTGGGAAGCTGCCGTGAGTGACAAGAAGATCAATCACACGCGGAACAATATCAGTGTGAATGGCGATATCAGCGTGGTTGTTTTTCTAAGCTCGCGCGACGATCCAACGCAGGAAGTACGCATGGAAGCCAGTCGTGCCAAGTCGGCCAAAATCACCCAGGTAGAAATTTCTTCGCCGCTGCCCAAGCCATCCGAATCGGAAGACTAGGTGAAGGTCATGAAGGTCAGCGGGATCCTGCCGCCTGGAATCGTTCTCTGTTGCGCTTTGCTTTTCTTCGCCTGCCAGAAGACGGGCAAACTCTCGCCCGAGCTGCAGACTCGTTTTGAGAAGGAGGGCATTACGCATCGTGCCGATAATCTGACTTTCCGCCGGACACGAGTCGGCGGGCAACGTGACTCGGGCTGGGATGAGAAGCGGGCCTCGATCGTCGTTACCGGCGAAAGTGTATTCCTTCACGTGAACGGCAAACCGCTTGTGCAGATCACGCCGCTTTCGACCGGTTACTACGATGTTCACCGCGACCACGATCGGATCATTTTGCGCGCCGGCAGTGGCAAGTCAGCCATAAGTTGGTCCTTTCGGCCACCGGACAATGCTGATGGATGGACGGTAGACATTCGTGCCATCATCAAGAAGGCAAAGTCTCATTAGGTAGCAGATACCTCCAACAAGGAGCAAACGTTCCGCCTAAAGTAGCCAAAGTATTAGTTTGCAGTCCTAGAAAGTTGGTCTATCACTGGCCCATGGACTTGTCTCTTAGCAAACTAAAACAAGCAGTTTCTATCCGTGAACAAATCGAAGTTCTGGAAGCACGCCTTAATGCACTTTTCGCTGGTGCCGCCCCGAGCAGCGCTGCGGCGCCCATGGCCGGTGCTGGTCGGCGCCGCCGGCGCGGACGTCGGTCAATGTCGGCAGCGACGAGAGCGAAACTCTCCGCCTCGGCGAAGGCGCGTTGGGCCAGGCGAAAGGCTGGGGGCGGTGCAACCGCGTCCAAGTCTTCGCGCAAGAAAGGCGGCCTCACCGCCGAAGGTCGTCGCCGTTTGTCCGAAGCGATGAAGGCTCGTTGGGCCGCCCGTCGCCGACAGGGTCGAAGGTAGGTCTTTTTCGCAGCGGCCAGTAACCGACTGGGTCTACTTAAAGGAGCGGCGGGAAAAGCCCCCGCTCCTTTTTCTTTCGACAACGTGATTGGTTAGTCGCGGTTCTGGCCGAAACGGCTGGCCTTTTATCCTAGCGGTTGACCCAGCTCATCATCGCCTCCGGATAACGCAAACCGGCCGCGGCGTTTTTAGGCGCGGCTTCTTCCAGTTGGGCCAGATCTTCATTGCTTAGAGTCACGTCAAGCGCGCCTGCGTTCTCGGCAAGGTATTTGCGATGCTTGGTGCCTGGAATGGGCACAATGTCCTCGCCTTGCGCAAGAACCCAGGCCAGCGCGAGTTGAGCCGCCGTGCAACGCTTCCTGCGGGCAATTTCTTCCACACGTCGCACCAGATCGAGATTGCGCTGGAAATTCCCGCCCTGAAAGCGAGGCGATTGGCGCCGGTAATCGTCGTCCGCCAAATTCTCGAACGACTTGATCTGGCCGGTCAGGAAACCACGGCCGAGCGGACTGTAGGGAACGAACCCGATACCAAGTTCCCGACAGACTTCGAGCACTTCATCTTCAGGATCTCGTGTCCAGAGCGAGTATTCCGATTGCAAGGCGGTGACCGGATGGACCGCGTGGGCACGGCGAATTGTGGCGGCGCCGGCTTCCGAAAGGCCGAGATAACGCACTTTTCCCTGTTGCACCAATTTTGCCATGGCTCCGACGGTTTCCTCGATGGGTGTTTCGGGATCGACGCGATGTTGGTAGTAAAGATCGATCACGTCCACCCGAAGCCGGCGCAGACTTCCTTCGCATGCCTCTCGGATGTAGTCTGGTTTTCCGCTCACGCCGCGTTTGGCCGGATCGTTCGGATCGCGCACGATGCCGAACTTCGTTGCGATGATAACTTCGCCACGGTGATCCTTAAGGGCGCGGCCGACCAGTTCCTCGTTCGTATGCGGCCCGTACATGTCCGCCGTGTCGAAGAAGGTAACGCCGAGATGCAGGGCTCGTTCGATGGTGGCGATCGATTCCTTGTCGTCGCGTCCGCTGTAGAAATCCGACATGCCCATGCAGCCGAGGCCAAGCGCTGAAACCATGGGTCCGCCGCGTCCGAGTTTGCGTTGTTTCATTATGCGCAACCTACGATCCGGACATCGGCTTGTCATCCCGCGTGGATGCGAGGGATCTGGCGATGGTTCGATTGTGTCTTCGCCTGAGCCTCACGCTTTCGGACAATCGGGAGGTCCTTCGCTGCACTCAGGATGACCGGGAAGCGAATACCAGTCGCGTCTTGCCGGCGCCGCGTTCAATGCGGCCGATTTGCTTCGCCGGCAAAAGCGAGCGGACGCGGATGGCATCGCGGGGATTCGCGATTACGATCATACCGATACCCATGTTAAAGACCTGATACATCTCCGATCGATCGACTTTGCCATTTTCCTGCAGGATTCGAAAGATGGCCGGCACGCGCCAGGAGCGCGTATCGATAACGGCATCGCAGTCGTTAGGCAAAATGCGCGGCGGATTGTCGACGAGGCCGCCGCCGGTGATATGAGCAAGGCCCTTGATGAGGTTGGGCGGCACCTTCGCCAGTTGCGGTTGATAATTCCGGTGTACGCGCAGTAACTCCGCGCCCACCGAGGTCGTCAACCCACGAAGGCGGGCCGAAGGTTTGAGCCGCATCTTTCCAAAGAGAATCCGGCGGGCGAGCGAATATCCGTTCGTATGCAATCCATTGGAAGGCAGACCAAGCACGACATCGCCCGCTTTGATCTTGCGACCATCGATCATCTTTCTCCGCTCGACCACGCCAACGATGCAACCGGCCAGATCGTACTCGCCGCGGCGATACATGCCGGGCATTTGCGCTGTTTCTCCGCCAATCAGGGCGCAGCCCGCGGCGCGGCAGGCTTTTGAAAATCCGCGCAGGAGTTGATCAAAGACGCGCGGCTCCAGTTTCTCGCAGCCGATGTAATCAAGAAAAAAAAGCGGACGCGCTCCAAGCACCGCGATGTCGTTCACACAATGATTGACCAGATCGGCGCCGACCGTGTCGTGCCGGTTCGTGGCGAAAGCGATCTTTAGTTTCGTGCCGACGCCATCAACGCTCGCGACCAGAACGGGCTGCCGCATTTTCGAAAAATCCGGGACGAAGAGTCCGCCAAAACCGCCGATGCTCCCAAGGACCTGAGGTCCGTGCGTTTGCCTAACGAGTCGTTGGATGTTGCGCTTGAGCCTGTTCCCCAGGTCAACATCGACGCCGGCACGGGCGTAGGCTTTTTTTTTCATGCGTGGGGGAAGCTGTCAGTTTCCATGGGCGAAGGCAACATCTTCGACGGGAGGCTGGTTCGTCTGACTTCTCTGCAGGCTGATTGACAAGCTCGCGTATTCGCGCCCGGCCGCTTTTCGATGGCGCATGAGTGAAGATGTGTTTCAAAAAAATGCAGTGATTCATCGGCTTTAAGCATCTGCGTGCGTTTCGCTTCAAGAAAAGCCCGCATTGAGCGACTGCGGTCGAGCTGAAAAAGGGGCGGTGATCTGCGTCCGCATCCGAGCATGATAACGAACCTAGAGTGTGAAGCGGTTCGGAACGAGCAAGAGAAATGCACAATGGTTATCGGTTTTTGTGATGACGTGGTGGGCGCTTTTGAGTTGTCATGCCACACCGCCTGTGCCGCTGACTCGAATGCAGGGACCACTGCGCGTGCTGGCATCGAACCCACGCTATTTCACCGATGATTCTGGAAAAGCCATTTATCTGACCGGCTCGCATGAAGGGTGGGAGCTGCAGGACGATGCCTGGGGAGGTTTCGCTGCGCCTGGCACCGAGGTCACTTTCGATTTCGAGAGGTATCTTGATTTTCTTGCGACGCACAATCTCAATCTGATTCGTCTCTGGTGCGTTGAAACAACGCGATGGGACGCAGGGCCGCCGGAGATGATTGCGACCCCGATGCCTTTCGCGAGAACCGGCAGTCAAAATGCGCTCGATGGCCGCCCGAAATTCGATCTGACTCAATTCGACAAGACGTATTTCAAGAGGCTCCGCTCCAGAGTCGAGGCGGCCAATGTGCGAGGCATTTACGTCATGATTGTACTTTTCGAAGGGTTTAGTTGCGTCCATCCGGTCTCGTCAAATTACGTGAACCCGGGCGCCAACCCGTGGTTCGGACATCCGTTCAATATTCAAAACAATATCAACGGAATCGACGGCGATGTTAACGGTGATGGCTGGGGTCTGGAAGTTCACTCCCTGAGCTCGCCGCCCGTCAATGCCGTGCAGAAAGCTTATGTTCGGAAGATCATCGATACGGTCAACGAATTCGACAATGTTCTTTACGAGATTGCCAATGAAAGCATTCCCGAGTCGACCGACTGGCAGTACGACATGATCAACACCATAAAGGATTACGAACTCTCCAAACCAAAGCAGCACCCTGTGGTCATGAGCGCGTTTTGGCCCGGGCCGACTAACCCGACGCTCATGGCCAGCCCGGCTGACGCGATCGCGCCGGCCAAAACAGGTACGGAAGATTACGAATATGATCCGCCCATCGCCACGGGATCGAAGGTCATCATTGCCGACTCCGACCACATCAATTGGACGACCAAAGACCCGCTCTATGTCTGGAAGAACTTCATGCGGGGCAACAATGCGGTCATTTTCGACGTCAATCTTTTAGCTTTCGATTGGAGTCGAGGAGTGGTTGTCGAGGATGACGGCAGCTCCGAACCAATCCGGCAGGCGATGGGAGACACCCGTATGTATGCCGATCGGTGCAATCTCGCGGCCATGACTCCACGCACCGAATTGTCGTCCACCGCCTATTGCCTGGCCAATCCGGGTTCTGAATATCTCGTGTATCAACCAGACTCGGGAACGTTCTCGGTCGATCTCGAACCGGGCGTTTTTGCTTATGAATGGTTCAATCCATCTACGCACGCGCTGGCGGAGAGCGGTTCGCGCAGCGCCGGAGGCGGAACCGAATATTTCACGCCTCCTTTTGGCGGTCAGGCCGTTCTCTATCTAAGAGCGCAAGGCCAGTGAATACGCGGCCATGTTGGCCCCGAGATAAATCGTCACTTTAAATCAGCGAAAAGCGTCGGTTGCGCTTCCTCGGCCGCGAGCGCCTTGGCCCGCTGCTCGCGTTTCTCCATGATATACTTGTCCAGCTCGGGATCGACGGGCAGAGGATACTCGCCATTGAAACAGGCCAGGCAAAAGCTGTTGGCCGGCTTTCCGGTCGCGCGAATCATTCCTTCCAAATCGAGATAACCGAGGCTGTCGACACCGAGATATTCACAGATTTTTTCAATCGGCATTTGGTTCGCGATCAGTTTTTCCGGGTCCGGAAAATCAATGCCGTAGTGACAGGCAAAGCGATGAGGCGGACAGCTCACCCGCATATGCACTTCCTTCGCGCCCGCTTCGCGCAGATTCACCACGCGGGCGCGTGCCGTCGTCCCGCGAACGATGGAGTCGTCTATGACCACGACGCGTTTTCCCGCGACCGCTCCCTTGATCAGGTTCAATTTCACGCGCACGTCGAAGTCGCGAATGAGCTGGCTCGGCTGGAGAAAAGTGCGGCCGATGTAGTGATTGCGCACAAAAGCGTGCTCAAAGGGAATCTTTAGCTCCTGCGCAAATCCGAGCGCGGCATAGTTCCCCGAGTCCGGCACCGGCACGACGATATCGGCTTCAACCGGGAACTTGCGCGCCAGTTCGCGTCCCATTTCCGTGCGCACTTTCGCGACATTTACGCCACCGATGATGCTGTCGGGTCGCGCGAAATAGACATATTCAAACATGCAAAACGCATGTTGTTCGTCGCGAAACGGCCATTCCGAGCGCAGACCTTCGTCGCTGATGATGAGGACTTCGCCCGGCTCGACCTCGCGGACGAATTCGGCATGAATCAAATCGAGGGCGCACGTTTCTGAAGCGAGAATGTAGGCGCCATCGAGCTTGCCCAGCACGAGTGGTCGCCATCCAAAAGGATCCCGCACGGCGATCAGTTCCTGCTCGCTCATGATGATGAGGGAGAAGGCCCCTTCGATTCGACGCAGCGCGCTTAGCGCACTCGCCCCATTCGCGGTCGGGCGTGCCAAAAGATGCAGAATGATTTCGCTGTCGGCGGTTGTCTGAAAAATGGAACCCTGCCGCTCAAGCTCGTCGCGCAGAAGATCGGCGTTGATCAAATTTCCGTTGTGAGCGATGGCCATTTGACCACGCACGCAATCGACCACGAACGGTTGCGCATTTTTCGCCGTGCTCGACCCGGTCGTGGAATAACGAGTATGCCCGACCGCGCGCGAGCCTTTCAGGCGGGCCAGTTCCTCCTGGCCGAAAACCTGCGAGACCAGCCCCATGTCTTTGTGCGCGAGAAAGGTCGAACCCGGGCCACTGCTCGTGACGATCCCGGCACTTTCCTGCCCGCGGTGTTGCAGAGCGAAAAGACCGTAATAGGTCAGGACCGCCGCGTTTGGGTGTCCAAAAACGCCGAAGATGCCGCACTCGTGCTGCGGAAACATCTGCGCCTCGGTCAGGGTTTCGTTCAGCGCCTCGGTGGACATTTCTGTTTAACTTCCACTATTTAAAGGCGTCATTCAATGCAGCGAAAACGCGCTTTCACAAGCTCTGAATTCTTTCGCCGCCCGCCGTCCCTTCGACCGCCCGGCTGATGGCGTAATACCAGCCGTCATACAACGGCGCGATCGGCCATTGCAAATCCTCTCCATTGACGCGGATGCGCAATTCTTGCCCAACAACGCTTCCGATTTTGGTGCCCGGCACCGATCTCTCTTGCAGCGCCTTCAAGACGTTCTCCAGGTTTGATGCGGCGACCGAGAGCAAAATGCGCGATTGTGATTCGTTAAAAAGCGCCTGATCGAGGCGGAGCTTTGTTTCCCCCAGCTCGATCTCCGCGCCCAACAAGTCGTTTGCGTTGAAACAGCATTCCGCCAGCGCCACGGCCAGGCCGCCTTCGGAACAATCGTGCGCGCTTTTCACGAAACCGCTACGGATCAGATCACGCACCGCATCTTGCGCCGCGATCTCATGTGCGAGGTCGAGTCGCGGTGGCCGCCCTTCCTTTCGCCCATGACAAACCTTCAAATAGTGCGAACCGCCCAGCTCGCTGCCGAGGTGACCGACGAGAACGATCGCATCGCCCGCCTGCTTGAAGAACTGCGTTGTCACGTGTCGCTCGTCGTCGATCAAACCAACCATCCCAATGGTCGGCGTCGGATCGACTGCGCCGGCCGGACTTTCGTTATAAAGCGAAACATTTCCGCCGATCACCGGCGTCCCAAACGCGCGGCACGCTTCCGCCGCGCCTTCAACTGCCTCGCGCAACTGCCAGAAAATTTCCGGCTTGTACGGGTTGCCGAAATTCAGATTATCCGTTACGGCGAGCGGTCGCGCGCCGGAGCAGGTCAGATTGCGAGCCGCTTCGGCTACGGCGATGCGGCCGCCTGCGCGCGGATCGAGGCGGCAGTAGAGCGAATTGCAGTCGGTCGTCGCGGCAAGGATTTTGTTCGCCTCGCGCAAACGAAAAACCGCGGCGTCCGAGCCTGGCCAGACCATTGTCCCGGTGCGCACCATGTGATCGAACTGCCGGTAAACCCAGTTCTTCGAGGCGATCGACGGATCGCGCAGCAATTGCCGAAGCGATTCAACGGCCGCGCCCGCCGAGGGCCCAGAAATTTTCTCCAATATTTTTTCCTCCGCGACCTCCGCGTCCTCTGCGGTTGGCTGGCGCGCCTCGCGCGAATAAAGTGGCGCCTCGTCCGCCAGCGGTTTCGCCGGAATCTCGGCGGCGACCGTTCCGTTGCTCCGAACTCGCATCATGCTGTCATCGGTGACGCGTCCGATCTCCGCGCAGGGTACGTCCCATTTTTCAAAAATTCGCCTAACGACATCTTCCTTGCCGCGTTTTGCGATAATCAACATGCGTTCCTGCGATTCGCTCAGCATGGTTTCGTACGGGGTCATGCCCGGTTCGCGTTTCGGGACTTTGGCCAGGTCGATTTCCACGCCCGTCCCGCCGCGGCTCGCCGTTTCGCAGGTGGAACAGGTGAGGCCGGCCGCGCCCATGTCCTGAATGCCGGCGACTGCATCCGTGGCGAGGAGTTCGAGACATGCCTCGAGCAACAATTTCTCCTTGAACGGATCGCCCACCTGAACAGCCGGGCGGTCCTCCTTCGATTCCTCAGTCAATTCGCGCGAGGCGAACGCTGCGCCGGCCAGGCCATCACGTCCCGTCTCCGCGCCAACGTAGAAAACCGGATTCCCGACGCCGCTGGCCGCACCACGTGCGAGTTGCTCATGTCGCAGAACGCCAAGACAAAAAACATTCACGAGCGGATTTCCTTCGAAGCTTTCGTCGAAGTAAATTTCGCCGCCGATCGTCGGCACGCCGATGCAGTTGCCGTAGTGCGCAATTCCGGCAATGACCCCGGCAAAAAGCCTGCGATTGGCTTTGAGCCGTGCCTCGTCCCCTTTCCGGTTTCCGGTCTCCGACTTCCGGTCTCGGCTGATTGGCCCAAAGCGCAACGAGTTCAACAAGAACTCCGGCCGCGCTCCCATCGTAAAAATATCGCGAATGATTCCGCCCACGCCGGTGGCGGCGCCTTGAAACGGCTCGATCGCGCTGGGGTGATTATGACTTTCGATCTTGAAAGCGATGGCCCAGCCGTCGCCGATATCGACCACCCCGGCGTTTTCCTCGCCAGCTTTGACGAGAATGTTTGGTCCGCTCGTCGGAAATTTCTTCAGCTCCCGCCGCGAGTTTTTATACGAGCAGTGCTCGCTCCACATGACCGAAAAAATCCCGAGCTCGGTGAAGTTCGGCGCGCGCCCGAGGATTTTTTTGATGCGTTCATATTCCTCCGGCAGCAGACCATGCTGTGCGACAAGCTCTGGCGTAATGGGCGGATCGGCAGTCGCTTGGGCGGTCATGCTCCGCACGCTAGTTGAATCGGCGCGCGCCGCAAATCGCGGAAATAAAGGCGGACTGATGGTGAACGGCCTTTGCCAGGTCAGCCGCCGTGTCGATGTGGCCACGGCGCTCTGCGCCGTGAACGAAGAGCCTCCCAGAGCGCCCGAATCGCCCCGACGGAGCGGGGCGGCTACAATGCACGCTGTCCGAGGAAGTCGATGTAGCCACGGCGCTCGGTCGCCGTGAACGAAGAGCCTCCCAGGGCGCCGGATCGCCCCACAGAGCGGGGCGGCTACAATGCGCTGTCCGAGGGTCCGGTTGCATTTCGCTTCCAGATCGCAGAACATTTGCCGATGTCATTTGACCTGAAGGAGATGGTGGCCGCCCGGCTCGGCGAGAATTACGAGCTGCATGAGCGCCATGTGAACCGCACGCTCGTCGCCGCGCAACGGGTCATTGGTTTCGACAAGGTCTACGCGCGGGCCGAGGGCGCCTATCTCTACGACATGGATAACACGCCGTATCTCGATTTCCTGAGCGGCTACAGCGTTTTCAACATCGGTCGCAACCATCCGGTTGTGCAAAAGGCGATTCGCGATGTGCTCGATCTCGATCTGCCGAACATGGTGCAAATGGATTGCTCGCTCCTGAGCGGATTGCTCGCCGAAGCGATCACGAAACGCACACCGCCGCATCTCGACGCGGTTTTTCTGTGCAACTCCGGCACCGAAGCCATGGAAGGTGCGCTCAAGTTCGCGCGCGCCGCGACGCGACGAAAACGGGTGCTCTCGCTGGAGAGCGCTTTTCACGGGCTCAGCCTTGGCTCGCTCTCGCTCATGGGTTGCGAAAGTTTTACGGAAGGCTTCGGCGAATTAATGCCGGGTTTCGAAACGCGCATCGCCCTGGACGATGTCGATGCTCTGGAGCGCGAGTTGCGTAAAGAGGATGTCGCGGCCTTCGTGGTCGAGCCAGTGCAGGGCAAAGGTGTGAAATATCCGAGTGGCGATTTTTTCAGTCGCGCTCAGGAACTTTGCCGCCAGCATGGCGCCCTTTTTGTCTGCGACGAAGTCCAGACCGGTCTCGGGCGCACGGGGAAAATGTTTGGTTTCGAGCACTGGAATCTTGAGCCCGACATCATCACACTGGCCAAGACATTGAGCGGCGGCTACGTACCCTGCGGTGCCATCGTGGCGCGCCGCGACATCTATCAGAAGACATTTAGCCGCATGGATCGATGCGTCGTTCATTCGACCACGTTCGGCCGCAACAATCTGGCCATGGCCTGCGGGCTGGCCGCCCTGCAGGTGATCGATGATGAGCGTCTGATCGAGCGCGCTTCGAAGATGGGCGCGTTGCTGATGGAGCGCGTGAACGCGTTGCGCTCGAAACATTCCTTCATTAAGGAAGTGCGCGGCAAGGGCCTCATGATCGCGATCGAATTTCAGGAACCGACCGAGTTCAAGCTGCGCATGGGCTGGAAGCTTTTGCACAAAGTCGACAAGGTGCTCTTCGCGCAAATGGTGGTCTCCGAAATGCTCGCGAAACACCACATCCTTACGCAGGTCGCCGGGCATGCCATGGACGTGCTCAAGATTTTGCCGCCGCTGATCATCGGCGAGCGCGAAGTCGACCACTTCGTTCAGGCGCTCGATGCGACGCTGACGGAATGCCGAAAATTTCCCGGTCCAATGTGGGAGATCGGCAACAATTTTGTCCGGCACGCGCTCCGCTCCCGGCGCGACGTTGAGAAACCGAAGCCCCTCCCGGCCTGATTGGCATGGCCGAGATCGTCCGACGCAAGCTCCCGGTCCCGCCACAGCGGGATCGCCTTAGCATTCACCAATTCTCGCCCGACCCGGCCCGCTACGACAGGATGACCTACCGGACTTGCGGACGTTCGGGTTTGAAGCTGCCGCTTATCTCGTTAGGCGCATGGGAAACCTTCGGTGGTTATTGCGGAGCCGAGAGCACGCGCGAGTGCATTTTTCGCGCCTTTAACCTCGGCATTACACACTTCGATCTGGCGGATGAATGGGGCCAGCCGGCCGGACGCGCCGAGACCTATATCGGCCGAATTTTGCGCGAACTGCCACGCGACGAAGTCATCATTTCAACAAAGGCGGGCGCTCGCGTCTGGCCGGGACCGAGCGGGCAGGGGACGTCGCGCAAGCATTTGCTTGCCAGCATCGATCAATCGCTTCAACGGCTCGGCCTTGATTATGTCGATATCTTCTACGCGCACGGCTTTGATGCGGATACGCCGCTGGAGGAAACACTCGCGGGGCTTGATCAGATCGCGCGCGCGGGCAAGGCGCTTTATCTCGGATTGAGCGGCTTCACCCCATCACAGCTGGAGGAAGCCATTCGCCTGACGACAAGACTGCACATCACCCCGATTCTGGTGCAACAGGTCCGCTACAACTTCTTCGAACGGAATTCAGAAAAATCCACCACGCCGCCGGCTGAAGTGGGCACGCTCTTCTGTTCGCCGCTCGCTCAGGGCATGATCAGTCCGCGCTATCTTGCAGGATTCCCGGAAAGTTCCCGCGCCGCCAGGGTTTGGAGCGAGGAGCAGCGCGCCGCCGTCACATCGGAGCGGAAAAAGAAAATCGAGAAACTGCTCGAACTGGCAAAGGAGCGCGGCCAAACGTTGCCGCAGATGGCCCTGGCCTGGGTCCTTCGCCGTCCCGAAGCGACCGGTGTCGTCATGGGCGCCTCGTCCGTGGAACAGATCGAGGAAAACACCAAAGCGCTCGATAATTTGAAGTTCTCGGAGCGCGAATTGCGCGAGATCGACCAGATCACGCAGTAAGGGGGGGCATCAAGACGAAGCCGGCTATGGGGGCGGACGGAGGCGCGCCCGCGCATGTTTCCTTCAGGATGCGCCCGGATGTCGCTTTGGCCGGTGCAAAACACGACCGCTTCGATCTACATCCGGACGGGAACCAGGCCAGGGCTACGGGATGAGGGCTGTGTCACGCTGAGCGTGTAGGCGCCGCTGCTGCTCCCATAAGCGCCGCGACCTGAAATTTCGATATAGTAAACGGCGTTCGCTTGTACCTGGAGCGAGTAATCCAGATTGGCTCCGGTGGTTCCATTGCTCTTTTGGTCGAGGTGCGATTTGTTGGCGTCGTAAACGTCGATCTCCGGTGCGAGGGTGGTGGACCGATTGACCAGCGCGACTTTCATGATGCCGGGTTCAACAGAACTCTTTACCCGAAAGAAATCGGCATCCCTGATGTCCATGATATCGGCTTCGGCCTTTCCGCCGAGCAGCAGATCGCTCGGATGAAGAATATCATCGTTAGGCTCGAACGAGTCGTATTTCTGCAATGGAGTCACAATCAATCCATAGGCACCGTTGCTGCCTCCGTATGCGCCGGCACCGGAGATCTGCAGCTGGTAGGTCATCTCCGGAGCTGTGGAAAATGAATAGACGAGATTGGCGCCCGTTGTCCCATTGCTGCTCGAGTCAAGTCGTGAACGGTTGGCATCGAAGAGAGTGAGCGCCGGTGCCAGAGTCTGCGAACGATTTTTCACCTGCACTTCGATAATGTCCCGATATTTCGGTGGAGTTGTGAAGCGGAAGAAATCGGCATCTGAATTATCGGCCACCTGGCCTGCGATTTCCTGTCTCAAAGGAATGGCATTCGGGTGGAACCCGTCGTTGTTCGGTTCAATCTCATGCTCGTGGACATCTTTCTGAAGTTCCCGCTCCACGGCCGCCATCACGCGCTGGCCTTCGCCCGAGGCGGACGCCTTTTCCAAATGCGGAAGCGCGTCCTTTAGCTCTCCGCGCGATGCTTTGGCCAAGCCGAGATTGAGATTGGCGGCTTCGTTGGCCGGATCGGTCTGCAAGGCTTTTTCGTAGGCGTCGGTCGCCGCAGACAGGTCGCCGCTCCGGGCATAGGCAACGCCGAGATCATTCTGCAAAGCGGGCAGGGGAATCTTTTTGGTCAGTTGCTCGAGAAGCGGGACGCTCTTGGCGGGTTCGCTCGATTTCAGAAGGCTGATGGCGCGGTCGATCTCGGCACGGAGTTTATCGTCGGTCAACGGTTCGCCCTTGAGCGCGAGATATTCTTTTTCGACGACGGAGAGATTGGTGATGAAGGTTTTGTTCGAGAGGTCGCTGTCGAGAATATTGACACCGCCGGTCTGGGCGATGTTGCCGTTGCCTTGCTGAGAAAGAGTGGGCGGCTTTGCTTCTTCGGACTTGGAGCCGCTCTTCCGCAGAGAGGGGAAGATCGCGATCAGAGCCAGTAAAATCGGCAGGGCTACGGCCACGAGCCACCAGTATTTTCGCGGATACGTTTCAGCCATCTTGATTCCCGAATTGGGTTCAGTTGGCGGGGAAACAACCACCTCTAGCAGAATAACTGTCTACGGGGCAATGACAAAACGAGGAAGGGGCCCGTCTCCGCCGAGGCTAAGGCGCGGCCTTTTCGCCTGGCGAAAAGTGGAGGCAAGGGGATTCGAACCCCTGACATCCAGCTTGCAAAGCTGGCGCTCTACCAACTGAGCTATGCCCCCGACGCCGAAGGCGGATTTTAGATTGCGGACTGCGGAATGCAAGGGGGCCGGCCCATTGCCCCGCGCGTGGAGAAAACAAAAAATGCCGGATGGCGTGAGGCTATCCGGCATTCTCGTTGTCCAGCAAAGACTGAATTGTGCGCTACCGTTTCGTGCTTTTCTGAGCCCCGGTTTCTTTCGATTCCAGGGTCTTCACGGCATGTCTGAGAAAATCCGAATTCCGAAATTCGAAATCCGAAATCTGCAGAGTTAGCCGTCGACCTGGTGCGAAGGTCGCACCGAGAATCGTGAATCGTTACATCGTGAATCGGAAAAAAAACCGAATCACGCTTCTCGAATCTCGAATCACGGGCGCTTCGCGCCTTCTCCTTAGAAAGGAGGTGATCCAGCCGCAGGTTCCCCTACGGCTACCTTGTTACGACTTCATCCCAGTTACCGCTCATAGCGTAGGGCGCTGCCTCCTTGCGGTTAGCGCGCGCACTTCGGCTACAAGTGACTTCCATGATGTGACGGGCGGTGTGTACAAGGCCCGGGAACGTATTCACGGCGCCGTAGCTGATGCGCCATTACTAGCGATTCCGGCTTCATGGAGTCGAGTTGCAGACTCCAATCCGAACTGGGCCCAGTTTTGATAGATTTCCTCCACCTTGCGGTCTCGGATCGTTCTGTACTGGGCATTGTAGTACGTGTGCAGCCCTGGCCGTAAGGGCCATACTGACTTGACGTCGTCCCCACCTTCCTCCCCGTTTCACAGGGCAGTCTGAACAGAGTGCTTCCCAATAAAGGGAGTGGCAACAGTTCACAGGGGTTGCGCTCGTTGCGGGACTTAACCCAACATCTCACGACACGAGCTGACGACAGCCATGCAGCACCTGTGCAAATTCTCCCTTTCGGGAGTCACGCGCTTTCACGCGCTTAGAGATGCATGTCAAGGCCAGGTAAGGTTCTTCGCGTTGCATCGAATTAAGCCACATACTCCACCGCTTGTGCGGGCCCCCGTCAATTTCTTTGAGTTTTAATCTTGCGACCGTACTCCCCAGGCGGCACGTTTAACGCGTTAGCTCCGGCGCGAAAGGGGTCGAATCCTCTCACACCAAACGTGCACCGTTTACTGCCAGGACTACCGGGGTATCTAATCCCGTTTGCTCCCCTGGCCTTCGTGCCTCAGTGTCAGGAACTGTCCAGAGACCCGCCTTCGCCACTGGTCTTCCTCATGATCTCTACGCATTTCACTGCTACACCATGAATTCCAGTCTCCTCTCCAGTCCTCAAGCACCGCAGTATCAAATGCAGTTTCGGAGTTAAGCTCCGAAATTTCACACCTGACTTACGGCGCCACCTACGCACCCTTTACGCCCAATGAATCCGAACAACGCTTGAGACCTCTGTATTACCGCGGCTGCTGGCACAGAGTTAGCCGTCTCTTCCTCTTCTGGTACTATCAAAGACGAGCCAGTTAAACCCGCCTCCTTGTTCCCAAATGACAGGAGTTTACAACCCGAAAGCCTTCATCCTCCACGCGGCGTCGCTCCTTCAGGGTTTCCCCCATTGAGAAAAATTCTCGACTGCTGCCACCCGTAGGTGTCTGGACCGTGTCTCAGTTCCAGTGTGGCTGGTCGTCCTCTCAGACCAGCTACCCGTCACCGCCTTGGTGAGCCGTTACCTCACCAACTAGCTGATAGGTCGCGGGCTCCTCAAAAAGCGCCAGGTTGCCCCGGCTTTGATGTTGGAAAGATGTCTTCCCTGATCATATGCGGTATTAATTCGCCTTTCGGCGAGCTATCCCCCACTTCTCGGCAGATTGCCCACGTGTTACGCACCCGTTCGCCACTAAGCTTTTCCCGGAACTCCCTTGCGGGAACTTCGGACCTCGTTCGACTTGCATGTCTTATCCACGCCGCCAGCGTTCGTTCTGAGCCAGAATCAAACTCTCCGTTAAAATTTGGAGCCCCGGATTGCTCCGGAGACAAAGTTTGCCGAAGCGCCTTTAACAGCGCTCCGAAATTCTGACCATTCTTGCCCCGAATTTCTTCGGGGTTCGTCCGATCTTTTAATTGAGATCACCGGTTCGTGAAAACCGGCGAAATTTTTAGTCAAAAAAACTCGACGTATAACGCACAATTCAATTTTCGCTGACTTTTCCCTTCTGGATTTCAAAGGATGGAAGATCCGTCGTGATAGACGAAATCCAGAATTGCACTGTCAAAGATCAACTGTTCCTGCGCTGGTTTGCGGCAAAATCCGACCCGTTTACTGACACGAAAATCGGCTCGACCGTGAGCCAGGAAGAACACTCCGGGAAGCCCGGAGTCCGCTCAGCGCGGAACAGAGAAACTACTCACCTCGCTGGTTGCGTCAAAGGAAAATTGCATAATTTTGCCGCGAATCGCAACCCACACGCGAGATCGAGCCGAATTAGAGGAGTCGCACTTCTGTGACAGCGATGCGGCCGCCGAAACAGACATCGACGTCGGCGCCGGGCGTACGATGACGCAGGTGATAATCGCCCGCGTAATAGAGCCCGCTCTCTTCCTCATGCCGGTAATTGAGCGGCAATGGTTTCGGATCGAGCGGACACCAGATCACGTCGGGGTCTGGCGCGTCAGCCGGCAGGTTTGGCAGATTGATATTGTAAAAAAGCCCCGGGTCGATGCGCCGCGCGACCAAATCCTGCAGAATCGGCACGATCCACTTCGTGGCGCGTGCCCAATCGATTTCGACCCCAGCCTTGCGATAATGTGAAACCGCGATGCCAGGCCAGCCGTGCAGGACCGCTTCGCGCACCGCCGCGACCGTGCCCGAATAGTAAATGTCAGCGCCCAGATTGGCACCGTGATTGATGCCGCTCAGAACCCATTTTGCGTCCGGCACGAGCTTCAACAGTCCGAGACGAACGCAATCGGCCGGCGTTCCGTGAATCGCGTATCGGCGATCGCCGCGCGGCTCGATACGCACACCATGGTGCCAGGTCACGGCATGGCTCACGCCCGACTGCGGACTGGCCGGTGCCGCGATGATCGGATCGCCGAGCGCGCGGGCCGCGTGGCAGAGCGCGTCAAGTCCGGCTGCCTCGATTCCATCATCATTGGTCAGGAGCAGTTTCAAGCAAAGTTCTCTCGTCTTTTCTGCCGTCGTTTCAACTCGCTGATCTCGCGATCGGTTGATTCGGGTCAGGTGCCGGCCGGATTTCTGCGATACGTCCAGGGTGCGGCCTGTGGCGCGGCTGCGGTGTTCGCGAGAATACGGTCGACGAGGCCGCGCTGGGGCGATAACGAGCAGACCGGATCGGTATGCGCGGCGGTGCCGGCAACCAGCGCCGCCTGACAACGGCAGCCGCCGAAGTCGATTTCCTTTTGCGGGCAGCTTTGGCAGGGCTCCGGCATCCAGGCGGTGCCGCGAAAACAGTTGAAGCTCTCCGATTCGCGCCAGATCCAATCGAGGGCGCGGCTGCGCACATTTTCGAAACGCATTTCAGGAATGGCCGACGAAGCGGTTGGGCAGGGAAGCACGTCGCCAAGGGGATTGACCGTGAGATAACGCTGGCCCCAGCCGTTCAGACACGGTTTCGGTCGCGTCTCGTAATAATCGGGGAGCACGTAGAAAATATCGATTTCTCCGACGAGCCGTTCGCGCGCGGCGGTGGCCGTGTCGCGCGCCCGAAAAACTTGCTCGCGCGTCGGCAGGAGCGCTTCGCGGTTCGAAAAAGCCCAGCCGTAAAATTGAACATTGGCCAGCTCGACTCTCTCCGCGCCTAACGACTCGGTCAGCTCGATGATCTGCGGCAACCGATCGATGTTGCGCCGGTGCAGGACGAAATTGAGGCTGAGGGGGAGACCGGCCTCGCGGATGGCGGCGGCCGCGGCGAGCTTGCGTTGATGCGCGGGAGCGCCGGCGATTTCATCGGCGAGTGTCGCCTCATTGGCCTGGAAGCTGAGCTGGACGGAATCAAGGCCTGCGTCGCGCAGTTCGCGGGTGCGCGCCTGATCGAGACCGATCCCGCTGGTGATGAGATTAGTGTAAAGGCCGGCTTCGCGCGCGGCCTGGATAATGGCCGGGAGATCGCGCCTAACGAGCGGTTCGCCTCCCGAGAGACCGGTCTGCAAAACGCCGAGTGCGGCGGCTTCCCCAAACACCCTGTGCCATTCCGCCGTGCTCAACTCTCCGGCGCCCTCCCCCTGCATCTGTGTGGGATTCGAGCAGTAGGGACAATGCAACGGACAACGGTAGGTGAGTTCCGCGAGCAAAGCGTATGGACGCGGCATGTTCATGGCTGCACCAGTTTGCGCTCCACAAAATCGGCCAGGATTTCGCCAATATCGGCGGCGAGTGTTGCCTCACCCACATCGTACTCCTGCGCCAGATCGAGGATGATCTCGCGGAGTGTGCGTCCGTCGCAGCGTGCAAGAATTTCTCCCGCCGTTTCGTTCAATTCGAGAATGCCCTCGGGAAAAAGCAGCACCTGTTTCCCGGTCGCGGAATCGGTCTGCAAACGCACACCGGCCACCAGGCATGGGCGGGCGTCGTTAGCGAGCGGCGTCGCCATAAGCGAGATGAATGGCATCCAGCATCGACCAAAGCACGTCGCACTTGAATTTGAGCGCCTGGAACGCCGCTTCCTGTAACTCACGCGTGCGGCAATATTCGATCGTGATCTCGAGCGCTTCGTTCGAATCGCGCCGGGCCTGCGTGACGCGGCGCCGAAAATAATCGAGTCCGCTGGCATCGATCCATCGGTAATGTTTTTCAAAGGCAGCGAGCCGCGTGGCCATGAGATCGGGAGCGAACAATTCAGTAAGCGAAGAAGCGATGGCCACCGGCCACGGTTCGTGCCGGGCGAAGTTGACATAGGCATCTACGGCAAAGCGCACGCCCGGCTGCACATCGCGATCTTGCAGCATCGTCTCGCGTGAAACGCGGCACGCTTCTCCGAGACGCAGCCATGCTTCAATGCCGCCTTCATTTCCCGAATCGCCGTCGTGATCGGTGATGCGATGAAGCCACATCCGGCGGATTTCGCGCAGTGGGCAGTTGGCGAGGATGGCGGCATCCTTGCGCGGAATGTTGCGCTGATAATAGAAACGATTCGTGACCCAGCCGCGCAACGCTTCCGGGGAAAGCCGGCCTTCGTTCATGGCAACATGAAATGGATGCCGGTCGTGATAAGCCCGCCCGCCGATCTCACGCAGGCGCGTGACGAATGATTCACGATGCAAAAATCCGGTCATAGCGTGAGCTCCAATCCATCGCATGCAATCTCGATGCCTGCTTCCTCGACTTGACGGCGCTCCTTCGAGCCGGGCATGAGAATCGGATTCGTGTTGTTAATGTGCATGTAAATTTTTCGTCGGGCGGTCGATGTACGCAGGTAGTCGAGGCTGCCGTCGCTGATGGGCAGATGGTCCATTTCTCGTGCGCTGCATGCATTCGGTCGCCAGGCGCGCAGTTCGTCGTTACTCCAGAACGTTCCGTCCCAGAAAACGACTGCTGACTGGTCGGCCGCCGCGCGCAGATCGGGCGTTATTTCGCCGACGGCCGGCGCCAGGAGCGCGGTGGCGCCGGAAACCTCATCGCGAAATTGAAATGCCACGCTTGCCGGCAGAGCAATCGCCCGGAAAACGAGTCCATTGCCTAACGACTGAAATTCCGGTGCGGCCGGTTGCCAGTCGATTCCGCAAAAGCGCGCGAGCAGAGCGTCCATCCACTCGAGTGCCCTCCTGGCTTCGGCAGTGCTGTAAACCGGAAGCGGCTTTTCCTGCTGGCGCATGCAGAGCAAACCAAGCGCATGGTCCAGATCGGCATTGGTCAGGAAAACGCCGACGATCGGACTGTTGCGGGCAGTGCCTGGCTGTGGCTGCAACTCCGAAAAGGCTTCGATCTGCGCCGCGAGATCGGGGGAAGCGTTAACGAGGAACCAGCGGCGTCGCCCGCGCTGAGAGCGACACTGGATTGGGTTTGCGGCGCGATTTTGCCCGCGCGGGCCGCACGGCAGTTGGAACATGAACAATTCCACTGCGGCAGACCGCCGCCCGCCGCACTGCCGAGAATCCGGAGCCGAATCAATTATTCCCGACCGATCAGACAGCCCCGGCGTAGCACGTGCACTCGAAAAAGATCGGGACACGTTTCGCTTCGGGTTTGATCCACTTCTTCTTGGTGTTTTTCATAAAACTGAGTGTCTGGTTTAATCGTGTAAAATCGCGCCTGCTGCAATCATTTTATCGTTTCGAAGGAGCGCTGACGCCCTCGCCGGAGTGGGCCTTGACCAGCGAAATGTCCGACGAACTGATTCCGCCATTGACGTTCAGGTCTTCGCGGAAGTTGCCGCCGGTGGTGGATTGGCCCGTTTGCCCTTTCGTTTGCGAAATATCGCTGGCGCTGACCGAGCCGTTGCCGTTCGTGTCGCCGATCAGCATCGACACCTGAACAGAAGTGTCGGCCAACACCTGCCCGAATTCATCGGTCACGCCGCTGACTGTGACGGTGAGCGTTTGCACATTTGCGACACCAGTCAGATTAACCGTCATCGTATTCCCGGCGAACGTGGGACTTCCTAAGACGCTGCCTATCCCCGTAGTCACGCCAGCATTGCCGCTCACGACGTCGTTATTGAAGGTGAAGACCAGTGTATGATTACCCCCGCTGCTGCGACATTCGACACCGGGCATACCCGTCAACGGCAAGTTCACGTCAAATGTTCCCGCGGCGCCATGTGTCTTTCGTGAAACCGCACTCATAACAGCAAGCGGATTGATCGTGGCAGTTCCGATGAGCATGCTTGCATGGAAACTGTCTCCCGGATTTCTCTGAAAGGAAAAACTCAAGATCAGACTTGCGCCCCCCGATGAAGCCGTGCCGACAGTAAGCACTCTGTCATTAAAATAATCGAGTGCGGCCGCCAGGCTCGTGAATGTCTGGTGAACGATGACGACATTACCTCCTTTGATAACTTGAAAGGTGAGCTGGCTAAAACCATTGCCAGCGGAGTGTGGATTGATTAGTCCGATTTTGATCGCCTGAGTGCTGAACGAGCTGATGTTAAAATTAAAAAGCGCCTGGATCGGGAAATTTTGCGCTGGCTCTGAACCGGACCCCCCCAGCGTCACCAGACCTAGCATCGTACTCGATCCACCGATATCGAAAGCCGCAGCAACGTTCGGATTTCCAACAAGCGCCTGCAACACGTCTGAATTAGATGGCAGACCGGTAGCGAAGGCGACCGATTGAAGCCCGCTGGTTTGTGAGAAATCTGGAACAGGCGCTGCGACTGCTGAACGCGATTCCGCGGAGTATGTGTTGCCGGTATTCGCGTCATTGGTGCTTGCTACAAGGTTGGTAACCACGCCACCGAGGGAGTTTGCTGAAGTGATCACTTGTCCGGATGATGCGTTTCGACTCGCGTGGGCGAGAGCAGTGCCGCCGAGCGCGCCGTTCCCGCCAGTTCCACCAATAGCGTACGCCGACACGACAGCGGAAACAGAGCCGGATGCTGACACCGTTGAAGAAGCATTTCCCCCGTTGCCGCCCATAGAGCCGGTGCCGCCGTTCCCGCCGCGCGCAGTAGCGGAAGCGGTTGGACGAGCAGTTCCGCTCAGAGTGAGAGAAGTGGTGCCGTTTCCTCCAGCCGAGCTTGTGCCGGAGGCCGAGTTTCCGCCATTTCCTCCCGTCGCGCTAATTGAGGCGTCCAGATCGCCGCCGCCGGGATTTGTCGCAGTCAACATGCTCGTCGCATTGCCGGCAATTCCGCCAGCGGCATCGCCGGCGCCGCCATTACCGCCCGTTGTTGTTTGACTAAGAGTAAGTGTTTGGCCATTCAGCGTGGAACCAGTGACAGCGTTGGTCATGTTGGAATTGGCTCCATTGCCGCCCGCGGCGCCGCCCACACCGGCGCCGCCGTTGCCGCCTTGCTGAGTGGCGCGCGCCGCCACCAAATCCAGTCCCGCCGGCTGTTGTGGACGAAGAGGCATATGCACTGGACGCCGCGCCGCCTCCATTCCCCCCCTGTTTGCCAGATCCTCCGCCCGTCCCGCCGTCTCCACCTCTCGCAGACGAGTTGATGCCGTTCGTGTTGAAATAAGGGATATTTCCTCCCATGATCCCGCTGGCTTGGGAAGTGGCGCTACCACCCTGCCCGCCGTTGCCGGAACCGCTGTTCCCGCCGCCCAGGCCGCCGGCACCGCCAGTGGCCGAATCATTCACGACCACAACGCTGTTTCCTGCTTGGGCCGTGCCGCTTGATTGACTGATGCCGTCGCCTCCGGCGCCGCCAATCCCGGGGCCGGTGGTGCCGGCACCGCCCTGCCGACCAAATGCTGAGTTGGTAATCGTGACGTTCTCGTTACTACCGGAAGTAGCGCCAGTAGTGCTGCTAGTGGCATTACCACCGAGGCCACCGATGCCGGATCCGGTGCCGCCCCCGTAACCACCGTACGCGCTATTCACTAAAGTGAGGGAGCCTACATTCTGGCTCGGCGGCATGAGAGAACTAAACGCGTCCGCACCATTACCGCCATTACCGGCATCCGATACCAGCGTACTACCGCCATTGCCACCACTTGCACTCTGAGACAAACTCAAGCCGAAGGCTGAGGTCGTGGTGCCACTGGCAGCGTTTGTGATCGAGATAGAGGCACCGGCTCCCCCGTTCCGACCATTGTTGCCTGGGCCGCCATTTCCACCATTGACGCCAACGTTCACAGAAACAGCACCTCCAGTGGAAGAACCATTCGCTGAAGCAGCCGCGGCTCCGCCCGCGCCTCCACCCAAGCCACCGGGATTGTTGTTAGTGTAGCCGCCACCCGTGCCGCCCACTGCGCCCGCCGCCACGTTTACCGGCCCCATGTCGTTTGTCGCAGTGGCGTCGGCTTGTCCGCCGCCTCCATTCGCGTTCGCGCCGTTCGTGCCGTTCGTGCCGCCGTAACCTCCATTTCCTCCAGATCCACCCGAACCATTGGCGGTGGCGCTCACGGTTGTGGTGCTACTGGCGGTCGTTTGCGCGTGCGCAGTGCCAAGGCCGCCCGTGCCGCCATCACCGCCATTGCCCGCGCCATCCCCATTCCCGCCCCTGCCGCCCGCCCCGCCGATACCGTTGGCGGTATTCGAGGGGTCGCCGCTTACCGCCGAGGCTGACCCAGTTCCACCGGGTCCACCGCTCCCGCCAGAACCTCCTGATCCCGGGGTTGCGTTGCTCCCAACCGTCCCCGGAGTCCCAAATTCCGTGTCGTTGTTTGCGCTGGCGGAATTACAGAAAAGGCCGAGGGCGATCGCTGCGATTGCCACCGCGTGAAATGCTCTATGTGATCGCGGGAATCTTGCCGCACCGGACGAACGAACAACTTTCATATAAGAAACCTCCGAAGAACCGGAGCCTTCTTTGAAAGTGTCAGCGCTAACTACCCAGCTTGGGCCGGCAGAATCAGGTGTGGGGTTACGGTTGCGCAGATTCTTGCGCACGCGCGACTCTTTTAGTCAAGGAAAAAACGGTCTCCACGGGAAAAAGCTGGGATTTAGTCGGCCAGTGTCCAAACGACGCTCAACAAGAGAGAACTCATGGGGCGAGCGACTGGTGTTGGGGTGCCTATCGGATAGGCACCCCAACACCGAGCGACTTTATGAGATGACTTATACCTTTAGACAAATTCCTCTTCACTCCTGGCGTGGGAAGCTCGACGCAATCATTTTATCGTTTCGAAGGAGCGTTGACGCCCTCTCCGGAGTGGGCCTTGACCAGCGAAATGTCCGACGAACTGATTCCGCCATTGACGTTCAGGTCTTCGCGGAAGTTGCCGCCGGTGGTGGATTGTCCGCTTTGCGATTTCGTTTGGGAAATATCGCTGGCGCTGACCGAGCCGTTGCCGTTCGTGTCGCCGATCAGCATCGACACCTGAACAGAAGTGTCGGCCAACACCTGACCGAATTCATCGGTCATGCCGCTTACCGTGACGGTAAGCGTTTGGGCGTTGCCGACGCCGGTCAGATTCACGGTGGCCGTATGGCCCGAAAAGGCCGGGCTGCCCGAAACAGTGCCGACGCCGCTCGTGACGCTCGCGCTTCCGCTCGTCACATTGTTGCTAAAGGTGAAAACGAGCGTGTAATCGCCATTCATTCCACCACTGCGGCATTCGACGCCGGGAGTTCCGGAAAGGGCGAGCGGAACGTCGAAGTCTCCAGCGACGCCATGCGTTTTGCGCGAAACGGCGGAGCTGATCTGGAGCAACGGAATCATCGCGTAAGCGTGTGTCTCGCCGTTATGCACGCCCGTCCCAACAATGACGTTTTTGTCGCTGATGCCCAGAGCCGACGATGAAGTATTCATCGACAAGTCCCAGCCTGATCCGGCCGGAATAAGATCGGCCAGGCGGTAGGTATTTGTGCCGTCGTAAAGAAATGGAATCGAGAACGCGGACGAATCGTTGCCCACGGCCCAGCCGGCCGAGTTGACTGCGCGCGCAGAACCCTGGCTCGTGCCGATGGCCAGCGGAATCGCGACAATGCCGTTCGCATCCGACCAAATGAAAGGCAGGCCCGAACCCTGATTTAGCATGCTGGAGCCGACGACGTAACCGGTGTTGCTCACGCCAAAGGCGAGGGCGCCGTTCATGCCGGGTAACGCGCCCACTTCGAAGGCGGAGGGGCTGCCCATGTCGTAGACGATGCCGACGTTGCGGGCGGCGTTATTCGGATCGATGCCCTGACCAACGATGCGACCGGAATTGTTAATACCAAATGCGGTCAGGAAATAGCTGCCTCCGGTCGTCGTCTGGGTGATGACGGTGGCGCTGGCGCCGTTGTAGATGACGCCGCGCTGCGAGATGCCGCTGTCGACCGAACCGACGGCGATGCTCGCCAGTGTTCACGGAATTCGCATCCCCGAGCGTCTGTCCGCTGGGAAGCGGGAGCTGCGAAACGACGCCGCTCTGCCAGACAACAGGCAATCGACCCGACCCAAAGGCTGTGGTCGAGCCGGTGCCGACGACCGTGCCGCTGTCATTGGCGCTGTTCGAAACGCAATAGTTCCGGCCGGACAAATTCGGGAGTGTTACCCGGCCGCTGGCCAGGGTCCAGGTGAACGCTTCGGTGCCTGCGCTTCCGAAAGACCGGCCGACAGCGATCCCGCCCGGCGACGCGCCAAAACCTTGCGACGCGGAATCGCCCATCACCACACCGATGTCGTAGATTTGATATTGCGGATCAGCCGAGGCAAGCGTGGCCATTGTCAGGGAAGCGAACAGCACGGGGATTCCGCGCCTAACGAGCGAAACGGGGCGAAGATGAATTTTCATAGGCAGGGGCCGCATGAGTTCGTCAGGGTCCTATCGATGTGCGGGTCCCGACTTTGGGTGTTTGGCCGGTGCGCTCACACTTTCGCCGGAATGCGCTTTGACCAGCGAAATATCGGCGGAGGTAATCCCTCCATTTGCATTGACGTCTTCCCGGAAATTGCTGCCGCTCACTCGGCTGGCCAGCGGCTGCCTTCGTTTGCGAAATGTCGGAAGAGCTGACCATCCCGTTGCCACTGGTGTCGCCAATCAACACGCTCATGGTCGCGGAAGCCGATGCCAGTGTCTGACCGAATTCGTCGGTCACACCGTTCAGGCTGACGGCCAGACTTTGCGCATTGGCCACTCCAGTGAGGTTAACGGTAACGTTGTGACCTGAAAAAACGGGCGCACCGGAAAGAGTGCCAGTGCCGCTATCGACGCTCGCGGTCCCGCTCGTCACATTGTTGGTAAAAGTGAAAACAAGCGAGTAGTCGCCATTCGCGCCGCCGTTGCGGCATTCTACGTCGGGCAGCGAGATATCGAAATCCCCCGCCGCCCCATGCGTCTTGCGCGAAACAGTCGAGGAGAGGGCCAGAGCCGGCACCGGTACTTTGAAGGAATAAACCTTGTTGTCGGCGGCGTAGTAGATGTGTCCGCGCGCCACGATGCCAGTATTATAGCTGCGGATGCCGCTCATTAATTCGTTAGCGCCTCCGCCTCCGTAGACCAAACCACCTGTCTCACCATTGTAACCGCGCAAACGTCCATCGGAGCCCGCAGCCCAGACGATCACGTCGCTCGTTCCGTCGGTGGAGGTGACGAAAGGCGCGGTGCGTCCGCTCGAACTCATGCTCCATCCGCTGGCGATGGTCGGTGGATTCGTCGCTGTGATGCGGAACGCGGTGAGTGTGCCAGAGGTGGGTCGAAGAACGACCCACGTTCCGAGACTTGTCCGGTAACTGGCAGCCGCCCCGATAATGGTGCTGCTCGAGACCGATGATTGGGCGAGAGGCGCGCTGACGCCGCCGAGATTGTTGCGATTGAGCAGATAGGCGTTTCGATCCTTGCCGATCGCGACGACCAGAGCGGACGGAGTAGCGCCGGGCACGTCGACAAGGATTGGACCGGAGCCGCCGAGATCGCTGTCGCCGGAATCGAGCGACATCCAGTTGGTCGGCGCCCAGTAGTCCTGGGTCGAGCCGCTAAAGACCGGTCCGGACTGGAGCCGAACAACGGCTTCCTGTCCGCCCCACGTACTAGTGCCCGAGGTGGCGTTACCGGTCGTAACGAACAAATTCGTGCCATCGTTGGAAATGCCTCCGGGTCCCCAGATGCCGGATTTAAATGCTGTCGTCGCCCAAGAGTTGACGCTGGCTGGGTTGCCTATCTCCACGCCGGCCACACGGCCGTGATAATTGCCTGCGTCGCCAAAATACCCCCCGTATGGCACGTAGACGATCGAACCCATGAGTCCGAGGGCAGCTCGCTGGCTTTGAATGGATGAGCTGAAGCCGGATATCGATGCGTTTACATCGACCGGCCATCCGGGATTAGTTGCACCCGTGTCGACATTCAAGGAGAAGATCAGATTGTTAGGGCCGCTGATTACGGCATCGAAAAAGAGGGAACGTGACGCCAAATCGACCACGGGCGTGCCGGTAATTCCAACTGGACTGATATTGCCAAGGCTCGACTGCGGAGTGCCGACATTCCGTTGCCAGACGATGCTGCCGTCGGTGGCATCGAGCGCGTAGACATTATTGGATTCGGTTACGGCAATGACCACGGCCCGGCCGCCGGGTCCGTCTTCGATGTAAAGAGGCTGCGCGTAAACATTGCCTGCAATCGTCCCGTTGAAAGCGGTGTCGCGGACCAGATTGGCCGACAGGCCCAGAGTAAAAACAGGGTCGACATAGAGCCCGTCACGCGCCGCGTCGTTGTGATGCTGGGTGACGTTAACGGAAGCGTTTGCCGGAAAAACCGCCTCCGCGAAAAAACCAATGCACGAACCGGCAACGACAAGAAGAAGTGAACATTTCATAGCCCTCAGAACCGCGATAAGTGGGGGGAGGTTAGCACATTGGGCGGCATGTCCGTCAAGTATTACGCATTGACGGGAAAAAATCGGGAACTATTGGGACGCGCGTTTATGAATTTGCCTGAACGCCACCATGAACGGTAAAACGACATGGTCGGGCTTACGGCTAAATCAACAGGCTAGCGAGCAGACCCAGCCGACCGTGCCCGCTTGCTCGGTCCACTAACGCTTTGGCCGGAGTGCGCTTTGACGAGCGAGATATCAGAAGAACTGATCGTTCCGTTAACGGTGACGTCTTCGCGGAAATTGCTGCCGGTTGCCGACTGGCCAGTGACAGCTTTGGTCTGCGAGATATCCGCGGAACTGACGGCGCCGTTGCCGTTGGTGTCGCCGATCAACACGCTCATTGACACCGGCGTATCGGGAAGAGCCTGCAGATACTGATCGGTCACGCCGCTCAGGGTGACCGTGAGAGTCTGCGCATTTGTCACGCCGGTAAGGTTCACGGTCAGGGTGTTACCCGAAACGGTCGGAGTGCCGGAGACGGTTCCGGTGCCGTCCGTCACGCTGGCATTGCCGCTCTCGATGTTGTTGCTGAAGGTAAGAACGAGCGTGTAATCGCCGCTGGCTCCGCCATCGCGGCATTCGACGCCGGGCAGCGCAATATCGAAATTACCGGCGGCCCCGTGCGTTTTGCGCGAAACGGCCGAGGAAAGCGAAAGCGCCTGCACCGGCACTTTGAAGGCGTAAACCTTGTTGTCCGCCGCGACGTAAATTCGTCCTCGGGCGGCGATGGCGGTGTTCCACTTTTCGTGTCCCCGTCATGAGTTCGTTCGCGCCGCCGCCGTTGAAAATCACCGCGCCGGTGTCGCCGTTGTAACCATTGAGGCGTTGCGAACCGCCGGCGCCCACCGCCCAGACAATGAAGTCATTGGTCCCATCGGTGGTCGTGACAAAAGGCGAACCTTCGCCCGTCTGAGTCATCAACCAGGCACTGCTCATGGTGGGCGGACTGGTGGGATTGACCCGGTAGGCGACCAGCGTATCGCTTGTCCCGGCGCGAAAAGTGAAATAGGTCCCCATGCTCGTGTGGTAGGCGACCGAGGATTGTCCTCTCAAGGTAAAAGTGGAAACGTTCATTGAAGCGAGCGGCGCAGAGATTCCGCCCAGATTATTGCGATTGACCAGATAAGCGTTGCGATCCTTGCCCAAAGCCAGCACGAGCTGAGAAGGCGTCGCCCCGGGCACATCCAAAAGCATGGCACTGCATCCGCCCAGATCGGCATCGCCATTGTCGAGCGAAAGCCAGTTGGTCGGCGCCCAGTAATCGGTCGAATTGCCGCTGAAGACCGGACCGGCCTGCAGGCGAATGATGGCTTCGCCGCCGCCCCAGACACCCCCCGTGCTAAAGGTGTTGCCGGTGATCACGTACATGTTCGTTCCATCGCTGGCCACGCCGGAATGTCCCCAGATCCCGCCGCCCTCCGCCGGGGTCGCCCATGCCATCACCTGTGTCGGATCATCGATTTGAACGCCGACGACCCATCCGTGATACGGTCTGCAATCGCCGTTGTGTCCGGAGTAAGCCATGTAAACAATGCCGTCCACCACCGCGAGAGCGCCCCGATTATTCTGATGCGCAGAATCAAATCCCGGGCACGGCAGCACTCACATCGACCGGCCAACCGGGATTGGTCGCGCCGGTGTCCACATTGAGCGAGAAGAGCAGATGCTTTTTGGTCGTGCCGCCATCGGGCGTCGTCATCGCATCGAAAAAAAGAGCGCGCGAGGCCAGATCGACCGCCGGCGTGTCGCTGATTCCGAGCGGATTAATGGTTCCGCAGGGAAGCTGGGACGTGGGAACTGCTGCTCCGAATCATTTCTCTGCCAAATGATGTTACCGGTGATGGCGTTGAGCGCGTAAACGTTATTCGATTCCGTCACGGCGATGACCATGGGTCCGTTTGGACCGCCCTCGATGTAGAGCGGTTGGGCCAGGACGTTGCCTGAGATCGTACCGTTGAAATTTGTGTCCCGAGACAGATTCGCCGCCGCGGAAGTGGTAAAGCCGGGGGCGATATAAACGCCGTCACGCGACAGGTTATTATGTTCCTGAGTCACATTGACCGAGGCATTGACTGGAAGAGCGGATCCCAAAGAACCAACGAAAGCTCCGGCAACGACAAGAAGAAGTGAACGTTTCATATCCCTTAAAACCGCGATAATATCGATGAAGGTTATTAGATTGCGCAGCACGTCCGTCAAGTGTTACGCCTCGATGGAAAAAAATCGCGAGCCATCGGGCCTGCGCGCTTACCAATTTACCCGCACGCCGCCATAAACCGCCAAGGGCGCGGTCGAACTCAGCGTACGCGGATCCGATAAATGAAGGGACGGAATGGAATCCGTATCGAAGAAGGTGCCGTATCGGTAGTAGCGACGATCGAATAAATTCTGCAGCCGGCAAAACAGCTCGCAGTTCCGCGTCAGCTCGTACGAGGTGTGCGCACTCACCACATAGTAGGCGGGGACCTTGGGATTTTGGTTGGAGGCGTCGCCCTCCAGATATTGGCTGCTGATCGCGACCACCTGCGCGCCAGCCCTCCACTCCTCGGTAATCGCGTAATCTACACCCGCTTTGAAACGATGTTCCGGCGTCGAAGGAAGTTCGTCGCCCGGATGTACCTGAACGATTCCGTCTTCGTCGGCCACTGGATTAAATGGCGAAGAAATGGCGAGCCGGCTTTGAAACGTCGCCTCTAGAAAACTATAATCGGCATAGACCGACCAGCGCGCATCGTGATAGCCAATGTGCGCTTCGATCCCCTGACGGCGGGTCTCGCCGGCATTCACAAAATAGCCGTGATTCGGAATCGGACTCGCGACGTTGATGATGTCGTCGGAATTTTCCGTGCGGAACAAACCGAGATTCCACGAAACGCCCGCGCCGTTTTTGCCGAGATCGAGCGAGCCTTTCAGGCCAGTCTCGAATGTTCGTGAGACGACCTGCTGTAAACTCGGATCGCTCACCAAAAATTCATCGAGAATACAGGGAGAATCCGGATCGCCGCAGCCGAGTTCCGCTGCCGTCGGCGCGCGGTTGGCCTCGGAATAACCGGCATAGAAAATGAGAGCGGGCGAGATTTTGTAGGCCGCGCCGCCCACCGGATTCAAACGCGTGAAATCATGCACGCCGTTGAGACTCGTCCCGAGACGATCGCTCAAACGAATGTGGGCGATGTTGTAACGAGCCCCCGCTGTGACCGAGAGGCGCGAAGTGAGATCGAGCGTGTCGGTGACATAGATGCCGCCGTAGGTATCCGTCGATCGCAACTGCACCGGCGTGATATCGTCCGATTCGATAATGGTGCCGGACCCGGCGACGAACAGGTCCGGCCGAATGATTCCGAGTTCGGGAGTTGCGCTGAAATCGACCAGCCCGCGATCGAGGCTCACGCCGGCAGCAAACCGATTCGTGCGTCCGAAAAAATTTGCCGAGCTGGCGATTTGGATCGCGCCGCCGAAACCATTGGCCCGAGTCTGCGTGCGATCGATTTCACCCGGAGTGACATCCGCCGGCGCGTCCGCCAGGTCCTCGTCCGTCGTGTTGCCATCCACGTGCGCTTGGCGAAAACCACGATAATAAAGCGCGGCTTCGAGCGAAGTTGTTTCAGTTAAATGTGTGCTGAAGGTGCTCGTGAAGAACGCCAGCCTGTTGCGCGTCGCCTGCGGCGTGGTGAAGACGCTTGCCCAGCGGCGTTGGAGCAATTCGATCGGAGTCGGCCCGACCGCGCCGAAGTCGTTCCATGCGCCGGTAAAGGCGAGATGGAATTCGCCCCAGCTTCCCCGCGTTCCCACATCCGCGTAAAGGCGCCGCAAATCCGAGGCCGAGCGATCGCGCCAGCCGAGATCGTATTGCACATCCGTGCCGAGGTAGAGTCCGATGTTGCGTTTCTCGAAGCCGCTCTCGGCGGTGGCGCTCCTTCGGCCAAAGGAGCCGCCGTAAAGTTCGGCGTCCGAATTGTGAAACGTGAATCCGTTCTTCATCTGAATGGCGAGCGCTCCGCCGAGCGCGTTCAGACCGAAGGCCGGATTGTTCGAAACGAGCTGCAAGCCACCGATGGCGAATTCCGGAATGAGATCCCAGTTCACCGTGTCGCCAAATGCCTCGTTAGTCCGGATGCCGTTTTCGTAAACCGCGATGCCCTGCGGGGTGCCCAGGACCGGCGACGCATCGAATCCGCGATATTGCACATCCGGCTGGAACGAATTCCCAGTCACGTCATTGATCTGCACGCCCGGCGCGTGCTGCTGCAAAACATCGGGCAGCGTGCTCGAGGCATCATGATCGAGCGCGGTCGGATCAATCGTGTAAGTGGCGGCCGGGACTTTGTTCGGATCGATCTCGCTGCCTTCGACCGGAGTCGTGCCGATCACCTCCACGCCGCGCGTTGTCGCGCTCTGATCCGCCGCCCGGCCAGAAGCCGCCAGCGCGAGAACAGCGCACAAGAGCGAACCGGCTCGTCGATTCGTTAGGCGAAATCGCGGGCCGGTCACATTACGCGAAATCAGTTGCCCGTTTTGACAATGGCAATACCCCACGGTCCGTTGCCGACTTTGATCCGCTGCAATTCCTTGCGCGATTTCAGGTCGATGACCGACACATCGTTGGAAGCGCCGTTCGCCGTGTACAACTTCGAGCCGTCGGGACTGAGCGCGATTCCCCAATCGCGCTTGCCTGCCGGAATGGTCGTTTCGCACGTGTTCGTTGCGGTATTGATGATGGCCACTGCATTTCCGCGTCCGGTCGAGACATAGAGCTCTTTTCCATCTTTCGACATCACCGTGCCCATCGGCAGCGAACCTTTCGGCAATTGAATTTTGCTCAACACCTTGTGCGCAGCCGTGTCGATCACGGCGACGTAGCCGCCATTCTCGCACGCCACGTAGGCGCGCGAACCGTCCGGCGAAAAGACGACCGAGCGCGGCCTCCCGCCCGTCTCCATTTTCGCGACTACGCTCTGTTCGTTAGGCGAGATCGCGAACACTTCGCCCTTCTCCTCGCACGTCACGTAAACTTCACCGTTGGCCGGATTCACGCCCACGCCTTCCGGTTCTTCCGACACCTTTACTTTCCCGCGCGATTGCCCCGAGCTCAGATCGATAATCGAAGCACTCGCATCGTCTTCGTCGGCGACATAGGCGAACTTTCCATCCTTGCTGATCGCGAACTGTTCCGGGTCCGAGCCGACATGCCAGCGATCGATCAATTTCCGTTTGGCCGGATCGATGACGCCGAGACCGTCCGCCGTCTTGTCCGCCGGTGGCCGTTCCGTATCGACGCCCGGCGCCATGCGCGGCGAGCCGCTCAACGCTACAAAAATGCGCTGCCCATCCGGTGTCGCATGAATCCCGCGCGGCCTTTTCCCAACCGGGAAAGTCGCGACCACTGCATCGCTCTTCCCATCGATGACCGAAACGTCACCGGAGCGCTCGTTACTGACGAATACCAGAAAGCCGGGAGCGTCGGCCGCCCTGGCCAAACCAGCCGCCAGGATGACGGCGCAAAACAGAACACAGAATTTCCCTTTCACATCCCGCACCTACATCTCGGAGCGGTGCGCAGCAAATTTGTGCGCCCTCCGGGAGTCGCTGTTGCTCGCTCACCGACGCCGGTTTCGATTCAAGTGAAACACTGCATTACCTGCTGTCCATCTCACTGCGTGATGACGTATTTCGAGAACTCTTTCTCCCAAAACGTCACCGTTTCGGTGTAACGCAGTCCTGCTTTTTCGAGCACGCGCACCGAGGCGATGTTCTTCGGCATGACCAGACCGATGACCTGTTTTAGACCGAGTTCTTCAAAACCGAGACGCACTGAAGCGATCGCCGCTTCCGTGGCGAGGCCGCGGCCCCAGAAGGCCGGCAGCAGGCGGTATGCGACATCGACCTCGCCCAACTCGTCGAGATATTTCAGCCCGGCGAAACCGATTTGTTCGCCTGTGCTTTTGAGAATGCAGGCGCCGCGCCCGTAGCCGTGTTTCCGGTAGTCGGCGATCGGGTGATCGATCAGAATCTGCCGGGCCTGTTCGACGTTGAGCAAGGCCTTGTCGGGAACGAAGCGCAGCACTTCCGGATCGGTGTTGAGCTCAAAGAACGCCTCGGCGTCCCCTTCCACGTAGCGCCGCACGAGCAGCCGGTCGGTCTCGAAAATGACTTCCATGTCGGTCCCAGATTACGCAGATTTTTGAGGACGTGACTACGCCGTATCCCAAGACTCGATACGCCCGCAGCGGCGATCTCCATATCGCCTACCAGGTGATCGGGGAAGGGCCGCTCGATCTCGTGCTCGTCATGGGCTGGGTCTCGCACGTGGAGCTGGCCTGGGAAGAGCCGGCCCTGGCCGCTTTTCTGCGCCGGCTCGCTTCTTTTTCGCGTCTCATCATTTTCGATAAACGCGGGACCGGCCTGTCGGATCGCGTGCCTAACGACCAATTGCCGACGCTGGAGGCGAGAATGGACGATGTCCGTGCGGTCATGGATGCGGTTGGCTCGGAGCGGGCCGCTCTTTTCGGATTTTCGGAGGGCGGAAACATGAGCGCCCTTTTCGCCGCGACCTATCCGGAACGCACAGCCGCGCTCGTCATGTTCGGCACCTTCGCGAAGCGCCAATGGAGCGCCGATTATCCCTGGGCGCCGACGCGGGAGGAGCGGGAGAAAACTTTCGCTCTCATCGAACGCGAATGGGGCAACCTGACCGACGTGAAACATTATGCTCCGAGCAAGGCGGACGATCCGGTTTTTGCCGAGCAGATCGCGACCTACTTTCGGCGTTCGGCCAGTCCGGGCGCAGCGGTCGCGCTTTTGCGCATGAACACCGAGATCGACATTCGCGCCGTGCTCCCGGCGATTCGAGTACCGACGCTGGTGCTGCATCGAACGGGCGACCGCGACGCCAATGTCGAGGAAGGGCGCTGGATCGCCTCGCAGATCCCCGGCGCCCGTTTCGTCGAGCTACCGGGGGAGGATCACTTTCCCTGGCTGGCCGATCAAAACATCGTGCTTGAGGAAATCGAGGCATTCGTGACCGGTGTTCGGCCTGCCCCGCATGCGAACCGCGTGCTGGCCACCGTGCTCTTTACCGACATCGTCGGATCGACGGCCAACGCGGCCCGGCGCGGCGATCGGGCCTGGCTTGAACTCCTGGAGCAGCACCATGCTTCCGTGCGCACGGAACTGGCGCGCTTCCGCGGACACGAAGTCAAAACGGCGGGCGACGGGTTCGTGGCCACTTTCGACGGTCCGGCCCGGGCCATTCATTGCGCCTGCCATATTCGCGATCGCGTTCGGGGACTTGGGCTGGAAATCCGAGCCGGCCTGCACACCGGCGAAATCGAAATCATGGGAAAAGACATCGCCGGTCTGGCCGTGCATATCGCGGCCCGCGTATGCGCGGCGGCGGCAGGAGGCGAAGTGCTGGTCTCGAGCACGGCCAAAGATCTGGTCGCCGGTTCCGGGATCGAATTTGCCGATCGCGGGCGGCAGCAGCTCAAGGGGATACCGGACGCGTGGCGGCTCTTTGCCGTTCGTTAGGCCCGGCCGGACCAGGAGTTGCCCTGATTTCCCCGTTCGTCCCACGCGCTTCATGTCGAACCGACCGCGATAAAAGGAGAAGCGTTTCACGCGGTTTTGACCTTGAAGAATCGCCGACGTCTTGGGAAGCTTGCCAGGCAGTCCGAAGCGGTTGACGATCGGAGGCTTCGAAATGCGCCGAGCAATTCCATGCATTACGAGATCAATCGGCGAAGATTTTTGCGGGCGACTCTTCTTGGCGGGGCTAGTTTGTGGGCGGGAGGTTTAGAGAAGCTTGTGAGCGCGGAAACGAAATCAGAGGCGGCATCTTCATTTCTTCTTGGCGGCGATCTTTCGGTCCGTCGGCTGGGCTACGGTGCGATGCGTCTGACGGGAAAAGGCGTCTGGGGTTGGCCGGCGGATCGAGAGAATGCGCACAAGGTGTTGCGTCGGGCCGTTGAACTGGGCGTGAATCTCATCGATACGGCCGATGCCTATGGCCCGGAGGTGAGCGAATTGTTGATCGCGGAAGCACTGCATCCGTATCCAAAGGACCTGGTCATTGCGACCAAGGGTGGCCTGACGAGGCCGGGGCCGGGGCAGTGGGAACCGAACGGCCAGCCGGAATATCTGACGAAGTGCGTGGAGGGAAGTTTGAAGCGGTTGAAGTTGGACCGGATCGATCTGTATCAACTGCATCGCATCGATCCAAAGGTAGCGGTGGAAGATTCGTTAGGCGCGCTTAAGAAAATGCAGGATGCCGGAAAGATCCGGCATGTCGGTTTGTCGGAAGTGACGCCGGAAGAGATCGAACAGGCGCGCAAAGTTTTGCCGATCGTGAGCGTGCAAAACGAATACAACATCGCCTATCGCAAATCGGAGAAGACGCTGGAGTATTGCGAGAAGGAAAACCTCGGATTCATCCCGTGGTTTCCGATCGGCGGCGGCCAGAATTCGCTGACCAAGTCCGATAATCCAATGACCGCCGAAGCGAAGCGTCACGGGGCCGGCGTTGTTCAGGTGGCGCTGGCGTGGTTGCTCCACCGCTCTCCGGTCATGCTGCCGATCCCGGGCACTTCCTCCCTGAAACATCTCGAGGAAAACATGGCCTCGACGAAGCTCCATCTCACTCCCGCGGAATGGAAGACGATGGAAGAACTGGCCCAGCGCGCCTAAAGCGTCGACACCTCCTCCAGCGAGGCGTACGGTTCGATAATGAACGCTTTATCGAACTTCGTCAGCCTGCATCCTTACTTCAAAGTTCATCCGGGCAAACTCGAAGCAATCAAGGCTTCACTGCCGGCTTTCATCGAGAAAACGAAGGACGAGGAAAAGAATCTCTTTTACGGGTTCACGTTCAACGGGGAGGAGCTTTTCTGTCGTGAGGGCTATGTCGACGCGGAGGGAGTGCTGGCCCATCTGGAGAACGTGGGAGCGCTTCTTTCCGAAGTCCTTAAGATCGCCAGCCTGACGCGGGTGGAATTGCACGGCCCGGCTCAGGAACTCGATAAACTGAGAACTCCTCTGGCACACTTGAATCCGCTGTGGTTTCCGCTCGAGCGGGAACGAATCTAGCCGGCCGCAATCGAGATTCTGCTGCACGGGAAAGAACCTCTGTCACCGGCGCAATTTGATGTCGGACAGCGCCTTATCTCGAAAGGTTCGTTGCGCTGGCCGGCAAGCGTGTCAGAATCACTGATCACAACCCTTAACATCCTATCATATATGAATATCCGTATCCTCAGCGTGTTTGCGTCGTTCTGCCTGGCCGGGTCCACTCTTTTCGCAGCGGACGCCTCATTCGTCGGCACATGGAAACTGAATCCTGGTAAGAGTCACTTCAACGGTCTTCAGGAGAAGATCGAAGACATGGGCGGCGGGAAGTACCAGTTTGCCTTCGGCGACGATGTCCAAACCATCACGATGGATGGCAAAGATCATCCGACAAAGTACGGCGACATGTGGTCGGTCACCAAAACCGGACCGAACTCCTGGAAGTCCGTCCATAAGCGAAATGGTAAAGTGACTTCGACCGCCACGTGGACCCTGTCGGATAACGGCAATAAATTTACCTCCGTCATCGATGGGACCCGGCCCGATGGATCGAAACTCCACAACGTTTTCGAGACGAAGCGTATCGCTGGCACCTCGGGGCTCGCCGGAACATGGGAAAGCACCAAGTTCCAGATCAATTCGCCTGCCGCGATGCAGATCGCGAGCTGGAACGGCGACGGCTGGACGATCAGCGTCCCGGCCGACAAAGAACGGCTCGATCTGAAGTTCGATGGCAAGGAATATCCCGACAAAGGACCACGGGTGGCGAAGGGGACGACTGCCTCCGGCAAGCAGATTGACGCCCATAACGTCGAAATCACGACCAAGCTGAAAGGCAAGACGCAGTATACCGAGCACATGAAACTCTCGGCCGACGGCAAGACCATTACGTCGACCCTGCACTTCCCAGGCGTGCCCAAGCCGGAGATCGACGTTTACGAGAGGCAGTAAGCGGCTGGTTTGCCAATAATTGCAGCGCGGACGCGTGGCCGGCCTGTTTTTCAATCGGGTCGGCCAACTCGCGCAGTTGCCGGTTCGGGTCGTCGGCAGATAAGATCAAGGGCGTGAATTCAACTTCACCCCTGCTCAATGTCGCCGATTACGCACGTGCCGCGCGCACCCGTTTGCCCGCGGAGGTCTCCGATTATTACGAAGGCGGAGCCTTGGATGAAATTACGCTGCGGGAAAACAGGGCCGGTTGGGAGCGGCTGAAACTTTACTATCGCGTCCTTGCCGGCGTGGGTAGACGTGACCTGAGCACCACTGTGCTTGGACAGTCCGTCTCGATGCCGATCCTGGTCGCGCCGACCGCTTTTCACAAACTGGCCTGTGCAGGCGGCGAAACCGAGATGGCGAAAGCGGCCCGGGCAGCCGGGACAGCCTTCATTCTAAGTTCGCTCTCAAACACAGCGATGGAATCCGTCTTTGCGCAGGCTGCCAGCCCGCGCTGGTTCCAGCTCTACATTTACAAGGATCGCGACATCACCCGCGAACTGGTCAAGAGAGCCGAGGCGGCCGGCGCGGAAGCGATCGTTCTAACGGTCGATGCGCCGGGACTCGGCACGCGGGAACGCGATGCGCGCAACAGCTTTCGCCTTCCCGAAGGGCTGGCCGTGGAAAACCTGGCGCCGCTGGGCAAGGCGAACTTTCCGGCTGTGCAAGGCTCTGGTCTGGCCGCCTACGTGAGAGCAAACTTCAAGGAAGATCTCGGACTCGACGATCTGGACTGGCTTTGTCGTTCCACTTCGTTGCCGGTAGTGGTGAAAGGGGTGTGCCGCGGAGACGATGCGCGACGTGCCGCCGAACACGGCGCCAAAGCAATCGTTGTTTCGAATCACGGCGGCCGGCAGCTCGATACGGCGCCTGCTACCTGCGAGGTGCTGCCGCACGTCGTCGACGCCGCGGGCGGCCTTTGCGAAATATATGTCGACGGCGGAATTCGCCGTGGAAGCGACGTGCTCAAGGCGATCGCGCTCGGCGCGCGGGCGGTCCTGGTGGGTCGGGCGGTGCTTTGGGGGTTATGTGCCGAGGGCGAGCAGGGGGCGACGAATGTTCTCGAAATTCTTCGGCGCGAACTCGACGAAGCGATGCTGCTTTGCGGGTGCGCCAAGCTTAGCGACATCGGTCGCTGGCTGCTGGCTCCGTCCTCCTAGCGAGGAGAATGCAATTTGGAAAACCGAAGAGCCTGCGATTTCCCGATTCTCCGGGTGATGGCGGCGAGCATGAAAAGCGCGATGCCAAGAAGCGCAACCGTGCTGCCTCCGGAGGGAACGGTCGCGCCCTGCATGCGCAGTTGAAATCCATTGACCACGCCCACTTCTCCTCCGAAGAAGGTGAATTGCTGCTCCGTCGCGTCGGCCGTGAATGTGCCGATGACGTGCTGGCCGAGGCTGCCGGCCAATCCGTCGGAGCTCGGGTTTAGGCTGACGTCGCCATCGTTTACATCGACGGGAAAGATGTTGCCGTTGAGATTTTCGGAATCGTTGACCCACACCTGAAACGAGTAGGTTGCTCCCACGGTTAGCCCGGAAATGGTCAGCGTCATCAATCGATCGCCCCTTTCCGCCGCGATTCCGAGCATGGCCTGATAGGCCATGGTCAGGCTCGAAAATGGCGCCATGGTCGAGCTTGTGTTCCGTATGCCAATGTTACTGGCACAGGAGAAGTTGTAATTCCCGACTGTGTTCGAGGTCGAACCGACGTCGAATTCCTGAAAGTTCACGCCATTGATCGTCGTGGCCGGCCCGGCGAAATTGAAGGCGTCGACCAGCATGCCGGCCGTGCTCACATCGGATTCGCCGGTGATTTGCTGAGGCGTGTCCCACGTGACCGGCGCGGCCTGGGAGACGGAGAATGCCGCAAGGCAAAGCGTGATGATCAAGGCCGCGAGCCAGTAAAAACGCCGGGAGACGACGAATGGATTGTCAGGGTTCTTCATTGCGGTTGCGGCCCGAAGTTGCGGATAGGTGAGGGTTCCGCGTGCGTTCGATCTTTTTGTGAAAATCGCCAGCAATGGATGTACCGATCCATTCGCAACGGTGAGAGGCACCGGATTTTTCCGAGCGTAAATTCCTCTCGTCGAGGTTATTCGGAAAATCTAAATTTTTCTGGAGGCAGGGGATTTCGAGCGAACAGGCCGGTTCGGACTGTAAAATGAGCCGACGTTTTTTGCTGAATGAAGCGAGGCGTGCTGCTCAGGCCGCCGATTGTGCCGGGACGGTAAGCGCTTCAGTCATGTCCGGCGATACTTCCTCAGAAATGGGGAGATTAACGGGCCGGCTGGCGGCGGCGTGCAGTGCATCGTACAGCCGGTGAAGGCCGACCGGTTTGGTCAGCACGGTCACGGCACCGAGATCGGCAACTTCAGCGGGCGACACTCCGCCGGAGACGAAGATGATCCGAGCCGCCGGATCTTTGGCGAGAATGTTGCGGCAGGCTGTGGCGCCGTTGAGTTTCGACATCCAGTAATCCATGAGGACGATGTCGGGGCGTCGGTTCGTATAGGCTGCCATCGCTTCGAGGCCGGACGTGACCACCCCCACGACTTCATGACGGCAGAGGCGAACGAGGTCGGCCAGGCTCGCCCCGGCGTCTCGCTGGTCGTCAGCGATCAACACTCGCATGCCTTTTTTGCAGAAAATCTCGTGCCAACTCGCAACGATTGTTTCCCGGGCGCTCCGACGCCGCGCATTTCTTTCTTTCGTATGTGCGGTCACCGTCACGATCCGCCGAAAAATGCCTGTTTCTCCTCATCGATGCCCTCCACGTGATCCAATGCGAGTGATCGCTGCTGCGGCGGCGGCTGAATTTTGCCGACGTCGCATCGCGCGGCTTGCTTTCCGGGGCGAAACGTCTTGAAATCGCGGCATGAACGGCAGCCCGGCAAAGATCGAAATCTTCACTCCGTTTGGTCAGGCCTACGTGCTGACCAAAAAAATTCTCTTTCGGCCGTTCGACTTCACGAAATGGCTTGTCATCGGCTTCGCGGCGTTTCTGGCCGGCTTCTCCGGCGGGTTCAATTTCAATTACAACAATCGCTGGAGTAAAGGGCAGGACTGGCATACCGCGTTTTCCTGGAGCCAGCATGGAGGCGAGCCGGCCCACATGGCCGCCTGGCTGATCCCCCTGCTCATTGTTGTCGGCGTCATCGTGGTGATCTTCGTCCTCGTGCTCATGTGGCTGGGCGCGCGAGGACGTTTCATTTTCATTGATTGCATCGTTCACAATCGCGGCGCGATCGTCGCGCCCTGGCGTGAATTTCGGACGCAGGGGAATAGCTTCTTTTTCTTTTCCATCATCGTTTCGCTGGTCTTTCTGGGAATCGCGGCGGCGGTGGCCCTGCCCTTCGTTATTCCGCTCATCCGAAACGATCAGATCACCTGGAGCGCCGGTCGCATTGTCTCCGCTGTCTTTTGCGGGGTCGTTCTTTTGGTCGTCGCGATGTGCTGGCATTTTCTTGCGCAACTGATGGTGCCGGTCATGTATCGCCGCCGCTGCCCTTCGGTCGTTGCCTTTAAGGAAGTCCTCGATCTCGCCGCCGCCAATCCCATCCCGATGATTCTGTATGCGCTGTTCTTTCTGGTGCTGGTGCTGGCCGTGGTGGTCATCGGATTTTTCGCCACCTGCCTGACCTGTTGCATTGTCGCGATTCCGTATGTCGGGACAGTCATCTTGTTGCCGCTGCACGTCATTCTTTACGCGTTCACGCTGCTTTTTTTGCGACAATTCGGCAGCGAATGGGATGTCTGGGCCGGCGGCCCATTGCCGACGGAAACACCGTCGCTTCCGCCGGCCACGCCTCCGCCAGATCCGCCCACGCCCCCGACTGAGCCGCCGCCGTTGCAGACCTGACATGAGATTAGCGCAAGGTGCAGCGCGCTCTCCGAGCGCGATGACGGCAACGACGCGCTCGGAGAGTGTGTTCCACCCATGATTTGGAACGCGGCCCCGGGTTCAGGAAAGAGTCGCTGCCCAGAATTTGCGGAAGGCGCTCGGCCAGCTTCGGTTCACGACCCGCTCACGCGCCTTGCGGCCCATGTTTGCCCTGGTCGCAGGATCATCCGTCAGGCGACGAAGCGCGCAGGTAAAGGCATCCAGATCGTGGGCCTTGGTGATGAGTCCATCGATGCCATCCTCAACCAGTTCCTTCGGACCGCCGAGATCCGAAACGATAACGGGAACGCCGCTGGCCTGTGCTTCGATGATCACATTCCCGAAGGTGTCGGTCGTGCTCGGGAAAACAAAAATATCCGCCGAAGCGTAGGCGGTGGCCAGTTCTTGGCCGGTGAGATAGCCGGTAAAAACGACGTCGGGCAGCGCCTCGGAAAGCGCCTTCGCGTACGGTCCGTGCCCCACCATGAAGAGCGAGACGGGCGAATTCTCCTCGCGCAATCGCCGGTAGGCGCCGGCCAGCAGATCGAGATCTTTCTCGCGTGAAATACGACCGACGTAGAGCAGACGCACCCCATCGTGTTGCGGCTCATAGCGCTGCCAGAAATTCGGGTCGCGCCGCCCCGGATTAAACAACTCAGTGTCGAGCCCGCGGGGCAATATCTGCAAACGTTCCGGTTCGAATCCACGCTCGATCCAGCTTTGCCGATACTGCTCCGAGTTGACGAAGACAGTGTCCATGCGTCCGTAAAACCAGTGCATGTAGGTCCAGGCCAGGCTTTCCAGAAAGCGGTCCTCCGTCAGGATGCGGATGTATTGCGGGAAATCGGTGTGATAAATGCCGCTCGTTTGCAGATTGAGCATGTGCGCGGCGAGCAGACCGGTCAGCCCGATCGGGCCCGGCGTGCTGATGATGATCTCGGTGAACTGCTCACGCTGGATGTAATCGAGGATTTGCAGGACCGGCGGGAAGCTCAACTTCTGCAATTCGTATTCCGGGAGCTCAAACTCGCCGATCGGCCGGAAATTCTTGATCGCGATGTCGTCGACTTGTGAATCGGTGCGCGAAGTCACCACCACGAGTTCTTCGCCTGCTTCACGCGCCGCGGTCGCCATTTTTCGGATGGTCGTGGCCACGCCGTTCACATCCTCGAGCGTGTCGGTGAACCAGGCGCGCTTTCTGTTTTGCAGCGGCTCCGGAATTTCGCCGATCAATTGCCGGCAGATATCGCGCAGCCAGCGGCGTGACGGGGCCTGGCTGTGGAAGCCATAAATATACGGCGTCAGCACGACCAGGATCGGCGCGATGCCACTGAGCGCCTGTATGCTTTCGACAATGTTGCCGCTGCGAATCTGCTCGATGAATTTTTCGAAAAGGCGAAAAGCGAATTGTTCGGCTACCAGATTCGCCATGAGAAAGGTGCGTCGTTCGGGCTCCTCGATGCCGTTCATCTCACGGGCCAGCATTGCCTTCATCTGGGGATTATTGAAAGAACTGGAAAGTTCCTTCCAAAGCGAAACGTTGGCCGGCCTGGCCAGCTCGAAGATTTTTCCCGACATGACGCCTTGCATGAGAAAGTTCGCTTTTTCCTTCAGCGAAAACTCCGTCGGGTCCCGGCCTTCCATGAAGCGCGAAAACATCTGCTGCACGAGTCCGGCGGTCGGTCCGAGCTTTTCCGTAAAGCGATCCTGCACGAAACAGGAAAGCGTGTTGTAGAAACCGTGTGAAAGCGCGAGCGGCGTGCCGCCTTCACCGTGCACGGCGCAACGGCCTTCGCGGACGTGCACGAGAAATTCTGAGACATCAGCCGCGGCCGGCGTTTCCGTGAAGGCGGAGGCCGGGAACATTCCGCCATGATCGTCCGAGCCGGCCGTGAAGATTTTTTTCCACGGTTCGGGATGGGTCGGGACGAGATCGTGACGGCTGGCCAGCTCCTCGATTTTTTGCGGTGTGAGGTGGCCGAAAATGCGCTGGGCCAGGTCGCTCAGGAGCGCATCACGCAGACCGTTCAAACCTTCGAAATGTTTGAAGAGAAGAATGAGACGCTCGAGATGCGATGCCTCCAGTTTGCCGTTAATGCTGTAAAGCGGATGGGCCACCGCATGCACGATCGTTTCGCTCTGCAGATATTTTTGCAGATCGAAGATGTTGTCGCGCAGACGCGCGATTTCCGCGTGCTGCGGTTCGGAAATTCCCCAGGCCAGCAGACTGACCTTGCACGGATCCTGGGGAAAGAAGGTGGTAATCTGCTCGCTCAGGAAAACGCCCGGCAGATCGGCGATGCGCAGACAGCCATCGATCGTGTCATGATCGGTGATGGTGACGAAATCCATGCCGCGCGCTTTTAATTCGCGATGCAGATCGCGGGGCTCCGAGTAGCTGTCGGGAAAATCGAAGCGGCGAAAGAGCCATTCCTCCGAGCGATCGCTACAGCGGGAGTGAATGTGCAAATCGCAGCGGCTCATGGGGTGAGATTAATTCTGCTGATTCTGCGCGCGCTGCTCGTCGATCCATGCCGCGTAGGTCGTCAGGTTGCGGGCCGGCAAAGCGCGGTCGATAAAGCGCACGATTTGGCGCCAGATTTCGGCATGTTCGTAATCGGGCGGATGGATGCTCAGGCGCATGAGTGTTTGCTGGTTGGCCGCCAGAAAGGCTGCAGCATTAAAGGCAAGACTGGCCGCGCGACGCCAGCTGCTGCGCACGCTGTAAACGAGCGAACGCGCGACAAAGTTTTTTCCCTGATGCAGATCGCGGATTGAACCGATGCGCGTGGTGTAATCAAAACCGGCGTCCGCGGCGGCGCGTTCACCTTCGGCATTGAGCAGCCAGGCCGGGGCGATAAAACCGCGCGGCGCCAGGCCGACCGCTTCGAATTCCTTCCGTCCAAGTGCGATTCGGTGAGACGCCTCATCATGAGAGAGATCGTAAAACTCGCCTTCATCCTGCGTATAAAAACGCGTGATAACTTTTTGCGAGAGCTTTTCGTTCTCCCGCCGTGGCCGTTCATGAAAGTACCCGTGCATGACGATCTCGTGCCCGTGAGCATGCCAGTCGCGCAACGCGAGGCCCATCTCCCGGTCGGCACTGATTTTCCCGAGGTGGTGATAATCAGGGACGACCAGAAGCGAGACGACGTGGATGCCGTGCCGCCCCAGCTCGCCCAGGATTTTTTCCGTTACCGCGCGCGTGGTCGGCGCAACATCGTGGAGCGAAACGACGAGAGCCCCTTTCGCCACGGGAAGAGCCGCCGCCTCGATGGGCGAGAGAGTCGTGGTGGCGGAGCTCATCCCCGAAATTTTCTGCGTCCTTTAACCCCCGGACAAGCGCAAAGGGACGGGACCTCCTCCCATGCGCACGATCTCCGCGAACTGCGCCGCCGTTACCGGTTGCACGGAAAGCCGTGAGAGGCGGAGCAGCGCCATGTCCGCCAGTTTTTTGCAGTCGCGAATTTCCGCCAGCGTCACCGGGCTCTTGAGCGCGTTTTTCGGAGCCAGATCGACAGCGCTCCAGTCACCTTCCTTTGCCTTCGGGTCGGGATAGGCGGTTCGTTTGACCGTGCAAATACCGACCACCGCCTTCTCACTCACGCTGTGATAAAAGAGCACCTCGTCGCCTTTCGCCATGGCCCGCAAATTATTGCGCGCCGTGTAGTTGCGGACGCCGGTCCAGCTGGTTTCGCCGTCCGCTATCAGATCGTCCCAGGAATAGGCTTCCGGTTCCTGCTTTACGAGCCAGAAATTCTTCATCTCCCTAGATAAGCTGGCCGCCCGCATTCGACAATCGCCCCCGGCTGTTTCACAATCGCGCATGAGCCGGCTGCCCTTCATTACCTTTGAAGGCTCGGAAGGCTGCGGAAAATCGACGCAGGTCCAGCGGCTGGCCGCGCGGCTTGAGTCGTTAGACGTGCCGCTCCTTCTCACCCGCGAGCCGGGCGGCACCTTCATCGGCGATCAAATCCGCCAGCTTTTGCAATACACACCGCAGGCCGCGAATATGACGGCGGAGACCGAGCTGCTTCTTTTCGAAGCGAGTCGTGCGCAGCTCGTTCGCGAATTGATTCAGCCTGCCCTGGCGCGCGGCCAATGCGTCATCTCCGATCGCTTTTTCGATTCCACCAGTGTCTACCAGGGTGTGGCCCGTCGGCTCGACGCCGGGATGGTCGAGCAACTGAACCGCTTCGCGGTGGGCGAATGCCGGCCCGATCTGACTTTCATTCTCGACGTCGATCTCGCCACGGCACGCCGGCGCATGCTGCGTCGCGTCCGTTCCACCGTCGACGATCGCATGGAGCAGGAACCTCTTTCCTTTTACGAAGAAGTCGGCGCGGCCTACCGCAGCCTGGCTGCTTCGGATCCGCATCGTTTTCGTCTCATCGATGGGAACCGTTCCATCGAAGAAATCGAAACCGATATCTGGACCGAACTTTCCACGCGCTTTCCCTCGCTCATCTCAGCTCCACAATCGACCTAGCATGTCATTCTCCCGCGAGTCGGCCTTCAAATACCTGCAGCGCGCGCATGAACAAAATCGGCTGGCGCATGCCTATCTTTTTTCCGGGCCGCCCGGCAGCGGCAAACGCGCACTGGCCGGCGATCTCGCGCGCCTGCTCAACGGGGACGGCCCCGTGGATATTTTCGCGCCCGAAGCGAGCGGTGTTTTCGTTATTGAACCGGAATCGAAATCACGCCGCATTGTCATCGAACAAGTGCGCGAGCTGGAACATTCACTGCAAATGCGCGCCGCCGCCGGTCGACGCAAGCTGGCCATCATCGTCGATGCCGACCGTTTGCAGCCGCAAGCCGCCAACGCGTTTCTGAAAACGCTCGAGGAACCGCCGAAGGATTCGCTCCTCCTGCTCTTGAGCGCAATGCCCGAGCTTCTGTCAGACACGATCCGCTCGCGCTGCATTCATATTCCGCTCGAGGCCGGCCAAGCGGCGGAGCAGACCGGCGAAGAAACGGAACTGATCGAACTGCTGCGTGTTCTGGCCCGCGAAGAAAAGGGTGGGGTGCAGAGCGCGTATCGACTCACGCAGGGATTTCAGCGGTTGCTCTCGAAAATGCGCGAGGAGATTCAAGGCGCGAACGCGGCTGCTCTCAAAGCCGACGAAGCGCGCTACAAAAATACCACGGACGGCTCGTGGCTCGATGAGCGTGAAGATTACTACAAGGCGCTGAACGAGAGTCTTTACCTGCAACGGCGAGCGCGGCTCGTGGAAACGCTTTTTCTCTGGTGGACGGATGTTTTGCGCGCGGCAACGGACGTGGCGCGGCGCGATTTGCCCGGGGCCAAAGCCGAAACCGAAATGCAGGCACGCCGCCTTTCCTCCGCCGAGATCCTGCGCCGTTTGCATCGGCTCGAAGAGCTGCGCGATCACCTCGGGCGCAATATTCAGGAGGCACTCGCCCTGGAAGTCGCCTTTCTGCAACTCGTTGCCTGACGAATTGCCGGCGGACGCGGCGATCAGCCGTATCTAGCCCGGTCGCTCGCCAAACTGCAACGCGGCCAGGTGGCCGCCGTTACGTTCCGCGCCGAGGCGAAGAGGGACCTCGTGGGGCGGAGAGAAGCGATATTGACGATCGAATAGGTTGAAAGCATGCCAGGCGCGCACCGAGCGGAAAAGCAGCCAGGCGCTGCCCAAAGCGAGGACTATGCCGGCGCCGATATACCAGCCTTTCGCAATCGGCTTCCCGGGCGGTGGTCGATAGCTTGGGGCCGGCGGCGGTGTCGACGGGGGCACGATAAAATGGTGGTTGAAAATGCCCGACCCCGGTTGCGCCGAGACCGGGCTCACCGGCCCGATGACGAGCAGCAGAAAGAGCGCGCCTAACAAACAATGAAATTTCATGCCGGAGCCGTCCACAGTTCTTCGTCCATTTTTTCTCCGCCCGGGGCGGGGGCGAGCTCGCGCGCCAATTCCCGCAGCCGGGCGGTCATGTTCTCAATGCAAAGATGGATTCCCTCGGCCAGCCGATTGCCCCGCAACGCCGGGAACGCCGTATCCAGAATCAGATTGAGATCATCTTCGCTCAGGTATTGCTCGAGCCCGTAGCCCACCGTCAGGACAGCCGTGCCGGAGCTCACATCCAGCACAAGCAGAACGTCAAAATTGTCCGGGCCCGTCGCCTCGTGCGGACTGAAACGACCCCGGTTGGCCAGCCAGAAGGCATATTCGCGGGCCGATTCGCCTTGCGGTAGAGCGATGACGAAGACGGAAAAAAGCGCCTGCGGAAATTTCCGTTCAAACACCTTCAGCTCCTCGCATAATTTTCCGATCTCGCCCGTCGACAGGCGCTCGGCATGATCGGTCACGTAACGCGTGTGCGAAGGAACGGCTCCGAATTTCAAATCGAGCCCGCGCAGATTGAGGCGGCACTTTGGGCAATGCGCAGCGTTCGGCTCCAGTTCCGAATCGCAAGAGGGGCATTTCAATTTCATCATGACGAGGCGAATGAGCGCGGGCGGAATCTCCGCATCGCGGCGCGGTCGCGTCAACTAATATAGCTTGGAGTGCAAGGTTGCGCGGTCCGCGCGCGCGCTCCAATCTGCTCCCGTGCCGCAACGCCAGCGTTACCTTTTTGTCTGCGTTAACCGTCGGCCCGACGAAAATCCGAAGGGCTGCTGCGCCCAGCGCGGCTCGGAAGAAGTTCATCGAGTGCTCAAGGAAGAGCTGGCCGCGCGGGGGCTCGCCACAAGCGCAGCGCGCGCCTGCACTTCGAGCTGTCTCGATCAATGCTCCTCTGGCGTCACCATTCTGGTGGAGCCGGACCATTTCTTCTACGGCCGCGTCACCGTGGCCGACGTTCCGGAGATTGTTCAGGCGCTGGCGCTCAGTAAAAGGGTGGAGCGTCTGGTCCTTACCTCCGAGGATCTGGCGCGCGGGTGAGGGGCGCTCGGCGGCACGCTCGTTGCTTTCAGAAACGTCATCCCACGCATTTTATGGCAGAAGTATTAAGAATTTTGGCTGTCGATGACGAACCCTCCATCATTGCCTCCATGCATTTTGTTTTCGAGGCTCCACGCTTTCTCACCACAACCGCTCGCGATGGCGGCGACGCCCTGGCCCGGTTTGCCTCCGATTACGCCGCCTACGACATCGTTGTGACCGATAACAACATGCCAGGTGTTTCAGGCGTGGAACTCGTGCGGCGGCTGCGAGAAACGAATTTTGCCGGAAAAATCGTGGTCTTGTCGGCGCATCTCTCCCCCGAACTGCGTGCCGCTTACGGGGAGTTGAATGTCGATATGATGATCGACAAGCCGTTCGATATTTATCAGCTGCGCAAAAAAATCGAGCAATTGGCGGCGTAGATGTAGAGGCGGCTGTGCCAGCCGCCTGATGGAGATCCGCTGTAGAACCGCCGCCCTCAGCGGCTGATACGTGCCGCCGGGGACGGCGGCTTCTACAGGAGCTAGTTTGCCTCTACGGCGCGTGCGTTTCGTGAAATTGTTGCCGATAATCGAGCGGTGACGCTTTCCGATTATCTGCGCGCTTCGCAACAGGCTCTCGTCTTTACCGGCGCCGGCATTTCAACCGGGAGCGGGATTCCCGATTTTCGCGGACCACAAGGGGTCTGGACGCGACGCCAGCCGGTTTACTTCGACGATTTCATGAGGTCGGAAGCGGCCCGCATCGAGCATTGGGATTACAAACTCGAAGGCCACGATGCCTTTCGCGACGCGCGGCCGAACGCAGTGCATCACGCCATCGTTCGCCTCGAACAAGTGGGCAAGGTGCGCGCCGTCGTTACCCAAAACATCGACGGCCTGCACAGTCTTGCCGGCACGAGTGCCGAGCGACTCGTCGAGCTGCATGGGACGAATGCGCTCGTCGAATGCCAAAGCTGCCGCCGGCGCGACGATCCGGAGCGGCACTTCGAATATTTCCGCGTGCATCGCCAAACGCCCTTGTGCGAATGCGGCGGTTTTCTCAAGCCGGCCACGATCAGCTTTGGGCAAAGCCTCGACGCCCGGGAACTCGAGCGAGCGCACCGCGCGGCCATGGAATGTGATCTGGTTATCGCGCTGGGCTCAACGCTGTCCGTTTATCCGGCCGCGTCGTTTCCATTAATGGCGGCACAGCGCGGCATCCCCTACATCATCATCAACCGCGGCCCGACCGAGCACGATGGCCAGCGGTTCGTGGCGCTCCGGCTCGAAGGCGAGGTCGGGGAAATTTTTCCCGGGGCGGTCGAAGACGCGCTGGGAGGCGCCGTGAATCGAGAATCGTGAATCGAGATTCGGCTCACCCCATGCGACGATTCACGACGTAACGATTCACGGTGTGACGATTCACGGTGTAACGTTTCGTTTTCCAACGCTCCAAGTTCGATGAAGAAGACGCCGAGACCGATTACTACGCGCAGCGGCCAGATCGAGTTCCTCAAGGTCAACGCGGCCCGGGAATGGCGCGACATTTACCAATGGATCCTTTCTCTCAGTTGGACCCGCTTCTCCGCCGTCATTGCCGGAGTTTACATCGTCATCAATCTGCTTTTCGCCCTGCTTTACGCGGTCGGCGGAGATGGCATCGCCGGCATGAAGCCCGGTTCTTTTCCACAGGCGTTTTTCTTCAGCGTGCAAACGCTGGCCACGGTCGGCTACGGCCACATGTATCCGCAAACGACCTACGCTCACATCGTTACCACCATTGAGATCATCAGCGGCATGTTCTGGTTCGCCGTCATGACCGGTCTCATTTTCGTGCGTTTTGCCCGGCCGACCGCGCGCATCGTCTTCAGCCGGACGATCGTCATCGCGCCTTTCAACGCCCAGCCCACACTCATGCTGCGCGTCGGCAACATGCGCTCGCACAGCATGGTCGAAGCGGAGTTCCGCATCATGTTCATGCGCGACGAACCGCTGGCCGAAGGCGGCGAAATGTTTCGCCACTTTTATCAGCTCAAGTTGCACTTCGATCGGATCATCTCTTTTCCCGCGGCTTTGACCTTGCGACACACGATCGACGAAACGAGCCCGCTCTGCGGCGCGACAGCCGAATCGCTCGAAGCCAGCCGAGCCGTCTTCGCCGCGTCGGTCGTCGGCGTGGAAACGGTCATCCCGGCCTCGGTGCAATCACAACAGGACTACACCTGGCGCGATGTGCGTTTCGACGAACGCTTCGTCGACATCTACACCGACCACGGCGACGGCCGCCTCACGGTCGATTACGGCCGTCTGCACGACACAGAAACATTTCCGCCCCAGCCGTCGCTGTAGAGGCCGCTGTCCTCAGCGGCTGGTCGGGTGTGAGTGTAAGCGCCATGTCACCGAGCCGGCGGTCGCTACAGTAACCAACTTCTACAGCAAGCAACGTCCCTCAACTCGTTAGGTTCGCCCTCACCACACCATTACTCCGCAACTCCATCACTCCAGCGCCCCCGACTCCCGCTGCACCTTCTGCACCATCGTCACCGCCGCCATCAACGCAATTCCCGCCACCACCTGGTGCAGATGCAGCGTGGCGTGAAAAAATCCCCACGTGATGCAAACCGCGGCCAGCGTCTGCATCATTTCGAAATAGCCCGCCGTCGAAGCGCGCGTCAGACGCAGCCCTTCGAAATAAATCAACAGCGGAATGCCGCCCGAAATCGACGCCAGCAAAAGCAGCGCGCCGATCGCCGTGCCGCGATGCGCCTGGGCTGCCGCCGGCCAGAGGGCCGCGCCGTTCAACTTCCCAAAGATCGCCAGGATCACCGTCATGCAAACCAGCCCGACCACCACACGCATGCTCGAGGCCAGCCGCAACGACATGCCGGTCATGACGCCGCGACCCGCCACCGTCGACAGTCCCCAAAAGAGCGCGCAGATGAGCGCATACCCGGTCCCAAGGTTCAATCCGGCCTTTGCGAACGAAACGCCGATCAGGCTCGGATGTTCCACGGAAAGGAAAATGCCGGCCACGATCGCGATCGTCGCGTAGAGAAAAAAGCGCGGCGTCAGCCGATCGCCGAAAAGGAGGAACGCGCCCAGCGTCGAGATGACCGGCTGAATGTTGAGGATGACATTGACCACGGTCGGGTTGCCGTTCTTGAGCGCCATCGTGAAAAACACCGTGCCCACGGCCGATCCGGCGAAGCCGGAGAAAATCAGGTAACCCCAGGTGCGCGCGTCAACCCTTCGCAACTCGCCCAGCCGCGGAAGCAGGAGCGGCAGAAACATCGCGAGAATGAGAACGTGCTCCCAGAAGACGATGACCTGCGCATCGAAGAGATCGTTGAGCGGAATGCGCCAGGCGCTTTCCGTCCCCCAGAGCGCCGCGCCCAGTCCCACCAGCCACGGCCCATAACGAGCGCGTTGGGCATGGCCATTCTTCACGCGCACCCTCTTAGCGTTCGCCTCGCCTGCCGTCAATGCAGGCGGAAGTCGCGAATTCGCCCGTCGATCGTGAAAAAGGTGGATCGAGCTCTCCGAGCTCGATAACGTCGTTAGGCGCTTCGATATTTTGAACCTTCAGCCCTTCGCGGCCTCGTCTTTTTCGCCCAAAAGCGTTCCGACCGTCCGACGATCCCCGGCCGGTTCGAGTTGCGTGACGAATTGGCGAAAGCGGTCCGAGAAAAGCTGACTCCGAATTTCCCAGTAACGAGCGATGCCGGGGGCGGCGATGTAATGCCGAAGCAATTCCTGCCAGCCCCGCCAAAGCTGGTCGTCCATCAATCCGTTGACATGATGGAAGTGAATTGTCTCCAACGCCTTGAGAAACTGATGCGCCGCGTGAAAAAAACGCGCGTGCTCTTCCGGGGAAAGCGTATCGAGATTTTCCAGGCCCGTTCCCCAAATGCGCGACATGTCCGCATTTTCCATGAACGTGTTCGTCACATCGCGCACGGCCGAGGCCGCCGTGTCCTGCGCGGCCACCCGGGCTACGCGCGTGTTGCGACGCAGTTCCTTGGCCAGATACAGCACCGACAAGACGACGGCAATCGAGCTGATGAATTGTGAAACCGCATTGATTGCGTCCCAGTTCATTTCGTCCGATCCAGTTCGTTAGGCAAAAGGCGGAATCATAATACGGTTCCTATGAGAGCGACGCCATATCGATCACGAAACGATATCTTACGTCGCTCCGGAGCATGCGCTCATACGCTTCGTTGATCCGATCCATTGCCATCAGCTCGATGTCGCAGGCGATCCCGCGCTCCGCGCAAAAGTCGAGCATCTCCTGCGTCTCAGCAATTCCGCCAATGAGCGAGCCGGCCAGCTGACGGCGCGGGACAATGAGATGAAATGCATCGATTGGCACTGCCTTCGGCGGAATGCCGACCAGCACCAGGGTTCCGTCCCGTTTCAACAGAGCAAGGTAAGCATTGAGATCGTGCGAGGCCGAGACGGTATCGATGATGAAATCGAATTGCTTCGCCTGTTTCTCCATCGCGTCTTCATCCCTGGAGATCACCACCTCATGCGCGCCGAGCCGTTTCGCGTCCTCCGTTTTCCCCGGCGACGTCGTAAACAGAGTCACCTCCGCGCCGAAGGCATGGGCGAACTTCACAGCCATGTGGCCCAGGCCACCGAGTCCGACCACGGCTACTTTTTGGCCATGACCGACCTTCCACCTGCGCAGCGGCGAATAAGTCGTGATGCCGGCGCACAAAAGCGGCGCCGCGGAGGCGGTGTCCAGCCTGTCCGGAAGACGGAGCACGAAATTTTCGTCCACGACGATGCGCTGCGAATATCCCCCGTAGGTAATGCCACCGGTGTGTGGATCCTGGCTGTTATAGGTTAGTGTGGCGCCCCCGAGGCAGAATTGCTCGAGCCCGGCCTGACAGTTTTGACAAACGCGATCCGAATCGACGATGCATCCGACTGCGGCCAGATCGCCTTCCCTAAACTTCTTCACTTCGCGCCCGACTTTCACGATGCGCCCCGCAATTTCGTGACCGGGCACGCATGGATAAAGCGTCCGGCCCCACTCGTTGCGCGCGATATGCAGATCGGAGTGACAAACGCCGCAGAAAAGGATCTCGATTTGCACATCGGTCGCCTTCGGCTCGCGGCGCTCAAACGAGAACGGTTTCAGCGGTCCCTCCGCGCCGTGAGCGGCGTAACCTTTGCTTGGCAACATGGTATTTTCCCTCTTGCCGCAACGCCTAACACGATTCGAGCGAAATGGAAGTCGGGCATCTCGCCTGACTCGACCGCTGGGGCTTCCAGCCCGTCGATCCGATTTAATGAAACGAACCGTTTCGGCAAAACGCGATCACCGCAAACCAGTTCGTTAGGCGCGCGAGACCCCGACCCAACCTCTACCCAGGCCAATCCGACGCCTGCCACAGCACCACGCGCCACCGCCCATCGCGCCACAAGTAAACTTTCGTAAAGCGCCAGTCATCCTGCAGCTCACGATCTTGAATCTTGCGTGTCCGGCGAAGCCTTCCCGTCACGATTGCCGTATCATCGTAAGACCGCACGGAAAGATCGCTCGTCTCGTAGCGCAGAAAGGTCATACGTCCGCTGCGCAACATGCCGAGACCATCCGTTTTGCCGATCAACTCCATCTTCGGCACTACGATGACAATTCGATCATCCCAAAGCCGGTCCAACCTATCGGCATCGGCGCGAAGATGCGCCTCATTCCAAACCTTTTCGAGACGCATCAGTTCCGGCTCTGCATTTTCGGCGGCCGCCAGAGATCGCTCCTCGCAAAGCAACAACCCCGTGAAGAGGGACAACGCTGTTCGGACAACTCCGGTATTCATTCTCATTGAAATCGATAGAACGAACGCAACACGCTAGTCGATTTTCCGGATCGTGCAGGTGGTTCGAGCTCTCCGAGCTCGATTGGTCGTGCGGGCGCCAGGCGATTCTGGTTTTGCTTCTGCTTCGGCGGGAACTGGGAGTGAAACTAAGGTTCGAAGAGGTGCCAATCGCGGGGCCGGCCTGAGCAAACGCCACCGCGGTACACAGAACACGCCTTTTCCGCCGGTGAATGGCCAGGCCGGAAAAGGCGCGCTGTAATTATTAGACGAAGCGGACTCTTAGTCGCCGTCCTCGTCGTGATCTTCGTGGTCTTCAAGAATGACGCGATCAACCAGGCGGTTGTCGCCCTCGCCCTCGAAATGCAGGCGGACAGGGATGCCAACTCTGATTTTTGTCCTGACGGCGTCTTCGTCGAGGACTTTGCCGGTGCTGGTGACATAGGTCACCGTTTTGCCAAAGCGATAACGCTCCGGCCCGTTGCTTTCCTTCAGCACGATCGCGCTGCCGGGCGTGAACTCGGTGATCGTGCCGGAGTTCGTCGTTGTGGTCGTCGTGGTAGTCGTCTGCGAGGTTTGAGCCCACGCAAACGGCGAGGCCACCGCCAAAGCAGTGATGAGCAGTAATTTCTTCATGGTTCCTTTCTGTTCCCTTGTTATAACGTTGGGGCGGGCCGACTTATCCATTTTTCCCTTCGACGAGCCGCTCTCCGCCCCATTCTTGCGTTTTATCTTGATTCGGAGAATAGATGGTTCGCGGTCGCGTGGAGCGCGCGCCGCAGCGCGAGTTATCAGTCATCGGATGTTTCGGAAAAAGCGAAACGCTAAGACCCTGAACTTTCCGCTCAGAGCATTCCGCGGATGGTGTCGGTGACGGATTTGGCGTCGAGAATGGAGTTCTCGACCGCCGGCAGCGCCCAGTTGTCCTGATTGACAAAGTAGACGTTGTTGCCAATCGGACGCGCCGCCGTTTCGACGATGCCGTCGACGATGAATCTGGGACGCGGAATGGGCATGGCGTGGCCCCAGCGCGTCAACCGCACCTGGCGCACGGCGGATTCCGGAACGTCGAGCAGCTTGAGCATGTGCCGAAGTTGCGGCGCGAGCAGCTCGGCGTAATGCATAAACGGATCGTTGAGCAGAAGAGTGAATCGCGCCGCCGGCCAGGAAAGCGGCCAATACAGCGTCAGGACACTGCGCGGACCCTGCTCGCGCGTGTAGTCGCCGCGCAACATGTCGGTGACGATCGGATTTTGTGAAAACTCGTCCTCGGTCATCGGATAATGGATGCCGTCGCCGAGCAGGAAGCAGTCGTAGAAATCGCGTTCGATGGGCGAATGCAACAGGACGTTGGCGACGAGATAGGCGGCGGTTCCAATCTGATTCATGGCCTGCAGCTTGTCGTAATCCCAGTGCTCGAGGTCGTGCAGGACGTATTTGGCGATGTGTTTCGAGCCGGCCATGATGACGAAGCGGGCGCTGACCGAGCGCAGGTTGTTGTCGGCGTCGTAATAGGTGACCTGCACGTTTTCGCCGCGCGGCCGCACATCGATGACGCGGCAGCGGGCCCGCAGGAAATGCGGCCGGCATTGTGGCGGGACGTCGTGCTCGCGTTGCTCGAGACGACGCCAGATTTCGTAAACGAACCGGGAATTGCCTCCCGGCAAAACCCAGCGCCCGCCTTCTTCCGCGGCGACAAAATTCCAGCCGCAGGCGGCGGAGATTTCTTCCATGGGGGCGTCGAAGGAGGAAAAGAAATAGGATTGGACGCCGGCGGCCAGCAGTGGAGTGAGCGGCATGCCCATTCGCTCCTCAAGGTGCTGCCGAAAATTGATGCGGTCCCAGTCGCGGACCCGTCTCGTGTTCATCGGATCGTGGTCCAGGGGAATGTCGGGATATTCGTTGTTCCAGATCTCGGTGACGACGTGGGCGTAACGGCGAAAGGCGCGCTGTTCATCCTCCGATTGGCCGACGCCGCGCCAGAAGTCGTCGCGAATGACCCCGTCGAGTTCCATCGGGTCGGGCGGGTAATTGGTGCGAATGAGGTTGCCGAGGTCGAACTCGGCATAAAAGCGTTCGAGGAACGAGCCGGGATCCGGAGTGATGAAATAGGCTCCGCCTAACGAGTAGGCGATATCGTGCCAGACTTCGCCCATGGCGTTGCCGCCGAAGCGGTCGCGCAATTCGAAGAGGACGGTGTTGTGGTGGCGCAGAAGGTAGGCCGAGGCCAGACCGGAGAGTCCCCCGCCGACGATGGCGACGTCGATTTCTTCCGACGGTTCGGGGGGCGGGCCGCCGTTGAAATAATCGGTGATGAAGTGAAACGGGATGTTGTCGTTGTCGAAATCATCGCCAAAGAACCACTTGGCGAAGGGAATTCCGTCGATCATGACGGAGGGCAGCGAGGAGGGGATTTCGAGAAGCGGCGTAGTGCCTGCGATGGGGAGGGCGCCAGAGGGAGCGCAGGAGTGGAGGGGGCGAGGAACGGGGATGAAGCCGAGGGCTCTCTTGCCGCCAAGCGCGCCCCAGGCCACCGCGCTCAGACCTCCTCGCAGAAATTCTCGCCGGTTCATGATGTGACCGACTCTGATTGTTAAAGGAGAAAGGAGAAATTAGAAAGGAGAAATTAGAAATGCGGAACTGGCCGAGCGCGGAGATCGGAGACCGGAGACCGGAGTAGGCCACCGAGCATTAGATCGAGAATCGTTACACCGGGTAATTCGAATCTCGATTCACCATCTCGCCTAACGACTCTTAATGCCGAGCGGCAGGATGGTTCTGCCGAAGACTTCGTTGATGACCTGGGCGACGCCGGCGTAAAAGGCGGAGAGACCGCAGAAAATTCCTTCGTAACCGGTGGCGTGCTTGAAACCGGGACTGACGGTGGCGAGTTCGCCGACGGCGAGCAGGGCGAAGAGAAGGGTCAGCGTGGCAAAGACGACCTGGAGAGCCCGGTTCAGACGCAAAGTGCCAATGAACATCATGAAAGTGAACAGCCCCCAGGCCGCCAAATAGGCGCCCATGGCGGTCGCATCGGAGGCGGCGGCGACTCCGGTCTTGGGCAACAGGACGAGGACGACGAGCGACCACCAGAAAAAGCCATAGGAGAGAAAGGCGGTGGCGGCAAAGGTGTTGCCTTTCTTCCATTCCATGACGCCGGCCACGATCTGAGCCGCGCCGCCGTAACAAATCCCCATTGCCAGGATCATGCTGTTGAGCTCGAAGAAACCGGCGTTGTGCAGATTGAGCAGGATGGTGGTCATGCCGAACCCGAGCAGCCCGAGCGGAGCCGGGTTGGCGGTGCTATCGCGAATTTGGGTCACGCTTTCGTTCATGGGGGGAATGAGAAAGGAGAAGGAAGAAAGTGGGAAGGAGAAAGTTGGGGTTGGGAAAAGCTGAAAGGCTGAGACGAGGAAGGGGAAATGCGTTGAAGGGTTGAAGCGGGGCCGGGGGCAAAAGGGAAAGCAATTTCGGTTTGGAGAAAATCGAGGGGCGACGCAGTGTCCAGCACGATGAAGGCGATACGAGTCGAAGAGTTTGGTGAGCCGGAAGTGATGAAGCTGGTCGAGGTGCCGCAGTTGCGACCGAGACCCGGCGAGGTGCTCGTGCGGGTGAAGGTGGCGGGCGTGAACCCAGTGGAGACTTACATTCGGGCCGGGACCTACGCGCGGAAACCATCATTGCCGTTTACGCCGGGGAATGATGGAGCGGGCGTAGTGGAGGAAGTCGCTCCGACGGAGAAGGGCGGCAGCGGCTTCCAGGCGGGCGATCGTGTTTATGTCTCGGCCTCGAGCAGCGGGACGTACGCGGAGTTTGCCCTGTGCCGGGCGGAAGACCTGCATCGGTTGCCGGAAAACGTCTCGTTTGCGGAGGGCGCCGCGGTGGGAACACCTTATGCGACGGCGTATCGCGGACTTTATCATCGGGGGAAGGCCCAGCCTAACGAGACGTTGCTCGTGCACGGCGCGAGTGGCGGAGTTGGCACGGCAGCCGTGCAGCTGGCCCGGGCGCGCGGTCTGCGCATTTTCGGAACGGCGGGAACCGAGCGGGGTCGCGATCTGGTGCGCGAACAGGGGGCGGAGGCAGTGTTCGATCATCATGCGCCGGATTATTTGTCGCGCATCATGGAAGCAACCGGCGGGCGCGGCGTGGATGTGATCCTGGAAATGCTTGCCAACGTCAACCTGGACAAGGACCTCGGCATTCTCGCGCCGCGCGGTCGCGTCATCGTGATCGGCAACCGCGGCCGGGTCGAGATCGACGCGCGGCAGACGATGTCGCGCGACGCCGATATCCGCGGAATGATTCTGCCTAATACGCCGGCTGCGGAAATGGCGAGCATTCATGCCGCGCTCGTGGCCGGGTTGGAGAACGGCACGCTGCGGCCGGTGGTCGGGCGGGAGTTGCCGCTCGCCGAAGCAGCGCAGGCGCATCGTGCCGTGTTGGAGTCGGGCTCGTTCGGGAAAATTGTGCTCGTGCTGCGTTGAAGGGGTGAAAGGGGCGCGCAGTTGGGCCGTGAAAGACGACTCCTTTGTATGGCGAAATCAAATCATTCGGGGAACGGGTCGAGAGGCGGACGCTTGGAGGGAAAGGTTGCGATTATCACCGGCGCGGGAACGGGAATTGGCGAAGCGATTGCGCACAAGTTTGCGGGCGAAGGTGCGCGCGTGGTGGTGTGCGGATTACCTGATGATCCCATTGAAGACGTAGCAAAGGCGATCAGGGTAAACGGCGGCCAGGCCGTCGCCTTCGGCGGCGATGTTTCCGAGGAAGGCGTGGCGAAGGAGTGCGTCGATTTCGCGATCGAGAAATTCAAGCGCCTTGATGTGCTGGTGAATAATGCCGGCGTCTTTCTCGATAACGCCATGACGGAGGATTATCCGGTCGGCGATTTCGATCAGACGATGCGGATGAATCTTCGCTCTGCTTTTCTCATGACGCGGTTTGCGCTGCCGCATTTGCAAAAGACGCGCGGCAACATCGTCTCGGCCGGTTCGGAGTCGGGCCTGATCGGTCTCGCCCAGAACACGACGTATGGCGGGACGAAAGGCTGGATGCATGCGTTCATGCGCGGTGTCGCCGTGGAACAGGCGCAGAATGGCGTGCGCGCGAATTGTGTTTGTCCGGGACCGATCGACACGGCGTGGACGCACAAGGAGACCGGCCCGATGGACAGGAAGATGGAGGTGAGCCTGGTTCAGGCGGTGCCGTTGGCACGTCGCGGCACGCCGGAAGAAGTGGCCAATGTCTACGCCTTCCTCGCTTCCGATGAGGCGAGCTATGTCACGGGCGCGCTTTATTTCGTCGATGGCGGAACAACGGTCGCAAAAGGACCGGTCGGCGATCTCGTGCCGAAGGCGCTGCGCAAGGAACCGAAGGGATCGTTAACCCTCAGGCATTCGCGCGATGGATTGCGCAACAAGGAAACGCACCGACTGACAAAAAGTAAACGGTAGAAAGATCAGATGTTTGGCGCGGAGATCGGAGCCGCGAAGCCACGGCGAAGGGCGAAGACACCCACCAGGATCACGAGCAATAGTGGCAGCGCATGGCCACTGTTCGAAGCGGCGGACGCCTCGCTGACGATCACTTTGTCCAGAAAACCGGGCGCGTGATCGTTGCTCCGGGGTGATTGGAGCGTCGTGTCCGGCCCAGCCGCGTGACCCGCGCGAAACAAACCTTCAGCCGTAACCGATGTCGAAGTCGAGTCGGTCAAGCGACGGGTCTTGAGGTGGTCTTTGGTAACGAGTGTGGCCGAAGCGAGTGAACCGGTGACGAGCAAAGCGCACAGAACGAGGAGACGACAAAGGGCAGGGGTTCTGGTTCTCATAGGGACGGTGATTTGAAGCAAGTGAGCGGTCGCGGGTCAAGCTCTAATTCCAATCCTTTTAATTGTTTATGGAAAAATCAAAAGAATCTGGCGTGGCCGATCGTGATTCTGATATTCCTGTCATGCTGGCCGAGCAAGAACGGAAGGCGTGATGACGATGCGCCGTGCGATTTAGTCGATGTGAGGAAGTTCGGCCGAGCCACTAAAAGGAGAGCGGCCAACTCGACGCCCGCGCGCTGGGGAAGACAAGTGTCTGCCAGTGGAACGGGCCTGGAGAGGGGCCAACAGGGACTGAGGTGAGGAAGTGATTGCCTGTCCCGATTGCGGATTGCTCGAGGAACTGCCGCCCCTGGTGCCGGGAACCAATGCGATATGCCGGCTTTGCCACGCCGATCTGGAACGAACGAGAGGACGCAGCATTACGGCCGGATTGGGTTGCGCACTGGGGACGCTCTTTCTGCTTTTTCCCGGCAACATTTTGCTGCTCATGAGCGTCCGCATTTTTGGGATGCACAATCAAAGCCGGCTCGGAACGGGTGTGTTCGCCTTATGGGATCATGGCTGGATTTTGCTGGCCTGCATGACGGGGGCGTTTGCCGTCATCCTTCCATTCATCCGCTTCGGCTTGCTTTCCGCGGTGCTTGGCGCCTTGCGCTTTGGTTATCGGCCGTGGTGGCTCGGGGCCGGTTTCCGATGGGCCATGTGGCTCGATGTCTGGGCCATGCCGGATGTCTATTTGCTGGCGGGCTTCGTTGGCTACTATCGGCTCATTCACGCCGGGCCGATGACCGTGGCCATTCATGCGGGCGGATACTGTTTCATTGCCGCGGCCTTTCTGGCAATGCTCTCGCGGGCATCGATCGATCGGCGAACCGTCTGGCGCGCCATCGGGCCCGAAGCGGAGGCGACGGAAGGCGAAAGAACACTCTCCTGCACGACCTGCGACCTCGTTCAACCGCTCGAACAGGCGGGACACGATTGCCCCCGCTGCGGCGCGCGACTGCACGCACGCAAACCGCATGCGGTGACGCGCGCCACGGCTTTGACGGTGGCGTCATTCATTTTGTTTTTCCCGGCCAACATTCTGCCGATGAATACAACGGTGCAGATGGGGAAGCAGGTCGACTACACGATTTTTCAGGGTGTACGGGAGTTGTTTCATGCCGGGTTGTGGCCGCTCGGCGTCATCATTTTTTGCACCAGCATCGGCATTCCGGCGCTCAAGATTTTGGGAATGGGCTGGCTGCTCTGGTCGGTGCGGCGGCGGTCGAAAACGCATCTGGTCGGCAAGACACGATTCCATCGCTTCATCACGGAGATCGGCCGCTGGTCGAATGTCGATCCCTTTACGATCACGGTATTCGTGCCGCTCATGACGTTCGGGACGTTCGCCTCTTCAAAGGCCGCGTGGGGCTCGACGGCCTTTATCGTGGTGGTGGTGCTGACCCTGCTGGCGACGATGACGTTTGATTCCCGTCTGCTCTGGGACGCAGCGGAGGAGGGGCAAGACAGTGAGTGAGAACGCGCGCACTTCGCCGGCGGAAGTGGAGACGAAACAAAGCTGGTGGCCCGGCTGGATTTGGGCCGTACCGATCGCCGCGCTCGCCATTGGGGCGTGGCTTTTGGTCCGCTTTCTCACCCAGGGCGGAACGGATATCACCATCACCTTTGCCGATGTTTATGGAATCACGCCGGGCGATACGACGATTGTTTATCGAGGGATGAATGTGGGCAGCATCGATGATGTTTCCCTGGCCAAGGATGGCAACGCTGTAAAAGTCGACGCCACGATCAAGGACAGCGCGTCGCCGTTTTTGAAAGAGGGAACGCTCTTCTGGTTGCGCGGCGCTCAGCCCAGCCTGAGCAATCTTTCTTCGTTAGGCGCAGTCCTTTCCGGGCCGACCATTGTCATGGAACCGGGCCCGGGAAAGCCGGCCCGACATTTCGAAGGCATGACGGGGAAGCCGGTCATCCCGCGCGAACATGGGCCGCCCGTTCTCTGCACGGTCATGTTTGACGGGGCGGTCGGCGATCTTTCGCCCGGCGACGCCGTCAAACTGCGCGGGTTTGCAGTCGGCGAAGTGAAGCAGATCGGATTTCATTACGACGTGAAGACGGGCAAAATCAAGACACCCGTCGCGGTCGCGCTCTACCCGGGCCTTTTTCACATGGAGAACACGAAGCAGCCGCGGAGCGACGACACATTGCGCGCGGCGCTCGATCGACTCGTCGAAGAAGGTCTGCGCGCACGGCTGGATCGCGAGCCGCCCTTGATCGGCAGTTATCGCGTCGCGCTCGAGATGGTGCCGGGTGCGCCAACCGCGCACCTCAACATCGCCAACAGCCGGCCCGAAATCCCGGCCGCGCCGGGCGGCGGCCTGCAATCGATCGTTAACCGCTTCAACAATGTCCCGATCGACCAGATCGCCCAGAATCTTCTCGACATCACGAAGCAGCTCGACCAGATCGCCTCGTCGCCAAAGCTGAAGGACAGCATTGTGCAGCTCGACGCGTCGTTACGGGAAATTCACGACACGGTCAAAAACATCGGACCAAAGATGAACGAGCTGGTGCAGAGCCTTCGCAACACGGCGCAGCAGCTCGATCAGGCCGCGAACACGGCCGAAAAAACGATGGGCGGTCCGACGAGTCAGACCGGTCTGCATGACACCCTGCGCGAGATGAAAGAGGCGGCCCGCGCCGTGCGTTCGCTGGCCGATTATCTCGATCGCCATCCGGAAGCGTTGATCTCGGGCCGACACGGAGGATGACCATGCGCAAACGCCTGACGACTTTGATCATGCTGCTGCTTCTGGCCGGCTGCGGCTCCAGCCCGAAGACGCATTTCTATACGCTGAGCGTCGCGCCGACTGGCGGCCGGCACGCGATTTCGTTTCCAGTGCAGCTGACGGCCGTGCATGTCCCGCCCTCGCTGGATCGCGAACAACTGGTGCGCATGAGCGGTGCAAACAGCGTGAAGATCAGCGACACGGATCGTTGGTCGGCCTCGTTCGGGCAATTAGTGCGCAACGTTCTTGCGCAGGATCTCGCCGCGCGCCTTTCCAACGGCCGCTTCATTCTTCCTGAAGCGCCCGCGCCGGCCGGCACGGCCGCGCTCGTCGTGACGATCACGCAGTTCGGCGCCGACGCCAACGGCGTGGTGCGACTGACCGGAAGTTGGGCCTTGGTTGATGCAGCTTCCGGCACGCCGAGAGGGGAGCACAATTTCAATCTCAATGGCGGCGTTGCTCCAGGTGCCGACGCCATGGCGGCGGCGATGAGCGAGCTGCTCGGGCGTCTGGCGGGGCAAATCGCGGCGCGGCTGGCAGGCTAAATTTGTGGAGGGTTAAGCCTGTAGAGGCCGCCGTCTCCGGCGGCAGAGTTTAGCGATGTTATCATTTGCCGCCGAGACGGCGGCCCCTGCAGGAAGTCGGCCGCTCTGCCTGCCGACAATCAGCTCATGATGCGGAAGCGCTGCAGCAATTCCTGCCGCACTTCCATGGCCAGCTTTGGATTGAGGCGGCTCAGCATTTTGGCGCGACGCTCCGGTTCCATGGCCGCCAGTTCGCGCACGAGCTTGTGGCGCGTCTGCCATTTTGCATAACGACTCCACCCGATGCCGAGCGCGAGCAGGGCGGAAGCGGTCCAAACCGCGATGTCGGTCCCGGTAATCACGGGATGAAGAGCGCGAACGAGAGGATCGTGGATCATGATATCGATGCTCGTTAGGCTCGGAACATTCGCAGGCGAGTCGCACAGACCGCGTCTTCGCTTCGGTCTAAGAGGCCGGTCGTTGTCTGTCAAGCGAGGGACGAAGGCGCCCGCCGCAAGGCGCAGCTCATCAGAGGAAGTCGGCATTGCGCGCCATTCTCTTTTGTGGAGACTGTCAGCCGTCTGTGACGGAGCTCACCAGAGAACGGTTACGGGTCGTGGGGATCGGCGTTGCCGCCGTCCTGATCGCGGCTGTGGCGCGCGCGGCGCTTTTTCCTTTTGTGGGAACGGCCATCCCGTTTCTGACCTTTTTCCCGGCCGTGATCGCGGCTGCTCTCTGGGGCGGAACCCGCGGCGGAGTCGCGGCTTCGCTTCTATCTCTCGCCCTGTCGCCGTTTTGGATGGCGAACAGTTACTCAGCGCTGAGGGGAGTGGATTACCTGACGCTGTTTTTTTTCGCCCTCACATGCGCAATCATCATCTGGGGGGTGCGCCAGGGTCATTGGGCGCGGCGGCGTTCAGCTGTTCTGGGCGCGAAACTGGCCGAGAGCGAAGCGCGTTTTCGCCATCTGGCCGATCACATTCCGCAACTTGCCTGGATGACGCGTCCCGATGGCCACATCTTTTGGTACAACCAGCGCTGGTACGAATTCTCGGGCACCAAACCGGAGGAGATGGAGGGCTGGGGTTGGAGCAAGGTGCACGATCAGACGCGTCTGCCGGACGTGGTCGCGCGCTGGAAAAAAGCGCTGAAGGCGGAGGAACCGTGGGAGGATACCTTTCCGCTCCGCCGGCACGATGGCGTCTTTCGGTGGTTTCTCTCGCGCGCCATGCCGTTGCGCGATGAAGAGGGCCGCGTGGTTCTCTGGTTCGGGACCAACACCGACATTACCGAGCAGCGTGCCTACGGAGAGGAACGGCAACGTTTATTGGAAAGCGAACGGGCCGCGCGTTCCAATGCCGAGCGGGCCAGTTTCCTGAAGGACGAATTTCTGGCCATCGTCTCGCACGAACTCCGCACGCCCCTGAACGCGATTCTCGGCTGGACGCAATTGCTTTCCGTAAACGACGACGCCGCATCAACCCGGGAAGGGTTGGAGACAATCGAACGCAACGCGCGCGCCCAGGCTCGCATCATCGAGGATTTGCTCGAAATGAGCCGCATTATCTCGGGCAAGACCCGGCTCGACGTGCAGCCGACCGATTTGCGCGCGGTGATCGAGGCTGCGGTCGAGGCGCTTCAGCCCACGGCGAGGTCGAAGGGGGTCCGCATTACCAAGGTGCTCGATCCGATTCATCCCATCTCCGGCGATCCGGCGCGGCTGCAGCAGGTTTTTTGGAATCTGATCGCCAACTCCATCAAATTCACCCCGAAAGGCGGCCGCGTGAACATTGTCCTCCATCGCGTCAATTCGCATTTGGAAATCGTGGTCAGCGATACCGGCCAGGGAATCGAACCGGAATTTTTGCCCTACGTCTTTGACCGCTTCCGACAACAGGAAGCTTCCATGACGCGGCGCCATGGCGGGCTCGGGCTTGGGTTATCGATTGTGAAAAATCTGGTCGAACTCCACGGCGGCAGCGTGCGCGTGGAGAGCCCCGGGCTGAATCATGGATCGACCTTCACGATTGTTCTTCCCCTGATTCCGTTGCGCCACGAATCGGGCGACCGCGCGCACCCCACGGCCGTCGGCGAGGACATTGCCCCGGTGGCGGTCGAATTGAATGGTGTGCGTGTGCTGGTGGTGGACGACGAACGCGATTCGCTCGAGCTGGTGCGACGACTTCTGGAAGAGTGCAATGCGGAAGTCGTGCTGGCCGCGTCGGCCGAGGAAGGTCTCCGGCTCGTCCTGGAAAAAAAACCGGACGTCATCGTGAGCGACATCGGAATGCCTGACAAGGATGGGCTGGAGATGATGCGGGAATTGCGCGCGAAAAAAATCGATGGCGCGAAGATTCCAGCGCTCGCGCTGACCGCCTTTGCGCGTTCCGAAGATCGCACGCGGGCGATGCTGGCCGGGTATCAGGTGCACCTGTCCAAACCGGTTGAAGCGCAGGAGCTCATCGCCGCCGTGGCGAACCTGGCCGGGCGCACCGGGACATAAATCGGATCACCACGAAGGACACGAAGATCACGAAGGAATCAGGATTGGTACCTTTGAAACTTCGTGTTTCTTCGTGTCTTTGGTGGTGGAATTTCAAGCCGCGCCTGTCCGCTTGAGTCGCCGAATTTTCTGCTGGATGTAGGTGGAGAAATATTCGCCGTAGCGCGCCTGCAACTCCGGCCGCATCCAGTCCTTCCCGGTAATTTGTTTGCGGCAGTTCGCGGCGCCGCAGTGACATGATGTCGAACTATCGTCGTCATCCGTCATCGCCCAATCGTGCGTCAGCTCTTCGCCGGCTCGAATATCGCGCATGGCCATGAACACGATCTGGCCGCGCACACCGATGTTCGGATTGCACGAGTGATTGCTGAAAATCATCGAGCCCTCGCGTTCCGCTTCCGTGGTTGGACAAATGAAGAGATCGTCCCCGATCTGGACTTCGGCCGGGCCGAGGCGCGCTTGCAGTTCCTGCAATTGCGCGCGGTCAATAATGCTGCCGCCCTTCACGGCCACGGTCTCGCCCTGTGCGATATCGGTTGCCGCAAAGAGACCGCGCCCGTGAATCGGACTCTCTCGTACGACAGTCTTCGGCGAACGGTAGGAGAGCGGCAGCATGCCGTGACGAGCGAGCTCCGGTCCTAGGTCAACAGCTTGTGCTGCCTCAGACGAAAGAGGTAGTAGACCATAAAGATGCGCATGGCACCGCCGAGCAGGCCAACGGCGAGAAGCTGGCCGCGCGAGGAATTCTCCGGGGGAAGGCCGAGTGCACCAAAAGCGAGAATGAGATCGATCACGAGCAGCCCGATGACCCAGTAGATCGCCGTGGCGCTGCGATGGAAGAGCAGGAAAATGGGCGGCGCATAGAGCCCGAGAAGAACGGCCGCGCCCACGATCGCCCCCAGAGCGGTCGCGAATTTGCCGCCGACGAGCATGACGATGGCGGCGATCCCGGCCAGCAAGCCGAGAAAGGCGGGAATGCCCAGCAAAATGGACACGATCCAGACTCCATCGGGATGACCACCGCTGAAGGCGCGCTGCGTGATCGGGTCGATCTCGTTGAAGGTGGGATCGAACCGGCTCATGGGAAACTTTCCTCTAATCGGAATGCCGGTAGAAACAAGCCCGCGTTTCGCATGCACTGGCACGCGACCGGGTTGCGAGCGGCGATTACCCGTTGATGAACGGAGAAAAGCGATGATTTACGTGGAGCCGGGCCTTTACGTCGTGATCGAACAACTTGAGACCGAGCTGGCTCCAAACCCGAAGCCGCTCGAGCATGGTTTCTGCAAAGGCGTGGCTTATCGCGCCCTCGGCGCCTTCTCTCTCTCGGAAACAGGCGAGGCCTATTTCATCCTTTCCAATGACGACGACGAAATCTGGTTCATCTCGAATCGTCATTTGCGCACTTACCAGCTCACGCCGGAAACAAAGGCTTTTCGCATCAGGCTGGGCGAAGGGGATCGGGAGGCATCGCTCCGGCCCGCCGCCGCCCGCAACGGCGGCAGCGATTTGCCTAACGGCCGGCGCCAGGTGTTTTAGCGGACCGCCTTGCAGCCGGGATCGTGGATCCCGGCTGCAACGACACCAGCAACTTGTTAGCCTCTGGGCTTTTTCTTCCGGGTAGAACGCCACGGGTCCCCAATGGCGCACTTTTCGCAAACGCCGTAGACGTGACGATCGCTTTCCAGCGGCACGTCAATATAACGAATGATCTCCCGGCAAAAGGCGCAAAGGACCGCGGTCTTGAATCCTTTCGTTTCCTCGATCGTGTGCACGCGTTTCTCCTCATTCTGCTATCGCCGCCCGCGACCTTTTCAGACGCAGAAAATGCAGTTTCGCCGGATTTTTTTTGCGCAGTCCGCGCTGTCCCGAGCACCGACCGGCCCTTGCGCTCCCGCTCAAAACCAATCGACAAACAGCGCTACCGAGCGTCGGTAAGTGCGTCAGGTGAAACACATCGGGTGGAGCGCGACCTCCGGGCGCGCTTTAATTTCAACTTGTCGAATCCGACGACGCGCCCGAAATTCTCCGCATGGCAGGACAAGGATCAACCGGCAACGTCATCGCCGCGCTCTGCAGTCTTTTCATTCCTGGGCTCGGTCAGCTCATGCAGGGCCGTCTTCTCATGGCCATCCTGCAATTCTGTCTGGCCGCCCTCCTCTGGTTTGTCTTGTTAGGCTGGCTCATCCATCTCTGGTCCATCATCGACGCCGCTGTCTGGAAACCGCGCGCCTAAGGTGGAGCAATCCGGTGGAGCGCGCTCTCCGAGCGCGCTGAGACCTCAACGCGCGACAACCGCCCCTCAAGGAGCGGCGCCCTCCAGAGCGCCGAAGACCGCGCGAAACAGCCTCAAGACGTCGCGCGCTCGTTCTTGGCGACAGTATTGTCCCGAATCGAAAACAGCGCCAAGCTGGCGAAATGAAAAGGAGCTATCACACGGATCCTGAGATTCTCGGCGGCGATCCGGTGTTCATCGGAACGCGCGTTCCGATCAAGAGCCTTTTCGCGCATTTAAAAGCAGGCGATTCCATCGATGATTTTCTCGAAGGTTTCCCGAGCGTAAAGCGAGAGCAGGTCATCGATCTTCTTCAGGAATTCGAGGAGAAGGCTCTCCAGCCAGTGTGAGTTGAAGGTTCTGCTCGACGAAAACCTGGATTGGCGGCTCGGCCGAGACCTTCGGGAACACGAGGTTTCGTCTGTGACAGGGATTGGCTGGGCCGGACTTCAAAATGGCCTTCTTCTTCAGAGGGCTCAGGAGCAATCCGATGCATTCGTCACTATGGATAGTGCGATGGTGCAGCAGCAGAATATCGAGTCGCTGCGAATCGCAATCATAGTCCTCCAGGCACCCAGCAATCGCCTCGAAGATGATGCGCGGCCTGATGCCCAAGGTGAGCGCTGCCCTCTCGCGGCTGCACATCGGCACGGTCACTATGATCGAATGACGCCCTCCGCCTGCTTGGGTTCTTGACTGGCGGCGAACGTCGAGGCCGACGCTGGACAATCCGCATTCCGAAATCGAAACTCGTCAATTCCGACCCGTCCCCGTAGTTCAACGGATAGAACGGAGGTTTCCTAAACCTTAAATGCGGGTTCGATTCCCGCCGGGGACAGACGAGATGGGAAACCGGAAAGCGGAAACCGGAGAGCGGAAAGCGGAAAGGGGAATGGAGCGAGCGGGGTGAGCGACATGGACGGGAGGGCCGCGAGGGTAGCGGCAAGGAGGCCGGGGGAGCCGACGCATCAAACCGGAGACCGGAAAGAAAAGGAAGGAAACCGACGCGCTTGTTATCGCGCTCGGAGAGCGCGATCCAGCTGGAGCGCGATCCGTCTGGTCTACGGTGCACCTTTTGGGGTCTGCGGCTGTGCTGAATTTCGATTGAAGAGAAGTGATGGTGGAAAATTCGCGCGGGTGGCTCGGCAGCACGCTGTACCTCTTCAAGCAAACGGCTAACGAATGGATCGCGGACAAGGCGCCGCAGCTCGGCGCGGCGCTGGCTTATTATACCGTCTTTTCGCTCGCGCCATTGGTTCTCCTCATCATCGCGGTGGTCGGCATGATTTTTCGGAACGATCCGGCCGGTGCCTGGCAACACATGATGCAGCAGATGAGCCATTATCTGAATGCGAGCGAGATGGATGTGATCCGCGGCATTGCAAAGAATGCAGCGGAGCCGGGCAAGGGAACGTGGGCGACGATTATCGGGATTCTGCTGGCCCTCTTCGGAGCGAGCGGCGTGTTCGCACAGCTGCAGGCTTCGTTGAATCAGATCTGGGGCGTCAAGCCGAAGCCGGGCGGCGGCGTGCTGGGATTTGTGCGAAGGCGGCTGCTCTCCTTCGCCATGGTGGGGTTCATTTGTTTTCTGCTGCTCGTATCACTGGTGGCGCAGGGTGTGATCAAGGGATTGAGCGGCTATTTGCAGACGGCGTTTCCCGGCGGAAGCGCGGCCGCGTTCCTGATCTATGGCGTGTTCGATCTGGGCGTCATCGTTTTGCTCTTTGCCATGATCTTCAAACTTCTGCCCGATGTGAAAATTCGATGGCGCGATGTCTGGATCGGCGCGGGGCTGACGGCAGTCCTCTTTCTGGTCGGGGAATGGGCGCTCGGGTTTTATCTGGGGAGCGGCGCGGCGGGGTCGGCCTACGGCGCGGCGAGTTCGCTGATCACGCTGTTGCTCTGGATTTATTATTCATCGCAGATTCTGCTTTTCGGCGCGGAGTTCACGCAGGTGTATGCGAATGCCTTTGGGGCGAAGCTGGAGCCAAGCGCGCATGCCATGTGGGTTGGGGGAATGGATGCAGGTGGATCGAGCTCTCCGAGCTCGATGGGGTAACACGCATCGCCGATGGGGCGGGTTTCCGAACTCGATAGGGGAGGGAGCTCAGGCATCGATGCCGGAATTTATCGCGCTCGGAGAGCGCGATCCACCATTGAAAAGCGACATGCGGTTTCATAGAATCCATCCGTCAAAACTTTCCCCAGACGATTGCATCATGGCGTTCCTGGCTGGGTGGCACCGGGAGCGCTATTTCATATTCGAATCGGGCTGGACCGAACAGTGGAACAACGCGCACTCACTGATGCCACGCTTGGCCCGCGCTTGCTCAAGTCTGTGGCCTTTTACGAAAACAGGCAGCGTTGGCATATCACGATTTTCCTGCTGATGCCGGATCATCTGCACGCTTTGGTTTCATTCCCGCCAAGTGAGGCAGTGAGCAAAGTGATTAGCGATTGGAAGCGTTTTCATGCACGCGCAAACGCGGTGAAATGGCAGGAGGGATTTTTCGATCACCGTTTGCGCGATGATGAACGAGGCGAACAATTGTCGCTGAAGATTCAATACATTCGGCGGAATCCACTGGCGGCGGGATTGTGTGGCGAAGGCGAGACGTGGCCGTGGATGTGGGAGATGCAGGTGGATCGAGTTCTCCGAACTTGATAGGGGCAGCGACTCAAGGCTGGTGGGTGTTTTGTCGCGCCTGTTTTTATCGCGCTCGGAGAGCGCGATGCACCTGAAGCGATACGCCGCATGCAGACTTGGTGGATCGAGTTCTCCGAACTCGATAAAGGTCAATGACTCAAGAGCGGTGGATGTTTTGTCGCGCCTGTTTTTATCGCGCTCGGAGGGCGCGATGCACCTGAAGCGATACGCCGCATGCAGACTTGGTGGATCGAGTTCTCCGAACTCGATAAAGGTCAATGACTCAAGAGCGGTGGATGTTTTGTCGCGCCTGTTTTTATCGCGCTCGGAGAGCGCGATGCACCTGAAACGATACGCCGCATGCAGACTTGGTGGATCGAGTTCTCCGAACTCGATAAAGGTCAATGACTCAAGAGCGGTGGATGTTTTGTCGCGCCGGTTTTTATGGCGCTCGGAGAGCCCGATCCACCGGCAGCGATTATCGCGTTCGGAGAACGCGATCCACCTACTTCCAGCCGTTGCCGTCGCCGCCGGCCAGGGCGTAGGCGGGTTCCGGTTCGCGATCGCGCACCGGCGCGGCCTTCGGTTCGGGCTCCAGTTCTTCGCCCTGGCCTTCGTGATGGCTGCGGGCAATGAGAACGTAAAGCGACGGCACGATGAAGAGGGTGAAGATGGTGCCGATACTCATGCCGCCGACCAGAACGAGACCGATGGAGTTTCGCGCTTTGGCACCGGCCCCGGTGACGAGCACGAGCGGGAAGTGACCGGCCACCGTCGCGATGGTGGTCATGAGGATCGGGCGCAAGCGGACCCGCGCGGCTTCGGCCACGGCCGTGATTTTATCGCGGCCTTGTCGTTGCAATTCGTTGGCGAACTGCACAATGAGGATGCCGTTTTTAGAAATCAATCCGACCAGCGTGACGAGGCCGACCTGCGAATAGATGTTGAGCGTGGTCGTCCAGCCGTTGGTGAAGAACGGGATGCCGGCTACCGGCATTTTCAGGAAAATGAAAATGAGGGCACCGAAAAGAGCGAGCGGCACCGAGCCGAAAAGAATGATGAGCGGATCGCGGAAGCTGTTGAACTGCGCGGCCAGCACGAGAAAGATCATGACCACGGCGAGGCCGAAGGCGGGGAGGAACTTGTTGCCTTCCACGCGCAACTGGCGCGATTCGCCGGTGTAATCGATCGAGTAACCTTTCGGCAAAATCTTGCCCGCCTGGTCTTCGAGAAAGCGCAGGGCCTGATCGATCGGCACGATGGAAACGCCGCTCAAGGTGACGGCGTTCAGCTGTTGCATGCGATTGAGCGAACGCGGCACCACTTTTTGCCGAATGGTGGCGATGGTGCTGAGCGGCACGAGCTTGTTGTCGGGGCCGGTCACGTAAATGTGCTTGAGCTGCTCGGGATTGAGCCGGTCGATGCGCTGAATCTGCGGGATGACCTTGTAGGCGCGCCCGGAGATGTCGAAACGGTTGACGTAATTGCCGCCCATCATGGCGGAAAGATCGGAGCCGACCTGCTGGAGATTCAGCCCGAGCGCGGCAGCCTTGTCGTGATCGATAACGATCTCCGATTGCGGCTGGTCGATCTTGGTATCGATCTGCGGCGGGAAGGCGAAGAGATGGCTCTGGATGGCCTTGCCCTGAAGAATCTTGGCGAACTCGAGCATGCGCTCCGGTTCCGCCGTGGAAAGAAGAACGAACTCGACCGGGAATTGCCCGCCGCCGGGGAGGGCAGGGGGCATCACGGGAAACATCTGGATGCCGGGAATGCCGCCGAGTTTCTTCTGCACCTTCGGGAGCAACTCAAAGGCGGTTTCCTTGCGATCATCCCACGGTTTCAACACCATGCCGCCAAATCCGCCGGACGGCGATGTGATCTGAAAGGTGAATTTGGTTTGCGGAAAACCGAGAAACACTCTCCCGGCCGCGTCGGCGAAATCGGACGTTTGTTCGATGGTGGCGTTGGCCGGCGCATCGACGATGCCGAAGATGACACCCTGGTCTTCGGTGGGCGCGAGCTCCTTGTTCGACATCGACATCTTGAAAAAGAGGCCGGCGATAATGGCGAGCCCGATCCACGCGGTGTAAACGGCCGGTCGCATGGTCAGGGAGCGGTCGAGCCAGCGGCCGTAGGTGTCGCGGATGCGGTCGAATCCGCGATTGATGCGGCCGGTCAGCCCGCGCTCTTCGTCACCCGCCCGTAAAAGTTTGGCCGACATGACCGGCGAAAGCGTAAGGGCGACGACGCCGGAAATGGTCACGGCGCCGGCCAGCGTAAAGGCAAACTCGCGGAAGAGCGTGCCGGTCAGTCCGCCCTGCAAGCCGATCGGCACATAGACGGCCGCGAGCACAATCGTCATGGCAATGATCGGCCCGACCAGTTCGCGCGCACCGGTCAGCGCGGCCTGGAGCGGCGTCAATCCCTCGCGCAAATGTCGCTCGACATTTTCGACGACAACGATGGCGTCATCGACGACAAGACCGACCGAAAGCACGATGGCGAGAAGGGTGAGCAGGTTGAGGGTGAAGCCAAAAGCCTGCATGAGAAAAACGCCGCCGATGAGCGAGATCGGAATGGCGATGATCGGGATCAGAACCGAACGCCACGAGCCGAGGAAAAGAAAGATAACGATCATGACGATGAGCAGCGTCTCGCTCAGCGTGTGCACGACTTCGTGAATGGCGGTGTTAATGTAGGCGGTGGCGTCGTAGGCGATGCCGCCCTGCATGCCGGTGGGCAATTCCTTCTGGATCTGCGCCATTTCCGCGCGCACCCGTTTGACCACGTCGATCGAGTTCGCATTCGGCAACGCCCAGATGCCCATGAAAACGGCGCGCTGTCCGGAGAAGCGCACTTCGGTGTTGTAATCCTCGGCCCCGAGCACGACGTCGGCGATATCGCCGAGGCGGACGAGCACACCTTTCTCCTGCCTGATGACCAGGTTCTTGAAGTCGTCGGCTGTGTGCAGATCGGTGTTGGCGGTGAGATCGACCTGGACGAGGGAACCCTTCGTGCTGCCGACAGCCGCGAGAAAATTGTTCGCGGCCAATGCCTTTCGCACCTCGGCCGGGCTCACGTTCAAGGCCGCCATCCGGTCCGGTTTCAGCCAGATACGCATGGCAAAGGTGCGACCGCCGAGAATGTCGGCTCGTTGCACACCGGGCACCGCGGTCAGACGCGGCTGCACGACGCGATTGAGATAATCGGTGATCTCGTTCGCCTGCAGAATGTCGGAGGTGAAGCTGAGATAGGCGGAAGCGAAACGCGAATCGGCCGACTCGATGTTGATGACGGGAATCTCGGCTTCCGGCGGGAGATCGCCGCGCACCTGGTTGACCTTCGAGCTGATCTCGGAAAGCGCCTTGTTCGAATCGTAGTTGAGCTTGAGGCGCGCGGTGATGGTGGAAAGTCCCTGGGCGCTCTGCGACTGCAGGTAATCGATGCCGTCCGCCGCGGCGATGGCGCGCTCCAGCGGCGTGGTGATGAATCCCCTGACGAGTTCCGCGCTCGCGCCGACGTAGACGGTCTTGACCGTGATCGAGGCGATATCGCTGCGCGGGTACTGCCGCACGTTCAGGGTAAAGATGGCCTGCGCCCCGGCGATCAAAATCACCAGGCTCACGACCACGGCAAGAACCGGCCGCCGTATGAAAAGGTCGGTAAAGGTTTTCATTGGCTAACGGGCAGGGCCGGAAACTTTCGAGCTGCGCACCCTCCGGCTTCGAGATTTCCGTCATGAATTCGGCGGTTCGGGATTCAACTTAAATTTGGGCTCCAGCTTGTTGTCGACCACGACGGTCGTGCCGTTGCGCAACTTGAAAGCGCCCGTGCTCACGACCTGCTGGCCTTCCTTTAATCCTTTCGTGACGGCCACGAAATCACCGCGCGTTTCCCCGGTGCGGATGAATTGCTGCCGCAGAACGAGCGATTCCTGTTTCGTCTTTTCGTCATGCTGTTTTTCAATCACGAAGACGGAGTCGCCATAGGGCGCATAAAGGACCGAGGTGGCCGGAACATAAAGCGTCGGGTTCTTCTGTGGCAGGATGACGCTGACCCGCGCAAACATGCCAGAGCGCAAGGCGTGGTCGGAATTGTTAAGCGTGGCCTGGAGCGAAACGGTGCGCGTGGCCGAATCGATGGCCGAATTGACCGCCGTCAATGTTCCATCGAATTCGCGGCCGGGAATGGCGTCGGTCGTCACCTTGACGGGCAAGCCGACTTTGACTTTCGAGAGATCCTGCTGCGGCAGCGAGAAATCGACGAAGACCTGATCGAGCGTTTGCAGCGAAACGAGCGGCTCGCCTTCCTTCACCATTTGCCCGCGATTGACCGAGCGAATGCCGGCGATCCCGTCGAAGGGCGCGCGAATGACCTTCTTGTTGATGATCGATTGCATGTTATCGACGGCCGCTTTTTTCTGCCGGAATTTGGCCTGCGCGGTGTCGAGCTCGGCCTTGGAAATTACCTTGCGATTGGCGAGGTCTTTCGCACGGTCGAAATCGGATTTGGCCAGTTCGAGATCGGCTTGCGCGGAGCGCAACTCCGCTTCCTCGGCCGAGGGATTCAGCTTCATGAGGACATCGCCCTTTTTCACGCGAGCGCCCGATTCAAACTCGATGTCGCTGACCGTGCCGGCGAGCTCGGCGCTGATGGTGGCGCCCTGGACGGGCGAAATGGAACCAACCGCGGTCAGCATCGGCTGCCAGTCTCCTTTTTTCACGACCGCGCTGGTCACGGTAGTAGGCGGCGGAACGGCTTTCTTGCCGGCCGACATCATGGTCATGATTTGGAGTGCCTTGATCCCGCCGAAAAAGAGCACGATGGCAATCAGGCCGAGAACGACGAAGAAGACCGGGCCGCGCTGACGGCGCGGACGGACGACTGGCTGAGAAGTGGTTTTAGGATTGGGAGTGAGAGTTGGCATGGGAGTCATTGGAGAAAAGGAGCCGCCACATGGTGCGGACGACATTAAGCTGACGATCGCGGCGTTCTGCCGGCGGAGTCTCGGCGGGCTGAAGAACGTCGCGCATTAACATTCCATCGGCCGCTGCGAAGATGAGTTCGGCCAGCTGCGCGGGCGACAAACCGTGCGCGCCGGCGTGCGCTTCCGGGGCGCGCGCGATCAGATCGGTCACGCCCTGCATGGTTGATTGCACGACATCGCGGACCAGTCCGGCCACCTGCGGATTGCGGCTGGCTTCGGCGAAAAGATCGACTACGAAAGCCGATTCCACCTGCGGCGCGTTTTCGCAGCAGTGCGCCGTGAACAAAATCTCGAGCGATTCGAGCAGCGTCGGCGCGGAGCGCGCACGCTCCAGAATCTCGTCGATCTCGCGCTTATGCGCATCGGCCATCGCGGCAATGACGGCCTCCTTGTTCTCGAAATAGCGATAGATGAGCCCGACGCTGATGCCGGCCTCGGCGCTGATGTCGTGCATGCTGGTCTGGTGAAAGCCGCGCCGGGCGAAGCAAAGCATGCCGGCGTGCAGGATCTGCTCGCGACGATCGGTGACAGCGGAGGGAGGCATTTCCAAGGGTGAAACTGGCATAGAGCTGAACTAATGAATGAACGTTCATTCATTGTCAAATCCCAGAGGAATCGTGCCGCTCGAGGCTTGCCTTTCGCCTTTCCCAAGCCGGAAGGTGGTCCTGCCCCTTATGCCGCACCCGAACCGACCACCATTTCAGACCGATCTGCTGCGCAATTTTCCGGCGGCACGCCGGTATCTTGTCGGGGTTTCGGGAGGGCGCGACTCGGTCGTCCTCCTGCACTGGCTGCATTCGCTCGGGTTCCAAAAACTGATCGTCTGCCATCTCGATCACCGGCTGCGCGGCCGGGCCAGCGCGGCGGACGCCAGGTTTGTCGCGCGCCTGGCTGATTCGTTAGGCTGCCAATTTACCGGTGGGGTGGCCGACGTGCGTGCCGTGGCCAAGAGACAGAAACGCTCGCTCGAAACGGCGGCGCGGGAAGCGCGCTTCCAATTTTTTGCGAAGGTGGCGAAAGCACGGCGTTGTCGCACCATTTTCCTCGCCCATCACGCCGACGACCTGGTTGAAACTTTTCTTCTCAATCTCTTCCGCGGCGCCGGCATGACCGGACTGGGCGGAATTCGCGAAATTTCGAGACAGCGAATCGGGCGCACTGAACTGACGATCGTGCGGCCGCTGCTCGGCGTCTGGCGAAGCGAGATCGACGACCATGTGCGACGCATATCGATTGCATTTCCGCGAAGACGCCTCGAATCGCGATCTCGCTCCATTGCGCAACCGGCTGAGACATCGGGTCATTCCGTATCTTGAAAAAACTTTCGGCCGGGATGTGCGCCGAAGTATCTGGCGCGCGGCCACGATCGCAGGCGAGGAAAGCGCCTGGATGAATGAAAGGATTGCGTCCGGCCGTGAAGCAACACTGCCATCTCGAAAACTGAGGAGCGAGCCGCTGGCCGTTCAACGCCGTGTCCTGCATCGTTGGCTTCGTCATCACGGCATTTCCGATGTCGGTTACGATTTGGTTGAGCGCGTGCGTGCACTGCTCGAGCCTGCGAGCGGCGTCGCCAAAACCAATCTTCCCGGTGCCCGCCATGCTCGGCGCCGCGCGGGAAGGCTTTTTCTGGAGTGATGAGTGATGGAGCGGTGGAGTAGCGGAGCGCTAAAAAGAATGCATTACTCCATCACTCCACTACTCCAATGACCTCCGTTCGCGTCCGCTTCGCTCCTTCGCCCACCGGGATTCTCCATATCGGCGGCGCGCGCACCGCTCTTTTCAACTGGCTCTACGCCCGCCATACCGGCGGCGTTTTGGTCCTGCGCGTCGAAGATACCGACCGCTCGCGTAACACGGCCGAAGCCGCGCAGGCCATTTATGACGGCCTGCACTGGCTCGGGATCGACTGGGATGAAGGCCCGCGCGCCGGTGGCGATTTCGGGCCCTATTTTCAAAGCGAACGCGAATCGATCTACCAGCATTATCTTGAGAAACTGCGAGCGGCCGGCCTTGTCTATGAAGATGAAGGCGCGGTCCGCTTTCGTTTTGCGCGCGAGAAGATAGTCGTGAACGACGTCATTTGCGGGCGAATCGAGTTCGACATGGGCGACGCGGAAACCAATCCCGACATGACGATTCGCCGTGCCGACGGCACATGGATCTTCCACTTCGTCAATGTGGTCGACGACATCGAGATGCGGATTAGCCACGTCATGCGGGGGGAAGATCATCTTTCCAACACGCCGAAACATGTGCAGCTTTACCGCTCGTTAGGCGCGGAATTGCCGGTCTTTGCCCACATCCCCCTGATCCTGAACCAGGACGGCTCGAAGATGAGCAAACGCGATCGCGGCGCCAGCCTCAACACCTACATTGAGGGCGGCTATTTGCCCGAAGCGGTGCGCAATTATCTTTGCCTGCTCGGCTGGTCGCCCAAGGACGACCGCGAGAAGCTCGACATCGAGGAGGTCGTCAAACTCTTCGAACTGGAGAAAATCAACCGCAAGAATGCCTCATTCGACCTGGAGAAGTGCACCTGGCTGAACGGCGAGTATCTGCGCGAGCTGCCGGACGACCGCTTTTACGAACTTTGCCTGCTCACCCTGAACAAGGCGGGTTACGACACGGGCCGATTTTCCGAGGCCTACCTGCGCGCCGCGCTCGACACCTGCAAGGGCAAGTTCCGCACCTTCGCCGAACTGCCGGCCTACGGCGGGTTCTATTTTACCGACCACCTCGTTTATCAATCCGAAGGTGTGGCCAAGCATTTCGTGCCGGAAAACAAGCCGCTCCTTCAGGCATTGCGCGAGGCGTTCGCCGAGCTGAAAAATTTCGACGCCGTTTCGCTCGAGGCGGCTTTGAAGGAGACGGCCACCCAACTTGGTGTGAAAGTTCGCGCCCTCGTGCATCCGGCGCGTCTCGCCGTCACCGGCAGCAACGCAGGTCCGAGCCTTTATCATTTACTCGAAATCCTCGGCAAAGAAAAAGTGCTCGCGCGCATGGACCAGGCGCTTGTTCTTCCCGCGTTTGGCCACTGAACCGATCTGATGTGGCGGGGCTTGTGCCGGGCGCCGGATCCATTGGTTAGGCGCCTGGCCCAAGCGCCTCTACATCTTCTTCGATTCCTTCGCCCACGTATCGCGCAGCGTCATGGTTCGGTTGAAGACCGGTTTGTCGGGCCGCGCGTCGGGATCGAGAGCAAAATAGCCGAGCCGCTCGAATTGATAACGCAATTCCGGCCCGGCTTCGCCTAACGAGGGCTCGCCTTTTGCCGTGACGACTTCGAGCGAGTGCGGATTGATGAAGGACTTGAAATCGCCGCCCGCATCCGGCTCCGGCACGGTAAAGAGCCGATCGTAGAGCCGCACTTCCGCGTCGACGGCCTGCGGGGCGCTGACCCAGTGAATGGTGCCCTTGATTTTGCGATTGGAAGTCGCACCTCCCGATTTGCTCTCGAGATCGGCCGTGCAGCGTAATTCCGCCACGTTGCCAGATGCATCCTTTACCACTTCTTCGCACTTGATGATGTAGGCGTATTTCAAACGCACTTCGCCGCCCGGCTTGAGCCGAAAATATTTCGGCGGCGGCGTTTCCATGAAATCGGCGCTCTCGATATAAAGCTCGCGGCCGAATGGAACCTTGCGCGTCCCGGCTGCCGGATCTTCCGGATTGTTAACGGCGTCGAGTTCCTCGGTTTTTCCTTCCGGGTAATTCGTGATGATCACCTTCAGGGGCCGCAGCACGGCGAGGCGGCGCAAGGCGGTCCTGTTGAACTCGTCGCGCATGGCGTGCTCGAGTGCGTCCACTTCGGTGAGCGACGGATACTTCGTAATGCCGATGCGATAGGAAAAATCGCGCAGCACACTCGCGGTCACGCCGCGGCGGCGCATCCCGGAGATGGTCGGCATGCGCGGATCGTCCCAGCCGTTGACCAGATTTTCGTCGACCAGCTGTTTGAGTTTGCGCTTGCTCATGACCGTGTAGGTGAGATTGAGCCGAGCGAATTCGTACTGATGCGGCAGCGGCTCCGGCAAATCGAGCGCTTCCAAAATCCAATCGTAGAGCGGGCGATGCACCTCGAACTCGAGTGTGCAAAGCGAGTGCGTGATGCCTTCCAGATAATCGCTCAACCCATGCGCGAAATCGTACATCGGATAGATCGACCAATTGTCGCCCGCATGGTGATGGGTGGCGTGACGAATGCGATAGAGCACCGGATCGCGCAGCCAGACGTTCGGCGCCTCCATGTCGATCTTCGCCCGCAACGTTCGCGCGCCGTCGGGATACTCGCCCGCTTTCATTCGGGCGAGCAGATCGAGATTTTCTTCAACCGACCGATTGCGAAATGGACTCTCCTGGCCGAGCCGGCGAAATTCGTCCGTCTCTTCCGGAGTCATGTCGCAGACGTAGGCGCGGTCTTTACGCACCAGCTGCACCGCGAAGTCATAAAGCTGCGGGAAATAATCGGAGGCGAAAAAGGGCGTGCCGTCGCGCTGCAGGCCGAGATTTTTGTCGGCCCAACCGTCGATGAGCCAGTGGACATCGTGCATGATTGAATTGACGAACTCCATCTCTTCCCTGGCCGGGTTGGTGTCGTCCATGCGCACGTTGCAAACGCCGCCGAACTCGCGCGCGATGCCGAAGTTCAAACAAATCGCCTTGGTATGGCCGATGTGCAGATAGCCGTTAGGCTCGGGCGGGAAACGCGTATGAATGGCGGTGCGTTTCCCGGTCCGCACATCTTCCGCCACGACATCGCGAATAAAGTCGGTAGGCGGTGGGATGTTCTCGGCCGGTGTGCTCATGCGAAAGGCGGAGCTTAGCAGAGAGAGCAACGCCGGCCAACATGAGGCGATTCGACCTGAGGTTGTAGCCACGGCGCTCCATCGCCGTGAGGGATCGGCTTCCGTTCGCGCCCCGACAGAGCGGGGCGGCTACAATGGCCTCGCGTTCGCGCCTGAGTTATGTTGCTCCGGAACCACGATGCAAAAGACCTACAATCTGGCCGATCTGCAGAAGTGGACGGCGGTCGCGAAGAAAGTTGAGCCGCCCATCCGCCTCGGCGTTTTGGGCGACCCGGTCGAGCATTCGTTTTCGCCGCAAATGCAGAATGCGGCCCTGCGCGCGAGCGATCTTCCCATGCAATATGCAGCCTTTCATGTTGCGCCTGACGAATTATCAGCCGCCCTCGAACTGCTGGCCGCAAATAATTTTATCGGCGCGAATCTGACCCTGCCGCACAAGATCGCCGCGCTCCCGCTCATGGACGAACTCCATCGCGAAGCGCGCGAACTGGGCGCGGTCAATACGGTCCTCTTTCGCGAGGGGCGCGCCCTTGGTTTCAACACCGATGGCCCCGGTTTCGTCCGAGCCATTCGCACTGAGTTTTTTGTGGATCTGCGCGATCTGCGCGTTCTCCTGCTCGGCGTGGGTGGGGCGGGTCACGCGATCGCGTTGCAGTGCGCGCGCGAAGGCTGCGAGCGGCTCGTCCTGGCGAATCGCACCTTTGCAAAGGCGCAGGCTCTTGTCGCGGAGCTGACGCCACGCTTTGTCGGGCCGCGCGTTCTCGGGCCGATGGCGCGTCTCGAGGCCGTGCCCTGGGAGGAAAACGCTTTGCGCGCGCAAATGGGAAACATCGATCTCATCGTCAACGCCACCTCGTTAGGTCTGCGCGCGAGCGATCCGCCAGTCGTCTCCGCTTCGATTCTCGCGCCGCACCTGTTGGTTTACGATTTGATCTACCGCCCGCGCGAAACGCCCCTGTTGGAGGCGGCCCGCGAAGTCGGGGCGCGCGGCGCCAATGGTCTCTCCATGCTCCTGCAACAAGGCGCGCTCGCCTTCGAAATTTGGTTCGAGCGTCGTGCTCCGCTCGAGGCCATGCGGCAGGCCCTGCTTTAGATTCGCTTGTGCCAGGCGCCTCTCCATCAGCCGGCGCCGCGTTTGTAAATCGACCAGCGGGCCCGATACTGATTCATGGTGGCAGCGAGTGTGAACTTCGGCGTCGACCTGGCGGCGGAAATCGCCGGGCTGAAGCGCGAACGCAACGCCGTCATCCTTGCCCACAACTATCAGGTTCCGGAAATTCAGGAGGTGGCGGACTACGTCGGAGACTCGTTAGGCCTGAGTTTTCAGGCGGCCAAGACCGACGCCGACGTCATTCTCTTTTGCGGCGTCCATTTCATGGCCGAAACGGCCAAGATTCTCAATCCGACGAAGAAGGTTCTTATTCCAGATCTCGATGCGGGCTGTTCGCTCTCGGAATCGTGCCCGCCCGAGAAACTGAAGGCGTTCCTGCAAAAGAACGCGGATAAAAATTACTACGTCATCGCCTACATCAACTGCAGCGCGGGCGTCAAAGCGCTCTCCGATGTCATCTGCACGAGCGGGAATGCCGAGAAGATCGTGGGCGCGGCGCCAGCCGATCGGAATATTCTGTTTGTGCCCGATCAAAATCTGGGCGCGTGGGTGATGGAGCGGACGGGGCGCAAAATGGATTTGTGGCGGGGGAATTGTTATGTGCACGTCGAGTTCACGGCGCGCAGCATCAGCCGCATCCGCGAGCTTTATCCAGAGGCGCCGGTCGTCGCGCATCCCGAATGCACCTATGCCGTGCGCATGCTGGCCGATGAAATTTGTTCGACCGAGAAAATGGTCACGTTTTGCAAAAACTCGCCGGCCGAAGCGATCATCGTCGTGACCGAAGCCGGCATGCTGCATCGCCTGAAAAAGGAAGTGCCGGAGAAGATGCTCATTCCCGGGCCGACGGAGAATTGCTTCTGCGCGGAATGCCGCTTCATGAAGTTGAACACGCTGGAGAAAGCGTGCGATGCGCTGCGCAATCTCGCCCCGGAAATCATGATGCCGGGGCCGTTGCGGGCGCGCGCCGAGCAACCGATTCGGCGCATGTTGGAATTAAGCAGGTGAGGGTGGTGGCTGTCGCCAGGATCGGCCATCCCCGCGACAACCTTATTCTGATGTAGCCACGGCGCTCTGTCGCCGTGCTTGCCTGGCCGGGCGGCTGCGACGCCCCGACAGAGCGGGGCGGCTACATCAGAGCGCCGGACAACAGGCACATCTTTTCGCTTGTCACTCTTCCATCGTCACTTTTCACTTTCTCCCGAATGCGCCGCCTTTCTTTCTGGCCCACCCTCGTTTTCGTGCTGGTGGGTCTGCTCCTCCTGCGGGAGCCGCGCTTCCAACAACTGGACGAAAATTTCCTTCGCTGGATGCTGCACAATTCGCCGCCGCGTCCGATCAAGGTGCCGCTTACGGTGGTCGACATCGGGCTCGATCAGCCGCTTGGGAAAAAACCGGAGGCGGATGCCACGGAGGCATTTTTGCGCCGACGCGGCACCATGATCTCGCCGCTCGAATACGCGCTCTTCCTCCAGTCAGTCCTCGATTTTCAGCCAACAGTGGTGGCGTTCGACAACATTCTGCACTGGCGCGAGCGCGACAAAGACCAGGTGCAGGTCTTTCTCGACCAGGCCATGCGCGTGCCGAAGCTTTTGCTGGCCGCCCAACTGACGAGCAATCCGGATCCCGATGCGCCCGCCATCGAGCTGCCAACGGTCTTCACCCAGGTAACCGGCAATCGCGGCAGTCTTCCGGAGTTTTCAGGGCTCAGTCGACAGCCCAGTGAAGATCTGCGACTCATTTCGACCCTCGGCTTCGTCAATCTGCCTAATGAAACATCCGATGATTTGCATATTCCCTTGCTCTTCCGTTATCGGGGCGAAGTCATTCCGTCGTTTACGCTCCAGGCGATCCTGCTCTGGCTGCGTGTCACGCCGCGGGAAGTGAAAATCGATCTCCGCTCCCACATTTCCCTGCCGGGAAAGCGCACCATCCCAATCCGGTCCGATGGCACCCTGCTGATTAATCCAAGTGCCGATCACGGGGCGCGCCGGATCACCCTCAACGAACTGCTCCTCGGCTCGCAGCAACGCGGCCATGGCGGGCTGACCACCGGCCATTTTGAAAATATTCGCGATGAGATCGTTCTGGCCCGGGCGCCTTTGATTCCATTGTCGCCGCCCGGCGTTTTCGCATCCACCATCGCCACGATCCAGGGCGGCAAATATATCCATCGCATCAGCCGCGTTTTTGACTTGATCGTGCTGACGGTGGCCGCACTGCTTTTGCTGCTCCCGCTGCGCATCTCGCGACTGAGCATGTTTCTGGCGGGAATTGTTCTGACATCGGGGTACTGTCTCGTCGCGCTGGCCGCTCTTTCCGGCCTTTCTCTTTGGTTGCCCGGATATTTCCCACTCGGCGTGCTCTGGGGCGTGATTGTGCTTCGTTCCTTCCTTCGACGGCCCGCGGCGGAAAGACCGCCTGACGACGAAGTCACCGCGGCGGAATGAAGATGGCCGACTCGATCGAAAACCGCATCGCGCGCCTGCATGCCGATGGTGTCATCGACCTGCATTTCGATCTGCCCCTCGGCCTGTTCCTGAATCGCGGCCGCCCGAAGATCATCGCGACCGATTTCCTGCCGGAATTCCAAGCAGGCGGTATCGGTCTGCTCGGCGTCGCCCTCTATGTCGAGGATCAATATCTGCCTAACGCTGCACTCCACGTCGGTCTGACGCAGGTGGCCGATTTACTCGCGGAAGTGGAGACGACTCCGCGCCTGTTGCTTTGCCGAACGTTTGCCGAGATCGAGCAGGCGCGACGTGAGAACCGTATTGGATTGCTGCTCACCATGGAAGGCGCGGAACCGCTCGGCGAGGAGATCGCTTTCCTGCGCATATTTTACGAGCTCGGTCTGCGCGCCCTCTCACTTACGCATGCGCGTAAGAACGCGGCCGCGGCCGGCGGAATTTTTGCGGCCAGCGGTTCGCCCGCGCAGGGTCTGACCGACTTTGGCCGCATCGTGGTGCGGGAATGCGAACGGCTCGGGATCATTCTCGATCTCGCGCATATCAACCCGGCTGGCTTTGAAGAAATCTGCGCCCTGACGAGCAAGCCGCTCATCGTCTCGCATACGAACTCCCGCCATTTTTACGACATCGAGCGCAATATCAGCGATGCCCAGATCAAAATGATCGGCGAACGCCGCGGTGTTATCGGCGTGAACGCGATTCTCGTCAGTGGAAAGAAGGAGGAGGCAACGCTGGATCGTTACGTCGATCACATCGAGCACGTCGCGAAGTTGATCGGCGTCGATCATGTCGCCATCGGCTTCGATTTTTGCGAATTTCTCTGGCGGCAATTGCCGGCCGCGCAACGGGAAGAGCTCGAGGCAAAACTGACGCGCCCGCATTTTCTGCCGGATTTGAGCCATCACGGCCAGGCCCGCAATCTGACACACAAGTTGATCGAGCGCGGGTTCGTCGACGCGGACATTAAGAAAATTCTACGCGCCAACTGGCTCCGAGTTTTGGAGGAGCTGCTTTAACGCCGCCACGCGTCGCCGCGACGCCGGGATGGCGATCTCACGGGGGATATGCCGACCATCCCGGCCGAATCGCTGAAGATGTGACAGCGCCACTTCGCGGGCGGCGGCCGGATCTGCTTTTGACGGTTGCTCTTGCAGGTGAGCCGGGCACAATCTTGCGACCGTTTGCGCGGGCGGTTTGGATGCGCCGCCGGAGACGCTGGTTGCTACAATTTTTGTTTTGAAATTCACGAACCTCACCCGCCGCACGGAGATTGGCGCCAATTGTTACCTGCTGGAGGTGGCGGGTCGGCACGTCGTGCTGGATTGCGGGATGCATCCGAAATGCGAAGGCGACGAAGCACTCCCAAATCTCAAACTGCTCGGCAACCGTCCGCTCGATACCATTTTGATTTCGCACGCGCATCTCGATCACATCGGCACGCTCCCGATCCTGATGCGGCGACACACGGCAACGCCGGTTTACCTGACCGAGGCCACGGGCGAGATCGGCTCGGCCCTGCTGCACAATTCCGTCAGTGTCATGACGCGGCAACGCGAGGAGCTTGGCCTTCCCATGTATCCCCTCTACACGCATGGCGAGGCCGATCGTTCGGGCGAACGCTGGCAGACGTGCCCATGGCGACGCGCACTTAACCTGCAGGGAGAGCGGGCGGCGGGTGAGGAAGACGTAAGTTTCGAGTTCTTCGACGCCGGACATGTGCTGGGCGCGGCGGGAATTCTGATTCGCGCCGAAGGGCGCACCATTTTTTACAGCGGCGACGTGAACTTCTCCGGGCAAACGATCATGCAGGCAGCCGTTTTTCCGGAGAGCGACGTCGATGTGCTCATCATGGAAACGACGCGGGGCGATACTGCGCAGGCGCCGGACTTTTCGCGGGCGACGGAGGAACGGCGGCTGGGCGAAGCGATCGAGCGCGTTTTTTCGCGCAACGGCTGTGTTCTCATTCCGGTGTTCGCGCTGGGCAAGACGCAGGAAGTGCTCGCCATGATCTTCAAACTGCGCCGCGAAAAACTGCTCGGCGATTTTCCGATCTACATTGGGGGACTGAGCACCAAGATGACGGAAATCTACGATCGGCGCGCCAACGGCACGCGCCGCAGTTTTCCCCGCAAACAACTGCTCGCCGAGCTGCGGCCCTTTGTCCTCAATGGCAAAACCATCGGCAGCGCTCCCGCCCGTGGAGGCCGGGTCTATGCGCTCTCGAGCGGTATGATGACGCCGAAAACGCTTTCAAACATTTTTGCGCGCCGCGTCCTGGGAAATCCGGGCGACGCCATTTTTTTCGTCGGCTATGCCGATCCGGATTCGCCGGCGGGCGTTTTGCAAAAGGCGCGGCCGGGCGAGCAGATTGCGCTCGATTCCGACCGGGCTCCGCAGGAATTGCGCTGCGAAACGCAGCATTTCCAATTCAGCGCGCATGCTTCGCGCGAGTCGATCGTGGAATACGTGAAGCGGCTCGCGCCAAAGAAAATCGTGCTCGTGCACGGAGATCCGTCCGCGGTCGAGTGGATGCGTGCGCAACTCTCGGCCGAGCTGGCTTCCTCCGAAGTAATCGTGCCGACGCCGGGTGTCGAGATTGAACTGTAGTTGGATCGCGTTCTCCGAACGCGATGCTAGTTTGCGCCGACCATCTTTTTAACCACGCGTGCCACTTGATGCTGCATGAAGATTGTTTCCTGGAACATCAATTCGTTGCGCAAACGACAGGAACGATTGCTTGATTGGTTGGGCGCCACGCAACCCGACATCGTTTGCCTGCAGGAAACGAAATGCAGCGACGAGCAATTTCCCGAGCTGATCTTGCGGGCGGCCGGTTATCATTCCGCCTTTCACGGCCAAAAATCCTACAACGGCGTGGCCATTCTTTCGCGCCGGGAACCGCGCGCTGTCCGCGCCTCGCTCTGCGACGAAGTCGAGGACGATCAGGCCCGTGTCATCGCCGCGACGGTTGGGGAAGTGCGCGTCTATTCGATTTACGCGCCGAACGGACAGGCCGTTGCTTCGCCCGCCTTCGAATACAAGCTGCGCTGGTTCGCGCGACTGCGGGACTGCCTGACGAAGGAGATGGAATTGCGGACGCCGCTGGCTGTTTGCGGCGATTTCAACGTGGCGCCCGAAGATCGCGACGTGCACGATCCGGAGCTCTGGCGCGGGGCCATCATGTGCAGCGCCGAAGAGCGCCGCGCTTTTGCCGAACTTAGCCAGGCAGGATTGCAGGATACCCTTCGATTGCATCATGCGGAAGGCGGGCTGTTCAGCTGGTGGGATTATCGGATGCTGGCCTTTCCCAAAAACCGCGGGTTGCGCATTGATGCGATCCTAACCAGCGAAACCCTGGCTGCTCATTGCACGGCCAGCGGCATCGAGCGCGACATGCGCAAAGGCAAAGAGCCGTCCGATCACGCGCCGGTTTGGGCGAAATTTAATTTGTAGCCGCGTCCCATAAGTGTCGTCAATACTGCAGGGAATGAAGCGAGGCGCCGATGGAGGCCGCGACAGCCAATGAACATGACCGTCGCCAATCCGCCGAAGAAACCGCTCCTCATCTGGGATGGCGATTGTCACTTTTGCGCGCGCTGGGTCGAGCGCTGGAAGGAGGAAACGGGCCCCCGGGTTGATTACGTTACTTCGCAGGAAATCGGCGATCGTTTTCCGGAAATTCCGCGGGAGCTCTTTTCCCGGACCGTTGTTCTGGTGGAACCAGGCGGCCGCGTGTTTACCGAAGCAGAAGCGGTCTGCCGTTCGTTAGGCGAAAACGGGGGTCGTCGCTGGCCGCAATGGGCCTGCTATCATTTGCCCGGCTTTGCCGGCTTCGTGAATATCGGCTATCGCCTGGTCGCCAGAAATCGTGCGTTCGCCTCTCGCGTCACGCGCCTGTTCTGGGGACGCGACGTGCGCGTGCCCAGCTATTTCATCGCGCGTCGCTGGTTCCTGCGCACGCTCGGCGCGATTTACCTGATCGCGTTCGTCTCCATCTGGGTGCAGGTGGACGGTTTGATCGGCGCAAATGGCATCCTCCCGGTGCAGCAGTTTCTCCCGGCGGCGTCGAAACAATTGGGCGCTCAGGCTCCCTTCGTTCTGCCGACGCTTTGCTGGCTGAACTCCAGCAACGCGTTTTTGCACTTCCTCTGCGCAGGCGGCGCGATCGCCTCGCTTTTTCTCATTATCGGATTCGTCCCAATCCTCTGCCTGATCGTTCTCTTTGTCTTTTACCTGTCGTTAACCATCGCCGGTCAAACCTTCTTCAGTTTTCAATGGGACATCCTGCTGCTCGAAACGGGCTTTCTTGCTCTATTTTTTGCGCCGGCTCGATGGTGGATGAGAGCGGGAAACGCCACCTCTCCTTCGCGCGTGAGCCTTTTCCTGCTCAAGCTCCTGCTCTTCAAGCTCATGTTCATGTCGGGCGTGGTCAAGCTAACGAGTGGCGACCCGTCATGGCTCAAGCTGAGCGCGCTCGATTATCATTACTGGACGCAGCCGCTGCCGACCTTTCTCGGCTGGTGGGCGGCGCAATCCTCGGAATGGCTTCGCCAATTCTCGACGGCCGTCACCTTGATTGTCGAAATCATCGTCCCGTTTTTCATCTGGGCGCCGCGCCGGCTGCGCTTCGGTGCGTTTGTCCTGCTGGTCACGCTGCAGGTCATGATCGCCCTGACCGGCAACTATTGTTTCTTCAACCTGCTGACCATCGCACTCTGTTTGCTGCTGCTCGACGATCAGATGATGCAACGCCGTGCTTCGGCGCCAGCGTCCCATGATCCTCGAAAGACGGCAACGGTCGTGCACGGCCGTTACAGAGACCTGGTCCCGACGCTCGTCTTGATCGTCACGCTGCCGGTCAACGCGATGCTGATCTATTCCGCCTTCAAACCCGACGCGACCTGGCCGCGGCCGATCGCCGCCATCGGAGCGCGGCTGGATTATTTTCGCGTCGTCAACGGCTACGGTCTGTTTCGCGTCATGACCAAATCGCGCCCGGAAATCCTTGTCGAAGGCAGCGATGACGGAATCCATTGGAAACCGTACGTTTTCAAATGGAAACCCGGTCCGCTGGATCGCGCGCCCGGTTTTGTCGAGCCGCATCAGCCGCGTCTCGATTGGCAGATGTGGTTCGCCGCGCTTTCCGATTACCGGCAAAACCCCTGGTTCATTCGTTTCATGGAGCAGCTCCTGCAGGGGAGTCCGGACGTCACGCATCTGCTCGCGGAGAATCCGTTTCCGCAGGCGCCGCGCTACGTTCGGGCGACCCTTTACGAATACCGTTTCACGACGCAGCCGGAACGCGCCCGGACCGGCCACTGGTGGAAACGCGAGCGTCTCCGCGATTATTTTCCGGAGGTTTCGCTGCGTGCCTGGCGGCGTTAGGCCAATCTTGAGATTCGGACGAGTTCCGTTATCTTCTGCGCATGCCGAAGGAACAGCAGATCGTAACGGAAGGAACCGTGACCCAGGTTTTGCCTGGAACCATGTTCCGCGTCGATCTGCCGGGATCGCGCAATGTGCTGGCGCACATTTCGGGCAAGATGCGCAAACATTTCATCCGCATCGTGCCGGGCGACAAGGTTTCAGTGGAACTGTCGCCTTACGATCTGACGAAGGCTCGCATCATCTTTCGCGAGAAGTAGGGAACGCTCCGCTCCGCGCAGAGCGGCTTTTGGCGTTCCCATCTTCATAAGCGCACGGGTGACTTGAGTTTCGTTATCTGGGAAAGCATTTTAATCGGTTATGCTGGTTTGCTCGCGGCAGCAGCCTGCCGATATTAGATATCCACAGGAGGAAAAAAATTATGGCTGAAGAAACCAAGACAACGAAGACCGGGCACAACGATCCAGAGGCGAAACTGGAGAGCAGCAAAACACACGCGCGCAAAGCGGCCGAGGATTTGAAATCGGCGGCCGGGGCGGTGGCGGAGGAATATCGCGGCCGGGCCGAGGAAGTTTGGAACGATGCGAAATATCGCGCGCGAAGCTTTCAGGAAGACGGCGAACAATATGTCCGGGAAAATCCGACCAAGGCGGTGTTTGCGGCACTCGGTATTGGGTTTGTTCTGGGCTTGATCTTCCGGCGCTAGGGCAGGGCGCAGGATGGCAGCCGAAAGCATGCGGTTCCGCAATCCGGCGGGGCATCGCGGGCTTGTCAGCAATCTGCTGGCGGCCGGGAATGCTCTGGCCACGTTTCTGGAAAGCCGCCTGAGCCTCTTGGGTCAGGAGGCGAAAGGGGCGGCGATTCAGATCGTGGTTCTGGTGGCGTGTCTGGCCGCGGCTCTGATGCTGTGTGCTTTCGGTTATGTTTTTCTCATTGTCAGCGCCATCGTGGGTGTGGCTCACCTGCTCCATGTGAGCTGGCTTTGGACCGCGCTCAGCGCCGCGCTACTGCATTTTATTCTCGCCGTTTTTTGCGTTCTGGTGGCCCGGAGCCGCCTGATTAAACCGATGTTTCGCGCCACGCGCGACGAATTGAGGAAGGATCGTGAATGGCTGAAAAATCCCGACAAGGGCAGTCCCGTACGGAACTGACACGGCGCATCGACGCGTCGCGCGAAGAACTGGGCCGCGAACTGGCCGGGTTGCGTTACGAACTCGATTTTCCGTTGCGGCTCCGCAAATCCTTCCAGCGCCAGTGGCTGGTCTGGATCACGGCGGCGGCGGCGGTCGGATTGATCTTTACCGTGCTGCCGGCGCGGAAGAAAAAGATTTATGTCGACCTGAAAGGCAGAACTTTGCGGAAGGAAAAAGGGTCGGCTGGTCTGTTGCTCGGCGTGTTGAAGGTGGGAGCGAGCCTGCTCAAACCGATCGTCCTGACCTACGCGGTCCAGCGAATGAAGAAGTTTGCCGAGCGCTCAGGTTGAATGCTGCTCTTTTGGATTTCTACCCGGCTCATGCTGACGACAGGCATTAGCGCGCTCGGAGAGCGCGTTCCACCACGGTCTTGCTAACGCCCCGAAGAAGAGGCGGTAAGGAAGCGTCACACAGTCGTTACGTTGACAACGAAAATTCCCCCTGCTAGGGTCGCGCGAAATTTTAGCGGAAAAACCGCTGCCATGTGCACACGCTACTTAATAGTCAGGTCCTGGTGCTGAACCGCCTCTGGCAGGCGGTCAACATTTGCACGGCGCGGCGCGCTTTCACTCTGCTTTATCAGGGCCACGCCCAGGTCGTTTCCTCCGATCCGCAGAATAATTTCCTGACGCACGATTTCGCCAGCTGGTGCGATTTTTCCCTAACGACTCCGGAGCCGGAAATGGTCACCACTATTTCCTGGAAAATCCGGGTGCCCCGCGTCATCGTCCTGCTGCTCTTCGATCGGCTGCCGAAGAAGGAAGTGAAATTTACGCGGCACAACGTCTTCGAGCGCGACAAGAACACCTGCCAGTACTGCGGCAAGATTTTCGATCGCAGCGAATTGAATCTCGACCACGTCCTGCCGCGCGATCAGGGTGGCACGACCACGTGGGAAAACGTTGTTTGCTCCTGCATCCCGTGCAACACGCGCAAGGCCAACCGTCTCCCGCACGAAGCGCACATGACGCTCATCCGCAAGCCGAAGCGGCCGAAGTGGCGGCCGTTTGTGCACGTGACCTTCACCTCGCAACAGCACGAAAGCTGGAGGCATTTCGTCGATCTCGCCTACTGGAACGTCGAGCTGAGCGAATAGCGCCATGCAGCGGTGCTTGTGCCAGGCGCCGATCAACGCGGGTGGCGCTTCACAGAAGCGCCTCTACACCATCGATGAAACGCCTTTTCATCTGCTCGGTCGTCGTTGCGCTGTGCGGCGCGAGCCTGGCCGCCGCCGGATCGCCTGTTCCGCCGCCGCCCGCCGGCAGGCTTTACCACGGCTTCTATTACGATCGGCCGAGCGGTCCCGACGAGGATGCCACCGAGCATAACGTCACACCGGCCGACGTGACGCGCTACGAACAGGCTGTCGGGAAAAAGACCGCCTGGGTTTATTTTTCCGACAACTGGTCTGAGTCGCGGGAATTTCCGCGTTCCATGTGCGACTGGATTCGCGCGCTCGGGAAAGTGCCTTACATCCGGCTCATGCTGCGCTCGAGCCTGGATCAGGCGACAAGGGAAAAGGTTTTCAGCCTGACGAATATCGTCGAGGGCCGGTTCGACGCCGATCTGCGCAGCTGGGCGCGGCAGGCCGCAGTCTTCGGTTCGCCCATTCTGATCGAATGGGGGACAGAGCCGAACGGCTCCTGGTTTTCCTGGAATGGAAAATGGAATGGCGGCGCCAAAGCCGGGCCGGCCCGCTACCTCGCAGCCTGGCGGCACATTGTCGATCTCATGCGCGCGGAGGGAGCGCACAACCTGCAATGGGTCTGGCACGTTAACTGGTTCGACGAACCGACGGCGAAATGGAACCGCTTCGAAAATTATTATCCGGGCGCAAGCTATTGCGATTGGATCGGCCTCAGCGCCTACGGCCCGCTCAATCCTCAAACAGGCGATGGCATCGAAAGCCTGCGTTTCAAGATGCGCCGCGCCTATCCGCGGCTGCAGAAGCTCGCGCCGGGCAAGCCGATCATTCTTGCCGAGTTTGGATGCGACCTGCACAACCGCCATGTTCGGGCCGACGCCTGGGCGAAATCGGCGCTGGACGATTTGTTTTCCGGCCGCTGGCCGGGGGTGATCGGGTTTTGCTGGTGGAATGAGGGATGGGAAAATGACGACAACGAGAAGCACAATACCGACATGAATACCCTGCACGGCGCCAGCCTAACGAATGTTTTTCGGAAAGAGTTCGACCGTCACGCCGACCGCGTGCAGGAAAATCCGGCCCCGCCACGCTGACATCGAGGATTGCGCGTCGGCCGTTCGCGCCGCAAACTTGGCGCATGGTCAATATCGCGATCCGTTACGACGGAAATTTTCATTGTGTGGCCGTGCACGGTCCATCGCAGGCGCAAATCGCCACCGACGCGCCGACGGACAATCAGGGCAAGGGCGAAGCCTTTTCTCCGACCGATCTGGTGGCCACGGCGCTCGGCACCTGCATTGCCACCACCATGGCCATCGTGGCGGAGCGGCATGAGACCGAACTCAAGGGCATGACCGTGCATGTGAGCAAGGAAATGGCCGACGAGCCGCGCCGTATTTTTCGCCTAACGACTGAAGTGCATATTTCGCTTCCACCCGATCATCCGCACCGGGCTCTTCTGGAAAAAGCGGCGCTCGGTTGTCCGGTGCATCGCAGTCTTCCCGAGGAAATGGAGCGGCCGACCGAGTTTTTCTGGGAGGGATGATGGAGAGGCGCTTGGCACAAGCGCCGCCACATTAGAAGCACCTCGACCTCACGGATAGAGCCACTTCATGTAATCGGCCACGCCGATTTCGAGCGGAAATTGCGGCTCATATCCGAGAGCTTCGCGGGCGCGCGTCAAATCGGCCTGGGTGAAGTTTTGATAATGGGCGTGCGGATTGTCGATGTAATCGGGCTGGAAGTTCGTGCCTAACGAGCGGTTGAGGACTTCGACCAGCTCGTTAAAGGAGCGCGCCTGGCCAGAGCCGAGATTGTAAATGCCGCTCTCCTTTGCCTCCAGGGCGCGCATGCTGCCCTGCACGACATCCTTCACGTAAACGAAATCGCGCCTCTGTTCGCCCTGTTTGAAGATGCGCGGCCGCCGGCCGCCCTTCATCTGCTTCGAGAGGTGGTAGACCATGCTGGCCGGCACTCCCTTGTGCGCCTCGCGCGGGCCGTAGACGTTGAAGTAACGCAGGCCAACGATGACCCAGTCGGGCGCCTCCTTCGCAGCACGGCGGGCGATGTTATCGAGGATCGCCTTGGAGAATGCATAAATGTTGGCGGGCGCCGCTTCGCTTTCCTCCCGGCTCGCGCTCGTGGCCGCCCCGTAGGTCGAGGCGGAGGAGGCATAAACGACCCGGGTTTTGTTCGGCCGGGCGAAGTTCAGGAGCCGCCGAAAGCTCTCCACGTTGTCGTGCACCTGCACGAACTGATCGTGCAACGTCGTATCGGTGATGGACGCGAGATGAAAAATGGCGTCGAATTTTTCCTCACCGAACTGGAGCCGCCAGTTTAGTTTGGCCAGATTCTGGGCGATGAAATCGCCGCGGTAGCCGGCCAAATTCTTGAAATCGCCGGAACGGAAGTCGTCGATCACGGTGAGCCGCGCCCTGGGAAATTTCTCCTGCAGCGAAAGGACGAGATTGGAGCCGATAAAGCCGGCCCCGCCCGTGAGAAGGATATTGGGAGAAGAATCTGGAAAAAACACGACGGGCGAAGATTGGTGCGAGAGGCTGATTAAATAAATGTTGCCGGGCCGAGCGCAAGTCGCTAATGCTGCCGTCAGTTCTTTGCGAGTTTGAATCGTGGATCGGCGCAAGAAATCCCGTGTGAACCGGGAGCAGTTGCGCTGCTGTAACTGGATACGATTTCCCAATGGGCCAGTCCCCGACCGAGGTCGGGGGTGAAGGCGGGAAAAAGGATGGAGGAATTTGAAATTTCAGATTTGAGATCTCAAATCTTCCGCAAGCCAGGAGCCAGAATATTTGTCCGCTCCACCTCATTCGTGCCGCTGTAGCCGGGATCGGTGATCCCGGCGGCCGGAGTCACCAATTCCGCCTGCCACAGAGATCGGCGCGAAAAAACTTCTTCGCAAAAAGAAGAATGAGAGCCGTGGACGATCCGCTTCGGCGACAAGTCCGCCTCTCAATAATTGGAGGAAACTTGTTATGCGAAATCGTTCACGTTGTTGGACGCTGTCGGTTGCATTGTTGGTGGCGGCTCCTTTTTCGGGGCATGGCCAGGAAGCTTCGCCCAGCCCCTCGCCGGCGGGGATGGAGAGCACGGAAATCGTGGTTAGCGCCACGCGGGTGCCGATTCCAGAGGAGGAATCGCCGTCCAGTGTCAGCGTCATTAATTCAGACGAACTGGCCGACAAACAGATCGAACGCGTGGCCGACGCTCTGCGCGAGGTGCCGGGATTGTCGGTTGTGCAGAGCGGCTCGCCGGGACAGCTCACTTCCGTCTTCATGCGCGGCTTGCGCAGCGAACACACACAGGTGCTGCTCGACGGGATTCCGATCAACCAGGGCCTGCAGGGTGCCTTCAATTTCGCCGATCTGGCGACGGACGATATCGACCGCATCGAGATCGTGCGCGGAGCGCAGAGCACGTTGTATGGCCCACGCGCGCTGGCCGGTGTCATTCAGCTCTTTACCAGACAGGGAACCGGGACGCCGACGGCCGAATTGGGCGCCGAAGGCGGTAGCTACGACAGTTTTCGCGAAGCCGTGCAAAGCTCGGGCGCCTGGCAGCAATTCGATTATTCGTTAGGCATGAGCCGGTTCGACACGGATAATGCCCGCCCGAACAACCAATACCGGTTGAGCAGCGGCATCGCCAATCTTGGCTGGTCGCCTGACGAACGATTGCGCCTGAGCACGCTGGTTCTCTATTCCCTGGCGGACGCAGGCAATCCAAACAGCATCTTTACTCCGAAGCCGCTCGATAACTTTCTGACCGAGAAGTGGCTTGTTGCGCCGCACCTGGATTATCGGCCGGTGGAATGGTGGCAGCATCGGCTCATTGTCAGCTACGATCACGAGCGGCAGGTGAACGACCCGAATGACGATGGTTTCGTCGGGCCGACACGAGCGCTCTTCACGCGCCTGACGATCGATTACCAAAACGACCTGGCACCTGCGTCGTGGCTCACCCTGACGAACGGATTTCTTTACAGCGAAGTCGATGCCGGGCAGGAGCGGCCCTTCGTCTCGCAGATTTTCGGTCCACAACCGACCTTTATCAGCGATCATACCCGGGAAACCGCCGGATTCTTGCAGGCGAGGGTGCAGCCGTGCCACGACTTAAATCTGGTGGCCGGCGGCCGCTTCGATCATTTCAACCAATTCGGTGATGTCTGGACATATCGAGTGGCGGGAAGCTATTTCGTCAGGCGAACCGCGACGCGACTGCATGCGAGCGTGGCGACAGGGTTCAGTCCGCCGAGCAGTCAGGACAAGATCTTCGGCGAGAATTTCGGACTGAAACCGGAGCGGGACCGAAGTTTCGATATCGGAGTCGAACAGTGGCTTTGGGAAAAACGGCTGCGGGTCGGTGCGACCTATTTTCACAATGATTTGTCGAATCTGATCGGCAACAATGGGCTTTTCCAAACGCTCAATCTTGGTGCGGCTCGCACGCAGGGCCTCGAATTTGAAGCGGAGGTGCAACCGCTGCCGGAGCTGCGTTTTTACACGAGCTACACCTATCTCGACACGGAGAAGACCTCGTCGGCTGATATTTCGCAGCTGCCCGGCGCGCGTCTGCCGCGACGGCCGCGCAATGAAGTTTATTTTTCCGCCTCGTATCTGTGGTACGGAAAATTACGCACGACGATGGAAGCGAAGTTTGTAAACGCGCGCGAGGAGTTGAATTTCGGCGGACCCAATTTCGATATCGAAGATTACTCGTTCGTGAACTTCGCGGCGGAATATCAGGTGAATCCGCACCTGTCTCTCTTTGGCCGCATCGATAATTTGACGAACGAACATTATGCCGAGGTTTTCGGTTTTCCCGCGCTGGGGCGCGCGGCATATGGCGGCGTGAAGCTGAGTTTTTAATGTAGAGGCGCCTGTGCCAGGCGCCTGCCGAAAAGCGAAAGGCGCTTGGCACAGGCGCCTCTACATCCGAAAGTTTGCCCGGTGAGCCCGGAACTTTATCTCGCAGTTGGGTTGGTCGTCGGCGCGGCCGTCGCCGGCTGCTTCCTTCTGTTCACGCGCCGCAATCGTTCGGCGGACATCGAGCTGATGCAGCGGCTGGAGTTGCTCGATCGAGCGCAGGAACGGGCGGAGCGGATGTTGCGCGAAGAGATGTCGCTCGGACGGGCGGAAAATGCGAAGGCGGCCAGGACACAACGCGACGAATTGACTACGTCTCTGGAAAGTGTGCGCTCGATTGTCGACCTCCGCCTGAAGCAATTGCAGGAGGACAATTCACAACAGATCGAAAGAATGCGCGCCACGGTGGATGAGAAGTTGCAGGGCACGCTGGAACGGCGCCTGGGCGAATCGTTCAAGCTGGTCAGCGAACGTCTCGAGAAAGTGCATCAGGGGCTCGGCGCGATGCAGCAACTGGCCAGCGACGTGGGCGGACTGCAGCGCGTGCTCACCAATGTGAAAACGCGTGGTGGCTGGGGCGAAGTCCAGCTCGGCGCGCTGCTCGAACAACTGCTCACGCCGGAGCAATTCGCGCGCAACGTGAAGACCCGGGAGGGCGGCGGCGAGAACGTGGAGTTCGCGATCAAATTGCCCGGCGATGAAAACGGCGCGCCGGTCTGGCTGCCGATCGATGCCAAGTTTCCGGTGGAAGATTATCAGCGACTGGTGGCCGCACAGGAAAGTGCGGACGCGGCGGCGACGGAAAGCGCGATGAAGAATCTGGAAACGCAGCTCAAGAAAAGCGCGAAGGAGATCTGCGGGAAATACATCAATCCGCCGCGCACGACCGATTTCGCGCTCATGTTTTTGCCAACCGAAGGGCTCTACGCGGAGGCGATCCGGCGCGTTGGGCTGGTCGAACAGGTGCAGCGCGATTGCCGCGTCGTCTTCGCCGGACCGACCACACTGGCCGCGCTCCTCAACAGTCTGCAGATGGGGTTTCGGACGCTCGCCATTCAGAAGCGTTCCAGTGAAGTCTGGAATTTGCTCGCCGCCGTGAAGACGGAGTTTGGGAAATTCGGCGACATGCTCGACGGCGTGAAACGAAAGCTCGATCAGGCCTCGACCGATATGGACAAGGTGGCGGTTCGTTCCCGCGCCATCACCCGAAAGCTGCGCGATGTGGAAGAGCTACCGAGCAATCCGCAGCCGTTGTTTCCGGAGCTGTTATCGCCGGAAGAGGAGGAGGGTGGTGATGGAGTAGTGGAGTAGTGGAACCTCATTACTCCAACACTCCAACACTCCACCCCGGCTAAAGCACCTCAGCCCACTTCGACTTATCCTTGAGCATGATTTCGCGGAGAAGCCGAATGGGCGGCATTCCGTGGTTCAGGACCTGGTCGTGGAATTTCTCAAGCGAGAATTTGTCGCCCTCCTGCGCCTTGTAATCGTCGCGCAGTTTCAGGATTTCCCATTTGCCTAACGTGTAATTCAGATAGCCGGGGTCAAACGTCCCGCGCATCGCTTCGGCGCGCGACGGTTTCGCTTCGTAGTAGCAGTTGTCCTCGAAAAATTTGGCGGCCTGATCGACCGACATGCCCTGGGTGTGAAGTTTGATGGAAACGCAAAGCCGGCAGAGCCGGAGCAACGCTTCGTCGGCCTGGGCCATCCGATATTTGGCGGCGCGTTTGATTTCCTCCTCCGTCGGCTTCTCGCTTTTACCGCGGCCATAGCCCTCATCGAGCATCATCTGCTCGCAGTAGTGAGCCCACCCTTCGATGAACGCGTAGCTCCCGAAGATTTTTTCGACCCGCGTGGCGGAAGATTCGTTCAGGTGCAAAAACTGCACGTAGTGGCCCGGATAAGCCTCGTGGATGGAAACGACGTCCGACGTGTAATAATTGAATGAGGTCAGCCATTCGTTCTTCTGCGCCTCGGTCCAATCGTTCTCGACCGGCGTGACGTAATAGTAGGCCTCGGTCGCCTTTTTCTCGAACGGCCCCGGTGTGTCCATGGAAGCGAAACTGGTCGCCCGCATGTATTGCGGCGTCTCCTTGACCTGTGCGCGCACGTCGGACGGAATCTTGACCAGCTTATGATCGATGACGTATTGCCGAATCTGGTTTAGATCTTTGGCCACGTCGGGAATAAGCTTATCGGCCGTCGGGTGCTCGTTCTGGATCTGCTTGAAAACTTCGACCGGCGATTTGGTCGGATCGATTTTCCTGGCGGCATCGGCAAAGACCTGCTGCTCCTCCTTCAGGCGCTTGAGTCCAAGCTCGAGGAGCCTGTCCGGCGGCATGTCCACCAGTTCCGTTTCGGCGAGAAGCTTTTGGAATTTCTCAGCGCCGAGGGCGAAATCGGGGGTCGCTTTTGGCAGACGTTCCCGCTCCAGCCAGTTGGCGTAATCGAGCAGCGCCGCAACGGCCTTGCGGTTGGCGCTATGAAAGGAAGCGAGCAACTTCTCGTCGCGCACATCGGAAACAGCCGCGACCAGGTCCTTTTTCAAAAACTCAGCGTTGCCGCGGGCAATCTTGATGGCCACGTCGACATACGGTTTCGGCAGTTTTTCCACCAGGTTTGTCTTGCCCGCGATGAGGATGTTAGGCGCCTGCAACTCGATCGTCGTGATGCTGCGCAGGCGGTCCTCGATCGGCGCGAACTTGCGCGAAATGTAGACGTTTAGATCAACGGCGCGCGCGTAAGTCATGGGATTGCGGTCGTAGGTGCCGAGTTCCTGCATTTGGGCCAGCTGCCTGGCGATGGCCGCCTGCAGAATGCGGAGATCGATCGCATTGCGGGCGCTGAGCTTGGATAGATCGAACTTCCTGAGGCGATCGTCGAAGCGCTTCAAACGCGAGAGCTCGGCGTCGAGGGCCAGCCGGGTGTAATCGCCGATCTTGCCGTCGTATTCATGAAAGCCAAGCGTGACGGCTTCGAGCGGGTGGAAAGTGAGGTAACCGCGGATGAACTCGTCGGCCACGTCGGTATATTCCGCGTCGGGCGTCTCGGCCCGCAGCGACGAACCAAAGGCGAGGACCAGTGACAGCAAGAGCGACGAAAACAGTAATTTCATAGGCAGTCTTTTCGAGGGGGAGCGCCACCTTAGCCGACGCTTTGGCCGTTGCCAAAAATTTCCGAGTGGGCGATGCTTTTAGCCCTATTTCAATTCCCATGAAGCGGCCTCTCTTTCTCGGCACCTGCGTGAGTTTGCTCCTTTTCGCTCTCGTTCTCGGCTTGCGTTTCCATCCGTTGCACGCGCAGGAAGTGGATGACGACAGCGGCTACGCCCAGATTTCCGTCTTTGCCAAGGCGGTCCAGCTGCTCCGCCAGGATTACGTTGACGGGAGCAAAGTCAGCTATCACGACCTCATCTACGCGGCCATGAAAGGCATGCTCGCCTCGCTCGATCCGCACAGCCAGTTCATGGATCCGAGTGACTTCAAGGACATGCAGGACGACACGCGCAGCCGCTTCAACGGCCTCGGCATTGAAGTCTCGGTCAAGAACGGACTGCTCACGGTCATTACCCCCATGGAAGGAACGCCCGCGGCCAAGGCCGGCATCATTTCGGGCGATCAGATTCTGCGCATTAACGGGCGCTCGACGGAAAAGCTCGAGCTGCAGGACGCGATCGATCTTCTGCGCGGAAAGCCGGGGCAAAAAATCACGCTGACGGTGCTGCGCCCCGCCACCAAGCAGATCAAGGATTATTCGCTGGACCGGGCCGAGATCAAAATCGAGAGCGTGCGCAACAGCCGGCTGCTCGATCCCGATCTGACGGGGCGCTTCAAAATCGGTTATGTGCGGTTGGTGCAGTTCAACGAACCGACCGCGGAGGAATTGAGGAAAGCCCTCGACAAGCTGCAGAAACAGGGGATGCAGGCGCTCGTCCTGGATCTGCGCAACAATCCCGGCGGCCTCCTCAACAGCGCGGTCGATGTTTGCGCACAATTTTTGCCGCCCGGCACGAAGGTGGTTTCGACACAGGGCCGGGCCGCTTCGCAGCAGCGCGATTATGCCACCCCTTCAACCGAGCAGGAACGGCCCCGTTTCCCGCTTGCCGTCCTCATCAATCAAGGCAGCGCGAGCGGTGCCGAAATCGTGGCCGGCGCGCTCAAGGATTTGCATCGGGCGGTTCTGGTCGGCGAAACGACCTTCGGCAAAGGTTCGGTGCAAAATGTCATGCAGTTGCCGGACGGATCAGCCCTCCGCTTCACGACGGCGAAGTATTACACGCCGAGCCGGCAGGTGATTCAGGGGAACGGGGTCGCGCCGAATATTCGCGTGCCCATGACGCGGGAGCAGGACCGGGTTCTCTTCTCCATGCGCAGCGCCGAAGGCATGAAACCGGATGACGAAAAGAACATGATCAAGACACGCGACCCGCAAATGATGCGGGCGATTGACGCCCTCAAAGGCGTGATGATCTACGCCGAGCAAACCGAGCCGAAGGCGGACGCGGTGAAGAAGTAATGGAGTAGAGGAGCAATGGGGTAATGTTGAGCATTACTCCGACAATTCAGAGCTCCAACATTTCTGATCCGCTGATTCTCGCGATCGAAACGTCGTGCGACGAAACGGCTGTGGCGATTCTGCGCGGGGGCCGGCTGCTCGCCAGCGAAGTGGCGTCGCAGACCGCCGCCCACCAGCCATATGGCGGTGTCGTTCCGGAAGTCGCGTCGCGGAATCATCTTCTCCACGCGCCGCGTCTGCTCGAGCTAGCTCTGACGATTGCCGATGTTTCCCTGGGCGAGATGGACGCCTTCGCCGCGACCTCCGGTCCAGGCCTGGCCAGTTCGCTCATGATCGGGGCTTCCATGGCGAAGGGTCTGGCTCTCGCATCCGGCAGACCGTATCTCGCCATAAATCATCTCGAAGGGCACCTTCTCTCGCCTTTTTTCGGGGGAGAAATCGAGGCGAACGTTTCGCTGGTCGTGAGCGGCGGGCACACTCTGCTCGTCGATGTGCGCGAGGTTGCCGACTATGACTTGTTAGGCCAGACGGTGGACGATGCGGCGGGCGAAGCTTTCGACAAGGTCGCGAAGATGCTCGGCCTCGGCTATCCGGGCGGGCCGGAAATCGAGCGGCGGGCTCGCGAGGGCAATCCAAGACGCTTCGACTTCCCACGCAGCATGCTCGATTCGGGCGATCACAACTTCAGTTTCAGCGGATTGAAAACATCCGTCCGCTATCTGTTGCCGAAGGTCGGGATCAAAGTCTCGACAGCGTTCATCCCGAGCGAAGGCGAGGGACTTCGCGAGCCGGGGAGCGACGCAGCGAGGTCTGTCGCCGCCAACCGGGATGACCAGTTGTTAGCCGATCTCTGCGCCTCGTTTCAACAGGCTGTGATCGATGTTCTCGTGCTGAAAACCGTGCGCGCGGCGCGGGAAAGGCGGCGCTCGATGGTGACCTTGAGCGGCGGCGTGAGCTGCAATCGCGCCTTGCGCGAGCAGTTGGAAGCCGCCTGCAAAAAGGCCGGGCTGGAGTTCCTGGCCGCGCCCTCGCAGCTCTGCACGGATAACGCCGCCATGATCGCCTTTGCCGCGTCGCTGCGTCTTGCGCGCGGCGAGTCCTCCTCCGTCGCCGACGAAATCGATCCCAATCTGGCCCTGGCGTGACGCTGCTGCTGCTTGCTCCGGGGAGCGCAGGCAACCTGCCGGCGAGCGACGCAAGGCATCGCGTTTCGTCAGGCAAACACTGCTCTTAACTTCCCGCCCCATCCGCGAACCACTGTTCGGCAGGTTGCCGAAAAGAACAGGCTGGCAGCCATTCGACTTTGCTCAGGGCAGGCTCTGCGAGAGAATCAGTAATCGCGCTCGAGCAGATAATTGGCGAGCGCGTGCAGTTGCTCCGCCTTGGGCCCAAAGCTCGCCAACGCGGCGTGCGCTTTCTTCGTCAGGCGGTGCGCTTCGGCGCGCGATTTGTCGAGTCCGATGACAGCCGGATACGTGGCCTTCTGCGCGGCCGCATCCTTGCCCGCGCTCTTGCCCAGCTTTTCGCTCGTCTGCGTCACGTCGAGAATGTCGTCGATGACTTGAAAGGCGAGGCCAAGCGCCTGGCCGAATTCAGTGATGGCGGCGAGCTGTTTCTCGGTGGCATTCGCGCTCATGGCCCCGAGTCTTACGGAACTGGTAAGAATGGCCGCGGTTTTGTTTTGGTGAATGTAGCGCAACTGCGCGCGGGTCACAGGTTTCCCTTCCGCTTCCAAATCCGCCACCTGCCCGGCAATGAGACGCCGGCTGCCCGCGGCCACCGCGATTTCGTGGAGCAACGCGCGCACATCATAACGCCGCGAGCCTTTGGCCTGGGCCACAATTTCGAAAGCGATGGTGAGAAGGGCGTCGCCTGCCAGGATGGCGATGCCATCGCCAAAAACCTTGTGACAAGTGGCGCGGCCGCGTCGGAAATCGTCGTTGTCCATGCTCGGGAGATCGTCGTGGACTAACGAGTAGGTGTGAATGCATTCCAGGGCGCAGGCCAGGGGCATGGCGTCGGCGCGAGAGCCGCCGCAAGCCTCGGCCGCGGCGAGGCAAAGAATCGGGCGCAGGCGTTTCCCGCCGGCAAAAAGGCTATAGCGCATGGCCTTGTGCAGGGTGGCCGGCGGCGTGCTCGCCCTGGGCAGGAAGCGATCGAGAGCGCGGTCGATTTCCTTTTGGCGCGCCCGCAGCAAAGAGAGGAGTGGCATCGAGCGCGAATGTGAAAAGGGGAAGCGCGCGGCGCAACCTAAAAAGAAAAGAGCCATTGACTACATTGGTAACAATGTAACACTTCAACGATGAAACAGGAACGGCCGCTGAAGCAGGTGAAACGCGTCCAGGTCGGAGCGCGCATGGAAAAGAAGATCGTCAAGGTGCTGAAGGCTCTGGCCGAATATCTCGATCTTTCATTGGGCGATTTGCTGGAGGGAATGACGCTGCACGCCCTGGAGGGAAAGACCGCGTTTTCGGCAAAGACGCTCGGCCACATCAAGCGGCTAAAAGCGATTTACGGACTGGATTTAACGGCGCGCGACAGCCACCGGCTGGTCGAGGAGGATCATGACGAGGGATGACGCGAGCGTCGCTAAAGAACTGGCCGACCTCGAGCAGGGGCGTCTCGATCCGAAGGAGTTTCCGCATCGAGAGCATGTGCGTCTCGCCTATGAAATGCTGGCCCGTTACTCGTTTCCCGAAGCGCTCATGCGATTTTCGGCAGGCCTGCGTCTGCTGGCCAGCAAAGGCGGCCACCCGGAGGTGTATCATGAAACGATCACGGCCGCGTTTTTGGCGCTGATCGGAGAACGTCGCCTAACGAACGGCGATGCCGGCTGGGAGGCGTTTGCCGCGCGCAATGGCGATCTCCTGAGCAAGGATTATCTGCGGGAGTGGTATGGGCCGGAGTTACTCGGCTCAACGCTGGCCCGGCGCACTTTCGTCCTGCCGCGGCGGTCGCCCGCCCGTTAGGGCCGATCGGGCGCTAAGTACTTTTCGCTAAGAAAATATCGGCTCGCGGGTTAGAACCTGTGAGGACGCATGCGGAAGCAAACCAACGCAAACGAGCTCGATATGCCGGCGCTCCTCAGCCGCTTTGAACTTCCACTTTTACAATATGCCACCCGCATTCTGGGCGATCGCGATCGCGCTCGCGACATCGTGCAGGAAACCTTCGTGGAACTGCAGCGCGCCGCGCGCCGGCAGGTCGATTCCGCGCCGGCCAAATGGCTCTTCACCGTCTGCCGCAATCGCGCGCTCAACGTCTGCCGCAAGGAGAAACGCATGACCTATCTCGACGAAGAGCTCCTGGAAAAACGCGAGAGCGCAGAGCCTTTGCCTAACGAACGAATAGAAAAGGAAGAGGCCACCGGATTTCTCCTGCGTATCCTGGCTACGCTTCCGCCACGGCAGCAGGAAGTGCTGCAGCTGAAATTTCAAAACGACCTCAGTTATCAGGAAATCAGCGAAATCACCAGGCTCTCGGTGAGTCACGTCGGCGTGCTTTTGCACACGGCGATGAAAACGCTGCGCGAGCGTCATGCCCGCACGGCGCGCGATTTCATTCCCTTCAATCCACGCATTGCTTCATGAAAATTAATCTTGATGATCCCAAACTGACCGCCTACGCGCTCGACGAACTTCCGAAAGACGAGAAGGCGGAAATGGAAAATGCGGTGGCGGCGTCTCCGGAAGCGCAGGCGTTTGTGACGGACTTGCGGGAAATCGCCGGCGCATTGAAATCGGAATACGAGGCGGAACGCGCGGCACATCCGGTTCGGCACACGAATATCATACCGCTGGCCGAGAAGGATGATCCCTGGAGCATGTCGCGCCGGCTGGCTTTGGCGGCAGCGATCGCATTTTTCGCGGTGATCGGCGCGCTGGCAGTCGGCACGATGTGGCGGGGGGCGAGCCGGCAGAATGTGGCGAGTTCGCGAGCGGCGCAGCCCTCAATCTTTGCCGAAGTGGACACCGAGACGCCCATTCCTCCACCGCCGCCAAAGGCAGCCCCTCTTGCCGCAGGCGGTCAAGTCGCCCAGGCGCCGGCGGCTTCGAACTTCGCGGCGCCGGCCATGTTGCGCGCCAAACAGAGCCAGGCTTTCATGGCCAGCGAAATGAAGCTGGCGGAAACCCCGCAGCGCCAGGATTTCAACACGGCGGAGTACGGGCATTTTGAGGAGAATCCGTTCCTCGCCGCGGCGACTAATCCGCTTTCGACCTTCTCGATCGATGTGGACACGGCCTCGTATTCGAATGTGCGCCGCTTCCTCGACAACGGCACGCTTCCGCCGGCGGACGCGGTGCGGGTGGAGGAGATGATCAACTATTTCGCCTACGATTATCCGCAACCCCACGACGATCGGCCGTTTTCGATCAATCTCGACGCGGCGAGCTGCCCATGGGCTCCGACGCATCGGCTGGTGCGGATCGGATTGAAGGGCCGGGAAATGCCTAACGAGAAACGGCCGTCAAGCAATCTCGTCTTTCTGCTCGACGTTTCCGGCTCGATGGAACCGGCCAATCGGTTGCCACTCGTGAAACAGGCGATGCGCCTGCTCGTCGGCAGGCTCGGCGAAAACGATCGCGTCGCGATTGTGATTTATGCGGGCGGCTCCGGTCTGGTGTTGCCTTCGACGACGGGCGATCACAAGGAGCAAATCCTGAGCGCCTTGGAGAATCTGGGGGCGGGCGGTTCGACAAACGGCGCACAGGGAATCGAGCTGGCCTACCAGACGGCGGCCGAGCATTTCATCAAGGGCGGCGTCAATCGGGTGATCCTGGCGACGGACGGCGATTTCAACGTCGGCACCACGAGCGAAGGCGAACTCGTCAGGCTGATTCAGGAAAAAGCGAAGAGCGGAATTTTCCTGAGCGTGCTCGGGGTGGGGGACGACAATTTGAACGATTCGATGATGCAGAAACTGGCCGACAAGGGGAACGGCAACTACGCCTATCTCGATTCGCTCGACGAAGCGCGGAAGGTTCTGGTGCAACAGATCAACGGCACGCTCGTCACGATCGCGAAGGATGTGAAGATTCAGGTCGAGTTCAATCCGGCGCGGGTCGCGTCGTATCGGCTGATCGGTTATGAGAAGCGGCTGTTGCGCAAGGAGGATTTCAACAACGACAAGATCGATGCGGGCGAAATCGGCGCCGGACATACGGTGACGGCGCTTTACGAAGTGGTGCCGGTCGGCGCCGAGCCGAACCCGGCGGTCAGCGTGCCACCGGTCGATCCGTTGAAATATCAGGCGGCGCGATCGGATTCGTTAGGCAAGACCGGCTCGCCGGAGTTGATGACGGTGAAGCTGCGTTACAAGAAGCCGGATGGCGACAAGAGCGAATTGATCGAGCGCGCGTTAACGGATGCAGGTGCGGGATTCGCCCAGGCGAACCCGGATCTGAAATTCGCGGCGGCCGTGGCGGAGTTCGGCATGATTTTGCGCGATTCGGCCTACAAGGGAGGCGGCACGCTTGGCGCGGTTCTGGAATGGGCGCGGGAAGGAAAGGGCGCCGATGCGAATGGCTATCGCGCAGGGTTTATCGATTTGGTGCGCAAAGCGCAGGGGCTGAAGCGCGGGTGATACACGCATGGCCGGCTGCTTTTCTGTGAAGGCGAGCTTTGGACTCGCGTCTTCTCCCGAAATTTGATTCCTTTTTCTTGTGAAGAACCAGTGCCAAATTCGTGCTGGGTTCGCCGTTTTGATCGCAATTCTGGCGACTTCCCGTTTGTCGGTTGCCGCCGCTGATCCGGATAAGGATCCCCGTTATCCGGGACTTGTCGCGAAAGCGCAACAACTCGCGCTCCAACATAAAACCATTGCGGCGATCGATCTCAGCGAAAAGGTCATCTCCGCTTTCAAAGCGTATTATGGGAAGGAGCGGCGGAAAATTTATTGCGCAAACACATCGGCGGAAGGTTTGGGCAATTTGCTGGAGGCGGCGGTGAAAAAGCAAAATGCCATGGTGCTCTCACCGACTTGGGCGAACGCTTATTTTATTGAGGGTTATTGCCTGCAGGATTTGCACCGATTCACCGAAGCGAAGAAGGCGATTGCTCAGGCCATCGCTCTTTCCCCCACGAATTCGCATTATCTCTGTGAGATGGGCGAGATCTTTCAGATCGAGAAGAATTGGGCCAAGGCGGAGGAAGAATTTCAATCAGCCGAAGATCACGCATCATTAGCGCCGGATGAGACGCGAGCAGACGATTTGGCACGCGCTCGCCGCGGACTTGGGTATGTTTACGTAGAATTGGGTCAGCTGGCGAAGGCGGAGAAAAAGTATCGGCAATGTCTCGCCACAAACCCCAAAGATACGCGCGCGCGTGACGAGCTTCGTTACGTGCAACAGTTGCGAACGAAACAAAGCCGATAGCCTCGACACGGGGCGAATGGATTACCCCTTTTGCATTAAAGCGGGAGGAATGGGCGGCTCTTCGAAGCTCTACAGATTCTCGGCAGTCGTCGCCGTGGCGGCGGGGCGGACGCGCGTAGCGAGGAACGCGCCAAAGAGAAGGAGCGCGGCGCTCCAGAGTTGAGCGTGGGTGAGACGCTCGTGAAAAATGAGCACGGAAAGGCCAAGCGCGCCGACCGGACAAAGCAGTTGCAGCGTTTGCGAGAGCGCGACGCCGATTTCGCGAATGGCGATGTAGTAGAGGACATGCGCGATGCTGATGCAGAGCACCGCGGAAATGATGAGGATGAGATTGACGTGCCCGCTGACGTGGAGCGGTGTGGCGATTTTGCCGAAAACGACCGTCAGCGGAAGGAGCATGAGCGAAGTGAGAAAGCTGACCGTGCCGAAGCTGCGCACGGAACCGAGCTCGGCGGAGGGGCGTTTCACGAGGACGCCGTAAAGTGCCCAGCAAAACGTGGCGATGAAGGCGATGAGCAAACCGCGCCAGTCGAAATGGCCGCCTTGCCAACCGGGCTGGAAGGCAATCACTCCGATGGCGCCAATGAATCCGAGCAGTGTCCCGGCTTGAAACCGCCATTGCCGGATGATCCAGCGTTCCTCCGGGAAAAAGGCGAGCGCGAGCAGCGCAGTGATGATGACGGAGGAACGATTGAAAATCGCGTAAACACCCGGCCCCATGTAAAACAACGCCATAACCTGAGTGACCTGATGGACGACGTTCGGCAAACAGGCCGGCAGGCAGAGAACGACCGCGTTCCAGCCGAGCGGCAATCCACCGCGGCGGCGCCGCAAAAAGATGAAGGGAACAATGGCGAGAAAAGCGACGGAGTAGCGGTAAAAATTCTGCGACCACGGTTCGTAGTAGCGGAGGAGATAAAACTGGAATAGCGACGGCGTCGACCAAAGGAAAACGGTGGCGAAAACGGCGGCGTAACCCTTGGAAGGATTCGTTTCCTTTTCTCGAGACACGACAAAGTTTGTCTGGTGTGCGGGGCGCTCGGGCAATTTAATTTTGCTCGCCTACAAGCATTCCATCGCGCAGAAACGTAGTTAGCGAAGGAGAAAAGATCATGACGACTAACCGCATCAACTCATTCATCGCGCTCGTCCTCTTATTCGGTCTGGCCAATCTGGCCTCTGGAAAGGAAAGCAAGGGCGGAGCCGGAAAGAGTCATTACACGAAGGGCAATCAATACTTCGAACAGAATCAATACCAGGCCGCGGTCGACGAATACACAAAAGCGATCAAGGCCGAGTCCGACAACGCGGCCTACTATGAAAATCGCGGCATGGCCTACATCCCGTTGGAAAAACAGACCGAAGCGCTGGCTGATTTCAGCAAGGCGATCGAGCTGGCGCCGAACAGCGTGCGCGGATACATCGGGCGCGCTCAGATTTATCTCGCGCAAAAGCAGTACGACCAGACGCTGGCTGATCTGGACAAGGCCATCAGTCTGAATCCGAAGGAGCCCGCCGCCCATCGTCTGCGCGGTTTTACCGATCTCGAACGCTCCGACTGGGCCTCTGCCGTGACGGATTTGAGCAAGGCCGTGGAATTGAATCCGAACGATGCCGAAGCGTTTCGAGCCCGTGGTTTCGCCTATCTGCAGCAACACCAGTACGACCCTGCCATTGCCGATTACAACAAGGCGGTCGAGCTGACGCCGAACAATGCCGACGTGCTGGTCAAACGCGGCTATGCCTTTTCCCTGGCGCACCAATGGCAGAACGCGATCAACGATTATAAAGCCGCGCTGAAGTTGAATCCGAACGATGTCGACACACCACAACGTCTGCAATACGCCCAGGGACAGTTGGCTATGCAGAATGCGCCACCGCGCACGCCAACTCCGCCGCCCACACCCACTCCGGTGCCGGAAGCGCACGGCCCGGGTGTGTGGATCTGGATTGTGATTGGCGTCGTCGTGCTGGTGATTTTGGTGGTCCTGATTCGTGTGATGAGATCGCGTCGCCCGGCGGTCGATCCAAACAGTACGCGCATTCGATAAATTGAACCCGATCCGGGCAAGAAATTCCTTTGACACCCGGGAGGGCGCTGATAGCTTCACGACGCTTTTTGCTGGAACGAGGCGGTCCCATGGTCGTTCAAATTGCAAAATTTGACTCGACTCTGGGACTTTTCTCTCTCTGACGGGAAGCAGACCGGCCCATGTAGCTCAGTTGGTAGAGCACGTCCTTGGTAAGGACGAGGTCACCGGTTCAATCCCGGTCATGGGCTCCAGATGAGCGACAGGGCCGGAGGCAACAACCCAAATACGAAGTTTACATTTAACGAAGGAAAATCGAGATGGCTAAGGAAGCATTCAAACGCGACAAGCCGCACATCAATGTCGGCACCATCGGTCACGTCGACCACGGCAAGACCACGCTCACCGCTGCGATCACGACCGTGCTCGCCAAGAAAGGCATGGCGGAAGTGCGCGGATACGATTCAATCGACAACGCGCCCGAGGAAAAGGAGCGCGGCATTACGATCAACACGGCGCATGTGGAATATCAGAGCGACAAGCGCCACTACGCGCACGTCGATTGCCCGGGCCACGCTGACTATGTGAAGAACATGATCACTGGCGCGGCCCAGATGGATGGAGCCATTCTTGTGGTCAGCGCCGCGGATGGTCCGATGCCGCAAACGCGCGAACACATCCTGCTCGCTCGCCAGGTCGGCGTGCCGGCCATCGTCGTTTTCCTGAACAAGGTCGACATGGTGGACGATCCGGAGTTGCTCGATCTCGTCGAGATGGAAGTGCGCGATCTGCTCACGCAATACGAATTTCCGGGAGACAAAATCCCGATCGTCAAAGGCAGCGCGCTCAAGGCGCTCAATGGCGATGCCGAGCAGGAAAAACAGATCCTCGCGCTGGTTGAAGCGGTCGATGATTACATTCCCGTGCCGGATCGTCCGATTGATCAGCCGTTTCTCATGCCGGTGGAAGACGTGTTCAACATTGAAGGTCGTGGCACCGTGGCGACCGGTCGTGTCGAGCGCGGCATCCTCAAGAAAATGGAGGAGGTCGAGATTGTCGGCATCAGGGACACGGCCAAGACGACGGCGACCGACATCGAAATGTTCCGCAAACTTCTCGACGAAGCGCGGGCGGGCGACAACGTCGGCGTGCTGCTGCGTGGCGTGAAGAAGGAAGACGTCGAGCGCGGCCAGGTCATCGCCAAGCCGGGCACGATCAAGCCGCACAAGAAATTCAAGGCCGAAGTCTACGTGCTGAGCAAGGAGGAAGGCGGCCGTCACACGCCGTTCTTCACGAATTACCGCCCGCAATTTTATTTCCGCACGACCGATGTGACCGGGACGGTGAAGTTGCCCGATGGCGTCGAGATGGTGATGCCGGGCGACAACGTGGCCGTGGAAGTGGAATTGATCACGCCAATCGCCATGGAGAAGACGATCCGGTTCGCCATTCGCGAAGGCGGCAAGACCGTCGGCGCGGGTCGCGTGAGCGAAATTCTGGATTAAGTTAATCTTCCTCCACCTCTCCCTTTTCCTCTGCTCTCTGGTGAGCGGCGGGAGAGAGGAGAAAAAGAGGAAGCGGAAGAGGAAGAGTATTACGCCAGTAGCTCAATTGGTAGAGTAGCGGTCTCCAAAACCGTCGGTTGGGGGTTCGAGTCCCTCCTGGCGTGGACTGCAAAGAACGTTGAAGCGTTGAATGGTTAAAGCGTTGAATCGGGAAGACAAAAGTGAACTCTTGTCCGCTTTAACTCTTCATCGCTCAAACGCTTAAACAAAAACATGATCACCAAGACGAAAAACTTCTTCAGCGAGGTGAAGGTGGAGCTGCAAAAAGCTTCCTGGCCCTGGGACATGAAGGAAAAGGGGTTCCGTCGCTACAAGGAGCTGACCGACTCGACGCTTGTCGTCATCATCGCCATGCTGCTGCTCGGCGGTTATGTCGCGCTTTTCGATTTCATTCTCGTCAACGTCGTCCACTACTTTACCCGATTGCATTAATCATGGCCCACACCCTCTCCGCAAAAGACCAATGGTACGTCGTGCACGTGCTCTCCGGGCAGGAGAACAAGGTGCGCGAAAACATTGAGAAGCGCGTGCAGAAGGAGGAGATGGGCGACGTCATCTTCGAAGTGCTCGTCCCGACGGAGCGCGTCTCGGAAATCAAACGCGGCAAGAAAAGCGAGACGACCCGCAAATTTTTTCCCGGTTATCTCATCGTCAACATGCACCTGCTCGACGAGAACAATCAGCTCATCGGGCGCACCTGGTACTTCATTCGAGAGACGCCTGGCGTGATCGGTTTTGCCGGGACCAAGGACAAGCCGATCCCGATGAAGCAATCGGAGGTCGAGAACATGCTGGCGCAAATGCGCGAGCGTGAAGAGAAAGTGAAGCCGAAGGTCAGCTTCGAAGTCGGCGAAACCGTCAAGGTCGCAGACGGACCGTTCCAGAATCAGAATGGCATCGTGGAAGAGATCGATCCGGAACGGGGCAAGCTTCGTGTTTCGGTCACCATTTTCGGCCGGGCCACGCCGGTCGAACTCGAATATTGGCAGGTGGAACGGGGATAGGGAAAAGGGTTCAGGTTTCAGTCTGAACCCTCTCACTGAACCCTGAATACTTTAAGTTATGGCAAAAGAAATCGTCGCTCACATCAAATTGCAGATCCCGGCCGGCCAGGCGAATCCGGCTCCGCCTGTCGGCACCGCGCTCGGTCCGCGCGGCGTTAACATCATGGCGTTCTGTAAGGAATTTAACGCGGCTACGCAGAAACAGGCGGGCGACATCCTGCCGGTTGTTATCACGGTTTTTAAAGACAAGTCGTTTACTTTCATCACGAAAAGTCCGCCCGCCGCGGTCCTGTTGAAAAAAGCCGCCAACATTGCGGCCGGCTCGAAGGAGCCTAACAAGACCAAAGTCGGGAAGGTGACGCGCAAACAGGTCATGGACATCGTCAAGACGAAGCAGAAAGACCTGAACGCCCGCAGCGACGAGGCCGCTTTTCGCATCATCGCCGGGACCGCCCGGCAGATGGGACTCGAAGTCGTCGATTAATTCCAGCGCGGATTTCGCGGCTTGGGCGGATCGGGGAGCGATCGCTGCAGCGTCTTGCCTTCGACGCTCGCGACAAAGCTTGTGATCTGGAGTTTATCGAGAACATCTTGTTCCGATCCTGTGACGCAGCATCCGATCAAACGCTCATTTCACGGCAAAGCACTGGCTTCGGCCGCGGTTGTCTTTGTCGTCGCGCTTGTCGTGTACGGTAGGACGCTGGCGCCGACTGTGACGCTGGTCGACAGCGGCGAGCTGATTGTGGCGGCCCGTTTTCTCGGGGTCGCCCATCCTCCCGGATTTCCGCTTTATCTCCTGCTCGCCCATATTGCCTCGCTCATCCCGATCGGGAACGTGGCGATGCGAGTAAACTTTGCCTCGGCCTTCTTCGCGGCGCTCGCTTGCGCGATGCTAAGTCTGGTCGTGACCGAAATTCTCGTCACATCGTCGTACCTCGCGGAATCGAAACGCCAATTCAAAAGAGCAGCGCGCAAGCACAGGAAGCCTGCTCAATCCGTTGCGCACGTTGCCGATGACAAAGCTAGTTGGCTGATGGCGAGCGTTTCCGCGGTTGGCGCAGGGTTGCTCTTCGCGTTCTCACGGACTCTCTGGTCGTACGCGACAATCGCCGAGGTTTATTCACTGAACACGCTGCTGATTCTTACCGTCTTTTTCCTGATGACGCGGTGGCGTCGTCGGATCGTTGAAGAACAGGGATGGACAAGTGGAACCGCGAAATCCGGCAGACCAACCGGCACGGTTACCCAGTACGATTTCTGGCTATATTCCGCAGCGGTCGTTTTTGGACTCGCGCTCGGTGTTCATCACGTTACGGTCGCACTGATCCTGCCGGCGTTGGCGGTGCTCGTTTATCAGAGCCAGGGCATCAGTTTTTTTGCGAGCAAAAGATTCTTCTACGCAGCAGTTCTTTCATTTGCCGCCTTGCTCGCGGTTTACAGTTATCTTCCGCTGGCCGCGGCGCACAAGCCGGTCTTGAACTGGGGCGACCCGCGCTCGTTTCGCGCAATCTGGGCGCACGTCACAGGCAAGCAGTATCAACTCTTCCTCTCGTTTTCGCCGGCCATTATCGGCGAAGAGCTTCTGCGGTTCGGACGATTTCTGCTTCGCGAATTCGGCAGGCCGTGGCTTCCGATTGCACTTGTCGTCGCAGTGGCCGGTTTCGTCGCGGCGCGAAAGCGAGATCGGACGATCTTCCTCTGGCTGCTTTTTGTCGTCCTCGGAAACCTCGCTTACAACCTGAATTATGAGATCGCCGAAGATAAGGACGCGTATTACCTGCCGGTTTTTGTCGCGATCGCCATTGCTGCCGGGATCGGTTTTTCTTCGCTCCTCCACCTTCCATTTGCGAAACGAACCTCGCACGCCGGCAGGCTGTTCGTTCCCGTCATCGTCGCGCTGGTGCCGGTTCTGGCGCTGGCCGGCAATTGGCCATTCAATAATCGCCGCCATTATTTCATCGCGCACGATTACGTCGAAAATATCCAAAACACGATCGAACCGAACAGCCTTCTCCTGACGCTGGATTGGCAGGTCGCTTCGCCGATGCTTTATACGCGCGAGATAGAACACCGTCGCCCGGACATCAAAGTGGTCGACGTGTTACTGCTGCGCCGCTCCTGGTATTTCGACTATTTGCGCCGTGCCTACCCGGAGATGATCGAGCGATCGCGGAATGAGATCGATAATTATCTGGTCGACCTGAAGCATTGGGAAAGTGATCCCGCGGTTTATCGAAAGAGCGATGCTTTGACGCGAGAAATCACCAACTCTTTTCAGCGAATGATTCAATCCTTGGTCAGAAAGGAATTCGAAATCGCGCCGGTTTACGTGACCAATGAACTCTTCGTCATGAGAGAGTCGCAGGAAATCGACCTGAACCAATGGCTCAATCGCAATTTCCAAGCCGTCCCCAAAGGGCTCGTCTTTCAATTGTTCCGCGACCGCGAGTTTCACGATCCGGGAGAATTGCACCTGGAAAGGCGCGGCCTGACTGATGGGACAATTCGGTTCGAGGACGACGACGTGGTGAAGATGAAAGTGATCCCCACTTACCGGGCCATGCTGGAGAATCGCAGTCGCTATCTGGCCCATTTCAATCAGCCGGCGCGCGCGGCCGCCGCCTTCGGGCAAGCGCGCCAATTCGATACAAATTCTCGCAAGAATCAGCGGCCGTAAGTTCGTCGGCCGGCCACTCCGTTTGGCAAACACGACTTCGAAGCCGTCGATTAACCCGGATCGATCGTTTCTCGTCAGGCCAGGCCTTCCACCACGATCATGTTCGATTTGGCGGTGCAGTGACGCATCTTGCGCGGTTCGCGATACTCGGGCGAATTAAGCCACTCTTTCGCGCGGGCCACGCTTTCGAATTTCAGAATGACCAGCCGCTTCGGTCTCCAATCCCCCTCGAGAACTTCCGACGCGCCGCCGCGCACCACGTATTCGCCTCCATATTTTTCCACGGTCGCGCCCGCCAGCGCCTTGTATTGCTCGTAACCGACAGGATCGGTCACTTCGATGTCGACAATGATATAACCGGCCATGCGCCCATTATTCTCCGACCTTGGCGGCGTCGCACCTCTTATTCGTATCCTATTGGAGGTTGTAAACTTCCAGCAATGCGACCCCGGCCGGGGTGTCGTCGGCGATCATTCGTCCCTCGACAATCGCCGTATAATTGCCGGCTGAGAGGATTTGCAGAATAGCCGAATCCAAATCGTTCTGCGGGGCCAGATCCGTCGCCATGATCTCCTGTTCCTGCGTGTCTCTCCAGTTGTCGTTGGATGCGAGCAGCATGCCGTTGCCATCGTAAAGGCGAAGCGTCGGGTCGGCCAGCGCTCCGCTGACGCCGTGATCAGCCAGATCGGGTCCGATGGCGCGAAAGAGAATGGCGCCCGAGTCATCGCCACCGATAATAACGCCGCCGATCAAGACCTGGTCGCCCGTTTCGGCGGTGGCTCGCGTGGAAAGATTCACCAACCGGAGCGCGCTCATGTCGGATGGCAGATCGTAGACTTCGATGAGACCAATCCCGGTGCCTCCGTTCGCTCCGCGGATGATGCCGGTGTATTGGCCGGGGGGCAGATCGGCCAGAATGGCTGATTCACGGTCATCGGAAGGTGCGAGACCGGTGGCTTCAATTTCGGCCTGCTGATCGCTGCGCCAATTGTTGTTGCTGGCGATGAGGTGGCCGCTGCTGTCATGCAATTCCAGGAAAGGGTCTGGCAGAGTGTTTGGAATCGGTTGCCCATTCACTTCGAGCGACGGACCGAGGGCGCGCACCACGACTTGCTCTTTTTCTATTGGGGTAGGCAAAGGTCCGACCGGGGGCGGTGGCGCATTGATGATGAAGCCGGCGATGCCGACCATGTCGCCCTGCCGGACGTCGACGCGTCCGGACACGTTGAGCAAACGCAGAGGTGTCGGAGTCGGGGTCTGGGCGCTGAGCTCGCTCGCCAAGGCAAACGCCAGGAAGACGGCCGTCCCAACAGTGAAACGTCTGAAACCAAAGCGGGAAATATCCATCAGGCAGAAATCATTGGAGTGTTCGTCGTTTTCTGAGAATTCGTAAACGAACGGCGGCTTGCGCTTGATCGGCGCCGTATTTCTGTTGCCCGCTGTGCCGAAAATCCCCTGCTAATGTCGCGGAATAATCTTATCGATTTCGGCCAGATCGCTTTGTGATAACGGCCAGCCTGCCGCGGCCGCATTTGCCTTCACCTGCTCCGGTTTGCTCGCTCCGGCAATGACGGAAGCGACCGGCTTATGGGCCAGAAGCCAGCCGAAGGCGAGCTCGAGAATCGTATGATTGTTCGATTGCGCGTAATCGATCAGCTGCTCGACAACGGCCAGATTCTTTCGCGTAACCACTTTCGGACCAAAACCTTCGCTGGCCCGGCTGCCGGGCGGAGGTTTTTGCCCTTTCCGATATTTTCCTGTGAGCAATCCGCTGGCCAGCGGGAAGTAAGGCAGCAAGGCGATGCCCGCGTGCTCGCAGTCTCCCAGCATTTCGTCCTCCGGTTCCCGGTGGAACAGGCTGAACTCATTTTGCACACTGACAAAGTGCGCGCCATGACCGGCCGCCACCTCCGCCTCGCGCAACTGCGCGACGCTAAAGTTCGAGCAGCCGATCTCGCGTACTATCCCTTCGGCGACGAGCTCGTTGAGCGCGCCGAGGGTTTCGGCGATTGGCGTTTCCTCATCCGGTGTGTGCAATTGATAAAGATCGATCCGGTCGGTTCCGAGTCGTCGCAGGCTTGCTTCGATCGCCTCGCGCACGTACGCCGGTTTCGCTCCCCCGTGCCCCTTCTTCTTGTCCATCTCCATGCCGAATTTCGTCGCGATCAAAACGCCATCGCGGCGCGAGCCGAGGGCGCGGCCCAGAAATTCTTCGCTCTCGCCTTTGCCGTAAACATCCGCCGTGTCGAAAAAATTGATGCCGGCATCGATAGCGGTGTCGACCACCTTCCGGGTGGCTGCGGCATCGATGCGCCAGCCAAAGTTATTGCAGCCAAGGCCGACGACGGTGGCTTCGAGTGAACCGATCTTGCGTTTCTCCATGGTCAGGTGCGCGCTGGGGGTGTTCCAACGTGAAATCGATCCTGCGTGCGTCAAGAGATGGATTAGAATGGCCGGATGGAAAGCACGGCGGCGATCCTGCTGCGCAAACGAAAGTTAAGCGACACGAGCCTGGTCGTTTCCTGGTGTACAGAGTCGTTAGGCGTGATTCAAACAGCGGCCCGCGGAGCCCGGCGGGCGCGGAGTCCGTTCGCGGGCCAGCTCGATCTTTTCTTCGAAGCCGAGATTCAAATCAGGCGCAGCCGAAAATCGAATCTGCATACGCTCACCGAAGTGGCCCTGCGTAATCCATTCGTCGGTATTCGCCAAAATCATCGACGCACCCAGGCGGCCGCCTATTTTGTCGAGCTGATCGAGATTTGTACCGAGACGGATCACCACGAGCCGCAGCTTTTTGAACTGTTACGGCGAGCTTTTGGCTACCTGAGCGAGAACGATCCGACGCGGCGCGCGGTCGCGCATTTTGAGACGGAGTTGGCCCGCATCGCCGGCGTGCATGATGTGAAGGCGCTCAAGCACGATCCCGCGATCGCTCTGGGCAATCTGTTTGGACGTCTGCCGCGTTCGCGCGCCGCTCTCCTCAAAAGTCTGCCGTCTGGTGCGGCGGCTCTACAGCAAGCGCCGTAGAAAAAATAGAATCGCTCCGAGCGTAGCGAGCGGCAGAATTGTTCCGCCAATGAGCATACCCAGGCCGGGTGAGGCAGAAGGGAATGGCACGACGAGAACCAGACAGCTGACGACCGCCACGAGGAGCGCGGCCAAAAACAGCAACGGCCTGACGAGCGGCAGAACGATGTGCCAGTAAAGACCAAACGGACCGCAACCATCGAGTCGCGCCGATTCCGCGACCGCCGGCGAAGCCCGCTTCAACGCGCAGCCAGCGAGCGAGAGCGAGACAATTGCCCCTAACCAATCGGCCAGCCAAAGAGGCGCGAGAGGCATCCCTGCGCTCAGATGCAGGGCACGTGTTCCCTCCGGAATCAGCCAGACGCAACTGCACAGGAGAAGCGCGAGCGTGAGCAGTCCCGCCGCATGACCGCGCCAGCGGCGCTGCGCCATGGCGTAGGCAAGAAAGGAAAAACAGAGGAGCACTGCCGCCAAATTGACGAAGAGCAGAATCGGCCATTGCATTGCCGCGGTCTGATCGGGGAAGATGTCGTTCATAACTGCGCAGGGAGCATGGCTAAAAAAAGCGTTTTGTCGCGCGTGATTCGCATCCGAAATTTTCAACCGCTGGGCGATTCCGCCGTCGTCGTTGAGATCGAGGCACCCGCAACGGCCAAGGCCGGCGAATTCGCACAGGTGCTTCTCATGGCTCAGCATGCGCTGCAAAGAGCAGACCTTCCCGGCGTCATTGAGATTGCGCCGGCCTACACCACGCTCGGAATCTTCTACGATCCGCTTCGCATCATTGCCACCGGCGTCGCACCCGGTGAGGTCCTGAAGTGGCTGCAGGAGAGAATCGAAACCATCCTCAGCCGAACGAAGCTGGCGAAACGAACGAAGGACCGGCGTCGCGTCGTGGAAATCCCCGTTTGTTATGCGAGCGAATTTGGGCCGGACCTGGCCGACGTAACCGCTCATACCGGACGCTCTGCTGATGAGATCATCCGGCTGCACGCCGGCGCCGATTACCTGGTGCAATGCCTTGGCTTCACGCCGGGTTTTCCTTTTCTGAGCGGCTTACCGGAGGCGTTGGCGACGCCACGGCGCGACACGCCGCGGACCGAAGTGCCGGCGGGCTCGGTCGCCATTGGCGGAAAGCAAACCGGCGTTTATCCGCTCCCGTCCCCGGGTGGCTGGAACATTATCGGGCGAACGCCGCTTCATCTTTTCGACCCGAAGCGCGAGGATCCGGCCTCGCTTCGGGCTGGCGATCGCGTTCGCTTCCGTCCCATCTCGCGCAGTGAATTTGATTCGTTAGGCGAATGAAGATGAAGATTCTCCGGGCGGGGCCGCAGACCAGCGTTCAAGACACCGGTCGCTTTGGTTATCGTGAAATGGGAGTCAGCCCGGGCGGCGTCCTCGATCCGATGGCGGCGCGCGTGGCCAACCTTCTTGTTGGCAACGCGGAAGACGCAGCCGTGCTGGAAATCGCGCTGGGACAGGCCCGCTTCAGCTTCGAGGATGAACGCCTGCTTGCCTGGTGCGGTGGCGATTTCGAAGTGCGCGCGGGCGGCGACGCTTTTCCCGCGGGCCACGTCTGCATTGTACGGCCCGGCGATGAAGTCGTGGTGGGGGCGGCGCAGGTCGGCTGTCGACTCTGGCTGGCCGTCTCCGGCGGCATCGACGTTCCGGTTGTGCTTGGGAGTCGCTCCACTGATCTGCGCGCCGGATTCGGCGGGTTCTCCGGCCGTCGCCTCCGCGATGGTGACCAGCTCTCGCTTGGCCAGATTACGGCCGCGTCGCGATCGCGCATGGCGGCTTTGCCCGGGAGGCGTTGTTCGAGTTGGAGCGCGTCATCAGCGTGGGCGCGGCCGGAAAAGCGGTTCCCCGTCCTGCATTTTGTGCGGGGTGTCGATTGGAATCGATTCGAAAAGGAGAGTCAGGATGCGATCCATCAGCAAGTATTTCTGGTCGGTCCCGAATCAAACCGGATGGGAGTTCGCCTTCGCGGGCCCGAACTAAAACGCCGCGAGGCCGAAGAACTCGCTTCGCAGGCCGTGGCCCAGGGCGCGCTGCAGGTGCCGGCCAGCGGCGATCCAATTCTGTTGTTAGGCGACTGCGGATCGATCGGCGGTTATCCCAAGATTGCGCATATTATCACGGCCGATTTGGCGGTCGCCGCGCAACTGCGCACGGGCGATCAGCTTCGCTTCGCGGAAACGACGATCGAAGAAGCGCACCGGCTCCTCGCCGAGCAGGAGGGCGACCTCGTCCTCTTTCGTGTCGGACTTGAAGCCTTGCGCGACACGTAGGCTCAAGTCCGCGCTGGCGCGCCAGTCTCCATCTTGGCATCGTCCTGTCTAAATGAAGATCGATCTCAATGCCGATCTTGGCGAAGGCGCCGGCCACGACGAGGAAATTCTCGACCTGGTCAGCTCGGCCAGCATCGCCTGTGGATTTCACGCGGCAGATCCGCCGTCAATTCTGGATTCCATTCGCGCCGCGCGCAAGCGCAGCGTGGCCGTCGGCGCCCATCCCAGCTTTCCCGATCGCGCAAATTTCGGGCGCACCAACATGACGCTTCCTCCGGATGATATCTATGCGCTCGTCGTCTACCAGGTGGGTGCTTTTCGGGCGCTCGCTCGTTCTCTCGGCGTGGAAATGAATCACGTAAAACCGCACGGCGCGCTCTACAACATGGCGGTGCGCGATGGCGAACTTTCCGATGCCATTGTGCGGGCGATTTGCGCAGTCGATTCGAAAGCGATTCTTTTTGCGCCTGATAACACCGAGCTGCTGCGTGCGGCTCAGGAACGCCAGTTGCCCGTCGCGCTGGAAGTTTTCGCCGATCGCAACTACATGCCCGACGGCACCCTTGTTCCGCGCTCGTCACCTGATGCCTTCGTGCGCGATCCGGCGGAAGCGGTCGAACGGATCGTGCGCATGTTGCGCGAGAACAGAGTGCGCGCGATCGGCGGGAGCGACGTTGAGGTCAAAGCCGAAACCATCTGCGTGCACGGCGATAATCCCAAAGCGGTCACCTTCGTGCGCAAACTGCGCGAGCGCCTCGAGCAAGAGGGCGTCACGATTGCCGCACCTTTACGCCGATGAGGCAGGCGGAGGATCGAAGTCGAGCCGCATCAGGAATTGATTGAGCGGTTCGCGTATGAAACCGAGAGGAGCAAAAATTTCGTCGCCGAATTTTTCGGGGAAAATGGCCGGCGCGAAGAATTCACGTTCCGGCAGGCAGTCGAGCAAGGTCATCAGGACCGAGCGCCATTCCGGCCAGGCGTCACCCTTGTGGGAGAACATCCCGTAAATGCGAATCGGGGAAGCTGACTGATTGGTTGCAACAATCGAGCTGCCAGCGACGGAAAAGGCTTTGGCGGCGGCAACCTTGACAGCGGCGTGTCGCGAGATTTGCCACGGCAGTTCCGGATACTCGCTGCCACAATGCGACCGGACGGCGTCGAGGATGGGAATTTCCTGCCATCCGGGTGCGCCGGTCTTCGGCTTCGTTGAGCGCGCCGCCCGCCGCCATCCGAACAGGCGGGCCACTTCGCGAAATCCGTGATCACGGTAAAGCGGAATCGCTGCGCTGTTTTGCTCGAAGCATTCCAGCGTCATGGCGCGATCGCCTCGTTCTTTCGCTTCGTCGACCAGCCGGCCGAGAAGCTGCGCAGCGAGGCCCTGCCGGCGCGCCTCCGGCACCACTCCCATCCCGCAAAGACGCGAGATTTCACCCGTGCGATTGATGAAACCGAAACCGGCCGGCGCATTCGCTCGCCTCGCAAATCGGCTGTAACAAAGGTCGACGCCCTGGGCGGAAAGAACACGCCCAAAACTAGCGGTATCGTGCTGCATCGAACCGGCCAGATATCCGGAAAACGCTTCGTTGAAAACGCGCGTCTGCTCGTCCAGCGAAACCGCAGTGGCCGGAACGATCTCGCACTGCATCATTGCTCGAATCTAGGCGGGCCGCCCGGCGAAGCGAGGGGATGGGCGCTTTATAATCTGGCACAGTCGCGCCGACTCGAACAAATTTATGACATGTTCAAGATTCATTATCCGACTCCGGGCGAGCCGCCGGGGGCGTTGCGTTTGCGCGAAGAATCGCCACGCGGCGCGCCCACCATCACCCTGATTGAATACGATCGGACACATCTCGAGGAACGCGAGATCACTGATCGCAACGAACTGCTGGCGCACCTGGACAACAAGCTGGTTACGTGGATTAACATCGACGGTCTGGGCGATCTCGATGTCTTGCGCATGCTGGGCGAACGATTTCATTTGCATCCACTGGCTCTCGAGGATGTCATTGCCACCGGCCAGCGTCCCAAAGCCGAGCAATACGACGATTATCTCTTCATCGTGGCGCAAATGATTTATCGCGATAAGTGCGAGGAGATGTGCGTCGAGCAAGTGAGCATGTTCCTCGGAAAACATTTTCTCATCACGCTGCAGGAAGAAGGTGGTTTCGATGTCTTTGAGCCGGTGCGCGGTCGCATTCGCGCGGGCAAAGGGCGCATCCGCAAGGCGGGTGCGGATTATCTCGCCTACGCGCTGCTCGATTCGCTCGTCGATCATTTCTATCCTGTGCTCGAGGCGATCGGTGCAGCCATCGAGGACATCGAGGATGAGCAGGTGGAAAATCCGATGAAGCAATCGGCCCACAGTTTGCACGACTACAAGCGAACGCTGACCCACGTCCGCCGCTACGTCTGGCCGACGCGCGATGTCATGAGCTCGTTGCTCCATGATGAAAGCGGCCTGATCAAAGCGGAGACGCGCGTGTTCGTGCGCGACTGTTACGATCACACTGTTCAGCTGATGGATTTGGTCGAAAGCTATCGCGACGTGCTTTCCGGGTTGATGGAAGTCTATCTGTCGAGCGTGAGTATTCGGACGAATGAAATCATGCGCGTCCTCACGGTCATTTCCGTGACCTTCATTCCGCTCACCTTCATCGCCGGCGTCTATGGAATGAATTTCATGCCGGAATACAACGGCCATCCCCTGCCTTGGAACATGCCGGAGTTGCATCAACCATGGGGCTACTTTGGCTGCCTGCTCTTCATGGTGCTGGTGGCGGTGTTTCAAATCGTCTACTTCAAGAAGCGCCACTGGCTCTAGGGGCAAGATTCCGCCTTTGTGTCCTCCTACCAACCGGCATCACGGCGGCCCATCGCGGACATTTTTCGCGCAACGGCGCAGGGAGCGACCCGTTTTTGTGTAGGCGCCGGCATTCATCCGGACATTATTTCCTACATGTCGATCGTCGCCTCGGTCGTGGCCGCGGTCTGCTTTTGGCAATCACGCCAAAGTCCAGTCCTCTTGCTGGTCGCGCCGTTGTTCTGCTACGCGCGGCTCTGGTGCAACATGCTCGATGGCATGGTTGCGCTTGCTTCCGGTAAAGCGAGCTGGCGGGGTGAAATCATCAACGACCTGCCCGACCGAATTTCAGACGTCCTCATTTTCACCGGTGCGGCGCACAGCGGCTGGATGAATCCGGTGATCGGCTACTGGATTATCATTCTGGCCTTGCTCACGGCTTACATTGGTCTGCTTGGGCAGGCGGTGGGGGGCGCGCGGGAATTCAGCGGCGTCATGTCCAAACCATGGCGCATGGTGGCGCTGCATTTTGGTGCCTGGATGACATACTTTGGCCTGACGAGTGCCCTCGATGGGGCCGGTTTCGTCATCATTGCCGGTTGCGTGCAGACAATCGCAGTGCGTCTCACTCGAACCTTGCGCGCCCTGAAAAAGAAGAACGCCTGATGTCTCCAACCGCGGCATGGCACGATCCGGTTTTCCGGGCCTACATTCTCATCCTGGCGGCGGTGCTTGTCGCGGCGGCCGTGATGCTCGCTGCCCTGCAATTCGTTTTCAAGAAAGAGCTCAGCGCCATCTGGCGCACTTACCGTTCCTGGCTCGTCATGGCCCCGCTCGCCGCGCTGGTCGTTTTTGCGGGACGTGTTCCCTTTATCCTCGGCGTCACGCTGCTGGCGGTTTTCGGCTTCAAGGAATTTGCACGCGCTTCCGGCTTGTATCGCGACTGGTGGATGACTGGCGCAGTTTACGCAGGGATCGTCACGGTCGGCGTCGCCTCGCTCATGTCGCATCCGCGCGGCCAGGAACCGGGGCATGGCTGGTACGCCTTCTTCGTCGCGGTGCCGGTTTTCGCGATTGCCTTCATCCTGCTCATTCCGATTTTGCGCAATCGCGTGCGCGGCCAGCTTCAACGCATGTCGTTAGGTATCGTCGGTTTCGTTTATGTCGGCTGGATGTTCGGCCATCTCGGTTTCCTGGCCAACGCGGTCAACGCCTACGGCTACCTTTGCTACGTCATCTTCGCGACCGAAGTAAACGACATCGCTGCGTTTACTTTTGGCCGAATTTTCGGCCGGCATCCGTTGCGCAGCGAAATCAGCCCGCGCAAGACCTGGGAAGGAGCTCTCGGCGCGCTGGCCGTCTCGATGGCGCTTCCCTGGCTGTTGCGCTTTTCCTTTCCCTTCTTCGGCCCGTGGCAATTGATCCTGGCCGGCCTTATCGTCGGAGTCGGCGGCCAGCTCGGCGACCTTTCCATCAGCGTGATCAAACGCGACATTGGCGCCAAAGACATGGGCGCCTCCATCCCCGGGCATGGCGGGATTCTCGATCGCATCGACAGCCTCATTTACGTCGCCCCGCTTTTCATGCACATGGCCGGCTATTACTTTGAACTGCGATGAGAAAATGGCGCTACGAGCCGGCCCCGGATCTGGAGGAGACGTTCGTCAAGCGCCTGCGCCGTTTTCCGCGCGAGCCGGACATGCTGGTTTACGGTTTGCGCTCGGCGGTGGCACTGCTCATTCGCGCCGGGCTGCGGCTCTACAATCGCTTCGAGATCGTCGGGGCGGAGAACTTGCCTGACGATGAATCGTTCGTGCTGGTGGCAAACCACGCCAGCCATCTTGATACTGTCTGCCTGCTCGCGGCCTTGCCGTTGCGCCGTCTCCACCGCGCTTTTCCGGCGGCGGCCGCCGACTATTTTTTCCAAAGCGTGCCCCGCATCTGGATCGCGTCGGTCGTGGTCAATGCGCTGCCGTTCGAGCGCAGCCTGAACGTGCGACAAAGCCTGGCCCTTTGTCGCGAGTTGCTGGCCAATCGTGGCAACGTTCTCATCATTTTCCCGGAAGGAACGCGCTCGCTCGATGGCGCCATGCGCGATTTCAAAGCCGGCGTCGGCGCGCTCGTGGCGGGGCGTGATGTCAAAGTGCTGCCCTGTTATCTGGAAGGTGCATTCAAAGCCTGGCCGAAAGGGAGACGCCTGCCGCGTCCGGCCAAAGTCCGGCTTCGCATCGGGCCGGCGCGATCCTATGCCGGCGTTCTGTCCGAGAAGGAAAGTGCCGCTGCCATCGCTTCGGAGTTGCATGCCGCCGTTCTCAACCTGTGCCAAAGCAATGGCGCCCGTTGAGCAGAGCTTCAAAACATGGGATGGCGTGGAGCTGTTCTATCGGGCATGGCTCCCTGAATCGCCCTGTGACAAGGCGCTGATTTTATTCCATCGAGGTCACGAACATTGCGGTCGATGGCAGGAGGTGGTCGACGATCTCGCTCTCGAGAAGGTGGCTGCGTTCGCCTGGGATGCGCGGGGCCATGGCCGTTCGCCCGGCGAACGCGGAGCGGCCCCCAACCTTCTCGCGCTCATCAAGGATACCAATGCTTTCGTCGGGCACATTGCCGTGAAGTACGGCGTTGCCCTGGAGAACATGATTGTCCTGGCACATAGCGTCGGCGCGGTGACGGCAGCGGCCTGGGTCCATGATTATGCCCCGCCCATTCGCGCGATGATTCTGGCGACGGCCGCCTTTCGCGTGCGTCTCTATGTGCCGCTGGCCATTCCTGCCTTACGTTTGAAACGGCGCGGTTCGGTCAAGAGCTACGTGAAAGGGAGGATGTTGACCCACGATGCGGCCGAGGCGGCGCGTTACGACGCGGACCCCCTCATCTTTCGAAGCATCGCGGTCAATCTTTTGCTCGATTTGCACGACACGGGCAGCCGCCTCCTCACGGATGCGGGCGCGATCAACGTCCCAACATTGATGCTCGCGGCGGGCCGTGATTGGGTCGTTAGTCTGAAGGCACAACGGCAGTTTTATGATGGCCTCTCGTCACCGGTGAAGCGGATGCATGAGTTTCCCGCCATGTCCCATTCCATTTTTCACGAAAGCGATCGGGTGCAGGTGATTGAACGCCTGCGCGCATTTATTCAGGAACGCTTTGCCGAGAACTCCTTGAAAGTTTCGCTGCGCGAAGCGGATCGGTATGGCTACACGTGGGAAGAACACGAACGGCTCAAGCTGGCCGGGCGTCCCGAGTTTGCGCTGGCCCGCCTGGGACTCCGGGCCGCGCGCCGCTTCAGCCACGGTATCGATTTAGGCTGGCGCACCGGTTTCGATTCGGGCGCAACACTGGATTACGTTTACGAGAACGAACCGCGCGGCTCTTCCGGGCTGGGGCGCGCGATCGACGCCAGCTACCTGAGCAGCATCGGCTGGCGCGGTATTCGTCAGCGGCGCCTGAATCTAACCGCAGCCTTGCGGCGTATCATGGAGAGCATCCACGCTGAAGGAGGGCCGCTGCGAATTCTCGACGTGGCCGCAGGCGGCGGCCGCTACGTCCTGGAAACGCTGAAGGCGCTGCCGGGTATCCCTGCGCAAGCCCGGCTGCGCGATGACAAACAGGAAAATGTCGAGGCGATCCGCCGGCTGGCCGAATCGTTTGGCCTAACAAACGTGGAAGCCGAAATGGGGGACGCCTTTGACCCCGCCGCGCTGGCTGCCCTCAAGCCAAAGGCGACCATTGCGATTGTATCCGGTCTCTACGAGCTATTTCCTTCCAATACGCCGGTGTGCCAATCCCTGGCCGGTTTGGCGGAAGCGCTCGAGCCGGGTGGATACCTCATTTACACGAACCAGCCATGGCATCCGCAACTCGAATTCATCGCCCGCGTCCTGCCCAATCGCGAGGGCCGGCCCTGGATCATGCGGCGGCGCACGACCGCCGAGATTGACGAACTGGTGTGCGAAGCCGGCTTTGCCAAGATGAGCATGGAGATCGATCAATGGGGAATGTTTACCGTCTCAGCGGCGCAACGGGTCGCTCGTTAGGCAAAGTGCCGAAATTCTCGCAGGCCGCCTTGGCCTCGGCCGGATTGTCTCTGCTTTTCCTGCTGGTTTATGGCGGCTGCAATTGGCTGAGCGCCCGGCGTGGTATTACCACCACCATTAGTTTTTCCTGGGAACGATACATCCCGTTTTGGCCCGCGATGATCTTGCCGTACATGTCGATCGACCTCTTCTTTGTGGCGGCACCGTTTCTTTGCTGGAGCGAGCGCGAATTGTCGGTTTTCAGCAAGCGCATCGTGGCAGCCATCATGATCGCTGGTGTATTTTTTGTCCTTTTGCCGTTCCGCTTTGCCTATGCACGACCGCATGCTTCCGGGTGGCTCGGCGCACTCTTTGATTGGTTTCGTGGATTGGATTCACCCTATAATCTCTTTCCCTCGCTGCACGTCGCGCTTTGCCTCTTGCTGGCCAGCCTCTATCTCCGGCATGCGCGCGGATTCCTGCGTGGCGCTGTCATCATCTGGTTCGTGCTTATCGGCCTGTCTCCCATCTTCACCTGGCAGCATCATCTGCTCGATGTCGCAGGTGGCCTCTTGCTTGCGGCCGGCTGCTTCTGTTTTGTGCGCGAATAATGCCTAGCGGGAGGAATTTCTGCTCGCTTCCGGACCGGCGCCGCTCTCTAATGCCGCAAATTCACGTCGCCATGAACTACGCTCAACTTGTCCAACTTTATTTCGAGCGCACGACCGCCCTGCAGAATTACTGGACACTCTACGTTGTGATTGTGGGCGGAATGCTCGCCTTTTCCTCCTTGCGCAAACAACCCGCTCCGCTCACGACACTCGTCGTCTCGATTCTCTTTGCCCTCTTTGCTTATGAAAACCTGAGCGCCATCCTGGATACGAACAATCAGCGGGTTGCCGCGCTGGCGGTTTTGAAAACGACGCCGGCGAGCGGCGAAGTGGCAGACGCAATCTCCAAGACACGCTCAAAACTGGAACCCACGCTGGTGCCGGCCACAACGCGCAGCGAAAACACCACGCACCTGACGGCCGACCTGCTGGCTATCGTTGGTCTGTGGGTTCTGGAGTTGCGTCGGCGTCGGCTTGCGCCAGCCGCTCAATAGAAATCGGAGCGAAATTCTGTCGGTTCGGCCTCAGGCGGGAGAACGCCGAAATTGTAACGGAGGCGCCATTACCAGAATGGCGAGGTTTATGTCCGTGAATGTGAGTTTCTAGAATTGCGCCGGGTGCGCCGCGGCTTGCGGGCGCCGTTCCTGCTTTTCGGCATGAGCGCGCGCAGGTTTCGAATGACCTGCGAATCGGACAGGGAATCGCGCCAGCTCCGATCGAGGTCGGCGATTTCGCGCCAGATGGCGTCATCGGCGGAAAAATGTTCGGCCACGCGGATAAACTCGTCGAGGACTGCCTGCGCCTGGGGGTCGGCTTCCGACCGGCGTTCGACAAAGGAGTCGAGCAATTCCTGAGGATCGATTTCCATTTTCGTTAATACGTATCCGGACATGCAGTTGGTTTAGTCTTTTTTCGTGATTATTGCTATTCCCTTTTTTTCTGGTCGCCGTAGAAGTTATTTGGCACGCCATTACAACATACGCGTGCCGCCGCGGGGAAGGTTTACCGCGAGGCTGTGTCGGAGCCGTTTACCGGCAATTTTGAGACGGACTCTTCCTATTTCCCGATCAGAATAAAGATGGCCGCAAGGAGAGCGAGAATTCCCGCCAGGGCCGCCGGGACCGGAAAGCCAAAGGCGATGATGCTGTAGACGATCAGAAAGATGGCGAGCAGAAGCATGCCGATATTCTTGTTCATAATTCAGCTGCTTCTATCCGGGCGAACCCAATCAGGCCATCACAAAATGAAGTTTCTTTGATGGGGTCGAGGGCGGACCTGAAAAGATCAAAAACGCAAGTTCAGCGCGACATCCAGATTGATCGGGTCGTTCGCGACAAATCTTTCGCGACGGTGGCAACCCTTCAGTGGTTAGCCACGCGAAAAACGTCGTTTTGCATCTCGTTATGGATGCCCGTATTGCGACGGATGATGTCGGCGAGCGATTGATGCTCCAGCATGGCAACAAGCGGGCGCGGCAGATAGGTTTGATACCAGAAGCGATCGCCATCGCGCAGCCGCTGGAATTGATCCTTTAAAATGACGTAGGTGGTTTGGCTGACCATCGCGCCGGGCCGATGTTTTTCGGCAAGCGACCCGACCCAGATATCGATGTCGTTAACCGAATTGTAGGCGGAGGCGAGTTTTACCTGGATCGCGTGATCCGGGTTCATTTGCGCGAACGTCGTGTAGGGCGGGAGGCCGAAATCCATGCGCACTCGATTGTAACGCGGCAGGCCGTGATCGCGTCCGCGCTGAATATTGAGCGAGGCCAAATCGAAGCCGCCCTGGCCCGGTTGTCCGAAGAGAAAATTACGCACGGGATCGACGATGTAGGCATCGACTTCCTGGGCGCGCTGACTGGCCAGACCACGCAGGTAGCAATCGATCCCGACCGCGGGAATCTGGGCCGGGTTGAAAAAGCACTCCGCCAGGCTCAGGTCGCCAATCGAGTGATTATGGCTGTCGAGTCGGCGCAAAGTGTCCGAGAGCATGGTATGACCGACGCGGTAGGCAGCCGTCGAAAACACATTTTCGATGCTGGCGTCGACTTGTGGCCGGTAGCCGCGATACCGCGGGAGCGCATTTCTGCCCAAAAGGAGCGGCAGAAAATCGCGGTAGGTAATGACCTGAATTTCGGCCGCGACCATGGCGCGAGCGCGCTGGTAAATTCCTTCGTCATCAAGGTACGGCTGCGCCGCGTGGAAAACATCGGCCCAGAAGTTGTGCTCGCGCATAAAAAGCGTGTGCATGGCGGTGAGGCCGAGCTGCTCGTTCGCGCGGACGTCCCCGGCCAGAAAATAAATGGGTGAGGTATCCGGCGCGTTCGGAAAACCATCGACGTTGTAGGGGAGTAAATCGCCCGGGCTGGTCTTGAGCTTTCCGCTCCCATCGAGGCGTCGCAGTTCGAGCGCGCGCGCCGTGTCCGAGCCATACACCTGCGAACCGTCGATGTAAGCCGTGTCCGTGTTCACCTGCTGGCGCACACCGTTGATCATCTGATAGAGCGAACGGTCGAGCTCGATCGTCTGCGTTCCGGTGTTGTCAGGATCAAAATAGGGATCGCCAGCCGGGACCGGAATATTGAAGGGCTCGATGGGCGAGATGCTTGGCGTCAGATCGATGTCATGATCGATGAACTGACCCCATTGCCAGATAAAATCGGAAGCCTGCTTCGTGTTGTAGATGGGGTGATCCTGCGCCACCACCAGGTTGCTGATGTCGCGCGCGCTTCGCTGATCGCCCCCTGCCGGAGTCCCGGAGCCATCGCCGTAAGCAACGGTTGTTCGGCGGACGAGCGGGATGTTCGCTGCACCGCGGTTCGGGTCGATGGAATTATTGCCAAAGCCATCGATGGAGCGGAACTGATTCGGAAAACTGGCCGCTCCGACCAGGGGCAGGGGCGCGGCCGCCGGGCGCGCTGGTAAGCTGGGCACCGAAGGCTCGAAGAGACCGCCGAAAACAGGACTGCCGGTAAAGGCAAGAGCAAGCAGACCGACGATGGGTTTGATTTTCATATGAACGAATGGTTCTACCTGAAAGCGAGCATGATCCACATCGGGGCAAGAAAGTCACGTAAAAAGTGGGCTCGGCACCGGGAGACGTCGAAAAAAGAACTTGCATGAAAGAGCCGGGGAAGTTCGTCCGGACAACTCTGAGAATCAATTATGAAATTTATAGACCGATATCTTCATTCCAAAGCTGGGGATTTGCCGCAATGAAACGACGCATCATGTCCACGCACTCAGGCAGGTCCAAGTCGGTCACAGCGACACCATGATCGCGCATAAAATCACCCGCGCCGGCGAATGTGCGGCTTTCCCCGACGATCACACTCCTGATCCCAAATTGCACCACCGCGCCAGCGCACAAGTAACAAGGCATCAAAGTCGAATAGAGAACGGTTTCCCGAAAACTTCCAAGACGCCCTGCGCGTCTCAGGCAATCGATCTCGGCATGTGTCACCGGATCGTTCTCCTGCACGCGGCGGTTGTGGCCGGCGGCGACCATTTTTCCTCGCCCGCACGAGAACCGAGCCAATCGGGATCCCACCCTCGGCGAGACCCTGACGGGCCTCGGCCATGGCCGCGGCCATGAACGGGTCGCTCATTAGAATTTGTACGCCCAAATCAGGTTTCGCGCGAAATCCCTTTGGTGTTATAGCGAGTGCCGTGGCCAAGGAACGCAAGACGCTCGATAAGCCGGAACCGCGCTGGCACGCCTTGCTTGCGTTGCTCGCCGTCGGCGGGATTAATTTTGCGCTGCCCTCATGGCTCAGCGTGACGCCGCGCTGGGTCTTGCCGAGCGTGGTCGTGGCCCTTCTCATTCCCTCCGTTGTAACGCACCGTACGCGGCGTTTTCATTTGAATCACATTCTCGGCATCGTCATCAGCAGCGTCATTACCATCGCCCTCATCGGCTCGGTTGTCCTGCTCGTCACCGGCCTGGCCCTGCAAAAGGAAAAGGGGATGGCGCTCCTCATTTCCGGAGGCGAACTCTGGATCAGTAACGTGCTCGTTTTCGCATTGTGGTACTGGCGGTTGGACGGGGGCGGCCCTAACGAGCGCGATACGCATCCGGAATTCGGCAGTCACAGCTTTGTCTTTCCCCAAATGCAAACCGAAAGGGACGAGCGCGGCCGCTTCGGCATCACGGATAAGTGGCGGCCGATCTTTGTCGATTATCTCTTCATTGCCATGATGCAAAGCGCCACCTTTGGTCCCACCGACTCGCCCGTCTTGGCGCGCTGGGCCAAGGTCGTGACCATGGTGCAGGTGCTCATTTCGCTCGTCATCGTGGTGTTGCTTATTTCCCACGCTGTGGGAGCGATTTAGACACTAAAGGTTGCACGGCTACGCGGATCAAACCGGTTTCGCCCTGTCGGGTCATGAAGCCGGAGGTCCAGCCGTTGCCAGGATAGAAATATTGCTCGTAGCGCCAGAGCATCTGCAGTTCCGGTCCGGCGCGCTTTTTCCAGCCTAACGAATAGTAGACATGCCGTTTCCAGGAAGGCGACAGTCCGCTCATGAAGTTGAAATCAAATGGCGTCGGCCAACTGAGGAGTCCCTGGCGCAGGTCGAACACGACTCGATCGCCCTCCTCGGGCACAAAGTGACAGATCGCGCCGTCGACTGAACTTTCCTGTCGAATCGGTCCGAGGACGAACCAATTCCCGGAGACCATGAGGGTGAGGCGACGGTCGGAATCGCGCCGCAGTTGCAGCGGATATGGTTTGAAGTCGGGTCGATCGGTGCTCATGGGCAGCTCGCCGATTCGCAGAATGCCGCCATTGGGCGAGCCGCTGAAGGTGAATGGGCCGGGCGGCAGGGCGTCGAGATGAGCCGTCGCGATGCGCCCGCTGAGGAGGGAAAGACCGCGGCCGAGGGAAATCCAAACGCCGAAAACGACCAGAAAGGTGGCCGCAGCCAGGACCGCGTTTGTCAAAGGCCGTCGCATCCGGGCCACCATGAATGGAGGTCGCGCAAAAAGCGATAGCGTTGAGCGGGATTGCATAGCGAGAGGCGGGCGGCCAAGTTTCTTCCATCGCCATGGAAAAGCCGAACCCTTTTGACCTCGACGCTTATCTCGCCCGCATTGCCTGCGGCGGGTTGCCTGAGAGTAACGGCAAGATTCTGCGGGAGGTGCATCGGGCGCACGCCACACACATTCCTTTCGAAAACCTCGACATCTTGCTGGGCCGGGATATCCGCCTCGATCTCGAGAGTCTGCAGGCCAAACTGGTGCATGCTCGACGCGGCGGTTACTGCTTCGAGCAGAACAGTCTGCTCGCCGCCGCTCTCGAAACGCTCGGATTTCCGGTCGTCAGGCTGGCGGCGCGTGTCCGGCTGGGGGCGGAACGGGCAAGGCCGCGCACGCACATGGCCTTGCTCGTGGAAGCGGAAGGCGAACCGTGGCTGGCCGATGTTGGCTTCGGCGGGTGGGGCTTGATCGAACCGATTCCACTGCGTGAGGACCGCGAAACGCAGCAGGGCGCCTGGGGTTTTCGGCTGCGCCGCGAAGGTGAGGAATGGATTCTCTCCTGCCCGCAAAGCCCGCTGGCGGCCGATCAATATTCCTTTACCCTCGAGCCGCAGTTGCCGATCGATTACGAGCCGCCTAACCACTATTGCGCGACCCATCCGCAATCAACTTTTACGCAAACACTGACGGCTCAATTGCCGACCGAAAACAGGCGCACGATTTTGCGCGGCAACGAGCTGACCGTGGCCAAAGCGAGTGGCCTGACCAGGGAAACGATCCAAAGCGACGGGCAGTTGCTCGAAGTTTTGCGCGCCCAATTTGGTCTCAGGTTTCCGGAAGGAACGCACTTCCGTCCCCGATCATGATTGCGCGGGGCAAAGCCGGGCGGCTCGATTTTATTCTGGCCGGCGCGCAGAAGTGCGGCAGCACCGCGCTGCATTATTTCCTCGAGCGACATCCGCAGATTGCGCTGCCCGACAAGCAGGAGCTGCATTTTTTCGACGAGGACGAAAATTTCTCCGGGCCGGTCGATTACCGGAAATTGCATCGGCATTTTAAGCCGAAGAAGAATGCGACGATCGCGGGCGAGAACACGCCGGTTTACATCTATTGGAAGCCGGCCCTGGAGCGCATTCGCGACTACCACCGCGAGATCAAGCTCATTCTCCTGCTGCGCAATCCGATGCGGCGGGCTTTTTCGCATTGGAACATGCAACGCGAGCGCGGTTTCGAGACACTCGACTTTCTCAACGCCGTCCGCGAGGAACCCGAGCGGCTGCGGCAGGAGCTGCCGCGGCAATCGCGCCGATTTTCCTATATCGATCGCGGTTTCTATTCCGAGCAGCTCGAACGGCTGTTTCGCCTTTTCCCGCGCGAGCAGGTGCAGGTCATCAAGTTCGAGGAGTTCCGCGCCAATCAGCCCGCGACCATGGAAGCAGTCTTTCGGTTCCTCGGCGTCGAGCCGTTGCCGCGTCTCCGGAATAAGGAGCGAAACCTGATTCGTTATGCGCGGGAAATGACCAAGCGCGAGCAGCAAGTCCTCGCCGAAATTTATCGCGACGAGATTCCGAAGGTCGAACGCTTGTTAGGCTGGGATTGCTCCGACTGGAAGGAGGTATCCTGACTAGAGCTTGAAACGCGGCTCCTCCCTTGGATCGGCCGCGAGCAGGGCTTTGGAGCGGAAAATGCGGGCGCCGTTCTCGAGCAGAACGTCGCGCAACTCCGGCGTGAAAAACGAACGCCCGTCGGCGCGCGGATTGAAGTCGAGCAGGATTCGCCCCCCTGGTTTCAGAATGCGACTGCGCACATCGTCGAGAAAGAACTGCCAGTCAACGGCCTCCCATTCGTTCCATTCGCCGGGGCCGGTGCCGAAGCGCTCGGTTTTCTGAAAGCAAACGCGATGGCCGGTAACAAGGTCGAATTTTTCCCCCAGATCGGGCAGCGGCGTTTGCGCTTCGATGCGGGAGATGACGCGACGAACGCCGAGGAGCGCGGTCGTCTCGCGAAAGAGCGCCTGCTCATCGATGTCGAGACCGAGCCCCTCATGGCCGAGACAGTGGCAAACATAAAGAAAGTAGCCGGGGCCGCAGCCGAGATCGAGCAGGCGCAGCGGCGGCGTGCGATCGAGCCAGAGATCCTGGGCGCGTTCGATATTGATTTTGAGCCAGTGATCGACGTCGGAAAAACGATTGATGCGCGGAGCCTCCGGTCGATGGGGAAAACGCTGCTGCAATCTCATCCAGGCGGCGCGATCGATGCCCGTATAAATTTTCTCGCGTTCGACCGGGTGCGTCCAGCGTTTGGCGTGGTCCCACAGACTTTCGAGGGCTTCGGCCGTAACGAGCTTCTGGACTTTGCGCGCGACATTCATTGAGAGAAGTGCAACCGGCGGCCTTCGCTTTGAGAAACGCCGCCGGAAGCGTTCGGCGAAAGATGACCGTCACGCCTGCTTCGTCAACCTGGCGCTTCGGTTCGAGGGCCGACGCGCGCGAAGCTCGTGTTATTTTATCTTTGGCTTTGCTTTCAGATAGAGCGTGCGGGAATTGAAATCGAACACCGCGGAGTTGCGGCCGAGATATTCTGCGCCCAGGAATCCGGCGGCCGGCGTGTGTGTGCCATTGCCGAGAACATCGGGACTGAGCGCAATAACGCCGACGCTGGCGTCGTTGATCTCATAGCGGCCAATCGCCATTTTTGGAAAGGTCGCGACCTGGATTTCGCCGCCGCTTTTGGCGACACCGCGCATGACAATATCGGTGCGCTTGCCGCCGATCTTCGCCTTGATCGCTATCTCACGATCCACCGACGTGATAAAAATGCCGCTGTCGACAATGAGACTGCAGGGGAATCCGTTGATGACAGCCGGCGCGCGCAGGTGCGATCTGACAAAAGTAAGCTTTACCGGTGTATAACCCTCGGACAGGAGAATTTTGCGCACCTCTTTTCCCATTTCGACAGCCGGACCGGCCGGGCGCAGATAAAGCAGGCGCCTTCCGAAATCGATCACGGCGGCATATTTTCTCATCTCGCGCAAACCAAAGAGGCCATCCGTGCTGCCGTAACGGCGAAAGATCCCGCTCCCTTCATAGTCGGACGTGACCCCGACGGGCAGGTTGAGAATGTCGCAATTGCCCAGGCTGATATTCTTGATGACGGCGTGGCCGAAACGTTCGCGACCAGCGCCGAAAGCGCCGTGCACCGGGATGTCGGTCGGAATCTCCTTGATGTGAAGTTTGCGCAGGCTGGCCCGGTAAACCACCGTGATGGAGGCGCCGGTATCGATGGTAAAATCGCCCGCGGCCTCGTCGATGTTGAACGGCACGCGAAAAAAATTATCGGGATGAACCAGTTGCGCGCCGCCATAGTCGTGGCTGGTCAGGTAACGCCCCAGCGTATCGAGAGCGACCGCCCCCTGGGCGCACGGGCACAGCCCGGCTGTCAGCCACATGGCCGCAATCAGGATGCAAATCCTTCCTCTGGGGGACCCGAGCCTCATAGGCCAAGTCTAGCAGACAAAGCCGAAGCCTGGTCAACCGCAACCGCTTCCCTCCGCGATTGAAAGGTGGATCATGGAGGAAGTGGAAGCGCAAGAATGGCGGCGATGGCTTTCGGAAGAGGGCAGCAGTTACTGGCTCACCCGCTTTTTTCTTCTGCGGCTGCTCGGCTTGATCTACGCCGTAGCTTTTCTCGTCGCGGCCAACCAGATCGTGCCGCTCATCGGGACGCATGGTTTGCTCCCGCTGCCGCTTTTCATGGAACGGGTCCGCGAAGTTTTCGGTTCTTCGTTAGGCGCGTTTCTGCATCTGCCTTCGCTTTTCTGGTTCTTCCACTCCGATCGCGCCCTCGTCGTCGTCGCCTGGATCGGCGCGGCTCTTTCCATCGTTGTCCTGGCCGGTTACGCCAATGCCATTCTGCTCGCCATCCTCTGGTTTCTTTACATGTCGTTGGTACACGTGGGACAGGACTGGTATGGCTATGGCTGGGAAGTGCAGCTGCTCGAAACCGGTTTCCTGGCCATCTTTCTCTGCCCCCTCCTGGACGCGCGGCCCTTTCCGCGACGCCCCCCGCCGCTCGTCGTCATCTGGCTTTTTCGCGCTTTGGTTTTTCGGATCATGCTCGGAGCCGGTCTCATCAAGATTCGCGGCGACGCCAGCTGGCGCAATCTGACGGCGCTCTATTACCACTTTGAAACACAGCCGTTGCCGAATCCGCTGAGTCGCTGGTTTTACTTCCTGCCGCATCCACTTCTGCGCGTGGGCACCTTGTTCAATCACATCGCCGAACTGGCGGCGCCGTGGTTTGTCTTCTGGCCACGGATGGCTCGCGGTATTGCCGGCCTGATCATTATCGCCTTTCAGATTGTCATTATTCTGAGTGGCAATCTTGCCTTTTTGAACTGGCTTACCATCGTCCCGGCGCTGGCCTGTTTCGACGATGCCATGTGGGCCAGGATCGTCCCGCGCGCCCTGGCGAATCGCGCGCAGCACGCGGCGGCCGCTGCGGTCGAATCGAAACCGATGAAAGCGACTGCCTGGACGATCGCCGCGCTCATTGCCCTGCTCAGCCTTCAGCCGCTCCTCAACATGTTTTCTTCTCACCAGATCATGAACACTTCCTACGATCGGCTCGACCTCGTGAATACCTACGGAGCGTTCGGTTCGGTCGGGAAGGAGCGGTTCAACATCGTCTTCGAAGGGACCGATTCCTATTTCCCCGACGAAACGGCGAAGTGGAAACCGTATCTCTACAAAGGTCTGCCCGTCGCGCTCGACTGCCGCCCGCCGCAGGTCGCGCCTTATCAGTTGCGACTCGACTGGCAGATGTGGTTCGCCGCCATGGGCACGCCTAACGAGTATCCGTGGACCCTCAATCTCATCTGGAAATTGCTCCACAACGACGCCGCCACGCTCAGCCTTTTCGCCAACAATCCCTTCCCGCAACATCCGCCGCGCTACGTGCGGGCCGTCTGGTATCGCTATCGATTTGCGCGCCCGGATAACAAAGAAGGACTTTGGTGGAGACGCGACCAGAAGCAGATCTGGCTGCCGCCGTTGTCGGTCGACAACGCCGAGCTTGTCCGTTTTTTGCATCGGGCCGGTTGGTTGCCGCAGGAGGCAGCGCGATGAGGCTTGCCCTTGGCGGCGCGGAAACCAACACTGGCGGCGAGATGGAGCCAGCGGAAATTGCCGACAACCTCGCCAAAGTAAGCGTCCTCATGTCGAACGCCGCGCAGCGGTCGGGACGTCTTTTGGAAGAAGTGCAACTGGTCGCCGTTTCCAAGACGCACGAGGCGGAGAAAGTCCGGGCGGCGTTCGACGCGGGACAGCGCCTTTTTGGCGAAAGCCGGGTCCAGGAAGCGCGCGCCAAGATCCCGCTTCTTCCTTCCGCGCTGCGCTGGCATTTCATCGGCCGGTTGCAGAAGAACAAGATTCGCCATGCCCTTCCGCTCTTTGAACTGTTCCATAGTGTCGACTCACTCGCTCTGGCCGAGGCGATGAATCGCATCGCGGACGAGGAAGGCGTGCAGCCGAGCGTGCTTCTCGAGGTCAACGTGGCGGGCGAGAGCAGCAAGATCGGGTTTGCGCCGGAAACATTGCGCGCGCAGTTCGAAACAATTCATTCGTTAGGGCGACTGACCATCGAAGGCTTGATGACGATTCCGCCCATTACGCCCGAGGCCGAAGCCTCGCGTAAATATTTCGTGGCCTTGCGAGAATATCGCGACCAACTCGCGGCGCAGTTCGGTGTGGCGTTGCCCCAGCTTTCCATGGGGATGACACAGGATTTCACGGTGGCGATCGAGGAAGGCGCCACGCTCGTTCGTGTTGGGACAGCCATTTTTGGGGAACGCACGCCCTGGCGTCAGCGCAGCAAGGGCGATTTCGGCGTGGACGACTAATCTTTCGGCCGGTACTGTCCGCCGATGCGTTTGGAACCGACAAACGTGCAATTGATCGGAAACGAACTGGCCGTGCACTGGAACGATGGGGAGGAGTCGTATTTGCCGCTGGATTTTTTACGGCGCGCCTGTCCCTGCGCCGCCTGCGGAGGCGAACCGGATGTTCTCGGGCAAATCGTGCGCCCGCATGTGACCTACACGCCGCAAAGTTTCGAGCTGGACGGCTTCGCCCTGGTGGGCGGTTATGCCTTGCAACCGCGCTGGCGCGATGGCCACCTTAGCGGCATCTACAGTTTTCAATACCTGCGCCGGCTGCACCCCGTCGCCCACGAGAAATGATGAGCCGCCTGACCAAGTCTTCACTTTTGCTCTTTTTCTTTTCGCTCTGCGCGGCCGCCATCATCGTGACGCACGACCTGCAGCAGCGCCAGCCGCCCCCGCCACCGCGCGATCTCTATTCGGTCGTCAACAGCCAGCTGATCGCCTTCCGTCACGCCGATTTCCGCAGCGCATACCTCCATGCCTCGAGCGGAGTGCAGCAGAAATTTTCTCTGCCGGAATTTGAAAAGATGGTGCGCCAAAACTATGCCGCTATGACACGGAGCGAACGCGTCGAATTTGGGCTCGTTCGGGTGGAAGGCTCCGCGGCGGTCGTTCAGGTCTTCTTCATCGGTCCCGACGGGAGCGAGCAGGGTTTTCTCTACTCCCTCGTGGCGGAAGATGGCGCCTGGAAAATTGCCGGTGTCGAGCCGATGCCGGTCTCGCCGCTGGCGAGAGGTCCGGGTGGTCTGCAGGTTTAGGCGTCATGTGGCCGCGGCGCTCGGTCGCCCTGAGAAGCTGCTGTTGCCGGTCACCCACGCGCCTCGACAGAGCAGGGCGGCTACAATCGCGGAATTGTTACCCGCAGGAGTGAAGTTCCGGCAACGAGCGGCTCGAGCACTCGGTCACCGAGCGAGCTCGGCACAAGAAGAAAATCTCCGGCCTTTGCCAGGATGCCGCCGCACTTGAAAGCGCCGCTCAGGCAAAAGAGAACGGCAAGTTCTTCGCCGTCCGTCGCCGCGCGGGCTGACTCAAGATTCCATTTTTGCACTTCAAAGAGCGGATGCCTGACAAGAAGTTCGCCCGGTGCGCCGATCAGGGCCGGCTCGCAATCCTCGAAATCAATGCAACGGAGCGACTGAGCGACGTGCAGCTGGCGTGGCGCTCCATCCGTGCCGAGACGATTCCAGTCGAACACGCGATAGGTCGTGTCGCTGTTTTGCTGCACCTCCATCATGACATTGCCCCCGCCGATGGCATGAATGCGACCACCAGGCAGAAACATGGCATCGCCCGTTCTGACCGCGACACGGTGCAGCCGTTCGGCCACGGAACCGTCGCGGATCGCCTCTTCGAATTGTTTGCGGGTTGTTCCTTTGCGCAGCCCGACAAAAATCTCCGCCCTTGGTTCGGCCTCGGCCACGTACCAAAATTCCGTCTTGGGTTCTCCGCCTAACTCGGCCGCGATGGCATCCGGTGGATGGACCTGGACGGAAAGTTTTTCGCGGGCATCGAGCAATTTGATGAGAAGAGGGAAGCGATCGCTCTCGGGCAATCCCGCGAAAATTTCGGCCCGACGTTCCACCCAAAGATCGTGCAGCGTTTTGCCGGCGAGCGGGCCGGTTCGGACGACGCTTTGCGCTTCGGGCCGGTCGACCACTTCCCACGATTCGCCGATCGGCACGTTCGGCGGAAGATTTTTGCCGAAAAGAGATTGCAGGCGGCGGCCGCCCCAGACGCGCTCGAGGAATAGGGGAGTAAAAACAAGAGGGTCGCGCAGCGTCATGGGAATTCAGCGAGAGAATACGAGCAATCGCGGGATTGTGAAGCCGCTCTCGTGCCCTAGATTGGCGGCTTTCGCTCATGCGTTTTCCCAGCTTCGTCAAACATTGGCTGCCCGTTTTCGGCTGGCTCGCCCTCATGTTTGTTGGTTCGACCGATCTCATGTCGGCCGAACACACTTCGCGTTTTATTGGGCCGTTTCTGCGCTGGCTCGATCCGACCATCTCCGTCTGGACGATCCTCGAGGTTCAAAATTATGTTCGGAAGGCGGCGCACGTGGCCGAATACGCCGTCCTCGCCTCTCTCCTTTATCGAGCCCTGATCAACGGAGTTTTTGTCGGCCGCAGGATGCGCTCGGCGGCCCTTGTCCTGCTGATTTGCGCCACCTTCGCGGCGACGGATGAATATCATCAGTCGTTTGTTCCGTCGCGGACGTCATCGGTGCGGGATGCCGGGATCGACGTTGGCGGTGCGCTTCTCGGGGTTTCGATTTGCTTTCTGTTTGGCGTGGGGAATCGGGCGCGGCTGGCAGGAACGCGCTAAGAGGCAGTGTTCGGAGCAACGAGCGCGAGGCGCCTTCGCTTGACCGCAGTCGGTAAATCACTAAATGATTAGCTCGCCCAATTTCCGGGCCTGTAGCTCAGTTGGTTAGAGCATGCGCTTGATAAGCGCAGGGTCACTGGTTCGAGCCCAGTCAGGCCCACGACATCACCGTTCACTTTTGTTTCGCTCAGGGCTGCTGGGCGTCGCTGGTGGCGCGGCGGACCTGGTTCGTTACGCTGCGGGCGCGATCGATCGAGTTTTTTGCCCAGTCGTGCTCCGAGACGGGACGCGGCGACGGCGTGAGTGAAGCCGGCGATGCTACGGTCTGCGGAGCGGCCGTCCCGGCCGGATCGTTACGATTCAGCCAGATGAAAAACGCCGTGACCAGAACCGCGAGGAGAAAAAATTTTTTCATTCCTCCTGTTTATCAGCACTCCGCGAGCCAGATTTTGACGTTGTCGATCCCGGCGAAGGCGCCTAGTCTCAATGAGAATCGGGCCGCCGCGTCAGTGGCCCAAACCTGGAGGTAACATCATGAGCACACCCGTTTTGGAAAAGGATAAAGCCGGCACGCAAACCAGTCAGCTCGACCAGCTGCGCAAGTTTACCACCGTGGTGGCCGATACGGGTGACTTCGAGTCGATCAAGGAATTCAAACCGCGCGACGCGACGACCAACCCGAGCCTCATCTACGCCGCCACCCAGAAGGAAAAATACTTCCATTTGCTCGATGAAGTTCTGGCCAATCGAAAAAACTCCGGCCTCAGCGGCGCGGCCCAAATCGAAGACGTCATCGATCATCTGCTCGTCCAGTTTGGCTGCGAGATTTTGAAGATCGTGCCGGGTCGCGTTTCAACCGAAACCGATGCGCGGCTCTCTTTCGACATTCAGGGATCGATCGATAAGGGCCGGCAGTTGATCAAGATTTACGAGAGCCGCGGGATTCCCCGCGAGCGCGTCCTGATCAAGATTGCCTCGACCTGGGAAGGCATTGCGGCGGGCGAAGTTCTCGAGAAGGAGGGAATCAATTGCAATCTGACGCTGATGTTTTCGCTGCCGCAGGCGGTGCGCTGCGCAGAAGGGGGGATCGAGCTGATCTCGCCCTTCGTCGGCCGCATTTACGATTGGTACAAGGCGGCGCAAAAGCGCGACTTTAGCGGCCCCGAAGATCCGGGCGTGCAATCGGTGCAGGAAATCTACACCTACTACAAGAAGTTTGGATACAAGACGGAAGTGATGGGCGCGAGCTTCCGCAACGTCGGCCAGATCATCGAACTCGCGGGATGCGACCTGCTCACCATCAGTCCCGAGTTGCTCGCCGAGCTGGCCAAATCGACGGCGACGGTGGAACGCAAGCTCAGTCCCGAAAAAGCCAAAGCGGCGAAAATCGAGCGGCTCGAATTGGATGAGAAGAAATTCCGATATCTGGTTAACGATAACGCGATGGCGACGGAGAAAACCGCCGAAGGTATCCGCAAGTTTGCCGCCGATATCGTCAAGCTCGAGAAGTTCGTGGCGAGCAAACTGAAGTAGACTTGCTGTAGCCGGGATCGGTAATCCCGGCCGCATGCCGTTTTCCAGAGCCGCGATCGCCGATCACGGCTAAAACCACGACATGTTCAACGTCGTCCTCGTCGAGCCGGAGATTCCGCCGAATACCGGCAACGTTGGCCGGCTCTGTCTGGCCACGGGATCGACGCTGCACCTGATCAAACCGCTTGGTTTCGCCATCGACGACCGGACGTTGCGTCGCGCCGGGCTTGATTACTGGCGCGAAGTCGATGTCCGGCTTTGGGATTCGCTGCCGCAATTGCAGGCAGGGCAGGCGACGACGGCTCGTTATTTTTTTCTAACGACCAAAACGAATCGGCCGTACTACAAGGTTAATTTCCAAGAGAACGATTTTCTCGTCTTTGGTCGCGAAACCAAAGGCCTGCCGGAAACACTCCTGCGCGAACATGAAGAGGAGCTGCTCACCATTCCGATGCGCGGAACGCGAAGCCTCAATCTCGCGACGGCCGTGGCCATTGTTTTGTTCGAAGCGGTCAGACAGCAGAACTGCGCAAGTGGCGAGATGCGTTGAATAAATGAGGGTTGAACAGGTCAAATAAGCTGAGAGGTACAAATATGAAGAAAATTATAGCGATCGTCTTTTGCCTTGGACTCGGAATGGCACCGGTCATGCAGGCGAAGGACAAGGACAAGCATCATAAGAAGCGAGAAGCGGCCGAGCACGCAGGCCACAATAATCGTGGCGGCGGACACCAGAATCAGAATGTTCACGCCGGTCGTCAGCATGCACAACAGGCGCGCCACGCCGGGCGTGTTCATGCGCAACAACAGATGCGCCACAACGCCGCGGCAAGGGAACAGCGTCATCTTCAACACAACCGCGCTCAAGCGCACGCGCAGCGCAACGCCGTGGTGCGGGAGCAAAACCGCGTTCATCGTAACCGTGCTGGGGCGCATGCCGAGCGCAATGCCGCAGTACACCAGCGCAATCGGGCCGAGCGCAATGCCGCAGTACGCCAGCGCAATCGGGCCGAGCGCAATGCCGCAGTAGGCCAGGGCAATCGGGCCGGGCGCCATCAAGCGCGCAGGCAGGCCAACAGAGAGGCTGCTCGCATCGCCCGGCAGAACCGGGCCCGTCGCCATCGCAATTACGTGGTTCGGGATCGAAACAGCTTTGCCGAGGCACGCCGGCATCATCATTGGCATGAGCACCATGAGCGCAGCTGGTGGCGGCATCACTATAATCGCTTCGCTCTTTTCGCCGGCGGCTATTACTTCTGGAACAACGGCTATTGGTACCCGGCCTACGGCTACGATCCGCTCTACAGCACCTACATCTACAACGAGCCGATCTATGGTTACAACGGCCTCACGCCTGACCAGGTCATCGTGAACGTGCAGTCGGTCCTGGCGGACCTCGGATATTACTATGGGGATATCGACGGTCTCATCGGACCACTCACCCGCGAGGCGCTTGCTCGCTATCAGGCCAATAACGGTCTGATCGTGACCCGCGCCATTGATGAGCCGACGCTCGAATCGTTAGGCTTGACCTAGAGACGAAACGGATGGACGCGCTTCGGCGCATCCGGGATATGCGGAAGCATGTCCCTCCGAAAAAATGTGAACCGCGTGAGGATATCCTCACGCGGTTTTCTTTTGCCCGTTTGGCGCGTTGTTGCGTCGGGAATCGATCTGGCGAATGCTCAACGCCGATGCCCAACCCGCAACTGGTCGCGCGCGATCTCATTCGCTCTTTCCGCATCGGCTCGCGCAAGATCGAGGTGCTGCGCGGGATCTCGCTCGAGATCGCGCATGGCGAAGCGATCTTTTTATGCGGCGCCTCCGGCGCGGGTAAGACAACCCTTTTATATACCCTGGCTGGTTTGGAGCGGCCGGAGGCCGGCGTGGTCGAGTTTGAGGGCCGCCGCCTTTACACGGGGAGCGAGTCGTCCCAGGCCAGATTGCGCAACCGCAAAATGGGATTCGTTTTCCAGGGGTATTTCCTGCTCCCGGAGCTGACCGCCCTGGAGAACGTGATCCTGCCGGCCATGATCGGTCGCCGTGCCCAACGCGCCAAGGCGGAGGAAAGCCTTGCCGCCGTTGGTTTGGCGGACCGGATGCATCATCTGCCGCCGGAACTTTCCGGCGGCGAGCAGCAGCGCGTCGCCATCGCCCGCGCCCTGACGAATGATCCGGACATTATCTTTGCCGACGAACCGACCGGCAACCTCGATTCCAGGACTGGTGGAATCATCATCGATCTGTTGCTCGAGCTGGCGGGGAGCCGCCGCAAGACGCTCCTCGTGGTGACCCACGATACCGAGCTGGCCAAACGCGGAGATAGGCAGCTGCATATCAAGGATGGCGTGCTCAGCAACGGCGCGTGAACGCACTCTCCGACAGGCGATGCACGATTTGCCGCTTGAATTGCTCTTCGAACGACCGAACATTTTTTTGTGGCTACGAAAATTGCGGCGGCTGGTGACGGCCAAACGGTGATGGATAAGACGGTGACGCGCGAAGTGGCGGTCAGACCGGCGAGCGAAACGCGCGGCACGACCAAGTCGTCCTCGAAACAACTGACGATTTATCTCGACGGCAAGTTTGTTCCGGAAAGCGAGGCGAAGATTTCGGTCTTCGACCATGGTTTGCTCTACGGCGACGGAATTTTTGAGGGCATCCGTTTTTACAACAGTCGTGTCTTTCGCCTGGAGGAGCATCTCGAGCGGCTCTGGGATTCGGCCCGCTCCATCTGTCTCGAGATTCCGATGTCGCAGCGCGCCATGACCGAGGCGTTGCTCGAAACCATCCGGAAAAACAGTCTCCGCGATGGTTATGTTCGCCTGCTTGTCACCCGCGGGGTCGGCAACCTCGGTTTGAATCCGGTCCAATGTAAGCATCCCAGCGTCATCATCATTGCCGCGACGATCACGCTTTATCCCGCCTCGGTATATCAGAATGGTCTCACCGTTGTGACGTGCGCGACGCGCCGCATTAGCCCGGCCGCGCTCAACCCGGCGGTCAAGTCGCTCAATTATTTGAACAACGTCCTGGCCCGGATCGAAGCGAACCTGTCGGGAGCCGATGAAGCGCTCATGCTGAACGAGGCGGGCAACGTGGCGGAGTGCACGGCCGACAATGTTTTCGTGATCAAGCACGGCCAGCTCTTTACGCCGCCGATTACGGCCGGAGCGTTGCGCGGGATCACGCGGTCGGTCGCGCTCGACATCGCGGCGGAGCTCGGTCTGAAGAGTTTGGAGATCGACATCACCCGGCACGATGTTTTTGTGGCGGACGAGATGTTTCTTACCGGCACGGCGGCCGAGGTGATTCCAGTGATCAAGGCCGACGGCCGAACCATCGGGAACGGAAAACCGGGTCCGATTACAACGAGAATGATTGCCCGTTTTCGCGAGATGACGCGCGCGAGCGGGACGCCGATTTATTCATGAAGCGGGGCCGCGCCTGCTCCGGCGCAAAAGGTGCTCGTGAGAGGCGCAGTTGAATTTAACCGCCTTTTTATGGTCTAATTAAGCGAGATGTTGTGCGACGTTTGCAAATGCAATGATGCGACCGTTTTCCTGACCCAAATCCTGGAAGGAAAAATGCAGAAGGTGAATCTCTGCGAAGCCTGTTCGAAGGAGAAGGGTGTGCAGGACCCGACCGGGTTTGCCCTGGCCGACTTGCTTCTCGGCATTGGCGCAGCCGAAGAGATCGAGAAGGGAGCCGTTGCCCAGAAATGCCCGGTCTGCGGTTTTACCCAGGCCGACTTCAAGAAGACTGGCCGGCTCGGTTGCAGCGCCTGTTACGAAGCTTTTGCGGAAGGCCTAACGACCCTTCTCAAGGCCATGCACAAGGGGACCGAGCACGTCGGCAAACTTCCGCAGCGCGCGCGTCGCGAGATGGAGTTGAACGATCGCCGGCGGGCGCTCGCCCAGGATTTGCAGAAGGCGGTCGCGGAAGAGAATTACGAAACAGCCGCCTCGCTGCGCGATGAAATCAAGAAACTGGAACACGAAGACGCGAGTTAAGGCCGTGAAATTTTCCAATTTTACTTCGACGGCGGGTGAATGGCTGCGCGGCGAAGGGCCGCATCACCAGGTCGTCATCAGCAGCCGGGTCCGGCTCGCGCGCAACCTGCAGCAGCGCGCTTTTCCCGGCTGGGCCAAAAAGGCGGAGCGCACCGCCATTCTCGAATTGATCAAACCGCAGATTGAGAACCTGACCGAAATGCAGGATTCATTTTCCGAATCCCTCCAGGATCTTTCCGCGCTGGAAAAGCAGGTGTTGGTCGAGCGTCATCTCATCAGCCGCGAACACGCGGCCAAGGGAGTGGGCAGCGCCGTGGTCATGAATCGCCGCCAAACCCTCAGCATCATGATTAACGAAGAGGATCACCTGCGCATGCAGGCCATCCGCTCCGGGCTGCAGCTCAAGAGCGCCTTCAAGCTCGTCGACAAGGTCGACAGCACGCTCGAAAACAAGCTCGATTTTGCCTACGACGCCCGCCTCGGTTATCTGACCGCCTGCCCGACCAACGTCGGCACCGGCATGCGCGCCTCCGCCATGCTGCATCTGCCCGGGCTCGTCCTGAGCGAGCTGATCAATCAGGTCATCCAGGCTGTCAACAAGATCGGCCTCGCCGTGCGCGGCCTTTATGGCGAAGGAACCGAAGCCATGGGCAATCTGTTCCAGATTTCCAACCAAACCACCCTCGGGGAGAAGGAAGATGAGATCATCAGCCGCCTGACCAAGGTGGTCGAGACGATCATCGACAAGGAGCACGATGCCCGCCAGATCCTCATGCAAAAAAAATCGAGTACTCTCTCGGATCAGATCGGCCGGGCCTACGGTGTGCTTACATATGCTCATGCCATGAGCTCGAAGGAAGCCCTCAACCTCCTTTCCATCATGAAGCTCGGGGTCGACCTCGGCGCCTTCCCCGAAGATCGCCGTCTCCCCATCGACGAATTGTTCATCGAAACGCAGCCCGCCCACCTGCAAAAGAACTCGCAGCAGAAGCTGACCGCCGAGGAACGCGATCATTTGCGGGCCGAGATCATCCGCGAACGTTTGAAAATCTTTCCCAAACCTGATATCAGTAAAATGGCTCCTGATTCGGGAAATGGTTCGAGTCCCGGGCCGCACAAAAATGAATAATTTCACCCCGCGCGCGCAGCAGGTGCTGGCGCTGGCCCGCAAAGAGGCGGACCGCTTCAATCACAACTACGTTGGCACCGAGCATCTGCTGCTGGGTCTCATCAAACTGGGGCAGGGCGTGGCGGTTAACGTCCTGCAAAAAATGGGCCTCGATCTCGAGACGGTGCGGATGGAGGTGGAGAAGCAGGTCGGTTCCGGACCCGAGACGAAAATGGTCGGGAACATTCCCTACACGCCGCGCGTCAAGAAAGTGCTCGCACTCGCCGGCAAGGAAGCCAAGGCGCTCAACCATTCCTACGTCGGCACGGAGCATATTTTGCTCGGCCTGCTGCGCGAAGGCGAAGGCGTTGCGGCGCGCGTGCTCAAGAGCCTCGAAGTCGATATCGAGCGCACCCGCAACGAAATTTTGAAGGAACTCGATCCCAACTTCACGCCGCCGGAAGCGGGCGAAGAAGGCGCTCCCGAAGGTTCCAAGAAGGATGTCAAAACGCCGGCCCTGCGCGCCTTTGGCCGCGATCTGACCGATCTGGCTCGCAAAGGCGAGCTCGATCCGGTCATCGGCCGGCACAACGAAATCGAGCGCGTCATTCAGGTGCTTTGCCGGCGCACCAAGAACAATCCGGTTTTGTTAGGCGAAGCCGGTGTCGGCAAAACGGCCATCGCCGAAGGGCTCGCCCAGGAAATTGCCAACGGCAATGTTCCGGAACTCTTGCGCGACAAAAAAGTGATCACGCTCGACCTGGCCCTGATGGTCGCGGGGACCAAATACCGCGGTCAGTTCGAAGAGCGCATCAAGGCCGTCATGGACGAAATCCGCCGCTCCAAGAACGTCATTCTTTTCATCGACGAATTGCACACCATCGTCGGCGCCGGTTCGGCCGAAGGCGCGATGGACGCGAGCAATATTATCAAACCGGCCCTGAGCCGGGGCGAGTTGCAGTGCGTCGGCGCCACCACGCTGAATGAATATCGCAAGTACATCGAGAAAGACGCTGCTCTGGAGCGCCGCTTCCAGACGGTCAAGGTCGATGCCCCCACCATCGAGGAAGCGATCCAAATTTTGAAAGGACTGCGGCCGAAATACGAAGCGCACCACAAGGCGAAGCTGACCGACGAAGCGCTCGAGACCGCGGTCAAACTTTCCGAGCGCTACATCACCGGCCGTTTCCTGCCCGATAAGGCGATCGACGTCATGGATGAAGCCGGCGCCCGCGCCCGCATCAATGCCATGACGCGTCCGCCGGACGTGAAAGAGATCGAGAAGGATATCGAAGGCATTCGTGAAGAAAAGGAAGCCGCCATCAAGGCACAGGATTTCGAAAAGGCGGCCGCACTCCGCGATACGGAGAAGCAGGCCAAGGAAAAACTCGACACGATTCTGGCCAAATGGCGCGAGGAACGCGAAGAGCGCGAGGTGCTCGTCACGGCCGACGACATGATGCACATCATCGCCAAGGTGACGGGCGTTCCGCTGCAGCGGATGGAGCAAAAGGAAACGCAGAAGCTGCTCGCCATGGAGTCCGATCTGAAGCAGCGCGTCATCGGACAGGACCTGGCGGTCGCGGCGATCAGCAAAGCCTTGCGCCGTTCGCGCGCCGATCTGAAAGATCCGAAGCGTCCGATCGGCTCGTTCGTTTTTCTCGGCCCGACCGGCGTCGGCAAAACCTTCCTCGCCCGCACCCTGGCCGAATTCATGTTTGGCGATCAGGACGCGCTCATCCAGATCGACATGTCCGAGTACATGGAAAAGTTCACCGCTTCGCGGCTGATCGGTTCGCCTCCCGGCTATGTTGGTTACGAAGAAGGCGGCCAGCTTTCCGAAGCGGTCCGGCGTCGTCCCTATTCCGTCGTGCTTTTCGACGAAATCGAGAAAGCACATCCCGACGTCATGCATTTGCTCCTCCAGATTCTGGAAGACGGCAAGGTGACTGACTCGTTAGGTCGGAAGATCGACTTCCGCAATACCATCATCATCATGACTTCGAATGTCGGCGCCGATTTGATCAAGCGCCAGACGACCATGGGCTTCGGCGCGCCGCAGAACATGCATGATTACGACACCATGCGGGACAAGATCATGGAGGAAACGAAGCGCGTCTTTAAGCCGGAGTTTCTAAATCGCCTCGACGAAATCATCGTTTTCCGCAGCCTGGAAAAGGTGGACCTCTTGCGCATCGTCGACCTCGAGGTCGACAAGGTGAAGGCGCGCCTGAAGATGAAAGAAATCGAGATCAAACTCGATACGGCCGCGCACGAATTCGTCATCGACAAAGGCTACGATCCGACCTATGGCGCTCGCCCGATGCGACGCGCGGTCGAGCGTTACCTGGAAGATCCGCTCGCCGAAGAGCTGCTCAAAGGCAACGTGAAAGCGGGCGATCTCGTCGAAGTCTCGGTCGCCGACGGAAAGCTCACCTTCCACGTGGCCGAACCGCAGGGCAGCCCGGCCACCAGCGCGAGTTAGTTTGAATTGAAACGGCTTCTTCCCCGAGGCCGTCGGTCCATCTAATCTGAAATCAGCGCAGCGGTCTTGACTCGGGAACCTCAACGTACCGTCGAGGATACTTTTCGTGGACGGTAGACTTGGAGTCGCAATGGGCCGGTCATTGGGCGTGCGTTTGGATTCGCGCCAAACTGGATTTGGTTTCGTCGAGCGGTGCAGAATGTGGCTAAAGATTTTGCGAAGGCTGGGACAGGCAGAGAGTGTCTCGAACGGGCTCCGCAGCGGCGTGGTAAACTTGGAGGTGACATTTGCTTTTCCCGCAACTCGCAAACTCATTGAATGAGCAACCGAACCGCCGTCAGCCCCAGTCAAACCGCCAGATCAAAAGCACGGGAGGCCGATGTCAGGCTCGCGTTGCTGCTGATCTACATCACACTCGCGTGGATGACGATCGAAGGAGCGGCTTCGCTGCTGCTCGGTTGGGCTTCCAACAGCCTTTTACTCGAAGCCTTCGGTATCGACAGCGTGATCGAGTTGTGTCAGCGCGGCGTTTCGTCTTCTGGCGGCTCCGGGTCGGCCCTACACGGCTGCTTCGTGCGGAGCGAATTGAGACGGTGGAGCGCACTATCGGCACGTTGGGTCGGCTACTCGCCTTACGCTTTGGTCGTCTACATGCTCGTCAGACTCGGCCTATGGTTGTGTGGCGCCTCCCGTTGGCGAATTACCGACACCGGTAAAGCGCATGGCCTCGGCATTCTGATCGCATCGTCGCGAAGGTCGGGATGCCGATTCTCGCTGCCTACGAAACTGAAGGTCGTCTGCGCGGCGGTAATCTCGCGCCGCCACGGTGCCGCGCCGACGCGGTCGAATCGATTACGTGCGGCTACTTGTCGATGCGTTGCTGATGGTCCCGGCCTGGCTGCGACGCGACTGTTCGGATCGGTGGTCCCCGGCGGATAGTCTGGCCGCCCTCGGCGCTCATCCCGTTTCTCATTAAGGCAGCGCGCGAGGCGATCCAGCGGCGAATGCGAATGCTGCGACACTAAGCCTGTGAAATTTGGCCGCGCCCGCGAAGGCGCAAAACAGCGTGACGACGGCAATCAGACGTTTATTTCTCCCTCATTTACTTGCCCGCCGCCTCGCCGCGATGAAGGCTTCCGCCGCTGGCACAAGCGCCGCATCGTTTAGGCGCGCGGATGCGCGGCGGCGTAGGCTTTCTTGAGTCGTTCCACCGTGACGTGGGTGTAGATTTGGGTGGTGGAAAGGCTGGCGTGACCGAGCAGCGCCTGAACGCTGCGCAGGTCGGCGCCGGCATCGAGCATGTGCGTGGCGAAACTGTGCCGCAGTTTGTGCGGGCTGAGCGAAATCGGGATCGAGGTGTGTCGAAGGTAGCGCTTGAGAATCAGCCAGATCGATCGCGTCGAAATTCTCCGGCGTCCTTTATTTAGGAAAAGCGGGCCCGCATGCACGTTGGCCGCGGCGCGATAGCGCGAGATCGCCGCCAGCGCCGGCGCTCCCACGGGGCAGACGCGTTCCTTTCGGCCTTTGCCCAAAACGCGGACCGATTCCGTGTAAGGATCGACATCCGCCACATTGAGCGCAGCCAACTCGCTCAAGCGCAAGCCGCTCGAATAGAAAAGTTCCATGATGGCGGCGTCTCGAAGCGGCATCCAGGCAGGCGCGGTTCGGTGCTTTTCGACTTTGAACGGCGCGGCCAGCAGTTCCTCGATTTGATTGCGCGTCAGAACGAGCGGCAGTTTTTTTTCCAACTTCGGCAATTGCAGTTCGCGCACGGGATCGCGCTTGAGTCCTTTTCGCTCGACGAGAAATCGATAAAAGGTGCGCAGAGCTGAGAACTGCATCCGGATGTAGGAACGGGCCTGCCCTTTTTTCATGAGCGCGAAGAGATAATCGCGAAAATGATCGGCCGAGCATTTCTTCCAGGCCGGGAAATTGCCGCCGCTTCGAAAGGCTTCGAGCGCCAGGCGGTAGGCGAGCAGCGTGCGCGGCGAAACATTGCGCTCCACCTCGAGGTGGCGCAGGAAATCTTCCGCCAGCGGATCGCGGGACGGCCGCGCCTCCGCTGTTTTATTCCGGTTTTTCGATTTGATAATTGTTGGTCGCAGCCGCGGCGCGGCTGCTGAACTGGCTCTTGAAGATGGGCGGAGGATCGGTCGAGATGAGCTGGATCGTTTTCAAAACGAATTCCGGATAGATCGAATTGCTGGCCGGCTCGTAGACCGTGTCGCCGCTGTAATAACCGGTGATTTTGTATTCGTAATTGTTGTCGCTGCCGAAACTCAACTGTTCGCGGTCGGGCGCGAGTTTGTATTTCTCATTCAGCATAACGAGTTTGGCCGTGCTCCATGGTTGGCCGGGACGGCGCAGATAGCCCCAGAATTTGTAATACGGTTTGAAGTAGCGGCGGCCGATGTAGTAATCGCCCGGCGGTTCCGCCTGAATTCGCGCCGTCATGGCCGCGCGGGCTTCCTGGATTCCCTGTGGCACGGTCTCGCAACCGCCGAGCAGGACGGCGAAGAGCAGGAGTTGGAGAATCGCCAGGTGCCGCAGCATGCGCGTGATCATAAATTACGGTTCTGTATCGCAGGCTGTGGGCGGGCGCAATGAGCGGAATTGTTCGTTGCAGCGCTCCAAGAGGACCGTAGCTTGGCCGCGCCATATGAAGGGCGGTCGTCCTGAACGCAGCGAAGGATCTCTCACGAACGAATCGGCTATCGCTCGTTAGGCGAAGGCAGCTCTAAAATCGTGAGGTCCCTCGCCGGGCTCGGGATGACCTGCGTTTTTGTCCCAGTGAAGGTCCAAAGCCGATTGAACCGATTTTTGTGATCAGCCGATTTTTTGCCGCGCTAGGCACCCAGGTCATCGCTTTTTTTTCCTATCTGGGCGAGGTCGTGCTTCTCGCGGTCGATACGTTTGTCTCTCTCTTCACTCATGGCGTGCGCGTGAAACTGTTCATGCGCCAGATGGTCGAGATTGGCCTGCTCTCGCAGCTGGTCGTCATCATCACGGGCGGATTCACGGGAGCGGTCTTTGCGGCTCAGACCTATTTTCAATTCAACAAACTCGGGATGGGGTCCGCCGTCGGTGCGGTCGTCTCGGTCTCCATCTGTCGCGAGCTCGGTCCGGTTCTCACCGCGCTGATGGTCACGGGCCGGGTCGGCGCGGCCATGTCGGCGGAGATCGGGACCATGAAAGTGACCGAACAGATCGATGCGCTGCGCGCGCTCGCGGTTTATCCGGTCGATTACCTGGTCGTGCCGCGCGCGCTGGCCATGATGATCTCGATGCCGCTGCTGGTCGCCGAATGCATCGGCTTCGGCATTGTGGCGGGATATTTCGTGGCCATCTTTCTGCTCGATATCAACGGGACCTATTACGTTGCGAACATGGTCCGCTGGACGCAAATGCGCGACATCATCATGGGCCTGACGAAGGCGTTCTGCTTCGCGCTGATCATTGTCTTCGTCAGTTGTCACAAAGGTCTGACGACGCGCGAAGGCGCGGTCGGTGTCGGCAAGGCGACGACGCAGGCCGTGGTCGATTCCTCGCTCGCCGTGCTCGTCTCGAATTTCTTCCTCACCATGATGCTCAACATCATTTTCCCGGCCGGATATCAGTGAGGCGGGGAAAGTTGAGGATCTGCTGCAGAGGACGTGCTGCAGAGGCCGCCGTCCCCGGCGGCAATGATCGTTTCGGTTTCAGGAAGTTTGCCGCCGAGGACGGCGGCTCCCGCTCGCTAATAATAGATTGCGGCCGTGAAGGCGGTCTCTACAGGGGATAACAATCCGGTTTGCCGCCGGGACGGCGGCCTCTACAGGCGATAACAATCCGATTGCCGCCGAGGACGGCGGCCTCTACAGCAGGTTTGTGATCAAAGGAAAGCCCCCGCGAGTGCATCGCGTTTTCGCGAGTCAGCCACTTTATTTCGTGACGTTTTGCACGCTGCATCGCGCGGCGGTCTTGGCTAACGACGAGATTCATACCGCGTTTCGTGAATATGCCGGTTGTGCAAGCGAGCATGGGATTGGTGTTGGCCGATATGTCATGCCCGATCACGTTCATCTGTTCGTTCGCGGCAATATCGAATTCGAGCTCGGTATTTGGATACGTGGATTGAAGCGGGCTTTGAGTGGCAACCGCGGCGATCTTCGCTGGCAGCCGGGATTTTTTGACCACGTTCTGCGCAGTGACGAGAGTTATGCGGAAAAATGGAATAATGTGCGCGAGAATCCAGTGCGAGCAGCTCTCGTGGAAACGGCGGACGCATGGCCGTACCAAGGTGAAATCGTGGTGATCGATCGGGCATGATGAGTGATGCGTTAGGTGAGGTCGTGGCGAAGAAGCCGCCGGGGACGGCGGCCACTACAGGAGCTGGCGTCTCTACCGCGGCGGGCGACTCGGCGGTTGCTGGCTCCCCCATGATCGCAGTGCGCGGCCTAACGAAGACGATTGGGCCCCAGGAGATTTTGCGCGGCGTTGAGCTGGAAGTGAAGAAGGGTGAGACGCTCGCCATCATGGGGCGAAGCGGCGGAGGAAAGAGCGTGCTGCTGAAGCACCTCGTCGGGCTGATGGTGCCGGATGCGGGCGAAATTTGGATCGATGGCCAAAACATTATCGGTTTGAGCGAGCGAAAACTGGCAGCGATCCGCCTCAAGGTCGGCATTCTTTTCCAGGGCGGCGCGCTTTTCGATTCCATGACGGTGGCGGAAAACGTCGCCTTCCCTTTGCGCGAAGCCGGTGAGCGCGACGCGGAAAGGATTCGGCAAAAGGTGGCGGAGATGCTCGAAGTCGTGGGCTTGGAAGGCCAGGAAGAAAAGATGCCGGTGAATCTCAGCGGCGGGATGAAGAAACGGGTTGGCCTGGCCCGCTCGATCATTCGGCGCCCGTCCTGCGTGCTTTACGATGAACCGACTTCCGGGCTCGATCCGATCGCGGCCGACAGCATCAATCGTCTGATCCGGCGGCTGCAGGAGCGCTTTGGGGTGACGAGCATTGTCGTGACGCATGACATGAAGAGCGCGTTTCATGTGGCCGATCGCGTCGCCTATCTGCACGCGGGCCGGATTTATTTTCGCGGTCTGCCCGACGAAATGCAGCGTTCCGACGATCCGCTTATGCAGGATTTTTTGTCCGGCCGGTCCGACGAAACATCGTGATGCGCAAGGCTGAAAAGAAGTGGCAATTTCAGCCGATGCCGCCAGTATGAAGCGCGTGAAATAAGATGAGTGCGGAAGAGAGAGGCATCGAAGTCAAGGTCGGCATTTTTGTGTTCCTCGGGCTGGCCGTGCTCGGGGCGCTCGTCGTGCAATTCGGGCGCATCGGCGAAGGCTTCAAGACTTACTACCCGCTCTCGGTTCGCTTTCCCGATGCGAGCGGACTTCTGAAAGGTTCCGATGTCCTGTTGGCCGGGGCCAAGATCGGACGCGTCTCGGGAGGTCCGCACCTCGTGCGCAAAGGCAACGGCGTGGAAGTGCCGCTGCGCATTTATGATTACGTCAAGATTCCGACCGGCAGCAAATTCACGGTCGGCAGCTCGGGCTTGCTCGGAGATCGTTTCGTCTCGGTGACAATGCCCCCCGGCCAGCCGAAGCAATTCTTGTCGAAAGACGCCACCGTGCAGGGGACGCGCGAAACCGGTCTCGACGATCTGACCAAGGAAGGCGGACTTTTGCTGACCGATTTGCGCACGACGGTAAACAATGTGAATTCGACTGTGACCCGCCTGAACGAGCAGGCGCTTTCGCCCGGTAACATGCAAAACCTGAAGAGCAGCATGGAACATTTGCAGGAGGCGACCGGCGCGCTGGCGAAGTCCTCGCAAAAAATCGATGCCGTGGTGGAGAAGGCGGGCGGCACGATGGGCTCGGCCAGGGAGGCGGCCGACGATTTGCAAAAGGCCATCGCCGATGCGCGCAAGACGATCAGCAGCGCGAAGAATTTGCTGGACGAAGCGAGCCACGGCCACGGTCTGCTCGCGACCATGTTAACGAACCAGAAACTGGCGACCGACCTGGAAGCGCTGATTAGTAATCTGCGGCGGCATGGCGTGCTTTTTTATCGCGATAGTGCCGCTAAAATGGAGGCGGAGCGCGCCGGGTCGTCGCGCCGTTCGAGATCACCATGACGCCATCGCTGACCATCAATCTCCTGCGCGTTCTCTTCGTCACCTTTTGTGCCGTGATTGGCGCGATCGCTGCGCAGGAGATGTTCGATCTCGCCTGGCCCGGACTGTTCCTCGGAATTGTTTTTGGTCTCCTGCTGGTCCTGGCGGATCGCCTTTTGAAAGGCTTTTCCCTGCGCGCGTTTTCATCCGCCACCTTCGGCCTTCTGCTCGGATTGTTCTTTGCGAACCTGCTCATCGCGTCGGATGTCCTCCGCTATCAACCCGACACCGTGCAATGGGGGGCGCGGCTCATTGTTTACTGCGCCTTCGGTTATCTCGGCATGATGCTGGCCATGCGCAGCAAACGCGACGAATTCTCGCTCATCATTCCCTACGTTCGTTTCGCGCGCGAGACGACCCAGCACGAACCCCTCATCGTCGACACGAACATCATCATCGACGGCCGCATCGCCGACCTTTGTGAGACTGGATTCATCAGCCGGACGTTAATTGTGCCACGTTTTGTTTTGGATGAACTGCAAACCCTGGCCGATGCGAGGGATCCTTTGAAACGGGAACGCGGACGGCGCGGTCTCGAAGTGCTGCGGCAATTGCGGGAGGTGCGCGACATTGATCTCAACATTCAGGAAAGCGCCGATGACGGGGAGACCGGAGTGGATGCGCGCCTTGTCCGGATGGCGAAACTCCTGCATGCGCGTCTGCTTACGAACGATCAGGCACTCTGTCAGGTTGCTCGGCTGCAGCAGGTCACCGCTCTCAATCTGAGCGATCTGGCGCGCGCTCTGCGCCCGAGCGTAAACGCGGGCGACGAGATTTCGCTGCACCTTGTCAAGGAAGGGAGGGAAAACCACCAGGCGGTCGGTTATCTGCCCGACGGAACAATGATCGTGGTGAACCATGCGCGTCCCTACCTGGGTGAAACCGTGCCGGTGGTGGTTTCGAGCGCCCTGCAAACCGCCGCCGGGCGGCTTATCTTCGCGGAAATGAAGAATGGCCCGCGTCCCTCGGCGGCCCTGGCCTCCTGAGTATTCCTTCATCGCCGACGCAATATGGCCGAGGATCCAAGCCGCCTGCCTGACGAGCGTGGCCGCCTCTGGGTTATTCTGGCCACCGTCGTTATCAATGTGCTCGTCGTTTCGCTGCTCACGCTTGCGCCATGGTCGGATTGGCGGACCGGTCTGGCCCTCAACCTGTTCGATAACTGGCTGCTCCTGCGCTTCGCGGCCATGCGGCGGGACGCCTTCCTCGGCCGCCTTCTCCTCTTTGGCGTGATCGTGGGATTTGCCGAATTGCCCGCCGATGCCTGGCTGGTCGATCACACCCGCACGCTCGATTATTCGATTGGAGGCGGGCCCATGCTTTGGCGCTCGCCGCTTTGGATGCCGTTCGCGTGGGAAATCGTGGCCGTGCAATTCGGCTATCTCGGCCTGCGACTTTGGGAACGCTTCGGCGGGTTTGGACTGTTCCTTATCGGCCTGCTCGGGGCGATCAACATTCCCTTTTACGAAGAGATGGCGCGAAGGATTAACTGGTGGCGCTACAGCAACTGCCGTCTGGTCTCCGGCACGCCGTATTACATTATCGTGGGTGAATTCGGTATCGCGATCGGCCTCGCAGCGCTCGCCGCGAAGTTGCGCACAAAAACCTGGAAGCGCGCCATTCCGCTCGGCCTGGCCGGCGGCGCAGCTATTTTCGTCTGTTACGCGCTCGCTTTTTCGATCACGGGCTGATGTCGTCCTGCAGAATCTTCTGCAAGGCCTGAGTCAGTTCGGCGCGAGCCCGGCCAATGCGCCGCGAAAAGGAAACCAGCCGCGGCAATCTGGCCGGATGGGTAAGAAGATGCACGGCGAGTCGACCGAGATCGGTCCTTTGTTTTCGCACGTTGAAGAGAAGCGCGGCAGGTAATGGAAACGGCTCGGACGGCGTATCGCTGATGACACGCATCGCAAGAAGTGGCCTCCCGTTTGCGCTGCAAACCCGCGAGATTGTCTCGGTCTCCATGTCGACTGCGTCGGCCCTGCTCTCGGTTCGCAATTGTTCCCGTTCGGCGGTCGTTTCGACAATTTCCGATGTACTCGCCAAAGATCCGAAGCGGGCCGAGGGAAGAACGTGACGCGCAATTTCCAGCATTGCTTTGCTCGAAAAATTCTCGGCTACGAAAAGATCCGCGGCGTGAAGCGTGTCATCGAGACCGCCGGCAAATCCGGCGCTGATCACGCCGGTGATCTGGTCGTTAAGAAACAATTGCGGCAAACGCTGCCGGCAGGTCTTGCGACCGACGCCGGTGTGAAAGACAACAAGACGACGTCCATGCAGTTCACCGGCACAGAAGGGTCCGCTTTGGCACCGTCTCTTCAGGGAACGCCGGAAATCGGCGCTTTCCGCGGGCAGGGCAAAGGTGACGGCAATCACGCGGCTTCAGTCGCGCTCGATCATGGCGCCGGCGTGGGCGAGAGACCCGCTTTCGTCACACGCACCTGTAAAAATTTTCTGTCGTTAGGCGCAGGCGTCGTCGAAGTTTGCAACGGAGGAACTTTTGCTCCCATGGCCCTCATGCGATCCCGGAAGACGGTCTCGCCCCGCGTGGGAATATCAACCAGCACGATGTGGCCACTTTCATCGCTCAAAGCTTTCGCGGCTGTGCCTCCCGCTGCCTTCGCCGCGTCCATGACCTGCTGCACGGTTGCCTCCTCGCCGGCGGGGGATGCGCTGATCTTGATTTCGTCCGTTTCAAGATTCGGCGTCGGCATGGCGGCGGCGGCGGCTTTTTCGAGAGCGTCATGCAGTTGCCGGCGCATTTCCAACTGAGCCTGACTGCGCGCGGCCGGTTTCCGTTCATGCTCGAAAATGAAGAGGAGACCGAGGGCTACGTTCACAAAAACCAGAATCACGGCCGCCAGAGCCACGCGCCGTCCGATGACCGCTCCGCGCGCATTTGGATCGGGAATGATGACCTCGCGCGTATCGCCCATGCGGCTATGCAGACGCCGCGCCATGGCCAGTTCTTCCTGCAAGACCGGATCGCCGGCGATCTTCTCTTCGAGCGCGGCGCGCTCCGGCGGTGGGAGTTTGCCCTCGAGATAATCAAAAAGTTTTTGCGGCGCCATCTGGTTAGTCCGGCTAAACGGACTGCAAGTTAAACCGCCTCCATGGCTAGTCCAGTAATCGGACTTAAGGCGCGCACGGTTGAGAAGACACCCGTTCTCCGTAGGGTTGTTACGCGTGGGAAATGAAGGAGAAAACGCCAATCAAGCACGGCGCGGCAAGCCCTGGGTTCGGTGGTTGCTCATCGGCCTCGGGACAGGGGCGTTGCTTTTGGTCATCTTTCACGGGGCGATTCTGCGCACAATCATTCGTTCGTTAGCGGCGCATTACGCGGCCAAAGAAAACCTGCACCTTGAGTTCGTGCTCGAGGGCGATCCCTTTGCTCAAGTCGTCCTGCGCAATGTGCGCGCCACCCCGACCGGTCCGACCGAAGTGCAATCGCTCGAGGCCGGGCGGATTATTGTCGATTACAGCCTGCCGGACCTCATTTTCCACGGAATGTCCGACGCGCTCAAGAACGTCGAGGCGCACGACGTGACCGCGGTGATCGATTCCTCGAAAGCGCTTCCCACACCAACGCCCAAGCCCAACCAAAAGGTGACCTTGCCCGCCTTCTTCCCCGACCGGCTGGAATTGACAAATATCAACCTAACGATTCGAGAACAGCCGCAGGACATGGTGATCCGGAACCTGAATCTCGGTCTTTATCCGAACCGCGAAGGTCGTCTGGAGGCCGACAAGGTTCAGATCCCCGGCGTGAATACCTGGACGAATCTTAATGCGACGACCACCTACGCGAACAGGAATCTCTACATTCATAATCTGACGCTCGACCAGAACAATCAGCTCAAGGAAGTGAATCTCGATGCCTCGAAGATCGGACAGGGAAAACTGGCCCTGCAGCTCAAGGGAACGCTGGGCGGCGGAAATATCCAGAGCCAGATGCAGCTTTCGGCAAAAGGTTCTTCTTACCAGACGAAAACGACCCTGCACGCGAAAGATATTTCGTTAGGTCAGCTCGGGCAGTATCTGGGACAGCCAGCCGGCACTCTGTCCGGTGACGTGAAGAATGTGAACATTGACTGGCAGGGGAAGCTCGACGCGCCCTCCAGCTGGAATGGAACCATCGAGGCCGACCTCGAAAATGTGCGCCAGAAGAACTTTGTACTCGATCATGTGGCGCTCGACCTGACTGCGGCGAATGGTGTTGCTGCGGTGCGCAGAGCGCGCATCGATCAAGGCAACAATCATGTGCGATTGCGCGGGTCGATCGATTTGCCCAAAAAGGTGCAAGGTTTCGGGACCACACCGGGAAACTTTCAGATCGCGGTCGATGCCCCGGATTTGAAACAGCTAACCGCGTTCATGGCGCCGCCGGCCACGGGAAGCTTGGAGGCCAATGGAAGTATTACGACCGGAAACAATGCCATTCGCGTCGAATTGATCGCGAAGGGCCATCTTCTCGGTCTCGGCGATGCCGCGGTCAGGGAGCTCTCCGCGAAAATTTCGGCGACCAGGAAAGTCTCGAAGAAGAAGAACAGGAAACGCGCCGAGCCGTTCTACGAGGGTCTCACTTCAAAGATGCATGCCGATTTGAGCGACGTGCGCTATGGAGGCTGGGTGGCTGGGAACGTGCGGGCCGACATCTCGAGCGACGGTCCAAAGGTTTCGCTCAGCCCGCTCTCAGCCAGGGTAAAGGACAATATTCTTCAGGTGAGGGGGGATTTCGCGTTGCCTGCGCCCGACGAGAAATTGATCGATCAGCCGGCCAACCTGCAGTTTTCCTGGCGCGCCCCGCAACTGCGCGATTATGAGCAAGAGGGCGCCTCCCATAAGGTGGCGGGCGAAATACAGGCCGACGGGGGTGTGCGGATTCGACGGGGCCTGGCCACAGGCGAGCTGCACCTGCAGGGGCAGAACATTACGGTCGACAAGTTACGCGTCAGGCAAGTGAGCGCGGAAGCTTCGATGGCTAATCGCACCATTTATCTGAACGACCTGAGGGCGACGATGAACGAAAAGGATTATGTTCAGGCGCAGGGTCAGGTGGATTTGAAGAAGCCGTACCCCTATCGCGGCACGCTGACGTGCAATCTGACGGACCTTTCGGCCTTTGCGCCGCTTGTCTCGTCCGGTGACAAGAAAACGCCACTGGCCGGTTCGTTAGTCATAAACTGGAAAGGGCGGGGGAATGCAGCGACCTTCCGGAACAACGGTGATCTGACCCTCAAGCTGGAGCATGGACGCTACGCCGACTTGCAAAATCTCGAGGCCAACATCGAGGCGCATTACACGCCGGAACAGCTGGACGTACCGGTCATTTTCCTGGGGAGCGACAAGGTCGATTTCCAGACGAGCCTGCAGGCAAAAGGCTCGACGCTCGAAGCCAGCAATATTCAAATTTACCAGGGGAATTCGAAATATGCGACGGCCTATGTTTCCCTGCCGTTTACGTGGAGCAATCTCGGAACGAGCCGGCCGCTCTTTCCGCCTAACGGAAAAGTAGCGATCAATTTCGACGCGGAAAATCTCGACATCGCCAAGCTCTTCCGGGATCTGGGGGAGAAGCCGCCGGCCGTCGGCCAGTTCAGCGTAAAGATGGCCGCCCGGGGCCCGCTCGATCGGCTCCAGGCCGATCTCGATTTGCAGATGCAAAGCCTGCGCGCATCGGCCTATGAAAATCTGGAGCCGGCCACCATAAATGTCGGGCTGCGTTTGCGAAATAACGAACTGCGGCTGGATGGAAAGGTCCAGCAGGCCCGCATTGAGCCGGTGCAAATTCAGGCACGTCTGCCGCTTAACGTGGCCACGGTTCTCGATCGGAAAAAGGTCGATGAGCGCACGCCGATCAACGCGAGCGTGCAGATGCCGCGCAGTTCGATGAATTTTGTGCGGGAATTCGTGCCCGGAATGCGTCAGATCGACGGGACCATGGCGTTGAACGTCCGCGTCGGCGGGACGATCGCGAAGCCGGCTTTGAGCGGCACGGCCGACGTGAACATCAATATTGCGCGCTTTGAGAACTCAACCCTTCCGGCCCTGACCGATTTCAAGGCGCAGCTCAATTTCCGTAACAATACGCTTCATTTCGATCGGTTCGGCGGTGATCTGGCCGGGGGACCTTTCACCGTTTCCGGCCGCATCACACTGCCAAAGTTGACACAACCGAACTTCGATCTGCATCTCACGGCCAAGAGCGTGCTGGTGGCGCGAAACGACAATCTGACGGCGCGTGTCGATGCCGACATCAAGGTCGAAGGGCCGATGAAAGCGGCCACGGTCAGTGGTCAGGTCCTGACGACGAACAGCCGTTTTTTCAAGAACATCGACATCATCCCGATTGCCTTGCCGGGCCGGCCGGCGCCGCATCCGGAGCCGCCCTCGGCCGCGCCGGAGCTTTCGTTTCCGACGCCGCCCCTGCGCGATTGGAAATTCGACATCACGATCAAGAGCAAGGAGCCGTTCCTCATTCGTGGCAATCTCGCGACGGGCGGCGCGCTCGTCGATATGAAGATCGCGGGGACCGGTCTGCATCCTCAGCTGCAGGGACAGGTGCGCATGGAAAATTTCGAAGCCACCCTTCCCTTCAGCACCCTGACAATCAATCTTGGCTTTCTCTATTTCAATCCGGACGATCCGCTCAATCCGCGGCTGGAGCTGCAGGGCGTCTCGCTCATCCGCGACTACACGATCCATGTTTACGTTTACGGCACGGCCACGGCACCGCAGGCGGTCTTCAGCAGCGAACCGCCCTTGCCGCAGGAGGAGATCATCTCGCTTCTGGCCACGGGCACGACGCGCGCAGAACTGGGCACGGGCAATGTCCTGGCCAGCCGGGCGGCCATCCTTCTGGTCAAACAATTGTATCGCAAGATTTTCAAGAAAGGCGCCCAACCGGAACGGAACGATTCGTTCTTCAGCCGGCTGGATGTGGAGTTCGGGAACACCGATCCGCGGACGGGCGAGCAAACGGCCACCGCCCGCTACAAGGCGAGCGAACATTTCGTGCTCATCGGAGATCTCGGTGTGCAGGGAGGTTTCCGCGGCCTCGTCAAGTACCTGATCCGATTCCGTTGAGATGAGAAGGCCGGCCACTGTTTGTCTGATTCTGGGCCTAACGAGCAGGGCTCTTTTCGGCCAGGAGGCTGTGAAATTGCCGCAGCAGGAACAACGACAGCGCGCGGAGCGGGCCACGGCCAAGGAGCAGGAAGAAATCGCGCAGCACGCCAACGTCGAGATTCGCGGCAACACCGCGTTTACCGACAAGGAGCTGCGTTCGCAGCTCAAGGAGCAGATCACCTTTATCGCCCGGAACGGCCTGACGACCGCGCGTGCGGATGATGCCGCTTTTTTCCTCGAGTTGTTCTACAAGAAGCGCGGCTATGCTAGGGTGAACGTGAGCTATGCGGTCGAGCCGGGAAACCGGCTTCGCCTCGACGTGGCCGAAGGCCCGCTCGTGCATCTCGGCCAGATCCTTTTCATCGGGAACCGGCAGATTTCGTCAGACAAGCTTTTCGAGTACGCGGTTGGCCCGACGCGCGAACGCGTCTCGAAAGCGCAGGCCCTCTTGCCGTTTGTGGCGAACGACCTCGAAGAGGGTGCCAGCCTCGTGCAGCGCTATTACATTTCGGAAGGATTTGCCGAGTGCTCCGTCGAGCCGCCTGCTTACGACTATGTTCAGCCCGATCTGGTCACGGCTCGCGTCATCGTGGACGAAGGCCAGCAGTATTTCTTCGGGGATATCAATTTCGTTGGTTCGACGATTTACGGTCCGGAAGCGCTCCAAGGGCAGATGCTTGATTTATTGAAGCTGCCTTTCACTGAAGCGCGCCTGGCCGACATTCCGCGGCGACTGCAGGCGTATTTCAAAACCCGTGGTTACTACGCGGTGAAGGTCGATGCCGTGGGGGATCCCACTCTGGCCCGGGATGGACATGTCCCGGTCCGGATCACGATCGATCCCGGCCAGGTCTATTACTTCGACGGGATCAACGTCACCGGGACGCGTCAACTGCGGCCGAACTATCTGGTCAATCGTTTCAAGAAACTGCGTGGCAAACCCTATAGCCCCGAAACGCTCGATCGAAAATTCCGCGAGCTGATGCGAACGAGCCTGTTCAACATTCTCAAGATCAATCCCACGCCGGTGGATGGCAATCTGCTGCGGCTCGACATCAACGTGGAGGAAGCCAAACCGCAGGAGTTCGGATTTTCCATCGGTTATGGGTCGTTCGATGGCGCAATCGTCGGAGCGTCCTACGCGAATCGCGATCTCTTCGGTTTTGGCCGTCCGATCACCTTTTCGGCGGAATGGTCGCAGCGCGGTTACAAGGGAGATTTCACATTCGAGGATCCCTATTTCTTTAACACCGGTCTCGACCTTAAGATTCGTCTTTCCGCCTTGACCTATGACTTCGACGGCTATTCGAAGTTCGAGCTCGGCGGCAGGATCTCATTCGAGAAAAAATTTGGCCGTCATTATTCCGCCGGATTCGTCATCGCGGAACGGCATGTCGAAGTGACCAGCGCCTCGATCGACCCGCGCCTGCTCGGACAGACCTCCTACTTCATCAGCTCGGTCGGATTCACCCAAACATTGGACCTGCGCAAGAACCCGCTGGTCGCCCCGCGCGGTTTTGTTTTCGATAACACCGTCGACGTCGCGACGAACGAGATCGGAAGCGACATCGAACTGCTGCGCGCCACCGCTCGCGCGACCTATTATCTTTCCTTCGCTCCCGACCCGACTCAACTCGTTGGAACCGACCCGCAAAAATCGGCGCTGCAAAAGTGGTTTGAGGGAAGTCTGCTCGCTTTCGGGGGGCGGGCCGGCATTGTTTATCCGCTCGACACGGCCGGCACGATGGCCGCGCTGGCCATCCCGATCGACGAAAGATTTTTCAACGGCGGGAGCACGACCGTGCGCAGCTTTGGCGAGCGCGACCTTGGGCCGCACGACCGCCGTGGCAACCCGATCGGCGGCGAGTTCTACACCATCTTTAACGTCGAATACACCTTCCCGCTTTACGGTGAGTTGTTAGGCGCGCTCTTTGTCGATGCGGGTAATCTGCTGCCGGATGCGCGTTCCCCCGGACTCGACGACATGCGTTACGCGGTCGGCGTTGGCCTGCGCTATAACCTTCCCATCGGCCCGATCCGCCTCGATTACGGAATCAATCCCGATCCCAAGCCGTTCGAAGATTTCGGCGCCTTCCATTTCAGTTTCGGCTTCGCCTTTTAAGCTGGCGGCCGGGCCGAATGGCCTCAAGGCATGAAAGTTACACGCTTTGCGCTCGACGCGGCGCATAAAGATGAAATGATATGGGGAAGAGCCGTCTTTCTCCGCTTCTCGAATGTCCACTGAGGTCAAAAAAGAAGGCACGCTCGAGATCGCGCACGTTCTCTTCATCGATATTGTCGGCTATTCCAAGCTTCCGATCGATGAGCAGCACCGCCTTCTCGGCGTGCTCAATCAAATCGTCCGGGGGAGCGAAGAATTTCGCAAAGCCGAAGAGAGCGGGCGTTTCCTGAAGATCCCCACCGGGGACGGCATGGCGCTCGTTTTTTACGACAGCCCGGAAACGCCGGTCGAATGCGCGCTTCAAGTCGCCCGAGGCGATCGGCAGCATCCCGAACTGTCCCTGCGCATGGGCATTCACAGCGGTCCGGTCCGCGCCATCTTGGATGTGAACGAGCGCGCCAACGTCGCCGGCGCCGGCATCAACATGGCGCAACGCATCATGGATTGTGGCGACGCCGGCCACATCCTTCTCTCCAAGCGCGTGGCCGAGGATCTCGAGCAATACCAGCATTGGCAGCCCTGCCTGCACGAGCTGGGCGAGTGCGAGGTGAAGCACGACGTGCGCGTCTCGGTTTTCAACCTTTATACCGACGAGCTGGGCAACCCGAATCTGCCGGCCAAATTCACCCGACGGGGCGGTCGAAAACCGCGCAAGGGGAGGGGACCGCAACTATTGCCCTCGTTAGGCCTGGGGGCCGGCGTCGCAGCGATCCTCATTCTCGGCTTCGTCTTTTTCTGGCTGCAATCCATTCGGGAACCACGGCCCCGCTTTCCTCTCGATTCCATCCCAGAAAAAAGCATTGCCGTGCTTCCCTTCGAAAATTTGAGCGATAACAAAGAGAACGCTTATTTCGCCGACGGCGTGCAGGACGCGATTTTGACCGAGCTCTCTAAAATCGCCGACCTGAAAGTGATCAGCCGGACCAGCGTGATGCAGTATAAAACGAAGGTCACGCGCAACCTGGGCGAGATCGGACGGCAATTGGGCGTGGCCCATCTTCTTGAAGGCAGTGTCCAGCACGCCGAAGGCAAGGTGCGCGTAAGCGCCCAGCTGGTCGATGCGCGGACGGACGGCCAATTGTGGGCCAACAAGTACGATCGGCCGCTCACGGACGTTTTTGCCATTCAATCGGAGATCGCAAAGGCGATCGCGGAGCAGTTGCAAGCCAAGCTCTCGCCTCAGGAAAAAGCAGCCTTGTCCCATCCGCCCACGACAGACCTCGCGGCGAACAAACTTTACGTGGAAGCAAAAGCTCTGGAGGGCACGGCGTTCGATCCGAACGCGAAGGACAATCTGCTCCGTGCGGCGCAGTTGCTCGACGAAGCGGTCATGCGCGATCCGCGCTTCTCGCTCGCCTACTGCCTGCTCGGCATGGTGCATCTCGATCTTTATTTCCAGGGCTTCGATCACTCTCCGGCGCGGCGCGATCTGGCCAATGCCGCCATCCAGAATGCGGTGCGACTCGAACCGGATTCGGGCGAAGTGCACCTCGCCCTCGCGCGTTATGCCTATCATGGATTTCGCGATTACGAAACCGCCCGCCAGCAACTGGATCTCGCGCGCCGCACGCTTCCGAATAATGCGGATGTCTATTTTCTGACTGCCGCTATCGAACGCCGCCAGGGACGCTGGGATCATGCCATTCAAAATTTCGAGCAGGCCGTCGCTCTCGATCCGCGTAATTTTCTCTTCCTGCAAACGGCCGGCCGCACTTATGCCGGCCTGCACCGCTACGCCGAGTCCACGCGGCTCTTTGAACGGGCGCTCGAGTTGCAACCGAACAGCTACTTCATCCGGTTGCAGCTCGCGCTGAATCCTTTTTGCAAGCGCGGCGATGCCGCCCCGTGGCGAGCCCAGCTTTCCATGATCCTGGCCGAAGACCCGGATGCCGCGCCTAAAATTGTCGATGGCCTTTTATGGTGCGCGTTGATCGAACGCAACGCCGATGCGGCCCGGCGTGCGCTGGCCCTCATTCCTCCCGAGGGACTGCCCGACAGTCTCAATAATTCGCTTTCGCCGCGCGAATGGTTCGTTGGCTTCGTCGCGCGCGCCTTCGGAGATACGGCGGGTGCTCATGACGCTTTCACGACGGCACGTGTGCTCGAAGAGAAGATTGTGCGCGATCAACCCGATTACGCGCCGGCCTGGAGCCTGCTCGGAATGATCGACGCCGGGCTTGGCAACAAGGCCGATGCAATCCGGGAAGGCCGGCGGGCCTGCGAGCTGTTGTCGCCGGCGAAGGATAGCTGGGACGGGCCGGTTTTCGTGAACAATCTCGCCGTAATTTATGCCTGGGTTGGCGAGAAGGACCTCGCGTTCAAGGAACTCGATCGGGCGTTACAGCTCCGCACCGGCATTAACTACGGCGATTTGAAGTGCAATCCGCAATGGGATCCGCTGCGGAACGACCCGCGTTTCGCGAAGGTCCTCGCCTCCCTCGCGCCGAAGTGAGGGGCCTTTCGAAGTGAGGGGCCTTTAAGCGTTGAAGCGTTGAAACTGTTGAAGCGAGTGGAACGCGCGACCGCTTTACGCTTCAACTCTTTAACCCTTCAACGGCCGCCTTGCGACACCAGCATACTGAATTTATATTCCACTAACGCGTGCAGCTGCGCGCAAAATTGCTTTCTTCCGCGCGGCTCTCCGGAAATAATTCACATTTATGGAAACAACACTCGAAGCCCCAAAGTCAGCCGCCGCCGCACAACCGGACTTTCTTCCGCTGCAGGGGACGGATTACGTTGAACTCTACGTCGGCAACGCCAAGCAGGCGGCCCATTTCTACAAAACGGCGTTTGGTTTCCAATCGCTCGCTTATTCTGGTCCCGAGACCGGCGTGAAGGACCGGGCCAGCTACGCCATTCGCCAACACAAACTCACCTTTGTCCTGACGACCCCGATGCGGCCGGACAATCCGATCGCCGATCACATTTACAAGCACGGCGATGGCGTGAAGGTGCTGGCCTTGAAGGTGGAAGACGCCACCTCGGCCTGGAAAGAAACGACCAAGCGCGGCGGCAAAAGCTATCTCGAGCCAAGGACCCTGAAGGATAACGACGGCGAGGTGGTGATGAGCGGCATCCACACCTACGGCGACACGGTGCATCTCTTTATCGAGCGAAAGAATTACAACGGCGTTTTCATGCCCGGCTTCAAGAAATGGGAGAGCGCCTACAATCCCACCAGCACCGGCCTGCAGTATGTCGATCATTGCGTCGGCAACGTCGGCTGGAATCAGATGAATCCGTGGGTCAAGTTTTACGAGGATGTCATGGGCTTCCGCAACATCCTGAGCTTCGACGACAAGGACATCTCGACCGAATATTCGGCGCTCATGAGCAAGGTCATGAGCAACGGAAACGGTTACGTGAAGTTTCCGATCAACGAGCCGGCCGAAGGAAAGAAGAAATCGCAGGTCGAGGAATATCTCGATTTCTACCAGGGCGAGGGCGTGCAGCATTGCGCCCTGGCCACGAACAATATCATCGAGACAGTGACCGACTTGAAGAATCGGGGCGTGGAATTTCTCGCCATTCCCGGCGCCTATTACGACACCATCCTCGATCGCGTCGGACATATCGATGAAGACCTGAAACCGCTGCGCGAGCTCGGCATTCTGGTCGATCGCGACGATGAAGGCTACCTGCTCCAGATTTTCACCAAACCGGTCGAAGATCGGCCGACGTTGTTCTTCGAAATCATTCAGCGCAAAGGCGCGAAGAGTTTCGGCAAAGGCAACTTCAAGGCGCTCTTCGAAGCGTTGGAGAAGGAGCAGGATTTGCGAGGCAATCTCTAAGGGAAAGAAACAGCATGTCGTATTACCAAAAGCTTGGGGAGATCCCGAGAAAGCATCATATCTGGTTCCATCGCAACGGCTCCTCCAACGGCGGCTACAAAAACGAAGGCATTGCCTACGAGCACGTCATCACCACGGAAGGTTTCAACGAGGCTTTCTCGATCATGTATCATATCCGCCCGCCGACACGCGTGCGCAGCGTTGAGTTGTTGAAATGTGAAGAGCTCAAGAAGGTGACGAACAGCCCCCTGCGTCATCATCATCTGAAAACGGCCAACATCCCCCGCCGCGGCGACGTTTACACCGGGCGTGTCCCGATTCTTTTCAATCAGGACATCATCGCCTACCGCTGCAAGCCGGAGAAGAATTTCGGCAAGTTCGAGTTCTACAAGAACGGCGGCGCCGACGAGATTATCTTCGTCTTCAAAGGAAGCGGTGTGCTCGAAAGCGTTTTCGGCAAGCTGCCCTATCGAGCGGAGGACTACATCGTGATTCCGCGCGGAATCACTTATCGCCTCGTCCCGGACAAGACTGAGGAGGAAGATTACCTCGTCCTCGAATCAGTCGGGCCGGTGCGCATTCCGCGGCGTTACCTGAATCACGAAGGCCAGATTCGCATGGGCTCGCCCTACTCGGAACGTGATTTTCACGGGCCGACCGAGCTGATCACGATCGACAACGACAAGGACGTCGAGATTCTGGTCAAGGATGGTCCGCGTCTGACCAAAGTGGTGAATGCGCATCATCCCTTCGATGTGCTTGGCTGGGATGGCTACGTTTATCCTTTCACATTTAACGCGCAGGATTTCGAGCCGATCACCGGCACGGTGCATCAGCCGCCGCCGATTCATCAGACCTTTGAGATTCGCGGTTATGTCGTCTGCACTTTCGCGCCGCGCCTGCTCGATACGCACCCCGAAGCCGTCAAGATCCCATGGGTCCATGACAACGTCGAAGCGGACGAAGTTCTGTTCTACGTCCGCGGCAATTTTGGTTCGCGTCGTGGTATCGAAGCCGGCTCCATCACCTTGCATCCGCGCGGGATTCCGCACGGCCCGCATCCTGGCACGATCATGGCGAGCAAGGATGCGCTTCGCACGGAAGAGCTGGCTGTCATGTTCGATACCGAGCACACGCTCGAGTTGACCGAACAGGCCCTCGCTCTCGACGACGAGAAATATCCGCTCAGCTGGCTCGACTAGCGCCGCTTTGAAGCAGGACGGCCAATCCGAGTTCGAAGTAAGCGAGCGTCTGACCCGCTCGGCCAATCGTCTCGAGCGAAGCGACCTCTCCGCACTCGAATCGTCCTTTCGCCAAATCCTGGAGAACGTGGGCGAAGATCCGCAGCGCGAAGGTTTGCTCAAAACGCCCGGCCGGGCCGCGCGTGCCTTCGAGTTTCTCACCCAGGGCTACCGGCAGAGTGTCGACGAAGTGGTCAACGAAGCGATCTACGAATCGGAGGCGAGCGAGATCATTCTGGTCAAGGACATCGAGCTCTATTCGATGTGCGAACATCACCTGCTGCCGTTTATCGGGCGCTGCCACGTCGCCTACATTCCGCAGGGAAAAGTGATTGGTCTTTCCAAGGTCGCGCGCATCGTCGATGTCTTTGCCCGCCGGTTTCAGATTCAGGAGAATCTCACCACCCAGGTGGCTGACGCGCTCATGGACGCGCTTCATCCGTTAGGCGTGGCCGTTGTTATCGAGGCGAAACACCTCTGCATGATGATGCGCGGCGTAGAAAAGCAGAATTCGGTCATGAAGACTTCGTGTCTGCTCGGCTGCTTCAAGGAGGACGCGACAACACGCTCTGAGTTTCTTGCCCTCCTCGCCTGACGAAAGACTGTCACGCTCCTGACCGCCGCCAAGCGCCCTTGCCTGCTCTAGTATCTCGGCGGTGCTGTTGATCAATAGAAGCGGTTCTTCAGACCACGCATTTCCTGGTTTCCTTAAGGAGAGGTGGTTTCCAAACCGCCCATTCTATGGCTTCGTTAACCGCGGGCGGTCGAGAGGCCGTCCCTCCTTGAATCTCCAAAGAAAATGTTACTCACGGTCAGCAAACGCCTCGAGTTCTCGGCTTCGCGCCGCTTGTTTGTTCCGGATTGGAGCGACGCTGAAAATCTGGCTGCCTTTGGCCCCGAGACCACGGCGCGCTACGGAACGGGTCGGAATTACGTCGCCTATCTGGTGCTCAGCGGTGAAGTCAATCCGGCGAACGGCATGCTCGTTAACATCAGCGAGATCAAGGAGCGCGTGCAGCAGGTCTTGCATGCGCACTTCGATCACAAGTTTTTGAACGAAGACCATCCGGCCTTCGCCGAGACCGTGCCGACCGCGGAGAACATTGCGCGCCAGATTTTCGCAGAAGTCGCTTCCCTCTTCGGTGATCTGCGGGCCGGGCTGGTCGCCTGTCACTTGGAGGAAACGCCGCAGCGCAGCGCGACGGTCTATGCCAGCGGCGTGGCCGAAGCGAATCACTGGTTCGAATTTTCCGCCGCGCGCCAAACGATGTCGCCGCACCTGAGCGAGCGTGAAAGCAGGCAACTCTTCGGCATCGCCGCGTCGCCGCACGGGCATGGACATCATTATCGTGCGCGGCTCACTTTTCGTTTCGCGCCGGAGCAAAGAGCGGAGTTCATTCCGCATCGGGCACTATCGGCATCGCTCGAATCGCTTCGCGCTGAACTGGATCATCGCAACTTAAACCATGAAGTGCCCGGTCTGACGAATCGACCGAAAACGACCGAGAGCATCGCCCAATACATCTTCGAGCAAGTCGGCGGCGAACTTCCCATTCATCGAATCCGTCTGCACGAGCGCGATGATTTCTTCGCCGAGTATTGGCGCGAGCAACAATTCTATCTCGGCATGCAGATGCCTTTCAGCGCCGCGCATCGTCTGCATGCCTTGGCTTTGTCGGATGCGGAAAACCTCTCGCTTTACGGCAAGTGCAACAATCCGCGTGGGCACGGGCATCTTTACCTGACCGAAGCGACGATTGGCGGCAAATACGATGAGCGCAGCGGGACGCTTTACGATTTTGCGGCGTTGCAACAGGGAATGACCGAAGCCCTGTCGCCGTGGCAAAACAAGCATCTCGATTTGGAAACGACAGAGTTTCGCGAAGCGCCCTCGACCGGCGAAAACATTGTCCGGGCCCTCTGGCCGAAAATGAACACACGCCTGGACGATCATCTCATCCGCCTTCGCCTTTGGGAAACGCCGAACAATCGCTTCACTTTGCGCCGATGACTGGAAACCAGGCATCCTGCCTGCTCGACCCGGCATCCTCCCGTCGATTCTCTTCCCGGACATGTTAGCCTCCTCGCATCCATGATCCTGTGAGCGAGGCTGCTGTTACCATCGATCCGCGTTTTACCGATCGTGAGCGGCAACCCGGTCTCGATTTGCTCCGCGCTCTGGCCATCGTCATCGTCGTTGTCTATCACACTGGCATTTTTGGATTTGCCTGGCCTGGCGATCTGCACCGTTTCGGATGGGTCGGGGTCGATCTTTTCTTTGTCCTGAGTGGTTATCTCATCGGCGGTCAACTACTGCGACCGCTCGCGCAGCACCAGAGGCATCCGTTTCGGCCGCTTCTACGCGCGCCGTGCTCTCCGTATTCTGCCGGCTTACTTCGTCGTCCTCGCGATCTATTTTTCCTTTCCAGCCTGGCGCGAGTTTCGGGAAATTTCTCCGCTTTGGAAATTTCTCGTCTCGGTCCAGAACATCAATCTGCGGGCGGCACATCGTTTCGCACGCATGGTCCCTCGCCGTCGAAGATCAGTTTTACCTGTTGCTTCCGTTGATCCTTGTCTTCGTCAGTCGCAAACCAAAGGCAGGCATCGTCATTCCGTCGCGGTTTTTCTCGGCGGCCAGGCGCTGTGCGCTTTTCTGGCGTGGCTGCATCCAAGCGCAACCGGCTTTCCTACCGCGGCTTTCAACGCTGGATTTATTATCCGACCTGGACGCGACTTGATCCTCTCGTCTTTGGCGTCGCGCTGGCCGCGATTGAAAGATTCCGACCATTCTGGTGGCAGCGACTCATGGCCTGCGCACAATGGCTTTGGCTGCCAGGGATCGCCGCCGTTTTTTACGGTCTATACCTGGGCGAGAAAGATCTCACCATCGCGACCTGCGTCTGGCAGTTTCCGCTGATTGCCTTAGGCATGGCGACGTTGCTGGTCTGCGCGGTGAGTCCACAGCTGCCGTTTCGGCGCGTCGCGGTGCCGGGGGCCGCGTTTGTCGCGAGCATCGCTTATGGCGTTTATCTCACCCACAAGCTGATCATCCACGGAGTCATTCAGCTTTGCTCGACTTATCAAATCCCGCTCAAATCGATCTGGGCCATTCTGTTGGTCGAAGCCGCCATCTATCTGGCCGGCGCCACGCTTTTCTTCACGGTGGAACGTCCGTTTCTGCAGCTGCGGCATCGTTTTGTCCGGTGACCTGCTCAATGCCGCTTTGCATGCGGAAGTGGCGGATGTGAAGAACGTGGCAACGGAGGACGGGCATCCCGCTCGCCACTGGCAATTGTCCAGAGATCGTGCGAGAAACAAGCCGACGCCAGGTTGGCTGATGCTCGCGAAAATCGCAGCGGGCACGACCATTTTGCGGCCTGACGGCGGTAAGTTTTCGAAGATCAATGGTGAACAAAACGGAATCTGAAATCGTCGCGAAAGTACCACAGGTCACGCTTCTCTTTTGGCTCATCAAAATCCTCGCCACCACGCTGGGTGAAACGGGCGGCGATGCTGTCACCATGTCGTGGCTCGGCCAGACGACTTCGCACGCCAACAGCGCCGGCTATCTCATTGGGACGGTCATCTTTGGCGTGATCTTCATTGCCGCCGTGATCGTGCAAATCATGGTGAAAAGCTTTCGTCCTTTCCTTTACTGGCTGACGATCGTGGCGACAACAACGGTCGGCACCACGCTGGCGGATTATTGCGATCGATCCCTCGGGATCGGCTATACCGGCGGCTCGGCCATCCTGCTCACTTGCGTGGTCGCGTCGCTTTTCCTCTGGCGGTGGTCGACCGGGAGCATCTCGGTCGAGACGGTGAGCACACCAAAGGTCGAAATCTTTTACTGGGTGACAATCATGTTTTCGCAGACGTTGGGCACAGCCTTGGGCGACTGGGTGGCGGACACCAATAGCATGGGTTATCTCGGTGGGGCCGCGTTCTTCGGCGCTTTGCTCCTGGTCACGGCTCTGCTCTACTACTTCACGGCCATTTCCCACGCGCTTTTGTTTTGGGCAGCCTTCGTTCTGACGCGGCCGCTCGGCGCCACCGTCGGCGATTTTCTTGATAAACCGCTCGCGCAGGGCGGGCTTGCTCTGAGCCGTTACACCGCGTCCTCTGGGCTGGCGGTGGCGATCATCGTCTTGATCCTGATCGTCCCACAAAAACCTGCTTCAAAAGCGCACTGATCAGTAAAGGAGCTGCACTCCGCAGTAGCCGATCAGAGCAAGGGGCTCATCGAGGTCGGAGTGCACTTCGTGGCCTAACGAGGCAATCCAGATCGCATGCTCGTTCAACCTGCGTCGCCATCCGAAATTCAGCGTTACGACCTCGCGCGCGAAGTTCATCCGTGAGGTCGCATGCATTTCGGCCATGATCGATATCGTTTTCGACAATTCCGTGGCGGCGACAACTCCATAGATGAATTCGCCGCGATCGGTCGAATTGATGAGCGGTCCGAACTCAACGTCGACATCGACGCGACCAAACTTCCTGGCCGCTTGAAACGGAATCTGGAAACGCGTTCCGCTCTCCGCCAGACCGCGACGCACAGAGGAGTGCAGGACGCTGAAGAGGATTCGCGGAAACATTGACATGTCGACGCCATTCGTTTCCCGATCCAGAAAGCGCCATTTTACGGCCGCCTCCGCTCCGCCCAGGCCGCCAACCAGGTCATGATCACTGCGTTTCAGGAGCGCGACCGAGGTTTGCAGAGTAAGCTGGATGCGCTCGCCCCATCCGTAGTTGAGATCAATCGCAGGCGCCTCAAGCAACCATTCGTTAGGCCGATGCTCGAACGCGATCGCGATATTGTTCTCCCATCGGCCCTTGCCCGGGGTGCCGGGATCGTCGGTGATCATTGGCGGTCCGCCTTGGGCAAGAGCGAAACGCGCGAGCAGGGTCGGCAATGCAAGGAGAATAAAGCGCCGCACCTTACTTCTTCCGGCCGTAAACCAGCAGCCTGAGCGTTCCGGGAACGATTCGAGGTCGGGCTGGAGACGAACCCGGCGACGGGCTGGGCGCGGGCTCCAGTTGGGCGGCGGGCAGGTAGAGCCGATGCGTGTTTGGATCGAGCGCGATCGTGCGGGCACTGCGCTGCGTCGAGAGAGTCTGAACGACCTCAAGGCGCTCGGGAGATTCCTCCTTCGCAATCGTGACTACCCCTTCGCCGCAGGAAGCAAAGACGAGCTGCGATGATGGGTCGAAGGCGCAGCCATCCACGCCGCGACCGATTGCCGCGGTCGCCACGACTTTGCCATTCTGCGTATCCAGCATCGTCAGGAGCTGATTGTGGCAAGTCGAAAACAAGCGGTGGTGGGCCGCATCCAGCGCAATCCCGGTCGGTTCTTCGCCGGGACCAAGCGACCAGTGCGCGACGACTTCATGTTTTGCGGTGTCGATTGCGATCGCTTCGCTTTTGTCCTCGAGGTTGCAGTAGATGCGGTTCTGCGCGCCATCGACGACGGCAAATTCCGGGCTTCCACCCAGCGGGATGGTGTGCGTAACCGCGCCGGTCTCGGCGTTGACGACCGTCGCCGAGTTTCCCTTGTGATTAAAAATGTAAACCTCTCCGTGCACCGAATCGTAAACGAGGTCGTCCGGACTCTCGCCACAGGCGACTTTCTTGATCGTGTGCAGGTTTGTCAGATCAACGATGCTCGCTTTGTTTTCCCGGCCGTTGGTGGAAAAGCCACGCTTTAGTTCCGGTATCGCCAGGAACGCATGTACGCCCGGCGTATCGGTGATCTCGCCGACGACGGAGCCTTTCTGCAGATCGATCACGACCACCTTGGTGGCGTGGGAAAGGTAAAGCCGGTGCGAAGCGGGATCGATCGTAACGATGTCCCAAAACCCTTCGCCGCCGATCGGGATCGATCCCACCGCCCGATACGGCGTTTCCGACCGTCCGTTGACGTTCGCCTCGGTCGCAATCAAAGATGCCGCCAGCAAGATGCAACACAGCAGAGGCATGCGGCAGCGTAACACATGTCCCGCTTCGCGCTCTCGAATCGGAACTAATCCTTGGCCGGCAGCCGGCCGAGATACGAGATTATCGCCCTCCGTTCGCCTTTTTGTCGGCGGCGGCTTCGTTTGCCTGTTCAGTCGGATTCTCGTGGGTGACAGAAACAATCTTACCAGTCTTAGCGTTCACCAGCACTTCGGTGATATTTTTGCTCCTCGGCTGGGCGATATCGAACGACCAGACGAGGGCGTTGTGTTCGTTCTCGAGCTCTTCACTTTGGATTTTCCCGCCCGGGACCTTCGCGAGCGCGTTTTTTTGCGCCTCGGTTCTCGTGATTCTCGCTTGTTTCGCTAGCTCTGTCTGACTCGGCTCGGCAATCCCGGTCGAAGCGAAGGCGAGCGCGAGCGCGCCGGCCAGGGCGATTGTTATGATGCAATTCGTCTTCATGAAGGGTTTGACGCAGGTAAAAGCACGCTTGTTCAGAAACTCTCGCAAAGTCGTGCAGGGCCGAGTGATGTTTCGGCGCTCGCGGAGATGGCGATTGCACTTTGCGGAGACAAGAGCTGATGCGATAAAGGCCCGGCAACGCCCGCTCTTTCGATGAAAAAACGTACCGCGGCATTGGTCGTCCTTCTTTTGTTGTCAGCAAGAGCGGCGTGGGCCGTCGATTTCACCGTGCACGCGGCCGCCAGCCTAAGCGATGCGCTGACCGCGATTGGCGCCGCTTACGAAAAGGAGAGCGGCGACACGGTTCGCTTCAACTTTGGGGCTTCGAGCATGCTGGCCCGGCAAATCAAGCAGGGCGCGCCGGGCGATCTGTTCCTCTCGGCCGATGAAGCGAAGATGGATGCGTTGCAAGAAAAGGGATTGCTACTCCCGGGAACGCGCCGCGATCTGCTGGCCAATCAGCTCGTCATCGTTGTGCCTAACGAATCAAAAGCAATGCTGCATTCCGCCGCCGATCTGGCCAGACCAGATCTTCGAAAACTGGCGCTGGCTGAGACGCAGTCGGTGCCGGCCGGCATTTATGCCCGGGAATATCTGCAAAAATTGAAGCTTTGGGATGAGCTGAAGAGGAAGGTGATCCCAACGGAGAATGTCCGGGGAGCGCTTGCTGCGGTCGAATCGGGGAACGCGGAGGCCGGGTTTGTTTATAAGACGGATGCGCTCATCTCAAAGAAGGTGAAGATTGCCGTCGAAATTCCGGCCGCTGAAGGTCCGAAGATTTTGTATCCGGTGGCTGTGCTGAAATCTTCGAGCCGGCCGGGACAAGCGCGGAAATTCGAGCAATACCTCGCCGACTCTGCTGCGGCGAAAATATTCCAGAGATTTGGTTTCACGCCGGGCGGGACCGCAGTGCCATGACGGCGGACGACTGGCAGATCGTGTTTTTCACGATCAAAACGTCCGCGCTTAGCACGCTTGCTATTCTTCCCTTCGGCATCGCGCTCGCCTGGTTGCTGGCCCGTCGCGATTGGCCCGGCAAATCGATTGTCGAGACAGCCGCCATGCTGCCGTTATTCGTGCCGCCCGTCGCGACAGGCCTGCTCTTGCTCATGCTCTTCGGTCGGAATAGTTCGTTAGGGGGAGCGCTGCATTCCATGGGTATCGAAGTTGTTTTTACCTGGCGCGCCGTTGTTATCGCGTGCGCGGTCATGGCGTTTCCGCTCCTTGTGCGCACGGTGCAGACCGCTTTTCAGGAGGTGAACCCCCGTTTTGAAGATATCGCGCGGACGCTCGGGGCAAACGAATGGCGTGTCTTTGGCACGATCAGTCTGCCCTTGGCGCGACGTGGTATTGTCGCGGGCGCAATCCTGGCTTTTGCGCGCGCCATGGGTGAGTTCGGTGCCACCGCCGTCGTCGCGGGAATGATTCCACATAAAACGATGACGATCTCGCTCGCTATTTATCAGAACATCCAGCTTGATCGCGACGCAGCGGCGCTGCCGCTTTTGGTTGTTTCGATTGGCATTGTGTTTGTCGCCGTCCTTTGCGGTCAGATTATCTCAACCCGCGGTCGCTCACGATGAATCTGCACCTGCGGGAGATCCAGCTTTCGTTAGGCGAGTTTACGCTTGCCATTGATGTGGCCTTTGAAGGTTCCATTACGGGAATTTTCGGGCCTTCCGGCGCCGGTAAGACGTCCCTTCTCAACGTTATTGCTGGTTTACGCCGTCCCGAGGCCGGCGGCATCGAGTTGGACGGCCAGCTTCTGTTCGAAGCGGCCACGCATCGGCATGTGCCGCCGCGCCTGCGCCGCATCGGGTACGTTCCGCAGGATCTTGCCTTGTTTCCACATCTTAATGTGCGAGCGAATCTGGCCTACGGCTGCCAAAGGGAGGGCGCCAACAACGAGCCCTTCAGCATCGGCCACGTGACCGAGGTGATGGACATCGGGCCGTTACTCGAACGTTACGTCACGACGCTTTCGGGTGGGGAACAGCAACGCGTCGCCTTTGCGCGCGCCATCCTCTCGGTCCCGCGACTGTTGCTCTTGGATGAACCGATGAGCAGCCTCGATTCGCATTTGAAGAAGCGTCTCATTCCGTTCCTGCTGCGCATTCGCGACGAGTTTGGAATTCCGCTCATCTATGTGACGCACGATGCTACCGAACTGAGCGCGCTCTGTGACGAGGTCATCGTGCTGGAACGCGGCCGGCTGGAGGCGCGGGGCGCACCAGAAGAATTATTGGTCGACTAAGCTGCCGGTGGAATTCAGACAATGCGATCGAGGAGGGGTTCGCCTTTCAGAAAGCGACCGAGATTATCCAGAAAGTGCCTGACGAGCGTAAGGCCTTCATGCGCGTGGCCGCCGGCGACATGTGGAGTAATAAAGCAATTTACCTCGGTCCGGAGCGAATGATCGTTTGGAAGCGGTTCCGGTTCGGTCACGTCGAGCCAGGCCGCGCTCAGCCGGCCGCTGCGCAAGGCGCCGAGCAAGGCACCCTGATCGACCGTCGCGCCGCGACCAATATTGTAAAAGATCGCGCCGTTTTTCATTTGCTGAAAACGCGACGCATCGAAGAAATGTCGTGTGCTCGGACTGTGCGGCAGGATGTCGACGATATGATCGGCGGCAGCGAGCGCCTGCGGAAGTTTCTCCGCCGAAACGATCGGAGTATCTTCGTGGCCGCGCGGGTTGCGGCGATATGCAATTACCTTCATGCGAAATGGGCGCAGCATTTCGGCCAATCGCTTGCCGATGGTGCCGTAGCCGACGATGAGCACCGTATCTCCCGCGAGCAGGTGGCACGATTCGCGCAGATCATTCCACGATTCGCTGCCGCCCGGCGTGCGCGTCTGGAGGCCGCGCGGAAGTTGTCGTGCCTGCGCGAGCAGGAAGCTAAGGGCGTGCGTGGCGCAGGCTTCGGCGTAAACGGCGGCGCTGTGGGTGAAGATGATGCCGTGATCTGCGAGCAGCGCACGAAACTCCGCCGTGTCGTAGCGCGTGACGCTCGAAGTGCTGATGTGAATCCATTTCAACTGGCACGCTTGGGCGACCGCCTGGGGGTCGGGCTGGCCGAAGGCAATATCGGCCGTGAGCAACTCGGCGTTCGCCTCGGCTTTATCGAGAACCGACGGAGCCGGCTTCGGCGGAAGGACGAGCTGATGCTCTTCTGTTTTCTCCTGTAACAACTGCAGCGCATCGGGCGGCAGAACGAAATCGACGACGATGCGCAGCTTGTTCATCGGCGCGCTAAGGTTTGAGACGCAGGAAATCGCGCGCCGTTTCGGAGAACAACTGCGCTTTCTCGTTCTCCGAAAGATCCGGCATCGATTCAATGAGCGCACCGGGGTGCTCTTCGCCTAACGGGAAAGGATAATCCGAGCCGAGCGCGATTCGTGTGGCGCCAAAGATTTTCAAGAGGAGATGGAGGGCCTGGGCGTCGTGCACGAGCGAATCGACGTAGAATCGGGCCGGGACAATTTCGCCACCGGGTTCGCGCCGGGCGAGATAGCTGCGCGGATTTGTATTGTTATCGACCGCACAAAGATCGGGGCGAACATGAAATCCCTGTTCCACGCGACCGACGGTAATGGGAAATGCGCCGCCCCCATGGGCGAAGCCGACTCGAAGTTGCGGGAAACGCTCGAAAACGCCGCCGAAGATCATCGAGCAAATGGCCAGTGATGTCTCGGCCGGCATTCCGACGAGCCACGGCAGCCAGTATTTCGGCATGCGTTCTCGGCCGACCATGTCCCACGGGTGCACGAAAATCGCGGCGCCGAGTTGTTGCGCGGCACTCCAGACCGGTTGGAGAGAGGCGTTGTCGAGATTCAGCGGATCGATGCGACCGAAATGTTCGTTGGCATCGACGTGTGTTCCGATTTGCACGCCGTGCAGGCCGAGGTCGCGAACACAGCGCTCCAGCTCGCCCGCGGCCAGATCGGGATCCTGCATTGGGATGGTGCCAAGGCCGGCGAAACGCGCGGGATGTGTCCTGACGACTTCCGCGATGTGATCATTCAACCGGCGCGAAAGATCAAGCGTGTCGGCCGGTTTGGCCCAGTAACTGAACATGACCGGCACGGTCGAAAGAACCTGCATGCTCACGCCGGCCGCATCGCACTCTTCGATCCGGCGTTGCACATCCCAGGTGTTGTCGGTGATGTCGCGAAAAGAGCGGCCGCCGATCATCATGCGCGCGCAGCACGGCTTGTAATGCTCCAACCGGACGAATCCGCTGTAGCCATATCTGGCGTCGAGATCGGGCCAGTCGCGCGGCAGAATGTGGGTATGGAGATCGATCTTCAAGAAAAGTGACCAGTGATGAGTGACGAGTGGCGAGTGGAACGCGCAAGATGCCCGTCGGGCGAGACAGGCGGGATGCCTATCTTCGGCGCGGGCTGCATTAAAACGGTTTTACCGGTTCGGGCTGCGGGACTTTGTGGCCGCATTTTTTGCAGGTGCGACGCTCGTCATCGTTCCAGAAATCGAGCATGGCCTGGCTGAAATGCCGGACGATGTCGCCGCAATCAAAATCGATGTCCTCGACGAGCGCGCCGCAGTTTTCGCAATAAAAGATGACATGCTCGTGTTCGCCCGGGGGCCGGCGCCGTTCCACGACCACGCCTAACGTATCGGGCGGGCGCACCGGCGCGTGCGGAACATTGGGCGGAATGAAGAAGGTCTCGCCTTCACGCACGGGGTAATCGACGATCTCGTCGCCTTCGCGGATACGCACTTTGATATCGCCCTTGAGTTGATAAAAATATTCCTCCGAATCGACCTTGTGGAAATCGTTCCGCGCGTTTGGCCCCTTGATGACCATGACGAAAAAGTCGCGCCCATCGTAAAGATATTGATTGCTGACCGGCGGCTTGAATTGGTCGCGGTGATCTTCGATCCATTTGTTCAGATTCGTGGCAGGCTGCACTTTCGTTTCCATGGGTAAAATCGCTCCGTCTTTTCTCTACGCTCTGGCGGCGCCGGTCACAACCATTTCCACGGCGGTTTGTCGGGTTCGGCGCTTGACACAAGCGCCGCGACATGGCCAAGCATCTGACGGATCATCTCATGGAAATTTTCGACATCTCCCGGCCGCTTTCCAACAATCTGGCACCGTGGCCGGGTGACACGGCCTTTCGTTTCGATCTCAATTGGAAAATCGCGGAAGGCGCGGTCGTCAATGTGGGCAGCATGGAAATGGGCGTCCACAACGGGACGCATGCCGATGCGCCTTTTCATTTCGAGGGAAATGGCCTGACGATCGACCAATTGTCGCTCGAGCCTTTTTTTGGACGCGCTGTCGTCCTCGATGTGAGCGGAAAATTTTCACGCGGCCACGAGGACATTACGGTGTTCGACCTGGCGTCGATCGGGCATCAATTGCGGGTCGCTCCGCGGCTCTTGATAAAGACAAATATCTGGACTGATTCAGCCGTCTTTCCGGAGACGATTCCGACCCTCGGCCCCGATGCGAGTGCATGGTTGCGGACCAGAGGGGTAAGATTGCTGGGTCTGGATCTGCCGTCGGTCGATCCGATTGACTCCAAGGCATTAACCAATCATCACGCGCTGGCCGCGGCGGGAATCGCCATTGTGGAATCGCTCGACCTGAGCCAGGTGAGCGCGGGCGTTTACCAGTTCGCGGCCTTGCCGATAAGAATCGCGGGCGGTGATGCGGCGCCGGTGCGCGCAATTCTGTGGCGGGAATAATTCATTTGCCCGGTCGACGCGTCACGCTCTGGTGCGTGCTTGGGCTGACGATCATACTTTGGATCGCGGCCAATCTGCCCTGGCAGCTGGACGATTACGATCAGGCCAAGCAGGCTTTCACTTCCTTCGAGATGGTAAAGGAAGGGCACTGGTTTTATGAGCGCACGCCTAACGAGAAGGTGGCGACGAAGCCGCCGCTGGTCGGGTGGATATCGGCTGGCATTTACGCGGGCACAAATTCGTGGGCCCTTGCCTGGCGACTGCCGTCACTGCTGGCCGCCCTCGCCTTGTTAGGCCTCTTGTTTTGGACGGCCAACAAGGCGTATGGATCAGTCCCAGGTCTGATCGCAGCAGGCGCCTTCGGATTGAACATGCTCACGCTGCGCCTGGCGACACTGGTCCGCACCGACATGCCGTTGGCCTTGGTGACGTTTCTGATCGGCTGGCAAATTTGGCTCAAGATTCGCAGCGGCCAATCATGGACGGGGCATGAGCGTCGTCGTCTTTTCCTTTTGCTGACCGCGGCGATGTTGATCAAGGGGCCAATCATCTACGCATTTTTGCTTCCGGGCATGGTGCTCTATCAATGGCGAGAACGCAGTCGCCCAGGTCCAACTCCGTGGGGGGCGGCCTGGCCTTGGACCGTGTCGTTCTTCATCTTTTTGCTGTGGGTTTTTGGCGGCATTGTTTTCGCGCCCGGCTTTTTCCATGAGGTTGTGCTCAAGGAATTTCTGGGCCGATTCGGGGAAACAGTGCATCAGCCGCAGCCAGTCTATTTTTACCTGCCGCATCTCGTGCAGAAATTTGCGCCCTGGAGTTTTCTCGGCCTCGCGCTCGCCGTCTTGATCTGGAAAGCAGGCGGGAGGCGTCTGCGCGACTGGTGGCGTTATGGTTCCGCCGACGTGGTCTGGCTGGTCTGCTGGAGCGTGGGCGGGCTGATCGTGATGTCGCTCATTCCGTCGAAACGTGTCGATCGTATTTACCCGATTATTCCGCCGCTTAGTTTGCTCCTGGCGGCATTGGTTGCGCGTAGTCGGGACCGGGAGAATTTGCGCGCGCGTGCCACGACATGGGCGGCGTTGGCCATGCTGCTTGGCAGTGTCGGATGGGCGGGCTACACCGCGTGGAAAGTGAACCAGGCATATCGTGATCGTCAGGGTGCGTTGGTCGACTTCGCCAAATCCGTCCGCGCGGAGGCGCAGGCCCATGGCTGGCGCTACGAAGTGGTAGGTGGCGCGCAGGAAGGGATGCTTCTTTACCTTCAACGTCTGCATTTTTTGAAGAGCGACGAAGCGATCGCGAAATGGAACGCAGGTGAGATTGATGCCGTCGTGGCTCCCCGACACGAGCGGGCGGTTTTGCTTCGGGATTTGGGCGGCTCGGTTCCGTCAGCTCTGCAATCGTGGCGGAAGGGCGAAAAGAAGGTGCCGCATTATGTCCTGCTCGTGAAGTCGCCGCAGCCGGTGCGGTGAAAAGCCGAAACTGGTTGCGGGGGCGGGATTTGAACCCGCGGCCTTCAGGTTATGAGCCTGACGAGCTACCAGGCTGCTCCACCCCGCGTCTGTTGAGCGTATTCAGTATGCTGATGGGCCTGGCGAAAGCAAATTGAATTTGGCGGCTGGCGACGATGCCGAAGAAGAAAACTTGCCGCAATCCGAAGTGCAGGCAAAATAGACGGCCGCCCATCTCGGGCAAAACACGATCCAGCGTAGCTCAGTGGTAGAGCGGTCGGCTGTTAACCGATTGGTCGTAGGTTCGAATCCTACCGCTGGAGCCAGGAAGATCTGGTCCGGAAGCCCCGGTCGCCTTCCCTTACCTGTCGAGATTGTAGACTTCCACGAGGGCGACGCCGGATGTATTCCCGCTTCCACTGACAATGGCGGTGTAGTTCCCCGGTTGCAGGGTCGCAACGATGGCGGATTCCCGATTGTCTGTCGGCGGGAGACCAGAATCGATAATTTGCTGCTGCTGGGTGCTGCGCCAGTTGTCGTTGGTGAAGATGAGCGATCCGTTGGCGTCGTGGAGAGCAAGGATTGGATCCGCCAGGACGCCGGTGAGCCCGCTTTGTGTGAGCGAAGGACCAATGGCGCGAATGATCACCCTGGTCGGCTGATCGCCGCCGATGATAAAGCCGCCAATCATGACGTGGTCGCCAGGTTCGACGCGTCCACGTGTTGAGATGTTGGCGACATTGCCGGAGGCGACATCGAGATCGTAAAGTTCGAAGAGCGCAACGCCAGAAGTGTTGTTGACTCCGGAGACGATCACAGTGTAAGCGCCTGGCGCGAGAGTGGCGACGGCCGCCGCCTCATTCGGGTTAGTTGGGGGAAGACCCGTTGCAATGATTTCAGCGCGCCGTGTTTCCCAATTCGAGTTCGAGGCCAGCACCCTGCCGCGTGAATCGCGCAATTCGAGCTTGGGATTGGCCATGGCGCCGGAAACCCCGACCTGCGTGAGCGACGGACCGATCGCCCGGACGATGACCCTCTTGCTCGTGTTCCCCGTGATGATGAAGCCGCCAATCATGACGTTGTCTCCGGTCCTGACCATGGCGCGAGTGGAAACGTTGAGCAGGGTGTGCTCGACCTGAGCAGGCGTCGGGGTTGGCGTCGGAGTGGCGGTTGGAGTGGGTGTTGGAGTTGCCGTTGGGGTCGGCGTCGGTGAAGGGCTTGGGGTGGGCGTGGCCGTCGGGGTCGGTGTTGGAGTTGCCGTCGGGGTCGGTGTCGGAGTGGGGGTCGGGGTTGGTGTGGAAAAAGGAGTAGGAGTAGGAGTTGGCGCCGGATTGACCGTGAGTGTTGCGTTGCCGCTGGTGACGCTCCCGCCACTATTACTCACTACCACTTTGAATTTGTCGTGGTCATCGCTCTGCGTTGCAGGGGGCGTCGTGTAGGAAGAGTTGGTGGCTCCGGAGATCGACGAGTTGTTCTTTTTCCATTGGTAGCTCAATGGGCCAGCCCCGGTCGCGGTCACGCTGAATGTGGCTCTCTGGCCGACCGATACGGTCTGATCGTGCGGCTGCACAATGATGACCGGTTTCGGCGTGGCGGTCGGAGTCGGCGTTGGGGTGGCCGTTGGAGTGGGTGTTGGAGTTGCCGTCGGGGTGGGCGTTGGGGTGGCGGTCGGAGTCGGCGTTGGAGTTGCGGTTGGAGTGGGTGTTGGAGTTGCGGTTGGGGTGGCGGTTGGAGTGGGCGTTGGAGTTGTGGTCGGGGTGGGCGTTGGGGTGGCGGTCGGAGTCGGCGTTGGAGTTGCGGTTGGAGTGGGTGTTGGAGTTGCGGTCGGGGTGGGCGTTGGGGTGGCGGTCGGAGTCGGCGTTGGAGTTGCGGTTGGAGTGGGTGTTGGAGTTGCGGTCGGGGTGGGCGTTGGGGTGGCGGTCGGAGTGGGCGTTGGAGTTGCGGTCGGGGTAGGCGTTGGGGTGGCGGTCGGAGTCGGCGTTGGAGTTGCGGTCGGGGTGGGCGTTGGGGTGGCGGTCGGAGTCGGCGTTGGAGTTGCCGTTGGAGTGGGGGTCGGTGTTGCGGTCGGGGTGGGCGTTGGAGTTGCCGTTGGAGTGGGGGTCGGTGTTGCGGTCGGGGTGGGCGTTGGGGTGGCGGTTGGAGTGGGTGTTGGAGTTGCGGTCGGGGTAGGCGTTGGGGTGGGCGTTGGGGTGGCGGTCGGGGTCGGCGTTGGAGTTGCCGTTGGAGTGGGGGTCGGTGTTGGAGTGGGTACCGTGTAAGAGGCTTCGCTCGAGGGCAGGCTTTCCACGCCGCTCGTGTTGTACGCAGTGACCGCGAAAAAATAAGTCTGGCCCGCGTTGAGGTTATTAACGGTGGCAGCGGTCTGATTTCCTACATCGACCGTATTTGAGTATGAGCCGCTTGTCGTTCCGTAATGAAGGCGGTATCCGGCAAGGTCGGTTTCAGCGTTCGCGTTCCATGCCAGGGAGGCAGAGCTGCCCAAGGCGAAAGCGAATTGACCGAGGAAAAGGAGGGTGGAAAGGGCAGCAAGCAGCCAATATCTCATTATTCTGGCAGTTATGGAAACTGTCAGATTTCATAGCACTTGGCGTGCCGGTGTTCGTGATCCCTTTTTCAGAGCCGCCGCGCGACGGCGAAATAATTTCAGGCCGGTAGCAACGGCGCGACTAGAGTGTGAGAATCTCGATAGCCGCGCAGTCAATTTGGCAATCCCTTGAAAAGATAGGTTCCTCCCCTAGCGTCCTGAAATTCTCCTTTCCTATGACTCAACCCCGCGCGCAATTGGCGCATATCGACACGCCGCTCTGGTTCTGCCTCAAGGTGCAGGCGAAGCGTGAACACCTCGCCGCCGTCGGCCTGCGTCGCCAGCTGCAGATCTCCTGCTTTTCGCCGCGCCTGCGCTATCGCAAACTGACCCGTCGGGGAATCATCTGGTTTGTCGAGGCCATGTTCCCCGGATATCTCTTCGCCGAATTCATCTATGCCAAAGAACACCGCCGAATCGAGCATTCGCCGGGTGTTCTAAACATTGTCCAATTCGGAGATGAACTCGCCACGGTTGATTCTCAGACCATACAGGTTCTTCGCCGCGGCGACGATGAAGAGGTCATCACGGTCGATCCGGAATTGCGGGAAGGGCAGGGGGTGAAAATTGCCGGAGGGCCGTTCCAAGGCCTGGAAGCGATTGTGACACGGGTTATGCCGGCTTCAGAGCGAATCCGGGTCCTGCTGGAATTTCTTGGGCGAAAGGTAGAGACGGAGCTGACTCGGCCGCAATTGCTCTCGTTAGAACGCCCGCGCCTTGAGGACGAGGCTCCCATTGGACCTCATCGGGACACGAAAAATGTTTAACATAGTGTAAAATTAATTGACTATTTTCGACGAATCCAAGGACAGACCCGCAGGCGCTTCCCGGGCGTTTGACACCAGGCCAAACATGGTACTAATTCTGCTGTTGATTTGGTCATGTTGTTAGCGTTCGGAATCATTCTGGTTGCCTCGGCCTCATTGGCGGTCATCGTCGATGGATTGCGCAAGGCACCGGAAGGCTATGAGGACGAGACGGGATTTCACATCGTTCAGGAGTATTCACACGCCGGACCAAGGGCGGGGTGGAAACTAGGAAAAGGCAAAGGTATGCCTCTGCCCGCTGATGAAACGGGCGACTTGGACGTCGGATTGCCTAACGTTCCACGCAGAGCCTGAGAGAATCAGACGGTGGTGTCTGATGCACGCAGGGCGTGTCCCCATGGCGGGCGGAGATCTTACGGCAATTCCTTGAGGAGTTTCTTCCAGCGAATCCACGCGGCATCACGTGCGTTTTTATTTGCTTCTTTGGCATCAGGCGCTTCGCCGGCACGCATGAATCCGTGCCCCGCCCCCGGGTAGATCACCGGTTCGTAGGTTTTGCCCGCTGCTTTCATCAATTCCTCCGCCTTCGGAATTGTGGCCACGACGCGTTCGTCGTTCCCCCCATAGAAGCCGTAGACGGGACAAGCAATATTTGCGACCTGCGCCGCTTCATCCGGCGCGGTGCCGTAGAACGAATAGGCCGCCTTCAATTTCGGGTTCATGTTGGCGTAGGCAAACGCCCATCCGCCGCCCCAGCAAAATCCGCAGACGGCAAGCGTACCGTTTCCCGCGGGAATGCTTTCCGCGTAGGCCGCGGCAGCGTCCAAATCGGCACGCACCTCCTCCTTCGTCAAAGTGGAGATCGCTTTGCGTGCGCCGTCGAGATCTGAAAAGGTCTTTCCGGAAAGCAGGTCGGGCGCAACTGAGATGTAGCCGGCTTCGGCAAGTTCGTCCTGCAGGTTTCGCACCCAATCGGTCAGACCGAAGATCTCGTGAACCACCAGGATGACCGGTGTTTTCTTCTTTGCTTCCGGGAAAACGATGAAGGCTCGCAAAGGGCGATTACCACTCTTCAGGTCGATCCACTCACCGTGTCGTGGAGATTTCTCAAGGCGCGCTTTCGCCCAATCCTGCGCCCAGACTGACTGGCTCAGGGCGAGCCAGAAAATAAGCAGGCCGGTTGCTGCCACTGTTCTTGCTGATGAAGAATTTGAAGATGTTTTCATACGCGTTTCCGCCGGTTATTGAAGGGTTGCTGCCTGTTTTTTTGCAAATCTATTCGCTTGCTTGAGATCAGTCGGTTGCGTCGGACGATCTTCGCCGGCGACTTGCACAAGCTTGCCCCAGAGGTTACGTGCACCGGATTCAGACCATGGAAAATTCTCTGTCTGCGCGACGCTTTCTTCTGGCCGCCTCGCTCCTTGCTATCGCTGTTCTTGTTTCCGTCAGCTGCCGGAAAAAGCCGGCCGCGGCACCGGCCCAGCCCGAGGGGGCCGAGCAAAGCCCGGCCGGGCAAGCCAAGCCTTCCGTCGAGATTCAGCCGAAATCCTCCGGCGATATCACTCCGGCCATCGTTGGAACCGATGAGGATTCGTTTTCGCATTACATTCATTTTCCGAAGAACCCGGAGGCAGCTGGAAAAGACAGTGCCGTGCAATTCTACTGCGACATCTCGGAGGACGGCATCGTGCAAACGACCTATGCGCTCGTCGGCCAGGACGATGCATTCAAGAATGCCGTGCAGTCGGCCCTCGACTGGGGCCACTTCAAACCAGCCTCGGTCGATGGAAAACCGACGGCCGCTTATATCGGCGGAACCGTTCTTTTCATGCATCAGGACGGCGCCCCCGTCATCGTTGTTTCTCTGGCCACGACGGATCGTGAGCGCATCGGCAAGATCGCCAGCTACGTGCAACCCGAACTGATCGGAGGCCTGCGCAAGCTTCTTGAGTCGGCCGAAATGGCGGCCTCGGTTGATTTACCGGGTCGAGGCGCGGCGGAAGTGCTGGTCAAAGTCGGAGCGGCTGGCGAAGTCGTGTCCGCCAACATCGTCTCGGAAAATCCAAAGGATGCAGGATTGGGTGATTTCCTGGCCGGTGCTTTGAAGAATGGACATTTCACACCGGCCTACGCGGCCGGAAAGAAGACTGCGGGTTCAATCAATGTCATTGCCAACTTCAGCGAATTTTAGCCTCGTGTTCACCCTCGTCCCGGAATATTTCGATTAGTAACATGGCCTCACTCTGGAAACGATTTCAGCAATATTTTCTCCGTTACGACGACCTCGATTTCTCCATCGACATTAGCCGAATGCGCTTTGCCGATGACTTTTTTGAAAAGATGCAGCCGCGCATCGAGCGCGCCTTCTCCGAGATGGCGGAGCTGGAGAAGGGTGCGATCGCCAATCCGGATGAAAAACGAATGGTGGGCCACTATTGGTTGCGCAAGCCCGAGCTCGCGCCCACGGCCGAACTCCGCGCCGATGTGGAAACAACCAACGCGCGCATTCTCGAATTCGCCGGGCAGGTCCATCGTGGCGAGATCAAGCCGAATCCGCAGGATAAATTTGAGCATTTGCTGCTCATCGGGATCGGCGGCTCCGCCCTCGGTCCACAGTTTATCGCGGACGCACTTGGCCGGCCTGACGACCCGCTCGACATCTTCTTTTTCGACAATACCGATCCGGACGGATTCGATCGTGTTTTCGCGCGGCTGGGCGACGATTTCGCCCGTACCCTGGTGATTGTCATTTCCAAATCGGGCGGCACCAAGGAGACGCGCAATGGCATGCTCGAGGCGGCGGCCCATTTTGAGAAAGTCGGTTTGAACTTCGCAAGGCAAGCCGTCGCCGTAACGGGCGTTGGCAGCGAGCTCGACAAATACGCGGAGAAGAACGGATGGCTTGCCCGTTTTCCCATGCATGATTGGGTGGGTGGGCGCACCTCGGTCATGAGCGCGGTCGGACTCGTGCCTGCTGCGCTGGAAGGTTTCGACATCAAGAGCTTTCTGGCGGGCGCGGCCGCGATGGATGAACACACGCGCACCAGGGAACGGTCCAAAAACGCAGCCATGCTCCTTGCCTTGATGTGGTTTTACGCCGGCAACGGGCGAGGCGAAAAAGACATGGTCATTCTGCCTTACAAAGACCGGCTCGCGCTCTTCAGTCGCTACCTGCAGCAACTCGTCATGGAATCGTTAGGCAAAGAAAAGGATCGCGATGGCAAAGTGGTCAATCAGGGCATCGCCGTCTACGGCAACAAAGGCTCGACGGACCAACATGCCTATGTGCAACAGCTGCGCGACGGCGTGCTTAACTTCTTTGTCACGTTTATTGAAGTGCAGCGCGATCGGGAGGCGAATCGATTTGAAGTCGAGAAAGGTGTGACGAGCGGTGATTATCTGCAGGGATTCCTGCGCGGAACGCGCGCCGCCCTTTACGAGAAGGGGCGCGAATCCATCACCATCTCCATCCCGGAAGTAAACGCGTTCAACGTCGGTGCGCTCATCGCCCTGTACGAACGTGCGGTCGGATTTTATGGCTCGCTCGTTAACATCAACGCCTATCATCAGCCGGGTGTGGAAGCGGGCAAGAAAGCCGCGACGCATCTGCTCGAGCTGCAGGGCCGGGTCCGCGCCGCGCTGCCCGCGCGTCCCGGCCAAACGGCGGACGAAATCGCAGCCTCGATCGGCGCCGAGCCGGAGGACGTTTTCCATACCCTGCGGCATCTTGCCGCGAATGACCCCAAAGTCACCGGCGCCGCCGGTTCGTCGGCCGGAGAACAGAAATTCTTTCGCTTGGACTAACCCGATGCACTCATTTCAGGAAGGGGGACCGGGTTCCTGCGAAAAGCTGAGTGTTAGCTGGGATGACGTCGTACGCTTCGTCCGGCAACTGAGTCATGATCTCAGGAATAATCTGAATTCCATCGAGCTGCAGGCGGCGCTTCTCGCGGAATCCGCCACCGAACCCGACCAGAAGGAGGATGTGAAACGCCTCCGCAGCTCCGTGGCGGAAATGGGCCGAAGCCTGCAAAAATTAACCGCTGCGCTTCAACCTCCCGCACCGCACCTGATGTCATACCGCGCCGCGGATTTCATGGAAGATCTGCAGGAACAGGTCGCGCGTACGTTGGAATTGCAAAAAGGCGAGATCGAGTGGCAGATCGATCTGCACGATGAAACTTTGCAGATCGACCCGCAACGTCTGAGCGAGGCGGCGCTCGAACTCTTCTGCAATGCGGTGCAACACGAGCCGGTCAGCGCTCACCTCCGCTGCACGGCCCAGGCGACAGATGGCCATCTCGTCTGGCAATTGTGCGAAACCAAGCGCGAATTTGCCTGGCCGACGAGAGAGTGGGGTCGTGAACCGCTGCGCGCAATTGCGCGTGGCCATTACGGCCTCGGATTATTCCGGGCCCGCACGATCATTGAAAGCCACGGCGGAAATCTAAGCGCGGAATATGATCCCCAGGCGAATACCTTGATCAGCACGATCACGTTACCGCTCCAGAAAAATGGCGGCTAAATTCCATCCGCGCCGAGCCCGGCGTTCGGCGGCGCTTTCGCGTCGCCAATTGGCGACCCCACGCTAATGTCTCGTTCGTATCATGGAGAAGCGTCGCATTCTGGTCATCGATGATGAGCGTCCGATCCTCCTCACCCTGGAGGCGTTGCTCACGCGTCACGGCTACGAAGTCGAGGCCACGCCCACGGCGGCCCTCGGCCTCAAGGCGCTCGCGGCCCACCCGACGGCTCTCGTTCTTCTCGACCTGCAGTTGCCCGATGCCGACGGCCTGCAAATGCTCGACCAGATCAAGACCGATTTTCCCGAAACGCAGGTCATCATCCTGACGGCGCACGATTCGTTGAGCAATGCCATCGAATCGATCAAGCGCGGCGCTTATCATTTCATCAGCAAACCATACGGGCCGGAAGAACTGCTCAGCCTTGTCGAGAAGGCTTTGGAAAAACAGGCGCTCTTGCGCGAGACCGCGGAGCTCCGGGAGAAAGCTCAGCAGCTCGAGAAGCGCCTCGAGATTGCGCAAACCCGTCTCACGCCTGTCTTCCACAGCAAGAACATGCAGGAGATCGACGAGCTCATTACCGCCATGGCACCGTCGCAGGCCAACGTCCTCGTCACGGGCGAAAGCGGTGTCGGTAAGGAAGTGATCGCCAACGTCATTCACAGCCGCAGCCTGCGGGCTGACCGCCCCATGGTGAAATTGAACTGCGCCGCTTTCCCGCCGGCCATGATCGAGTCCGAGCTGTTCGGTTACGTCAAAGGCGCGTTCACCGGCGCGATGAACGATTTCTCCGGCATGATTGCCGAGGCGGATGGCAGTACACTTTTCCTCGACGAAATCTCCGAGATGCCGCCGGAATTGCAGACGCGATTTCTGCGCGTTCTGCAGGAAGGCGAATATCGGGCGCTTGGCAGCACGCGCACTTTAAAGGCCGACTTTCGCGTCATTGCCGCGACCAACCGGCCCGTTCAACAGGCGCTCGCCGAAAACCGGCTTCGCTCCGACCTTTACTACCGGCTCAACACCTTCCAGATCGAAGTTCCGCCGCTGCGCCAACGCCGCCAGGACATTCCGCCCTTGGTCGGCACTTTCGTAAAAAGCTTCGCGGAACAGCTGGGAAAGCCCGAGCCGGAAATCGTTCCGGAAGCGTTTCAAAAACTGGTCAATTACTCGTGGCCCGGGAATGTGCGCGAATTAGAAAACGCGATCGAGTATGCGGTCGTTTTAGCCCGCCAGAATCTGATCACGGTCAAGGAATTGCCCGCCGAGGTGCAGCTGCCCGCCATTCTGCAAAACGTCGAACGCGATCAACAGGCGCCGCGCGGTCAGACGCTGGACGAAGTCGAGCGCGAAGCGATCCTGCAGGCGCTCGCCCAAACGCACGGCAACAAGAAGCGCGCCGCGGAGCTCCTCGGCATTCAGCGTCCGACGCTCTATAACAAGATGAAGCGATACGGCATTCAGCTCTAGGGCGATGCCGCCTAACCACCGCGCTGACGGATTTCAGCTTCTTGGCCTGACCCGATCGAGGGGCACTTTGCCCAACGCATCTGCTGGAGCGGAAATTGTCCGCTGGATCGGAACCTAAACGTCGGTTTTCTTCGCTTTGGCGCCTTTGCACTCAGCCTTGAACTTGGCGTACTGCTCGGCCGTCAGCACCGTCTTGGCCTCCTGCATGTATTTCGCCTCGCTCGCCTTTGAGCAGCCGGACTTGTGATGCTCAGCCATAAGGGCGTCCATTTTGGTCTGCTGCGCCGGCGTGAGATTGAGATCGGCCATTGAAATCGTACAGGCCGCTTTGCCGTTGTTTCCGGCTTGCTTCGTACAATCGCCATGTTCGCCCGCGAAGATCGGGCCCGCTGCCAGGAGTCCTGCTGCTGCTAACGCAATGATTTTTGTCATGGCCCAAAGTTAGATCGCGGGGTGGAAGTTGTCGCCCGAAATTTGTCCGGGGCGCGGAAAGGCTCAGCCAGGCGAGAGGCTGATCTCGGCCGGGCTGATTACTCGTTAGGGCAATCTGTAGGTTTCGACCAGAGCGACGCCGGTGGTATTGTTCCTGCCTTTCACGACGGCAGTGTAGGGCGCGGCCGCCAGAGTTGTGACAATGGCGGATTCGAGATCGTTGGACGGTTGCAGCGTGGTGGCCAGGACCTCGCTTTCCTGTGACAGGCCCGTCGCATCATTGATTTTCCAATTGTTGTTCGTCGCGACAGTGGTGCCGTTCTGGTCGTGAAGTTCCAGGGTAGGATCAGCCAGCACTCCCTGAACGCCGGAGCTGCCCAGGGAGGGTCCGATGGCGCGCACAATCACGCGGGCGCCGCCCCCGCCGCTCCCACCGACAATGACGCCGCCAATCATGACGTTTGTGCCGGTGCTGACAAATCCGCGCGTACTGATATTGCCAAGCTTCGAATTGGAACCTGGGGTGAGATCGTAAACCTCGACCAGGCCGACGCCCGTTCCATTATTCCGTCCGGCCAGAATGGCGGTGTAGGCTCCAGGATTGAGCGTCATGACAATGGCCGACTCGGCGTCGTTCGTCGGCGGAATGGTCGTCGCCTCCACCTCCGCCTGTTGACTGCTGCCATCCGAACGGACTTTCCAATTATCGTTGGTCGCCAGGGTCGTGTTGCCCTGATGCAACTCGAGGGCCGGATCGGCCAGCACGCCGCTGATGCCGGCGCCCGCCAGGGAGGGGCCGATCCCGCGAATAATGACCTGTTTCGGCGCGGTCCCATCGATGATAAAACCGGCAATGAGTACCTGTTCGCCGGTAAGAACGCGCGCGCGTGTGGAGATATTGAGCAATTGCGAAGCGAGAGGTCCGACACGCACATAGTAGACATCTTCTTCGCCGTTGAAGGTGGCGCTGTAGGCCACATCGGCTCCGCCGTTGTCCGAAACCATCGAGATGTAATCACCCATCTTGTTCTGGTTCGGGTAACCGAAATAGGGATTGAACGATGGGCTGACGGCCACGTTAGGCGACCAGGTCACGCCGGCGTTCCTGCTATAGGAATAGAAGAGCTGCGAATCGGTGTTGTTGCCGGCATTGCGCGTATCGAGCCAGACGGCATCGAGTCGGCCGTTCGGCGCGACCGAGAGCGTGCCGAACCAATGCCATTTCGAATGATTGATCGGGTCGTCGTTGACGCGCACAGGCGCACTGAAGCTGGCGCCGCCGTTGGTGCTGCGCACAACCATGACGTCACTTCCGATGTTGAAACCGGGCGGCTGAATGCTGGCCAGCATATAGACGTAATTGTTCGAGCTCGTGCCGGAACGATCGACCGCGAGATTAATCTGGCCGACGAGCCCTTCGGGATTGATCAGCTGGCCGGAGGCGATCGATCCACCGAGATTGACCAGCGTGCTTCGGTCGAACGTGGGAGTGACGGCACCATTCTTCGCATTGGTTGAGCGATCGCACCAAATCTGCCCGGTGTTCAAATTGACGCCGCCGATGAAAAGATTGCCGGTCGAATCGACATCGAGCGTACCCCAGGCGGGAGAGTTGGGAATGTTGATCGGATTAAGCCAGGTCGCCCCGCCGTTGGTAGAACGGCTGAATTGCCGGCCGTTGTAGTTGTTGCCCGCGATGCTCCAGGATTGATACTGAAAGCCGTGGCCGCTGCTGTTCGTCTTGTCGATGGTGAACCATTGCTTGTCGCCGCCGGTTGCGGCCGCGATCCTGGCCCAGGAGTGGCCGCCGTTGATCGATCGAAACATGTCGTCATAGAAGCTCTCGAGCAGGCTGAGATAAAAAAACGTGCCGCCGCTATCGGCGGCCAGCACCGGATCGCTGCGGAACACGGTTTCGAGAACACCAGGAAAAGTCCATGAAGTGCCGCCATCGTTTGTGAAGGCCCAGCCAGCCTGCCGGAAATTGGATGCAACGCTCGCGAACTGGCGCCAGCCGATCGCCATTCGATCGTGATTGGTCGGGTCGATGCAGATGGACGGCTCATTTGCGGCGTCGCCCGTAATATTTTGGCCGCTGGCGGAGACGTTAACCTGATAACTCATGAAGGCGCCGAATTGCGAGAGCATGCGCGCCGAAACGCCGGTTCGGAAAATGTACATCGGCGCGTTGTCATATTTTTCGAGCGGTTCGAGAGGCAACGGCTTGGGCGGCTCGGCCTTGCCGGAGACGCCGGCAACCAGAAAAAACAGGAAACCAAGAAAAATCCCTCTCGACACGCTGAAAACCCCCAACCGCACTCCCCAAGATAGACAGTCTGCGAAAAAGTTCGAGAGAAAGCGATTCAGGAAGGCAAGCAGATCGCGACTTTTTACCGGTGTTTTAGGACCTGGTTATCGACTCGTAGACCGGAAGCCGGTGCAGAGAGAGGAGAACGAGGTTTGAGATTTTAGTCTTGAATCCACTTAGGCAGACGGCGCATCTCAGTTAAGAACCATGAATTCTTCTTCCGCGAGCGGGCCCAAAATCTCGGCTGTCACCTGGCTCGGTTTGTTTATTGCGCTGTTCGGATTGCTCATCGTGCGCTGGGTCGTCACCCTTTTCTACCCGCCGCTTAGCGCCGCGGGCATGGCGTGGAAGGAATCTCTTATGTGGTTCTGCCTCATCGTGCTCGTCTTCATCATCCGCCGGGGCGAAGGTCTGCCGCTCCGTTCCATCGGAATCGGGAGGGCCTCACTCAAAAGCTCGCTCTTTTGGGCCGTGATTCTTGTCCTGCTTTCTCTTCTAGCCGGTGGCGCCGTGGCCAGCCTCGTGCACTTTGAAGGCGGACCGATGGCCGCCGCCTTCGCCAAGCTGCCGCCCTGGTTCCTCGTGCTCATTGTCGTTCGGGCCGGTGTCGTCGAGGAGATTTTCTATCGCGGCTACGCCATCGAACGCCTGCAGTCGCTGGGTTTGAATCAGTATGTGGCGGGCGCCGTCCCGCTCCTGGTCTTCGGCTTCGCGCATGGGACGAATGGCTGGGGCAATATTGCCGTCGCCCTCACCGTCGGGGCGGTCCTGACCCTGATCTATCTCTGGCGCCGCGATCTGGTGGCGAACATTATCGGGCACTTCCTGATCGATTTCATTTCGGTCGTTCTCCCACGCCTGATTCCCCATCATTAAGTCGGCCGGCGCGCGGGGCAGAATCTCACCGGCCTGCGCGTCCCACGACAGCCGGGCCGTTGATGGTGCTGTTTACGCCGGCTGTGCCGCCAAGGCCGGGTGGCGCCGTTTCCGGGGCTGCCGCTGTGGTGGTGTCATCATTTGAAATCGTCGGCGAAGTCGCGCAGCCCGACAGGGCGACAGCGCCCGCTATCAATGCGCAAAGCAAGACTGTTGGTGTTTTCATCTCAATGGAATCGCACTCGACCAGCCCACGGATGCATCACAATTCACTCGACGCGCGCTCGGCGCCCGTGAGAACGTTGGCGTTCGATGAAGGTCCCCCCGGTCTTTCTCCTGGCCGCGTTGTTTTTCTGTCTCGGCGCGGCCTTGCTCATTGCCGAGACTAACGAGCAACGCCCGGGCGCGATCATTTCGCGCATTCCGCGTCACCCCGTCGAATCGAGCGCGCTGGCCGCCGTCGGCTACAGTTCGCACCTGCACGCCCTGGAGATCGAATTTCTAAACGGCGCCATTTATCGCTATTTCGATGTTCCCAAAAAACTCTACGGCCAGCTCATCGCGGCCGACTCGAAGGCCCGCTTTTACGACGATCACATTCGCGGGCGATTTCGCTCCGTCCATGTCCGGCGAGCGCGTGCTCGGAAACGCAAACCGTGAAGCGGCTTTCCGCCTACGACCGTCTGCGGCAGCGATTCGTTCTCACGGCGGAGGAGAAGAGAGTGATCCTGTTCGCCGTGCTCATGTTCCTGCTTGGTCTTGGTGCGAAGCATTACCGGGACGTGCGTCCGCCAGATACACGTGCGGCTCAAACTGAAGTTCGTTAGCGGCTCGGGAGAAGCGTTGACTGACTGGCCACGCAGCGCCAGCGACCGGCGCGATGAACCCATGTGTCCGTGAACCGATATTCGCGTCCCACAACGCGGCCGGCGCGATCGCGATAAAGTTGCTTTGTTCTGCCGGTCACGACAGCCACATTTTCTCCATAGAAATGCACATCAAGATTGTGCGCGGTGGTTTTCGGAACTGCGCCGCCTTCCCGCGCTTCTCGGAGGAGCGCCCTCTTGCTCATCAGTTTTCCATCGGGTGAGGTCCCCACGAAATCATCGGCCAGCATTTTGTCGACAACGGCGGTGTCGGTGAAATTCGCCTCCCACTGTTTTTCCAGAGACTTCAAGGCAGAGGCGGCCGCGCGATCGTAACGAGCGCGTTCATCGGGTTGCGAAGCCGACTGTTTTTTGCTGCGATGGTTCCGCTTTTGTTCGACCGCAGCAGCACTTGGTTCTTCGCTTCGCTCAACAGGCTCGGCCTTCTTCTCCGGCGTGGCCGTCTCGGCTGGCGTTGCCGTGGGTTCAGGCGTAGTCGCAACGCTCGCAGCCGGACTTGGCGTAGACTCAGTTTCCTTTGCTTTAGGAGTTGGCGTTGGTTTCGGCGTTCGCGTTGGCTTTGGCGTCGCCGTGGCAGTGGGCGTCGGAACCTCGATTGGCCGCGAGGCCGCATCCTGCGCCCGGCTAACAACAGGCATGGCGAGAATGGCGGCCGTTACCGTGATAAGAACGCGAAAATCGCTTTTCATTTCCTTCCTGCCCCTGTCGACGACCTTATTTCACAATCAGCGGCGCCGTCAAGGGACTCGGCCCACATCGCGCGGCTCGAAAATGTTGGACGAGAAGACTCATTGGCGTTACAAAGACTTGAAATTCAACGATCCTCTTTAGGTCTTGAATTATGTTTCATCTTCCGCGTTTCCTTTCCGCCTAACGAATTTCAAGCCCGTGTCACTCTTTCCCAACACCGCTCCCAAGGATTTGGAAACAGCTCCCAAGCCTCCATTACGGACGACGCCTCCGCCACTTGCTCCCGGCGAACCGACCGACCTCGAATTGATGATGGCCATCCAGGAAGAGGATCCGGAGGCTCTTTCGCAGCTCTACGATCGCTACAACGGGATCCTCAAAGCGTTGATCCTGCGCGTCATCCATAACGAAGCGGAAGCGGAAGATTTGCTGCAGGAAATTTTCATGGAGATCTGGAATCAGGCGAAAAATTTTTCGGCCCAGAAAGGAAAACCCCTCGGCTGGATGGTAACGCTGGCCAGGCGCCGGGCCATCGATGGTTTGCGCAAGAAGCAGGCTTACGCACGCGCGGGGGAACGTCTGCAGGCCGAGACGGAACAGCAGCCGGAAGCCTGGGTACACAACGCGACCGAGGAAGAGATCACCTTTTCCGATACACGCCGTATCGTCAGACGGGTCATTGATTCGCTGCCGGTTGCCCAGCAGCAGGCCATTAATCTCGCATTTTTTCGCGGTATGAGTCAGCGCGAAATCGCCGCTGATACGAATACACCGTTGGGGACAGTCAAGACCAGGCTCGAGTTAGGGCTGAAAAAGATCTATGACGGACTCAAGGAGCTGAAAGATGAGCTTTGAGGAATTTCAAAGTCAGGCGCGCTTGTATGTGATCGGCGCGTTGGAGCCGGACGAGAGCGACGCGTTCGAAGACGCCCGCAAGGAGTTTGGCCAGCGCGCCGAAGACGTCATTGCCGAGTGCTACGCCCTGCACGAAGCCTTCGCTCTAAGTCTGAAGCCGGCCAAGACGTCGGCCGATCTCAAGGAGCGCCTGATGTCCATGGTGCGCGAGCGGAAGAATCGCTGATTCTCTCTCGCTCCTCCGATTTGGGGAGCAGGCGCCTGCCGCGGAAATGCCCGCCAGGAAAGCGCGTTTGAGAAGTGCAGCTCAGTTCTCGCCGTTCATTTCCCGAAGGATAAACTCCTGCAGGAATCCGTAGAAGTTGACCTGAAACAGGCTCAGGTCGCGCCGCGAGCCGATGGGCGAGCGATAATGATCGCAGAGCTCCGCTTCGTTGAAATCGTACTTGGCCGCCAGGACGAGGCGCGCCTGGTTGAGCGTATTAATCCAGGCATCGGTGTGCTCAAGAGGGATGCGGAAGGTCGTGTTGGCAAAAGGCTTTTCGCTGCCGTTCAGTTGTTGCAGATCGCTTTCGACCGTTTCCGTTGCGCCGCGAAAGAGACGGCGCAGCTCGGGCTCGACATACAGTTTCCATTCCGCGCAGCTCTCCTTTTCGCTCTGTGCGGTTGGACGGCTGTAAATCCGCTGCATGGCCGCTTCAGAATCGCCGCACTTTGTGCTGGCGGGAATCTGTCGCAGGAGTTCCGCCAGAAAAGGGTCGAGCTCGGTAATTTCGAGGACGTCGCCGCTACGTCGAAACTCCATATCAATGGACTTGTTCCAGGGTGGCGAGGAGCAGGTAGCCGTGCAACTGCTGCACATAAAGTTCGGCCCGTTCCCGCACGCCACTCCACAGAATGGAGCGCCCTTTTTGATGCACTTCCAGCATGTGCCGCTCCGCTTTCTCGCGCGGGAAACCAAAGACTCTCTGGAAGACCATTGTCACGTAGGTCATCAAATTCACGGGGTCGTTATGCACGACGACCTGCCAGGGGACGTCGATCGCGTCGCGGGTTTCCGTTTCTTCGCCCAACGCTGGATTTTCAATCGTGGTCGTGCCAGTGCCCGGTTGGTCGGATATTTCCTCCCCGGCAAACGTAGTGCCAGCAGACCTCGGCCGGGCCATCATAACCCACAACGCTAACATACCACCTCTCTCGTTCAACCTTTGCCGGCCGGCCTTAGCTTCTCTGTCGGGATAACTTCGCCAGAATTTTGTCCTGCAACCGGGCCATCCGGTGGGCGGCGGCGGACGAGTCATCCTCATAGCCGGCCAGATGGAGCAAGCCATGCAGGAGATAAAGGCGGAGTTCGTCTGGCCGCGACGCGCTGAATGCGCGGGCCTGGCGGGCGGCCGCTTCCACGCTGATGAAGATTTCACCATGCTCGAACGTGATCACATCGGTCGGCCCGCTGATTTTCATGAAGCGTTCATGCAGCTCAGCGATGCGCCGGTCTGAAATGAAGACGACATCGACAGTGCTCACGCTCGTTAGGCTGGAAGTCCCTTTGCGCTCTTCCCAAACAGCCTTCAAAGCACCTGTGGCAAACGACCGGAGTTCCGCAAGGTCGAGTCGCGCTTTCCGCTGCCGATTGTGCACCGCGATCGAAGGAGCCCCGCCTTTCATACGCCAACCTCGGCGGACAGGTGCTTTGGCTCTTGACTGTGGCAATCGAGTTCGACCAATCGCTCGTAAAGTCGCTCAAGGCGCGGCATCTTCGCCCCGGCTGCGCGGCCGCGTCGCAGCGGTTCGCCCCAGATCGCCTCGATCTCGAGCGGCTTGCCTCGTTCAAAGTCGATCAGTGTCGAGGTCTTGTAGGCGCCCATCTCTTTGGTCGCATTCAGTCGCTTCAACGCTTCGGCTGTCGGCAAAAAGTGTCCGCACCTGCCCGCAGCGGTGATGACTTCCTCCATCAAAGCCAAGGTCTCGGCCCGCAGTTCATCGCTGGCCAGAATCGTGGCGGTGTCGACACCGCCCGCCGTAACCGAGAGCCCATTGAACGGAATGTTCCAGACCAGTTTGCGCCATCGTTCGCGCGCCAAATTTTCCACTACGCTGCAAACCACCCCGCAGCGCTTGAATTCCCAGCTGATGTCATGCGTGCGCGGCTGTGGATACCCACGGTATTCGCCGATGCTAACGCGCCCGTAGTCGTAATGCTCGATCACGCCCGGTTCGACCCGGTTGAGGCAAACAAAACAAAGGCCGCCCAGGACACGTTCGGCCCCGAAATGTGTCGCCAGGAGTTCTTCATTGCCGAAACCGTTCTGCAAAGTCAGCAGCATGGTCCGTTCGTGGAGCAACGGCGGCAGAAGTTGCGGAAGCATCGCGCTGGCCGTGGTCTTGAGGGCAATGATGACAAGGTCGCATGGGCCGATCGCCTCAGTCGCGTTGGCGACGTTCACTTTGGCGACCCGAAAATTTCCCTGCCTGCTCCGGATCCTGATTCCGAAGCGGCGAATCGGATCCAGATCGCGGCGCATCAGGAAATGCACATCGCGTCCGTAGTAGGCCAGCTTGGCGCCGTAGTACTGGCCGACCGCGCCCGCGCCGACGACGGCGATACGAAAGTTGGGCAGGGCGTAACGAGCGCGCATGGGTGAATCAATTTAACCGCAGAGGAGGCTGACAGCGCCGGGATAGTTTTCAATAACGCCGCCGCCTTCGATCTCCGCGGTCATCATTTCGTTTATCGTCAGGCAGGAGGCCGTTGTTCGGCCTGGAAGTTTCGCGTGATGAGTCGCGCCCCCTTGTTGAAGGTGACATAGGCCCAGGCCCATTGCAGGAAAACGGCTACGCGATTTCGGAACCCGACCAGGAAAAGGATATGCACGAAGAGCCAGACCAGCCAGGCCGGCAAACCGCTGAAATGGACATAGCGCAGGTCCGCCACCGCCTTGTTACGGCCGATCGTCGCCATGCTGCCCTTGTCCCAGTACCAGAATCGCTGCGGTTTGCGGCCTTCGATCAGGCCAAGGATATTTTCAGCGGCGTGGCGACCCTGTTGCATGGCCACGGGCGAAACACCGGGTAACGGTTTGCCGTCGGGCCCGGTAAGATTGGCGAGATCCCCGATGACCTGCACCTCCGGATGTCCGGGAATGGTGAGATCGGGTTTAACGACGACGCGGCCGACCCGGTCGACCGGCACGCCAAGAGTGCGCCCGACAAAGGATGCCGTATTCCCAGCAGCCCAAATCTTCACACGACATGGAATAAACTCATCGCCGACGTTGAGCCCGGCTTCGGTCAGGTTGGTGGCGTGCACTCCGGTGCGAAGCTCGACCCCGAGATCCTGCAACTGTTTCATCGCGCTCACCCGCAAATCCTCCGGAAACGCAGCCAGGACCTGCGGCTCGCCTTCAATCAGAATCACGCGCGCGTTGGAAGGATCGATATGCCGGAAATCCCTGGCCAGGGTGTAGCGCGCGATCTCGGCGATGGCGCCGGCCATTTCCACGCCGGTGGGTCCGCCGCCCACAATCACGAAAGTCATGGCCGCCGCGCGTGCGGCCGGATCGGTTAGTTTTTCGGCCGACTCGAAGGCCATGAGGATGCGGCGCCGAATTTCGATCGCATCTTCGAGACTCTTGAGGCCGGGAGCGAGCCGCTCCCACTCGTTATGGCCAAAGTAGGAATGACGCGAGCCGGTCGCCAGGATGAGATAGTCGTAGTCGAACTCGCTGTCGCTCGTCTTCACTTTGCGCGTCGCCAAATCCACGCTTTGCACTTCGGCCAGTACCACTTCCATGTTTCGGCAACGGCTAAGAATGGCGCGGACCGGCGCGGCAATGTCGGCCGGGGAAAGCGCCGCTGTCGCCACCTGATAGAGGAGCGGCTGAAAGAGGTGATAATTCGTGCGATCGATCACGGTCACGCGCACGGCTTCGCACTCGAGCTTCTTGGCCGCCTCGAGTCCACCAAAACCCGCCCCGACAATGATGACGTGCGGCTGGCTGGCGTTCTCCATGACGGCACCTTCGGGGAGGAAAAAATGGGGCGCAACCATGGCGGATCCCTTCCAGACTTGCCAGCGACAGAATCGCCACTATCTTTCGCGCCCTATGCCCAAATCGATCGCGCGCAGCAAGACCCGCAAAGCCGTCAGCAAACGTTTCAAGATCACGGCTGGCGGCAAGATTTTGCGAACCCGTGCCTCGCGGCGGCATTTGCTTTCCTCGAAGAACGCAAAGAAGAAAAGGCAGTTGAGCAAGGCCGCCCTCGTGCACAAAACCGACGAAGCGCGCATCAAGGCGAACCTGCCCTTCGCCTAACGATCAGCTTTCGTTATTGCGCTGTGCCATCCAGTCGGTGAAGGCGCGCCGCCAGCCGCCCAAATCGGCCTTCGCCCCGGCCTGCCGGCCGGAATGAAGCTTATCGCCGCTCGGCTTCCCCGTTGGGCGCGGCAGAATGCGGTTCACCAGTTTCATCAATCCTGCCGTCAGGTTCGGGAAGAGCGCATTCCCTGCGATTCCGATTCGTGCCGGTAACGGAATAATAACCGCCGAACGCCCGAGTTCGCACGCGGCAACGATCTGCGCGGCGGCGCGCCGTCCTTCGATGGAAGCGATCGGCAGCGAAGCCGAAACGGAAAACCACGCATACTCGCGTGCATGATCGCCTTTGAATTTTGCGTTCACATGCGAGCCGGTCCGCATCAAACCGGGTGTGACCGTGGTCACGTGAATCTGGTCGAGGGCCAGTTCGTTGCGCACGGCGTCGGAGAGACCGGCCAGCGCGAACTTGCTTGCGCAATACGGCGCCAGGTGCGGCACCGCCATGCGGCCGCCAATGGAGCTGATATTGACGATGCGCCCTCCGCCGCGCGTGCGCATATGCGGCACCACTTTCCAGATCAGGTGAAACGGCGCCCAAAAATGCAACTGCATCGATTTTTCAAAATCCTCCCGCTGCATGTGGGCGAGGGGACCGACTTCGATGATCCCGGCGTTGTTGATCAAGACATCCAGGCCGCCCCATTTTTCGATCGCTCTCTCGACAGCCGCTTCGGCCTGTGCGCGATCGAGCAGATCGCATGGAATGGTGAGGACTTCGCCGCCCTTCGCCTGCAGTTCCCTGGCCGCGCGGTGCAGTTCGTTTCGATCGCGGGCCAGCAGCGCGACCCGGCCGCCGCGCGCGCAAATTTCCCGCGCGATCAGTAGCCCAAGCCCGCGCGAACCACCTGTGATCAGCGCGGATTTTCCCGCGAAAGAAAAACGCGGGCGTGTCGCGCGCAAAACGAGCCAGCCACCCAGTGCGATGCCACCAAAGAGAATGAACCCGAGTCGTTTCATCTCTGCATCAGGCGTCGCTTTCGACGGTGGAACCGGCGCCGACCCGCGCGTTGCGCGGATCGCGCAGCCACAGGGCGCAAAGCAACGCGAGTCCGCAGATTCCGCCCGCTGTCCAGAACGGGGTGCGCCCGTAAGCGACCACTGGTTTGCCCAGGTCGAACATAAGCAACCAGCCGGCCAGAAGTGGTCCGATGAGCCGGGCAAAGCTGGCGGCTGATTGCATGACCCCGAGCGCGCGACCCTGCCAGCTGCGATCGATCATCTGCGAAGCGAGGCCGTTAATGCTGGGCGAACTGAGGCCATTGGCCAGGGCCAGTCCGGCACAAACCAAAAGCAAAAGTGTGAGGGTGTGACTGAAGGGCAATAGAAACAGCGACAGGCCAATGCCGGCCGTGCCCATGCGAACCAAAGTCAATTCGCCGAACATCGCGACGAGCCGTCCGATCAGCGCGCCTTGCATGATCACGCTCAGGATTCCAATGAAGCCGAAAATGTAGCCGTTTTGCTGCGCGTCGTAACCAAAGCGCTTTTCTGTGAAAAGCGCGAAGAGCGTCGTCATGATCGAGAAGCCGGTGATCACCAGAAAATTCGTCGCCATGATGATGGCGAAAGTGCGGCCGTCGCCGTGCCGGAAAACTTCGGTGGCGCGTGCCTTGGCGCGCGGATGGGCGCGCAGCTCCGGCGAGAGGCTTTCCGGCAGGATGAAATAAAGCAGGATGGCGTTTCCAGCCGCGAGCGCGGCCGCAAAATAAAACGGCGCCCCGTAGGAAATGCGGCTCAGGATTCCGCCGATCATGGGTCCGAAAGTAAAGCCGAGCCCAAAGGCCGCGCCGATCAGACCCATGGCGCGAGAGCGTGTTTCGGGTGTGCTAACGTCGGCGATGTAGGCCTGCGCCGTGGAGATGTTGCCGCCGGTGGCGCCGTCGATGATGCGGGCGATAAAAAGAAGCGGCAGCGCCGTCGCCGCGCCCATCAGCACAAAACCGCAGGCTGTGCCGATCAGACTAACGAGCAAAATGGGGCGCCGCCCGAAGCGGTCGGAAAGCCGGCCCAGGATGGGCATGAAAAGGATTTGCATGCCCGAGTAGATGCCGGTGAGCCAGCCGATGGCGACGGGAGTGGCGTGGAAGTGTTCGGCGTAGAGCGGCAACACCGGGATGACGATGCCGAAACCGACCAGGTCGATGAAGACGGTGAGGAAAATGACAAGGAGCGGCGATTTCTTTATGGGCATGACCGGCGCTAATTTCAGTGACAAGCGGCGCGTGACAAGTGATCAGATTCCGAAATGACCGGAATCGCCCACTTCATCAGCCGTGCTTGCGATTAAAACGCGCGACCTCGCGCGCGGTTTCGCGATCGACCGCGCGTTTCTTCAAATCGGCGCGTTTGTCGCGCGCTACTTTGCCCTGGCCGACCCCGATCTCGGCCTTGAGCCGGCCGTTTTTCCAATACAACTTCAGGACAACAAGGGTGCGGCCGCCCACATTCGTCAGGCCGTACAATTTGTCGATCTCCTGCCGGTGCAAAAGCAGACGTCGCACTCTCCGGGCCGCCGGTACTTCGTGGCTGGCCCGCTCGTAGGGCTGAATGTCGGCGTTGTAGAGGAATGCTTCACCCTTCTCGATGCGAGCGAAGGCGTCGCTGATGTTTGCCTTCCCGGCGCGGATCGATTTGACCTCGCTCCCCTTCAATTCGAGACCGGCTTCGTAGCGTTCGAGAATATGAAAATCGCGCAGCGCCTTGCGATTGAGAATGGTCTCTGCCGCCATGATTGCGCACAGCGTAGCACAAGCGTGCTGCTTTTGCGGAAAGGCGGGCCTCCGGGCCCATCCCGGGCGGCACAAGTTTGCGCTGATTGACTGCGCGAAGGCTAGGCGCCGTCAGCCACTTCCTCGATTCGCTCGAAGGTCAGCTTCCCTGCAACGATTTCCTTGAGCGCAATGTCGGTGAGGGAGGCACGGGGGCCGGCTTCGACAAGCGGGCGGTGCCCCAAACTAAGCTGCCGCACGCGCTTGGAAACAACGTTGATCAACAGCTGCTGATTGGGGATCACTTGAGCAGCTTCTTGCAGGAGTTGAGTGGTCATATTGCGCAGAGAACGGACAGCGCGAATCGCCGCCGTTGGGAATTCCAGAATGCTCGGCGCGTCACCGTTGAGTGGAGAAGGATAGGCTTGCGAGGCGATCATCGTCGAACAAAAAGGGAATCGAGACATTGCGGAGCGGACCCCGGGTTGTCAAACGGATTGTTACGGCGGACCGCGGTCCTGTTTTTGCAACCGCGGCCGCTTACCTGGTAAAGAGGTTGTGGTTGAGAATGGCGAAGATGGCGTAAACCCCGTCGCGCCACGTAATCTTCTTTCCTTCTTCGTAGGTCCGGCCGGCGTAGGAAATTCCGACCTCGTAGATGCGGCAACGGCTTTTCGCCAGCCGGGCGGTCAGCTCCGGCTCAATTCCAAACCGGTTTTCCTTCAGCTCGAAGCTGCGCAGCACCGACGTGCGCACCGCTTTGTAACCCGTTTCCATGTCGGTCAGGTTCAGGTTGGTGCACATGTTCGAAAGCAGAGTCAGAAAGCGATTTCCAACCATGTGCCAGAAGTAAACGACCCGATGCGCCTCGCCGCCGAGAAAACGCGAACCGAAGACCGCGTCGGCTTTGCCCGAAAGGATCGGCTCAAGCAGCGCCGCATAATTTTGCGGATCGTACTCCAGATCGGCATCCTGAAAGAGAACGACATCGCCTGTGGCCACCGCGATCCCGGAGCGGAGGGCCGCGCCTTTGCCGCGATTTCCCGGATGATGAATGATCTGATCGGCCGCCGCTCCCACCTTCTCTTTCAACAATTGTGTTGTGCCGTCGGTCGAACCGTCATCCACGACAATGATCTCGATCGGCTGAACGGGTGCGGCGCGCACCGCGGCCACGATCTGTTCGATCGTTTGATGCTCGTTAAAACAGGGAATCACTACCGAGAGTTTCATGAGAACTGGCCGCCTGATTTGGTTTCCTTACACTTTGCGGCCGAACTTCTTCTCCAGTTCGCCTAACGAGATTTGTATCATGGTGGGCCGGCCGTGCGGACAACAATAGGGAAGATCGCAGGCAAGCAAGTCGCTAATCAGTTTTTCGATTTCAAGATAACGCAGCGGATCGTTCGCTTTCACGGCGTGCCGGCAGACCGTTTTGGCAATCATATCTTCGCCGAGGCGCAGGGCGGAGCTGTGCTGGCTGGAACTCTTGAGAGCATCGAGGACCTCGCGCAGGAAGCGCACCGGATCGGCCACGCTGAGGAAAGTGGGCAGGCTGTCGATCTTGAAAGTGTTGGCGCCGAACGGCTCGATGCCAATGCCCATTTTTTGCAGCGTGGCCAGATTGCGCTCGACCCATTCGGCATCATGCGGAGGCAAATCGAACGTTTGCGGGAGAAGCAGCCGCTGTGATGGAACGCCCTGTTCTTCCATGCGGCGGCGCAGTTCCTCAAACAAAATGCGCTCGTGCGCCGCGTGTTGATCGACCAGCACGAGGCCTTCGGCGTTTTCCATCAGGACGTAGAGCTTGTTCAGGACGCCGATGATCTGGAATTGCTGCTGATGATTTTCTCGCGGTTTGGATGGTGCCGGTGGCTCGGGGCGATTGACCCAATCGGTGGCGAACGGCTCCGTTGCAGCCGGGATCGGTGATCCCGGCGAAACGGAGGGATCAACCGGCCGGCCGGGATCGCCGATCCCGGCTGCAACACCGATCCCGGCGGCAACGTCCGGTGGCGGCCGGAATTGCTGCTCCCAATCGCCCCGGCCGCTCTCGAGCGTTCGGCGAACGGCGGCCACGACTGCTTCACGCACACCGGCCGGATCGCGGAACCGCACCTCGCGTTTGGCCGGATGCACATTGACATCGACCGCGGCCGGATCGAGTTCCAGAAAGAGAAACGTGACCGGAAACTGTCCTTTCATGAGCGCGGTGTGATAACCCTCGCGCAACGCCGCGGTCAGGACCGGGCTTTCGATGGCACGGCCGTTGACGAAGAGCAGCTGCTGCGTCCGGCTCTGGCGGCTCACGCCGGCCTGCCCGATCAGGCCATGGATGCGAATCTTCGCTGATTCGTCAGGCGCGACTTCGAGCAGACGCGAGACGAGCTCGGCGCCATAAAGGTCGCGCACGCGATCGCGCAACGATTCCGTCGTCGCCATCTGAAAAACGATTCGCTCGTCGCGCACAAAAGCGAACGCGATCCCCGGATGTCCGATGGCCTGGAGGTGCAGTTGATGTTCGACGTGGCGGCTCTCGGTGTTCTCGGAACGAAGGAATTTGCGCCGGGCCGGCAGATTGTAGAAAAGGGAGCGCGCCTCAACCTGGGTGCCGGGGGCTTCCCCGCCGTCGCGCACGGTTTCGATTTTTCCCCCGCTCACCAGAATCTCCGTGCCGGCGGTGGCGCCGGCCTGCCGTGTCGTTAGGCGAAAACGCGAAACGCTGGCGATGCTGGGAAGCGCTTCGCCGCGAAAACCGAGCGTGCCAATGGCGGCCAGGTCGTCGGCCGTGCGAATCTTGCTCGTGGCATGGCGCTCGAGCGACAGGAGCGCATCGTCCCGTTCCATTCCGCAACCGTCATCGATGACGCGCACGAGCGAGATGCCGCCGCGCCGGATCATGACCTCGACGCGGCGCGCGCCGGCGTCGATGCTGTTCTCGACCAGCTCCTTGACCACGGAAGCCGGACGCTCCACCACTTCGCCGGCGGCGACCTGGCTGGCCAGGATGTCGGGCAAAAGCTGGATGCGGGACATTCTACGACTGATTCTAGATTTGCGGCCCGCGATTGCGAAGAAAAACGACGAAACGAATCCGGGCCCTCCGTTGACTTGCCGGCACGGTGCGATAATTTTCATATTCAATGATCAACGTCACGGAAAACGCTGCGCGCCATCTTCGCTTGCTCCTGCAGGAGCAGTCGAATGCGGAGAACAAAGGGCTGCGTGTGCGCATCGACAAGGGTGGCTGCTCGGGTCTGCAGTACGAAATGTTGCTCGACCAGAAACACGATGAGGATGCTGTGGTCGAACGGGATGGCGTGGCGTTTTTTGTCGATCAGGAAAGCGGCGCTTACCTGGAAGGAGCGACGCTCGATTACAAGGAAGGCCTGAGCGGCGCCGGTTTTCGCATCGTCAATCCAAACGCCGCGCGCACCTGCGGCTGTGGCACCTCTTTTGAAGCCGCACGGCCGGCCTGACGCGACCGGCTCGGCGACGCTGCGCTGAAATGGATCGCGACCTCTTCCGGTTCGACGAGCGCTATTACCGCCCGCGCCGCAAAACGAACTGGTTTGCCTGGTCGATTGTCGTGCTTCTGCTCATGGGCATGGCCATGGCGGCGTGGCTTGGAAGTTTTTACATTTTCGGGCAACCGGAACGCCCGGACAGCTATCGGATTCTGCAGAAACTGCACAAGATCGATCCGCCCCGCCGCTTCGAGCTGACGGCGGCGCCGAAGGGTGAGTTCCTCAACGCCCAGAAGATTTACGAACGCTACAGCACCCTGCGGCCCGCGGAATTGGCCCGCACCAACGCCGAGCTGGTTCGCAATTTCCTCCGCAACTATCAGCAGGTCCGCGGGCTCGTTCCCTATGTCGTAGGCCGCTACGACATCATGGCCGCGCGCGAGCTTTCTTCGGCCGATGTTTTCACGACCGGCATGGTGGCTTTGACGCGCTCGGCCGAACGTGGCGAACTGATGATGGAACATCTCTACCCGGGCGACCCGCGCGATGTCGCGCTCATGAAGCAGACACTGGTTGTCGGTTTGGAAATTCGATTGGAACGGACGCATGACCTCTCCGCCATCATTCATGTCGAACGACTGCCGGACGGGCGGTTGCTCGCCACGGCGGTCCCGTTGCTTTATGGCAGTTACACGGTCACGCGGGGACCGGGCACTTTTAACCTGGAGCCCCCTAACGAATTAAATCTGGCGGCGGGCTGGCCGGTCTACAAGGAGCGACAGCTCCGCAAAGCCGAGCTCCATTATGCGCTCTTTCGTGCCAAGATAACGCCCGCTCTAAACGCCGGCATTCCCATCGCCGGCGTGACCACATCGACGCCTCCGCCCGCCGCCAACGAATTGGTGCGGGTCGAGCCGGCTGTGGCCATGCAAACGTCCACGCCGGCGGCGACCATTAAAGGCAAAACCACACCGAGACCGGCAGGAAAGAAGGTTACGCAAAAGGCCGCCCGCTCGCCCACGCCGGAGCCGACTGTGATAACCATGGCCGTTGCGGGAACGGCGGCTCCCACCTTTTCCGTGCCGCCAACGCTGGCCGAGGACTCGCCGACACCACCGCCGGTCCGACGGGCTTTGCCTGCTCCTTCCGTTGCTTCCACTCCCGCCGCAACGCCCTCGCCGGTACCCGTTCTTCCCGCGCTGCCCGTCACGTCGGCAGAAGGAAATGCGCTGGCCTCGACCGCAGGTGGCGGCAGTTGGCGAACCTTCGACCCCGGAAGAATGCCGGTTGGCCGTCTCATTACGCCATCGGACTTGGGCGATGTGGCGGAGCGCGGCATGGCCGGCGAGCGCTATTACCTCAAGGGGCAGTTCGTGGTCAATTTCGCGGAAGGCAGTCGCGCCGTGCTCCGGCCGCGCTCTCGCCTGAGCGATCGTATTCCGGGTTTTCGTGGCTCCCGTTCCGCGCGGATCATTGTCGACTATCCCGCTGGCTACCGGCCGCCGGCGCAGGGCTCGGTCGTGGCGCGCGATGACTTGCGGCCGCTCGAAATTACCGAAGTGCGGCGGGAATCGGATGGACAGATTAACGTCTTCGCGCGCGAGATTATCCGGCCGTGATCACGGTGTGCCGCGCGCCTGCACGATCACTTTGTTGCCGACAATCTCGAATTTGGTGACGTCGTAGTCGTTACGGTATTCGTTGACGTAGCTGTCGACGTAGCCTCGCAAAGAGTGTGCCCCGAGCAGGTAATTCAAAATGCGCCCGGGCATCTGGATGCCGCCCAGCGCCTTGGTTGTGATCTGAATATTCGACGGATCGCCATTCGGTCCGGAGCGGACTTCGAAATCCGCGTTCAGATAGCGCCCGCGAAATCCGACTTTCTCCAGCGGAATACTGACCGCGACGTGACCAACACCGTTCTCGATCGAGACAAAGGCATGGCCGCGCGCTTTGCGATTGCCCGCGATGAGCTGATTGATGTCGCTCGCACTGAAGTCAATGGTCGGCTGCTCCTGCGACACGGCCGGCGAAGTCGTGGCTGGCGAGGTCGCTCCGGTCGACGGAGTTGGCGTGGGCCGCTCGAGCGCGTTTTGGAAATTCTCCCAGCGCTGCAAAACTTCCTGCCGCTGCGGTTCCGAGACCTGCACTTTTGGCAGTTCGCGCGGTTTCGTCGAAGTGAAAACCCGATAGGCTCCGAAATAACCGCCCACCACCAGGGCGACCGCGAGAAAAATGACCAGAACCACGAAAATCAGGCAACCCTTCCCCAGGCAACAACCGAGACCTTCTCTCGGTTGCGGACGCGGCTGAATCACCTCCTGGGCCATAAGGAATCAGGCCGCCGCCAGTTGCTCCTGCGCGGCTCTCAACTTCTCGTAAAGCGAACGGAGACTCTCGGAAAGCAAGCGCGGCCCGCTCAGGATCGGCATGAAATTCGTGTCGCCGCTCCAGCGCGGAACGATGTGAAAATGCAGATGATCACGGACGCCCGCGCCGGCCGATTCGCCCAGATTCAGCCCAATGTTGAAGCCCTGCGCTTTCATCGTTTGGCGCAGGAGTTTTTGCGCGTGCCGAATCAGCGCCCAGAGCTCGAGCACTTCGTTTTCTCCTAACGAATCGAGGTCCGCCGTCTTCCGATAAGGCACGGCCATGAGATGACCGATCGCATAGGGATAACGGTTCATGATGAGAAAGGCATTCTTGCGGCGCGTGACGACAAGATGTTCGGCGTCGTCGCTGGCCTGGGCCGCCGCAGACAGAAAATCGGGGTCCGGAATTTCGCGCTCGAAATATTCGACGCGCCACGGACACCAGAGCGACTCCAGTTCACTTTTCGGAAATTCCATCGCAAGAAGAAAACGGATGCGAAAGTACGGCTCGCTCCCGGAAAGTCGAGCAGCCTTTTGTTCGCGCACGCGCTATCTTGCCGGGTGAGTCCCGGCAAGAACGCTCGTCTTTTGGTCGGCACGGCCAGCTGGTCGGATCCCGGCTTTGTAAAGCGATGGTACCCGTCCGGGATGCCCGCGGGGGAACGCCTTTCCTGGTATGCGGAACATTTTCAAATGGTCGAGGTCAACTCGACCTTCTATTCGGTACCCGAGCCGCCCATGGTCGAGCGCTGGAATCGCAGCACGCCGGCTGATTTTGTTTTCGACGTAAAACTCCATCAGCTTTTTTCGCGTCATGCCACCGCGGGCAGGTTGCTGCCGCCCGAGCTGCAGCGGATGGCAGCGATCGATTCGAAGGGGCGCGTGAAACCTACCGGCGAGCTGGAAGCGGCGTTGCTCAAGTATTACGTCGGCCTGGCCGAGCATCTTCGTGCGGCCGGGAAAATGGGCGCGTTTCTCTTGCAGATGACGCCGGCCTTTTCCCCGGCGGCTCATGATCTGGAAGAGCTTGAATTTCTTTTGCGCGGCCTCGCCACCTACGGGGTGGCCTTGGAATTTCGGAACCGCCATTGGGTCGAAGGCGAACAGCTTGAGCGTACGCTCGCTTTCCTGCGGCAACATGCGGTGACTCTTGTTTCGGTTGACGCGCCGGCCCAGGACCATTTCACCATCATGCCCTCCGGGTTGGATGAAATCACGGCTCCGCGGCTCGCCTACCTGCGCCTGCACGGACGAAACGCCCGCGCCTATCTTCGGGGTAAGACGGTGGCCACACGATTCGATTACGACTACCGCGACTCGGAAATTGAGGAGGTGGCGGAACGGGCGCTTCGGCTGGCCGGGGCGGCCCGGGAAGTGCATGTCATTTTCAACAACAACAATCTCGATCAGGCGCCGCGCGCGGCCTTGAGGCTGCGGGCTGTTCTTGGCCAAATCGCGCGGCTGCCTGCCGCGCAGCCGGAACTTTTCGATTAATGCGAGGCGCAGGAAAACGTCGCCGCGAATTTTCCGATTCGTCGCCGCTCAAGCCGGCGTTACATTAGGTGATGCGGAACGGTCATGAGCAAGGCGACCCGCCGCCGGAAGGGAATTGGTGGACCCGGTTCAAGAATTGGTGGCGCGCGCATCACGAACGCCTCATCTCCATCGAGGATACGCCGCATTCCATTGCCCTTGGTTTGGCCATCGGAATCTTCTTTGGCTTCACTCCGCTCTGGAGCATGAAGACGCTCCTTTCCATCGGCGTGGCCTGGCTTTTCAACAGCAACAAGATCGCGGCCGCCATCAGCGTGACTCTGCACGACGTGATCCTGCCATTCATGCCGGCCATTTACTGGTGGGAGTACCGCATCGGCTACCAATGCCTGCATGGCACGTCGCCGGCCCGCATTCATTTTGGCGAAGTCTCGATCCGCGATTACGTGCATTGGAATATCTTTCTGCATGTCGTCTGGCCGACCCTGGTCGGTTCCATGTTTCTGGCTTTGCCGAGCGCGTTGCTGATCTATTTCCTGGCCCGCTGGACGGTTCGGCGAACGCGCGCCCACCGGGCCCAACGAGCGGCTGCCGCCCCGGCCGAGCCCTGATTTCATGGCCTGTTCTGGTCTGAATTTTTTCCGCAGGCGGCACGGGAATTGCATCAAATACGACCGCTGCTTCGTTGGCGCGCTGGGCGCGCTGGCGAGCGGTTCGGATCCTATCAAATTATGAAATCTTTCCTCGCCATCGCTACCAGCCTGCTCCTTTGCTCCTGTGCCGACATGGTCGTCACCAACAGTAAGGTGGGCGGCTCCTCCAGCGTTTCCACCACCGCCGTCGACGCGAAAGACTTCGGGTCACAGAACGATGTTCACATGGTGACCTGCGGCGTCGGGGCCAGTCATCCGCTCGCTATTTATGTTCGGCCGTTCTGCATTGATGGCGCGACTTTCACAGGCGACGAGACCGCTTCGGATGGCGAAATGCCGATTCGCAAAGCGCTCACTCCGGTGGCTTTTGCGGCCGATCTGAAGGAAGAATTGGAAAAGATTGCGCCGACCCGCGTTTTGCGCAGCGACGAAAGGCCGCGTGTTGGCTGGCTCGTTGACGGAGAATTTCGCACGGTCGATGGCGGCAGTCCGCTCGGCCGCTTTTTCTTCGGCAACCTCGGCCTCGGGCAATCGTTTCTTTCCATGCACGTGCGTGTCACGGATGTGCGAACCGGCGCGATGCTTTATGAATTTGATCTGGCCGGCGGAAGCAAACTGCAGGGCAAGCTCGGTACTTTGCGTGCCAGCGGTCTTGGCCGTGCGACGCCGTTCGATCTGCGGAACGCCGCCGAGCGCATCTACCTGACGCTCTCGGCCGATCCTTTCCGCTACGGCGCCCGCACCAGCGTGACACTGCGCTAGTTTCTCGCCGGCAACGAAGGGCGAGAGCCGGGTTTCGGGTTGCCAACGAGGGTCTGACGCTTAACGTGCGCCCGTGATACTGACCAAGCGTTTTTTTCCGCGGCTCGCCCTTTGCCTCCTCGTTCTGTTGGTCGGTGGTCGCGCCCTGCGCGCGGCTGAAGCGGTTCTTATCGCCGATGCGCAAACGGGCTACATTCTCGAGGCGCACGATCAGCAAAAGAAGCGGCAGGTTGGCAGCCTGACGAAGGTCGCCACTGCCATGGTGGTGCTCGATTGGGCCTCCAAGCGGGGAGGCGACCTCAATCAAACGGCAACCATTCCGCCGGAAGCATTCGTTAACACCGGCGTGAATAACGTCGGCTTTCAGCCGGGAGACCAAATCACGCTGCGCGATCTTCTCTACGCCGCGCTCGTCCAATCCGATAATATCGCCGCTTACGCGCTGGCCGATCACGTTGGTCGTGCCCTCATGGCGATCGTCCCCATGCCCTCCACGGAACGCGCGACGCCCGCGGCCATCTTCGTTTCGCAGATGAACGCCCTGGCCAAGCAACTCCAGATGGAGCGAACCCGCTTTTTGAATCCGCACGGCATCGATCAGGTGGAAAGGCCATATTCCACCGCCGCCGACATGGCGCGCCTGTCGCGCTACGCCATGAACAATGCCGGCTTTCGATTTTACGTCTCGCAAAAAGAGCGAAAGATTTCCTTCCGGCGCGGCGGCAAAACCTTGAACTATCTCTTGCGTAACACCAACGAGTTGCTCGGCGTCAACGGCATTGATGGAGTCAAGACTGGCCGGACGGCGCGCGCCGGTGATTGTCTGATCTTGTCGGCTCATCGCGATCCGGAAATCGAGCGCCAGGGTCAGAGCACGAAAATTTATCCCCGCCGGATCATCGTCGTTTTGCTCGGCAGCACCGATCGCTTTGGCGAAGGCGCCCAGCTGCTGGCCCGGGGCTGGCAGCTCTACGACCAATGGGCGGCCATGGGCCGCCCCGCCGATCCAAAACGATTCCTTTAAGGACAAACCAAGGGAATGACAAAATCGCGGATCGGCGTCCTGACCAGTGGCGGCGATTGTCCCGGTTTGAATGCGGTCCTGCGCGGCGCGGTCCTGGCCGCGGAAAAACTCGGCTGGGAAGTCATTGGATTTCGTGATGGCTTCGAAGGCCTGCTGCCGCCCGGCGATCACATTCTGCTCGATCGCCGCGCCACCGAAGGAATTATGGCCCTCGGCGGCACCATCATCGGCACGACCAATCGAGGGCATTTTGTAGCCAAGGTGGGCGCGGGCCAGCGCGCCGTCGTTCCCGCCGAGATCATCGCGAAAGCGAGAAAGGTTCTGCAGGAGGTCGGCGTGCAGGCCCTCATCATCGTCGGGGGCGATGGCTCGATGACCACGGCGCTGCAGTTGCAGGAGGCCGGCATCAATTGCATCGGAGTTCCGAAAACGATCGACAACGATCTCGCCGCTACGGCCATGACCTTCGGTTTCGATTCCGCCGTCGCCACCGTACTCGACGCGCTCGATCGGCTGCACACCACCGCCACCAGCCACAAACGCGTCATTGTCGTTGAGGTCATGGGCCGTCACGCCGGCTGGATTGCCCTGCACGGCGGCATCGCGGGCGGCGCCGACATGATCTTGATTCCCGAGATCCCGTTCGATTACGACAAGATCGCTGCGGCCATCAGGAAGCGAGAGGCCGACGGCTATCTCGGCTCGTTAGTCGTGGTGGCGGAGGGCGCTCGACCGCGCCACGGCGAAGTCGTCATGCATTCGACCGGGCAGGGCGAATTCAAACTCGGTGGCATCGGTGAAGTCGTCATGCGCGAGATTGCTTCGCGGACGGGCAAGGAAACGCGCTGTTGCGTGCTCGGTCATCTCCAACGCGGCGGCGCGCCGACCACGCTCGACCGCATCCTCGGAACGCGTTTTGGCGTCAAGGCCGTCCAGTTGATCAACGACGGACTTTTCGGTTCGATGGTCAGCTACCAAAACTACCAGGTCCGTCACGTCTCCATCGCCGAAGCGGCCAGCCAGCTCCGCCTCGTCCCGCCGGACGGCGAAATGGTCCAAACGGCCCGCGCCGTCGATATTTCCTTCGGCGATTAGGTCGCTGGGCGGCGCTCACACCGCGCCTCGCGTTCGCGTATCCGTCGCTTCGCTCAGGCGGCGCTGAGGCCGCAGCAATGTTTGTATTTTCGCTTGCTGCCGCAGGGGCAGGGTTCGTTGCGGCCGGTTTTTTCGATGAAACGTCTGCGGGTCCCGGGCAGATCCCAGAGCATCTTCTGCTCTTTCTGGCTGAACCATTGGACGAAACGGCAGTGATCTCCGTAAAAGTTGAGGCCGGCAGAGACGACGGCAGCGACTTCGCGTTTGGTCAGCTCGAGGTCGGCGGTGCAGGTCGGATGAACGATGCGATTGCGAATCTCGAGGGCGCGGTGGAGTTCGTCCCAGCGCGAATCGGGGAGATGGGCGAGAGGCGACTGCGGAAGGAAATCGGCGATGAGCCGGTAGATGGAATAGATGCGCTGGTGAGTGCTGAGGTGTCGCTCGGCCGTTTTATCCTGCAGGAAGGGATTAAGCGGTTCACCGAACGCTGTGCAAACCTCGATGGCAGCCTTGCGCATGTTGGCCGAGAGAGCGTCGATCAGCGAACCGAAGCAGCGGACGACGGCGCGGCAGTCGCCCGGCTGGACGCCGCGATCGGCCACGCGGGTCAGGGCATCGCGAAAATCTTCTTTGAGGACATCGCAGAGATCCATGGATGCATTCAGGTCGCGATGGATGTTCTCCAGATCGGCGGCCGTGAGGGCGTCGAGACGCTGCTTGATCCGGGCACGTTCTGCTTGATTCATCGGGAAAGCGTCTCCGCGGGTTCGTTCATCAAGGGTTCAAGGAATGCCCTTTGATAGAGCATGAACGATGCAATCGGGATGCTGACTTGAGATCGATTTGGAGCGGGCTGGAATCCAGCGGCATTTTGAACCACAAGGGCAATCGAAGATCTTGAAATCGCCCTCCCCCGATTTTGGGAGAGCCTTCCTTGACAGGGCGGGCAAACCGCAGATTCTGCAGACTCGCGGCTCGGAGGAGCCTTCATCCATGATCAATATCCTGCGCAAAAATCAAAAGTGGCTTTGGATCGTCATCGGGATCCTGGCCATCCCGTTCGTTTTTTACTTCGTGCAGAAGCCGGACTACGCCTCCATGCACTCGGAGGTTTTTGGGAGGATTTACGATCACAACATTACGCGCACGGAGGCGCAGCGCAGCGCCCGCCTTTTCAACCTCGCACGGAGCCTGAGCATGATCGATTTTCTGCAGGACATGGTGCCCGGGGCGAACGACGAGACCGAGGCGGTGGCGGAGTTTATCCCCAATATCATTATCTTGCAGCACGAGGCCGATCGGCTCGGTATTCGCCCGACTTCAGCCGAGGTGGCCGACGTCGTGCGGAAGCTGCAGCCTTTCCAGGGAAAATCCGGCTTCGACATCAGCAAGTACAACGAGTTTACGCAGCAGGTGCTGCCGCAACTCGGCTTTACCGAAAGCCAGATCGAGGAATTGGCGGGCGATCAAATCATCCTCAATCGGATCAAGGAATTGATCGCGAGTGGCCTGGCCGTGCCGGAATCGGAGGCGCGCAGCGATTACGAGCAGGCCTACGGCAAGATGGATGTGGTAGTGGCACGCTTGCCTAACGAGGAGTTTGCCCGGCAGGTTAATATTACCGATGCCGACATCGAGAAATATTATGCGGCCCACAAAAAAGATCTGAACACGGAGGAGAAGCGCAGGGTGGAGCTGGTCAGGCTCGGATTGAACGACGAGCAAAAGAAACTCACCGGAAAGGAACGCATCGAAGTGCTGCAAAAGCTCTCCAACGCGGCGGATGATTTCACGCAGGCTTTGCTGGAAAAAGGAGCCGATTTCAAGAAAGTGGCCGCGCATTTCCAGGCCAACGTGCAGGAGACCGGCGACTTCACGAAGACGGCGCCCGATCCGTTGCTAAGCGGGCAGCCCCAGCTGGTGGAGACAGCCTTTCAGCTGAGCAGGGAGCAGCCGAACAGCGATGCGGTGCAGGCGCCGGATGGCTTTTACATCATGCATCTCGTCAGCGTGACCCCGTCGCGGACGATGACCCTTGAAGAAGCGAAGCCGAAAATTGTCGATTCGCTAAAAGACGAACGTGTCCACGAGCTCATGGCGAGCAGGGCTTCGGCAGCCGTCGAGCAGGTTCGTACAAAGATGAAGTCGGCCGCCACCGCGGAGGAAGCGATGCAGCAGGCCGGACTGAAACCGGAAAAGGTCGCGCCGTTCTCCTTTGCCGAGAATCCTTTCGAGAAAATGTCGAGCAAGGCCGAGACGACGGCCGCCACGCCGACGCCTGTGCCGGATTTGTCTTCGGTCAAGCAGGCGGTCGCCTCCTTGAGCCCTGGTGAAGTGAGCGATCTCGTCCCAACAAAGACCGGCGGCCTCATCGCCGTGCTGGTCAGACGCGAGCCGATCGACGAAGCACAGTTCAAGACAACCCAACCGCTCCTCGAAGGGCGTGTCTTGCAGGGCATGCGGCGAATCGTGTTCCTCGAATGGCTGAACCGGCGTCGTGCCGAGGCCGGCCTCCAGATGGCCGGCAGCTAGGTCGCGCGCTGCCCGCCCACGCGCCATGCCGGGTCTGGACGAACTTTTCGATGACGCAAATGGCGATCTCGCCATCGGCGAGCTGGAGAGCGCGGTGGAAAAGTACCGGCAATGCGTCGACCTCGATCCTTCCTTCTTCGACGGCTGGCACGCGCTCGGCATGGCACTGATGAAGCTCGGTCGCTTTCCGGAAGCAATTGAGGCGGGCCGGAAAGCGACGGAGCTTCGGCCTAACGACCAGATCGGCTGGACAAGTCTCTCCCTTTTTTACAATCGCAACGGCGACATCAAGGAAGCGGAAGCGGCCGGAACAAAGGCCCGGATTCTCTCCTGGGGAGGAAAGATTCGTTAGGCGGGCCCGGAGCGTGTCGCCGCGCATGTGACGGGAAAAACAAAACCGCCGCTCGCGTGCGGGACGAGCGGCGGCCTGGGTTTGCTCCAGCTGTAAGTTATCAGGCGTTGTCGCCTGTGGGCGTTTACCTCTTGGCGTTACGCACCGAATGCTGTGGTTGGTAGACGAGAAGCGGCGTCAGCAGAACAGCGTGAAAGGTGCCCGAGCTGTACTCGTAGGCATTGCCCACGATCTGCCCCTTGTCGTTGATCCCGGTCGCTGAGTAGATCAGGAACTCTTTGGCAGCCCCGCCAACCAGGTCATTCAAGTTCGACATGACGCCGTTGAAGGAGATGAAGGCGACCTGCTGGAGCTGGAAGGAGGGACCACCCATCGATCCATGGAGGGTCTTATCGACCGGCAGGAAGGTGTAGCCGACGACTTGATCGATCGCGTTCACGGAGAGGGCGTAGCTCTGGTCGCTGTCCGGCGATTTACCGCCGAGAGAACCGAGATCCTGCATCGTTTCGCTGTAAAGGAACGCATGCGTCCGGCCATCCGGCGTGGTCGAGTAGCCAGCCACGTGGTCGTAGGCGTTGATGGAGGTGCCATAGCTCGAATCACCGCCAAGGGTGCCGAGATCGATCATTCCGTTCGAGAATCGGCTCGCCTTCGGGTTCGCTTCGATCAGGAAGGCATGCCTTACCCCTTTGGGCGTGGCGGCATTGCCGGTGATCGAACCGGAATCGTTGATCGAGAGCGCCTGGGAATAATTTCCCCCGAGCGTGCCGAGGTCGAGCATTCCGCGATTGGCGGTCCAGAGGAAGGCGCGGCTCAGGTTGCTGTCGGGTTTGGCGTTGCAATAGCCCACGACCTGCTCAGCGGAGTTTACTCCCTGGGCAAAGCTTTGGGTCATGCCGTTTAAGACGCCGAGGTCCGCCGCGGAGCCCTTCGCGAACATGGCGGCGTGGTTGGTCGGCTCTTTTCCTCCGAAGGTGGAGAATCCGACAGCCACTCCGTTGGCGTTGATTCCAAAGGCGCGGCTGACACTGCCGGAGATCGTATTGCCAAGATCTTGAATGTCGCCGCCGTTGTAGTTGTAGAGGAAGGCCGACGCGTCATCCTCGCTCGAGAATGAGGTGCCGACGACTTGACCCATGTTATTGATCGCCGCCGGGACGCTCATCTTTTTGCCCGGAAGGACACCGAGGTCGGTGACCGTATACGTCTGGGAATAGGCGCTGGACGCGGCGGCAAGGCACGCGGCCAGAGCGATCGAACTGAGGGTTGTCAGGTGATATTTTTTCATTTGTCTTTGATTTTTCTTCGTTTTGTTAGGTGTTAGGAACCTCATTCCCGTGAGCAGGAGAGATCGAGTTTGGCCCGATCGCCCACCTGAAGAGGTTCGCCATCCTTATGCAGCAAGAGGTATGCTCGAATTATGGTAATTATAGTATTAGCTAACTACCATAATTGGATGCCTTTACGAAAAAACCGCCATTTACCCGCGATGAACGGACAAATGGCGGCGGCGATATTCTGCCCCGGGGCGACCTACCAGATACTCACGATTTTGTCGGCCGGCCGAACCATGGGAGAATTCGGAGAGAGATGGAAGGCCCGGGCAAATTCCGGCATGTTCGAGAGCGGGCCGTTACAGCGAAATCGCCCCGGGGAATGCGGATCTACCACGAGCCGGCGCTTTTGTTCGGCATCGCGCATCTCGGAGCGCCAGATCTGGGCAAACCCAAGAAAGAAACGCTGCTCCGGTGTGAACCCGTCGATTTTCTTTTGCGCTTCCTCGGGATGTTTGGCCAGCGCCTTCTGAAACGCCAGATAGGCAATCTTCAGGCCACCCAGGTCGGCGATATTCTCGCCTTCGGTCAACTTGCCGTTGATGTGCAGGTTATCGACGGGCGTGTAACTGTTGTACTGGTCGACAATTTTTTGCGCGCGCGCTTCGAACTTTTCGGCCGACTCTTTTGACCACCAGTCCCGCAGATTTCCCTCCGCATCATACTGTCGCCCTCGATCGTCGAAGCCGTGCGTCATCTCGTGTCCAATGACTGCGCCGATGCCGCCGTAGTTGATGGCATCGTCGGCGTTCGGATTGAAGAAGGGCGGCTGCAAAATGCCGGCCGGGAAAACGATCTCGTTCATTTTCGGATTGTAATAGGCGTTGACCGTTGGCGGCGTCATGCCCCACTCGCTGCGATCGACCGGCTTGCCGATTTTCTTCAGCCGCCGCGCCACTTCGAATTCGTCCCCGCGCAGGACGTTCATGACGTACGGCCCGCGATTGATCTTGAGCAGCGAATAATCGCGCCATTTGTCGGGATAACCGACCTTCACCGTGAAAGCCGCCAGTTTTTTGAGTGCTTCCTGCTTGGTCGGCTCATCCATCCAATCGAGCGATTTGATGTCGTCGGCCAGCGCTTCCTTCAGGTTGTTGATCATCTCGAGAGCGCGCTGCTTCGCTTCCGGCGGAAAGTATTTATCGACGTAAAGTTTCCCAAGCGCTTCGCCCACTTCGTCGTCCACGGTCGAGACGACCCGCTTCCAACGCGGCTTGATTTCCTTCACGCCGGTCAGCGTCTTGTCGAAGAAGTTGAAGTTTTCATCCACGAAATTTTTCGAAAGATAGGGTGCTTCCTGATGCACGAGCTGCCAGCGCAGATAGGTTTTCCAATCCTCCAGCGGAACCTTGCTGAGGAGATCGTCAGCCGCCTTGAAGAAGTCGGGCTGGCCTACGTTGATCTCGCCCGGCGCCGCCAGGTCGACGGCGGCAAAGTAATCGCTCCAGTTCAGATCCGGCGTGAGCTTTTGCAGATCGACCTGCTGCATCTTGTTGTAATTTTTCTGCGGATCGCGCAACTCCACTCGTGTCCGCGCCGGCTTCGCCAGCGATGTTTCGATCTCCATCACTGTCCTGGCATGTTTCGCCGCGGCCTCCTGCGAGTCGCCGAGCAGCGCGAACATTTTCGTCACGTGCGCGACATAGGCGGCGCGCAATTTCTTCGAGGCGTCGTCCTCCTTTGTGTAGTAATCACGGTCCGGTAACCCCAGCCCGCCTTGGAAGGCCTGTGCGATCACCATCGTGCTGTTTTTGTCGTCCTGGCCGGAGCTGAACCTGAAAAAGGCCGGCACTCCCATGCTGTGGAGATGGCCAATCTCCCTGACCAGGTCGTCGCGATCCTTCAACGCATCGATGCGCTTGAATTCGTCCTGCAACGGCTTGACCCCGGCGGCGTTCACCTCCTGCTCGTTCATGCCGCTCGCGTAAAAATCACCGACCTTTTCCAGGTCGGGTGAGCCCGCCACTTGCCCTTCGCCCTTGTTCGATTCCTTCGGCGCCTCTGCGGCCGCCTTCTCCGAGATGGCGTGCAGGGCGTCGTTATTCTTCTCGATCAATTCGTTGAAGCTTCCCCAGCGCGCGTATTGCGGTGGAATCGGTGTGCGCTTGATCCAGCCGCCATTCGCGTATTTGAAAAAGTCCTGCCCCGGCTTGACCGACCGATCCATGTTCTTCGTATCGAAGGGTGGGGGATTCTTTTCGACCTTCGGCTGCGTCGTCTCCGTTCCGGCCTTTTTGCCCGGCGCGATCGGCGGAGGCGGCGCTTGATTGGCCGAAGGATGCGAAGCGTCGTGCACGGTCGGCGGCAGCGAAGGCTGAGGATGCACGGGCGATTTTTGCGGCTCCGACTGCGCGCGGAGCGAGACCGCGCAGGAAACTCCGAGAACAGCGAAAAGAACGTTTTTGACCATATCCAGAAATAGACGGCGCATCGCGAGATGCAAACGTAGCCCGTCTCGCCTCTGGATGGCGAACGGCAGCGAACTTCTAACGTTGGCGCGCCGTCGCGGCTACAGTTGCTCGATTTTGTAGCCTTCCCGCTGCAGCAATTGCACGATCCCGTTTGGACCGCAGAAGTGCAGGCAGCCCACCACAATGGCCGTCCCCTTGCCCGTTTTCATTTCGGCGCGAATACGAGGAATCCATTTCACATTTCGCTGATCGAGCAGGCGGACGTCCGCTCCGGGAGATTCGTGGCGGAATCTTGCTTCCAACTGCCACAAGGCCGCTGTATCTCCGCGTCGCCAGGCTGCGCGGATCGCGTTGTAATCATCGCGCCGCTTGTCGCCCCGGACCAGTGAATCGAGCAGGATCAGCTCGGATTCGATGTCGTTCATGCCGGACAACACCCGGATGTGCTCCTGGTCGGTTTCCAACCCTCCCGTCCATTTGCCCAGACGTCGCGCCTGATAAGACATGTGATAATCGACGCCATATTCATCGTAGATATCGCTGTAGCCATGCACGCCCCAGACGAAATAGGCGACAGCCCACGGCCGCATTCGCTCGATGCTGCTGAAATGAAATTCGTGCCACCGCCACTGCTTGTTCCCGAGGTAATTGGAGGCCCGAAAATTCTTCTCCAGATACTTCCAGGTGCCAGGATGGATATGTCGCTGGATGACATCTCCCTTTGGGTAGACGGCAGCCTGTGCCAGTTCCTTGCCGAAGTGGCTCATCGGATTCGGGTCCAGTTCGAACAGCAGCCGCTCTGAATCGTGCAAAGCCTGCTCGTACGGCCTTGGGCAGCGGATAATCGTGTCCGCTCAGGGCGTGAACGGTCCCGACCAGATAAAATGGCGCCGATACGCTGGTCACACGCCATACGCAGCAGTGAGCCGAGTCCGGCGGATGCGCCTGCAGCGACGCGCTTCCCGCAACGAGCAGGAGCAAGGAGAGACCCGTACAAAATAGCCGGCGGCTGGGAGGAACAACACATCGCATGGGATTTTTCTAAAATATTGGGTTCCGACGCGTCAAACATTTTCCGCAACTCGCAGTCGCCCGGCCACATCCCACTTCCTGTTGTCAGATCCGGAGCCTTGTTGCATAATGGCGCTTTCGATGAGCCGCCGTTTCCCTTTTTTCCTCGCCCTTATTTTGTTTTTCGCCGCCGGCCGTCCGATCCTCCACGCCGCCACCGATTGGAACGTCATCAAGGTCGGGCACCGCGATTATCTCACCGTCGATAACGTTGCGAAGTTCTACGGCTTCTTTTCCTCGGCCGATCCCGCCGCCCACCGAATCCACCTGGCCAATGGCCGGAACGATCTCAGCGTTCTGCTCGACAGCCGCGAAATCATGATCGACGGCGTGCGCAACTGGCTTTCCTTCCCCGTCATCGAAAAGAATGGCGAATATCTGATCTCGCGCGTCGACCTGGCCAAGACGCTCGAGCCGCAGTTGCGCCCGCAAATGATTCCCGATCTCGGCAAAGTGACGACCGTCGTCCTCGATCCCGGCCATGGCGGTTACGACAAGGGCGCGACCTGCCGCTACGGTTACGAGAAAAATTTCGCGCTCGACGTGGCCAAACAGCTTCGCCCTTTGCTGCGGGCCGAGGGTTTCAAAGTGATCATGACGCGCGAAAATGACGTTTTCGTGCCCCTCGAAGTGCGCGCCCGCATCGCCAATAACACGAAGGACTCCATCTTCGTCAGCATCCATTTCAACGCCGCCGATCAGAATCGGGATGCGACCGGTTTCGAAATCTTTTCCCTCACTCCGGTCGGCTCGCCCTCAACGGCGGATGACGGCCTCGCCCTGAGTTTCATGCATCGTCAGGCGGGGAATCCTGTCGATGCGCCCAGCCTCGAGCTTTCCACCAGCATCTATCACTCGCTGCTCGGGCATCTCGATGAGTTCGATCGCGGCATCAAGCGCGCCCGTTTCGCCGTCCTTCGCCTGACGAAACGTCCGGCCGTCCTCATCGAAGGCGGTTTCCTGACCGAGCGCGGCGAGAGCAAGCTCATCGCCGACCGCGACTGGCGCGGCAAGCTGGCCAAGGCGATCAGCGTTGGCATCGAGAATTATCGCCAGCTGGTCGAAAACAAGAAGCGGCCCATGATGGTGGCCGATTATCGTCGCGAAAATTCCGGCCAGCTCATGGCCCGCGACGCGACCGCGCCTTCCGCCAATCCATCGCCCACGCCGGCCGTTCTCCCGGTCAGCAACTGAGCCGGTCGAACGCGACGTCCCGTCGCATTTGGCAACGCCTGGGGTGTCGGGCTCGCCGTCATCTCTTTTCGCTCACCAGCACACACCGAAATCCATAAATCACGTCGCGCTCGTTGCGATCGACCACATTGCGATACGAAGTCAGTAATTCGCCGCGACTGCTGTTCGCCCACGATCCCCCGCGTAACACGCCCCAGTGACTGCCCGTCCGGTAAAGATCGGCGCACCATTCCCAGACGTTCCCGCCCATGTCGTACAAGCCTGACGAGTTGACCTGAAAACTTCCGACCGGTGCCGTCGCGGCGAACCCGTCCTTATATCCGGCAATCACTCCGTTGACCCCGCGCCCGGCCGTTGCGTCCGCATAATTTCCCGCTCCGTTAGGCGGTGGCCAGGTTTTTCCCCATGGATATTCGCCTTTTGTTCTTCCATCGCGCTCTTCCGGGGTCGCTCCCGATTCGTCGGGCAAACCGGCTGCCACGCTCCATTCCTTGTCCGTCGGCAATCGATACGACTCCTGCTCCTCGATCAGATTTTCCCGTCGCTCCTTTTCCGTCAGCCATTCGCAAAAATCGGTCGCGTCCTGCCAGCTCACTTTCACCACCGGGTCGTTTTCCGTTTGCGCAAAATCCGGTTTTTCCATCGTCCGTTGCGTCGCGGCGCAAAAAGCGGCCCAGTCGCGCACACGCGTTTCCCATGCGCTCATGTACCACGTGCCCACCGCGACAAAGCGCATGCCGAGCGAATTCTCCCACGTTTTTCCGCGCTGCTGCGCGAGCTTCTTTTCCAGCCGCGTCGCCAGAAACGTCTGCTCTTTCGCCTGCACCCGTCCGCTCACGGCCCCCGGCGTGTATCCCTCCAACTGCAAAGTGTAGCTCACTTCGCCCGGCCTGATTTCGTCCAGCAGCAACGGCGTTCGTCCCAGTTCGCGTCCGTCTTGCCAGACGATCGCCCCCGCCGGCGCGGAAATGACCTTCACGCTGCCGTTGGCGAATTCGAGTGTTTTGATCGCCATTTCGCCCCGCCGAATCTCGACCCGGTCGTGCAATTCCCAGCCATCGTGTTTCATCGTCAGGCGATAAGCGCCCGTCGGAAGATCGCTCAGGCGCGCCGGGGTCCGGCCCCGGCGGATTTGTTCGCCATCGCGCTGCAATTCGTATTCCGCACCGGCCGGCTCGGAGGAAAGTTGCGCCGATCCGGTGCTGCGCTGCAGTCGAAACGCAACCGCTTCTCCATTGCGCAACGGCAGTAAAATCTCCCGTTCGATCGGATCGTATCCCGGCAGCATGATGCGCAGTGGATATTTCCCCGCCGGCAGGTGGCGAAAGGTGGCCGGACTCTTCTCCGTGCGATCGCCCAGAATCACCATCGCACCGGCCGGCTCCGTCTGGATCACTGCATCGCTTGCCACCGGCGGCGGCGCGGGATGTGGTCGGACGAAATACAAAGCAGTCAGCGCTGCGCCCAGCGCGACCAGAGCGAGCACGATCCATTTTGCGCGCGGCCGTCGCGTTCTCTCGCCCGCGGCAATTCGCTCCAGATCGGCCCGCAGCGCTTCCGCGTCCTCATAACGCCGCGTTGGGGCATGCGCGCAGGCCTTGAGCAAAACTTCATTCAATCGCAGCAGTTGCTCCTTGTCCTCGCGCGCATCGATGTTCGAGGTCACCTCGGGAAAATCGAGCCGGTCTTTTCCCATGCTGATTTCGTAGAGCACCTTGCCCAGGCTGTAGATGTCGGCCGGCGCCGTTCCCGGCCCTTCCGGTGGCACGTAGCCTTCCGTGCCGACAAACGATCGCTGCCCGCTCGTCGCCACCAGCCCGATGTCGGCCAGTTTCGGGCGGCCGTTTACGAAAATGATATTCGAAGGTTTGATGTCGCGGTGCGCGAGTCCTTCATGATGTAACGCGCTCAAGGCATCGGCCAGCAGCAGGCCGATGCGCAGACACTCCGTCGCCGGAAGCGCCATGCCCGCTTCGTTCTTCAGCGTCTTCGGCGTGTAGCGGGTGATGTTGATCTCCGGGCCGCTCTCCTGATCGTCGGCCAATTCCATCACGTAATAAAAAAAGCCGCCGGCATCGCTGCGCCCGACGTGCAGAATGTCGACAAAGCCATCGTGCGCGCGCGAAATCGGTTCGAAGGCCGACATGCCTTCGAACTCGCGATTGAAGGTCCGCTCGCTCTCGAACGTATCGCGATAAACGACCTTCACCGCCCGCAGCGCCCCGGTCAGGCTGCGCGCCATCCAGATTTCGCCATAAGCGCCGCGCCCGATAACACACAGCATTTCATGATCGGGAATCGCCGGAATACGCACTGTTTGTCGTTATACCTTCAACTCTCGCCCCGGTCCATGGCCGGCCGACATGATGTAGCCGCCCCGCTCTGTCGGGGCGCCGGGAACAAAGCAGCGCTTCCCCCATCACGGCGGCAGAGCGCCGTGGCTACACCTACCGACCCTTCTCCAGCTTCGCCACTTCCTTCTTCAACAACGCGGCCACGCGATGTTTGGCCAGATAAACCTGCGCCATGCTTACCCGAAGTTCCTTCGCCACCTTCTGCGCCGGCCATTGCTTCATCACGTAGCAATCGAAAATCTGATACTGCTTCGCCGCCACCTGCTTCTTCACGCGCGTCGTCGCGGCCTTCAGCACGTTCTTGCGCCATTCCTCATCCCACGCCGCTTCCAAATCGAACCCGGCCGGATCGGCAATGCGCTCGATCGTCGCCGTGCGTGTCGTCTCCGAGCGCGGCGGCCGTCTGCTATCCTCGCCGCCCTTGCGTTTCCGAAATTGATCCGCAATCCGCCATCGCGTGATGTTCAACAGCCAGCCTTTGAACGATCCCCGCGCCGGATCGTATTTCAGCCCGTCGATCTTTTTCGCTACCGTGATGAGCGTTTCCTGCACGACCTCCTGCGCTTCGCTCTCCGTCAGGCCGGCTTTGCGCGCGGCCGCGTGGATCAGTTTCCAATACGAATCGAAAAATTGCTGCCAGCGCCGGTTGTCGTCCCAATCGCCCAGCCGTTCCACCATGCTGCGGCGCGTCGCCAGGAATGCGCTTCGACTCATCGGCCCAAGCTTTTAGCGAAGATCCGGTGCGGTCACGAAAATCTTTTGCGATTTTCTGAAAGAACGGCCGGCCGCGTTCCGTATTCCCTCTATGTCGAATCGCGCGCTGACCGTTCTCTTCGGAACTTTTACCTGGACCGCTCCCGCCTGGCTCCGTCGTGCCGCCTCCGCGATCCATTCGCATCGCCGAACATCCATCTTCCTCTTCCTCTCCCTCTTCCTCTTGGTCTTCGGGACCTGGCAGGCCTGGCGCTGGTATCAATCCCGCCCCAAACCCGAGCGCATCGCCGTCACCGTCGCGCCCATCCCCGTCACTCCGCTCACGAAAGAATTGCATCCCGCCAATCTCGTCGTCCATTTCAGCCAATCCGCCGCGCCGCTCGATCGCATCGGCAAACCCGCCGGTGACGGCATCCGTCTCGATCCTCCCACCGCGGGCGCCTGGTCATGGATTTCCGACAGTCAGCTCGTCTTCACCCCGCAACACGACTGGCCCGCCGACCAAAAATATACCGTCACCTTCGACCGAAAATATTTCCCTCGGCATGTTCTTCTCGATCGCTATCAGGTTGAAGTCACCACCCCGGCCTTCGCCGCCGCGATCAAGCAAACCGAGTTCTACCAGGACCCGAAAGACCCCGGTCTCCGTCAGGTCGTCGCCACGGTCGAGTTCACTCACAGTGTGAACCGCGGCGAATTCGAAAAGCGCATTTCGTTAGGCATGCTCGGTGGTTCCGATGTCTTCGTTGTAGCCGGGATCGCCCATCCCGGCCACAGTTCAAACGCGCGCCGGTTCACCGTTCTCTACGGTCTGCACGATCGCGTCGCCTACATCCGCAGCGTGCCGCTCTCCCTGCCCGAGCGCGAAGATTTCATGCGCGTCGTCCTGAACGAAGGAATCGCCACCACCCAGGGCGGCGCGCCTACGACCCGCAATTACGAAAGCAAAGTGCGCGTTCCCGACATCTACAGCTTCTTCCAGATCGGAGACACCAGGGGCACGATTGTTCGCAATGACGACGGCGATCCCGAGCAGATCATCATTGTCACCACGACCGCGGCCGCCAAACCCGAACAAATCAAAAAGGCGCTGCACCTCTCCCTCTTGCCGAAGCGAAACCCGGACGAGCCCTGGCAAAGCCCGCGCGAAGTCGATGACGAAACCCTGCGACACGCCACCCCGGTAAAATTCACCGCGCTCCCGGCCGATCACGAACAAACCACCGTCCACGCCTTCCGGATCGCGGTCGAAGAACAGGGCCAGCTTTACCTTCGCGTCGATAAGGGAACGCAGGCCGTCGGCGGATTTCTCCTGCGCGATAACTACGATGCCATCATTCCCGTCCCGGTGCCGCCGCGCGAAATCGCCATCCAGGGCACAGGCGGCATCCTTGCCCTGAATGGCGAACGCAAAATCTCCATCAAATCACGCGGCGTCGGCGGTCATCGCACTACGAGCTCGCCCGCGTCGCCACCACGCAGATCAACCACCTCGTCACGCAAAGCGAAGGCCGCTTCGATAACCCGCGTTTCTTCTACAACTTCAGCGAGGAAAACATTTCGCGTATCGCCGTCGAGCATCAAACCGATCGCCTTGACGAACAGTTTCAGCGCGAACTATTCCTCGTTCGATTTCTCCAGCCACCTGCAATTGCCGGCCGATGGCGGCAGCGAGCGCGGCCTCTTTTTCATCCGCGCGCAGCAATGGGATCCGGTGCAGAAACGCGCTCTTCCCGGCATCTCGCGATCGCCGTTTCATTCTCGTCACCGACATCGGGATGCTCGTGAAAAAAAGCGCCGATGGCGAGCAGCGACGTCTTTCTCGTTTCCATCAAATCGGGTAATCCGCTCGCCCAGGTCGTCGTCGAGGTTGCTCGGCAAAAACGGCGTCGCCATCGCGCGCGGCACGAGCGGTCCGGACGGACGCGTCAGCTTCCCGGCTTTCGACAAGGAGACGCGTGAACGCACGCCGGTCGCCTTTGTCGCGCGCCTCGGCCAGGACGTTGCCTTCATGCCGTTCGAGCGCGCCGATCGCGTGCTCGATTTCTCGCGCTTCGATGTCGGCGGTGTCGAAAACATGCGCGCCGGGCCAGCTCGACGCCTTCGTCTTCACCGAGCGCGGCGTTTATCGCCCCGGCGACGAAGTCCACATCGGCTACATCGTGAAACAGCGCGACTGGCGCGGGCAGCTCGCCGGTCTGCCGCTTGGAAATCGAAGTGCTCGACGCGCGCGGTCATGCGCGCGCAGTTGCGCAAAATCACACTGCCCGCGTCCGGTTTCGCCGAGCTGACGTTTCCGACCGCCTACGAATCGCCGACCGGCGAATATCAGGTCAGCCTCTACCTCATCCGCAACGGCTGGCGCGATCAGCTGCTCGGCAACACCGACTTCCAGGTGAAGGAATTTCTGCCCGACCGCATGCACCTGACGAGCGAACTCTCGAGCAGCCGGGCATGCGCGGCTGGATCGATCCGAAGGACGTCAGGCGCTCACGTCACGCTGCAGAATCTCTACGGCACGCCGGCCAGCGACCGCCGCATCACGAGCCAGATGGAACTGTCGCCCGCCGCCTTCCATTTCGCCGAATACAACGACTACGTTTTCTGCGATCCGCTGCGCGATGCGAAACGCGAATCGCGCTCGCAAACCGTCGATCTCGGCGAAACCAAAACCGACGCGGCCGGCCAGGCGACCATCGATCTCGGCCTCGAACGTTTCGCCGATGCCACCTATCGAGATCTCGCTCTGCCAGCAGGGATTCGAAGCGGAAGGCGGGCGCAGCGTCGCCGCCTACAACACCGCGCTCGTTTCGGCGCTGCCGCATGTCATCGGTTACAAGGCCGACCGCGAGCTGAGCTATCTCGCCGAAGGATCGCCCGCACGCAATCGAATTCATCGCGCATCGATCCGAAGCTGAACAAAATCGCCGCTCGATAAACTGCAGTTCGAGCTCATCGAGCAAACCTACGTCTCGATCCTGGCGAAAAAGGAAAACGGCAACTACGCCTACGAATCCGTTCTCCAGGAACGGCTCGTTAAATCCGAGTCGCTCACCATCGCGGCCGACGGTCTTCGTTATCCGATCGACACGAGCGCGCCCGGCAATTTCGTCCTTCAGGTGCGCGACGAAGCCGGCCGCCGCGTCAGCCAGGTTTCTTTCTCCGTTGTCGGCACGGGCAACGTCTCGCGCTCGCTCGAAAAAAATTCGGAGCTGCAGGTCAAACTCGACCGCCAGCAATACAACGCCGGCGACGAGATCGAAGTCAGCATCACCGCGCCTTACACCGGCGCCGGCTTGATCACGATCGAGAGCGACAGGGTGCAGCGCGCACCAATGGTTCAAGAGCAGCACGACGAGCAGCGTGCAGCACATCCGCGTGCCCGACGGTTTCGACGGCACCGGCTACGTCAACGTCTCGTTCGTGCGCGCGTCTCGATTCGAAGGAAATTTTCATGAGCCCGCTCAGCTACGCCGTCGTGCCGTTCACGGTGAACAAGGAGAAGCGCCGGCTGCATATCGAACATGCACGCCGCCGAGCTGACCAAACCCGGCGAACCGCTCAAGATCGCCTACCAGACCGATCGCCCGGCCCGGATCGTCATCTTCGCGGTCGATAAGGGCATCCTGCAGGTCACCGATTTCGAAACGCCCGATCCGTTAGGCTATTTCTTCCGCAAGACCGCGCTCGGCCGTCGAAACGTCGCAGATCGTCGATCTGATCATGCCGGAATTTTCCATCCTCCGCGCCAGTTCGTCGGCGGGCGGCGATGGCGACGCCGAGAAGCGTCTGAATCCGTTCAAGCGCGTCACGGAAAAGCCGGTCGTTTTCTGGTCGGGCGTGGTCGATGCCGACAGGACCGAGCGCGAAGTCACCTACGATGTGCCCGATTATTTCGACGGCACGCTCACCATCATGGCCGTGGCCGTTGCGACCGACGCGGCCGGTTCGGCCGAGCAGGATACGATTGTGCGCGGGCCGTTCGTCATCACGCCGAGCGTGCCGACCGTGGCCGCGCCGGGCGACATTTTCGAAGTCGGCGTCACCGTGGCGAACAACGTCACGGGTTCGGGAGACAAGGCGGAAATTGCCCTGACGAGCGAACCCTCGGCGCAACTCGAAATTCGTCAAGGCGCCGCCGCAGCCGCTGCGCATTCGCAGAAGGCCGCGAGGCGACGGTCGTCTTCACTGTTCGCGTTAAGGACGAGCTCGGTTCCGCCAGCCTCGCTTTTCACGCCTTCGCGGCGAGCGGCGAGGAAAGCACGCGCCGCGCGACGCTCAGCGTCCGGCCGCCGATTCCGTTCATCACCTCAGTGCGCGGCGGAAACTTTACCGGCTCGAAGATCGACGTGCCGATCGAGCGCAGCATGTATTCTGAATTTCGGCATCTCGACGCCACCGTCTCGGCCGTGCCGCTCGGCCTGGCGCGCGGTCTCGATTTCTATCTCAAGACTTTTCCGCACGGCTGCACCGAGCAGATCACGAGCGCTTCGTTTTCCAGATTGCTTCTGGCCGATGAAGCCGACTTCGGTTTGTCGCGCGCCGAGATCACACAGCAACTCGAAAAGACTTTCGCCACCCTGCGCCGTCGCCAGAACGATCAGGGCGCTTTCGGTTACTGGTCGGCCGCGACGGGCGAGGGGAGCGATTTCGTTTCCGTCTACGCGACGCACTTCCTCATCGAGGCGAAAGCGGCCGGCTTTCCTCCGCCTAACGACATCCTGCATAATGCGCTTCGCAATCTGCAAACGATGGTCCGGCGCGAGCCGCACGATCTGGCCGAGGCGCGCACGCTCGCCTACGCCATCTACGTTCTGACGCGCGAAGGCGTCATCACCACCAATTACATTCTCAATCTCCGCGATAACCTCGATAAGAACTGGGCGAAAAAGTGGGAGAGCGATCTGACCGGCGTCTATCTCGCCGCCTCCTGGTCGATGCTGAAGAAGGAAGACGAAGCGCGCCGGCTCATTCGCGCGTATCGAATCGGCCAGCACGACGCGCGCGACCTCTGCGATTTCTACCAGCCGCTCGGCGCCGATGCGCAATATATCGCCATCATCGCGCGGCATTTCCCCGATTTGCTCGCGCAATTGTCGGCGCAGGATTTGCGCGCCATTACGAAGCCGATCGGTGACGGCGAATTCAATACCTTGTCCGCGGCTTACGCGGTCTGGGCGCTCAAGAGTTACTCGCAGCACATCGGCCAAAATCCGCCCGAGCTCAGCATTACCGCGATCGCGTCGCGACAAACAGGAGACGCTGCTGCCTGTCGCCGGAAAGCTCGTTAGGCAAAGTGAATTTCCGGCCGAAGCAACGGCGCTTCGCTTTGGCGCGAAGAACTCGCAGTCGAGTCTCGGCAGTTTCTATCAGGTCGTGGAAGCGGGATTCGACCGGCAGCTGCCGACGCATCCCGTCGCGCGCGGGCTCGAAATCTCACGGGAATTTCTCGACGCCAGCGGTGCCCCGGCGCAAACCGTGCAAACTGGGCGAGCCGCTCACCGTTCGTCTGCGCGTCCGCGCCATCGACCGCGAGAAGCATCAGCAACGTCGCCATCACCGATCTGCTCCCGGGCGGATTCGAAATCGTCGAAGGCTCGCTCCGGCCCGGCGTCGATCAGGCCGGCTGCGATGACGTCGAGGTGCGGGAAGATCGAGCCGTCTTTTTCGCCACGGTCGGCAGCTCCGTGCGCACGATTTCCTTCCAGATCAAACCCTGCAATCGAGGCGAATTCGTCGTGCCGCCGCCCTTCGCCGAATCGATGTATGAGCGCGGCATCCAGGCGTGCGGCATGCCAGATCGCATCGGTCGTGGAGGCGAAATGAAGAAGAGCGTCGCGGCAGCTCCGGGGAGCGCACGCGGCTCGCGTGCTGGCGATGGCGGCCCGCCATCGCGAACTTGGATTCCAAACAATTGCGCGGGACAAAGAAAGTTCGTTTTGGCGAGCCGCCAAAACCACAGGCCGGCGGCCTGTGCTCCCCAGAATCCTGCTCACGGCATCCCTCGTTAGCGGCGCACTCATCGCTTCCGGGGAGCGCACGCGGCTCGCGTGCTGGCGATGGCGGCCCGCCATCGCGAACTTTAACAACGCGCCGATCTCCTCGAAAACCAATCGCTCAGGGAAAGTTCGTTTTGGCGAGCCGCCAAAACCGACAGGCCGGCGGCCTGTGCTCCCCAGAGTTCTGCTCACGGCATCCCTCGTTAGCGGCGCACTCATCGCTTTCACCTGGCTCGCTCTCCCCAAACCACCGCTCCTCGACGGCATCAGCTTTTCCCGCCGCGTTTTCGATCGAAACGGCAAACTCCTTTGCCTGACCCTGAGCAGCGATCAAAAATATCGCGTCTTCGCCCCGCTCAATCGCATCTCGCCCGATCTCATCGATGCGACCCTGCAGCAGGAAGATCGCTTCTTCTTCCAGCATCCCGGCATCAACTTCGTCTCGACTGCGCGCGCCGCCTTCCATTTCGTTCTCGGCCAACCGCGCGGTGGCGCCTCCACCATCACGATGCAGCTGGCGCGTCTGCGTTTTCACATGCAGTCGCGCTCGTTAGGCGGAAAGTGCGCGCAGATGTGGCGCGCGCTCGAGCTGGAACGCCATTACAGCAAGGCGCAGATCCTCGAAGCGTATCTGAATCTCGCGCCTTATGGCCGCAACATCGAAGGCGCCGGCGCGGCCAGTGAAATCTATTTCGCGAAAGCTCCGGCCCGCCTCACCCGCAACGAAGCCATCGCCCTCAGTGTCATTCCGCAAAGCCCGTCCCGCCGCGCTTTGCGGACGAAAAGGGCCAACGTCGCTCTCACTCCGGCGCGCGACCGTTTGCTCGATCGCCTGACGACCGATTCCGAGGAGCTCGACAAAATGTTCGTCGCCCGGGCCGTCGCGCATCGCCCCATGCTCGCGCCGCATTTCACGAACGAAGTTCTGCGCGAATCGTCAGAGCGTGAAATCCACACCACGCTCGATCTCGATTTGCAGCGGCTCATCGAGCATCGCATCACCGCGCTATGTCGCCGCGAATTCCGCACGCGGGCATTCACAATGCCGCGGCCATGCTCGTCGATTCCCGCAGCATGGAAGTGCTCGCCCAGGTCGGTTCCGCCAATTTCGCGAGCGTTGCCATCGACGGGCAGGTCGACGGCACGCGCAGCCCGCGCTCGCCCGGCTCGACGCTCAAGCCGTTCGTTTACGCGCTCGCCATGGATCAGGGATTGATCCATCCGCTCACCATGCTGAAGGACGCGCCGCGCAGTTTCGGCGCGTTCAATCCGGAAAATTTCGATCGCGAATTTGTCGGCCCGATCAAGGCCACCGACGCGCTCGCTCGCAGTCGCAACATTCCCGGCGGTGACGCTCGCGTCGCAGTTGCGCGCGCCGACGCTCTACGAATTTCTGCGCAAAGCCGGCGTGTCGCTGCCGCGCGATGAAAAGTATTACGGACTCGCGCTGCCGCTCGGTGGCGCGGAAGTAACCATGCAGGATCTCGTCAGGCTCTACTGCATTCTCGCGAATAATGGCGCGCTGCGTCCGCTGACTCGCATGCAGAGCTGTAGCCGCTTCGCTCTGCGAAGCGCAGGAGAAGATGCGGCCGCGGATATGAGCTGGCCGCGAGTGGCGCCTCCCACAGGGAGGCGGCCACAAGGGGGGCGACTACAAGGAAAACGGCAACAGCCAGAAATGATCAGCCCGGAGGCGGCGTTCCTGACTCTTGAAATGCTCGGCCAGATTCCGCGACCCGGCCTGAGCGCGCCGCATGACGACGATGCGCTCTTTTGGAAAACCGGAACCTCGCAGGGTTTTCACGACGCCTGGTCGGTCGCCGTCTTCGACCATTACGTGCTCGCCGTCTGGGTCGGCAATTTCGATGGCAAAAGCAACCCCGCCTTTGTCGGGCGCACCTGCGCGGCGCCGCTTCTCTTCCAGATCGTTGACAGCATGCGGGCCAGCGGACGTGCCCGGCCCACCCGCCACGACCCGCCGCCGAACGCAAATCTGCGCCGCATCGAATTCTGCGCGGTCTCCGGAGAACTCCCGAGCGCCGCCTGTTCGCATCGCGTAACCGGCTGGTTCATCCCGGGCGTTTCGCCCATCACACGGTGCGAGATTCACCGCGAAATTCTCATCGACGACGCCACCGGCCTGCGCGTCAACGCCGACGACGGCATACGCAAGGTGCATCGCGAAGTTTACGAGTTCTGGCCGTCCGATCTGCTCGCCCTTTTCGACGAAGCCGGGCTGCCGCGAAAACGTCCGCCGCCCTTTCTGCCCGGATGCGGTGTCGAAACGCTCGCCCGTCGCGGTCAGCCGCCGCGCATCGTCTCACCGCAGGCCGGCGTTGTTTATTCGTTAGGCAACGCCAACACCGGTCGTGCTCTCAGTTTGCAGGCCGAGACCGAGCCGGACGTGGCCGAAGTCTACTGGTTTGCCGATCGCATCTTTCTTGGCACGACCCACCGCGGCGTGCCGCTTTCCTGGCAACCGCCGCCCGGCCAATACAAAATCGTCGCGCTCGACGATCACGGCCGCTCCGATGCCTGCGCGGTCCGCATCGCCTCCGCCGCGCAGCTGTAGATGGAACGCGATCTCCGCATCGCGTTTGATTGATAGGTGGAACGCGATGTCCCCATCGCGTTAGCAGGGCGCGATCACCGATTTCGTTGTCGCCGGGAAAACCGCTGCGCCGCTTATCCCCGCCTGGTGGAACGCGATCTCCGCATCGCGTTAACCCTGTCATCACGAATCGGTTTGCAATTTCAAACTGATTCCGCAGGTTCCTTTTCTAATTCAAACGAAAGGATCAACCTCATGAAAAAACTGATTGTCTCCATAACAACCGTGCTGCTCGCCACCATGGCCGTTTCAATGGCGGCGCCTGACGAGGCCGCAATGATGGCAAAGGAAAAAGCCGCCTGGCAGGCTTGGAAGGACAAGGATGCAAATGCCTTCAAGAAGGTTATCGCCGCCGATTTTATCGGTGTTTATGACGACGGCGTCTCCAACATGGAAAAGGAGATGTCGGACATGCAGAAATCGGACACGAAATCGTTCACGATCAGCGATTACAAAATCACTTCGGCCGGACCGAAACTGATCATCGCCACCTACGTCGTGAAGATCGAAGGCAGCTACGACGGCAAGGACGCTTCCGGCACCTTCAACTGCGGCACTGTCTGGCACAAACGCACCGGCGACTGGCAGGCCGTTTTCCACACCAACGTCAAGCAGTCCCCATCCAGCTAGGCGATGGAACGCGATGTCCTCATCGCGTTGGTGATGGAGCGCGATCGCCGTCTCGGCCTGCAGAACGGCTTCGCCTGAAACGAGGCGGCGGTCGCGCACTCCATTCTTGAACGAGAGCCTGCCCGGTCGTCCCGGACACTCCCGCCGCCACGATCCGATCTGCTCCTGGCGGATCGCATTGACGCAAACTACTGCGCCCTCATATTTTTCCATCCCCCCGTCCGATCCTTTTTGCTGCAAACCGAAACCAAAGGAACCCAAATGAAAAAATCCATCAGTTATGTCGTCGCCGTTCTCTTCGCGAGCACGCTCGTCGCGCTCGCTTCACCGGATACGGCCGCGTGGGAAGCGCGCGAAAAATCCGTCTGGCAGGCCTTCAAGGACAAGAAAGGCGATGCCATCAAAAAACTGCTCTCGCCCAAAGTGCGGGCTGTTTATGCCCAGGGCATCAACACCCTGCAGGACGAGCTCGATTCCATGGGCAAAGCAGACATGAAGTCGGTTACCTTCAGCGATTTCAACGTCATCATGACCGACAAGGACACGGCCATGGTCACGTACAAGGTGAAAGTCGAGGCCACCATGGGAGGCAACGATGTCTCCGGCGATTACAACGCCGGTTCCGTTTGGCAGATGAAAAACGGCGAATGGATCGGCATTTTCCACACGGAGATGAAAGCCGAAGCCCCGCCGGCGGGCTAGGTGGCACGCGGCGTCCCGTCGCGTTTGATTGGTGGAACGCGATGTCCCGTGGCGTTTGATTGGGTGGAACGCGATGTCCCCATCGCGTTTTGGTATGCACAATCGCCGATCGCGCTCCTCCCGTTTGGCCGACTTCGTTGACGCCGGGATCGCTGATCCCGGCCGCGAGGTCGGTGATCGCCTCACATCCCGGGATTGACTCAGCGGTCAGCGGTCCTACTGTGTTTTTGCAGTGCAGGGGAGCCGTATGGCTGAGAGGTCCGGAAGGTCCGGACGACCCTTGGAACCTGATGCGGGTAATGCCGATGCAGGGAGCGAGGTCAGCCATGCGTTTTTCGGCGCATGGCTTTTTTGTTTTTGAAGCAGGAAACCAGGAAATCAGACAGGAGTTGGAAGCAGACAAATGAAAACAAACAACGGTCATCCTGAACGAAGTGAAGGACCTCACGATCAAGGCAAGACTTCCAAGACGGAAAAAAATTCGGCCAACGCCATCGATGCTCTTCCGAATTCAAAAAAAGTTTACGTCAACGGCTCGCTCCATCCCGATCTGCGCGTCCCGATGCGCGAAATCACCCTCGCGCCGACGAAAGATTTCAGCGGCAACCTCCAGCCTAACGAACCGGTCCGCGTCTACGACACGAGCGGCCCGTGGGGCGATCCCGAATTTCACGGCGACGTCGAGCAGGGCCTGCCGCCGTTGCGCGACAAATGGATCCGCGATCGCGGCGATGTCGAAGAAGTCGAGGGCCGTGTCGTTACCCCGCAGGACAACGGCTACCTCTCCGAAAAACACGCCGCATCACGTAACGGAGAATCGACATTCGCCATTGGTCATTCGTCATTCACCGCGCGTCGGCCTCTCCGCGCGAAGCGCGGCGGCTGCGTCACGCAGCTGGCTTACGCGCGCGCCGGCATCATCACCCCAGAAATGGAATTTATCGCGCTGCGCGAAAACATGGGACGCGCCGCGCTAAAACCGGAAAGTGGAAACCGGAAACCGGAAAGTTTTGCCCCCAACGATTTGCGTCATCAACATCCTGGCGACTTTCCCAATTCTCTCCGCTCTCCGGTCTCCGATCTCCGGTCTCGGGAAGTTCCCAATTCTCTCCGCTCTCCGGTCTCCGATCTCCGGTCTCGGGAAGTTCCCAATTCTCTCCGCTCTCCGGTCTCCGATCTCCGGTCTCGGGAAGTTCCCGATTCTCTCCGCTCTCCCGTCTCCGATCTCCGGTCTCACGAGATTACGCCAGAATTCGTCCGCAGCGAAGTCGCCCGCGGCCGCGCCATCATCCCGGCCAACATCAACCACCCCGAGCTCGAGCCGATGATCATCGGCCGCAATTTCCTCGTCAAAATCAACGCCAACATCGGCAACAGCGCCGTCGCCAGCTCGATCGAGGAAGAAGTCGAGAAAATGCGTTGGGCCACCAAATGGGGCGCCGACACCGTCATGGACCTCTCCACCGGCAAAAACATCCACGCCACCCGCGAATGGATCATCCGCAACTCCCCCGTCCCCATCGGCACCGTCCCCATCTACCAGGCCCTCGAGAAAGTGAACGGCCGCGCCGAAGACCTCACCTGGGAAATCTTCCGCGACACCCTCATCGAGCAGGCCGAGCAAGGCGTCGATTACTTCACCATCCACGCCGGCGTCCTCCTCCGCTTCGTCCCGATGACCGCGCGGCGCATGACCGGCATCGTCAGCCGCGGCGGCTCCATCATGGCGAAATGGTGCCTCGCCCATCATCGGGAAAATTTCCTGTATGAACATTGGGACGACATCTGCGACCTCATGGCCGCCTACGACGTCAGCTTCAGTATTGGCGACGGACTCCGCCCCGGCTCCATCGCCGACGCCAACGACGAAGCGCAATTCGCCGAACTCTACACTCAGGGCGACCTGACCCAGCGCGCCTGGGCCAAAGGCGTCCAGGTGATGAACGAAGGTCCCGGCCACATTCCCATGCACCTGATTAAGGAGAACATGGAGAAACAACTCGAGTGGTGCGACGAAGCGCCCTTTTACACCTTAGGCCCCCTAACGACCGACATTGCCCCCGGCTACGACCACATCACGAGCGCGATCGGCGCCGCCATGATCGGCTGGTACGGCTGCGCCATGCTCTGCTACGTCACGCCCGAAGGAACACCTCGGGCTTACCAAACAAAGACGACGTCAAAACCGGAGTCATCACCTACAAACTAGCCGCCCACGCCGCCGACCTCGCCAAAGGCCACCCCGGCGCGCAATACCGCGATAACGCCGTTAGCAAAGCCCGCTTCGAATTTCGCTGGGAGGATCAGTTCAACCTCTCGCTTGACCCGGAGACCGCACGCGAGTTCCATGATGAAACTCTCCCGCAAGAAGGAGCCAAGACCGCACATTTCTGCAGCATGTGCGGTCCGCACTTCTGCTCGATGAAAATCACCGAGGACGTCCGGAAATACGCGGCCGAGCAAGAGCTCTCCGAAAGCGAGGCGTTGCAAGCAGGCTTGGAACAGAAAGCGAAAGAATTCAAAGAATCCGGAGCTGAGATCTACGCAAAAGCTTGATTGGACCGCGAGTTTCATGATGAATGGAGCCGATCGGGATCGAGCGACATAGACTGTTCGAAGAACGGCCCGACAGGGCGAAGCTGAAGGGCAGCAGATTCGTCAAACGCTCCCTCAGGAGGGAGCCAAAACAGCCCATTTTTGTTCCATGTGTGGCCCGCACTTTTGCAGCATGAAAATTACTGAAGACGTGAGGAAATACGCCGCCGAACAAGGCGTCGCCGAAGAAGAGGCGTTCGCGCAAGGGAATGGCCGAAAAGTCTCGAGGAGTTCACAACAAGCGGCGCCGAGATTTACGCGAAGGCGTGATCTAGATATCAAGTGGAATGGGATGCTCATTCGATCGCGAGAAACTTCTGATGCGGGCAAACGCGCCGAGTAGTATTTCTCCGCGTCCATTCCTGCGCTGGGCCGGCTCAAAACGACTTTTGCTTACTCACCTAGCTGAATTTATTCCGCCGAAGTTCGATCGTTACTTTCAGCCTTTCCTCGGATCAGTGTCTCTCTTTTTTTTGCTTTCCCCTCGACAAGCAACATTGAGCGACTCTTGCTCAGAGCTAATTGACACGTTCTGCGCGGTGAGGTCCGGCGCCCCAGCAATCTTGAAATACTTAAACTCAATGGATCTTAATCCGGACGAGTTCTACCGAATTCGGAGCAATCGGAGCAGCGACAGGCTGAAACGCGCGGCGGAGTTCATTTATCTTAATAGGGTTGTTTCAACGGTCTTTACCGAGTGAATTCGTTTGGCCAATTCAATGTTCCCTACGGTCGCCCTAAGACCAAATCCCTCGTCGATTCCGGCAATTTGCTTGCCTGTTCAAGGTTTTGAAGGCCGCTGGCCTCCAGATCCGAAATGTTGATTTTGAAGAGGCGACAGCAGAAGCTGTTGAAGGAGATTTTATATACTTCGATCCTCCATACGTTACAGGACATAACAACAACGGCTTTGTTGATTATAATGAGCGCTTGTTCTCTTGGGCGGACCAAGAGAGGCTAGCAAAGGTTGCTAAGAAGCTCTCCGCACGCGGGGTTAAAATAGTCGTAAGCAACGCCAACCACAGGGCGGTCATCAAGTTGTTTGACGGGTTCAGGCGAAGGATCGTTACGCGAAGTTCAACATTGGCTTCCTTGGCGAAGCACCGTGGTTCTGTTTCCGAAGTGATCCTGTTCTCTTAGAGAGCCCCCTTACGATGGCGACCAAGCATACAGCGGTTCTGGAATATGTCCCCACTCGTTCGATTCAGCGGAACGAGCACAATCCCAGACTGATCTTCCGCGGTGAAGAACTTGAGGAGCTGGCCGATTCGATCCAAGACATTGGTGTTCAAGTACCGTTAAGCGTTTTTCGGGACGGGTCCAAATATGTTCTGATAGATGGCGAGCGGCGATGGCGCGCATGTCAGATGATCAATCTTCCAGAGGTGCCGGCGATCATCTATCCGAAGCCCGGCCCGGTTCAGAATATCGTCTTTATGTTTAACATTCACCGGTTTCGCAGGGATTGGGATCCTCTGCCAACCGCGATGAAATTGGAAGAACTCAAGGAGCTCGTCGAGAAGCAGGATGGCATTCCGGCCACCGAGGCGCAGCTCGCTGCCCTGACCGGCATGTCACGCGGTGCCATTCGCCGCTGTAATTTGATCATGGAGATCCCAGCGTCGGCGCGGAAAGAAATACTGGCCGAGCTCGAGAAGCCCGAACCAGAGCGGCGAATAACTACCGACCTTTTTGTTGAGTGCCAGCGCTCGGTGCGAACAATTAGGAACTATTTGCCTGATCTTGCAGAATTGGAAGTACCCCTCCGAAACGCACTGATAAGAAAATACAAGACAGGAACTGTCGTCAACGTGGTTCATATGAGGATGGTTGCGAAGATCGCCCGTGCTGTCACTAAGGGTGTGAGCGTTGCAGTCGTTGAGTCCGCGTTGCGCGCCCTGATCGATGAACCAAAGCTCACGATCGAAGATGCCTACGCTCGCGTCGCTTGGGTCTACGATTTACGATCATTAACGCTTCAGGCGAGATCGCTGGCATCCTCAATCGAGAATCTCCCTCGGAAGGCAATCGCGGGAGACAAAGAAATAAGAACATTGCTTCGGCAGCTGGCGGTTAAAATTGCAGATTTACTAAGCTAGCTTTGTGATCAATCCGAAGAAAGCGAAGTTCAGCAGCGAGGATCTATTGGCTGCGGCTAAGAAGTATTACGGCAGCAAAGGATGGTCGGTGCCAGCGGCATTCAGCTCGGCGGAAGAGAAGCTGGCTGGAAGGTTAACAAGACGTTTTGAATTTCTGGCGAAACGCGATGGGATGGAACATCTGGTTTATATTTCCGGAAAGATAACCGATTCTACCTACAAACTTCATAAACAGGTCCTCTTTGACATAGAATTGGCGCGCGAGTTCTGTCATGTCGTCCTTGTCTGTGACGAGAAAATTTCCAAAATCGACGAGAGCAAATTAAAAGAGATGGGCGTCGGTGTGTTGCTTGTGCGAAGAGATGCGACGCCACTGATGTTAATCGAACCTCAGCTACGTTGCTTCAGGGCACCGAGCACATATGATCGTGTCCCACCAGGGGTCAGGAGGAAAGTGAAAGATGCTGTGGCAAAAATTATTGAAGGGGACGTATCAGTCGGCGTGTTGGACCTAGCGCAGATTCTGGAGACGCGCCTCCAAGATGCTAGAATCACCGCAAAGACGCTCGGTGGCAAAATCAAACAGGCCGAGACACATAATCTTCTGTCGGCAATGGCGGCTTCGGCTGCGTCACGCGTGAATATTCCGAGAATTCAACGCGCTCATCCCCGAGGTCATCGGGAACGGCGAAAAGCCATCGTTATGCGCGTCCAGGACATTGTGGAGGATTGTTTTGCCGTCCTGTGCGCATGGCACTAGTGCCATGCGCTTTGGCGGTGAACTGACGGTCATCTGAGTTTGATTTGCGCGTTGACAGCGAGTATTTCAAGTGCGCCGAGGAGCAGATTAGCGTTTATGCCTTTTTTCACCGTTCTGCTTTTTTTTGGCCTCAATTTCCCTGAGCCTCGCAGATAGCTGCGCGGGCGTCCACATTCCTCCATCCGAAGTGAAGGCGTCAGGAAGACGGACCTTTATCGGTTTGTTAAGATCGATGCCTGCCGCCTTCAGAACCTTCAGCGCTTCAGTTGTGCAATTGCGGGAGGCAACTAAGTAGAGAGTTTGGTCTTGAATTCTTCCGATCTCACCGAACATCTTATGGCACTGCTCCAGCGAGATGTCGAAGGTCATTGTCTTGTCCCCCTTTATTTTGCCGTAAACTTCTTCTTGATATCGGGTTGTTAAGAAATCTATTCCTTTGCCTTTCCGGCCGGCGAAGCTGAAGAAGATTGTTTGATCAGCGCAATGACCGCTTAGCCATACGTGCCCCGGAAAATCTTGCAAATCTACATTAAGCGTGACTTTACCTCCCGCCGGTTTGTAGAGAAGCGCTGTTTGGTGTTCTTTAGTTGTTTCGGCGTGCGGGAGAACTTGCGACTGGAACGATGGGGCGGGTACGGGGGGCGCCTGGACAGGGCGCTCTCCGACTACAGTAACTTGAGGCTTAGTGAATCCTAGCACTGATGTCGTGGCATCCTGCATTGCTTGTTCTGAAGGGGCTAGTTTGCGGATTTTTGCAATTCGCGCATCCGCCCTTTTCCACAACTCAAGAAAACGCGGGTCGGATTCGATGCCATGTAGGCTGTGCTTCTCCCGTTTGTAATTGACGAGAAAATCGCCGAAGTCAATCGCTTCACGATTCATGGCGATTATTTGCTTAATCAGCGCAGGGTTCGCATTAGCCGGCCAGTTAATCTCCTCCGCCTGATCGAGCGCCATTAGCAACAAGCTTCGCGCCTTAGGATTTTCGACGAACCGTAACAGATCTCCGACGCGGGGATCGTCAAGAGCGTTTTCGCCTTCAGCCTTGATTTGTTGGAAGAGAGTCGATGGCAGACCTAAGGGCCATAGTGGGACATCGTATTCCTCCGAATGAGCCGATGGAACGGAGGCTGTCGAGTGTTTTTTGGATGTAGGAGAAACGCTGATTCCGATCGCAACTCCGTCGCTACTCGCAGTGATCGCGATATCCTTGAGCGTCCAGGCAGATAGCTCTGGCTGCATGATCGCAGCCGCAACGATTGTTGCGCTGATAATAATGATAGGACCTTGGTACTTGTGAACCCAGCGCTCTATGTCTTTTCCTTTGTTCCCGAGCGGCTTCTTTAGCGGCTGATAGCCAAGTCCATTGCGTCCTAGAGGAGTGCGAGTTGAGACTTTACCTCCTGTCACGCGGTTTATGAAAACTTTTGGCTTAACCTTCCCGCCTGTGGCTCGGTCGACGAATTTTCCAGGATCGAATAGAGCACCTGCTGGTCCTGTCTGCACGGAGGCAGCGTAGAAAAGCACGAATGCGAGAATACTAGTCTTTCGGGGTGCGATCATTGTTTTCACGGCGCCTTTCGGTCTACTCCTTGAGGCTTACTTGCAGCAAGCCTTTTTTATGTCCTGAGGAAAGTCGAAAGGTGGAGTGGTCAGCGGAATTCGGGGGTCAGAACCGGGGGAAGACAGAACGGGGTCGCGTCTAAACTTTGACATTTGTCCAAAGCGTTGGCTGCGAGCCTCAGGCGAATAAAGGCGATCAGACATCATGAACGAGGGCCCCGGCCCCATGAATCTATAGAAGAAATCAATTGTTTAGACGCGACCTTCTCATCATCCCTTGCGCGATCGCCGCTTCAAAACGCCGCGCGCTTGACCGCGGCGCAGCGGGCACTATCGGGGGCGGATCAACGAGACGAGACGGACGCATCTCGAGGCCATCCGCCGGTGCCGGCGATTGACTCGAGCCTCCCAGCCCTCGGGTTCCGCCCAAGCTTCGCATTGTCTATGTCGCACCGCTTCCCGCTGGCTCCATTGATTTACTTGCTCCCGCTCATTCACCTTCCAGGCTCCCCGTTTAGCCGGCGGCTTCCCAGCGCGCGCCGTGTTCTCGGCGGCATCGTGAGCTTACGAGCTTCCGCCGCCGATCGCTTCACTTACTCTCGTTAGGCGCAAGAGACTCGAGCAGTTTCGCAAAACGCGGGTCGCTGCGCAACGGATCCCAGGTCGGCTCCAGCTTAAGCTCGCCGTAATAGAGCGCGTTCGGGACCGGAACGAGCTTTTCCAGCAACTCGAAGGCGCGATCGGGCTCGCCGACGCGTGCATAAATCGCAGCCAACCGACAAAGGACGCTCGGCGCGATGATGGCGTCTTTCGCCACCGGGAAGAGTTCGGCTGCGCGTTGTCCTTCGCGAATCGCCTCGTCTTTCCGTCCGAGGGCGGCGTCGAGCTGGGCGACGACGATGAGCGCGATCCCGCTATCCGGTCGCTCCCGCGAAAACGTGGCGGCGCGGTCGCGCGCAGCGAGGAATTTCGCCTGCGCGGTCGTGTGATCACCGAGGCCTTCGGCCACCATCGCCTCCATCCATTCCCGCGGAATGAAGTAACCGAGTGCATTGAAATCCGTCTCCTGCACGTTGCCGGTGGCGAGGGCGTCGCCCGCCGCGTGAAAATCGCGGTGCAGGATCGCCCGCCAGAAGCGCACCGATGCCAACTCCGTCGGGCTGGCATTCTTTGCCGTGTCCCCGGTGGTCAGCTGGTCGAGAAGCGTGAGATCGGCTTTCCAAAGGTAATGATAAAAGGCGCGCTCGGTCAGCAGCTCGAAATCGCCCGGTCTCCAGGTCAGCATTTGATCGATCACCCGCAGGGCCGCGGGGAAATTGTTCAGCATCGCTTCCGTCGTGGCCACTTCGGAGATGTTGCGGACGTTGCGCGGATCAGCGGCGACAACTTTTTCCAACTTCGCGCGTGCCTCCGCGAATTTGCCCTGACGCCGCTCGATCATGGCGACAAGGAAGGGAATGTCGGGGTCGTTAGGCAATTCCTTCTGGGCGAGGGCAAGCTCGCGCAGGGCGCCCTCGTAATCGCGTTCGCCCCAATAGTGATAAAGGGCGCGCGCCCGGTGCACTTCGCCGGAATTGGGCTTGAGCGCGGCAGCTTGGTCGATCGCGCGCCGCGCCGCCTCCAAATCCGCCGTGGAATGATCGCCCTGCCAGTAAAGGTAAAGATGATTGCGGGCCAGGGCGGCGAGTGCCGGGACAAAGTTTGGATCACGCCGCACTGCTTCCTCCAGCAGCGGGATCGCGCGTTGCATCGGTTCGACACTGGGCCCGGAAGTGACCGCATTGCGGTCGATTTCCCTCGGAGCGCAGATAAAGGTCGTAGGCCACCATGTCATGCGTCGGCCTGGCCTCCATCTCGGCTTTTTCCTTCGGGGAAAGCCGGGCCTGCAACTGATCGGCGATCGCTTTCGCAATCTCGCTTTGAATGGCGAAGACATCAGCCAGATCGCGATCGTAGGTTTGCGCCCAGAGATGGGCGTCGTTCCGCGCGTCGATCAATTGCGCATTCACCCGCACGCGATTGCCGGCCCGCTGCACGCTCCCTTCCAGCACATTGGCCACGCCGAGCGCGCGACCGATCTCGCGCAGATTGCGATTGGCCGCGTCCTTGAATTGCATCACGGAAGTACGGCTGATCACTTTCAGATCCGCGATCCTGGCCAGGTCGGTCAGGATTTCATCCTGCACGCCGTCGGCGAAGTAGGTGTTGGCTTTGTCGTCGCTCAGATTTTCGAAGGGCAGAACGGCGATCGATTTTTCTGGAACCGGCGCCGCCGCGCACTCGGAACAGGCGGGGGAGCCGGCGGAGTCGAAGAAGCCGTCGAGTGCGAGAACGATTTCATCACCGCCGGCGCAAAGATCAGGCCGACGATGACCAGACAAAGCAGCAGGATCCCAACAATGATCAGCCCGATCGGCAGAAGTTTGCTTTTCCTCGCAGGCTTCGATTGTGAGGGCTCGTCAGGCGAGCCGGCCGCGCTCTTGAATTTCGCCGGAAGCGACGGATTACCGATTTGTTCCGCGTAAAGATTCACCAGGTGCAGGCGCACCCCGTGTTTCACCTCGCACTCGCCCAGATCATGCAAGCGCGGCGCCCACTGGCGATATTGCGCGAGGTCTTCCGCTACCCGTTGCGAGAGCAAAATGTGACCGGCGTCGCCGCAATCCATCACCCGCTGCGCCATATTGATCCCGGCCCCGGCGATGTTCGTCCGCCCGCTCACATCCGTCACTTCGCTCACCGGACCGCTGTGAATTCCCATCCGCACCTTGATTTCCGGATGCTTCCTGAGCGCTTCGGCCACCTCGAGCGCGCACCGCGCCGGCTCCTCCGAGCTATGACGAAAAACCAGCGCCATCCCGTCGCCGGTCGGCAGTTTCACCACCCGCTCGTCCGGTGACTCCTTCACCTGCGCCGTCGCGAGCACAATTTCGCTCAACTGACTGAGCGCCTCGCGCTGTTCTTCGATCAGCAGCTTCGAGTAACCAACGATATCGATGAAGAGGACATGCCCGATCTCAAATTGAAGATGATCGTGCGATTCGGGTTCCATGGAGTTGATTTGGTCGGAAAGATTGCCTGTAGCGCGCAATTCCGTCGAGGGCTTTTCCTGCCGGCTCCCATCTCCCATCTCCCATCTCCCATCTTCCAGCCCCGCGCACCCTGCTCCCTGCTCAATCCCGCGCGCCAGCCACCAGGCCGAACCGACCGGGAACAGCCGCGTGGAGCGAAGCTCTTTACGCGGCAAACCGTTCAGCCTCCGCAAATCGCCGAGGCCGCGAGGAGCGAAGCCTTTTACGCGGCCGCCATCTGGGCCTCCGGCATCGTCCCGCCCTCCATTATCGACAGCGAGTTCCTCGAGCGGCTGCGGTGACGCCAAGCCGGCCCTTCTTGAAAGGCGGGCCACGGAAGCTTTTTGTCTCACTTCTCTGTGGTCAGCTGTCACTCAAAGCCCTCCTCGCCATGACGAGCTTCCGCTGTTACCATATTCATCCATGAAAACCTCCTTTGCTGAGCCGGAGATCATCACCCGAAAAGGGCAAGCCCGTCTCCGTGATCCTGCCGATCAGGCATACCAGGAGATGCTGGAGCGCTTGGAAGACGCCGAAGATGTCGCGTGGCTGAGGAAGATGCGGAAGAAACCACTCCAGTATCGGCCGCTCAGCGAATATCTCGCCGACAGGAAAGCGCGTGTTTGAAGTTCTCCTCGAACGTTCCGCCGAAAAGGATTTACGTCGGCTTACCTCCCGCGTTCACGATCAGGTTGTTGATCGCATCGGCGCACTCGCCAAGAATCCGCGGCCGTCGGGTTGCCGAAAGTTAAGCGGAAGCGAGAACGATTGGCGAATCCGCGTCGGCGAATACCGAGTGATTTACGAGATTGCGGATGTGATTCGAGTTGTTCGGATTCGTCGAATTCGGCATCGTCGCGAGGTTTACCGCTGACCCAAATAATCACGTCTCCGACTTCCCTCTCAAAAGCGCGGTTTGAATGGAGCCGCGGGGACGCGAGCGACATAGACTGGCGTTCATCGACTAGCCCGCAGGGGCGAACTCTGTGGGCACAGACGAGTCAATTTCGCTGCGAAGATCAATTCAATCTCTCGCTCGATCCGGAGACTGCCCGCCAGTTCCACGATGAATGGAGCCGACCGGGATGAGACGACATAGACTGATCGAAGATCAGCCCCTAAGGGCGAAGATGATGGGCAGCAGCTTCGTCAAACTCTCCCGCAGGAAGGAGCGAAGACCGCACATTTCTGCAGCATGTGCGGCCCCCACTTTTGTTCCATGAAAATAACGGAGGATGTCCGCAAATATGCCGCCGAGCAAGGCATCGCCGAGAGCGAGGCTTTGGAATCAGGAATGGAGGAAAAGAGGAAAGAATTCGTTGAGCAAGGTTCGGAATTGTACGCGAAAGCGTGAGCGCTGTAGCCGCCTCGCTCTGTCGAGGCGTCTTCGTCAGCTGGGGAGCACAGGCTGCCAGCCTGTTGGCTTCGACTGCCGGCCGAAACATGCTTTCCAATTTGGCGACGTTGAAATAACATTACCTGCGTGAGCACCCGAAAACTGATCGAGAAGGAAATCGCCAACTTGCCGGAAGACCTCCAGCGCAAGGTTTACGATTTCGCTGTTCGGTTAAAGACCAGAGTCGCCGAGGAGCCATTCAACGGCGTGGAACTGAGCGAATCCGCCCTTGCGCGCGATTGGAACTCCCTTTGAAGAGGACGCCGCGTGGGCAGACCTCTAGTCTAGAGCGATGGGCCGTATCCGTCGTGGGGGCTACATCTTCATCTGGTGGAAAGGCGATCACGCGCCATCGCACGTGCACGTCTACGGCAAGAATGGTAAGCTCATTTCACGCGTGAAACTTGATACGATGGAGCCCATGGATGCGCAGCGGATCGACCGCAAAATCATTTCTATCATTCGCGATCTTCAGAAAGAGGGTCGGATATGAAGGCGGCGAAGAACGCAAAGGTGCCGTTTGGTATGGCGAAGTTTTCGAAGATCAAGAACGTGCGGTATCTCAGCTGGGAAGACGCCTTCGACGTCGAGTTTGAAGACGGCCTCTGCATCCTCGAGCCGCACGCTACGATCCGCCGAGCGAATAAGATCAAAGGCAGCGCGAAGTTCGACCGGCTTGAGATCGAGGATTGGACGCAAAGCGGCTTCTTCGTGCACTACGACAACGGCCAAACGGCGGAGGTGTCATGGTCGTTCATCCGCGAGTTGCCGCCGAAGAATTGCAAAAAATGAAGTCTCAGATGCGGGCCATCCTCGCCCCGCAGCCGTTCGAGGAACGGAGCGATAGAAATTGAGCAAAGTCGCGAGAATTTCTGCGTAAAAGCTTTCCGGTATCCGGTCTCCGCTTTCCGAAATCAATAGACTCAGTCCTTCCCGCTAACCGATGAAACTGATTTCCGTGAACGTCGGCTTGCCGCGGGAGATCACGGTAAATGACAGAACCGTGCGGACATCGATCTGGAAGGACCCGGTTCAAGGTCGCGTGCATGTCTCGAAGCTGAATCTGGATGGGGACGAGCAATCGGATCTCACCGTACACGGAGGAGTCGACAAAGCGGTCTATCTTTACCCGAGCGAGCATTACGCTTACTGGCGCGCTCAGTTACCCGGAGTCGAGCTGCCGTGGGGAGTGTTCGGCGAAAATTTTTCTGCGGAAGGGATTCTGGAGGACCAGATCAGAATCGGTGACCGCCTTCGGATTGGCTCAGCCGAGTTCGTCGTCACGCAGCCGCGGATGCCGTGCTACAAACTCGGGATCCGATTCAATCGTCCCGACATCGTGAAACATTTCCTGCAGAGCAAACGAACCGGCTTCTATCTCGCGGTCCTGCGGGAAGGGGAAGTCGGGCAAGGCGATCGCGATCGACTTCACCGCAAAACAGGAAACCGGCGTCACCATTACCGACATTGTGAGCCTTTACTCGACCGACGCTCATAACCAGGATCTTCTCCGTCGCGCCATCGAAGTCCCGGCGCTGCCGCAAAGCTGGAAAGACTATTTCCGAAAACGCCTTTGGAATGCAGATGCCTGACTTCGAAGCGATGCGCAAATTTTAGGAGGGCCTCAAACTTCCGCCGTATCCCAGCCGCATCGCGAATGGAGCGTCGCGCTTTGTGATTCTCGCTACAACCCGCCGGATACAGGGAGGGCGGGACGTACCAGCCGCTCATGCCGAGTTGCACGGCCTCCGGATATCCGTCTGGCGGGCTCTCATTGAATGTCTTGCGGACGGCGCGGCGATCCGCGGGGAGTGCGGCGAGGCGATCTCAAAGTCGAAAGTTGAAAGCCGAAAGTAGAAGATCGGTGTGCCCGGCTTCGCCGCTCTGCCCTCTTCACGACGATGTCATGCAGACATCATTTATCGAATAGCGATAAAATACTTGCCGTTGAGCGATAATTAATTATCGTTTATCAATATGACAGCAATTAAACCCCAAATACCCATGCTGCGACCGATCCCTGCCTCGCTCACTGCGTCGCGCATCGCGTTGCGCATCCTCATTCTCCTCAACTGGGTCTACGGCGCGATCGTCTTCGCGATTCTCGTGGGCATGTTCACGGCCCCGCGCTGGACGATGACGGCCATCGGCATGCCACCGTCGCCAGAATCCGGGTCGCTGATGATCCAGGGCATGCGGATGATTCCGGTTCTCGGGCTGGTGGGGGTTTTGCTCAACTTCATCGTCCTTAGTCGGCTCCTGGCGATGGTCATGACGTTCCGCGCCGGTGACCCCTTCGTGGCGCAAAACGCCGCCCGGCTGCAGGCGATTGCCTGGGCCGTTCTGGGTCAGCAACTGCTCCAGCTCGCGATCGGCTGGATCGCGCACGCCGTCTCGACGCCGGCGCATTCACTGCGGATCAGCGCGTTTTCCCCGAGCGGATGGCTCGCTGTGCTCCTTCTTTTCGTGCTCGCACGCGTGTTCGCCGAGGGGGCGCGGATGCGCGAGGAACTGGAAGGGACGGTGTAACGATGGCGATCACAGTCAAGCTCGACGATCTGCTTCACGACCGGCGGCTGACGCTGACCGAGCTCGCCGAGCGGGTTGGCATCACGCTGGCCAACTTATCGGTCCTCAAGACTGGAAAGGCGCGCGCGATCCGCTTTTCGACCCTCGAAGCGCTCTGTCAGGCGCTTGGATGTCAGCCCGGCGACTTGCTCGAATTTCAACCCGACCCCGACTCGGCTGGCGCTGAAGCGCCGACAGGCCCTGCACCTCAAGAATAGGAGACTCACTATGGCTTCCACTGTTATGACCGCTTTAACTTCAAACTCAGGATCCGGTGACCGCGAGGTCTCGCTCCTGCGTCTCCATGTGCTTCGCGCCACCTACCTGCTGCTGGTGATCGGGCTGGGTGGAATGATCCTGCCAGAGCTGATCTCGCATCAGCCTACGGCGCGCGGTGTGATACCGAGCCTGCTGGGCGGAGTGTGGCTACTGGCTTTCTTGGGTCTGCGTTACCCGCTGCAAATGCTGCCAGTCCTGATGTTCGAGTTAGCCTGGAAGGCGATTTGGCTTTTCGATTACGGCCTGCCCCAATGGTATAGCGGTCACGTCCCGCCCACCTTTGCCGACGACTTCAACCCGATCGCGGCCGGTGTGATCCTGATGCCGATCCTGATTCCATGGGGCTACGTCTGTCGCCACTACATCAAGGCGAGGGGCGACCGTTGGAGCCGGGAAAAGCAGACCGATCAGATGTCCCACTGAGATTGCACAAACAAATCCAATAAAGCGCATATCAAATGAAACACGGCGTCCTCTTAACTATTACGTCCCTGCTCTCGATTCTCCTACTGTCGCTTCACCTGACAGACGACATCGTCCGCGGGATCTCGAAGGCTGAGTTCTCAAACTTCTATGCGGTGTTCTATCTCGTGATCATGCTCTACGGCACGCTCGTGCTCGCCGAACGGCGATCGGGGTACGTCATCATGCTCCTCACCGGGATCATCGCGGCGGGCATGCCCTTCATCCACATGAGGGGAGCGCGATACGGCGCGCAGGCCGCGTCCAGTGGCGGCTTCTTTTTCGTCTGGACGCTCTTCGCACTCGGTGTGACGGGGGTCTTCTCCGTCATCCTCTCCGTGCGCGGTCTGTGGAGTCTGCCATGGCGCCGGGTACGGTAGAAATTCATGACCCAACGCAAATTTTGGCCGTGGGGCGCGGAAAAGAAAAAGCTGAGATTCTGAAATCCTGAAAAGCTGAAAGCGGAGTCGCGGCGTCCGATTCAACGTCGGTTGCCATATAACAGGTGCTTTGGGGACCTAACGGGACGATAGTGCCCGTTCCATGCCATTTCGTTCGCTTAATCTTTCCCCACAAATCCTGCAGGCCATTCATGACGCCGGCTACACCGAGCCCACTCCAATCCAGCTCGCCGCGATCCCACCCATTCTCGCGGGACACGATGTGATCGGTATCGCGCAAACCGGCACGGGAAAAACAGCGGCTTTCGTCTGGCCGATTTTGATGAAGCTCCTGGAATCGAGACAGCCAGCAGCGCCGGCGCATAACGGAGCTCGCAATCGCCAGTCCGGCTCGGACCGCCGGCCCGGCTCGGGCCGCGGGACGCGTGCGCTGGTCGTCGCGCCGACGCGCGAGCTGGTGGTGCAGATCGAAGAGAACGTGCGCGCTTATGCCAAGCATGTTCCGCTGCGCATGGCCACGGTTTTTGGCGGCGTGAGCGAGCGCCCGCAGATCGCCGCTTTACGTTCGGGCGTCGATCTGGTGGTGGCGACCCCGGGCCGGCTGATCGATCTGATGGATCAGCGAGTGGCCAACCTTTCCGGCATCGAATTTCTCGTGCTCGACGAAGCGGATCGCATGCTCGACATGGGCTTTCTTCCGCCGATTCGACGGATTGTGAAAGCGTTGCCGCAGAAACGTCAGACGCTGATGTTCTCGGCGTCGCTCTCGCGTGAGATCGAAAAGTTGACCCACGAATTCCAACGCTCGCCCAAGATTATCGAGATCGGTCGGCGCGCGAATCCGGCGGAAACGGTGGCGCAGTTCGTTTACGAAGTGCGGCCGCATTTGAAACCGGCGCTGCTCCTGCACTTGTTAGGCGATCCGCAGTTCGACACCGTGCTGGTTTTCACGCGAACAAAACGTGGCGCGGACAAGATTGCGCGGCGGCTGGAAGGCAGCGGGATCAAGACGGGCACGATCCATTCGAATCGTTCGCAAAATCAACGGCTGCGCGCGTTGAAAGATTTCAAGTCGGGCGCGGTGCGCGTGCTGGTCGCGACCGACATCGCCGCCCGTGGGATCGATGTGGACGGAATTTCGCACGTGGTGAATTACGACTTCCCGATGCAATCGGAGGATTACGTGCATCGCATCGGGCGCACGGGTCGTGCGCATGCGGTCGGCGATGCGATCAGTTTCATCACGCCGGAAGATCAGGGGGAATTGCGTTCGCTCGAGCGTTTCATCGGCCGCGGGATCGTCCGGAAAAAGGCGGAAGGCTTCGATTACAATCAGGCTGCGCCGTCCGGCGACGAGCGGGGCAGGAGAGGAGCGGCGCGAGTCGCGCAACGAAAGATCGAGCCGCGATTGCCGGGCAATTCTCCGCGCGGGAGCGGCGACGCCCCGCATGGCCATGTCGGGAGACGTTTCCGGAACGCGTCATCGAACAACCGTCCTCCCCGCAGATCTTATCGAAGGCACCGCTGATTCGTTGGCGGGAGGGGACCCGAGAGCAAGCGGGGCCGCCGCTCTGTCAGTTTTGAATGGAACTGCGACCCGCCGCCTTTTCGCAACGCTCGAGCAGCCGCGGCGCTTTCATCCGCTTTGCCCAGGCCGCGAAGGCCGGCGTCGGACCGCGCCAGCGCAGCGTCTCAACCTTCTTAAAGAGCGGCGCATCGGTGCGCAGGGTTGCGAGTTTCTTGAAGAGCAGTGCGAGATCGCGCCGTTTGCCGAGAACTTCTCGCGGAAACTTTTCGATCCGACCGTAGCGCTTCAAAAGCTGGGCCGCAGTCTTCGCACCGATCCCAGGGATGCCGGGGTAGCCGTCGGCCGCATCGCCCACGAGCGCGAGCAGGTCGGGGATGAGCTGTGGGCTGACCCCAAACTTTTCTCGGACCCCAGCCGCATCGCGAACGATTTTGCGCCGGCCGTCGATCTCGCTCTTCCCCAAGACCGAGGCACCGGCTTCCCTAGACCGACTCAGTCGCGACGGCGACCTCGCAGCCTCCCGCCGTAAAGTTCGCGCCCTGCAAACCGTTACCACGCGCGTCCCGCGCACGCATTGCGCCAGGTCCTTATCGGGCGTCCAGATCGCGACGCGTTCGACCTTTTTGTCCTTCGCCGCGAGATGCGCGGCCGAAGCGAGCGCATCATCGGCTTCGAGCTCGATCATCGGCCAGACGACAACGCCCATCGCCGCCAGCGCCTCCTCGAGCGGATGGAATTGCGCGAGCAGCGCGCGCTCGATGCCGGCGCCGGTCTTGTAATCCGCCCAAAGCCGATTACGAAACGACTCGATCACGTGATCGGTCGCGACGCCAAGATACGTGGCACCCTGACCGCGTGTCCGCCGCAGGACGGACTCGCCGTGGCGAGAGGCCGAGCCTTCCACGTCGTCGCCGCCCGCGAGCATTTGGAGGACCGTCTGCAGCACGCCGACGACCGCGCCGTAGGGCCGGTCCTTGCCTTTGGTGAACCGCCGCAAGCCGTAGAAGTGACGGAATAACTCGTAAGTGCCGTCGACGAGGTGAACGATCATCCGTTAAGATAAAACGCCGAGGCCGCGTGAGACGACGCCTTTTGCGCGGTTGCTGCAATCGACGGCGGCGCGCAGTCGAGTAAGTTTGTGAGCACGGTTCAGGAAATCGAGTGGGGGGATCTGGGACAGCTCTAAAAGGTCGCTGTTGCCGGCGATGCGGATCTCGCTCTCAAGTCCGTTACACCAAACGAAAAATTGGGCGAGATCTTAACGCTGAACCGAACGCGATACGTGGCGGCGGATCTACAGACCGCATAGCGTGCGCAGTTCGGCTGTGCGCCCTTCTTACCTATAGATTCTGTCCGGCGGCTAATCGATCGATGAGCACAAGAAAGACGAACGGAGCACGCAAGACACCGGCATTTGTCGCTCGGGCGGAACGGGCATTCGCGCGCGTCGCGCGCAAAGTCCGCGCAGAATCGAGCCGATGGGGATCGAGCGAGATAGATGGGCTAGCCGGGAGGCCGAATGAGCGGGCGCGAATGAGTCAAAGTCGCCGGTCTGGATTGCCGATGGTCGTATTTCCGAACGGCAAGCGAACGGCCAAGAAGACGCAGGTTGTTTCTCGATGAAGTCCATTCCAGAACCGGAATACCGCCGTGCGGGGGCCGGCGGGATAGACTCGCGGCAGGCGAGCCCAGAGGGTTCGGGTGCTGGGGAGCACCCGGATCAAATCGTCACCCGAAATGGGAAACCGGTCTCCGTCATCCTTCCGATCAAGGCATGCCAGGAGCTGCTGGAGCGGCCTGAAGACGCCGAAGATGTCGCTTGGCTGAGGAAAAGGCGGACAGAAGCCGCTCCACTACCGGCCGCTCGAGGAAGTGCTGCAAACACGATGAGCACGATCACGGAAATCCAGGAAGCGATCGCCCGATTGCCAGCGAACGAAAAATCGGCGCTCAGCGCATGGCTTCAATCGCAAGAAGAGCCGGTGATGTCGGAAGCTGAAGAAGCGGCTTTGCTCGCATCCCTCGATAAAGCTGCGGCGGAGCTCGACGCTGGCAAGGGGATTCCCATCGAGCGCGTCCGCGAGGACATTCGCCGATGAGCTGGAAAATAGTCTTCGCGCCGCAGGCGCACGCCCGGCTCGAAGAGATTGTCCGGTTCCTCGCACGCGACGATCCGGAGGCCACGATGAACTATTTCATGGCGATTCTATTTGGTGGACCGGCGCCGACGTGACTCCCGGACTTTCGCCCAGGAGCAAACTCCGCCCGCAACGCCGCGTCGATCAAGCTGGTGGCGGTAACGATTCTCGTACAAGACTACGTCAAAGCCGCGAAATGGTATTCGTGTAAATCTCGTGTTTGATGTGCGCGATTATCAAAGATCTTCGTCCGGGGAAGACGCTGGGTGGCAATGTGATCGAAGGACGATCCGCATTTTCAGATGGTCACTCCACGAGCCCGGGCGGCGATTTGCCGGTGGCAAGGAACTGTCGCCCGACCGGATGGGAACAGAAACGTTTTGGATCTGCGCACGAATGGTTTTGAGGCCATGGTCAAGCGCTTGAAGGAGAATAAGGTGACCTGTTCCGGTCCAAGACTTACAGCATGGGCGCCGGCGGCAAGGACATCGTGATCGATGCTCTCGCCGTCGCGAACTTTAAATGGATACTCCTTCAAGTCGAGCCCGAAAAACCAGCCTCCGCACCCAAGTGACCGGAATAGACGCAAGATCATACTCGATTGGTGTAGAGGCGGTGTTTCAGCGCAGGTCCGGGTAGCCATCCCCGCGGCTCCGCGCCACGAATGAACTCGTCTCTGCCGGCCTAATCGAAGACTACGCGCTCGGCGGCGCTCTTGCCGCCATCTACTACGTCGAACCATTTACCACCTACGATGCCGACATCATCTTCGTCGCCACCGAGAAAGGGCTGACCGCTGGTATTCCTGCGATCTACGCGCACTTGCAGGAACGCGGCTGGCGAGTTGAGCGCGAGCATCTCCTCGTTCACGGATTCCCGGTTCAATTCCTCGCCGCGGCCGGGCTCACGGAGGAGGCGGTCCGCGACGCGCGAGCGATCGAATACGAAGGAGTGCCGGCGAAGGTGTTCCGTCCCGAGCACATCATCGCCATCGCGGCCAGCGTCGGACGCCACAAGGATTTGGCCCGGATCGAGCAGCTCCTGGAGCAAACCGAAATCGACAGAATGCTCTTGGACGACATCCTCCGCCGGTATAATCTGCAACTGCCTGCAGCCATGAAGACCGCACATACGCCGCCACCTGGCCCGCCTGCCGTTCGAGGAAAAAATCCGCAAAGTCGGCCAACTCATCAAGCTTTCTGCGAAGGTAAAGTCGTCGCGGGTGCGCGAAGGGCCACCGATGAAGCAGCGCGCCTACGGCTCCGCGCCAAGCACAGAGGAGACCAGTATCGATAGTAAGCTCTGACCCCTATTTGCCTCCTGTTTAACAGAGCAGGAGACTGAGTCCATTCGATCGGGCGCCCGCTTAGACTAACGCCCTAAGCGTCCGGCGCTCGGGCTTACCGGGGACGGCTTCACCAGCTTGCGACGAGGCGTCCGGCATCGGACGCCGTAGCGAATGGCACGTACAGCTTCATGAGAATGTCGGTCTGGAGTGTCGCGAGGCGTTCGTGCTTCAAGATTAGGCACGGCCGCCCAAGGAGATGAAGCATGCCGAGCTCATACGCGACGTTTGGATTGAACGTCTGGGCGCGTTCCGCTTCATCGAACACCGCGATGCCGCGCGAACAACAGAGCAGACAGGCCACGGGATTATACAAGTCGTCCGTCAACGTGTGCTCTGAAGCGACGACTCCAAACAGGTCGCGATTCTCAAGCGCGGTCTTGATCGCGGCTATGAGCGTCTCATTACGTCGGCGATAACGGATCATTATGAACACCGACTTATCGAAGGGGTGTTGGTTTACGAACCCCTCGATTCGGCTCCGCCACCCGACGATCGAGTTTGGTACGAGCGCAGTTGGCAGGTCGGGTATACCCCCAACAAACAGGTCGCTTACTACCGAGGGCATTCGCTGCTCGCGGGTGGTAGGAAGAAGGAGAACTATATTGTTAGCGAGGTGCAGCGAATTGCGCAGCCTCTTTCGGTAGTCCGCGACAGTCGAATACTTCGACGTGAGTCGCGCGAGCTTCTCGATCTCTCCGGAAAGTTTGAAGAAATCGCGCGTGCTCTGGACGTGATCCCGGATGGTCGCCTGAACGGTTGAGACCCAAACACGAAACAGAGTTCGAAACCGTTCTCTGAGCGCTTCGTCGCGGACGGTTTTGACGCGAAGCTGCCCTATCGCTTGGTCGAGGGACCGCAGCTCAGGTCCGGAATGTATCAAATTCAGCGAATGGCACATTAATCTTGTCGCTTGGTCTGCATTGCCTCGACTACGGCTTCGCCGTCGGACGTCACGACAAAAGCCATCTTGTTGGCCTTTTCGCCAGCCGTCATTAGCAGTCCCTTTCGGATATTCTGGTTGATCGAATCATTCGGATTGCGGGGCGGAGGAACCTTTGCGTCGCGGATCAGATCCCGAATTTCAGAGGCGGTCGAGCTCTGCGCATCTCGGTGTTTCTTCCAAGAAATAGGTCGCCAGAAGGGTGCGATCGTTATCAGTCTTCGGACTGCACGATTTGAAGAACTGAGCCGGGGACAGAGCCTTCCCCAGAGTCTTGGCTGATACCGCTGGTTGCCCGCTTGCTTCGGCCGCGGCTGGACTCGGTGGGTGCTTGAGTAAACTCTGCAATTTTTTTCTCGACGTAATTAGCGGGGCCCGTGACTTCGATCTCCGAATCGCCGACGCGGACGCGCATCGTCACTGCGGGTGGATTGGTGTCCTTCATAATTGTATGTTGGCTGGTTCTGATTGTTATCGCTTCACCGTGATTCGAGCAGGGGTTCCTGTGTAACTCGGTAAAATTCTATCTTCGGCATCCTGAACTCCTCGCGGCGTGATCCGAACGCGTTCGCCAGAACTCTCGTAGTCGACGATGCGTTCGGTGTGGAGAGGCAACACAATTCGGGTTTTGAAATGGGTCGAGTTTTTGTATTCGACCCAGCTTCGGAGGGCATCTAGCGGCACCCATCCGTCGGACGAATACAACAGAACGATCACCTGATCCGAAACTGGCATCCCGGGCTGAAGTATCCGCTTTCGACCTTCGATCTCCCACACGATCGGATGCTTCCGCTCGACGAGAGCTTGGGCAGCGGCCTCCGCCTCCCCTAGTGTGACATCATGGAAGATTCGAACGAGCTCGGCCATCAACCAATTGCTACATGCAAGGACCGCGGATGCGTCACTGAAGTTTGGGTCAACGTCGCCTCCGACGTGACCGACGCCGCGGTTGTTCCGGATTTCGTACAGGTAGGGGAGGAGCCTGGGAATCAGGATTCTAAAGCTCCGGTCCCCCGGTAGGCTCGGGTTAGCAGAGCGTTTTTCGATTGCCCGACAAGCTCCGACCAGACTGGCTGGTTTGTGCGGGATTACTGGAAACGTGCCGAACGTCGCGCCGTCAATAATTGAATATACAATCTCACAAAGTTTCCCTCCGTTGAGTTCCGATGGTTCCCATCGCCCCTCAGCGTAGTTGCGGACGATCTCGACATAAGCACCGACAAGCGGCTCTCTGAGGCCTTTCGGCAATCCGTGAAGTAGCGTCTTGGGATCAAGCATTTGAAGGTTCGCCCAATTCCTTAACAACTTTTGCTACCTCTGATAGCCCGGGATTTGTGAGTCTCCAGCCCTGGTCTTTACCGCCGCTGATAGGTTACCAAAGGCCTTTAGGTAATTAGAGTGGTTGGCGATATCGTAGCAACCGACCTTGTCGCAAATCTCGCGTGCCTCCTTATCCGAAAAAGTCACTTCCCCGGTCCGTAAATATGATTTCAGACCGCAGAGTAAGTATGCCTGAACCGTCTGCTGGCGCTTGCTCTTTCCCGGAAGCTTGGCCGCAATCACGTCGACGGAATCAGCGTCGATCGAAAACACATGTTCCAATTGAGCCTCGGTGACGGAGTATTTGCTCATCCAAGCGGCTGCTTTGAGGGAAATACCGCGCACAGTCGGCAACTCCTCTTCGGGGCCGCGATTAGCCGGGCCAGTCGCCTGGATAACCGCCGGTTAGCAAAAACAATCATCGCTGCGGAGATTGCTCGTTGCCGTTCGTCAGGCGTAAGCGGGGACAAGAGTTGCACAAGTTTCGGAATCGCGTCGACGGTGTCTTTGAAGTTGGGTTGATCGGTGCTCATAATAAACGGCAGTGGAATGGCTGGTTGATGAACAATATGCATAGCACTAGTGTTTGTCAATAAAATAGTGACAAACATAGTGACGCCCATAAATTTATGGGCCGGCTCTTCGTTCGCCCTGCGGGGATGTAATCGGGGGTCAGTCAACAAATCTTGACTGCGGTGTTGTTTGGTAGTGCTGACTGGAGTTGGACGCACCGCGCCTTCGGATTTTCCAGAGCCCGGCCGCTCCTTCGGCCAAGGCATTCTGGCGATTTGCGCGACGAGCGCGCAGACTTTTTGGAGGTCAGCCTGCCTTTACCGTCTTCATTCTGAATCTCGCGCAGGCAAATGGGGTCAAGTCTAAATTCCTTGACAAGTCTCTTGCGCAACCAGTCGTTAGGCAAGTGTCGGAATTTAGAGACTCCATCGTGTTTGGTTCCTGCGCGCAAAGTGGGAAGGGCGCCCGGAATGTAGAAAAGCGAAAGGCTAAAGTAGCATGGGCCGATGGGGGTGGGCGACAGGGCGACAAATACGACGGGATTCCCGAGGGGCGCACCATCGGGGGGATCGCGCAGTTTTGCTCCAAGCGGTCTCGAGCGACCTCGCAGATGGCGGGATCGCGGAGAATCGGAGTCATTCGTTTTCAGCCGATGAAAGATATCTTCTTTTCAGCCGCTCAAAGGGCGCGTCGACAGGGAAATCGGCGTTCTTGTCCAAACCCGCTGCGGCGATCATCGCGTTGTAAAAGTGGACGGCAAAGCAGCCTTCCAAGGAAAGCGTTTCATCAGTGAACAAACGCTCGTAGTCCCACCACGCGACCGGACAAAATCTTTCGGGCGGCACAATCAGGGGGCGCTTTTGCCGGGCCAGGGCGGCTTCGGTCAGCAGCCGCGGGCCGGTTTGGCCATGGACCATCCGGGCAGGATGTTTCTGCGCGAAGCGGTCGAGGCAGTGACGCAGCACGGGACTGCCGGACGGTGCCCGGAAGAGGGCGCTGCCGACTGAAAAGTTTTCGGTCCGGTGCGGTTGTTGGAAATAAATTTCTTCGGAATCGAAGAAAAAGGGTTGGAGACAGCAATAGTCGGTATCGATCCACCAGCCGCCAATCTGATGGATCAAGGTGTAGCGGAAAAGGTTGGAAAATCCGGCGACACTGCCGGTGTTAAAACTGCCAGGCTGGTAAAAGAACATCTTGTTTCGGGGCAGGAAATCTGCCGCGTTTTCCAGGATGACGCCCCGTGGCAGGCCAATCGGCGGCTCGTAAACCCAAAGGCGAACGCCGATGCCATTTTTAACAAAGGATGAGAGGCAGAGGATTTCGAGATTGCTGAGACGTTCCCCGTGCCAAAATGAATTTACCTCCATGCCGGAATGGAGTTCCTCTCATGAGCCAACCATGAGGTGACGCGAGGCGAGAGATGATCTCCGCGGCAGAGGTAAGCGGCCAGCCGCGTATCTTCGACCACTGTTCCCTGCGTGATCCATTCTGCCAATTGCGGATCATCGGCGGAGCGAAGTTCGTCATACCAGTCGCGCAGTGTGCCGATGCGTAAGCGCTCGTATAACTCGCGCCAGACTGAACCCTGGCTCCAGGGCAGCTCGATATTTCGCAGATAAGCGGCGCCGCCGCTCGCAATCTTGTGTTTCGTACTGCGGATAGGATCGGTAAGGGAAATGGTGGATGACAATCCGGGATGTGCTGACAGATGGACCGAGGGACGGTGCGAGGGCGCAATGATTGCCCTGCTGCACGCAAACGTCGGCCACGGCCCGATGGGCCACTTTCGGTGGAAGCCGCTGCCCGAGGCCGTTGACGCTCTGGACCTCGCGAAACCGCATCGCCGCGAAGGGATGACCGGAGAGCGATCGTAACGGAAGCGCATTTGTTCGCTCCACCGTCACGCAGCCATGCAGCGGCGGCACCGCCGCCAACACGGACTTCAGGTCCCCCTCGACCGGCCACCACATTTCGTCGGTGTCGTTGTTGATCACCCAGTCCGCGCCCATTTTCTGCGCCAGCCGAGCCATGCGTGTGACCCAGCGAAACTGGCTAAAGTCATCCCCGTCTTCGTCGATCAGGGTGATTTGTCCGGTCCTTTCGAATTCCTGCAAAATTTCGCGCGTGTCATCGACGGAACGGTTGTTGGTCACGATGATGTGGTCGACGCCACGTGAAAGGTGATACGAGAGATTGGCCGCAACGATGTCCGCCTCATCCCGCACGAGAAGAGTCATGAAAAGATTCATCAGATTCCCGGAAAAGAATGGGCGGTGATAGACGGCCGCTCCAGACTACGCTGCATTGGCTCACAAGATCCTCAATCTTTCGCGCGAATGTCAATGAAACCCGCGCGAAGGAAGTTGGGGGTCAGTGTGCAAATCTTGACAAGAGCACAGGCGCTGTCGTTCACCTGCAGCAACGACCGGGCTTTCCGCCAGGGTCACTTCTTTGGTTTCGCCTTTTTCACCGCGGACGACCAGGGAAAAAGCTGAAAAACTGAAATGCTGAAAAGCTGAAAGTGGGAAAGTGGGAAGGTGGGAGAGGTCGGGCGGTGCGTTTCACGATGATACTGGATTGCCAGGCTGTCCGCCGTGGCGGACGAACGCTTTCGGAGTTGGTTGGTGAGATTTTGCCGATCCGGCACAGATCGGTCGTGAGCTAGCCGGGGTGCTCAGAGGCGCATCGGCGCGCCGATGCCGTCCGCATCATCCGGCGGAGAGAAACCTTTCCGCCGGTTCGGACGCGGCCAAACCATTCAGCACCTCGGCTGTGATCCCGCGCGGCAATCAGTTTCACTGCCGCGGTCCGGTATCGCCCAACTTGCGGTCCTGCCGCGGCCCGGTATCGCCGACCTTGCGGCCGCCGCTCTTAGCGCTCGCCTTTATAGCGGTCTTTTTGCCGGAATTGGTCGCCGGCTTCTTACTACTGGATTTCGTTGCCATAGGAATGTGGCCTCCTTTCTTTCTGTGATGTCGCGAGGCTGGCCATATCATGGGGCGGGCGCAAGCCAATTCGCGCTGTTTCGCGGCCCGATCCCGGCGTCAGCTAACGACCCAAAGCATCCAAAAATCCTGGGATAGATGGCGGTTCATCAAATAATCGTAGGGCAAGGTAAAGTAGCCTTGCATGCCCCACTTCCTGCCCCAGGAATTCCGAAGGATAAAGCGCTTTTCCGAGTCATCGTAGCCGACCGCGAGAACCGCATGCCCGGCAATGATTTTCTCGTGTTTGATGGGCATGGCCCCGCGGCCGGTGCGCGTGACCTTCGGCGAGTGAAAGCTCTGATACACGGTAAACCCAAAGACGAATGGACGACCGGAAGCGAGACACGCTTTTAAGGCCGGAAGGGAGCGCGACACGCGCTGGTAGGTCACGCCGCGATGCCTCGCGGCGTCGGAATAACATCGGCGCAGAGGCTTCTTTCGGAACTTACGGATGCGGTAGGGCCAAAGAGGCTCCCGACAAACGCCGCGTTTGGCCACCGTCTTCATGCCGGAGCGGATTTGCGCGCCGCTATCGGAGGGAATGGAGTGCTCGAGAGCGCGTTCGTTGTAGTAAATGAAGAGGCGCGACGGCCGGAACCTGTCGGGTCGGCCTTCCTTGATTTGGTCGAACTCGATGGCCGCAGCGATGGCGTTGGCGGTACAACTGTTCAGAGTTTTCTGGCGATAAATCGGCGGGCACTGCGCGCGCAGATCGACGCGCCGAGGCAGGGCGCGCATTAATTTACGCGGTGGCTCGTAATGGTGATCGCGGCAGTCGGGGAGATCCGGCACCCAGCCACAGCAACACGTTCTCAGTGACAAAACGCTCGAGTCCTTCGGTTGTTTGTAAGCGTTGTCGCGCGGCATTTGGCTACCAGTGGAAATGTTGAGCCGTTTCAAGAATCTTGGCAAAGCGATTATCGTCTCGCAAGGCATCCCAGGCTGGATCGTAGCGGAGCTGCCCGTAATCCGGGCCGCCCGGCACCGTGCTCAGGATGGTCAGCTGATCGAGCGCGAGGTTCGGCTCGCCCGACCAGGCGTAGATCATCGCCAGAACGGTGAGGACCGTCGCACCATCGACGGCATCTTTCGTGAGCGGCCGTAATTCGGCCGCTTGGCGGCCGAGGGCGATCGCTTCCTCTTTCCTGCCCTGGCCGGCTGCGAGAATCCCCAGGTTCGCCACGGCAAGGGCATCGTCATCCCGGCCACCGAGCTTCGTTTCGATGGCGGCGCGGGCGGTCGTAAACGACATTCGAGCCTGCGCCGCATCGCCGCTGGCGCGGGCAATCAGTCCTTCGTAAAAGCTCCGCGGCCGCGGATGGCCGTCGTTTCCGACAATATCATCGACTTTCGCCTGGCTCAGGGCCTGGCGTGCGGCGGCGGGCTGATGCTCGTAGAGGGCGAGATACATTCGTGTCCCGCTGGTGGCGCCATCGGGATCGTATCCAGGCGGCAAACGGTCGAGCGCGGCGCGGGCGGCACCGAGGTTTCCTTTTTCGATCTCCGTTTCGGCGCGGAGTAGCTGGAAGTAATCGCGCGAGCCCGGGTTGGCCATGAGAGCGCGTTCGTAAAGCGCTTCCTTCGCGTCGTAGTCGTGCAGGAGATCGTAGAGAACGGAAAGATCGCTGATGACTTTGGGATTGCGCGGATCGAGTTGGGCGGCTTTTTCGAGATTCTTCCTCGACTTATCCCACCGGCCCTGGCGTCGTGCGATCCAACCGGCCAGCGAGTAAGTCTCGGCGCTGTTTGGCAAGGTGCGTTTGGCCAGGGCCACCTGCTCGAGTGCACTGTCGTAATCGCGATAGCCATGGTAATAGACAAGCGCCTGCGCGAGGTGCGCCTCGCCGAGGCCGGGGGCAAGCGCGAGCGCGGTTTGCGCGGTGGCTTTGGCCTGGGCGAGCCGCTCGGGTGAGTGATCAAGGCTGAACCAGTAAAGGTTATCGTTCGCCGTCGTCGCCCAGCAGTAGGCGAGCGCAAAGCTGCCGTCGCGCGAAATGGCTTCGTCGAGCAACCGGACCGCGCGCAGGAGCGTTTCCTTCCAATCGGGAGTGTCGTGGAAGCTGGTGATGAGTTGCTTCGCCTGCAGGTAAAGGTCGAACACCTCAGGATTCGGCCTGGGCCGCTCGATCGCGGCTCGCTCGGAGGGAGAGAGCTTGGCGCGCAGTTCTCGCACGATGGCCTCGGCGATTTCGGTTTCGATTTCAAACGCGTCCGTCAAATCGCGGTCGTAATGTTCCGCCCAAATCTGGGTGTCCGTGCGCACATCGGTCAGCTGCGCGGTGGCGCGGACGCGGTTGGCCGAGCGTTGAATATTGCCTTCGAGGATGTGCGCGACGCCGAGCTGTTGTCCGATCTCGCGCAGGTTGCGCGGTGCGCCCGCCTTGTAAACCCTGGTCGAGGTGCGGCTGATGACTTTCAAGTCTGCGACCTTCGCCAGGTCGGTAAGGATCTCATCCTCCACACCCGCGGTGAAGAACTCGTTCGCCTTGTTCTCGCTCAGATTTTCAAACGGCAGAACCGCGATCGACTTTTCCGGAACAGACAGGGCGGGCAGCGAATTTGTCGCGGCATCCTGTATCGCCTTCATGTCGGCCCGGCGCGATATCTGAATGATAAGCAGGGCGAGCGCGATCGCGCCTCCCGCGGCGACGATGGCGAGGAGTTTGCGCCCGGTATGATGCCGGATGGATTGATCTGGCGGAAGGTCCTCCGTGCGCCTGATGCCTTCCGGGGTCAGCTCGAAGGCCCAGGCCAGAATCAGCGCAACCGGGAAGCCGAGAACGAGAAGCAGAACGACGACGCGGACCGCCCAATTTGGAATTTCAAAGAAAGGAAAGACCTGGGTGGCGATCTGGATGAGGAGCCAGGAGACGATGGCGTAGGCGACAGCGATCTTGTAAACATTTCGCCGTTTCAGTTCGGAGAAGAAGTTGCGTGATTTCAAAACGCGAAGTTTTCGGCGTTAGTCGCGCCAAATGATCCGCCACAAGGCGACGCGAATCGAGGAAAAACTCATTTTTCGGCCGGGACGAGATTGCGGGGAATAAGCCTTTCGCTGAACGCTCATATTTTTTGAACGCGGCTGAGTTTGCCTCGCAGCAAAGCGCAATGTCGGAGACGAACGACCGGTCGCACAAAACGAAACTCAACATGCGCATCAGGGCTGCTGACCTTATCTGACATTCTCGGGACGACACTGGCCGTACAGGAAACGCTGATGCTGAAATGCTGAACTCTGCCGTCGGGCATGCGGGGCTTCGCTTCTCTTGCAAGAGAGGCGCACCCCCAGGAGGCAGGGAGTTGATCGTTGCATTCACGCGCGTCGGCCCCGAGGTGACCCTGCCGACGTGATTTTTTCGAACGAGCCCTGATCTCAGAGTCCCGAAGGCACCTGTCCTGCTCATCGACTGAGGCCATGCGTCGACAACCGGCAATGCTATACTCCGATCCCGCGGGGCTTGTCACTCTGGAGATTGACACACCGCCGGACCACGGCGCCGGGCCGGCCCGGCGGGTTTTGCTGCTGGACGATCGCGATGATTTCCGGGAGGTGCTTTGCGATCACCTGGTCTTGCGCGGTTTTCAGGTCATCTCGGTCCCGAGTGGCGTCGAAGGTCTGAACGAGATCAAGAAGGGCGCCTTCGATCTGATCATCAGCGACATGTTGATGCCGCGGAGCGGGGGCGAGATGTTTTACTGGGCGGTCACGCGGTTACGGCCGGCGGCGGCGCAGCGGTTCATCTTTTTTACCGGGCACCGAAACAATTCGGCGATCGAGTTTTTCTTCAAGCGGGTCAACGCGACCGTGCTGAGAAAGCCATTCAAGCTGTCGGAGCTCGACTCGGCCATCGGTGAGGTTTTTCGCAGGCTGGTCTGATCGATTGATGAGTTCCTCAATCTCGGGCGTGAGATTTATGGCGCTCTCAAGCTGGCTTTAGTCGGGTCGCCTTCGGGAATCAGGGGAGGTCGTAGCGATCCAGGTTCATCACCTTGTTCCAGGCCGCGACGAAATCGTGGACAAACCTGGTCTGCGAATCCGAACAACCGTAAACCTCGGCCAGCGGGCGGAGCTGTGAGTTGGATCCGAAGACGAGGTCGACGCGCGTGCCGGTCCATTTCACCTGGCCGGTCTTGCGATCGCGGCCTTCAAACAAATCGGCCTCGTCCGAGACCGGTTTCCACTCCGTGCCCATGTCGAGCAGGTTAACGAAGAAGTCGTTCGTCAGGACTTCCGGACGCTGGGTGAAGACGCCGTGGCGAGTCTGGCCGGCGTTGGCGTTGAGGGCGCGCATGCCGCCGATAAGCACCGTCATTTCGGGCGCGGTCAGGGTCAGCAATTGCGCTTTATCAATGAGGAGCGCTTCGGCCGGGATGGTGTATTTGCCCTTGAGGTAATTGCGGAAGCCGTCCGCGATCGGTTCGAGTGGCGCCATGGCTTCCACGTCAGTCTGCTCCGGCGAGGCGTCCATCCGTCCGGGGGCGAAGGGGACCGTAACCTCGTGACCCGCCTTCTTTGCGGCTTGCTCGACGGCGGCGCAACCGGCCAGCACGATCAGATCGGCGAGCGATATCTTTTTGCCGCCAGCTGCCGCACCATTGAACGCTTTCTGAATATCTTCCAGAACCCCGAGCACTTTGGCCAACTGAGCCGGCTGATTGACCGCCCAATCTTTCTGCGGCGCGAGGCGAAGGCGGGCGCCGTTGGCGCCGCCGCGTTTGTCGGAGCCGCGGAAGGTGGAGGCCGAGGCCCAGGCGGTCGAAACCAACTCCGAGATGGAGAGACCGGAAGCGAGGATCTTCTTTTTCAGGGCAGCGATATCCTGCGCATCGATCAGCGGATGATCGACCGCGGGGATCGGGTCCTGCCAGAGAAGTTCTTCCGCGGGAACCTCCGGGCCGAGGTAACGCGCGCGCGGCCCCATGTCGCGATGTGTGAGCTTGAACCAGGCGCGGGCAAAGGCGTCCGCGAACTCCTCCGGATTCGCCATAAAACGGCGCGAAATTTTTTCGTAAACCGGGTCCATGCGCAGCGACAAGTCGGTCGTCAGCATGGTGGGCCGATGTTTTTTCGACGGCTCGAAGGCGTCGGGCACTGTTTCATCCGCGTCCTTCGCCACCCACTGGTGTGCGCCGCCCGGGCTTTTGCTCAATTCGTATTCGTGATTGAAGAGATTCTCGAAAAAGTTGTTGCTCCACTTCGTCGGCGTCGTCGTCCAGGTGACTTCGATGCCGCTGGTGATCGTGTCAGGGCCCTTGCCGGTGCCGAATGTGTTCCGCCAGCCGAGGCCCATTTCTTCGAGACCCGCTGCTTCGGGCTCGTGCTTCACATGAGTGGCAGGCGCCGCCCCGTGTGTCTTGCCGAAACTATGGCCGCCGGCGATGAGGGCGACGGTTTCCTCGTCGTTCATGGCCATGCGACGGAAAGTGTCGCGAATGTCGTAGGCCGCCTTGATGGGATCCGGATCGCCGTCCGGGCCTTCGGGGTTGACGTAAATCAGGCCCATCTGCACCGCGGCGAGGGGATTCTCGAGATCGCGCGTGTGAGGAACTTCACTGTCGTCGTCGGAGACGAGCACGGCGTGGTTTTCCTCGACGCCCGGCGAGCCCTTGGCGTAACGGATGTCGCCTTCCAGCCAGGTCGTTTCGCGACCCCAATAGACATCCTGATCCGGTTCCCACGTGTCCTCGCGACCGCCCGCAAAACCGAACGTCTTAAAGCCCATCGTCTCGAGCGCGACATTCCCGGCCAGAATCATGAGGTCGGCCCAAGAAATTTTCCGGCCATACTTCTGCTTGATCGGCCAGAGAAGGCGCCGCGCCTTGTCGAGGCTCACGTTGTCCGGCCAGCTGTTGAGCGGGGCGAAGCGTTGCTGGCCGCGACCGCCGCCGCCGCGACCATCCTGAATACGGTAGGTGCCGGCACTGTGCCATGCCATGCGAATAAACAATGGGCCGTAGTGGCCAAAGTCCGCCGGCCACCACTCCTGCGAATCAGTCATCAGTGTCGCGAGATCTTTCTTCACCGCGGCCAGGTCGAGGCTCCGGAATTCTTTCGCGTAATCGAAGTCGTCGCCCATCGGGTCGGACTTCGAGGAATGCTGGTGGAGCAGCTCCACTTTCAACCGGTTTGGCCACCAATCGCGATTGGTCGGGGCGCGCCCGGTGGCGACGGTATGATTAAAGGGGCACTTCGCTTCGCTGGATATTTGCTTGCTCATCGGTGGATTTGGAACGGTGTCAGGTTGCTTTACTAAACGCTATCGAGTTCCCGACAAACGCAACCGAGTTTCGGACAAAACCGATCCGAATTTACATTTTCGCCCGTTTGCGCCTGCCGGGCATGCTTTTGACCCGGCAAAGTTCTTTCCGATGCTGCGTTGTGCGGAGAAATCAGAAGTCGGCGGGCACTGCGGATGCATCCGCAAACGCCTCAGGATTCGAATCTTCTTCGGCGATCATGAAAAAGAAACTTGTCATTCTATTGGCGGCTTTATTGACCTTTGGCGCGGTGGCGACACCAAGTGCGAATGCCATCGGCTTTTCGATCTCGATCGGCGACCGGCCATATTATAACGGACCATATTTCTGGGACTATGGCTGGTATTATGTCTGGGTCCCGGGCCATTGGCGTCATCATCGGTGGGTCCACGGCTATTACGTGCGCCGGGGGGATTGGAATCGTCGCCATGCTCACGAGCGTCACCACTGGGGACATCATCGCCATCACCACGGCCACTGAGTCTTCCGGACATTCTATCAGAGTGTCCTGCCGGTGATTTGCGTGCTGGCAACCCACTCGCGTCGTGGCGACCGCGCCGCGCTCAGCGACGGATAAGGGCATTGGCCTCCAGTCATCCGATCATTCGAACGAACAATCGGGCAACCCCGGCGGCCGAATTCAGCCGGCAGCGATTTTGAGATTTCCCGGTTGGGAATCCGGTTGCGACAATGGCATGGTGAGCCGATGCGATTGACGCAATATGAAGAAGAGCAACAGCAGTAAGAAGGAGTTGTCAGCCAAACAACGTGAAGAGCTGCTCGGAACGTTGAAAGCCCGTTTTGAGAAAAACATGAACCGCCACAAGGGCGTTGAGTGGGCGAAAGTAAAAACGAGGCTGGAGGCTAATCCTGAAAAGCTGTGGTCGCTCCATGAAATGGAAACAACCGGCGGCGAGCCGGATGTGGTCGGTCAGGACAGGAAGACCGGCGCATATATTTTCTTCGATTGTTCGGCGCAAACTCCGACTGGTCGGGTCAGTCTTTGTTACGACGATGAGGCGTTGGAGGCGAGGAAGGAACATAAGCCGAAGGATAGTGCGGTTGGCATGGCGACGGCCATGGGCGTCGATCTTTTGACGGAAGAAGAATATTTGGAACTTCAGAAGCTGGGAGAATTCGACACGAAGAGATCGAGCTGGATAAAGACGCCGGCCGAGATCAGGAAGCTCGGCGGTGCGCTGTATTGTGATCGGCGCTATGGTCGCGTCTTCGTGGGGCACAACGGCGCGGACTCCTACTATAGTGGCCGGGCCTTCCGTGGGTCGCTCAGAGTCTGAATCTTGCACGAAGCGTTCACTCTCGGCCCGGCAAGAAAACCGAAGCGCTTTCGAGTTCCGGCTTCTCGTTAGGGAACTGCGGTGAGGCCGCTTTTCCCATCTTGCTCTTCGTCGATTTTCACGTGCGTGCCGGGTCGGAGCGCTTCGCCGTCGATCGAGATCATGACTTCGTTCATTTCCTCGACCATGCTCTCTTAAGACTCAGAAGAGTTCTCCAGACGAGGCGAGGGCAAGCTTGACAGCGCACATTCGAATTTCTAACGCTCTCAAGCATGAAAAATCCCCCCGGATGCAAAGCGACTGTACTCGTGCTGGCGGCAGGTCTCTTCCTGGCCGGCAGCCTCGCGGCGAAAGAGAAAATCCTCGGCGCCGCCACACCACCGGCAACGGAGAAGAAAACTCCACCTCTGCTCCTCGCGAATGTTTGGAACCCATCCATTGATCCGACCGGCTGGTGGATGAGCGAGAAATACGATGGCCTGCGAGGTTATTGGGATGGCCGAAAGTTGTGGAGCCGTCAGGGCAATCTGATTCACGCGCCGGATTATTTTCTGGCGGAGTTACCCCGCGATGTCGCCCTGGATGGGGAGTTGTGGATTGGCCACGGCAAGTTTGAAGAGACCATGAGCATCGTGCGTTCGGAAACGCCGGATGATCGCTGGAAACGCGTTCGCTTCATGGTCTTCGATGCTCCGCAGGTAAAAGGCACCTTCGAAGAACGCATGCAATTCCTGCGCGCGATCTTGCCCGAAGAAAATCGTTTCGTCAGAGTGGTAAGGCAGGAGCGCTGCCGAGGTATGGCCCAACTCCTGACCGAACGCGATCGCGTTGTCCGGCTCGGCGGCGAAGGAGTCATGTTGCGCCGGCCGGGGTCGGCCTACGAAGCGGGGCGCTCGCCCACATTACTCAAGGTCAAGCCTTACGACGACGCGGAAGCGACGGTTATCGCGCATATTCCGGGGAAGGGAAAGTTCGCGGGCAAGCTCGGGTCGATCCGTGTGCGGACGAAGGACGGGCGGGAATTCTCGATCGGGAGCGGCTTTAGCGACGCCGAGCGCGAATCGCCGCCGCCGGTCGGAACGGTCATCACCTATCGCTTCCACGGACTAACCGCCAAAGGGTTGCCGCGGTTCCCTTCTTTTCTGCGCATTCGTCGCGATTGAGGCGCAGAAACCCGCAATCGGAATCGTAAAGTCTTAGTAATGCGCTCCGACGTACTCCCACATCTGGTGATGCCAGTATGGCCATTCGTGTCCGCCTTCCGGACCCCAGTCGTCGACGTGATGAGCAATCCCGCGACTCGCCAAAACCTCTGACATGCGGTAGGTCGGCCCGCTGTTCTCCCATGGGCCACAGCCGGTGACGAGCCGGATGTCGCAACTCGCGTACTGATGGAGAAACCACGGATCACTCATATTGGCGATGTAGTCGACCGGGTTATTGAAATAGAAGTTGTCGTCGTACATCCCATCCATCGAATCGCGCATATCGTAGACACCGGAGAGCGCATAGCAGCGCTTCACCTTGTCGGGATGCTTGAAGAGAGTGTTGGCCGCGTGAAAAGCGCCGAGCGATGCGCCCAGGGTGGCGATCCCGATGCCGGGCGACTGGCACTGGGAATCGATGAAGGGAAAAACTTCGTTCGCTACATAACTGTCGTACTGTGCCTGCATCCAGCTCCGATGGAATGGGTGCGCGCCCTTGTTGGCGAAGGAATCGTTGTTCACGCTGTTGATGCAGAAGATGCGGATTCGCCCCTGCTCCAGGTAGGGGCTGAGGGCGCCGATCATGCCCTGGCCCTCCTGCTCCCGCTCGTCGCCGCCACTTGTCGGGAACGCGAGAATGGGCGCGCCGTAGTTCCCGTACACGGCGACGCCCATGTCGCGATTAAGACGGTCCGAGTACCAACGGTGATAGTCACGATGCATGGCTTGGGAGGATAGCGGGTCGGCCGTCGGGCTCAAGCCCGGCGTGATTTGGGAAAAAGCTGAAAAACTGAAATGCTGAAATGCTGACGCGGAGAAAGAGCAGGGTCGCGCCTGAGCATTTATCTTCGGCTCCTGCACGAGCTGGTCGCTTGACGCCGAATCTGCTGCTAGCCTGTTCAGAATGAGCGTGCAGGAACAAATCGCGACGATTCTGAAGAATGATCCCGGCGTTAAGCAAAATTATGAGCACGCGCCGAAACGGATCACGCCTGGTGAGTCGATCGAAACCAACGGTGCAGTCTTGAAATGGTATCAGCTCGCGCCGGAGACTCAGCCGGTGCCGGATGAGATCGATCGACTGGCGCGGTCGTTTCTTGCGCGGCAGACATTGGAAGCGAAGGGACTGGGGTTCGTTATTCTGCACCGATGTGGAGAGGATTTTTATTTCCTCATCGTCAATACCTGGCGCGGGAACAACGAAGTGTGGGAGACGGTCTTTTACAAGAATGGCGAGGCCATGAGCGATTTCGCTCTCTGGCCGCGCGATGGGATGCACAAGCCAACCTTTTGCGTGTGGGAGCTGGCGGCGGTCTGGCACGAAACAAAATCGTGGGAACGTTTTCTCATGTCAGCGCGCGACGAAACCGCCGCGCAAATCTGGCGGCGCGATCTTTATTCCGGCCCCGCGTGAGTCCGAGGCTCTTGGCGACCCTGGGAAAGCTGAAAAGCTGAGATGCTGAAATAGGCGGAGGACTGCTAGATTCGAGCCGTGAACGTGCTGGACTGGCTGCTTGACTCCGACCCTGCCATTCGATGGCAGGTGTTGCGCGATCTGGCCGATGCGCCGGCAGAAACGGTCGCAGCGGAGCGCGCGCGCGTGGCGAACGAAGGGTGGGGCGCCCGAATGCTGGCCTTGCCAGGCGAAGATGGTCAATGGGCGGGCGGCGCGTTATTTCCAAAGAGCGGGTGGAATCGAAAAGAAGGCCAGCCCTGGATCGCGACCGCCTGCAGTCTCGTTTATTTGCAGGACTTCGGCGTCGATCCTGGCGATGAGAAAGTGCGCCGAGTGATCGCGCGCGTGCACGAGAATTGCCGGTGGGAACATGCCGGCCAGCCATTCTTTAGCGGAGAGGTGGAGCCGTGCATCAATGGGATGCTGGTCGCGCTCGGGGCCTACTTCGGGCAGGATGTCGATGATGTCGTCAGGCGGCTTGTTCGTGAACAGCTTGAGGATGGTGGATGGAACTGCGAGGCGGAGAACGGTTCGGTGCGATCTTCTTTCCATACCACCATCAGGGTCCTCGAAGGACTATTGGAGCATGAACGCGTCACGGGTGGCTCAAGCCAATCGATCGCGGCCCGGCGTCGGGCCGAAGAGTATCTTCTCGAACGGAAGTTGTTTCGGCGCAAGAGCACTGGCGAAGTGGTCGATCCAGCCTGGCTGCAATTCTCGTTTCCAACCCGCTGGCATTACGACGTGCTGCGCGGTCTCGATTACTTCCGCGCTGCGGGTGATCCGCCCGATCCGCGCATGGATGAAGCGATAGATCTGCTCCGATCCAGGCAGCAGTCCGACGGCAGATGGCTTTTGGAGAATACGCATCCCGGCGCCGTCCACTTTGCGCTCGAAGAAGGCGACGGCCGTCCCAGCCGATGGAATACGCTGCGTGCGCTCCGAGTCCTCCGTTGGTCCGAGCAATGATTGCTTTTTGCAGGATCCTGTCGTGCGGGATCAAGCTGCAACCGCGCGCCGTCTGATTTCTTAACCGGCACGAAGCCGGACATCAATTTCGTTAGTGAGGGCGCGATGGATGGGGCAAGTCGCGGCGGTCTTCATCAGCTCACTCCGTTGCTCGGCGGTGAGCGGACCAGTCAGTTCGACCGTAACGTCGATCCGATCGATCATTCCATCTGCCGTCAGGCATTCCTGGCAATCTTTCGCGTGGATGCGCGAATGTCTTAACGAGACATTGATCTTTTCCAATGGCCATCTTCGCTTGCGTGCCTGCAATCCCACCATCATCGAGGTACAGGCCCCGAGCGAGGCCATGAGATAATCGTAAGGATCGGGGGCGGCATCGTCGCCGCCGACGTTGGCCGGTTCGTCCGCCTGGAAGCGGTGCCTCCCGGCGGAGATTTCCTGGAGAAAAGTGCGTCCGCTTCCGCGGATAACGACATGTGGATGGGAGAGGCTCTGTCGCTGAGGAGCGGTCTCCGACGTTGTCAAGATGGCTGCGGTCATGTCCATGATTTGTTCTCTTCCCGGCCTCTAATCTTGCTCAAGCCGAGGAGGAGACTTCGCCAAATTTGCGAAACGGTGACTATTTCTTGGCTGCCATGAGCCCAATGCGGGATTCCTTTTTGCGCCGGGAACCGAATTGATTCAGTGCTCGAGATCTGTCATAACGCGTGTTCCGTGCGCAAAGCCCTTCTTCTTCTCCTCCTCTTCGCTGTCCAAGCCATCGCCGCGGCTGACCTTCGTGATCTCGGGGTTCCGATCGGCTACACGGTCGGGGGTTACGAGGCTGCCGGTCTCAAGCTCCTGAAGAAAGACCAATACGAAGCTGCACAAAGATATTTCACGGCTGCCATCCGGCTCGAACCGCAGCGGTGGTATGCCTATTACAACCGGGCCAAGACGTTTTCGAAGCAAAAGAAGTGGAGCGCTGCCCTGCAGGACTTGAACGCGTGCATCCATTATGAGCCAGCTTTCTTCATCGCAACCTTTGCCCGGGCGGAGGTCTATAAACGCCTCGCCGATTATAACGCATGCCTGAACGACCTTGATCTTGTCCTTCGCCTTACGAAAGAGGTTGGAAATTACAGCGAAGTCGCGGAGGCCCTGAACGATCGCGCCTGGTTTCAATCTGTTTGCCCCGATGCCTCTTTCCGCAATGGCCGGCGCGCCGTAGCTGATGCCAGGAAAGCATGCGAACTAACCAAATGGAAGGACCCGGCCTGTCTCGATACTCTGGCCGCCGCCTATGCCGAGACTGGGGATTTCGACTCGGCCGTGCGTTACGAGGAACAGGCCGCTGTAGAGAATGCGTCGGAAAAGAGCAAAGAGAGAGACGAATGGTCCAGGGGATGTTCGGCACGATTGCAATTGTACAAGTTGCGTCGCCCCTGTCGTGGCCGCGGCACTGATTGGTAATCATGGAAATGCTTGACGCGACACCATTGCCTGATCGCGGATCGCTGTTATAACGGAGCCTCCGGCAAGCTCATGACGAACAGGATCGCGAACATTTTCGGAGCGGTGGCGGTCGTGTTGAGCATCGCCGGCGGGCTTTTGATCTGCGAGGTGATCCGCCCGTTCCATGATCTCTCAATCGATGGCCCGATTGCCCTGAGCTGTTGGGGAATCGGAGCGACGCTCGGGATCGCGTGCTTCTTTTTGAAAGGGCGATCGTTGGTTTTTAGTAGTCTCAGCCTTGCCGTCAACGTCGTGCCCTTGCTCGGAGCGCTCGTTATGTGGTGGCTGCTGAGCCAGAGCAGTTTTGCCTGGCGTTGAGGCAATGCCCGGGAAGAAGTGACGAGTGATGAGTCACGAGTGAAGCGTCAAAGCACGTGCTGGTGACGGAACCGCACTGACCTCCGACTTCTGACCACTGACCACTGACCACCGACCACTGACCACCGACCACCGACCACTGACCACTGACCACTGACCACTGACTCCCTTTGGCCGCCGCGGGCTTTAAATGGTCGGCGATTCCATCTCGCTCCCCGCGCGCAATGACGCGATTTCCTCCATGTTCGCTTGCCGGACAGTCGAAACGCGCATGGATTTGATCCGCCCGCCGGCGAATTTTCCCGTGACGAACAAGCCGGTAGGATGCGTGCCCACCGACTCGAGGTAAAAGAAGTCAGCGCCCTCAGGCTGCCGATCCGTCGTCGGCTGGATGACCATTAGTTTGCCCTCGTGGGCGCGGCGATAGGTTTGCGCCGGCGTAAGGGTTCCGGTCGCGTCCGAGTGTGTGGTCATCATGCCGGAAGATACGGCCGCGCAGCGCGACATGATAGCCCTTTCCGCTTATCGTTTTCGGCGAGCCTAAGCTAAACCGGAGCCCTCCTAGGCTGCCCTCTTCATTCCCGCGAGCACACCGGGGAATGTTGCCACGACCGCGTCCGACTCTTCCGTCGGCCGCGAAGTCAGCTTTCCTTCGATAATCTCACTCAAGGCAATGTCGGCGATTCCCATCCCCGGCGGTGCTGCCACCAGCGGACGATGTCCCTGGTTCAACTGCCGCACACGGCGCGAGACCATGTTCACCAAGAGTTCTGGCAGAGGAATAACTTTGGAGGCCGCGTCGAGAAGGTTGGAATTCATAGTTGGAAATTGCGGACTTGAAGAGAATCACGCCTGGCGCCCGCTGAGCGCGACAAGGTGATTCGCCGCAAAGAAGCGCCGGAAGATCGGCCAGTACCGGAGAAAGGCAACCTGTCATTCCGGCGGGCGAAGTCAGGCGGGGAAGTGCGCCTAGCGAAAGAAAAACAAATAACCCAGGGCACCCAGCGTCACGACCGCGGTGATCAACCAGGGAAGACGTTTCGGACCGAGCAGCGGCAGGGGCGATCCCGAGAGCAAAGCGGGAGCACAATGCCGGCACCGATGATCAACGATCGAGAGAGCGTAGCCGCAAGTTGGGCATTCTTCCAATGGCACACCTCACCCATCGCAGGGTTTGGCGCGATAGCGAACGCGGTCGGTATGGCTGACCGAGGAATTCAATTTCAGCATTCTTGTCGCGACGTGACGATCACTTTGGTGTCGGATAGAGAGTCCGACCGAGGCGACGAGCGAAGAGGAGGACAAGAAGACCGCCGGCGGCGGCGATGGCGGCGTGCATTGTCCAAAACTCGGCGGGAGTCATCTTCTCGTAGAAGCCGCCAATCCAGCCGATCAGGTTGTTCGAAATGAACAGACTCATAAAGGCCAGTCCCATGAGAGTTGAATTTAGTTTGGCAGGCGCAGCGCGCGAAACCAGCGCGAGAAGTGTGGGCCAGTAGTAGAGGAAAGAGATTCCCAGTCCAAAGCTATATAGGAAAGGCCAGATCGGGTGAGCCGGCGCATCGCCCGAAATGAAGATTGCGGCCACCAGGATCAAGTTGCTCGCCGCGGCGATCCAGGCTCCGGTGCCGATCTTCGCCATGTCATCCGGCTCGCGACGCCGCGCGGCCTGCCGATTCCAGATCCATAGCACCAGCGGCACGCCCACGATACTGGCCAGGGCATTGATCGAGAGATACCAGGGGATCGGGATACGGAAACTGCCGATCTTTGGCGCGACATGCTGTTGAATCCAGATCGGAGTGACGTTGTAAACCTGATAGAATGCCGTGGACTGAAAGATCGTGATGATGATCACGACGATGAGAATGAAAACGATGCGCCGCTCGGCGGCGGTGAGTCGGGTGCCCTCGAATGTTTTTCTCTCCACCCGCGCCGGAAGGTGCCGGTATCCGGAGAGGTAAGTGGCAAGTCCCAGAAGCATGCAGATAGCGGCGATGCCGAAGCCGTAATGCCAGCCATAGATTTGGGCGAGCAGGCCGCAGAGGATGGGGCCGATGACGGCGCCGATGTTGATGGCTGTGGAAAAGATAACGAACCCGCGGGTCCGCCGCGCTTCGTCATTTTCTGGATAAAGGGCACCGACTTGCGCTGAGATATTGCCCTTCAGGAAACCTGAGCCGATGACGAGCAGGAGCAAAGCGAGGAGGAATGATTGATCAAAGGCCATCGCGATGTGGCCCGCACTCATCGACATGGCGCCGATCACGACGGCGTTGCGTTGTCCGACCCAGCGATCGGCGATCATGCCGCCGAGCACGGGGGTGAAGTAAACGAACCCCGAGTAAAGGCCGACGATCTGCGATGCGATCGCCTGGGTGGAGAGCGGGCCGAAGAAGGACTCCAAGGCTGAACGGAATCCGGGAAATCCGCCGATGTGCTCGACGTGTCCCGGCAAGAGCAACTGATTCACCATGTAGAGGGCGAGCAGCGCCGTCATTCCATAGAACGAGAATCGTTCCCACGCTTCGGTGAACGCGAGGTAGAAAAGCCCCCTGGGGTGACCAAAGAAGATCGCGCCGCGGGCGCGCGCCAACGAACTCTCGCCTGCGGTCATCGTGTCATCTTTGGCTTCCATTTGAAGGGAAAGTAGAAGGTAGAAAGGAGAAGGGAAAAAGGAGGAAGTAGGAGACGGCGGTCGATTCAGGTCGTTAGTCAGACAAATCGACCGCATCTCCCTGGCGGATGATTCCTTCGACGAGCACGGCGGCGTACACGCCGGCCTTGTTTTCGTGCGCCTGGGCGACGGCTTTTAAGATGGCCGGCGACTTTTCCGCGGTGTCGGGATCGAGTGTAATCATCATGCAGCGTGTATCGCGCGCCAGAACCGAGACGACCACTTTCGATCCGATGCGGAGCGTCCTGCCGACGAATTGATCTTCGGCAAAGCCGTCGGAGGACTGCAAGTCCAGATAGACGTTGGCGCGAAAGCGTCGTTTATCAACGGCGACACCGGTTTCGTCGGCAAGTTTCTTGGCGGTTTGCACGGCGAAGATCGACAACGGACAGCAATCGGTCATGGCCTTGTCGGAGCGATGCAAGGTGAGCTCCGAAGTTTCATCGAGGCCGTCGCGCAGGGTGTCGATCAGAGCCGGGTCATCGATTGCGAAAGTTTTTCCGTCCGGTGTTTCGACGTCGATCATCAGGTCGGCCGCGCTCGCTGAGACTGGATTGACCAAAGGGGAAAGCTTCCCGGCTTCGGCCAAATTGATCGGGCAAGCTGCTTTCCCGGGATGACGAAACCGCGGCCGATATCGAATCATCTGGCGTTGGTCGCGGCCGGTGAGAAAGGGGAGACCTTTTCGAGCGGCCGAACTTTGAAAAGCGAAAAGACGATCGCCGTAGACTCCCGCATAACCAGCAAACATTTCCGGTAACTCTTCACCGCGCATGCTTTTGACCGGATAACGCCAAAGGCTTTCCACTGTTCCGACGGTGCTCATGTTGGATGCGCGCAAGATAGATCAGGAGCAATCACAGAAAGCGAGCGGATTCAGGCTCAGTGGTCGGTGATCAGAAGTCGGTGCTCAGTGGTCAGTGGTAGTGGTTAGCGGTTGCGGTGGTTGGAAGTCGGAGATCGGATCGCTGGCTTTACTGGGGCGCGATCGCGCTTTGCCCGGCTCGTAAGATGTATTTCTGAATCTTGCCCGTGGCGGTCTTGGGAAGTTCCTTGAGGAAGGTGACGCCGTGCGGCGCCTTGAAGTGGGCGAGATTGGCTCGCGCGAATTCGCGCAGCTCCCGCTCATCGGCGTGCGCACCTTGTTTGAGCACGACAAAAGCATGCGGTGCTTCGCCCCAGCGTTCGTGGCGCAGGCCGACGATCGCCGATTTCCTGCACGGCCGGATGTCGCAGCAGCACGCCTTCGACTTCGACGGAGGAGATGTTTTCGCCGCCACTAATAATGACATCCTTGAGGCGGTCGCGAATTTCGACATAGCCATCCGGATGCACGACGGCCGCGTCGCCGCTATAAAACCAACCGTCGCGAAACGCCTGCTCGGTTGCTTCCGGGTCGTTGTAATAGCCGGCCATGATGACGTTGCCACGGGCGATGATTTCGCCCTGGGTCATTCCATTGTGCGGCACGTCGTTGCCTTCCTCGTCAACGACGCGCAACTCGCCGGAGGTAATGAGTTCAACACCCTGGCGAGCCTTAATTGCGGCGCGCTCGCCCATGGTGAGCGACTCGTGTTCGGCGCGCGGTTCGCACACGGTAATGAAGGGTGCTGTCTCGGTCAATCCATAGACATGGGTAATCGTCCAGCCCAGCTCTTCTTCCAGTCTCTGGATGGTGGAGGCGGCGGGCGGCGCACCGGCGGTGAGAACGCGAACTCCTTTCGGGGCGAGGCGACGAAGATCGTCCGACGCGTTGGCCAGGGAAATCAAAACGGTCGGTGCAGCGCAAAGCATTGTGATTTGCTCTTTCGCCATCAATTCGAAGACGGCGCGTGGTCCTACTTTCGGCAGACAGATGTGCGTCGCGCCCGCGGCCGTGACGGTCCAGACAAACGTCCAGCCGTTGGCGTGAAACATCGGCAGCGTCCAGAGATAACGATCGGCGCAGCTCATCGGTTGATGGACAAGAGTGCCGATGGAATTCATCCAGGCATTGCGATGTGTGATCATGACGCCTTTCGGACGTGAAGTGGTGCCGCTGGTGTAATTGATGGTGAGCAGATCGCTTTCCTGAATTTCCGGGCGGACAAAGTCGGGCGAGCTTGCCTGAAGCAAAGCCTCATAGTTGAGCCAGTTTTTTCCTTCACCGGTCAGAGCAACGAAATATTCGACGTGGGGAAGCTGCGATCGAATGCTGTCAATCGCGCCGAGATAATCGCGGTGCGCGCAGACCATGCGCGCGCCACTGTGATTGATCAGATAAACGAAATCATCCGTGGTCAGGCGATAATTCAATGGCACGAGGACCGCGCCGATTTGCGGGACGGCATAGAACGACTCGAGCTGGGTGTGAGTGTTGGGGGAGAGAGAGGCCACACGATCGCCCGAGCCGATTCCCAGTTGCTGCAAAGCCGCCGACCAGCAATCGCAGCGATTGAGAAACTCGGCATACGTCCAGCGCGATTCACCTTCCACGACGGCGACCCGGTCCGAATAAAGTTTGCGCGTGCGGCGAGCGAATTCGAGCGGGGTGAGCGGTGTTTCCATTGGTCTCGCCTGAGAACGAAAGCCGAATAAAGGGCGGCGATCTTATCAGCCTTCCTCGGCGCGAAGCAAGCCGACCTGCTCACGGCCAGTACGATGGTGCCGGCCGCAAGGGGGGCGAAATTGAATCGGCTCGCTAAACCTCGCGTTCTCAGATAGACGGGTAATTCGATGCCGTCCGATTCTTCCTCAGAGGCGAAGTTTGAAATCGGGCATGTCCTGTTCATCGATTTGGTCGGTTACTCGAAACTGTTGATCGAGGAACAGAAGGAACGGTTGGGCCAACTGACCGAGATCGTGCTCGCGACGGCGCAGGTGCGGGAAGCGACGAACGAACAACTCATTAGGCTACCGACGGGCGATGGCATGGCGCTGGTCTTTCGCCACAGCGCGGAAGAGCCGGCGCGGTGCGCGCTCGAGATCGCGCAAGCGCTCAAGTCGCACCCGGAGATTCCTGTGCGGATGGGAATTCACAGCGGCCCGGTCAGCGAAGTGACCGATGTGAGCGGGCGCACGAACATTGCCGGCGCCGGGATCAACATCGCCCAGCGAGTCATGGATTGCGGCGATGCCGGGCACATCCTGCTTTCCAGGCGTGTCGCCGAAGACTTGGAGCAGTACCGGCAATGGTCATCGAACCTGCACGATTTGGGCGGATGCGAAGTAAAGCACGGTGTCCGACTTCACATCTTCAATCTTTGCAGCGCGACCTTTGGTCGCGCGTCGCGACCGACCAAATTTTCAACGCAATCGCCCGAAAAGCATTCCGTCGCCATTTTGCCGTTCGTCGACCTCAGCGAGGCGAAAGACCAGGAATATCTTTGCGACGGCCTGAGCGAGGAACTCATTCACGGTTTGGCGAAAATGCCTGGCCTGCGCGTGGTCGCGCGCACCTCGGCGTTCAGCTTCAAGGGAAAAAGCCTCGGCATCCCCGAAATCGCGAAGCAACTCGGTGTCTCAAATGTGATCGAGGGAAGTTTGCGGCGGAGTGGCAACCGCATTCGGGTCACCGCGCAATTGATCGACGCGAGCACCGGTTTTCATTTATGGTCGGATACGATCCAGCGCGAAATGCGGGACGTATTCGAGCTTGAAGACGAGTTCACGCATGCCATCGTCGATGCGCTCAAAGTAAAGTTCGCGGGTTCGACGCTGGTCCGCGCCGTTAAAGGCGATCCCGAAGCGAACGACCTCTACTTCCAGGGACTTTATCTTTCAAACAAGAGCGGCGAGGAAGAATTGCGCAAAGCTTTGGCGTTTTTTCAAAAGGCGCTTGACAAAGATCCGAAATTCAGCCGCGCTTGGACCAGTATCGGCCTAGTCTGGAGTCTCATGGCCGACGCTTACGTCAAACCCCTGGATGCTTATCCAATGGCAAAAGCCAGTGCAGAAAGAGCGCTCGCCTTGGAGGAGCGCGACCCAGTCGCCCATTGCGTTCTTGGATTTTCAAAAAAGGTGCTCTTTTGGGATCAAGAAGGTATGATCAACGAAGCGAAGCGCGCTCTCGAGATTGATCCAAACTCAGCGGTTGCTCATGTCTATTTCGGAGACACGTTTCGCGGACTCGGTGATCTCGATGGAGCAATCGAAGAATATCGCATCGCTGCCAGGTTAGATCCCCTCTCAGCCGCGGTAAGTGATGCTCTAGCCGGTGGCTATCTAGTCGCGGGCAAGCTGGATGAAGCAATCACGCAGGGACAACGTACGCTCGAACTCGACCCGAACTATGCCTATCTGGATTCGACTCTCGCTAATGCTTATCGCGAGAAGGGATTGTTCGATCAGGCAATCGCGCTCTATCGGCAGGGTGAACGTTTTACGAACGCACCCAGTCGCGGATTAGGTATTACTTATGCGCGCGCAGGAAGGCGAAGGGAGGCGGAACAAGTACTTGCCCGTTTTCTCGCGCGACGAGAAAAACATTACATTTCCGCCGCCGCGATCGGACTCATTTACGCCGCACTTGGTGAGAAGGACGAAGCATTTACCTGGTTGGAGCGCGCTTACAGCGATCGGGATGCCGTCCTTACCACGATCGCTTTCTATCCCGGTTCTCAACCCCTTCGGGACGAGCCGCGCTTCATCGATCTGGTCAGACGGGTTGGCTTGGATCCAGTAAAAGCGATTCCACGCAGCAACCGATCACTCTGAAATAAATGCCGGAAAAACAGCCAACATCCGAAGCGAAGTTCGAGATCGGGCGTGTCCTGTTCATCGAGCTGGTCGGTTATTCGAAGCTCTTGATCGAAGAGCAGAAGGAGCGTTTGGGCCAGCTGACCGAGATCGTGCTCGCGACCGCGCAGGTGCGCGAATCGACGAACGAACAGGTCGTCAGGCTGCCGACCGGCGATGGGATGGCGCTGGTTTTTCGCAACAGCGCCGAGGAACCGGCGCCGTGCGTCCTCGAGATCACGCAAGCACTCAAGATGCATCCCGACATCGCCGTGCGCATGGGGATTCATAGCGGTCCGGTCAGTGAAGTAACCAACGTCAGCGGACGTAACAATATGGCGGGAGCCGGGTTCACATTACGCAGCGGTTGATGGATTGCGCGAGAAGATGAACTTTCCCTCCGTGAGCGCCATCACCGAAGCGCTGGCGGGGAAAATTGTTCCGGCGGGCGAGTTCCGCAAAACAGCACCAACTTCAAAGTGAACGAATTCCTGCAACGCCTGAAAGAGCGCAAGCTGGTGCAATGGACGGTGGCTTATGTCGCGGCCGCCTTCGCGCTGTTGCAAGGCATCGACATCGTCGCGCAGCGCTTCGACTGGCCGGAATACACGATGCGCCTCGTTATCATCGCGCTCAGCGTCGGCCTCTTCGTCATTCTCGTTCTGGCCTGGTATCATGGGGAGCGCGGTGCGCAGCGCATGGGCGGGACCGAGCTTCTCATTATCGCGCTCTTGCTGGCCATTGGCGGCGGCTTGCTTTGGCGGTTCTCGGGGGCTTCCCACGAGGGTGTCGTTAGGCCGACTTCGTCGGGACCAGCGCCCCCTCCTGCAGCGATCCCGGAAAAATCGATCGCGGTTCTCCCGTTCGAAAATTTAAGCGACGACAAACAAAACACCTACTTCGCTGACGGCGTGCAGGATCAGATCCTGACGAATCTGGCGAAGGTCTCCGAGCTGAGGGTCATCAGTCACACTACCGCGCGCCAATACAAGAGCAGCCTTCCGCGCAATTCGCGCGAGATAGGTCAACAACTCGGCGTCAGTTACATTCTGGAGGGCTCGGTGCAGCGCGCGGGTGATCGGCTGCGCATCGCCGCGCAATTAATCGATGCCCGGACGGATTCGCAAATCTGGGCCGAGACGTATGATCGGACCGCAGCCGATCTGTTCGCGATCCAGAGTGAACTGGCCGAATCAATCGTTGCTCAGCTCCAGGCAAAACTCTCCCCTCAACAGAAAGCGGCGATCGAGCAGCGTCCCACACAGGATTTGGTGGCGTTTGAGCTTTATCTTCGCGCCAAACAAGTCGTCGACAGTTATCTCATCGCAGACGACGTCCGAGCTGCGTTACTCTCCGCTTTGGAATCGCTCGATCAGGCTATCAAACGGGACCCGGATTTTGTCTCCGCGTACTGCTACCTCGCGCGTGCGAACGACCTACTCTATTTCTTCGACCTCGATCCTACGCCGGAGCGAGTCCTTCTCGCCGAGGCAGCAGTAAAGGCAGCCCTGCGACTTCGTCCCGATTCAGCCGAAGCACACTTCACAATGGCTGATTTTCTCTTCCGGTGTCACCGGGACTACGATGGCGCTCTGCGGGAACTTGCCATTGCGCGTCCCGGTCTGCCGAATGACACCGCATTTTTTATCCTCTCGGGTTACATCAATCGGCGCCGCAATCATTGGACTCAAGCAGAACAGGATTTTTCCGAGGCGGTCGCGCTCGATCCGCGAAACCCCAATGCTTACAATCTGCTTGCCGACACCTACAACCTGCAACGCAGGTACGAGCTGGCGGTGCAGGTTTACGAGCGTGTCCTTGCGGCAGGCGAGCGCGCACCAATCGTTTTCTTTCGACAAGCGGGAGCGCTATTCAATGGAACGGGCGACTCCAAAGCTTTGCGTGAGGTGCTCACCAAAAATCCGGAAATGGATGTAGGCGGTGGACAAACTCCGGTGCGAGTACCTGTTAGCGTTGATCGATCGTAATTTCGCCGAAGCGGAACGTGTTCTCGCCGCTTCACCGCGGGAAGAGTTTCAAGACATCGATTACAGCTTCTACTACCCCAAGGCCTGGTTTGAGGCGATGATTGCAAGAGCAAAAGGCGATTCGAAGGGTGCCGCCGCCTCCTTTTCCACTGTCCGCACAATCCTAGAGCAGAGATTGGCGGTTAAGCCGGAAGACTCGCGAACGATCGCAGTGCTTGCTCAAGTCGACGCCGGTCTCGGCCACAAAGAATTGGCCATCCAAGAAGCGCAACATGGTGTCGATTTGATGCCAGTTTCGAAAGACATTTACGATGGGACGCTGGTGCTTGAGGGATTAGCCCAAGTTTACACTTGGACGAACGAACATGGTCGCGCCATCGAACTGTTGCAAAAGTTGGTGACAATGCCCGGCTACACTAACTACGCTCGACTCAAATTACATCCCATGTGGAATCCGCTGCGCGGCGATCCGCGTTTCGAGAAGATCGTCGCCTCACTTGCGCCAAAAGATCAGAGCGAGGAGACGCGGACGAAATAAATCCGAACGAATTCGAGCGCAGCCTCGAACGCCTGGCCAAACGCATCACCCCGGCACCTTGGCAAAGCACGTTGAGCAGTTCCTCGCAGTCATGGGATCCCTCCGTTGACAGAAAACCAGCTTTCTGGGAATCTGCGCGTATGAAGACAACTCTCGATTTGCCGGACGATCTCATGCGCGAGGTCAAGATTCGCGCTGTCCATGAACATAAAAAACTCAAGGACGCGATCGCGGAGTTTCTGCGCAAAGGGATGGCTGCTGGCAAGAGCCGGCCGGGCAAAGCTCCGAAGCCGGTCAAGCTGCGCGGCGGGTTCACGCCCACCACTAAAGACATCGAAGCGGCGATCGCGTGCGGCCGCGACTGATCGCGACTCTTGGCAATGCTCCTGGTCGATAGCAATATCATTGCGCCGCTTTACGTGCGGAGCGCGCGCAGCGAGGCGGTCGCGCAGTTATTTGCGCGCGATGCCCTCTGGCGGACCGAGCCTTTGGCGCTGATTGAATTTAGCAATATCCTCGCGACATATCAGCGGTTGCGCTACATCACCGCAGCGACGGCGCATGACTGCCTCAACCGCGCCACAGCGTTTCTCCAGCCTTATTTGTTTTCTGTGAGCCACGAAGCGGCCTTGGAAGCCGCGCTCCGTTATCGCACGACGGCCTATGACGCTCGGTTCCTCGCTCTGGCAGCTGAGCTCGGCATCCCGCTCGTGACCGAGGATGCCCGGCTGCGCGCCGCCGCCCCGACGCTGACCCAATCCCTGGCTGAAGCGCTCGCCGGAAGTTAGACAGCTGGTCTTCACTCATTCTAAAACGATGAACTCCCGCAACTTCTTCGTCGCACTCGAAGGACTGCCATTTCCATGACGCCTGAACCTGAGCGCAATCTTCGGCTGGAGATCGGGCACGTGCTCTTCATCGACCTCGTCGGTTATTCCAAGCTCCTGATCGAAGAGCAGAAGGAGCGGTTGCGCCAACTGACCGAGATCGTGCTCGCGACCGCCCAGGTGCGGGAGGCGTCTGACGAGCAACTCGTCAGGCTGCCGACCGGCGATGGCATGGCACTGGTGTTTCGCAACAGCTCGGAGGAACCGGCGCGTTGCGCGCTCGAGGTTGCCGGGGCGCTCCAGGCGCATCCGGAGATTGCGGTGCGAATGGGAATCCACAGCGGTCCGGTGAGCGGGATGGTCGATGTGAGCGGCAAAGCGAACGTCGCCGGCGCCGGGATCAACATGGCGCAGCGGGTGATGGATTGCGGCGACGCCGGGCACATTCTGCTCTCCAAACGTGTGGCGGAGGATTTGGAGCAATACGGCCATTGGAAACCGCGACTGTACGACTTGGGTGAATGCGAAGTGAAACACGGAGTGCGGCTGGGAGTGGTCAATCTGTGCGAAGGTGGACTGGGCAATCCGCAGCTCCCGAAAAAGCTTAAAGTGCTAAAGCAGCACCGGAACCGAATGCGTTGGGCTGGCAGCGCCGCGGTCCTCCTGCTTCTGGCTACTATCCTGGCGGCGTTCTTCTTCATCCTCCGGAGACCGGCGCTTTCCACATCCGTCGTCCCGGAAAAATCGATCGCCGTTCTGCCCTTCGAGAATCTGAGCAGCGACAAAGAGAACGCTTATTTTGCCGACGGCATCCAGGACGAAATTCTGACCCGCTTATCCAAGATCGCCGATCTGAAGGTGATCTCGCGCACCTCCACCCTGCATTACAAAAGCGCACCTGAAAACCTGCCTGAGATCGCCAGGCAACTTGGCGTTGCCCACATCGTGGAGGGAAGCGTGCAGAAGAGTGGCGACGCTGTGCGCATCAACGTGCAGCTGATCAAAGCTGCCGATGATTCCCATCTTTGGGCTGATAGTTATGATCGCAAACTAACCGACATCTTTTCGGTCGAGACGGAAGTGGCCAAAGCCATCGCCGATCAGTTGCGGGCGAAACTTACCGGCCGGGAAGAACAAGTCATCGCCGCCAAACCGACGGACAATACCGAGGCTTACGATGCCTACTTGCGTGGTCTGGCTTATACATTGAAAACACAAAACACACCAGCCAACGCCCTTGGCGCACAGAAATATCTCAGAGAAGCGGTGCGGTTGGACCCGAAGTTCGCTCTTAGCTGGGCGCTGCTATCATACGTTGATTCCGTCGGCTACACTAGCCTTAGTCTTCAACCAACGGTCGCGCTCCGTGAAGAAGCACAGCAGGCAGCCGAAACCGCGCTTGCTCTTCAGCCCAATCTTGGCGAGGCCATATTGGCTAAGGGATATTACCACTACTCTTGTCTAAAGGATTACGACACGGCGGTGCGTTACTTTGAGCAAGCACGTCAGCTCCTGCCCAATAGCAGCCGGATTCCTGAATCGCTGGCCTATGTCGAGCGGAGGCGCGGCCAGTGGGACCGGAGCGAGTCGTATTTCAACGAAGCCGAGCGGCTCGACCCGCGCGACGTTTCCCTACTCACTCAGCACGCGCTTTCCTATATGGAGCGTCGTCGTTTCCCGGAAGCGGTGCGGAAGTTTGATCAGGTTCTCGATATCACGCCCGACGACCTGGATACATCTGTGCTAAAGGCGGCTATCGCACAAGCCGAGGGCGATCTACCGCGGGCTTCGGCGATCCTTGCTCGGCTCCCTGTTACGGACGATTTCGGTGCGCTGGAAATACAGGCTTACCAAGCGATCCTGGAACGCCGACCTGCACAAATTATCCCTCGGCTAGAGGAAATACTTGCCAAGCCTGATCCAGCGTTGGGTTTTTACAATGGCGAGCTGCGTTTTTGGCTAGGCTGGGCGCAAGAGGTTGCGGGCGATCAGGCGGCCGCCCAAGAAAGTTGGCAACAGGCGCGCAGCGAACTGGAACCTTTCCTAAAAAAGCAGCCGGAAAATGTCGGCCTCATTGCAGATCTCACCCTGATCAACATGGGCCTCGGCGACAAAGCTGCCGCTTTAGCTCTGGCGGAGCAGGCCTTGGCAGCGAATCCGATCAAGAAAGATGCCGTCGATGGGCCCATCCCGATCGAGATCCTCGCCCGTGTGGCAGCGCGCCTGGGAGAACCTGACCGCGCTATTGCTGCGTTACAAAAGCTGCTCTCGATACCGTACAATGGCGCACTGGCTGCGGCCCCGCTCACTCCTGCGCTGCTCCGACTCGATCCAATGTTCGATCGGCTCCGGGACGATCCGCGGTTCCAGAAGCTTTGCCAAGAGAAGCAGCCATGAGAACAGGAGAATGAATGGCGCCTGAATCGGAGGACAATCTGCGGCTTGAGATCGGGCATGTGCTGTTCATCGATCTGGTCGGTTATTCCAAGCTTCTGATCGAAGAGCAGAAGGAGCGTTTGGGCCAGCTGATCGAGATCGTGCTCGCGACCGCGCAGGTGCGTGAGGCGCCTGACGAGCAACTCGTCAGGCTACCGACCGGCGACGGCATGGCACTGGTCTTTCACAACAGCTCGGAGGAGCCGGCGCGCTGTGCGCTCGAAGTCGCCGAAGCGCTCAAGAAGCATCCGGAGATTGCGGTGCGAATGGGAATTCACAGCGGCCCGGTGAGCGGGATGGTCGATGTGAGCGGCAAAGCGAACGTGGCCGGCGCCGGGATTAACATGGCGCAACGGGTGATGGATTGCGGCGATGCGGGGCACATCCTGCTCTCGAAACGTGTCGCGGAGGATTTGGCGCAATACCGGCAATGGTCGTCGAACCTGCACGATTTGGGCGAATGCGAGGTGAAGCATGGTGTTCGGCTCCAAATCGTCAATCTCTGCACCGATGAACTGGGCAATCCCGCGCTGCCGGAAAAGTTCAAGCAGCCTCACGAACCAAAGCTGTCCACCCCGGCGGCGGTCGCAACCAGGAAGCGAAGCCCCTGGGGGTTGATCGCTGCCGTTCTGCTCTTGAGCGCCGCGCTCTTCGCGGCCGTCATTGCCTGGTGGCAAATGCACCAACGCGGTGCGGCGCCAGTGCAAAGCGCCGGGCCCATCAAATCGCTCGCCGTCCTCCCGTTTAAGAATTACTCGGGCGAGGCTAACCAGGAATATTTTGCCGACGGGATGACCGACCTGTTGACGACGGAACTGGGCGGGATTGGCGCGCTCACGGTGAAATCGCACCAGTCGTCTCTGAAGTTCAAGGGCTCGACGAAATCGATGCCGGAGATCGGGCAGGAACTGCACGCCGATGCCATCGTGGAGGGTTCGGTGCTGCGCGACGGCAATCACATCACCGTGAACGTGCAATTGATCGAGGCCCCGACCGACCGCCATCTCTGGGCGAAAAAGTTCGAGGGCGATGTGACCAACATCTTCAAAATGCGGAACGAGGTCGTCGAAGCCATCGCCCGCGAGATCAAGACAACCATTTCGCCGGAGCAATCCTCTCGGCTGAGCAGCGCGCGTGCGGTCGACCCGGCCGCGTTGCAGGAATATCTCCTGGGCCGTCAATCGTGGAATCGGCAAAGCGAAAAAGGCCTCGCCGAGGCGTTGGAACATTTCAATCGAGCCAAGGAAATCGATCCCGGTTTTGCCCTCGCCTGGGCGGGAGTGGCGGACGTTTACTGGGGCGCTGCCGACGCCGATATTGCGCCCACGGAAGCCAGGGCCAAGGGGAAAGCCGCGGCGCGGCGAGCCTTGGAGTTGGATGATTCCCTGGCAGAAGCGCACACCGCATTGGCGATGTTGAACTATGCGGTCGATTACGAATGGGGGGAATCAGAGCGAGAATTCCAGCGTGCGATCCGACTCAATTCGAATTACGCTGCCGCTCACTGGCAATATGGATGGCTCCTGGTTTATGTCGGACGCTTCGATGAAGCGCTTAAGGAAATGGAGCGAGCCGTCGAGTTGGACCCGCTCTCGGCGGTGATGACCAACGACCTCGGCGCTCCCTACACGTTGAAGAAGGACTACGACAAGGCGATCGCACAGTGCCGCAAGGCACTTGAACTTGATCCGAGTTTCTTCCTTCCCCATTTCGTTCTGGGATGGATTGAAATGCATCGTGGAGCCAACTATGCGAAGGCCATTGAGGAATTTCATCTTGTTCAGACCATCGAAACGCAACCAACGGCTACCGGCCTCCTTGGGTATGCCTATGCCCGGAATGGGCAAAAAGACAAAGCAATGGAAACGCTGAATGAGCTGAATCAGCTGGCCAGCCGCCGGTTCGTGTCTCCCTACCACCAGGCGCTAGTCTATCTTGGCCTGGGTGAGAACAGCCAGGCCATCGACTGGCTGGAAAAGGCCTACGAGGAGCGATCGCCGTGGTTGGACTGGCTCAAGGTGGAACCGATGTTCGATCCGTTGCGTTCTGATCCGCGCTTTCAGGCGCTCTACAAGAAAATGAACTTTCCCCGGTGAGCGCCAACACCGAGGCGCTGGCGGAGAAGATTGATCCGGCACGCGAATTCGCCAAAGCAGCGCCAACTTCGAAATGAACGAATTCCTACAACGCCTTAAAGAGCGCAAGCTGGTGCAATGGACGGTGGCTTACTGCGCGAGCGCCTTTGCGCTCGTTCAGTTGTTGGACATCGTCGCCCAGCGCTTCGAATGGCCCGCCTATGTCATGCGGCTTACTTTCATCGCGCTGGCTATTGGATTCTTCGTCGTCCTCGTTCTGGCCTGGTATCACGGAGAACGCGGCGACCAGCGTGTCACCGGCACAGAGCTTCTGATTCTTGCGCTCTTATTGTCGTTAGGCGGCGGCTTCCTCTGGCGCTTTTCTGGGACCGTGCACGAGGCGGCGACGGGACCGGCTGCCGGGCCTGCTCCAGCCGTTACTGTTCCGGACAAATCAATCGCCGTTCTTCCCTTTGAGAACCTGAGCAGCGACAAGGACAACGCCTACTTCGCCGACGGCGTGCAGGACGAGATTCTCACCGACCTCGCCCGGATTGCGGATTTGAAAGTCATCAGTCGCACGAGCGTCATGCAGTACCGCGAAGCGGCCACGCGCAACCTGCGCAAGATCGGCCAGGAGCTGGGTGTGGCGCATGTCCTGGAAGGCAGCGTGCAACGGGCGAGCGGCAAGGTGCGGGTGAACGCGCAGTTGATCGACGCGCGGACCGACGCGCATCTCTGGGCGCAGACCTATGACCGAAACCTGGCCGATGTCTTCGCCATCCAAAGTGAAATCGCACAGACGATTGCCGGGCAGCTGCAGGCCAGACTCTTGCCTAACGAACAAAAGGCCATCGCGCAGGCGCCGACGACCGATCTGGCCGCGCACGATCTGTATCTGCGAGCGCGGATTCTCGACGAGCTTTCGAACGATCCGAATGGGCGCGAATACCTCCTGCAGGCGGTGCAGTTACTCAACCAGGCCACCGAGCGCGATCCGAACTTCCTCCTCGCCTATTGTTCCCTGGCCGAAGTGCATACCGACCTCTATTGGGGCGCTTTCGATCACACTCCCGCCCGCCTCGAACTGGCGCGTGCGGCCCTGGAAAAAGCCGAAGCCATTCGGCCGGATGCGGGTGAAGTCCACATGGCCAAAGGCGTTTTCGCCTACCATGGCTATCGTGATTACGCCGTCGCGCGGGCCGAGTTTGCCCTGGCTCGCCGCACTCTGCCGAATTCCTCTCACCTCTTCATGTTGACCGGGGCAGTCGATCGACGAGAGGGACATTGGGAGAACGCTTTAAAGAATTTCCACCGCGCGGTCGAGTTGGACCCCGTCGATGCTGTGACCCTGCAGGAAACCGGTTTTACCTACAGCCGTTTGCGCCGTCGGGCGGAGGGCCGCAGTTATCTCGAGCGCGCCGTGGCGGCCAACCCGGATGATATCTTCGGCAGATCAATTCTCTGGGCCCTGCCTTATTTCGATCGGGGCGAGACGGCCACTTTAAGGGGCCGGCTCGACGAGCTTTTGCGCACCAACCGGAAGGATGCGCGCCGGCTGTCAGCATTCTATGTCGAAATCGCTCTCGCGGAACGCAATCGCACCGCGGCCGAGCAGGCCGTGCAGCTGATTCCGGCGGAAGGATCGGTCGACACGACCCAGAACGTTCTCTGGCCGCGCGGTTGGTTTGTCGGGTTGGTCGCCAGGACCTTTGGCGACACGAGCGGCGCCGAGAAAGCTTTTGCCGCGGCGCGTCCGGCGGCGCTGCGGACGACGCAGGAACAACCGGAGTATCCACCGGGTTGGATCATTCTTGGGATGCTCGATGCCGGACTGGGTCACAAGGCGGAAGCGATCGCGGAAGGCCGGCGCGCGCGAGAATTACTCCCGAGTTCAAAGGACGCGTTTGAGGGTCCAATCTACGCCACCGACCTTGCCATCATTTATGCCTGGGTCGGCGAAAAGGATTTGGCCTTCGAACAGCTCAGGGAGTCAGCCAACGCCGCCGCCGGCATCCAGTATGGCTTCCTGAAACTCTCGCCCATGTTCGACTCGCTGCGGGCTGATCCGCGCTTCGCCCCGATCCTCGCCTCCCTCGCACCGAAGGCATCTCCGCCGCCAGGGCAATGAACCTGCGCAATGTCTGTGAGTTGAAGCAGCGCGACGTTTACCAGCCGGGCGTCGCCGGCGCTCTTGTTGGCTAGCTTCAAAACTCAAAAGACCCATGATGACAAACCCGCGGACTAATCGGCAACCGATCGGCGGCCGGACTCTGGTGCTCCTTTTCCTTCTCGCGCTCTCGGTCTTCATTAACTATGTCGACCGCGGGAATCTCTCGGTCGCGGCGCCGTTATTGAAGAGCGAGCTTCACTTGTCCGCCTACCATCTCGGCGTTCTTCTGGGCGCTTTCTTTTGGACCTACGTCACTCTCATGATCGTGAGTGGCTGGCTGGTCGACCGCTTCGACGTCAACTGGGTGCTGGCCGGCGGATTTGCCGTCTGGTCTTTGGCCACGGGCTTGACCGGCGTGGTGAACGGTTTTGCGACGCTCATGGTATGTCGGCTCTTGCTCGGTGCGGGAGAATCAGTCGCCTTCCCGGCGTATGGAAAGATCCTTGCGCGTCACATCACGCAAGAACATCGCGGCGTGGCCAACGCCGCCATTATTAGCGGGATGAGTCTTGGGCCGGCTCTGGGCACCTTCTTTTGCGGCGGACTCATGGCGACCTATGGTTGGCGCCCTGTTTTTATCGTCCTCGGTTTCGCTGGCCTGCTCTGGCTCGTGCCATGGGTTTGCTGGATGCCAAAAGCGGCTGTGACCTCAGAGCGATTTGTTTGTCCGGCTTCGGTCGGGGAAATTGTTCGCCGGCGTCCATTCTGGGGAACGGCGCTGGGACACTTTTGCAGTAACTATCCGTTCTACCTCATGATTGTTTGGCTGCCGTTCTTTCTCGTCAGCGAGCGACATCTCTCGATGAGAGAGATGGCCCGGGAGGGGGCTTTATTCTATCTCATGTATGCCATCGCTTCACCCATCCTGGCGTGGATTGCCGATGCGTGGATTCGCGCCGGGGCCAGCCCGAATTTCGTGCGCAAGCTCTGGATGGGGATTGGTCATGCGATGATCGCGGCCGGCCTCCTTGGTTGCGCGGCGGCGAGCGCACGCACTTCGTTCCTTTGTCTTATGGTGGTGGGCTGCGCTTGCGGTTTCACTGGACCTACCATCTATGTCTTTGCCCAAACCCTGGCCGGGCCGGCCGTGGCGGGGAGGTGGACCGGGTTGCAGAATGCGATTGGGAACCTTGCTGGAATCATCGTTGCACCCCTGACCGGCCTGGTGGTCGATCGCACCGGACAATTCTGGTGGGCTTTTGTTGTGGCGGCCACGATTACCCTGTTGGGCGGCGCCTCCTGGGTGTTTCTAACCGGACCGCTCGCGCAGGTAAAATGGCCAAGGGAAATCCTGGCCGGTGACGAACCGTTACTCCCGGCACCAGCTTCCTCGACCTAGGACCGGGTTCGGGCGAGATACGATGAAGCTTTTGCCGAACTCAAACGCCGCAGCGTTTGCTCAGCGTCGTTATCGTTTCGTCCGAAGCTGGTGATTGAAACCCAGTTTCATTGACACGAATGCGGCCGGCCATAAGATCGACTCCGTGCCGGAGAAGCAGGCATCGCGCATTGCCAGCCGATACGATGCGATCATCGCGACGTTTGTTGGAGTCTGCGCGCTCTTCGTCTCCGGTTACACCGCCTATATGCAGCGTCAGCAGGTGCGCGCGGAAGTCTGGCCGATCCTCGAATTCGATAGCGGCAACTCGCCGGACATCCACTTCACTGTGGCCAACAAGGGCGTGGGTCCTGCCATCATTCGCAATGTCGTGGTGAAGGTGGACGGCCAGCCCGTCAACAACTGGACGGTTGCGCTCGAGAAACTGCTCGGGCCCGGGAAGCGTCTTTATTCAGAGAGCGATATGAACGGTCATGTGCTCTCGGCCGGTGAGTCGCTCATCGTCTGCACCCCGCGTGATGCCGAGAACAACCCGCTCGTCTTCGACAAGACCAATCCGCTCTGGGTAAAGCTGAACAAGGAGCGTGAGCGCGTCGCTCGAAATCTGTTATTGCTCCACGCTCGGCCAATGCTGGACCCTGCGCAGTGGTGCGATGACTACCGGCGTCACCACCGAGACCAGTGGTTGCCTGCGCCGGTCGGCCACCAGTTTTCAGCAGTAGTGGAAAAAAAAAACTGAAATGCCGAAATGCTGCGAGGCGTGCTCTTGGATGATGGGGCCGGCAGCGCGATTTCCGGCTGAGTGCCGGGGCACGCAAGCTAAACCGAACCTTCAGGCGGTGGCAGAATTTCGAATCCGAATTTGCTCGCGATCTCCATGATCCGCGGAATCTCCTGCTGTTGCTCGGGAGTCAGCGCAGCGATTGCCTCGAAGAATCCCTCGAAGCCTGCGGGGGTAATGACGCACATGAGGCGGCCGGGCGGCTGTCCCACGTAGCGATAGGTGTGGGCGACCCCGCGCGGCGCAAAAATCGTCGCCCCCTTTCCGGCGACAAATGTTTTCCCGGCCACCGTCCACTCGTATTCGCCCTCGAGAACCTGAAACGTTTCGTCCTCGCGATGATGGATGTGCGGGGGCGGGCCACCGCCCTGCACGTCGTGGGACTCGACCACCGCGACCGCGCCGCCGGTGTCGCGCCCGTGGACGCGAATGACCATCGGAATTCCCAGGACGTTGATCTTCGTGCCTCCGTCGCTTGGGACTTGAATCGGCTTCATGGTGGAATGGGTATACGCTGGGGCCGAAATTTTTCTATCGGAAATCGCAGGATTCCTCCCAACTCCATTTCCGCATTTGATTCGCTGGCCGCTCACTCCTTCGGGGCTCCGTCTATGTCGCAGTGCTCCAAATCAATTTCAGCCCCGAATGTTTCGGGGTCGTCCCGCTGCGCAGGCATGCGTTCACTTTTTTCGCGAATGTTCGTCACCCATTCCGAGACAGCCTGCGAAGTGCGCTGTATCTGCCCCGCCGGGCAGGAGAGATAGGACGTGAATGCGGGTTACCTTTGCGAACGGATTCCCCCAAGGACCGTCAGAAGGGTCCGGGCGGTGTAGGGTTTGGGGAGAAAATGCTGAATGGCCAGACGTGTCGCGCGACTGACATGCTCGCTCGTCGATAAACCGCTGGCCGCGATGATAGGTATCCTGGGCTCGATCCGGCGAAGGACCTGGATCGTAGCAGGACCATCCATGATTGGCATCATCATGTCGGTAAGAACGATATCAATCTCCCGATGGCGCTCTCCGAAGATGGCGACGGCTTCCGCGCCGTCATTGGCGAGCAACACGCGATAGCCGTAGGCCTCCAAAGTCTGCCGGGTGATTTGGCGCACGGCGGCTTCGTCGTCGACCACGAGCACGAGTTCGCCGTTGCCATGAGGCATCTCGGCCTCGGGCTCATTAATCGCGGTGGCTGACGCTTCGGTGCTGGCCGGAAGATAGATCTTAAACTTGGTTCCCTGCCCGGGCTCACTGTAAACCCGGAGGAATCCTCCATGTGATTTCACGATTCCCAGGGTGGTGGAGAGTCCGAGGCCTGTGCCCTTACCCAGCTCCTTGGTGGTAAAAAATGGGTCGAAGATTTTCTCGAGCGTCTTCGGCGGCATCCCGGTCCCGGTGTCTTCGACTTCGATCATGACATAGGGACCTGGCTTGGACTCGGGCGCGAAGGCGGCATAATGCGCGTCGACATGCACGTTCTCGCCAGAGATCGTGAGCGTCCCACCCCTGGGCATGGCGTCGCGGGCGTTGACGCAGAGATTAAGCAAAACCTGATGGAGCTGGGTCGGATCGCCAATAATGGTCCAGACATCGCTGGGGACGGACGTTTTGATATCGACATGCTTGAGAAAGGTGTCATTCGCGATCGCCGCCATCTCCTCGATGAGATGACGCACCTGCACAAGGAGACGGCTGCCGGATACACCGCGCGCGAAGGAAAGGATCTGCCTGATCATGCCCGCTCCCCTTTGCGCACTGTCGGCAAGGATATCGAGCAGTTTCGTGGTATCCTCGTCGTCGGCCTTGTCCTTGAGAATGGCGAGCGAAAGCATGATGGGTCCGAGCACGTTGTTGAGATCGTGGGCGATGCCGCCGGCCAGGGCGCCGAGACTTTCCATTCGCTGGGCGCGGAGGAATTGCTCTCGAGCTTCTTTTGTTCGGTGATATCGCGCGCCACGACGACCGAGCCAACGATCGTCCCGTCTATATCACGGATAGGTGCGAAGCTGTAACTTCCGATCCAGGACTCTTCGGTGTCCTTGCGCAGCAGGGAATATTCCGCGTTGACGGCTGTGTTGCCTGCAAGGGCTTGAGGGACCGCCCACTCCTCCAGCGGAGCAACCTTTCCGTCTGGCAAGGATACTTCGAGAATCTCAGGATAGGCGGCAAGGTCGGTCAGACACTCTTCCCGGCTGCGGAAGCGGTGGAAGGTGATGAAGGCGTCATTGAAATCGATGAACCGTCCCTCGCATCGGAAATGAAAACCGCATCCGTCATGCTGGCCAGCGCCGCCGCCAGTTTCTCGCGGCTTTCACGAGCCGCCGCTTCGATCTTCTTGCGGTCGGTGATATCGCGCACGATCGCGACGATGTAATCGCGATCGAGGTGAACCCACCTGGCGCTGAACTCAACCGGGAAGAGTGAGCCATCCTTGCAGCGATGCTCTCCTTCGCCGGTCATTGAGCCGGCAACTTGCATTTTGTGCACGAGGTCGGGCCATCCCGCTTCGTTCAAGGTGGTCTCGACGTCGAAAAGACGAAGAGCGAGATATTCCTCCCGGGTATACCCGCAGGGTTGCGGCGACCTTTTTCCGCTCGGTCACGTCGAGCCACACACTGACGACTTGAAGAACTTCTCCATTCACAATTCTCGGCTGCTGGATGACTTCGAAATGGCGCTCGCCGTGAGGCAACCGTTTATGGGTCTCGAAAACGACCCGCTGACCGGCGAAGGCAGAGTCCAAGTGCGGCCGGACGACCGCATCGTAAAACTTTCCCATCACTTTCTGCGCCGAATGGCCGATGATATCCGAGACCGGTTTTCCCATCATTTCCGCGCAGGCAGGGTTGGCAAAGATGTAGCGCCGGTCGCGATCGTAGAGAGCAATCCCTAGCGGGGCATGATCGGTGACCCATGCGCAATCGCCGCTGCTGGCGACGCAGATCGAGCCGCGCCACGACTTGTCGAGCCAGGATTTGCAAACCATCTCGCTGGTCGGGTGCGAGTTTGCGCGGCTTACGATCCATGACGCAAAGGGCGCCGAGCGCGTAATCCTCGGGAGTTACCAAAGGGGCGCCGGCGTAGAAGCGCACATGCGGTTCGTCCCGGATCAAAGCACTGTCGGCGAAACGCTCATCCTTGGTCGCGTCTTCGATTTCGAGCACCTCGCGGCGAAGCAAGGCATGCTGACAGAAGGATGTTTCCCGCGGTGTCTCGGCCAGCGCAAAGCCGAGCCGCGATTTAAACCACTGTCGCCGATCGTCGACCAGCGAGATTTGGGCGAGGGGAGCCTGGCATATGTATGACGCCAACCGCGTCAGCTCATCGAATTCAGCCTCGGCCGGCGAATCCATGATCTGGTACTCGGCCAGCGCCTGGAGCCGCTTCTTCTCGTTCTTTGGGGTTGGGAACCCTTTCACAATGGTTACGGGAAGATATGAGCCTACGGCCCCACGAATGAAACGCAACTCCCCCACCGGCAGGGGAGTCGGCAAATCTGGTCGAGAATATATCAGCATCGCCCGCGCCATATTTCAGATTTCAGCGTTTCAGCCTTTTCTTCGACCGCGTATCCTTGGTGGATGAAACCAGAGGTCATCTTGCGCGACGTCGAACCGGACGACCTGCCCATCTTTTTCGAACATCAGCGAGATCCCGTGGCCGTCGCGATGGTCGTATTCCGTTCACGTGATAGAGCGGAGTTCGACGAACATTGGGCAAGGATCCTGGCGGACGACACCAGCCTGAAAAAGACGATCGTAGCCGATGGGCAGGTAGCCGGGCACATCGCCAGTTTCGTGCGCGATGGGGAATGCGAGGTCGGCTACTGGATCGAGCGCGCACTTTGGGGACGAGGCATCGCCAGCGCAGCGCTCGCTGCGTTTCTTTGCCTGGAACCGAGGCGGCCCCTCTACGCCGGCGTGGCCCCACACAACATTGCGTCGCTGCGCGTCCTGCAAAAATGTCGCTTCACCCTATGCGAGAGCATGATCGATCAGGAACCCGAGCCCGCCGGCGACTCGCATATTCTTTTCAAGCTCGCCGCGTAAAGGCTTCGCTCACGTGGCGGGCCTTTACGTGCCTTCCTCCCTTTTCCGCAATCCGCATTCCGCATTTCAGATCTCCCTGCCATCGTCGTGTGAGGCGTGAACCTTTTGCGCGATCAGCTTTTCAGCCGTTTCAGTATAGCCCGAGCGCGTTCGCGCAGGTTTTCCGGCGCGTCGTCGGTGTTACGCCGACTGAGTTTCGCAGCGCGCTGTGATTGTCTTTGGACGGCACGGCGCTAAACTACGGAAATGAAGGCGAGCGAGTTGGTCACGGTCGACCCGGACATTCTTGGAGGCACTCCCGTCTTTAAGGGGACGCGCGTTCCGACGAAGACATTGTTTGATTACCTCGCCGACGGTCTCTCGCTCGATTACTTCCTGGAATCCTTCCCGTCAGTCTCTCGGGAGTTGGCGGTCGGAGTCCTGCGCAATAGCCAGCGCGAACTCGAGCACCACGCCGCCGCGTGAAGATCCTGTTCGACGAATGCGTTCCCGCGCAAGTGCGCCAAGCATTTCCGGAGCACGACGCCACCACCACCGTCCAGGAACAGGGCTGGACGGAGAATCAAAAATGGCGACCTCCTGGCTGCGGTCGATGAACGCTGGGTTTGATCTCTTCATCGTTGCGGACAAGAACCTTCATCATCAACAGAATCTGGCCGGTCGGCGACTGGCGATTCTGGAACTCTGGGCGAATCACCGCCCCACTCTGGAAAAGCATTTCGCGGCGATCCAGGCGGCCGCGGAAAAGCTCAAGGCCGGCGAGTATTTTCCTCTCGAAGCTCCGCCACCTTGAGATACCACCTTCAGCGCGCTTCACGGCAGTCAGCGAACGGCTGGCCGAAGACATTTATTTCAGCATTTTAGATTGTCAGCGTTTCAGCGTTTCAGCGTTTCAGATTTTCAGCCTCTCAGCTTTTTGCAGAGGTCTTCCGCCGCGTCGCCGGCGTTACCCCGACGGAGTTTCGGAGCGGGTTGAAGACAACCTGTCCGCGCGGAGATTACAGGAGCTACTGAGGTAGTTTTCGAAATGCCACATTATATCTCAGGTAAATTGCTTCCTTGGAAACGGTTTTGGGTTCCGTGGGATGGCAAGATCAACTGCGGGGAAGATGGGAAGGGCTTCCTACGAGACCCGGACGATGATTGGGGGAACTTCGCCAATCCCGAGGTGCGTGTCATCGACACGCTTTTGGAGAAGCGGTGCATCATCCTTTCTGGCCACCCCGGGACCGGCAAGACAGTTACTGTCGAGAACGCAGTCGAGGAGCTGCGGCGGCGAGTAAGGGCGCCAGACATCGTTATCAGCCTACGTTGCCGTGATATTCCCTCGGCGGAAGTGCTGAAAGCGCTGACTATCGATAGCTCCGATTGGCGGTCCGCCCGACAGAATGACGGAGACATCACGCTTGTCATCGACGGTGTTGACGAGGGATTGCGGAAGGTTCCTGAATTCGTACGGACGCTTCGCGCATTTAAACTCCGGGCAAGCTGAAGTGGGGTCGAGTCTAAATCTTTGACACAGGTTGTGAAGGGAAGCCGTGAGTTTGAACAAATTTATAAACGGGCTTAAGGAACGAGCATGGTCACGATTGACGAAGTCGACGGGACAAACATTCTGGAGTTCGCGATCAACGGCAAAGTCAGCGCCGAAGAATTCGATGCCATCGTCAAGAAAGCGGAGTTGATGATTGCGCAGCACGGTAAGATCCGTGTCCTGGAGCAGATCGTGGCGTTTGGCGGCATGCCGATCGCAAAATATTGGGAGGATATTCGCTTCGGCTTTCGTCATCTCAAGGACATAACGAAGATGGCCATCGTCACCGATAAGGAATGGATCGAGACGATCTCGAAATTGTTTACAGGTTTGTATTCTGGAGAAATTCGTTTCTTCGAGCTTGCCCAGCTGGACCAGGCTCGCGCCTGGCTGCAGGAAGCACCGAAGAAACAGGTTTGAAGGCGAAGGCCTCACGAATGCGGAGACCGGAAACCGGGGAGACCGGAAGTGGGGAGATTGGAAAGGGGAGACTGGGGAGATTGGAAACCGGAGACCGGAAACCGGAAAGTAAAGAGACAGGGAAGCTGACGCTGGCGATTGCCATCCAACGTGACTCAACGACGTTTGGAAGATGGAAATAAAAAGATCTGGTTCGCGGAGTTCCGGCGCAGGACCGGCCGATTGGTTTACGGGGGCGGTCCGCGTCGAGCCGTTGTTCGAAGCGCCGGGGCCGGCCCGCGTCCGTGGCGCGAGCGTCACTTTCGAGCCAGGAGCGCGCACGGCCTGGCACACGCATCCGTTAGGCCAGACGCTCATTATCACTGCGGGTTCCGGCCGGGTGCAGCGCGAGGGCGGCTCGATCGAGGAGGTTCGTCCCGGCGACGTGGTCTGGTTTTCGCCTAACGAGAAACATTGGCACGGCGCGACTCCGACGGCGGCGATGACCCACATCGCCATTCAGGAAGCGCTCGACGACAAGGTGGTCGATTGGATGGAACACGTGACCGACGAGGAATATCAGGGGAAAACGCTGAAAAGGTGAAAAGCTAAAACGCCGAAATGTTGCGATTTCGGAGACCGGAGACGGAAAGAATTTTTTGCGAGCTCTACGGTAGAATCTGATTTAGTCCTGCTCAAGGACCTTTGCGACCTTCAGGATGGTGTTCCAATTCCGCGTGGTGACCGGCACACCCAGTTGCTTCTCGATCTTGCCGAGGTAGCTGATTGCTTTCATCTGCCGGCGATACAAACCCAGGACGAATCGGGTCTCGATCGCAATGATCTTCAGGAGCCAGTCATTTTCAGATGGAAAACTGCAGGGAACTGAAAGCTGCGGTCGAAGTGGTCTGGTTGCCACGCTGACGAACCGGGTGATATCCGGACCCGACGGTTGTTGCGAAAACGGATCCTTGGCCACGAGCCTGATGATATCGTGCGCGGGGCAAATCATGATCTCGCATTTGAATGGCAACTTCTTCGCGATCGCCGCGCGCAGAGACGACTCGCTCACATCGTTGCGGACCACAAACGTGCCGACCGCGCCGATGTTGACGATGTCGAACCGGGCCAGCTCCTTCGCGATTCGCGCCGGCTGGCATCGATTCGTCCCACCAACATTGACGGCGCGAAGAAAGACGACGGAAGGCATGAGCTTCGCGGTTAATGGTTAATCGTTATTGGTTATGTGCGATGATTGCGGTGGAGACGCCGGGCGGGAGCGGATGTTGTTCGATTGAAGCAAAGCCGGCTTTGGTCAGCATTTGTTCGAGCTCGGCGAAGGTGTAGGCGTCGCCGCGTTCGGTCGTCACGAGCATGACGAGACTGAAGGTGGCCGTTTCCGGCGGTGAAACACGGTCGGGATTCGGCACGAACTCGACAACGGCCACCCGGCCGCCTTTGCCTAACGAGTCGTGCACTTTCTGCAACAGTTGCACGCAGGTGGGCGGATCGAAGTGATGGAGGAAATTCGGCAGCAGGACGAGATCGTAATCGCGGCCGAAATCGAGATCGAAGGCGCTGCCTTCGAGTGTGCTGAAGCGGTCGGCCACGCCCATGCGGGCGGCGTTCTCCCGCGCGACCTGCAAAACCGGTGCCCAATCGAGGGCGACGATACGAGCGCGCGGATTCCGTTTCGCGAAGGCGATGCTCCACATGCCGTGGCTCGCCGAGATGTCGAGCACCCTGGTGTCGCGCGCCGGGTCGAGTGGAATCAATCCGGCCAGCGTTTCCGCAGATGGCAGCATGATGCAACCCATGCCGCGCGCGAAACTCAACCAGACCGGATGCTCGGGCGCCATCGTGCCGCTCTCGCCCTGCACGGTGCCTCCCTGGCGGACGGCATTTGCGGCGCTGGCAAACGCCTCGGTAAGATGAGCCGAAAGAAGGAACTCGGCAGCCGCTCCGGCATAAGCGGGCGAACTGCGATCCAGAAACGTCGCCGAATCTTTCGTCAGGCTGTAGCGGTCGCCCTGCTTTTCGAGAAAGCCGAGCACGGTCATGTAATCGCACAGGATACGGGCGCCGCGCGGAGCCGTCCGGCAACGTTCGGCGACTTCAGCGGCCGTCCCCCCATGACTTCCGATGGCGCTGAAGAGATCGAGCTCGATCGCAGCCTTGAGCGCGCTACTCCGCTGATAAGCGTTGAGTGTTTGAAAGAAAAGGACCGGTGACGGCGCATCGTTGTTTTCCATCGGGAAGGTTCCCGCCGCAAAATCGAAGCGTCAACTTCGGCGGCGGGTCGTTGTTATCCTTATGCCTGCGCGAGTAAGCCGCGCGCCTTCAACCATGCAAACGCTTCCGGCAGCATGCCGTAGCCGAAATGGGCCTGTGGCACGGTGATCAATTCCGATCCGGGCCAGGCATCGCGCAAGGCGGCCAGATCGCTCAGCCGCACAATGCGATCGAAGGCGCCGCCGATGATGATTGTGCGTTTCGCGACGTCGCCCGCGGGAAGCGCGCGCAGTGGCGAAGAAAGATGAGCATGCCGATCCAGCAAGGCGCGGTCCAGTCCCGCGCGAGTGAGATGTCCGCGAATCGTCCAACTGGTCGGGCCTTCGTAGAGGGCGTGGCCGATATTCACCATCGGCGCGAGCAGGGCGAGAAAGCGCAGATCCGGTTCGAGCGAAGCGAGCAGGGCGCCGACCCAGCCGCCGTAACTCGTGCCTAACAAGCCAAACTCACGACTGCCCTGCAGGCGCAGCCAGGCCATGAGTTGCCGAATCTCGACGACGGCCTGGCGCACGGTGTCGCCGGTCAGGACGAGATCGGCCGTGAAACAAAGTTCGCCATTGAGATGGCCGCGCGCCCGGCGCGAATAATGAAAGGGGAGATGGACGAAGGCGGCGTTCCAGCCTAACGAGTTGAATCGCCGCGCCCAGCGCACGTAGCCGGCATCCGAAACCGACATGAGGGCGTGCAGCATGATGATGGTCGGCGCCTCCCGGCGCACGCGATACAGAATGGCGCGCGCCCGTTCGTTGGCCGGAAATTCGGCGGCGGAAATAGCCGGACTCCGCCATGTGAGAATGTCCGGCGTTTCCTCGCGGAGATCCTCGAGCAATGGCGGCAGGGCGAAATGCCCGGCCCGGGTCTGTTGTTGGCAGACGGAAAGATATTGCTCGACCGCTTCGCGCGTGGAAACACGCCGGGCGTGGCGGCGGTGCAAAAGGGCCAGCGTGCCGCAAAGCAGTTGATCGACGGCCAGGCCGAAGCTTCGATGTAGAAAATGTTTCATGCTCGTTAGGCCGCCGCTTTCGCGTCCCGGCCTTTGCGATGCTGCGGCGTCGCGGGCAAGTCATCCGGCCCGAGCGAAAAGTGGGCGATCGTTTCTGCGTAAAGATTCCGGACTGCGGCGGTCATCCGGCCAATCGAGGCATCGCTCTTCATTCCCGCAACCGAGAAGGGCGCACCGATGGCGATCCAAACCGGTGTGCGCGGCGGAGCGAGCCGCCAGCTTCGTTTGGCGTAAAGGCGGTCGGTGCCGAGAACCACACACGGAATGATCGGAACATCCGCGAGTCGCGCCAGGGCGATTGCTCCACTCCTGGGGGCGGCGCCTTCCAGAATGGAGGTCGCACCCGCGCGAATACCGCCTTCAGGAAACACCCCGACCATGCGTCCGGCGCGAAGTCGCTCGAGGCCGAGCCGGAGGGCGCGACGATCCGGCCGCGACCGATCGACCGGGAAAGTATCGACGGCCCGCAGCCACGCGCCCCAAAAGCGATTGGCGTAGAATTCCTCCGTCGTCATCCAATCGATCGTCCGATCGAAACCGAAGGCGAGAAAGAGCGGATCGAAATGCGAAATGTGATTGGCCACCAGGACGGCGGGTCCGGTTGGTCGCATGGCACCGGGAGAACGCCAGATGCGCAGACGGACGAACGGCCAGGTGAGGGCGCGGCCGAGATTTCGTGAAGCAAAATAGCACAGGCTGCTCACGGCCCGTTCATAGCCAAAGCCATGGTCGCGTCACAGGAAATTTGCGAAAGCCCCGGGGCGCTCACCCAGATGTGGCCATCGGTTAACGTCAGGCTAAAGATGAGCTGGAAATTTGCCGTGACGGGCGCAGGATTGCGGCATGAACTTCATTCGTCTCATGTTTGCAGGCAGCATTGCCACGGCCCTTCTTAGCGTCTCCGCTACCGCCCAGAATGAAGCGGAATTCCAGCTCCTGAAAAAAATGAACGATGCCGCGCTGGCCGCCCCCGGTTTGCGCATCACCGCCACGAAAACGGACCGTGACAGCGGCGCCGTTATTGAAACGACCGTCATCGAGCACACGGCGCCTAACCGGGTCCATTTCGTGATCACGCGCCAGGGCGGACCCGACAGCGAGATGATCTCGGATGGCACCCGCAGCCTGAGCCGGAGCGGGCCTAACGAGCCTTGGAAACCGCTTCCGATCAACCTCGGCCAGTTGTTCGAGCAAACGCAGCGTAGTCTTTCGGAAGAAAATGTTCGCGATCAGCACGGTCACATCAAGCTGCTCGGAAACGATACGGTGAGCGGAGTGGCCGCCAAACTGTATGAAGTGGGCGACGACCAGGGCACGGCAAAATTGTGGCTCGCGGCCGATAATTCACGCCCGCTCAAATTGGAAAAGGATGCGACCGAGACGATTGCCCCCCACGGATTCAAGACCGACAGCAAAGGGATGCCGGATCTCAAAGCTCTGCGTGCCCAGCTCCAGGCGGCGAAGGTCGTGCATCACCTCCACACCACCATGACGTACGATTACGATCCTTCGTTGAAGATCGACATGCCCGCCAACTAGAAGCGGGGACTGCCTGGGGAGGGGTTTTGAAAAGCGTTTGGGCTGGGCTCGTCGTTTCGCGGCGGCAAATTTGCCCGAGGGCGGCGGCGCAACGGACCCGACAGGGGAAGCATCGGCTTTGCCTAACGACCGTGTATATCAGAGTCATGCGATTCCGGCGGGGATCACACTTGTCAGCGATCAATAACCAAGCGAGAGATTCTCATGCCAGCTTCGTTCGATGGAGGATGCGCCTGCGGTGCGATACGATACGAGTGCAGCGCAGAGCCGGTTTTGACGCTCAAATGTCATTGCCGGGAATGTCAGCGGGTGAGTGGCGGCGGCTTTGCCGCGGCCCTGCTCGTGCCGGCCGATTCGTTCAGGCTGACCAAGGGGACTCCGAAGTATCATTTCAGCCCGAGCGCGGGCGGCGGGGAGCACAAACGCGGTTTCTGCCCGGAATGCGGTTCACCGGTAACCGGTGGCGAGAATACCGAGCGTGCCAGCGGGGTGGTCGGGGTTTTGGCCGCGACCCTGGACGATCCCAGCTGGTTCCGGCCGCAGATGGAGATTTTTACCTCCGAGGCGCAGCCGTGGGACAGGCTGGACCCGGACATCCCCCATTATTCCGAATATCCGCCGAGTTAGAGGTGCGGGCCCGTTGCCGGTCGAGAAATACAGGGGCACGGTCTGGTCGGCCGAAATCGAATGGTAGCACCGGAGCGTCGCGCCCTCCTGTTGTCTTTCGTTAGGAGCATGTCAGCGTGTCCGCCATGACGGGACCTGTCCGCTTTACTCAGCGTGCGAGCTACCTTTTTCTTTGCCTGATTCCATTTCTGGCGATCGCACTCGCGGCGATCCGACCCTTGCGCATTGCGGGGGTTCATCACGTGATTGGAGCGGTGGTCTTCACCGTCTGCGCGATCGCTCTTTGGATGCTCGCGGCCGGCGCGATCCGCAGGGAAAAGACGCAGGAGACGAGATTGGTCGGCATCGCGGGGATATTTCTGATTCTGCCCTTTTCGCTCATCGCGCTCTTCTGGGTGGGGCTCGGCCCGCCGTGGCTGGCGAACGCAGCGGAGAACCAGATGCGTTACGCGGTGCTGGTGACAGCGGCTGCCGCGGTGGTCGTCGGATTTGTCGCATTGAAAGAAGCTCTCGGCCTCGCCGGTGAACGGTTCTATTCCGCGCTCGGTTTTGCCGGGATCATTCTGGCTGGTCCACTCTATCTGGCCGGCGAGATTATCCTGCTCGCGGCTTACGCAGTCCGGGTCCGCACCGGGCAGGTCCCGCTGGTATTCCTTCAGCTGAGCGAGCTGCAGGATATTCTTCTTTTTTTTGCCGGCGCTCTTACCTACGCCGCGACGGCGGCTTTCGCCGTCTCGCTCGCCCGTGCGGGATGGCTCGGGCGTGGGGCCAGTCGCACCTTTGTCGCCGTAAATCTGGTAGCCCTGATCTGCCTCATGGGGAGAGGTCTGCAGTTTCCCGATCCGGCGGCCCTCGCTCTGCCATGGTACATGACACCGGGTTTGATTGCTGGAATCCCGGCTATGCCATTTGTCATTCCCTCTCTCTTTGGCGCTGTCGCACTGCGGCAGGCCACTCGGCCCTAGATGCCTGGCTATCTGTTGCGACTACTTCGGATTGCAGCAGTGCTGGCTTTCACCGCGCTTGTTTTTGTGGGGCTCCTTCGCTTTCTCCAATACACAGTTCTGTATCACCCGCATCCCTATCGGGCGAACTACGAGCGGTTAGTGTCGGCGGGTGTCATCGAGTTGCCGTTCAAGACCAGCGCCGGCCGGCAGACTGCGTTCTATGTTCCGCCTCGCCATGGACCGGTGTTGCCCAATCGAATCTGGATCCTCTTTTGTGGCAACGGCTCCCTCGCGCTCGATTGGCTGCCGCTGACTGCGCGCGCTGAGCACCCGGGCGACGCCTTTCTTCTCGTCGATTATCCCGGCTACGGAAAGAGCGAAGGCCGGCCCGGTATGGCGAATACGCGAGCCGCCGCCGATGGTGCGCTTCTCGCCCTGGCCGCCCATCTCGGTGTTGCCTTGACCACCTTGGAGCCGTGCCTCGATGCGATGGGCCATTCGTTAGGCGCAGCCGTCGCCCTGGATTTCGCGAACCATCATCCGCAGGTTCGCCGGATTATTTTGCTCGCGCCGTTTACGAGCGTGCGGGAAGAAGCGGCTCTCTTCATCGGTGCGCCTCTTTCGCATCTGCTGGGAGCGAACTACGACAACCGCGCGGCCCTGCACGAGCTCGCCCAGCACAAGCCGCCGCCGCGCGTCATTATTTTTCACGGCCTGGAGGATGGCATGATTCCATCGCGATGGCTCGAGAACTGGCGGCGGAATTTCCAGCTTTCGTGACCTTTCACGGAATTCCGGGCGCCAATGACGATACGGTTGTTTCGGCGGCGGAGGATCAGATCCTCGCGTTAATGGCTGATGACGCGAAGAATCAAATGGCGCGGTGAGTTACAGGGGTGGCTGGCGGTGGCCGCGCGGCGCCACTAGCCGTTTGACGCTTCAGTAGCGCACGTGCGGATTCCAATGCGGCGCTGAAATCGCCATTGTGTCCTGCACAGGCGACATAGCCATCGGGCCGGACAAGGGCAGCACCATGGCGTTGTGTCGATCGCAGTTCGACCACGTCGGGAAATGACGCGGCAAGCTGTCTGGCTGCGGCCATCGCGGTGGAATCTGCGTCGTTAGGCAGGACAAGGAGGAAGCGGCTGCGGATGCCGTTGCCGCCCCGAATGGAGTCATCAAGGTAACGCTTCCCGGGGCCTTCGACGATCGGGCTTCCGCGATAGGCGACCCCCAGCTCGGAAAGCCTTTGCACGAAAGCATGCTGAAAGGGAGCCAGTCGCGACACCATGGGGATGACGGCGTCGCGGAGTGCCTCGACGAACTTGTTTGGAGTTCCCATGCACCCTGGTCAGGGTATCGGTGGTCTCGATAACCTGCCTGATGACGGGGAGGCGTTCGGCGCCGTAACTGTCGAGTAACTCCTCGTTGCCGTGACCGCGCAGGAAAAGATCGAGTTTCCAGATCAGGTTCCAGGCATCATGCAGGCCGGTATTCATGCCCTGACCGCCGAAGGGGCTGTGGATGTGGGCGGCATCACCGGCGACGAAGATGCGCCCGACGCGCAACTGCCCGACATGCCGGTGATGGACATGAAAGTAACTGCTCCAGTGCAGGGCGCGAGCTTCGATATCCGTCGGTGCACGTTGATTCAGGATTTGCCGCACCAGTTCCAGCGACGGCGCGTCGCCTTCCGCCCGGTCGATCGTTGCCACGACGCGCCGCCGCGTCGCGCTCATGGGAAATATTGCGACCGGTCCGAATTCGCTCGGGCAGAGCTGAAGCTCGTCCGCGGGAAGAGCTTCGTTCGTCTCAATATCGGCGAGCAGGAAGAGATGATGGTATTCCGCTCCTTCAAAGGACAGATTCAGCAGATGCCGCACGGTGCTATGAGCGCCATCGCAGCCGACCACAACCGAGGCAGTAACCTCCTCGCGTGCCCTTTATGGTCCAGTGTGCGCGTGACGCGATCTTCCTGCCGGGCCGCGGAAACAAACGACGTTTCGTACTCGATGACTCCGCCCTTGCGCTGCAGCTCTCGAGCCAGCAGTTCTTCGGTCACGTTCTGCGGCACCATGGCGATGAATGGATAGGGAGTTTCCTCCGGCGCGAACGGCATGTGAGCCAGCCTGCGTCCGTGGGCAAAGACGGAAACCGATGTCACGCGGTTGGCCGCTTCGAGGAACGGAGCGGCCACGCCGGCCATGTCGAAGATCTCGAGCGTGCGCGGAAAAATCGCGAGCGCCTTGGAGTGGACCGACTGCGACGCAGCGCATCTCGACCAGGCGCCATCTTAGCCCCCGGCGGGCACATTCATTCGCGAGGAAAAGGCCGACCGGCCCGGCGCCGACGATCAATACATCAGTATCAATAACCGTCTGTCCCATGATACTCCTTCGCGGCGCGCGCCGCCGCTGTATGCAGCGAGCTGCGTCTCATGTCATCCGAGAAACGCGCCGTCGCTACTACAGCGTAGGTCGATAGCCGGCCGTCGCAACTGCTTTGTCTCAGAATGATCGCGCAGACGAGCGGGCTGGATGAGGAGAATGCGCGCGATTACGCTGCTTTCGGCATCTTTGCCTTTGCGGGTTGTATGATCTCGCGTGCGGCGCGGTTTCCCGATTGAACGGCGCCATTCATGAAGCCGGAAAAATCGGCGCTGGTGTGCTCACCGGCGAAAACGAGGCGTCCATCCAATTCGGGCGTGGCGGCTGATTCAAGAAGGGGCAGATATTGGCCGACAAGGGGACAGGTATAACTGCCATGGACATATGGGTAGGCCGGCCAGTTCATGACGGCGCGGTTGCCATCGAACTTGTCTTTGATGCCGGGAAAAATGCGATTGAGTTCTTCTTGCACTTTGCCGACACGCGCCGGATCAAAGTTCTTCCCAGTGGAGCCGCCCATGAAGTTGGTCAGGATGCCGCTGCGGCCCTGCTGTCCACGGCTTGTCTCCCACGTGCATTGCAGAGGGAGATCGGTGAAGATGCTGCCGTTGCTCGGCGCAGGCAGGTGGGCGTCTGGATCGCGCCACCAGCGCTCGGTGAAACCAAGCATTAACTTCACGTTATAGCCGTAACCCAGAGTCTTGATCAATCGCTTCTTCGCCACGCTAACAGGCAGGTCATCAACGCCTTCGACCCGACGCAACATGGTGAAGGGCAAAGTGCAGATTACCCGATCGAATTTCATGGTCCTGGTGCCGCGGTCCCTGGTCGCGAAAGTCAGGGCAATCACGCCGGAGCCGCTTCCCATTTTTACGAGGCGAAAGCCACGGTGGATCGTGACCCTTCCCGCGATTGCCTTTGTCAGTGCTTCGGGTAACGCGCTGCTGCCACCCTTGATTCGTTTCGACTCGTCGCTCGCGCCGTACAACTTGAAGCCATCGCTTGTTTGAGGGTCGAGATAGGTAACAAGGTTCAAGGCGGATTGCTCGTCGGCTTCGCGGCCGTATTCGATGACATAGGCGACACGCAGCATGTCGATGACCCACTTGTCGATTCCTCTGCCTGCTTCGCTGAGATACTCGGCGAGACTTAGCCGATCGAAGTGCTCCGCTTTTGCCGGAATGAGTTCTTCCTTGTCGTAAATGGCAGCCTGATCCGCTGCCAGTTTTGCGGCGAAAGGCTGGAACGCGGGGATGAGTTCTTCATCAGTGTAATGCCGGCCGCCGAAGTAGTAGAGATCGACGCCCTTGTCTTGACCCTTTAGCTCCTGAATGCCTACGCCCAATTCATGGGCCAGTTTGATGAGATCTTCGTGATTGCTATCAACCAACTCACCGCCCAGTTCGCAGAACATCCCGTCACGATTGAAGTCGTGCTTCGTGAACATCCTTCCGCCGGTGCGTTCGCTAGCTTCAAAAATCTCGCAGGGCACGCCGGCTTTTTGCAAACGATAAGCCGCCGTCAGCCCGGCCGTCCCGGCCCCAAGAATGGCCACCGGTCCGCCGGAGGTATTGCCTCGCGACGTTTCCCGCGCCTGCAGAGGATAACCAAGTCCACCGGCCGCGGTGGCAAATCCGGCCGCTCCGAGCAGCCGGACAAAATCGCGCCGGGACAGCCGCCGCGCCTCACGCGTCTCGAAGAAGAGTTGTTGCTTGTCCGGATTGTTGTTGAGCCAATGCGCCTGCTGCACGGTCTGCATGAGCTTGCGAAAGAGAGGAGTTCTTCCCGTAGCCATAGGTGGCCGTCATTCTGGGAGATCGGTCTTCGCTCAGGCAAATAATTTCTCGCTCTGGAGACGAAAACGGCAGGCGTGCCTGAGAAAGGCAACGTCGCCTAACGACTTTACTTTTTTCGAAGCTACGCAGATCGCCGCGAAAACATGGCGTTGAGTTCGGCGAATGGCGCGGCGCCGGCGAAATCGTCAAAGGTGCCCGTCTCGGCCAGCGTGCGAGCCGCGCGCATGAACGCGCCCCAGGCGACACGAGCCAGACCGGAGCCGACCGAAATGCGGCGCACGCCAAGATCGGCCAACTGCGCCACACTCAATGTTTCGGCGGCCGATGAAACAAGGACGTTTACCGGTTTCGGCACGACCGCTTTGACGATCTGCGCGATTTCCTTCGGGTCGCTCACGCCCGGGGCATAGAGACAATCGGCACCGGCCTCGGCATAGGCGACGAGTCGGTCGAGCGCCTTGCCTAACGAGTCCGCCTCATGGACAAGCCAGGCCTCGCAGCGTCCAGTCAGGATAACGGCCCGCGCCCGATTCGTCGATCGCGCGCCGCGCCGCTCGAATGCGCTCGACGGCGAGCGTTTTCTCGTAGAGCGGCTTGTCGCTGCGCCCCGAATTATCTTCGATCGACAATCCGGCCACGCCGGTGGCGACACAGCGCGCCACATTGGCGGCGAGCGTTTCCGGTTCGTCGGCATATCCTGCCTGAAAATCTGCGTTCACCGGCAACGACGTTGCGCGGACGATTTCACGAAAGTGCGCCAGCATCTCTTCGAACGGCAAAGCCGGGGTCGCATCCGGTCGTGCGCGGCTGAAGGCCACTCCGGCCGACGTGGTGGCGAGTGCCTTGAAGCCGAGTTGCTGCAAATAAACGGCGCTGCCGCCGTCCCACGGATTTGGCAAAACGAAGCAGCCGGATTCGTGCAGGGCACGGAATTTTGCGATGAGATCAGACTGAGATGGATTCGCGTCGCTCATGGCGCGAAGCTACTTCCGCGGCCCTTCTTTGGCGAGCCGCGCGAATTCAATCACCGTTGCGCGGACAAATGTGAGTTCGAAGGATGAAGACGCTCGTAAAATCGCAACGCCTCGATCTTGCTCCCGAGCTCCCGCAGCGGGTAGTAACCTTTGGCCGCACCCGCGCCCGGGTCGCGAATGAGATAATCGAAACCATTCTTGCCGGCGATGACGACAAAGTGAGTGATGCCGCCTGGAAAACGCACGCGCACGATCACGGGATTACCGTGCGCGAGATTCGAATCGATCAGAGCGTAGGAAGGCAGATCTTCGTAGACGTGCCGAACACGGGAAGGCGCCCACCACGCGGCGCGGTCCCAGTAAAGCCAGCCGCGCTCAGTGTAACCGCCCGTCGCGGTTAGAAACCAGTTCAACTCCTGCGGGTCGGTATCGATTCCGTAGAAGCGAAACACCATGGCGGCCGCAACGACCGCGCATCCGTCGCTGCCCAGCGTCCCATTTTCCGGTACGCCTCCGAGCGGATCGTCGCGCCATCTTTCGTCGTCCTGGCGAAACGACGGGACCGCCAGTTCGACACCGTGGAAAAAGTAACGTCCGCCGCGCGGCGAAAGCGGTCGTTTCCAGTGCCAGTCAATGTAGATGCCAGTGACGGCTGCGATCAGGCCCAGGCCAAAGATGAGAAAGAAACGCTTCAGAAAAACAATTTAATCGCAGACTGAACCGCGTTTCAATCTCGCGCCGGGCGAAGATGCGCGAGAGACTCAGCTGCAGCCGAAGGCGTCACGCAGTTCCTCCTCTGCCTTTTCCAAAACATGCTTTTTTCGACAGATGGCGGCCGGATCGGCGTTGGCAAAGCGGACTCATTGCCTTTATTTCGGAGCGAAAAGCGATGAGCAGAGCGTTCGTAAGGGAAGATGTCGATCCGCCCGAGCGGAGCGGGCGAAAGCGGTCGGCTTCGGGCCTGCCGCCGGGCGCAGTGAATTACATCACGGCGCGCGGAGCGGAGAGATCGAAGCTTGAGCTGACGAAGTTAAAAGCAGATGGCGGCAACAATGCGGAGCGCATCGCGGCGCTGGAGCGAATTCTGGCCTCGGCGAAAATCGTCGAGGCACCGGATCCAGAATCGAAGGAGGTTTCGTTCGGCGCGACCGTGACGCTCGAGGATGCGGAAGGCAAAATGGAGATCCTTACCGTCGTTGGCGTGGACGAACTCGATTTCGAGCCAAACGCGGTGAGCTGGATTTCGCCGCTCGGGAAAACCTTGCTCGCGGCGGAGCTTGGCGATCGCATCACGCTCGAAGATGGGCGCACGGCGAAAATCGTGAAGATTGGTCGCTCAACGAAGTGATTGGGATCAGGTAGCGTCTTACGCGAGAGCGATCCAGATGATCGTTCAGACTCTCGCTCGCCAGGCGGACAGGGAACCGACAAATCCTGCATCGGGCTCCTCGTCGAGCAGAGCGATGAACTCGAGAGCGTGGCCATCCGGGTCGCTAAAATAAATCTGCGCCGACGGCATCCAGCCGATGACGGACGGCTCCGTTGTTTCTTCGCCGAGAAAATTGCGACAGGTCACGTGACGGCTGCGCAACCGTTCGCCCGCCGTGAGCAGTTCCGACAGCGCCATGCTGAAAGCCAGATGACACCGGTGCGGCTCACCGTAAACGGTGCCCGGCCCCCAGAGCCCGAGCATCGATTTTCGGGCGGAGCCAGCCCAAAGGAAGACAATGTCGCGAGTCAGGTCGCGATGGGCGAACTGCAACCCCACGATGTCGATGTAGAAACGCCGCGAGACTTCAGTGTCCGCGACCGGAAGATGCGCTTCGTAGAGATGCACGGCGGAAGAGCGCTAACCTGCCAGCGCGATTTCTGCAAGACCGCACACGCTGAAGCCACCAGAGGATTACTTCCTCTTCAAAGACGGCCCTACTTGTAGGCAATTGCGGCGCTGGAGGGACCCGCGAGATGGATGACATCGAAGCGGGAAAAGCCAACTTCGGTGCACCATTTTCGAAAATCCGCGGCGGAAAAGTCGAACGCTTCGCCAAATTCGATCAACATGTTGAGCGACATGAGCAGGCCAAAGACGTTCTCGCGCCGGGCGTCGTCAATCAGCGCTTCCACTGCGATGAAGGCGCCGCCCGCCGGCAACGCGTCGTAGGCGGCGCGGATGAGCTGCATTTTTCGCTCCAGATTCCAATCGTGCAGAATCATACCCATGGTGATGACGTCGGCTTTCGGCAGGGGATCGGCAAAGAAATCGCCCGAGGCCGTCCGTATTCGTTCGCTCAAACCAGCGGCCGCGATCTGTTTTTTTGCGACCGGCTCCACGGGCGGCAGATCAAAACTGACGCACTGCAGATGCGGTTGCCTCTTTGCTACTTCAATGGAGAGCAATCCGGTGGCGCCGCCAACGTCGCAGAGCGTTTTGTACGGCGAAAAATCAAATTTGTCGGCGAGCGCTTCGAAATTGATCCGGGAAAGCCCGGTCATGCCGCCGAGAAAGTTCTCGAGCTTGGCTGGGTCGGCATAGAGCGCCTCGAAGATTCCCGCGCCGCCCTCTTTCGTTTCGTTTTGCGGTTGGCCGGTGCGAAGCGCTTCGGGGAGATCGTTCCAGAACTTGAACAGGCGCGCATTGAGCATCTCGAGAATGCCGCCAACGTAGCGCGGATTGTTGCGATCGAGATAGAGCGCGGTCGCCGGCGTATTGAAATATTTTGCCTTGTGGCTGTCGCCGTCGCGTTCCAGGAACTTCATCGCCACGAGCGCGTCGAGAAAATCAGCGATGCCGCGCGGATGGAGTCCAAGTTCCTTGCCCAGCTCGGCGCCGGTAAGGTGCCGCTGGCCGAGGGCGGTAAAAAGACCCAGCTCGACAGCGCTGAGGAGCACCTTCGAATTCCAAAAACCGAAAGCGGTTTGCAGAATGGCATCGGGTGTTGGCGGATTTTTCATGGCTTTTGGTCAATCCGGGCCGATTCCTTCGCCTCTAGATGCCCTGGTAGACGTATTTGGTGAAAACGGCGCCAGTCGTGAATTTCGTCGCCCATTTGCTGTCATAGGCTGCGGTCGGCCTGGCGGCGATGATTTCGTCGAGAGATTTGCCTGCTTTTTTGAGCGCGGCTACGCGGTCGCGAATCGTCACGAGCATGTCGCGATATTCGGTCAATTCCGGTTTGCCGCCGATCTTGCCGTGACCGGGAATGACGATCGTTTTGTCGTTAACCCGGGCGACGTTGGCTTCAGCCGCCTTGATCATGCCGTTGATATGTCCGCCGGTCGAATAATCGATGAACGGGTAATGACCGTTCCACCAGGTGTCGCCGCAATGAAGGACATCCGCTTCCTCAAAGTAGGCGGAGATATCGCCATCGGTGTGACTGGGCCCGTAGTAAGCGAGCGCAATGGTCGCGCCATTGAGATGCAGCGTTTTGTCGTTATCGAAAACTTCGGCAGGAATGGCGCCGGCGGGCGAGGACGGGAACGTGTGATTCCACGCTTCGACGCGCGTCGTATTCGAGAGATGTTTGCGCGTGTTGGTGTGGGCGAGAATCACGGCGCCATCGGCATGCATCCACTCGTTGCCGTCGGTGTGATCAAAATGCCAGTGTGTGTTCACGAGATGCTTGATCGGATCCGGACTGACCCTGGCGAGCGCGTCGGCGATTTGGGGATGCGATGTGGAGAAACCGGAATCGATGATCAGCTTGCCGTCGGCTCCTGTGAGCACGGCAATGTTTCCGCCTGAGCCGATCAGCGCGCTGACGTTTCCGCGAAGCGGGGAAACGGTGATGTCTGCAGTCGCGGCATGCTTCAGCGCAGTGGCTACGATGTTTTCCGTTGCGGCGAAGAGCTGTCGTGGTGAGAGCCAGGCGGCCGCCGTCAGGACACCGGCGGAAGCGATGAAGCGCCGGCGTGAAAGGCCGGAAGAGCCGTGGCTCGTCGAATGATTCCGGTTCGTTGTCACGTTCGATTCTCCTTTGGCAATGGTGTGGACGCCAGGTCGATTTGCAAGCAGGAGAGTTTGGATTGGTCCACATGGTCCGGCAACCGACTGGCCGAAATATGCGTATTCCGCTGGTCAAAGAAGCGGCGAAAGAGTTGGATAACTTCTTATGGGAAACAGCCAAGGCAGAGACAACGTGAGGAAACGCGCCGCGCGTCGCAAAAAGACCGAACGCCTCGCGCTTGCCAAAAAGCAAGCCGGGAAAAAGCCAAAGAAGTAAACGACGGCGATCGCTGATCACAGGTTTCCGGCTCCGGGCGCTTCTCCGCGCGTACCGTTGTTTTTGCGCGCTCCGGGTGATAACGGAATGGAATTGCTTCCATGACCGCCGCGATTGAAACCGCCAACCTGACCCGGGACTTCGGATCATTTCGTGCGGTTAACGACCTGAGTTTGCGAGTCGAGGCGGGTAGCTTCTATGGATTCCTTGGCCCGAATGGCGCAGGCAAATCGACTACGATCAAAATTCTGACCGGCCTGCTCGCGCCGACCGGCGGCACGGTGCGAATTTTAGGCGAGGATATCAGCGATCCAAAGCGCGCCCTCGAGGTAAAACGACGCACGGGAGCGGTCCTGGAGAATCTCGCCCTTTTCGATAATCTGACGGCGCGCGAGTATCTCACTTTCATCGGGCGGATGTATCTCATGCCGCGCGAAACGGTGCGCGAGCGTTGCGCGCAGCTGCTCGCCATCATGGATCTGGATGGCGACGAGAAAAAGCTGACGCTCGAATTCTCGCACGGCATGAAGAAGAAGCTGGCCCTGGCCGGCGCGTTGATCGCGAATCCCGATCTGCTTTTCCTCGACGAACCTTTCGAAGGCGTCGATGCGGTGGCTTCACGGACATTGCGCGACACGCTCAAGCAGTTTGTGAAACGCGGCGGCACCGTTTTCCTCACGTCGCACGTGCTCGAGATCGTCGAGAAACTTTGCACCGATGTCGGCATCATCGCGCATGGGCAACTCGCGCATCAGGGAACGATGGCAGAGCTGCGCGCCGCGGGTTCGCTGGAAGACAAATTTCTCGCCGTGGTCGGCGGTGAGCACGACGCACCGAAGCTGACCTGGCTGGAGGGTTGATGCTGAACTGGGAGCAGCTCAAGGCCATTCTGTTTGTGCGCTGGCAATTGGCTCGCAATCAGTGGCGCCGGCGTGAAAGCGCTTTGAGTGGAGTCATCGTCGCCCTGACGACGGTGGGAGCGATTATCATCGGGGCGGGTTGTTTCACGGGCGGTTTGCTTGGCGGGATGCTGGCTCTGGGCGAGGCGACGCCGCGTACCGTGACGCTGGTCTGGCTGGTTTTGACCGGAATGTTCCTGATGTTTTGGACGATCGGTCTGCTGGCGGAGTTGCAGCGCTCCGAGGTGATCGACCTTCAGCGTCTCATGCATCTTCCAGTCGCGCTGGGCCAGATATTCGTGATCAACTACCTGGCCTCGCATTTCGTCCTCAGTATCGTCCTCGCTTTACCGGCCGCGCTCGGACTCAGCATCGGTCTGGCCATTTCACGGGGGCCGCTCATGCTGCTGCTCATCCCGTTCACCCTGGCGATGATGCTCATGGTTTCGGCCTGGACCTATTGTCTGCGTGGCTGGCTGACCGCGCTAATGACGAATCCTCGCCGCCGGCGCAGCATCATCGCCGCGCTCACGTTGATCCTGGTGCTGATCGCGCAAATTCCGAATCTCTATTTCAACGTTTTCAACCGAGGCCATTCGAACCGGGCGAGCGCGTTGTTCTCGAAGACGGATGCCATTCTGGCGGTCGCGAAATTCATTCCGCCTCTCTGGCTGCCGCTTGGCGCGGGTGAGCTGGCGCATGGAGATGCCGGCCTGCCCTTACTCGGGGCCGTTGGTTGCTTATGTATCGGCGCGCTCGGCCTGCGCCGCGCCTACCGAAGCACGTTGAAGTTCTATCACGGCGAAGCGGACAGCAGAGCTCCGGCAGGGCGAGCGCGATCGAGTGTGCCGCGGCCGTCAGTGGTGACCGGGCAACGCGAAAGCACCTTCATGGAAAAGGAGTTGCCGGGTGTTTCCGGGGAAGCGTCGGCTGTGGCGCTTGCTGCCTGGCGTTCCTTGCTGCGGGCACCGGAATTAAAGATGGCCTGGCTCATGTCCATCGTCGTCACCGCCGTCTTTGGCGCGATGTTTATTTTCCGGACCGACGCCTCCTTCACGGCAAGGTCAGCCCCTTTTCTCATCCCGGCCATCGGTGGATTTACGCTCCTCACGCTCAGTACATTTTTCGCCAATCAATTCGGTTATGATCGCGATGCCTTTCGCGCCTTCGTGCTTTGTCCGGCCGATCGGCGTTCGATTCTTCTCGGAAAGAATCTTGCCGCATTGCCGGTCATCTCGCTTTCAGGGCTGGCCTGGCTTCTGGTCATCGCGGTTTGGCTCCGACCTTCGCCTTCCGTGATCCTCTCCGGCTTCTGCCAGATCGCGATCATGTGCGCGATTGCCTGCATCATTGGCAATTTCCTTTCCATTTACCTGCCCTTTCGCGTCCAGGCCGCTTCGCTAAAGCCAACCAAGCTCTCGGGCGACATTCGTTTCTTTCTTTTTCTCGCTCACTTCGCCATGCCGTTTTGCATGATCCCGGTAGCTTTACCGCCCCTGATTGAAATGATTTGCCGCTCGACGGGAGTTCTTCCCGGCATCCCGATCAACTTCCTTCTCTCGCTCGTCGTGGCGAGTTTGGTCGCGGGCCTCTATTGGTTGCTGCTTCCTTTTTTCGGCCGACGACTTCAGCAGCGTGAGCGAAGAATCCTGGAAACCGTGACCACAGAGATCGAGTGATCGGGCCGCCTGAGAGAAATTGTTCGGTTTGACGAACGATTCTCGCGTTCTCAATAGGTAGGCATGCTCAACAAACTGGCCGTGGAAATTCAGCGGCTCTACCCGCAGATTTATCTCGCCTGCCATGTCGATCACGTCCGCAGCGCGTCGACAAAATGGCGGATCTCATCGCAGGATTCCTCCGTCCTTGCTCACCTCGATGAAAGACGTGCAATCAGGCCCCGGCTTCTGGCCCGTCATCTCAGTGTGGCCCCTTCGACTTTGTCGGCAGCCATCGCGCGCCTCGAACGGCTCGGTTACCTGACGAACACGGCGGCGCGGAACGATAAACGGCAACGCTGCCTGCGCCTGACCTCGTCGGGCGCGGAAGCGATGTCCGCAACTTCTGTCCTCGATCGCAGACGAGTTGTCCGGCTTTTGCAAAATCTGTCCGCGCGCGAGCGCGATCTGGCCGTGGAAGGAATGCGGTTGCTCGCTCGTGGGGCGCGCGCCAGCAAAAGACGGAAATGAAAATCGTCATCGCGATTCTTGTCGTGATCGTCGGCCTGCTCGGGCTAGCCGCCAGCGTCGCACTCGTGGGAGGTGCCCTGCTTCCGCGGCGGCACAAGGCTTCGCGCTCGATCGTTTTGAGGGCAGCAGCGCCAGAAGTTTACGCCGTGATCAATGACTTCGCCGCGATGCCGAACTGGCGGGCGGACGTGAAGCGAGTCGAGATATTGAACTCCGAAGACGGCAAGGTCCGCTTTCGCGAATATGGAGCGCATGGAGCTGTCACCTACGAGGTGGTGGCGAACGTCCCTGACGAACGTCTGGTCACGCGGATTGTCGATCGCGATCTCGGCTACAGTGGCTCGTGGGAGTACCGTCTTTCTCATGTGGAAGGCGGGACGCGGCTGACGATCACCGAAGAAGGCGATGTCTCGAACGTGCTCTTCCGTTTCATGTCCCGCTTCGTCTTCGGGCACAGCAGCACGATTGACCGGTATCTCGCCGCTCTGGCCGCGCGGCTGGGTGAAAACGCCCGACCGGAAGAAACAAGGACCGACTAGTCTCGCTCTTTGCCTTCATCGACCTTTTCAATCATGCTCTGTGCCTCGAGGAAGGCGCGGACCGCCTCGTCAAATTTTGCCGGCTATTCCATCATGATGAAGTGGGAGACGCCCGGCCATACCTGATAGTCGAGCCGCGGGATGACACCGCGGACAAATTTCGATTGCCCAATCCCAATCGATTGCTCCGCCGTGAGCGATGCCGGCGCGGCCAAAATCAGTAGAAATGCGTAGAAGGCTCGCATGCCTTTTCGTATCTCAACGACGTGCAGTTTCCAGACTTATCTGAGAGAGCGCTTCGCCCCCGGGGATTGGAGCGGCACCGGCTTCGATAAATCCATCTCAGGAATTCTGCATTTTTCGCTTTTCTTCGCGCGGTCAAATCAACACGATCTGGCGGCGATCTTTTTTTGATGGCGGCTTCAAACCAATCAGAAAGCGAAAAGCGGTTCTTCCCGAGGGGCGCGATCTTTTTCTTTGTCCTGCTGCTCCTGCTCTATGCCGTCATCTGGTTCACCATTTACTGGATCATGATTTCGCGGAGCTGATTGGCGATGACGATCACGCAGCTGGAAAAACGCATCCTTTGGATCTCGGTCGTTTTCGTGATGCTGCTCTTCGGCTTCGCGGCCCTGGCCATCAATGTCTTTCACGTCGGCCTCCCGACCTGCCTGACGAGTGTGAAGCCGTTTCAAAAAGGAGAGCTCATTACCCACTCACCGACGCACTACGAGCTGCACTACGTCGCGAAAATGTGGAAGTTCGAACCGCAGGAGGTGACCGTGCCCGCCGGTTCCACGGTGGATGTTTACCTGAGCACCGCAGACGTGACGCACGGCCTCATCATGCCGGGCACCGATCTCAATCTCATGGCCGTTCCCGGAGTGGTGAATTACGCGCGCGTCAGATTCGATGAGCCGCGTACCTATCAGGTCATTTGCCATGAATTTTGTGGGACCGGTCACGACCGAATGGCCGCGAGTGTGCGGGTGGTGAGCAAGGCGGCCTTTCGGGCCCAGCCGCCGCCGCCCATCGCGACGGCGACACCGAGCGACCCGCGTTACCAGCTGCTCGTCAAGAATGACTGCATTACCTGCCATTCACTCAATGGAGTGGACGACATCGGTCCCAGCTTTAAAGGGTTGTACGGGCGCCAGCGCAAGATGAGCGACGGCTCGATGGTGGTCGCGGATGACGCCTACCTGCGCCAGTCCATTACTCATCCCGACGCGAAGGTGGTGGCGGGATTCGACGACGTAATGCCAGAGCCGACTCTGACCGATGAGGAAGTGAACGAGATCATCGCGTATCTGAAAACGCTTAAGTAATTGCCCATGGAACTGGCCAGCGAACGCACGATCGAGATTGAGCCCGGGCTCCGGCGCATGATCCTCATCGAGATCATCTTTCCGATCGTTCTCTTAATTCTGGGTATCTATCATGGTCTGCTACAGGTGCTGTATCGCGCCGGGATCATTCAAAGCCGGCAGTTCCTCGGCCTCGAATATTTCCAGGGCCTCACCTTGCATGGTGTGGTCAATGCGATTGTCTTCACCACCTTCTTCGCAGTGGCCTTTGGTTACGCCGTCATCCGTTACCATCTGGAGCGGCCGGTGAATATGAAAGTGGCGTGGATCTCCTTCGGCCTCATGGTTGTCGGCACACTCATGGCGGCGGCGGCCATTCTTTCCGGGAAAGCGACGGTCCTCTACACGTTTTATCCGCCGCTACGCGCGCATCCGGCCTTTTACGTCGGCCTCGCCCTGGTCGTGGTTGGTTCCTGGATTGCATTCTTTAACTGGCTGCCGCCGTACTTTGCCTGGAAACGGGAACACCCCGGCCAGAAGATCCCGCTCGCGGTGGTTGGCATTTTCGCGACCTTCATTGTCTGGCTCATCGCCACGACACCGGTGGCGATCGAAATTATTTTCATGCTCATCCCGTGGTCGATGGGCTGGGTCGCCACCATCAACGTCCCGCTTTCGCGGATGCTCTTCTGGTTCTTTGGGCATCCGTTAGTCTACTTCTGGCTGCTGCCGGCTTACGTCATGTATTACACGATGCTGCCGAAGCTGGCGGGCGGGAAACTCTACTCCGACTTTGCCGGCCGCCTCACCTTTCTCTGGCTCGTGCTCTATTCCGCGCCGGTTGGAATTCATCACCAGTTCACCGAGCCGGGGATCAGCGATACCTGGAAGTTTGTGCACGCTTTCTTTACCATGCTGGTGGCGGTTCCAAGCTTTGCCACCGCCTTCACCATGGCGGCGTCGATGGAACACGGCGGCCGGCAGAATGGCGGCCGCGGTCTGATCGGCTGGTGGAAAAAACTTCCTTACCTCGACAAGGACCGGTGGCTATTCTCCTACTTCTTCTGCGGCCTTGTCATTTTCATCTTCGGCGGCATCACCGGGATTATCAACGCCTCCTACAATCTCGACACCGTCGTTCACAATACCTCGTGGCTGCCGGCGCATTTTCATCAGACCGTCGCCGGTCCGGTTTTTCTTTCCTTTATCGGCATGAGCCTTTACCTGGTCGCCAAACTGACCGGTAAACGAATCAAGCTTCCGACATGGAACGTCTGGGTGCCGTATATCTGGACGCTGGGTATCCTCTTCTTCTCGGCCGGCGGTTTCGTGGGAGGCGCGGCCGGCCAACCGCGGCGCACCAATCTTGGACTTAGCTACAGCAACCCGCAATCGCCGCTGTATCATGCCGACTGGCAGTTAACCACCATCTGCACCAGCATCGGCGGAATCGTCATGACGATCGCCGCGCTCATGTTCTTCGTGGTTTTCTTTGCCACACTCTTCGGCAAACCGGTGAAGCAGGGCGCGCTGGAGCTGATCGTTTCCGAACCATATCACGACGAACGGGTGCCGGCCGTGCAAACGTTCACTCCGTGGCTTATCGGGGCCTTTCTTTTGCTCGTTATCGCCTACGCACCACCTTTGACCCAGACGATCCGGAGCCATTTCCCGGGCGCGCCGCCCTATGCCCCGGACAGGCCCATGCCGCTGAGTGTCGCACCAAATCCCTGAGGACAATCATGGTGAAATACTCGTTAGGGGTTTTCGTCTCGATTATTCTTGTTTCGACGAGTCTTTTCGCAGGAGTTCGCGAAGATGTTTCGCCGCAGGCGGGCAAAGGTGTTCCACCGGTGAGCTGGACGGATGAGAGCGGAAGCGCGCATCGACTGTCGGAATTCGCCGGTTATCCGATCATTCTGCTGCCCATCTACACCCGTTGCCGCACGGCTTGCGTCACGAACGTGGGCCACTTGAAAGAGGCGCTGGCTGATGCGTCGGCCGATCCGACCCAGTTCCGCATCCTGCTTTTTTCCTTCGACCCGACCGACACGCCGGCCGTGCTGACCGAGTATCGGTCGCACCAGAAAATCCCATTGAGCTGGTCGCTCGGCACCGGTTCGGCCGGCGACACCGAAGCCCTTCTCGAAGCGATCGGATTCCAATACGGAAAAGCGGGAAAGGAATTCACTCACCCGAATGTTTTGGTCTTTCTCGATCCCGGCCTTCACGTCGCCAAGTGGATCTACGGCGACCAATACTCGGGACACGACATCGATGCAGCCCTGAGAGTCGCGGCCGGCGAGAGCGATTGGATCGGCCAGCATTCCGATGTCCTTTACGCCTTGCTGCTTTTTGCAGCATCAATTTGCTGTGTCGTCTTTTGCTATTACTTCCTGCAACTGATCGTCCTCCGCCGGGCGGCCAGACGGACAGCAGCCACGGGGCAGCTGTAAGACAATTGGCTCGCTCGGCCTGGCGGAGCCTGCCTGCGGCCTCCGAACTTTCTTCGTCGCTCTGTAAGAAATCCGTTCGCTTCGATTACTAACAGCTAAAACGAGATGATGTGATGGAGGAACGCGAACAGGAACGGATATTCGACGAATGGTTGAGCAGGCACAAAGGCGTGCTCTTCAAGGTCGTTCACGCCTACGCCTTCACGCCGCACGATCGGGACGATCTCTTCCAGGAAATCGTCACGCAGGTGTGGAACTCGATCCCGCGCTTTCGTGGGGAGTCGGCGGTCGCGACCTGGCTTTATCGGGTGGCGTTGAACTGTGCCCTGGCCTGGTCACGCAAAGAGCGCAAGCATCGCGACCACACGGAGTCACTTGAGACTAACGAGTCAGCGCTGCACGAAACGACGCGCGCGAAAGATCGCCGGCTCGGCTGGCTTTACGAGCAGATCGCGCGACTCGATCACGTTGACCGCTCGCTCACGCTGCTGCTGCTCGACGGTTTCAGTTATCGCGAGATGGCGGAAACGCTCGGCATCTCCGAGAGCCACGTCGGCGTAAAAATCAACCGCATCAAAACGCATCTCAAGAGCCTGACGAAGGAGGAACATGCTCATGGAATTTAGTGAATTGAAAATGATCTGGGATTCGCAGAACGAGGAGCCGCTCTACGCGATGAATGAGGCGGCCCTGCACCGCGTCGTGCGGCGCCGCAGCGAGGAAATCAATCGGTGCATGTCGCGCTGTTATCTGATGGAGATCGCGTCCGGTTTCATCTTCGGTGGATTCATGCTCGTCTGTGCCGGCGCGCTCGCTTTCGGCAATGCCGCCTGGCTGGCCACGTTTTCGTGGATCAAGGTGACCGTGTCGCGCTGGGATAGCGCGGCGTTGTTCGTGGCGAGCGCGATCTGGTTTTACTACGGCGCCTACATGTATCTGGCGCGGAAACGCCAACTGCGGCGCGAGGAGTTGTTTGACTCGACGCTGCGGGGCGACATCGATCGGGCGCTGGCCCAGACGGAGTTTCAGGTCAGGGTGGCGAGACGCATCGTCTGGTGGGGACTGATTCCAGTTTGGGTGGCGACGGGACTCTGGGTGCTGACGGTCTTCCATCTCGCGGCCAAGCCGACCTGGGTCTATTTCTTCATGGGAACGGTGATGATCGTCGCCCTCGCGGCCGTCGTTGCGACCAAACAACGAGCCATCACCAACCGCTATGAACCGCGCCGGCGCGAACTCGAAGCGCTGCGCGCCAAGCTCGAGGAAGAGAAAGACTGAAATCGGAGACGCATGATGAAAGTAATTGATGGTTTGATCGCGGTGGCCCTCACTCTGGCATCGGCACACGCCGGGTCGAAACCGGAGGGTCACTGGGAAGGCGGCATTACTCTGCCGGGAACGAAGCTGCATGTGGCAGTCGATTTGAAGGCGCCGATCAAGAACGGCGAAGCCTGGTCGGGAACGATCGATATCCCCGCGCAATTCATCCGGGCCTACACGCTGGGTGATGTGAAGGTGAAAGGCGCGCAGGTGAAGTTCAACATGCCGAATATTCCCGGCAATCCGGCCTTCGACGGCAAACTGAGCGAAGATGGCAGGAAGCTGGCGGGCGATTTCACGCAGAACGGACAGACGTTCTCATTCGCGCTCGAGCGTGGTGAAGCCGAAAAGCGTTCCGGTGAAACGCCATCGCACGGCGTGCCGGGCCAGGGACTGGTGGGTCATTGGCAGGGATCGTTGCGGCCGGGCGCGGCGCCGATCGAATTGCGCCTCGTGCTGCATGTGGCGAGAGGAGAAAAAGGCGCGCTCAAAGCCACGCTCGACAGCGTCGATCAAGGTTCCTATGGGATTCCCGTTTCGTCCGTTGGCCTGACGAATGGTGCCGTCCGCCTTGAGCTCGCGATCATTGGGGCGAGCTACGACGGGAAGCTTTCAGCCGACGGTTCGGAGATTTCGGGAAAATGGAAGCAGGCTTCCATCGATGCGTCGCTTGTTTTCAAACGACTCGCCGCCGCACCGAATCTGGCACGTCCGCAGGAACCGAAGCCACCCTTTCCCTACGAAGAGCGCGCCGTGAAATTTGCCGGTGGCGCCCCCGATGTCACTCTCGCCGGAACCGTCACAATGCCGAAGGGCAGGGGACCGTTTCCCGGTGTGGTTTTGTTAACCGGATCCGGCGCGCAGGATCGCAACGAGACGCTGATGGGCCACAAGCCATTTCTCGTGCTGGCCGATTATCTGACGCGTCACGGCATCGCCGTCTTGCGTTTTGACGATCGTGGTTACGCGCAATCGACCGGCGATTACTCGAAAGCGACGCATGACGATTTCGCGGCCGACGCGGAAGCGGCTTTTAAATTCCTGCGCAAACAACCGGGCATCGATCCGGCGCGCGTGGGATTATGCGGGCACAGCGAAGGCGCGCCGCACGCGGCGATCGCGGCCGCACGCGACCACGATATCGCATTTGTCGTTATGCTGGCCGGGATCGGTGTGCCGGTGGATCAATTGCTTCGTCGTCAACGTGAAGAGATCATGCGTGTCTCCGGGGTCGAACAGGTCGCTCCGAAGGAACTGAAAGAACTGGGTAACAAACTTTTCGCACTCTTGCGTACCGGGAAAGCGACGAAGAAGGAGGTGCGCGCCCTCCTTGAGCAGATGGCCGCACGTTACACGCCGGCGCAGCGCGACGCGATCGGCTTCACCGAAAATGCAATCGACCAACAGGTCGCGATGCTGACCAGTCCATGGTTCGTGAAACTGCTCGCCTTCGATCCGGCGCCGACCCTGGCGAAAGTGAAATGTCCGGTGCTCGCCCTGAACGGAGAAAAGGATCTGCAGGTTTCGTACCGTGAGAATCTCGACGGCATCAGAAACGGACTGGAAGCCGGTGGAAATCACGACGTGACGACACGCGCGCTGCCGGACCTGAATCATCTCTTTCAGCATTGCCAGACCGGCGCCATTTCTGAGTACGGCCAGATCGAGGAAACGATGAGCCCGGAGGTGTTGCGGCTGGTCGGCGATTGGATTCTGCAGCAAACGCAGACGCGTGCGCCTGACAAATCAGCGACCGCCCTGACGAGTGGCGGATTTCCGGCGCAGGCCGATTGAGCCCAGGGCGAGGAAACTCGCCGCGAGCAACGCGGTAGTGCCCGGCTCGGGCACGGCGCGGACGTTATCGATGCCGAGCTGTCCGACAACGGTCGTGCCGGTCAGATTGGTCGCGCCGACTTCGTGGATGAAGCGGACCTCGCCGATGAAAAATGTGCTCCAGGGATCGGGATTATTGACCGGGATCAGGCTGGCCGGTGCAAGCGAGATGGTGAAATGCTGCCATCCGCTGCCGACCGGCAGGATCATCGCCTGGGTGAGATAACCGGCGATGCCGCCTCCGCTGCCCGGGCCGGTTTTGAAAGCCATGCGAATGGAGAGGCTGACGGAACTTTGGTTGAGCAGATCGACCTGGACCGCGTCCACGCCGGCGGTGACATAACTACCGAGCCACTGGTCGCGATTAAATGCAGTCAGCTTGCCCCCGGAGCCACTCCCATCTGCGGTAAGCTGGATGTAATGATCGCCCACGCCGGCCGGGCCGCCGTTGGGAATATTCATGACGGGAGTGGCGTTGCCGGCCTCGCCGTTCGACCAATTCATGGTCGTTCCATCCTGAAAGTCATCGAACTGGCCGATGACGACGGCGCTGCTGCAGGGTGCGAGAAAGCAGCATGGCACAAATAAGATGGCCCACCGGCAAAGGTTTCGTTTTAACATGGGCGGCGATGGTAGGAGGCCGCCGGACAAAGATCAAGCGCGCTGACAGGTTCGACTCGGACGCTTATGGAATGACCAGGTGCGTCCCGATTTTCAGGTTCTGGGGATCATCGATCACGCTCGCGTTGGCCGCGCGAATTTCCTTCCAGCGGGTCGAGGTGTTATAAAATTTCCGTGAAATGGAAGCGAGCGTGTCGCCCTGTTTGACCACATAGGAGCGGGCGGCGCGATACGACTTTCGGCCGTGGCCTTTCGAATGGGTGGCGACGGGTTCCGGCACTCCTTCCGCCCGCATTTCCTCCACCTTCCTGCGCAAGGCGAGATTCTCGTTGCGCAGGCGCGTGGCTTCCGCGCGTGAAAGCACGGTGTCGCCGGAAAGATTGGTCAGAAGGGCGAGTTCGTCGCGTTTCATGAAAGTCTTCGCATCGGCGGCATGAGACCCTTCCGGGGCGAGGGCGAGATAACGCTTGAAATGGTGAAGCGCGTTCAGCGGATCGTTCATCTTGTCGTCGTAGAGGACGGCGAGTCGATAATGGACGTCAGCCGATGCGGGTGTGCCGTCGAGCGCCGCTTCGTACATGCCGATCGCCTGCATGAAATCGCCGTTGTCGGACTTTGTGTCCGCATCCTTGATCAGCTGGGCCCGGCGCGGAGTCGTGAGGCGATTGCAGGCCGGCACGGTGAGGAGCAAACAAAAGGCGATGAACACGCGCGTTACCCAGCGCCTGGTCAGGGAGAGATTGTCAGAACTCCGGATCATCGCCAAGGTGCTTACGCATGATCCGGTGCTCGCTTCAATTATTTTTCGCGTTGTTCCTGGCCCTTCCCGCCGTGGGCCAGCCCTGTCGCTTCGTTGTCACCGATGTCGACGGCGATCGTCTTTCCGCCTGCGACGGGCACGTCACGATCGTCACCGTCATGACGCGTCGGGACGAAGCGAAAGCCCGTGCCGTCGGCGATAACGTGCCGCACCAGTACCTGGGCGACCCGCATTTTCGCCTTATCACCGTCGTTCATCTCCGGGATCGGCTGAGCACCTTTTTCCGTTCGCTCACTCTCGCCATCATGCGGCATCGCATGGATCTCGAGGCGAAACGCATTCAACCCATCTACACGGCGGGCAATCTCAGCCGGGAGGCACGCGACGACATGTTTGTTGTGGCCGATTTCGATGGAGAAATCACCGCCTCGTTAGGCATGGCGCCGACCTCGGACGATTTCGTCGTCTTCGTTTTCGACCCGACCGGCCAAATCATCCGGCGCTGGAGTGACGCGCCCTCGCCGGAGCAATTGCGCGCCGCGCTGGAAGAAGCGCGCCAGGGGCGGCGCTCCTAATATTTCGGCACCTCGGGATCGATCTCATCCGACCAGCTGTCGATTCCACCGTCGAGATTGTAGACCCTGGTAAAACCTTCGCGGCGCAGCAGACGCACGGCCTGCGCGCTGCGCGTGCCGCTGTGGCAATGAATCACCATTTCCTTGTCGCGCTCCAGGTCGCCGAGGCGGTTGGGCAATTCCTGCAGTGGAATGAGCCGGGCGCCATCGATCCGCGCAATTTCAAATTCAAACGGCTCGCGCACATCGATGAGGGCGAAGCTTTCGTGCGCGTCCATCTTTCGTTTTAATTCCTGCACGCTGATCGCAGGAAGGGCATCATTCGAGCGGGCCGCCAACGGGGCCATTCCGCAAAACTGCTCATAATTGATTGGCGCGGTAATGGTGGGGTTTTCGCCGCAAACCGGGCATTGCGGGTCGCGGCGCAAACGGAACTCGCGAAACTTCATCTTCAGGGCATCGAAGTGGAGCAGTCGCCCAACGAGTGATTCGCCCAGACCGAGAATGAGTTTGATCGTCTCGACAGCCTGAAGCAGGCCGACGACACCGGGCAGCACGCCAAGCACGCCGGCTTCCGCGCAATTGGGAACGCTGCCCGGCGGAGGGGGCTCGGGAAAGAGGCAGCGATAACAGGGGCCGCCCAGATGCGGGGCGAAGACGGTGGTTTGTCCGTCAAAGCGAAAAACCGAGCCATAGACATTTGGTTTGCGCGCAAAAACACAGACGTCGTTCGAAAGATAACGCGTCGGAAAATTATCGGAGCCATCGACAACAATATCGTAATCCTCGACAAGGGCGGGAGCGTTCTCCGCCGTAAAGCGGGCGTCGTGCAGAATGGTTTCCACATTCGGATTGGCGTCCTGCAGACGCTCGCGCGCCGACTCGAGTTTCTTGCGGCCTACGTCCCTGGTCCCGTGCAAAATCTGTCGCTGCAGATTGGAAAGATCGACCCGATCGGCGTCGATCAGGCCAAGCGTGCCGACGCCGGCCGCGGCCAGATAGAGTGCGGAAGGCGACCCGAGGCCGCCGGCGCCGATGCAAAGGACGCGCGCTTTTCTCAAGCGACGCTGGCCCTCGATCGTCACTTCCGGCATGAGCAGATGCCTCGAGTAGCGAGTTAATTCTTCCGGACTCAGGTCGGGACTCATTCGCTCGAAGTTTACCGCAGGATGGCGCCGCTACCAAAAAGGCTGTGATCAATATTGAGCGAAAGCGTCGTCGGGGTAGCAATAGAGCCAGCGTTCGCCCGGTTGGGCGGAGGCGATGACGGGATGACCGCTGGCCGCTGCGTGTTTGCTCGCATGTTTGTTAGGCGAACTGTCGCAGCAGAGCGTCTTTCCACATTCCTGGCACGTCCGCAGGTGAACCCAGGTGGCACCGATCTTCACGCATTCTTCGCACTCGTGCCGTTCCGGCTGCTTGATTGAAGCAATGGCATCGATGTGCTCGCAGGCTTCTTCAGTCATGATTTTTCTCCTCTCATTCGTGCTGATGAATCGCAGCCGGCTCGCGGTTCAGCCCTGGCTTGTGCGGCGGATCCGGGTGCCAGTGCCAGAAGGTCAGCATGACGAAGAAGCCGAGGACGTAAGCGGCGGCCACGTGCCAGCCCTGGCGCAGCCATTGCCCGACGGAACGCGCTTCCGGAAACATGTTCGAAAGGGCCACGCCGGCCGACGATCCAAACCAGACCATCGATCCGCCGAACCCGACGGCGTAGGCGAGGAAGCCCCAGTCGTAACCGCCTTGCTTAATGGCGAGCGCGGTCAACGGGATGTTGTCGAAGACGGATGAGAGAAAGCCGAGCCCGAAGGCCGTGTGCCACGATGCGACAGGCAGTTTTTCCACCGGCATCATCGAGGCGCAAAGGACGAGGGAGAGCAGAAAGATCGAGCCCTTGAATGCCTCGGGCAGCACTTCCCAATCCGGCCGGCGCTTCCAGGCTGTCACGACAATGGCGACCCAGACCGCTGCGCCGATGAATGGGAAATGGTCCGCGATGACCGGGAACTTCATGTTCACGATGACGTTGGTGGCGATGGCGAGCACGAGAATCAGACCGACGATGCCGATGCGCGACCAGTCGATGTGTGTGTGTTCGTGCGAATGCTGCAGGATGGGCGAAAACTTTTGCTGCTGCATGGCGGCTGGAATTCCGAAAACGCAAAGCGCCATGGCCGACCCAATGATGGCTTCGAAGACCTGGCCCGGCTTGATGCCATCGATCCACATCATCGTGGTCGTGGTGTCGCCGACCACGCTCCACGCTCCGCCGGCGTTCGAGGCGGCCACGATGGCGGCCAGAAAACCAATGTGAACTTTGGCGCGGAAAAGCTGATGGGCCATCGCTCCGCCGATGAGCGCACCCGCGATGTTGTCGAGGAAGCTGGAGAGAAACCAGACCATCACCAGTAGAACGAAGCCGCCTTTCCAATCCGAGGGCAGAAATTTCGGCAGGACGACCGGGACGTGGCTTTTCTCGAAATGCCGCGAGAGCAGGGCGAAGCCCATGAGCAGGCAAAGCAAATTGGCCAGAATGACCCATTCATGATGAAGGTGGGCGAAGAAGCCCGGGATGCCCGGCGCGGCCGCGAAACCGCTGTAGATAATTTTGTAAATCGAAATGGTCGTTAGGCCGGTGAGTCCCACGGCCAGCGTGTAGTGATGGAAGAGCGCGATTCCCATCAGAGTGAGGGCGAAGAGAATAAACTCGGCCGGCGCCGAACGGCCTTCCAGCACGCCGCTCAGTGCCGCCACCACGGCCGCCGCGCTGATGACAAGGAAAGCGGTTTGCACCGCGCGCATCCGAGAGACCGTCATGCGGCGAGGTTCAGATATTTCACCGCGGGCGCAATCAAAATTCGACGGCGGCCTTTACTTTGCCGGTTCGGCCCGCATCGGTTCCGGTCGCGCGTGGCGCGGCTGGTAGACCCCGAGCTTTCCGCCGCCCGGCAGGGCAAGTCGCGTAAAGAGACCGTAGCCCTGATCCTGCACCGGGTCGCAGGCAACGCCCTGGTCTTTCATCTCCGCCACGAAAGCCTCGACATCCTCGCATAGGAAATAAAATTCATGCACGTCGTTGCTCTCCGATGGATGAACTGCCAGCTCCGCGGGCGGTAATCCAAAGATGAGCCAGCCGGCGCCCACGTCCACATGGGTGAGTTTCAGAACGTCGCGCAGAAAAGCGCGGTCCGCCTCCGCATCGGTGCTGTAGATGATGGCGTGTGCTCCGACGATCATGCTTCAATCGGGACACTCGTGGTCAGGACGTGAACTCGGTCAGCATCCGCATCGTTTCCACTTTCAATCCATCTTCTTCCATCGCGCTCCTGGCCGCGGCGGATTGCATGAAGTTCTGGAATGCGCCCATGTCCGGAACCTCCAGAATCAAGCCGGTGATGTTTGCGTTCTTCGGATCTCGAAATGTCCGCGTCTTGACGCCGAGCTCGCCGAACATCTCGCGCCGGCTTCCCTTTTCCCGGCTCCATGCCTTTGCCCAATGCTCTCCATTCTGCACTTCGTGAAAGACGATCATTGTTGTCATCGTGGCGGTTTTTTTTCTTTGGTTGGATTCGATCTCGAAGGAAATTCTACACGCGCTTTTGTCCGGCCGGAAGTCCGTCTTCCGCGGCAGAACGGTGGACTAATTGTGAGACAATCACGTGTCGCAGAATCGACGCGACCGGAATCGGAGTGACGCCGTCACCGGTGTTACCAATTCGAATTCAAACCGTGCAATCGCGACCGAGCTCGGGCCGGATGTCCGTCGCTTCGTGGGACGTAGACACCGATTCTCAGGATTTTTGCCGTGGTCTCCCGCCGGTGTGCCCGAAACCTGCTTTGGGGAGACGCCATGCATCTGCATGTGGGAAATATCCGGTACGAATGGCTGTTACTCCTCCTGCTCCTGATGCTGCTCGTGCGCGTCGTCTGGATGCAGGCCGGCCACTGACCGCATTTCTGCTGGCCAAGATTTCTGACAGCCGGTAGATACAACGCGCCATGCCTCGTGATTCGCAGCCCGTTACCGTCGTCACCGGCGGGGCCGGTTTTCTCGGGTCGCATCTGACCGATCGGCTTCTGGCCGAAGGGCATCGGGTCATCGCGGTCGACAATCTGGTCACGGGGCACATGGCCAACGTCGAGCACCTGGCCGGAAACAAAAATTATCTCTTCATCAAGCACAACGTTTCGAATTTTATCTTCGTGCCGGAAGAGAGGATCGATTACGTTTTCCACTTCGCTTCCCCGGCCAGCCCGATCGATTACCTGGAACTCCCGATCCCGACTCTGAAGGTCGGTGCGCTCGGCACGCACAACGCGCTCGGCCTGGCCAAGGCCAAAAAGGCCACGTTTTTGCTCGCCTCGACTTCGGAATGCTACGGGGACCCGCTCGTTCACCCGCAAAGGGAAGATTACTGGGGTAACGTCAACCCGATCGGTCCGCGCGGCGTTTACGATGAAGCGAAACGTTTCGCCGAAGCGATGACCATGGCCTACCACCGGTATCACGGGCTCGATACGAAAATCGTACGCATCTTTAACACCTACGGCCCACGCATGCGGTTGCGCGATGGACGCGTTGTCCCGGCCTTCATTGGCCAGGCGTTGGGTGGAATGCCGCTCACTATTTTTGGCGATGGCTCGCAGACACGCTCCTTTTGTTACGTTTCTGATTTGATCGACGGTATTTATCGGCTGGCCATGAGCGATTTTCACGAGCCGGTCAATGTGGGCAATCCGCGCGAAATGACGATCAAGCAATTCGCCGAAGAGATCATCCGCATCACGGGGACCAAATCGGGCATCGAGTACCGGCCGTTGCCGGTGGACGACCCGAAGGTGCGGCAGCCCGACATTACGCGGGCCAGGAAGATTCTCGGCTGGGAACCGCAGGTGGAATTCGAGGAGGGAATCACGCGCACCATCGAATATTTTCGCGAACATCTGCAGCGAATTAACGGCGGATAGGGGATGAAAGATGCCGGGGGAGCGCGGGCGCCTCGCCAAAAAACTTTCCCTTCGGGCAAAGAAGAGATATCCCGCGGGGCGCGTGACACAGCGGGCGAGGCGCCCGCGCTAGCCCGACACCATAACCATGCCGAAGAATATTGCGCGGGAGGTGCGCGCGGCTTACGAACGTCGGCCGTTTCCACGTGTCACGCGCGCGTCGCTGCGCCGCCCGCCTTGGCGATTGCCCCCGTGGGAATGGATTGCCTCAATGACCGACTGCCCGCTTCCACGGCGCATTCTTGTCGCCGGCTGCGGCACGGGTCTCGAAGCATTTGCGCTGCATGAGCGTTTCCCCAAATCAGAAGTCGTCGCCTTCGATTTCACCGCCCATTCCATTCGCGTCGCGCGCCGTCTGCAAAAACGTTTCGCACGCTGGCGCGACATCCGATTTGTCCGCGCCGACCTGACGAATCAACGGCTCGCGCAGAAAATTGGCGATGGCTTCGATTTCATTTCCTGTCACGGCGTCCTTTCGTATCTGCCGAAACCGGAGCGAGCACTGCGTAATCTCTCACGCTGCCTCGCGCCGGATGGCATCCTTTATCTCGGCGTAAACGGTGCCGGTCATTTCAGCCAAAGCTGGCGGAAATTTCTGCCCGCCTTTGGTTTCGAAATGGAGCGCTGGCCGGGCGGCCCGCGGCTCTGGCGTCATCTCGAGCTGGCCGTGGCCCTTTCGGATGAATGGCATGCCGAGCTGCTTCGCTACGGTGCCGGTTATCTCGCCTCCGATTTATTCGGGCCATTGATCCACGACCTGCCCCTCGGCGAATGGGTGCGGAAATGTCGCGCAGCCGGGCTCCATCTGCGCGGAAGTCATGGCGTGCAACGGCTCATCTGGCCCGCCATCAACGATGGTTCCTGCGAGCTGTTCATGCCGCGATCGCGCGGGGAAATCGCAGCGCTCGTCGACCTTCTGCGGCCCAATTCGTTTCACCGCCTCATCTTCAGCCGCGGGGTGGAACCGAAGCCGCCGTGGCTTCGGCCTAACGAATTAATGAAATGGCGCCCGCTCGCTGCTCCGGAGTTGCGGCGCCGTCGATGGCCCAAAGCCGATCGTTCTCGCGTCGTCAGGATTCAAAGCCGTGCCGCCAACCGCGTCATCGAACTGCGCGACGCCGGGTGGGAACTCGATCTTCTGCGCGGCAGCGATGGCGAGCATTCCATCCGCGAGATTCTGGGCCGAAACAGACGAACCGTCCCGCCCCCAACGGCACGCTCGCAGTTGTACCTGTTTTACCTGCTGGACTTGGTCAATCTCCGGCCGCCGGCAAGCCAGTAAGCAGACTGGGCTCCGTTGCGGCGCTGGAGGGAGTTTCGCCAGGTCGAACGGAGCCCGCTGCGATCCTACTTCAGCTTGACGCCGGGGCGATCGAATGCGCTGACTTTGTTGCGGGCGCCCCCTTTGGGGTTTTTGCTCGCCTTCAGGTCCCTCACGCTGACCTTTGCTTTGCTGTTCTTTTTACGAGCAGGCATTTCGTTTTCCTTTCTTTTGTCCGGCGCATGTTGCGCCGAACCCATTCCGGCAGCGCATACTATTTTCGCCCCGGAATTGCCAGACAAATCGCGCCTCAACCTTTGCTGCGAGATTGGCGCTCGCATGCTCGTCAGCTTCGCGCAAAACTGGATCCTGGAAACTCTGCACGTTGGATTCGTCAGCCCGCGAATAACGATCGTCGCCGGGCCTCGAATCAGCGAGAAGCGGTCCCGGGTTTCGGGGCCGATCGGTAAACATCCTGATTCTCCTCGATCTTTTTGTCTTCGTAGGGCGCGGCGACCCGGCGATAGAGCTCGAGCTTGGCGCAATCCAAAGCGCCGATCGCCTCATTCAGATGCGAATAGCGGAGACCTCCCTTGGACTGGAGATATTCGTCTACCAGAGAGGTGATGGCGAAGTTGAGTTCGCCGGCGTCCTCTGCTTTCGCGCCCGAGAGAATTGCATCTCGTCTTTCTTTCTTGATGTATGGCATTTCGTTTGGCCTCCGACCTGTTTTTTCCAGGAATTCCTACCTTTTGACGAGCTTATTTGCTGGAGCAACCCCTTGAGCGAGAAGATTCAATTTTGGGATCGGGGAGAAAAATTTTCTCGTCACGTCACGGGAAATTTCGGATTCTCAATGTAAATGTCGTCCCCCCGAACGCACATTTTCTCCCTTAGTCTCGGCTCGCAGTCCATCAAGCTGGCGGAGTTTCGCCGGAGCACGAGCGACGGTCTGGTTCTGCAACGGTTCGCCATTCGGGAACTCGCAGCCGAAAGCAGCCCGGAAGCTGGTCGTCCTGCGCAGATCACGCAAGCGTTACGCGAAGTGATGACGGAATGGCGCCTCAGGAGTGGAGAGGTCAACTACACGCTCCCGAGCCAGCCGGTTTTCGTGCGTTTCGTCAAGCTGCCCGCGGTCGAGGAAGAAAAAGTCGAGCGCATCGTCGCCTTTGAAGCAGAGCAGAACGTTCCGTTTCCGATCGACGAAGTGGTCTGGGATTATCAACTCGTCGGAGGCGGCGCCGATGAAGAAATCCAGGTTGTGCTGGTGGCCATCAAGGCGGATTTGCTCGAAGCCATGAACACGGCGGTGGAGGCGTCCGCCTTCCGCACTGGCATCGTCGATATCGCGCCGATGGCCCTCTACAACGCGTTTCGCTACAATTATCCGGGGCAGAACGATTGTTGCATGCTCGTCGATATTGGCGCGCGCACCACGAACCTGCTTTTCATTGAACCGGGGAAGTTTTTCAGTCGCAACATTTCGATCGGCAGCGGCTCAATCACGGCGATGGCAAAGGAATTCGCCGAACCATTCCGCCGCTGCGGAATTTCGAAAGATCCAGGAAGCAGTCGTGAGTCCGGGCCAGGCCGTCGTCGCACCGCACGATCGTGTTGGAGTCCGCAGCGCGGTGATTGCGCGCAGCACGATGAACCGTCTGCATGCCGAGCTGACACGATCGATAAGCCATTATCGCACGCAGCAGAACGGCCTCGCGCCGCAGCGCATATTTCTGGCCGGGGATGGCGCGGGCGCACCGTGTCTGCGGGAATTCTTCGGCCAGAAGCTGCAGTTGCCGGTCGAGATTTTTAATCCTTTTCGCAATCTGACGGTGGCCAGTTCCGCCGTAGCTGAAGAAGTTGCGAGACGGCCCTGCGTGTTAGGCGAGCTGGTCGGTCTGGCCCTGCGCAATTCGACGGCCTGCCCCATGGAATTGAACCTTGCGCCGACCCGCGTGCGCCGGAGGCAGAAGTTACGGAAACGCCGGCCGCTTCTTCTGGTGGGCGCCACGTGCCTCGTTCTCGTCCTGCTCGGGTGGAGCGCCTATTACGCGGGCGCGGCGCGACTGGAACGAAAAAAGATTGAGGGCTTGCAGGCGAGAATCGAGAAAATGCGCGGCATCGTAACGCGCATGCAGAATGTGCGGCATGATCTGAGGTCTTTGGATCGCGAAGCCGCGCCCCTAAAGGCGGCCTTGCGCGCCCGCAGTTTCTGGCCCGGAATTCTTGAGGACCTCAACGAACGCCTGCCCAAGCAGAACATTTGGATCACGGAACTGGCGCCGACTTTTCAGGGAAAGCCGTTCGGCCTTAGTGACGAGGAAGGAAAGGCACCGGTGGCCGGTGCGCATGCCGCGCCTAACGGGGCAGTAATCGACGGACTCTTTATCCGCGGCCTCTATCTGTCTAATCCGAAACAGCAGGGCGTTGTCTTCGATTATTTCCGGAATCTGGCCGGCTCCTCGTGGTTCAAGATCGAGGCGCATGACGTGTCGCGCGTGATCAAGCCGGGCATGCCGACAAACACGGAATGGGCGTTCCCCTACGAACTGCGCCTTCCGCTGCGCACCCCGTTGTCCTGGCCATGATTTGGTTTCGAGAAAATCGGGAGGCTGGTTGGCTGATCATTGGTCTCGGCGGCGCGGTCCTGCTGGGATTGGTTGTTCTGTTTGTGGCCCATGGGCGTTTTGCGGAGGTCGAAGCGCAACTATCCGCCAGCACTCTGGAACTGCGCCGGCTGCAATCACGGCATCCGTTTCCGAGCGAAGCCAACCTCGCCACGTTAAAAAGGCGGACGGTTGAGTACGGCAAGGCCGTGCAAGAACTGAAGCGCGAAGTGGCCAAAGCTGTTATTCCCGCCACCTCGCTCACCCCGGACGAGTTTCAGGCGCGCCTGCGTGATGCCGCTGTCGAAGTAAGGCAAAAAGCTCGGGCCGCCGGTATAAAACTACCAGACAGTTTCTTTCTCGGTTTTGAAGAATTTGCGGCGGCTTTGCCGGATAACGAAAAAGCGCCGCTCCTCGGGCAACAGCTCGAACAAACGAAGCTGCTCGTGCATATCCTCATCGATGCGCACATCGACGAGTTAATTATGCTTGATCGCATCGCAAAAACATCCGGCGTGTCTTCATCAGGGCCGATGCGTGCGGACAGACCGGACCCCACCGGCGGTATCGACGATCGCGAGATGGAGCGCACCAGCATCCACATCACTTTCAAGGCCAGCCCGAGAGCGATGCGAGGCGTCGTGAATCGGATTGCCGGCTGCGATCAACAGCTTTTCGTCATCCGCGCGCTTCAGGTGAGGAACGAGCAGCAAAAAGGACCGGCTCGCCGGCCCATGGATACGCAGAATCGAGCAGCCACGGCGGCGGCGCCAAGAGCGAGGAGCACAGAGGAAAAAGAGAACGCACCACTTAACTTCATCGTCGGGACCGAACATCTTCGAATTTCTGCCACGATCGATCTGGTTCGTTTCGGCCTGCGATTTCACAACGACTCATGAAGTGGCTCCGCTCCCACTACGATTGCGCTTTGGTCCTTCTTACTATCAGTTTGCTTCTGCTTTCTCTGATTCTTATTTGGCGAGAGGCCTCGCACCTTTCCGACCGCCTCGCCGTTGCGGAAAGCGCGCGCCTGATGCAAGCGGCTGCGGAATTGTCGAACGCCAGTGAGCTGGAAGCAGCGGTGAAGTTATTGCATCACCCGGGGCAATGGAGCTTCCGTGGGCGCAGTGGTCTCTTCGTCCCGGAAAGGCACTTTATCGACGCGAATGGTTTTCCGGCCACGTTGCAGAAGGCGAACCTGCATCCGCCTGTCCCTAACGAATGGCTCGAGCAACATTCGTTGCCGATCACGGATGCTGATGTCCTGGAACAGGATCCGGACGGCGACGGCTTCGCCAATCTGGACGAATGGCAATACAAAACCAACCCGACGGCCGGGGATTCGCATCCGGATTATTTGACGAAACTAAAGTTGCGCTCCTTCGCGCGCGAACCTTTCCGCCTCGTGTTCGCCTCGCGCACTCGCGACACTTTCGCCATTAATTCGATCGATCTGCAATCGCCGACTCAATTCCTGAAGATCGGCGATCTCATCGCCGGCACGCGTTTCAAGCTCGTGAAGTTCACGGAAAAACATGAGGCTAACGTTTCGACGGGCGGCGAAACGGATGTTTCCGAGCTGACCCTCGAACAGGTGGAGACGGGCGAACGACTCACACTCGTTAAGGAAAAGACCGCGATCTCTCCGCGGTCAGTCGCGACCTTCATTTACAGCTGGGGCGAAAGGCGAGAATTTCAGGTGCGGAAGGATCAGGAATTTTCATTGCCTCCGCGCGAGAAAATCAAATATAAACTTCTCGAAGTGCAGCCGACCAAGGCAGTCGTCGTCGACATGCGTAAGCCCGACGAGCCTGTTGAGATCGGTCTGCTATCCCCCTGACGAATCTGGTTTCCCCCACAACGATGAATTATTTTTTCCTGTTCCCCAGGCGCTCTCTGCTTTTCCTTGGTTGTTGTTTACTCGCGCTCCGCGCGACGGTCTGCGCGCAGGATGCACAAGCTATCGCCGCGCGTGAAGCATCGCGCCGTCAGCGTGGCATTGCTCAGGTCCAGGCCACCCTTGTTCGGGCGCAGGCCGCGATGGAAGCGAAGGATTACGCACGGGCTCACGAGACCTATCGCACAGCAATCGGCTTGTTACCGGATGCGATCGCAGCCGGGCGCACACGTGGCCGGGCGGTGAGAGGATTTTGTGAGAGCGGCCTGAAACTGGCCGAGCAACAAAAGGGGCAAAGCAAGTATGCCGAAGCCGAGCGGACCGTGCGCGAGGTTTTGAGCGATCGATACGATCCGCATTATATCCCAGCGCAGCGCTTGCTGATGCGCCTGCATGATTCCAATGCCGTTAACGCGGCCATGGGTCCAAAGTTCGTCGCGAAGGTGGAGGAAGTGCGGCAACTTTTAGCCGACGCTGACGGTTACTATCGCTCCCGACGCTACGATCTCGCTTTTAAGAAGTACGAGCAGGTGCTCAAGATCGATCCCTATAACACGGCCGCGCGTCGCGGGGAGGAGCAGATCGATCGGACAAAAAGCCACTACGGCGAGAAAGCTTATGACGAAACGCGTGCTCGCCAGCTTTGGCAGGTGCAGCAGGCCTGGGAGGAACCGGTTCACGATTACGGCCAAAGCGTCGGTCGAGTTGCTGATAACCTGATGAAAGAAGCCGGCGACACAGCCCGCATCACGTCCAAACTGAACTCCATCATCATTCCCAGGATCGAATTCCGCGATGCCAGTATTCGTGAAGCGATCGATTTCATCCGTCAGCAGGCTCTCGAGAATGATCCTTCCACGGAGGGGCGCAGAGGTATCGACATTGTCCTGCGTCTCACGCCGGTGGGACATCCCGCTGAGCCTGCGTCAGTAACGCCGGAAGCGATCACGTCGGCCGCGCCGCTCCCCGCCAACTCTCCGGCCGCGAGCAGCGTTCCTGTTACTCCCGGGCCGAGTGTCTCACCCGCCGCCGCGCGCATCACCCTTACTCTGCATGAAATTCCGTTAGGCGAAGCTTTGCGCTACATCGCGAGCCAGGCTGGATTGAAGATAAAGGTGGAACCGTATGCCGTTTCCATCATTCCCATCAGCGAGCAGAGCAACGATCTCTTCACCAAGCAATATCAGGTCCCGCCCGGCTTCATTACGACTTCGCTGAATCCTGGCATTTCCGCGCTCAATGCTCCATCGGCCACCGCTGCTCGATTGCAGGCGCCGGCCAGTTCTCCAGGCACCGGCGGTGGCGTTGGAACAGTCGAGTCCACCGGGGGCCACCAGCTGGTCAATCGCGAAGGCGCGAAGGAATTCCTCGAAGCCCAGGGCGTGCAATTTCCGCCGGGCGCGAGCGCCAATTTCCTGCCCCAAAGCAGTCGCCTCATCGTGCGCAACACCGAAGATAATCTTGAAATGGTCGACGCCATCGTCGAACAGGCGAATGCTTCCACGCCGAAACTGGTCGAAATCGAATCGAAGTTCATCGAGATCAACCAAAACGACCTCCGGGAGCTCGGCTTCGATTGGTTGTTAGGCCAGTTTAACATCGGTAATCACAAGGTCTTCGGTGGCGGTGGGACCACCGGCAATGCGCCCGCGCTCAATCCCGTCAATTATCCTTTCGTCGGCGCGAACAATGTCCCGATTGGGCAGTTCCCGGTCACGGCCGGTAATCGCAGCGGCAACGTTGCCATCAGCGGAAACGCCATTGACGCGTTGCTCTTTGGAACCGGGGGTGCCACCGCTTTGGCGCCCGGCATCTTTGGGTTGAGCGGTGTCTTTACCGACCCGCAATTCCAGCTTGTCATCCGTGCGCTCAACCAGAAGAAAGGCATCGACCTGCTTTCCGCACCGCGCGTCACGACGAAGAGCGGACAGCGCGCCATCATCGAAATCGTTCGCGAGTTTCGTTATCCGACCCAGTTTACCGAGCCGAAGGTTCCCGATATTAGCGGTCGCGGCACGAGTAACTCGACGACCACGACGATCGCGCTGCCTGTGGTCGGTCCATCCACGCCCACGAATTTCGAAACGCGCAATACCGGTGTCACGCTTGAAGTAGAACCCGTGGTCGGTCCTGACGGCATGACCATTGATCTGAACCTCGCCCCGCAGGTCGTCGAGTTTGAAGGCTTCATCAACTATGGCAGTCCCATCAACACGGTGAATCCGGCGCTGCTCGGGTTCCTGGGAGTGCCGGCCGATATCCTCGGAGTGCAACAAGCCATTACGCTGACCGACAACGTCATCAACCAGCCGATTTTCAGCACACGCAAAGTCACTACCAGCGTAAGCATTTGGGACGGTCAGACCGTCGTGCTTGGCGGCCTCATGCGTGAAGACGTCCAGAAGACCGAGGATAAAACCCCAATCCTTGGCGACATTCCGCTGGTTGGCCGTTTGTTCCGGACGAATGCCGAACAGCACGTAAAGCGGAATCTCATCATCTTCGTGACCGCTCGCCTCGTGAATCCCGGCGGCCAGCCGATTAATGCCACGGAGGAGGAAGAAGAAGAAACCGACCAGATCGAGCCACCCATCCTCCCGAGAGTTCCCCTGGACGAAGAAATGAGCTGTAGAGGCAACTGTGTCAGCCGTTTCGTTTTGTACCAGTAACCGTTAACATTTTGCCACTAACTACGCCGTGCCAGAAGATGGGCCCACTCTGCCAACGGCGGTAACATTCACCCTGAAATGAGCTCCCCGTTAATCTGCTACCATGCACCCTCTCGCTGGCGGCCGCTCATCTTGATCACGTCAGGAATTACTTAACAAGATGGCGGGAACCGCGAATCAGAAAACGCAGCTGAAGTTCGAGCCGCTTGTCCCGAAGCGGTGGGTGGATTTCGAACGTTTGCTCGGTGAGCGCGGTGGCTGGGGAGGCTGTTGGTGCATGTGGTGGCGCCTCGCCAGGGCCGAGTTCAAGAAAAGGAAGGGACAGCCGAACAAAAATGCGTTCAAGCGAATTGTCCGGCGCTCACCGCCACCGGGCGTGCTGGCCTATGCGGATGGGCAACCAATCGGCTGGTGCGCTGTGGCCTCGAGAGACCAATACCCGTTACTTGAACGTTCGCGTACGCTGGCGCGCATCGATGACAAACCGGTCTGGGCGGTGACATGTTTGTTCGTCGCGAAGCCGTTCAGGAGGTCCGGTGTGAGCGCACAGTTGTTGCGAGCGGCCGCCGCCCATGCGCGGTTGCACGGCGCCGCCATCGTGGAGGGTTACCCGGTCGAGCCGCGCACCGCCTCAATGCCCGATGCCTTTGCCTGGGTCGGGCTGACTTCCGCTTTTCGGAAGGCGGGCTTTCGCGAGGTGGCGCGGCGTTCGGCAACGCGACCGATCATGAGATTGGAGTTTGAGGAGGAGGAAGCCTGACCGAGCGTGGGAGCCGACCGGAATAGCCGGAAGTTAATCGTTATTTGTGATTGGTTAATTGTGGGCCAACCTTGTCGGCGGCCTCGACAATGCTCGGGCTGATTTCGGACCTCGTCACGCAGCTCAGTGAAAATTGAACGCATCGTCACATCGGCTCTTGATGCATATTCACATCCCTAACGAATCGTCTGAATTGGCCATGACCGAGCCGAAGAGAAGGCGCGCTCGATGAACGACCTGCTGATGGACATTCGCTACGCGTTACGCGTGCTCTGGAAGTCTCCCGCGTTCACCCTCGTAGCCACCCTTACTCTGATGCTGGGGATTGGCGCGAATGTCGTCGTGCTCGGAGTTGTGAATGCGGTCCTGCTGCGTCCGCTCGACGTGCGCGAGCCGGAGAACCTTTATCAGCTTCGCCTCCAGCCATGGACGAGCTTCAAGCTACTGACGACATCGTATCCGGCGTTTCAGGAGTTTCGGCAGCGAAACACCACCTTCAGTCGGCATGGCCGGCTTTTATGGATATGGTCAGGCGAGACTGCGCTGGGGCAATACCGTGAAGAGCGTCTACGGTCATGCAGTTACCGGCAATTACTTCGAGCTGTTGGGTGTGCAGCCGGAGGTCGGACGGTTCATCCGCGAGGCGGATGAGCATGGCCCAGGTTCAGCGCCGTATGTGGTCTTGAGTCATCAGCTATGGCGAACCGTGTTCAACGCAGATCTGGGCGTCGTCGGCACGACGGTGCGGCTCGGCAAAGATCCCTTCACCATCATCGGCGTGGCCCCGGCGCGGTTCCACGGCACCGACCGATTCGACTGGCCCGAGTATTGGATCCCCATCCTGAATTACTTCGGGCCGGATGAGCTGCGGGGCCGGACATCCAACGCGCTGACGGTGCTTGGGCGACTGAAGCCCGGCGTCACTGCCGAGGAGGCTGCGGAAAATCTGAGCGCAATCGCGGTCCAATTGGCAAAGGAGCATCCGAAGACAGACACGGGAACGCCGCTGCGGTTGGTGCGACCGGGACTCTTTGGCGACAACGGGGACGTCATTCGCGGGTTTCTTTGGAGCGTGAGCGGGTTTGCTCTGCTGGTGTTTGTTGCGGCCTGCGCCAACCTGGCCAGCCTCTTTGCTGCGCGCGCCGCAGATCGCAGCCGGGAACTCGCGCTGCGTGTCGCCGTTGGGGCGAGTCGCTGGCGGCTTGTGCGGCAACTCATGACCGAGGCCATGGTGGTGTCGCTGATCGGCGGAGCAGCCGGGCTGTTCGCGGCGCGCGTGCTACTCGGTTTACTCAACCAGTGGCAGTCGCCCTATGGCCGTACGGCAGTCGGTGCCGATGCCAGTGTCTATCTGGTAGCTCTGGTCCTGACTATTCTGAGCGGGCTGCTGTTCGGCATGATCCCGGCGAGTCACGTCTGGCAGACCAATCCCTTGCAGGCGATGAAGAGTGGACCGGTCAATGCAACGCGATTGGGTCGCTTCGGACTGCGGGACCTGTTGGTCGGCGGGCAGATTGCGGTTTGCACGCTGCTGGTCATGGCCTCGCTTGTCGCGGTGCGCAGCATGGTCCGCATGCTGCACGCTCCACTGGGTTTCCAGCCGAACGGTACCATGCTGGCCGAGATGGACCTGAGCGAGGTGACAGGCGACGTGCCGCTGGCGCGAAAGAAAGCGATGATCGACACGCTGCAAAGCATCCCCGGCGTGACGGCGGTAGGAACGGTCAGTCGAGTGCCGTTCAACGGCGGTTTGCGTGGGATTCCGATTTTCCGGCCAGGGACGACAGAGTTCACGCCGAACAATGCTACCCTTTCGCCCTACGTCTTCACCATGTCGCCGGGATACTTCGAGGCGGCCGGCACGCAGCTTCTGGACGGCCGGGATGTTTCATGGCATGACACCAGCGAGACGCCGCATGTCGCGGTCGTGAACCGCACCTTCGCGCGGAAGATGTGGGGCGAAAAGCCGGTCCTCGGCCAACGCTTCATTATTTGGAATCAACTAACGGAAGTGGTCGGCGTGGCGGAGGACGGCAAGTATCACAACATGGAAGAGCCGCCCCAGCCGGCGGTGTTTCTGCCGTTGGCGCAGAACGAGCGCAGCCCAATAATCTTTATCGTGCGATCGCAGCGCGCGGAGAACAACCTCGCACCGATGATTGAACGCACGCTGACGTCGCTCGAGCCGAATGCGATCATCACGGTCCGGAGCTGGGACGATATTCTCAGCGGAGTGAATGCGCTATTCCCCGCACGCGCGGCGACCGTAGCAACGGGCATCATGGGAATGCTCGCTATGATGTTGGCCGTGACCGGCATCTTCGGTATGGCAGGTTACAACGTGAGCCGCCGCGTGAAGGAGTTGGGCATTCGGATGGCGTTGGGCGCGCGCACGAGGCACGTCATTGGCGTAGCCGTGGGCCGTCCAGCGGTACTACTCGCGGCCGGATCGTTGCTCGGATTGCTTTGCGGGGGCTTCTCCAGCCGCTTACTGGGACAGATCGTCTATCAGGCGAATCCGCGGGACCCGTTCGTCCTGGCCGGTGCCATCCTTATCATGACGCTGCTCGGCGTAGTCGCCTCCGCCATCCCCGCACTGCGTGCGCTGGCCGTCGATCCATCCAAACTCCTGCGGGCGGAATGACGAGAAGCAATACTTTTCGGTCAGAGCCAAGAACCACGAAGTTTCACAAGTCTGGTTTGAATCGTGGCCGCCGCCGCTTGGCCTGCCGGCACTCAAGGCAGACGAATCTCGATTCGTTCTGGGGCAATGGTCGTTGCTCGCAGCCGTGAACCGTCGTATCTGTTTCGAACATCAATTCCTTCCTCCGGGAATGCCCACTGCTGAACCCGGAGCTGGATAAACAAAGAACGCCGAGAATTCGATGTTCGAGGAACACTATCCACCGCTCGTCATCGCATACGTGGTGGCTTTGGCGGGATGGCTGCTCGCGAATCGTTTGCTGCCAAAAGTTTGGCCGCCCGCGCCGGCGGAACATATGGCGAAACCATGGAAGGAATTTGGGTTTGCTTTGCTTGGCGCCGTCGGAGTCGTGATTATCGGTCAGTTGTCGACGCGAGGTATTCGCCTTCCGACGCGAGGTGCGCTCGGGCCCGTTCTGGCCTCGATCAATCAGCTCCTCATTTTTGCTCCGATTCTGCTGGTCGTGATAGTTCGGCGGCAACCGTGGACAACGGCATGGCTTCCCCGGCCGCGGCTGGCGACGCGACTGCTGGTGGGAATTGTGCTCTCAACTCTCGCGGTGGCTGTTTACTCACTGCTTCGCAAGGGCGCTGACGCACCCTGGTTCCTGGTTGGGAGGATTTGGCGTTATGAGCACCTCGACAACATGGTGCAGGTGTTTCTCGAGGATCTCACGATCGCCATCTTGTTTGTTCGCCTGGCGGCTGCCATCGGGAAACGCTGGGCAACGGTCGTCGTGGCCTGCCTTTTCGCGGCGGGCCACATTCCCGTGATGATATCGCATGGTGCGACATGGTTCGAAATCGCCGGATTGCTGCGCGATGTCGGGTTGGGTGTTGCCGTGATACTCGTTTTGCAGCGGTCGCGCGACGTAGTCTGGTTCTGGTGCATCCACTACTGCCTCGACATGACGCAATTTGCCAAAATCACTGGCGCCGGATGAGACAAGGCGAAAGAGATTTCGGAGATTCGATTTTACCAACCAATGCGGCAAGCGCCCGCCGCGATCAATGAATCGCGTCTGCCATCGCCTCGGTGAGCTTGCGGCGAACGTCGTCGTCGTCAGGCCGAAGTTCCATGGCTTTCTCGTAGTCATTGATCGCGTCAGCGTTTTGGCCTCGGGTCATGTAGAGATCGTCGAGATGCATGAGGATTTGGGTCGTTAGTGTTTCACCATGACTCCGGCCGCTTTTCGCAGAATGGCGCTGGAAATGGATGGCGCGTCTGAAGGTGCGCACATGAGCCATCCGGATTTTCGCGTGAACAACAGGATTTTCGCGACGCTCGCTTACCCAAACGAGGATTTTGGCGTTGTCGTCCTGACTCCTGAGGATCAGCAGGATTTCGTGCGCACGGCTCCACGCGCGTTTGCCCCGGTGAAAGGAGCCTGGGGGAGACGCGGGAGCACACTGGTAATGCTCGCAGTGGTCAAGCCCGCGATCCTCCGCAAAGCAATTAAGGCAGCATGGCAGACGCGCGCGGCAAAGTGCGCTCCCAAGCCGCGGAGTCGTTCGGGAAAACGGGCAAGCGTTGCCTGACGCGCGCAGGATCCGGAGTATGCGGGTGTGAATGGGCCGAAGATCATGCGCTGCGACAGCACACCCTACAGCAGTCGAAATTCCCTTTGGCCGACGCTCTAGTAAAGACGGGAATGTTGTGTGTGCGGATTGACGCTCGTGACACTTGGATCCTGCGCGTGTTGTTTCCGGCGATGGCTCAGGAATTCAGCATCGAGGATCCGCTTGGCCGCGGTATCGGCCCGGGCGATGATGAAGCCCGGACTGACGTGAAGTTGCTCCGCCAACTCCCCCCACGTCCGGGTCCTTTCCCGCATGGCGATGATGTCGGCGAAGCTTCGGTTACTCTTGCTGGCAAGCGAATTTGCCAGCAAAAGTTCGCCATAGCTCAGGCCTGTGTCGGCCTGCTCTTTGATGAGCGCGCGCATGGAGGTGCCGGTCTGCCAGGCAACCGCCGCAGGAAGCAGCCCGAAACCCTGCACCGGCAGCATCCCGAGGTTGTCGAGTGACGCGATGGCGTTGCGGAGATTCGCGTCCTCTTTCTCAATCGTCCTGGCGCGAATATTGGTCAGGTAGGTGCTGGCATATCCGCAGCCAATAAAGCTGCCCCGCTGACCCTGAACCCAGACAGTGAGATCGCGATGCCGGTGTGGTTGCGAACTCTGCGCTTGAACGGTGAAGCCGGGAAGCAGCGCGAGCACCCCGACCACGACGAGGAATTTCGTTGTCGTTTTCATAGGATTGATAACCGACGAGCCGCGTACCATATCCTAGCCCAAAATGGCCTCGGGGCCATGACATATATCAAACGATTTCGGACCCGAATTTTGGCACGACCAAAACAACGAGCCCCGTCGAAGAATAAGTATGCTCTGGACAATCGCCGTCATACTTCTCGTGCTCTGGCTGGTCGGGTGGCTCGGCTTTCATATTCTGGGGGCCGCGATTCACATCCTGGTCGGTCTCGCCGTCATTTTTGTGATCATAGCGCTCGTTAGGGCGGCCTGAAATCGCAGGTGGCTGGCGGCCGCGCAGGGCGGGTCTGCCTGACAATCGTGCGCCCTTCCCGGACCGGGCGATTCAATGAATCGCCCCGGAATTGCGGTTGCGTTTCGCCGGCTTTTCGGCGAAACGCCATCGCGGATGGCGGTGATTGGTGTGACGGGCGGAATTGCCACGGGCAAGAGCAGCTTCTGTTTTTGTCTGCGGGAGATTTTGCCGGCCGCGCGAATCTTTAACGCCGACGTGGCGGCGCATACACTGACCGACCGCGACGCATCGACGAAGGCGGCCCTGCGGCAGGAGTTTGGTCCCGAGATTTTTTCCGCGAGCGGCGACTTGAATCGAGCGAAGCTTCGCGCCATAGTATTCGCCGACGCGGCAAGGAAACTTGCCCTCGAGCAGATTCTGCATCCGCGCATCCGCGAGCAGTGGAGCACCGAGGCAGAAATTTCTCGCAAAACCGGCGACCTCTTTCTGGCTGACATTCCTCTTCTCTATGAAACGGGCGGTGAAACCCTGTGTGATCGCGTGGTCGTGGTGGCCTGCTCGCGGCCGGTCCAGCTGCGACGCCTGATGGAACGCACCGGTCTTTCGCTTCCCGATGCCGAACAAATGATCGACGCCCAAATGCCGTTAACCGAGAAAATTTCGCGAGGCGACCACGTGGTCTGGAATAACGGCGATCGTGCCGTGTTGCTCGGACAGGCCGGGATTCTGGCAAAGACTTTTTGAGACAATGGACGAGCAGAAACAGACCGGAGAGCGGAGACCGGAGAGCGGAGAGACGGCGGTGCAGACCCCTGTGGAGGAGGACGCCGCCCGTTTAGAGAGCGCTTCGACAGAAGCCGCCGTCCGGGTGGCTGCTGAAGAGGAGAGGAATTCCGCCGAGAGGGCGGACACTACAGGCGCCGGGAAACCGGAAGGCTCATCCGAGACGACGGACGCGACAGAGACGACGCCGGCGATAGATGTGACCATCAACATCAACGAGATCCATGGGCTGGGTCCGGAGGAGTTTGCGGAGATTTGCCGGGGAGTCGACTTCGAGCCGGCCGGGACACGTTCGCGCCATCAACAAATTCTCGATCTGGTGCGGTTCGTCCTCGGGCGCGGCGGAAAAGTCACGGCAGAAGGGTTTCTCGAACACAGCCAGGAGTCGGCCGTCGGAACTTTGCGCTGGCCCCGTCTTAATTTCTTGCCGGTGCCCGAGGACGTCTGCGTGCCGCGCGCGGTGATTCAAAAATTTCAGCTGCGGCCGGGACAACGGGTGGCCGGCATGGTGCGGGCGCCGCGCGAGCGCGAACGGGCGCTCGTCCTGAATGAAGTGACCGCGATCGAAGGCGTTCCGCCTGACGAATGGGAGCAGAGAAAATTTTTCGATCGTCTCACGCCGCTTTATCCGGAGGGCCGGATCATGCTGGAGAATCCGCAAACGAATTCGCTCAGCGCGCGCGCCATCGATTTGCTCACCCCGCTGGGACGCGGTCAGCGCGGTCTGATTGTGGCGGCGCCGCGCGTCGGCAAAACGATATTGCTGAAGGAAATCGCCAAAGCGATCCGGGTGAATCATCCGGACATCCAGCTCATCATTCTTTTGGTCGATGAGCGTCCCGAAGAGGTGACCGATCTGCAGCGCGAAGTCGATTGTCAGATTTACGATTCCACTTTTGACGAGAGCCCGCAGCGGCACGTGCAGGTGGCGGAAATGGTGCTCGATCGCGCCAAAAGACTGGTCGAACTGGGCAAGGACGTGGTCATTCTCCTCGACAGCATCACGCGACTGGCGCGGGGTTATAATTCGCTCCAGCGGGGCAAGGGCCGGACGATGTCGGGCGGTGTCGAATCGAAGGCGTTGCTCAAGCCAAAGCGCTTCTTCGGGGCGGCGCGCAATGTCGAGGAGGGCGGCAGCCTGACGATCCTGGCCACCGCGCTCGTCGAAACCGGCAGCCGCATGGACGACGTGATCTTCGAGGAATTCAAGGGCACCGGGAACATGGAGTTGCATCTCGACCGGTCGCTCGTGGAGAAGCGGCTTTACCCGGCCATTCACGTCATGCAATCGGCCACCCGACGTGAGGATTTATTGTATCATCCCGAGGAATGGGAAAAGGTGCAGCTGTTGCGCAAGGCGATGGCCACCATGCCTCCGATCGAAGCGATGGAAAAGCTGATCGATAATCTGGAGGCGACCAAAACAAACGCGGAGCTGTTGCTCAGCGGACTGCGGTGATCTCGAGTGCCACAGAACTGACCGCTCTCCTGCCCAAACTCCGTCCGCTTGCTCGCGTCGCGATCGATACGGAGGCGGACAGCCTGCATTCCTATTTCGAAAAACTCTGCCTGCTGCAGATGAGTTTTGGCGGGCGCGATTATTTGGTCGATCCCCTGGCCGGTATCGATCTGGCGCCGCTGGGCCAGATGCTGCATGAAAAGGAAATCGTGCTGCAGGGCGCGGATTTCGATTTGCGGCTGATGCGGCGCAGTTTCGGTTTCGAAGCGTCGCGCGTTTTCGATACGGTGATCGCCTCGCGCCTCATCGGACTGCGTGCTTTCAGTCTGGCGGCGCTGGTCGAAAAATTCTTCGATGTGAAACTGGCGAAAGGTTCGCAAAAGGCGAACTGGGCGCGGCGTCCGCTGCCAAAGCAAATGGCGGAGTACGCCATGAACGACACGCATTACCTTTTGCCGCTCGCCGAAAAGCTGGAGAGCGACTTGAAGCGACTGGACCGGCTGGATTGGTTCCATCAATCGTGCCAGCGCGCACTGGACCAGGCGGCGGTGGAACGCGTGCGTGACGAAGATGAAGCATGGCGCATTTCGGGGGCGGGTTTGCTGCGGGGCCGGGCCGCGGCCGTTTTGCGTTCGCTCTGGCAATGGCGGGATCGGGAAGCGCGCGCGGCCGATCGGCCTCCTTTTCATATTTTGCAAAACCAGCAGTTGCTCGTCGCGACGGAGCGTTTTCTGGCCGGCGAGGTGCCGGATTACCGCCATTTCAGTCCGCGACGCCGGCGTGCGTTTCGTGAAAGCGGCGAAAGCGCCATGCGTTTGCCGGAAGCGGAGTGGCCGGTCATCCGACGCCGCATTGGGACGCGGCCGACGGCAGAAATGGAGCGGCGAGCCGAACAGCTGCGCAAACAGCGGGACAAGATGGGGGTGGAATTGGGAATCGAACCTTCCTTCATCGCTTCACGGGGCACGCTGGATGCGATCGCGGCCGACGAGACGCGAAGCGAGACGCTGCTTGTTCCGTGGCAACGCAAGCTGATCGGTGTTTAGGGTGACGGGCCAGCCTGACTGGAACCCGCCGCGATAAGCCTGGCACGGCCGGTTTTCCGCCTCCTTCCCCCGGGCGCGTGGGATTAATTGGCTTGACGCGGAAATTCTGGGGCGCCACAAAGGACGGCATTATCTCATGGGAAAACGTTCATTAGCAGGGGATCACTTTGTACTTGTTGCGGCCGTCATCGGCGGCTTCGGACTCGTATTGTTTTTGACCGCCAGCGCCGAAGCGCAGGGAACGGGGCAAGTTCAAGCGCAGAATCGGGCCGAACTCCTGCGCGCCCAACCCAATCCCAGTTACGTCCCGACCGGTGAAAATACGGGCGAGCAACAGGGATACGCCGTGGCCAGCCCTAACGACGCCGATCTTGGCGAGCAGGAAATCCTCAAGCGGGCCGAGCATTACGATCCGTTTGTTTTTTCGGCGGCCACTCCTTTTTACTACACGTCGAATGTTGCCCTGACCAACCGGGGCGAAAAAGACGACGTCGTCTTCGCCCCCGGCATTAGCATCATGTACCAGCCGCGCATCACCAAGACGTTGTACGGTGAGTTCGGTGTCTCGCAACAGTTCTTCGTTTACGATCGTTTCCCGGATCTGAATTTCGGCAGCTTCGATCTCGTTGTCGGGGTGGACTATTACATGCCGCGCTGCCACAATATCGTGCTGCGGGCGCGCTACGATTTCAATCGGCTCAACGATCTCGACGGCTATGACAACTTCTTCAGCAATCACTCCATCTACTTGAATGCGGAGATGCCGATTCCCATCGGGAGGGCGCAGCAGGTTTCGCTGGGCGTGGATACGAACCTGAGCCTGCATGCCGATCCCTCGATACCGGGACGACATGAGTTTGGGTTTTATGCGGGTTATGTGGTGAACCTGAGCCGCTCGTTTTCCCTGGCGGCGGCAGGTCGTTTCGTCGTGCGGGACTACTACGACGCGGATCGGACGGATGTGAGTGAGGTTTTCTCCCTGACCGCCATCTATCGAATCAATGACTGGCTCTCAGCCAGTGCGCTGAGTTCCTTCGCCTGGAACCAGTCGGACGTGGGGGTGTTTGCCTACCACGTCTCCAACGTCGGAGCGGGCGTTGCCGTGAATGTGAGGTTCTAAACTCCGTGAGAAGGCTGGTCTCTGAGATGCGGTTTTTCAGAGACACGGCGTGTAGCTGTTTCCTTCTCTATTTTCTTCTGGCCGCCACGTGCCTGGGCGCGCCGGAGCTCAAACAGGCGCGTGTCACGCAGGTGCTGCACGACGTGAGGCTTCTGCCGCGGCAGGCTGCACCGCGCCCGGCGACCCTGAGCGATCTGGTGACGAACGGAACGGCGGTTCGGACGGGAACCGATTCGCGCAGCGAACTCACATTTCGCGATGCCACCATTACGCGGCTCGGGGCGAACACGATTTTCAGTTTCGATCAGGGGACGCGCAATCTCGAACTGGGCGGCGGCGCCATTCTCCTGCAGGTGCCGAAACATGCCGGCGGCGCCAAGATTACGACGGCAGCCGTAACGGCGGCGATCACCGGCACGACGGTGCTGATGGAGTATCACCCCGACAGCTACATCAAGTTCATCGTGCTGGAGGGAACGGGCCGGATGTACTTGAAAGATCATCCGGGCGAATCGGTGCTCGTGCATGCCGGCCAGATGCTCATCACGAAGCCGAACGCAAGCCGGCTCTCTGACCCGGTGGATGTCGATCTGAGCCGTCTGGTCAAGACCTGCCTGCTCATTACGGATTTTCCGCCGCTGCCGAACTTTCCGCTCGTTGCGCAGGCCACGCAGACGCAATTGCAGCAGAAGGCGGAAGGTGGGTACGTCGACACGAACATGGTGATCTTCGGTCGTGGCACACTCGTTAGTCTGGTCGACCCGACCAACGTGGCCTCAGTCGATCAGGGAATGACGGCTGAGGTAAACGCGCAGGGAACGCCAACGCCAACGCTAACACCCACTCCGACGGCCACACCAACGGCGACTCCAACCCCGACCGCGACGCCCACCGCAACACCGACACCGACCCCAACCGCGACGCCCACGGCAACACCGACACCAACCCCGACCGCAACGCCCACGGCAACACCGACACCAACCCCGACCGCAACGCCCACGGCAACACCGACGCCAACGCCGACTCCGACCATAACGCCCACGCCGACACCGACTCCAACCGCGACGCCGACTCCTACTCCTACGCCGACCGCGACTCCTTCACCGGGCACGGCCACTGCCACATACAATGGGTCACAAAGCGGAAATTGGAGCGACCCGCAGAGCTGGACTCCAAACGTTGTCCCGAACAACGGAAATCAGGGCGACACCTATGATGTGATCTTCGGCAGCGGCACGCTCACGCAGGACATCGTGACGGGCGTCATTATCCAGCAGCTCTTCATGAGCGGCGGCACCTTGATTTTGGCCAATCCGCTGACGCTCAATGCCGGTCTGCACTTCACCGGCGGCACGATTCAGGGCGGCATTCTCAACATTGCGGGAGTGAGTGATCAATCGACCACCATGGGGGTGAACAACACAACCTTCAATAATAGCGGCGAGTACGATTTGACCTTCGACAATGCCAGCGCCTTCAACGGCGGCAATTCCGTCTTCAACAACTCCGGCATTTTGACCAAGACCGCCGGCTCCGGGATTCTGACCTTTAACATCCCGATCAACAACACCGGAACAGTCTCGTCGCAAAGCGGCACCTTGCAGATCACGACTTCCGGTTCGAGTGCCGGCACGTTCGCGGCCAGCGCCGGCGCGATTCTGGAATTCGCGAACGATTACACGTTTATCGACGGCGCGACTTTTTCGGGAGCAGGCACCATTCAGTTCGATGACAACTTCGACGCCCACCTGGGCGGCGGGATCCATAACAGTGGGACGATCATGTTGAACGCGGCGAACAATCTCACGCGCTTCATTCTCGATGGTGACACGACCTTGGACGGCGGCGGGACCGTGGCGTTGGCCAGTCTCAACGCGAGCAGCAACGCCCAGATCACGGGTGGTTTCCGCCTAACGAACGTTGACAATACGATTCAGGGCCTGGGAAATTTGGGCGCTAATTCGAGCAGCTTTACCAACGAAACGGGCGGCACGATCAACGCCAACGTTACCGGCCGCGCGCTCTTCCTGGATCCATCAAATGTGGCCAACGCTTTCGTCAATCAGGGACTGCTCGAGGCGACGAACGGCGGCCTGCTCCAGCTGAGCGGTGGCGCGGGTGGAGCGTTCACGAATACGAACGGCATGATTCTGGCCGACGGCGCCGGGTCGGAAGTGCAGTTGCTCAATAGCGTGAGCATCACAGGCGGCACACTTGAACACGCTGAATGGCGGTGTTGTGCGAACCGTTGCCGGGCAGATTGCCTTTCTGAGCAACCTGACCAATGCCGGCACGCTGATCGATGACAACAATGCAGACACGCACATCAGCGGAACGATCACCAATAGCGGCACGATGACGTTCAATGCCGGGGGCAATGTGACGCGACTCATTCTCGATAACGACACGACGCTGAACGGAGGCGGGATGGTTACGCTGGTCGGCACCAACGCCCAGATTGCAGGCGGGTTTCGCCTGACGAACTTCAACAATACCATTCAGGGGTTTGGCAACCTCGGTGCAAACTCCACGGAATTTCTTAATCAGGCGAATGGAATCATCGCGGCCAACGTGGGCGGCCAGACGCTCTTCGTCGATCCGAGCGCCAACGGCTTTGTCAATCAGGGATTATTAGAGGCGACCGGTGCCGGCATTCTCCAGTTGAGCGGCAATGCAGGCGGCGCGTTCCTCAACACGGGAGCCACCATCCTGGCCAACGGCGCCAACTCCGAAGTGCAGCTGCTCAGCAATGTGAGCATAACCGGCGGAATCCTCTCGGCCCTCAACGGCGGCGTCATTCGCACGCTCGCTAATCAAAGTGTGTTTCTGACGAATCTGACCATCGCCAACAATCTGATCACGGATAATAACGCGGACACGCACATCAACGGGACGATTACGAACAACGGCACGATCACGCTCAATGCCGCGACCAATGTGACGCGGCTCTTTCTCGATAACGATACGAGGCTGACCGGCGGTGGGACGGTGACGTTGGCCAGTCTCAACGGGAGCAGCAACGCCCAGATCACGGGCGGTTTCCGCCTAACGAACGTCGACAATCTGATCCAGGGCGAGGGAAATCTTGGAGTCAACTCCAGCAGTTTTACCAATCAGGCCAGTGGCGTCATCAACGCCAACATAAACGGCCGAATACTCTTCCTCGATCCATCCAATGTGGCCAACGCCTTCGTCAATCAGGGACTTCTGGAAGCGACCAATGGCGGCATTCTGCAATTGAGCGGCAACGCCGGCGGCGCGTTCACGAATACGGGAGCCACCATTCTGGCCAACGGCGCCAACGCCGAAGTGCAGCTGCTCAGCAATGTGAGCATAACCGGCGGAATCCTCTCGGCCCTCAACGGCGGCGTCATTCGCACGCTCGCTAATCAAAGTGTGTTTCTGACGAATCTGACCATCGCCAACAATCTGATCACGGATAATAACGCGGACACGCACATCAACGGGACGATCACGAACAACGGCACGATCACGCTCAATGCGGCGGGCAATGTGACGCGGCTCTTTCTCGATAGCGACACGACGCTGAATGGCGGCGGCACGGTAACGCTGGCCAGTCTCAACGGGAGCAGCAACGCCCAGATCACGGGCGGTTTCCGCCTAACGAACGTCGACAATCTGATCCAGGGCGAGGGAAATCTTGGAGTCAACTCCAGCAGTTTTACCAATCAGGCCAGTGGCGTCATCAACGCCAACATAAACGGCCGAATACTCTTCCTCGATCCATCCAATGTGGCCAACGCCTTCGTCAATCAGGGACTTCTGGAAGCGACCAATGGCGGCATTCTGCAATTGAGCGGCAACGCCGGCGGCGCGTTCACGAATACGGGAGCCACCATTCTGGCCAACGGCGCCAACGCCGAAGTGCAGCTGCTCAGCAATGTGAGCATAACCGGCGGAATCCTCTCGGCCCTCAACGGCGGCGTCATTCGCACGCTCGCTAATCAAAGTGTGTTTCTGACGAATCTGACCATCGCCAACAATCTGATCACGGATAATAACGCGGACACGCACATCAACGGGACGATCACGAACAACGGCACGATCACGCTCAATGCGGCGGGCAATGTGACGCGGCTCTTTCTCGATAGCGACACGACGCTGAATGGCGGCGGCACGGTAACGCTGGCCAGTCTCAACGGGAGCAGCAACGCCCAGATCACGGGCGGTTTCCGCCTAACGAACGTCGACAATCTGATCCAGGGCGAGGGGAATCTGGGCGCCAATTCGAGCAGCTTTACCAACCAGACCGGCGGCGTCATCAACGCCAACATAAGCGGCCGAGCGCTCTTCCTCGATCCGTCGAATGTGGCCAACGCTTTTGTGAATCTGGGATTGCTCGAGGCGACGAACGGCGGCCTGCTTCAACTGAGCGGGAACGCGGGTGGTGCGTTCACGAATACGAATGGCACGATTCTGGCCAACGGCGCCGGGTCGGAAGTACAATTGCTTAGTAGCGTCAGCATCACAGGCGGCACGCTGAACACGCTCAACGGCGGCGTGGTGCGAAACCTTGCCGGACAGGTTGCATTTTTGAGCAACCTGACCAATGCGGGAACGCTGATTACCGACAACAATGCAGACACGCACGTTAGCGGGACGATCACCAATAGCGGCACGATGGCGTTCAATGCCGCGGGCAATGTGACGCGACTCTTTCTCGATGCCGACACGATGCTGACCGGAGGCGGAACGATCACGCTGGCCGGCGTGAACGCCCAGATTACGGGTGGTTCTCGCCTGACGAACGTCAACAATCTCATCCAGGGGCAGGGGAATCTGGGCGCGAATTCGAGCAGCTTTACAAATCAAAGCGGCGGCGTCATCAACGCCAATGTCAACGGACAGGTTCTTTTTCTCGATCCGGCCAATGTGGCCAACGCCTTCGTCAACGCGGGGCTGATGGAGGCAACCAATGGCGGCATCCTTCAGTTCAGCGGCAACGCCGGCGGTGATTTCACGAACAGCGGAACGATCCGGGCCCTGACTAATGGTGTGTTGCGCTTTGACGGTAACGTCAGCTCGTCGGGCACCGTCGATATTGGCAGCAATACGCTCACGGCCACGGGCAATTACACCCAGACCGCCGGCACATTCCACCTGACCGGTGGCACCGTGCAATCGAACAACGCGCTCAATTTCCAGGGCGGCCTTGTCGATGCGTTCGGAACGATCAGCGCCGCCATCATGAACAACGCCATGCTGCGACCGGGACTGGGCGGCAGTGGATTGGCTGTGACCGGGAACATCTCGCTCCTCGGCTCGTCGCAACTCATTTTCCAGATCGGCGGTCGGGGGATCTTCAATAACAACGGGACGTTCCTGGCACAGAACAATAACAGCCTCTTTAACAATGGCGGCACCGGTGGCGTGTTCAACAACGTTGGCACCTTCACGCGCAACACCGGAACGGGCACCTTCACGATTGGAAGCAGCGTGGTGTTGAACAATTCTGGAGTGATCAACGTCAACAGCGGGACGCTCCAGTTGAGCGGAGGAGACACCGGGACAACGAGCGGAGACTTCAACGTGGCGGCGGGCGCGACGCTGTTATTGAACAGCAACTTCACCTTTGGAGCGAGTTCCGATCTGGCGGGAGCGGGAGTAGTCAACTTCAGCAGCGGGACACAGATGATCAATGGGACCTACGCATTACCGGACCTGAACCTGAACGGCTCGACCCTGACCTCGAACATTGGGCTGAACGTCGGCGCGTTTAACTTTTCGAGCGGGAGCTACACGAGCGGCCAGGCTCTGAATGTGAGCGGTCTGTTCACATGGGGTTCGGGAAGTGGCGTGTTCAACAACGTGGGCACCTTCACGCGCAACACCGGAACGGGCACCTTCACGATTGGAAGCAGCGTGGTGTTGAACAATTCTGGAGTGATCAATGTCAACAGCGGGACGCTCCAGTTGAGCGGAGGAGACACCGGAACGACGAGCGGAGACTTCAACGTGGCGGCGGGCGCGACGCTGTTATTGAACAGCAACTTCACCTTTGGAGCGAGTTCCGATCTGGCGGGAGCGGGAGTAGTCAACTTCAGCAGCGGGACACAGATGATCAATGGGACCTACGCGGTACCGGACCTGAACCTGAACGGCTCGACCCTGACCTCGAACATTGGGCTGAACGTCGGCGCGTTTAACTTTTCGAGCGGGAGCTACACGAGCGGCCAGGCTCTGAACGTGAGCGGTCTGTTCACATGGGGTTCAGGGACGCTGACGGGGAATGGGGCGGCCAATGCGAACGGCGGGCTGCTGATCAACAACAGCACGGTGAATCTGAACGCGAAGACGCTCAACAATGCGGCGGGTCAGACGGCGACCTTAACGGGAGCTGGAGCGCAGATTGGGTTCCAGAACGGGGGGATCTTCAATAACAACGGGACGTTTTTGGCACAGAACAATAACAGCCTCTTTAACAATGGCGGCACCGGTGGCGTGTTCAACAACGTTGGCACCTTCACGCGCAACACCGGAACGGGCACCTTCACGATTGGAAGCAATGTTGCATTTAACAACAGCGGAACCGTGAATGCGACAACGGGCACGCTGGTGTTCAACGGTGGCTACACCCAGACAAACGGCATGCTCGACCTCGCTGGTGGCAATGTCTCCTCGAACAGCGCATTGCAAATCCAAGGCGGGTTGCTGACCGGATTTGGCATGATCAACGCCGCAGTCTCGAACAATGCCATGTTGCGACCTGGGCTCGCTCCGGGCGGGCTGGTCGTGGGCGGAAATGTTGGGTTGTTAAGTGCATCGCAGCTCATCTTCCAGCTGGGGGGATTGGTACAGGGAAGCGAATACGGCTTCATTGGAGTCAACGGCACCGTCTCGTTAGGCGGGCAGCTCGTCCTCTCGTTCGTGAACGGTTTCCAGGCTTCTGGCAGCGACAGCTTTACTCTCATGAGCACGAACGGCCTGAGCGGCAGTTTTACGAACATCGCCTCCGGCGGACGCCTGACGACGACAGACGGCTCGGGCTCGTTCCTCGTCGATTATAGCGGCAATCAGCTCGTCATTTCTGCATTCGTTCCCGCCGGCATGGCAATTGCCGCCAACTGGACGGGCACGTCCGGCAACTGGAGCGACGCCACTAATTGGGACATTAATCCCAGTTACCCCAACAACGGCCAACCGAATCCGAACGACGTTTACGATGTCACGTGCCCCGGCGGCACCATCACGCTCGACCTTCCGGTTACGATTCAAAAGCTCACTCTCAGTGGCGGACAAATTAGCGGCGCGAATTCCCTAACGATCAATCAACTCTTCACCTGGACGGGCGGCGTGCTGGGTGGCGCTAGCGTGACCGACGCCAATGGCGGCATTCTCATGAATGGTAGCAGCCTCGTCGTTCTCGATACGCGCACGCTGAATAACGCTGTCGGCCAGACCGCGATGCTCACGGGCGGCGCGACGCTGTTCATGCAGAACGGTTCCGTCTTCAACAATGACGGCACGTTCCTGGGTCAAAACGACAACGGCGTCTCCGCGGGCTCGGGCGGGGGCACATTCAATAACAGTGGCACGCTGACGCGCGATACCGGCACCGGCACGTTCACCATTGGCGGCAACATCACTTTTAATAATACCGGCCTGGTCAACGTCCAGAGCGGGACGCTGCGACTGGCCGGAGGTGACGGCGGCATCACGACCGGGAACTTCACCGTCGCCTCGGGAGCTGCGCTCGAATTCGCGAACAGCTTTACGCTGGCCGCTTCTTCCGCTGTCAGCGGCGCCGGTGCGGTCAACTTCACCTTCGGCACACAGCAGATAAATGGCAGCTTTTCGGTCAACGACATCATGGTCGCCGGCGGGACGGCGAACTTTAACACCGCGACCAGCGTGCAAAGCGCGACGCTGAACTCCGGAACCATTGGTGGCAGCGGTGCGTTCGACACAAACGGGCTTTTCACGTGGAGCGGAGGAAACCTGAGCGGGACGGGAACGTTCAACGCTAATGGAGGGACCTTGATGACAGGCAATGTCCCGATCGTTCTCAATACACGCACGCTCAATCTGGCGGCGGGTCAAACCACAACCTACGGCGGCAATGCGAAGTTGTTTTTCCAGAGCGGGGCCATCATTAATAACGCGGGGACGTTCCTGGCCCAGAATGACAATGGCTTCACGCAGGGCAACGCCGCCGCGGAGACGTTTAACAACAGCGGCACCTTTACGCGCGATACGGGCACCGGCACCTTTACCGTCCAGAACGGCGTCGCCTTCAACAATAGCGGTACGGTTAACGCCAACAGCGGCGTGCTTGCCTTCAACGGCGGTTACACTCAGACGGCCGGCACGACTCAGCTGAACGGCGGGGACATCGGCTCGAGCACCGCGCTGGCCATGAATGGCGGCCTGCTCACCGGTTTTGGCAATATTAACGCCGCCATCATGAACAACGCGATGCTGCGTCCCGGGTTCGGGGCGGGTGGTCTGGCCGTGAATGGAAATCTGACCTTGCTGAGTTCGTCGCAGCTTATCTTCCAGCTGGGCGGTCTGGCGCAGGGAACGCAATACGGCTTCGTTAACGTCAGCGGGAACGCCTCGTTAGGCGGGCAGCTCGTCGTTTCCTTCGTCAACGGATTCGTCGCGTCCAACGGCGACAATTTCACGGTCCTGAGCGCGACTTCCCCGCTCAATGGCGCGTTTGTCAATGTCGCTTCCGGTGGGCGACTGGACGAGAGTGGCGGCGCCGGAAGTTTCCTGGTCGATTACAATGGAAACACGATCGTCTTGTCCGATTTTCAACTTGCACCAGGAGAAGCATCCTCTTCGCCGGGTCCAAACACGGTGGAAAACGTTGGATCGGCTGCGAGAAATCATGCTCGGCACGGGCGACAAACGCCGAGCGCAGTCAACGTGGCGTCAATCACGAGCGGCGAACCATTCGCAGCTTCCTCAACCGGAAATCATCGGGCGGGACGGGCGCGATCGCACGAACGGACAAACAGAGTCACAATCAATGTGCAAAACTCAGATCAAATTGCCGATCTACTCGAGGGAGCGGACACGACCCGCACGAAGGGCAAAGTCATCATGAACGCGACGCGTGCCGCCCGAGCGGCTCGGCACAGCCACGGCGGAAATGCACGCGGGATTCTTCGTGGCGCGGGGAACGCAGCGACGAGCCGAAAATTCGATCGGGCGGGAAATCCGCACTCGGAAGTCCTTCATCGACACGAGAATAGCGCTCGTTAAAAAATGGCGAACGATTCTTCCCTGACCTGCTCGATGCGGTCAGTGACAGTGGTGTCCCGGCAGCAGTGACCGGTGAAAAGCCGGTTCCCGGAAAGGGGAATTCAACAAGTCTGCGCACAGGAAAAGGCGTTTTGGCTTGACCCAATAATTACGCTGCCTCAGAAGAAAGACAGTTAAATTCGCTGCAATTAGTGCCTCGCCCATTCGAGGGTTGCTGCGGTTGCCAGGGAAAGTAAGGCCTCATGATTAATCGCTCATTCCACCTGCGCCCATCCATGGTTCGGTCCGGCGCGCTTTTCGTTTCGTTTTTGCTCTGTTCCGGGTTCATTCAGGCCGCGCAACTCAAGGAAGCGCGCGTTACTCAGGTTGTAAACGATGTGAAGGTTTTGCCGCCGCAGGCTGCGCCTCATCCGGCGGCGGTGAGGGAAACGATTGGCGGCAAGGCGGCCGTGCGCACCGGGGTGGATTCGCGCAGTGAACTGACCTTTCGCGATGCCACAATTACGCGGCTTGGGGCGAACACCATTTTCAGTTTCAATGAAGGGACGCGTAATCTCGAGCTGGGCGGCGGCGCCATACTTCTGCAGGTGCCGAAACATGCCGGCGGCGCCAAGATTACGACGGCAGCCGTAACGGCGGCGATCACCGGCACGACGGTGCTGATGGAGTATCACCCCGACAGCTACATCAAGTTCATCGTGCTGGAGGGAACGGGCCGGATGTACTTGAAAGATCACCCGGGCGAATCGGTTTTGGTCCATGCCGGCCAGATGCTCATCACGAAGCCAAACGCAACCCGGCTTTCCGATCCGGTGGACGTCGATCTGAGCCGGCTGGTCAAGACCTGCCTGCTCATTACGGATTTTCCGCCGCTGCCGAATTTCCCGCTGATCGCCCAGGCCATGCAGATCCAATTGCAGCAAAAAGCGGAAGGCGGATACGTCGACACGAACATGGTCATCTTTGGCCGCGGCACACTCGTTAGTCTGGTCGATCCGACCTATATTAACACGACCACGCAAAATGTGACCGCGCAGCAGACGCGTCAGTCGCCTACGCCAACGCCGACCGTTCCGATGACGCCGACCCCGCCGCCGCCGCCCACGGCCACGCCCAGCAAAACAGGAACGCCGATCGCGATCACTTCGCCCGATCCGTATATCATCACGAGCGGAACCGTCATCACGACCGATCCGAGCATTACCACAAACGGGCAGACCAATTATGGCAAAATCTATCGCGGTCCTTCGATCGACGGATTGTTGTCTGCCTACGCCTTCGGATCGACGTCCGCGTTCGACACGAACAGCGGATTCGACGCGCAGATCGATAGCTCGGGAGCAGTTTTCAAATTCACAAATCTTCGTCTGACCGGCAATCCAACGATCTCAACGGCGGGTGGCGAGGTGAATCTCGCGCTGATCGGCATCAATGGCATCACCTCGGGCGGACCGGGCGGGACACTGACGTTTTCCGGGCTCAATGGACTGCTCCTGGCCACGCAGAACGGCTCGATCAATCTCGGCTCCGAGGTTTCGTTTTCGGGCCTTCACGACCTGACCTTCTACGCGCGTGGCGCCAATTCCAACCTCACCCTCGCTTCCTCAATCGATACGATGGACACGCTCAGGCTATACAGTCAGGGCGCGGTCAATCTGAGCGGCGATATCAGCACAAACAATTTCCGCTCCTACAGCGGCGGGAACTTCAATGTCACCGGCGGTTCGCTCGAGGCCTGGACCGTCTCGATCGTCGCCGGAGGTGGCATCAATTTCTCACTCGGCTCTCCGCTGAACTTTGAAACGACGGATTTCCTACTCCAGGCGGGTGGCAACATTCAGGTCAGCAATTCCCTGGAAGTCGACCAGTTTAATTCGGGTCAGGGCGGAAATTTCAACATCTCGTTGCTGGCCGGCGGGGCGATCAATGTGGGCGGCGATCTCAGCCTCTCCACCGATGTCACCGGATTGAACAACGCTGGCAACATCACCGTGACTTCCGGCGGAAACCTCACCACGGGCGGATCGCTCAACCTGACGACCTCTGTCGACGGTCAGGCCGGCGATGGCGGCAATATCGCGGTGAGCGTCGGTGGCAGCCTCAGTGCGGCCGATGTTTCGCTGGCCGGGCTATTCGCCGTCGATGCCCCGCAGGGCAATGGCGAAAATATCAACCTTCAAGTCGCGGGTAACCTGACGACGACATCGGGCGACCTCAGCATGCAGATCATCACGCCCATCATGCAGACCGTGAACGCCGGTGCGAATCTGACCCTCGGCGTAGATGGTAACCTGACCACACCGCAAAGCAGCGGCTCCGATTTCCTCATCAACAACAACATCAATGGAATCGTGACCGGAGCGAATGTGCTGGTGACGGCAGGAGGGAATTTCAACACGGGCGCGCTGAGTGCGGAGATTGCGAACAGCAGCGGCATGATCGGCACCGGCGGCAACACCATGTTCGACGTCGGCGGGATCTTGAACGCGCAGGGCGACGTCGATCTGCTCTTGTTGAACACGAGTGGGAGTGTCACGAGCGGCGGCAACGTTACGGCTTCGGTTGGCGGAAACGCGACCGCGGCAAACGTGAGCGCGACCATCGACAATAGTAACGGCGGCTTCATCGGCACCGGCGGCAACATCAATCTCGCATTTGGCGGGAATGTCTCCTGCGGGGGCACCTTCGGCGTTTTGGTTCAGAACTACGACGAAACCGCCAGTCCGGCTGGGCACATTGTCAATGGTGGAAATATTTCTCTCACGACCGGTGGAAATCTCACCGCCGACTCCATGAGTGTGGCGATCAATAATCGCGGGGGCGGCATGATCGGTTCCGGCGTTACTCTTGCGCTGAACATTGGCGGGGCTCTAACGACTTTGCACAATGGGCCAGATTTCATTGGGAATTCAGAAAGCCTCTCGATAGCGATTTCGAGCCGCTACGACGATTCGTTCGGCAACACACAAGCGTCGGCGATTGGCGGGAATGCGACCCTGAGTCTGCAGGCTAACAGTGCTGCCATTGGCGGACTCCTAAATTTCTCTGTTTCGGACCGAGGTGGCAGTATTGCCGGCAACGCTCTCCTAAACTTCAACATCACACACGGTCTCACGATCTCGGGCGCTGATCCGATGAATGGCAGTGCTGGAACTTTTGAGATCTACAACGATAGCGGACCAGCAAATGGTGCAAACACGCCCCTTGGTGGGACGATTCATGGAAACGCCACGCTTCAGGTAAGCACGGGCAATCTGACTCTGCCTGCGGGTTCGTTAGATGTGATAATCAACAACGCCAACCGAGCAATGACGGGAGGGGAGATCGATGGGAATGCCGTGGTCGGCGTGAGTGCGGCCGCTATTTCGATCAATCAAGACTTCTCCACATTGATTCAAAACCAGCGAGGTGTCAGCGCCACCGGCTCAACGGGTGGCTCGATTGCGGGGGACGCTGCGATCAATATCGCTGCCACCGGCTTATCTGTCGGCGGTGAACTCGATGTAGGTATCCTGAACAACGGTATCGCGGGCTTGGCCCACGGCGCGGTTCTCCCAACTGGAACCATTCCCGGCGGCGTGATCGAGGGGAATGCGAGCGTTGACGTTAGCGCCGGCAGCTTGAGCGCTGCCTCGGTGCTGGCTCAGATAAATAACAGCGATGGCGGCATGATCGGCGGGAGCGCCAGTGTCAACTTCAACATCACCGGCGCGCTCACAACCACGGGCGATGCCATGTTCAAGATTCTCGGGCCGGAGTCGAGTTTCGAGAGCGCCGACATCGATATTGAATCCGGCTCGATGAATATCGGCGGCTCGCTGACCGCGGACATTTCGGACAACGGAAATAATTTCCCTTCGCAGAACCATGTGATCGTTCATGCCACGGGCGATATCGACGTCACTAACGACATTGATTGCTGGGGCAGCATCACGGCCGGCGGAAATGTTTCGGCAGGTGGCTTCGTCTCGGTTCCGACAGATGTCACCGCGGGCGATTCCGTTTTTGTTGGCAATGGCATGTTCACCTACGCGGTCTCGGCCGGGAACGATATTTTCATCGGTCAGCTCGCGGCCGGCGCCGGGGCCAGTCCGGCCTTTGGGCTTTATGCCAACACGGTGGATGCGGGGGGCACACTCAACTTCATTAACGCGCAGGAGTTCGCTCCGGAAACCGGGAGCAGTTTCGGCGACATCGGTTTCACGCCGGACGATATGATCGTGACGGTCGGCTCCATTGTGAGTTCAGGGCCGACGATTCCGTACCTTCACTCGACCGGTTCCGATGCCGATCCTGATTTCGGAAACGACAACCCGGGCAATGGCGGCAGTGTTACGCTCAACCTGACCGCTGGTGGTCTGTCGGTTGGATCGGGCGCCGACCTTGATCACATTGAGGCGAATGGCGGAATGTTCGCGACCGATTCCACCGCAGGTGGCAACGGCGGGACGGTCATCATTAATGCGACCGGGGATGTGACTTTGAACGATGGAAGTAGCGAAGAACCGGCGATTATGGCCGATAGCGGTTACATTCCTGACAACGGGCCGTTCACCATCGGAGAAGGTGGAACGGTCAGCATCGAAACGCCGGGTACCATCACGGTCAATTCGACCATCCAGGTTTCTTCAGATGATATCCCTGGATTCCAGCCGTCAGGGACGCTGCCGGCGGGTCGTCGAAGCGCTTCCGGCGGTGATATTTCTCTGACCAGTCATAACAGTGGTTTGCCCAGCAATAATGCGGTTGCGATTAACCTGAACAATAGCGCGCAGCTGCTCTCGCTGCTCGACTTTGATGCCCCCGGTCCCGGCGGCACCATCACGATCCTGGCGACGGGCGCGAACAGTGACGCGAACGTCAGAGGTGTTGTCGAGGCTGATCGCGGCACGGTCGATATTCGAAACACTGGAGATAACAGCCGCTTGTTTCTGGGCGATGTCACCGGGTTTTCAATCTTCATGAGTGCCGATGTCATCAAGGCCGGGGCCTTCGGAGCGAACGGTCAGCTTATCGTCGGCAATGGAACGCTCTCCGCGGACAGCATTCTCAAGCTCTACGCGCCCGGTAGTAACGGCGAAATTAACTTTGTGGCCGATGTCACCCTGAGCAGTCAAAGCGCGACCATTCTGGCCGGGGACACCATTACGATTCAGCCTTCACATATTGTCACAATCAACGGCAACGGCGGTCCGGCTCAGGTTTACACGAACAACCCCAATTACGCCGGCTTTGGTGGAAACAATCCCAATAACGGAACTTTCGGCGGAAACGGAGCGAACAATCCGCTGCCGCTCATTGATGCGCCGCCGTTCGACGATGTTCCCGCGCCGGGCGTTGCTGATGATGGGCAAAGCTCAACCACCAGTTCAGCCGGGCCCGCTGTTACACATGTTGCGACGCCGCCGCACTCCGGTCGGACGACTAATCGCCGCCCGCCTCGAGCCGTGATCAATGTCAGAAACACAGATGATCTGCTTTCCTTGCTCGATCAGGGCAAGCGTGGCCCCAACGGGCACATTACTATTCCGGCTCCGAGAAGAGGAAATAATCCGGCGAACTTCCCGCGGGGGAATGCGGTTGCCCGAGCGAGTGCGGACGCTGGACGCGTCGTCGACAACACAAACGCACGGTCATTGCGACCGGCACGTTTGCCCTGACGGGAAGCACTCGGCGAACAGTTGTAGCCGGGATCGCTGATCCCGGCAGAGCGACGAAACGCGCCAGAGCGACTCCAGACCTAACGACGTTTCACGTCGTCCAGGTAGCCGGCTCCGAGAGCGATGCCCACAAAAATCAGCGCGCCCGCCGTTGCGAACGGCACTGGATCAAAGGGCGCCGGAGGGAGCGAGACGATACCCTCACGGTCCGTGATCGCCGGTTGCCGGACGTAGCGTCCGCGACGTGGCGCCTGAAATTGATCGGCAAAATCCTGCAACCGCGCAGCGAGATCCGATTCGCGCATCGGCAGGCCATGTCCGCATCCGGCCACGTTCGGTCTTAACCGCGCCAGCGCCTGCACCGATTCACGTGTCGCTTCCCAATCGCAGTTGAAAGGCGCGCCCGCCCGGGCCAGGTGTTGCTGTCCGGAGAGCAGCCCGCTCCATGAGTCCATCTCCATGGTGGCGAAGGCATCGCCCGCGAGCAGCACCCTGTCCGAGGTACGGAAAAACGAAACGTGTCCGGGCGAATGTCCGGGCGTGGCGCGCCATTCCCAGCCGGACATTCCGGGCAGATCGTGAGGCGGCAACTCCCGGAGCCGGCCGTTCAAATGACGCGGGCTCGACGGGACGAAGCGGGAAAGAAAAGCGATGGCTCCGCCGATCGTTGGATCGGGGGGCGGATAGGCGGAACGTCCGGTCAGATAGGGGAACTCGAGCGGATGGGCATAGATCGGCACGTCCCAGCGTTCCGCCAGGGCCAGCGCGGAACCGGCATGATCGAAGTGGCCGTGGGTGAGAAAAATGGCTTCCGGCCGTGCCCCGGCACCGAAGCGCGCTTCCGCCGCCTCCGCAATCTGATTGGCGCGTCCGGGCAACCCTGTATCGACCAGCGCCCATGTTCCTCCAGGTCGCCCGACGAAATAGACATTCACGAAACTCGTGGGCAGCCAGCCGACATCCGGGGCAATTCGCATTATTCCTCTCATGATCTTTGAAAGACCCGTTAACCTACTGCGCCCAAAGACCAAGTCACGAAAGTGATTTTTGCCACGCTCGTCGGCTTTATTTCAGCTCGAAATCGCCGCAGTCGAACGCCATCATCTGATCCGCGTTGGAAATCCGGTACTGCTCGACGACGGCGCCATCGTCCTGGAAGACATCAATCGCCTTGGCGCCGTGGGCCGTTAGCAAGGTGCGGACAAGGTGCGGCGTGTCGCTGATCGTGCGCAGCGGCAGACCGTCGGTCGTCTCGAGAAAACTGCCATCGGCGTCGAAGCCAATGGCAACCTCAACCGCAGCCGGTTTGTCATGTTGCAGCGCGTTTGGGATCAATGTCTGCGTTAGTTTTTGCGGCGCTTCCCCGCCACCGGTGGCGACAGGTTGACCATTCGTTAGGGCGAAGTCCTCGTGCGCAACGATGTTTTTTTCGAAATCCACCTTCCAATCGGAGATGGCCTGTTGCTGTCCCGGCTCCATTCTCGTTGCAATCAGCGTGAGACCGCGGACGCGCTGCAGATTTTCTCGTTCTTCAAGCACGAAGATTCGATCCTCATCGCTGGCCGCCGCAATGGCCCTCGGTTGAGGATCGTCCGGCGAGTAAACAAGCTGCCGCAACACTTCGTGTCCGGCGGAAATTTGTTTCACTTCGAGCCGCGAAGAATTCTTTTCCGGGTGATCGATCAGCCAGACGGTCGAGTCACGTCCCGGCGCCACGCTCACCGGATCGATCACCGATGGAACGCCAGCGAGCTGCGACAGCTGCGATTGGGAAAGGGTGCCGTGCGGCTCTGTCCCGGTCACGCTATCGTTGCGGAAATCGTAAAGAACATCCGCCACGGAGCCATCGGCCAGCCGTGCATCCAGGCGTAATACGCCGACCGCGCAGGCGAGACCGTTGAAATGCGCAACGTGCGGCGAATTCTCATCGGTCACCCAGTCGTTGAAGAAGTAATCGACGCCTTCAACAGCAAGTTTTCCCACCGCATAACCGCGCGCGTGATACTTGCCGGCGGGCAGGTCTGCGCCCGCATCGTCCCTGCCATCCCATTCGGTGACCAGAGCATCATGACCGATGGTGAAATCGTCTGTCTCGGATTCGCGATGCAGAACGCGCACGAGTTTTCCCAAAGCGTCGTAAATGCCGAGGCTGATCGTTCCCTCGAGAGGCGGCGACGCGAAGCTGATGCGAACGCTGCGGATGGCCGGTGGCGTGGGCGATGCGGATTCGTTAGGCGAGGAAACGGCGGTGGCTGGGGAACTGTCGGGAGAGACTCCAACTGGCGCCAGCGATGGTGAGGCCGGGGATGATTCCTGCGCGGATGCCGACGAGGCCAGCGCGAGCAGGCACAGCAGCGCCGCCGCCATCGCGGATGCTAACGACGTCGCTCCCGGCTTCCTGTTTTCCAGATTCATTTTGGCAGGAAACTCATTGCCCCGCGTAATAGCGCCAGTTTAACCGCGGGAAAAGATTGTCCCGTGCTTCGCATTCGGAGAGAAAATTTTCATCGACGGTTCCGGCAAGAAACTGCTCGTGCAGCCGGTTGAAACGCGCAATGTGATCCTTGGTCCGTCGGGTAGCGTATTCGCGCGCCGTCTCCGTTTTCATGAGGAAAGCCCAGTCGCTCGATTGCGCGAGTAACAGTTCGCGGGCGAGTTGCTGCAAAACGCGCTCTGTTTCCGCCGTCGCATTCGCAGCGTGGGTCCGGGCTGCTTCCACCATGCGCCTCGCCGCGGCATGGAGGTGCGGATAAATCCAGGAGTTGCTCGGATCGAGCCAGACTCCGAAGTAGCCCTTGTCGCCCCAGCTCGACGCGGTCGGCGCGATAACCTGCTGCTCGGGAAAGCGCGCCAAATGTTCGCTCGGCGTGACGAGCTGGAAGTCCTCTTGCTCACACGCCGCCTTGCGAATGAACAAATCGAGGAAGCGCGGGCCTTCGAACCACCAGTGTCCAAACAACTCGGCATCGAACGGCGTCACCACGATTGGATTCTCCGTAAACTCGCGGGCCTTGTTGAATTGCGCCCGACGTCGTTCCAGAAAATCGGTCGCATCCCGGTCGACTGCGGCCAGGGCGGCGGCCCGGTCGTAAAGTTCCTTTTCCTCCGATCGATTCGTGACGCGGTAATATTTCAGCCCCGTGAAGCGCGCGGGCGTGTCAGGCCCGGCATACGGACGCACCTGTTCGGCCGGCAATTCAAAACCGATGTCGCGATAAAACTCCCGATAGAATGGATCGCCCGGATAACCCTCCTCGGCGCTCCAGACCTGTCGGCTGGAATCGCCGTCGCGCGCGAAGGCCGCCGGCCCCGCTGCCGTGTAACATGGAGCGAAGATGCCGCGACGGGGCGGGGGATCGCCAAACATGAGGCCATGCGTATCGAGCAGAAACCAGCGTAGATTCGCCTCCTGCAAGATGTCTTCCAACCCCGGCGCGTAGGCGCATTCCGGCAGCCAAAATCCGGCCGGCTCGGTCCCGAAGGCTTCACGGAAAACATCGCAGCCGATCAGAATCTGCGCGCGCACGGCTTCGGGCGAAGATTGCAAAAGCGGGAGCAGTCCGTGCGTGGCGGCGGAGGCGATGAGTTCGAGCGAGCCGCTCTCGCGCAGTTGCCGAAAAGCGGCGACCAGATCGCATTTCCATTCCTCGATAAAACGCTGCCGGCATTCGGTGAAGCGTTCGGCATAGAACTGAGCGAGCCGCTGACGCGGCGGGCAATCGCCATAGCGTTCGATTTCGCGCTGTGACAATTCGATGGCGCGATCGAGATAGCGCACATAACGCTGCTGCAGCAGCGGATCGCGCAACATCGCGCAGAGCGTCGGCGTCACCGACATGGCGAGCTTGAATGGAATTCCGTCGAGCGCCAGGCGCTGCATCATGACGATGAGCGGCAGGTAGCTCTCGCTGATCGCTTCGAAGAGCCAATCTTCCTCGAAGAAATCGTCGTGTTCGGGATGCCTGACGAACGGCAGGTGCGCGTGGAGAATGAGCGCGAAGGAGCCGGCCATGCGTTAAAGGGCTGAAGCGTTGCAGCGGAAGAGATGGCGCTTCAACCTTTCACCGCCGCTCACAGCGTGCGGCAGAAATCCTGAAAGCGATCGAGGCCTTTTTTGATCACGTCGATGCTCGTCGCATAGCTCAGGCGAATCGTGCGGTCGTCGCCGAAGGCCGCTCCGGGCACAACGGCCACACTCGCCTTGCTGAGCAGGCGGTCGGCAAAATTTTGCGAGGTCAGCCCGAGCTGGCTGATGTTGACCAGGATGTAAAATGCGCCCTGCGGCTTTACCGCGCTGATGTTCGGGATTTTCGAGATGCGGTCGAACATGTAGTTGCGGCGCATGTCGAATTCCTCACGCATGTCGGCCAGCGGCTGCTGGTCGCCCTTTAAGGCGGCGAGCGCCCCACGTTGCGCGAAGGAGCAGGGATTCGAAGTGCTGTGGCTCTGGATCGAGTCGACCGCCTTGGCCACCGCTTCCGGCGCGGCGAGATAGCCGAGACGCCAGCCGGTCATGGCGTAGGCTTTGCTGAAACCGTTGACCGTGATCGTGAGATCGTAGGCTTCCTTCGAAATGGAAGCGATGCTGAGGTGCTCGGCTCCGTCGTAAACGAGCTTTTCGTAGATTTCGTCGGACAAAATCAAGATGTCCTCTTCAGCCGCAACTTCGACGAGAGCGGCCAGCTCGTCGCGCGTGTACACCGAACCGGTCGGGTTACCCGGACTGTTCAGGATCAGCATTTTCGTGCGCGGCGTCATCGCATTTTCGAAATCCTCCGGGCGCAACTTCCAGGCATTGCGCTCGGTCGTTTGCACGATGACCGGATCGGCGCCGACCAGGCGCACCATGTCGGGATAGCTCACCCAATAGGGCGAGGGGATGATTACTTCGTCGCCCGGCTGACAGGTCGCGAGAATGGCGTTGTAACAGGAATGCTTCGCGCCGTTGCTGACCACAACTTGACTGGCGCGATATTCGAGCCCGTTGTCGGCTGCGAGTTTGTCGGCGATGGCCTGTCGAAGTTCTGGAATGCCGGAGCTGGGCGTGTATTTGGTAAAGCCGGCCTGCAAGGCTTCAATGGCAGCGGCCTTGATATGTTCCGGCGTGTCGAAATCGGGCTCACCGGCTCCGAAGCCGCAAACGTCGATGCCTTCGGCCTTCATCGCCTTGGCTTTGCTGTCGATCGAAAGAGTGAGTGAGGGGGTTAATTGCGCAGCGCGCGAGGAAATTTCCATGGTGTAGAGCGTCGGGTTGATGTTTGGCAAAATGGGAGCGCAAGCTATGAGCTGCGATAATGACTTTCAATCAAAGGTTTGAGATTGTCTTCGTCCACCCGCACGATTGCCATCTCCCTTTTTGCGTTCTCGGCGGAATCGGAGGCATGGGCGGCGTTGACCATGATGCTCTGGCCAAACTCCCGGCGGATCGAACCGGGCGGGGCTTTGCTCGGATCGGTCGGGCCGAGCACGTCTCTGATTTTACGCACAGCGTCTTCGCCCTGGTAAACAAGGGCGATGCACTTTTCGGTGCCGGGCACCGTTCGTTGCGCATCACTGGTGGCACTCGGCCGGCCGCCCGACATGAATTCAACGACGTCTTCCCAGGCGCTGCGGCCTTTTTCTGCGCCGAGCTTGTCCGCCAGCACGGGCAGGACCGGGCCGTAGAATTCTTCCGCCTGCGCCACGCTCATGCGGTGGACTTTGAATCCGATAATATGAAGGCCGGTCCGTGAAAAAACTTCGATGACACCGCCCGGACGCACGTTCGGGAATTTGAAATTATCGGGCTTGATCAGGACAAGCGTTTTTTCCACCCGGTCGCCTTTCGGAAACTCGACGGATGCGTCGAGAATGCCGCCATCGCCGGACGAAAACTCGGCCCACAATTTCAAGTCGCGCTCGATGGCTTCCGGCTCGAAGGCGGCGAGCACGCCAGGCTCGAAGTACGTGACCTTGCCGTTCTCAGTGATGTAATCACCGTAGGTATCGCGGATGGTCTCACCGCTCGTGCGTTCGTGCACAATGTGGCCAACGGTTTGGCGAATTTTTTCCGACGCGTTCTCGCCCCGAAACACCAGCAGCAACACCCGCGGTCGCCGGCCTTTGCTGTCGGCGGCAAAATTCTTGAGCACGTATTGCCTGATCAGCTCCTGGGTGGCGCGGTGTCCGGGATCCGTCTCACTGACGATGGTTTCGGCATAACGGCGCACCAGTTCGTCACTCGGCCCGAACATGCGCCCGCTCACCAGATCGAGGCCGGTGCGGGAAATGAGACGGGAAACAATGCCGCCGGTGCGCGACTTGCGCATCGAATAGGGGGTGACGATGACGTAGGAAAGTTCTTCGGCCTGCATGGGATTGCGCAGCGGCTTACAGATTAAACCGCTCGGTGCAGGTAAATCGAAGCCGCCAGGGCTGCCGGAACGTAGATATCCGGCGCAATGGGGTCAACCGCCTTTTTGGCTCACATACGGTGGAACGCGCTCTCCGAGCGCGTTTGTCTCGGAAAGCGACAAACCATGTCGCTGGCAAATGGCCATACGTGATAAAACCTCGCATGGATGCTTGAGCAGGCGTCAGAACCTTGACAGGAGCCTCGATTCTTTCCGAACATTCGCGGCAGATTCAACCGGGCGGATCGCATGAAAAAAGGATGCTTGATTGCGTTGGGCGTGGCAGGCGGGCTGGCCGTGGTCGGCGTCATCGTGGTGGCGCTTGTCTTTGGACTGACGCGCGGGGCCGCGAAAGCAGGCGACGATTTTCTCGCCCTGACGAGTTCAGGAAAAATTCGGGAAGCTTACGAAAGCTGCTCAACGACGCTGAAAACACAGCAAAGCTTTGAAGCGTTCGAACGGGCTGTGCAGCGCCTCGGCCTAACGGAAGTAACTTCAGCCTCGTGGTCGAACCGCGAGATGAAAAACGACCGCGTTCATCTCGACGGCACCGGCAGCACACGCGCTGGTGGAAAGGTGCCGCTGACCATGGATCTGATCAAGGAAGCTGGTAATTGGAAAGTAGTCGCCGTGAATGTCCCGGCCGCAGGCGTGGCCGTAGCCGCGGGCGAAGCGAAAATGCCGTCCGACTCCGAGCTGCGGGCCCTCGCCCTCGATTCATTGCTTGCTTTTAACGAGGCGGTGCGGGCGGACGATTTCGCCCGCTTTCATGAGCAGATATCGGCGGCCTGGCAGGAGCAGATCACGGCGGAGCAGCTCGCCACCGCCTTTCACGATTTCACCGAAAAGCATATCGACATTGGAGGGATCAAGGATGTGCAGCCGATTTTCAATGAACCACCGCAGATCGACTCGAACGGTGTGCTCGTTCTTTCCGGTTATTATCCGGCGAAGCCGAACAGAGTCGTGTTTCGGTTGAAATACGTCTACGAGCATCCGAACTGGAAGCTTTTCGGGATCAAGGTGAACGTCGGGGAATAGCTATGTCGGTATCACTTTTCCGCGTTGCGGCCGGGCTCTGCTTTTTAGCGGTGGCGCTCGGCGCCTTTGGCGCGCATCGGCTCAAGGAAATGTTGCAGGCCCATGACATGGTCAGTGTCTGGCAAACTGCAGTCCTCTATCATTTCCTGCATGCCATTGCCCTGCTCGCGCTGGCTCTGCATGGCATTGGATGGCGTGCGCCGGTTTGGCTCCTGCTGGCCGGGATCGTTTTCTTTAGCGGCAGTCTCTATCTTCTCGCCCTGACGAATATGCGATGGCTCGGTCCGATCACTCCGCTGGGCGGAGCTTGTTTTCTCGCCGGCTGGGCCTGGCTTTTCCTGTTTCCGCCCAGTCGTTAGGAATATGATGTTGCTTACAAGCCCGTCGGATGCTCGATAAAATCCCAGGGAACGTGGAAGCGCTCGGAGAGATGCGCGGCGAGTGCTTTCACTCCGAAGGTCTCAGTGGCGTAGTGTCCGCCTAACAAGAGATTGACTCCGAGTTCCTCGGCCGCCACCGCCGCCCAATGCGGCGCTTCGCCCGTAATGTAAGTATCGACTTCGCGAGCGGCTTCATAAATTTCGCCACCCGCGCCGCCGGTCACGATGCCGATCGTTCTTGTCTCCGTCGGCCCAACGCCGATGCAGCGGACGGGACCGCCTAACGACTCTTCCAGCTTCGAAATCAGCTCCTCGCGACGCAGGTGCGCTTCGGCTTTCCGTCCAATGGCCCGGTCCTGAATTTTCAGGAACGGCTCTGTCTTTTCCAGACCAAGAGCGCGGGCCAGCAGGACGTTGTTGCCGATGTCCTCGTGCAGATCGAGAGGAAGATGTGCGCTGTAGAGGGCGAGATCTTTATCGAGAGCCAGTTTCACCTGGCGATGGCGTAATGAGGTGATCGGTCGCACGCCCGACCAGAAGAGGCCGTGATGGACAATGAGGAAATTGATGTCGCGCGCAGCCGCTTTCTCGAGCGTTGCGCTGGAAGCGTCAACGGCCGCGCCGATTTTAGTGACCGCGCCGGAGTTTTCGATCTGCAGACCGTTGAGGGCATTTGGGAAATCCTGCACTTCGGCGATGCGCAGGTAGTCGTCCGTGTAGCGAACGATGTCGGTGAGAGATACGCTCAAGGTTTCGCCTTTCTGCGGGAGATTCGAGGGAGGAAGTTGGATGCGCAAGGAATAAGGCAGGGACGATTCACGGAATGCCTCCCTGAGAGCAATCGCCGGCAGAGAGAGTGAGCCGGCGGGTTGCAGGCGGTTGAGTCAGCCATCCTGCCTGGTGCCGTCACGCAGACCGAAAAGAGCGACAGGGTGCGCCACACCGCGCACCTCCTGAGCGGGTAAAGGTTCGAGATTTTCCGCGGCCGCAAGGAGCCCGTGCGTGGCCGCGGTAAGCAAAAGTGGAGTGGCCAGTTGTTTCGTCAGGCCCTGAATGCGCGAAGCGAGGTTCACGGTCGCGCCGATCGCGGTAAATTCGAGCCGTTGCGGCGAACCGATGCTGCCGACGATGGCCGGACCCGAGTTCAAGCCAATCCCGATGCGCAATTCCTGCCGGCCGCGTCCGGCGAAATCGCGATTGAGTTGATCGAGTGCGCGCAGAATCCCGCGCCCCGCTTCCAGCCCCACCTGGGCATGATTAAAATCGTCCGGCGCACCCACACCAAAGAGCGCAATGAATCCGTCGCCCAGGTATTTGTTGACCATGCCGCCGTAATCTTCTTCCACGACGCGCACGGTCACGTTCAGGAATTCATTCAACATCTCCACGGTTTCTCGTGCGGAAGCCATATCGGAGCGGGCTGTGAACGAACGGATATCGACAAACATTACCGTGATCACCTGCTCGATGCCGCCCAGACCCGGATCGCGCGCGAGGATTTGTTCGGCGGCGCGTTTGCCGACATGCAAACCAAAGGTCTGGCGCAGCCGCTCTTTTTCCTTCAACTCGCGCGTCATGTGATTGAACTCGCCGACGAGGAGACCGAATTCATCAGCGCGACGCACCGGCACCTCGACGTCGAAGCGACCATCGCTGACGGCTTGCGCGGCGGAGCGCAGCTCATCGATCGGTTGGGCGACCAGGTGACTCATCATCAAACCTGTGCCAAGGCCGAAAGTAATCCCGATCGCGCCGACAAAAACAGCGAACCAACGCGAATCGATCCCATTGGCCATGGGCGCAAATTGAAATAGCAAGAGTGAAATGATCGGACAAATCGCCGCCGAAACGGCCCAGAGCAGTCCGCGGCCCCGCAAGGAGAGCGTGACGATCCCCGGGGTCAGGTCGGGGCGAGCGTCGCGGAAGAAGATCGGGAACAAGCCCCAGTGACTGGCCAGCTCAACGAGAAAGAACGTGTTGATGACGGCGATGAAAGCAGAGACGCAAAAGGAAATGGGAAGATGCCAGACCAGACGCGAATCGAGCGGCCCGGGTGCCTGAGCGAGGGAAAAAAGAAAAACCGGAATGCACAGCAGCCATGCTGCGCCTGAGATTACCGCCGCGACGATGGGCAGATGAATCAGCCTCCGCCGGGCGCGCGTGATCGTATTTTTCGCCACTTGCCCGCCCGCAAGCAGACGCTGCAGGATTGGGCGCAACGAGTAGACGCTTCGAAGCCAAAGCGCGACCCCGACCGGATAGGCCAGCAAATTGTAGATGAGGACGGTCGTGAAGAAACGCGGCCGCAATCCACCCGCCGCGAGGAGCGGATCGATGATGACGGCATTGTACCAGATGTTGAAGATGCTCCCGACCAGCTGCGGCATGACCGGAGCGAGAGCCGTCAGAGAGAGAGCCCGCCTGGCGCGGGCCTCGTTTTTCAGGGAAGCGTCCACGGGCGAAAATAATCGAGCAGGATGAGACGGCCGGGCAGATGCGCGCGGCGATCGTCGCGCAGGATACGGGGAAAGTCGGTCAACGGACCGAAGATGAATCCTTTGGCGAGGGGCCGGAAAAAATTATCCTGATGGCTGGGCAAAATGTAACGCGGCTGCAGACGACGCACCGCCTCGACGAACCGGGCGCGCGAATCAGGCAGGGCCACGCCGAGAATGGCCAGATCGACGGGAGCGATTTGTGTGGGCGGCAGTTTTTTGAGGGTTCCGCCGGAGTCGATATAAATGCGACGGTCGTTGGCCTCGATCAGGAAGGCGAGCGGCTGACCACAAACCCAATCGGAAGCTTTGCGCGGGGGCTTGTTCGTGCGGCGCGGACCAGGGTAGGGAACACCGATCGGAAAGACGCTGTCGTGCGTCGCAGCAAGGACGCGAATTTTCCACGGGCCAATGCGACGAACGTCGCCCGGCGCGACGACCTCGCAATGCCGGGCCGGCGCGCCGGCCGCACACGCCAACTCCACCCCGGTCTTTGAGGTAACCAGGCGGGCGCCCGTCTTTTGCATGATCGGCGGAACATCGAAAAGATGATCGATGTGCCCGTGCGTGACGAGGATGGCGTCGGGATGGGAAGAGAGATGACTCAAACCATTGGCAATCCGTTGTTCGTCAGGCTGCACGTGTTGACCGAAGACCATCGTCATCAAACCGATCCGTGAAAAATAGGGATCGACGAGGAGGGCATGCCCGCGACATTCGAATTGGTAGCCGTTCGTGCCGAGGTAGGTAATGCGGACTCCATCATGAGAAGGACGTCCTCCCAGAGCATCGCTGACGACGAGATTCGGATAACGTTCGAGCCCTCCCGCGACGACACGCGCCGCGAAAAGAAGAAGGAGAAACGCGCACTTCATTAAGGTGACCCTGTGTCGGCCGCGGCAATCTTTAACCGTCGTGGCAAACCGCAATCATAGCGACGGTCATGGAAGGCCGCTACCGGAACTGAGCCTTGACGAAAGAGCGGGCGATGGGAACGATACAGGCGGAGGTTAAATTGGAATACACAGACGCGCCAGTTACGGAAACGCCGACAGAGTCCGACACGATGACCTGTCCGCTTTGCGGCGAAACTCTGCCGAAAGATGCGACGCATTGCACGGGGTGCGATTGGACGCGCCGTGAGGAAACCGAAACAGCCGAAGGCAAGGCGAGCGACGCCGTTGCGGTGATGCTGAGCGTGATTCCGGGTCTCGGTCACATTTACAAAGGACACAAGTTAATCGGGGCGTTGTTCATCATCGGTGCGCCTTTTGCCGTGGCGCTTTCCGCGCTGGCCGCGACAGCGACGGCCGGGTTCGGGCTTGGCCTGATGGTGTTCTATTGGTTTGCCGTCATGTTTCACGCCTACGCGATTTCGGATCGTGTCGCGCCTGAATTGCACGACGAAGGCGAGCAATACTAGGCGTTGAAGCGTTAAAGCGTTGAAGCGTCAGCGTGCCGGGGCGACGGCGCGATGGATTTCTTCCAGGATTTCGCGCAGGCCGTAACGGAATTTCCACTGCGGATAATGTTCCTGGAATTTGCGCACGTCGCTAATCCACCAAATGTGGTCGCCGATGCGATTGCTCTCTTCGTAATGCCAGCTGAGTTTGCGGCTGCTGATTTCTTCGCAAAGAGCGATGGCCTCGAGCATCGAGCAATTGGAATGGCGGCTTCCGCCGATGTTATAGACCTCGGCGACACGCGGCTTCTCGATAACGGCGGCGAATGCCTCCACCAGGTCGTAACTGTGGATATTGTCGCGCACTTGTTTGCCCTTGTAGCCAAAGACGCGATATGGCCGGCCCGTCACCGTGCAGATCATGAGATAGGAAAGAAAACCATGCAGCTCGGTCCCGGCATGGGCCGGACCCGTCAGGCAGCCGCCGCGAAAACAGGCCGTCGGCATGTTAAAATACCGTCCGTATTCCTGGACCAGGATATCGGCCGCAGCCTTGGACGCACCGAAAAGCGAATGCTTCGTGTAGTCGATGCTCATCGTCTCGGAAATGCCGGGTTCATATTCGTGCCCCGGCTCGATTTCCCAGCGCATTGGCAATTCCTGCAATGGCAGACGATTCGGCGTGTCGCCGTAAACCTTGTTCGTGGAAGTGAAGACAAAGGGGACTTCCGGACAAAAATTTCGCGCTGCCTCCAGCAGGTTCAGTGTGCCGTTGGCGTTAACGGTAAAATCGGTCTGCGGTTCGCGCGCCGCCCAGTCGTGTGACGGTTGCGCCGCCGTGTGGACGACGGCGGCGATCTGAGCGCGATGCTTCTTGAAGACATCGTTAATGGCGGCGGCATCGCGAATATCGATGTCGTGATGCTCGTAACCCGCGATGTCCGCTACGAGCTGATCGCGCGTTTTGCGAGTGGAAGCTTCGGCGCCAAAAAAGCGACTGCGCATGTCATTGTCGATACCAACCACGCGCCAGCCCTGACCGGCAAAACGCTTGACCGTTTCCGAGCCGATCAATCCGGCCGAGCCGGTCACGATAATGGTGCGGGCGTTACTCATGGCCTCTCGTCAATGTCGCCACGGACCTCTGTCGCGGTGCCGCTCTCCCGTGTCAATGTAGCCACGGCGCACTGTCGCCGTGCCACTCTCGCGCCCCGACTGAGCGGGGCGACTACATCGGATTTCCTCATTCGCCGAGAATCCAGGTCACGTTTTCGTGTTTGCCGTCGACGAGCGCAGCCGGCAATGACTCGTCGCCGTTCCAGACGCGCGCAATCAAATCCGCCTGTTTGTTCGCATTGACCAAAAAACAGATGCGGCGGGACTGGAGAATGAGCGGCAGCGTAAAGGTTAAACGCCAGGCATTCATTTTCGGAACGAAATTCGGCACCACCCAGCGGACTTTCTCGGCCAGTGCGGCCGTCTCCGGAAACAATGACGCCATGTGTCCATCGGGACCAAGGCCGAGCAGAATGAGGTCGTGCCGGTAAATGGTTTCGCCACGCTGTGTCGCCAGCACGTTCAGCTGGTCCTCGTATTCCTGGGCCGCGATCGGAGGGTCGACCTCGCCTCGCATGCGAAGGATGGAACGCCCGGGCACTGCCCCGGGCGTAAAGAGCAACTCGTTCGCCATGCGAAAGTTGCTTTGCTGGTCGGTCGGCGGCACGCAACGCTCGTCCCCAAAGGTAAAGAGAACACTTTCCCACGGCAGCTCGCGGCCGCCGCGAGCCAGTTCGGCGTATATGGGCCGCGGAGTGTTTCCGCCGGAAAGGGCAATCCGAAATTCCTGACGTTCGCCCAGCGCCGTGCGTGCTTCCTGACGAATGACAGCGGCGGCGTCTTCGACGAATTTTTTTGTGCGAACGACCTGTCGGCTCACGATGAAAACATGCGCCTCAGATCGCGCAGTGGGTCTGGCCGCGCTTTTCCAGATAACGCTGATGATATTCCTCCGCGCGATAAAAGACGGGCGCGGGCTCGATCTGGGTAACGATCGGTCGGCCGAATCTGCCGCTCTTTTCGAGCGCGGCCTTCGATTTCTCCGCCGCCAGTTTCTGCTCCGGCGAATGGTAAAAAATGACGGAACGATATTGCGTCCCCACATCCGGTCCCTGGCGATTGAGCGTGGTCGGGTTGTGGTTGGACCAGAAAACATCGAGCAATTGTTCATACCCGACCACGGCCGGATCGAATTCCACCTGCACCACTTCGGCGTGCCCCGTTCGATCCGAGCAGACATCTTCATAGGTCGGATTTTCCATGGTGCCGCCGGCGTAACCGACAGCCGCGTCAGTCACTCCTCTGACCTGACGAAAAGTAGCCTCCACACCCCAGAAACAACCTGCGCCGAACGTCGCTTTTTCCATTGCCATGCGTGACGATGAGCCGGAAGCGCGACGCACGCAAGCCATCTTCGCGGGCGGCCTAACGAGTCGCGGCCACGTTCCCCGCCTGACCCGCTTTGTCAGTGGGCGCAGGCGATCCAGCGGCCGCGTCGCCATTGTCGAGCAACCGCACGTCGTCGACGAGAACCAGCTCGCAGGCGCCCTTGCCCGAATCGGTGCGGGTGAGGGAACTGCGCCATGTCCCAATGCCCGGGCCGGTCGCCTCGACCAGGTCGCCCTGCAGATAAATCAGCTCGCCCTCGCGCAAGGTCTTGCATTCCGCCTCGATCTCCGGCGTCGCGGGAATGATGTGTAAATTGGCGCCGTGCGAAACGATTTGCTCGGGCGGGATCGGCGGGGGCAGACGGTATTCGTACCAAAAGAAGCGCATGCTCTGGCTGATATCCAATCGGTCCAGGACGGCCTGGTCGGACATTGGTCCCCAGCCGACCGCGAGATCGACCGGCGCGAGGGCCGCCTCGCGATCGTAGCGGTAAATCTTCCGATGCAAAAGGCGCGCTTCGATGCTGAAACGCGCCAGGGGTTTCAGGTGAAACGATCCATACTTGATGGGGGCCACGTCAGCGGGCAGATCGATCTGCTCCGGCTCGTCAGAGATGAGGACGCCCGGAGGATAGGTAATAGCTCGATGGGTCTGGTGATAGCCGAAGCAGACCAGAGCCAGCGCGAGGATACCTAGAAAGAGCTTCATCAGACGCAGTTACGCCTGAAAAAGAGCAGGATTAATGCGCGTCCGGGGGTAGAGGCCTCCTCCGGGTGCCGGTTTCCTACATGACCATCCCGCCGTCCACGGTCAGAGTCTGGCCGGTAATGAAATGCGCCTCCTTCGAGGCAAGGAAGGCGACGGCCGCCGCGATGTCTTCGGGCTCGCCTAATTTCCCAAGCGGAATTCGGCTCAGGATCGCCTCCTTGATTTGATCGGATAGTGCGTCTGTCATGTCGGTCACGATAAAACCGGGCGCGATCGCATTGACGGTAATCCCGCGCCCGGCCAGTTCCCGCGCGAGCGATTTGGTCAGGCCGATCAGGCCGGCTTTACTCGCTGCGTAATTGACCTGTCCGGCGTTCCCGGTCAGGCCCGTCACCGAGCTGATGTTGATAATGCGACCGCTCCGCTGTTTTGCCATCGCGCGCATGACGCCCTGGCAGAAATTAAATGCCCCCTTCAAATTCGTATCGAGCACGACATCCCAGTCGCCCATCGACATGCGCATGCTCAAACCGTCTCGCGTCACCCCGGCGTTATTAACGAGAATATCGACGTGGCCGAAATCGGCATAAATCTGAGCGGCCACTTTCTGGACGGCGTCATGATCGGCCACATCAACGGCGTAGGCTTTGGCCGAATCAGCGCGCGCCGCGTTGATCTCGTCGGCCGTTTTTCCGGCATTTGCTTCCGTGCGCGAAACGGCCGCGATGTGCGCTCCTTCCGCGGCGAGCCGCATGGCAATGGCATGCCCGATTCCGCGTCCCGCACCCGTCACGATGGCGACCTGATTTTCGAATCTCATGTTTGCGTCAGTTAAAAACGCCGCGAGCCGAAAAGGCAACTCACAATGTTCTCGACCTTTGTCGCTTTCGAGCCACATCGAGAATCAAAAAAGGGCTTGTCCAGACGCGCCGTAAAACATAGTATAACCCGCATGACCAAGACCATCTGCAAAGTCGGCAATTCCCAGGGAATCATTTTCGATGCCGCCCTGATGGACCTCGCCCACCTGAAGGTGGGCGATCAGATGACGGTCAGCGTCCATGACGGGGGGTCGATTGTTTTGACGCCAATGCGCCCGGTTCTGGAACCGGCCGCAGCAGCGGCGGCAGCGAAACGGTTGATCAGGAAAAACGCGAAACTTTTCAAACGTCTGTCTTGAGCTCAGCCGTCCAGCACCTCAGCGTTTCTGCGGTGAAAGCGATCCATGCCGAAGTGCTGGTCGCGCACGGTGGAGCGTCGGGAATTCGCGATGAAGCTCTGCTCGAATCGGCGGTGGCGGCTCCGCAAGCGACCATGATGGGTCAGCCGCTCTTGTCGGATCCAATCGAAGTCGGAGCCGCCTATTTGTTCTACCTGTGCCGTAATCACGCGTTTGTCGATGGCAACAAGCGGACGGCGCTGGCCGCGTGCCTGGTCTTTTTGGAAAGCAACGGGTTGCTGCCAACATCGACCTTGCCGGTCGATGAGTGGGAGGGTTTTGTTCTCGACCTGGCCGCGAGCAAGATCGACCGCAACGAAACAACGCGCCGTTTGCGTTCGCTCCTGAAGAAATTGCGCAAGAAATAAACCGCTCTTCGGCACCTGGCGAAAAACGGCCCGCGATCTTCGACATTGATCGCCGCGCCGGTTCGGACATACAACTGAACCATGCAAATCGGAATGATCGGCCTCGGGCGCATGGGCGCGAACATGGTTCTTCGTCTCACTCGCGCCGGCCACAAGTGTGTTGTCTACGACCGTAACGTCGAAAATGTCCAGGCTTTGGCGAAGCAAGGCGCGGAAGGCGCGTCTTCGATCGATGATCTCGTCGCGCGTCTCAATCCGCCGCGCACGGTGTGGCTGATGGTGCCGGCCGCGGGCGTCGAAGCGACCGTCAAAGAACTGACTGGAAAATTCCAGGCTAACGACAGCATCATCGACGGCGGCAATTCCTATTACATCGACGATATCCGTCGGGCCAAGGAATTGGCTACGCTCGGCATGAACTATCTCGATGTCGGCACGAGCGGCGGAATCTGGGGTTTGGAACGCGGTTATTGTCTCATGATCGGCGGTCCAGTCGACGCCGTGACGCGTCTCGACCCGATCTTCAAGGCGCTGGCGCCGGGCCGCGGCGATATCCCGCGAACAACCGGACGCGACAAAGCCCCGCCGAGCACGGCCGAAGAAGGTTACCTGCACTGCGGGCCTCCGGGCGCCGGGCACTTCGTTAAGATGGTCCACAACGGAATCGAATACGGCGTCATGGCCGCCTACGCCGAAGGACTCAACGTTCTTCATCACGCCAACGTCGGCAAAAAAGGCGTCACGATCGACGCCGAGACGACGCCGTTGCGGGAACCGGAGAATTACCAATACGATTTCAATCTGACCGACATCGCCGAAGTCTGGCGCCGCGGCAGTGTAGTCGCTTCCTGGTTGCTCGACCTCACGGCAGCAGCGTTGCAGGCGGAGCCGAATCTGGAAGGATTTTCGGGGCATGTCTCCGATTCCGGTGAAGGCCGGTGGACGCTCGCTGCGGCCAACGATGAAGGTTGCCCGGTCCCGGTGCTGAGCGCGGCGTTATTCCAGCGTTTTGCTTCGCGCGGCGAACTGCGTTTCTCCGATCGTCTTCTCTCCGCCATGCGGTTTCAGTTCGGAGGACATCGCGAGAAGAAGGTGTCGAGCCTATAAATTGCGGCGGACATGACTTTGCGCGAACCCGAAACCGTCGACCTGTCGACTGCTACCGGAGCGATGCGCACGCACATCTTTCGGCCGGCAGAGGAACAACGTTATCCCGGCGTTTTGTTTTATTCGGAAATCTTTCAGGTCACGGCACCGATTCGGCGGGTCGCGGCGTTGATCGCGGGCCACGGTTACATTGTTGCGGTGCCGGAGATTTATCATGAGTTCGAGAAGCCGGGGACGGCGTTCGCCTACGACCAGGCGGGAGTCGATCGCGGCAACGCGCTCAAGAAAGAAAAGGAACTGCGCGGCTTCGATGGCGATTCACAGGCGGTCGTCGCCTATCTGCAAAGGCACCCGGGCTGCACGGGCCGGCTGGGCGCCGCCGGGATCTGCATTGGCGGCCATCTCAGCTTCCGCGCAGCGGTGAAGCATCACGAAATCCTGGCCTGCGCCTGCTTTTACGGAACCGATTTGCATACCGGTTCGCTCAGTAAATCCGGCGACGATACCCTGGCGCAGGCAGGCGGAATCAAAGCCGAGATGCTCATGGTCTGGGGCCGGCAGGATCCGCATATTCCGCCGGAAGGCCGGCAGAAAATTCACGATGTTTTGCGCGAGAAAGAGGTGAACTTTACCTGGCATGAATTCAACGCTGCGCATGCGTTTCTGCGCGATGAAGGATTGCGCTACGATCCGGAACTCGCGCTGCACTGCTACGGCCTTCTGCTCGAACTTTTCCACCGCCGTCTGGCGGGCTAGTCGTTAGGCCACCGCTGTCCGCACATGTTCGGGTCTTGGCCCAAGGCCGACAAAGCGGGCCGGCAAACGACGCAGGATCGGGAAGATCCTGAGTAACCACAAAACAAGTGGCAATCCACCACCGCCCTTGCGCGGGCGCCCATCGACACGTCGATGAATCATCATCTGCATGCGCTGAATCAGGCGTGTCGGCCATTCCCGTCGGCGTTGCACGGCGTGCAATTCTTCCACCGGCACGGGGCCGCGGCGCAGTTTCGCAGCGAGCAGATTCGCCGTCGCCACCGCATCCTGAATGGCGAGATTAATTCCCACACCGCCCGCCGGCGACATCGCGTGAGCGGAATCGCCGATGCAAAGCAAACCTGCGCGTGCCCACTTCCGGAGCCGGTTGATTTGCACGGTGAGCAATTTTACCTGCGGCCACTCTGTCAGTTCACGCGCCCGCTCGCGTAGGAACGGCGCCATTGTGCCAATCTCGTCGTGAAAAGCCGCCAGCCCACGCCCTTTGATCGCGTCGAAGCCGCCTTTCGGAATGACCAGTGCGCATTGCCAGTAATCGTCGCGATTGAGCGCCACCATCATCTTGCCGTTTTGGAAATAACCGCCGGTTCGATCCGGGTCGTCAGGCTGACGCGACAACCGCATCCAAAGCACATCGATCGGCACGCCGTATTCTTTCGGCTCGAAGCCGGCTGCCTTGCGTACGGTTGAATACCGTCCATCGGCACCGATGACGAGATCGGAGCGCACTTCGATTTCGCCCCGCGGTGTTTTCGCGCGAACGCCGGCGACGCGATCGTTTTCGAAGATGAGATCGGTCACTTCCGTTTCCATGTGGAGATGAAAAGAGGCCAGCCGCTTCGCGTGCCCGGAAAGAAAATTTAGAAAATCCCACTGCGGCATCAGGCCAAGGAATTTGCAGTGGACCGGGAGGTGCGAGAAATCCGCGATCGTCACTTCGATTCCATTTATGACGCCGCGCAGCTCGCGCGCTTCCTGATGTGGTTGTTTTAGAAATTCCTCCAGAAACCCGAGCTCATACATCAGCTCGAAGGTTGACGGATGAATCGTGTCACCTCGGAAGTCACGGTTGAAATCGCGATGTTTTTCCAGCACGGCCACCTCGACTCCGGCACGGGCGAGGAGAAATCCCGTCATCATTCCGGCCGGCCCGCCGCCAATCACCACACATCGCACCCGCAACGTCTGCACAGGCGAACCTAGTCGGCCTTTCCCTTTTTTCTTCCGCGGAACTGCTTCCGGCTCTCCGGCGGTCGTAACACGATCAAGGCTCGCAGCCGGACCTTTAGCTTGAGGGTCCCCCACTTTTTCTTCTCATTGCGATTTGGCCACGGATCGTCATCCAGATGAAGGGGCGAATTTTTCCAGCTCATGCGCAGGTGTTCGAATGCTCTTGCCGGCAGAGGAAAATCTGGTTTGCCGCCCTCCAGGCGTTTCATTCCATCAGTATCTTGCGCTCGTTTTCTCGCGCCAGCACCAGATTGAATCGCCCATCGCTCGTGCGCGCGCCCGCTGCGAGATTCAGGACGGGCCCGACCGAGCAGATGTTCATCGCTTCGAGGGGAAGGTAACAGCCCTCCAGTTTGTCTCCGTCCACCTCGATCTCCCATGCGTGCGGTCGTTGCTCGGCGAGGAGCTTGCGCAAGCGCCGCACGTGCCACCTCATTTCTCCTTCCCTGGATCTTTTCTTCTCTTTCTTCCGGCGCGGCCGCCGCAGGTATTCGCCGAGCAACCCGGCACCCAGTCCCTCGAAAACGTGGCGTTTGCCCCAGGGCCCTCGCGCCACTCCGACAGCGAAGCCGCGCGGCTCCCCCTGGCCGACGCGGCCGATCAATTGCGCCACCGTTCCGGTGAACCCGAGTGTCCGCGCGAGGTTGTTCGCCGTTCCGAGAGGCAGCACGCTCAGCGGCGTCTCTCGTCCGATCAACTGTCGCGCTATCTGGCCGACCGTTCCCTCGCCGCCTGCCGCCACGACCAGATCGTAGCCTTTCTCATCGAGCGCTTTCTTCCAGCCTCTTTGCTTGGTCGAAGGATAGACCACCTGTGTCCGGCTTTGCCAAGGGCCGCCTGCAAATCCGGGCCGGGGTGCTGGCCGGTCCCCGCCTTGGATTGTGGAGAAGCAGAACGCGCACGCATTTATCTCTCGTAAATCGAGGAGTCAGTGCGCGTATCGGTCGCCTTCCGGCCGATTGCGGGGGAGGCGAAGTTTTCGCCTAACGAATGAGAATCAGGCGACAGCGCCGTTTGATCCGTTCCCGTTGCCTAAAACTTCGACCGTGTGCCGCAATTCATCGAGATCGAATGGTTTCGCGATCATGACATCCACGCCAAGATCCTGGTAGGCCTTTTTGTTTTCTCCGGCCAGGTGCGCTGAGAGGACCACCACTTTCCCGCCAAACTTGCGCGCGCGCAGTTCGCGGACAAAATCCAAACCGCTCAGGCGCGGCATAAGGTGATCTGTGATCACGACATCGAAGGGCTTGGGCGCCGACGCCATTTTGGCGAGCGCAATCTCGCCATTCCCGGCCGTGGCCACCTGGCAATCCGGTCCTCCCAGGACGAGGGCAAGCAATTGTGCCACCGCCGATTCATCTTCTACGGCCAATATTTTCACAAGTGATACCTTTCACAGGGAGAATAAGCAGGCCTCATACCCTTCGGGCCGGATTTGCTTCGTCCGTGCCTGCGGTGCGCTCTCGACACCGCGATTTTTCCTGTCCACGATGAGACCATGAGCTGGATGAACGAGATCGCCCACGTGCTGCAGAATTACTCGCAGGAAAGCCAAGCGAGCGGCGGCGGGGAAGTGGAGAATCACTTCACGCAGGTCGCGCAAGCGGCTCCGACCCCCGCCCTGGCGGACGGACTGGCCGCCATGTTTCGCTCCGATAAAACTCCGCCCTTTGCGCAGATGATCAGTCAACTGTTCAGCAGCTCCAATGGCGCCCAGCGGGCGAGTCTATTGAACACCCTGCTGAGCAGCGGGGCCGGGGCAGGCATTCTTTCACAGCTCACGCAGGCGACCGGGCTCAATCTCTCCACCGCCATGGGGCAAACCCCGCAAGTGACGCCGGAAACGGCCAGCCAGATTTCGCCCGAGACGGTGCAACAGGCCGCCGCCCATGCGGCCGAGCATGATCCTTCGATCATCGATCGGGTCAGCGAAATTTACGCGCAACACCCTGCACTTGTTAAAACACTTGGCGCGGCCGCCATGACCCTGGCCCTCTCGCATCTGGCCAGCCGGCGCAACTGATCTGAGAGGAGCCGCTTTTCGCCATCGCCGTCCCCTTTACTTCGCGGGAAGCAGGCGGTCATCACGTCGCGCCGAAAAAGTTGCCCCGAAAATGAAACGATTTAGCCGAGCCGCCGATTCAAAATTCCCCCTGCAGGCCAAAGTAACCGACTAACGAGTGTCGTTGTCTGTTGCCCATTCGGCTACCAACACAAGCATGAGTAGGAGGAAGAGCCTGGCCCGCTGGACTTCCATCGTTGGTCATCCGTTCGTTTCCATCATTCTTTTAGTCGCAATCGCATCGTGGTCCGCAGGTGGGCACGAGCGAGCTCTGCGGGTGACAGTGATCGTGGCCGGGGCAGTGCTTCTGCCGCTCGGGTTTTTCATCTGGCGTCGTTATTCCAGCGGCCAATGGCAAACGGTCGATGCCTCGGCGCCTTCCGATCGGCCGGCCCTCTATGCCGTCGCCTTCTTCCTGCTGGTGCCGGTGGGCTTCTATTTTCTTGCCGTCAAACACGCGCTGGAAATGACGCGCGGATTTGTCGCAGTCGCTGTGCTCATTGCCCTCGCCGCCACCTTCAACCGCTGGATTAAACTCTCCGTGCACATGATCTTCGCCACTTTCGCGGCGCTCATCATTCTGCAACTGACGCCCGCCTTTGGAGTCGCTCTCTTTCTGTTCCTTCCACTCCTCGGCTGGTCGCGGCTCATTCTCTCACGCCATACCATGAGCGAAGTCATCGGTGGATTGGTCATCGGCTTCGTTGTCGCCGCGGCGGCGCTTTGGTTATGAATGACGCAGGGTAGGAACCAACTCGCTACGCCCAAGCGAGGCCGCTTTTGACGGCAGGTTGCCACGCCTAACGAGCACCCGCTGGTTCGGGTTGAAACTCGCTGCCGCCGTGCGCCGCATCGGCTTCGTGGTGGGTGTGGGCACTGCGCAGGAACGGGACACGATCGAGCACGCGTTCCTGGAACCATTCGAGAGCCAGATAAATGACCGGCGTGATGTAGAGGGTGATCATTTGCGAAACGATCAGCCCGCCGACGATGACAAGACCGAGGGGACGACGCGACCCGCCGTCCGAGCCGAACCCGAAGGCGATCGGGAGCGCGCCCATCAGGGCCGCCAGTGTCGTCATGATGATGGGACGAAAACGTTCGATACTGGCTTCGTGAATGGCAGCACGCCGGTCGTAGCCTTCATCGAGGCGGTGCAGGGCGAAATCGACAATCATGATGCCGTTTTTCTTCACGATGCCCATGAGAAGGAAAAGTCCGATGACGGAATAGAGCGAGAGGGTCGAGCCGAAAAGCCAAAGCGTCATGAGGCCGCCGACGACGGCGGGAAAAAGGGTCGAAAGCACCGTAATCGGATGCACGTAACTCTCGTAGAGAATACCGAGAATGACATACATGACGAAGAGGGCGGCGATGACGAGAAAGGGCAGGGCCTGGAAGAGTTGTTCCAGAACGAGCCCTTCGCCCTGCAGTTCACCCTTCACGGTGGGCGGCAAGACTTCGGCCGCCGTTTTGTTGATGAAGTTCGTGACATCGCCCAGAGCGACGCCCGGTTTGGTATCGAACCCGAAAGTGACGCTGGTGAATTGGTTGGTGTGATTGACCGATTGGAGGCCAAGGGTCTCCTTCGAGCTGGTGACGGCGCGAATCGGAATGAGTTTGTCGCCGTTATCCGGCTTGACGTATATCTGCCGGAAATCCTGCGGGCCGGTGCGCGCCTCATCGTCCGCTTCAACGATGACCTGATATTGATCGTCGGCCTGCTTGATCAGATAAACGTAATTCTGGGAATAGGCAGCGCGCAGAAGGCTTTCCAGCTGGGTGGTGGAGACACCGTAAAGTCCCGCCCGATCGCGCTGGATGTCGATGTCGAGATTGGGCGTCTCGCGAAAGAGATCGGAGCGTGGCTCCCCGGCGAACCCGGGATAATCCTTCAGCTTCGCCTCCAGTTTGTCGGCGGCGGCGTAGACTTCATCGGGATTGATGCCGCTCAGGACATAGGTGTAACGACCGAATGAACTGCCGGTCGCGCCGACATCGATCCGAAGGACCGGCTGCGGATTAAGGGTCGGAAAAATTCCGGGAATATTACTGCATGCTTTGCGCAGATCCGCCGTCACCTCCTCGATGTCGGGCCGTTTGCTCGCGTCTTTGAGAAAAATGACCGTAAAAACGCCGGCGCCCAGTCCGGAGCGGCCGGCGACTGTGAAGTATTTCTCGACGTTGGGATTGCCCTGCAGGACGGGATCGAGTTTTTCCTGCAGCTCGCGTTGTTGCTCGGGCGAGGCGCCTTCCTGCACAATAAAAAAGCCGCGAATCGTTCCGCTGTCGCCGGTCGGCAAAAGGGTAAAGGGAAGGTGAGTGAAGAAGAACCAGACGCCGACAGCGCAGGCCATGACGATGGGCAGTGCGATCCAGCCGTGATCGAGAAACTTATCGAGAGTGCGTCCGTAAAAATCGCGGGCCGGAAGGAAAAAGCGGTTCACGAAACGTTGTGTCCAGGTCTCGCGATGACCGGCGCCGCGTTCGGCGAGAATGCGCGAACACATCAGGGGCGTGAGCGTTAATGAGACCAGGCCGGAAGCGAGAATCGTGACAATGATGGTGATGGCGAATTCACGAAAGATCCGGCCTAACAAGCCCGGCATGAAAGCGAGCGGGATGAAAACGGCCGCCAGGGAAAGGGTCATGGAGAGAATGGTGAAGGAAATTTCGCCGGCACTGTTGAGCGTGGCGCGATAGATCGATTCCCCGGCTTCCGCCCGCCTGACGACATTTTCGAGAAAGACGATCGCGTCATCGACGAGAAAGCCGATGGCCAGGGTCATGGCCATGAGGGTGAGATTGTTGATCGAATAACCGAGCACCCACATGGCCAGGAAGGTGATGAGAAACGACATCGGCAACGCCACCATCGGAATAAGGGTATCGCTGGCCCGCCCGAGAAAGACGAAGATGACGAAAATGACAAGGCAAAAAGCGATGGCCAGCGTCGCCTGCACATCGTGGAGCGAATTGACGATCGACTGGGAGCGATCGAAGACGGGAATCAGGCGAATCGAACCGGGCAGTTCGCGCTGCAGTCCGGGCAGCAGATTTCTGACCGAGCGCGCCACTTCGACGGCGTTGGCGCCGGCCTGCCGGGAAACAGCAAAGACAATGACCGAGGCGGGCGGACGGAAATCGCGCACGAAAAAATGGCGCGAGAGGCGTTCGTTTTCGACTCCATCGATGACGCGCGCGACATCGCCCAGGTGCACGGGCGAGCCGTTCGTGCGCTTGATGATGAGATCGCGATAACCTTCCGCGGTTTCGATTTGTCCGTTAGGGCGGAGCGTGATGGACTTGTTAGGGCCGTCGAACTGGCCGGCGCCCGAATACGCCGTGCCCGTGCGAACGGCGGCCGCCAATTCCTCGAAAGTCATGCCGCGGGCGGCCAGTTTACCGGGATCCACCTTGATGCGAATGGCGCCTTTGACGCCGTAGATATTGACCTCGGAAACGCCGGGCAAAACATTGATCCGCTGTGAAACCTCGGTGGTACCGTAACGATAGAGCTCGCCATCGCTCAGCGTGTCACTCGTTAGGGCAACGTACATGACCGGCTGATCGTTTGGATTCGTCTTGGTAAAAGTGGGTGGGCTGGGGAGATCGCTCGGGAGCTGACCGGAGGCGCTTTGAATGGCCGATTGCACGTCGGTGGCCGCGGCGTCGATGCCTTTGCTGAGGGCAAACTGAAGCGTGATCGTCGTCGTGCCCTGCGAACTCGTGCTCGTGCTCAGCTCGAGCCCGGGAATCTGGGTGAATTGCTTTTCGAGCGGCGTGGCGATGGTGTTGGCCATCGTCTCGGGATTTGCCCCGGGATAGGAGGCGCGCACGCGGATGACCGGGTAATCGACCGCCGGCAGATCGTTGACGGCCAACTGATTGTAGGTGAGAACGCCGAAGACGATAATGGACGCCGTCAACAGCATCGTCATGACGGGCCGCTGAATGAATGGACGGGAAAGGCCGGAGGAGAACTGCGTCAGCTTTTTTGTCGCGCTCGATCCAGCCTTGTGGTGAGTCCGATGGACGGCCGGTGTTTCGTCGGCGCCATTGCCTTCTCCGGCCCCTTCAGGCCGATCGTCATTCCAGCCATCGTCTTGCGAAGTTGCCATTGGTTAGGGGACTTGATCGGTTTCGTTTCCGTCGCCTTGGTCAGGCGAAGCCTTCACCGTTTCGCTGACGACGACTTTCGTGCCGGGTGCGAGCTGGAGCTGGCCGCGTGTCACGGCCAGTTCGCCCGGCTTCAGCCCTTCCTTGATCACGACCATGTCGCCCTCCTGCTTTTGCCCCGGTTTCACCTGACGCAGGTCGAGCGTGGAATCTTTTTTCACCACGAAAACATAGGGACCGTTCTGGCCGATCTGGACGGCACTGCTCGGGACGAGCATGGCATTCTTCAGGATGTCGAGAATCAGGCGCACGTGCACGAACTGCGAGGGCCAAAGGGCATGATCGGAGTTGGCCGTGACGGCGCGTGCCTGCACGGTGCCTGTGCCGGGCTGCACGGTATTGGCGATGAAGTAAAGTTTGCCCGCGCGCGGCGGGAATTTGTCGTTCTCGGCATCGGTCAGCACTTTCAGATTGGGGCCGCCGAGGTATTGCCTAACGAGTGGAATATCCGGCTCGGCGATTGTGAAGTCGGTATAGATTGGATCGAAATTATCGATCTGTACGAGGACCGCGCCGCTGCTGCCGGCCGTGACAGTGTTCCCGACATCGACCTGGCGAAGGCCGGCGCGTCCGTCAATCGGCGATCGAATCGAGCAATAGTCGAGGTTCACCTGCGCCGCGTCCACTGCGGCCGCAGTCCGCATGGCATTCGCTCGCGCCGTATCGAGATCCTGCGCCGCGGTGACGTTCTTGGCTTTCAATTCCAACTGTCGTTTCAGATTCGCCTGGGCGAGCATGTTGTCGGCTTTGGCCGCCTCCAGGGCCGCTTCATACGGTCGCTTGTCGATCGTGAAGAGGAGATCGCCTTCCTTCAAGTAGGCGCCGTCCTTGAAATCGCGCGAGACGATCTGACCGCCCACCTGCGCCTGCACCTGTACGCTTTCATTGGCGGCGCAGGTTCCAATTTCATCCACGTAAAGAGGGACGTCTCTGGTAATGACTTTTGCCACGGCTACCGGCCGGGGCGCGGGCGGCGGCGTGGCCTTTTTTCCGGTCGCGCAGCTGCGCACAAGCAAGAGCAGTACAACTGCGCCAAGGATCATGCCGCCGACGTAAACGCGTTTGCGCCCGAAACGATGTTCGAGATGGTCGACCGTTTCGCGCGCGGCCGTTTGCACCCGGCTCACGGTTGTCATTTCGCTTTGCCTCGTTTGGTTTTGTTGGCCGGTTTCTTGTGCAAGCCGTTCACGTTCGCAACCGCTTCCGCTCTCTCCCTCACTCGTTCCAGCACGCGCATGCAGGTTTGCAGGTCGCGCGCCGAAATGTCTGATATCAATTCGTGTCGCAGGTTGTGGGCGGCGTTAAAAATCTGATCGAGCACCGGATTGGAGCGCTGTTGCAGATGGACGGTTTTGCAGCGTCGATCGTTCACAGAAGAGCGACGCTGGATCCAGCCATCGTTTTGGAGCCGATTGAGCAGGCCGGCCAAGGTGGGCTCTTCAATGCCCATGCGGTCGGCGATCTGCTTTTGCGTGAGTTCCTTGCCGGCACTGGCCAGGTGCATCAGTGTGCGCCACTTGCCCTGGCTCAGGCCAAGCGGGCGGAGGCGCTGGTCGAGCTTGGTCCGCCAGGCCCGGGCCGTGCCGAAGAGGACCAGACCAAATTCATCGATATCGGAAGCGGACATGGTGAAAGGTTAGCACGCTAACTAATTCAGGGCGCCGGGAAGTCAAGGCGATGCCTCTCCACCACGGTTTTGCAGTCACCGCTCGACGTTGAAGAGGACACTCTTCCAGTTACGATAATCCTTGATTCGCAAAACCGGTTGCGGATGTCGTGGAGCGAATTGCGGCGCGGCCACCGCGACGCCCCGTTTGCGCTCCCGCACCAGGAAGAAGTGCGTATTGGCCGGGAGATCGCGAACATGGTCAACGTAGATGAGCGGCCGCCGCACGTAGAAGAGGAACGGTTGATAGTCGGGATCGACAGCATAGAGGCGCTCGCCCGCGGGAATGACGGCATTGATCTGCGCGGCAATCGATTTGATTTTTTGGCGTCCTTCCAACCTCGGCACCACGACAATCGCATAGAGAAGCATGGCAGCGACGGTAACGATCGTAATGCCCAACACGATGGAGTGACAGCGTGCCCTGGAGAAGGCGGCCCCGCCCAGCCAGGGCGGCCAATGGAGCTGATCGCTCGTTAGTCTGCCGGCCAGAAACCATGCGGCCGGGACGAGCAAAGGCATGGTGTAGCGCGGGAGCGCGCCGGGAATGAGATTGACAAGAACAAAGGGCACGACAATGCCCCAGCCCAGCCCGCGCCTGATTGCTTTCTGGCGGGGCGGGATTTCCGCTCTTCGGCTCAAGGGAAGCAGGAAAAGCCATGGGAGAAAATAACCGAGGCCGCGCGGGATGTTGAGGAGCCAGCCACGCAGATGGAAATCTTCGCCGGCGAGCCGACCCGAAAATTGGCGCGACCAGGTGTGGGCGACACCGGTATGCGGCAGCGATTGCAAATAGGGGACGGCCCAGGCCGCGAAGATTCCGAGCATGATCGCGATGCCGACCAAATGCGCAAAACCGAACATCTCTCGCAATTCGCCCGCACGCCAGAGAATGAAGAACACCAGTGCGTAGAAGAAGAAGAGATGCAGCGGGCCTTTCGCCAAAAGTCCGAGCCCGAGAAACAGAAAGGGAACCGTCCATATGAGCCAGCGGGAGCGCCGTTCTTCCCACCAGCTCAGCCAGCAGATGAAGGCGAGACCGAAGAGCGAAACGTACAGAGCCTCGATCTCGATAAGCCGGCCCTTCTCGATCATGCCGAAATTGGTCAGCCAGATGAGCGCGGCGAAGAGCGAGCCGGTCGAGCCGAGACTGCCCTGCGCCACGGTCGCGAAAACGAGTGCGACGGCCAGAATACAAAGAGCCGAGGGCAATCGTGCGGTCCATTCGTTGCGAACTGCAAAGAGTTTGAACGATGCCGCGACCACCCAATTCACAAGCGGCGGTTTGCGCAGGTAGGGTTCGCTGCCGATTTGGGGAACAAGGAAGTTGCCGCTTTCGAGCATCGTGACGGCCGGCAGGATGCGGCGGCCTTCCTCGCCTTTGATCTCGAGCGAACCGAGCGCGGGCAGATAGATCGCCGCCCAGACGATGGTTATAATGAAGAGCCGGCGCGCCATCCGGCCCATTGTAGCCGGGATCGGCGGTCCCGGCCACAGCCGCCGCTTGACGAACGCGCCGTCATACTTACGTTTCTCACCTAGTCCGTTGCTGGATTGGAGTGGGAGCCGGTGTCCCACTCTTTTTTGTCGATGGACTGAACGTTTTTATGAACGCAGAGTTTATCGCCATGCTGGATTACCTGGAGCGGGAACGCGGAATCAAACGCGAGATCCTGATCGAGGCGGTCTCGAACGCCCTCCTCTCGGCGTCCAAGAAAAGCGTGGGCGCTTCGCGCGATCTGCGTATCGATATCAATCCAAAAACCGGTGAGATTCGTGCCCTGGCCAATCTGCTCGTGGTCGACAAGGTGACCAATCCACAGGACGAGATCGATTTTTCGAAGGCGCGCCGGATCAGACCGGATGCCAAGGTGGGTGACGCCGTTGAGGTGGAGGTCACTCCGCGCAACTTCGGTCGCATCGCCGCCCAAACCGCCAAACAGGCGATGATGCAGCGCATTCGCCAGGTCGAGAAGGAAATGATTTATGAGGAGTTCAAGGATCGCGCGGGCGAGATCGTGAGTGGCACGGTGCGCCGGTTCGATCGCTCCGATGTGATCCTCGATCTCGGCAAATTCGAAGCCATCATGCCCCAGCGCGAGCGCGTCGTGGTGGAAGACTACAACGTGGGCGATCGCCTGCGTGCCTATGTCGTGGCCGTGGAAAACGGAGTACGGGGGCCGGAGATCATCGTCTCGCGCAGTCATCCGAATTTTGTCCGCCGGCTCTTCGAACTGGAAGTGAGCGAGATTGCCGACGGCACCGTGGAGATTCGCGGCATCGCGCGGGAAGCCGGTTATCGCACAAAAATCGCGGTCTCGAGCGTGAACGACAAGGTCGATCCGGTCGGCGCCTGCGTCGGCATGCGCGGATCGCGCGTGAAGAACATTGTGCGCGAATTGAACAACGAGAAGGTGGACATCATTCGCTGGAGCTCGGATCCGAAGGATTACGTCCTCGAAGCGCTGAAGCCGGCCAAGGTGAAAAATCTCGTTTTCGATCCGGAGAAGAAGAGCGTGCAGATCTCCGTCGATGAAGATCAGCTTTCGCTCGCCATCGGAAAGAAGGGCCAGAACGCGCGGCTCACTTCGCGATTGACCGGCTGGGAAATTAACATCGACAAGGACACTTCGGCGACCACCGCGGTGGAGCAGAAGGTGGCGCAGGCGGCGCAGACTCTGGCCGGCGCGCTGCCCATTGACGAAGAGCAGGCCATGACGCTGGTGAAAAGCGGCTTTACCAATCTGGAAGGGTTGCAGGATGCCGAGGCCAGCGATTTTGTGGATATTCTTGGCGTGGACGAGGCCAAGGCACAGGAAATTTACGGAGCGGTGCACCAGGAAACCGCCGCCCAATAAAAATGGCCTTGCCTTAGAGCTTGCCGCCATGAGCACTTTTTTAGAGGAACAGGAATGGCAACACGAACGACGACGACCAAATCCGCGGCGCGCAAATCCGCCACGGCCCGCAAGTCCTCTGCCGTTCCTCGCAAATCCACTACTGCCAAAAACAAGGCAACCAAGAGCAGCGGCAAGGTAACGGCCGCCAAAACCGCCAAGAAAACCGCGGCGCCCAAGGCTCCCGCCAAGGCGAAGGAACCGACGCCCGCCAGGGTCGAGAAGCCGAAAGCGGTTTCACCGCCGGCGGCCCCGACGCCTTCCACGCCCGCCAGGACGGAGACGCGCAAACATCCGGAGTCGGTCTCGCTGATCGACAAGGACAAGCCGAAACCGAAGCGTCCGGCCACCGACGAAGGCGTGAAGCGCACCGTTCTCCCGCCAATCTCTCGCCTGCGCACTCCCGCGGCGCCGCCTCCCATTGCTGAGAAAGAGGCCGAACCGGAAAAAGCGGAACCGGAACCAGTCGCCGCTGATGGCGCTGCGCCGGCGGAAGCCGAAGGCGAGGGCGACGATCGACACATCATTCACATCAAGCCGCCCATCATTGTGCGCGACCTCGCCACGCAGCTCGGCCTCAAGCCGCATCAGCTCATCGCAGAGCTGATGAGTCTAAACATTTTCGCCAACATCAATCAGACGGTCGAGCCGGACGTCGCCAGCAAGATTTGCGAGAATCACGGGTTCGTTTTCGAAATGGAACGGCGCGAAAAAGGCGCCGGGGTGCACAAGGTCGAGGAAGTCATCGTGGCGCCGCCTCCGCCGGTTATTGAGAAGGAGGAGGAACTCAAGGCGCGCGGCCCCATCATTACTTTCATGGGTCACGTCGATCACGGCAAAACCTCTCTCATGGATGCGATCCGGAAAACGCGCGTCACGGCGGGCGAAGCGGGCGGTATCACCCAGCACATCGGCGCTTACACGGTCGATCACAAAGGGACGCGCTTTACGTTTCTCGATACGCCGGGCCACGCCGCGTTTACTGCGATGCGGGCGCGCGGGGCCAACGTCACCGATATCGTCGTGCTGGTGGTGGCGGCCGACGACGGTCTCATGCCGCAAACTCTCGAGGCCATCAATCACGCCAAGGCGGCCGAGCACGTGAAAATCATGGTTGCGATTAACAAGATCGATTTGCCCTCGGCGAACGTCGATCGGGTCAAGCAACAGCTGCAGGAACAGGGCCTCGCGCCGGAAGACTGGGGCGGCGAAACGATCACCGTTCCGGTTTCGGCGACGAAAGGGATGGGCATCGATCAGTTGCTCGAAATGATGGCCCTGCAGGCCGAGGTCATGGAATTGAAGTCTTCCCCGACGGCGAAACCGCGGGGAACTGTCATTGAGGCGCAGATCGAACCGGGCCGCGGTCCGACCGCGACCATCATCGTGCAAATGGGCACGTTGAAGGTGGGCGATCCGTTTATCTGCGGCGATTACTACGGCAAAGTGAAATCGCTAATCGACGATCGCGGGAAGCCGATGAAGAACGCAGGGCCTTCCACGCCGGTCAGAGTGCTCGGCTTTACCGGCCTGCCCAATGCGGGTGACGAATTTTTGGTCATGGAATCGGAACGCTCGGCCAAGACGCTGAGCGAAGAGCGGCTCGCCGCAAAACGAACGCAGAAGCTGAGCGTGCCGCAGCGCGCCACGCTTGAGACATTGTTCGAAGCGGGCGACGGAAAGAAAACGCTGCGCATCGTTTTGAAATGCGACGTGCAGGGTTCGGAGGAAGCATTGACCGGCGCGCTCAAGCAGATCGAAAGCAAGAAGGTCGATCTCGAGATCATCCATTCCGGAGTCGGCCCGATTTCCGAATCGGATATCCTTTTGGCCAGCGCATCGAATGCCGTCGTCATCGGCTTCAACACCAAGGTGGAGAGCATGGCCGTGGGCGCCGCGAAACGCGAAGGCGTGCAGGTCAAGCTCTACAGCATCATCTATGAGTTGATCGATCAGATTAAGGAAGCGATGGCCGGTTTGCTCGATCCGGAGCACCGCGAGAGCATTGTCGGACATGCCGAAGTGAAACAGGTCTTCCAACTCAGCCGCGGCATCGTCGCGGGCTGTCTCGTCACCGATGGTCGGGTGCCGCGCACGGCGCGGGCCCGAGTCCTGCGCCGGCGCCAGCCGGTCTACGATGGCGGTATTTCGACCCTGCGCCGTTTTCAGGACGACGTGAAGGAAGTCCGTTCCGGTCTCGAGTGCGGCATCAAGCTCGGCGACTTTAACGAATACCAGGTAGGCGACATTATCGAGTGTTACCAGCTCGAACAGGTCGCGCAGAAATTGTGAGGACTGTAGCCACGGCGCTCTGTCGCCGTGCCACGCGAATCTTCGCCCCGACAGAGCGGGGCGGCTCCAAATGAAACATCGACTCCTGCGCGTTAACGAACTCCTCAAACGGGAACTCAGCACGCTCATCACGCGCGAGCTCACCTTCGAGAACGCGCTCGTCACCATCAATCAGGTCGACGTGACGCCCGATCTGAAATCGGCGCATGTTTATGTGAGCGTGCTCGGCGAGGAAGGCCGCGCCGGCGCCATGCGCAAGCTGGAAGAGAGCCGCAGCATGTTGCAGGCGGATCTTTCCAGGCATGTCATCTTGAAATACACGCCGCACCTTCTTTTTCATCTCGACGATTCCATTGAACGCGGCGCGCGTGTCATCGAGATCCTGCAGGAAATCGAGACGCCGGAAAACCGTTCCGAGTGACCGCGAAACAAAGCACTTTCGCCGAGATCGGGCGCGCTCTTCGGGAACATCAGCGTTTCGTCGTCATCAGCCATGTGCGTCCGGATGGAGACGCGCTTGGCAGCGAGATCGCCATGGCTCACTCCCTGCGCCAGATCGGCAAGGAAGCGAAGGCATGGAACGAAGACGGGATGCTCGAAAAGTACCGCTTTCTGGCCGGCGCCGAAATCTTGTCGGTGCCGCCTGGCGAGCCGGAGGATTTTGATGTGGCCATTGCGCTGGACACCGCCACGCAGAATCGCCTCGGCACCTCCGCACAGGCTGTTCGTTCGGCCAGGCTCTGGATCAACATCGATCATCATCCGAGCAATCCGCGCTATGGCGACCTCGTTTACATCGATCCGACTGCGCCGGCCACGGGACAGATTCTCTTTGAGCTACTGACGGCCGAGCAATTCCCGATCGATCGGGTGATCGCGGAAAATCTTTACGCGGCCATCTCGACCGACACGGGATCATTTCAATATCCGAACACGACGGCGCGCACGCTCGATATCGGCGCCGAACTGGTGCGACGTGGCGTGAACATTGGCCGGCTCAGTCAGCAGCTCTACGAAAGTTATCCGCGCCGGCGGCTGGAACTTTTGCGCGCGTTGCTCGAAACCATGCGTTTTGACGCCGATGGACGTATTGCCAGTTTTAGTCTGAGTCTGAAAACGGCGGCCAAGCTCGGCGTCTTGCCCGAGGATAACGAGGGCCTGATCGATCACCTGCGCGCGGTGCAGGGCGTGGTCGTGGCAATTTTCTTCGAGGAACTGAACGATGGGAAGGTGCGGGTGAGCATGCGTTCGAAAAGCGACGCGGCCGATGTCTGCGCCATCTGTCAGAAATTCAAGGGCGGCGGCCACAAGCTGGCGGCCGGGGCGCGGGTGCCGGGCACGTTGGCCGAGGTGGAGGAATTGATCTTAAAGGAGGCCCGTGAGGTTGTTGGCGGTGGGAAAAGCTAGGTCGTTACGTTATTGCACCTTTCCATCGTCAATGATCCACGGTTCACCATGTCGGTAACGGCTACTCCAGACGGCGTTCTGCTCGTCGACAAGGCGGCTGGCATGACGTCGCACGACGTCGTTGCCCTTGTCAGGCGGCGTTTGCAAATCAGGAAAGTCGGCCATTGCGGCACGCTCGATCCGATCGCGACCGGCCTGCTCCTTCTGACGCTCGGGCGCGGCACGAAGATCCAGGATTTGCTCATGAGCGAGGACAAGGAATATGTTGGCACGCTGCGTCTTGGCCTAACGACCTCGACGCAGGACCGCGAAGGCGAAGTGCTGGAGGAGAGGCCGGTGCCGGTCTTGAGCGAGGAAGAACTGCGTTCCGCTTTCGAGAAATTTCGCGGCGATTTTTACCAGATGCCTCCGATGGTTTCGGCCATCAAGAAAGATGGAGTGCCACTCTATAAACTGGCGCGCCAGGGCAAGGTGGTGGAGCGCGAGCCGCGCCTCGTCCATGTCTACCGTTACAGCATCGATCGCGTCGCTTTGCCGGAGATCGATTTCACGGTGAAATGCAGCAAGGGTTTTTATGTGCGGACCTACGCCCACGATATCGGCGAAGCCCTCGGTTGCGGGGCGCACCTGCAAAACCTGCGTCGTACGAAATCGGGACGGTTCGATGTGGGCGGCGCCATCACGGTGGAAGAATTGAAAAACACGGAGCCGGTCGACATTCTCGGTCGCATCATGACCCTCCCGGAAGTCTCCCGCATGCGCGGCGCCTGATCAGACGGCATCTGAAAATGACGAAGTGCGAATGACGAAATTCGAAACAATGACCAATGTCGAAGCTCGAAAAGCACTCGCTGCATTCTTTCGGCCTTCGGAATTCTTCATTGTCTCGGGCTTTGCGCTTCGGATTTCGTCATTTGGGGCGATCATTCGCCAACCCGCCCTGTCAGCACCGAATTTCCGAATTCCCGGACTCTAACCATGGAGGTTCTTGCATCCATTCCCGAGCTTTCGCGTCTGGCGGGCCCGCTCTTTCTGGCCATTGGTGTTTTCGATGGCGTCCACCTTGGTCATCAGGCGGTCATCACAACCTCGGCACAGCACGCTGCCGCAGCGGGGGGCACGCCGGTCGTTGTCACCTTCGATCCCCATCCGGCCAAGGTTTTGCGTCCGGAGGCGGCGCCCCATCTGCTCACGGCTACGCAGCACAAGATCGCGCTCATCCGGGAGCTCGGAGTCGCTCATCTGCTCGTCATTCATTTCGATCGCGAGTTTGCCGGCACGCCACCGGCGAGCTTTGTCGAACAACTCGTTAGGCATGCTCAGCCGCTGCGGGAAATCTGTGTCGGCCACGAATGGTCGTTTGGTAAAAATCGCGCCGGCAACCTCGCCTTGCTCGAAGAGCTGGGGGCGCAACATGGGTTCGAAGTCGTCGGGATCGCGCCCGTCGAGGTGAATGGCGAAGTGGTCAGCAGCACAGCCATCCGGCGTGCCGTGGAGCAGGGCGACCTGGCCAAAGCCAGCACGATGCTCGGGCGCGAATATACCGTCCTTGGGACGGTCAAATCCGGCCAGCAACTCGGCCGCAAGCTCGGATTCCCGACTGCGAACCTGAGCGCGCACAGCGAGCAGTTTCCCCCCAACGGCGTCTATCTGGCCGAGGCGCAGCTCGACGGGGCAATTTACCGGGCGGTGGCCAATCTTGGTTACCGGCCCACGGTTGCGCAGGAGAAGCCGGAGCGCCTCCTCGAGCTGCATCTGCTCGAACTAGATCGCGACATTTATGGCGAGGATGTCGAGGTGCGGTTTCTGCGTTTCCTGCGGCCCGAGAAAAAATTCGAGAACCTGGAGGCGCTTCGCGCCCAGATTGCGCGGGATGTGGAGCAGGCGCGCGAACCCGGCGCCGCCTAACGAGGTTCGTCGCGTACTCTGGCCACGGCTGTCCACGTGGCGATGGAAGTGCAAATCACGCCGCAAATCGCGGCCAGCACCAAAAGCCAGATCGTTGGCAACCCGGCCAGTTGACGAAAGCCGGTCACCAGAAACTGCCCGCCATGGGAGACGTAATAGGTGACGGCGCTGGCCAGCAGGGTGAGGCAGATGATGAACAGCTCGCGGAAAGAGCGCCGCGGTTCCGCCGCGGGAAGCCGCTTCATGACGCGCGCGGTAAAACCGGCATCGTCAATGTAGGGCGCTTCGTCGCGCAGCCTCGCATCGAGCCAATCTTGCTGGAGTTGTTCGTCCATGTTCAAGCCCACGCTGCTAACATTTTCTTCAATTTCTCGCGTCCGCGCAACACATTCGTTTTGACGGTGCCAAGGGGAATATCCAGCACGCGGGATGCCTCGTCATGGGACAATCCGTTCTGGCAACAGAGAACGACGGCCGAACGCTCATGCAGAGGGAGTAACTGGAGCGCCTGCATCAGATCCTGCCGGAGCGCCGGATCGACCGTATTGGGATCCTGCTCCGCCTCCAGTCTGGCATCGTCGATTCCGACCAGTTCCTTGCGTTTGCGGGCCTCCTCGCGAAAGCAGTTATAGGCGATGCGATAAAGCCAGGTCGAAAACTTCGCTTCGCCACGAAAGCTGCGAATATTCTTGTAAGCGCGCAGAAACGTTTCCTGCGAGAGGTCGTCGGCCAAAGCCGCGTCGCCGCGCGTGAGTTGCCGGAGCAACCCGCGAATGGGCGACTGATGATTTCGCACCAGAGCAGCGAAGGCATGGTGGTCATCATCAACAAGAACCCGGGCGACGAGATCTGCATCGGTCAGCGGCACCGAGGAAGTCTACACCTTTGGGGAAGAATCCGCGGATTTATCCTCCTTGTGGGCGCCCAGCCGCCAGACCAGGAGATAACCGACGCCGATCATGAACGGGATGATGCCAATGCTCCAGGAGCCGCCTTCCCAGTCATTACAGGCGGCAAAGAAAATCATCAGTCCGGCGCCGACCATGAGCAGCACGATGCCGCGGCGCAAGTCCGAGCGCTGCCGCACGACGGGCGGCGGATTCAAGAGCGCTTCGGGAACGGGCTGGCCTTTTTCCACCATCATGCGCACGGTTTTGTGCATGGCGCGGCTCTTCGAGAAGCTGAAATACATGATGAGGCCGACGATCGCCACGGGCACGCCAAAGATGCAGAGAAAGACTATCAGGACGATCGGCACAGCAATCCAGGGCACGTCCGATTCGTCGACCACATGCCTGTGGCTATCGATGTCGATATTGAAGTGCTTGCGAATCTTCTTTTCGATAGCGGCATCGATGTCGTCCTCGTCTTTGTCTTTGGGTGAAGGGGCAACCGTGGGGGCCGGCGCGACCGTGGGAGCAACGGCCACCGTTGGCGCCGGAGTCATGGCGACCGTTGGCGCCGGAGGTACCGCAGGGTTGGTTACGGCCGGAGTGGTTACCGCCGGGGAAACAGCAGGCGAGAGGGCTGGCTCCGGGGTTTGCGCCCGGGCGTTTCCACAGAAAACGATAGCCAGGGCGGCGAGCAGACAGAGAAATGATGTTTTCATAAGCTTCTTTTGTCCGTGAGATGCGGGTCAGAGACGGTTTGGATTCAATTATTTTCCAAAACCCCGGCCGGGCTGACAATGAAATCTCTTGCGCCAGAGGGCGGGAGAGACATTATTGCCCTCCGCAAAACCGCGGGTGTAGCTCAGTGGTAGAGCACCTCCTTGCCAAGGAGGACGTCGCGAGTTCGAGTCTCGTCACCCGCTCCAAGTGCGTCGCTTCGCGGCGCGAAACGACGCTGGAGCAGGAGGCCGGCGCGGCGTTATAGAGGAAGACTTATGAACGCTGAGAAGATCAAATCGTTGCAGGCACCGCTCAAGGAGCGGTATCGCCAGCAGCCCGAGACCGCGTTGATCACACTCCATGCGGAAGGGCGTCTGGGTGAAGGTGTGACGTGCAAGCTCGAAACGGGCAAGGCCCTGGTCGAGGCGGGACTGCACCCGGCGACTGGTGGTGACGGGCTGAGCGCCTGTTCTGGCGATATGCTGCTGGAGGCATTGGTCGCTTGCGCCGGGGTGACGTTAGGCGCGGTCTCTACCGCACTCGGCATTCCGTTGCGGGATGCCACCATTCGCGCGGAAGGCGATCTTGATTTTCGTGGCACTCTGGGTGTGGCGAAGGATGCGGCGGTTGGGTTTCAACAGATTCGACTAAACTTCGACCTGGAAACCGAGGCCAGCGAGGAACAGGTGGCGACGTTGCTTCGCCTGACCGAGCGCTACTGCGTTGTTTTTCAAACGCTCAATCGGCCAGCCCAGCTGACGGTTTCGCATCACGTAACGGCGCCCTAGCCGCACGACACCCCGGGCCGCTGCCAGACGTTGAACTCCGGCCATGCAGAGGTAATCTTCCGGCGCCGTGCCTCTCTACATGGATATCCACGAGATTCCGGGCATCACGCCGGAGCAGCTTGCCGAAGCGCACAAGGCGGATCTCAAGGTGCAGGGAAAGTACGGCGTCGAGTATCGCAAGTACTGGGTCAACGAGGGTTGTGGAAAGGTTTTCTGTCTCATGGACGCGCCCAGCGCGGAGGCGGCGGCTCATGTGCATCGCGAAGCGCACGGATTTGTCGCCGACAAGATTATCGAGGTAAAGCCGCCCGAGCTGGCTGAAGCCTTTCTCGGCGGCGGCGAGGTGAATTCAGCCGGAGCGGTCATCGTCCCTGGTGGCGCGGCCGACAGCCGCGACCCGGCTATCCGCACTGTCATATTTACCGACATCGTCGAATCGACCTCGCTGACCCAGCGTGTCGGCGATGACGAGGCGATGAAATTTATCGAGGTTCACGATCGGATCGTCCGTGACGCCCTGAGCGCGGGCAACGGACGCGAGGTTAAACATTTGGGCGACGGAATCATGGCGTCGTTTCTCTCGGCCGGCGCGGCCGTGCGCTGCGCGTTGCAAATTCAACGCGAGCTGGCCCGACACAAGGAGAGCGACCTCCCGGTAAGAGTCCGAATCGGCGCGGCCGCGGGAGAACCGGTCGAACGCGACAATGATTTCTTTGGATCGACCGTGCAACTGGCGGCCCGCCTTTGTGCCCGGGCCGAGCCCGACCAGATTCTCGTCTCCAACGTGGTCGCGGAATTGTGCATCGGAAAGGGATTAACGTTCCGGCCGCTCGGTGAAGTTTCGCTCAAGGGATTCGACCGGCCGGTTCAGGTTCAGACGGTCGAATACCTGCCCTGATTCGAGTCGCGCCGTTTCTTGATCAGGACAAGGGCGATCCCCCCGAGGACGGCGAGTGACGAAACGAGAAAGCGCGGTGTCACCGATTCGCCGAGAAAAAGGATGCCGCCCACGGCGGCCAGAACGGGCACGCTAAGTTGAACGGTCGCGGCGCTGGTCGCTTTCAGCCCGGGCAACGCGGCGTACCAAAGGACGTAACCAAGGCCGGAGGTGATCGCACCCGAAACGACTGCGTAGGCGATGCCGACGCGGTCGAGCCGAGTCCACGGCAGCAAGGCAAGGCTTAGCAGTATAGCCATCGGCACCGCGCGCAAAAAGTTGCCGCCGGTAGTGCCGATGGGATTGCTCGCTCCCTTGCCGCGCAGCGAGTAGATGCCCCAGGCGACTCCGGCGGCTAGCATGAGGAACGAGCCGCCCAGCGGCGGAGTCGAGATTCCGGGGAGAAGCAGCAAGACAAGCCCGCCACCGGCCAGGGCCAGACCAAGCCATTGTCGCGCACGCAGTGATTCCCGATTGTGCAGTCCCCAGATGATCATGGTCGCCTGAACCGCGGCAAACAGAAGCAACGCGCCCGTCCCGGCGGGCAGGCTGAGATAGGCGAAAGAAAATGCGGCGGCATAAACAAAAAGCGCCAGCGCGGAAAACCAGTTGCCCGCATGATGAATGCTTCGGCCGCGCAGTCTCAGGATGAACCAAAGAGCGATCGCGCCGGAGATAAGGCGCAGGAAAGTAAAACTGGCGGCATCAATCGTCATTCGTCGCAGCGCCAGCCGGCAAAGCAGCGAATTCGCCGCGAACGCCGTCATGGCCAGCACCGTGAGAATGAAAACTCGCATCGGTTTCACTGCCTCGATGCTGCCGTGATCCCGGCTCCCGAATCAATCGGCAAAAAGCTCGATCGCATCGATCAGCGATTCGGCGATCGATTCTTTTGAAATCCAAAAGCGCATGCCGTCGGCCGGATTGTCGCGCGGGCCGGGCGCCATCAGGAACAGCTCCGTGCCGTCGATCCGCATCTTGGTCAGGATTTCAAAGACGGACGTGTCGGCGCTGATCACGGCATAACCTTGTGACGCGATCTCGGCGACGGTGGTCTCCTGCCGCGGGCGGCGCACCGCCTTGAGCGCCTGGCTGATCGTGATCACGCCGGCAATTTTCTTCTCCTCCATGGCCAGGAAACAGGCGTCGGCCGGATAGGAGGGAAGAATGATGGCCAGTTCCGGCAGCGTCATGTCGGCGGGCAGCTTGACGATGCCGGCATGCGGCAACTCGCGCGCCGGTTTCATGTATTGAATGTTCGCCTGCATCGCGCTCGGCATGCGATGTCCGCGCCGCGCCAGTTTCAGGGTGTAGATGCTTTCGTTCGAAATCATCTTCCGCACTCCGTAGGCAATCGCGACCGTGATCGTCATCGGCACGATCACGCCGTAGTCGAGCGTCATTTCGAAAATCATGACGATGGCCGTAATGGCGGCGCCCGTCGTCCCGCCGACAATTCCCGCCATGCCGACAACGGCGAAGGCGGCCGGACTGATATCGGCGTTGGGGAAAATCAGATGAAGCACGATCCCGTAGGCGCTTCCCAGCGTTGCGCCGAGAAACAGGGCCGGCGAAAAAACGCCACCCGATGCGCCGGAACCGAGCGTTAACGAGGTCGCAAACAGCTTCAGCGCAAAAAGCAGCAGGAGCAGCCAGACGGAAGTGAGCGTGCCCGAGAGCACACCCTGGATCGTGGCGTAGCCGACGCCTTCGATATGATAGTAACCGGTCTGGCGCAGCAGCAGATACATCAGAATGCCGAGCAGCAGCATCCCACTCATGTGTCGCAGATAAGGATTGCGAATCCGGCGATCGAAAAAATCCTCAAAGGCGTAGATCGAACGGATATAAACCACCGAGACCAGCCCGATCATCAAACCCAGCACGACATAGGCGAGAAGGAGCAGGGGATGGGTGAGGTGAAAATAACTGATGCGCAGTTCCGGGATGGCGAAGGCAGGATTCGGACCGAAGAAATAACGGCCGACATAGCTCGCGCTCGCCGTTGAAATGACGACCGGCACGAGCGTCCAAACGCTGATTTCGTGCAGCAAAAGCTCCGCTGCGAAAAGCACGCCGCCGATCGGCGTGTTGAATGTCGCGGCAATGCCCGCGCCGGCGCCGGCTGCGATCAACGTCGTGCGTTGCCAGGCGGGAATGCGCAGCCATTGGCCGACCGTTGATCCGAAAGCCGAGCCGATCTGGATAATCGGTCCTTCGCGTCCGACCGAGCCGCCGCTGCCGATGGAAAGCGCGGAAGCGAGCGCTTTCACCACCGAGACGACCGGCCGAATGACGCTCTTGTTGTAATAGATGGCGTCCATCACTTCCGGCACGCCGTGACCGCGCGCTTCCGGTGCAAAATTCTTGACCAGCCACGTTACCCCGACGGCGCCGAGCACCGGTACCAGAATAATGAGCGGCCCCCACGGACTCGGCGGCGTGTGGACGTTGGCCTCGTAAAAAAGAGAAAACTTGCCGAGGAAAAAGAGGTTATGAAAAACGGCGATCATGGCGCGGAAAACGACCGCACCCAGGCCGCCGACCAGACCGATCACAACGGCGAGCAGCCAGAAGCGGAGAGGGGAGAGCGGTCGCTTGCGCGGTTGTTTGTGCGCGGGGACCGCCGCCGGTGGTTCCGCACCTTTTGAAACAGAATCAGCCACAGCAAGGACGCCTCACGAACAACTGTTATCGCAGCCGCGAGCCGCTCGGGCAAGTGTGCGTGAAGATGGGGAGGCGTTTCTGCAAACGCCACTGGGTCCAAAGAAGGGCGCCCGGCGAAGCCTTCAAGGAGCGGCGCTTTCCAGAGCGCCGGTTTTTTTCAGGACGGTCGGGACATCGCGGCTCCTTGAAATTTTCATTACTGCTCCGCCCAATCCCCTCGGTGCGGCCCGGCTCGCCGTCGCGCCGTCGCTCGCTCAAAGCTTGCCAAACGCAAAGCAGATTGAGACACTGAAAACGCGTTGAGTCCGTCTTTGTCCGAACCCTCCTCCGTATATATGTATATGGGGTGTATATGGGTCATATGGGGTCATATGGGGTCAAGTCTAAATTCTTTGACATTTGTTCTGCAACCTCAACGAACGCTTCCCATAATCGTCGTTCTCGCGTCGCATCTGTTTCGCGAATGTGGCGTAGCCCATCCCACCAAAAATTCCCCGACTGTCCCACACGCTCATCTTGCCTCTCTTTAAATCCAGCCGCGTTGCCCAATATAGCCGCTCGTTTGTCGGAGCATTAGTCTGTCAAGGAATTTAGACTCGACCCCATTTTGCTTCCCCCGGAAGCATGTCCAGCTTGCGACGGCGCTTTCCGCGGCCGGGTCAGAATTCGATGATTTACCGCCCTAAGAGGGCGCTTGAAAAGGTGTCAGTCTGTGATTCTCGCTCATTTCTCATCCAGGGCATTCTCCGTCTGCATATTCGATCCGCCCTTTGCGCGCCATCGCGCCGAAATTATCGGATCCGCCTCTCCCAAGACCTGCGGAAAAGAGCGAGAATCACAGACTGACACCTTCCGTTTTCATTCGGTGCTGCGCTAAGCTAGAAGGCCGTCTCTGATCACGACCCCGAGGAGGAGTATGGACCCGAATATTCGTCCAAGCGTAAAATAGTTCCGATAACGAGCAAATTTCGGCACGAATTCAATGCTTGGCATCCAGATCAAACCTAGTATTACCAAAGGCGCTCCACCTGGCATTCCATCTCGAATGCGCCCAAAACCAGCGAGGCTTATTGCGAATCCACAAACCGCGAGAATACTCTTTGTGGCGACATACGCGAATACAGCCTGGGCTTGAATGGGCGCGCGCGCGAAAACAAACGCAGCTCCCAACACTGAGAGTGTCAGCCCGAGATTGCTGCCCATAAAGGCATGACGTAAAAAAAGCGTGATTGCCGCGGCAATTCCGACAATGCCCAAAATCCACGCCGCTGGTAGCCAACGAAACAGAAAGCCAAAAATTAAATGGTTCTCCACTCGTTCAAGCAACCACGGCGGAAACCGCGACGATCTTCCGGTCGGCTGCTTTATGTCCATTCCAAACAACCACTACGTCATCGGCTTTTCTTTACAGGCCAGAAAGCGCCGCCAACGCGAGGAGCGCTGCGCCAAGTACCAGCAGAATCCAGGTTTCCGATCGGGAACTGGGGGAGGTTAGGGTCAAGTCTCAATTCTTTGACATATCTTTTGCAAGTGGGTCAAAACTTTTCCTGGTCGCCCTTGCTCGTGACGCATTGGCGTACGACGCACCTGTTGCGCCACCGCGGCGCGGCTACAACGCAGAGTAATGCGAGAACTTCTACTCATCCTCTGTCTTCATCAGCAATAGAATGCGGTTGGCGTGTTGTTCGATTTGGTCTTGAATCGCGGTTCGCTTAGCTGGCGCACCAAGGCAATAGTCGGTTAAAAGCTTCGTCAAGCGTACAAGCTCCATCATGCTTTTTCCGGGAGGCGGTGCGGATAGATCGAGGCTGCCTCTGAGCGGACTGCCACTTGCATGTTCGAGCGAAAATTCCGCATACATGTCGTCGCGCGCAATGGCGCGGTCCCCTGGCGGAGGTGTTGCCCTGGGAAGTTTTCGTCCCGTAAGCATGTGCTGCCAAACCCGTCTCATGAGGAGCGCCACGTGCCCTGACATCTTAACGTCGATGTGCCGGACAGCAACATTAGCACCTGCTCGCAAGTGGCGTCCGCCGTCCGATATTTCCCACAGATTTCCACCCCCTGCAGCGTATGTAATTTGATAGGCACCCTTTTGTGATTTGTCAGAATAAAGGGAGACGGAATACTCTGGCTTGAACGCTGAGGTAACAATTACCTGTCCGCAATCATACGGAGTCACGCCCAATGTGGCCGATAGTAGCGCATAATAATGTGGATACTGCTTACGAAGTGTCACCAAGAGATGGTCAACATCGGCGCTAGACGACGCTGTTGCAGAAGAGGTAACGGCGAGAATCAAGATCGAGAGTAAGTGTTTCACAGTTGCGATGTTTGCTCACACGGCCCTTTTGCTGGGTCAGGTCTTATCAAGGGCTTCGAGTTGGGTTCCATATGTTTTCATCGGTGGCCGCGTTCTGTTTACTCATTGATCCCCCATCAAATGCGCCTGCGCTTCGAGTTTTTTGGCCGCCGCCTCGCGCTCATCCGAATCCCGCGCTTCACGGTCCCGACGTGCCAGTTCCGCGAGCTGTAACATTTGGTGCGTCCTTGGACCACGGGATTCCGGTACCATCAGTCCGTCCGAGGAGGCACTTTCTGGACTGATGGAGAAGATGACTCGCAGCCCATCAAGAGTGATGTCTGAAGCGCGCCCCGTTGTCTCGCGTTCCGCTCGATTTCCCAGGAGAGTACGTACAGCCAAAAATACAGCTTCGGCGGTGGATCGTGGAAACGGCCAATCGGTTCGGTGGATCTTGATGACGGAATCGTCCACACGATGGGGGTTCAATTCCCACGTCTCATTGCCCAGATTTCTTTCTGCTCGTGTGCAAGTCGCAATGATACCAGTCTTTGAATGTTCATCCGTGTGAATGGCTAACGACCATTCGCCGATTTTCTCGCCACCGAGGCTGGTAATTCGGCCGAAGTCAGCTGGCGTTACAAAAAGCTTACGTTTGAGAATCCGCACATAGGAATGATCGAGTTCGCCTCTCACTGGGAGAAGGTGGTCCTGAAAAGGAGCCTTCGAAGCGGCCGGTAGGCAGGAAATGATGAGGCCGAGCAGAATTTTCGCTGTCATACAGGAGGAAGTCGGAAGCGTCGACAGATCGCGTCTGGCAGCAGCCAGTGCCCTTGAAGCGTCACCGGGGGCATCAGGTTCAGGGAATGATTATTGGCAAAGGACGGCAAGCAAAAACGTCGCCGAAACAGGAGCATGTAGTTTGTTGGTGAGATTGAATTGTTCTTACCTGCCACCTTGGCTCGTAACCGACCGCTTCGATCGAATCTCGGTCCCGGAATTCAAAGCATAGGCAAGCGGTCGGAGTTGGTTTAACGTCTCCGCCATGCGACAATCAACATATTGCAACGAGTTTTTTTCGTTCCTGCGGTTTCCAAGCGTTTCCACGGACGACGCTTTCGCCAAGGACCTGACGGCCTGCGCCAATTGGCTGGTCAAGAAACTGGACGCCATCGGGCTCGAGGCGGAGCTCGTTCCCACGGCCGGCCACCCGGTGGTCTGGGCGAGAAACAAACACAAACCCGGTCGCAAGACGGTCATGATCTACGGACATTACGACGTGCAACCGCCCGATCCGCTCGATCTTTGGGAATCGCCGCCCTTCGAGCCGGTCTTGAAGAACGATTACGTCTTTGCGCGCGGTGCGACCGACAATAAGGGCCAAATCCTCGCCCACATTCTCGGCGTGCAGGAATTGCTCGAGCAAGATGGCGATTTGCCCGTCAACGTGCATTTCGTCATTGAGGGCGAAGAAGAAGTCGGCAGCGGCAATCTGCCGAAGTTTCTGAAGGATCATCGCGAGGCGTTGCGCTGCGACGTCGCGCTCGTCTCCGATACTGGGATGGTGGCACGCGGCGTGCCGACGCTCAGTTACGGATTGCGCGGGGTGACGGCACTGGAGATGAAGGTGACGGGCGCGCAAATGGATCTGCATTCGGGCGTTTTCGGCGGGGCGGTCGCGAATCCGATCACGGCGCTGGCGCAGTTGCTCGCCACCCTGCATGACAGCGATCATCGCGTCGCGATTCCCGGCTTTTACGACAAGGTCAAGCCGCTGGAAGATTGGGAACGACAAGCCTGGCGCAAGCTCCCGATCGACGGCGACAAGGCAATTTTGGCCGAGACCGGCGCGCCGGGGCTGGTCGGCGAAAAAGGCTACAGCACATTCGAGCGTTTATGGGCCCGGCCGACTGCAGAAATCAATGGGATCGGCGGCGGTTATCAGGGGCAGGGGACGAAGACTGTCATCGCGAGTCACGCCATGGCCAAGGTCACTTTCCGGCTCGTGCCTGACCAGCAGGGCGACGAGATTTTGAAACTGGCGCACGCCCATCTGGAAAAAAATCTGCCGGAGGGCGTCACGCTCGAGATCACCGACGGGCACAGCGGCCCGTGGTATCTGACCGATCCGCATTCCTCTTTCGGCGAGGCGGCTCAGCGCGCCCTGAAAAAGGCGTTCAAAGCCGACGTGGCCCTCATTCGCGAAGGAGGCAGTATCCCGATCGTCTCGCAATTCCGCGATATCCTGGGCGTGGAGACGCTGCTTCTCGGCCTGGCCCTGCCCGATTGCCGGGCCCATTCGCCTAACGAGAACTTCCCGCTCGAGAACCTGGAGGGCGGCATTCGCATGAACAAGGCCGTTCTGCAGGAACTGGCCGGCTGACGGCGGGATGCGTGCGCCGCTTGCGACCGCTCTTTCTCTGGTTCTGTCGAGCGCGCTGCTTTTGTCGGCGGCGTTGCGAAACGCCACTGCCGCTGACGAGTCGTTAGGCGAAAAGATCAAAAAAATTCTTGAGTCGACGCCGAGCCCGACGCCGGCCAGGAAACATCATCGGCGCCACAGCGGACGGAAAAGCACTCCAACTCCTTCGCCGAAGAAGAAACGCAAACAGAAGGCGACGCCAACGCCAAGCCCGACGGAAACACCTTCGCCAACACCAACCGCGACACCGGCTTCGGACGAAGAAACGCGCGCACCCACGCCATCACCAACTCCGGCCAAAGGCGCACCCGACGCCACCATCTCGCCTGATGAACTCAAAGGTTTCGACGATTATCCGGCGACCGTGCAAAAGTTGATCGGTGACGCGCTGGACCTGACGAAGCGCGACCTCGCCTATACCTACGGTTCGGCCGATCCGGCCAATGGCGGCATGGATTGCTCGGGCTTCATCTATTATGTCCTGAGCGAGAACGGCGTGAAAGACGTGCCGCGCGATTCGAGCGAGCAATATGTCTGGGTGCGAAAAGCCGGAAATTTTCGCGCTGTGCTCAGCCGACACGCCGACAGCTTTGAGCTCGATGCACTCAAACCCGGCGATCTGCTTTTCTGGAGCGGTACGTATCAAATCGAGCGCGATCCGCCTGTGACCCACACGATGATTTATCTCGGCCGCGAGAAGAAAACCGGCGAACGGATCATGGTCGGTGCGAGCGACGGTCGCACCTATCACGGCAGGCAACGCTACGGGGTGAGCGTTTTCGATTTCAAACTGCCGAGACCTTCGTCGCCGGAGGACGACGCGAAATTGAATCCGGTCTTCGTCGGCTACGGTTCCATTCCGGCTTTAGAGAAGGAATAATTTCGGGGAGGCCGGCCTACCCCGCAGGGGAGGGCGATGGTGAGATCTGTTCCCAGGGCGGCGCCGGCAACTGCTCTTCCAGTTTTCGCTCGTGCCGGAGATATGCGGCGACGGCCACGATGATCAGAATGATCGCGATGACGACGCGCTGTTCGTTAGGCATTAATCGCAGCAGGCGGGCCAAACGCTTCATGAAGCATAACGAATTGGATCTTCGAGGCCGGCCTCCGCAAAACCTTTGCGGCGCAGGCGGCACGATTCGCATTGGCCGCAGGCCAGACCTTCCGGCGTGGGATCGTAGCAACTGTGGGTCAGCGCGTAATCCACGCCGAGCGTTACGCCCTGGCGAATGATCTCGGCTTTCGTCATGCAAATAAGAGGCGTGCGAATATGGAAGTTTGCACCTTCCACGCCCGCTCTGGTGGCAAGGTGTGCGAGTTTTTCGAACTGATCGATGAACTCCGGCCGGCAATCGGGATAACCGCTGTAATCGATGGCGTTGACGCCAATAAAAATATCGCGCGCCGCAAGCACTTCCGCCCACGCGAGCGCATAGCTGAGGAAAATGGTGTTGCGCGCGGGGACGTAGGTAACCGGAATCCCCTCGGCAGGCCCTTGTTTCGGAACGGGAATCTCATCAGTAAGAGCCGAACCGCCGAAGACGCGCAGATCGATTTGCGCGATGCGATGCTCCTTCGCGCCGAGCGCCTGCGCCACTTTTCGCGCAGCAGAGATTTCAGCGCCATGCCGCTGCCCGTAGTCGAACGAGAGGGCGTAGCATTCGAAGCCGTCGCTCCGGGCCATGGCCAGCGTAATGGCGGAGTCCAGTCCGCCGCTCACGAGCACGACCGCCCGCTTCATTCGTTAGGGTAAGCAGCCCGCACGGTCACCGCGATGCCGCCGCGCGCCGAAAATTCGGCGGTCACGACCGCCTCGCGCGGAGCGCATGCCGCGACGAGATCATCGAGAATACGGTTGGTGACTGCTTCATTGAAAGCTCGCTCGTTGCGAAAGGAAGCGAGGTAAAACTTCAGCGATTTACTCTCGACGCAGCGCTTGTCAGGCACGTATTCGATCGTGATCTGGGCGAAATCGATCTGCCCCGTGACGGGACAAAGCGAAGTGAAATCGGCCGTCTCAAAGCGGACGCGATACGGACGTTTCGCCGGATTGGGAAAAGTCTCGAGGCGTGCCTCGGCCGGAGAGGCGGGCAGGCGCGCCTCACTACGGCCGAGGAGGGTGAGTCCTTTTGAGCGTTTTGCTTTTGGCACAATGGGGAAGTAACCCGCGCGGGCCTGCTCTTCAATCATTGATGCTCATGCTCGTAATCGCAGCCGAAAGAGCATGAGCCTAAGCAAGAGGCTCGAAGCCATCTTATAGATGCCCATCCCTGAGGAGACGTTGTAGCCGCCCCGCTCGGTCGGGGCGCTGGCACCATAAGACACGGCGACAGAGCGCCGTGGCTACAGGTGCGCGGGGATTTCATGAGACGGTTTGTCGAACCGATCTCATAAACGCCCACCCTTGAGGAAACCGTTGTAGCCGCCCCGCTCGGTCGGGGCGCTGGCACCATAAGACACGGCGACAGAGCGCCGTGGCTACACCTGACGAGATGGCTTCTAGTCAGGATGCTGCAACTTCGGGTCGGCCAGCGCGCGTTCGCGGTCGCCGAGGTTGTGATAATTCCAGTAGTCGATCTTCAGACTGCGCTTCAATTTCAAATGGCTGCCGTCCGCCGCGGCCCAGTCGCGCAGGAGATAGGGAAAATCGCGATCGAGCGTGAACAGATCCTTCCCGCCGGCATGCTGCACCGAAACCGTCGTAAATTTTTCCCCGACGCTGAACTCCACCGTGGCCGGTTTGAAGACGAAATCGTCCTTCTTCGATTTGATGATGGTGGGAGCGAGCTGGATTTTGAACTGCCCGGCCGGCCTGGTGAAATCGATGGTGCGCACGAGCAGCGGCAATTCATCGTAAAAATAACCGTTGGCCGGCACCGTGACGTCGCTTTTGCCATCGGCCATCCCGTCCCAGTAGGTGTGATAGACATAAGTGAAGAATTCGGTGTTGCGTCTTCCTTCCTTGAAGCTGTTCCCGCAACTGTCGTTGCTGGTCAGGGAAAATTTCAGCAGCTTTCCATCACTGATCCGCCAGAAATTGGAATGCATCTGCTGGTAAACGTAAATGCCAGTCGGCACATGCAGAATCTGGTTCAGCTTGAGAACCTGAATGATTCCCGGCCGGCGCCAGTCGTCAGGCTTGACCATTTGCTGCGCATCGAATGGTTCGCGCACGAGAATGTGCAACACCTCGCAGGGACGGGGTTGACCGTAACGCATGATCTGCGCGTCGTAGATATCGAACTCGGCTTTGCCGCCGTTCCAGTAACTGCCGTTCTGGATGAAGGCGGGAGAAAACTGCGCGGCTGCGCTACGCGCCAGCGCGAGCAAAACAATGAGCGCGGAAAGAATTTTCATCGCGGCCGAATCATACACGCTGGTGCTCAAGCGGGCCGATAATTTTCCGATGCGGCCCTTTTTTCAGATGAGAGATGACCCGGCTCGGCTAGGATTTGCCTGACATGCCCGAGGAAACGCGCCACAGCGGAGTCGAACGAACCGACGTGATCGATCTGTTTGGTTTCGATCAGAAGAAGGATGAAGTGCTGCTCGTCATGAACGAGCCACGGCCGTGGGATGCCTCTGATATTCGCCTCCATCAACTGCAGGAGAAATTCAATGCTTACGTCTCGTTTCTACTCGACGGGGAAATGAGTGAAGCGCACCCGGAACTGTCCGGGAAACGGGCCCGCATCGAGCTGCGCTGTGCCACCATGCCGGACGACCGCGCGGTTGCCTTGCTCGGGGCCATTCACGACCAGCTCGCCCTGCAGGAAATCGAAATGGAGGTGGTCGTGGCCGATGGTGGCAGCTGCGGCGAAGGGTGCGCCTGTCATTCGCACTGAAGGCTGACGAATCGCCGATCGTGCCGCGACGAGCCAGCCCGCTCGGTCCTACAGCAATTGTTGCTGCGGATCGTCCTCGGGCTGACCGATAATCAACCGAATCTTCTCCAACATCTCCTGGAAATCGTACGGCTTTTGAATGGTATCGATGACGCCGGCCTTGAGGATCTCCGAACGCAGGTTGGGCTCGAGGTAACCGCTCGCGACGATGGCACGCACATTTGGTCTCTGTTCCTTCATACGCATGAACGCGTCCCGTCCGCTCAGCCGCGGCAGACCGAGGTCGCAGATGACGAGCCCGATTTCGTTGCGGTTCTCCTCGAAAATTTCGACAGCCTCCACGCCGTCCTTGGCCGCGAGGACACGGTAACCTTCGCCGGCCAGAATGGTGACGGCGAGTTCGCGCAGCATTTCTTCATCTTCGACTAGCAAAATCGTTTGCGGGACGAGAATGACCGATCCGGAAGTTCGAACGCTGCGATCGGCATCGCTTTCCGTGCGTGTCTGCGTCGGCAGATAGATGGTGAAGGTGGTTCCGCTGCCCGGTTCGCTGTCGACACGCACGAGGCCGCGATGACCATTGACGACACCGTAGACGACGGAGAGCCCAAGCCCTGTACCCTTGGCACGCTCCTTCGTCGTATAGAATGGTTCGAAAATGTGCGTTCGCACCGAACGGCTCATGCCATGGCCGGTGTCGCTAATGCAGAGGCAAAGGTATTTTTCGGCGCGCGCATCGGTGAAATGTTCGCGCACCTCCTCGGCCGTCGTCAGGCGCGTCTGCAGAGTAAGCCGTCCGCCGCTCGGCATGGCGTCGCGAGCGTTGACGCACAGATTCAGCAGCACCTGGTAAATCTGACTGCGATCCGCTTCGATCGGCGGCAGCATCGGATCCAACTGCAGATCGAACGCGATCGTTTTCGGAAACGTCGCGCGCAGCATCTTTTCCAAATCCCGGATCATGCCGTTGAGATCGACGAGGGAGAAATGCACCTCGGTTTGCCGTGCCGAGATGAGCAATTGTTGCACGAGCGCCGCGCCCCGCTCGACTGCTTCGCGAATGATCCGGAGCGAATTTGGCACCTGTTCGGGATCGGTGCGCCAGTTTTCCAGGCGCGTCGTATATCCGAGAATGATGGCAAGGATGTTGTTGAAATCGTGCGCAATGCCGCCGGCCAGGGTACCAAGGCCTTCCATCTTGTGTCCCTGCAGCAGCTGTTGCTCGAGCAGTTTGCGCTTGGTGTCATTGAAAAGGTAGGCCTGGAGTCGGAGGAGTTCGCCATTCGGGCCGAAGCTGCCGATAAAGCGAGCGACTACATAAACCGGTTCGCCGTTGCGCTGTCGCATTTCGAGCTCGTGGGTATCGAGCAACTCGCCGCGCCGGACCAGCTCGAATAGCTCCATTCCTTCCTTGCGGCTGCGAAGGAGGGAAAAGAAATTTCCCGCCTGCGCCTCCTCCACGGAATCGAAGCCAAAAAAACGAGCAAAAGGCGGGTTGCACGCGAGAATGCGGCCTTCCGGATTCAAAAGCGCATTGCCGGTGAGGTCCTCCGCCACGAAACGCGAATCGATTGATTTCCGGCCTCCGCGCAGAATCCGCCGCACGGCCGGGACGATCTGCGGCAAGTGCTGGCGCCCGATCACCTCGTCGGCCCCGGCGTTGAAGGATTCGTTGATTTTGGCCGGATCGAGCTCGGGCAGGATGAAGATAAACGGAGTACTCGCACTCTTCTCCCGGACGAGTCGGCAAGCTTGCAGGATGTCGGAATCAGAGCCGTTAGGGGCAGCGAGGAAGAGATCGAGTTTGGCGTCCGCGGGACCGCCGCAAAATTCCGCTACATTATCGACTGACCGAACCTCCGCGTCGATTCCGCCCTTGCGCAGCTCGGCTCGCATCGCTTCCGCGTCTGCGGTCGAGGCGTTAAGATATGCGATTTGAAGCGGCACCATGTTTCCCGGTCGTCGATCAGACTAAACAGGGGACACGGAAATGGAAAATGAGCAACCGGCAAAAAGCGCAGGGCTCACTTCGTCGAAGAGGAATGTTGTGGCTCGGCCTCCGCACGGTGCTCGGCCAGCCGTGAGGTGATCATGAAGAAGGCGACCATGGCCCCAATGATGATAAAAAAGAGAACGGCGAAGCTGATCGCCCGGATCGTCCGATGCTGGGCACGGGCGCGCTCCCAGGCGGCACGCTCGTTTTTCAGCTTCGCCTCGAGCAACTGGCAGAGCTTCTCCGGATCGCTTTCCAGCTTGCTCTCGTCCGCACTCGTGGGAAAGAATTCGGCTTCTTTTTTGCTCACCAACCGATGAAGTCTGCAAGTCGCATGCCGGGAAACCACAAATTGGCCGCTTATGTGTCGCCCATGGCCCTTTTCCTCGGGCTGATGGTTCTGGCCAGCGGGCTGCGAAAGATCGGCGGCGGCGGCTTTTGGCTCGCGCGACCGGAGTTTTGGATCTATCCGGCGCAGACTATTCTCTGCGCGGGCCTGCTCTGGTGGTTTTGGCGCGAGTACCAATTCGGGAAATTTCGATACCCGCTCTTCACGATCGGCGTCGGCCTGCTGGTCTTCATCCTTTGGATTTCGCCGCAACAATTCCTTGGGTTTGCCCCGCGCACCGTCGGCTTCACGCCAACGCTCCTGGCCGACCGGCCCGCCTTGTATCAGCTTACCGTCGTCCTTCGTTTTCTCCGCCTTGTTGTAGTCGTGCCGCTGGTCGAGGAGATTTTCTGGCGCGGTTTTCTCCTGCGTTACCTGATCAAGGAACGCTTCACCGATGTGCCGTTCGGCGCTTTCTCCTGGGCCTCGTTTCTGGTTGTCAGCCTCGCCTTCGGCCTCTCGCATTCGATGCCCGACTGGGCCGCGGCGATTCTGACCGGTATGATCTACAACGCCGTGGCTTACCGCACGAAGAGCCTCACCTCCTGCGTAGTCGTCCACGCCGTGACCAATCTGCTGCTTGGGCTCTGGATCATGCGCACGGGGCAATGGGGCTTTTGGTGAAAGTTTTGCCCTTTCACGAATCTCGATTGACGTCCCTTCTGCGCTGGCACCCGGCGTGCTCCCAAAAGCACCCATGCACGCCACTTTTATCCAAAAGGTCCTGATTTGCGCCTTCGCCGCCCTTTGCGCGGCGGGCTTGATCGAGTGGGGCAAGGTTTTCGTGACCGGTGCCGACGACGCCCTCAACGGCGACTACCGCAAGACGGACATCTCTTTCTCCCACCCCTGACCCGCGGGAAAGACTTTGCCCGGCAAGGGCGGCCAGTCGAGGATGATGCATGCGCATCGGCTTCGCCCAGATCAATTCGACTGTGGGCGATCTCTCCGGGAATTGTGAAAAGATTCTGCGCGCCTATGGGCGGCTGTGTGACGCGGGGGCCGAGTTGGTCCTGACTCCCGAACTTTCCATTACCGGTTATCCGCCCCAGGATCTGGTCTACAAATCGCGCTTCGTTCCGCAGAATCTGGAGGCTTTGAACCGGCTCCACGCGGCGGCCGACCGGGCCGGATTGCTGGTTGGCTTCGTTGATCACAACGAACATCGCGGCAAGCCATTTCACAACGCGGCCGCCTTGCTGGAATCCGGCCAGCCCCTGCGCAAAACGCACAAGTCGCTGCTCCCCACCTACGATGTCTTTGACGAAGACCGATATTTCGAACCCGCGCGTTCGGTGCAACCGCTCGCTTTCCGGGGTTGTTGCCTGGGCGTCACCATCTGCGAAGACATCTGGACGGAACATTATCTGCCGCGGCCGCTTTACGATGTCGAACCGGTCCGCAGTCTGGTCGATCAGGGCGCCGAGCTGATTGTGAACCTGAGTTCCTCGCCGTTCACCATGCATAAGCAGGCGATTCGATACGAAATGGTCGCAGCGCTGGCCCGCACCTATGGCCGGGCCATTTTCTACTGCAACATGGTCGGCGGGAACGATCAGCTTATCTTCGACGGGCATTCCATCGCTGTGGGCGCCAACGGGCGGGTCATTACGCAGTTGCCCGGTTTTCGGGAAGCCGAGGTCATCGTGGAGAGCAGCGAAACGGGTGTGGGTGAACTGGCCGCAGCGGAGGGATGCGAAGAATTATTCAATGCGCTTTCGTTAGGCGTGCGCGATTATCTCGGGAAATGCAATTTCAAATCCGCCGTGCTCGGCCTCAGCGGTGGAATCGATTCCGCGGTCGTGGCCGCGATTGCCGTCGATGCGTTGGGCCCGGAGAATGTCGTAGGCGTTTCCATGCCCAGCCCGTTTTCCTCACCCGGCAGTGTCGGCGATGCCCTCGCTCTTGCCTGCAATCTTGGGATCAAATGCCTTGAAATTCCAATCGGCCAAGCCTTCGCCGCCTTCAAGGCGCAATTCGAAAAACTCTTCGCCGGCCTATCCGAAGACACTACCGAGGAAAACATGCAGTCGCGTCTGCGCGGCATGACTCTGATGTCGCTTTCCAATAAGTTTGGTCATCTCCTGCTCACGACCGGAAACAAGAGCGAACTGGCTGTCGGTTATTGTACGATTTATGGCGACATGGCGGGAGGTTTGGCCGTGATCAGCGACGTGCCCAAGACGCTCGTCTACGACCTGGCCCGCTGGATCAATCGAAAACGCGAAATCATCCCCAATAACACCATCACCAAACCACCGAGCGCCGAGCTGAAACCGGGGCAGGTCGATCAGGACACGCTTCCGCCCTATGAAGTGCTCGATGAAATTTTGCGCCTCTACATCGAGGAGAATCTCAGCGCGCGCGACATTGTTGCGCACGGGTTCGAGGAAAAAACGGTGCGCTGGGTGCAGCGGCGGGTTGACTTCAATGAATACAAACGGGCCCAGGCCGCGCCTGGCTTGAAGGTGACCAGCCGCGCTTTTGGTCTCGGCCGCCGCATGCCCATTGCCCAGAAGTATCTGGATTAGATATGATCATTCCCTAACGAGCGATCCGGTGTGCGATTTTTTTGCCATCGCGCCACTCAATCCTGAGAATCAAGTGCACCGTGTAGGAATCGAACCTACAACCCAGTGATTAAGAGTCACTTGCTCTGCCAATTGAGCTAACGGTGCAACTGCCTGTTTCCCAGGTAAATGCTGTTGAAGCGTGTTATTTCGTGCTTCGTTCGGTTAGCATTTTCCCGATGAAAGACCGGAAATTACTCATCCCCGTTCGTTGCACAACGCGGAAGTTCTATCTCCGCCCATCGCCGCGTCATCGCAACGATTGACTTTTGGAGGCTCTCGAATGGAAGTTCGCAATCTCGAAAATCAGGCCCCCTTTACGACGGCGGACGGCTCGACCATTCGCAGTATCCTCGATCGGTCCAACGCGCCGGTCCAAAACCAGAGTCTCGCCGAAGCCAGCCTGCCGGCGGGTCAGGCGACACAACGGCATTATCACAAACGGGCGGAGGAAATTTATTTCATCCTGCAAGGGGAAGCGGAAATGGAGGTCGATGGCGAGATGCGGGACGTCGGGCCGGGCGACGCGATTCTCTTGCCGCCGGGCGCACGGCACGTTATTCGGGCGCAGACACCGCTGCGGTTCCTCTGCTCCTGCGCGCCGCCATATTCGGACGAGGATACTTATTTTGATTGAGCGTGAGTCGCGGCTATCAGGTGCCGGCTCGCTCGCGACTCTGTTTGCGGATGCGGGCGAGTTCAGTAACCCAGTTCGGCTTTTCTTTGCGCAGCGGTCGGCAACGGTTCCTTTTTCGTCTCGATCGCGCCCTGGCCGGACTCCTGGATCCGTCTGGCCTCCGTCGCGTTGAATTCGGTGTCCGCTTGAAACTCTGGCGGAAGGTCTCCCTCGGCATAAATGGCGTGCACCGGACATTCATCCACGCAAGCCATGCAATCGATGCATTCCTCCGGGTGAATCACCAGTTGCTTCTCCAATTCATAAAAGCAGGCTACGGGGCACACCAACACGCAGTCGGTGAATTTGCACCCCACACATTTATTGGTTACGACATGCGGCATAAATCATTCTTGTGGCAAATTCATCGGGTTTACAAACAGGAAACTGAACGAGTGATGCAGGCTTGCCAATTCCGTTTTCGGGAACCGGATTTTTAGGCGGCCTGCTTTCCGCGAGCCATCTTCCAAGACGCCGGAATAATCGCAATGTATCACCGGCGCGCCTGGCGTGGAATTCATCTATTGGAGGGCGGCCAAAATACGGCCGACGAGGAACGACGGCGCGACGCCGAGAAACAGGATCAGGAGAGCGAGCAGGACAAGGGAGATTCGTTGCAAAAAAGCGCCGTGCGCCATTCGTCCCATTGTGAAATCCTTCCGGGGATGAATCTCGACTGGCTCGGCAAAGATCGTTTTAAGAACAACCAGATAGTAATAGAGCGAGATGAGGCTGCCGAAGAGTGCGATTACGACAAGCCAGAGGAGCTCGCGATGATCACCGCCGCGCAGCGTGGCACTGAATAGATAGAATTTCCCGAAAAATCCGGCCAAGGGCGGAAGGCCGGCGAGCGACAGCAGGAAGATAGTCATGCAACCCGCCAGCAGCGGCGAGCGCGTGCGGAGCCCGGCGAAGTTTTGCAGATCGTCACTGCCAGTTTCGCGGCGGACCGCGCCCACGACTCCGAATGCGCCGACGAGGGTGAAGGCGTAGATGGTGGTGTAAAACAACGTTGCGGAAAAGCCCTCGCGGTCAGCGACGATCAAACCGAGCAATGTGTAGCCGCCGTGCGCCACCGCGGAGTAGGCGAGCAGGCGGCGCACGTTTTTTTGCACGAGGGCGATCAGATTGCCCAACAGGATCGAAAGCGCTGCGAGCATCGCGATGATCGGTGCCCAGCCGGCAATCATGTCATGCCAGGCGGCGCTGCCGGAAACGGCGGCAAAACCGCCGAGCAGGATTTTACCGAGCACGACAAACGAAGCGACTTTCGAGCCGGAAGCGATGAATGCGGCGGTGGGCACCGGAGCGCCCTGGTAGGCGTCTGGTGCCCAGAGATGAAAGGGTGCGGCGGCGACCTTGAAGGCGAAACCGACCAGTGTCATGACAAGCCCGGCGAAGAGCAATGGCGAGGCGGGTTGCGAACCGAGTCTCTGTGCAATGGCGGCGAGGCCGGTAGCGCCTGTCATGCCATAAACGAGGCTGATTCCGAAGAGAGTAAACGCGCTCGCCGTGCTGCCGAACAAAAAGTATTTCATCGCGGCCTCGGCGGCGTAGACCTCCCGGCGGTCGAACGCAGTCATGACGTAAAGGGAAAGTCCGAGTAGCTCGAGACCGATGAAGATCATGAGCAATTCTTCACTGCCGACGAGCAACATCATGCCGATTGTGGCGAGGAGCAGGAGAGCCAGATATTCGCCCCGGTTTTGGAGCGAGCGGTCGTCGTGCGCGAGAATCACCGTGAAGAGGGCGAGGACAAGGCAGATGACTTTGAAGAGCACCGTAAGGGGCGTGCTGACCAGCATTCCATGAAAGAGATTTGCATCCTGTGGGAGCGTGCCAAGCGCGGCGATGGCGAAGAGGATGCCTGCTCCGGCGATTCCCGAACAAAGCCCCGCGCCGCGCTTGCTCACCAGACCGATGGCCAGAACGACGAGTGCCGTCACGACAATGATCGCTTCGGGCGCGGCGAGCTTGAGAAGTTCGAGGTAACTCATGGTCTGAGAAAGCGCATTGCTTCCACGGCGGGCATGATGCGATCGAGCAGGATCCGCGGGTAAAGTCCGACGGCGAGCGTGGCACACATGAGCAGGGTGGCGCCGAGTTTTTCGGCGAACGTAATTGGATCCCCGATGGCCGCTTGCTCGTTCCAATCGGCATCAAGCGGCACCCGCCCCTGCTGCGAGTGAACGGCGCGATATTTCTCGCTGAAGAAGCTTTTTTGCAAGGCCCGCAGCGTAAACGCCGCCACCAGCACCATCCCAACGCCCGTTATCCAAACGGCAACCGGAAAGGTTCTCCATGTTCCGATGAGAATTGTGATTTCGGCGGCAAATCCACTGAAGCCGGGGATTCCCATGGAGGCGGCCGAGGCGATGACGAAAGCGAAGGCCGCAAAAGGCAGCGTCCGGCCCAGGTGCATGCGCGACAACTGATCAAGGTCGCGCGTATGTGTGCGCGGATAAATCATGCGACCGGCAATGGCGAAGAGCAGGGCGCCGATGACGCCGTGTGAGAACATCTGCAGAACGGCACCCGATACGCCGAGGAGGTTGGCGGTGGCCAGGCCGAGCAGAACGAAACCCATGTGGCTGACACTTGAATAACCGATGACGAATTTCAGATCGCTCTGGCGCAGTGCGACCGCCGCGGCGTAGACGATGCCGATGACTGCCAGGATGGCGATCCATTTGCTCCACATGTGGAAACCCTGCGGGCAGAGATTCAGAGCGACGCGCAATCCAGCGTAGGCGCCGAGTTTCATGACGATGCCGGCGAGCAGCATCGAACCGGCGGTGGGCGCGGCGACGTGGCCGGTGGGGGCCCACGTATGCAACGGCCAGATGCCGGCGAGAACGGCAAAACCGAGGAACAACAAGGGGAAGAGCCACGACTGGAGTTGCGACGAAAACGGGAATTGCGCGAGCTGCTGCAAATTGAAGGAACCGGCCGTGGCATAGATCACGAGGATTCCAATGAAGACGAGCGCGCCGCCGAAGAAGGAATAAAGGGTCAGCTTCATGGCGCCGTATTCCTTGTTCGTCGATCCCCAGATCGCGATCAGGAAATATTTCGGCACGATGACGAGCTCGTAGAAAACGAAGAGCAGGAAAAGATCGGCGCTCAGGAAAACGCCGTAGGAACCGCCCACGACGAGGAGCAGCCAGAAGAAAAATTCGTTAGGCCGGCGCTCGACGTCCCAGGAAAAGAGAACGGCGCTGACGGCTGTTATGCCGGTGACGAGAATCAGGGTAAGGCTGACGCCATCGACGGCGAGATGGTAGTTCGTCTCGAGCGCTGGAATCCACGGAAGACGAACGATCGTCGTGAACTTTGCGAGGGCCGTGACAGGCGTCTGCCACAGCTCGATCAAGCCGGTGGCGAAGCCGGCGAGCGTCGTGGCGAGCGCGATCCAGCGTGCGCAAACGCGCGGCAAAAAAAGCAGCAGAACCGCGCCCGCGAATGTGATGTAAATGGTCCAGGCGATCATCGCGGTTCACCCAGGTCAGGCAAAGAGGCGCGCCATTTGCGCGACGGTGTGGTTGAAAATGTTGAAGACGAATTGCGGGACAATGCCGATGGCGAACATGAGCAGCACGACCGGCAGGACGACGACTTGCTCGCGTTGTAAAAGGTCCGGAAAATCGGTGCAACTTCCCGATAACGGTCCGCTGAAGAGCGCCTGCATCATTCGCATAAAGACGACGGCGGTGAAAAGAAGTCCGAGAAGAGCCACCGCTGTGAAGATGGCGGCGGTAGCGAAGGAACCTTTGAAGATGAGAAATTCTCCGATGAATCCGTTCAGGCCGGGCAGACCCAACGAAGAGAACATGGCGACGCTCATCCAGCCGCAAAGCAGGGGGGCGCGCTGCATTAGTCCGCCGAAATTATCGATTCCGCGCAGCCCGCGCCGTTCCTCAAGCAGGCCGACGAAGTAGAAGAGCGCGGCGGCGGTCACGCCATGATTGAAGATCTGCATGAAGACGCCGCTGAAGGCGGCATGACGATCGACTGCGGAAGCGGCCGAGTTGGAGGTGACGGCAAAGAGGCCCAGCATGCAATAGCCCAGGTGGTTGATGGAAAGGTAGGCGACCATGCGTTTCAGGTCGCGCTGGGCCCAGGCGGCGAGCGAAGCGAAAACGATCGAAGCGACGGCGAGAGCAAGGAGCCACGGACCGATGATTCGAATTTCGCCGGGGAAGAGCGGAAGCAGAAGCCTGATGAATCCATAGACACCCATTTTCGAGAGCACGCCGGTCAGAACCATGGCGGCGCCGGTGGGCGCGTTTTCATACGCGTCGGGGAGCCAGGTGTGAAATGGAAACAATGGCACCTTTACGGCGAGCCCGAGAAAAATTCCGGCAAAAGCGAACCAGGCGACCGGGCCGTGCAACAATCCCGATTTGGCCAGGCCGGTCAGCTGGGCGAAATCGAATGTCCCCCTAACGAAGTAAATTCCAAGGAAGGAGAGGAGCATGGCGACGCTGCCGAGGAAAGTGTAGAGAAAAAATTTGGTGGCGGCGCGATCACGGTCTGCGCCGCCCCAGATTTTGATGAGCAAGAATCCGGGGATCAGGCTCATTTCGTAAAAGAGAAACCAGAGAATAAAATTTTGCGCCGTGAAGGTCCCGTAGAGCGCCGCCTGCATGACGAGCATGACCGCGCAGAACGTGCGATCCAGGCGCTGCGCGAGCAGAGCGAACGGGAAAATGATCGAAGTCAGCAGAATGAGCAGCAGACTGAGGCCGTCGATGCCGACGAGATAGTCGACGCCGATCGATGGAATCCAAACGTGACGTTCGACGAATTGCATTCCGGTGGCGGCCCCATCGAAGTTTCGCCACAGGACCAGCGCGATCGTGGCAGTGAGGAGGTTGAAGAAAAGTGCGATGCCGCGGGCTGCGTTCGCCCGGGCCGATCCGACAAAAAGCGCACCGAGTAACGGCACGATGATGAGCAGTGTAATCAGGTGAGCCATGCGTAGATGAGCAACAAGGCGAGCATGCCAATGGCGAGGACGCCGAGATAAGTCTGGATTTGGCCGGAATGCCGCGCGGACATCATGCGTCCAAAGCCACGTGCGCTCCTCGTCAGGCGATCGGCCCCGGCGTTGATGGCGTTTTCATCGAGGCCTTTCGTGCAGATGCCGAGAAGTTGACCCACGCTGCCGCCGAGCCGGGCGAATCCATCCCAGATGTGTCGGTCCATCCAGTCGGCCAGACGGGCAGCTCCTCTGGCGAGAGCAAGGATCGTGTGATCGTAAAGCTCATCCAGCCAGAGCCGGTTTTCGAGGAATCGAAACAGGGCCGGCTGCGCACGGGCCAGGGGATCGGTCTCGTCCGCCCGGCGGTAGACAAACCAGCCCAGCACGAGACCCGCGCCGACGAGGGCGAGCGAAGTAAAAATGATCGGCTGGATGAGAAGCGCGATGTCGAAATGAGCAGGCTCGCCCTCGAGATAGCTGCGGAACCACGGCCACGCCGGAGTGAGCACGAGGAGAAGAAGAACCGAACAGGCCGCCAGCACAATGAGCGGCCGTGTCATAACTCTGGGGCTTTCGTGCGCCCGGACGGAGGCGCGATGGCTGGTGCCGAGAAAAACGTAGATGAACTGCCGCGTCATGTAGAGCGCGGTGAGGACGACGCCGGCGAGCATCAGATAATGCGGAATCTGAGAGGCGTGCCAGTGTGCCGTGTGGTGCAGAATTTCCTCTTTCGTCCATCCGCCGGAAAAGAAAAAGGGCACGCCACTGAGATTGAGCAGACCGACCGCATAGGTGAGAAAGGTGATGGGCATTACAAAACGCAGGCCGCCCATTTTGCGAATGTCCTGTTCGTGATGAAGACCATGAATGACGGAGCCGGCGCCGAGAAAGAGCAGCGCCTTAAAAAAACCATGCGCGATCAGGTGCATGATACCGGCGGCGACACCGCCCACGCCTAACGAGACCATCATGAGACCGAGTTGTGAGACGGTCGAGTAAGCCAGGATGCGTTTGATGTCGAACTGGGCCAGGGCGATGAGCGAAGCGATTGTTGCCGTGATGACGCCGATTGAAACAACCACGGTGAGCGAAGGGGTGATGCCGTTCACTGCGCCTGAGGAAAAGAGCGGGTAAACACGCGCGATCAGAAAAACGCCGGCCGCCACCATGGTGGCGGCGTGGATCAGGGCGCTGACCGGTGTCGGACCTTCCATCGCGTCCGGCAACCAGACGTGCAGCGGGAATTGACCGGACTTGCCGACTGCTCCGCTAAAAATGAGCAAGGCGATGAAAGTGGCGCTCGCGCCTAACGAAAAAAGAGCGGCGTTTTCGAGACAGCCCTGGCCACCGTCATAAAAGAGCAGCGTGCCGCTTTTCTCATAGAGCCAGAGCATGCCCAGAAAGAACCCGAGATCGCCGATGCGCGTGGTGATAAACGCTTTTTTTGCCGCCGCCGCCGCGCTCGGGCGTTCGATCCAGAATCCGATGAGAAGATACGAAGCGAGTCCGACCAATTCCCAGCAAATGAAAAGAAGAAGCAAACTGTTGGCCAGAACGACCCCGAGCATGGCCGCGCTGAAGAACGAGAGATAGGCGAAGAAGCGGATGAAATTCCTGTCGCCGTGCATGTAGCCCACGCTGAAAACAAAAATGCAAAGGCTGACCAGCGTGATCATGACCAGCATGGCGGCGGCGAGCGGATCGAGAACGAAACCGAGACGCAGACTTTGGTCACCGAAGGTGAACCAGGTGAAATTGTGCAACGCGCGAAAGCCCGGTGTTTGCAGCGTCTGAAGGAATGCCGTAATCGAAAGCGCCAAGGCGACGATTTGTCCAATAATCGCGAGTGAAGCGGCCGCCTTGCGGTTCGTGCCCGTGGCAAACAGGATCAGTAACGATGCCGCCAGTGGCACGGCCGGAATCAGCCAAATATTGCCGACGATCCAGGAAGTCATCCTTTGAGCTGGTCGAGTTCGTCGACGTTGGTGGTGCGATAGCTTCGGTAGACCGCGATGACGAGGGCGAGGCCGACCGCGGCTTCGGCCGCGGCAATGGCAATGGCGAAAATTGCCACCATGACGCCGGTCGGTTGCTGCGGCGATGGAGCGAAGCGCCAGAAGGCAATGAAGTTGAGTCCGGCCGCGGCGAGCATGATCTCGATGCCGATGAGAATGAAAATGGCGTGACGCCGGCTGAGCGCGGCGAGCAAGCCGATTGCGAAAAGCGCGGCCGAAATGATGAGGAAAAGTTGGAGCGTCGGAATCATGGCTGACCAGTTACCTCTAACTTGGAATTCATTTGATTTTCTTAACATTGTCCGGCTCCTCCATCACGAGGACGAGGGCTCCGATCAATGCCGCCGTCAGGACCAATCCAACGCATTGCAGCGGCCAGACGTAATCGGTCATCAGCGTTTCGCCGATCCGCTTGACGGTGAGCGCTCCGATCTTCGGCGCGACGATTGCCAGGCCGGGTGTTTTGAAAATAGCCCAGAGCAATCCGCCCAGGACGGCGAGCGCCACGAGCACACCGTTCCAGTGGAAGGCGTGAATCTTATCCGCCCCGCGGCGCGTGAGCAAAATTGTAAAGACGATCAGAACGGCAACCGCTCCAATGTAAACAAAGACCTGAACCAAACCTACGAATTCTGCCCCTAACAAAAAATAAAAGGCCGCGACCCCGACGAAAGCGGCTGCAAAACTGAGGGCGGCATGGATCAGTTTTGGTTCCGTGGCCGCGGCCAGCGCGGCGGTCAGAGTGAGTACGGCGAGCGTAATGAAGATGGCGTTGTTCATTCAGCGAAACGATAGATGCGCGGCGCGAATTTCCTGCGCGTATCGAGCAGGCGCGACAAGGTGAGATAGACCACGCCGACCACGGCGAGCGACCAGAGCCAACCGGTCAGTCTTCGTCCTTCGTAATGCCAGACGGCGGCCGCGATGATGCAGGTGAAGGCCATCGGCAGCATGAATTTCCACGCCAAGTTCATGACCTGATCGACGCGAATGCGCGGCAGAGTTCCGCGAGACCAAATGAAGACGAAGAGCAGCAGGGCGAGTTTGGCGAAAAACCAAAGGTAGGAGGGAATGATCTCGAGCACTTTGAGCGGCGCATGCCAGCCGCCGAGAAAAAGAGTCACGGCCAGTCCGCTTACCGCGAACATGCCCAGATATTCGGCCAGAAAAAATGTGGCGTATTTGAAGCCGGAGTATTCCGTCATGTGGCCGGCAACGATTTCTGATTCTCCTTCCGGAACGTCGAAGGGGGTGCGGTTTGATTCCACCAGACCTGATACAAAAAACAAAATGAAGGCGGCAGCGCCCCACGGTGTGAAGGCGAACCAGCGCGGAGCAAAGCCCAGGGCATAGCCGCCCTGTGCGTGAACGATGGCGTCGGGCGAGAGCGAGCCAACAACCATCACGACCGGGAGGGTGGTAATGATTAACGGCAGTTCGTAGCTCACCATCTGGGCAATGGCTCGCATGGCCCCGAGCATCGAAAATTTATTATTGCTGCCCCAGCCGGCCATGAAGACGGCCAGCTCGGTGGTCGAGCCGACGGCGAAGAAAAAGAGAATGCCGCCGTCGATCGCAAATGGCGTCATGTTCCGTCCGTAGGGAATAATGCCAAGGGCGAGTATGGCCGTCGCGGCGATCAAAATGGGGGCGAGGAAATGCACCACCTTGTCCGCTCGCGCCGGCACGATGTCTTCCTTGATCAACATCTTGATTCCGTCGGCCACCGGTTGGAAAAGGCCGAACGGGCCCACCCGGTTTGGCCCGTAGCGATTTTGCATGCGGCCGAGAATTTTTCGCTCGAAGACCGACATGGCGGCGAAGAGTGTGAGGAAGAAACCGAGAAGAAGCGCGATATTGATGAGGGACGAGACGAGCTGCAGCACCCAATCCGGCGCGCCGGCCAGGAACGAGAGCAGCCATTGCTTGATGTGGATGAAGACTTGGTCGGCAGATTCACTCACGCTTGTTGAAGAAAAGCGGGCTCGGATTCTTTAATCAAGGCAGATCATCAGCCAGAATTCAGTCGGCGGCAGAGTTTTTGCCGGAAATCGTGGTATTTTATTCGCGTATGTCGGCCTTGTTTGATTTGTTATTGTCTTAAGCAGATGACACCGGATCCCTATTTCTTCATCATCATCTTCGGTACGGTGGCCCTTCTCTTTCCTCTTATGCCGCTGGCCCTGGCCTGGACGTGGCGACGATTTTTTCAGCCGCCCAAGCCGGGTGCGCAAAAAAATGCCACCTACGAGTGCGGCGTCGAGTCGCTCGGTGAAGCGCAGATTCAGTTCCGATCGCAGTATTATTTGTATGCGATTATTTTCCTGATCTTCGACGTGGAAGCGATTTTCCTGGTGCCGTTTGCGGTCGCCTTCACTGGATTGCCGGTCGGTGCGTTCGTGGCCGTTCTCATTTTCCTTCTGCTTCTCATCGAAGGTCTTGTCTGGGCCTGGGGGAGGGGCTGCTTAAATTGGGCCCAATGAGTCAGGTGGACGAAGGATTGCGCGGCGAGCTGCAACGACAGGGGATTTGGGTGACCTCTATGCAGGAGCTCTACAACTGGGGACGCAAGAATTCGATCTGGCCCCTGCAATTCGGCCTGGCCTGTTGCGCGATCGAGATGATCGCGACGGCAGCTTCCCGATACGACATCGCACGCTTCGGCGGCGAGGTCTTTCGTCCTTCGCCACGACAGGCGGATCTGATGATCGTGGCCGGCACCGTGACCAAAAAAATGGCGCCGCAAATCGTGCGGCTCTACAACCAGATGCCGGATCCGAAGTACGTGATTTCAATGGGCGCGTGCGCCATTTCCGGCGGACCCTTCAAGCAGGGTTACAACGTGCTCAAGGGCATTGATCGCTACATCCCGGTGGACGTTTATATTCCGGGCTGTCCGCCACGGCCGGAGGCATTGCTCCACGCCTTCATGGAACTGCAGCGCAAAATCGACGAGCAAAAATTGAGCGGTCGCGACAAGGCAAACTTTCTCAAGGCTGATCAGCCGAGCGAATTTCCAGTGCCCAAATTTGGGGCGCACGATTTGGAGCCGCCGGCTAATGCGGCGCTGTTTCAACCGCCGGAGGTCGAACGATGACTGCGCGAGGTGGATCAAGCTTTCCGAGTTCGGTATTCGTTGTGTCCAAGCCGCATTCAGTTGTCAGATCGTCCTCGGAGAGGCCGATCTACCACCTGTTTGCCTAACGAATGGAAGCTCTGGAGCAAATAAAGGCACGCATCGAATCTGCCGTGCCCGGCGCAAAGATCGAGATTGTCGCCAACCCCGGCCCGGCCCATCAACCGTCGCTCTTGCTTGATCACGAGCATGCGACCGCGGTCGCACGTTTTCTACGCGACGATCCGGTGCTGCGCTTCGATTTCTGTTCCAACGTGACGGGCGTCGATTGGCTCGACCGAACGGTGAAGACAAAGATCAAGGTCAAAAGAGTCATTGAGGGAGAGGAGAAGGAAGTCGAGGAAACGCGGGAAGACTTTTTCCCGGGCTATCTCGAAGCGGTCTATCATCTCTTTTCCATCGCGCGAAAGCACGGGCCGATTGTCGTCCGGCTCCGAACGAACGATCGAGCTAACGGCGCCGCGTTGCCTTCGCTGACGCCGGTCTGGCGCAGCGCCGAATTTCAGGAACGCGAGATTTACGATCTCTACGGTATTCGGTTCGAAGGCCATCCCGATCTGCGGCGCATCCTGATGTGGGATGAATTCGAGGATCATCCCATGCGGAAGGATTACGTCGAAGCGGACGACTACGAGTACGAGCCGACCGCGCATGACAAAGTGCTGGAAAAGGCGAAGCAGCACCATCCGGCCAGGCCGGAACTGGATGGGGCGGAGAAATTGACCACAGATACAACTCGTTAGGCAATGAGCATCACCGGTTTCCAGGAACTTCAAGAGGCGCCCTCGCGCATGAGCTCGCGGCTGGAGGGCGAATTGCTCGAAGTTTCGATGGGCCCGCAGCATCCCTCCACCCATGGTGTTTTTCGCATGAACGTGGCGCTCGACGGCGAGATCGTGCGCAAACTGAAACCGGTCTTCGGTTATCTCCATCGTAATCACGAAAAGATTGGCGAGAACACAACCTACCTTGGCTCGATGCCGTACACAGACCGGCTCGATTACTTTTGTTCGATGACGAACAACTGGGCCTACGCGCAGAGCGTGGAGAAGCTGGCCGGCATCGAAGTGCCGGAGCGTGCGGAATATTTGCGGATCATCCTGGCAGAGCTGACGCGGCTGCAAAACCACGCCTCGCTCCTCGGTTTTCTCCTCAGCGACATGGGGGCATGGGGCACGCCGCTCATGTACGCCTTCCGCGAACGCGAGAAGATTCTCGATCTCTTCGAATCGCTCTCGGGCTCGCGCATGATGTGCGACTTCATGCGTTTTGGCGGCTGCCGGGTGGATGCGAGCGATGAGTGGTTAGGCAGAGCGAAAAAGATCGTAGCCGCCTTCCCGAGATTTCTCGATGAATTCGAAGAGTTGATTCTCTCCAACGAAATCGTCATCGCGCGGACGCAGGAAGTTGGGAAACTTTCGGCTGATCTGGCCGTCAGCGCCGGGATTACCGGGCCGATGTTGCGCGCCTCGGGCGTGAATTACGATATTCGGAAAGTGGATGGGTACGGATTTTATCCGCGCTTCAAATTCCGTGTTCCGCTGGGCGAACATGGCGACGTTTACGATCGACTCATGATGCGGGCCCTTGAAATGCGGGAGAGCATCGGGATTCTGAATCAGGCCTTCGAGCAAATTTCACCCGGGCCAATCGTGAACCCGAAGGTGAAGATTCGCGCCTTCAAACCGCCGGTCGGTGAAGCCTACGGCCGCATCGAGGCCCCGAAAGGGGAACTGGGTTTTTATTTGATCAGCGATGGCGGGCCAAATCCATATCGTTACCGGGTGCGTCCGCCCAGTTTCATCAATCTCACCATTCTCGAAGACATGTGCCTTGGGCACACAGTGGCTGATGTGATGGTAATTCTGGGGAGTGTCGATATCGTGCTGGGGGAGGTCGATCGATGATTGGAGCAGGCGTCGTCAAAGGCATGGCCGTAACCTTGCGGAACTTCGTCGGAAGTTATTTCGAGAAGGATCGCCTCACGACCGTGCAATATCCGGAGGAGCGCATCCCGCTGTCGGAAAACTACCGCAACTTTCCCTTTCTCGTCTACGATGGCGACGACTCTCATACCGGGCTGCGCTGCGTAGCGTGCCAGATTTGCGAGAAGGAATGCCCCCCGCAATGCATTTACATCGTCAAGAGCAAGGAGAAGAAACCGGATTATGTGGGGAAGCCGCAGTTTTATCCGGCGACTTTCGATATCGACATTTCGGTCTGCATGAGCTGCCAGATTTGTGTCGAGGTTTGCCCCTTCGAAGCCATCAAGATGGACCAGGTGTTCGAACTGAGCCGGCGTGAGCGGTTCGATGCCCTGTTGTTCGACAGAGATGATTTATCGAAGTCGAACGAATATTATCATCGCATTCATCCGACGGAAGCCGCTGAGGTGGACGCGAAGCTTGCCGAGGCTGCGGCGAAAAAGAAACCGGCTCCGGCTCCGGCAGCGAGCGGGGCCGTTCCGGGGTCGGCCGGCGCCTCGCCGAGCTGAGGTCCAAATTCGCTCAGGCCTGCGTGTGGCGGGCGTAATGAATTTCCACGCCCTTGGGCAGGAGACGTTTGCGCCCACGTTGACGGCGGCGGGCCAACGTCGCGCGGCCGGCTTTTGTCTTCATGCGGGCGCGAAATCCGTGCTGGCGTTTGCGCGTGCGCTTAGAAGGCTGATAAGTGCGTTTCATGAGAGAAAGTGGCCGCCCGCAGGCGGCGAAGAGCGGCTAAGCTAGGGCAGCGCTCCTTTTTGTCAATGCGCCGGCCTGCATTCCAATTTGCTACCGCCGCCCGGCTGTGGGATAACGCTTAAGCGATGAGCGATGTGGTGATCGAGCCGGCAACTTCCGAGGATTTGGACGATCTCTCGACTCTTCTCGGGGAACTTTTCTCGCAGGAGAGTGATTTCCGTCCCGACAAGGCAAAACAGCTGCGTGGTCTCCGCCTCATTTTCGAGCAACCGAACCGCGGTCGTGTCTTCGTTCTGCGGCGCGATCGCGTCATCGTCGGGATGATCAATCTGCTCTTTACCATCAGCACGGCGGAAGGCGGCTTCGTCGTCCTGCTGGAAGATTTGGTCATTCATAAGGATTACCGCGATGAGGGCTATGGATCGATGCTGCTGGAGTACGCGATCAATTTTGCCCGCCAGAAAAACTTCCTGCGCATCACGCTGCTCACCGACCGGCCGGAAATCCGCTCACAGAATTTTTTCCGACGGCATGGCTTCTTTGAGTCTCACATGTTGCCGATGCGGTTGCTCATCTCGCCGCAGACCCCCGCGAGCGAAGCGCATTTGTGAGCGGAGCCATTCGCCTGTTTCGCTTCGCTGGCGTGACAGTCTATCTGCATTTCACCTGGTTTTTGGTGGCAGCCTACTTCGTCACCGAAATGGCGCATCGTTACCAGGCGCCGATCTGGGCGGTGTACGAATACCTGGCCTTGTTCGCCATTGTTCTCGTGCATGAATACGGCCACGCGCTGGCCTGCCGCTCCACCGGCGGCCAGGCCGAGCGAATCATTCTCTGGCCTCTTGGCGGCATCGCCTTTGTCAATCCGCCGCCGCGGGCTGGCGCCATGTTGTGGAGTATTGCGGCCGGACCGCTTGTCAATGTCGCATTGGTGCCGGTGCTCGAACTATTGAATGGCTGGGCGCAGCAGAGCGCTCTGGCCTACAACGCACCGGACGCATATCAGGTGCTGCGCCAGATCCGCTTCATCAATTACGGACTTCTCATTTTCAATTTGCTGCCGATTTACCCGCTCGATGGCGGACAAATCGTGCGCGCACTCCTATGGTTTCCTTTCGGACAAATTCGGAGTCTGCAAATCAGCAGTGCCATCGGGCTGCCCGCCGCCGCTCTGCTCGCGCTGATCTCTTTATGGATTGGCTGGTACTGGATGGCACTGCTCGCCTTGTTTCTGCTCAGTCGCGCCTGGCAGGGATGGCAGCATGCCCGCGCGCTCGTGCGGGAAGTGCAGCTGGGACATGCGCCGGCCGAGGCAGGCCCGCCGACCTAAACGGCGACCTACCGGCGCGAGGAATTTTTCCAGGCGCTCGCCTGCGCGAGGAGAGCCTTCTTTAAATCGGCGCGGAAGCCGATCTCGTCGACGGTCTGGGCGACCGCTTTCCTGTTCCCCGGTGGCAAATTCTTCTGCGCATAATCCTGCAGCTCCGTGATCCGCGTCGGATCGGAAAAAAAGGTGAACAAACTCGGCGCATAACGCAGGACCCCGAGCGCATCGGCCTTGGCCAGCAATTCCTTCATGTGGGCCCGGGCAAAATTCCACGCCATTTCGGGATGGCCGCTTTCGCGCGCGACGCGCGTAACCATGTGCAGAGCGCGGCTCGTCGGCAGCTCGTCGGTGAGGGCAATCTGCAGAGTGCGCCGGATCAATTTCGGGTCATTCGTCTGGGCCAACGCGTCATAGTAATTTTGTTTCTCTTCGATGTTCGTCGTCTTACGCCCGAGTTCGTGCAGCTTCGACCAAGTGGCTTCGTCCGCATAACGACCAACCACATCCAAAACCGGCGGCCGCAAATCGGGCGGCAACGAACTCGGATCGTGCAGAAATTTTTGAAAGCGTTCGCGACAACGGACGACGATCTCCTTATCGCCCAAAAACCCCAGCGTCCGGACCAGATCGGCGCGCAAGCTGGCGGTCCGCGCCGGTTCATCCTTCTTCGGTTCCCAGCCGAGCATGTCGAAGACGGGCCGCATGACCGAGCGCGCGTATTCCTGGAAAGAAGTCTGGGCCTCCGTGCCCATGAGCAGCCGGTCGATCTGGTCGAACGTGTTCATGATTTGCTCGTGTTCGGCCAGTTCCGCGCGCGGCGGCATTTTGCTGACGAGACGAAGATATTGCGAGAGCGGCGCGCGGTTTGCCTCGAAGAGAGCCCACGTGTCGCTTAGGAGATTGACGCGATCAGCCGAGCTGAGCGCTGAAAGGGACTCAAGGAGAAGTTTCCACGAACCGGTGTCGTACTGGACGCGGTAGTTGCCGGCCCCATCGACATTCAATTTCAGGCCTTGATCGACGGGCACGTTTGGAATTTCGGCCGTCTTTTTCGTCATGAGCAGACTGGCTTCTGAATCACCAATGAGCTGATAGGTGATCGGAATATCCCATTGCAAGGGCGGCGGATCAGGGAAGTGCACGGTGAAACGTTCCTGCGTCAGTTTCATTTTTGCGCCATCTTCGCGGGTGACGACAATGAGGGGGAAACCCGGCTGCTCGGTCCAGGCGGCCGCGATGTCGGCGACTGGTTTTCCTGAGGCCTCGCCTAACGCCTTCCAAAGATCGGCCGTGGTGGCGTTGGAATATTTATGGGCGGCGATGTACTTGCGAATGCCGTCGCGGAAAACATCCGGACCGAGAAAACTCTCGAGCATGCGGATAAAGGATTCGCCTTTCTTGTAGGTGATGTCGTCGAAGGCGCTGTTGGCTTCCGCTTCATTCGCGATTTTCTGCTGAATCGGATGCGTGGTAGAACGGGCATCGCCTTCCATGGCGGTTTCCTTGTCGAAACCAGCGCGCCGCGAGGGGTCGCGCGGCGTGCTCATGCGCAACCAGACGTCCCACTGCGGATTGAAATGCGCGGTGCATTTGCTCCCCATCCAGGAAGCGAAGCCTTCGTTCAGCCAGAGATTATCCCACCACGCCATGGTGACGAGGTCGCCGAACCACTGGTGCGCCATCTCGTGAGCGATCACTTCGAAAACGGTCTGCTTCGTCTTATCGGAGGAAGTCGCTGGATCGAAGAGGACGGCCGTCTCATAGTAGGTAATGCCGCCCCAGTTTTCCATGGCGCCGCCGAAGCCGCCCGGCACAGCGATCTGATCGAGCTTGGGGAGCGGGTAGGGGACGCCGAAGTAATCATTGTAATATTGCAGAATCTTGTCGGTGACCTCGAGGGCGTAGCGTCCCATCTCCGATTTGTTTTTCGTGGTGATGACGCGAATCCTGGTCTTGCCGCTTTTGCCTTCGACAAACTCCAGCTCGCCGGTGACGAAGACATTGAGATAGCTCGCCATCGACGGCGTCATTTCGAAGTGCACTTCCTTGCCGCCGGCGATCTTCTTTTCGCCCTCGATCGGCATGTTGGAGACGGCCAGAAAGTTCTCCGGCACGACCGCGGTCAGTTGAAACCGCGCCCGAAAGCTCGGCTCGTCCCAGCAGGGAAACATGCGGCGCGCATCCGTGGCTTCGAACTGTGTGCCAAGCATGATCTTCTGCGCGCCCGTGCCCTGCTCTGCGTAGCGTGCATAATAGAGGCCCTGGCCTTGCGGATTGATTTTCCCGCTGAATTCCAGGGCCAGCGTATGCGCGCCGGCCGGTAATTCCTTGGGGAGGGCCAGAGTGAGCGTCTCCTGTTTTGGATCAAGTTGAATCGCCGAAGCCGCCAGCTTCTGATCATCCACGGTTGCTCTCGCGATTTTCAATTCCAGCGCATTGAGGATCAGTTGCGTGGTCGGCTTCCGCACGTCGATCTTAATCGTTTCCGAGCCGGTGAACGTGAGCTTGTCCAGATTCGGGACAATGCGGATGGCGTATTCCCGCGGCAGAACCGTCTTCGGCAATTTGCCGGGCGTACCGGCAAAATCGAATGACGTCTCGGCAGATAGCTTGGGGAGGACCATGCAACAAATGAGACAGAACAGGAGAAATCGCATCTCGCTATAAACGGCGCCATGGCCGCCTTTGCAAGCAATGCTACCGGATCATCAGGAGCAGCAGCAGTTGTCCGTTCCCGACGAACGGACCTCGGATGACGAGCGGACTGAGCTTGCTCAAACGTGCTTCGGTTTCGAGGAGCAGTTTTTTTTCCTGGAAAAGCTGGAGGTCGAGCAGATAGCCGGAATCCTTGGGACCTTTGGAATCGACATGGAGCGAGAAATACTTGCTTGCGGCCATCCAGTCTTCGTCGCCCTTGCGCAGAACTTTGCGCGACTGGCCGATGAGGCGAAACTGATTGTAGCCAAAAGTTCGCCGGAGCGCGCTCTGAATTCCGGTCAACTCCGGCGGGGTGGGGGCCGGGTTGGAAACGTTGTTCGCGAAGACGATGCCGGTCCAGACATCCTGGTCGGCCCGCACGGCAGAAATCGCACTGCTACACAGCGCCCCGAGGAAAAGGGTTAGGAGAAGGCGGGAACGCATGGCCGGATTACTTGGCGGCGTATTCGGCCGGAAGTGATTTCAAACCATCCACCCAGAGAACCGTGACCTTGTCTTGTTTGGTTTGAAAGATCGAGACGGTGGCATACGGGCTCACGTTCGGATCGACGCGGGCGTTGAGGATCTGCGAGAGATACTGCGATTGATCAGCCGGCTTTTTCTCGCGCATAACGAACACCGCGCAAACGGCAAAAATGGCAAGCGAAGTGGCGCCGATCCAGAGCAGCCGGCCGATCGACCAAACCGGAGATGAACTCTGCGTCGCCGAACCCTTCGAATCCCCGGCCTCGAGGCGCGTACGCAGTTGATGATTGAAGAACTCCTCATTCCCCATCGATTTCGCCACGAGATGCGTTTGCAGGAGCCGGCCGAGCTTTTGCGTTGCTCGCTTTTCCTCTTCCGCGGCGGCGCGGTCCGGCAGCGAAGCTTCGAACTCCGCCGCCTCCTTCGCGCTCAACTGGCCGTCGAGCCAGGCGGTCCATTTCTCTTCAAACGTTCTCATAAACATCTCGCAGCAAATTCTGTAATTTTTTGCGCGCATAAAACAAGCGCGACATGACCGTGCCGATGGAGCAGCCGACCGCGTCGGCTATTTCGTTATATTGCATCCCCTCGATTTCCTTCATCAAAATGACGGCGCGATGTTCCGGCGAAAGCTGCTCGATGGCCGCATCAATGCGTGTGCGAATCTCACCCTGCTCCATTTTTTCGGAAGGCAACGGATCCGCCTTCGGAACGGTGCGCGAAGCGGGATCGACGCTCTTCAAGGCAATAGCATCATCGAACTCCGCCCCGCTGCCCTTGACCTGCTTTTTTCGTAACCAATCGATCGTCACATTGGTCACAATTCGGTACAACCAGGTATAAAAAGAGGAACGACCGCGGAAACGACGGATCGACTTCCAGGCCTTGAGGAAGCTGTCCTGGGCAAGATCCCAGGCATCCTGCTCATTGTGCACCATGTTGTAGATCATGCCGAAAATGCGTGTGCGATAGCGGGTCACCAATTGGTCGAAGGCATCGGCGTCGCCTTGCTGGCACTGTTTCACCAGCTCGAGCTCCGACACATCGGCTTCGGCCGCAGTCGCTTCCGTTTGCATGTTTGGACGGACGGGCCGGCTATTTCATTCAACCGCTGAGCCTAGCGGCTGCCGTAGCGCCGACGCCACTCGTGACGATACTCACCCATGAGAGTGATAATTCCGTCGCGCACCTGGAAAAGCCGCTCTTTTAAAACAGCGTGCTGCGTCGGATTGATCAGCTTTTGCGAGAGCAGCTGTCCCGCCGCTTCCATGGCGGTGGTAATCGCTTTCAACGCCCGCTTCAGGTAGGCGATCGTCATGCCGATCTCATCGGCGTCTTCGTCGCTCAGGGCTGCGGCCAGCTTCGAACTGGCCAGAGCGGCCTGCGTAGCCAGCTTGACCGCGGCGGGTTCGTTTTGCATCGCGCTTTGCTCATCGAAGAGCTGGTCGATCCAGATTGTCAGGGCAAAGGCCGCGCGATAAAGGCTGTGATCCTCAAAGGTCTCCTGATTGTTCAGGAAATCAGCCGGTGTTTCGTCGGCAGCTTCCTCGCCCGATTCCTCCGCGAGAAGCGCATCAACTTCTTCTTCCCAGTCATTCGAACCGAGTAAGTGCGTCCAGCCCATTTCCTGGGCGATGATTTGATCGCGCTGCGGGTGGTCGAGATATTTTTCCAGCAGTTCCATGTATTTCTCCGTGCGATGATCCTGCTGCTGGAGAAATCTCTCCCATTCATATTCATCCCACACGCGATCGGGCTGGTATTCATCGCCGGGCATGGATGTCATTTAGGCCAGCTTCCGCGCGCGTGCAAAAAATTTTGCGGCCCGGCCAAGGCTGTCGTCGCCACTCGAGCGAGAGCCTGGAGCGGCTTTGACCGCGCGGCTTCTTCGCGCGTATGCTGACTGATGGCCGGCCTGACGGACCTGAGCATGCTCAGTCGCTCCAGTGCGAATCACGAGGACGACGAGCGATTTTATCGCGACACGGAGAGCATCGCGTTTCCAAAAATCAACGACCGCCAGCTTGCTCAACTGGAGCCGTTAGGCCAACATCGCACGCTGCGTCACGGCGATCTCATTTTCAAAGCGGGTCAGCGCGACATGGGAATGGCGGTGGTCTTGCGCGGCGAGCTCGAGGCTTTCGAGTCGCGTGAAGACACGGAACAGGTTCTTGCCGTCGCGGGTCCGCGCGATTTCGTCGGCGATGTTTCCATGCTCCAGGGCACCTCGGCTCTGGCCAGTGCCCGGGTCAAATCGGAGGAGGCCGAACTCCTGGAGGTGCCTGCTCGCGAACTGCAGCGGGCGCTCGCCGAACTGCCGGGGGTGGCGGAACCGATCGTCACCGCGTTCATCATGCGACGGCTTCGCCTCATGCGCGATCGCGAGTTTGCCGGTCTGCGCGTCATCGCCGCCCGCGGGTCGCGTGACGGCCACCTGCTCGACGATTTTTTAACCAAGAACCACATCCCGCATCGACTCATCGAATTTGAAGGCGAACAGGGGCGGGCGCTGGCCGGCCGTTTTCACCTGACGAGCCGCGACCTTCCCACCCTCATCACCGCGACCGGTGCGCCCCTGCGCAAGCCCTCCCTGCGCGAGGTGGCTCGAATCGCAGGCCTGCTCCGTCCGTTGGCCAGGGAAGATGAGAGCGAAATTTTTTGCGATCTCGCCATCGTGGGGGCCGGACCGGCCGGCCTGGCCGCCGCCGTTTACGCCGCCTCGGAAGGCTTGAACACGGTTGTGCTGGAGAATTATGCGGCCGGAGGACAAGCTGGCTCTTCTTCCCTGATCGAAAACTTCTTCGGTTTTCCCACCGGGATCAGCGGCGGCGATCTGACCTATCGCGCGCAGCTGCAGGCCTACCGGTTCGGGGCAAAGTTTTCGACACCGTCGCAGGCGCTCTCTCTCCTTTTTCATGATGGTGACGCATACCGCGCCAGCCTGCAGGTGGAAGGCTGCGGTGCGATCTTGCGTGCAAAATGCGCCATCATCGCGACGGGCGCTGATTATCGCCGGCTCGAAGCCGAAGGACGCGAGGAATACGAAGGCTCCGGTGTTTACTACGCCGCGACAGCCCTGGAAGGCCAACTCTGCCGCGGCGCCACCGTCATCGTCGTTGGAGCGGGCAATTCCGCCGGCCAGGCGGCCATGTTTCTTTCCGAAGGCGCCGCCAGGGTATTACTGGTCGTTAGGGGGAAAAATCTTTCGGCCAGCATGTCGCAGTATCTGTCGCGCCGCGTCGAATCGCGCGAGAACATCGAAATTCTCCACAGCACGGAGATTCGCAAAATGAGCGGAAGCAAGATGCTCGAGAGTGTTGAGCTGGAGAATACGGAGACGGGCGAACGCCGGACCGTCCAAACCCCGGCCGTTTTCTCGATGATCGGCGCGAAACCGTGCACGAGCTGGCTACCGGACGAGATCGAACGCGACGAGAAAGGCTTTATTAAAACCGGTACTGCCGTAGCGGAGGCGGCCGCCTGGCAAAAAAACAAACGCGCCCCTGGGCCTCTCGAAACCAGCGTGCCTGGAATCTTCGCCGCGGGCGATGTTCGTTCCGGATCGGTCAAGCGCTGCGCGGCGGCCGTTGGCGAAGGCGGCATGGCCGTGGCCGGAGTGCATGCCGCGCTCGGGCAATCAACCTAACGAGTATTAAACGGCGGCCGGAAGAGCGCGCTTCGTTTGCAGGCGCAGTTGGCCGCAGGCCGCATCGATATCGTGGCCCTTTTCGCGGCGCAGGGTGGCGGCAACGCCGGCCGCGCGAAGAATGCGCAGGAATTGTTCCTGTCGAGTGCGCGACGGGCGCGTCCATTCCAGCCCGATGACGGTGTTGTAGGGAATGAGATTCACCTTCGCGGAAATCCGTTGCGCGTGTTTGGCCAGCAAATGCGCCTGCTCGTTCGCGTCGTTCACGCCGGCAATGAGGATGTATTCGAAAGTCAGCCGCTGTTTTTTCCGCGTTGTGTAATAGGCGCAGGCGTCAAGCAATGTGGCGAGGTCGTATTTGCGGTTGATCGGCATGATCTGGCTGCGCACCGCGTCAGTTGCGCCGTGCAACGAAATGGCCAGCCGAATCTGGAGCGGCTCTTCCGCGAGGCGCCGAATCTGCGGCGCAAGCCCGCTGGTCGAAAGGGTAATGTGCCGCGCGCCGATGCCCAGCCCCCATGGCGCGTTAATGATGCGAATCGCCTGCAGCAGGTTCGTAAGATTGGCCAGCGGTTCGCCCATGCCCATGAAAACGATGTTGTCGATGCGTTCACCGCTGGCCGCGCGCACTTCGAGCAATTGATCGACGATCTCGTCCGGCTCCAGGTTGCGCGAAAATCCTTCCAGGCCGCTCGCGCAGAATTTGCAGCCGTAGGCGCACCCGACCTGGGTCGAAACGCAGATTGTTCGCCGGTCGGAACGCTCGCCGTAAAGGGCGGGTGACGCGGGGATGAGGACCGACTCGATCAGGCTGCCGTCCTCCAGACGGAAGAGAAACTTGCGGGTCGTATCCTGCGACCCGAGCACGCGAACCGTTTCCGGTTTGCCTAACGAAAAATCAGCGGCCAGTCGCTCTCGCAAGGCCCGCGGCAGGTCGGTCATCTCGGCGAACGAGCCGGCCTGCTTTTGGTAAAACCAGTCGGCGATTTGCCGGCCGCGAAAAGCCGGTTCGCCGGCCTCGCGCATGCGGTCGGTCAGCTCATCGAGAGTAAGCGCCTTGAGGGCGGGTTTGCGCGACACCGGCATGAGCACATCTATTTTGGCGGATCGCCGAAATGGGCTTTGTGCGATTCGTATCCGGCGACATCGTCCAACATTGAATCCAATGCCGCGGCCAGCGGACAGACGTTGACGAAGCCGGAGAAAACCGCGCGATCGCCGATATGGCTGTCGAGAACAAAGGTTGGCCGCTGGGTTACCTCCAAGGCGTGATACTCTGCCGTTTCGGCCCGCACCTTCTTCTCCGTAGCAGGAGACTGCGCCAGTTCGCCTAATTCTTTTTCTGGCAGTTCGCCCGCCGCGGCCCCGATTTTGATCGCGGTTTTCCAGTCGCCGACCGAACGCCCATCGCGCAAGGCGGCATTGGCCAGGGCAAGTCGCACTCGATCATCGGTCACGCCCAAATCGGCCGCTGCGCGCGCGACGGCATTGGGGGCGAGAAATTCCGCTTCCGTATGATTACACCATCCGGTCTGCAGCTTGAGCGCCGATCGCATCATGACGCCGCTGCGCTGGTAAAACCATTCGTGCTGTTCGCGTGACGCGGGAAGTCCCGACCTGTCCATGAGGGCGATTTTCCATCGGAATTCCACCCGATCGCCATAATCGTTCTTCAACTGCGCCCAGGCCGGTTCCGACCAGAAGCACCACGACGAGATGACATCGAGATAATAGGTAGCCGTGACGTGCATGGATTAGTTTCGCAGAATTTACCGCACGGAAAAGCCCCCAGGAGCGAGGCTGCAGGACGTGGCCGAGCGGAAACAAAGGTGACGTTGCACCGGAACGTGCGAAAAGTTTCGCGCCGCGCGCCTCATGGATCTCAATCATATCCTCCTTTTCATCGCGTTTGTCTCCCCGATCATTCTGCTGGCGCGTTCGCGACGTTCCGCGACACCGCAACGCGGCTGGCGGAATGCTTCGCTCGCCACACTTTTCGTTACGGGCGTCTCGTGGCTGCTCTTCCCGGCCGTGGCCGGTTACATGGCCGCGGGTGCCTGGTTTTTCCTTCTCCTCCTGCCGGCGGTCGGTGGACGCAAAATGGCCGACCTCGCCCTCCGACAACGCTATGGGGCTGCGCGGCGCATCGCCGACCTGTTGAAGATTCTCCATCCGGCTGACGAGGTGCCGGCGCAGGCTGCAATTCTGCGCGCGCTGGAGTTAGCGCAGCACGGACGGACGGACGAGGCGCTCGAGCGCCTTGCCCGCCTGCGTTCCGATCAGACGAGCGTTGGCCGACAGGCAACCGCGCAGAGTTTCGCTGTGCGGGGCGACTGGCCTGGACTCATCGCGTGGTGTCGCACGCCCGCGGTCGCGCCGATCCTCTCGCGCGATCCCGAGGTGTTACCGCTCTACTTCCGGGCGCTTGGCGAGACGCACGCGCTCGACGAGCTGGTTCTGCAATTGGCCTCCCGCATTCAAACCATCGGCGGCGAGGCCCCGGAAGGTCCAGCCCTCCAGCTTTGTCTCCTGATCCTGTTCGCGTTTTGTGGCCGTCCGGCTGCGTTCGTCAGGCTAAACCAGAGCCGGCCCGGTTCATTTTCTGCGGAAGGCGAATCATTCTGGCTGGCGACATGCGAACTGGCCGGCGGTCAGCTCGCGGCCGGGCGAGCGCAGCTTGAAAAGCTTCGCGCCCGAACGAAGGACGCCATTCTCCAGAGTCACATCGCGATTCGCCTCCGGAATGCGGATACCTACGCGTCAACCGTCGCGCGACTGGCGCCGGAAAATTCTCGCATCCTGCAACGGCTCGAGACCGTTCGCATTCGAACGGTCTCGCCGTTTCTCGCAACGCGTGGACGAGGCACGCCTGTGGTCGTCACGTTGATCGCCCTGAACGTCTTGATGTTCATGGTGGAAATGTGGATGGGCGGCTCGCAAAATCCCATTGTCCTGCATCGGCTTGGCCAACTCGAGACATGGGGCTTTCTCGCGCGGCACGAATACTGGCGTCTGGTCACATCGCTTTTCCTGCATTTCGGCGTCCTCCATCTTGGCTTCAATCTCTACGCGCTTTTCATTCTCGGGCCGGCCCTCGAACGCACCATCGGGGCGGCGCGCTTTCTGGCCTGTTATCTTCTCTCCGGTATTGGTTCGGGTCTCGGGGTGGTGCTGCTGCACCTTCTTCGTTTCACTCCGCCACAGGAAGTGGTCGGCGCTTCCGGGTCGATCATGGGCGTCGTCGGGGCGTGGGCGGGAATGCTCTTGAAGAATCGTCATTTGCCCCTGGCCGGACGCCGTTTGCAAAGCATCATCGTCATTGTCGCCATCCAGACGGCGTTCGATCTTTCCACGCCCCAGATCAGCATGGCCGCGCACATGAGCGGGTTGATCAGCGGGTTGATTCTTGGGTTGCTTCTCGCTCCACGCCAACTGCGAGCCTGAGGCGTCGCCTGATGGAACGCTTGCTGCTCAAGTGATTCCTGCCACAGTTCCGGCTCAGGTTTATTTGACTTTGCGGGCTTCGGTTCATGCCTAACTACCAGGTTTATAACGTCATTCCGGCTCTCCCCGAGGCGCTCGAGCCGTTGCGCGAGATGGTCTTTAACCTCTGGTGGACGTGGGAGCCGAGCGCGCGCCGCCTTTTTCGTCATCTCGATCCGGAGCTTTGGAATCGAACCAATCACAATCCGCTGCGCATGTTGCAGCTTTCCCGTCAGTCGCGCCTCGTCGAAGTGGCGCAGGACAAAAGTTTCCTGCGTGAACAAAGCGAAGTTCACGACGCCTTCCGCAAATATCTCGCTCGCACCGATACCTACGGCAAAACCGGCCCCGCCTCCGCCATTCAAAAGCCGATCGCTTATTTCTCGGCCGAGTTTGGTTTCCACGAATCGATCCCAAACTACTCCGGTGGTCTAGGCATTCTGGCCGGCGATCACTGCAAATCGGCCAGCGATCTCGATCTGAACTTCGTTGCCATCGGCCTGCTTTATCGGCACGGCTATTTTCGACAGGAAATCGACAAGGATGGCGTCCAGCAGGCGGTCAATCTCAACCAAAATTTTCACCATCTGCCGATTCGCGCCGCTCGCCGGAACGATGCGAATCTGCTCATCTCCGTCCCGCTGCTCGACCGCGAAGTTTTCGTCAAGATCTGGCAGCTTCAGGTTGGCCGGATCACGGTTTATCTGCTCGACACCGACACTCCGGAAAATAATCCGGAGGATCGCCTGATCACGGCCGAGCTTTACGGCGGCGATCTGGAGATGCGCATCCGCCAGGAAATCGTGCTTGGCGTCGGCGGAGTGAAAGCGCTGAGCGCGCTTGGCATCGAGGCGGAGGTTTTTCACATGAACGAAGGCCACTCGGCTTTCCTCGCCCTCGAACGGATTCGGCGCCGCGTCGCCGATCATAACCTCGACTTTTATTCGGCCCTTCAGGTCGTCGCGGCGGCCAATATTTTTACCACCCACACGCCGGTGCCGGCCGGCAACGACGCCTTTCCGCGCGAGATGATGCGCCGCTACTTCGGCGGCTTTGCGACCGAACTCGGCATTCCCTTCGACGAGCTTTTTCGTTTCGGCCAAACGAGCATCGATCCGCTCGATACTTTCAACATGACGATCCTCGCCTTGCGCGTGAGCCGGCACGCCAACGGAGTCAGCAAACTCCACGGCGCCGTCAGCCGGGCCCTTTGGAAAGACGTCTGGGCCGGCGTGCCCGTGCACGAGGTTCCGATCACCAGCATCACCAACGGCGTGCACACGAAAACGTGGATGGCGCCCGAGTTTTCCGCGCTTTTCCGCAAACATCTCGGCGCCTGGGATGATCATCAGACCGAACCGGAGTTTTGGCGCGGGGTAGTCGATATTCCCGACGCGCAGCTTTGGGAAACGCATCAGAAATTGAAAGCGCGCCTTGTCGATTTCGTGCGGGAACGGGTGCGCATGCGGCGGGAACGTCTCGGCGAATCCCCCGAGTCGATCCGCAACGTTAATAGCATTCTCGATCCGGAAATTCTCACCATCGGATTCGCGCGCCGCTTCGCCACCTACAAACGCGGCACGCTGCTTTTTAGCGACAAGGATCGTCTCCGTCGCCTGCTGAACGACACGACCCGGCCGGTTCAATTTATCTTCGCGGGCAAGGCGCATCCGCGCGATGAAGGCGGCAAGTCGCTTATCCAGGAAGTTTACCGCTTCAGTCGCGAGTCAGGCTTTGAGAATCGGATCGTCTTTCGTTGAAGATTACGATACCTACATTGCGCGCCGACTTGTGCAGGGTGTCGATCTTTGGCTCAACAATCCGCTGCGCCCGCTCGAAGCCAGCGGCACCAGCGGCATGAAGCTCCCGCCTAACGGAGGCCTGAACCTGAGCGTGCTGGACGGATGGTGGTGCGAAGGTTTCAACGGCAACAACGGCTGGGCCATCGCTTCGGAAATCGAGGATGGCACCGTCGAGTTTCAAAGTTCCGTCGACGCAAACAGTCTCTATCAGTTGCTCGAAAACCAAATCATTCCGCTCTACTACGCGAAGCCCGACGGCAAACTGCCCGTCGCCTGGATTCAGCTCATGCGCGAATCGATCCGCAGTGTGACACCTGTTTTCAATACGCACCGCATGGTTAAGGAATACACGGAGCGGCTTTACCTGCCGGCAGCGCGGGCCCATGGAGAATTTGTCAGGGACAATTGCGCGGCCGCGACGGAACTCAGCCGCTGGAAAGCGCAGATGCGCAAGGACTGGCCGCAGGTGCGCATCTCTGACGTGCAAATCGGGAACGAAGATCGTCAGAATATTTTCGTAGGCGACGCCCTGCAGGTTTCGGCCCGCGTTCACCTCGGTGCCGTCAACCCCTCTCACGTGCGCGTCGAAGCCTATCACGGCGAAACGGAAAACGGCGGATTGCGCGATGCCTCGACCACGACGTTGACCGAGGACAACACCGCCGATTCGAATGGCGAATATCTCTATCACGGCACCATTCCAGCGAGCGAGAGCGGCACTTACGGATTTAGTATCCGCGTCGTTCCGACTTACCCGCATTTGATGCAGGACCACGAGCTGCGGCTCATCACCTGGTCGTAGTTCGGAGTTCCGATATCCTTGCGCCATCGGCATGGCCGATGGAAAATTCGTTATGTCTTTCTTCAGACCCTTGATTGTTGTCGCCCTGGCCGCGGCCATTTTCGGAGCCGCCGCCTTTTTTGCGCGCTCAATCTGGTGGCATGAAGAAGGAATTCGCCCCGACGCGCCGGCCGTCTTCCCGACCGCACATTATGTCGATCCAAGCGTCAAAGCCCTGCAGCAGGCCAGAGATCTTTTTCGCGCCGGCCATCTGGCCAAGGCCCGCGAGGTCCTCGTGCGTTCGCTGACTCTCAATCCCGATTCGCCTGTCCGGCAGCCGATGCGCGACCTGGTGGGGGACATCAATACCGAAATTTTCTTTTCCAAGGAACCCTCGGCCCGCAAATCCCAATATGTCGTCAGGCTGGGCGATGCTCTCTATTCCATCGCCCACAAACTGCAGTCCAGCACCGACCTCATCATGCGGGCTAATAATCTCTCCTCCACACTCATCCATCCCGGCCAGACGCTCTCCATTCCGCATCTCGATTTCACCGTTACCATCGATCTTCCCCGCAACCGCGTCGTCGTGCACGATAGCCGCGGCTTTTTCACTCAATACCCGATCTCCGCCGCTGCGCTGCCACATACGCGAGCCACACGACAGCAAACGAAGGTCATGGCGAAAACTTTTTGGAAAAACGGCGCCATCGTCAGACGGGCTAGTCATGAGGAAGGAGCCGCGCCCTGGATTCATCTTCGCACCGGGTACGTCATTTACGGGGTCGACGAGGAGAATAACGAAGGCGATTCCCAAATCGCCGTGGCGAGTAACGATTCCAACAGCGAGACGGCGAGCGATCGTCCCCCGGCCGGTATCGCCATGCGTAAAGAGGATATTGCCGAGCTCCAGCTCCTGCTCCGCAAGGGAACACCCGTCACCATCATTCGCGAGCGCAAATAACAGGCAGTCCGCGATCCGGCCCGGACGGGAGAAAAGACTTACTTGAGAATGACGCGCACGTCGTTCCGTTTGGCCGTCAGCGTGTATGTCTGCCCCGGCTTCACGACCAACCGGGTTTGCACGGGTGTGGCATGCTCGCGATTCTGAGCAGGAATCGTCGTCAGAACGTGTTCGCCCGGGGTCAGCGAAGTCTCAAAGCGACCGTTGAAGCCGATCTCGCCTTTTTTCACGCCGTCGATCGAAATTGCGACGATGGTTGTTCCGAGATTGGCGGCCCGGATGATAATGAGATGGCCGTCCTGTTGGCTTTTCGCTGCGGGCGAGGCCGATGATTTGCCCGCTGCGGCAGCGCTGTTGGGAATGAGCCCGCCGCAAGCGAGCGCGGCGCAGGCGAGGGCGAGAAGGAGGCGATGGAGATAACGACGAGCTTTATTCATCGCGCAGTCTGCGCTGGAATTTCTTTTTCCGTCAATCTTACTCGTCTACTGGCGGGCGAGGCGCCGGAACAGCCAGAGGCCCAGACCAATGAAGAGCACATTCGGAAACCAGATCAGGTATTCCGGATGCAGTCTCGGATTACCGCGCACGGTGTCGGCCAGGATGATGAATAGAAAATAACTCACGGCCACGACCAGGCTCATGAGGAATCCGATGGAGGTTTCGCGCCGATGGGCCGTCACGCCAAGAGGCACGCCGATGAGGGCAAAAGCGAGACAGGAAAAGGGAAAAGAGAAACGCTTGTTGATCTCCGTGCGACTGGCGCTGCGCTCGCGCTGGTTGCCGCTCTTCAGCTGGTCGAGCAGTTGCTCGATGGACAGAGCGGAGCGGCTCGGCCGTTTCTTTTCCTTCTCGTAAAGTTCGTCCAACCCGATGGGGAGCGTGCCTTCCGCCATGTTGATGCCATCGCGAACCTTGCGCAGATCGAACGGGTCGGCCTCGTCGCGCTGCTGGTAACGAGCGTGATACAGATGCATCAGAATGCGTTTGTTAGGCAAATCGGCTTCCAGTTTGCCCGACTTGGCAAAGGTCACCCGCATCGGCATGCCGAGATCGTCCAGCTCGAAGACGGTAATGTTTTCCAGCCGGTTTCCCTCCTTCTTGCCAACGTAAATCTTGCGCCCGGGAAATTGATCGATTACCTGGTCGCTCCCGAAGAGGGCCATGGGATTGCGGGTGGCGAGATCGAAGATGGTGCTGCGCAGCCGCTCCTGGGCGGCCGGCGCCACCTGCACGTTGAGCCAGAGACAAATACCGGTGGCCACCAGCGCGACAAAAACGAGCGGCACACAAATCCGAGTGATGCTGACGCCGTTGCTGCGCAGCGCGATCAATTCGTTGTCGGCGGAGAGCCGGCCAAAGACGAGCAGGATGGCGGTGAGCAATCCCCATGGAATGGTGAAGATGAGCGAGAACGGCAGGACATAGGCGATGAAGGTGATGAGGTATTCGGCCGGCACATCGTGATTGACGAGGAGCGGCAGAAGTTTGCGGAAAATATTGCCCACCACCAGGACGAGGCTGAGCACGGCGACGGCAAAGAGCACATTGACGAGCAGCTCGCGGCTAATGAATCGATCGATCAACTTCATTTTGCTCTCAGGTAAGGCGAATCCGGTGGGCTGACAAGTTATCGCGCGTTGGTCTGGAATCTTTGCTTATCAGGTAACTTTGCTACCTTCATGGCCGGAATGCACCACGAGCTTTATGATGTCGCGATTATCGGTGGCGGACCAGCCGGCAGCACGGCGGCCACCCTGCTCGCCCGGGATGGGCGGCGCGTCCTTGTCTGCGAACGCGAAAAGTTCCCCCGATTTCATATCGGCGAATCGCTTTTGCCCGCCAGCATGCCCACCTTCGAGCGTCTCGGTGTGCTGGAGAAATTCAAGACGGCCGGCTTCATGGAAAAGTTTGGGGCCGAGATGTCGAGCTCCTGCCGCAGCGATCGGCTCCGCTTTTATTTTCAGGATGGTTTGCAATCGCAATACGACCACGCCTTCCAGGTCACGCGGGCCGATTTCGACAAACTATTGCTCGATCACGCCGCGGAGAACGGCGCCGAAGTCCGCGAAGAGACGACCGTGGAGAGCGTCGATTTCGGGAGGGAAGAAGTCACATTACGGCTTGCTCTGAAGGAAACCGGACTGCGGGAAATTCATGCTCGTTACCTGATCGATGCCAGCGGGCGGCATTCTTTCGTCAGCGGAAAATTCAGACTCAGGCAGAACTACGAGGAGTTGCAGAAATTTTCTGTCTTCGCGCATTACACCGGCGTGATGCGACCAACCGGCCGCGACGGCACGCTCACGCGCATGATTCGCAGCAGCGATCGCTGGTTTTGGCTGATTCCGTTGAGCGAGGAACGCATGAGCATTGGCGTCGTCATCGACACAGCGGCCTTTCGCGCGCTCAAGCAGGGGCCCGAGCAATTCCTTGCGGCCGCGCTGGCCGGGCAACCGCTCATTTCCGAATGCATGCGCGAGGCGCAACGCGTGACGCCGGTTTATACGGCAGCCGATTTTTCCTATCGCAACAAGAAGCTGGCGGGCGAGCGTTGGTTGCTGGCCGGCGACGCGGCCGGCTTCGTCGATCCCGTTTTCAGCAGCGGCGTCTTTCTGGCTATCATGGCGGGCGAACTCAGCGCGGATGCTGTCAGTGAAGCGTTCGATCATCCGGCGCGTGCGCGCCGGCTCTTCGCGCGTTACGAGCGCCAGGTCAACCGCGCCATGAACGTCTACCTCCGCTTCGTGCGGTCGTGGTACAAAAAGGAATTCATCGAAGTGTTTCTTCATCCGCAGGAATTCCTCCAGCTTCCGCCGGCCGTGAATGCGCTGCTCGGCGGAAACATTCGCGGCAGTTTCTCGATTCGGTGGCGCCTCTGGACCTTCTACACACTGGTTTGGCTGCAGAAATATCTGCCCATCGCTCCGCGCCGCACGCTGCTGCCACAGGCAGAAGCGCAACCCGCCCCGGAAGCTGCCCTGCAAGGTGTCTCCTGATGCGATCGCCCATTTACGATTGCCTCTTTCAGCCGGGGGTAGCCGCTCGCTCGCGAGCGTCCTTCACAGTTGTAGCCGCCTCGCTCGGTCGAGGCGTGCCTTCACACGGGATTGTAGCCGCCTCGCTCCGTCAAGGCGTCCCCTCACACGGCGTTGTAGCCGCCTCGCTCAGTCGAGGCGCCCCCTCCCACGGCGACAGAGCGCCGTGGCTACAATGGCGGCACTCTTACTCGTCCTTGGCCTAACGAGTTGCGCATCGATGCGTCACCAGTTCGCCCAGCTCACGACCAGGTGGGAAGCGAAAATCGGACAATTGCAATACAGCGGCCCCAGAACCAGTCTCATCGGCGATGTGCTGGTTCGTTATTCCAAAGCCGGCGACTTCGAACTCACCTTCACGAAGGGACCGGGGGTCCCGCTTCTCATGATCAGACAGGATGCCAATTTCGCGCGCGTGACCGGGCCGCTCGCGCGGGGCAGCTGGTCGGGACCGACCGAGCGAGCACCGCGGCGGCTGCGCGGTTGGCTCTCGTTACGCGCTCTCCTCCTGCACAGCGACAAGCCCACGCTTTACCAAAGGACCGGACAGGAGTCATTCCTCTTCGAGTTTTGACGGCGCCGCACGCGCACGTTCTTATTCCATGGCGTTTTCGCAATTGATCGCCCGTATTGTCACGGAACGCCGCCGGCTCGTTTGGACCGTGGTGGCTCTCGTTTCGGCGGCGAGCCTCGTCATTCTGATCACGCGCTTGCGCCTTGATACCGAGGTCCTGAATCTTCTTCCGCGCAAATTCGAGTCGGTCGAAGGCCTCAAGGTTTACAATCGCGATTTCGCACAGACGCGTGAGCTGACTTTTGCTCTGGTTTGCCAGCCACAGGATGTCGACAAACTCGAAGAATTTACTCCGCAATTCACCGAGGCCCTGCGCAGGCAACCCTGGTGCACGCGCGTTCTGGCCGGCTCGCCCATGGAATCGCCCGAGGGCATCGCCGACCTCCAGCGGATCGCCGTTCCACTTTTGCTCAATCTTCCGGCACCGGATTTCAAGGAGGCCATCTCCCTGCTGCACCCGGGAAAAGTCATTTCGCGCCTGCACCGTCTTCATGGCGAAATCGAAGCCGGCTCGCCCCGGCCTGAATTTGAATTGAGTTTCGATCCGTTAGGCCTGGTCGCGCCCGCCCTGAAGCCGTTTGCCGGTAACGCCTCCATCGAAGAGGATCAACCGCTCGTCTCACCCGATCGCACGACGCGCATTTTTCTGGCGGTGACGAATCAGCCCGGCATCGGGGCCTTCGACTGTCAGCGTTTGATGCGAAAGGTGAATGCCTTTCGCGCTCAGGCTCACGCGGGCTGGGATGGCGGTCCGCTCCAGGTGCTGGTCACGGGACGATCCGCCTACGTCGCGGAAATCTCGTTGAGCATGCGTCACGATATTGTCGCGACGTTGCTCGGTTCGGTCCTGCTCGTGGGCGGCGTTTTTTATTTTGGCTTTCATCGCTGGCTGCCGCTCCTCGGCATGGCGGTTTCGCTCCTGGTCTGCTGTCTCGTCGCGCTGGCGGCCGGTCTTCTCATTTTTCGCGAACTCAACATGGTGACGGTGGGTTTTTGCGCCATCCTCATCGGCCTCGGTGTCGATTTCGCCATTTTGCTTTTTGGCCGCTATCAACAGGCGCGTGATGAAGGGCTCGATCATCCCCACGCCGTGGCCGCTTCCATTTCGAGTCTCGGCCGCGCCATTTTTTTCGGTGCGCTGACCACGGCGGTTGGCTTTCTCGCCTTACTCCTGAGCGATTCAGCCGGTTTCACCCAGCTCGGCGTCCTCATCGCCATCGGCATCTCCTTCGCCGGCATCTTCATGACAACGGTCTTTTTTCTCTTCCTGCCCCGCCGAAACCCGAAGCCGCATCGCGATTGGATCCTTCATCTGGTCAAGAAATATGTGCGCTGGTGCGTGCTGCGGCCCGGAATCATGCTCGCCATTTCAACGCCGATTCTGCTTTTGATGACCGGCCTCGCCATTTCGCCGCGGCCGCATCTGCCCTTCGACGCAAGCACGCGCTCGATGGAACCGAAAAAGAGCGATGCTGGTTACGCGCTGGCAACCATCATGCGCAAAATGCCGACGCGCTGGGAGCCGGTCCTCGGGATCGTGCGCGCGCGGAATCAGGAAGAACTGCACGATTTTTGGCAGGCCGTCGATGCGCATTGGGCGAAGCTGGAAAAGCAGGGCCTGATCAAAAGCTATTCCACGCCGGCCGCGCTTGCGCTTTCGCCGCGACGGATGGAAATCAATCGCGCACGGCTGCGCTCGGTCGATTTCGCAACCGCGCGCGAGGGGCTGGAAACCGGAATCGTAGCGGAAGGTTTCAATCGGGAAACGTTCCAGCCTGCTTTTCACTTGCTCGATCGGCTGCAGGCCGTGGCCAATCCCTCCGTCAAATTGCCCGATTGGCGTAATCAGCTGCCGCCTTCTTCCAGCTGGTGGTTTTTGGTCGATCGTTACTTTTCGCACGATCCGTTGCTCACGACCGGCTTCGTCACGACCAACCGACCGGTCGAGACGCAGGCGCAAAAGGAAATGCTGCGAAGGAATCTGCCCGCGCCCGGCGTTCCCATGGTTCTTTCCGGTTGGAGTTTTACCCTGACCGATTTGCTGCCCTGGTCGCATCGGCAGCTCATTTTGATCAGCGCGCTCATGGCGGTCTTCGATGCGACGCTGCTCGCCCTGCTTTATCGCGATCTGCGTCTATGGCTCATTCAAATCGCCACGCTCACCATGGCGATCGGCGGAATGATTGCTTCGATGAAACTGTTCAACGTCCCGCTGAATCTTCTCAACGTGCTCGCCTTCCGTCTCGTCCTCGCCATCGGTGTCGACTACGGCATTTACGTCCTGCTCGTCTGGCAAAAGGCGCGCCAGCTCGAACACGATGTCGCCGGAGTGGTCAAACCGGTGCTGCTGGCCGGCCTCACCGCCATCGCCGGTTTCGGCTCTCTTGGCATCGCCAATAATCCGACGTTGAGCGGCCTTGGCGTGGCCTGCGCCATTGGCTTATCGTGGAGCCTGGCGGCCACGCTCTTTTTCACTTTGCCGGCCGCGGCGGCGGCTGAACCAAGGTCGTGGCGCGAAGAAACATTAACCGCCGACAGCTTGTCCAAAATCGATCATGCGTAGACTTATCCTAACGATCACCCTGTTGCTCGCGGCGGCGGCTGTATTGCCGGCCCAGTCGCTCACGCCCGCGCAGGTCAAGGACCTGCTCGGGCGCGTTCGCCAAAAACGCGAAGCCGCCCCGCAGGTCCAGGCGGACTTCCAGGAAGAGAAAAACGTGCACCTGCTCAACAAACCGATCTCCAGCTCGGGCAAGGTCTGGTTCCAGTCGCCGAACAAGTTTCGCCGCGAAGCCAGGGGCAACGCCCCGAGCGTGACGGTCAGCGACGGGACCCAGCTTTGGATTTATTATCCGAAGTTCAATTCGGCCGAACACTATTCGTTAGGCCATCATTCTCCGCTCGATGCCGGCATCGCCGCGCTCACTGCCGGGTTGAATTTGGAAAACATCGAGAGCAGCTATCACATCAGTGCGAAAAAGCTGGCGCGGGGCTACGAGCTGGATCTGCGGCCGCGCATGCCTTCCTTGAAGCGTTTGCTCCAGCGATTCGTCATCCAACTGAACGATCGGCTGCAGGTCGAGCGCACGGAAATGCTGCAACCGAATGGCGATCGCATTGTTACCGCCTACTCGAACGAGAGCCGCGCTCCGATTGATCCTTCCATTTTCGAGTTTACGCCGCCCAAGGGAACGAATATCACGACGCCGCTCGGGCGATAAGCGCTGTAGCCACGGCGCTCTGCCGCCGTGTTTCGCTGTTGCGCCTCGACCGAGCGAGGCGGCTACAATTGCCGCAAGAGACACGCCCTGCAGACACTTGCCGCCGGGGCGGCGGCCTCTACAGTCAGGGCATGCCTTACAAAAATGTGACGCCGCCCGCCGGCGATAAAATTTCGATCGACAAGGGGAAACTGACCGTGCCGGATCGGCCGGTTCTTCCGTTCATTCAGGGCGATGGCACCGGGCCGGACATCTGGGCGGCCAGCGTACGCGTCATGGATGCAGCCGTTGCGAAAGCCTACGGCGGAAAGAAAAAGATCTCGTGGTTCGAAGTCTTCGCCGGTCAGGCGGCCAAGGATAAATTCGACAGCTGGCTGCCGGACGACACGGTCGACGCGTTTCGCGAATATCTCGTCGGCATCAAAGGCCCCCTGACGACTCCGGTCGGCGGCGGCATTCGGTCCCTCAACGTCGCCCTGCGGCAAATGCTCGATCTCTTCGTCTGTCTGCGACCGGTGCAATGGTTCAAGGGCGTTCCCTCGCCGGTGCGGCATCCGGAAAAGGTGAACATGGTTATCTTCCGCGAGAATACGGAGGACATCTATGCCGGCATCGAGTACGCAGCCGGCACACCCGAAGCGAACGATCTGCTCGAGTTCTTGCAGAAGGAAGATCCGAAGTCGTTCGAGAAAATCCGCTTCGGAACGAAGGCGAAAGCGGCTGATTTTTGGAAAAAAGTTGGAGCGCCCGAGAAGGACGACATCATGGTCGGAATCGGCATCAAGCCGGTCAGCCGCTCCGGCAGCGTCCGACTAATCCATAGCGCGATCAGTTACGCCATCAAGAATCAGCGCAAGAGCGTGACGCTCGTGCACAAGGGCAACATCATGAAATTCACGGAAGGCGCCTTCCGCGATTGGGGTTACGACGTCGCCAAAACCTATTTCGGCGCGGAGGAAATCGACGGTGGCCCCTGGTGCAAAATTCCGATGGGCAAACCCGGCGCCGGCATCGTCATCAAGGACGCCATCGCCGACATCACCCTGCAGCAGGTCCTGACGCGGCCGGAAGATTTCGATGTCATTGCGACGCTGAATTTGAACGGCGATTACCTGAGCGACGCGCTCGCTGCGCAGGTCGGCGGCATCGGCATTGCGCCGGGCGGAAACATCAATTACATCACCGGCCACGCCGTTTTCGAAGCCACCCACGGCACGGCGCCGAAGTACGCGAACCAGGACAAGGTGAATCCCGGCTCTGTCATTCTTTCCGGCGAGATGATGTTCCGCTACATGGGCTGGACGGAAGCGGCCGACCTCATCATCAAGGGATTGAACGGCGCCATTGCCAGCAAGCGCGTCACCTACGATTTCGCGCGTTTGATGGAAGGCGCGACCGAAATCAAGTGCTCGCAGTTCGGCGACAACGTCATCGAGCACATGTGATCTTTCTCTGGAAACGGGGGCGCGTTGCCTTATCGTGCGCGCTCCGCGGGAAAGCGCGCGATTAGCTCAGTGGTAGAGCGCTTGCTTCACACGCAAGAAGTCGCAGGTTCGAACCCTGCATCGCGCACCATCTGCTTCTACAGCCGAAACGTCAGGCGTAGCTGTGATAAACCGGCTCGTACATCAGCGAGCGGACGTAGGCGTCGAGATCTTCCGGCACGGGAACAGTGGCCAACGCGTTTTCACAGGCAACTTGAATGACCGCTTTGGCGACTGCGCGAGAAACCTCACGAATGTGCGTGAGACGTGGGTATAACCTGCCCTCATCGAGTTCCGCCTGAGAAACCTGGTGGGCCAGCGCGCGCGCGGCGGCGAGAAACATCTCATCAGTCACAAGCCGACTCGCACACGCGATCACGCCGAGACCAACCCCCGGAAAGATGTAGGCGTTGTTGCCCTGGCCCGGGACAAAGCGGCGGCCCAATAGCGAGACCGAAGCGAAAGGACTTCCGCTGGCAAAGATAGCGCGTCCTTCCGTCCAACGATATGCTTCCTCGGCGGTGCATTCGACGAGGGAAGTGGGATTCGATAATGCGAAGACGATGGGCCGCGCCGTCTGACGCGCGGCCGCTTCGAGCACGCGTCGTGAAAACAATCCTGGCTTGGCCGAAACACCAATCAATGCAGTCGGCTGCACGCGCTCGACAATGGCCGTCGTGTCGGTCAGCGGATCGGCCTCCTGCGCAAAAACAACCTTGTGGCTCGAGAGATCGCCGCGGCTCCGCACGACCAGGCCCTTCGAATCCACAAACCAACAGTGAGCCCGCGCTTCCTCTTCCGACAACCCCGCTTCTCGGAGGGCCAGAATAAAAAGATTGGCGATCCCGATCCCGGCCTCGCCCGCTCCGAAAAAAAGGACGCGCTGATCGCGCAGACTTTCACCCGTGATGCGCAGCGCGCCGTAAAGACCGGCGAGTGCGACGGCGGCCGTGCCCTGGATGTCGTCATTAAAGGTGCAGATACGGCCCTGATATCGCTCCAAAAGGCGAAAAGCGTTCTCGTTTCCGAAATCTTCAAATTGAATCAGAAGCCGCGGAAAGCGTTCGTTTGCCGCTGTCACGAACTCCTCGATCAACGCGTCGTAGTCCGGGCCGCGCCGACGGCGCTGGTGCAGGCCGAAGTAAAGCGGATCGACCAGCAGCTCGGCGTTATTGGTTCCGGCATCAATCGTCACCGGCAAACATTGCGAAGGATGCACGCCGGCGCAGGCGGTATAGAGCATGAGCTTGCCGACCGGGATGCCCATGCCGTCGCTGCCCAAATCGCCGAGACCGAGGATGCGCTCGCCATCCGTCACTACGATGACGCGCACATCGTGCTCCGGCCAGTTGCGCAAGACGTCGGCGACACGGCCACGATCTTCCAAAGAAATGTAAAGTCCGCCCGGCCGGCGAAAAATTCTGTCGTACTGCTGGCACGCTTCGCCGACCGTGGGCGTGTAAACGATCGGCATCAGCTCCTCGATGTAATCGATCAGCACACGATAAAAGAGTGTCTGGTTTCGGCCGGCCAGCGCAATGAGCGAGATGTAGCGTTCCAGGTCGGTTGATTTGCGCGCCAAGTTGCCGAGTACTCGCTCCACCTGCTCGGCCTGAGTTTGAGCGTGAGGCGGTAACAAACCACGCAACCCCAGCGCATCGCGTTCGGCCGGCGTAAAGGCACTGCCTTTGTTCAGAACCGGATCGTGGAGCAGGTCCGATCCTCGCGGGATGATCTTCTCGGGCATCTTTTGATCTTGAACATCTTTAACGGCGAGAGTGTTCCGTCTCAAGGAAACGGGCAAAGATTTCCCGGAGAAATGCGTGACGCGCGTCTGCTGGAACAAGCGCGTTTCGTTCTTTTGTTTGAGCCTTCGGTCCGCACCTGCCGCACGCGTATATTCCGAACGTGCCAGACGAGGACAAATTTCATCACAACGTCTACGTGATCCTGCTCGATCCCGCCGTACTGAAGCATCGCTCCATCCTGCGCCTTAATCCGCAACGCGATCCGGCGAAGCCATGTGTTTACGTCGGAATGACAGGCCTTCCGGTCGAGCATCGTTTCGAGAATCACAAACACGGTTACAAGTCGGCGTGGGTGGTCGAGAAATACGGGGTGCGTCTGCTGCCCGAATTGTACGCGCATCTTAACCCGATGCCGTTTGACGCGGCCGCGCAGATGGAAACGGAATTAGCGGAGGATTTGCGGAGCGAAGGCTACACTGTAACGGGCGGCAAATAGTTTGCTCGTCAGGGGTGCAAACGTCCGGACCGAGTTCAGAGCGGCACCAGTTTCCGTTGCAGGGCGGCAAACTCCGCCTCCGCCTTCTCGACGGTGTCGCTATCGTCCAGCGCGATGAGCTCCGGATCTTTCATATCGCCTCCGCTTCTCCGAGGCGTGAGCTGGCCTTACGGAATGCTCGTGCCGGATTGTGCTTTGACCAGACTGATGTCGGAAGAGCTGATGCCGCCGTTGACTCCAACATCCTCGCGGAAATTGGCCGAAGTCACAGCGGCGCCGGATTGCGCCTTGGTTTGCGAGATATCGGAGGAACTAACGGCACCGTTTCCATTCGTATCGCCGACCAGAATTCCGAGGCTGACCACCGCATCAGGCAACACCTGTGCATTGGTGTCGGTCACGCCGCTCAAGGTGACGGTTATTGTCTGCGCATTCGCGACGCCGGTCAGGTTCACGGTCATCGTATTGGCAGAAAATGTCGGGCTGCCGGAAACGCTTCCGGTGCCTCCGGTTACGCTGGCACTTCCGCTTACTACGTTATTATCGAAGGTAAAGACGATCGTATGATTTCCGCCGCTGTTGCGGCATTCCACCCCGTGGGCGCCGAAAAGCGGCAGCGGGATATCGAAGTCTCCCGCCGCGCCGTGCGTCTTACGCGAAACGGCACCCGTCATGAGCAGGTGGTTGACGGCGGCGAGGACATCCATCCGGCCCCAGCCGAACGTGTTGTTAGGCACGCCGGAACTGCTGCACGCCGTGGAGCTGATGTGAAATGCCGAGTCGTCCATAATGTAGCGTGTCATGGCGATGTCGTGCCGAAGAGTCGGGTGCGCGGAATAGAGCAAAGCGACGCCGCCAGCCACGTGCGGCGTGGCCATCGATGTGCCGCTGAGGTTGGCATATGCGGAATCGCTCGTGTAGTACGACGAACGCGTGCTCGTGCCGGGCGCGCTGATGTCGGGTTTCATGCGATTGCTGCCATCGGAAGTGACGGGACCGCGGCTACTGAAGGACGCGATCGAGTCCGTGCCGGTGCTGAGGGCGCCAACGGAATAAGCCGCCTCGAAGATGCCCGGGGGATCAACCACCGTGGAACAGGAGGGGCCGCCATTCTGGGCCGCCACCACCATCATGATGCCGGCGTCGCGTTGCGCTTCCACGCCGGCCTGCAGCGTGGTGGGCGAACAACCTTCCGAGGTCGGGCAACTCCAGGAGTTCGTCGTGACATCGGGAGCCAGGCTCGGATCGCCCTGGGCCGGAGTACCGCCGACCGGGTAAGGCGCGAGGAAAAACTCGAAGCATTCCATGTAACGAGCCGGCGTACCGTCGCCCGCGTTCATGTTGCGGCAGCCAATCCATTTCGCGCCCGGGGCCATGCCAACCTGATTGGTTCCGCCGTCATCACCAATGGCCGTTCCCATGGTATGAGTACCGTGGCCCTGATCGTCGCACGGTTGCACCGAATCGTTGCCACACGGGTTACCCGAGCTGTCGTGAATGCTGTCATGCCAGTTGTAATCATGATTGGCCGTCACGCCGTCCCAGCCGCGATAGTGATTTTTGAGCGCGTTGTGGGTCCAGCGATAGCCGGTATCGGCGCCACCCACCACGATGCCCTGGCCGGTATAACCGAGCGCCCAGACTTGCGGCGCGTGCGTGTAATTGATTCCGGTCTCGACCGTTTGCGGCGCCGCCGGCACGGCCGGCGATTCGCTGATGTCGGTCACGGGAAGTGGATTCGGGAAATTGTGGATGACCGGGTTTCCTTCGATGCGGTCGACATCCGGGCGGGCGGCAAGAGTCTGCGCGAGCTCATAATCGCCCTTCACCCAGATCATGTTCACGATGTAAAAAGAGCGATACTGCAGCCCACGGTCACGCAGCAGCTGCAAAATCGGTCCCTGCGTGCTTTGTGCCTTTTGCCAGAGCCTGTCTCGCACAAAACGGCCCTTGGCCTGTTTTGTCCGCAGCGTGCTCGCAGCTCTCAAGTCCGCCTGGTCGGCCAGGACAACGAGAAACTCGGCCTGTTTGCCATTGGCCGTATGGTCGAGCACCCAGGGCGTGATTTTGCTCAGTCCGGCTTTTTGTCCGGCGCCCGCAAAATTGTTAACCGCCCGCAACGATGCGCTGCCGGCCAGCATGATAATCGCCGCAGCCGTAAAGAGGAAAACGCAGACGATCATTCGGAGCGAACCGATGGTGGTAATGTTTCTTATTTTCATAAAGCGGGCCCTCGTCTACCGCTTTTCCCGCGGCAAAACAAGGCAAATCGGACGACGCTCGGGAGTCAGGCAATTTCCAGAACCCGGCGGGCGGCGTTATGACCGGGAATGCCGCTGACGGCCCCGCCGCGGCAGGCGCTGGAACCGCAGAGGAAGACATTCTCGAATTCCGTCTCCACACCCCACGTCCCGACCTGCTCTTTCGTCGTGGCGAAGGGAAAGCTGGGCGCGTCCTGAAAGATGTTGCCATGATAAAGGCCTAACGAATCCTCAATATCGACCGGCGTTTTGCTTTCGATGCAGAGCGTGCCGTCGCGCGCCACCGCCAGGCAATCCTCGATTGGTTCGGCCAGCCAGCGGTTGATTCCCTCGAGAAAACGCCCGGCCGCGCGCTGCCGCATGCGCTCGTTATCGTTGGCGAACAAACGCCATGGTGTATCGAGTCCGAAAAGGGTGAGCGTGTGAAAGCCTTTCTCGCGCAGTTCGGGAGAGAGAATGCTGTCGTCGGTCAAGGTGTGGCAGTAGATTTCGGACGGGATTTTTTCGGGCAATTGCCCGCGTCGCGCCTGCCGGTAGCTGGCATTCATCTCTTCGTAACCTTCATCGATATGGAAGGTGCCGCAGAAGGCCTGGGCGGAATCATGACGCTCCGACTTTAGCTTTGGCAGCCGATGCAGGAGCATGTTGATCTTGAAAACGGAACCTTCGTCAGTCGGCTCCGGCTGATAGGGTCGTCCTGCGAATTTTGCCAGCACGTTGCGCCCGAAGTTGACGAGGAGAAAGCGCGCCTCCACCGACGCTTCCTTTCCGTCGCGCGTGAACTCGACGCGGTGCGTTTTCCCCTGCAGATCGAGCGCGCGCAGTTGCACTTCCGTCAACATTTCCGCCCCGCTTTTGCGGGCCGCTTCTTCCAGCTCGCGGGTCACGCCGCCCATGCCGCCCACCGGCACCTTCCACTCACCCGTCTTGTTGCCGATGAGGTGATAAAGGAAACAGCGATTCTGCAAAAGAGTCGGGTCATGCGGCTCAGTCAAAACGCCGATCTTCGCATCGGTTAACACCAGACCGCGCAGGAGATCGTCCTGCAGATAACGTTCAATGGCTCGACCGAGCGGTTCTTCCGCGAGACTGCGCCAGGCCTCCCGATGTGCGTTATCGACATCGAAGCGTCTCTGAAGTTCCTCTTTCGCCACGAGCGGTTCGAGCATGCTCTCCCAGACTTTTTCGGCAAAGAGACGCGAGAGACGGTAGAAATCTTTCAGATGCTCGTGTTCGGCGCCGCTGCCGGTCAGCTCGATAATCGACTGCCGGCTGACTTCCTCCGAAACGTTGCTCAGAAGCAAGCCGCCATGATGTCCATTGCGTTGATACGGTGTAAACGACGCCGTGGCGCGCCGCCGTAATTGCAGGTTCAATCCCAGTTCGCGGATGATCTTTTCCGGAAAGAGACTAACGAGATAAGCATAGCGCGAGAGCTGGGCGTCGTAATCGGGAAAGACCTTTTGCGAAGTGGCGGCGCCGCCAATGTAGTCGTTTTTTTCGAGCAGCAGCACGCTTAACCCGGCGCGCAGCAGATAAGTGGCTGCGACCAGGCCGTTGTGCCCGGCGCCCAGAATGACAACGTCGTATTTGTTTTTCATTCCCGATGCTTCCCGGTCTCGATTCCCCGTTTCGTCACGAGGTAGACGGCAAAACTGCCGAGCCAGTGTCCGCCCTCGTAATGTTCGCCGGTCACGGCGGCGAGGCCGGCCCTGCCATGTGCTTGCGCCGCCGCGAGCAAGGCCGCGCGGCGCGCATCGTTTTTCGGCAGCCCGGAGATAATGCCTTCGAGCATCCAGGCGCGGCTGAGATTCAGGCCGTCGAGATGAGCCAGCTTCGGATCGCTCGGATCGGGTGAAATCGCCACCGGCAGCCAGCTGTCATCCGGTTTCGTTGGTATTTGCGGCATGAAACGATGGAGCCAGCTCGCAAACCGATCCGGCGGAAGGACGCGCCGCATCACGTCGGCCTCGGCCAGCGAGGGCGAAAGGAAATCTTCGCCTGACGGCTCGTAAGCCAGCGGACAGTTTTTGTCGGCGAGGAAAAACTGACGCGCCTTGTCGGTCAGCAACTGGGTGAAACTCTTGTCGCCGACGCCCCGCGCGTAGTCGAGCATCAACCCGAGCGCGAAAGCGGTCTGGTCGTGTTCCCCGATGCGAACCGGGTGCGACAATTTCGGCAGCCATGTTTTCAGTCGTTCGAGCGCCGCCTGCTCGAGCGGCTGCAAGTTGGCCAGCATCGCGCGCGCGTCCGGATCATCCCATTCGCGCAACTCGGTGCTCAATTGCAGCAGCCACCCGAGTCCATAAGGACGCTCGAAGCTGGCCCTTCCTTTGCCGCGCAGATAGGTCGCTTCCTCCTTCAAATGATCCGCGCTCAGGCTCCGGCGCAGAGCGGCACGGGCGGGCGCGACAAACGGCGCGTCCGGAAATTTCCGTATCAGCCTAACGAGTAACCAGTGTCCGTGTACTGACGAATGCCAGTCGTAGCAGCCGCAAAAAGCGGGCGTCAGAGTCCGCGGCGGCGCCACGTCGGCATCGCTGTTCAGGACGTGACTGATGTGGTTGGGAAATTCCTTGTTGATGCAGGCCAGGGCCAGGTCGGCGAAGCGAACGGCCGCCTTGGAATCGAATTTTGACGAGGTCTCCTCCGCCATGAGCGTGATGGCGGGCAGCATGACGAGTGCGCAAAGCAAGGCTTTCATCCTGCTGAACCGTTATTCGAATCACGACATGACCGCACGTCAAAACATTCGCGTTCGTGTGAATCGCGCCCGAGGTCCCCATGGCGGTTGATGAACCAAGACCCGCAGTCCAAGCTTTCCGATCATGATGATTTTTCACGACCCGCGCTGCACGGACTACGGAACGCCGGGTCATCCGGAGCGCCCTGCTCGTATTGCCGTGAGCGCGCCCATTTTGCGCAAGCGCCATGTGGCGTGGCCATGGCCCGAGGTTGTGCCGGCGACGGACGAAATGGTCCTGCGCGCTCATGCACCGGAGCATCTCGACCGAATAGCCGACGCGCGCTCTGATTTCGACGCCGACACCGCAGTGCATCCCGAGATCTTCGCGCATGCCGTCCGCGCGACAGGCGCAGCCGTACAAGCGGCGCGTCATTCGTTAGGCGGCGGTCGCGCTTTCAGTCTTATGCGGCCACCGGGGCATCACGCCACGCGCCATCGGGCGATGGGTTTTTGCTACTTCAACCACGTTGCCATTGCTGCGCTCGACGCTCTCGAGCAGGGCGCAGAGCGGGTCGCGATCTGGGATTTCGACGCGCATCATGGCAATGGCACGGAAGCGATTGTCGCGCATCATCCGCGCATCGCATTTGCCTCGATCCATCAGTTCCCGGCCTATCCCGGCACGGGCGGACAATCCTTCGCCAATGTGACGAACCTCCCAATCCCTCCGATGAGCTCGCGCGCCGGTCATGTCGATCAGGTTCGCCTTGGACTGGACAGGCTGCTCGAGTTCAAGCCGAGCCTGCTGCTCGTTTCCGCCGGGTTCGACGCCTACCGCGACGACCCGATTACACAAATGACCCTGGAGCGCGAAGATTTCGCTACCTTTGGCGAGTGGTTAGGGCAATGTGGCGTCCCGGCCGGCGCAATTCTGGAAGGCGGCTACAGTGATGAGCTGGCGGAATTGATCGATGCATTTCTGACGGCCTGGGATTCCTGAAGTCGCGCATTTGCGCAAACAAGATCCCCGGTGGCGGTTTTTCTTTCTTTAGTGAATAGTGCGCGACAAATCGGGCCGTAGCACAGCTTGGTAGTGCGCTTGAATGGGGTTCAAGAGGTCGTGGGTTCGAATCCCGCCGGCCCGAGTTCTGTAGCAGCTAGTGCGACCCGTCTATGTTTTACGTTTATGTTCTGCGGAGTAGAAAAACTGGACGGCGGTATGTTGGATCGTGCGAGGACGTCGAAAATCGAGTGAAGCGACATAATGCCGGTCATTCGAAGGCTACGCGCCACGGTGCGCCGTGGCTCCTTTCGCACTGCGAGAGTTTTTCGAATCGTGCTGACGCCGTGAAAAAGGAGCGGTATTACAAAACAGGACAAGGTCGCGATGAACTCGATGAACTGAATGTGTAGTGCGGTCGCCGCGGCGACAGGTCGTGGGTTCGAATCCCGCCGGCCCGAGTTCTGTAGCAGCTAGTGCGACCCGTCTATGTTTTACGTTTATGTTCTGCGGAGTAGAAAAACTGGACGGCGGTATGTTGGATCGTGCGAGGACGTCGAAAATCGAGTGAAGCGACATAATGCCGGTCATTCGAAGGCTACGCGCCACGGTGCGCCGTGGCTCCTTTCGCACTGCGAGAGTTTTTCGAATCGTGCTGACGCCGTGAAAAAGGAGCGGTATTACAAAACAGGACAAGGTCGCGATGAACTCGATGAACTGAATGTGTAGTGCGGTCGCCGCGGCGACAGGTCGTGGGTTCGAATCCCGCCGGCCCGAGTTTTATCTCTTCCTCTGCCTTTTCCTCTTCCGCTTAGTCTCCCTATTTTCATGAGAGCGACGATGAGAAAACAGAGGAAGAGGTAGAGGAAGAGGAAGATTAATATGCTGAGCGCCGGAATCGTGGGCCTGCCGAATGTCGGCAAGTCGACTCTTTTCAACGCCGTCACGCGCACGCAAAAGGCGCAGGCGGCCAATTATCCCTTTTGCACGATCGATCCGAATCTCGGCATCGTCACTGTGCCCGACCCGCGCCTCGACGTGCTCGCGAAGTTGTCGCACTCGCAAAAGATCGTGCCGACGGCCATCGAGTTCGTCGACATCGCCGGCCTGGTTAAAGGCGCGAGCGCAGGCGAGGGCCTCGGCAATCAGTTCCTAAGTCACATTCGGGAAGTCGACGCCATCGTGCAGGTCGTGCGCTGTTTCGAGAATGCCGATATTCATCATGTCAGCGGCACGATCGATCCCGTTCGCGACATCGAAGTCATCAACACTGAGCTGGTGCTGGCCGATCTCGCTTCGCTGCAAAAGCGGCACGATCGCCTGCAAAAGGAAGTGCGCGCCGGTTCGAAGGCAGCGAAGATCGAGAACGCGATCATCGAAAAAATGCTGCCCCATCTCGACGCGGGCAAGCCGGCCATCACTCTGGAATTAACCGACGAAGAGAAAGCCATCGCGCGCGATTTCTTCCTGCTCACATCCAAGCCGACGCTTTTCGCATGCAACGTCGCCGAATCCGACCTGGCCGCTGTCGCCGGGGTCGCTGATCCCGGCGAGAAAAACGCCCCATCACCGCCCGCCGGGATCAACGATCCTGGCTACAACGCGGTCAAAGCCGTCCAGGATTATGCGCGCAGCCATTTTGCCACCGAAGCGGTCGTCATCAGCGCCCAGATCGAGAGCGAACTGGTGGATTTGAGCGAAGCTGAAGCGCACGATTACCTGAAGGATCTCGGCGTCGAAGGCAGCGGTGTGAGCGCGCTCATCCGCGCTGTTTACCATTTGTTAGGCTTGCGCACCTACCTGACGACCGGCGAAAAGGAAACGCGCGCCTGGACCATTCACGCGGGCGACAAGGCGCCGGCCGCCGCGGGCGTCATTCATTCCGATTTCGAGCGCGGCTTTATCGCGGCCGAAACGGTTCGCTACGACGATCTTGTCTCGTTAGGCTCATTCGCCAAAGCGCGCGAAGCCGGCAAGCTGCGTATCGAAGGCAAGGATTACGTCGTGCAGGATGGCGACGTGATTGAGTTTCGCTTTAACGTCTGAGCCTGACAAATCGCCGCATCGTAATGTGAAAGGTCCCGGCCACTCCCGCCGCCCAATCGTCCTCACCATTGTCATGTGGTTCGCGGGCCTCTACGCGATTGGCGGCGCGATCGGGCTCGGCCTCGCAATTGCCGGCGTCGCTCCCTATTCCATTGGCGGAATGCCGGTCACGCGCGGCGAATGGTTTCGCATCGCCGCGCCGCTCATTGCCGCCATCGTTCTACTGATGGGCGCAACGTCGGTTGGGTTGGGCCGGCATCGCCGTTGGGCTCGCCTCAGTTTCATGAGTATCTGGCCGCTCATCATCTTCGACGCGGCCGCCTGCGCCGCCCTGCGCGCCATTCCCTGGTCCCTGGCCTTCCGTGCTTTCATTGACGCGGGTCTGGTCGGTCTGCTCGCCGCCTGGGCCCTGTTTCGCCATTCCCCGAGCGTTGCTTACTTCGCGAGCAACAGATAACGACTAACCACTAGCACTCCGCCTCGGCGGCGGGAGGCGTGAAAAGCTCCTTCACCGAGCGGCGGGACAGCACGATGATGGTGAACACTCCCAGGACGACGCCGAAAGGAAAGAACAGGCATTCGATGCACGCGACCACGAACGCGAATGTGTGATGCCGACGACGGGCGATGGACCGCCCGGACAAAATGACGCAGGTCGCAAAGACAAGACCGAGCAGAAAAAAGAAAGAACCGAATGCGACAAAGAACCATCCCAACAAGGGCGGAGGTGGCTCTCCGTGTTGCGGATGTGCCGGTGCGAGCAGAAAGACCAGCCCGATAGCGCCGTAAAAAAGCGGGAAAAACGAGAAAAATGCCGCCAGTCCTCCCACGATATAATGAAAGATCGACAGCAGCCGGAGATGGTCTTCGTCCTGGTTCACGTTTTCCATTTTCTACCTTCCACTCTTTCTTTTTCCATTCGAGCTTTCATATCTCGATTTCGCGTCTCTTGGGAATGTTGCGTGGTCCGGGCGATCGCGTTGAGAACCAATCAGCGCTCTGTGTTTCGGTATCGTCACTTCCGCTTCGGAATCGGCACGAGCATCGACACTTCGCGCTGATAGCCTTTGTATGCGTCGCCGTGGATGTTCACGAGGTCGCGTTCCTCGAATTGCAGGGCGAGGAGAATGTAAGCCGTTGTCGCGACGGCGAAGAGCAGGTGCCCGGTCGTCATGCGAGGCGTCGCCCAGAAGGCGATGATGAACCCGAGCATGATGGGGTGACGAACGATCTTGTAGAGAAACAGTTTGCGAAACTGGGGGTTCGTATAGGACTCGCCGTGTTGATACAGATAGACCTGCCGCACTCCGAAGAGATCGAAGTGACTGATGAGAAAAGTGCTTAGCAGCACGACGATCCACCCCAGCCAGAAAAGCCCCTCCAGGATGGCGCGAGCGGCCGGGTTCGACGTTTCCCATATTACGCCGAGAATCGGACGCCATTGCCAGAAGAGAAGCAACAGGATCAGGCTGGCCAGCGCCACATAGGTGCTGCGTTCGATCGGCTGCGGCACAATGCGGGTCCACCACCGCTTAAAACCCGGGCGCGCCATGACGCTGTGTTGCACGGCAAAGAGGCCGAGCAGCAGGGCGTCGATGACGAGCGCTTGCCCGGGCGGCCCGGCCGGGGGCGAGTCGATCGATTTCGGAACGAGCAGATTGCCGACGAACCCGATCGCATACAGAAAAGCGACCAGGAAGAGAACATAACTGATCAGTCCGTAGATGAAGGCGAGCGTGCGAGAGATCATGGCATTTCCTCCGAATTAGTTGGACCAGAGCAAAGAACCGCTGCGAGATGAGCCCGAAAATCAATCGTCCCGCTTTGCTCTGCCTGAGGCGAGCTTTTTCTTTCATGCCGGACGGCGTTTAGAAGAGGGTTGGCTTAATCGATTGGTTAGGCGACTGGCGTGCCATCTCCCGGGAGTGGAATGAAGAGGTTAGGCGCCGTCATGTGAGCGTGATGCGAAAGCGCAGCCCAGGCTTGCAGCCGAACTGCGGCGGCTTGATGAAGTGCTCGACCAGGAAACCTCCATTGGCTTCGATGACCCGCTGTGACGCGATGTTGTCTGGATCAGTGGTGATCTCCACGTAGGGAAGGCCGATCGCCCTGGCTTCCGGAAGCATGAGGCGGAGCGCCGCCTTTGCATACCCGAGGCGCTGCTTCCACGGCACGACCGCGTAACCGATATGCCCCAGGCAATAGGGCGGTAGCGCCGTGGTGCCTGGCTGCCACCGCAATCCGATGCTCCCGCAGAACTCGCCGTCCCAGAGCCAGCGTCTGAAGCCCGGCAGGCGCCTGGCCACCGAACCATCCGGGAGAGTAATGGGAGGGCCTTTGGCTTCGCGATCTTCCATGCCGGCGAGAAACTCCGCGGCATCGGCATGAATACGGGAGAGCTCTTCGCGTGCGGCTTCGAGACCGCGCTCGTTCTCGGCAGACCACCCACGATCGAGTGCCGCGACGTAGCTGGCAAGGTGTTCGGTACAAGGACGGACGAGCTGCATGCGCGGCGCCTAACGAGACACAAGATCAGTGATCGCGCCCGAGAGCGCGCTTCGCTGCAAGCTGTCCGAAGTAGCTCCACAGGATCTACCCTCGGGACGGGGCGCTGTTTGCTGAATTGCCTGGTTGTATGTTGCGCTCGACTTCACGGAAAGACCAAGAACAGACGTGCCGGCGGAATGATAAAGGCATCAGAACAATGCCATACAATCCTGCACCAAAAAAGATATTCTGAAATATTCACACGATCGAGCCCTCGCGGACCATTGCACTTAGCGGCTCCGGGCGCGGCGGACAAAACCGTGCCCAAGCCCGCAGTCCAAACCACCGTAAGGTCAACTGCGTGGAACTCGTCAGGACGCTTTCTGCGCAGCGGATTGCCTGGATAGAGGAAGGACACGATCCGCCCGGAGCCGCCTAACGATGTGAAGCTGAACCATCGCTCGACACGGCGAGGCTTCGACTGAGCGGCGACGAACGCAACGTCTCTTTGAGGCGGATCGGGATTAACGATTCCTAAAGTCTCCTGGCGTTGTCCGCCGGCTGGGTTGATGCTGCCGGTAGAGATCGAGGTGTTCTTCGATTTCCCGAGCCAGCCGGTCGTCTCCGTTCGCTCTCGCCTGTTCCAGTGCGCGGGTCGCCATCTTGGACGCGGCGTCAAAATTTCCGATCTCGGCATAGGCGGTGGCCAGATTGAAACGCACGTCAGGCGTATCGCCCCCCAGTTCGAGAATCTTGAGGTAGTGGGCGATCGCTTCCGCAAATCGTCCTTTTTTTAGCAGCGCCTCGGCGACCTCTTTGTGGGCGGGGATGGAATTGGGTGTTATTTCGAGTGCCTTGAGAAACTCTGGCAGCGCTTCATCGGTTCTTCCCTGGCGCGAGAGCGCCTGGCCCAAATTGCTGTAGGCTTCGGCGAAATCAGGCTTGAGTTCGATTGCCTTGCGCAGGTGTGGCAGGGCCTCGTCCAACTGTCCGTTTTGCGCGAACGCGATCCCGAGATTGTCCTGCACTTGCGGCTGTTCCGCATCGAGGGCGAGGGCCTTCTCATAGAGCACAATCGCCGCGCGTGTGTGCCCGGTACGCGAAAGCGCTGTGCCCAGGTTGTTGTAGGCATCGGTATACATGGGTTGAATCACCACGGCCTTTTCGAAATGCCTGATGGCGCTTTCGATTTTGCCATTCTCGGCCAGGACAAGGCCCAGCTCGCTATGGGCAACATAGTTCTCCGGGTTTACCTGCAAGGCGTGAGTCCAGAGCGTCGCGCTGTCATGCCAGTAGGAAGTTTGCGCTTGAGTGCGCGACAGCAGCGCCGCGATGAGAATCAGAGCCGCGCCGCCCAGAATGTAGCGGCCTGCGCGGGAGCGTCCAAACAACGCCGCGCTGCCCCAGATCGCCATGATATAGAGACCGATGTGCGGCAAATAGGTGTAGCGATCGGCCCGCGCGTAGTAAGAGATTTGCACCAGTCCAATGACCGGCACCATCATCCCCAGATACCAAAGCCAGCCCACGATCAGGTAAGGATGCGTTTTCCAAAAGACAAACGCGCCAATCGAGACTGCGAGCAGAACTGCGAGCGCAACGCCGACCTGCCAAAGCGGGAAGCCGCCCGGCGGATTGAAATAGGGCAGCTCCAGACCCACCGGGTAGAGCATTTGCTTCAAATAAATCACATAGGAAACGATGACGTTTTCGACCCGCGCACTAAGTGACATTTGCAGGCCTGGCGTAATCCGTTCGGGCGACAGACTCGTCATCACGCAAGATGCGGCCGAGAGGAGGAAGAGCGGAATCTTCTCCCGGAACAAGCGCCAGACTTGCGCCCCGTTTTTGGGCTGCCGAATCGCCGCGAGCGCTTCCGGTGTGATCCGTCCCAACGGCCAGTAGTCGAGAAGAAGAAGAACAAAGGGCAACGTCACCAGCATCCCCTTCGACATGAGCCCGAGCGCGAACAAAATCATGACCTGCGCATATTCCGTCACAGACGTCGCTTTCCTCACGTATCTCACGTAGGCGAGGATCGTCAGCATAAAGAAAACCCCGCTCAGCACATCCTTGCGCTCGGCGACCCAGGCGACCGATTCCACCCGCTGCGGATGTATCGCGAAGAGCGCGGCGACAAGGGCGCTTCGCCAAAGCGCACCAGTCATTTGCTTCAAGGCCAGGAAGAGAAGGATCGCAACAACGGCATGCAGGATCACGCTGCTCAGATGATGCCCGCCCGCCCGAAGGCCCCAGAGTTGGCAATCCAGCATGTGTGAAAACCACGTCAGCGGATGCCAATGACCGATCGCGCCATAGGCAAAGGCCCAGATCATTCCCCGGGGCGTCAGTCCTGACAGGACATGCGGATTTTGATAAACGTAAACCGCGTCATCGTAATTGACGAACGTGTGGCGAATCGTTTGGCCGAAGGCCAGCCAAACGAGGGCCGCCAGAAAAAAGCAAACGCTGCTGATCGTCAATCGGCGGCCATGCCCTCTGCTCGCCTCAGAATATTCGGCCACCACCCGTCTTTAGCAGCAACCGTAAATCATTGCAGGAGAAAAAAGGTGGCGATCTCAATCTCGCTGCTGCTCGAGGGGCCGACATTGCGATCGGCCGCGCGGCCCCTGATTGCAAATCTGCTGTCGACGCGGCAAGAGGAGAGTCACTCCCGAAAATTTGCGGAGTTTGCCCAAAGGCCTCGCATTTTACCCTGGGGGCCGATTAGGCTGCTGCCGGCGCCGGGGATGGGGACCTCCGCATTTTTCCAGACACCAAAAAAGCCTTGACCAAGTCACGCATGACCGGCTACAACGCCCTCAATCAGAAGGTTCCTTGCTAAGGAAAACAGGAAATCCCGCTTATGAAACTTACCAGATCATTCAAACTCCTCGCAACGTTCATCGGCTGCATCTTTGCCCTTTCGAGCGTTTCCTACGCCGACATCATTTACGGTGACGGCGCTCTCACTGCTGCGTCACCGACAGCCCATGCGACGGGCCAGAGCACGAGCGGATCCGCCCTTAGTTATTACAACGTGTTTGCATTCACCGTTGATACGAGCGGGAGCTATATCTTCGAGCTCGCCTCGATCAACTCGGTTGGAACGCCGAGCAACGCGTTGGACACGTGGCTGGGGATTTTTGCCAACACGTTCAATCCACCGGCGTTGGGCACGCCCGCATTCTCGAACGACGACTTCACCGGCACCCTGACGGTCCTTCCTGGCCCCTACGTTTCCATGGGACTGACGGCGACCTCAACTGGATTCACGGGCGCTCAACCAGGTTCGCGCCTGACCGGCACCTTGACCGCTGGCACCCAATACTTCCTCTATGTCAGCAGTTTTCGCGACACGACGTTCGTCTCCACCACCTCGTCCGGCCAGCCCATCGGCCAGTACTACTTTGGCATTAGCGGTCCGGGCACGATCTCGGGGATTCCGGAACCGACGACGGTGGCGCTTCTCGGTCTGGGTGCTTTGGCGGTTGGTATTGGCACGTTCCGGAAACGGAAAGCCGCTTAGCCTCGGAACATTCTGAGATTTTCGAAACCCCGTGCGAACGATATTCGCACGGGGTTTTTTGTTTTCAGGAAGCGAGCAGACTGAGAATCGCAATTTTCCCCTCAACCAACCCCGGGGGGCTTGCGTTCACACTCTGCATCGTTCACCTAACGTTTAAGCTCAGCGACTGCCGGGCGACACACAATGTTGAGATTCAATTTTTGTTAACCGCAAACCGCAGAGCATGCAGGCGGGCTCGCTTGCACTGCACTGCATGCATAGGCCGGGAGGCCGTCATCGTGTTGCGCGGTTGTCTGATTTGCCGCCGAGACGGCGGCCTCTACGAGGAGCTCTACAGAACAAAAAAGCCGCCAAGTCGCGGACTCGGCGGCTTTTCGTTGCGAACGAGTCTGGTTTAGCCCATCCCAAGCGAATCGAGCGTCGGCTCATCAATCGCCCCGGTGGTGTAAAGACCGTTATTGGACTGGTAGTCGGTAAGGGCCTGACGCGTTAGCGGTCCCAATAATCCATCAACCTCGCCCTCATAATATCCCTGGTCCTGCAAAGCGGCTTGCACGTCGGCAATGATCTGGTCGGGCGGTTCGGCGACGGAGCCGGTGTAGATCGGCCCGTCATAGACGTAATACGACACCGAAGGATTGTAACCCCAGGCCGGATACCAATAGCCGCCGTCCCAGTAGTAGTAACCGCCGCCGATCAATTCGATCCGATTGTAGTGCGAGCGATACCAGTGCTGATCGTGCCTCTCCGGATGATAGGACCGGAACGCGGCATATTTCTGACCCTCCCAATGCTCGCTCCCGTTGATCCGGTGGTTCTGGTTGAAGGTGACAGCCGGAACCTGCTGCGGTCTTGCCTTGGCGCGGAAATGAGCGTGCTGTTGCTTGATCGCCTTGATGTCGAGCTTTTTCGTATGAGCGGCCATCTTGCGAGCTTCCCGGTTCGGGTGATTGGTCACGGCCGCGTTCCGCTCTTTCTTGAACTGCGTCGCCTTTTCCCTGGCATTGGCATTCATGTGCTCTTTGGCGGCGGCGTTGGGATTCGCGTTGTGCGTGGCGGTTACCGGCTCTTTCATCCGTTTCGCGGCGCGCGTCCGGACGTTCGGATGGGCGACCCGCGGCTGGGCCATGGGGTGGGCCTGCCGAGCGGGATGAGCTTGCTGGGCGCCGTGTTGCGCGTTTTCCTGGTTTTTCTTCTCTTTTTTGTGGTCCTTGTCCTTCTGGGCCAGCACGGTGGCGGCCAGCGCCAGTGACAAGCTAATGCATATCGTGACAAACTTTTTCATATAATTCCTTGGTCGTATTTCGTTTCTTTTTCTTCACATTCCCTGAGCGTCACCAGGCGAAACGCATCCCAGAGTGCCCATCTCCTAGCAGATTCGCGGATTCGATGCCTTTTGGTTGCCCTTGGCAAGCATAGTTAGCGCTTATTTGTTAATCGTTATTGGGGCGGGTGTCGCTCTTGAGCGAAGGAAAGGGGGCCGACGCATGTTGTTTGTGCGAGGCACCGCGCTGTCGGGTCACGGGAAGAAGGGCAAATTGGTCGGAGACGCGGGCCAGCAGCGGGCGGCGAGAAGATTTTCGATGTCGAGATGCAACGGTGCGGGCAGGTCATCAGGCGCGTACCAGCCGATGCCGGTGATTTCTTCGGGATCAATGATCCTGGCTTCGGAGTCGTCAGGGTCGCCGCGCATCCAGACGGTGAGATAATGGCGACCGGTGTCGGCAAAGACATCGTTGGTGATGGCAACAAACTCGACATTCATAACGGTGATGCCGGTCTCCTCGGCTGTTTCACGAATGGCGCACTCTTCAAGTGATTCGCCGAACTCGAGTTTTCCGCCTGGCGGCGACCAAAACCCACGACGGCTACGCACCATAAGGAGCCGTTCCTTGCGCATTACGATGCAACCGACTCCGACGCCAACATGATGCTTTTTGAAATGACTGGCGGGCGAAAATGTGGCCATGTCGGATGTTTTTTTCGCGCAATGTAGGGGCGTTTTTGCCAGGCGCTCTACATCAGGTCACTGCCTGGCGGGCATTTTGGTGGCCTGCCAGGCGACGGCCCGCCATTGGCTGTCGCGCTTCAGAAAAGTGCCGGTGTTAAGATAATTCGCGGTCGTCGTCTTGCCGTCTTTTGTCGTTTTGGCAACGAGCCGAAAGGCCACGATGGCGGTCGTGCCGTATTGCTGGATGCGAATGTCTTCGGCGCTATACACAGTGTTTTCGTCTGACTTCGGCTTGGCTGCTTCTTCACGCACTTCGCGCATGATGTCGGCCTTGCCGATCCGTTTCCCGGCGGAAGCGGTGTAGATCAGATCATCGGCCCAAAAGCGATCGTGCACGGCGACGTCGTTGCGCGAGGCGCCGGCCAGAAAGTCGTTCAGTAGTTTGGTCAATTCGGCCGCGTCAGGTGCGGATGAGGGGGAGACGGTCGGCGACGACTGGGATTGAGCCAAAGTGGTCAACGGGAGAGCTACGGAAACAACGAGGGCAAAGACGCATTTGATGTTCATGGCTGATTCAGGTTTTCCTGGTTTTCCAAATTCAACCTAATAACCGGCGGCCTGGCCGTCCTTGCGGCTTTCGCTGGCGCCGACATAGACACGCTGGCCCTGATGCATCTCAACCTTGATGGCCTGGTAGCCGCCATAACCGCCGACGTCGAAACGCACATCGTGGCCTTTCAATTTCAGCGCGCGCACGCTGGCGTAAGGGACGCCGCTTTCGACTTCGACATAGCCGCCGGTCGGCGTCATCTTTTCGCCGGTCGGTTCGTTATCGCCTTCGTGCTGCCAGCGGGAAGCATCGCCGGCTTCCTGCACGCCCATTCCGAAATCGATCTGGTTGGTCAGGACCTGGACATGCCCCTGGGGTTGCATGTCGCCGCCCATAACACCGAACGCTTCCCATGGCTTTTTGTCCTTCATGACGAAGCCGGGAATGATGGTGTGGAAGGGGCGCTTGCCGGGCGCATAAACGTTGTTGCTGCCCGGTTCCATGGAGAAAAGCTGGCCGCGATCCTGAAACATGAAGCCGAGGCCTGGGACGACAATGCCGCTGCCCATGCCGCGGAAGTTGCTTTGGATGAGGCTAACCATGTTGCCTTCGTCGTCGGCGGTGCACATGTAGATGGTGTCGCCTTTGGGAAGAAGGGCGGCGGGTCCTTTCTCATCGGGAATGAAGGGGCCGTGAAAGGCGCGGCCGGCCGAAGCGACAGACTGGGAGTCTGTCGGACGAGTCACGCTGGAAGCCTGACCTCCAGACGGATTGCCGGCGGCGGCGCTTTTCATGGCGTGATCCATGTCGATGAGTTTGCGGCGTTCGGCGGCGTAGTTTTTCGAGATCAAGCCGGCGACGGGAATTTTCGCGAAAGCCGGGTCGGCATAATATTTGGCGCGATCGGCGAAAGCGAGCTTCTTCGATTCGATCATGACGTGCAACGCTTCGGGTGAATTGTAGCCCATGGCCTTGAGATCGTAGCCTTCGAGAATATTCAGCATCTCGAGTGTGGCGATGCCCTGTCCGTTAGGCGGGAGTTCGTAAACGTCGTAGCCGCGATAGTTCGTCGAAACCGGCTCCACCCAGGTGGAAGTGTGCTTTTCGAAATCGACTTTGCGCAGATAGCCGTCGTTGGCCTTCATGAACGCGTCGATTTTGTCGGCGATCTCGCCTTTGTAGAACGCGTCGCGGCCTTTCTGCGCAATCAAACTCAGGGTATGCGCAAGCGCTGGATTCTTGAAGATGTCGCCTTTGGCCGGGGCGCGTCCTTTCCCGTCCAGCGTGTAGGTTTCGAGAAAGGCGCCGGGGAGTCCTTTGTAAATGGGAACGCTGTGGCCCCAGTAAAAGGCGATCAACTCCGTGACGGGAAAGCCTTCCTCAGCGTAATGAATGGCCGGTGCGAGATCGTCACCTAACGAGAGCTTGCCGAATTTTTTATGGAGTTCGGCCCAGGCATCGACCGTCCCCGGCACGCTGATCGGCAACATGCCGGTCGGCGGGATGTATTCGCGGCGGAGCCTGGCCAGCTCGGATTTCATCTGCTCGTAGCTGAGGCCGAGGGGGGAGCGACCGCTGCCGTTGAGGCCGTAAAGTTTGTGCTCCTTCGCGCTGTAAACGATGGCGAAAAGGTCGCCGCCCACGCCATTGGAAACCGGTTCCATCAGGCCCAGCGTGGCATTGGCCGCAATCGCTGCGTCAACTGCGCTGCCGCCGCGTTTCAGAATATCGAGACCGGCCTGCGTGGCCGCGGGCACGCTGGTGCAAACCATTCCGTGTCGCGCCAGCACTTCGGAGCGCGTGGCCCAGACCTTGCCGGTGATCCGATCGATCTGCCCCTGGGCCGAGGCGACGAAAAGGCAGAAAATGATTGGTAAAAGTCGGTCGCAGTATCTGGATAGACTCATAGGCGGATGATACGCTCGCAGCCAAAAAATCGGAGAAAAAAAATAATGAGAGATACCGTGAAATTTTTGATGGGCCTGAGTTGTCTGGCGTTAATGGTCGGGTTTGTGCAGGGAGCGGATTCGGAGGCGCCAACGCCGGCGCCGAGCGCCTCGGCTTCGCCGCGCCCGTGCGATTTGCCCGAGGGAAAGCAATTCGATTTCTGGGTCGGTAACTGGGACCTGACGTGGCCGGCGGGGCAGGGAGGAACGCCAAAAGGTGAGATGGGAAAGGGGACGAATAGCATCCAAAAAATTCTGGGCGAATGCATTGTGCAGGAGCATTTCGAAGACAGCAGCACGCATTACAAGGGGATGAGCGTGTCTGTTTACAGCCCGCATTTTCATGAATGGCGGCAAACCTGGGTCGACACGCAGGGGAATTATCTGCCCTTCAGCGGCACGTTCCACGACGGCGTCATGGAACTGCGAAGTCCCATGCGCCAGAAGTCCGATGGAACGAGCGTCATGACGCGAATGGTTTTCAAAAACATCAAACCGGATTCATTCGATTGGGATTACCAGGTCTCGAAGGATGGTGGAAAGACGTGGGCGGATAATTGGAATATCCATTACACGCGACGGAAATGAGTCGTTAGGCTGGTGCTACTCGTAGCGCAATGCCTTGACCGGATCGAGACGCGCGGCGAAGTAAGCGGGAATAAGCGCCGCCAGCGAACAGATGATGAAGGCGCTGATGCAAATCTTAGCCACGTCGATCGGGATCACTTCCGCGGGAATGGCCGAAAACTGGTAAACCTGCCGCGGGAAAATCTCGATGTGCAACGTTTGCGCGAGCCAGTGGCTGAATTCGTTCCGGTAACGAATGAGCAGCATGCCAAGGCCGAGACCGGTGAGCGTTCCGAAAATGCCGACGACGATGCCCTGGCCGAGAAAGACCCAGACGATCTGCCAGATGTTGGCGCCGATCGCCTTCATGATGCCGATCTCACGGCGCTTCTGCACGGTTACGGTAATGAGCGTGCTCATGATGCCGAAGGCGGCGACGACGACGATGAAGAAAAGGAGAAAGAACATCACGTTGCGCTCGAGCCGGATCGCTTCGAAGAATTGCTCGTTCATGTCCTGCCAGGTGCGCGCATATTCCGGCGGCGTGAGCAACGGCTCGATCTTCGCTTTTACCTCCGCAGCGCGAAACGGATCGGTCGTGCGCACGGTAATGCCGTGGAGGGCATCGCCGAGACCATATAGCTCCTGACCGATGTAAATAGGCACGAGAAGGAACTCGGAATCGTGCACGTAATGGCCGGTCTCGTAGATGCCGGTCACGGTCAGTTCTTTTGGCAGAACGACTTCGCGCAGTTGATTGATTGCCTCCTTCTCCTGCGCGCCGTTCGCGTTCTCGAGTTTCTTAATGCCGTTGAGAATTTCGTTCAGGTTGCCGGGCGAATAAACGGTGATCTTGTCGCCGACGCCAACGCCGAGCTTTCGCGCCAGCTCGATACCGAGAACCGTTTTGTCGCCGTCGAGATCGAGCCTGCCCTGCTTGATGAATTTCTTCAGGGGAATAACCTTTTCTTCCTGCTGCGGATCGATCCCGCGGATCATGGGCGCGAGGCGGCGATTCTGAAATTCGACGATGACCGGGCCCTGAATGTACGGCGCCGTTGCGACGACGCCGGGCGTATGGCGAATTTCTGTCTCGAGCTCGCGCCAGTTGATTAGCACATCCTCGGAGCTGACGAGAATGTGAGCGTCGAACTCGATCACCTTTTGCTGCAGCTCGCGGTCGAATCCGGTCATGACGGAAATAACGAGAATGAGCACCGTCACGCCGAGCATCACGCCGACGATCGAGATGAGCGTAATGATGGAAAGGAATGTGCGCTTTGGTTTGAGATAACGCAGCGCGAGGAAGAGACTGAACGGTAGTTTCAAAATCGCCGCTACCGTGGCTGCGATTGGCGCGCATTTCCAGAAGACAAATTCAGGTGGTGCGCGATCTCCGAGCGCGCTGAGCGAGGTCTTTCCGTTGCGGATTTGATGCCGCTGCGATAGTCGCAATAATAATGCACATTCTAATTTCCGGGGCGGGTGTGGCTGGGCCGACGTTCGCCCATTGGCTTCTTCGAAACGGGCATGAGCCGACGCTCGTGGAACGCGCGCCGGCTTTTCGAGCCGGCGGTTACATGATCGATTTCTGGGGCGTCGGCTTCGAGGTGGCCGACCGCATGGGATTGGTCCCGCAGTTGCGCGAGGTCGGTTACGAAATCGATCAGCTCAAATTTGTCGACGAACGCGGCAGGATCCGCAGCGCTCTCAAAGGCAATGCACTAAGCCGTGTCATGGGCGATCGATTTATTAGTCTGCCGCGAGGCGATCTGGCCGAAACGATTTTTAAAACAATCGCTGACAAATGCGAGGTCGTCTTTGGCGACAGCATCACAGGTCTGCAGGATAAGGGCGATCATGTTGAAGTGCTTTTCGAGCGCGCCGCGGCGCGTCGCTTCGATCTGGTCGTGGGCTGCGATGGCCTGCATTCGGCCGTGCGCGACCAGGTATTCGGACCGTCGGAATCGTTCGAGAAATATCTTGGATACTACGCTGCCTCGTTTGTGAGCAAAAACTATCCCCATCGGGAAGAGAGAAGTTATCTGAGCTTCGCTGCGCCCGGTCGGCAGATCAGTCGCTATGCCTTGCGCGGCGATCGCACCGCTTTTCTCCTGGTGTTTGCACACGATGAGAAAATCGCTGCGTCGGTTTCCGCAACGAAAGCGAAGGAGATCTTGGCTGAAAGATTCCACGGAACCGGCTGGAATGAATGGCCTGAGATACTCGCCCGACTCGAGTGCACGGATGACCTTTACTTCGATTCGGTCAGTCAGATCAGGATGCCGCATTGGTCGCGGGGACGAGTCGCGTTGATTGGCGATGCCGCCTACGCTCCTTCACTTCTGGCGGGCGAGGGAGCGTCGTTTGCGATGGCCGGTGCTTATATTCTGGCTGGCGAATTACAAAATGCCGGAAACGATTACGCCCGGGCCTTCCAGCAGTACGAACAGCGAGCCAGGCCGTTCATCGAGGCCAAGCAACGCTCGGCCGAGAATTTCGCGGGCAGTTTCACACCGCGAACGCATTTCGGCATTTTCGTGCGCGACCTCGTCCTGCGTTTGAGTTCGCTGCCCTTTGTCGCCGATTGGCTGATGCGCCGATTCTTGGCCGACCGGTTCGATCTTCCCGTCTACGAAAGTCGATAGTCTGCCGCGACTATCCGGCGTCAATCGCGTTCGCCTTCAGTTCTTCGAGGGAGACAAACTCAAGCGCAGAGGAATGAGTCGCTTCGAGATCGATCGGTGCCGCGCGCTGGCGACGCAACGCCTCGACCCAGCGAGTCACACACACGCACCATTTGTCGCCCGGTTTAAGCCCGGGGAATCCCCACTCGGGCCGCGGTGTGACCAGATCGTTGCCGTCGAGCACGGAAAAATCGAGAAACTCGCGTGTGACCTCCACGCAGACCGTGTGGTGTCCCAGATCTTCCGGTCCGGTCCGGCAGTAACCGTCGCGAAAAAATCCGGTCATCGGATCGCGACAACAGCATATCAACTCTGTTCCAAGCACATTCGTCGGCATGTCGAACTCTAGCAGTTTTGTCCGCGAAGACGAGGCCGGCCCGCTATCGATTCGATCTGACATTTTCAATGAATGCGGCCAAGGTGAGCCGATGAAAACGTTGCTGCGCAGTTTGTTTCCGGTCATTTTCCTGGCCTTGTCATCGGCCGCTTTTGGTCAGCTCGAGCCGTGTCTTGACGCGCACGGCGGACTGAGCAAATGGCGCAGTTATGGCAGCGTCGAGTACCGATCAGACGTGGACCTCGCCGAAAGGCGCCAGAAATGATCATCAGCTTTTCGATCTCAGCAGGCGCGACGGCCTGATCACGAGCGACACTTACAAGATTGGCGCGAGGTCGGGCGAAGTCTGGGTGAAACCGGACCTGAACGCTCTCGGTGGCATGCCGCCGCGCTTCTATATGTGGACGCCTTTTTATTTTTTCGGCATGCCCTTCGTCTTCGCCGATCCCGGCGCCGTCGCATCTTCGTTAGGCAAGAAGGTGTTTCAGGGACAGGAGTATGACGTGGTGAAAATCGCCTTCAAGAAAGGCACCGGCGATACGCCGGAAGACAATTACGTCCTCTACATCGATCCCAAATCGCATCAGTTAGCACTGGCCAGCTACATTGTGACTTTTCCGGCCATGCGAAAGGGGAAGCCGATCAGCGAACTCAAGCGGCACGCCATCGTTTTCAAGGAATGGCAAAGGGTCGATGGGTTACTCGTCCCGAAAGTGGCCCCATTTTATGCATGGAGCGGCGCCGACATCGCAGGCGATCCGTTAGGCACGGTTGAATTTTCAAACGTACATTTTTCGAAGGAAGAGCCTGACCCGACAAAATTTGCCAAACCGGCCGATGCGGTGGCGGCGCCTCTGCCATAGCGGAATGAAAGCGGCCTTCCTCGTGCTGATGCCATGATCGGGTGGTGGCTTTGTCCCGCAGCGGCTCCGAATGAGTTGTTTGAGAAGTTCATTCGGATCTTGAGCGAGGAACTGGAAGCGACGTTTTTCGAACCGCATCTTTCCATCTGCGTCACACGGCAGCAGGCGCAGACGCCGCGCAAGTGTCTGCCGAAAATCGATATCGGGCCGATTCGACTGGCTGTCCGCGACGTCCACTACACCGATCAATTTTTCAAAACGCTCTTCGTGCGTTTTCATCGCACGCCTGCTCTCGATGAGCTGAGCAAGTCGTTTCGGCAGACCATGAAGCTGCCGCCTGAGGTCATTGCCGATCCGCACATCAGCCTGCTCTACAAGAAACTGCCTGCCGCCATGAAAAGGGAGCTGGCGGCGACGATCAAACTACCGTTTCGCGAAGTTCTTTTCGATTCAATCAAAGCGGTCCATGTGGTTCTGCCGCGTGGACTGAGGGATGTGGAATCGTGGAGAGTCGTGGCCAGGAAAAAACTGCGGTAGCGAATTGAGATGGGTCCCGCGCAGACAAAAATTTTCGGCGAACACGATGCGGCCACGATCAAGCAGATCGACGCTTGTGTGGCGGCAGGAGGCGAGCGTGGTGTGCTCTGCGCCGATGGACACAAGGGTTACGCGCAACCGATTGGCGGGGTCGTAGCCTATAAAGATAGAATTTCACTGAGTGGCGTCGGTTTCGACATCGCCTGCGGAAACCTGGCGATCCTGACCGATGCGACGCGCAAAGAGGTCGCGCCCGGCATTTCACAAATCATGGACCAAGTGGTGCACGATATCTCGTTTGGCATTGGTCGGACGAGCAAGACCCGCGTAGAGCATGAGCTGTTCGACGACGAGGCCTGGCAATTGAAACCGCTGCAGCAGTTGAAACAAATGGCCGCGAATCAACTCGGGACGGTCGGCGGTGGCAATCATTACGTCGATATTTTTGCGGATGAAGAGGACCGGATTTGGGTTGGCGTGCATTTTGGCTCTCGCGGTCTGGGGCATAAAACGGCCACCCATTTCCTGAAGGCGGCCGGCGGCAAGGATGGCATGGATGTGCGGCCGACCGTCGTGGCGGAGCAATCGGAGATTGGGCAGGATTATCTGGCCGGCATGCGGCTGGCCGGGCGTTACGCTTATGCGGGTCGGGAAGCGGTGGCGCGCCATGTCGTTAGGGGAATCCTGCGCGCCACCATTTTGGAAGAGGTGCACAATCATCACAACTTTGCCTGGCGCGAGGAACATGGCGGCGAAAAATTCTGGGTCGTGCGCAAAGGGGCGACTCCGGCATTTCCCGGGCAGCGCGGATTTGTCGGCGGCAGCATGGGCGATGACGCAGTTATCATTGAAGGCGTCGATTCGCCGGTCTCACGCGAAGCGCTTTTTTCCACCGTGCATGGCGCCGGGCGCGTCATGTCGCGCACGGCGGCCAAGGGCCGATTCATGAAACAGGATGGGAAAAGAATCCGGCAGGATGGACTCGTCAGGCGCGATGCCATGATGCAATGGGTAGAGGGAAAAGGTGTCGAATTACGCGGTGGTGATGTGGACGAAGCGCCGCAGGCCTATCGCCGGTTGGGCGATGTGCTGGCCGCGCATGCCGGCACCATTCGCGTTTTGCACACCTTGCGCCCGCTCGGCGTGGCCATGGCCGGACGCGGCATCGTCGATCCCTACAAGGATTGAGGCTATAGTGTAGACGTGGACCTCATCGTCGGTATTGACCTCGGCACGACGAATTCGCTCATCGGTGCGATGGAGTCCGGTTTTCCCCTATTGCTGGCGGATGGTGAAGGGCGGCGGCTGACGCCATCGGTCGTACATTTCCCGGAAAAGGACGAGCCGCTCGTGGGCTGGCCGGCTCTGCGCATGCGCGCGATCGCGCCGGGGCGAACGATCTATTCCATCAAACGTTTCATGGGCCGGCGCGGTGAAGAGATTTCCGCGGAGGAGGCGGAAGTGGATTACTCGCTCGTCAGGCCAAAGGGGAAACCAGTCGCGGTCGAGGTGGCCGGGAAACGATATCGGCCGGAGGAGATCTCGGCGTTGATCCTGGCAAAGTTGAAGGGAGACGCGGAATCTGCGCTCGGTTGCGAAGTGAGGCGCGCCGTCGTGACTGTGCCGGCTTACTTTCAATGATGCGCAACGCAACGCGACGAAGCGCGCCGGCGAGCTGGCCGGCCTGACGATCGAGCGCATCGTCAACGAACCGACGGCCGCGGCGCTGGCCTACGGGCTCGACAAATTGAAGGAGAAGGCGCGCGTGGCCGTTTACGATTTTGGTGGCGGTACCTTCGATGTCTCGATTCTCGAGCTGAACGAAGGGGTTTTTCAGGTCCTGGCCACGAATGGAAATACGCGGCTGGGCGGCGACGATATCGATCGAGCGTTGCTCGACTGGATCGCGGAAACCGGAGACCGGAAAGCGGAGAGGAAGAGTCTCCCCGTCGAAGCCTTTGCTCAACTGCGGGAAGCCGTGGTGGCGACGAAGCACCGTCTTTCGGAAGCGGAAGAGGGGGCCGTCGAGATTCCATTCTTCAATGGCCGACAGAGCTTCTCGATGGGGTTGACGCGCGAGGAACTGGAGCGCGTGGCCCGGCCGATCGTCGAGAAAACGCGGGCGCATTGCCTGCGGGTGTTGGCCGATGCGAAGACGGAGGCGCACGCCTTGGACGAAGTGATTTTGGTGGGCGGGGTGACGCGGATGCCGATGGTCCGGCGTTTTGTGGCAGAGCTTTTCGGACGCGAGCCGAACACATCGCAAAATCCGGACGAAGCGGTGGCGCTTGGGGCGACGATTCAGGCGGGCATCCTTTCCGGTGCGGTCCGCGATGTCGTGCTGCTCGATGTCACGCCGCTCTCGTTAGGGATCGAGACCTTTGGCGGATTGATGAATGTGATTATCCCGCGCAATTCCACCATTCCGACGAAAGCGGGCGAAATGTTTACGACGGCCGTGAACAACCAGCGGGCCATGCAGATCAAGGTGCTGCAAGGCGAGCGGGAGATGGCGCGCGACAACTGGCCGCTCGGGCAGTTCGAGCTGGGATTCGAGCCGGCTCCAAAGGGAGTGGCGCGCGTCGGCGTGCAGTTCGAAATCGATGCCAATGGAATTCTGCACGTACTGGCGCGTGATACGAAAACGGGCGCGGAGAAGGTGATCGAGATTAACAGCGCCGTAGATGTCGCGGACGAGGCGGTGGAAGCGATGCTGGCCGACTCGCTCGAGCACGCGTTTGAAGACATGAGCGAGCGAGCCTGGACGGAGATCCAGCTCAAGGCGGAAGAGATGCTACGCGCGGTCGAGACCGCGCTTCCCATTGCCGGAGAACAGATTCCACCCGTGGAAAAAGAAACGATTCTCCGTGCTGCGGCGGCGGTACGGGCTGCCATTGGCCTGCATGAGACGCCCCGACTGAAGGCGGCGGTGGACGAACTCGACAGCGCAACCCAGACGCTGGCGGCCGTTATTGTCGAGAAGGCGATGACGAAGTAGTCGATTCGTCAGGCGGAAGCCGCGCTTTCCAATCAAGGAGACGCGCCTGGCGTCGGAGTGGCCGAAGGAGATTGAACTGGAACGGCTTTCGGAGCAGCGCTGTTGCGGGCCTCGGCTTCCTCGAGGAGTTGCTTTTCCTCCGGATAAATCGGGCCTTTATGCGCAGCCGCGATGAAGGGTTTGGCCTCTTCAGCCTGGTTGTTATCGAGCAGGAGAACCGCCGTATAAACCGCGGCGTGCGGATCGCGCAGCTGATCGGGAGTGAACTTTTTCAAAATTTGAATTCCTTCTCCGGTGCGACCGAGGCTGTAGAGAGAGAAGGCGTAGGTAACCGCGGCGTTTAATTCGTCCGGCGATTTTTCATACGCCTCCCGGGCCAGCCGGTAACCTTCCGCCGCGTTGTGGTCCGTGACGAGAGAGAGGCGGGCCAGGTCGGCGCTCAATCCGACCTCGTTAGGCGAGGCCTCGTGCAACCTTTGCAGGATCTGGTAAAGATTCTTGAGGTCATTCCTGGCGCGGTAGATTTCCTTCAAGGCATCGAGAGCCTCGCGTCGGTGCGGAGGATTTTTCGCCACCTGCCGCCAGAGTTGTTCCGCTTCCGTGGTCAGTTTCCACTTTGTGGCGAGACGGGCCAGCTCAGCCTGATCGTCCGGTTTGTCGCCAGCGGCGGATTCGGCCGAATTCCAAAGCGAGACGAATTCGGCTTCGGCGGCGCTGAGGCGCATTTGTTTGCAGGCGTAAGCCTGATAGGCGAGCCGCAGATATTCGGCCGAGCCCCATTCGCCCGCGCGGGTCCAGCGCCGCAAACGCGACCAGTTTTTTTCGAGGACCAAAGCCTGCGCGATCGAAACGGCGGCCGGTGGTGTCGTGGTTTCTTCCGCCTTCAATTTTTCCGACCACTTGAGGACGTCATCGGCCAGACCGTGTTGATTCATCCAGTCCATCAGAAGGGCGAGATCGGCCGGGGTGTGCGCGGCTACCGGTTTCACTTTCTTGAGCAGGGCGGTGAACTTTTTGGCGTCGAGCTTTTTGTAGAAATCAAGGCAGAGGAGATAATCGGCAAAGGTGACCTGCTGGCTCATCTGCAATTCCTGAGCAAGATGGTCGGCGTTCGCGAGATCGTTGTGGGTGACGGCATCGGTGAGGAGCGCGCGCAGCGAACCGGTGCGAAAATCGGCCAGATCGCTCAGACGCTCGAGCGTTGTCCGTGCCGCGGCGGCTTTGGCCGGATCATCGGAGCGGATCTCGATGACGGCCAAATTATATTGGTAAAGATTGTTTCTCGGTTCTTTCGCAACGGCGGCGGCAAAATGCTGCTCGACTCCCTCTTCATTGCCCTGGGCGCGGGCGAGCCAGCCGGCCACCACGTGATAAGCGGCCCTATCGCGATCGCGGTGCGGCACGTTATCGAGAGCGCGCCGGGCCACATCGAGCTGACCGAAGCGCAAGGCGGCGGATGCAAGATTCAACTGACTGGCCAGGTCGCGCGGTTGCAGTCGGGCGATTTGCGCCCGCCACGCCACCGTCTCGGGTTTGTTCTGTTTCTCGCTCGCTTCGGCCAGGATGTAGAAGGCGGGGAGCGAATCCGTGTGAAGACGCAGGGCGGCGCGCGCATCCCGGCTGGCCTGTGCAAAATCCTGCGCCTTGAGCGATTCCCTCGCCTGCTGCAGAAGGCGTTTTTCGCGCCAACCGACATAAGCGCGCGGCGCGTAGATGAGGAGCAGAATAAAAAGACCGGCACCGACGATTACCGCGCCAATCAAGACGGCGAGGCGACCGGTGCGCAGGCCGAAGGTGAGGGGATGTGAAACCTTGACGCGTTTGCGACGAATGCGTTTGACGGTCTTCGGCATCTGTCCGGTTTGTATGCTCCGCCGCGCGGGATTTGCAACTGCGGCCGACGGCTCGGTTGGCCGGATCTCAGGCGGGAGCGATCGTCTCAGACTCGCGCACGACCGGCACCTGCTCAATGTTCTCCATCACTTCGTCGCGCAAACGCCGTCCCCAAACGTAACGCGCCAGTAAAACCTTGAGCGTGGCGGTCAGGGGCACGGCCAGGATTGGCCCTAACAAACCGCCGATAAGCAATCCCCAGACGAAAATGGAAACGATCACTGTCATCGGATGCAGGCCGACCGAATTGCCCACGATTCGGGGCGCATAGAAGATCGCTTCCAGATTTTGAATGACGATGAAAATGGCGGTGACGATGAGTGGATGCGTCCAATCACCCCATTGCACGGCCGCTATGAGGACGGCCGGGATCCAGCAAAGCACGATGCCAATGTACGGAATCATCGTCAGGACGACGACGAGCAGGCCGATGAGCGGCGCGAAGTTCAGCCCGATGGCCATGAGGGCAGCGGCAATGAGCAGGCCATCGACGAGGCAGACGAGCAATTGGCCGCGAAAATAGGCGATGATGTAGCTGTTGATCTGCGTGAGCACCGCCGCGACCTCCTCCTTCAGGGGCGAAGCGCGCAAGGGCAGATATTCCTTCCAGCGCCGCCGGATGGCCGGACCTTCCTTGAGCAGAAAAAAAAGATAGATCGGCACCATGATGAGGCTGAGAAGAAAACCGGTCGCACCCAAAAATCCGCCCACGCTTTTTTGGACAAGCTGCCAGAATTTGTCGGTCAGATACGGAAGCTGATTTTGCAGGCTCGGCAGTTGGCGTTCGACCCATTCGCGAATGTGCTGTCGCTCGGCCGTGGTGAGTTTCGCAGGAGTTGCGGGAGTTTTTTCCTTGGGCTCTGAAAAGGTCGGACCCTGCGCAATGGGTGGGGGGCTGGCGACCGGGCGATGTTTCGGTGTCGGTGTTGGTTTGGCTGCGGGCGGAGCAAGCAGCCAATCAACAAAACTGGTCGTGGCCGACGATTTGTCTCTCGTCCCGCCCGGCATGCCAAAGGTGCGATCGTAACGATAGATGAAATCGACGACCGTTTCGCGCGCGCGGCGGCTGTAATCGGGTAGCTCGCGGGCAAGGCTTGCGCTTTGCATCGAGATGACCGGGACGAGCCAGGCGAGCAAGCCGGCGATGGCGAGAAAGGCAACGGCAAACAGAAGGATGATGGCCTTGGTGCGCCCAAAGCCGCGACGGCTCATTCGCGTAACGAGAGGATCGAGCAGATAGGCCAGAATCCCGGCGATGGCGACCGGAATGAGAATCGGCTGCAAGAAGCCGATGACGTTACCCGCAATCCAAAGTAGCGAACCGGCGGTGAGAACAAGAAAGACGAGAAAAAGCGCGGTGAGCGCGGCCCACATGACTTTGCGCTGCCACGGAGTCGGGTATTTGCTCAGGACCGCCAGTTTGCTCATGTTCAGCCTGAGTTAAACGCATGCGCCGGGCCAATCATCGGATCGATTTTGCCCTGGCCGGCGCACCGCGGCTTAGCTTCGTCTTGGTGCTTTCGATCTTCTGGGCCAGAGCCTTGTTATCCGGATCGAGCGTGGCCGATTTCTGCCAGTAATCGAGCGCCTGCGCCATGCGATTCAATTTCGCATAGGCATCGCCGATGTGATCGAAGACGGTGGGATCGGGCTTGGTCAAATTCTGCGCGGCCTTGAGCAATTCGCGCAGAGCATCCTCGTATTTGCCCTGTCGGTAATAAAGCCAGCCGAGGCTGTCGAGGTAAGCGCCGTTGTTTGGGTCGAGCTCGAGCGCCTGGTGAATCATCTGCGCCGCCTCCTCGAGGTGCATGTTGTGATCCGCCCACATGAAGCCGAGGTAATTGTAGGCTTCAGCCGCGTTCCCCGGATCGAGCGCGATGGAACGTTTGAAGAGGTCGGCCGCCTTATCGTAAAAGCCGGCCTGCTCCGCAGTCGCACCATAATCGAAATAGAAACGCGCATTGACCATCTCGGAACCGGAAAGCTCCGCCTCGTGCAGGGCCTCTTCAAAGGTGGCGACCGCTTCCTGCGATTTCTTCGCTTCGCGCAAGGCAATGGCCAGGTAGTAGGTGAACTCCGGCTCGTTAGGGAAACGCCGGCGCGCTTCCGTCAGGACGCGGACGGCCCGATCGTTCTGGCGCAGACGGCCGAGAAGCAGTTCGGCAAGATGCAGGTAATTCGTGGCGCGGGTCGGGTTGATGAGGAGGCTCTGCTCGTAATTCTGGGCGGCCTTGGCGAAATCGGATTTGGCCTTCTCGCTCTCATTCGTTCGTTCGAAAGAGCGCGCTTCATCTTCATAAACGCCGGCCAGCAATTCGTAGGGCTGCGCCCGTTCCGGATGGGCCTTGATGATCTGTTGCAGAATCCCGACGGCCTGTGGCCATTGATTCGTGACGACAAAACCATTGGCCAGCTTTTCCTGCGCGCTCAAATCGTCAGGCTCGATCTCGAGCACTTTCAGGTAATAGGGAATGGCCTTCTCGATTTGACGCGAGCTGGCGAAATAATCGGCCACATCCTTGAGCACATCCGAATCGTCGCCGGCCAGGTCGCCCGCTTTCTTGAAAACCGCATTGACGCGCGCGACGTCTTCGGGCTTGGGCGAATCGGTTTTCAAAACGGTGGCCGCGAAAAGTTTGCCCACCTGCACCCAAAAGGCCGCATCGCTGCTTTTGACCTTGAGCGCGCGGTCCAGAACCTCCAGAGCCTTGGCCGGATGCCCGGCCGCGATTTCAATTTCGAAAATTCGCTGATACGCTTCGATATTCTCGGGATCCAGCGCAGCGGCCTGATTTGCGTATTTCAGAGCCTGATCCAATTTCTTTAGCTCTTTCGCGTAAATGACGGCGAGCTGCAGGTAGGGCGCGGCCTCTTTCGGACTGGCCTTGATGGCGTCCTTCAAAACATCAATGGCCAGCGGATAATTATCCGTGTGTTCGAGGAGCGCAGCGACATGGCAGGCGAGATCCACGCGGCCCGGATCGATGGTCAGCACTTTCTGATAGGCATCGAGGGCCTTTTCCATTTCGCCCATTTCTTCGAGCCGCTCGCCTTCGACAAACTGGGCGAGCGCTTCGGCTTTGCGTTGTCCCGCACGGTCGAGCAGCAGATCTTTGGCTGGCGCGGCGACGAGACAATCATCCTGCGGTTTCGCTTTAGCCGTCTGCGGCGTCGGCTTCTTCGCCTTGGGCCGAGCCAGACCCGGCGTGCAGGGCAGAAGCAAAACGCAAACGATCACCAATCCGCGGAGCAGGAGGCGGGTCGAAAGCGGACGGGCGGTCATATGCCGGAGTGTAAGGGGCGGGCCAGTTTCGCGCAAACCAGCGGCCACTCGGCGCAGGGGCCAAAACTGGCCTTGCCTAACGAACGATGAGGCACGGTCCCGCGTTACGATTTGTAGCGCAGACGCTTCTTGTGACGATTCTCCTTCATGCGCTTGCGTCGCTTGTGCTTGGAGATTTTCGCCTTCCGGCGTTTTTTGAGAGAGCCCATAGTTGATTGTCACTCCGCCGTCTGGCGGAGCGCCATGCAAGCATTGCTTGCCCACAACTGCAACTTCTTCTTCGATTAATCGCGCGCAGCGCTTAGCGCTTCCCGGAGCAAATCGGTGTGCTCGGCCGGTTTCACCTTCCGCAAGATTTGCGTGATGCGACCTTTCCCGTCAATGATGAATGTCGTTCGTTCCGTCCCCATGTATTTCTTGCCGTACATGCTCTTTTCCACCCAGACGCCGTAGGCCCTTACCAGCTTGTGCTCGGGATCGGAGAGAAGCGGAAAGGGGAGCGAGAATTTTTTGATGAACTTTTGGTGGCTGGCGGCCGGATCGATGCTCACGCCGAAGATGGCGGCACTTTGCGCAAGATCGCTCCATCTGTCGCGCAGCCCGCACGCCTGTGCCGTGCAGCCGGGCGTATCGTCCTTCGGGTAAAAGTAAAGAACGAGCGGTGCGCCACGGAAATCACGCAGTGAAACTTCCCGGCCCTCGCCATAGGCGCCGCCCACCGCGACTGCGCGGAAATCTGGCGCCGCGTCGCCAACTTTTAATTCAGGTACCTCATCCTTTGGACTCCGCGACCAATTCAGACCCTCATGCTCATATTCGTGATCATAATCGTCATCGAAAGAAAACCGAGCCCGAGCAAGAACGGATTCAAACCGTGTCCTCCGAGGCGAGGCTACACTCATGGTCCGCCGTTTCGAATTGCAGGGTCGTGTGCTGGATTTGGAATTTCTCTCGCAAATCCTCAGCTGCCTGGGTCAGGACCGCGCAGTCGCATTCCTCCACGTCGCGTACGAGATGCGCGGTGAGCGCGGTTTCCGTCGTGCTCATTGGCCAGACGTGCAGATCGTGGACGGCTTTTACATGCGGTAGCTCGGTCAGGTAGCGCCGCACCGCACCCAGATCGATGCCTTGCGGAACGGCCAGCAGTGCAAGGTTTAGCGAATCGTGCAGCAGTCCCCAGGTCCCCCAGATGATGACTGCGACGATCGCGAGACTGACTGCCGGATCAAGCCACTCCGCGCCTGTTTTCCAAATAATGAATCCGGCAATGAGCACACCGAGGGAGATGGCGGCGTCGGCCGCCATGTGGAGAAATGCACCACGAATGTTCAGATCGCTCTTTCGGCCCGAGAAAAAAAGCAGGGCGGTGACGCTGTTCACGACGATGCCGACGGCCGCGACCCAGATGATGGTGGGAGCGGCAACCATGGACGGGTGCAGCAGACGCCGCACTGCCTCCCAGGCAATCGCGCCCACGGAAAGCAGCAAAAAGATGGCGTTAAAAAGAGCCGCCAGAATGGAGGAACTTTTCAGACCGTAGGTGTGACGCTCGGTCGGGGCCCGTTGGGCAAGGGCGCTGGCAGCCCAGGCGAGGAGGAGGCCGAGCACATCGCTGAGGTTGTGGCCCGCATCGGAGACCAGAGCGAGCGAATCGGAGTAAAAACCAAAGCCGGCTTCGACGACGACGAAGACGAAGTTCAACCCGACACCAACCGCGAAGGCTGTGCCGAAGTCGCGCGCCGGAGATTCCGGATGGTCATGCTGATGATGTTTTGTCATCGCTCGTCAGGCAAAATCACGGAACGTCATTTCTCCAAAAGAAGAATCAACAGGCCGACCAGGCAAAGCAATAATCCGATCAGACCGCCCTCATATTTTTCCAGCATGGCCAGTCTGATCCTTTGCACACCGGCCAGGGTCAGGCTCGTGAAAACGACCATGCCGGTCACCGTCCCCACGGAAAGAATCGCGGTAAGAAGCGCAAATCCGCTCCAGCCGAAACGGACTCCCGACGCGTAAATCGGCAGAAACGCTTCGCACGGCGAGAAGGTCAACATCGCGAGCAAACTTCCAATCGCCACACGATCCGACGTTTTCCGCCGCCTTTTCGCCCCTTCCTCGTGCTCGTGCGTGTGCCCAAGGTCTTGGTCGTCCTCATCGGCGTGGGGATGTCCGCCAAATAAATGCGTGTGCGGATGTCCGTGTGTGACCGTCTGCCGCAGCAGATAAAACAAGCCGAAAACGATAAGAATACCGCCCGCGATTTTCGGAAACCAGCCGCCGATCTTTTCGTTCAGCACGATGCCAAACCAGGCGATAAGCAGGCCGAGCAGCGCGGTGAAAAGAACATGACCACCGCCGGCCAGCGCTGTCACTGCAAGGGTGCGCGGCGAACTCCAGCGTTGCACGCGCGCCGTTAACACGAATGGCAGCCAATGCGTGGGCATGGCCGCATGAAAAAAGGCCACGCCAAAACCGGTCACGGCGATGGTGGTGAGAACGGTCTCGTTCATCCGGCGACAAGCTTCACCGGCGTGCGCCCGGCGCAATCGCTAAGTGAGCAAGCCGCCCTCCGGGCAAAAAAAGAACGTCGGGCTGGTGGGATTTGAACCCACGGCCTCTGCGTCCCGAACGCAGCGCTCTACCAAGCTGAGCCACAGCCCGAAATGATTACGCGCGGAACAGCGTCATGCCGAAACGGCGCGCTCCCTATGTCGCGTATTTTCGCGCCACTGGCAAGGCGGGGATTGCCGGGATGATATCGGACCGACTCGGCGCCGGCCGGGCCTCGTCGGAATAGCTTGTTCCTGGCTCTCATTTTCATTAAAACCGCGGTCGCTATGAAAACACATCACCAATCACGAGGCATTGGTGCCCCATCGTTTTTTTCCTGGTGGCTTTCCTCTGCTCGCGCATCTCCTCGTCCGTAGTGGCCGCCGTGCGAACGGAGTTTTTTCAAAACGCCGATATGTCCGACCCGAATACATTTTTAGCTCAACGTGAACACGTTCTGACCACTGGGTCACAAGCGTTGACGTTGAACGGGACGCTGATTGTCGCGGCGTCATACTTTCGTTCAGAACGCGGGCAATGGGATTTTTGACAACGTTACCGGTCGGCCCGGGAACTATGGGATCACCTACCGGAGCTACCAGTATAACGATTGGTCCAATCCCGGAACCGTCGACCGACGCCTTGCTAATGAGTGGTTTAGCGGTGGCCTGGTTCCTTTGGCATCGACGGCGCCTCTAGATCGCTGCCTTAACGCTGCTCGGCTTTGGTATCCTGTATCGCTTTGGCTGATCTGGTCTGCGAGGCATGCCCGGAATTAGCTTTGGCCAATGCAATATCGGAGCTGCTGATGCACCGTTCGCGTTCAGGTCTTCTCCGAAGTTTGCGCTCGTCAGCGATTCACCCACGTGTGCTTTCACCTGGCTGATGTCAGATGAGCTGACGGAGCCATTCGCGTTGGTATCGCCGACAAGAATGCTCAACGGCAAGAGGAGATCGCCTGTGCTGGCGCCGTAGTTCACCTTGGAGACTTCGACTTGAATGGTCTGCTGATCAGCCACGCCGGTCAGGTCGATGGTGATGGTGTTTGTTCCGCTTCCGCCCGTGTCGGAGACGGTTCCCGTGCCAGAGATGACACTGGCGCTATCGAAGGAAACCGCGCTGGCAAAGATGACAACCAACTCGTAATCGCCGTTGGCGCCACCGCTTCGGCACTCGATGGCATGCTGTCCGAGAAACGGCGAAGGAAGATCGAACGTCTCCGACCCGTGAACCATTCGCGAGAAGCCGTGGGGGTTCGTGACGAAAATCATACCGGTCCCGGTGAACTGTGGCAGTTCGTTAGGCGCGCCGCTGCCCGGGGCGCCGTAAAGGCCGGGCAGTTGTTGAACGCCGTCGATAGAGAGAAAGCCGACCACATCGGAATTACCGGAGAAGTTGAGATTGACGGTGGAACTGCTTTGCAAACCGAGAGTGGCGACGTCGCTGATGTAATTGTTGGTTGCGCCGCCCTGCAGGGTCAGCGTTCGACTGGCGCCGATCGTCACATTTCCCAGGCCGAGAGCCCCGTCGTGAGCTGCGACCAGCGTTCCCTCCGTTAATGTGGTTCCGCCCGTGTAGGTATTGGCGTGACTGAGGGTAAACGTTCCCGTGCCAATCTTCGTCACACTGCCGCCGGTGCCCCCATTGGCTCCGCCGTCCTGAACCAAACCAGAGAACGTCGTCGATGTATCGTTCGCTCCGACGGTCAGGTTCAACGCTCCCAGAAAAATGTTGCCATCGCCTTCAATCGACCCGATTTGAACGCTACCCGGATTATGCTCGCTCAGGTCGAGCTTGCCGATGCCGAAGACCTGGATGCTGCACTGCTCGCCGCTCGAATCATCTATGAAATAAATCCGGCCCCCGCCACGTGGGCCTGGCATACCGGTATGGCCAATGAGAGTTGCGCTGGCTGCTGTCGATTTATCAACGAATTCCAAAAGGCCGCCAACTGCGCCGGGGACCGGCGCGCCCTTGAGATCGAAGGTGCTGTCAGCGGCTGTGCTGCTCACGCGAAAGAACGTCTGAGCACCTTCACCACCGTCGACACTACCAGCCCCGAGAGTGAAGTAGCCGTTTTCAGCACTGGCTTGATCATAGAAAAGGATGTCGTTGGCTGCAAAGGTCTTCGCAGCGGAACCTTGCAAAACAAACGTGCCCATTCCGGCATTCGAGACGTTACCGAAATAAAGTTGTGATCCGTAAAGGCCGTCGGCATCTACCGCATCGAACGAAAAATTCGCGTTGGCGGCAGTCGATCCGTTTAAAAAGAATACTGCCATTCCCGGAGTGTTGCGGAAGACACCTTTTCCGGCAGTGGAGTTATCGAAAAAATCAATACCTGAGGGGTTCCCGATCGATGACCCATAAGTCATAAAAGTCCCGTTGCTGGCTGTAGAGTTTCCATAGAAAAGCGTTTCGCTTCCGAATCCATCTTCGGAAGTGGGCGCTTCATTCGTAATGTTTGCGTGATCAGCTGAAGCATTGTCCTGGAAGGAAATGACACCGATGGCCCCCTGGGTCGCAGTTCCGTGATTGACGATAACGGCTGATCCAGCGTTGGAGTCTTCGTTGAAGGTGATGTCGCCAGTCGAATGGAAATTAGCGCTGGCTGCACTCGACTCGCCGAAGAAGTCGACTCGGCCTCCAAACGCCAGCACCCCTTTCTTGGGTTGTTGTATCGTGAACGTCGCATTCGCTGCGCTGGTTGAGTCCGAAAAGGAGACCACTCCGCCTGAGGCAAAATCGGCAATCCCTGCTTCTATCATGAAGCTGGCACTGCCGGCATTACTGGTGCCCAAAAATTGTGCTGTGCCACCATCGGCGGACAAATTCGCGTTGCCATTAAGAACGAAATGAGCGTGATCTGCCGATGTCTGATCGACGAAGCTAACCACTCCCTGAAAGGCGCCCTCAACCGCACCGGCCTGCACTGTAAAGCTGGCGTTTGCTGCAGTCGATCCGTTCGCGAAGGACACCCGAGCTGGATCCGCGGCGTCGCCTATTTCGGTTCCACCAACTGCAAAGGTTGCATTCTCAGCGCTTGACATGTCGAAGAACGTAATGCCTGAACCGGCCGCACCCGAGGCTGTTGCGCTGTTAAGGCCAAACGAAGCGCCTCCAGCAGTGCTTTCATTTACAAACAGAATAGACCCGCCGCCTTCTCCAGAGGCATTGCCCCCAGCGAGGGTAAACTGCGCATCGCCTGCGGTGGAAGCGTTTTGAAAAAACACGGCTCCACTCGGGCCGCCGCCTGGTGAGCCGGCTTGAATGGTGAAATTGCTCTTGGCGGCAGTTGAATTGTTGAGGAATTGAACATATCCGCGATCCGCACCGCTGGTCTGACCGCCTTCCACAGTGAAGGTAGCGCTGGCGGCGGTTGATGTGCCGAGGAACTGGGCAAATCCTCCGCTGGCCCCGGCCAGCGTCGTGCCCTCCAAGTCAAAGGCAGCCTGCCCGGCACTGGAATTGTCGTAGAATAGTATGTATCCACCGCCAGCCTGATCGGCGTTTCCACCACTGTTCAGAAACGAAGCCTGCCCGGCACCGGAAATGTTGTGAAATTCTGTGTGACCGGGAGCCCCAACAAGCGATGCCAGCCCTTGGTTAATGATGCGGCCTTGGCCTGCGGTAGAGGTATCATAGAATTCTGTCTGGCCACCGACGTTGCCGGCTACCGTGCCGCCCTGATTGACGATTGAGATCATTGGTCCGATCGACGCGGCGTTTTGAAAATGAAGGAAACCGGAGTCTGTGACAAATTGCTGGGGGGTTGGGGAGAGGTTAACGAGGCCCAAGCCTGCCACAGTTAGACCTTCGAATGGAAACACGCTAATAGCGAAACTGCTCGCGCTCGATCCGAAGGTAATCTCAGAAACAGTGACCGTAGCCGAAAGCTGAACGTTGACCACATTTGAGAAGTCGAACGTCGCGACATCACTATTGCCGTTTGGAATGGTAGCTGGCGTCCAGTCGGCCGCGATAGCCCAATCATTTGACGGCGGCGACGCCAGCCATGTTGCACTGTTGGCGTAAGCCGCCAATGGGATTAGGACAAAGCAGAGATTCAGGACGACGGTCCGAAGGGTCAGTGAGGGATTCATTTCGCAAGTGCTTGATTTACGCGGCCCCCAATCGCCAGCATGGCTGACAACGCGGCAGCCAGCGACATGGGGAAAGGAGGAACATCAGCACCTGCTTCAGCCCCAGGGTTCGGAGCGATTCTCTCAACCGCCCATGGACTTGTCAGCAAAAATCTGGAGAACCAATGAGTGCGTTGGTCTTGAACCGCGGCTATCATCGTGCTCGTGACGGCTCGGGTTTGGTTGATCCGCAATCATTGGGCGGGCTTCTCGCAACCACGCCCATTCGGGCGCAGGATGCACCGGGCAAACTGCTCACGGGGAAGGCGGGGTTTGGCGACTGGCGGGAGGATGCGCCGGGCGTGCGGCGGAAGATTACGGTGGCGGATTTATCGCAGCCCAACCAGGAAGAATCGGTTTCGAACAGTCCGCGCGTCGTTACGCGTCCAAGTGAGCGAAATTGCAGTGTTCTTCCGGGTTTCGGATCGAGGAGTACGCGCGGGGTTTTCGCAATCCGCGCTATCTTTGCACTGCGCCGAATGGCGACATTTTCGTGACCGAAAGTGCGGCGGAACGAATCACGGTGCTGCGTGATACAAATGGCGACGGCAAACCGGATCGCCGCGAAGTCTTTGCCGATCACGGGTTGAACCAGCCATTCGGGCTCGCCTTTTACCCGCCGGGAGCGAACCCGCAGTATCTTTACGTGGCGAACACCAACGGGGTCGTTCGATTTTCCTATCGCAACGGCGACATCCAGGCGCACGGCGATCCGGAGAAGCTCGGAGCGCATCTTTCGCCCGGCGGGTTGTTGCGCGGCGGCGGGCACTGGACGCGCGACGTGGCTTTCTCGCACGACGGCAAACGCATGTTTGTCTCGATCGGTTCGCTAACGAATGATTCAGATAGCCGCGCGGAAGCGAATCGCGCACGCATTTTTCAGTTCGATCCCGATGGCGGGAACCAGAAGGTTTTCGCCTGGGGCATTCGCAATGCGGTCGGCATTACAATGCGGCCGGGCAGAGACGAGCTTTGGATGAGCACCAACGAGCGCGACGGCTTGGGCGATAATCTTCCGCCCGATTACATCAGCCACGTTCAGCCGGGCGGATTCTATGGCTGGCCCTGGTTCTACATTGGGAATCATCAGGATCCCCGGCACAAAGGGGAGCACCCGGAGTTCGCCGACAGAGTCATCGTGCCGGATGTCCTGATTCAAAGTCACTCCGCCTCGCTGAATCTTTGCTTTTACGAAGGGAAACAATTCCCGGCCGAATATCGGGGCGACATTTTCGCGGCGCTGCACGGTTCATGGAATCGGAGCCGGCGCACCGGCTATAAAATCATTCGGGTGCCATTCGATCACGCGACCGGGAAACCGCGCGGCGAGTATGAAGATTTCGTGACCGGTTTCGTGACGCCGGAGGGAAATATCTGGGGCCGGCCGGTTGGAATCACGGTGGAAAAGGATGGAAGTTTGCTCTTCAGCGAAGATGGGAACGACACGATTTGGCGCGTCAGTTACGGGAAATAGCCGGCCGGAGGGTGGCGCCGCTAATATTTAAGAAATGCGGTCACAGGCGTGGGCGAGAGTTTTTCGCGGCCATGCAGGAATTCGAGCTCGATCAAGAACTGTGCTTCGAGCAATTCGCCGCCGGCCTTACGGATAAGCGCGGCTGCCGCAGCCGACGTTCCGCCGGTCGCGAGCAGATCGTCGATGAGCACGACGCGTTCGCCGGGACTGATGCTGTCGATGTGCATCTCCATTTCGGCGTCGCCGTATTCCAGCGAATACGCGGCGCTCTCGGTTTTGAACGGGAGTTTCCCCTTCTTACGAATCGGGACGAAACCGACCGACAAGGCGTAGGCGACCGCCGATCCGAAGAGAAATCCACGCGCATCGATCCCGACGATCTTGTCGATCTGCCGGTCGCGGCAACGTTCCAGAAAAACGTCGATCGATTTCTTGAAAAGATCGGGGTTAACGAGGATGGGGGTGATGTCTTTGAAGACGATGCCGTGCTTGGGAAAGTTCGGCACGTCGCGCACTGCGCCGTGGAGTTGCTCGATCACCTCGGGAGACATCGAGCGGGACGCTAACGAGGCGGCGGCAAAGGTCAATAAAGTCCGTTCGGGACAATCCTCGGAACTTCATCTTTCCCTTTTCGGATAGTGTTTGTGTGAGTGTGAAAGTCATCCACGGTTTGTATGGCAACAGCTGCGAGTGGCTTTCCGATAGCGATAAGTCCGCCGGCGCGGCCGGGTTGAGACAAGAGCTGGTCTCTTGGTTAATGGTTCACTCAACCTTATGTCGCGCCGGTGCGCGGCTCGCTCTGTTGCGGGCTGTTCCCCTCAACCCCGTTGTGAATTCTCCCTCGGGCGGTTAGGCGTTTCCGCGGCGGCTTTTTCTCCGCCGCGGAACGCTTTACCCGTGAGGATTTGAAAAGCGGCAGAATCTCGGCGAGATACGTTTGCCAAGCGCGAGCCGCGCTTTTACAATCAACGCCCGCGATGGATCGCATTTTCCTGGTTGTTTCCACAGCTTTTTACCTCGCCGCCGTCGTTTATACGATCGCCTTGCTGCGCGCGAAAAAATTCCCGGCCGGCCGCTTGAACTTCTTTGCCATCGTGGCCGGCTTTCTCCTGCAGACGGTTTTCCTTTTTGTGCGTGGAAGGGCGATTGCGAGGTGCCCCATCACGAATCTTTTTGAGGTCTTCATTTTTCTGGCCTGGTCGGTGGCGTTGATTTATTTGCTGATCGGTCCGGCTTACCGGCTCTCGCTCATGGGTGCCTTCACCGCTCCGCTCGTCTTTGTTATTCAGACGCTTGCCCTGCTGGCGCCGATCGATCAACCGCATGTCAGCCGCATGGTGGCGAACTCCTGGCTGGAATTGCATGCCTCCATTTCAATGATCGCCTATGGCGCGCTCGCCCTCGCCTGCGTGGCGGGCATTATGTATCTGGTACAGGAACACCAGCTGAAAACACGACAGCTGCATTCGATCTTCTATTACCTGCCGCCGTTGAGCGATCTGTTCGCGGCCATCACGCGCCTCCTTTGGCTCGGCTTCGGCCTTTACACGGTGGGCTTGGTCACCGGCTTTTTCACGGGAGAGCCTTTGCCCGTTGCAAAGATGGTTCTGGCTTTCGCCATTTGGGGCCTTTACGGAGCAATTTTACAGGGGCGGCATCTCCATCGCCTCGCGCCGAAACGAGTGGCGATCCTGTGTGTGGTGGCTTTCAGTCTGGCTGTCTCCCTGCTCTGGGGAATCACGTTTGTTTCACAAAGGATACCGGCCTGATGAAGTTGTTTTGCGTGGGCCTTAACTATCAGACGGCCAAGGTGGAAATGCTCGAGCATTACGCCGTGCGGCCGGCGCTGGAAACGGACTGGCGGGAGGCCGCCGGCTGTGCGGAAGCACTGCTCCTTAGCACCTGCAACCGCGTGGAAGTCTACGCCGCGGCCCCCGGCCATGTGCCCACCGAAACCATCATGCGGATGCTTTCCACGAAGTCCGTTGATGCGCTCGAGCGAGACGCGTTTTACCGGCACGAGTCGGAGCGATGCATTGAGCATTTGTTTCGTGTCGCCTCGGGCTTCGACTCGATGGTGGTTGGCGAAACGGAAATCCTTGGCCAGACGAAGAGAGCGTACGAAAGGGCGCGAGCCTGCGGCGGGGCGGGCCCCTATCTGCACCGTCTTTTTCAACGCGCTTTTCGCGTGGCCAAACAGGTGCGCAGCCAAACGGAGGTCACGCGTGGAGCAGTTTCGGTCGGCTCCGTCGCGGTCGATCTGGCGCAGAAGATCTTCGGGCAATTGAGAGGCCGCAAGGTGCTGATTCTTGGCGCCGGCGAAACAAGCGAACGGACGGCCCGGGCGCTTGTTTCACGCGGCGTGACCGATCTGCGCGTGAGCAATCGCTCCGACGAACGCGCAGCCGAGCTCGTCGGGCGGGTCGGCGGACGGGTGGTGAAGTATCATGATTGGCTGCAGGAATTTCGTGAGGTCGATATTCTGATTTCATCGACCGCTGCTCCGGAACCGCTCCTCACTCGCGAAAAACTGGCGCCGATGCTGGCGGAACGGCCCGACCGGCCGCTTTTCATCATCGATATCGCCGTGCCGCGCGACGTGGCGCCGGAAGTGAACGAAATGGAAGGCGTTTTCCTTTATGACATGGATTCACTGCAGTCGATTGCCCGGCAATCGCTCGCCTTTCGCCGCCAACAAATGACCGCGGGCGAGAAAATCATCGCCGACCACGTGACGGGATTTTACGAAATGCTGTTTGGCGAAAAGGATCGTGGCAGTCTTCCTTCGACCAGCGGTGTTTCACCACTGCGAACGTCCGAGTTGTAACGGCATCCATGAGCGCTGCCGTTGCTGTAGCCGGGATCGTTGATCCCGGCCGGGGTTGGGACGCCACGGGCCGGCAAACGGGGTCGCTATCAACGATGCCGGCTACAATTGGATTCGTTAGGCAAGAATGAGCGCCCAAGCTTTACCAACAGAAATTATGCTCGGCACGCGGGGGAGCGCGTTGGCGCTCGCGCAGGTTAGCCTCGTAAAGCAGGCCCTGCATGCGGCCTGGCCGGAGTTGAAGATCGAAGCGCGCACGATCAAGACGCGCGGCGACCAATCGGATGCGCAACCGAGCGACCGCAAAGCCGGCCGCAAGGGGATGTTTACGACTGAAATCGAGCAGGCGCTGCTGAGCGGCGAAATCCGTCTCGCCGTGCATAGCGCCAAGGATTTGCCGAGCGAAATGAACGCCGATCTGGAGATCGTGGCGGCTCTTCCGCGCGCGCCAGTGCAGGACGTACTCGTGACGAAAGTGCGCGCCGATTCGGTTTTGCTGCCGACCGGAGCGACAGTCGCGACGGGCAGCGTGCGGCGTCAGCATCAACTGCGCTGGCGCCGGCCGGATCTGCGCGTGGTCGATTTGCGCGGCAACGTTCCCACGCGTCTGCGCAAACTTCAGGCCAACGACTGGAGCGGCGTCATCCTGGCGCGCGCCGGCCTGGAGCGGCTCGGGTTCAATCCCGCCCATGCAACTTTCGGATTCGAGGGAAATAATTTCTTTTCGCAGCTTCTTTCGATCGATGAATTTTTGCCGGCCGGAGGGCAGGGAATCATCGCCTTGCAAATACGCCGCGATGACGCCGCGACAGGGCGACTCCTGGCCAAAATCAATGACCCGGCGACACTAATTTGCCTGCAGACGGAACGGGAGTTTCTCCGGTTGTTGCAGGGCGATTGCGATTCTCCTGTAGGCGTTCACGCAACGATGAAAGAGGATGTGGTGCAATTGCGCGCGCAGATCTTCGAAGCTGAGCGAGCGGCGCCTGCGGCAGGCGCAGTCAGTGGGCGGGAGGCGGAGAAATTACCGGCGATGTTATTGAAGGAGATTCATGGCGGCTAAGAAAAAGAAGGGAAAATGCTTTTTGGTCGGCGCGGGTCCCGGGAATCTTGGTCTGGTCACATTGCGTGCTCGCGAATGTATCGAGCAGGCCGACGTAATTGTTTACGATTACCTTTGCAACCCGGCGATGCTGCAATGGGCGCCGGAAACGGGGGAGAAGATTTATGCCGGGAAAAAGGCGGGGACGCATACGCTCACGCAGGAGGAGATCAACGCACTGCTCGTGAAAAAGACCGAGGCCGGCCTGCGGGTGGTGCGGCTAAAGGGCGGCGACCCGTTTCTCTTCGGGCGCGGCGCGGAGGAAGCGCTCGCCTTGCGGGCGGCCGGTTTGGAGTTCGAGATCGTTCCCGGCGTCACCTCGGCGGTGGCGGGCCCCACCTATGCGGGCATTCCGATTACGCATCGGGAGAAGAATTCACACGTCACCTTTTTCACCGGACATGAGGATCCCGAAAAAAATGAGAGCGCAATTGATTTCGCCGCGCTGGCCCACCTAGGTGGCACACAGGTGATGTTGATGGGGGTGGAACGCCTGCGGTCGATCACAAGTCAGATGTTGGAACACGGCGTCCGTGCGGATTTGCCCGTGGCCCTGACTCGTTGGGCAACGACGGCGCGGCAGGAGACGCTCGTAGGAACATTGAGCGACATCGCGAAGAAAGCCGCGCAGCAAAATTTCAAGGCACCCGCCGTGGCGATCTTTGGCGACGTCGTTTCCCTGCGCGAACAGTTAAACTGGTTTGAGCAGCGTCCGCTCACGGGGAAACGCATCATCGTTACGCGCACGCGCAAGCAGGCGGGAGTTTTGAGCCGCGCGCTGGAAGACCTGGGGGCCGACGTCATGGAATTGCCGACTATTCGCATTGAGCCACCGAGCGACCTGCGCGCTTTCGCCGAACTGGTGCAGGACGCGCATCTTTACGATTGGATCGTCTTCACGAGTCCCAATGGGGTGACCGCTTTCTTCGATCTGTTTTACAAGCTTTACGATGACGCGCGGGAAATCGGCGGTGCACGCATTGCCGCGATCGGCCCCGCCACGGCCCAGAGGGTGAAAGAATTTCATCTCCACGTGGATTTGCAGCCGGAGGAGTTTGTGGCGGAAGGAATTGTGCGGGCCTTCCAAAAAGTGGGCCACCTGGAGAATTTACGAATTTTACTGGCTCGAGCGGAAGAGGCGCGGGACGTGCTACCAAAGGAACTCTCGAAATTGGGAGCAATTGTGGATCAAGGTTTCGCTTATCGAACGATAGCCGAGACGCGCGACTTTACTGGCGCGCGCAGCCGCTTTCTGGAGAAAGGTGCCGATCTCGTCACTTTTACGAGTTCGTCGACCGTGGAAAACTTTCTGGCGCTTGGCCTGCCCTGGCCGGAGCGGATGCAGGTGGCCAGCATCGGCCCCATCACTTCCGAAACGGCACGGGCGCGGGGATTGCAGGTGGCCGTGGAAGCGCACCAGCACGATATCCCGGGCCTGGTCGAGGCCATCCGCAACTTCTACACCCGAGAGGACTAAACGATGGAGGGAACGACCAAGGTGGAGAGTGAATTCACGTCCAGCATGCAACAGCTAAGCGCCGAGGCGCAACGCCTCCTCCCGCAAGCCGACGATTCGGATTTCAACGGGTCGCGCGAGATGCGTCATTATCTGTCGGTCATGATGCAGGAATTTCGCTCCTTCAAGGCGCACCTGAAGAACGTCGAAAACACCGTGGTGCAACGTTTCACCACTCTGCACGAGCAGATTGCGATCATTCGTTCGACCGAAGGATTGAATCAGCGCCTCTTTGATTCCCTGCATGAAGAGCTGATCAAGTACCGAGATAATTTCCTGCGCGAATCGCTGCAAAAGCCGTTCATTCGCGACCTGCTGCTTTTGTACGACGACTTGAATACGCTGGCCGGGCAGTTGAAAGCGGGAAAATCGGATTCGAAGCGGGCCTCGCATCCGCGCGATAATCTGGAGAATTCCATTCATGCGCTGGTTGAGATTTTGCATCGGTTGGAAGTGACCGAGATTCCATCGACCGAGAAAGTGGAACGCACCATTCATCGCGTGGTGAGTTACGAGCCGACCGAGACGCCAGAGGAAGACGGCGTGATCGTCATGCGCTTGAAACGCGGCTTCCGCTGGCGCGAGGACGTTTTGCGGCCGGAAGAAGTCATCGCCAAGCGTTACAGCTAGATCGGCGGCAAGAGAGCCGATTCAGCGAGGCGTGGGCGGGACGAATTTGATATCGGCCTTGGGCACGAAAACTGCATCTGCAAAACGCGGACAAAACGCAACGCCTGCTTAAATCACGACATCCAATGGCTCATCGAAAAGCAATCGGCATTGATCTCGGAACCACGTTTTCAGCGATGGCTCACGTAGACGATTACGGGAAACCACAGATCATCCCCAATGCGGAAAGTGAGCGCATCACGCCTTCCGTCATTCTCTATGACAGCGGGAAGGTCATTGTCGGAACCGTCGCAAAGAACAACTCGGTGGCAGAGCCGGAGCGGATCGTCGATTTTGTGAAGCGCGAGATGGGCAAGCCGAAAGAGCAATTCCACCGCGAGTTCGATAACAAGATTTATTCGGCGGAGGAACTCTCGGCCCTCATTCTCCGAAAACTGAAGGCGGATGCCGAGAAGTACCTGGGTCAGACCGTAACGGATGCCGTGATTACCGTGCCGGCCTACTTCAATGACGCGGAACGCACCGCCACCATTACGGCCGGACAGCTGGCTGGTCTGAATGTTTTGCAAATCATCAACGAACCGACCGCGGCCGCGCTGGCCTATGGCCTCGATAAGCTTGATGAAGATCAAACCGTTTTCGTGTTCGATTTGGGTGGTGGCACGTTCGACGTGACGATCATGCGCATCCGCTCACACAAGATCGAAATGCTCGCCACCAACGGCGATCATCGTCTCGGCGGCAAAGACTGGGACGATATCGTGGTCAACCATGTGGCCGAGGAATTCGATCGCGCGCACGGCGAGAATCCGCTGCTCGACCTGCAAAGTTATCAGGACCTGCATAGCCGCGCTCTCTCGGCCAAGATCCAGCTTTCCAGTCGCCCCAAGACGACCATTGTCCACAGCCACAATGGCAAGAGCGTCAAGGTGGAAGTGACCCGGGAAGAGTTCGAAACCAAGACCCGGCACCTTGTCGAAAAATGCAAGACGATTTGCGAAATGGTCATGCAGGAAGCCAAGATGAAATGGGATGACATCGACAAGGTGCTTCTCGTCGGCGGTATGACGCGCATGCCGATGGTGCGCGACATGATCGGTGAACTCTCATCGGTCCCCTCGGTAGACGACGTCAATCCAGACGAAGCCGTCGCGGTCGGAGCCGCGATTCAGGCTGTCCTGTCCCTCTTGCACGAGGAAGACCTTTCTGGGGAGAAAATGCTTCCGGAAAGCACACGCCATCAATTTTCTTCCCGCGAAGGCGGCCTGATTCAGGTGACCAACATTACCTCGCACACGCTCGGTGTGGTCCTCTGGGATGAAACCAATCTCGAGGAATATGTCTTCCCGATGATTCGCAAGATGAATGCAATCCCCGCGATCGCGCGAAACTCCTTCGGCACGGCCACCGCGAACATGGAGCGGGTCATCGTCAAGATCGTGGAAGGCGAGAGCACATTGCCGGGAGAATGCACGCCGCTGGGGATTTGCGATGTCCACCTGCCTCCGTTTTTGCCGAAAGGATCGCCCGTTGAACTGACCTATGAATACAACGCCAACCAGGTCCTGGAAGTGGCGGTGGAGGCCTCTGGCAATCACAAAAAGGTAAGCATCGAACGTAACACGGGTCTGGCCCCCGACGAAGTGACCCAGGCCGCCGCCGGCTTGCACGCGATGGATGTGGCCTAGCATGATCGAATGCACCGTCGCTTTTCCGATTCCACTGCCCGACGATCCCAAGAAATGGGACGGTTGGAGTAAATACAAGTCGCCGAATCCGTACGAGCGGCTTTGCCTCGATCCACGCTCGCAGCCGAGCGACGAGGTCATCGAGGAACATTGCCGCGAGCTGCTGCGCTGGTGGCAGAGAAAGCTCCCGTTAAAAAACCAGCCGAGCAATCCGGTTTCTCAGATGCTGCGTTTCGGTCTCGAGGAATCTTCGCGCTATCTGGCCGAAGCGCGCATGGACTTGCTCGACCCGGAGCGACGCCGGGAGGTTGACGCCGCCATCGCCGCCCAGGCGCATGAAGCCGCCCTTGCCGAATTTCACAAGTACCTCGACTTCGTAATGGCCGACGGCAGCCTGTCCGCCGAAGGGGAGAAAAACCTCATCCGCTTTGGCCACGATCATGGTCTGGAGGAAGAAGAGTTGGTGCGCCTGATCGAAGCGGCTTTGATCGAGCGCGGTGCAAAGCGCGCTCCGGTCGAGGTCGCGCAACCCGAGAAAAAGGATGACGGCAAAAGCGCTTCTGCGACGCCCGGTTCATCCAATCCGAACGAGGATTTCATGCGCATGCTGCGGCTGAGCAACCTGGACAGTGACAGCATGACTGATGATCAGCGCGACGCGTTTATCAACATGGCCGAAAATCTCGGCATCGACCCCGGCGAGGCCGAGGACATGGTGGATGCGTATTTGGAAGAAGCCGATGAATTGATGTTGCCGACGCCCGCGACACCGCAACCCATACAAATCAAGCCCAAGATCGAGGTGGCGGCTCCAGCAGCGCCGGCCGCTCCCGTGCAAGAGAGTCACTCGGTGGTCATCAATGTAGCGGGCGAACGGGCTCGCTACTCTGATTTCGAAAATTCTATCGGCAGCGCCATGGTCTTCATTCCGAGCGGCGAATTCATGATGGGCAGCGACGATAATGACGCCGCGCCAAACGAGCAGCCCTTGAGCAAGGTAACGCTGAGCCGCTATTACCTCTCGCGCCATCTCGTGACCAACGAGCAATACGAGAAATTCGAGCCTAGTCACAAGCGCAAACGCATGTCCGGCGCTGACGATCGGCATCCCGTCGTCTACGTCAGCAGCCTGGAGGCGATCAAGTTTTGCCATTGGCTGAGCGGCCGCGAGCGACGGAAATACCGGCTGCCTACTGAAGCGGAGTGGGAGTATGCAGCGCGGGGCAGCGATGGCCGCAAGTATCCCTGGGGGAATTACGAAGGCCGCGGGGATCTTGGGAACTACGCCGATAAGAACACCGTTTTCGCCTGGAGCGATCACTCCGTGGACGATGGTTATGCTGAAACTTCGCCGGTGGGCTCGTACCCGATCGGATCAAGTCCGTTTGGGATACAGGACATGGCGGGGAACGTTTGGGAGTGGTGTCTCGATTACTACGAAGCTTACCGCCCGACTCCGAAGGTAAACCCGCGCGGCCCGACTGCCGGGATGAAGCGCGTTTATCGTGGCGGCAGTTGGAAATCGCGGTTCCAAAGCCTGCGGACGACGGCGCGCGGAACCAACGCACCTAATTTTTCGTGTAACGACCTGGGATTCAGGATCGTATGCGAATGCGAGTAGTTCGACGAGCCTAGGGGCTGAACCGAAACTTCGTTCGCGCGCGCTTGGCGTTTGCCTTGGCCTTGCGGCGACTCTTTTGCGATGGCGTTTCAAAGGCGCGCAGACGGCGCACTTCCTCCAGGATGCCTTCGGCATCGAGCTTGTTTTTCAAGCGCTTGAGAGCCCGATCCACCGGCTCTCCCTTGCGAACAATGACTTCTGGCATGGATTGTCTCCTGATTTAGAAATTCTTGGCTACTGACGGGCGAGCCGGAGCCTACCCGTCGGGCTCAGCGGCGTCAACTAGGCCGAATAACTTTCTCGCTCAGGAGACCGTTGGATTGGCCGCCGCGGCTTTTTGAGTCACCTCGCGGCGTAACGTGGCCCCGCTGCCGCCTCGGGCTTTCGTCCACCAGAGCACGATGGGCGAGGCGATAAAGACGGAGGAATAAGTGCCTACGATCACGCCGATAATGATGGCAAGGGCGAAGTCGTTCAGGACGGATCCACCGAGGAAAAACAGGCACAGAATCGGGATCAGGGTCGTCGTGCTGGTCAGAATCGTGCGGCTCAGGGTCTGGTTGACGCTCTCATTCATGATCTGCTCAATGGAACCTTTTCGCCCGCTGGCCAGACCCTCTCGGATTCGATCGTAGACGACGATGGTGTCGTTAATGGAATAACCGGCAATGGTGAGAACGGCGCCGACCATGGTCAGGGTCAGCTCGCGGCCGAGGAGCGCGAACATGCCCACCGTGATGAGGACGTCGTGCAAAAGCGCAACGATCGCTCCCACGGCGAAGGAAAGCTCGAAGCGGAAGGTGACGTAGATGAGAATGCCGAGAATGCCCAGCCCGAGGGCGATCAGGGAGCTCCGGGCCAGTTCGCCTCCGACAAGAGCGCCAACCCGTTCCGAGCCCTCGACCTTAAGCCCTTCATTCGGAAGTTTTTGCAAAATCTGTTTCTCGACCTTGTCGCTGGTGTTTAAGGGGCTGCGCACCGTGATATAACTCTTGTTATTCTGCGGTGATTGCTGAATCGAGGCATCCGCCAGCCCGATTGGGCGCAGCGCATCACGGACCTTTGCGATCTCCACTTTGTGCGGTGCACTAAAAGTGGCCAGGTCGCCGCCGCGAAAATCGACGCCGAAATTCTTTTCCCCGCGCATGTAGAAGGCGGTCGCGCCGGCAATGATCAAGGCAAGCGAACACATGCAGGCAATGAAACCTTTGCCGAGGAAGTTGATGTGCTTGGGCGAGATCAAATGCAGCATCGAAATGCGCTTGATCCGACCTCTCTCGACGAACCATTCGAGGGCGTTCCGTCCAACGATGAGCGCAGTGAAGAGCGAAGCGAGAATGCCGAGCATGAGGACGATGGCAAAACCCTTCACGGGGCCACTCGCATTGAAGAACAGAATGGTCGCCGTAATGAGCGTCGTCACGTTGGCGTCGAAGATGGAACTAAACGCCTTGTCGTAGGCGGCCGGCACAGCGGCGCGGAGCGATTTTCCTGACGCCAACTCTTCGCGCAGCCGTTCGTAAATCAGAACGCTCGCGTCCACGGCCATGCCGATGGTGAGAATAATGCCGGCAATTCCCGGCAAAGTAAGAACGACGCCGCCCGGGATTAACTGAAATTCGCCGAGGAGCAGAACGAGATTCACGATGAGCGCGAGGTCCACGATCAAACCCGCGAACTTGTAGTAAATTGCGACACCCACCAGGGTGATGGCCAGCCCGATCAACCCGGCGATGATGCTCGCGCGGATCGAATCGAGACCGAGCGTCGGCGAGACACTCCTTTCCTCCTCGATCGAGACCGGCGTTTGCAACGGATTCTCCAGCACGCTCGCGAGATTTCGCGCTTCCTTTTCATCCATGTTCCCACCGCTGATCTGCGCGCTTCCCCCGTAGATTGGACCATTCCTGACTCCAGGGGCGGAAATGATTTGGTTATCCAGCACAATCGCCATGGCGGAATGCTCTTTGTAGACCTGCTCTGTCAGCTTTCCGAACTCCGCCGCGCCTTCGGAATCGAAAGAAAGGTCAACCTCCCAGCCCTCCTGACCAAAACCCGCGCCGGCGCGCGTAACATGATTCCCCGCCAGATCCGCTTTCTTTTTCACGAGCAGCTTCGTCTCGATCTTTTTTCCGTCGCGCTCGGCGGCCATCGTCTCGATGCTGTAACCGGGCGGGACAACTCCCTTGCCGGATTCGATTTGTGCGATCAGTGCGCTGCTGTTCGGATGGACGAGGCGAAATTCAAGCTTCGCGACCTTCTGCAGTTGATTTCGGGCTTCCTGAATCTTGGCCGCATCGAGGCCGGGGATTTGCACGAGAATGCGATCCGTTCCAACCGGGCTGATGACAGGTTCGCCGCTGCCAAAATAATCGACGCGCTTGCGAATGACTTCGACCGCCTGGTCCAGCATGCCCTGGGTAATCGCCTTGTCTTCGCCCTTCAGTCGAATAAGGAACGATGTGCCGCCTTTAATATCGAGGCCGAGATGGATTTTTTTCTCAGGCGGCCAAATGCTCGAAATGCTGAAGAAAACGAGCAAAACGACCAGAGTCGCCGCAAGCAGGCGTTTTCGCAGACCGGCATCGGTCGCAAAATACCACCCGAAGAGAGCCAACAGGCCGAGACCGAGAAAAAACTCGACAAGGTTGTTCATCAGGCCGGGCTAACCTTCACTCCCTTTCACCACATTGGTGATGGCCGACTTTTCCATCTCCATCTTCACGTTGTCGGCGACTTTGAGAATAACGGTTGTCTCCTTCACGTTCGAGATCAGCCCGTGAATTCCGGATGCCGTCACGACACGATCACCCGTCTTCAACGCCGAGACCAGCTTCTGTTGTTCCTTTTGCCGGCGCATCTGCGGGCGGAAGAGCAGGAAATACATGATCACAAAAATGAGGATCAGCGGAATGAATGACGTGATCGGATTTGGCCCGGCGGCGGGAGGGGCGGCAGCTAATAGATAAAGCGACATGAAATTTGATTGGCCCTCCGGGGAATCGCCGCCTTTTTCACTGGCGGCGCAACTTCCGAAGCGGCGTCTTATTGAGCACAGTTAAGTCGTGAATGCAACGGCCGATTTGCGCTCGACCCTGCGCGCTGGCTCGGCGCGGCCGGCTGCTTGACGGGCACCCAGACAAAGTAATGATTGACTGTGCGGCAAACAACTCAGTATTGCTTTCTTCATCGGACGGAACGAACCGGGTGCCCCAGACCGACCTCCCCAAAATGAAACTCGTCACTCGTGCCATTCTTGTCCTCCTTGCACCTTTTGCCTGGCATTTTGGTTGGGCGGCCGCGGTTCCCATTCAGGAATTTCCATTGGTGGCAAATCACCTGCAGCCCGATCCTGCACGCGGGCGCATTTATGCGACTATTCCTGCTAGCAATAGCATTGTCGTCATCGACACCGCCAGTCTCGGAATCACGAACACAATCTTCGTCGGATCGGGCCCTAACGACATGGCAATGTCGCCGGACGGCGGCAAATTGTATGTCACTTTGACTACGGCGAGTCAAATTGCGGTGGTTGATCTTAACACCCTTTCGGCGTTGCCGAGTTTGACGGTCTCGGGGAGACCGTACCGAAATCGAGGCAGGTCTGGACGACAGATTGTACATTTCGATGCTGGGACAATTCGCCGATCTTTTGCAAATTGATGCGACCACAGGCACGACGCAGGCGACGGTCAATAATCAGAGCTACGGGGCCGATCATCTTGCCATCAGTCCCGACCGGACGGCTCTCTTTACGGGCGACAATGGAATTTCGCCGGCTCGTCTTCGGAAATTCGATATCGGATCAGCCACGCCATCGCCAGGTCAAACCACTGAGGTCGGATACAATGGAGAGAGCGTCGTCATGAAGCATGACGGCCAATATGTCTGTTTCGTGAATGGCGCCGAAATCTATGGGTACCGAATCTCTGTTTTCGATCCGCATGACCTCAATGTCGTATATGGTTCATTTGACACGGGCGCTTATCCCCGCGGGATTACGTTTAGTCCCGATGACACAGTGGCCTACTGCCTGTCCGGCCAGACGGCAGTCCAGTTGTTCAGCACCAGGCGATTCGTTTTCCTTGGCTCAGTCGATGCCGTAGAGTCCGACGCCAACGACATTACGACAGACGGATCCGGACAGGAGCTTTTTGTGGCCGAAGCATCGGCGATCCGGGTTTATGATGTAAGCGGCAAGACCGCGCCTTCTGCGATGGGGATGGTTGGCGTAGCGCTCACATATCAGCCTATGTTCGATTTTTCGGCGACGAGCTACTCGGCGGCCGATTTGCCGGACGGGCTTAGCATTAATTCCGCCACGGGATTGATCGCGGGCACGCCGACGCAGAGTGGAGCGTTCGTGCCACTTATCACGGCGAGCGACGGCACGCACACAGCTTCCAAGGAAGTATCACTAAGCATTTTTCCGAACTCGAGGGCGAAGAATATCTCGACCCGAGCCGACGTCGGTACCGGCGATAATGTTTTGATTGCCGGCTTTATTATCGAGGGAAGCGGGAACAAAAACGTGGTGGTGCGGGCCATCGGCCCCAGTCTTCAGGTCAACGGTCAGCCGATCCCGGGCCGCATGAATGATCCAGCATTGGAGTTACACGATGGAACGGGGACACGGATTGGCTATAACGATAACTGGCGGAACGACGCTGACGCCGGGCAGCTTGCCGCCACCGGTCTGGCTCCGACGAACGACCTTGAAGCGGCGCTTTATCGAACGCTCAGCCCGGGCGCCTATACGGCGATCATTCGCGGAGCCCAAGACTCCACCGGGATCGCCCTCGCCGAAGTGTATGAGCCAGGCGCGGGAGAATTGGCTCGTTTCGGAAATATTTCCACTCGGAGCCTTGTCGGAACCGAAGCCAACGTGATGATCGGCGGGTTCATCATAGCCGGTCCCGACGCCGCGCAAATGCTGGTGCGGGCCGTCGGGCCTTCGTTGGCGGCACAGGGACTGGCGGGTAGCCTGGCTGATCCCACTCTCGATCTTTACAACGGACAGGGAACTCGAATTGCCACGAACGACGACTGGCGTGATGACCAGGAAGCAGAAATCCGGGCGACTGGAATCGCGCCGCTCAGTGAGCGCGAGCCGGCGATTCTCAGTCTTCTGTCACCAGGAAATTACACGGCCATTGTTGCCGGAAAAGAAAACATGACGGGCCTGGCATTGGTTGAAGCCTACGACCTTCCCTGAGTCGCGATTTCCCGCTTATCGCTGAACGATTCGTACGAGCGATATCCTGAGACAAAGGATTGTCTCAGTGCTTGGAAGTCTCCTTTCTCGATGGCTTTTCGGCAGCGCTCCATCAGGTGCAAATAGAAGTGAAGGTTGTGCAGCGTAATCAGCCGCAGGGCTAATATTTCCTCCGCTTTGACGAGATGACGCAGGTAGCCGCGCGTGAATTCACGGCAAGCCGGACAAGTGCAGTTCTCTTCAATCGGCCCCTTGTCGAGCGCATACTCGGCATTCTTTAGATTCAAGGTGCCGTGCTCGGTAAAAGCGGTTCCGTTGCGGGCCAGCCGCGTCGGAAGCACGCAATCAAACATGTCCATGCCGCGCGCGATCATCTCCAGCAGTTGCGGAGGCGTTCCCAGCCCCATCGTGTAACGCGGTTTATCGTCAGGTAAAAATGGTTCGCTCGCTTCCACGGCCGCCATCATTTCCTCTTCCGGCTCGCCCACGCTCACCCCGCCAATGGCATAGCCATCGAACCCAATCTGGACGAGCGCGCGCGCGGCCTCTTCCCGCAGATCGCCAAACGTCGCGCCCTGCACGATCCCGAAGACCAATTGTTTTTCCGGTTTCCGCTCTCCGGTTTCCGCTCTCCTCTTGCACCGCTCGGCCCAGCGCAGCGTCATGCGCAAACTGCGCGCCGCATAATCACGATGGCAGGGATACGGCGGGCATTCATCCAGCACCATGGCGATGTCGCTCCCGAGGGCGGCTTGGATCTCCATGGCGATCTCGGGCGAAATGAATGTCGGCGTCCCGTCGAGATGATTCTGAAAATTGACCCCTTCCTCGGTAATCTTGCGCAGCTTGGCCAGCGAGAAGATCTGAAAGCCGCCGCTGTCCGTCAGGATCGGCCCGTTCCATTTCATGAACGCGTGTAATCCGCCAAAGTGCCGGATCACATCCAGCCCCGGTCGGACGAAGAGATGATAAGTGTTGCCCAAAATGACCTCGGCGCGCAGTTCTCGCAGTTCTCGTGGACTGACCGCCTTGACCGAGCCCTGTGTTCCGACCGGCATGAAGGCCGGTGTTTCAATCGTCCCGTGTCGAGTCGTTAGGCGGCCGCGGCGCGCTTTCGTGCCGGAATCCTGTTTGAGAAGCTGAAACATGCGATTGCCACCTTCGCGGCCAGGCCTGCGCGTTCAAGTCGAAACCGGCGCGGCCTGCGGGTGCCAAGCCCCGACTGTCCGGAATGCGAGGACGCTTGACTTCCCCGGAAGAGGTGGCGATTCATCATTTGCTCAAGCCAATATCATGAAAGCACATACGATTATCGTTCTCGGGATTCTGGCGGCTTCTTTTTCAATCGCTCAGGCAGCAGCGGAACCGGCCGTCAGCAAAGAAACGGCCATGAAAGCGATCGCCACATTTCAAAAGGAAACAAATCCATTCGCTCCGGACGCGCGGAGCGCTGGCGATGTGGTCCAGCAATTCGCCCAAGATTCTCACGAGGTTCTGATTAAGATCAGCCCCCGGGCGGTGCCGATTCTGAACGCGAAAAACCTGAGCGAAGAAGAAAGGAATCTGCTGGTGCAGGCATTTGTGGTGGGAAACGTGAACGCACAGCTGACGAAGGGGCACAAGGGAGACGAAGCATACGCTGGCGATAAACAGATGATCGAGACTTACCACCGCATGCAGCAGATTCGGCCGAACCTGCGGGTTCCGGAAATTGAAATACTGGCGGATTTTGAGGCCAAGGATCAGCTTCAAACTTATCTTTCGCTCGAAGACTCTCAGTAAGAGCGCTTCGGATCTGACCTCTCGCGCAGTACTCCGCGCACAAAATATATTCTTGCGGGGGAAGAATTCGTTTCTATATTGCTCGCTCCCCGCATCCGGTGCGCGAGGCAGTGAACGCGGCCTGAGCGGTTTTTTTTGTCGCCCGCACCCGAAAGCGGGCGGCTTTTATTTACGGAAGATGCCCACGATTAATCAGCTCATTCGCAAAGGACGCAAGAAAGTGTCGGTGAAATCGAAATCGCCGGCCCTGAAAAATTGTCCGCAGCGGCGCGGTGTCTGCACGCAGGTGATGACGCGGACGCCGAAGAAGCCGAACTCGGCCCTGCGCAAAGTGGCAAAAGTGCGGTTGACGAACGGCCAGGAAGTGATTGCCTACATTCCCGGCGAAGGGCACAACCTGCAGGAACACTCGATCGTGCTGGTGCGGGGGGGGCGCGTGAAGGATTTGCCCGGAGTGCGTTACCACATTGTGCGGGGCACGCTTGACTCGTTAGGCGTGGATGGGCGCCGGCGCAGCCGTTCCAAGTACGGGGCGAAGCGGCCGAAAGCGGCGGCAGCTGAAGCGGCGGCGAAGAAAAAATAGATTTTACGAAGACAAAGCGATCACATGTCACGGCGGCGGAAAGTTTACAAAAAAGAGGAGAAGCTCGACTCGCGCTACGGCAGCGCGGCGGTCGCGCGTCTCATTTCCACAGTGATGAAGCGCGGCAAGAAATCTCTGGCCGAGCGGATCGTTTACACGGCAATCGATAAATCACGCGAAGGCTCCGATGCGGTCGATCCGCTCGAAGTCGTGAACAAGGCGCTGGAAAATGTGCGCCCGCGTCTGGAAGTCAAATCGCGTCGCGTCGGTGGCGCCACTTATCAGGTGCCGATGGAAGTGACGCCCGCGCGTCAGGTGTCATTGGCCATGCGCTGGATCGTGCAATATGCCGACAACCGCCGCGGCATGCCGATGGCCGAAGCCCTCGCCCATGAGCTCAAGGACGCAGCGGCCGGGCAGGGCAACGCGATCAAAAAACGCGACGACACTCACAAGATGGCCCAAGCCAACCGCGCCTTCGCCCATTTCCGCTGGTAAATTTTTATGGCGACCGCGACTCTCGATAAACCCAAATCGGCCAATCCGAATTCGCCGAACCGGAAGTTTCCGCTCGAACGAACGCGGAACATCGGTATCGCTGCGCACATCGACGCCGGCAAGACAACGCTGACCGAGCGCATTCTCTTTTACACCGGCATGATCCACAAGATCGGTGAAGTGCATGAAGGCACGACCGTGACCGATTGGATGGAGCAGGAACGCGAACGCGGCATCACCATTACTTCCGCGGCGACGACCTGCGCCTGGACCCAGCGCCAGGAAGAAGGCGTCTACAAGAGTTTCGAAGGCGTGAAGATGCGCGTCAATATTATCGACACGCCGGGTCACGTCGATTTCACCGCCGAAGTCGAACGTTCGCTCCGCGTGCTCGATGGGGCGATCGCCGTCTTCGATGCGGTCGCGGGTGTCCAGCCACAATCCGAAACCGTCTGGCGCCAGGCCAACAAGTACGGCGTGCCGCGCATCGCGTTCATCAACAAGATGGATCGCGTTGGTGCCGATTTCGAAATGTCGATACAGTCGATGCGCAAGAAGCTGGCCGCGAACGCGTGGCCGATTCTGCTTCCCTTAGGCAAGGAAGATCAGCTCAAGGGTCAGATCGATGTCATCAATAAAAAGGCGGTTCTCTATTCCGACAGCGACCTCATCGGCTCGACCTATGAGGTGAAGGAAATCCCGGCCGACCTGAAGGAGAAAGTCGACAAAGCTTACGCCGATCTGGTCGAACAAATTTCCAACATCGACGACGAAGTCGCAGAGGCCGTGCTCGAGGAAAAGCCGGTCACCCCGGAGATGCTGAAGGCCGGCATTCGTCGCCAGACCATCGCGAATAAGTTCGTCCCGGTCGTCGGCGGAAGCGCATTCAAGAACAAAGGCGTCCAATATCTGGTCGATGCGGTGATCGATTATCTGCCGAGCCCTCTCGATGTGCCGGCGGCCAGAGGTCAGGATCCGGATACGGGTGAGAAGATGGAAGCGTTCACGGACGATAACGGCAATTTCTGTTCGCTGGCCTTCAAGTTGTGGAGCGATCCCTTCGTCGGGAAGCTGGTTTTCTTCCGGGTTTATTCCGGTTCTCTTTCCAAAGGCGACACCGTTTATAATCCACGCACCAATAAGCGCGAACGCATTTCACGTTTGATCCAAATTCAGGCGGACAAGCGCGAAGACATCGAGACCTGCTACTCTGGTGATATTGCCGCAATCGTCGGCATTAAGAACATCACCACCGGCGACACGCTTTGCGATGAGGATCACCCGATCCTGCTCGAACCGCCGTCGTTCCCAGACACCGTTATCTCAATGGCGATCGAGCCAAAGACAAAACAGGATCAGGAAAAAATGGCCACTGCGCTGCAGCGGTTGTCCGAAGAAGATCCGACTTTCAAGGTTTTCACGCACGAAGACACCGGCCAGACCATCATCGCCGGCATGGGCGAATTGCATCTCGAAATCATTCGCGACCGCATGCTGCGCGAGTTCAAGGTCGACGCCAACGCCGGCAAACCGCAGATCGCCTATCGCGAGACCATCACCTCGCCGGCCGATGGCGAAGGCAAGTTGATCAAGCAGTCGGGGGGTCGCGGTCAATATGGCCACGTTATTATCAAGACGCACCCGAACGAGCGCGGCAAAGGCATCACGATTGAGAACAAGGTCGTCGGCGGAAACATTCCGAAGGAATACATCCCGGCCTGCAAGAAGGGGATTGAAGAGGCGGTGCTCAACGGCGTCGTCGGCGGTTATCCGGTCATCGACGCGCATATCGATATCGTCGACGGTTCGTATCATGACGTCGATTCGAACGAACTGGCCTTCAAACTGGCCGCCATTTTCGCGGTGAAGGACGCTTTCAAGAAAGCAAAACCGATTCTGCTCGAGCCGATCATGAAGGTCGAAAACTCGACGCCCGAAGAATATCAGGGCGACATTCTGGGTGATTTGAACCGCCGCCGCGGCAAGATCGGCAGCATCGAAGTAAAAGGGAATCTCACCATCATCGAGGCGGAAGTTCCGCTGGCCGAGATGTTCGGCTACGCGACTGCGATCCGCTCGTTGTCGAAGGGGCGTTCCAGCTATTCGATGGAGCCGTCGCACTTCGAGCAGGTGCCGCAGCAGCTCGTCGCCGCGGTGCTCGACCAGAAGGAGACGAAGTAACTTTATGACGAACGGCCAACGCATCCGCATCCGTTTGAAAGCATTCGATCACCGGATGCTGGATCAATCGGCCGTTGACATTGTCGAGACGGCGAAACGCACCGGCGCCCGCGTGGCCGGGCCGATTCCGCTGCCGACATTGATCGAAAAATTTACCGTGAATCGCTCCCCGCACGTCGACAAAAAATCGATGGATCAGTTCGAGATTCGCACGCACAAGCGTCTGCTCGACATCATCGAGCCGACCGCCAAGACCGTGGACGAATTGAAAAAGCTGAACCTCCCGGCGGGCGTCGATATCACGATTAAGATTTAGTGCGCGAGCACAGGAACAATTTGCAGAGCAACGATCATGAGCATCGGATTACTTGGACAAAAAATCGGCATGACCAGCGTTTACGACGCCAATGGCAAGCTGCGTCCGGTGACCGTGATCGCGGCCGGCGATAACGTGCTGGTGCGCCGCCTGACCAATGATAACGACGGCTATTCCGCCGTGCAGGTCGGGTTTGGCGCGCAAAAAGAGTCGCGCCTGAGTCGCGCTTCGTTAGGCGCTTTCAAGAAGGCGGGCACGGAGCCGAAGAAGTTCGTGCGCGAATTTCGACTGCAGGCCGATTCGCCGGAAGGCGAGATCAACCTGGCGGTGACGCAATTTCAGGTGGGCGATTTTGTCGACGTCATCGGCCGCTCGAAAGGTAAGGGATTCCAGGGCGTCATGAAGAAGCACAACTTCCATGGGCAGGGAGCGGCGCACGGTTCCAAGACGCATCGGCGCAATGGCGCCATCGGCAATCGTTCCACGCCGGGCCGCATCTGGAAGAACATGGGCATGCCCGGCCATCTCGGCGACGAACGCGTGACCGTGCAAAATCTTCAGGTCCTCCAGGTGCGCGAGGAGGAGAAAGTCATTTTAATCAGTGGCGCGGTACCCGGAGCGAACGGCAGCTACGTGGTCGTCAGGCCAGCCATCAAGAAACCCGCCGCGGCGGCCAAGTAACCGATGAGCGCGAAAGTTTTAACCAAAACAGCGGCCAAGGAAGCGAAGATCGAACTGATCGAAGGCGGACGCGGCACGCAGGCCTTGCACGAAACCGTCGTGGCCATGCGCGCGGCGCGTCGTTCCGGTTCGGCCAATTCGAAGACAAAAGCGGAAGTGGCGTTTTCGGGTGCGAAACCGTGGCGGCAAAAGGGAACGGGCCGGGCCCGCGCCGGCTACAAATCCTCCGCCCTTTGGCGCAAGGGCGGCGTCGTTTTCGGACCCAAGCCGCGCGACTATTCCAAGAAGGTTTCCAAATCGGTGCGCCGGCTCGCTTTTCACAAGGCGCTCAGCGAACGCATCGCGGCGGGGGACGTCCTGACCATCGATACCTTCGCGGTCAAGGAACCGAAGACGAAGGTCTTTGTCGATTGGCTCAAAAAGCAAACGGACGCCAGGAAAGTGCTGCTGATTTCGGACGCGTTCGACGAGCAGGCTTATCGCTCGGCCCGGAATGTCAAACCGGTCTTGCTCGAAACGGCGACCGAGGTGAACGCGGAACAGTTGCTCGCCTTTGACAAGATCATTGTGACGCAGAAAGCGCTTGAGCATCTCGCAGAAAGGACCAACGGCAAATGAACGAGCCGCACGATTTGATTCAGAATGCCTCGCTTACGGAAAAAGCGTCGGTGCTGAGCGAGAAGCATAACAAGTACGTGTTTCGGGTCAGCCCGCGGGCGAACAAGATTCAGATCAAGCGCGCCATCGAACAGCTTTTTCAAAAGAAGGTGATCGACGTGAACACCTGTAACTACGCCGGGAAGAAAAAGCGCGAACGTCGCGCCGATTACGGCCGCAAGGCGCATTGGAAGAAAGCGATCGTGACGCTCGCCGAAGGTGAGAAGATCGAGCTCGTTTAATTGGTTATGGCACTGAGGAATTTTCGCCCATTAACTCCGACGTTGCGCTTCAAGTCGCTTCCGACTTTTCAGGAAGTGACCAAATCGAAGCCGCTCAAACGTCTGGTCGAGCCGAAGAAAAAAACGGGCGGCCGCAACAACAATGGCCGGCTCACTTCGCGGCACATCGGCGGCGGGCATAAGCAGAAATATCGCAAAATCGATTTCAAGCGGCGCAAGCATGGCGTCGCCGCGGAGGTGCAGGCTATTGAGTACGATCCGAACCGATCGGCCCGCATCGCGCTGATTAAGTACAGTGATGGCGAGCAGAGCTATATCCTGGCGCCGGACGGACTGACCGTCGGGACCCGGGTGATGGCGGGTGAGGATGCCGCGCCGGATATCGGCAACGCGCTTCCGCTGCGCGCCATTCCGTTAGGCGCAAACATTCACAACATCGAGCTGACGCCGGGTCGGGGCGGACAGGTCGCGCGCAGCGCCGGACAGCAGGCCACTTTGAACAACCGCGAGGGCGGTTATGCGCTTGTCAAGATGCCGTCGGGCGAAATTCGCCGCATTCACGAAGAGGCCTACGCGACGGTCGGCCAGGTTGGGAACGTCGATCACATGAACGTTTCCAGCGGCAAAGCCGGGCGCACCCGCTGGCAGGGCCGGCGTCCGCACGTGCGCGGCATGGTCATGAATCCGATCGATCATCCGATGGGCGGCGGCCAGGGCAAATCGAAAGGTGGCGGCGGCCGGCATCATCCGGTGAGTCCGTGGGGTCAACTGGCCAAAGGCTTCAAGACGCGAACCAAGCACAAGCCGAGCGACCGCTTCATCATGGAGCGTCGGCGCAAGAAAAAGTAATTTGAATTTATGAGCAGATCGCTGAAAAAAGGACCCTTCGTCGAGCCGCATCTTCTGGAGAAGATCGACAAGATGAATTCATCGGGCGTGAAAAAGCCGGTGAAGACCTGGTCGCGCCGTTCAATGGTGACGCCCGATTTTGTGGGGCACACCTTTTTGGTGCACAACGGCAAGACGTTTCAGTCGGTCTTCGTGACCGAAAACATGGTCGGTCACAAGCTCGGCGAATTTTCACCGACGCGCGTGTTCAAGAAGCACGGTTCGCACACAGCGAAGGTGACCAAGTAAGAGAATTTTCAATTGCCAATTTCCAATTTCCAATTGCAGAGACGCGGCCACGGTCGCTTTTCCAGATTGGCGGCGGGTCATTGGCAGTGGGCAATCGTGATGATTGCAGGGGCGGCGTTGGCGTTTAAGAACGTTGACGCAGAGGAAAACAGTTCTTTGTCAGAATCCAAAAATGAATCGGCGAAAGCGCAGGTGACTGCGTCGGCCTTGTTGTCGCAAAACGAAGAGTTGCGCCGGCAATTGTCGATCGAGCGGGAATCGGTGAAGACGTTGACCGACAGCCTGGCCGAATCGAATGCCGAAGCGGAGTTGTTTCGCCGGAAGTATTCCGGGCTTCAATTGCGCATGGAGGCGCTTGGCCTGGCCGCGGCGGACAAGGACCGCACCAAGCTGGAGCAACGGCTCCTGAGTGCGGTGAGCGATCTGCAGTTGTCGCGCAAAGAGCGCGAACAATATCGCGAGCAGATGCTCAGCCTGACGGAAGCGGTCCTCCACTTTTTGAAGACGGCGCAAAGCAACGACGCGCACGCGCGGATGGAAGTGGAAGCGCAATTGCGGGCGATCAACGCGCTCGTCGCGCTATCGGACGGAGGGGCGCAGACGAACGTGGCGTTGCCCGGCTTGATGGACGGGAGTGTGATCAGCGTAAAGGATGAATGGTCGCTCGTGGTCGGAAATTTGGGCGAATTGCAGGGAGTGAAAATGGGAATGCCGTTGCGCGTGGTGCGGGGCGACAAAGTAATCGCAACCTTGCGGGTAGTGGACGTGCGTCAGAAAATTTGCGGAGCGGTGATTCAGGAAATGGATTCGCGAAAGGACAAGATACAAGTGGGCGACCGCCTCCAGGTGGACGCCCGGCAGGATGTCAGTTTGAAGTGAGAGAAAGTTAAAGCGTTGAAGAGTTGAAGGGTTGAAGCGGCGAAAGTGAAACCGCTTGAGCGCTTCAACCCTTCAGCTCTTCAACGGAGTCACAACATGCAAGTTAGCTCGACATATCGGTATGCGAAGATTTCGCCGTTCAAGGCGCGCGAAGTGACGCGGGAGATCCAGGGTCTGCCCGTCTCCGCCGCCCTCGACGTGGTCGCGTTCAGCCCGAAGAAGGCCGCATTCCTCGTTAACAAGACGCTGAAGAGCGCCATCGCCAATGCGGAGAACAACGCGAACCTGCGCGTCGACGGCCTTGTCGTAAAGGAAGCGGTTGTCGGGGAAGGTCCGACGATGAAGCGCATGATGACGCGCGCCCGCGGCAGCGGGACGCAGATTTTGAAACGAAGCAGTCATATTCGCATCGTTTTGACGGACGAGATCGAAATCAAAACGCGCGAGAAGAAAAAGGGGACGGCGAAGAAAAGCGGTGGAAAGAAGAAGCGCGCGGCCGCGAAGAAGACCGAGAAAAAAAGCGAAACGGCCGCCTCAGAAACCAAGGACCAGAAATCATAAATTTTCGTTATGGGACAAAAAGTTAATCCAATTGGCTTCCGCCTCGGCGTGAATCGGGACTGGCGCTCGCGCTGGTATGCTTCGCCCCAGGAGATGCCCGCCTTTTTGCACAGCGACATCCAAATTCGCGCCTACGTGAAGAAGAAACTGCAGTTCGCAGCGGTCGCCAAAATCATCATCGAACGCGCCTGGAATAGCATTCGGGTGACCATTCACACGGCGCGCCCCGGCATCGTGATCGGCCGCAAAGGCGCAGAGATCGAGAAGATGACGGAAGAAATTTCCAAGATGGCCGAGGGCAAACAGATCAAGATCGACATTCAGGAGATCAAGACGCCGGAACTCGATGCGCAGTTGGTCGCGGAAAACGTGGCGCTGCAGATCGAGCGCCGCATCGCCTATCGCCGGGCCATGAAAAAAGCGGTGCAGGTGGCAATGGATTTTGGCGCGCAGGGCATTCGTTTGCGTTCCTCGGGTCGTTTGAACGGCGCGGAAATCTCGCGCTCGGAATGGTATCGCGAAGGCAAGGTGCCGCTGCACACGCTGCGCACGCCGATCGATTATGGATTCGCCGAGGCGAACACCGTTTACGGAAAGATCGGTGTGAAATGCTGGATTTGTAAGAAGGAAGAAGCCCCGCCTGCCGATACTGCGACGCCGGCCGCCCCACCGCCGCCCGCTCCCGAGGCGGCCACAGCCTAACGAATTTAACGAGGAGATTTTGTCATGCCATTAATGCCCAAACGAGTGAAGTACCGGAAAACCCAGCGGGGCAGCCGCAAGGGAACGGCTTCGCGCAATTTGCGGATCGATTTTGGCGAATTCGGATTGCAAACGCTGGAGCGCGCCTGGATCACGAACACGCAAATTGAAGCCGCCCGTGTCGCGTTGACGCGCAACATGAAGCGCAAAGGCAAGCTTTGGATTCGCATTTTCCCGGACAAATCGGTGACGGGCCGTCCGCCCGAAACACGCATGGGCAAGGGCAAAGGCCAGCCGGAATATTGGGTCGCGACGGTGCGGCCGGGAAACATTTTGTTCGAGCTGGACGGGGTGCCCGAATCGGTGGCGCGCGAGTCGCTGCGGCTCGCCGCGGACAAACTGCCCGTGCGCACGAAATTTTTGACGCGACATCACGTCGCTGCCTAACGAAGTATGAAATTCAAGGACATTGCCGAAATGAGCACGGAAGAGCTTCTGACGAAGAAGCGCGACCTGCGCCAGGAAGCTCTGCATTTGCGTTTGCAACAACAGAGCGGCCAGCTCGAACAGCCGAGCCGGCTGCGCTTGCTGCGCCGCGACGTGGCGCGCGTCGAGACGGCCCTCACCCAGCGGGCGGAGACGCAGGAGAAGAAATAATTTATGGCTGAAACGAACGAGACCGCCGCAGCGGCACCGCAAACGATAACCGCCGGGGGGACGCCAAAGCGCGCGCCGCGCAAAACGCGCGTCGGCGAAGTAATGTCGAGCAGCATGAACAAGACGATCGTGGTGCGCACGGTCACGCGTGTGCCGCATCCGCGTTTCGGCAAGATCGTCAAGCAAATGAAGAAGTTTTATGCGCACGACGAGGAGAATAAGGCGAAGGCGGGCGACCGGGTGCGCATCATGGAAACGCGGCCGCTGAGCAAGCTAAAGCGCTGGCGCCTCGTGGAAGTGCTGCAGAAATAGGGGAGGAATTTTTATGGTGCAGATCAGATCCAGACTGGATGTGGCCGATAACAGCGGCGCGCGTATGGCGACGATGATCGGCGTGATCGGGCAGGGGACTGCGCAATTTGCCGGCATCGGCGACGTCATCACGGCCAACGTGAAGGAAGCCAGCGCGACGGGCACGGTGAAAAAAGGCGAGGTCGTGCGGGCCGTTTTGGTGCGCACGAGACAACCGATCCGTCGCGAAGATGGCTCCCTGCTTCGCTTCGACAACAACGCCATTGTGATCATCGACAAGGATTTGAATCCGCGAGGGACCCGTATTTTTGGGCCGGTCGCGCGCGAGCTGCGCGAGCGCAACTTCATGAAAATCGTTTCGCTCGCTCCGGAAGTTTTATGAACCGCGTCAAACTGCACGTCAAAAAAAACGACAATGTGGAGGTCATTTCCGGGAACTTCCGTGGTTCCTCCGGAAAGGTGCTTCAGGTGTTGCCGCGAAAGCAGCAGGTTCTGATCGAGGGTGTGCGCATTATCAAGCGCCATCTGCGCAAGTCGCAGGACAATCCAAGCGGCACGATCGCGGAGCGCGAGGGTCCAATTCACATCTCCAATGTGAAGGTCCTGGATGGCGGTGGAAAAAAAGCGCCCAAAAAAACCGAGCGCAAGGCGCCCAGGGAAAAGAAGAAAAAAGAGTAGGCGATGGAAAACGAATTTTACCGTGATTACACCGAGCGGGTCGTACCGGCGCTGCAAAAGGGGCGCGGCTACAAGAACCGGCACCAGATCCCGAAGGTCGAGAAAGTGGTGATCAACACCTCGGTCGGCTCGCAATCGGACGTCAAGCAGGCTTTGGAGGATGCCAAGACAGAGCTGGCCCTGATTACTGGTCAGAAACCGGCGGAGACGCGCGCGAAGAAAAGCATCTCGAATTTCAAGCTGCGCAAAGACCAGGCCATTGGCGCGAAGGTGACACTGCGTGGCGAGCGCATGTATGAATTTTTGGAGCGGCTGATCAAGGCTTCGCTGCCCCGAATTCGCGACTTTCGCGGGGTTTCGCCACGTGGCTTCGACGGTCACGGGAACTATACGCTGGGCGTATCGGATCAGTCGATTTTCCCCGAGGTGGAGCTTGATAAAATCAAGCGCAACATCGGTTTTGATGTTACCATCGTCACCACCGCGCGAACGAACGACGAAGCGAAAGCGCTTCTGAGCGAAATGGGAATGCCATTTAGCGATCGCGCCAAGAAACCGGCTGCAACGGCAGCCGCCTGATTTTTCATGAGCACTGTTACCGATCCTATTGCTGATTTGCTGGCCCGCGTGCGCAACGCCGCCGCCTCGCAAAAGGCGGAGATGTTTGTCCCCTATTCGAAGATCAAGAGCGACATCGTGCGCATTTTGAAGGACGAAGGCTACATCACCGATTTCGCGGTCGATACGGAGGCGGCTCATCCGCGCATTAAAATTACAAACAAGCTGGTCAATCGGACGAGCGCCATCACCGGATTGAAACGAGTCAGCCGGCCCGGTCTGCGGCGTTACGTGGGGGCGGACGAAGTCCCGCGTGTGCTGGGCGGAATGGGCATCGCCATTCTCTCAACCTCCCGCGGCGTTCTTTCCGGTCGCGAAGCGAAGAAGCAAAATGTGGGCGGCGAGCTGCTGGCGTATGTTTGGTAGGGACTAACGAGTTATGTCACGAATTGGAAATAAACCGGTCGATATTCCGGCCAAGGTCAAGGTAAACATCGGCAACGATGGCGCCGTGGCGGTGGAAGGACCGAAAGGGAAATTGAACTGGACGCTCCCGCGCCGCATCAAGGCGAGCGTGCAGGACAATCATGTCTCGCTCGTGCGCGAAGCGGAGACACGCAGCGTCAAGGCGCTGCACGGCCTGGCTCGCAGCCTTGTCCACAACATGGTGAAGGGCGTGAGCGAAGGTTTTACGCAGAACCTCGAGATCGAAGGGGTCGGGTTCAAAGCAGCCGTCCAGGGCGCAAACCTCAACCTGAGCCTCGGTTTTTCGCATCCGGTACTGTTCCCGATTCCCAGGGAGATCAAGATTGTCGTAACCGACAACACCAAGATAGCGATTTCGGGCATCGACAAGAAATTGGTCGGCCAGGTGGCGGCGGATATTCGCCGTTATTACCCGCCGGAGCCTTACAAGGGCAAGGGTGTGCGCTACGCCGGCGAGCAAATTCGGCGCAAGGAGGGCAAGACAGTTCAGTAGTTATGGCGAAGAGCGATCGAAAGGAAATTCGGCATCGGATTCACCGGCGCATCCGCAAGAAAGTGAGCGGAACGGCGGAACGGCCACGCCTTGCCGTGCACTTCTCCGGCAAGCATGTTTATGCGCAGGTCATCGATGACGAGACCGGCAAGACGCTGGTTTCGGCCGCCACGACCCAGAAGGATTTGGGCGGCAAGGGAAAAGCGTTGGCCAATCGCGCTACCGCAGAAAAGGTTGGCAAGGCCATCGCCGAGCGGTTGCTGGCCAGGAAGCTGGACAAGGTCATTTTCGATCGCGGCGGTTTTCTTTATCACGGCAAAGTGAAAGCACTGGCCGATGCGGCGCGCGAAGGCGGTATAAAATTCTAGAAACTCATGGCACAACCTGGAAATAGACGCAGTTTCGAGCGGCAAACCGACAAGACCCCGGCCGCGAGGGGCGATACGACCGAGAAGGTCGTCTTCATTAACCGTTGCGCGAAAGTCGTGAAGGGCGGACGGCGCTTCAGCTTTAGCGCCCTCATCGTGGCCGGAGATCACGATGGCAAAGTCGGGTGCGGCTTCGGCAAGGCGAATGAAGTCGCGGAAGCGATTCGCAAGGCTTCGGAAGCAGCGCGCAAATCGATGGAAAAGGTATCGCTGCACGAGAACACAATTCCGCACGAAACGATCGGCGAATTTGGCGGCGGCCGCGTGCTGCTGCGTCCGGCCTCACCCGGCACCGGTGTGATCGCGGGCGGCGGTGTGCGCGCGGTGGTGGAAGCGGTTGGGATCAAGGACGTGCTCGCGAAGTCGTTGGGCTCGAGCAATCACGCCAACGTGGTCAAGGCGACGATCGAAGCGCTGCGTGGATTGCGCCGGCGCGACGAAATTTTCAAGATGCGCGGACTGCGCGCAAACGACGGAGTGAAGAGCGAGTCATGATCCGATTGCACAACATGAGACCGCGGCCGGGATCGCGGCATCGCGTGAAACGGCTGGGTTGTGGTGAGAGTTCCGGTCATGGCAAGACGAGCGGCAAGGGTCACAAAGGCCAGAAGGCGCGTTCGGGCGGCAGCATTCGACTCGGTTTTGAAGGCGGACAGATGCCGCTCATTCGGCGTCTGCCCAAGCGCGGTTTCAACAATGCGGCCTTTCACAAGAATTACGCGGTGGTGAATCTCGACGCGCTGAACACCTTCAAGGAAGGGAGCGTCGTGAACGAAAGTTCTTTGCGCGAGGCAAACCTCGTTCGCGGCAACTTCGCCGGGGTGAAAATCCTGGGCGATGGCGAGCTGAAGCACGGTCTGCAGATTGAGGCCGACAAGTTCAGCGCTTCCGCTCGCGAAAAAATTGAGAAAGCCGGCGGCCAGGCAACGGTGCGCGAGGGTCGTGCGCTGCGCGCGCCGGAAGAGGCCGACGGAGCAACGGCCGGGGAAAAAGCGGCTCCCGCGACCAAAAAGACCGCGACAAAGAAAACTGCCGCCAGGAAGACGCCAGCCCGCAAGAAGCCGGCGAAGAAAGCTGCGCGTAAGAAATAACCGGGCGGAGAATGAGGTTTAGCTGATGGTTTCGGCGTTTCTCAATTCGGTCAAGATTCCCGAACTGCGCCGCCGGATTCTCTTTACCCTGGCGGTGATTGTGATTGTGCGCCTGGGCGCGGCAATCACCACGCCGGGCGTCAATCAGGCGGTTCTGCAGGAATGGTTCCACACTTCGAGCCAGAGCCAGGGAGGAAACCTGGCTGCTCTTTTCAATCTGTTCAGCGGCGGCGCGCTCGAAAACTGCGCGATCTTTTCGTTGGGCATCATGCCCTACATCAGCGCTTCGATCATGCTGCAGTTGCTCACCGCGGTGATCCCGCAGCTCGGGCGCATGGCCCGCGAGGACAACGGCCGGCAGAAGATCATGCAGTACACGCGCTACGCCACGGTCGTGCTCTGTCTTTTCCAAGGCTACCTTCTCGCTCTTTCCTTCCAGCATCCCGAGTCGTATCACACGATGTTGCCGGGCATCACGGAAACGGTTTCCAAGCTGGGCATTCCACTGGTCGAGAATACCGGCTGGTCGTTCCGCATTATCACGGTCATCTCCCTGACGACCGGCACGCTTCTGCTCATGTGGCTGGGCGACCAGATCACGGACCGGGGTATTGGCAACGGCATCTCTCTTATCATCACCATCGGCATCGTGGCCCGCCTGCCCGCAGCTCTGGCACAGGCGTGGAAGACTTTTGTGCCGTCCGCTCAGACCGGGGCCAGCCAGGTCAGTCCGGCCATTCTGGTCATGATGGTGGCGTTTCTCTTTTTGGTGATCGCGGCGGTCATCGCCGTCACGCAAGGTGTGCGCAAGATCACCGTGCAGTACGCCAAACGTGTGGTCGGACGCAAAGTCTACGGCGGGCAGATGCAATATATGCCGTTGAAGGTGAATTACGCCGGGGTCATGCCGATCATTTTTGCCTGGGCCCTGCTTCTTTTCCCGACCACGATCGTCGGTCTCGCTTTCAAGAACAGTCCGACGGCACGCCGCATTGCGGAAATGCTGTCCGTCGGCTGGCTGCATTATGCCGTACTGGCGGCCATGATCTTCTTCTTCAGCTATTTCTGGGTCGCGACGCAATTTCAGCCGGCGCAGATCGCGGATGATCTGAAGAAGTACGGCGGTTACATCCCGGGCGTGCGGCCGGGCAAACCCACCGCGGAGTTCCTCGATCACACCATGACCCGGCTCACTTTTGCCGGTGCGATCTTCCTCGTTTTGATCGCGATTTTGCCAAGTCTGCTCAGCCAGGGACTGCATGTTCCCACCATCACGGCGCAATTCTTCGGGGGGACGAGTCTGCTCATTATCGTGGGTGTCATGCTCGATACGATGCGCCAAGTGGAGACGCATCTGATTCAGCGGCATTACGATGGATTTCTGCGGAAGGGCCGGATCCGCGGCCGGGCGTTTGACCGGGCTTCCTATAACCGCGGCGAGACCGCGCACAGCGGCACGCTCATGTGGCTTTATGTTGGCATCGCCGTGCTCGTGATCGGTGGTGTCGCCATTTTCCTTTACGGGCGCTAGTGAAACGTCGCCTCGTGTTATTGGGTGCGCCGGGTTCCGGAAAGGGAACGCAGGCCGAAATGATCACCCGTCAGTTTGGCATTCCCGTGACGTCGCCGGGAGCCATTCTGCGCCGCGAGAAGGACCTCGAGACCGAGCTCGGGTTGCAGACGGCGGAGATCACGCAGCATGGCGGTCTCGTCCCCGATAACATCATCGTGGGGCTGATCGAGGATTGGCTGCGCCTGCATGGCGGCCATGGTTTTGTCTTTGACGGCTTTCCGCGGACGCTGCCGCAGGCCGAAAGTCTGGACCGCATTTTAGAGCGCCTGCATACTTCTCTCAATCTGGCCATTTGGCTCGATGTTTCTCAGGAAACGGTGCGCGATCGCATCGCCAGTCGCCTGCAATGTTCGGAGTGCGGTTTCACGACCAGCATGAAAAGCGCGAGTTTCGCGGATCGTCCCATCTGCCCCTATTGCGAAGGACGCCTCGTCAGGCGAACCGATGACGATGCGGCGGTCCTGCAGCATCGTCTTGATGAATTTAACACGAAGACCCAGCCGTTGGCCGAGCTATACGAAAAATCGAATCGGCTTCATCGCATCGACGGGAATCGCGGCCGGGAAGCAGTTTTTGCCGATATCTCTCGTTTGATTGAGCAGCCGGCATGATCCCGATCAAGAGCGCCAGGGAAATCGAAAAGATGCGTCGGGCCTGCCGCACGGCGAGCGATATCCTGGAGCGGGTCAGCGAGCTGGTGCGGCCGGGGATTACGACGAAGGAAATCGATCAGGCCGCCGCCGACCTGATGGCGGAGGCTTCGGTCAAGAGCGCGTTTCTCGGATACCGGCTGGGACATCGTGTTTTCCCGGGAAATATTTGCATCTCGCTCAACGACGAGATCGTGCACGGCATCGGCAGCCAGCGTCGCATTCAGTATGGCGATATCGTGAAACTCGACATCGGCGTCATCCAGGATGGGTGGGTAGGGGATACGGCGAAAACAGTTCCGGTTGGCATGATCGGTGACCGGATCGAGCACCTCCTTCGTGTGACTGAGAAAGCCCTGAGTCGGGCGATTGCAGTCGCAAAACAGGGACGGCGACTGGGCGATTTGTGCGCCGAGATTGAAGCCGAAGCGACGCAGCATGGATTCACCGTGGTGCGCGAGTTTGTCGGGCACGGCGTGGGGCGGAAATTGCACGAGGAGCCGCAGGTCCCGAATTACGGCAAGCGGGGCAGCGGCCCGAAGCTAAAGGCCGGCATGACGCTGGCCATAGAGCCGATGATCAACATGGGCACGGCCTCAGTGCGGCTGTTGGAAGACGGGTGGACCGTCTGCACCGCCGATGGCCTGCCCTCCGCGCATTTTGAGCATACGGTCCTGATTACGCAGGAGGAGCCGGAAATTTTGACATGGCGCGGCCAGACACAATTAAAGTAGAGGGCAAGGTGCTGGAAACGCTGCCGCATACCATCTTTCGCGTGGAGCTGTCCAACGGCCACCGCCTGCTCGCGCATGTGGGGAAAACAACGGAAACGGCCCGCAATCGCATCTTGCCAGGCGACAAAGTTATGCTAGAGGTTTCCCCCTACGATTTGTCGAAGGGGCGAATCACTTTTCGCCAGGAGTGACAACGCGGACTTCGTTCCGCGTTTTTCGTTGATTATGAAAGTGCGACCATCAGTAAAGAGACTTTGTGAAGCTTGCAAAATTGTGAAGCGCAAGAACGTCGTGCGCGTGATTTGCAAGAACCCGCGTCACAAGCAACGCCAGGGGTGAGGGTGGAGTTTTGGAGTTTGGAGTAATGGAACTATGCCGAGATTACTAGGAGTTGAAATTCCCGCCGATAAACGCATCGAAGCGTCGCTCACTTACATTTACGGGGTCGGTCCGAGCACGGCCCGGCACATCCTCGAGCAGACCAACATCGATCCCAATTTGCGAGCCAAGAACCTGACGCCGCAGCAGATTAACGAAATCATCCAGACGATCACGGCGAACAAGGTTCCGATCGAGGGCGATCTGCGCCGTGAAGTGCAGGGAAATTTGAAGCGTTTGCAGGCGATCAATTGCTATCGCGGCATTCGGCATCGTCGCGGATTGCCCGTCCGAGGCCAACGGACCTCCACCAATGCCCGGACCCGGAAGGGCCCGCGCAAGACCGTCGGCGTAATTCGCAACAAGGACGCCAAGGCCGGGAAGGTTTAATCAGGAAGAACGACGAACATGGCAGACCAGGAAGAGAAAAAACCGGCCGCAAGCGAGAAGCCCAGGAAGACGAAAGCCGCTCAGCCTGACGAGACGGCCGAGACGAAGGCCGTTGCACCTGCGGCAACTTCCGAGGCTCCTGCAGCCCCTTCGGCCACCCCGGCTGAAAAGGCCGGGCAGCCTGCGGCCAAAAAAGCGCCCAAGGCAAAGAAGGAAGAAGCCGCTCCCGGCCGGCCGCCGAAAGAAAATCTCTCGCTCGACCCGAATGATGTCGAGAAGCCGAAGATCGTCAAGGCCAAGGGCAGCAAGAACGTGCACAGCGGCATCGCCCACGTCCTCTCCACTTTTAACAACACGATCGTCACCATCACCGACATGAACGGCAACGTGATCGGCTGGTCGAGTGCCGGCAAAGTCGGATTCAAAGGCTCACGCAAAAGCACCGCCTACGCCGCACAGATGGTGGCGCAGGACGCTTCTCGCCAGGCCATGGGTCACGGGCTGAAGGAAGTCGAAGTGCTGGTCAAGGGCCCGGGCGCCGGCCGCGAGTCGGCCGTGCGCGCCCTTCAGGCGATCGGCCTCGATCTTACCGTCATTCGAGATGTCACGCCGGTGCCGCACAATGGCTGCCGCCCTCCCAAACAGCGCCGCGTTTGATTCTCTCAACTCTCAACTAACGACTCTCAACTCCTACATGGGCAGATACACCGGACCGAAAACAAAAGTAAGCCGCCGCTATGGCGTGCCGCTTTTTGGCGCTTCCAAATCGCTCGAGCGCAAAAATTATCCGCCGGGCATGCACGGGCCGAAAGGATCGCGCCGCAAGCAATCCGAATACGCGATCGCCCTCGGCGAGAAACAGAAGCTGCGTTATCAATACGGGCTGCTCGAACGCCAGTTTCGCCGCATTTTCCAGAATGCCCTGCGCAAACGTGGCGTGACCGGTGAGACGCTTCTGCAGCTGCTCGAAACGCGTCTGGATAACGTCGTATTTCGCCTCGGTCTGGCCAATACTCGCTCCGCCGCGCGCCAGCTTGTTTCGCACGGGCATGTGCAGGTCAACGGACGCAACGTCAATATTGCTTCATACAACGTCAAGGCGGGCGACGAAGTGGCCATCAAGGAGAGGCCGAAATCGCGCCAACTCGCCCTGCGCAATCTCGAATTGACGCAAATCGCGCCCGTGCCCGACTGGCTAACGGTGGATCGCGACGCCCTCAAGGGAAAAGTGGCACGCATTCCGTCCCGTGAAGAAATGCAGCCGATGGTCAACGAGCAGTTGATCGTCGAATTGTATTCGCGCTAGCTCTGTAGCCGGTCCGCTCCGTCGGGGCCGATGCCACGACTCGGGCCCGTTCGCCCCTGGCGCCTCTACATTTCTTCCAGGAAGGCGAGCGCCTTGTCGTAGCTGCAACGCTCGAGATAGTGGCGCAGCTGCGGAGGAACCGGTGCTGGGAGGGTGGACTGCAGGCGCTCGATGCGCTCGGAAATTTCGCGCAATCGCGCCATGTGCCGTTCGGCGTTGCGCCGGCTCTCCTCGTCCGCCACGATGGCGCGACGCTCGCGCAGGGCCTGGGCAAGTGCGTCAGCCGGCTCGTTCATAAAATGGAGCTTGAAACGACGTTGCCTTTTGCGCAAGCGTCGCCGTGTGCCAACCGGCGAGCCGAAACGGATTCTGGTGGTGGATGATGATGTGGGCGTGATGCGCATCGTGCGCGAAGCGCTGACTTCCTTCCTGAATTGTCAGGTCGATACCTCGGCCAAGCCGGAATACGGCTTCGAGCTCGCCCTGCGCAAGAACTACGATCTTTTCATTTTCGATTTCTCCATGCCGATGATCGACGGTGCGATGCTTTTCTTTCTCATCGGCAAGGTCTACAACCATGTGCAACCGCCGAGGCGAGTGCCACCGCTCCTGCTCATTTCGGCGAAGGGGGAAGATGCACGCGCACAGGAGCTTCTCCGCGAACCGGGCGTGCACGGTCTTCTGGCCAAGCCGTTTGCGATCACTCGTCTGTTGGAAAGGGTCAAGGATTGCCTGCCGGGGGTTGAAGTTCGTGGCTAAGGGAGTGGAAGGCGCGGTCGACTCAGTCCAGCGGAATGCCGGCTTCGGCGAACAATTGTCGTCGCGCCTCAAGCCAATCGCTGTGGTCGTCCCCGGGCAGCGAATGTTGTGTTCGCCTTTCGGCAATGAAATATGCGCGAAGGCGAATCTCATCGTCCGAAGGTGGAGTGGGTTTGGCTGGAGAAGCGACCGCCCGCGATGTGTTTTTCGCGGCGCTTGTTTTTCTTTTGGCTGGCGTTTTGCGGGCTGTTTTCCTGGCCGCGCGCGGCGCTCGCACAGGTTTCTGGTTGACGTTTATCGCCTCGGAATCGGCCGCAGCGATACTTTCTGTTTGGACATCCTTTGATTTTTTCGGCACGGAATAGGCTGGGTTGTGATTTTGAGTAGCGACGGAATTTCCCGCCACCGGAAAAGTTGGCAAGCAGTTTTCTGGGCGAATGCAAATCCCGCGATAGTTTAAGGACATGCGACACTTTATTTTTCGCTGGGCCGTGACGACCGCGGGCGTGGTCGTCGCGGCATTTCTGATCAGCGGCATTCGTTACGACACGACCTGGTCTCTCATCCTGGCCGCCCTGCTGCTCGGAATCCTGAATGCTTTCGTGCGTCCGGTGCTTCTTATTTTGAGCGCGCCGCTGATCCTTTTGACGCTCGGTTTTTTTATTCTGGTCGTGAACGGCCTGATGTTGCTTTGGGTTCCCACATTGGTGAGCGGCTTTCATGTGGCTGGATTTTGGAGCGCATTTTGGGGCGCGATTATTATCGGAATCATTAGCTGGGTGCTGAGCGCGTTTTTCCGCGGAAGCGATGGGCGCGTGCATGTCCTTACGCATCACACGCAGATGAAGCGCGTCTCCGGGCGCGTCATCGAACCAGGAGAACGGCGATGACCTATTGCCTCGGAATGCTCTGTCGCGGCGGGGCGGTCTTCCTCTCCGATTCACGAACGAGCGCCGGGATGGACAACATCACCATGCGCTCCAAGATGCGGCTTTTCGAGCAGCCGGGCGAACGCATTATCTGCATCATGAGTTCAGGGAATCTCTCGCTGACCCAGGCAACCCTGGCCCGCATCGATGATGACCTGATGTTGCGCGATGGTTCGGGCGAAGGCGAGAATCTCATGAATCGTCATACTTTTTATGAGGTCGTTCGTTATGTCGGGACCAAGGTGCGGGAAGTGGAAAACCGCGACCGGGCCGCGCTCGAAGCCGACGGTTTCGATTTCAACATTCATCTGATCGTCGGCGGACAGATCGCCGGAATGAAGCCGGAAGTGCATCTGATTTATCCGCAGGGCAACAGCATTCACGCGACCCGTGATTGTCCCTTCCTCCAGATCGGCGAAACGAAATATGGTAAGCCGATTCTTGACCGCGGCTTTAGCTACGATACCGGCCTGAATGAAGCGCTGAAGTTCGGCATCATTTCGCTCGATGCCACCATGAAGAGCAATGTCTCCGTAGGACCGCCGATCGACATCCTCCGCTACGAGAACGATTCGCTGACAACGAAGTGCCGCACCCGCCTGGATGAGGGAGATCGCTACCTCGAGGAAATCAGCCGCAAATGGCAGGACGGCGTCATCAAGCTGGTCAAGGACATGCCGCCGATTTCGTTTGAGAAATCGACGGCAGGATTCGCCACGGCGGCATGAGCCGCGCCCACCACAGACGACCCGTCAGGCTGAATGCCCGGGTGGCCGAGCCTGTTTAGGCGACGTCCTTCGGGTTCAATCCGGGCCGCCAAATCGCCTGTTTTCGAGCGCTCTGTCGGTGATTCTCCCGGGGAGCGGGCCTTTTTTCGAAAGAAAACGGAGCTGGTCTGCTTTCTGCTTTAGACATGTCCGCAGTATCAATCCTCGATTCATCACTATGCCTAATTTCTTCCGAAATGTTTGCTACGGGGCGGTGGTCTGGCTCTGCGGAGTTGCCCTTTCCCAAGCACAGGTGGCCTCGACGGCGCCTTCCACCTCGAGCTCCGGTTCGACTCAAACTTCAACCGCGACCACCCCATCGGCCGCGAAGCCGGTTTCGGATAATGCCCTCTCGGTCCAGCCGGTTGTGCCTGCTCCGGCTGACTCGCCTTCCATGGTGCTTGTGCAGGCTTCACCCAACAACGCCCCCGCGCCCGCGGCGACGACTTCGCCGGCTCCCGCTGCGGGGACGACTCCCGAGACGGAACCCAACGCCTCCGGTGTTCGCGAGTTTCAGGGAGACGATGTCGGCCAGGTCCTGCGGCTTCTGGCTCGCCAGGCCAAGATCAACGTCGTGGTGAGCGAGGCCGTTACCGGCACAGTGACGATGCGCTTGGAGAACGTCAGTGCGCTCGAAGCCATCCAGATCATCGTGAAGGCGAAATCGCTCTTCATGGATAAGATCGACAACGTTTACTACATCAAGACGGCTGCCGAACGCACGGCCGAGCCGACCGAAAGCGACAGCTATCAGTTCAGCTATGCCCGGGCGAAAGATGTCGCCCCCCTGGTCGCTTCGCAGCTCGCCAGCAAAGATGCGCCGCAGGTGGACGAACGCACCAACACCATTTTCTTCCGCGAGACCCGCAGCAACATCGACAACATTCGCCAGATGCTGGCGCAAATCGACAAACCGACCAAGCAGGTCATGATCGAAGCGCGCCTGGTCGAAGTGACAGCTAATCCGAAGCAAAGCTACGGAATCAACTGGGCCGGTGTGGTCGGTAGTTCGTCCAGTCCCCAGACGGTCACTTATGGCGCTCTAAATGGGACTCAGACAACGCCGCCCGCGGCGGCCGGCGGAACGAACCTCCCAACAACCGACTTTGGTAAAACGGCTCACAACTGGTTCGGCAACCTGATCGCGGGACAGTTCGCGATCCTTTCGGTGCCGCAAATGTCTCTGACTTTGCGCGCCCTGAACGAAGATGCCGACGCCGAATTTCTCGCCAACCCGCGAGTGGTCACGGCTGATAACCAGCAGGCTAAAATCGAGATCATCCGCAACCAGCCGGTGCCGCAGTTGAACTTCAACGAACAGACGGCGACGGCGGTCTTCGGCGGATTCCAGGACAAAAAGTTCGGCAATACGCTTCTCGTCAGACCATCGGTCAACAAGGATGATTTCATCACGCTGAGTGTTAAGCCGGAGATCAGCAACAAGGTGGCTGACGCAACCTTCGTGTTCGCCGGCGCCACCGTGGCCAGCCCGATCATCGACACCCGCACGCTCGACTCCAACGTTCTGATCAAGAGCGGCGACACGCTCGCCATCGGCGGCTTGCTGCAGGACGAGTCGACCAAAGCCCGGAACAAGGTTCCGATCATGGGTGATATCCCGATTCTCGGATACCTCTTTCAGGAGCACCTGAATGCTCGGACCAAACGCAACTTGCTCGTCTTCGTCACGCCGACCATTCTGGAGCAGCGCTACGGCACCGGTCTGGAAGATCAGGTCAGTGGCCTGCATCATAGCGGCGAGGAATTTGCCGATCCGAACGGCTGGAGAAACAACGCCAGGGGCGCCGTGCGCCTGGTGCCGACCTCGCAGCGGCAATTGGCGGCCGATTATCCGAAACCGGGCATTCCGCCGGCCCCGGAGCAGACAAACAGCCGTGTGCGCTTCATGAGCACGGCGAAAGACCGCGATTTTTAAGATTTGCCAAGTGTGGGGTTGAGAAAGGGGGCGGATACTCACGCGAGTGTCCGCCCTCTGACTTTTTGGGACAGAGGTGCCGAAGGGATCGGGCCGAAGGCAAGCGTCTATTTTTCCTGGCGCACGGCTCTTTTTGTTGCAAGGGGCGCGCTCAAGTGCATCATAAGTTCCCGCAGCATTACTTCGACCCGACCTACATGAATTATGCAATGATCCCGAATGAGCTTCGGGCGATCGCGGAGAAAGTTGAAAGTCGGGAGCGTATTTCGGAAGCCGATGCGCTGAGACTCTATCGCTCAAACGACCTCAATGCCCTCGGAGTGATGGCGAGCGCGGTACGGCAACGCAAGAATGGCAACTTCGCCAGTTACATCCTGAATCGCTATATCAACTACTCGAACATTTGCATTCTCTCCTGTCAGTTTTGCGCTTTCGCCGCAAAGAAACGGGATGCCCACGCTTTTGAATATGCCATCGACGAAATCGTGGAGGCAGTCCGCAAGTCGCTGGCCGACGGCATCACCGAAGTGCACATGGTTGGCGGACTTCATCCGACCTTGAAGAAAGAGTGGTACCTGGAACTGCTGCGTGGTCTTCGTGCGGTCGATCCGGCCCTGCACATCAAGGCTTTTACAGCGATCGAAATTCGGCACCTGGCCAATCGCGTCTTTCGGCTTTCCATTCCGGAAATGCTCCAGGTTTTGCGCGAGGCAGGCCTGGGCTCGCTGACCGGGGGCGGTGCCGAAATCTTCGACGCCGCAGTTCGCGATGAAATCTGTCGCGGGAAAGAGTCCGCCGCGGAATGGCTCGATGTCCATCGCGTCTGGCACCAAATGGGCGGGCGCAGCACCTGCACCATGCTTTACGGACATATCGAGACACTTGAACAGCGGGTCGATCATCTCCGGCAACTGCGCGATCTGCAGGATGAAACCCACGGCTTCACCGGCTTTGTTCCTTTCGCCTTCGAACCGCGCACGACGATCCTTTCGCACGTCAAACCCGCTTCCGCTTTTGAGCAACTGCGCAACCTCGCCGTCAACCGCATCTATCTCGACAACATCGATCATCTCACCGCCTACTGGGTGAGCATGGGGCTTCCTTTGGCCCAGGTCTCGCTCAGCTATGGAGTGGACGATTTGCACGGCATCATCATGGAGGAAAAAATTTTCCACATGGCCGGTGCGAAAACGCCGCAGGAACAAACCGTCGCCGCGCTCGAGCATGTTATCCGCGAAGCGGGCCGCGAGCCTGTGCAGCGCGACAGCCATTATGGCTACATTCGTCGCGGAGAGACCGTGGCATCCGCTTCCCGGACCGAGCCGAAGGCCGAGCTGGCGGCCGTGTAAGGCGTGGCCGGCGAGTCGTTGCGGATCGGCTGCGTCAAATATCTTAATGCTCAGCCGCTTATTCACGGCTGGCCTGGGCCGGTCGTTTTCGATCATCCGACTGCGCTTTGCCAAAAACTTGCCGCGGGAGAGCTGGACGTTGCCTTTGTTTCGAGTTTCGAATTCTGGCGCCGCCCGATCTATTCCGTGGTGGACAACGTCTGCGTCTCGTCCGATGGGCCCGTCTACAGCGTCTTCGTGGCGCACACCGAAGAGTGGTCGTCGCTCAAGACTCTGGAGCTCGATCCTGCTTCGCAGACCTCGGTAAATCTGCTGCGCTGCCTCTTGGCCGAAGCAGAGATGCATGCACTGCCCGGCGTTGCCGTCGGCGATGCGATGGCGCCTCTGGCCGCCGGTCATGCGCGGCTGCTGATTGGCGATCAGGCCATCCGCTTCCGGCAAAAGTTCGGCGAGCGCTATCGTTACTGGGACCTGGGCGGAGAGTGGCAGCGATGCATCGGCCTGCCCTTCGTCTATGCCCTCTGGCTGATCCGCCCGGAGGTAATAAGTGCAGCTGAAATCGCGACGCAGCTTCGCGCCAAGCAGGATAGTAACCTCGCCGACCTCGCTTCGGTTATCGCCGCGCAGAGCGAGTTTGCCGCTGATTTTTGTGAGTATTATTTCCGTTCATGTTTACGATTCACCCTCGATTCGCGCGCCAAAGAAGGGCTCCGGGCATTTCGCGAAATTTGCCAGAAGCACAGAATTCTCCCGCAAGAACCCGACACGCTTCGATTTGTTTAGGTGCACGCCAGATGATCGCCGTTTCGAGCAATGACAAAAAAGGGGGCGAAAACAAAATCGAAAACGGGGATTTCTTCGGAGATCCGCGTCGGAATTTCCGGCTGGAATTATAAACCATGGCGGGGCGTTTTTTACCCGCGCGATTTGCCCCACCGCCGCGAGCTGGAGTTTGCCAGCCATCAGTTCGACTCCATCGAAATCAACGGATCATTTTATTCGTTGCAGCGTCCCTCCAGCTATCGGCGATGGTATGATGAAACGCCGCCCGGCTTTGTCTTTAGCATCAAGGGTGGGCGCTTCATTACTCACATGAAGCAGCTCCGCGACATTGAGATTCCACTGGCCAATTTCTTCGCCTCCGGTCTGCTTTGCCTGCGCGAAAAACTCGGTCCGATCCTCTGGCAGTTTCCGCCGCGCTTTCGTTGGAATGAACAGAAATTCCGCCATTTTTTCGAACTCCTGCCGCACGACACAACGGCTGCGGCGCGCCTGGCTGAACGCCATAACGAGAAGCTTAAGGATCGGGCCTGGACCAAAGCGGATCGCCGTCGCCCCCTCCGTTATGCCGTCGAAATCCGACACGACAGTTTCATGGTGCGAGAATTTTTTCTCCTCCTGCGCCGCCATAACATTGCCTTCGTCTTTTCCGACGCGGCAGCCCGGTGGCCTTACGCCGAAGACTTGACCGCCGATTTTGTTTACTGCCGTCTGCACGGCTCGGAAGAGCTTTACACCAGTGGCTACACCGATGCCGCCATTAAGAAATGGGCGGCCCGTATCCGCAGGTGGCGGGTCGGGAAACATCCGGCGGACGCGCTGGTCTGCACACCGAAGAAGGAAACGCTGCACGGCCCTCGCGACATTTACGTTTACTTCGATAACGACGCCAAGGTGCACGCCCCCTTCGACGCACGGCGGCTCATGGGGCAATTGGCGATTGGCAATTGAAAATTGGCAATTGTACAGTGTGCGGTGGAGCCACGTTGGATTTTCCCCCGGACAGATGACGCCGGCGGAACCGCGATTTCATGGAAGGAAATTTGCGGCCTGCCCTGCATCGTGCATCTGCTCATGCGCAAGAATTTCACGAACGCCGCAGAGGTGGACGCCTACCTCACGCCCCGGCTGAAGTCGCTCAGCGATCCGTTTCTCATTCCCCAAATGGGTGCCGCGGTGGCGCGAATCCTGACTGCACTCGATCGGAAAGAGCGCATCGTGCTTTTTGGCGACTATGATGTGGATGGTGTCACTTCACTGGCGCTGCTCGGAGAAATGCTGCGCGCCTACGGTGGTTCGCCCGAGCTTTTTCTACCCTTGCGCATGGAAGAGGGCTATGGCCTGAGCGCCGAGAGCGTTGAGCGTTGCTGCCAGCTGCATAATCCGCAACTGCTCATCGCGCTCGACTGCGGAACATCTTCAACGGCGGAAATCGCCGGACTGAGTCGACGCGGCGTTGATGTCATCGTGGTCGATCATCACGAACCAAAATCCGGTTTGCCTGATTGCGTTGCAGTCGTGAATCCAAAGGCCGGCGATGACCGAGCCTGCACCTATCTTTGCAGCGTCGGTCTCGTCTTCAAGCTTTGTCACGCGCTTCTCAAGACGCGACCGTGTCCGAACTTCGATCTCAAGGCACGATTGGACCTTGTCGCGCTCGGGACCGTCGCCGACATCGTGCCGTTGCAATTCGAGAACCGCATATTCGTTAGGGCGGGGGCCCGCGAAATCGCCCGTTCGTCACGCCCGGGCCTGCGCAAGCTCATGGACGTCGCCGCCCTGGGCGGTCCAATTCTGCCAGAGGACATCGGCTTTCGGCTTGGACCGCGTCTGAATGCGGCCGGCCGGCTGGACACGGCGGAGAAAGCGCTGCGCCTTTTGCTCACGACCAATGAAGCCGAAGCTGGCGAGCTGGCCGATCTCCTCGACAGTCAAAATCGCGAGCGGCAAAACGTCGAACGTCAGATCCTGGCGGAAGCGGAAAAGGAGATCGGGCGCAGTTTCGATCCGTCGCGCGATGCGGCCATTGTTGTCGGGGCGCGCGACTGGCATCCCGGCGTGCTCGGCATTGTCGCGGCGCGTATCGCTCGCCAATATCATCGGCCTGCCATTGTCATTGGCTTCGAAGACACGGGCATGGGAAAAGGAAGCGGGAGAAGCATCGATGGCTTTTCACTGGTCGCGGCCCTGGGAGAATGCAGCGAGCATCTGGAAAAATTTGGGGGACACGAAATGGCGGCCGGTGTTTCCCTCGAGGAAACGAAGTTCGCGGAGTTCGTTGCTGCTTTCAGCCGCGTCGCTCGCCAGCGCCTGTTGCCGGATCAACTGCGGCCAAGTTTGCAGCTCGATCACGAGCTGAGTTTTCCAGAAGTCAATCTCGACCTGCTCCGCTGGCACGAGCGATTGCAGCCATTCGGACGCGCAAACGAGCAGCCGGTCTTTTTTGCGCGCGAAGTCGAGCCGGCCGTGCAACCGCGCGTCCTCAAGGAAAAACATCTCGCCCTCCGTCTGCGGCAGCGCGGGTATTTTCAGCGTGCGATTTTTTTCGACGGGGCCCGCAACCCGTTGCCGCCGGCGCCGTGGGATATCGCCTTCCGGATCAAGCCGGACGAGTATGGAGGCGTGACACGCGTGCAGCTGCAGGTGCAGGCGATTCGAACGTCGGCGCCGATCTGATGGCCAACTTGTATCAACCGCTTGATGAACTGGATTGGTTTCCGCGCGCCAGGCTGATGCCGCTCCGTCGCCTCGGGATCGCCACAGTCGGCGATTTGCTGACTCATTTTCCCCGCCGTCACGAGGATCGGCGTGAGTTTGCCCGTTTCCCTCGCGAAGAGAGCGATCAGCCAATCTGCCTCTGCGGAGAAGTGACCAAGACCCAAGTGCGGCGCTTTGGCGGCTGGAAGAAAATATTTGAGGCCACGCTGCAGGAGAGCGACGCGAACGCTCTGAGCGAGCCGCTCGTCTGCCGGTGGTTCAATTTGCATTACGTGCAGAAAATGATCGCGACCGGCCAGCGGCTGGTCGTTTTCGGAAAGCCGAGGCTGCGTGGAAAGCGGCTCTGTCTTGATCATCCTGAGTTTGAGGTCATCGAGAACGACGAAGAGATCTCCATCCATTTCCGCCGCATCACGCCGATCTATCCGGCTACCGAGGGCGTCTCACAGCGTCTCCTGCGCAGCCTCATTTATCGGGCTTTGGAAGAGACAACCGACACCCTGGAAGTGGCTTTGCCCGACGAATTGCATCCGGGCGCCAAGGCCGGCGCCCTGCGGGAAATTCATTTTCCGGAAAGCACCAGGTCATTGGCGGAAGCGCGCGAACACCTTGTCCTGGCGGAGTTTTTCGCGATGCAAATGCTGATCGCTTCACGGCGCCGCAGCGTCATCCAACGCCCGGGGGAAATTCATTGCGGCCGCGGCGATTTACTTGAGAAATTCCTGCGTGCTCTTCCCTTCGATCTGACCGCGGCGCAGGAGCGTGTCCTCGCGGAGTTGCGGCGCGACTTGGGGACGGCGCAGCCCATGAACCGGCTGCTGCAGGGAGACGTCGGTTCTGGCAAAACGGTAGTGGCCATTGCCGCGATGCTGCTGGCCGTCGAAGCCGGCTTCCAGGCCGCTCTCATGGCGCCAACGCAAATTCTGGCCGAGCAACATTATGCCGTTCTCCGCCGGTGGTTGGAGCCGTTGGGAATCAGGGTCGCGCTGCGCACCGGTGCGCGGAAAGAAGATGCCTCACCTTTGCCATTATTCTCGCAGCACCAGAGCTCGGGCGCCATCTCCTCTGAAGCGGAACCGACGCCGCAGATCATCGTTGGGACACATGCGTTGCTTTACGAACCGGAAGGCCTGGAAAATCCAGGGCTGGTCGTGATCGACGAACAGCACAAGTTTGGGGTGGCGCAGCGGGCACGATTGACGGCGCGGGAACCGGCCCCCGATGTTCTCGTCATGACCGCGACACCGATACCGCGCACGTTGACCATGACCGTTTACGGCGACCTCGATGTTTCGGTGATCGACGAAATGCCGCGCCATCGTGGGAAGATCGTTACGGCCGTCCGGGAAAGTGCGAAATTACCCGAAGTGCTTACCTTTTTGCGCAAGCAAATGGAAGCGGGGCGGCAGGCCTATATTATCTATCCGCTCATTGACGAAAGCGAAAAGCTCGATGTGAAGGCGGCCGCGGCTGAGTTTGAATCGTGGCGGGAACGGCTGCGCCCGTTTCGCTGCGAGCTGTTGCATGGTCGCATTCCAGCGCCGGATAAGCAGGCGATCATGGAACGCTTTCGGCGAGGGGAAACGAGCGCCTTGATCAGCACAACCGTGGTCGAAGTGGGCGTCGACGTGCCTAACGCGACCGTCATGCTCGTGGAAAATGCCGAGCGTTTCGGTCTGGCCCAGTTGCATCAGCTGCGCGGCCGGATCGGGCGCGGGGAACATAAATCCTTTTGCATCCTCTTGAGCGATGATTCTTCAGAAGAGACACGGGAGAAACTGGCGGTGCTCGAAAAAACAAGCAACGGCTTCGAGGTGGCGGAAGCGGATTGGAACTTGCGCGGTCCGGGAGATTTGCTCGGCACGGCGCAGAGTGGGCTTCCGGAGCTCAAGCTCGGCAATTTGCGCACCGACGCCGCTCTCATGCGCCGGGCGCGGGCGGCCGCGGTTAGAATTTTCGAAACGGATCCGGAGCTGGAATTTCCGGATAATCAACGTTTCCGTCATTTGGTTGTCGAACAACAGGGACAGACTTTCTCGCACGTTAGTTAATGAAAAATCTTCTTAAATTTGTTCTCTTCGCGGCGCTTTTGAGCGCCGGTATCTCGCTCTTGTACGATTACCAGCTAAAGCATGGCCGCTTGGATTTCCTCGCCCGTGCCACGCCGGAAAAATACACGCTCGCCGCCAATGCCAGCGTCGACCCGAAAGCGATTCCGACACTCTCGGAACTTGATCGGGAACGGCGCGTCCTCGTGAGCAGCGTCGTTCCCTCCGTTGTCAGCATCAAGACTTCGCGCAAGATCATGATCCGGCGGCAACAGGGGCTCGATCCATTCGAGTTTTTCTTCAATCGGATGCCGCGGCAATACCGGAGCCCGCAGGATGAAGCGCTCGTCCAAAACTCGCTTGGCTCCGGTGTTGTCGTGACTAACGAAGGTCACATCATCACGAACAATCACGTGGTCGAGAACGTCGATGACATTGAAGTGATGTTCAGCGACGGTCGCGTCGAAAAGGCCCGGCTCGTTGGGGCGGATGCCGTGGCTGACCTGGCCGTTCTGAAAGTGGACAATCCCAAGGTGAAGCCGCTCAAGCTGGGCGATTCGGATCTCGTGCAGGCCGGCGATTTCGTCCTGGCCATCGGCAACCCGTTTGGCTTCGAAGAAACGGTCACGAACGGCATTATCAGCTCGAAAGGCCGGCCAAATCGCGTCGATGGTTTCGGCGATCTCCTGCAGACGAACGCGGCCATCAATCCGGGAAACAGCGGCGGCCCGCTCATCAATTTGAAGGGCGAGGTCATTGGGATCAATACGGCCATTATCTCGCGCAGCGGCACATCGTCCGGAATCGGGTTTCGCGATTCCGTCGAACACGGTGCGAACGGCGCTGGAGAGCTTGCTCGAACATGGCCGCATCATCCGTGGTTATCTCGGAATCCAAACGCGTGTCGGACCGCGAGGCCAGATTCCGAGCAACTCCCAGGGCGTCGTGGTGGGCGATGTCATTCCAGGCTCGCCGGCGGCGGCCGCGCAGTTACATAAGGGCGATGTCATTCTGAAGTTCGACGGGCATGACGTGAAGAATTTCCCGACCCTGCGCCATCTCGTTTCCCAGGCGGAAGTCGGAAAGAAGATCGACCTTGAGATAAGCCGCAACGGAAAGCCAATAAAGGTCACGACGGCGATCAAGGAGCAGCCGGCCAATTACGGGATGATCGGTTCGGTCCCGCAACCTGACCAGCCAGACCAGTCGCAACCACCTAACGATCAAGGGGAAACTAACGGCCCGCTCGCCGGCATCGAAGTCGGCGAGCTGACCCCGGCTCTCGTGCAGCAGCTCGATCTGCCGGGCAACGTGCGCGGCGTAGTGGTGACGAAGGTCGATCCTTCCGCCAGCAATGGTGAGCTGCAGCAGGGGGACGTGATCGAGGAGGTGAATCAACAGCCGGTTCACTCCGTCTCGGAATTTCAGAAGATGGTGAACGCGCTTGATCCTAACGAGAATCAGGTGCTCTCCGTCTGCCGGCATCGCACCCGCTCTTTCGTCGTCGTGCGGCCGCAATAGTCGCACCCTGGCGGTCGGTCTTTGCCTGTCAGGCCGGGCGAGAGACGCGCACTGGCGTTGTCAGTTTCGAATCAGCAGAAGTGAATAATCGCGGGGCCGGGCAGGTCTAACGCACATCACTTCTCAAACTATGAAACGACGACTATTCTTCGCACTGGCGATTGTGGCGTTGGCATTTCCGATGGCGCGGCAGGCGACGGCGGACACCGACGTCTCGATCGATTTCTTTTACAATAACCTCAACGACGGCAGCTGGATCGATGTAGCCGACTACGGTTACTGCTGGCAGCCGAACGTGGCGGTGGGCAATAACGATTGGCGTCCCTACGCGGACGGTTATTGGGCCTACACCGATGTGGGCTGGACCTGGATCTCCAACGAGGACTTCGGGTGGGCGACGTATCACTACGGACGCTGGATACGCCTGGCCGGCGAGGGCTGGGTCTGGGTCCCGGGATATGAATGGGGGCCGGCCTGGGTCTCGTGGCGCACGGGTGGCGATTACATCGGTTGGGCGCCATTGCCGCCCGGGGCCGAGCGAGTCTACGAAGGCCGCGCCATCACCGGTCATGTCGACGTGGAGTTCGACATCGGGCCGGCCTGCTACAATTTTGTCGACATCCGCTATATCGGCGATCCTCGCCTGCGCACGCATATCTACGCGCCCACCCAAAACGTCACCTACATCAGCCAAACGGTGAACGTGACGAACATTACCTACAATAACTCGCGCGTTTATAACTACGGGCCTGACTACGATCGATTGAATCGTTATTCCAGCCGGCCCATTCAACGTTTGAATTTGGAACGCGAAACACGGTCTAATTTCAACGGACAGGTCCATGGCCGGGAAATCACCCGCATTCAGGGAAACAGACTCGTGGTGGCTGCTCCGATGAAGATCAGGAAACCGGCCAAGCAGGTCGCCCCCAGGGCGGTCAAGACGAAGATCGAACACCCGAAGCTTGAACGCGGCTGGTCTGACGTCAAAGACCCGAAAGAGAAATCGCAACTCGAGCAGAAGATGAAGACGGAGAACGCCAGAAACGTTCCGCCGCCCAACATCAAGCCTAACAAGAGCGAGGCAACAGGAAAGACGTCCCAAGGAACTCCCGCGGCCGGCGCCGCGTCCCAAGAGGCTGCGCAGAGCAAGCCGGAAAACGGACGCCGCGGCCAGAGAGGCAAACAGGCGGAAACTGCGCCACAGGCGAAGGCAACGCCTTCCGCTAATGAAAAAGCGAAAGCCAAAGACCGGAAGGCTGATCGCGGTGAGCAGACCCCGGCCCCGGCTAACGGTCGGGAAAAGCAGAAGGAGGGAGGCCGCCACAATGCCGCGCCCGGCAACGCAGCGAAAAAGAACGAGACGCCTTCGCCTAACGAGCGGAAAAACAAGATGCTGCATCAGCCAAAGCCGCAAGATCAGCGCGCCGCGAAGGAACGTGGTCCCCGTAAAGAAAAGGAGGCAGCGTCACCAGAGCAGGCCCATGAACAGCCGGCCCAACGCGGCGGAGCGGAAAACGCTGCGCGCCCGCAAAAGCAGAATCAGGGAGAACGGAAGAATGCGCACAATCCGCAACCTGCGGCTCGAGATAACAATCAGCCCGGCCATGCTGGCGGGAAAAGCCAGGAGCGTGGCCATGGCGATGAGAAGAAAAAGGGCGGAGAGCCTACGCCCGGTCAGGATTGAATCGGCCTGACGACAGGATTCATGGAGCGGCCTTGGAGAAATCCGAGGCCGCTTTTGTTTTAATGGAAAAAGGCGCGCTAGAGAAGTTCGGCGATCTGCACCGCATTGAGCGCCGCGCCCTTCAGCAGTTGATCGCCACAGACCCAAAAGGCCAGGCCATTGTCCAGCGCCGCATCGCGTCGAACGCGACCCACCTGGCAGTTGTCCTTGCCGGCCGCGTCGAGCGGCATCGGATACCTGTGACGATGCGGCTCGTCCACCAGTTCGAGGCCGGGCGCCTTGGCCAGAACTTCGTGCGCTTCCTCGATCGAAACCTGTTTCTCAAACTCCGCGTTCACGGCAACGGAATGGGCCCGGTAAACCGGAACCCGCACACAAGTGGCCGAAACGCGCAGCTCCGGCAGGTGCAGGATGCGACAGCACTCGTCCTGCATCTTTCGCTCTTCTTTCGTATAACCGTTCTCGAGAAAAACGTCGACGTGAGGCAGCAGATTGAAGGCAATGGGATGCGGAAAGACCTCGACGACAGGAGCGCGATCCCGGACGCTGGCTTCGACTTGCGCCCGCAATTCGGCAATGGCTCGCGCGCCACTGCCCGAGACAGCCTGGTAACTCGCGGCGAAAAAACGACGCAAACCGAAAGTGCGATGCAAGGGCGCCAGGGCCATGAGAGTCACCGCCGCGGTGCAGTTGGGGTTGGCGATGAGGCCGCGATGCCGCTGTGCGTCGGCGCCATTGATTTCCGGAACCACGAGCGGGATATCCGGGTCCATGCGAAAGGCGGAGGAATTGTCGATGACGAGGGCCCCGGCGTCGCGCGCCAGCGGTGCGAAGCGACGCGAGATCTCCCCGCCGGCGCTGAAAAAAGCGAGATCGATATTGGCGAAGGAATCTTCACGCAGTTCCGTGACCGGAATCTCGTCGCCCCGGAATGAAACGAACCGGCCGGACGAGCGGGAAGAAGCCAGCGCACTCAGAGACGAGACAGGAAAATTTCGGCGCTCCAGAACCTTGATCAGCTCCGCGCCGACGGCGCCGGTGGCGCCAACGATCGCAACACGGCAGGGCTTGTTCATTGGCAGCGGCAGTTTATCGTGGCCCCGATCTGATGCAAACTTCGGGAGGCGCTCTCCACATTTCCGTGCGGGACCAGAAGCTGACGCTGGAAAGCGGCGATGGCCGGCGCCGCAGTTATCCCATTTCGACCTCGCGCTTCGGCCTCGGTTCGGAGGAAGCGAGCATGAAAACACCGCTCGGACGTTTTCGTATCGCGGAAAAAATCGGAACCGCCGCTCCGCTCGGCACGGTTTTCAAAAATAGGGAACCAGCCGAGCTGAAACCGGAGGATGCTTCGGGCGAAGATTTGATCATGTCGCGCATCCTTTGGCTCGACGGCCTGGAGCCGCATAACGCGAACACCAAAGGTCGCTACATCTATATTCACGGGACTAACGAGGAAGAAAAAATCGGCGAACCGGCCAGCCACGGATGCATTCGCATGCGCAACGCCGACGTGGTCGAATTGTTCGCGCTGGTCGATGTGGATATGCCTGTGCTGATCGAAACTTAGCGCTTTTTTCATACGGCCAAAAATGTGCAGAAAATCGTTGCGTCTATGTTGTTCCCCGCCTAAAAGACGGCAGCAACTTGCTCGGAAAGGAGGCGAAAAAAATAAGTGAAAATTCTCAAAGCGATTATGATCGTGGCAGTGTTAGCCGGTGCTCTCTCGTTGGGCGCTTGCGCACAGAAAAAGGAGACGATGTCGACCACCACTGGTGCTGCGACGACCGGCTATTCCAAATAGTTGGACGGTGCCGTCCCTGGATAGCTTTAACCTAAGGCCAGGCCGCTTTTCGGCCTGGCCTTTCCTCTTTTTGGCGAAACGCACGCCCCGGGCGCATTGGCCGGGCCACGAAAGCGGCTGCAGCCTTCTTGTCCTTTCCCACAGCCGATTGTATGAAGGCCCATGCTCGAACTGAACGGCGATCCGCTTTCCCTGGCCCAAATCGCCGCTGTCGCGATTGATCGTCGGCCTGTTCGCATTTCGTCGGCCGCCTTCCCTCGCATCGAAAGAGCGCGCCGGTTCGTCGAGGAAATCGTTGCGCGCAGCGCGGTCGTTTACGGTGTCACCACTGGTTTTGGAAAACTTTCCGAAGTCCACATTCCGCATGAGCAGTTAGGCGCATTGCAGCGCAATCTTGTGCGGAGTCACGCCTGCGGCGTCGGCGCGCCGCTCTCGGAACCGGAGACGCGCGCCATGATGTTGCTGCGCGCGAATGTGCTCACGCTTGGATTTAGCGGCGTTCGTCGGGTGGTCATCGAAACGCTTCTGGAAATGCTGAATCGCGGATTGCTCCCGGTGATTCCAGAAAAAGGCTCGGTTGGCGCAAGTGGCGATCTCGCGCCGCTTGCCCACCTGGCGCTCGGTTTGACCGGGGAGGGCGAAGCGTTTTACGAAGGTGCACGTCAAGACTGCGCGGAGGCGTTTCGGGCCGCAGGCCTTTCGCCACTGGAACTGCAGGCCAAAGAGGGCCTCGCTCTCCTGAACGGGACGCAGGCCATGCATGCAGTTGGCGGACTGGCGCTGTTTCGTGCGAAACGTTTGTCGCGCGTTGCCGATGTGGCCGGCGCCATGACGCTTGAAGCATTGAAGGGGACGCCGGCTGCGTTTGACGAACGGATTCATCAGGCCCGTCCGCATCCGGGGCAACTCGCCGTGGCCGCCCATTTGCTGGCCCTCTTGCGCGAGAGCGAAATTCGAGCGTCGCATTTGCAGAATGATCCGCGCGTGCAGGACGCCTATAGCCTTCGTTGCATGCCTCAGGTGCATGGCGCCGCGCGCGGCGCACTGGCCCATTGCGAAGAAGTGTTCCGAATTGAGTCCGCTTCGGCCACGGACAATCCGCTGGTTTTTCCTAACGAGGGCGAGGTGATTTCGGGCGGCAATTTCCACGGGGCGCCCCTCGCACTTGCGCTCGATTATGCGGCCATCGCCCTAACGGATCTCATGAGCATCAGTGAACGGCGCATCGATCGGCTCGTGAATCCCGACGCCAATGAAGGCCTGCCGCCATTCCTCGCCCGTAAGCCGGGTCTCGAGTCCGGTTTCATGATCCTGCATGTCGTGGCGGCGGCTTTGCTGAACGAAGCAAAAGTTCTCGCCCATCCCGCCAGTGTCGACAGTGTCCCGACTTCCGGGGGAAAAGAAGATCACGTCTCGATGGGAATGACCGGAGCATTGAAGCTGCGAACGATCGTGGATGATGCGGAGAATGCGCTGGCCATCGAATTGTTGACCGCGGCCGAGGCGCTCGAACATCGCCGGCCGCTCCAGGCTGGCATTGGGGTTGAGCGCGCGTATAAAACGGTGCGGTCTATTTCGGCCCCGGTGACGGAGGATCGCGCCATGTCCCGCGATATTGCGGCCGTCGCGCTCGCAATTCGTGAAGGAAAATTTGACAGCGGAATAGAAGAACTATGAGCACCAAACGAATCGTGCGTGCCCCGCACGGAATCGAACTGAGCTGTCAGGGATGGCATCAGGAAGCGGCCATGCGCATGTTGATGAACAATCTCGATCCGGACGTGGCCGAGAATCCCGACAAGCTCATCGTTTATGGCGGGACCGGGCGGGCGGCGCGCAGCTGGGAGGCATTCGACGCCATCGTGCGTTCGCTGCAGGGACTAACGAATGATGAGACGCTGCTCGTGCAATCGGGCAAGCCGGTCGGCATTTTCAAAACACACGAGGAAGCGCCCCGTGTCCTCATCGCCAATTCGAACCTGGTCGGGCAATGGTCGAACTACACTGAGTTTAACCGGCTCGAACGTCTCGGCCTGACCATGTATGGGCAGATGACGGCGGGCTCATGGATTTACATCGGCAGCCAGGGAATCGTGCAGGGAACCTTCGAGACGTTTGCCGAGGCCGGTCGAAAAAACTTCGGCGGCACGCTCGAGGGAAAATTTGTCATGACCGGCGGACTCGGCGGGATGGGCGGAGCGCAGCCCCTCGCCGCCACCATGAACGGCGCAGTTTTCCTTGGGGTCGAAGTCGATCCGGCCCGCATCGAGAAACGGCTGCAGAGCCGCTATTGCGACAAAATGGTCACGACCCTCGACGAAGCGCTCGCGCTGGTCGATGCGGCGCGAAAAAAGAAGGAAGCGCTCTCCGTCGGCCTGGTCGGTAATTGTGCGGATGTGCTGCCGGAGATGGTGCGACGCGGCGTGGTGCCGGATGTATTGACCGACCAGACGAGCGCGCACGACGCCCTCAACGGATATGTGCCGCATGGGATGTCGCTGCCGGAGGCGCTGCAGTTGCGCGCCCAAAAGCCGGAGGAATACATCGAGCGCGCCATGGAATCGATGGGAGTGCACGTGCAGGCCATGCTCGATTTGCAAAAGCGCGGTGCCGTCACCTTCGACTACGGGAACAACATTCGTGCCCAGGCGAAAAAAGCCGGCGTGGAAAAGGCGTTCGATATTCCGGGGTTCGTCCCGGAGTACATCCGGCCGCTTTTTTGCGAAGGGAAGGGGCCTTTTCGTTGGGCCGCCCTCAGTGGCGAGACACAGGACATTGCCCGGACGGATGAGCTCGCTCTTGAGCTGTTCCCGGAGAACAAGGTTCTCGCGCGCTGGATGAAGCTGGCCAGGGAACGCATCCAATTCCAGGGATTGCCTTCGCGCATTTGCTGGCTCGGCTATGGCGAGCGGGCAAGGTTCGGCCTCGCCATCAACGAGCTCGTCAGGCGCGGCGAGATCAAGGCCCCCATCGTTATTGGACGCGATCATCTCGACACCGGCTCGGTCGCCTCACCTTTCCGCGAAACCGAAGGCATGCTCGACGGCAGCGACGCGATCGCCGACTGGGCGCTTTTGAATGCGCTGGTTAATACGGCGGCGGGCGCTTCATGGGTTTCCATTCATAACGGGGGCGGCGTCGGCATTGGCTACTCGCAACATGCCGGCATGGTCGTCGTGGCCGATGGCACCGACAATTCGAAGCGGCGACTCGAGCGCGTCCTGACGAGCGATCCGGGCATGGGCGTCATTCGCCACGCCGATGCCGGCTACCGCAAGGCAATCGAATTCGCCAAAGCGGAGAACATCAGACTGCCCATGGAACCGCAGGCGCGCGATTAACAGGAAAAATTATGCAAAAGCTGATTGAATGCGTGCCGAATTTTTCGGAGGGGCGCGATGCAAAAATCATTGAGCAGATCACCGCGGCGATCAAAGCAGTCGAAGGCGTCGCCCTGCTCGATGTCGATCCTGGCGCCAGCACCAATCGAACGGTCGTGACGTTCGTCGGCACGCCGGAAGCGGTCGTGGAAGGCGCGTTTCGCGGGATTCAAAAAGCGGCCGAACTGATCGACATGAGCAGGCACAAGGGCGCGCATCCGCGCATGGGCGCGACCGACGTTTGCCCGTTCATTCCGGTGAGCAACGTGAGCTGGGATGAAGCGATTGCCTGCGCCAAAGAGCTCGGCCGGCGCGTCGGAAAGGAATTGAACATTCCCGTCTATCTCTACGAAAGAGCGGCCACAAAACCCGAGCGCGCCAATCTCTCGGTCATTCGGGCGGGCGAATACGAAGGCTTTTTTGAGAAGATCAAGGACCCGAAATGGAAACCGGACTTTGGACCGGCCGTGTTTAACGAGAAGTCCGGCGGAACAGTCATCGGCGCGCGAGATTTTCTGGTCGCTTACAACGCCAATCTGAACACGAAGTCGGTGCGCCGGGCCAACTCTGTCGCATTCGATGTGCGCGAGAATGGCCGGATCAAAACGGAAGACGGCACGCCGGCCGGCAGGAAAGTGCTCGACGAAAAGGGTGAGCCGGTTCGGATTCCGGGAATGCTGAAGCATGTCAAGGCGATCGGCTGGTATGTCGAGGAATATGGGATGGCGCAGGTCTCCATGAACCTGACCAACATCGAAGAGACGCCGCTGCATGCCGCGTTCGATGCCTGCGTGGAATCGGCGAGCCAGCGTGGCTTGCGTGTGACGGGATCGGAGGTCGTCGGCATGCTGCCGAAAAAGTGTCTCATCGAAGCCGGCCGTCACTACCTGCGCAAACAGCAGTGGTCCGAGGGGGCCTCGGAGGAGGAACTAATCGACCTCGCCATCCGCTCGTTAGGTTTGGATGAGTTGAGGCCGTTTAATCCGAAAGAGAAGATCATCGAACTGAAGATCGAAGCGCCGGCCGCGAAGTCCCTGGTGCGGCTCGACCTGCGGCAGTTTTGCAACGAAACGCTAAGCGATTCGCCCGCTCCCGGGGGCGGCTCGGTCGCCGCCTTGATGGGTGCTCTCGGCGCTTCGTTAGGCGGAATGGTCGCCAATCTTTCCGCCGGCAAGCGGGGCTGGGACGAGAAACTTCCCTTTTTCAGCGACTGGGCGGTCAAAGCCCAGCAGCTCAAGGATGAACTCCTGTTTCTCGTTGATGAGGACACGGCTGCCTTCAACAGGGTCATGGCCGCATTCGGTCTGCCCAAGGATTCGGCCGAAGAGAAGGCGGCGCGGTCGGCGGCCATTCAACAGGCTAACAAGTATGCGGCCGAGATTCCGCTGCGCGTCGCGCAGACCGCGCTGCGGGCCTACGAGCTGCTCGCTGCCATGGCCGAGAAGGGGAATCCGGCTTCCATCTCGGACGTCGGCGTCGGACTGTTGGCTACGCGTGCCGGGATCGCCGGCGCCGCCCTCAATGTGCGCATCAATCTTTCCGGCCTGAAAGATGAGAAGACGGCTTCGTCGCTCCGCCAAAGCGTCGATGAGGTAATGCGAAAATCGGATGCGGAATTCGGGCGCATCTTTCCGGCCATAGAAAGCAAGATGGCGTAAATGCTCGCGCTCCTGCACGCGTCACAACTCGTCACGCTGGCTGGTCCGGCGCGCCCGCGCATTCGCGAGGAACTGGCCAATCTCGCCATTATTCCGGATGGCGGAATGCTCGTGCGCGATGGCGAGATCGCGGCCGTCGGTCCTTCCGATGAGATCGAGGCGAAGATTCGGGGCGACGCCGAAGTGATCGATGCCCGGGGTCGCGTCGTGCTTCCGGGATTCGTCGATGCGCACACGCATCCGGTTTTTGGCGGGAATCGGATCGATGAATTCGAGATGCGTGCGCAGGGAGCGACGTATGAGGAAATTGCGGCCGGCGGGGGCGGGATTCGTTCGACCGTGCGCAAAACGCGCGCCGCTTCGGAGGATGAACTGCTGCATCAGACCCTGAAACACGCGCGCTGGTTTCTGCAGGGCGGGACGACGACCATCGAAGCGAAATCAGGCTACGGTCTTTCAAGCGAAGCCGAAGTGAAGATGCTGCGCGTCATCCGGCGGGCCAACGAGCATGGCCCGCTCGAATTCGTGCCGACCTTCCTCGGCGCGCATGCCATTCCCGAAGAATTTCGCAGTGCGCCGGAACAATACGTTGCGCTCGTTATCCATGAGATGCTGCCGCGCGTGGTGGAGGAAAAACTGGCCGAGAACTGCGACATTTTTTGCGAACGCGGCTATTTCGACATCGCGGCGGCGGAAAAGATTCTTGGCGCGGCCAAGGCCGAAGGCCTGCGTTTGCGCATGCATGCCGATCAGCTGAGCGACGGAGGCGGCGCCTTTCTGGCCGCCCGTTTACGCGCGGCCACGGCCGATCATCTGGAGCAAACCAACGCGGCCGGCATCGCGGCGCTGGCCGAAGCGGGTGTGCAGCCGGTTTTGCTGCCCGGTTCGGTTTACGGGCTTGGCCTTACTCATTATCCGCGCGCTCGCGAGATGATCGAGGCCGGCCTGGCCGTTGTGCTGGCGACCGATTTCAATCCTGGATCGTCGCCGACGCCCTCCATGCCGATGATGCTGTCTCTCGCGGCAACGCAGATGAAAATGTCGCCGGCTGAAAGCGTGACCGCTGCGACCATGAATGCAGCCTGCAGCCTGAATCGCGGCGGGAGCATCGGTTCGCTCGAGACGGGCAAGCTGGCAAACTTCTCCATTTTCGATTGTGCCGATTATCGTGAGCTGGCGTATTACTTCGGCATCAATCGAACGCAGGCCGTTTATGTTCGCGGGCGCTGTGTTTATTCTGCCTGACGACGATGAACGCAAACAAGGTCGCCCTTATTACCGGTATCACCGGCCAGGATGGCTCCTACCTGACCGAGTTACTGCTGGCCCGGGGCTACGCGGTTCATGGAGTCGTCAGGCGGACGAGCAATCTGCTGCGCTCGCGTCTGGACCATTTGCGTCGCGCCTCAACCGACGGCCGGCGACTTTCGCTGCACTATGGCGATCTGACCGATGGCACGACCTTGCGGCGGATTTTTGCCAGGGTGCAACCGTCGGAGATTTATCATCTGGCCGGGCAAAGCCACGTCGGCCTGAGCTTCGAGATTCCGGAATCGACCTGCGAGGAGGTCGGCATGGCCACCCTGCGGTTGCTGGAGATCACACGCGATCAGGCGCAGCCGGTGAAGTTTTATCATGCGTCCAGCTCGGAAATCTTTGGTCGCGCACGGGAAGCGCCGCAGACCGAAGAGACGCCGATCCAGCCGGCCAGCCCTTACGGTTGCGCCAAGGCTTTCGCCACGCAGATGGCGCAGATCTATCGGCAGTCCTACGGGTTGTTTGTCTGCAACGGCATTCTTTACAATCACGAATCGCCCCGTCGCGGGGAAAATTTCGTGACACGCAAGATTGCACGCGGTGCGGCGCGCATTGCCCGCGGTCTCGACAACGAACTGGTCCTTGGCAACCTGGAAGGGCGGCGCGACTGGGGCCGGGCCCAGGATTATGTCGAGGCGATGTGGCGCATGCTGCAGCACGAGACGCCCGATGACTACGTCGTCGCCACCGGTCAGACTCATTCGGTGCGCGATTTTGTCGAACAAGCTTTTGCCGCGGTCGATCTGCCCTGGCAGAAATATGTGAAGCATAATCCGGCCTTCGATCGCGTGGCTGATCCTGCGAAGCTGGTCGGCTCGGCGGCCAAGGCGGAGCGGGTGCTCGGCTGGAAACCTTCCGGGAATTTCTCCCAGCTCGTGCGCGAAATGGTGGACGCGGAGCTGGCCCTGATCGATCAAAAAGCAGCCTGAAGCCGGGGAAGCCGGGATTGCTTGCGCTTTAGTTCGCGGGTTCTACACTCCAGCGGTGAAAAAAATCGAAGCCATCATAAAGCCCTTCCGGACGGAGGATGTGAAGGAAGCTCTCGCCGAAGTCGGGGTGGAGGGAATGACGCTGAGCGAGGTGCGTGGCTTCGGACGCCAGAAGGGCCACAGCGAAATCTATCGCGGCACGGAGTACACGGTCGATTTCCTTCCCAAGACGAAATTTGAGATCGTGCTTACGGACGATCGCGTGCAACCGGCCGTGCAGGCCATTATCTCTGCGGCCAAGACCGGCAAGATCGGCGACGGCAAGGTTTTCGTTTGCGACGTCGAGCAGATTGTTCGCATTCGCACGGGCGAAGAGGGCGGCGACGCGATCTAGGCGGATCGCGAGACGAAAACAACAGCCGGAACTGACCGATGAACGATTATCTGCTCTCAGTCCTGCTCGGGGTGGTGGAAGGTCTGACGGAGTTTCTGCCCGTCAGTTCCACGGCCCACCTGCGCATCGTCGAAGCATTGCTGCATCTCGATCTGCACAACAGTTTTTGGAAGATGTACACGATCGTCATTCAGCTGGGGGCGATCCTGGCGCTGCCCGTCTATTTCTGGCCGCGCATCTTGAAATTCCTGAACACGTTTCCGCGTGGCGAACGGGGCGACCGCACTTTTCTCAACCACCCGCTTAGCCTGACCATGCTGGCCTTTGTCGTCACGGCGGTGCCGGCCTGGGCCTTGAAGAAACAGATTGGCCAGAACCTGGAAAATCTTTCCGTCATGGCATGGGCGCTTCTCATCGGCGGCGTCATCATGTGGGTGGTGGATGCGATCTGTAGGCGGCCGCGCACGTTGCACATGGAGGAAATGACGCTGCCTCAGGCCATTTGGATCGGAGCCATCCAAATTCTCTCCGCCGTTTTTCCTGGAACCTCACGCTCGATGTCGACCATTGCGGCCGGCCAGACCGCCGGGTTGTCGCGGGCCGCGGCTCTGGAATTCTCCTTTTTTCTTTCCATGCCGACCATGGCCGTTGCGACGGGCTACGATTTCCTCAAGACCATCTCACCGCATCACGGGGCCGCCGAAGAAGCCGGTCTCGCCCCGCTCGCCATGAACGGACATGATTGGGTGATCCTGGCCATCGGGCTGATCGTTTCCTTCATTGTCGCGCTGGCGGTGGTGGCGTGGTTCATGCACTGGGTCCGTTCGCGCGGATTTGCCCCGTTCGCCATTTATCGAATCGCGGTCGGAATTCTCTTGCTCGTGGCCATCGCGCGGGGTCTGTTCTAAAACTGTCGTGGAATCCGAATCGATCCTGCCCGATCTGCAAAGCGCCATCATTTGCGAAGATGTGCGTTGTGAATTCAACGGCATGCAGACCCTCGTCGGCGTGCTCAATGTGATCCCGACGCCGAAGCTGCCCATCAATTACATGCGGCTCTGCATCTGGTCGCGCTGGTGCAGCGGAGCGGGAAAGTTCCGGCAAAAATCGCGCATCGTCGGAGTCGACGAGCAGCAGGTCGTGGCGCAGGCGGAAGTCGAATTCGAGCTCAAGGAGATGGAAGGCCACGCCACCAACGTGCATTATTTCGGCGGCGTCCAGTTCCAGCAATTCGGTCTGCACCATGTGGAAATCTATCTGGGCGACGAACTGCGCCTGCGCTTTCCGTTGCCGGTCGTGCGCGTGACGCCTTCGTGAGGTTTCCGCGATTTTAGTAAAATCCACATTTCTGCGCTTGCCATGGCCGGCAGGGTTGTTTACAAAAAGCGCGCCCATGTGGAGGAAATTCTTTTGCGCAGCGTTGTTCATGGGTGGTCTGGCGCTGCCGGCCCAGGCTCAGACCGCGTTTACACGCCTGGCGGACGGCTTTGATTTTCCGGTCGGGAAACCCAACGCGGAAGGCTATTACAAGGCGCGCGGGTTTCGCAGCCACGGGCACCTGGGCGAGGATTGGGACGGTGTGGGCGGCGGCAATACCGATTATCGCGACCCGGTTTACAGCATTGGGACGGGTGTTGTTGTCTTCGCCCATGACGTCCATCTGGGCTGGGGTAACGTCGTGATCGTTCGCCATGTCTTTAAGGAGAACGGCCACCTCAGGGCCGTCGATGCGCTTTATGGACATCTCGACCGGATTCTGGTTCGGCGTGGTCAAAGCGTGGCGCGCGGGCAACAAATCGCCACCATCGGGACCGCCCACGGCGCCTACGATGCGCATCTCCACCTGGAAATTCGAAAGAATCTCGAGATCGGAATAAACCGGTCCGCCTTTCGAAAGGATTTCAGCAATTACTACGATCCGACAAAATTTATTCTGTCGCACCGCCGCTTGGCCACCAGCTGGTCAAGATACCCGGTGGCCATGAATACCTTTACGCGCGACGCCGTATATAATTTCGATCGGGCGCGCAATTTTTCGAGGCGCTCGCGCAGTACGGCGCAATCAGCCGCCGCCCTCAAACGAGCCCGGCGTGCGGCAAAGCGTTAGGCGACCGACAGGGCCGCCTTCCTCCGTCCGGCATTCTCGGCGCGACAGCGCCACCGCTGCGTTTCCAGACGCAGTACGTCTCAGAGTCGTCCGGCCAGAATGAGGATGATAACGATCAGCAGAATGAGCCCGATGCCCCCGAACGGGTAGTAACCCCAGCCGGAGCTGTAGCCCCAGCCCGGAAACGCTCCGACGAGCAGGAGGATCAAAATGATGAGAAGGATCATGCGCATGGCGCGATTGAGGCAGGAGCCCCGGTAACAAGCAACACAAATCTGCCGAGGATTTGACGAAAACGACGAGCCGGGAGCAATGCTCGAAAATTCTTGCAGGAGGTCGCCCCCATTTTATTCTGTTCGACAGTCCCGAATGTGTCCGCCATAGGATGCATCGGGACAATTTGTTGCCCGTTTTTTGATTCCATGGCTAATACAATTCTCGTCGGAGCCCAGTGGGGAGATGAAGGGAAAGGAAAGATCATCGACGTCCTCACCTCGCAGGCGGACATCGTCGTGCGCAGCCAGGGCGGGAACAACGCCGGCCACACCGTCATTCACAACAATGTAAAATATATCCTGCATCTGATTCCCTCCGGCATCCTGCGCCGCAGCAAAGTCTGCGTGATCGGCAACGGGGTGGTTGTCGACCCGGTCGCGCTCGTCGGTGAAATCGAAGGCCTGCGCAAGCTGGGCGTAAAAGTCGGGCGCAATCTGCTCATCAGTAACTGCGCGCATTTGGTTCTCCCATACCACCGCCTGCTCGATGAACAGCGCGAGCTCCGCAAAGGTCGCGGCCGCATCGGCACGACCAAGCGCGGCATTGGCCCCGCCTACGGCGACAAAGCCGCGCGCACCGGCCTGCGCATGTCCGATCTCGTCCAGCCACGCGTCTTTTCGCAAAAGCTCGAGAGCAAGGTGCGCGAGAATAACAGCATTCTGCACGCGCTCGGTGCGAAGCGGATCCGGTTTGGCGAAGTCAAAAAAACCTATCTGGCGGCCGGTGCGAAGCTGGCCCCTTTCGTGGCCAACACCGTCGTCTATCTGCATCAGGCTTTGCAGCGCGGGAAATCGATTCTTTTCGAAGGCGCGCAGGGAACGTTTCTCGACATCGACCACGGCACTTATCCTTACGTCACGTCTTCCAACACGACGGCGGGTGGCGCCTGCACCGGCACGGGGGTTCCGCCCCATCGCATGGATCTGGTCGTCGGCGTGATGAAGGCTTACACCACGCGGGTGGGTGAAGGCGCTTTGCCGAGCGAAGACGCCGGTCTGGCCGACATGTTGCACCGGATGGGTCGCGAATTTGGCGCAACTACCGGACGACCGCGCCGCTGCGGATGGTTCGACGCCGTGGCGAGCCGTTATGCCACCATGATCAATGGCATCGACGAACTGGCCATCACCAATCTGGACGGACTGGACACGGTCGATCCGGTCCGAGTCTGCGTGGCGTATCGGCTGAAGGGGAAACGCTTGAGCGTGCCGCCATGCGACGCGGCACAGCTGGAGAATTGCGAACCGATTTATGAGGAGATGCCGGGCTGGAAAAAATCCACGCAATCGGCAAAAAAACTTACGGATCTACCGGTTAAGGCAAGACGTTACATTCATTGGATTTCGGAGATTACGGGAGCACGTTTGCGGATGGTGAGCGTTGGCCCGACGCGTCAGCAGACAATCATTCTTTAAGCCTCATGGCGGCGCACCAGAAAGCGATTCCGCGGCACGTGGCCATCATCATGGACGGCAACGGCCGCTGGGCGCACCGCCGCGGGTTGCCCCGGATCAAGGGTCACGAGAAAGGAGCCGAAGCGGTGCGCGAATGCGTCGAAGGCTGCGGCGAATTGAAGATCGAATACCTCACGCTCTATGCGTTTTCCGCCGAAAACTGGCAACGGCCCCGGAGCGAAGTGACGGCGCTGATGCGCTTGCTCGAAAAATTCCTGAAACAGAAAACGCCCGAGCTGGTGGAAAAAAATGTGCGCTTGCAGGCCATCGGCCGGCTGACCGACTTGCCCGCTTCATGTCAGACGCAACTGCATGAATCGATCGAACAGACTTCCGGCAACAACGGCCTGACCCTGATTTTGGCGCTGAGCTACGGGGCGCGGCTCGAGATTATCGATGGCATCAAGAGCCTTCTGCGCCAGATCGAATCGGGCCACATCGACTCCGGCATGATCGATGTGGAGATGTTCAGCAAACATCTCTACACCCGCTACTATCCCGATCCCGATCTGCTCATCCGCACATCGGGCGAAATGCGGCTCTCCAATTTTTTGCTCTGGCAGCTTTCCTACACCGAGATGTACGTCACGCCGAAGCTCTGGCCCGATTTCACGAAAAAGGATCTCTTTGCCGCCGTTGAAGAATTCGGCCGCAGGCAGCGTCGTTATGGAGCGGTCTGACCGCTCCGCGTTTCTCAAACAAAGGCCTCGGCCACGGAATCGGCCAGCAATTTCCCGCGCGTCGTCAGGATAAAACGGCCTTTGCTTTTCTGAAGCAGGCCCAGGTTGAAAAATTCCCCACATTCGTCAGGCCAGGGCTCCAGCCATTCCGCCGGCACGCCTTCGGGCGTTCGCAGGGAGAGAGCAATCGTTTCCGCGCGTTTCATCGCCGCGCTCAGCTCTTCCCTATTTGCCACGGCGGAACGACCATCCAGCAGCCGGTCGGCATACTCTCGATAGTCGCAGATATTCTGCCAGCGTCGTGCGCCCACCGTCGAGAAAGCGCTTGGACCGAGGCCGAGATATTCGTGACCAGCCCAGTAACCGCGGTTATGCACGGAAGCGAAGCCGGGTCGTGCGTAATTTGAAATTTCGTATTGCCCGTAGCCGGCATCTTTCAGCGACTGCATGGCCGTTTCGAAGAATTCGGCGTCGCTCTCCGGATCGGCACGGAATTCGCCGCGCGCGTGACGCAGGAAAAACTCGGTGTCTTCTTCGTAGGTCAGACAATAGGCCGAAATGTGTTCCGGCCCGAGCGCGCTCGTTTTGTCGAGCGTCTCCTTCCATTGCGACAATGTCTGGCCCGGCAGTCCAAACATCAGATCGATGTTCAGGTTTTCGAATCCGGCGTCGCGCAGGATATGAAAGGAGGCTTCGGCCTGCGCGGCATTATGTTCGCGGCCGAGCAACTGCAGCAGATCGTCGTCCCATGACTGCACGCCCAGACTGATGCGATTGACTCCATGTTTTTGCAGGACGGCGGCCTTGCGTGGCGAAACACTGCCCGGATTCGCCTCCAGCGTCCATTCGCGCAATGAATCGAGATCGAGCGAATCGCGAAAACCGCCGAGCAGGAACTCGAGCTGCCCGGTCGTCAGGGCGCTCGGCGTTCCACCGCCGAAGAAAATCGTTTCCACGCGCAGCGGAAAAGACCCGGCCTGTTCGGACAATTCCCGGAGCAACGCGGCACAGAAGCGTTGCGTTTGCGCCGGATTGGCCCGTTCCTTGTAAAAGGCGCAGTAGGGACAAATGCGTGCACAAAACGGAATGTGCACGTAGACATGCTCGATCGCGGTGGGCGCGCCGGGCTCTGCTCCTCCGCTTTCGGCACGGGGGTTGTGGAGCGCGCCAATAATCATACAGTCCGTTGCCACCGCCCAACATCGTGCTCAATCGAATTCTCGCTTTCGTTTTTTTTGGCAGTGTGACGGCCGCGCTCGGTCAGAACCCGACACCCGCTGCGACCCCTTCGGCTGTTTATCTCGCCCACGATCCTGCCGCCATATATCATTACGAGACCAACCGCGCGATCGTCCGGCGCATGGTCGATCGGCTCGTCCTCGCCGTCACCCATCAGCCTGATCTGGCTCGCGCCTGGTCGTCACTTGTTTCGCCGAAGGACAAGGTTGGAATCAAGATCTCAGCGGTGGGCGGCCAGCTTTTCACCACGCACCGTGATGTCGTTAACGCGATCGTCGACGGTCTTGTCGCCGCCGGGCACTCGCGTCGCGATATCATTGTCTGGGACCGCGCCCTCGGCGGGATCAAGGACGCCGGCTACGATCCCGATCGCGAAGGCTACCGTTTGCTTTCGGTCGCACCGCACTCGGGCTACGACCCGGCCGCTGTTTTTTCCGCGCCGCTCCTCGGCAAACTGGTTTGGGGCGATCTCGAATATCAGGCCAGCTGGGGCGCCGTGCCGTTGCTCTCCGATACCGAAAACACGAGCGACATCAGCCATTTTTGCCGCGTCCTCTCCTCGCAGGTGACCAAAGTCATCAATGTTCCCGTCATGAGCGACAGCGGCACGAACGGCCTCGCCGGTTGTCTTTACAACATGACCATCCCGAATTTGGACAACTGGCGACGTTTCGCCGACAACTCGAGCTTCGGCGTGGGCAGCATCGCGGAAATTTATCACGACCCGATGATCGCGAAAAAGGTCGTGCTTAATATCATGGATGGATTAGTGGCGGAATATGCGGGTGGCCCGCGCCCCGAGCCGAACTTCGCCGTCCATTACGCCACCATCTATGCGAGCAAGGATCCGGTGGCCATCGATGCCGTCGCCCTTCGCCAAATCGAGAGATGGCGGCGTAATGCGAAACTGCCGCCGATCGGCAAGGCGGCGATTTACATCAGGATCGCCGCGCAGCTCGGGCTGGGCCAGGCCGACCCAAAGCTGATCGATGTGAAAACGATCGCACCGTGACGGCTGTCTCGGCAATGGCGCGCCTGCGCGGTGAGCTGCTGCGCTCGGTTTCGCGCTCGTTCTACCTTTCCGTCCGCCTCCTTCCGGCGCCCGTCCGGGATCCTGTCGCGCTGGCTTATTTGCTCGCCCGGGCCACCGACACGATTGCCGACACGACCGATATTCCGTCGAAGGTGCGTCGCGAAAACCTGGCCACGCTTGCGGCCACCATTCAGGAAAACACGTCGCCTGACCAACTGAGCGCGCTGCGCGATTCCTTCGCCCCACTGCAAGAAAATACGGCCGAGCGCGCCCTGATCGAGGCGTTACCCGATTGCCTGTCCTGGCTCGTTAGCCTGCCGCCCGACGATCGCGCCGATGTGCGTGCCGTTTTGGCGAGAATCAATCGCGGTCAGGCCCTGGATCTGGAACGCTTCGGCGAGACTGGCGGCGAGATCCGCGCCCTGGTCAACGCCGCCCAACTCGATGACTACACCTATCTGGTGGCCGGTTGTGTGGGGGAATTTTGGACGCGCATTTGCGCGCGCAAGGTTCCTAACTTCGCCCGCTCCAGCGACGACGAAATGCTCAGGCTCGGCGTGCATTACGGCCAGGGGCTGCAGTTGCTGAATATCCTGCGCGATGCCGGAAGCGATCTGCAGAACGGCCGCTGCTACTTTCCGCAGGAGGAGCTTGGCCAGCTCGGGCTGGCGCCGGCCGGCATTCTTCGCGATCCGGATCGCGTGACTCCGCTGCTCGAGAAATGGAGCGAGGAATCTGCTCGCGGGTTATCGGATGGCTTGGCATACGCCTGTGCCATTCGCTCCATGCGCCTGCGGATTGCCACGGTTCTGCCGGCCTTGATCGGCGCGCGCACCCTGGCCCTGATGCGTGCGGCCGGTGCCGATACGTTGCGTCGTCGCGTGAAAATGGAACGCGGACGGGTCCGGCGACTCACCATCACGCTTTTGCTCACGGGCGCGTCGCCACGTTCGTTGCGCAAACTTTTCGCGCGCTTGTCCCAGACACCGCCCGTTCGTTAGGCGCGTGGAAACCGCCGAGTCTACATCTGCAGGGCCTCCGCCAGGTCGGCGATCAGGTCGTCGGCATGTTCGAGTCCGATGGAAAGACGAAGCAATGTTTCGGGCGTGCGCGTATCGGGACCTTCGATGGACTGCCGGTGTTCGATCAGGCTTTCCACACCGCCGAGGCTGGTGGCGCGCGTGAAAATCTTTGTACGGTTAGGCAGGGCCATGGCGGCCGCGCGGTCGCCTTTCAACTCGAAGGAGAGCATGCCGCCAAACGACGTCATTTGCCGCGCGGCCAGCGCGTGTTGCGGATGTGCCGGGAGCCCCGGATAATGCACGCGCGTGACGCGCGGATGCGATTCAAGAAATTGCGCGACGCGCATCGCATTTTCGCAATGGGCGCGGATCCGCCAGGGCAATGTTTGCGCGCCGCGATGCACGAGCCAGCAGTCAAAAGGCGAGGGGACCGCGCCGCCAATCGTCTGCACCTCGCGCACGCGCTCGAAAAAATCATCACTTTGCCGCGCGATGACCGCGCCGCCAACCACATCGCTATGACCGCCAAAATATTTGGTGGTCGAATGCATGACAAGATCGGCGCCGTGTTGGAAGGGCTGCTGAATCAGCGGCGACCAGGTATTGTCGCAAACAGAACGCGCGCCGGCCTCGTGCGCGATCTCCGACACGGCACTGATGTCGGTTAACTTGAGCGTCGGATTGGAAGGTGTCTCGATCCAGACAAGTCGCGTCTTTGCGCCAACCGCTTTCTTGATTGCGCTAACATCGGTCATGTCGACGAGATCGACCTTGAGTTCCCAGCGCGCGAACAAGGTGCGGAGGAGCCGGATGATTCCGTGATAAGCTTCCAGCGGAGCGATGACATGGTCGCCGGGGGCGAGCGCTTGAAAAATTGCCGAGGCCGCCGCCACCCCGGAACCGAAAGCGGCCGCCGCCCCGCCGCCTTCCAGGATGGCGAGGGCGGTTTCCAAGGCCTGACGATTCGGATTGTTCGTGCGCGAGTAATTGAAGCCGGTCGCGAAACTGCCATCCCGTGCGCGCTCGAACGTGGTCGATAAATGGATCGGTTCGGCCACTGCCCCAGTTGCCCGATCGGCCCCACGGCCGGCGTGCACGGCAATCGTTTCGAGATGCAATTTGGTGTCGATTTTTTCCATGGAAACCCGCGCCCAGATTAAGATCGGCGCCCGGTTGTGACGAGAAAATCTTCGATGCCCGTTAGGATATGACGAGGTGCGATTTGCATTTGACCGCTGCCGGTTTCAGCGCAAAAAGCAACCTGCATTACCTGCCGGCATGTTCTAAGCTTTCCGGCTCCGCCTATGAATATCTATCACGACGAAGTGTTCAAAATGGCCTGCGATCAGTTCCAGGTCATTGCCGATTATTTGAACATCGACAAGAACGACCGCGACCGTCTCATGTATCCGAAGCGCGCGGTCGCCGTGACGCTGCCTGTGCACATGGACGACGGCAGCACGGAAACTTTCCAGGGTTATCGTGTTCAGCATCATCTGACTCTCGGCCCAACCAAGGGCGGCACCCGTTTCGCCCCCTCCCTTTCCATGGGAGAAACGGCCGCCCTCGCCATGTGGATGAGCTGGAAATGCGCGCTGGCCAATCTGCCCTATGGCGGAGCCAAAGGCGGCATTGCCTGCGACCCGACGAAACTTTCGCGCAAGGAATTGGAATCCGTCTCGCGCCGCTACATGCAGGAAATGATCCCGTTCGTCGGTCCGCACACCGACATCATGGGCCCGGACATGGGGACTAACGAACAGGTCATGGCCTGGTTCATGGATACCTATTCGGTTTATCAGGGTTATACCGTCAACGAAATCGTGACCGGCAAACCGGTCTCCATCGGCGGCACCGAAGGCCGGCGCGAATCGACCGGCCGCGGCGTTGTTTACCTGGTCGATCGCGCCATGGACATGCTCAAGATAAATCCGGAGAAGAGCACCGCCATCGTGCAGGGCTTTGGCAACGTCGGTTCGGTCGCGGCTTTGTCCCTCGCCTTCAAAAGCGGCGTCAAGGTGATTGGGATTAGCGATGCGACCACCGCCCTCTACAATCCAAAGGGCATCGACGTCGGCGCGGCCGAGCAGCACATGCTCAAGAAAGGGAATCTGCGCGCTTTCGATCAGGGCGACAAGGTTGATCCTAACGAGCTGCTCACGATGAAGTGCGATATTCTCGTGCCGGCGGCGGTCGACCGCGTCGTCACCGCTAAGAATGCCGCCAAATTGCAGTGCCGTATTCTGGCCGAAGGCGCCAACGGTCCGACCACGCCGGAAGCCGATCTCATTCTCGAGCAGCGTTGGGACGAAGTCTTTGTCATCCCTGACATTCTTTGCAACGCGGGTGGCGTCATCGTTTCCTATTTCGAATGGGTCCAGGGCCTGCAGGCGTTTCTCTGGAGCGAAACCGAAGTGACCGACAAGCTCTTTCGCATTCTCGAACATTCCTTCACCCAGGTCATCAAGCGCGCCAAGGAGCACCGCATTTCGCATCGCACCGCGGCCATGGCCATCGGCGTCGAGCGCGTCATCAAAGCCAAGCACGCACGCGGTCTGTTCCCCTGAGCCGCATGAGCTTTTCGCATCGCGAGGAGCAGCGCGGCGATCGTCTCCTCGATATCCTGACGAACGAGGAAGAGGGAGTTCGCCTGACCGTTTCGCGGCTCGGCGCGGAACTCGTTAGCCTGGCCCGGCGCGATGCGCAGGGGAAGTGGATTGGTTTCCTTTATCGCGATGGCGAGATCGATCCGCCGGCCAAAGGCTGGGCCAATCACGCGACCGTCATGGGTTATTACCTGCATCGCCTCAAGGACGGAAAAACCCTCTATCGCGGAAAGGAGATGCGCGGCGGCACCCATAGTTTTCTGCGCGGAAAAGTCTGGGCCCTGGCCGCGGCCGGCGAGGGGTCGCTTACCTATCGCATCACGCCCGACGATTTCGAGAGCAGCGAATATCCGCTCAAGGTTTCGCTCGATCTCACCTACGCGATCGAGGGCGAAAATGTCCGAACCACCTTTCACTTTCGAAACGCCGAATCGGCCTCAAGCGCCCATGTCGGTTTCGGCCTGCATCCGGGGTTCGCCGCCACCGCTTTCGACAGTTTCACTTTCCAAATGCACGCCGGAGTTTACCGGCGCCATTTTGCTCCCGAGAATTTTCTTTCCGGCGAAACGCGGGACATCGATTTTGCCGGCGGACAAATGCCGTTTGCGCGGGAGCAATTACCCGGCTCCTTCATTGTTGAGATCGTCGATGTCAAAGACCGCACCTTCATTTACCGCGATCCGCCCAGCCATCGCGAAGTGCGCATCGACCTCTCGGAATGCCCCTATCTTACGCTGTGGTCGAACGGTGATCCCTTTCTTTGTGTCGAGCCCTGCTGGGGTTTGACCGATCGGCACGAGCAACGGTCGTTCGAAAATAAGGAGGGCATTCGGGTCATTCCTCCGCTTGGCGAGCTGCGGGCATCCTTTACCATGCGGCCCGGTTTCTTCGCTTAGGAAAAAGGCGTCTCCTCGAAGACGCCCTTTCTTGACGAAGACGCCTCTTTCAACGTTGAATTTGGTTCATGCCTGCCGCTTCTCTTCACGCTTTGCTCGATCATTCGCTCGATTATGCGGGCCTGTTCCCGCCGGCGAGTCTGGAGCTCGAGCCGGCCCTGCACAATCACGCCCAATATGTCCGGTCGCCCGACTACTGGATGCTGGGTGCTTTCATTCTTCCCGTCGCCAAATTCGAAGCGGCCGAGCCGCACCTCGCCCAGTTCGATCAGAAACATCCGCTGCGCATTTCCGCCCTTGGACCGAAAACAGAAAACGTCTCAGAGTTTTCGACCGCGCTGGAAAAAACGCTGGCCGCCATTCGCAATTTCGGCACGCGCCGTCCCGGCGTCGTCTGTATTCCGCAACTGGAAATGCCCCTGCCGGACGAGGCGGATGGCGAGCTTCTCAAGGCGGCGCGCGGGGCGCTTGGGGATCTGAAGATCCATCTCTTCTGGGAGACGCCGGCCGACGCGGCCGACCGCACCATTGCCCTGCTGGCGGAGCATCGGCAGGAGGGGGCGAAGGATGAGTTCGCGTTCAAGTTGCGCACCGGCGGCGTCACAGCGGAGGCTTTTCCCACGCCCGACCAGATTGCCACCACGCTGGTCTGCGCCGCGAAACATCGCGTTCCGATCAAGTTCACGGCCGGTCTGCACCATCCGCTGCGCAAGTTCCACGAAAGTGTCGGGACGCAAATGCACGGCTTTCTCAACGTCCTCGGTGCGGCCGTGCTCGCGACCGAACATCATTGGGACGAACAGCAAACAGCCGAGATGCTGGAGGACGAAGACCTGCGCTCGTTTGCCTTCGATGCCGTTTCCTTCGCCTGGCGCGAATGGGAAATCACCACCGACCGAATCAAGGCGCGGCGCAAACTGGTGACTTCGTTTGGCAGCTGCAGTTTCGACGAGCCGCGCGAAGATCTGCGGGCCCTCGGCCTTTTTACATAGCGTTTCCGCTGGCGGAAGCACACGTTAGCAGGGAGGGACTCCGCGGCTTGGCCTTTCCCGGAAAGTCTCTACAATTTTCGAAGCCATGTCTGCTCCGCAAAAATCCTTCATCGACGTCGCTCCCGATTCACATTTCCCGATCCAAAACCTTCCCTTTGGCGTCTTCAAGCCGAAGAACGGCAGGGCCCGCGTCGGCGTCGCCATCGGCGACCAGGTCCTCGATCTTGCTGTGCTGGAAGAACGCGGACATTTTCATTTCGGCGAAGGTAGAATTTTTGCGGCTGATTCGCTCAACCCCTTCATGGTCCTCGGCCGGCCGGCCTGGAAACGGGTGCGTGAGACGATTCAAAACCTGCTCAACGCCGAAACGGAAACGCTGCGTGACGATGCCGGGCTGCGCGCCCGCGCTTTCCATCGGCAGAGCGAGGTCGTCATGCAGTTGCCCGCGCGCATCGGCGACTACACCGATTTCTATTCGTCCTATCATCACGCCTTCAACGTCGGAACCATGTTTCGTGGACCGGAAAACGCGCTCATGCCGAATTGGAAATGGCTCCCGGTCGCCTACCACGGCCGGGCCAGCTCCGTCGTTGTCAGCGGCGCCGACGTGCGACGTCCGCGCGGGCAGATCAAGCTGCCCGACAAGGATGCGCCCATTTTCAGCCCAAGCCGCGCTTTCGACTTCGAACTGGAAACCGCCTTCTTCATCGGTCCGGGTAATTCGTTAGGTGATCCCGTTCCGATCGACCGGGCGCACGAACATATTTTCGGCCTCGTCCTGATGAACGACTGGAGCGCGCGCGACCTTCAGACCTGGGAATACCAGCCGCTCGGCCCGTTTTTGGCCAAGAATTTCTGCACCAGCATTTCGCCCTGGATCGTGACCCTCGAGGCGCTCGAGCCATTTCGGAAATCGTTCCCCGCCCAGGACCCTTCGCCCTTGCCTTATCTCAGCCTAACGAACGATTCCACTTACGACATCAAATTGGAGGTGCAGCTGCAAAGTGCGAAAATGACCGCGGCGCACACCATCACGCGCAGCAACTTTCAGAATCTCTACTGGAGCATGGCGCAGCAGCTCGCTCATCACACCGTCAATGGCTGCAATCTGCGACCGGGCGATTTGCTGGCCAGCGGCACGATCAGCGGGCCGACCGAGGACTCGCGCGGTTCCATGCTCGAGCTGACCTGGCGCGGAGCAAGTCCGCTCAAGCTTCCGGGCGGCGAAGAACGCAAATGGCTCGAAGATGGCGACCGCGTGAGCGTGACCGGCTGGGCCCAGGGCGACGGTTACCGCGTTGGCTTCGGCGAAGTCGCTGGGCAAAGTGTTGCCTGCCCTGTAGCCGCCGTGTAGCCGCCCCGCTCCGTCGGGGCGCGTGCGAAGGGAGCGGTTACATGTCTCGGCGGTGACATATCTCGGCACGGCGACAGAGCGCCGTGACTACAATCGTTGTCCTGCGATTTGAAACGGATATGATCTCCTCTGTAAACGGGCCTGTAGCTCAGCGGCTAGTTGTAGCCGCCCCGCTCCGTCGGGGCGCATAACCAAGGTCAGGGTGCGGTGACATATCTCGGCACGGCGACAGAGCGCCGTGACTACAATCGTTGTCCTGCGATTTGAAATGGATATTATATCGTCTGTAATGACGGGCCTGAAGCTCAGCGGTTAGTTGTAGCCGCCCCGCTCCGTCGGGGCGCGTGCGAAGGGAGCGGTTACGTGTCTCGGCGGTGACATATCTCGGCACGGCGACAGAGCGCCGTGACTACAATCGTTGTCCTGCGATTTGAAACGGATATGATCTCCTCTGTAAACGGGCCTGTAGCTCAGCGGTTAGAGCAGGGGACTCATAATCCCTTGGTCCCAGGTTCGAATCCTGGCGGGCCCAGTGAATTTTCAATGGTTCGCGTTTCTTTCCGATGAGCGGCGCAGGAATGTCGATCTGCGCCAAATTCTTTCCTGTTTGCGCTCGATTCTTGCTCTCACTCGAGACCGCGACTTTTCACGCTCGAAGCGCGAAACAGCGCGGGCAAACTTTAACGATTTCGCGCTTTTTCGTGAAAAAATCGGGCTTTTTGCCGGAGACTTATTGACACTTATTCGCAATCTTCCATAATGGGGGCGTGTTGAAAAAATTCATCCCGCAACGGCCCGCATCGCCGAATGAATCGACGCTGCCAGCCGCTGCCGGGAGCGAGCGAGCAGCTAACCTGGAGGAACCGACCAAACCGTCGCCTCCTTTAACCGATCACAGAAAATATATGGCCGAACATGCAGGCAAAGACGTTCTTTCGAGCGACGTGGAAATCAAAGGCTCGATCAAATTCCAAAAGGAGCTTCTGATCGACGGAAAAGTCGAGGGAGAAATCAACAGTGATGGCGTGCTAACGATCGGTGAAAACGCCGACATCCGCGGCGAGATCAAGACCAAATCGATCACCGTCTACGGAAAAGTGCACGGCAACATCACGGTGGGTGAGCGCTGCGAATTGAAGTCCCGCTGCACGCTGCAGGGCGATCTCAAGGCGGCTCGCCTTGTCATCGAAGAAGGAGCGACTTTCATTGGCAAATCTGAAGTCACGAGCGGTAAAGTGCCCGCGGCCCCGAAGCCGGAAATCGTCCGCAACGAAGAACCTGCCACGCCCGTGAAAGCGGCGTTCGGCGGACGCGGATAACAGGCTCTTTATCGTCTCGAGAAAGTGGCTTCGTCGTCGCCTGCCAAAATCAGCCTGCAATGCCCGCACTGCGGGTTTCAGCAGATGGATTATGCCGCGGCGAAGAGCACGATGTGCCGGCAATGCGGCCAGCATTACGCTCCGGCCGCGCCGGCCCCCGCGCCCAAGTTCCGCTTCAAACCGGAGCTGCCCCAGGCGGTCGATCCCTCCGCCCTGATGCGGAAGTTCGAAGGCCTTTGGGCGAAGGAACGCAATTCCGTCATCACCTGCTTCGATTGCGGCGCGCAACAGCAGGTCAGTTCCGCGGCCAGCTCCACCATTTGCCCGGCCTGCAGCGCGCATATCGATCTCCAGGATTACAAGATCACGACCAGTTTCAGCCGCACCATCCGCACGCATGGCGACGTGAATATCACGCCGCGCGGTGACTTGAGCAGCAACACCGTCATCTGCCGCTCCGCCCTCATTCAGGGAAAGCTGCGTGGCAATCTGCATTGCGCGGAATCGGCCACCATCGATTTCACGGGCAAGATTCCCGGCCGCCTCGCCGCTCATCATGTCGTCGTGGAGCGAAAAGCCGATGTCCAATTTTTCCGCCGGCTTAGCGTCAAGAGCATCGAGATTCGCGGGCGCATGTCGGGTGAGATCCATGCCCAGGGTGTCGTGGTCATTCACAAAACCGGCTCGCTCGATGGCGACGTCGTGGCGCGCGCCATTTCCGTGGAAAAAGGCGGAATGTTCAGCGGCCAGCTGGTCATTGGAGAGCAGAAGCTGACGCAGGCCGAGTTGCTGCCCGCGGCCGAGAAACCCGCCCCGTTGCCGGCCGAAGAAGCGCCGCTCCTCGTCACCCCCCCCTTGCCGGCCACGACCTGACGCGGCTGCTTGATGCAGAAGCTGCTTCCACGCAGTCCGTACGAACGGCTCGGCGGTTACGTTCATCTGCCGCGCCTCATCGACAAGGCGCGCCTCCATCGCCGCGGCCTGCTCGAGGGTTACAATTACAAAACGACCGGCTTCGACAAACATCTGCTTGCCTTTCTCAAGCTTTCGCCGGACGACTTCGAAGAAGCGGCCAACCGCCTCGAGGACGATGCCGCCATTCTGAAGTGGATCGAGCAACACGGAACGAAGCACACGCCGGAAGCGATCGAGCAATGGAATCAGGCCATGATTTCGCGCCATCCCGATACGCCGGTCAAGAAAGCGCGCTTCCTCCATTTCCTGAAGGAATCGGGCGGCGCCGGCCGCAAGGATATCCGCACCTATTTCGACCTCATTGAGTTCGATGAAGGTCGGTTGAAATGATTGTAGTCGGGATGTTGTAGCCGCGATCGCTGATCCCGGTCAATCCTGTAGCCGCCCCGCTCCGTCGGGGCGCATGGAGCAGCGTGGCCAACACCTCACGGCGACAGAGCGCCGTGGCTACAGCAAGATGTAGCCGCCCCGCTCTGCCGGGGCGCACAGAGCAGCGTGGCCAACACCTCACGGCGACAGAGCGCGTGGCTACAGCAAGATGTAGCCGCCCCGCTCTGTCGGGGCGCGCAGAGCAAGCGTGGCCAACACTTCACGGCGACAGAGCGCCGTGGCTACAGCAAGATGTAGCCGCCCCGCTCTGCCGGGGCGCACAGAGCAGCGTGGCCAACACCTCACGGCGACAGAGCGCCGTGGCTACAGCAAGATGTAGCCGCCCCGCTCCGTCGGGGCGCATGGAGCAGCGTGGCCAACACCTCACGGCGACAGAGCGCCGTGGCTACAGCAAGATGTAGCCGCCCCGCTCTGTCGGGGCGCACAGAGCAGCGTGGCCAACACCTCACGGCGACAGAGCGCCGTGACTACAGCAGATGTAGCCGCCCCGCTCTGTCGGGGCGCATGGAGCAGCGTGGCCAACACCTCACGGCGACAGAGCGCCGTGGCTACAGCAAGATGTAGCCGCCCCGCTCTGCCGGGGCGCATGGAGCAGCGTGGCCAACACCTCACGGCGACAGAGCGCCGTGGCTACAGCAAGATGTAGCCGCCCCGCTCTGCCGGGGCGCATGGAGCAGCGTGGCCAACACCTCACGGCGACAGAGCGCCGTGGCTACAGCGAACAGAGCGCCTTGGCTACAACTCAGGCAAACTTCCGAAACAATCGATTCGCTTCTTCGAGCGTTTCCTTGCTCCCAATATCGAACCACGTCCCGCGAATCTGATAAGTTTTCACCGGCACCCTCTGATAAAGCCACTGCACGAAACGTCCCGGCTGATCGGGATTGTTTCCCGCGGCCGTGTAGGTGGCGAAAAACGGAATCGTTTCGCGCGAGTAATAATAGAGCGCGATGCCGGCCAGCGTGTTCGAAGGGTTGCTCGGTTTCTCTTCGAAATTCGTGATCACGCCCGCTTCGTCCACCGTGATGCTGGCATATTTCTTCATCGCCTCGAGATCGCCCACATCATAGGTCGCGAGCATCGCCGGCGCCCCGCGCGCCGCTTCCACGAATCCGGTCAGCGGTTCGCTGAATAAATTATCGCCCGCCACCACGAGCAAATCGTCCTCGGCCAGGTGCTCGCGTGAAATGACGAAGTTGATGTCGCCAATGGCGCCGAGCTTGTCGGAATCGCTCGTCGAGCCGTCGTTGATGATTTTGAATTTCATCCCGGCGTGCCGGCTTTTGTAGTCAGCCGCCCACCGCTCAAAGTCGCGCGCAAATTTTTCGTTCGTCACCACGTAGATCGTTCCCAGATCCGGAACCGGGGCGAGATTGTCGAGCACCCATTCGATCATCGGTTTTCCCGCCACTTCGAGGAGCGGCTTGGCCTTGTTTTTGGTCAGCGGATAGAGACGCGTTGCGTAACCGGCGGCGAGAATCAGGACATTCATGCGGTCGAAGAAAATTTTGGGATACTAGACCGGAAGCGGGCCGAGGCCAGCGTGGATTCAGGAGGGCGCCAGCGCGCCCCGTCGCAGGAGAGTGGCGGCATGCAGTTTTTCCTGCAAGGAAGCGATCCGGTCCGTCTCGGTGATCTTTCCGCCGGAATCGGCGTCCGCCACATAAAAGGTATCGATGGCCGCGCCCTTTTCCGTGCTGATACGGGAGAGCACAATGTAAACACCCTCGCCGTCCAGGCAGGCGAGCACGTCGTAGAGCAACCCGAGACGATCGGGTGTTTCGACCTGAATGAGCGTGTAATGGGGATGGATCTTGTTGTCCACGATGATGCGGGTGGGGAAATCGATTTCGGGCCCAGTCTGGAAGGGCCGTTGTTGCCGCGCTTCCTCGATGAGCGGACCGAAGTCGTAACCTTCGTGGTTGAGGGCGTCGCCCAGCTCCGCTTCCACGCGATGGCGCTCGCGACTGTCGGTCACGGCATGCGCCCTCGTCGTGCAAACGCGAAAAACATCGAGGACCAGGCTGTCGCCGCGCGTGAAAATATCGGCGCTCAGAATGTTGATCGGCACGACCGCGAAGGAGCCGGCGATCTTGGCCAGCAGCTGGCGACGATCCCACGTGACGAAGGAAACGATGCTGTGGCCCTGTTCCGGATAGGCCGTCCATTTGATATTCGCGGCCAGCGGCGTTGCGCTCCTGCGATAACGCCCTTCCAGAAAACCGCGAAACAATTTCAGATGCGCCACGATCTCGTTCACGTCAAAGGCGCGGAAATAATTGTCCGGCATGAATTCGAAATGCGCGTCGATCTCGTCCGAGTAATCGTCCGGTAATTGCTCCCGCACCGCGCCGCGGAGCGTCTCGCGCTCGATTTGTATCTGCGCGTAGAACGCTTCCTGGTCGTTGAAGTATTTCGTTGTCGCGTAGTAGAGATGCCAGACTAACGACTCTTTCCAGTCCGACCAGGCGTCCGCACTTGTCCCCTGGCCATCGGCCAGAGTAAGAAGCATGAGTGCATCGAGATTCCGCTGATTCTTTACGATACCGGCGAACTCGATGGCCGTTTCCGGATCGTCGAGGTTCCGCTGCTGCGCCATGTTCGACATGGTGATGTGATGATCGACCAGCAGGATAAGCGAGTGGCGTTCCTCGGGCGTGAGTTGCAAACGCCGGGCCACCCGTTGCGCAAAAACAGCGCTCGCTTCCGAATGACGTCGTGCTCCCACAGCCCGGCCCGTGTCGTGCAGGAGCAGGGCCAGATACAGCACCATCGGGTGATCGAAGCTTTCGAATAATTTCCGGTAAGGCAGCAGCTTCGCGTCCTCCGTTTCGGTCAGCGCATCGAGTTTTTCAATGCAGACCAGGGTGTGCTCATCGGCCGTGTAGCGATGAAAGAATTCATGCTGCACGAGACAGGTCAGCTCGCCGAATTCCGGGATATAGCGGCCCAGAAAATCGACCCGATGCATGGCGCGCAGGACGCGTCCGACTTTTCCTTTCTGGCTGACGATCGACTTGAAAATCTCGCGCGGACCCTTTGCGTATTGATAGGTGCGCGTAACGAGCGAAAGATGACGCGAAAAAAGCTCGGCCATTTCCGGGCTCATCTTCAGGTCGTGTTCCTGCAGAACCTGGAAGGCGCGCATCATCAATTCCGGATCGCCCTTGAAGATATCGGCCCGGCCCGCCCGCAGCTGACCATTCCGGCTCAGGAATTGATCGATGCGCTGCTCGTTGAAGCGAGGGCGGGGGAGGAAGCTGAAAAGCGCGCGCAATTTTCCGGAGGACTGGCCGCTCGCGAATTGCTCGGTGATGCGTTCCGTGATCCGAAAAATATTCCGGGTCGCCTTGTAATAATCCTTCATGAACGCCTCGCTGCGCAGGAGGTCGGTGCTTTGCGGATAACCGAGTCGCGCGGCCAGCCGCTGCTGGACGTTGAGATACAGGACGTCGGTCGGCCGGCCCGCTTCGTAATGCAGATCGGTGCGCACGCGCAGGAGAAAATCGTAGGCTCGATCGATCCGATTCTGTTCCGCTTCGCTCAGCCAGGCGCGGCCGACCAGATGGGTCGTGGTCAGCGCGCCCTCCTTGAAGTAAGTCATCCAGAGAAGATTCTGGTAGTCGCGCAATCCGCCGCAGCCGCGTTTCACGTTCGGCTCCTGCATATAGGCGCTGTTGCCAAACTTGGTGTGTCGGGCCGCCTGATCTTCCATGCGCCGCTCGATGTATTGCTGTTCGAACCCGGCCACGCATCTGGTGCGAAACTGTTGCCGAAACGTCTGGGCCAGCCGCGGCTCACCGGCCACGAAACGCGATTCGAGCATGGCCGTCTTGGTCAGCATGTCGGTGTTGGCCTGCGCGATCGCCTCGCGAATCGATCGCGTTGAATGGCCGACCTTGAACCCGATATCCCAGAGCAGATAAAGAATCTGCTCGACCATGGCGGCGACATAAGGCGAATGCTCCCGGCCGTTGCCCTCGTAAACGAACATCACATCGACGTCGCTGTACGGATTCAGTTCGCGCCGCCCGTAGCCACCGAGGGCGAGCAGACTGAGCGCGCCGGTTTCACCTTTGCTGCGCGCCACGCTCGTGGCCGCTCCGAAAACACGCCGCAACAGCACATCGACCAGGTCCGCGCGCCGCGCACAGATCTCACGACCGCCCCCGCCGGCCTGATGTTTCAACCGGAGTCGATGTTCCTCGATCTTGAGGAATTTCTGGTAGAGGGGCAGCACCTCGGTCGGCCGGGTTTCGCCCGTGGTGGCCAATTGCCTTTCGGCATTAGCCAGAATCTTATCGAGATGCCGATCCATGCTGAGGCAAGTGTAGAATTCGCCCGCCCGAAATGCCAGAGCGGGGAGTGAATCGTTAATGGGATTTGAATCAGGAAACCAGGAAGTGATCAGTGGACGGTGGACGGTGATCAGTAGTCGGTAATCGGTGGACGGTAGTCGGTAGAGCGCGATTGTTCCCGTTTTCCGGTCTCCGCTTTGATTCGTCGGCCGCCCAGCCTCCTCGCCGCTACCCCGTTCAGCCTCTCAATCTTGGAGCTTAGTTCTGCGCCGGCTTTCCGGTCTCCGGTTTCCCCGCTCCGCTTTCGTTAGCGTCCCTCCCGTCCATGTCGCTCGGCCCACTCGCTCCATTCCGCTCTCCGGTCTCGTTCAGCCCTCTCTGCCGCCGTGGACGGCGGCCACTACAGCTCTCTCCGGTCTCCGCTCTCCACTCTCCGGTCTCGCTAACAGTGGTCGGTAATCGGTGGAGCGCGCTCTCCGAGCGCGCTGGCACGGAACAGCGATCAAAACGCGCTCGGAGAGCGCGTTCCACCTTAGTTTTCCAGAGTTCAGTTTCTGAGAATTTCGGAATTTCAGTCCGCCGCTGTTCCGCACTCCGCAATCCGCACTCACAATTTCAGCGTTTCAGCTTGTCAGAATCTCAGCTTTTCAGCTTTTGTCTCTGGGTGGAGCGCGCTCTCCGAGCGCGCTGGCACGGACATCAATCCCAGGGTCGCTAACCCTCAAAAAAGCAAACGCGCTCGGAGAGCGCGTTCCACCTTGGTTTTTCAGCCGTTCAGCGTCTGAGAATTTCGGACTTTCAGACTGCTGCGATTCCGCAATTCGCCATCCGCATTCCGAATTTGCGAAGTCTCCTTCGCTTCTCCGCTCCACGCGAGCAACAACACCGCCAGCAGCCCACCAATCCATGTCGACGGCTCCGGCACGGCCGTCATGACGAGATCAATTTCGCCGGTGTTGTACTGAAGCACATATCCGGACGGCAGATTCGTCACCGTATCGAAAACTCCGGTCAGCGTTCCCGTATAGGTCGCAAGCTGGTAACTGGCCGCACCGGTTGTGCCTTGAAACACGATTTGGTCGAACGTCGTGCTCAAATCCAAATCGCCGGTAATCAACAGAGCATCGCCGCTCCCGCTGGTCAGATCGACGAGATAACTGGCGAGATTTCCGCTCGCGCCGGTGAGCGTCAAACCGCCGCTCAAAGTCAGTGCTCCGACTGTCCCGTTTGTAGCTGCGGTGACGTTCGCTCCGCCATTAATTGTGACGGCGCCACTGATCGTGCCCGTTCCGCCAAGGACCGTTCCGGAGTTGTTGACCGCGACCGACCCGGTGCCGGTTCCCGAGCCCGAGCTGTTGTTAATCAGAAGCGTACCCGCGTTGACCATGGTTCCACCAGAATAGCTGTTTGCCCCGCTAAAAATCGCCGTTCCAGCTCCGGCTTTTGTAATCGAACGCATCCCGCCCGTTTCATCGATCGCGACGTCGATATTCAGAGTAGCGGCGGAATTAACGACATCGAAATTCCCGCTCGCGCCCAGAACCAGACTGAGCCGGCCTGTTCCGGTATTGGCGTTCCCGCTAAACGTGAGTGTGCTGTTCGTCGCATTGGTTCCCAGGAGGAGCAAGTCGCCGGCAGATCCGCCGGCCGCGATCGCGGCACTGCTGCCTCCCCCGCCGCTCAGAGTAATCGACCGACTGGTGCTGGTGGCCGTGTTTATCGTAATGGTCGAACTGTCATTACTGTTCCAGATCAAATCGCCGAAAGTAAGACTCGCGCCGGTGGTCGTTAGTTGCGTCGGCAACGCGGCCACGATCGAGTTGTCCAGGAGGGCTTCGTCCGTGGTGGTCGGAACTGCATCCCCAGTCCAGTTCGCATCGCTGTTGAGCGCCGAGCCGGTTCCGCTCGTTCCGCCGTCCCAGGTGATTGTCGACGCCGGTTGTTTGACAGGCGGTTGCAGTATCGGCGGCAAGGGCGGAACGGCGATCACAGGAGCGGTTCGGGAATCGAAACCCGATCCGTCGTCCCTAACGAATGACGAAAAGCCGTCGCTGTTGCCTGAACTGTTGACCGTCAGGGGGGCCGTCGCTGAATCGTGATTTCCATCCGCACCTGACAGAATGAAACGGCGCGGGGACGAGCCGGACAGATCGATCCCGAACCGCGCGAGATGAAACGGATCGTCGAGATCTGCAGCCCAGAGCTTGGAGATTTTGTCCAAGCCGGCCGCCTCGCTGCCAATGCTTATCTCCTGACTGCGTACATGCGAGGTGGACAGCACAGTCAAACTGAAAAAGACTGCGGCAAGCCTGGGGGAAAGGCGACGACCGTTCATTCTGGGGGGAGCAGACGCCTTTAACAAAAACAGTTTTGCGTCGGAACGATCAAGAAAAATTTTCTAAAACGGAGCAGCTGCACGTGTCCTCGTAGCCAGAACCGCAATAAGTCTCTGAACAAAGCGGTCGGATGGCCTGGAACCGGCAACCTCCTGTTCGGTGGATATTGACAGTTACGAGAGCGAAGAAAGTCTTAACCGTCTGACGGCTGTCATTTTCGCCTTCGTTGTTTCGCTGAAGTCCGTTTTCCCCCAAGGAAGCGCGCGTCTTCGAGATCTTTCGCGCGCCCGCTGGCCCGCTTGTTTTTCAACAACAATGGCAAGGCGATATAGTATGCCGGCACGGTGCCCGCCCTGGTTTCGAATCGCACCGTGATGCGCGATGGCCAGGCTTGCCGAAAGGTCACGCCATCAATCCGGTTCATCAGGTCGATCCGATGTGGCGGACGTCCAAATTGCAGGATCAGTCCGGATTCTCGCAATTCCTCTGGCGCTCCCACGCCGGGGATTTGCCCATCCCAAAAATCGAGTAGCGCCTGATGGAGCCGCCCAGTGTTTTCCTCGGAATTCTCGTAAAAGAAATCCACATCGCCCGTCATCCGTGGGTATCCGTGAAAGATAACCGCTTCCCCTCCTATGATGAGGTAACGAACGCGGTGCTTCCGGAGGAGGCGCAGAAAAGCCAGGATATCTTGGGAGAATCCCGCTCCCTTTATCGTGCTCGATGGCATTCGCGAACATCTTTCGCCTTGGCAGGGTAGGCCCGCTTGCGAAGGGCGTGCGCAATCTGGATGCGCTGCTCCGGTGTGAGGGAAAGATTTTGACGAATGTCCCAGCGCTCGGCTTCCCGGAAACTCCGGCTTTTTTTCACAATCCTCTCCACGCTGTGAAATGTAGGTGGCCGGATGGAACCATCAATCCAATTTCATTCCGATGAGCGACGCAGAGCAAAACGCATTGGACGCGCTTCGGAATCGCTCCTCTCTGGTTCGATCTGGCGGCGCTTGTGCCAGGCGCCGTTCTTTTGATTCAGGCGCCGCCGCCCGCCAATTTCCGCGTCTCAGTTTTTCGCGTTTCAGAATCTGAGCTTTTCAGCTTTTTGTCCGCGACCTCGTTCCGCCCTCCGAACTCCGATCTCCCAACTGCCATCTCAGCGTTTCAACTGCCCGCGATTCCGCACTCCGCAATCCGCATTCCCAATTTCCCCTTCCCACCTGTCACTTTCGCACCGTTGGAGCGACTGATCTTGAATCAGGAACACAGGAACGCAGGAAGCGGTTTGGTGGATCGCGCTCTCCGAGCGCGATGGGGAGCGCGGGCGCCCCGCCCGACGTGTCACGCGCCTCGCGGGACACTCTGCTCAATCGGCCCTACCCGGTTCGATGTAGTCGGTCTCAAAAAACAAAAACGCGCTCGGAGAGCGCGTTCCACCTTAGTTTTTCAGCCGTTCAGCTTCTGAGATTTCGGAATTTCAGACTGCCGCCATTCCGCGATCCGCGATCCGCCTTCGCAATTTCCTCACCCTTTTCCACTGGCTTCGCCCAATGATCAGCGCCGCCATTGCGCCGCCGGCCCACGTGCTGGCTTCCGGAACCGCCGTGAGGGTCAGGTCAATATTACCGGAGCCGTCGAGGGTGAAGGTGCCAGACCATCCGGAATTGCTGATTGTCCACCCGCTCGTATTGAGGCTGCTCAAGCCGGTGTCGACGATGATGTTGTCATAGGAGCCCGCCGCCGCGCCAAGATCGATAAACGTGAACATTTGGGAAGATGAGAAAGAAATTGTGCCACTACCGCTATGCGAAATAGTCGAGTGCGCCCCGGAAGCGCCGAGCGCCAACTCAATGATCGATCCTGTTTGCAGAGTGAGAAAGCCGCTGCTGGTGTTGCTGATGGTCAAGGTCTGGCCGGTGGATCCGGTGCCGCCGAGAATGGTTGCACCCGAACCGACGGTCACCTTGCCGCCGATAGTCCCGGTGCCGCCGAGAACCGTGCCGCTGTTGTTTACGGAGACGGCGCCCGTTGCACCCGATGAATTGCCGTTGATCAACAACGTTCCGCCGTTCACGGTCGTGGTGCCGTTATAACCGTTTGTGCCGGAAAGCGTCAAGGTGCCTGTCCCATCCTTGAAGAGGCGCATGTCTCCGTTGGTGGCGGTGATATTGCCGGTAACTGTCACGTTCCCAGTGCCACCAAAAGTCAGGTCCTTGTTATTGTTATTCCCTGTTTCCGTGATACCACCGCTGATGGTGAGCGTGCCGGAATCTGAGTTGATTCGATGAACTCCGGTCACGTCGGCCAAAGTAATTGTTCCAGCCCAACTGTTGTCGCCGCTCACGTTGCGAAGAGCGCCACCACCACTGATGCCCGTGCCGTTCAGGCTCAAGGCCTCACCAGAACCGACGGCAATCCCACCCTGTAACTCCAAGGCGGCCCCGCTGCTCACCGTCGTGTCCCCACTGGTACTGCCGAGTGCTGTATTGTTCTGGATGTTCAGAACGCCCGCGCTGACAAGCGTTGCGCCGCCGTACGTATTCGCCGCTGTCAAACTCAGGGTGCCTGCACCGGTCTTCGTCAAAGCGCTGCTGCTATTTCCGCTCAGCACGCCGCTCAGTATTGCATCCACGGTCGCCGATCCATCATCGACCTGAATTGTGCGAGTCGCTCCCCCCAGGGCGATCGGATTTTGGAAAGTTAACGTGTGGTCCGCGTCGCTCGCGCCAAGTATGAAGGTGTCACCATTTTCGATAAAATCGCCACTCGCCCAGGTAACACTCGCCGAGGCTCCTCCGAGGTTCACAGTGCGGTCGGCGCCGTAGGCGGCAAAACCACCATTGCCATTCCACTGTACGCCACTAACGCCAGTGCCGAGCGATCTGGTGAAATCGCCTGCTCCAAGTCCGAGAACGCCGCCGTTGAATGCCAGATTACTTGTGCCGCCGCTCGTCCCGGTTCCTCCAGGCAACGCATTCGCATTGTTCAGCAACAAGACTCCGCCATTAACGCTGGTCGTGCCAGTATAGGTATTCGCGCCGGACACGGTGATTGTGCCCGTACCGGTCTTTGTCAGCGCCACGGTCCCAGTTCCTGATGTGTGATTGGCGATCACACCCTGGTAATTTCCTCCGCTTCCATTTCCGTTACCGATCGTAAACGTGATGTTTGTCCCGGTCGTGTTGTTGAGAATTGTTCCACCCGCGCCGGTAATGTTACCGACGGTTCGGTTGGAGCCACCCAGATCGAGCGTGCCGCCATCGACGGTCAGGCTGCCGCTCGTGCTTCCAAGGGTTGCTCCCGACCCTGAAAGCGTTAGCGTGCCTTCGCTGAGGACCGTTCCACCCGTGTAACTGTTGGCACCAGAAAGTGTCAACGTGCCAGTTCCCGTTTTGCTAAGGCCACCGCTACCGCTCATCACGCCGCTCAGCGTCGTATTGTTCGCGCCGTCGATGGTTAGGGTGAATCCGCCGGAAGCGATTGGAGCACTGCTGCTCAGATTACCGGACGCCGCATTCCACGTTTGCGACGCAGCCAGTGTGATAGCTTCCACATTGATGGCCTGAGCATTTGTGCTGTTGTTCGTAATACCCCCGCCGTACAGAGTCAGGGTTTGCGTTCCGCCTCCAGAACTGGAGATTGTGAAACCGCCTGCAGTGCCGTCGAACAAAATGCCGCCGACAGAGTAATTGCCATTCATGCCCGGGGTCAGCCTTGTTGTGCCAGCAAAAATGAACGTGTTCCCACTTGATCCGGTTGGCGGAGCTCCGTTGGGATCCCAGTTGTTGGCGGTGCCCCAGTTATTGTCCCCGCCACCGCCATCCCAAGTGTAAGTTGCGTCCGCTTGCTTGATCGGCGGCTCTAGGATCGGCGGCAGGGGCGCTGGGAAAATCCCGGGGCTCAGTCGCGCATCGAAAGCCAATCCAACGTCCCGAACGAAGGAGGCGAAGTTATCGGCGCCTGAAGTGCTGGCAGTCAGCGGGGCCGTCGATGAATCGCGACTCTCGCGTGGATCTGCCAGCACAAAACTGCGCGTCGCCGCTCCGGGCATGTCGAGCCCGAATTTCGCGAGGTGAAATGGATCGTTGAAATTGACCGGCGCAAGCTGAGCGACACGATCCGAACCGGCGGGAATTGCACTAATACTCGATCTCGTTTGAGCGTTCAGATGTGCGCTGCTCAGGCCGGACAAAACCATTAAAATGGCTCCCAAGGAGAGGGGGAGGGGATGGGCCTTCATTGTGGGGTTAGATTGAGGTAGCGGCGATCAGATCGTTTTTCGGTGCCACGGTCAAGCAAAATGTTTATTCATCACAACAAAGGTAAAAACTGGAACAATCGTAATTACGGGAAGTAAGGGTGAATTCCCTTAAAGAGGAAATAGTGGCGGGGCCGTCGCGCTCATCACGGTTATCGGCGATCGGTAGTCGGAGAACCGTGATCAGTGACCGGTGGGCAGTAGTCAGCGATCAGTGGTCGGTGGATCGCGCTCTCCGAGCGCGATGGGAAGCGCGCTTCGCGAGGCACTCTGCTGAATCGGTCCACCGCGGTTCGGCGTCTCCAGGTCGCTGCGCTCTAAACAAAACGCGCTCGGAGAGCGCGTTCCACCTTGGAGTCACGGGTAATGGCAATCAGGGCGCAGCAGTCAGCGGCTGGCGCTCCGTTTTCTAATTTCTACTTTCCAATTTCTACTTTGCTTCCCTCCGCTCCACGCGAGCACCAGCACGGCGAGCGCGCCGGCGAGCCATGTCGATGCCTCGGGCACGGCAGTCAGTGTCAGATCAATGTTGCCCATACCGTCCCAAGTGAAGGTTCCGGTGTATCCCGCGTTCAGGATTGTCCACATGGCTTCACTGCCTGGATCCGAAGCCAGACCCGTGATGATATTGTCATAGGTGCCCGCCTGGACATTCGTAAAGTTAAACGCCTGATCACTGTCGAATACCCACGAGCCGGTGCCGGTTCGCGCCAGGGTGGAGTGTGTGCCGGTCGGGCCGAGAGCGAGTTGGATAATTGAGTTATCAGCCAATGTGAGCGAGCCGGATATTTTCAGCGATGTGCCGGTCGTTCCGTTCCCGCCCTGAATTCTGGCAAATCCGTTGACGGTGACATTTCCGCTGACCGTGCCACTTCCGCCAAGGACCGTGCCGCTGCCAGTCACCAGCACAGCGCCGGTTCCGGTTCCGGATCCCGTCGTGTTGTTTACAAGAAGAGTTCCCGCCGTGACATACGTTCCTCCTGTATATGTGTTTGCCGCTCCCAGGATCGCCGTGCCGGGACCTGCTTTGGTCAGCGCGGTCGTCTGGCTACCATTCTGGATGACGGAGTTGATCGTCAGAGTGCCGGTTCCCCATTGTTGAATGATGAAATCGTGCGTGCGAACGGACGTCGAGTCGGTTTGCAAGGTGCCGCCGTTGATCGTGTAGTCGTTGGAGCCCACGAACAAAATTCCGCCCCCCTCAACAGCGCCAGTGCCAATCGTAAAATGGCTGGAGCCGAGTTCCAACGATTGCCCGGCCCCGGTGGTATTGATCTTGAGCGAATTGATCGTTTGGTCGACTGAGAGAGTCGCGCCGCCATTAAGGATATAGTTATTCCCGCTGCTGCCACCCTCGGGAAGATTCGAGAAATCGCGATAACTCGTTAGGCCAACGATTGGATTGTTGTTCCCGCTCCCGGTTTCCGTCGCCCAATTGGCCGAACCAACGGCACCCACTGTGGCGAAGGCACCGAGAATCCCGTTTTCATTATCGCGATCGGACTGCGCGATGTTGTCGCCGCTAAAATTGATGGTCGAGCCGGCATTGGGATCGAGTGTTCCCATTCTCAGAACGCTGGTGCCGGACGTGCGCGTGATGTAGGAAGCGCCTGCTCCAAGGGTGGTCGATCCCACCGTTTCGGTGTGACTGCCACCAGATAGTTCGAGTGTGCCGCCATTCAGCGCGAGCGACGCGCTGTCCGCCAATTTGCTATTATTGTTCGTGCTATAATCCAGTCGGAGCGTGCCGCCGCTAATGGTAGTGCTACCTCCGTAGGTATTCGCACCGGAAAGAACGAACGTACTCGTTCCGGTTTTCAGGAGCGCATAATCGCGCTGGCCGTTGCCAGAAAGAATCGCTCCGCTCATGGTCACCACGCCGCTTCCGTTGCCGGTGAGCGTAATAGTTTCTGTGTTATTACCATTCTTGCCAGAAGCGGTAATGCTGTTCGCGATGCTCTCCGCGCTGGATGAGCTTTGTGTAATGGTGTCGCTGGCTCCGTTAAACTGGAGGTTGTTGCCTCCAAGAAAAAACGTTCCGCCGCCCGAACCAAAAGTGATGCTGTTTAGGACGAACAGATTGGCGATGTTTTGATTCAAGGGCGTCCCGGCCGTTCCAGTGTTGATCGTACCGGCGAAGATTAGATCGGTGGTAGACGAACTTGACGGCGCGGTGCCGCCCCAGTTCGCCCCGGTACTCCAGTTGACGCTCGGCGCTCCGCCGCCAGTCCATGTTGAGATCGCATCCGTCAGCTTGATCGGCGGCTGCAGGATTGGCGGCAAGGGCGCCGGCAAGATCCCGGGGCTTGCCCGCAAATCGAAAGCCAATCCGCTGTTCCGAACGAAGGAGGAAAAGTCGTCAGTCCCGCCTGAAGTACCGGCAGCCAGCGGAGCCGTCGATGAATCGCGACTCGCGCGTGAATCTGCCAGCGCAAAATTGCGCGTCGCCGATCCAGGCATGTCGAGTCCGAATTTCGCGAGATGAAATGGATCGTTGAAATTGACAGTCGTGAGCTGAGCGACTCGATCGGATTGGGCGCGTGTCCCGCCGCCGACCCGCGACGTTGTTTGAGCACCCGCCTGCGATAAACTCAGGCTGGCCAGCGCCAGAGTTACGATCGTAGAAAGGGGAAAAGGATTGACCTTCATTCGGGAGGACTACACGAAATCGATGAGATCGATTTTGTTCATGCTGGTCAAGCAGAATTGTTTCCGTGCTTAGAGACAAAACTGAAAAACTAGAATTGACGGGAACTACTGTAAAAACGCGCCAAAACGACTAATTTTTCGACGGAGAACGGCGATTTGGAAACTAGGATTCCAATCCGCCAGCAGACGGATTTGCAGTTCGAGGCTGACTCGGCGGCGATGCGTCATTGAAAAATGGGTGGATCGCGCTCTCCGAGCGCGATGACAAGGAACGACCGATCAGATAAAACGCGGAAAAGCTGAGAACGTGAAATAAAATCAGTGGTGCGATCTGCGATCGCGCCCTAACGAAGAAACGCGCTCGGAGAGCGCGTTCCACCCACC